>NZ_JXBK01000001.1:0-99483 GCF_000816495.1 Acinetobacter harbinensis
CGCAAATGGCACTTGATTCATCAATTCACTGCGCATCTTCTCTGCTTTGTCTTGTTCTTGCCACAACAAAGCACGACAATCGCTGTATTCAATGTAGCCACTTTCGCCCGTTTCTTCATGCTGATTAATTTTAATTTGATATTTAAAGCTGCCGACATAACCTGCCGCCAAACCAAATTTAAAATCTCCGCGGCTTTGGGCTTGCACCGCAATACAACTGCCATCTTTTGCTTCATAACGCCATTCAAACTCACGTGGCAAATACATACTTTGCCCATGCGGAGTTTTTATTTTGGGATAAAGTCGATGTACCTTAAAGTAAACGTTTTTATCGAACATCTGACTGGTACCAGCTGTAGCATCACGTAAATATAAACGCGATTGCACAATACGGTTAAAACGATCACGAATTTGAGTAAGTAAAAGCTGACGATTATTTTGAAGATTAATCACTTGATAAGTAAAAAAAGCCAAAGGTAAATAGGCGAAATTAATGGAACGTGCATATTCAAAACAGCCGATTTGCTGAATGACAATTTTTTGCCCCTGATAAGTAATCTCACCTTCACATTGACACAATAATGACCAGTGATCAGCTAAACCCAAACGCAACTTAGTGAAGTAGGAAATAACGGTACTGGTGGTAATGGTCAAATCAAAACTCAGTTCACGATCTTTACGCTGCATTTGAAAGCGAGGAAAATCTCCGGAAATAATTTCTCGATCTGCAAATTGAAAGTGCTTTTGCCCTAAGGAACAGTTTTGCTCAATTGAATAGCTATTGAGGTGCCCTTGCATATGCGGGCTTACACTACTCAGCACTGTGGCAGTATCTAAAGCACGACTACGCAGTGAATTTTGATTACGCAACAGCGCAATTTTAGATTGACCAATCATGCTACGGAAATTTAGATAATGTAGCGGTGCCGGCAGATTAGCAATAATCAAAGCTTGATGAATAATCTGATATCGCCCTTGCTGGGCATGATAAGGCAGGCGGACCTGAAGCGGAGCTTGGTTGAGCTGTTTAGATTGATCCAATAAATCGTGCAACAACTGCATACCCTGCTCCTTTTTTTATTTTTCGTATAGACGTCTCATGTGTCTATTACTGCTGTATTTTTTCTGGCCATAAAGGTGGTCACAAAACCAGACAAGGCGTAGATGATAGAAATCACCAAAATGCCTACTGGGATATTATAAGTGATCGCAGCGAAGATAAATACTGCGATTGGTAATACCGCAAAAGGTACCCGTTTACGATCTAGCGTTTTAAATGAGTAATATTTAATATTAGAGATCATCAACAAACCGGCCGCAACAATCAGTACTGCATTGGTGGCTTGAATACCCACTTCACGCAGATCAAAGATCGCTGGAAAATCCAGTCCCACCCAAACCAAAGTGATGATTAAAATGGCCGCCAAAGGACTGGCTACACCAATAAAATATCGCTTATCGACCACGCCAATCTGCACGTTAAAGCGCGCTAAACGAAAGGCAGCACAGGCGGTATAAACAAAGCAGCAAGCTAAGCCGATGCGGCCTAAATCATGTAAGCTCCAGCTATACATTAAGATTGCCGGTGCAACACCAAAGGCCAACAAGTCCGATAAAGAGTCATATTGTTCACCAAAGGCGCTTTGCGCACCAATTGCACGTGCTACTCGACCATCCAATCCATCTAATAAAGCTGCCAGAAAAATGGCATAGATTGCATGAGCGAAATCTCCATTCATACTGGCAATAATGGAATAAAAGCCCGAGAGTAATGCAGCAGTGGTAATAAGATTCGGCCACAGATAGATACCACGACGTTTGACCTTCTGTCCCTCTTGCGTATGCTCTTCTTCTTCCACCTCAAAGGTGATGCCATCAAAACCACGCTCGTCTACGATAGAAGATTCACTTTCAGGTTTATTTATATTTGTCATTCTTCGATCCTAACTGTAACCGTATCTCTCTAACCAAAATGTATGTTTTATTCGCCCACTAACCAACGTACCGCAGCATGTCCACCATTTTCACTCATACGTAAATGTGGGAATAACCACTGTAATGCTTCATCGGCATCTTCAGAGAATTTCCAAGGTGGATTAATCACCAACAATGCACAACCGTTGAGACCGACTGGTGTATCGTCTGGCCAAACACAAATTTCACAGACCAATTGACGGCGGATTCCTGTTCTCATCATTTTCTTTTCAAAACGATCAATCATGGCGCGATCTTTAATCGGATACCAAACTGCAAAAACGCCTGTTGGCCATTTTTTATGTGCAACTGACAATAATTCCACCAATTGCGGGAAATCTTTGCGTTCTAATTCGTAAGGCGGATCAATCATCACCAAACCACGTTTTTCTGGCGGTGGAATCACACCCAACAAACCCTCATAAGCATCACGCTCATGTAGGCCGGCACGGCGATCACGAATATTGAAATATAATTGTTGGAATACGTCTTTTTGCATTTCAAAAATAGTGGCTTTATCAATATCACGCATGCCCTCTAGCGCAAACCAAGGCGAACCCGGATAAGCTCCGCGACCAGAACCAGCACGCATATCTTCAACAATTTTCAGATACTGCTTAACCCCTTCAGGAGCATTACGCGTAATTGAGTCATCCAATTTCACCAAACGATGAATACCGTTAATGAACTCGCCTGATTTTTGTGCAGCAGCAGTGGATAAATCGTATTTACCTGCACCACCATGCGTATCGATATAGCGATAAGGTTTATCTTTGGCATTTAAACGTGCTAAAAGTTGAAGCAACAAGATGTGCTTCATAACATCGGCAAAGTTGCCTGCATGGTAATGGTGACGGTAATTCATGTTTCTTTAATTCCTATAATCAATGGACATTTTAGCATGAAAAAAAGTTTCATTCTGAAGGATATCTTGCTCTAGAATACGCCACCCTTTTTTATCGCCTATTTGAGTCTTGTCCTATGGATGCAATTCAGCTCCCAAAGTCCTGTAATGTTGATCAAATTATTGACGATTTAGATCAACAGGGCTTCAGTATTATTGATGATATCTACACCCAAGACTATGTTAATGCTTTAGTTAAAGAATGTAGCGCACATTTAAACTCTTTTCGTGAAGCAGCCATTCAAAATGGCGTAATCCAGACTATTCGAAATGATCAAATTTTATGGATTGATCCAAAACTGCCGATTGCTCAACAGCATATTGCAACCCTTAAGCGAATATCTGAGCGATTAAATCAATATTTTTATTTAGGCCTGAAAGAAGTCGAAGCGCATTTTGCCTGCTACAACAGCGGAAATTTCTATGCGTTACACCGTGACAATCCACAACAAAAAAATAATCGAGTCATCTCGACGGTCTATTATTTACATGAGCGTTGGCAAGCGGACTGGGGCGGCGAACTGCGCTTACAAGACAAAAATCAACAGTGGCATATTCTTTTGCCACAGCCTAATCGCATGGTGCTATTTGAAAGTGATTTATTACATGAAGTGCTCAAAGCCAAGCAACAGCGCTTATCGATTACCGCATGGTTACGACGCGATAGTGTTTTATTTTAATGCGTATGCAATGACAGCAAAAGATTATTTGCTTTAAATTGTATAGTTTGACCCGATATATGCAGAATTGATTAAAAAGGTAAAGGCGATGTCTGAAGATACAAGAAACATTATCGAGCGTATCGGTGAAACAGATCAACTGTATTTGACTGGCAATACGCCTGATTTGGCTTTAGAGCGCGCAGCATTACGCTTAGAATTGGTGGTTTTAAGCCATCTACGCCAAGAACAGATTCATTTTCTACAAGAAGCGATCGTTATTTTAGAACATGCTCGGGTCGAATCTGCAGAAATTCCCATGCGCGCGTATTTGGACTTATCGATCCAATTGGCCAAAGCTTATATGTTGTACTTTGAGATTAGCCGCGAACCGCATTTTGCGTTGATTACACAACAAATTTTAAAACCATTAAGCCAACATCAGCATAGTGATATTTATTTTTATCTGGCCTATGCTTCGGTGTGTAAAAATGAAACGGCATTGACTCGTCATTGGCTGAATAAATACAGCAAAAGCCCTGATTTTGATTTAGAACTGTTACAAATGCACGCTTCTTTTAAAGCACTGCATCAAGACGCTTGGTTTAAACAATTACTGCAAAGCAAATTGCATTAAAACCTGGCACCGCTAAGCTTAAATTGCAAAAAAGCTCCGTAATCTATTATTACGGAGCTTTTTTAAAGTGGAAAATCTTAGGTATTACAATTATTTAAGCAGAAGCAGCTTGTGCTTTAACAGCATCCATATGTAATTGTTGATTGAGTTCATCAATCCACATTGCCCAATCATCATCTTGAACCAAATGACTAATTAAAAAATCACGCTGCGATCTGTTCCAAAATGGCGCATCGTGTAAATTTTGATGTGCCGCTAATTGATGGGTACGGATAAAAAGTTCAATCGCGGCCGGACTTTGGGCCAGTCCGAGTTGTGCAAACAGTAATTCAAAGGATGGATTATTATTTCTCAACATGACAAACTCCTTATCAGTTTCATTGTCCTTTATTATGTAATTAACTTATAAGATATAGCCGCAGAATAATAGTCTATGCAGCCACTATGTTGTGTCAATTTGTGTTTACATTTCACACGACCCAGAAAGCCGATGCTCGGTATGTAATTGTTCATTTAAAATATCCACCACCATGGCCCATTCATCATCTTTTTTCCAATGACTGATAATAAAATCATGCTGTGCCGGTGTCCAAAATGCAGCTTTATGTAAAGGAATATCCATACTCAATTGATGGGTTTCGATAAACGCATCAATGGCCTGTTCGCTTGCATCTAGTCCCAACTGTTCAAAAAAAAGTTCTAAGGTGGGCTGTTGATTAAACATAATCTTCTCCTCAACGCTTGATTGTTTTTTAGTACTTTCTAAATTAGCTCAAAGCGACCCGCAATTCAGTTGTCGCTACCGCACAGCATGTTATTTTTTGTTGAAGATAAAGTTTAGACCTAAAAAAGCACTCTCAGATGGAGTGCTTTTTTCTAATTTAAAATCAGCTTAAGCTGAAATTCATTAGTTAAACAAATGCGCAATCGCAGCACGTTCGCCTTCTAACTCTTCAAGGGTCACGTTCATACGCTCACGGCTAAAGGCATCAATTTCTAAGCCTTCAACGCGCGTGTATTGACCATTTTCACAAGTCACTGGAACACCGTACATCACGCCTTCTGGAATACCATAAGAACCGTCAGAAGGAATACCCATGGTTACCCATTCGCCATTGGTGCCAAGCGCCCAATCACGCATATGATCGATTGCAGCATTGGCAGCAGACGCAGCTGAAGACAAACCACGCGCTTCAATGATTGCAGCGCCACGTTTACCAACAGTTGGAAGGAATACGTTAGCATTCCATTCTTGGTCGTTGATCATGTCTTTTACGCTTTCGCCGTTGATGGTGGCAAAACGGTAGTCAGCATACATGGTTGGAGAGTGATTACCCCAAACTGTAAGATTTTTGATGTCTTTAACGGCTTTACCAGTTTTAGCTGCAACTTGGCTAAGGGCACGGTTATGATCAAGACGTAACATAGCAGTGAATTGACCTGGGTTTAAATCAGGCGCAGATTTCATTGCGATGTAAGCATTGGTGTTTGCAGGGTTACCGACAACCAAAACTTTAACGTCACGGCTTGCGTGGTCGTTAATTGATTTACCTTGAACGGTAAAGATTTTAGCATTTTCTTGTAGCAGTTCAGCACGTTCCATACCCGGACCACGTGGACGAGAACCTACAAGTAAACAGTAGTCAGCATCTTTAAATGCAACATCTGGATCATCAGTACCGATCATGCCTTCTAAAAGAGGGAATGCACAGTCTTGAAGTTCCATCATTACGCCTTTAAGCGCAGCTTGAGGCTTCTCAAAAGGAACTTCGAGCAATTGCAAAATAACTGGTTGATCTTTACCTAACATTTCGCCGCTGGCGATACGGAATAATAGGCTGTAACCAATTTGACCTGCAGCGCCAGTAACGGCAACACGAACTGCTTGCTTCATGTAATTATCTCCAATTGAGGATAGTCAAGGCAATTAAATAGCTGTTCTATTTAATCTTAATAATCATAAACGTCAAAGATTGTACTCCAATCATTGCCCTGTTGCATGCAAAACAGAATCAACTTCAACAAAAGTCTGATAGGAAATATGAATGAAATATGCCTAAAAGCTTAGTAAGAACCTTTTATGGTAAATGAGTTCGGGCAGTTGTTTTCCACTGTGACCGGACATGCTTTATATTGGCCATTAGTTTTGTAGCACAATTTAAGCTCAGTCAAGATTGAGTTGCCATGAAAAGCACTACAATTAAACTTAATTGCAGTGCTGGGCAAAGTCGCATTTAAACGTAGAAATTGCGAGCGCAAAGTATCGATTTGCATTTTTTTGGTTTCCGGCGTGGTCAATTCAGCCGGAATTTTAAGCTGTTCGGCATAATTAATGACGGTACGAAAATATTGACTGGCATTCATCGGCACACATCCGCCAATGGCATGCCACAATTGTACACGTGCTGCTTCGTCAGGCATGACCCGTGCCACCACTTTGGCTTGTAGCGGAGATAACGCGGCCGAAGATGATGTTTTACAATCCACTTGCATGGTTTCAGGAAACAACCCTGAAATATTCAATGAATAACCTTCTAAACACTTACGCTTCTTTGAACTTTGCGCATCCAACATACACACCGCTGGCGTCATTTGTATCGCCATCACGTAGCCCTGCACAGGTGCGGCAGAAACAGCAGATGCAAACCATCCACACAGCGCAGCACTGAATAAAAACAGTGCAGCTCTGCCTAAAATTGAAGGGTGCGCAAAAAACATCATCAATCAGTCAAACCTATGAACAAAATTAAAATGATTAGAACGAATTTAACGTTCAGTTGATCAAGCAGCGGCAGTCAATCAAGCCTCGTGGTCAGTGTATCTATTACCGACTCAGTTGACTGAGTTTCTGCCTAGCCTACTGGTTAGGCTAAAAGTTAAATCTGTACTAAGGATTATTTCTTAAAGGAATTACATTCATTCGTTTTGCAATCGACTGCGGCCCTTGACCCAACAACACACCATAATGCGTGGCATTGGTCATGACTTGTTTGACATAGTCACGCGTTTCAGCCAAGGGAATACTTTCAGTATATTGATCTGCGGCAATCGGCTGAAATTCAGGTTGCCAGCGGCGCGCACGATTTGGCCCAGCGTTATAACCGGCTGTAGCCAATACGGCGCTGTTGCTTAATTGATTCTGAATCATCGACAAGTAGAAAGTGCCATAACGAATATTGGTATTCATGTCTGTAAGCGCCGCAGGATTATAGGTTTCACCCATTTGACGCGCCACCAATTTGGCCGTGTCTGGCATGATTTGCATCAATCCGCCTGCACCGACGTGTGAGCGCGCATTCGAGACAAAACGACTTTCCTGACGCATCAAACCATAGGCCCAAGCCGGATCAATGCCTGCATTACGGCTATGACTAACCACATAGTTTTGATGCGGCATGGCGTAACGATAGGCATAGTTATGCTTGTTTTCAGTGCGATCTGCGGCATAAATAGCGCGATCATACCAACCCATATCGGTGGCACGTTTTGCAGCAGCCAGCAGCAAACCATCGTCATGTTTTAAATAGGCTTGTCGTACCGCCCAATTCCATTCTCGATTAATATAATTATCGGGTGCATTCACACGGCGTAAGGCAAAGGCGCGGCTAAAATGGATATCTTGGCTTAAACGCTGCACATCACTACTGGAGGGCTGTACATTATTGGGCACAGTGCTATAGCCTTGGCCTAATTTATCTTTGGCCAATAAATTATGATATTCATCACCCTGCGCCAATTTTTTAAAGATCGATTCAGCAGTGCGTTTAGAGCTGGCATCGCCACGCTGTTCAGAGGCGCGTGCCAACCAATACTGCCAGCGATCTTCTTGTTTTTGGCTGACGCTCATGGCATCAATGGCCCGAATTAAACTTTCCCAAGCATTAAAACGAATGGCTTGACGGGCATAAATTTCTGCTTCTTCGCCGCTAAAGGGCAAACCATAACTGGCATCTAAATAATTCAACACTTCACGGTTAAAATTATTCTTCATCACTGTGGTGCCACCAATATAACCCACTGCACGGTAAAGGGCTTTTTGCACTTGCTCTGGCGCGCCTTGCGCGGCACGTTGCACCGAGGACAGCGCAGTATTTAAATCGCTATCCGCGAGACGCCCCATCGCAAAGACCAAGTAAGCCTGTTCCACCGTTGATGACTTCGGTGCAGACCATAAGTAATTTAACGGATTGGCTTGAATCTGATTCAATTGCGCCAGTGACAAACTCATGCCAAGGCTTTGCGCAGTGGCCAACGCTTGACCGGATTGACCTGCGCGGAGTTGTCCCCACAAACGCTGTTGACGATCTTGCTCGGTCATTAATGGGCTAGACAGCATCATACGGCCTAAACCGGTACAGGATTCAGGTTGCGAACTGGTGGTCAGCCACACATCTTTATATTCAGCAAACACCAATGGATCACCAGATTTGGCACGCACTTGTGCAATGGCACAACTCTCTGCAGGATCGGGGTTACTGACATAGGCTAAAACCGGTTGTGCCGGTGCGAAATCGGCTTGTTTGACTTTTTCTTCGACATAATCGGCCGCCAGTTTTTCACTCATGGCCGATTGCGGATAACGCTGGGCAAAGTTAACGATATTACTGGCAGGCTGATTGGCTAAATTATTGTTCAGCGACCAATACTCAGGATAATAGCCCAACACATCATTTTCCATCGAACTACGGTATTGTTGCAATAAACTTAAGTTACCGGAATTGGCCGCTTGTAAGGCATCATTAAATTGCTCGTCCGCAGCATGTGTAATAGAGATGCAACCTGTTGATGCTAAAGTCAAAGCAAGCACTTTATAATATTTTTTATTGATTAACTGATTAAACATAGGCCTGCCTTGTGTCATTGCTTGTTCCCTGATCGCACCGAATCATTCGTAAATAGTTTAAGTATTATTAAACTAATCTACTGTTGTGTTATGTAACCTTATGATTAGCCGATATTAATACTGAAGCATTTTTAGCTCATAAATCAATATTGTTACGCGCCTATTTATAGCTATAAGTTTAGCGGCAATTCCTGCTAAAATATGCGCCTTTCTTCTATCCAAATCGCAATTTTAAACAGCACGATGGTCCGTTCTAAGCTAAATAGCTTTTGAATTGAGTCGCATCTTGTGATTGGCTTAGATTCGTTACTTGATTGAAAGACGATACAATCTAATCTTGCGATTTCTTCGATTGATCCTTTAGGAGCCTACATGACGGTTCAAACCTTCATTCCCAATAGTGCCCAAGCTGCTTCAGAAAACACTGTCATCCAGCCACAGCACACGCTTGCCCACGATACCGTTAAAAAACTGTATATCGAAACGCAAGGGTGTCAGATGAATGAGTATGACAGTCATCGTATGGCAGATCTTTTAGGCGACTCGCACGGTTATGTGCTAACCACCGATGCCAGTGAAGCAGATATTCTGCTGATGAACACCTGTTCTATTCGTGAAAAGGCACAAGAAAAAGTGTTTTCTGAACTGGGGCGCTGGCGTAAATTAAAAGAAAAGAACCCTGATTTGGTGATTGGCGTGGGTGGCTGTGTGGCCTCTCAAGAAGGCGACAACATTCAAAAACGCGCGCCCTATGTCGATATGGTGTTTGGCCCGCAAACCTTGCACCGTTTGCCGCAAATGCTCGATCAGCACAGCGGACAACTACAAACCCCCAAGAAAGATAAAATCAAATTAATTGATATCTCCTTCCCTGATATTGAAAAATTCGACTTTTTACCGGAACCACGGGTTGAAGGCTATAAAGCTTTTGTCTCGATTATGGAAGGCTGCTCAAAATACTGCTCATTCTGCGTTGTACCCTATACCCGCGGTGAAGAAGTATCTCGTCCACTGGATGATGTATTGGCCGAAATTGCCGGTTTAGCGGAAAAAGGGGTGCGTGAAATTTCGCTGTTGGGTCAAAACGTCAATGGTTATCGCGGTGAGACCTTTGAAGGCAATATTTGCACCTTTGCAGACTTATTGCGTTTGGTGGCTGAAATTCCGGGCATTGGACGTTTACGCTACACCACGTCACATCCGCTTGAATTTAACGATGACTTGATTGAATGCTACCGTGATTTACCCCAAATGGTTTCACATTTGCATTTGCCGGTACAAAGTGGCTCGAACGATATATTGCAAGCCATGAAGCGCAATCACACCATTGATGTGTATATCGATAAAATTGCTCGCTTGCGTCAAGTACGTCCTGATATGCATTTATCCAGTGACTTTATTATCGGCTTCCCGGGTGAAACCGATGCGCATTTTGCCGAGACCTATCAGTTTATTCAAGATTTAGATTTTGATCACTCGTATAGTTTTATTTATTCAAAACGTCCGGGCACACCGGCCTCTGAATTGCCGGACAGCACCCCTGATGCAGTTAAAAAACAACGTTTGGCACAAGTGCAGCAGTGGATTAAACGCTCCAGTATTGATAAAACCGACGCCATGTTGGGCACTATTCAACGGGTATTGATTGAGAAAGTCTCAGATAAAGATCCAAACTTATTGGTCGGCACAGCAGACAACACGCGTTTAGTGTCGTTTATTGGGGATGCTGCATGGGTGGGACGTTTTGCCGAGATTGAAATTACCGACATTAAGACCTTGAATTTTGTTTACGGTGAACTCTTGAATCTTGAGCCTGACGTGGCGTAATGTAAGGTGATCGGTAAGATCATTTTATAAGGAATTCTCTTGACTGCAGCGATTCGACGTAACGTAAATTTTCCGGGTATTTCAAGTGAGCGTTTACAGCGCATGTTTGGCGCCTATAACGCACACTTGAAACAAATTGAACAACGTTTAGAGGTTAAAATCTCACAACGTGGTGATGTTTTTTATCTTGATGGTGACATTGCCGCAGTCGAGCGAGCCGAAATACTGCTGATGCGCTTACACCAAGAAACTGAAACGGTGCAGGAGCTCAGTGCTGATACCTTGCATCTGATGATTCAAGGCAGTCAAACCGACACTGACGAGTTAGAGCTTGATACTGATCAGGCGCACAGTGCTTTAGATGAAATCTGGTTACAGACACGTAAAGGTCGGATTCATCCGCGCGGTGCTAATCAAAAACGATATGTGCAACGTATTTTACAAAGTGATATCTCTTTTGGCATTGGCCCTGCCGGTACAGGCAAAACCTATCTGGCAGTTGCTGCTGCGGTGGATATGCTCGAGCGCAACGAAATTCAACGGATTTTATTGGTTCGTCCTGCGGTTGAAGCCGGTGAAAAATTGGGCTTCTTACCGGGGGATTTAAGCCAAAAAATTGATCCTTATTTGCGTCCACTTTACGATGCCTTATATGAAATGCTGGGCTTTGAAAAAGTGGCCAAATTAATTGAACGACAAATTATTGAAGTTGCACCCCTCGCCTATATGCGTGGCCGTACCCTCAATCATTCTTTTGTGATTTTAGATGAAGCCCAAAACACCACGCCTGAACAAATGAAAATGTTCTTAACCCGTTTGGGCTTTGGATCTCGCGCTGTGATTACCGGTGACATCACCCAAGTCGATTTACCACGGGGTCAGCAATCAGGACTGGCGCATTGTGTGCGTGTCTTAGAACCGATTACTGAAATTCATATCACTCGTTTTCATTCTCGTGACGTGGTCCGTCATCAGCTGGTACAAAAAATTGTCGAAGCCTATGAAGGATGGGACAGTGAACAACACCGTCTAAGTGCAGAGGCACGTGCTGAACGCAAAGCGCAGCAACAAGCGCTCATTGCAGAACATGACAGCGCAGCTGATGCTCAAGACTGATTTTGCTTTTTGATGTATTAAGGATTGATGTTGAAACTTAACCTTTCGCTGCAACAAGATTTTAAAGCGCCAGAATTGGTGCTGAAACGGGCCTTTATTAAAAAAGTGCTGGAAACCACCTTACGTTTGATTGAAGTGGATCAAGACTGTGAAATTGGCATTGCCTGCGTTGACCATGAGCATAGCCATGAACTGAATTTAGCATATCGCCAAAAAGACAAATCGACCAATGTCTTGTCTTTTCCCAGTGATATTCCAGAAGAAGTTTTAGCACAACTCGATGCATGGCCCATGGGTGATTTGGTGATTTGTATTCCGGTTGTATTACAAGAAGCACAGCAGCAAAATAAATTACCGATGGATCATTTCACGCATATGCTGGTGCATGGTGCTTTACATTTGATGGGTTATGACCATGAAACCTCAGATGACGATGCTGAAGAGATGGAGAGCTTAGAAATTAAAATCTTAGCCAAATTAGGTCTGGCGAATCCCTATACCGAACAAGAGGCTTAGGCCTAAACCATCAAAAGCGAGCCACGTGCTCGCTTTTTTAGATCAACTGTTTTGTATGTTTTTAAACAATCTAATCAGCGATTTGTAAGCTAACGTACTTCAAATTCCGCTTCGGCCGGATCGAAACGCCACGTTCGTACAATGCGCAGTTCTGAAATATCTTTCATGCCCTGATCAAAATAACCAAATGGCGCTGCTTTACGCACCGAAGTTTTGGCTGCCTCATCCAATAAAGAATGGCCTGAGCCATCAATTAGGCGAATTGCACGTATGCCACCTTTCCTGTTCACAATCACCATTAGACGCACCTCTCCTGCTAAGCGTTGCGCTTTGGCAGCATCCGGATAATAACGATTGCCATAAAATTCAACTTTTTGTCGAAATTTTTCTAAATACGCGGCAGAAATATCCTGCTTGGCCTGAATGCCATCGACAGTTTTAATGTTTTGCTGACGACTAAAATTTTGCTGATGCTGTAAATATTGGGCTTCTAAACTTGCCACCATTGCAGCTTTGGCTTGAAATTGACTGTTCAACTCTTGCATGGCTTTTTTACGCTGATTCTGTTCTGCTTCTTTTTTCCAGCTTAAGGTGGTCATTAAGACCTTTTCTTCAAAACTTAATTCACGCTTTTGTTGCAGTTGCTCAACAGTTTCTTGTTGTTGCTCACCTGCACTTTGCTCCAACATCGGTGCAGGCATATTACTGGACATACGGTGCGCTTCACGGAAAGTCCCCGAGCCTTGTTGATCCGCCTGAGCCAAAAAGTCAGCATCCTGTACTTTGTCTTGACTGGGGCGTAGCGTCACGGCAATTTCTTTCACCGCTGCATCACTTTCTTGCGGCAGTGCAAACTGCAAAGTTAAAACAATCAGATGCAAGATGGCTGCAAATAATATTGCCGTTGTGAAAATAGGATCTTTCCACCACTTATGCATAAAAGGCGTAAAATTTATTTTCTGAAACATCATACTAAACCGACCACAGGTCTGGTTCCCCAAACTGCACAAAAACAGTATAAAATAAAATTAGTTTTCACTTTTTGGTAAAAACGAGAACTCAATCAACAAGTTAGCTGTACACAATTAACAGCATGAAATGGTGCAATTAATTTTGCTAAACTGCAAGATGAAATACTTGAATTTTTAATACTTTCGACAAAACAGATCCAAGTTTAAAAAGATTAACTTGCTAGGATGCCTTATATGCAGACGCTACTATCCAATATCTCTAAACGTATACGTCAGGTGTACCAAAAAGCAGAAGGATTTATTGAAGATGAGCGTGAATTTCCACTATCTCAAGTCTTTTTGAATGCCACGTTTCAGCGTTTTGTCACTGACAATGTCTCGATGTTAAAAGATTTACACGCCGATCTACATGATGATTGGTTGCGCTTATATGCCACCTTAGATTTCAAAGGCTTATACATCACCTTGTCTGTAGATTTAAAATTAATCCAAATGGAATTAAACAAATCAAGCCAGTTGATCGTTTTTGAACAAATCAGTGATACGCAAGTCATTGATGCGAAATTTAAAAATGTATTTCAAAAATTAGCGGTGAAGTTTGCTTTATTTTTCTATCAAAAAGTCTTAAATAAAGATCCATTGGGCATGATTTTAGAAAAGCTAAAAGTCATTACCGTTAGAGATGATTTACTGTATTTAGACTTGAATCGTTGGCTGGGTAAAAACCGCTCAATTATCGATACCTTGGCGAAAGTTCATGTCAATCATGCGCTGTTACGTGAAGCGGAGTTGGTGGTCATGGGCAATGTGAATTTAACCGCGCTGTTTAAAAAAATGTCTGAAGAGCCGATAGAGGATTTAACCCTCGATTCAGTGCGGGTTGAAACTGAAGTCACTCCAATCAAACAGAAATAAGCGCTTGGCAGCGATTAGTGCGGTCGTTTGACTCGAGAAGAAACACTACATAAAGCTACAGATTGACTAAAATTATGAATTTTTATCTTCATCATGACTGTGCATAATAGACGTTAATTTAGACTCCGTGCTTTATCTCCCCCTCTATAGGAATTGTTTAGTTATGGCTCACCCAATATTAAAAAAAATTGCATTAGCATCCAGTATGGGTACCGTTCTTCTATTGAGTGGTCTGGGCAACGCCTTTGCCATGAGCCCATTTCAAGCCAATTATCAATTTAGTTACAATGGCAAAGATATGGGTTCGGCCACCCGCACTTTAGCTCAATCTGGCAACAATTGGAGCTATGTTTTTACCGCAAAAGCCGGTGCAATTGCCTCTGCAACTGAAAACAGTCAATTTAGTTTAAACGGCAACCAAGTTGTGTCTAATAATTTTAGCCGCAGCAGTAAAATTTTAGTCCATAACAACACCATGAGCATAAAATTTAATCCCAGCGCGAAAACCATCAACACTAAAAAAGACAGTAAGGCTTATTCATTTGCATGGAAAGCAGGCGTGCTAGATGAGTTGAATGCAGAATTACAACTGCGTGAAGATTTAAAAGCCGGCGGTCTAAAATCCAGTTATCCGATTGCCGATGCCAAAGGCGTAGACGCACGTAAATTTATCAAACAAGGTACAGAGAAAATTAAAACCTCGTACGGAACGTTTGATACCATTAAAGTGGTGATGAAACATGATAAGCCGAATCGCGATACGATCTTTTGGTTAGCACCAAAACTGGACTATGCGCCGGTCAAAGTTTCTCATCAAGATGGCAAAACATCGTATGGTTTATTGTTAACAGGCTACAAAGGTGCTGTGAGTTAATCGATTTGATCAATTTCGCTTGCATTTTTCGAGAGCCTTTTTAAAATACGCTTTTGCTTTAAAAAGCATCTGCCCTTAGAGGAAGTCTCCCGTGCATGCACTAGAACAGAAAATCTTAAACGAAGGTATCGTTCTATCTGATAAAGTTCTGAAAGTTGATGCTTTCTTGAACCATCAAATTGATCCTGTACTGATGCAGCAAATTGGTAAAGAGTTTGCTGCACGTTTTAAAGATGCAGGCATCACCAAAATTATTACCATTGAAGCCTCAGGCATTGCACCCGCAGTCATGGCCGGTTTGGAATTGGGTGTGCCGGTTATTTTTGCACGCAAATATCAATCTCTAACGTTAAAAGATGACTTATACCGCTCTAAAGTATTCTCTTTTACCAAACAAACTGAAAGCACGATTGCCATTTCCAACAAGCATCTTAATTCCCATGACAAAGCCTTGGTGATTGATGACTTTTTGGCCAATGGTCAGGCTGCATTAGGTCTTGCCGATCTGATTCATCAAGCCAATGCAGAAGTGGTGGGGATTGGCATTGTGATTGAAAAATCATTCCAGTCTGGCCGTCAACTGTTGCTGGACAAAGGCTATCGGGTAGAATCTTTGGCACGCGTACAGTCTTTAGAAAATGGCACAGTGACATTTTGCCGTGACTAATCATTGAGCGACACAACAAAAAAGAGCGCTTAGGCGCTCTTTTTATTTCAGCTAAAATAAAGATCAAACACAGTGTTTAACTTGAACGATCTCTTATTTTTGCAAAAACTTATTATGTTCTATCTACCCCTTCTTTATTGATTATTTTTAGATGATCACTCGATAATCACTAATGGTTAATTTGAAAATATAACGCTGGATATCCAGTTTAATTAAGCTTTCTTGATGGCCTCAGAGCCTTTCTTGCCACATTTACGGCATTCAACTTCATCGAAGTATTCATAGCAGTGCGCGCAGAGAAATTCACGAATAAATTGAATCATATTTTAAATCTCCTTGAGCCTGTTGAACTGAAAATAGTGATTACTGTACTTGCTGAAATTATTAGTCTTCATGCTTATCTAGAGCATTTATGATTCGGAGTTTTCTAAAGCATAACCCTCGCCAATTTCAGTTTGGCTATAGCTATAATCTTGCTCTTGATCCATTTGAATACAGAATAATCTTTGTAATAAATAAAGCATCTTGTTCTCCTGTCCATTTGTGTGCTTAACGGCATAAAGCCAACATCACCTTTCACATAATTTATAAATCTTTTCTAGTGCTTTTATCATAATGATAAAAAAAAGATGAAGTGTTGTGATTTAGAGAGTCTAAAGCTGTGCTTGTGTTGAGTTTATTTGCTGAAATTTTACCTATAGTAGCTTTAAGTATTCATTTAATATCTAAATATGAATACGTTAGCTGATAAGATTATTTTTTCGTAAAACAAAGTTTATAATGCATTTTGGCTGACATGACTTATTTTTATCGTTAGACAATTTTTGATATCGACTTTTTAAAGCATGAATCCCAGAGATCAACCCGCTTCATCAGCAATGCTGGGCATCAGAAGTGTGGCGTTCGTACAGGCTAGAGAGCTGTTGTATTAATTGTTTTAGTTTTTCTTTTTTTTGCTGCTGTGCATGCGCATAAACGTTCCAACACAGAAATAGGATGCTACTCAATAGTATGCCTAGTAGTACCGCGCCTCTTCTCTTTTTCATAGTTACACGAGATGTCTATTGCTGATGCTGTGGCTCAGTTTGACTTGAATCGGATGATCATCACAATGACCTAATTGCTCATACTCAGATCTATGGCAATAAAAAACCATCTATTCGTTCATTTTTATTGACCGCTAGATAGATATGCATCCTCAAAAATTATCACGCACGTTAAGTGCTTTTTTACGTCTTAGACATAAACCTCATGACTGAACACTTTAAACACTTCACCTGTAGCCGGATGGGTAAAGGTATAGTCTTGGCTTAAATCGATGACTTTATTGGTGATGGCGATTTTTGGTAAGGCTGACCAGATCTGATCATGCTGCATACTGTCCAGACTTTTTTCATACACCTGTTCCACCACAATTTCCATGCCGCGACTACTTTTGGCACTCACTTCCCTTAAGGTATGAGATTTAGGCATTTTTAACTCCAGAGTCTGTTTTTTCTGTCCTGAATTATAAAAAAGATGGCTAAAAATGCTGTAAGTTTTATCATCGGCTGTGTGATGATTTCTTTTTTAAAAAGTAAAATTTGTTAAAGCATCAGCACTTTAGGTAATGCAATGTAATTTTTATCATAAAAAATAGGCATGTTTAAATCATGCCTATGAACGGCCGCTATTCAGATAGATGAGTAATGCAGCAAGGTGTCTATTCAGTTACAACTCCAATAAACTTCTAGATTTTGATTACGTTAGAATTCAGCAAGCCTTAAAATTTACAGGCTTTATCGTTACACGTTGAATATTCAGGCAGTAGATCGACATATCTATTGTGCTTAACAAGAAAATTGATGCAACTCACGACAAGACCAGTAGAAGATAATAAGTGTATGGAAAAATCTATGATATGCCCTAAATGTAAATCGGCTGAAATTGAAAAGCGCGATCATGAAAAAAACCTTAGAACCATCAGTGGTATTTTGATGACTTCTGCTGGTGCAACGGCAGGCACAGTAGGCGGCGCAGCAACCGGTGCATCTACCGGTGCAGCAATTGGTGCAGTGGCTGGGCCATTGGGTGTTATTTTCGGTGGTACCGTCGGTACATTTGTCGGCGCAATTGCCGCAGGAGTAACGGGCGGTGTCTTGGGCAATATTTTTGGTAAAAAAGCCGGTGTGGTGATTGATAAAAATGTTTTCTTAGATTACCGCTGCTTAAAATGCAAGCATCGTTTTAAAGCACCGAAATAAAATTTCAATCTGCTGCATTTAAAATGCTTAAGAATATACTGCGCTGTTAAAATGAAAGCGCTGCTATATTCTTAAGACTCTACAGTTAACCTCAATCCACCCTCTACGTGCATAGTATGAATGGCTATGCTTGTCTGTGTGGTTATGCATCTACCTGTAATTTCTGAGCAACCTTGCCCAAGTATCTGCCTTGTTCTTCACACAAGATTTTTTCTTCTTGGCTTAAATTTAAATCATGCCGCGGCCCACTCACATGACTGGCACCATACGGCGTTCCACCGGATTTGGTATTTGAAAGTGCTGGATGTGCATTCGGCAAGCCCATAATCATCATGCCATGATGCAACAACGGCAACAGCATACTCAGCAACGTGCTTTCTTGTCCGCCATGCATCGAACCGGATGAGGTAAAGACACAAGCAGGTTTTTGATGCAAAGCACCATTCAGCCAAAGACTGGTGGTCTGATCCCAAAAATACTTCATTTCACTGGCCATATTGCCAAAGCGCGTCGGTGAACCCAAAGCCAAACCAGAACAATGGGCTAAATCCTCTAAACTACAGTAAATATCCCCGTCTGCCGGAATACTGGCCTCGGCTTGTTGCACCACGGTAGACAACTGCGGCACGGTACGAATTTTCACGGCCATACCAGTGGATTCAATACCGTTGGCAATTAAGTGCGCCATTTCTTGAGTGGAACCATACTTACTGTAATATAAAACCAAAATATAAGGCTGCATCATTTTTATACATAAAGTGAAAAAAGAAAACTATACGGTATTTTTCTCATTTTTTGGTTAAGCTTGATTTGAAAATCCACAAAATGATAAAAAATTGAGACTTTATTGCTATGTTGGAAAAGTATTTAACAAAACTGCCTTTTTATGACAAGACATGGTTTCAATTTGTTTTATTTGTTATAAGACGTTTTGAAGCCGATCGCTGCCGTGAACAAGCCGGCTCCTTAACCTATACCACCTTGTTTGCGGTGGTGCCGATGCTAACAGTTTTTCTGGTGATTATTTCTTCCATTAAAGCTTTAGAGCCTGCCCGACAACAATTGCAACAGCTGATTTACAGTAACTTTCTGCCCAAAACCACCATCGCCTTTGATAAAGCCTTTAACGCCTTTACCGATAAATCCAGTAACTTAACCATTATTGGGATTTTATTTTTGTTTGTTACCACCGTGATGATGCTAACCAGTATTGAAACCGTGTTTAACCGTATTTGGCGAGTTCGTGAAACCCGTGGTGGAATCGTTGGGTTTATGCGCTATTGGACCATTATCTCTTTGGGTCCAATTTTACTCGGTAGTGCTTTTGTGATTTCCTCTGCTGTGGCCTCACTGACGGTGCTGAGTGATAATTTTGTTGGTTACGAGGTAAATGGCAAGTTTATCTTTTGGTGTATCTCCTTTGCACTGACGGTATTGGGTTTTTTCATTTTAAACTGGACCATTCCCAACCGCCGTGTGCCGATTAAAGCCGCATTAATTGCCGGTGTTTTTAGTGCCATTGTCTTTGAACTGCTGAAAAATCTGTTCGGTTATATCATGTCCAATTTCACCAGTTATGAAATTGTATATGGTGCTTTCGCGGCAGTGCCGATTTTCCTGCTGTGGATTTTCCTATCTTGGAATATTGTGCTCTTAGGCGTAGAAATTAGTTATGCGCTGACCGCATTTTATTCAGGCAAAGAACAAAAACGCCATCCGGTGATTATTTTACTTGATCTGCTTGAGCTGTTTTATAAAAAACAACTGAAAGGTCATGCGGTCAGTGATGAAGAAGCTTTAAGCGTATTAGGACGTGAAGAAATTGGCCGCTGGCCGTCGTATGTAGAAATGCTCGAGCAGCAAAAGCTGATTAGACGTACCGATAACGATGACTATGTCTTGGTGCGTAATTTAGACCAAGTGGATTTTTGGAGTTTCTATCGACAGCTGCCTTATCCACTGCCACAACGTCAGGCGCTTGGCAACCTTCATCCCGATGATGAATGGATGGAAAAACTTGGCCCGACCCTGATTGAAACTGATGATTATTTGTCGGCAAAATTAGCTATTCCACTTTCGACTATTTTTGAACAAAAGTAGAGCTACTCATCATCTATAGCTAAACTCTGAAAGAATTAGCACATTAAATTCTATTTATAAACTTTTAACAAATATTAGATACGCGACAAGGTGGCATGGACGCCACCGGTTGAACAGAGGTTCCAGGGATGAACCTTCTGTTCAACACAGGCATTTGCTTACTTTGTGCCAGCAATGTAAGAAATCACCGATTCGAAAATATTTAAACCTCAATATTTATTTAAGGTCGTGAGGATTTTCTCTAATGTAAATTTTATTAAGTCTATCGTGTGTTACTTATTTTCATAACTGGCTATAGATAGATAAATAGCCTCGTTGCTTAAACAAAACTACGCTGAATTGCGCGACAATCTATACACTGAGCCAAATAAAAAAGACCTGAAATTTCAGGTCTTTTTTATTCCATCTTCAATTATTGTTGTACAAAGGTGTTCCAGACAAAATCTTGGCTTTGACCGTGTAATGTCATGGTCAACTGATCGCCTGCGTACAGTGCAGCCACACCCGCAGGTGAACCAGTCATCACCACATCGCCCGGCTCTAAAGTGAACACTTGGCTAATATCAGCCAATAACGTGGCAATATCAAAAATCAACAAAGCGCTGTCTCCCGTTTGACGCAGCTCATCATTGACATGCAGAGTATAATGAATATCTTTCCAATTGCTGACTTCTGACAGATCGACCCAATCTGCCAACACGCAAGCGCCATCAAAGGCTTTGGCACGCTCCCACGGCTGACCTTGTTTTTTTAAATCATCTTGTAAATCACGTAAGGTTAAATCTAAACCCAAAGTGACCGCACCGACTGCGGCTAAAGCCTTGACTGGATCCGTTTCAACACTCAAAGTACGATCGATACGTAAAGTTAATTCACATTCATGGTGACAATTTCCCCACGCCGGATTCCATGAAATACCATGCTGCAAGCTGATTAAGCTACTTGGCGGCTTCAGAAACAGCACCGGACGATCAGGCAGCGCATTACCAAGTTCTTTGGCATGATCGGCATAACTGCGGCCAACACAGACAATTTTAGAGGGACGTAGAGACATGATATTTCCTTATCTTCGGGGTCTACTGAATATGGATACTTATTTCTTAAAGGTATTTTCAAATAACGTTTGATCAGCGGGCTGCATAAAAGCACGTTTAGGCACAATAACCACGGTGCGATTCTTTAATTCCAACATATAGGTGAGCTTTCCGATAGCGAAATTTTGCACATCTCTATAGTTAAATGTTTGTTTGGTACCATTGGCGTAGATTTCAGCATAATCTTGAAATAATTCAATGCCCTGTTCACTTTTACCCAGCTGATATTTCACAAATTGACGCTTAAACATCATGGGTAAAAACCAATAGCGCATCAGCAATTGTAAAATTAAAAAGAAAGCGCCCAATGCCACGTAATAGCGCCCCACCTGATTAAAGCCCAGATAAAAGCCCCACGCAATAATGGCAACACTCACCAACGGCGTAATAAAACGTGTAATTTGCTTCTTACCAAAAGTGGCCAGCGCAAAACCATCTTGAGATTCATCTAAGGTTAAACAATAACGTAGTGATACGCTTGGCGAGGTCTGTGACATAACTTTCCATCAAATCATTACAACAATTGGGCTAGATATTACACCAGATTGCCACGTTTTCTTATTGTTTTCGCCCTGCGGCTAGAGATGAGGCCACTGCGCCTAGCATCAGATTTAAAAATACTCTGCTAAAGACAAACTGCAAATAGGTCACAATCAAACCCACATATAAAGTTGAGACCGTATGCGATGAGTAGCCAAAATGTACTGTTGAGGATGATGGCTTTGATCAGGCACAAAAAAACCGCAGCAGGTGCGGTTGATTGTGATTTTACATCTGTCGATGATCAAGTTGGTGCGCTCAGAGAGATTCGAACTCCCGACCCCTTAGTTCGTAGCCAAGTGCTCTATCCAGCTGAGCTATGAGCGCGACGTCTTGATGGAACGTATTATACGCATTTTTATCGTTTTAATCAGAATTTTTTAACTTTTTAAATTTGAATGTTTAGTATTTAGGCGACACGCGAATGTACTGGGGCTTAAATCGACAATAAGACGATTTTGATCCAAAAAAAATGCTGATTCAAGCAGAAGAAAATAGAATGCAGTTCGCGCAATTGACTTTAGCGGTGTGTTTCATTGGTGTGATTAACTCTATGAGCTATATCGCCATGCATGAATATAAAGCGCTCACGCAATTTAATTGGCAAATGCAATCTCTGTTCACTGAAGATCATCCTTATCGCGTTCAACAATTTAAAACAGAAACGAAACTGTTTATTGAGCAAGCCTATCCAAGTGGAAAATCCTTAGCGCTCATCTGTGATAAAAATTTATATGAGATATGCCACCCTTCTACAAACTGAGCAGATTCATGCAACAGAATTTGTGTTAGCGCTGGGTCAGACTGAAACGGATCTTTATTTAAAGCTGCAAGCCATTCGCTATCTCGAATCGAGTGCTCAACCGCAGGCTTATTATGCTAGCTATACACCTGCAAACTCAGTGGCCAAGATAAATCGTCAATTTAAAATTTTACTCGGCACGATCATCTTAAATGTCATGGCTAGTTTTTTTCTCGGGTATGAAGCGTATCAATCAAAATATTTAAGTCGCTTTGTTCAAAGAATGAGTTATTCGATCATACTTATCCCTCAACTGATTTTACTGTATGCCTTCACGGCTTTGATTAGCTCCTGATTTTTCACCAACTGACGCCATGCAAAAAATCCACTTAAAGGCAAAAAGATGACGTTTATGCACAGGGCTCAGTAAAACGTAGGTTTAGTCACAACCGAACACCACTATAGACCCATCCTTCATTACCCACAGCTTAACTGAATAGTCGAATAGAGCAGTTATGAGCTTTATTTTCAGACACAAAAAAACCGCAACAGGTGCGGTTCTTTTCAATTTTACATCTGTCGATGGATTCAAGTTGGTGCGCTCAGAGAGATTCGAACTCCCGACCCCTTAGTTCGTAGCCAAGTGCTCTATCCAGCTGAGCTATGAGCGCGTACTTGAGTTGTCTTTCGACGGCGTTACATTACCACATTTAATTTGATTGGTGCGCTCAGAGAGATTCGAACTCCCGACCCCTTAGTTCGTAGCCAAGTGCTCTATCCAGCTGAGCTATGAGCGCATTTCAAATTATTCGTGGCGGTGAGGGAGGGATTCGAACCCTCGGTGGGCTTTAAGACCCACGCTCCCTTAGCAGGGGAGTACCTTCAGCCACTCGGCCACCTCACCGTAACGAGCCGCCATAATACAAACTAAACGGCACTTCTTCAAGCAACATTTGAAAAAAATTGAATATTTTTAATCAATCATCTATTTTTTAAACGATTTGCTGTTTTATTGAGCCGCTTATCGGGCTTTTTCCATTACAACAGGTGTGAAATGTACGGCTTCGCGGTAAAATTAAAAGTGAAAACACAATATTGCAATCATTTACGTGCAGTATCTTGCAGCATGACATATGCTAATCCTATCTTCTGACATGAAGCCAAAGACATTATGAAAAATTGGGTCGATCCTGAAGCCAAAGCTGAAGCTGAGCGTTATGACAATCCTATTCCCAGTCGTATTCTGATTTCAGACACGATTGAAAAACGACAAGCACCGCAATCTCATGCCGATTTAGTTGAACATTTCAATATTGCAGATGAAAAAAGCATAGAAGCACTTAGCCATCGTTTAAGTGCCATGGTCCGCGATGGCCAATTAATGAAAGATGGATTTAAGTTCCAACTGACCAGCAGTCAACCTACGCATGAGGCGACGGTCTATATCAATTCCAAAGGTTTAGGCACAGCCAAAATCACCGATCATGAAGATTTTTTATTGCCTGAACGCGAACTGCGTTTGGTCTTTAATGGCGACCGCGTCAAAGTGCGTCAAACCTCAGTCGATCGTAAAGGTAAGCCTTGGGGCTTTATCACTGAGGTGCTGCAGCACCGCGTTAAACAAATTATTGGTAAAGTTGCCGTGCATGAAGGTGAATATTTTATTCAGCCGGCCAATCCTAATGCACATCAGCCCATTACTTTAGAAAAAGAGCTGATTGAACATGCCCAAGTTAAAGTGGGTGATTCTGTTCGCGTGGCCATTGATGACTATCCTACACGGGAAGAATTGGCCACCGGTCACATCGTACAATCGATGGCGGATAAAGCCGATACAGAAATCATTATTCCACAGACGATTTTAGAGTTTGGTTTACCATATGAATTTCCAGAAGAAGTCATTCAGGATGCCGAACGCTTTCAAGAACCCAATGCACAAGACTTGGTCGGACGTATTGATTTACGGGATTTAGCCTTAGTTACCATTGATGGTGAAGATGCACGCGACTTTGATGATGCCGTGTATGCGGAAAAACGTCCAGGCGGCGGTTATCGCGTGGTGGTGGCCATTGCCGATGTGAGCCATTATGTACGTCCAGATAAACCTTTAGATGATGAAGCCAAAGAACGTGGTACTTCGGTATACTTCCCGCATTTTGTCTTACCGATGCTGCCAGAAGCCCTCTCCAACGGTCTGTGCTCGCTCAATCCACAAGTAGACCGTTTATGCATGGTCTGTGACTTAAATGTCTCACGTGCTGGTCGGGTGACTGCTTTTGAATTCTATCCATCGGTCATGCACTCTAAAGCACGCTTAACCTATACACAGGTTGCAGAGTATTTAGATGGTGACAGCACAGCGATTCCTGAAGACCGTGAAGTACGCAAATCGGTCAACACCTTATTCCAGTTGTATCAGGTGCTGAAAGGCTTACGTGCGCAGCGCCATGCGATGGAATTTGAAACAGTCGAAACCTATATGACTTTTGATGAGATGGGCGGCATTAAAGAAATTTTGCCTCGCTCTCGTAATGAAGCACATAAACTGATTGAAGAATGTATGTTGCTGGCCAACGTGGCCGCCGCGGAATATGCCTTAAGAAATGATATTCCGATGCTGTACCGTGTACATGAGCCACCAGAATTTTCACGTATTCAAAAAGTGCGTGAATATGTCAAATTGTTGGGTCTACCGTTCCCTGAACAACCGACGCAAAAAGATTATCAAGCCGTCATTGAAGCGACCAAAGAACGAATTGATGCACCAAGTATTCATGCAGTGTTATTGCGTTCGATGATGCAAGCCTATTACGGCGCCAACAATGCCGGACACTTTGGTTTGGCGTATGAAGCCTATACGCACTTCACGTCACCAATTCGTCGCTATCCAGATTTATTGTTGCATCGTGCCATTAAAGCGCATTTACAACAAAAGCCATCACCACTTTCAGGTGCGGCTTTAGAAGCAGCTGGCGAGCATTTCTCACAAACTGAACGCCGTGCTGATGAAGCCTCACGCTCGGTCACCACGTGGTTAAAATGCCACTATATGCAGCAGCATTTGGGTGAAGAGTTTGTCGGTACCATTAGTGCAGTGGCAGAATTTGGTTTATTCGTGACCTTAAAAGATCTGTATGTCGATGGCATGATTCACGTCAGCCAATTGGGCGATGACTTCTTTGTTTATGATCAAGCCAGCCAAAGCTTAATCGGTCAGGCGCGCGGTCAAAGCTTTAGTTTAGGTGATGAAGTCAAAATTAAAGTGGCTGCGGTGAACCTCGAAGATCGTAAAATTGACTTTGAACTGTTGCAACAAATGACCCATGCCGGTCGTGCTATTCGTAGCCGTGCACCGCGTGTGGCAAAAACTGCCAGTAAAGAAGAGGTTTATAGTCCAAAAAAAGCGCCGTTAAGTGAAGATGGTCAACAGCCGGTGCGTAAGAAAAAGCCCAGAACCAAGTCTTCAAGCAATGCAGCCAAGTCGGATAAGAAACCTTTAGTCAAATCAGACTTAAAAGCCCAAGACAAAGTGAAGAAAAAGTTTAAGTTAAAAAAGAAAAAGGCCAACGCCAAACCTAAAACAGAATAGTTTAGGTTCCATTAAAGAGAGCTTCGGCTCTCTTTAATTTTGGCTCACCATTAAAAAACAGTCTTCAATGATCAGAGCAATGCTATCTATCCCCCACCCTTTATTGTATTTTTTCAACGCTCTGGCTGCTGTGAGCTGACTCATTGTAGTCTCGACTCAAGCAAACCCCTCTCTCCGATCAGATCAAATTTACAGTTAAAATACCTATAGCTAAAAATACTGAGTAGCGACACCGATTATTTGCCTCATCATCTCGCTAAAGCTCAAATTCCGATTTAGCTGATAGAGATAATTTTTTAGAGCAGTTAAATTCAGCAGTTATGTGCTTAAAGCTTGATTTCTTGCTTCCATGACCCGACATCTACTGTTAAATCTATAAATGAATGGCGTATAAAGATGACTTTAGAGCACGCAACCTTACCGGTTCCACAATTTGATCAGATTCAATTGCCGGATTTAAAACAACAGATTGAACAAGCCATTCAACAGGGACAGCATTTTTTAACGACCTTAACCGCAGTGCCGAGCAATTTTTCTGCGCAATTGACTTTACTAGATCAAGTCGATCAGCTGGAAAACAATATCAGTGAATGCTGGGGAATCTTATCGCATTTAAATGCGGTGATGAACAGCGCAGAAACACGTGAGCTACATCAGGCCTTACTGCCTGCGTTAAGTGAATATTATACCCAGCTCGGTCAGCACACCCTGCTGTATCAAAGCTATCAACACATCCACGATGCCGCTGAATTTGCGACACTTTCTGCTGCACAGCAAAGTGCGATTAAACTGGCTTTACGTGACTTTAAACTTTCGGGTGTGGCCCTAGAAGGCGCAGCCAAAACACGATATGCCGACATCTCTGCGCGCTTGTCTCAGCTGTCTTCAGATTTTTCTAATCACGTGCTTGATGCCACCCAAGCGTACGTTAAACCGTTAAGCGACGCACAGCTGAAAGGATTACCCGCCAACAGTGTTGAGCTGCTGAAACAATATGGTCAGCAGCATCAATTATCGCAAGCTGCGGCCACTTTAGATATTCCTGCCTATATGGCAATTATGACCTATGCCGATGATCGTGATGTACGTGCCGAGCTCTATAAAGCCTATACCACACGTGCTTCAGATCAATCTGAATATCCAGCCTTTGACAATAGTCAGGTGATGGAAGAAATCTTAAGCTTACGTCAAGAAATGGCGCAGCTGTTGGGTTTTAACAACTATGCCGAGTTATCACTGGCCAGTAAAATGGCACCGGATGTTGCCACGGTTGAGCAATTTTTAATTGATTTGGCTGAGCATGCCCGCGTACCGGCAGAAAAAGAAGTGGCTGAACTTAAAGCCATTGCTTTGGCAGATGGAATTGGTGATTTACAACCATGGGACACGGGCTACTATTCAGAAAAACTCAAAGTTCAACAATACAATCTCTCGCAAGAAGCCTTAAAGCCGTATTTCCCTGCACCTAAAATTTTGCAAGGCTTGTTCAGTATTGTCAATCGTCTCTATGGCATCAATGTCGTAGAGCGCCAAGCACCGGTTTGGCAAAGCGATGTGCGTTATTTTGAACTTGAAGAACATGGCGTGGTGTTGGGTGGTTTTTACTTCGATCTATATGCACGTAGCGGTAAACGTGGTGGTGCATGGATGAGTGGCTTTCGCTCACGTATGCAAACGACGGCCGGTTTACAAAAACCAATTTGCTATATGGTGTGTAACTTCACGCCCGCTGTGGGTACACAAGCTGCGCTGCTCAGCCATGATGAAGTGAATACCTTATTCCATGAATTTGGACATGGCTTACACCATATGCTGACCGAAGTAGACAATATTTCTGTGGCTGGCACACATGGTGTGGCGTGGGATGCCGTTGAGCTACCTAGCCAATTTATGGAATTTTGGACGTGGGATATCGACAGTCTAAATTTACTCAGCGAGCATATTGAAACGCAGCAGCATTTACCGCCTGAATTACTACAATCATTATTGGATGCACGCTTCTTTCAGTCCGGTATGCAAAGCTTACGTCAAATTGAATTCGCCTTATTTGACTTGTCTATTCACAAACACAATCCGGCGCTCAATAGCCAACACATCCAAGCCACTTTAGATGAGATTCGTCAAAAATATGCGGTCATTGCCACAGCGCCGTATAACCGTTTCCAAAATAGCTTTAGCCACATTTTTGCAGGTGGTTATGCAGCGGGTTATTACTCATATAAATGGGCCGAAGTTTTGGCCAGTGATGCTTTTGATCGCTTTGAAAAAGAAGGCGTCTTTAATACCGCGGTCGGAAAAGAATTTCGTCAATTTATTCTAGCAGTTGGCGGAAAAGATACAGCACTTGATGCGTTTATCAATTTCCGTGGACGTGAGCCGAAAATAGATGCTTTATTACGCCATCAAGGTTGGACGGATGACCGCAAAAACCTTTAAAATACGGCTCTTAGATTGATCAGAGGATAAGCGTAACATGACTATTAAACGTCGTTTCATTGCAGGTGTTAAGTGTCCTAAATGTGCAGCGTTAGATCGTGTGGTCATGCTTACCTCTGGCGACGAGGAATGGATTGAATGTATCGAATGTGGCTATAGCGAAAATCGTCCAACCCACATCGATCCACCGCAAACGCCAGAAGTGGCCGATGAGATGGGTGTCATTCAATTTAAACCACGTCAGCCCAAATAACACAGGTTCAATGTAAAATGTTAAATCAAAGAAATAGCCCAAAACTTTTGGTGGGTATTGCCGGCGGCTTAGTGCTGCTGATTGTCCTATTTTTGGCCTATCAGTGGTTATTCTCAAGCAACCCTCAACCGGTAAAAGCGCCTGAAACAGCCGTATCAACCAAACCTGCCGTGATTGCTGAGCAACCAGCAGCCGAGTCTTTTATCGCTACCGATCCAGACACCATTCAATTGGTCAATGAAGATCTGCTTAACGCCGCTGTTCCACAGGATCAGTCCTTAGCCAAAGAAGAAGTGGCCAAATTAGAAGATATCCAAACCCAATTGAATGATCAACAGCAAATGTTGAGCACCCAACACAGCCAAGCCGATGAGCTGATTCGTTTAAAAGAAGAGCAAATTCAATTGCTAGAAGCACAGCTTAAAGCTGCACCTTAATAATGCCCTAGCACTGTTAAGTCAATATCAATAAACATTGAGTGCCTATTTTTGAATGGATTGATTCAGAATAACGGCACTATTTTTTTAAATTTTAGGCTTAAACGCAATGCCGATTAAAAGCACCTCAGCCAGTCGATCATAGCAATCTCACCGGTGAGGTGCAGTTTCAAATAAATATTGGCTCAGCTGAAACTTAGGGATACCAAGCAAACATTTTAAAAATATACGGCGCATAGGTCACAATCAAAAGAGACGGCAATAGCACCATAATCGGCAGTAACCAACGTTCATAACGATAATAAAACGTGTTGTATTGCAGTTTGGCTTCGGCATCGGCTGCGCGGACTTCGGCATCGCCAACCGACATTCGGGTCAGCAAATGATTGAGTGCCACAGGCGGCGTCACATATCCCAATTCAAATGCAACCAAAACAATCATCCAAAAATGAATCGGATGAATACCATTTTCATAAGCCACCGGTGCAATGGTCGCTGCCACCAAAATAACCGCACCAAATGGATCGGTGGTCATGCCCACAATAGCCAAGAGCAAGGCAATGAAGGCCAGTGAAATATAAATATTGCCCAAGTGCGTCGGCAACAATTGTACGATGTCACTGCGCTCAATTAATCCTCCAACACTGGCAGACAATGCCATTAAAATAATTAATGCACCAATATGCCCCACCGTTTCTGCTGAAGCAAACCACAGTGCGCCGGAAAAACCACGGGTTTTCTCTGCTGCGTGTGGGGTGTGCTCACGCATAAAATTTGATTGTTTTTCATGTTGTATGACCAATGCGGCATGCCGATCCGGCGGTGTCACAAAACGATCTCCCCACCACTTATCAAACATCATATAAGCCAACAAGATAATCGGTAAAATGACCGGTGCAGTAAACTCATCCATCTTGGTGTCTAAACCATATTTATAAATGGCAATCACCACAGCAGTAATGACGATATAGGGAATAACCGGAACAATGGCTTTAAGCATGCCCGGTACCGCAATTTTTGGCGAGTTAATGCGAAAACGTGTTTCAGCCAGATAAAGTGAAATGCCTAAAAAGATAAAAGCCGTGAGCCAAAATACATAAATACCATGATTAAACAATTCATCTGAGGTGACATGACGACTGTCGAGCATGGAAATTAAAATGACCAATAAACATGGACGAATCACCACCCCCAATGATCCAGACATGGCAGAAACTGCCAACGCGTATTGACGACGCGAACCGGAATTCCAGACTTCTTTATAAATAATTGCGCCCGCGGCCACCACAAAAATTCCCGAAGCACCGGTATAGGCCGTTGGAATCGCCGCAGCAATTAAAATCAGCCAAGTTAAGGTTTCCGGTGCCAAGTTCCATGGGCGTAAAATACCTAAAAACAAATCCATAACACGTGTTTGGGTCAATAACATACCGGCCCAAATAAACAGCGCAAGATTTAAGAAAATACCGGAGAATTCAACCAAAATGCCCAAGTAAATCCCTTGTCCCATTGGGTAATCCATGACAAAGGTAAATATAATACCGGTCAGCAAGGCCATATAAGCGTATAAAGGCACGCTGAGTAAGGCCAAGCCCAGTGTGCCTTTTGCTGCATCTACAACCCGCGGTGGCTTAAAAAACTGAAAGAGACTAATTAAGCTTAACGTGATAAATAGAAAAATCCATAACCAATAAATGGTCAAGGTTTCATAGGTGGAAACCACCCCAGAATTGATCACCGAATGATATTGACTAAGCACAGAGCAGGCCAGCAAGCCATTTCCAAGCAACATAAAAAAGGCATAGACCCGATAATCTAGTCGACTGCTGGGTGCGCGCAAACCAATATGATGAAACTTTACCGAAGCAGTAATGGCCGCCACCACCACCATCAACAATAAAATAATGACGCGATTTTCAGTGCCGAATTTAAAAATCCCAAAGAATGAGGTTTCAAACGTACGATAAGCTCTAACACTGGGGCGCTCATCCATATACTTCAGTGCTTTATCATAAAACTGATATTTTTCTTCACATTGTTGCTGTCCCGCCAACACAGAAGCGCGCACATCCGCAGCAGAAGTGGTGCCAAAAATATCGGCAAATTCATCTTTGGCATTGGCATTCATTTGCTGTTGCACTTGTGCATCGATATTGGGATGACGATCACAACTGGGGCGGCTTGGTTCGGCGCGTAAAAAGGAATATTGCATCCCGACACTTTCATTGCCATACAAGCGCTCTCCAACACGCAGTAATTGGCCATGAATCATCTCGCCCGTACCAATGATCAGCGTTAACAACAGCAGCAATAAAATAATGGAAGTTGAAATCCAAGTGGTCCATATATAGCGTAATAGACCGAGTCCTGATCTATTCTCTTGATTGTTTTGCATGACGATCCTTATTTTTTATTTTGATTCTTGCAGCCCTTTCATTCAAACGCTGCTAATTTTTTTGAATAGAGAAATCCTTACGCTACTCAATTGCTTTATTCTTCGGCCTAAATGTGCATTAGTTATGCAAAAATAAAAATGACAATCTGTATTTTCTTTGGTGTTTTAAAAGTCAATCTGCTGTGCTTTCAAAAAAGTATTCCCATAAAATATAAATCAGCGCAATTAGCACCCCACCAATCACACCCAACAAATGCGCTTCGACCAAGACCGGACTACCAATTAATTCTGCTGTACCTACACTGCCAATCGTATTTTCCCAAATTAATTTCGCCAAGATTAACAACAACACCAATGCGGCAAAATGACGCTCTTTTTTATACAACAAATGCACACAAGCCACAGTGACATAAGCACCGTGCAAAACCCCTGAGAGTCCGGCATAAGCTTCTATATCAGGGAAAAAATAATAAAAACTTAAACTAATAAAGACCGGCAGTAAAAATAGTAGCGCAACAAAATGCCAAATTTTTACCCGTGGAAAAATGAAAGGTAAACATGCAAAGGCCAGCATATTCAATAGATAATGAATCCATCCCACATGTACCCAATGGCCCGTCCACAAGCGCCAAAACTCATGTAACAAACTGGCTTGCCAATAAATAAATACATCTGGAAAGACTTGAAGACATGCAGAAAATGACATCACAATGGCAATAAAAATCACTTTGTGTAGCATAAATTGGTCTTGCATAAGCATGCCTCCTTCAAAATACTGAAGCACAAATCAATGCTGCTCAGCAGATAGATAAAACTCGGCTCAAAATAAATGTCGTTAAGAAGCAGCGCCGGCCTCAACACTAAACAGCTCATCTAATTCTGCGGGATTTTGTTTTTCATCCCAAAAATGCTGCATCCCATCTTCGCTGGCACGTATACCGGTATGCTCAGTCCAATAACGATCTGAAATACCCTGTACCATATTTTGCGCCATACTATCCAGCAGCTTGAATTGTGGATTAACCGGTTTTTCCTCTGAGCGCGCAGCGGCAAATTGTTTTAAAGCATCTCGAATTTTGGCATCATCGCCACTGGCTTGAGCAGCCACCGCATATAGTGCATGTGACAAGCGCACGCCTTTTTGCTCACCCAATGCAACCGATTGCTTCAAGGTCTGATAGGCATCAGGCTTACCCTCACCTGCACCCGGCAATAAAGTCCAAATCAACGCGCGTGTTGCATTCGGTACGCCCCAAAATTTGGCATTGTCTACACAGCTCATGCCACGCTCAACCACTGCAGCGATATCTTTAGGCACTTGAACAGCGCCACCCGAGTGAATATCGTTGGTCATGGCTTGTAATCCGCTCAGCATGCCCATTAGGTATACAGTTTGATCTAGGTCACTTTTCATTTTGGGGCAACCCTCACCCAATTTTTTATTGTATTTGGCTTGCCAACGATTTTCTAACAACTGATAACCAGCATATTGACGCTGCGCAGCAACGGCGGCCCAGCGTTTTTGGGCAATACGCGCATCTTGCGCCTCAGACACTTGACCCGCTTTGGAGGCACGCAAATAGCGCAGTTCAGATTCCAATGCCTGATTTTCTGCACAAATACCAGCAGATGCATATAAAAGTACGGCCACACGCGTTGGGTCTGCCCCCATATATTGGGTCGACATAATCGCAGGGGTTAAAGCACTGCCAGAATTACATGCCATATCGGCATCATCCATGGCTAAAATAGGCGGAACTATATGTTTTTCACTAAAACCCAGTGCAACGTTTGCCCCCGTTCTAACCACTTGAGAACATCCTGACAAGACTGAACTGCTCACCACAATCATCGCCACACCTTGGCATATTTTTTGGACTTTCGACATTTTCCTGTCCTCTATAATTTTATTTATGTCCATCGCAACCCAACATATCAGATGCGAAATTTGAATAAAAGAGTATTTACTCTAATTTTCCGCACTACTGTGCCAGTAAAATTATGCAGATCAATTGGCCGAATTAAAGCCAGTGCCCGCATTTAAGCGAAAAGTCTAGTGAGCCTAAGGCCAGAAAGGGTCTGAAAAATTAAAAATCGGATCAACCCTCACAATGTAGTGATGGATTTTTTATGCTACTGCTGAGCATTTGCTATGAGCGTAAGCGTTTTTATAAAAATATAACAGCTGTATGTCAGCCTGATCATCGACGCCATAGCGCCTTGAAATATCTAAACATCAATGGCTGTAACTTATTCATGAGCAAGAAAAGAATTGAAAGGCTCATCAAAGATCAAAGGTGAACTTTGCATTTTATCCGCGATAGGCATGAATTGAGAATTAAAACACATGGGCGAGATTTTTTAACCCTTTCCACTGTAATACCGACAATTGATCCCGCCAAATAAGCACAGGTTTATGCTGAGCAGCGTCAAAGTAAATCACCATATAAACTTGATGATCAATAATATGACGCATACTGACTTGTACAACCTGTGCAGAATTGGAGTGTAAAAGTGACCATTGTTGCTGATCTAAATATTCAAAACTCTGTACCCACGGTTGCCTTAAACGATAAATCAAGGCCATTACCGCCAATACAGAGAATAACAGCCATAACCCGAGTGATAGCAATTGCTGCAACACTCCGATTAACACAATCAGCATAATCAACTGAAACAGTACAGCCAGACGACTGCGTTTCAGCTGAAAGCAGCGCTTAGCCATGTACATAATGCTTAAGTTTGAGAATTAATTGTTTGATCTCTGGGCGTGGCGGTTCAGACACTTCCATAAACCAATCCAGTAGATCTGGATCTTCTTGCTCTACCAATTCAGCAAAAGTTTGTTTTTCTGCGTTGTCAGCCTGTAAATAATAATTTTTTACATAGGGATCAAAATAGATGTCTATTTCTTTTAAACCGCGGCGCGCACGATAAATCACTTTGCGTTCTTCCAAGCTTATTTCTTCGCTCATAGCATTCCCCGTAGTGTGCAAAATTTTGCTTAGTTTACCCTATCATTCGCGCAGGTTTCGAGCCATTTGCAGCAATTGACCAAATTCATCATTTCATCTTTCGATTATGAGCATTCATCCCCTTGTGATCAGCACAGCGATCTTCTACTTTGAATAGAACAATAATTTAATTTGGGAATACAATAAAAATGTCATCTGCTGCGATTCGCCCCTTAGCCAACATGTTACCGCGCAATCTATTTGATGCAGAACATGATGCATTTCGTGAAACTGTGCGTAAATTTTACGAAAAAGAAGTCATACCCAATACACAGAAATATGAGTTACAACAGCATGTCGATCGTGATCTGTGGAATAAGGCCGGCGCCATGGGATTACTCTGTGCCAGCATGCCCGAACAATATGGCGGCTCAGGTGTAGATCGTCTTTACAGTATGATTTTGATTGAAGAACAGGCCTATGCTATGGATTCGTCCACCGGCTTTTCTTTACATTCTGATATTGTCGCCAATTACATCAATAACTTTGGCAATGAACAACAAAAAGCCACTTGGCTGCCGAAAATGGCCACTGGTGAAATCGTCACCGCCATTGCCATGACAGAACCGGGCACAGGTTCTGATTTACAAGCAATTAAAACCACAGCACAACAACAGGGCGATGAGTATCTGATTAATGGCGCTAAAACTTTTATTACCAATGGCTACTTATGTGATTTGGTGATTGTGGTGTGTAAAACTGGTGACAGTGAAAAAGGCTCGGCCAATTTATCCTTACTGCTGGTCGAAGCGAACCGAGCCGGTTTTAGCAAAGGTAAACCATTGAATAAGATTGGCATGAAAGGACAAGACACCTGTGAACTATTCTTTGATGATGTCCGCGTGCCAAAAGAGAATTTACTCGGCCTCGAAGGCATGGGTTTTATGATGCTGATGAAAGAATTGGCATGGGAACGCTTAATTGTAGCGATTATCTGTCAAGCGGGAGCAGAAGCTGCATTTGCGCATACGGTGCAATACACCAAACAGCGTAAAGCCTTTGGTAAGAGTATCAGTGCCTTTCAAAACACACGCTTTAAACTGGCTGAACTGCGCAGTGAGATTGACTTCTGCCGTGCTTATTTAGACCGTTGCATGCAATTACAACTTGAAGAGCAATTGGGCATTGATGCTGCGGCAGCAGCAAAGTATAAAATTTCTGAGATGTTTTCCAAAGTGGTAGATGAATGCCTACAACTACATGGCGGCTATGGCTATATGATGGAATACCCGATTGCACGTGCTTATATTGATAATCGCGCCAATCGTATCTATGCCGGCACCAATGAGATTATGAAAGAGTTAATTGCACGTTCACTATAAAAAGCGTGCATAAAAAAGGAGCATACGCTCCTTTTTTATGCACTTGTAATTAAGAGACCTTTTTAGACTGCACCAAATCTTCATTAGTGTGTTTTTCAAATTGCAGCACCGCATCATCAAATCGAGCATGCTTAAGCGTTTTACGATCCAATAAGTAGTTATTACTAATCTTCCAAGGTGCATGCTTGCCTTGTTTAGGCATAACACCTACGGCACGCGCAATATAGCCTGAAGATAAACTCCCCATCACCGTATCTTCCATTAACTCGGTTGGATCACCTTGGGCTATTACTTGATCGTAATGATGCTCATCCATATAGTTAATTAAGCGGCAAATATAATCTGCGGCAATATCAACTTTTAATGTCCAAGAGGCATTTACATAACCAATGATCATGGCCATATTCGGCACATCACTCAACATAACCCCCTGATAGAGCATATGCTTAGAAGTATCTAACGGAATGCGATCTAGGGTGGCTTGTACACCGCCTAAAATTTGAATTTCTAAACCCGTTGCAGAGACAATAATATCGGCATCTAAATGTTTACCTGATTTAAGTTGAATACCGGTTTCAGTAAACTGCTCGATCTGATCGGTCTCGACACTGGCGTGCCCCGAACGCAGCATTTCAAATAAATCACCATCTGGCACCACGCATAAACGTTGGTCCCACGGATTATAAGATGGGGTAAAGTGCTTCATATCGACTTGATCTTTTAACTGCATTTTGATTAATTTAAGTAAAAATTTACGCAGTAATTTAGGTTGCTTTTGTGCCAGCAGATAAATGGAGCGTTGCGTACGAATATTACGTTCGCGGGTAAATTTATACGCTATCTCTTCAGGCAATATTTTACGCATCTTGTCGTAGACAAAATCAATAGAAGGAATCGAAGCGATATAGGTCGGTGAGCGCTGTAACATGGTGACATGTGCTGCCCCGCCCTTGGCCAAAGCTGGAACAAGGGTGATGGCTGTGGCGCCACTACCAATAATCACCACTTTTTTATCTGTATAATCAAAGTTTTCAGGCCAAAATTGTGGGTGGATAACACTGCCCTGAAAAGCTTTTTGATTGGGGAAATCCGGCTGAAAACCTTGATCATAATTATAATAACCGGTACAACCAATCACAAAATTAGCGATCCAAGTTTGTGGCTGTTGCTCGGCATCCTCAATTTGAACAATCCATTTTTTAAGCTGAGAATCATAATTGGCAGCCAGCAAACGATGCTGAAAATGAATTTTGTCTTTTAACTGATATTCATCCACCACTTCGGACAAATAACCTTTGATGGAAGCACCATCTGCTAAGACATTACTCTGTTGCCATGGTTTAAAATTAAAACCAAAGGTAGACATATCTGAATCGGAGCGAATGCCCGGATATTTAAATAAATCCCAAGTGCCGCCGAAACTTTCACGCCGTTCAATAATATCAAGCTGCCGCTTGGGACAGTTCTTTAATAAATGAGCGGCCATCCCCAAACCGGAGATACCGGCACCAATAATTAAAATATCAAGATGCTTTTCCATTTTTTTTATAACCTTGTTTAAGCTTAATTGAATTAAACCACAAATTTGACAATACGCAATGTCAAGTTTAAATAATTCTGATCAAATAGCGTAATTTAAGTTTATGATAAAAAAGTATAAACAATAGACATAAAAAAAGACCAGTGAAACACTGGTCTTTTTCGAACAACTGAATTGTACTAACGAAATTATTTAACTTCGCGATCTACAAGTTCAACGTAAGCCATCGGCGCAGCATCACCTGCACGAAAGCCCGCTTTAAGAACACGTAGATAACCGCCGTTACGTTCTTTGTAACGAGGACCAAGAACGGTAAATAATTTACCAACAGTTGCTGCTGAACGAGTACGAGCAAACGCCAAACGACGGTTTGCAACAGTATCGTTTTTAGCTAAAGTGATTAAAGGCTCAGCTACACGACGTAACTCTTTCGCTTTAGGCACAGTTGTTTTAATCAACTCGTGCTCAAACAAAGAGTTAGCCATGTTTTGAAACATCGCTTTACGATGGCTGCTTGTACGGCCTAATTTCACACCACTATTACGATGACGCATGGTGATAGTCCTACTTAATTAACGGCTACGATAGGCAAAACGATCGTCCATACGTAAACTAGCTGGTGGCCAGTTCTCTAAACGCATGCCGAGTTGTAAGCCTTTTGAAGCCAGAACATCTTTGATTTCAGTTAACGATTTTTTACCTAAGTTAGGAGTTTTTAGTAACTCCACTTCAGTACGTTGAACCAAATCACCGATGTAGTAAATATTTTCTGCTTTCAAACAGTTAGCAGAACGAACAGTAAGCTCTAGATCATCTACTGGACGAAGCAAGATTGGATCCACTTCTTCGCGAGGCTCTTGAGCAACAGGAGCTTGATCTTTCTGAAGATCAACAAAAATTGCAATTTGTTGTTGCAAGATTGTTGCCGCTTTGCGGATTGCTTCTTCTGGATCAACTGTACCATTGGTTTCAAGGTCAATGACCAGTTTATCAAGATCGGTACGTTGTTCTACACGCGCATTTTCAACGGTATAAGACACACGTTTGATTGGGCTATAAGAAGCATCTAACTGTAAACGACCCACTGGGCGAGTTTCGCCTTCTGGGAAACGTGAGTCAGACGTCTCATAACCACGACCTTGAGAAACTTTCAGGCGCATTTTTAATGAGCCTGATGCACTGAGTGTGCCAATCAAATGCTCAGGGTTGACCACTTCAACATTATGCGGTAAACGAAGATCAGCGGCAGTTACATCGCCAGGACCTTGTTTTTCCAATGTCAAATATGCTTCGTTTTGATCGAATAGCTTAATCGACAATCCTTTTAGGTTCAGCAAGAGCTCGACGATGTCCTGCTGCAAGCCTTCTAAGGTACTGTACTCGTGCTCGACCCCTTCTATCTCAACTTCAACCACAGCAGCGCCAGGCAAAGAAGATAATAGGATACGACGTAAAGCATTACCTAGAGTATGACCAAAGCCACGCTCTAACGGTTCTAGAATCACTTTTGCCGAGGTCCCGCTAGCCGCTTCGACCTTGATCGCTTGCGGAGTTAGAAACTCATTTGCAGTACGCGTCATTATTGCTACCTCAAGGATTATTTAGAATACAATTCTACGATCAAGCTTTCGTTGATTTCAGCAGGTAAATCAGAACGATCCGGTGCAGCTTTAAACGTACCTTCCAATTTCGAATGGTCAATTTCCATCCAAGAAGGCATACCACGTTGAGCAGCTAATTCAATCGCGCCTTTAATACGCAATTGTTGTTTAGCACCTTCGTGAACTGCAATTACATCACCAGCTTTTACTTGGATAGACGCAATGTTAACACGACGACCATTCAAAGTAATGCTACGGTGAGATACAAGCTGACGAGCTTCTGCACGTGTAGAACCAAAACCCATGCGATAAACAACGTTATCAATACGGCTTTCTAGCAATTTCAACAAGTTTTCACCTGTTGCGCCTTTAACACGAGCAGCTTCTTTATAGTAATTACTAAATTGACGCTCTAACACACCGTACATACGACGTACTTTTTGTTTTTCACGTAATTGTAGTGAGTACTCAGATTGTTTACTACCACGAGCTCCGCCATGTTGACCAGGAGCTTTCGCATGTTTTTTTGTCTTAACATCAAACGGTTTAACGCCTGATTTAAGTTGCAGGTCTGTCCCTTCGCGGCGAGAGAGTTTGCATTTTGGACCAATATAACGAGCCATGAATGATTCTCCTTAGACGCGACGTTTTTTAGGTGGACGGCAACCGTTGTGCGGGATTGGCGTCACATCGGTAATGCTGTTAATTTTATAACCCACTGCACCTAAAGCACGAACCGCGGATTCACGACCAGGACCAGGACCTTTTACAAGGACGTCCAAGTTTTTCAAACCGTAATCTAAAGCAGCTTTACCAGCAACTTCAGCAGCTACCTGAGCAGCAAACGGAGTTGATTTACGTGATCCACGGAAGCCTTGTCCACCAGAGGTAGCCCAAGCCAATGCATTACCTTGACGATCGGTAATAGTAACAATGGTGTTATTAAAAGAAGCGTGAATGTGTGCAACACCTTCAGAGACGGTACGGGTGACCTTCTTGCGTGCGCGAGTATCTTTAGCCATCTTTTAGCTTCCAGAAATCTTATTTCTTAATAGGTTTGCGCGGACCTTTACGGGTACGTGCGTTAGTTTTGGTGCGTTGTCCACGGACAGGCAAGCTGCGACGATGACGAAGACCACGATAGCAGCCTAAATCCATTAAACGTTTAATGTTCATGGAAATTTCGCGACGTAAATCACCTTCGGTCGGAACCTTGGTAATTTCTGCACGAATCGCATCAAGTTGAGCATCATCCAATTCACGAATTTTAGTAGTTGGTGCAATTCCAACAGCAGCTAAGATATTCTTAGCAGTGTGGCGACCGATACCAAAGATATACGTGAGGGAGATAACAGCATGCTTGTTATCCGGAATGTTTACACCGGCAATACGAGCCATTCACTTTCTCCAAAAAGGCAGTAGAGATAATCAACCGCCCGACAAAAACCTTGAGGGGCGGATATTAACCTAATTCACCTACTGAAATCAACAGGTCTTGATTAGATTAACCTTGACGCTGTTTATGACGAGGCTCTGCGCTACAAATTACGCGGATAACCCCATTACGACGGATAACTTTACAGTTACCACAAATTTTTTTAACAGAAGCTTGTACTTTCATGATGAAACCTCAAGTGCGCTTATCCTTTAGGATGAGCCGTTTTTCTCATTAACGTTTGATTATCGTACTGATGCGAGGTGAGATGTGCTTGTAGCTGAGCCATAAAGTCCATCACGACCACCACAACGATGAGCAAAGAGGTACCACCCAAAGAGAATGGAATACCAAATGAACTCTGCAATACCATCGGCATTAAACAAATCACTGTGATGTAAATCGCACCAATGAAGGTCAAACGATTAAGAATATGATCTAAGTAACGAGCAGTTTGCTCACCTGGACGAATACCAGGCACATACGCTCCGCTGCGTTTCAAGTTCTCTGACACTTCTTTTGGGCTAAACACTAGCGCAGTATAGAAGTAACAGAAAAAGATAATTAACGCACCAAAGAGCACCAAATACAACGGCTGTCCAGGCGATAACACGAGTGCAAAATCTTGTAGGCTACGCTTAATAATACCTGCATTCGGATCAGTACTCCCCATCCATTGACCTAAGCTCGCAGGGAACAAAAGTAATGAACTTGCAAAAATTGCGGGAATCACGCCTGCCATATTAATTTTCAATGGCAAATGTGTCTGCTGTGCAGTAAATACACGACGACCTTGTTGTTTTTGAGCGTAATTCACTGGGATACGACGTTGTGCTTTTTCAATAAACACAATAGCTGCTAACACTCCGATCGACAATAAACCAAACACGACTAAACCAATTAGACTTGTTTGACCATTATCAACTGAGGATAAAGACTGCATAATTAAATTCGGCAATCCAGCAACAATACCCGCAAAGATGATCATGGATATACCATTCCCTACTCCGCGTTCCGTAATTTGCTCACCTAACCACATCAAAAACATAGTGCCTGCAACCAGTGAAGTCACTGCAGGAATGTAAAATGCTAATCCAGCAGTCAAAGTAATACCTTGACTAATTAGACCTGCACACATCCCGACTGACTGCACAAATGCAAGAAACAATGTTCCTTGTCGCGTATATTGATTAATCTTACGCTTACCTTGTTCGCCTTCTTTTTTCAAAGCTTCCAGCGAGGGCACCACGGTCGACATTAACTGCACAATAATAGATGCAGAAATATACGGCATGATACCTAAAGCAAGAATTGACATTCGCTCTAATGCACCGCCCGAAAACATATTAAACAAACCAAGAATAGTACCCTGATTGGCATTAAATAAGTTTTCAAGTGCTGCACTATTAATGCCTGGCACTGGAATATGTGCCCCTAGTCGAAAGACCATTAATGCACCGACGAGAAACATCATTCGGCGAATAATTTCACGATATTTCACATGAAACGGTTGGCCTTTCATCATGTTGACATGACCTGAAGAACTAGGAGACATAGACACTAGTGATTACTCCTCGACTTTGCCGCCAGCAGCTTCAACAGCAACTTTAGCGCCTTTAGTCAATGCAACACCTTGAATAGTGAATGCACGAGTAATCTCACCAGAAAGTACGATACGCGCACGGATCATATCTTTACGTACAACGTTCGCTGCTTTTAAAGTTTCAAGTGACACAACATCACCTTCAACTTTATTCAGCTCTGATAAACGTACTTCAGCAGTTTTCAAAGCAATTTGGCTAGTAAAGCCAAATTTAGGCAAACGACGATATAACGCAGTTTGGCCGCCTTCAAAACCAGGACGTGTACCACCACTTTTACGTGAGTTTTGACCTTTGACACCACGGCCGCCAGTCTTACCCATACCAGAACCAATACCACGGCCTAGACGAATATTATCACGTTTTGCACCTTCAGCAGGTGCAAGCTCATTTAAACGCAGAGTCATGGCTTATTCCTCTACACTAACCATATAGTAAACTTTGTTGACCATACCGCGGTTAGAAGGTGTATCTTGAACTTCTACCGTATGACCAATACGACGCAGACCTAAACCTTGTAAGCAAAGTTTGTGATTTTTCAAACGATGCGAAGAAGATTTAGTCTGGGTAATTTTAATCGTTTTCATGATTGATTACCCTTGAATTTGTGCTACTGAAAGACCACGTTTCGCAGCGACTTTCTCAGGAGAAGTCATATCACGCAAACCTTTAAAAGTCGCGTTTACTACGTTAGCAGCATTCGTAGAACCATAGCATTTCGTCAATACGTTACGTACACCGACAGCTTCAAGGACAGCACGCATTGCGCCACCAGCAATTACGCCGGTACCTTCAGAAGCAGGTTGCATGTATACACGGCTTGCACCATGACGAGCATGAATAGGATGTTGTACAGTACCATCTACGAGGTCAACTGAAATCATGTTGCGACGAGCAGCTTCAAGTGCTTTAGAAATAGCAGCTGGAACTTCACGTGCTTTACCACGACCAAAACCTACGCGACCGTTACCATCACCCACAACTGTTAAAGCTGTGAAAGAAAAGATGCGACCACCTTTAACAACTTTGGCTACACGATCAACGGCAACCAGCTTTTCAACAAGACCTTCGTTTTGTTCAACTTTAGCCATGATTAGAACTCCAAGCCGTTTTCACGAGCAGCATCAGCCAAGGCTTTGATACGACCATGATATTTAAAACCAGAACGGTCGAATGCAACTTTAGTGACACCAGCTGCTTTAGCACGTTCTGCAATTAAAGCACCTACTTTCGTAGCGGCTTCAACGTTACCAGTTGTACCAGCACGTAAAGTAGTATCTAAAGTTGAAGCTTGCGCTAAAACTTTGCCACCATCTGCTGAAATAACTTGCGCATAGATGTGACGCGGAGTGCGGTTTACACACAAGCGAGTCGCACCCAATGCACGAATGTGCAAGCGTGTGCTTTTCGCACGACGCAAACGGGATTGTTTCTTTTCGTTCATTAGAACCTCGCGCCTTATTTCTTCTTAGCTTCTTTACGAAGAACAACTTCATCCGAATAACGAACACCTTTACCTTTATAAGGCTCTGGCTCACGATATGAACGGATATCTGCAGCTACCTGACCCAACATATGTTTGCTTGCTGATTTCAAAACGATTTCAGTAGCAGTTGGAGTTTCAGCAGTTACACCTTCAGGAAGTTTATAATCGATAGGATGTGAAAAACCCAGGTTAAGGTGAACAACGTCACCTTTAACTGCAGCTTTATAACCCACACCAATTAGTTGTAACTTACGTTCGAAGCCTTCATTAACACCTTTTACAAGGTTATTAAGAACGGCGCGAGCAGTACCAGCTTGCATCCAAGCGTCTTTCGACTCTTTAACTGGAGCAACGTGAAGATTACCTTCTTCCTGTTTAAGCTCGACCAGCGCATGCAGGTTGAAAGACAACGTACCTTTGCTGCCTTTCACTTCGACCTGCCGGCCGTTCTGAGTAACTGTTACGCCATTAGGCACAGCTACTGGGGCTTTAGCCACACGAGACATGAGGAATCACCTATTAAGATACAAAAGCAATAACTTCACCACCGATGCCCGCAGCACGTGCAGCGCGATCAGTCATGATGCCTTTGCTTGTAGAAACAATTGCAATACCTAAACCTTGCTTAACGCTCGGAAGTGCATCTTTACCGCGATACTGACGTAGACCTGGACGGCTTACGCGTTTCACAGTTTCGATAACTGGTTTGCCTTCAAAATATTTTAACGTAAGAGTCAAAGTCGGTTTGCTTTCAGCATCCGCAACTTCTACGTCAGAAATGTAACCCTCTTGTTGAAGAACGTTGGCAATAGCAACTTTCAACTTAGAGTTCGGCATAGAAACGGTTTGTTTCTTAGCCATTTGTGCGTTACGAACACGGGTTAGCATGTCGGCAACGGTATCTTGCATACTCATTATGGTCGCTCCTTACCAACTTGCCTTAACAACGCCCGGTGCATCACCTTGCATGACTGTTTCACGTATTTTGTTACGGCTTAAACCGAACTTACGGAAATAACCATGAGGACGACCAGTTAAACCACAACGGTTACGTAGACGTACTGGAGATGCATTACGTGGTAATGCCTGTAACTTTAAAGTCGCTTCAAAACGCTCTTCGTCGCTTGCATTTACATTTGCAATCGTTGCTTTTAATTCAGCACGTTTTGCAGCAAATTTAGCGACAGTTTTCTCACGTTTTAATTCGCGATTAATCATACCTTTCTTAGCCATATCGACCTCTTATTTGAACGGGAAGCCAAATACACGCATTAGTGCACGGCCTTCGTCATCGGTGCGAGCAGTCGTAGTGATGGTAATATCCATACCACGAATACGATCAATCTTATCGAAATCGATTTCAGGGAACATAATCTGTTCCTTCAAACCCATCGAGTAGTTACCACGACCATCGAATGATTTCGCAGAAAAACCGCGAAAGTCACGAATACGAGGGATCGCGATAGAGATCAAACGGTCTAAGAATTCATACATACGTTCGCCGCGTAAAGTAACTTTACAACCAATCGGCCAACCATCACGGATTTTAAAACCCGCGATTGATTTACGAGCTAATGTAAGAACTGGTTTTTGACCAGCAATCGCTTGCATATCAGATAAAGCGCCATCTAACAATTTCTTGTCAGCTGAAGCTGCACCAACACCCATATTAATGGTGATTTTAGTAATGCGTGGAATTTCCATCACATTCTTAACGCCCAATTGTTCTAGTAACTGAGCTTTAAGTTCTTCGTTGTAACGTGTTTTAAGTCTGGCCATGGCCTATATCAACCTATTACTTCGCTGCCGCCACTGATTCACCATTTGATTTGAATACGCGAGTTTTCACGCCTTCAGCATCAAATTGGTAACCAACACGGTCAGCCTTTTGGGTTGTAGCATTAAAAACTGCCACGTTTGAGATATGAAGCGTAGCTTCCTGAGTTACGATGCTGCCTTCAGCGCCAGTAGCTCGGTTCGGCTTTTGATGCTTCTTCACCAAATTAAGGCCTTCAACCTTAACACGGTCATTTGAAACAGACAAAACAGTTCCCTGGTTGCCTTTTTCTTTACCTGCGATCACAATAATTTGATCGCCTTTTTTAATCTTAGCCATGAGTGCCTCTTATAGAACTTCAGGAGCCAATGAAATGATTTTCATGAACTGTTCAGTACGAAGTTCACGAGTCACTGGTCCGAAAATACGAGTTGCAATCGGCGCTTTGTTGTTGTTCAAAATCACAGCAGCATTGTCATCGAAACGAATGATAGAACCATCCGGACGACGTACACCGAATTTCGTACGTACAACTACAGCATTCATCACGTCGCCTTTTTTAACACGACCGCGAGGAATAGCTTCTTTTACAGTAACTTTAATAATATCGCCAACAGAAGCATAACGACGGTGTGAACCACCTAGTACTTTAATACATTGTACGCGGCGAGCACCACTGTTGTCTGCTACGTCGAGCATACTTTCGGTTTGAATCATTGCCCTACTCCAAAACCGAGCATCACCGGTCGAAATTTCGAAAGGCTCAAAGAGTACTCGAAATTAACCGATGATGCAAGAAGAACGTCTGATTACTCAGCAGCAGCTTCAATCACTTCAACCAAAGCCCAAGCTTTAGTTTTAGAAATCGGGCGGCTTTCTTTAATGGTTACAAGGTCGCCAGTTTTAGCAACATTGTTCTCATCATGAGCGTGTAATTTAGTTGAACGGCGGATTAATTTGCCATACAACGGGTGTTGAACACGGCGTTCAATAAGGACAACAATAGATTTTTCCATTTTGTCGCTTACAACTCTACCGGTTAACGTGCGAACTGTTTGTTCACTCATTGTCCATTCCCCTGTTTTTCGGTAAGGAGTGTCTTAATACGAGCAATAGCTTTACGAGTAAGCGCAACTTCATGCGATTTACCCAATTGACCAGTTGCTTTAGCCATACGAAGACGGAATTGGTTAAGCTGTTGCTCATCAAGCAAAGCTGTCAACTCTTCTACCGATTTTTCACGTAGATCTTTAGTTTTCATTACATTACCGTCCGAGTCACGATAGTGGTTTTAAACGGAAGCTTCGCAGCAGCAAGCGTAAATGCTTCGCGTGCTAGCTCTTCGCTTACACCATCCATTTCGTACAAGATCTTACCTGGTTTGATTTCGCAAACCCAGTATTCCACTGAACCTTTACCTTTACCCATACGAACTTCTAATGGTTTTTGAGTAATTGGTTTATCAGGGAAAACACGGATAAAGATCTTACCACCACGTTTTACACGACGGCTGATTGTACGACGCGCAGCTTCAATTTGACGAGCAGTCATACGACCACGCTCGAGAGATTTAAGCCCAATAGTACCAAAAGATACTGTACTACCGCGATGTGCTAGACCAGTGTTACGGCCTTTCTGCACTTTACGGAATTTAGTACGTTTAGGTTGCAACATGGATTATTCTCCTTTTTCAGCAGAACGATCATTGCGACGACCACGACGCTCTTGACCTTCACCACGACCGCGACCGCGTTTAGCTTGACGCTCTTCAGCAGGAGCAGGGTTCATGACTTGTTTCATGCCACCTAGAATCTCACCACGGAATACCCAAACTTTAACACCAATCGTACCGTAAGTTGTTTCAGCACGTACAGATGAGTAGTCGATGTCAGCACGAAGCGTATGTAAAGGTACACGACCTTCACGATACCACTCAGTACGGGCAATCTCAGCACCACCTAAACGACCAGAAACTTCAACTTTGATACCTTTAGCACCAGAACGCATTGAGTTCTGTACCGCACGCTTCATAGCACGACGGAACATTACACGTTTTTCCAATTGAGAAGCAATAGCTTCAGCAACTAGACGAGCGTCTAAATCTGGGCGATCGATTTCGTTGATACTTACTTGCGCAGGAACACCCATAATAGATGTTAGTTCGCGTTGTAGTTTCTCAATATCTTCGCCTTTTTTACCGATAACGATACCTGGACGAGCAGTGCTAATAGTAATTTTAGCAGCGCCTGTAGGACGTTCGATAAGAATTTTGCTGATCATCGCATTTTTAAGTTTTTTATTCAAAAACTCACGAACTTGAAGATCTTTAAGCAAATATTCAGCGTATTGTTTCGGACTCGCGTACCAGTTAGCGTTATGACGTTTCACAACACCTAGGCGGATACCGATTGGATGAACCTTCTGACCCATATCAAACCCCTACCTTAACGGTGATGTGACAAGTACGCTTAGTGATACGATCTGCACGGCCTTTAGCACGTGGCATAATACGTTTCAGGCTTACACCCTCATCAACGTAAATCGTAGCAACTTTAAGGTCGTCTACATCTAAACTGTTATTATGTTCAGCGTTTGCAACTGCAGATTCTAAAGCTTTTTTCACTAAAACTGCAGCTTTTTTATTGCTGAAATTCAAGATATTAAGCGCGTGAGCAATAGACTTGCCACGGATTAAATCTGCAACCAAACGTGCTTTTTGTGCCGAGATAGCGGCACCGCGTAATTTAGCAGTAACTTCCATCATAGCACCTTAACGTTTAGATTTCTTGTCAACACCGTGACCACGATAGGTACGAGTTGGCGCGAATTCACCGAGTTTATGACCAACCATATGCTCTGATACAATTACCGGAACATGGTTACGACCATTATGAACAGAAATTGTTAAACCAACAAAATCTGGGAGTATCATCGAACGACGCGACCAAGTTTTGATCGGCTTACGGTTATTAGCCGCGATAGCCGCTTCAACCTTAGCGAACAAGTGCGCATCGACGAATGGGCCTTTTTTCAGAGAACGAGGCATTGTCAGATTCCTTTACTTGTTACTTAACGCGACGGTCGCGAATAATCATCTTAGTCGTACGCTTGTTGGTACGTGTCTTGTACCCTTTAGCTTTTTGACCCCATGGGCTTACAGGTTGAATACCTTTATTACGCCCTTCACCACCACCATGTGGGTGATCGACTGGGTTCATAGCCATACCACGTACGGTAGGACGAACGCCACGCCAGCGTGAAGCACCCGCTTTACCGAGTGAACGAAGGTTGCTTTCTGAGTTCGAAACTTCACCCAAAACTGCACGGCATTCAACGTGAATTTTACGCATTTCGCCAGAACGTAGACGAACAATTGCGTAAGAACCGTCACGACCCAACAACTGAACAGAAGTACCAGCTGAACGAGCTAATTGCGCGCCTTTACCGATTTTAAGTTCGATGTTGTGAAGAGTAGAACCGATTGGCATATTGCGAAGCGGTAAGCAGTTACCTGGACGAATTGGAGCATCGTTACCAGATTGGATCTTATCGCCTGCACGTAAGCTCTTAGGAGCAATGATATAACGACGTTCACCATCAGCATACAAAACCAAAGCAATGTGTGCAGTACGGTTAGGATCGTATTCAATACGCTCTACAGTAGCTGGAATACCATCTTTATTACGTTTAAAGTCAATTATGCGGTAGTTTTGTTTATGACCACCACCAATGTGACGAGTTGTAATGTGACCGTTATTATTACGACCACCAGTACGTTTTTTAGCTTCAATCAACGGCGAATAAGGTGAACCTTTGTGAAGATGGTCGTGAACGACTTTCTCTACAAAGCGACGCCCTGGTGACGTTGGCTTACATTTTTGAATAGGCATAATTCTCGTCCTTATTCCGCTGTGGTTTCAGCGGTATCGCCCAAGTCAGCCATTTCAACATCTTGGCCAGCTTTCAGGGTGACGTATGCTTTTTTAACATCAGAACGGCGCCCTAATGTTTTACCAAAGCGTTTAGTCTTACCTTTAGTGATAGTCGTGTTAACTTTAACCACTTCCACACCAAAGAGTTGCTCAACTGCTTTTTTGATTTCAAGTTTGTTTGCGTTAATAGCAACTTTAAAAACTTGAACTCCAGCAGCCTCACCTAAAGCTTGTGCTTTTTCTGAGAATACAGGTCCTTGAAGGACTTGATAGATACGTTCGTTGTTCATCCGAGTTCTACCTCAATTTTCTTAGCAGCAGCTACAGACATAACAACTTTATCGAACGCGATCAAGCTAACTGGATCGATTGCAGCAGCATCAACCACATCTACATGCGGAAGGTTACGTGCAGCAAGATATAGATTTTCATCTACAGCATCCGTAACGATTAATGCGCGAACTGCATTTAAGTCGTTAAGTTTTGCAAGCAAATCTTTAGTTTTAGGAGCGTCAATAGCAAACTCTTCAACCAATACCAAGCGATCTTGACGAACAAGTTCAGCTAGGATGCATTGCATAGCACCGCGGTACATTTTACGGTTAACTTTTTGAGACCAATCTTGTGGACGAGCAGCAAAAGTTTTACCACCACCAACCCAGATTGGGCTACGAATAGAACCAGCACGCGCACGACCCGTACCTTTTTGACGGAAAGGTTTTTTACCACCGCCAGATACATCGCCACGTGACTTTTGAGCTTTAGAACCTTGACGACCGCCAGCTAAATAAGCTGTAACAACTTGGTGTACAAGAGCTTCGTTAAACTCACGTCCAAAAGCAACTTCAGATAATTCAACAGCAGAGCCGGAAACAGTATTTAAATTCACGTTATTTCCCCTCAGGCCTTGATCGTAGGACGAACGATAACGTCGCCACCAGTAGCGCCAGGAATCGCACCTTTAACAACTAGAACTGAACGCTCAAAGTCGATAGAGATAACTTCCAAACCTTGTACTGTTACACGTTCAGCACCCATATGGCCGGCCATTTTCTTGCCTTTAAACACGCGTCCAGGTGTCTGGTTTTGACCAGTAGCACCTAAAGAACGGTGAGACAATGAGTTACCGTGAGTAGCGTCTTGAGTACGGAAGTTCCAACGTTTAACACCACCTTGGAAACCCTTACCTTTAGATTGACCAGTTACGTCAATTACTTGACCAACTGTAAACAAGTCAACACCAATGGTACCGCCAACTTCACGACCTTCAAGCTCAGTTTCTGAAACGCGGAATTCTTTAACCAAACGACCAGCAGCAACACCCGCTTTAGCGAAGTGACCTTTCTGAGGGTTGGTTACGCGAGATTCGCGACGTTCACCAGTAGTGATTTGAATCGCCTGATAACCATCAGTTTCAAGCGTTTTGATTTGAGTGATGCGGTTAGGATCAACCTCAATCACTGTAACAGGCACAGAAACACCAGCATCTGTAAAGATACGTGTCATACCGCACTTGCGACCGACTAAACCAATAGTCATGTGCATAAACCTCTAAAAAAGCGGCTTAATTAACGTTTAATGTTAACTAACCCGAAAGCCTTAACCCAATGCGATCTGAACGTCAACACCAGCTGCAAGATCCAATTTCATCAACGCATCAACAGTTTTGTCTGTTGGTTGAACGATATCGATCAAACGCTTGTAAGTGCGAATTTCATACTGATCACGCGCGTCTTTATTAACGTGCGGTGAAGTTAGAACGTTAAAACGTTCGATGCGAGTAGGCATCGGAATTGGACCACACACTTGTGCGCCAGTACGTTTTGCGGTTTCTACGATCTCTTGAGCAGATTGATCAATTAAACGATGATCAAAAGACTTCAAACGGATACGGATTCTCTGGTTAGACATACCAGTAAACTCCAAGCCAAATATATAAAGAATCACCTCTGACGCATCTCACCTAGTGGTAAGTGTCAAAGGCAGTGAAAATCACTAAGGTCATGATCGATGCCACGACTGTAACGATGTTAACTGCGATATAAGCAGCCAACCCCCTTTTATTAAAGGGTCGCTTATTATAGCGACTGTTTAGTGCTTAAGCAAATCTCTTTTTGATTTTTTAGTTGTGCGGTAGAATTAAAAATGTATCCAATTGCTCAAAAATAGAGCACCGCATCTTTTAAGTAAAATTCGACACAAAAAATAAATTAATCACTGATTTAAATCAATAAATAAAATAATTAAAGCTATTTTGTCTGCATTATTCGTTTATAGAATGTATATTAAAGCCAACATCTGCAACGATTAAGTTTTGCAAGCCAGTACAATTCATCTCTAGATCATTTGACAAGAATTGTAATCTTTCAATCTTTATTAATTGTAATGGTGAGGGTTTTAAGTCTGTTTAACTTTGTGCTGCTTTAATGAGCAACCAAAGTGTTTCAAAGGGTCTTGCGATGAAGCTATGTAATTTTTTAGAAAACAGATTAAGTATTGTGCTGTATATCGTGATTTTACAAAAAATCAAATTTAATTCAGTTAAGGTCAAAATACACAGTTTTACGCCCTCTATTTATATAGCCTAATATTGATGTTTCTCTTAAGCTAGCGTGAATTTAAGATCATCATAGGGCAGAATTTGAAAAATAATGCACAGACTGAGCTGCTTCATGCTGAACGCAAAGCACCTCAATATATCTCGACGGTTCAACCTCCCCTATTTCGCGCATCGACCATTATTTTTCAAAATACCGACGCGCTGTTCAATCGCCATTGGAGTGACCCTTATGACTATAGTTATGGCACACACGGCACGCCGACCACATTTACCTTAAGCGACCAGATTGCACAGATTGAAGGTGGCAAATATTGTCTCTTGGCACCGAGCGGTTTGTCTGCGATCAATTTGGTCAATTCATGCTTTTTAAGTCATGGTGATGAAGTTTGGGTGGCGGACAATATTTATGGTCCCAATATGCACCATTTACGTCACTTAGAATCACGCTATGGGATTAGTGTAAAAGTATATAATCCGATGGATGTTGAGAGTTTTCAGCCCTCTAAGCGCGCTAAATTAATATGGTTAGAAGCGGCCGGTTCTGTGACTTTAGAATTTCCAGATTTAGTCGGCTTGGTGAATAAAGCCAAAACCGCTCATGTGCTAACCGCACTGGATAATACTTGGGGCGCAGGACTGGCCTTTAATGCCTTTGATTTTTCTGAGCAGCATTTAGGTGTAGATTTAACCATTCATGCATTGACCAAGTATCCCAGCGGCGGCGCAGATATTTTAATGGGTTCTGTGGTCACGCAAAATAAAGAACTCTATCAACAACTGTTTCAGATACATGCTTTGCAAGGTATTTGTGTCTCTGGTGATGACAGCGCACAAATTCAGCGTAGCTTAGCCTCTATGCGTATGCGTTATGCGCATCAGGCTGAAAGTACACTTAAAATTTTAAACTGGCTGCAACAACAAGAACCATGTGTGCAAGTGCTTCATCCTGCCGCGCCCGACTCTGCCGGCCATAGCTATTGGAAAGAAGTCTGTAGCAGTGCGCAAAGTGCTGGCTTGGTCAGTGTTATTTTTAAAGCAGCATATGATTTAACCGCGATTCGAAAATTTTGCGACAGCTTACAGCTTTTTAAACTCGGTTTTAGCTGGGGCGGCCCAATCAGTTTGGTGATGCTTTATCAACTTAATGAAATGCGCACGCTTGAATCTGACCATTTACAGTCTGGCATCTTGGTGCGCTTCTGCATTGGACTAGAACATGCGGACGATTTAATTGCAGATTTAAAACAGGCTTTACAGCACCTACCCTTACTCTAAAGCCCATCCATACGAGGATGCCGGTTTTAGCATAAATAGACTTTGACTGGCTCAGCACTACACCTCAGTAGCGCTGAGCCAGCAGCACCGATCTATGCTTGAATTTACAAGATGAGTTTGAAATAAAAATAGCTCCAGCAGCCCACCAAAACACGAAAAAACCATTAAAATAAATCAGTTAATGAATAAATATTTTAAATATAGAGCCTATATCACTGTTAGATTTGGTTTTGAGCTTTATCTATAGCGATTATTTATCAAATCCTATTTGATAAAGAAAAATCACTGTTGTTTTTTGTCATTAAGAATCATTGCATTCACGTTATTTTTCATTATTCCATAATTTTTTTATGGTTTTCTAAAAGATGTATTTACATTGCCCTATAGAAGACGTATTTTGCATATATCTTATAATCACAATTGACGTTTTAATTATGACTCCACAACACATTGAACTTGTTAAATCGACCGTCCCTGTCCTACGTGAAAATGGCGTTGCGTTGACCGGTTATTTTTATAATCGTATGTTGAATAATAATCCTGAATTAAAAAACATTTTTAACCTTGATCATCAAGCCACAGGTCGTCAGTCACGTGCTTTAGCGGCAGCGGTATTGGCTTATGCAGAAAATATTGAAAATCCAAGTGTTCTTGCTAAAGCGATTGAGCACATCAGCACCAAACATGTCAGCTTGGACATTCAACCCGATCACTATCCGATTGTTGGGGACAATCTATTGCACTCCATTAGCGAAGTTTTAAATGTTCCTTTTGAATCTGAATTAATTGCAGCGTGGAAAGAAGCCTATATGCAATTGGCCGCAATTTTAATTGGTGCAGAAAAACAAAAATATGCCGGCTTAGCGGCACAAAATGGCGGTTGGGCAGGCTGGCGCACCTTTGAAGTGGCTGCAATTGAAAGCACTGAAACAGGTAAACGCTTGAGCTTAAAAGCACAAGATGCACAGCCGATTATGGATGCTGAAGCAGGTAGCTATATTTCAGTTAAAATCCAAGTTCCAGCGCATGATATTCAGCAACCGCTACAATTTACTTTTGCTAAGCCACAAACTGCCGATCAATATGTTTTTGATGTTAAAGCAGAACCGAATCATACTGAATATTCAGTGGCCAATATTTTATTGAATAATTATAATGTTGGTGATGTGGTGCAAGTGTCTGCCCCTGTTAAAGGCTAAGCAATTAATAAATCTCTAGCGCAGTATCAATAAAGTCCCTTTTTAGGGACTTTATCTTTATCATATCCATCTCCCTGCATATTTTAAAACTCCCATGCAACTCAATAAATTTACCGATTACGCACTGCGCCTATTGATCTATGTGTCTAGAGCGCGAGAAACACCGTACACCATTGCAGAGATTGCACGTGATCTACAGGTCTCTCAAAATCATTTGGTTAAAATCGTGCATTTCACTGCAAAACAAGATTGGGTGATGACTGCACGCGGTAAAGGTGGCGGAATTCGCTTAAACCCTGAAACTTTAAATTTAAATTTAGGGCAACTGGTGCGGGTCTTACAAGGCAGCCATCCGATTGTAGAATGTAATACACCGCCCTGTGTACTGCGCAGCAACTGCGGTCTTAAAGGTATTTTAGATCAAGCACTTGAACAGTTCTATCAATCTTTAGATCAGTATTGCTTAAGCGAGGTTTTGGCCCAAAGCCGCATCATGCCAGAGCGTAGTCTGTCGGCCATTTCACTGATTAATCTTTAAATTTACAATCTAAGTTGAACGCTTTCAAAATGCAAAGGTCGCTTGCCTAGACGACTTCCTTTATAATGCGTTCTTGTAATCATTTATTGAAGTTGAGTTATGCACCACAGCAGAGGAAAATCCAAAAACAGCAAGACATCTCAAGCGCCCAAATACAAGATCAGCTACGAGAAAAAAGTGGATTCTGCCATTACTGAATATTCGGTGCGGTCACTCAACTGGTTACGTCAAGCTGAATTTTTAATGAGTGCGCCAAAGCTGAATCTTTGTGTTGAAGATACCGGTTATGAGATTGCTTTTGCCGGTCGTTCAAATGCCGGAAAATCCAGTGCCATCAATGCCTTGACCAATCAAAAACAATTGGCGCGTGCATCGAAAAGACCTGGTCGTACACAAATGATCAACTTTTTCAGCCTAGGCAATCCAGATCAGCGCTTGGTCGATTTACCTGGCTATGGTTATGCTGCGGTACCTGAAGCCATGAAATTGGTGTGGCAAAAAGAGTTAGAAAATTATCTGATTGAGCGTCAAAGCCTACAAGGCTTGGTGTTGCTGATGGATATTCGTCATCCGTTACAGCATTTTGATGTGATGATGTTGCAATGGGCACATTCACGTCAATTGTTCGTGCATGTGCTACTGACCAAATCGGATAAATTAAACCGTGGGCCGGCCTCGAAAGTGCTACAAGAAGTACAGCTACAATTAAGAAAAATGAAGCTGCAATTCTCAATTCAACTGTTCTCATCGATGAATAAGCAAGGTTTAGAAGAACTGGCCAGCATTATGGCGGGTCGCTTAAACTTTACCTTAGAGCAAGCCACTGAATTTGATTTAAGCAGTATTGCTGAAGCCAGCGCTGATGATGCAGATGACGAAGATTTAGATCCGCAAGATCTCGACTTTGATGTTGATGTTGATCAACGTACAGCTGATGAAAGTACTGATGCAATGCAGTCGAATCCAGAAAATTAATTTGCTGTAGGCCTACACGGCATTCAGACAAATCGTTTGATTTTATGGATTATCAAAATGCGCTTTATAATTTGATTATAAAGCGCATTTTTCATGGCTATTTAAAATATAGTGCGCTCTTAGCCTAGAGCGCAGCCAAGGCAAAACCCCTAACCCTTAAGTTCATCCTCACGGGTATAACGATCGACCACTACACTAATCATCATATCGCCCTGCACATTCACTACGGTACGCACGGTATCCAGCAAACGGTCAATCGGCAATAAAATCACGATGGCCTCGGCCGGTAAACCGACCGATTGCAACACCATAATCATGGTCACCATACCGGCACTGGGAATACCGGGTGCGCCCAAGGACGCAATCATGGCGGTTAAACAGACAATCACTTGTTGACCGATAGTTAAATCCAGTCCCATTAAATTGGCAATAAATAACGCCGCAGCCGCTTCATACAGTGCCGTGCCATCCATATTCAATTGTGTGCCCAAAGGAATCACAAAACCGGCGGTGGCTGGGCGCACACCTAAATTTTCTTGTGCACATTTTAACGATAGCGGTAAGGTGGCTGAACTGGAACTGGTGGCAAACGCGGTAATCAGTGCACTGCGCGCACCTTTAAAAAAGATGATCGGATTCATTTTGCCAAATATCCACAACAACAGTGGCAACACCACGGCGCCATGAAAAATAGTGGTGCCAGTAACCACCATGGCAAACTGCAATAACCGATTGAGCACGGAAATATCTTCGGTTGAGATCAGTTTGGCCAAAAGCGCAAAAATACCAATCGGGGCTAAGCGCATCACCCAGATAATCATAAACATCATCATGTCAAAAAACTGCTGACTGAGTTGACGCACTGTTTTAAAGCGCTCGCCGCCATGCACCAATGCCACGCCAAAAAATAAAGCAAACACCACCACGGCCAAAATATTGCCTTCAGCAAACGCTTTAAATGGGTTCATGAGCGTGTTTTGAATAAAATGGGTTAAAAATGAACTGGGCGTTAAAGTGTCTGGAGTCTGATGGCTGCTCATGGCCTCTTGAAACAGTGCAATGTCTACGCCTTTGCCCACATCAAATAAATGCGTACTACTGAGCCCCAAAATAAGTGCCAAAGTGGTGGTGGTCACACAGCAAGCCAAGGTAATTTTCCAGACTTTACCCAACTGGCCACCAGATTGTAAATTAGAGACACCAACCACAATTGAGCTGAAAATCAATGGAATTAACAGCATTTTCAGTAAGCCAATAAAAATACTACTGGCAATGCCCAAGCCATACAAACTGGCTGCAAAAAACGCCGTTTCAGGGTAAAGATTTAAAACAAAGCCAAAGGCCACACCTAAAATTGCAGCAATTAAAATTTGGGTATTTAAGCTCATGAGAACATGCTTATATGGCGAATACGTGCAGGCACTATGCCATGCCTTTTTTTGAGAATCGAGCCATTTTTTGTCATCTATTCAAGCAGGCGCTAACTGAGACCAAGAGCTCAGTGAATTCAATTTTCTAAAATTTATAGATTTTCATACACCATAATCCGCAAGATCGATTGGATGAATTATCACGGCTACACAGGAATAAGGCTTGTGCATAAAAATAAAGAGTCAGAGATCAAAAAACCGGAAATTACTCCGGTTTTTGATCTGACTTAAACGGTATTACTGTGTTTCAATTTCGCGCACGCGAATTAAACCTTCTTGTACCGTACTACACACCAACTCACCTTTTTGCCACATACGGCCGAAGTTTAGACCACGTGAACTGGCGCTGACCGTAGCATCCATATCATAGAGCATCCATTCATCGACACGAAAGGGCTTATGGAAATACATCACATGATCAATACTGGCACACTGCAAACTTGGCGATAAAAAGCTTAAACCTTGTGGACGTAATGCCGTGGTCATTAAAGTAAAATCGGAATAAAAAGCGGCAATGGCTTGATGTAAAGAGACGTCATCTAAATTTTCAGGCACGGCACTATGGGTGCGTAAATAGTGCGCATAAGACGGCGCTTCAGGCTGTGGCTGAAACGGATTGCTGGGATTAATCGGGCGAATATCAATATGTCGATCACGCATAAAGCTGGCACGGACATTTTCCGGCACAAACTCCACCATGCTTTTTTTCAGCTCTGCTTCAGATTTTAAGCTGGCCACATCCGGATAATCCGGTTCAGAGATTTGATAATTCAACCCCTCTTCTGGCTCTGCAAATGAAATCATGGCAGTAAAAATAGTCCGGCCATGTTGAATGGCGCGCACTTGACGACTGACAAAACTTTTGCCATCTCTTAAACGATCAATTTCATATAAAATAGGCGCGTTAACATCGCCGCCATATAAAAAATAAGCATGTAAAGAATGTGCAGGACGGTCGGTGGTATAAGATGCTGCGCGTAAAGCTTGACCCAAAACTTGCCCACCAAAAACCCGCTTACCGACCAAGTTCCGACTGATGCCGCGGTAAACATTTTCTTCAATTTTTTCAAGACTGAGTAATTCAATTAACTCTTGGGTTAAGGTATTCATACACGACCTGTTTAATAGAGGATAGCCAGCAGCTAGGCAAAATTTAAATCAATCAGCAACGCTATGCTGACTATTTTGCCATAAATCCAGACCAAAACCCTAGAGTTAGACTGACTGATGTGTCACACGATTACAGAATCGATGCCACTAAAAATACCTTTTTTAACGATAAAAGTTAACAATCACCATGCATTTTGACTGAAAATGACCGAGTGTTTTAAATTACAATAGTGCAAAATCATTTTCCCCCTCAGTAAATCTGCGCTGTCGGTCATTAATCAGGAGTGTGTATGTCCAAGAGTGGCTTTGGTCAAATCTATCGTCGGCTTTCCAGTAAGCTGCTTGACCTTGTGGTAACTCCACATGTTCTTGGTGAGGTTCCCAGTGAATCCGTATCGACCGCAACAGCGATAGGCACACAACCGCCCAGCACAACGAAAGTGGTGTGTTATGTGTTGCAGAATTATTCACGCAGTAATGCCCTATTGATTGATGCGGAAACGCGTCGTTTACAACTTGCACCGGCATTAAATCCTTTGCTGCTTGGCACACATAAAGAAAAGGCTTCGATTCTTTTTTTACAGCACCACAATGAAAATAATCTGCTCAGTCCACCTACGCATGCTTTTCCGCCGCGTTTATTGCGTTTAATTGAAGTGATTGAGCAGCATCCGGAGATGGATGTGGAATTTATTCCAGTGACTGTACTGTGGGGACGCGCACCGGATAAAGAAGATTCTTGGTTTAAATTATTGTTTACCGACACGTGGGCAACCCCCAGCAAGGTCAAGCAATTGATGAATATTGGTCTACATGGCCGACAAGCCTATTTAGAGTTTCATCAAGGGCAATCCTTACGTGCTTTGATTGAGCATGCCAAAGCCACACATGCCAATCTCTCCCCTGCAACCTATATTATTAACACCCTAAACAATTACTTAGATGGTCAACGTGCAGTGGTACTCGGCCCCGATCTTTCTGATCGCCGCAATGTCATGCATTCATTGATTAAGTCAGAAGATGTGCAAGAGGCCATTCGCCGTGAAAGTTTGCGCAGCAAAATCAGTATGCTGGATGCCGAACGCCGTGCCATTGCCTATTTAAATGAAATTGTGTCCGATTACTCGCATTCTGCCGTGCGTTTTGCCGATATGGCCTTAACCCGTTTATGGACACAGTTGTATGACGGTGTTGAAGTGCATAATTTTAGTACCGTGCGCGAATTGGCCAAAGATTATCAAATCATCTATACGCCGTGTCATCGTAGTCACATCGACTATTTACTCTTGTCGTATGTGATTTACAAACGCGGCATGATGGTGCCGTACATTGCCGCCGGTGACAATTTGAATATGCCGTTTGTCGGTCAATTGCTGCGCGGTGGCGGTGCCTTTTTTATTCGTCGCACGTTCCGTGGCAATGGTTTATATACCACGGTGTTTAAAGAATACCTATACAGTATTTTGTCGCGCAATACGCCGCTGGAATATTTCATTGAAGGTGGGCGTTCGCGTACTGGACGACTGCTGCCACCGAAAACCGGTATGTTGGCAATGACCGTACACAGTCATTTACGCGGTAAATCAAAACCGATTGTGTTTTTACCGACCTACATTGGCTATGAACGCTTGATGGAAGGCTCGACCTATGTCGGTGAAATGCAAGGCAAGCCGAAAGAATCGGAATCAGTGATTGGTATCTTCAAAACCTTACGTAAAATTGAGCGTATCTTTGGCAAAGTGCATGTGAACTTTGGTGAACCAGTCTTTTTAGATGAGATGCTGCAAAAATATGGTGCCGATCAGATCAAAATTGAAAAAAATGATGATCCGATTCCGCAAATTGTCTCCGATGCCGTCAATGATTCAGCGCATGCGATTTTAGAAAACATTAACCGTGCCGTGGTGATTAATCCGGTTTCACTGTTATCGCTGATTTTATTGGCCACACCCAAACACACTTTAGATGAAGAAATCTGTATTAAGCAGTTAGAGGTTTATCAAAATCTGGTCAAGGCGCTGCCCTATGATGAACGCACCCAAGTGACGGCGTTATCGGGTAAAGAAATTATTGCCTATGGCTTGAAACTAAAACTGATTAAACGTATTAAGCACGTCTTGGGCGATATTATTGCCATTGAAGACAATCAAGCAGTACTGCTGACCTATTTCCGCAATAACATTTTACATGCCTTTGTTTTACCGTCATTGATTGCTGCTTTGGTGGAACACAATGGTTGCATTCGTCGCAGTGACTTACTGAATGTGATTCGTACGCTGTATCCGTTCTTAAAAGCAGAACTGTATTTAAAATGGCAAGATGAGCAACTAAACACTCAAATTTGCGCTTATGTGGAAGCTTTAATTCAGGCCCATTTGATTGCTGTAGATGCAGAGAATAATTTGGTCTCACCGGCACCAAATACAGAAGACCACAATCAATTGATGGTATTGGCTGCACCAGTGATGCAAAGTCTAGAGCGTTACTACATGACTTTGGCGCTGATCACGCAGCGTGGTTCGGGTAATATTTCTACCCGTCAGGTCGAGGAACTCAGTCATTTGGTTGGCCAGCGTTTATCGGTGTTGTATGAGTTCAACTCACCTGAATTTTTTGATAAAGCCCTGTTCCAAAGCTTTATTAAAGTGCTGACCCAGCAAGGCTATATCAGCACCAATGACGACAACGCCATTGTCTTTGATGAGAATTTTCAAAACGTGGCGCAGTACGCCAATTTGGTGCTGGATGATGTGACCTTACAGATGCTGCAACATATCACCACCTTTAGTGATGATGAGCTAAAAGAAACGTTAGATGCCGTGGCAGCACAACAAGCAAAACGTCGCTTAAAACGTAAGAAAAAATAATATTCAAATCATCCTTGGATGACTAAAAAGAGTCAGTAGATGCAGGTATTTCACTGCATTTGCTGACTCTTTTTTTTGGCCTTACTGCTCTTTTTGACTCAAACACCGGCTTAATACAGCGAGCCTGTTATAGGTCTACTTCTGCCAATAACTGTTTATAATCCTCAAAACAATCTTGATGCTGTAACTCAAAACCGCTCTTGGGCATACGTGTGGCGTAAACGCGTTTGCCGGTAAGCGCTTCACTGTCTAAAACCAACAGCGGCAAATTCAGCTGGCGCTGGAACCACTGGATGGTTTCATGTAAAGCCAATGGCCGATTGTTGCTGATGATATAAGAGCTTTCAGCATGTTCCACGTGAACCAAGTGCGCTAAGAAGCCTGCCAAATCTTCAATATGAATCTGATTGCTATAGTGAATGTTAGGATAATGGGTCGTGCTGTGTGCCAACTTCAGCATTCGCGTTACCGAGTTACCGTAAATACCGGTAGGCCGGATGATAATGCACTGCGCCGGATAAGCTTGCTGATAGAGCTGTTCCATCTGTAACAATAATGCGCCTTGGGCATCATTTGGTACACACGCGGAATCATCATCAATCCGTGCACCATTATTTTCTCCATAGACCCGAGTCGAGGACACCAGCACCAATTTTTGTACCGGATGGGTTTTTAAGGCCTGTAGAATGGGCTGTACTGAATCGACATAGGCCTGTTGATAGCCCTCAATACTGCTTTCAGCGGGCGATAACAACACATAGACCCAATCAATGGCGGCCACTTGCGCTAAATTGAGTTGATGAACATCTTGAATAAGATGATTGGCATAAGGATCTGTTTTTGGAGTTTGACTAATTGTGGTAATTTGGTGGCCATGCTGAAATAGTTGTTTGGCAACGCGCTGAGATGTTTTACCATAACCAATAAATAAAATATGCATTAAGCACCTGATGATATAACTTAAGTTGAGGGGACATGGCTGCAGTCCATCAATTGCAAGGGGTAGGAACTGCCTCTACTGCTTTACTTGAAAAATTAAACATTTTCAGCACAGATGACTTGTTGTTTCATCTGCCGCGTGACTATGAAGATCGTAGCACGATCATCGCCATGAACCAATTGACCGTGGGGCGCAGCTATTTACTCGAAGGTGTGGTGAAAGGTGTCGACTTCCCACCCGGCAAGCGTAAATCAATGGCGGTGCTGTTGCAGGATGATTTTGGTAAAGTCACCTTGCGCTTTTATCATGTGTATAAAGCCTTAACCGACCGTGCCAAACTTGGGCATCGGCTACGGATTTTTGGTGAAGTTCGCGTCGGTGCGCGTGGCTTAGAGCTTTATCATCCGGAAATTCAGCTGATTACTGAACACACGCCGCTACCTAAAACTGAACTGACCGCAATTTATCCTGCCACCGACGGTCTAACGCAAAGCAAACTGCGTGACTATGTCAAACAAGCCCTCAAACAGCACAGTGAAGATTTGCCTGAGCTACTACCGGAAAAGTTCACCAATGGTTATGCGCTGAAACAAGCGCTGCACTATATTCATCAGCCACCGGTCGATGCCAATATGCTGCAACTGGCCCAAGGCGCACACCCTGCCCAGCAACGCTTAATCTTTGAAGAACTGGTGGCACATCAAATTAGTTTATTGGCCCGCCGTGCCTATATTCAGCAAATTGCAGCCCCTTCATTTGTGGCCAGTCAAAAGTTTGCCCAAGCCTTATTGGCCAGTTTACCGTTTAGTCTGACCGCCGCACAAAAGCGCGTTTCCACAGAAATCATGCAGGATTTACAGCAAAACAAACCCATGCTGCGTTTGGTGCAAGGCGATGTTGGCGCCGGTAAAACCTTAGTGGCTGCAATCGCCGCCTGTCATACTTTAGAAGAAGGCTGGCAAGTGGCATTAATGGCACCGACTGAAATTTTAGCCGAACAGCATTATCTAAATTTTAAAAAATGGTTTGAGCCGCTTGGCTTAAGTGTGGCTTGGCTGTCCGGCAAACAAAAAGGTAAAGCGCGACTGGCTGCAGAACAAGCCATTAAAAATGGCACAGCGCAGTTGGTTATTGGGACGCATGCCCTATTTCAAGACACAGTCGGCTTTGCTCAATTGGGTTTGGTGATTATTGATGAGCAGCATCGTTTTGGTGTTGATCAACGTCTGGCACTGCGCAATAAAGGCGGCAACAATATGACACCGCATCAATTGGTGATGACCGCCACGCCTATCCCGCGCACACTAGCCATGTCGGCTTATGGCGATTTAGATACTTCAGTGATTGATGAATTGCCTCCCGGTCGCACGCCCATTCAAACCGTGACCATTCCTTTAGAGCGCCGCGAAGAAGTATTACTGCGTACCGTGAGTAATTGTATGGCCGGCAAACAAGCCTATTGGGTCTGCACCTTAGTGGAACAATCGGAAACTTTAGATGCTCAAGCCGCCGAAGCCATGTTTCAAGATATTCAACTGCGCTTTCCCGAATTAAATGTCGGTTTGGTGCATGGTAAAATGAAGGCGGAAGAAAAACAGGCGGTCATGCAACAATTTAAACACAACACCTTACAGCTGTTGATCGCCACCACGGTGATTGAAGTGGGCGTCGATGTACCCAATGCCTCAATTATGGTGATTGAAAATGCCGAACGTTTGGGACTGTCACAATTGCATCAACTGCGTGGACGCGTCGGCCGTGGTGCCACCGCCAGTTTTTGCGCACTGCTCTATAAACATCCACTGAGTCAAAATGGGCAGGAACGCTTAAGAATCATGCGTGAAACCAATGATGGCTTTATGATTGCCGAAAAAGATTTAGAAATTCGTGGCCCGGGAGAATTACTTGGTACCAAACAAACCGGTGACATGGGTTTTCGGGTGGCCAAACTAGAACGCGACAACCATCTGCTTAATCAAGCCCATTATGTGGCACAGCAAATTTTAACAGCAGACCCTGCCAGTGCAGATGCCTTGTTAAAACGCTGGCTGCCTGAAGCACCGCGTTATGCTTATATTTAAACATCTTTTAACGCCATTTTATCGGTGTCAGTTGTGTGGGGTTGACTCACAGCAACAGCATTCTCTGTGCGGTGATTGTTGGCAACAATTGCCGTGGTTAAAAAACCACGTACAGCGTCAAGAAAGACAGATTCAGGTGGCTTGCCACTATGACTATCCTATAGATCGGATCATTCAAAAATTTAAATATGAACAACAGCTACATTTTCAGGACCTACTGGCTGGTAGCCTGATTGCGCTACGCTTACCCAAGGTGCAAGCCATCGTTCCAATGCCCATCTCGCATGAACGGCTTGCACAGCGCGGGTATAATCAAGCCTTGCTGATTGGCAAAATTGTCGCACGGCATTTAAACATTCCCATTTGGCAGCCTGTGTCGCGGCATGATTTACATGCACAAAAAGGTTTGAGCCGTTTAGAGCGCATGCAAAATATCCAATCGCAATTTCAAATCAAGCCGCAGCTAAAACTACGCTATCGCCGTGTATTGATTATTGATGATGTGGTCACTACGGGCAGCTCCATTAACGCGCTTAGCCTGCAACTGGAACAATTGGGTTGCCAGAAAATTTATGCAGCCTGTATTGCCAGTGCAGAGCATTAAACACTTTTCTAGATTTTGATTTTGCTATTTAAGACAGCCTTACTCAAAAAACCAAACCCAAGCTTAAAGCCGATTCAGTACAGTACTATGCACGCGCTTGATGCGCTAAAAACTGCCTTACCCACGGTATAACAATTTCTGTGGTTAACGGTGCCAGTGTGGTCTGATCATCGTCTAAATCGACCCACTGCATGGCGGCAATTTCCGCATCCATTTGAGGCGACTGATCCAAGGTTACATAATATAGATAACTGATGAGTTGATGATCAGGCTCATTGGCGGTGGCTGTTTCAAAACGCCCCACGAACTGTTGAATCGTGGCCTGACACCCAATTTCTTCTTGAATTTCTCGCAGCATGCTCTGTTCAGGTAATTCTCCTGCTTCAAGCTTACCGCCAACTTGCATAAAACAAGCAGTATGACGTTTACGCACCACCAAAAGTTGCTGCTGTTGATTTAAAATAATGGCCGCCGCCACGGTAATCGTTTTCATCTTTATTTTACTAACTCTTGCTGATCGGCCACACCCCATTTTGGCTGCGGCGCTTGGAAATGTTCAAATTGCTGCAAAATATCAGCAATACAATCTGAAGCAATCATACTGTCCATAAAACGTGTATGGGTAAAACCTTTGGCGGTGGTTAACTGAATAAATTTAAGCAGATCATCATAAAAACCAGCGACATTTAAAAAAGCATACGGTTTGCCATGAATACCCAATTGTGCCCACGTCCACTGTTCAAAAATCTCTTCCAATGTTCCCGAACCACCCGGCAAAGCAATAAAGCCATCCGACAACGCTGACATTTTGGTTTTACGTTCATGCATATTACTGACCACATGCAATTCGGTTAAATGCGGATGTGCCAATTCGCGGTCCATCAAGGCATGCGGAATCACGCCAATTACTCGACCGCCGGCCTGTAATGCGCTATCGGCCAAAACGCCCATCAGACCTGAACGACCACCGCCATACACCAGTGTTTTGCCTTGTTGTGCAAGCGTCTGACCCATTTTCTGCGCACTGTCTAAAAAAATGCGATCGGTACCCAAAGCAGAACCACAAAAAATTGCGATCGAAGTTGTCATTTTTTCACCCCGTTTTCAAGCTATGCCACTAATAAAGTAAATTTTCAGGAGATTTTTAACAAAAAAGTGAATCGATCCGTGTTTTTATTAGATTCCTTGTCTAAAATACACCCATCGATTCACCCATACTGCGCCATGGAGCAAAGACCACATGCTTGAAGCCTTTTACGCCACAGAGCGCGGCAGTTTGGAAGATGCGACCATTAATGGTGGCTTTGACCTGCATCCAGATTTGGTATGGATTGACTTAATTGCACCCTCACAAGAAGAACAACAATGGGTACTTGATGCCTATGGGCAAAACCTACCTACGCTAAAATCCTTAGAGGATATTTCCTCATCGGCACGATTCTACCGTGATGACGATGGGATTTTACATATCAGCACCTATTTTTTAACGAAAAATAAAAACTTTCAGGTCGATGGCGAACCGGATGACAGCTCCAACATTTTATCTACCGTGCAGACCGTGGCCTTTATTCTACATAAAGACCGCCTGTTTACTCTACGCGGTGAAAAACTGGTGGCCTTTCGCGCCTTTCGTGCTAGAGCGCGACGCAATGACTACGAGATGGAATACAAAGATCCCACTTGGGTGTTATTGGGCTTATTGGAAGCCAAACTGGATGAACTGGCAGATATTTTAGAAGACATCCATAAAGATTTAGAAAAATACTCCACCGAAGTGCTGAATAATCGACATCGTGAACAGATGCTCGACCTAGACGACATGATTACCCGTTTGGCACAATTAGAAGATGTACTTGGAAAAGCGCAATTGTGTTTAATTGATTTACGCCGTGTGCTGACTTTTTTAGCCCGTCCACGTGCATTGGGCAGTCATATTTACGATGCCGATATCCGCGAGTTAAGTGAAGATGTACGCTCGTTGGTGGAACATGATGCCTTCTTATTCCAAAAGGTGCGCTTCTTACTCGATACCACATCCGGCTTCATTAACACCGAACAAAATGACACCATTCGTCGCTTCTCGATTTTACCGAGTATGCTAGCACCTCCCATGTTGGTGGCCAGTATTTATGGCATGAATACCGATGTGTTGCCATTTGCTCAAGGCAGCAGCAGTTTTATGATGGTTGGGGCAATTTTAGTGGTGTTCTTCTTTGGCCCATTGATCTATTTCCGCTGGAAAAAATGGATTTAAGCCTTGCTCCTGCCTGTACGGGTTAGCAGATAAAATAAGTCTGTATGAACAAAAATTTTATTTTCCTTAAAATCAAAAAAGCACCCGAAGGTGCTTTTTTTTAACAGTTCTGGTTAAGCGATAAGCTGCAAATCATTTTGCAAATGACAGGCTTGAATAATTTTCAGCATTTTTTCAGGCACAGCTTTAAATTGCAGACCGCGCGCTTTTGGTGTGGCACGTAACCAACGAATCAACACCGCCAAAGCCAAAGTACTGCCATGCTCTAACTGCGCCAAGTTCACCACCATCGGAAACTGCGACTGCGCTTGAATCAATGCCAAACCTTGTTGATAGTAAGTTTCTGCATTGCGATAATCTATCTTTCCAGAAACCTGCAATTCTTGCTGAACAAGCTCAATCATCCTACACCTACCGCATTATTTTTTATTAACCGCTGCATCTGCATCAGGTTCGAAGTTAGCAATGGCTTTATCCAAGTTACCACCGTTAAGCTTTACCGTTGCAGCAAACTGATTGCGGAACTGTAAGCCCAAATCAATACCGGATACGTTGATATTTCGGATTTTCCATTGACTGCCTTTATCAACCAATTGGAACGAGACCGGAATTTTTTCGCCCTTGTTGTTGAAATCCAAAGTTACCACTGGATTTTTGCTATTGCTGTCTTTATACGGACGTATGCTATAACTTTGATTGGAGAACTTGGCAAAGGCACTGCCGTAGTTTTCAATTAAAGTTTCACGAAAATTACGTTCAAATTGTGCACGTTGTGCCGCGCTACTGTATTGATTGGTCGCATACGTACCCATCACAATACGGGTAAAAGCTTGTGAGTCGATATACGGATCAAGGTTTTGACGCACAACGGCTTTTACAGCAGTTGGATTATTCTGCAATTTAGCCTGATCCGCTTTTAAGCGTGAAATCAGCCCATCAGCGACTTTTTTAATGAACGCTGGTGGTGCCTCGGCCGGTGCTGCAAATGCAGTGCTCGCCAGCATGGTCGATAAGATACTTGCAGTCAGCGTTTGTTTCACTAAAGTATTCACTAGAATTTACTCTCCAATTTATTCAACGAATGAAGCATCTGCTGGTTCAGTTGATGTCTGTTCATTCGCTGATTTTTCTGATGATTTACCTGCACCACCAGTAATAAACTTACTAATTAAATCTTCTAAATCCATTGTACCTTGGGTATTGGCAATACGTTCACCACGTTTCACGTAGTTTAAACCACCGCCCGGTACAATTTTCAAATATTTTTCACCCAATAGACCATTGGTTGAAACCATAATATAAGCATCTTCATCAATACTGGTGATGGAGGTCATGTTATCCAGCAGTTGCTTTTCCATTTCTTTTTGTTGTGCAGGCGATGCTTGGGTATAGTCACTGCTATAGCGCAACTCATCTAAGGCATTGGCTTTAACCGTTTTCAATTGCTCCGCATTAAACGAGGTTAACTTACCATCCAACTCAAATTCTACGGTGGCCAAACGAGAGACAGGATCAAGGGTAATCTCGGTCACCCGACCCACAGTAACACCGCTCATGGTGACTTTGGCGCGTGTTTTTAAGCCATTGACGTTGTCAAACTGTGCGCTCATATCATACGCATCACGTAAATTGGTACCCGATAAGCCACTGACTTTCATCGCCAAGAAAAATAATGCGATGCCAAAAATAACCACAAAAGCACCGACGGTCAGCTCACTTGTACGTGATTTCATTAAACCCCTCCAAACATGACCGCAGTCAACACAAAATCAAAACCTAATACACACAATGACGAATACACCACAGTACGTGTGGTACAGGTTGCAATGCCTTCAGAGGTCGGCTCACAGGCATAGCCCTGATAGACTGCAATCCACGTACAAATAATGGCAAAAACGATACTTTTAATAATACCGTTGACCACATCATGATTAAACTGGACGGCACTTTGCATACCACTCCAGTAAGAGCCTTCATCGACCCCTAAAAAATCTACGCCCACCAATTTGCCGCCCAAAATTCCAATGGCAGCAAAAATTACCGTCAGCATTGGTAAACTGACAATACCGGCCCATAAACGCGGCGAGACAATACGCTTTAAAGGATCAACACCGATCATTTCCATACTGGATAACTGCTCTGTGGCTTTCATTAAACCAATTTCAGCTGTCAATGCTGAACCTGCGCGTCCAGCAAACAACAATGCCGCCACCACAGGAGCAAGTTCACGTAGTAAGGTTAAGGAAACCATAGTGCCCAACATGGCTTCAGAACCCACATTGACCAAAATAGAATAGCCTTGCAGACCCAGTACCAAGCCGATAAACAAACCAGACACAGCAATGATCAATAAAGACATCACGCCAATGCGATGCATCTGATAAATAAACAGCTTTACGCCCAGCCGCGTCGGCATAGAACATAAAATTTGGAATAACATTAATGTGGCTAAACCGATACCACGGACACGCTCAATAACGCGTCTACCCAATAAGGCAAGGGCATTCATGAACCTACCTCATCACTTAAATAAGCTCGATGGCTAAATTGATAATCGACAGGACCATCGATAGCGCCCGTTAGAAATTGACGCACAAAAGGTGATGCATGCTGTTTTAATTCAGCAGGACTACCCTGTCCTTGAATCTTGCCTTCTGCCACCACATAAATATAGTCAGCAATAGACAAGGTCTCGACCACATCATGCGAAACAATAATGGTGGTTAAATCTAAGGCTTCACGTAAAGAGCGAATTAGACGACTCAACACGCCCATCACAATCGGATCTTGTCCGGCAAAAGGCTCGTCATACATAATTAATTCGGGATCAAGCGCAATTGCACGCGCCAAAGCCACGCGGCGGTTCATCCCACCCGATAGCTCTGAAGGCATTAATTGTTCTGCGCCGCGTAAACCTACAGATTCTAATTTTAACGCCACGATTTCAGCAATAAGATGCTCAGGCAATTGCGTATGGGCGCGTAAGGGAAAGGCAACATTTTCATAGGTGGTCATATCGGTAAACAACGCACCACTTTGAAACAGCATTCCCATACGCGCGCGCGCAGCGAATAGTTCTGAACGCGTCATGCTGGCAATATCTGTTCCATCTAGTAATACTTGGCCTGAATCTGGAATCAGCTGACCGCCGATCAAACGCAATAAAGTGGTTTTACCCGTACCAGATGGCCCCATAATCGCCGTAATTTGACCCCGACGAATATCTAAACTGATATTGTCATAAATGATGCGATCCCCTCTTTTAAAGCTCAGATTCTTAATCTCAATCAAGGACTGAGATAGCGAGGGTATTGGATTATTCATAGCTGAGCGCTTTCCTACATATTTGCAGCCTGCATACTATAAAGGATTAGCATAAGAAATGTCACTTTTAGAGCAAAAGCAATCAATGAGATAATTTTCTAGTGAATTTTATTGTGGTTTTATTTTTTTAAAGCCGCGCTAAAGATACGAGCTTATCTTACAAAAAAAGATTATATAGATAGTATGCAGCATTACATAATACTAAGATCAGACCAATATACGGCATAACCAACTCTTGATTAAAATTATAGACATAATGACTTGAATGATTATTCATACTTATCGAATTTTTTAAAAACCATGATTTAGTATACATTTTTGATCGACAGGATCAAACATTAATTACATAAAAAAACCGGTGTTTCCACCGGTTTTTTTTAACTGCGTTTAATCAAAAACTTAGTCGTTGAATTTACGACGTGGACGATCTTCACCACCAAAAGCTGGACGCTCAGTACGTGGTTTGTCATCAAAGCTACGACGTGGACGTTCTTCTGTACCAAAAGTACGTTTAGGACGGTCATCACTGAAGCTACGTTGTGGACGATCACCGAAACCGCCTTCACGACGTGGAGTAGCAGGACGATCACCGAAATCACGACGTGGCGCTGGACGATCACCTTCACGACGTGGAGCAGAACGATCCCCTTCACGTGCTGGTTTGTAATCTACACGGTTGCCACGATTGTCATCGGCAGAACGCGGTTTGTCAGCAAAGCTACGTTGTGGACGGTCAGCGAAACCACCTTCACGACGTGGCGCTGGACGATCACCGAAATCGCGTTTAGGACGGTCATCAAACGAACGTTGTGGACGGTCAGCGAAACCACCTTCACGACGTGGCGCTGGACGATCACCGAAATCACGCTTAGGACGGTCATCAAACGAACGTTGTGGACGATCATCACCACCGGCATAAGCTGGACGCTCAGTACGTGGTTTGTCATCATAGCTACGACGTGGACGATCATCACCGCCACGACCGCCACCACCAAAACTGCTACCACGACCACCGCCATCACGACCACGACCACCACCGAAACCGCCACGACCGCCATCACGACCACGACCAGCTCCGCCGCCATCACGACTACCGCGTGCAGGAGGTGGAGATGGCTCAAGACCTTCAATTTCAGATACGTTTAAACGCGCATCTAAGAAGTCTTCAAGCGCACGAATCTTGCCACGTTCACGGTAAGTTGCCAAAGTAATGGCATTACCGGTACGACCAGCACGACCTGTACGACCGATACGATGTACATAATCTTCATTTTTCATCGGTAAACCGAAGTTGATTACGTGTGAAATTGTTGGTACGTCAAGACCACGTGCCGCTACATCGGTAGCCACAAGGATTTTTGCACGACCTTCACGAATACTACGTAAACGACGGTTACGAACGGTTTGTGGCATTGCACCATGAAGCGCAACAACAGATAGACCTGCTTCAGCAAGTTCTTCAGCCAACATATCTGTATCTTCTTGCGTAGATGCAAATACAACCGCTTGATCTACTGACTCATGAGACAACCAATGGGTAAGTAGTTTTTTCTTGTGTTCAAAACCATCAGTCCAATGCAATGTTTGGGTGATGTCTGTATTGGTAGAATGACCTGTTTCAATTGCAATACGCAGTGGATTATTCATCATGCGTTCAGCAAGAGTCACAATACGCGGTGCAAATGTTGCAGAGAACATCAAAGTTTGTTTACGGTTTGCCGCTAACTCACCAATAGCTTCTAAGTCTTCAGAGAAACCTAGATCAAGCATACGGTCAGCTTCATCGACAATTAACGCATCAACTTTATCAAGTTTAATTTGACGACGGTTTACAAGATCAAGTAAACGACCTGGAGTCGCAACGACAACTTGTGCGCCTTTTAATTGTTGAATTTGTTTAGCGAAAGGCATACCACCCATAATCGCAGCAACACGCACACCCTTCATATGACGAACCAATGCAATCGCATCTTGACATACTTGTTGTGCAAGTTCGCGAGTTGGCGAAATCACTAAGATATTTGGTTGAGTAACCGCTTTCATGCGATCTTTAAATGATGAAAGTGCTTCTTCAGTTGCCAAAGCATTTAGCGTTGGAAGTAAGAATGCAGCAGTTTTACCAGAACCAGTTTGGCTCGATACGAGAAGGTCTTTACCTTCAAGTGCAGCTGGAATAGCTTGTTCTTGTACAGGAGTTGGTGTAGTGAAACCTAAACCTTCGATTGCTTGAATAAGAGTAGCATCGAGGGAAAAATCAGCAAAAGTTTTGCTCATAGAGAGTGTTCACCCTAAAGTGGGTGCTCCATTTAATAAATTACAACATGGACATCGGCAAAAACCGGCACAGCAAATAGAGCTGAAAATTAAAAAATTCAGCAACGATCCGAATAACGACGATGTGGATATAACGCACGTATATGATTACGGCCGCAAACCTGAAGGAATCGCTTAAGCGATTGGGCGCGAAGGATATGTCCTCTCTATGGACAGAACGCGCAGACAATGATTAGAAGATAATGTTCAGGTAAAGAACGGAAATTTAAGTGCGTGCCAGCATGATAACAGAAACATTTTTAAAAGTAATCATTTTTTTCGATCAATTTCACACTTTAGACGGTTTTTTTCAGTAACTCACTCTTTTTTAAAATGAATTTTGTTTGTTTTTTAATCACATATATAGTGAGAAAATTAACGCTTAACCTATAAAGTCCTCAAAACTTGCAGCTTAGTTCTTCTTAAACGTGATTCATCTTTATTTATAGCAGACTATTTATTTGGTATTTATGCTTATAATTCAATAAAGTAAGATCGGACAAAGTTTAATAAAATGCTTAATGAGACATTAAGTCAATCATTGGCATTAAATCTTTAACTTTAGAGATAAAAAAATGAGCGTATTTTCATACGCTCATTGTCAAATTTAGTTTGTGTGCTTAGAGCAGAACAAGTGTTACTTCGCTGCATCGCCCCATGCCGGAACAACAGCACGCATTAAAGGTTTAAGCATTTTCATTGAACAGGCAATAACTTGGCCATTTTCCATTGAATCGCTACCACCACGCGCATCCACTACAGTACCGCCAGCTTCTTTAACCAATAGTTCACCCGCAGCGATATCCCACGGTTTTAAACCCAGTTCAAAGTAACCATCAAAACGGCCGGCAGCAACATATGCTAAATCTAATGCCGCAGAACCTGTACGGCGATATTGCGCACCGGCTTCTGTGACATTTAATAAGGTTTCAAAATGGTTTTTAGCATAAGAGACAATTTCACCGTTGCGCATCACACGATAAGCGTGACCGACGGACAAGAAAGTATTGTCTAAGCTGTCTTTAATATTTACGCGAATACGACGTTGATTCATCATCGCACCACGACCACGACTGGCAGAGAAAAGCTCATCTCTGACTGGATCATAAATCACGCCGTGTTGAACTACACCTTTATGCTTCACTGCAAGAGAGATACAAAAATGAGGGACGCCATTGATAAAGTTTAACGTGCCATCCAAAGGATCGATCACCCAACACCAATCAGCGTCGTTACCCTTACCTTCTTGTAGACCGAACTCTTCACCTAAAAAGCTATGATTTTTATAACTTTTACGCAACGTGTCGATGGTTAATTGTTCTAAATAACGATCTACGCGTGTCACTGGACCATCAATGCCTTTTTCTTCGACTTGTAGATCGAGTTTATGACGATTTTGATGCGCTTTTAAAAGCTCTTGACCAACTAACTGAGCCGCACGCGCAGCCATAACCACCATAGGTTCCATTGAACACCCACTACAAATTTGAGAAATTGATAAAGAATAATGCATAAAAGCCCGCACATTTTAGCAAATTTACGGGCTTTTAGGGAAAAAATGTTATTAAACTTTATCTCTTCACGATAAGCTGGTTTGCCCAAGCTTTAACCACGCGTGTTGTACTGATTTTTCAATACCTTGAGCATCTAATCCCGCATGTTGCAACATTTGTGCATGTGAAGCCTGATGCATAAACGTATCCGCCAGCCCTAAATTTAAGATTGGTTTCACCCAGTGTGCTTGTGCCAGATACTCATTCACCGCACTGCCCGCACCCGCCATCACGGCGTGCTCTTCAATCGTCACAAACAGATTGGTTTTTACGGCCAGCTCATTAAGCAGCTGTTGATCCAAAGGCTTAATAAAACGCATATTGACCACACAAATAGCCACCTCATGTAACAGTGCTAACTTTTGTGCCGCCTCCAGTGTAGCGCTGACGCGGCTTCCAAAGGCCAATAAAGTGATTTGCTCATCGCAGTGTTCATTAAAATACGCCAGCACTTCAGCTTTACCCAACTCTAAAGCGGTGAGTTGTTGTTGGATTTCAACCCCAATGCCATTGCCACGTGGATAACGAATCGCCGCAGGACCATTGTATAAATAACCGGTATGCAACATTTGTCGGCATTCATTTTCATCTTTCGGCGCCATAATCAGCATATTGGGAATGGTCCGCATAAAGGCATAATCATAAGCACCCGCATGTGTTGGTCCATCCTCTCCCACCAAGCCAGCACGGTCGATGGCAAAAGTTACATCTAGATTTTGTAGTGCAACATCGTGCACCAATTGGTCATAGCCACGTTGTAAAAAGGTTGAATAAATAGCCACTACTGGTTTTAAGCCTTCACAGGCCATGCCAGCTGCCAGCGTCACGGCATGTTGTTCTGCAATCGCCACATCAAAAAAGCGCTCGGGAAACTGTTTGGCAAACTGTACCATTCCCGAACCTTCACACATGGCGGGAGTGATCGCCAATAAGCGGTCATCTTGTGCAGCTTGATCACATAACCATTGACCAAAGACATCGGCATATTTAGGCGCAAGGTTTGCGGCTGCGGCTGAATTTATTTTACTGATGGCATGGTATTTAATTTGGTCGGCCTCGGCCGGTTCAAAGCCTTTGCCTTTTTTGGTATAGATATGAATTAAGCGCGGCCCTGAACGTTTTTTTAACGCTTGAAAGACTTGGGTTAATTGCTGCACATCATGCCCATCGAAGGGACCAAAATAGTCAAAACCAATGGCTTTAAACAAATTGTCGGCAGCGTCGGTTGCCGAGCGATGCAAACGCGAGTTGTACAACCACTCTGGATGCGGCTGTACAAATGCTTCACCACTTTCTGAAATATGAACCGATTGACCACTTTCCCAAATGGCAGCCAAATGCTTGGCAAAGCCACCGGTGCTACATGAAATTGACATATCATTGTCATTGAGCACCACGATTAAATTGGCTTGGTGTGCCACTGCATCATTCATGGCTTCAAAAGCCATACCGGCAGTCATCGCACCATCGCCAATAATAGCCACCACTTCACACGGGTCTTTTTGATAACGACGCGCCAAAGCCATACCCAGTCCGGCTGAAATTGCGGTGGAGGAATGCCCTACACCAAAGGTATCAAACACAGATTCTTCACGAGTCGGAAATGCGGCCAGTCCATCTTTACTACGAATCGTGATTAATTGTTCACGGCGACCGGTTAACGCTTTATGCGGATAGGCTTGATGACCAACATCCCAAATCAGACGGTCATGGGGGGTATTAAAACAGTAGTGTAATGCTACGGTCAGCTCAATAACCCCCAAATTGGCACCAAAGTGGCCACCGCTTTGTCCTGCTGCATACAAAATGTATTGACGTAACTCGTCTGCCACTTTTTCTAATTGGCCGCGCTCAAGTCGACGTAATTGCTGCGGATGATCAATTGTATCTAGCAGCGGTGTTACAGGGCGGCGAGTCGGTATTTGTGTATACAACATAAATGGCAAAGCCTTCTAAAGCCTGGCAAATCCTAAGCTAGGTAAATGGGTATTCGAGTCTAAGTGTCGAATTGTATCACCTTTAAATCAGCCACATTTCTAGCGATGCAGTTTAGAGGTTCATCTCTAACACTGGGTGTTTGTTCCAGAACAGGATTATCCTGAATAATCTTACTATTTATCAACTGTTATTGTGCGCTTTATACAAAAAAGAAAACCTTCTGTATAATTTCATCATAGCAATTCTAGCAATGTCCAAGCATTACGCTATACTTTAACCTATTAATGAACTATTTGACGGGTTAAACAGTGCCTATAGAGTTTGTCGCAACATCCAGATTACCCACGGCTTTTGGTGAATTTAAAATCACTGTTTTCCAAGATCCGAAAAGTGGCGAAGAACATGTCGCGCTGTCCAAAGGTCTAGAGCTTGCTCCCACTGAACCGGTATTGGTGCGTATTCACTCGGAATGCTTAACAGGTGATGCGTTTGCCTCATTAAAATGTGATTGTGGCCCACAACTGCAAGCCACCTTAAAACTGATCAATGAAGTCGGTCAAGGGGCGATTCTATATTTACGCCAAGAAGGCCGCGGCATTGGATTGACCAATAAAATTCGTGCTTATGCCTTACAAGATCAAGGACATGATACGGTCGATGCCAATTTAATGTTGAATTTGCCTGCTGACGCGCGCCGTTACGACATGTGCAGCATTATGCTCGATCACCTCAATATCAGTCAGGTGAAGTTAATTACCAATAATCCGTTAAAACTAAATGCATTGACTGAACTTGGTATTGAAGTCGTGACTCGCGTTCCTTTAACGGTCGGTTTAAATCCCTTTAATGCCGAATACCTACAAACCAAGCATGATCGTATGGCACATATGTATGACGAAGGCGATTTTTAATCAGCGTTACTATCTGCGATAAATCACAGGATTTAGGGATTTTTTATCTGATGTTAAAAAATCCCTTACTTTTTTTATGACTTTGTGTTTTGATGTATTTAGTCCTTAAAATCATGCAATAGAGGTCATCTATGCAGAACCCCACTTCAGCAGATATTCAACGCGTTCGTGAATTTCTTCTCGATTTACAAGCCCGTATTTGTGCAGGTTTAGAACAACAGGAATTCAATGGGGGCGGTACGGCTCAATTTGAGATTGATGATTGGCAACGTCCCGAAGGCGGCGGCGGTCGTTCACGTGTACTACAAGACGGCAGCGTTATTGAAAAAGGTGGTGTGATGTTCTCTCACATCAATATTTCAAAACTGCCCGCTTCGGCCACTGAACGCCACCCACAAATTGCTGGCGCTCAAGCGCAAGCATTAGGCGTGTCATTGGTGATTCATCCTAAAAATCCCAATGTGCCGACGTCTCATGCCAACGTGCGTTTATTTGTGGCAGAGCCTGAAGGACAAGCGCCAATTTGGTGGTTTGGTGGTGGTTTCGACTTAACCCCATTTTATCCGGATGATCAAGATGTACTGGCTTGGCATCAAAAAGCTCACGATCTGTGCGCTCCATTTGGTGACACGGTTTATGACGAACATAAAAAATGGTGTGATGATTATTTCTATTTAAAACACCGTGATGAACAGCGTGGTGTGGGTGGATTATTCTTTGATGATCTTAATCAATGGGATTTCGAAACTTGTTTTAAATATATTCAAGCGGTGGGCAATGGCTATTTAGAAGCAATTTTACCGATTTTCCAACGCCATCAAGATACCCCATATACCGAAGCGCAGCGCGAATTTCAATTGCACCGTCGTGGTCGTTATGTGGAATACAATTTGGTTTATGACCGTGGCACCTTGTTTGGCCTACAAACGGGCGGACGTATTGAATCAATTTTGGTGAGCTTACCGAATTTAGTCAGTTGGTCGTACCGTGCAGAGTGGGATGATGGTTCAGCGGAAAAACGTTTAACCGAATATTATTTAAAACCGCGTGACTGGTTAAATGAACTAAGCAAATAAATTAATCATGGTACGCTCTTAAATCCCTTTTTCTGTAATCAGAGAAAGGGATTTTTTAATAGCTAGACTTTTTATCAACAATAATTGCTAGATAAGTACAACAATTCAAAGAAATGGTCTCTGCCTTCACCGTTCCCTCCTTTAAAATATATTTTCTTACAGCATCGACACCTATAGTCAGCGTAAAATCGTTTAAACTGAGCGATTCAACAACCATGTTAAAGCCTGTCTATCTTGACCCAGAAGATGCTTTAAGGAGAACACCAGCCACTATGTTTCGCAAAATTTTAAAGCAAAAAGAGATCTTGTTTTGGTCAATTTTGACGCTTATTATTGGCTCTATTGCCATTACCTTAGCGTCACAGAACACACTTTTAGACAGCTTATCCATTACTTTTACCGTATTTGCGGCATTGGCGTTATTTTTTACCGCTGCCATGTGGTTAGAAGAAATGATTCACGAGATTTGCAATCCTTAAGTCACATCCTTGATGATTCATTGTTTTTAAAATCAAATTATTAGTCTGCAAATATTGTTTGTTTATTCTGACTTTAGCCTGTCCTTAAAATAACGTATATTGAATGCCATTTCCGTACAAGGATATTGTGAAATGCGCAAACAATTTGCGGTCATTGGTCATCCCATCGAACACTCGCGCTCTCCAGAGCTGCATCAGGCTTTTGCTCAAAAAACCGGCATTGAATTAGATTACCATAAGCGATTGGCCGCTTTAGATGGCTTTGAAACCAGCATGCAACGCTTTTTTGCTGAAGGCGGAATTGGCATGAACGTCACTGTGCCGTTTAAAGAACAAGCTTTTGCTCAGTGCCAAGTGCTCAGTCCGCGCGCACAAATTGCGCAAGCCGTAAATACTCTATGGATGCAAGATGGGCAATTGCATGGCGACAATACCGATGGCCAAGGCTTGGTGGATGCCATGACCGCCTTAGAATGGCCGCTTCAGAACAGTAAAATTTTAATTATCGGTGCAGGTGGCGCCACGCGTGGTGTGATTTATCCATTGGCACAAACGGGAGTGAAAGAAATTGTCATTGCCAATCGTACTTTGGCGCGCGCTGAACAATTGGTCGCAGATTTACACAGTGCTGTGCCGGACACCCAGCTAACAGCCATGGCTTTAGATGACCTGTGCGGTCAATTTGATATTGTCATTAATGCCACTTCTGCCAGTTTAACTGGCGATGCCGTGGTTTTACCGGAAAATTTACATTTTAAATATGCCTATGAAATGGCCTATGGCAAAGCTTCTCGCTTTTTACAGCAAGCCCAAGCGCGTCATGTGCCGACTGCTGAGGGTTACGGCATGTTGGTTGCTCAAGCGATTGAAGCATTCTTTATTTGGCATGGTATCAAACCAAAATTAAAAGATTTTTTATAAAAATAAATTAAGAGGCGATTGAAAGGAGGCAAGCAACTGTTTCTTTTCAATATACGCCTAGCATCAAAAGCAGAAGTGGATTTTATGACAGAGCTTTATGTGCCTGTATCGCTTTAGTCTATCGTATTATTTCACATCCACTTCACATGCTATAATGTGAAGTAACAGACTATTTTAACTGTTTATTTTATTTTTAAATCTCAACAAAATTGTAGCAAAAAAAATTGTTTAAGTATTAAAACCCGCCACAGCGTGGCCTTGCTGTTTAATTGGTAATTCGCCTTTCTGACATTTTTATAAGGCGACATCATCAATGTATTTTCTCAACCAATGTGAATAATTAAACTATCGATCCAGATAATCCAAAACTATTTCTAAATTAGGATTAAGACTATGCCAGCGTATAAAGCCCCACTCCACGACATTCGCTTCTTAATGAACGAAGTTTTTGATTACCCTGCCCATTACAAAACATTATCCAATGGTGAAGCTGCCGATGCAGATACCGTCGATATGATTTTGGAAGGTGCAGCAGATTTTTGTGAAAATGTGCTTTCACCGATCAATCAATCCGGTGATGAAGAAGGCTGTCATTTTGACAATGGCGTTGTTACCACGCCTAAAGGTTTTAAAGAAGCCTACAACCAATTTGTACAAGGCGGATGGCAAGGTTTGTCTTATCCGGAAGAATTTGGTGGCCAAGGTCTACCTATGTCACTGAATTTGATTAAATCTGAAATGATGGGTACAGCCAACTGGTCATTCACCATGTATCCGGGTTTGAGCATGGGTTGTATGAACACCATCATGCAATTCGGTACAGATGAACAGAAAAATACCTATATGCCACATCTGACTGCCGGCACTTGGTCAGGCACGATGTGTTTGACTGAGCCACAATGTGGTACAGATTTAGGTCAGATGAAAACCAAAGCTGAACCACAAGCAGATGGCAGTTATAAAATCACTGGCACGAAAATCTTTATTTCAGCCGGTGAACATGACCTGACTGAAAATATTGTGCATATTGTCTTGGCGCGCCTTCCCGATGCACCCGCAGGCACCAAAGGTATTACCTTATTTATCGTGCCTAAATTTTTGCCAAACGCAGAGGGCGGTGTCGGCGAACGCAATGGCGTAGCCTGTGGTTCAATTGAACATAAAATGGGAATCCGTGCGTCTGCAACTGCGGTGTTAAATTTTGATGCAGCCACTGGTTACCTGATTGGTGAAGAGAATAAAGGCTTACATGCCATGTTCACCTTTATGAACACGGCGCGTATTGGTACGGCGGTTGAAGGCGTGGCACATGCTGAATTGTCTTTCCAAGGTGCTTTACCTTATGCCAAAGATCGCATGTCAATGCGTGCACTATCTGGCAAAAAAGATCCAGAAAAACCAGCAGATGCCATTATTCATCATGCCGACGTACGTCGTATGTTGCTAACGCAAAAAGCCATTGCTGAAGGCGGTCGTGCCATGATTTATCATGCCGCACAAATTGCCGATAAAATGGCTGATGCCTTGAGCCAAGGTGATCAAGCTAAATTTGATGAGTATGATGACAAACTGGGTTTTTATACCCCAATCCTGAAAGGTTTCCTAACCGAGCTCGGTTTAGAAGCAGCCAATCACGGTATTCAAGTCTTTGGTGGTCATGGTTATATCAAAGAATGGGGTATGGAACAAATTGCCCGTGATGCACGTATTGCCACCTTGTATGAAGGAACTACCGGTGTACAAGCACTCGACTTAATTGGTCGTAAAGTGTTGCTGTCCTCTAAAGGCAAAGTGGTTCGTGACTATACTGCGGAAATTTTACGTTTCTGTGGCCGTCATGCGCGTAACAAATACATGCGCCGTTTTGCGTGGGACTTAACCAAGATTTGTGCACAGTGGAACGCTTTAACCGTGCGTATTATGTTGGCGGCGCGTAAAGACCGCGATATCGTATCCAGTGCATCGGTCGACTTTTTGATGTTCTCAGGTTATGCCATGATGGCGTATTACTGGGCGCAACAAGCCGCTGTGGCATCAGAGAAATTAGAGTCAGGCACGGGTGCAGAAACACCAGAGTTCTATAAAGCCAAAATCAAATTGGCTGATTTTTACTTTGAACGGATCTTGCCGCGTACGCAAGGTCATGCAGAAGCCATGGTTAATCCATCAAAAACCATGATCTCGCTTGCACCTGAGCACTTCAGCTTTGATTACTAAACTGTCCTGTTGCTAAAAGTATAAAAGGAGCGCTTCGGCGCTCTTTTTTACGCTTAGACCTAGATAAAAAATTCAAAAATAAGCAATCAAATCACGTCATTTTAAGCGCTAAAACTGAGCATCATTCAGCAATATAAAATGCTGCTGAGGCTTAAAATACAGCAGCTTGTTATCTACATCGATATTGTATCCATCGAATAAAAATAGCGTCGAGTAAAAAAATCTATCTTTGATTTCAACTCACCAAAAAATTAATCAGCAGCTTAAATACAATTTAAATAGTTGATAATCATATTTTTATTTGATTAAAAAAGATGGAAGATTTAGATCCAAAGTCAGTCCTTTTAATTCATTTCAGTGAAGAAATTAAAATCACTCACAAGGTAATCTATCGTTATTGCTCATTTACATTCGACTTACTTTGTAAGAATGATCGAGGAAACGCGTGATTATTTACACAATTAGAGTTCTATTTACTTTCAAGTACATTCGTTAACTCAAAACGGGCTTTTTGCCTCTATGCACTTACACAAAAGATTTATAAGCTAGATTCTATCAACACAATATAGAAGGAAATAAGCGCTACAGCTTCATTTCCATAATCATAAAAGTAAGATAAGGAGAATAATGATGACGACTTCCGATTATGATCGTGATCGTATTAAAAATGCACCAGATCAAGTTAAAAAAGATTTAAATGCAGATCCGATTACCGGTGAGCCAGGTTCACATCCTGTAGGTACAGGTTTAGGTGCAGCGGGCGGTGCAGCAGCAGGTGCAGCCATTGGTACTGCAGCGGGTCCAGTCGGAACGATAGTCGGCGGTGTTGTGGGTGCAGTGGTCGGTGGCCTAGCGGGTCATGCCGCAGGTGAAGCGATTGATCCAACCGTTGAAGATGCTTATTGGCGTGAAAATAGTGCCAATCAACCCTATTATACGACCAGTAAAACCACTTATCCTGATTTAGACTATGATCGAGATTACCGCGATGCCTATCGTGTAGGCTATGAAAACCGCGCTGAATATACGCCTGAAACACGTTTTGAAGATGTAGAACCAGATTTGCGTACCAAATGGGAAATCACCAAAGCAGAGTCTCGCCTGTCTTGGGAAGAAGCCAAACAAGCGTCACGTGATGCTTGGCATCGTAATCGTTAATTCATTTAACTTCATTTAAACAGCTCACTGGCTTGTGATAAGCCAGTGGGCTTTTTTACATGCGCTAATCAGCATCACTTTATTGAAAAGCGACGTTGACTTAAAGTAACTTACTTTTTCCAGCCAAATTGCTTAAAGATAGACTGACCTTGTTTAGAGTCCAAAAAGCTGACAAAGCTTTTTGCTTCAGTATTTTTTAAACTATGTTGCGTCAATGCCACGCCAGTGTCGCGGTAGATGACCAATTCTGGCTCGATAGGAATAATTTTTCCAATCTCTGGATTGCTCACACCCCAAATATTAAACACCAACCATGCATCATAACTGCTGTTTTCCTGCCAGTTTTTCTTGGCAGCGCCGGTATTCGGTGCATAAGTGGTAATGTTCTTACGAAATGCTTTGGTTAATTGGATATTGCCAGTTCTACCCGCAATATCTTCCCACATTCCTACTTGCCCTGCACCATGCGTCACCAACACTTTGGTGCCCGCTTTGGTTAAGTCTTTAAAGCCTTTAATATTTTTTGGATTACCCGGACGCACTAAAATAGCCGCTGGACGCAAATAAAGCGGCTCAACGGTATTTTTGATAATTTGCTCAGCAAAGGTTAATTCAAAATCAGACATCATGGCTTCTGAACCACTATAAATAACATCTGCATCCTGTTTGGCTTTTTCCGCCCATTGCGATGTTGGCCCTGCAGTCACGGTGACATCAATACCCGTTTTTTTCTGAAATTGCTTGGCCGCTTCTTGCATTGCGGGCGCAGGACCACCCGGCCCATAGACATTAATGGCCGCCATGGCAGGCATGGCAAAACAACTCAACATCAGTGGTATTACATAGTGTTTAATCTTAGATTTTTTAAGCATTTTTTTTGATTTCCATCAGGGATGAATAGGCATTGATCATAGCTTTTTCTATGGTGTTTCTATACAGCTGATCTGGTTTTTTGGTTATCAAAAATTTAGTCAGGTCAGTCGAATAAAATATCCATTCATGTACTGTTCGCGCTGACTTGGCCTGAGCCACATTTGGCAGCGTAGAGGTCAGCTGTACATACAGTCCAGCGCATTAAAAGCCTGTCCTGTTTAAGGAATTAAATTCTTACGGTATTGAATAAAGCCAACGTGATCGGCGACCTGATCATATAGGCTGCGCGCTGAGGTATTGCTTTCATGGGTTAACCAATACACGCGGCTACACTTTTGCGTTTCAGCTACACTGTACACCGCCTCAATCAGTTGTCGACCCAGCCCTTGGGCCCGATAAGCCGGACTGACAAAAAGATCTTGCAGATAGCAATAATCTTCTGGCGTCCACGTACTGGGATGAAAAACATAATGCACCAAAGCAACCAGCTGCTGCTCATGCTCAATCACCTGACAGCCCATAGCGGATTGAGGATCAAGCAAGCGGGAAAAAGTCCGTTGAGCCAGTTCAGGATTAAAGGCCACCTGATAAAAACCCTGATACGCCTGCCAAAGCTGTTGCCAATTTGCATGATCAGTAGATTGTAATGTTCTTAATTGCATAACGGTCTCTTTTATTATTGTGATGATTTACAGGATGCGGCTTTAATGTCAGCCCCTAGACAGATTGATTAAAAAAGTTCATGTATAGCTTGGGTTTATAGGGCCGGAGTCGCATCGCGCGAATAGCCATCGGCACGATTTAATCAATAAATTCTTGTAAGACTGAATTTAAAAACATATGACCATGTTCGGTACAGGCAATTCGGTTTTTATCTTGCAGCAATAATTGCCGTGCGCGTAGTGAATCTAAGGCTACCTCTAATGCAGCCAACTCTAAACCCGTGCGCTCAGAGTATAGTTTGGCCTCTACACCGGCATTTAAGCGTAGCGCATTCATCATAAACTCAAACGGTAGTTCATCATCTTCAATCTTTTTAAACTGTATATGTTCTGCCGGCACGTGGGCTAAATAATCTTTGGGTAAACGCGTTTTTTGAAAACGATAAATGCCATCGGCTTGGGTCACTTTGCCGTGTGCACCGGCACCAATCGCCAGATAATCGCCAAATTGCCAATAATTTAAATTGTGTGCCGATGGCTGCTCTTTACGCCAAGCAGACACCTCATAATTGATAAAGCCTTGCGCCATTAAATAAGCTTCACCTTGCTGCTGAATGTCTTCTAATACCTCATCAAGCGGTAAAACCGGCTGGGTGCGAAAAAATACGGTATTCGGCTCGATGGTTAATTGATACCATGAAATATGCGTTGCGCCCTGTTCAACTGCCAACTTTAAGTCGAGTAAGGCTTGTTCTAAGCTTTGCTCGGGTAAGCCATGCATTAAGTCCACATTAATGCGTTTAAAACCCGCCTCTTGCGCCAAGTGAATGGCATTCAGTGCATCTTCATTGCTGTGAATCCGGCCTAACTTTTGCAGATGTGCGCTATTGAAGCTTTGCACCCCAATCGACAGACGATTGATACCGGCCTGTAAATAACCAATAAACGGATCGTGCTCTAGCGTTCCGGGATTGGCCTCTAAGGTAATTTCACAATTGGGCTCAAAAACAATCAGCTGTTTAAGCTTAGCAAATAACCACTGATAACCTTGGGCGGAAATTAAAGATGGCGTACCACCGCCAATAAAAACACTATGAATTTGACGACCTTGCGCAAAATCAAGCTGAGTTTTGAAGTCCGCCACCAAGGCTTGTAAATAGCTCTCTTCTAAAGCCAGCGATAACTTCCCGTCTGGAACAGCATGCGAATTAAAATCACAATAAGGACATTTACGCACACACCACGGCATATGAATGTATAAAGACAAGGGAACCAGCGCAGGATTTAAATCAGCCAAGAGATAAGCTCAAAACAACAAAAAAGGAAGGTGCTTATTTTAACATGACTGCATCAATACACTGCTGAATTGTTGAATCAGCTAGGCTAATCTATTCAAAGTTAACAATAATTAGATGATAGAAATCATGAAAATAACCAGTCAACTGTTCGCGTTACTGCCACTGGCCATGGCCATTGGTGTTGCTATGGCGGTACAAACAGCGCTGAATACGCAGTTAAAAGAATATCTGCATTCCTCACTACAAGCTGCGCTTTTGTCCTTTTTGGTGGGTACAATAGCACTGGCTATTTTGGTGTTTTTTCAAAATAGCGATAAACCCACCTTCAGCACACTGATGCAAGTGCCTTGGTTTTTATGGTTAGGTGGCTTTTTAGGCGTCTATGCCATCAGTTTGAGTATTTATACTGCGCCTAAACTGGGCTTTTTAAGCCTATCTGGCTTGATTATTTTTGGTCAAGTGGCCACTGCTATGCTCCTCGATCATTTTGGTTTACTGGGTACCGAAAAACAGCCCATTCACTGGCAACGTCTGCTGGGTGGCATCGTCATTTTTATCGGGGTGCTGCTGACCTTACAGCGCTAAGTACTCCTTATTTTAAGCACAGGATGAGTAATTTTTGTGGCTAATGTTTTATCTCCCCCCACCACCCGTTATGAATTAAAAAAACTTTTTCATTTAATGATTCCCATTTTGCTGACCCAATTCTCCCAAGCAGGTTTTGGCTTAATTGATACCATTATGGCAGGTCATATCTCGGCCACTGACTTGGCCGCCATTGCGGTGGGCGTCGGTTTATGGATTCCGATTATGCTGCTGTTTAGTGGCATTATGATTGCCACCACACCACTCGTGGCTGAAGCCAATGGCGCACGTACGCCGGAAAAAATTGCCATTATTGCGCGGCAATCTTTATGGGTGGCACTAATTTTAGGAATTATTGCGGCACTAATTTTACAGCTGATGCCGTTCTTGTTGCCTATTTTGGGTGTGCCTGCGGTGTTATTGCCCAAAGCCAGCTTATTTTTGCACGCCATTGCCTTGGGTATGCCCGCCGTGACCATGTATGCAGCACTGCGTGGTTACTCCGAAGCCATTGGTCATCCTCGACCCGTGACGGCCATTAGCTTACTGGCATTATTGCTGCTCATTCCGCTTAACTTTATTTTTATGTATGGCATCGGGCCGATTCCGGCCTTGGGCAGTGCCGGCTGTGGTTTTGCCACCGCCATTTTACAGTGGATCATGTTCTTCGCTTTAGCCGCCTATGTCTTTAAAGGCAAAGCCTATCAAACAACCCAAATCTTTACGGGATGGGAAAAAATTAATCCCTATTGGGTCAAACGTATTTTACAGTTGGGTTGTCCCATTGGACTGGCGATCTTTTTTGAAGTCAGTATTTTTAGCACGGCGGCCATTGTATTAAGCCCGTTGGGTGAAACCTTGGTGGCGGCGCATCAGGTGGCTATTTCTGTGACCTCACAATTGTTTATGATTCCGATGTCATTGGCGATTGCCCTAACCATTCGAGTCGGCACCTATTATGGTGAAAAAAACTGGGCTGCGATGCGTAAAGTGCAATATTTAGGCTTGATCACCGGCACCATTTTTGCAGTGGTGACCATGCTGCTGATTTGGTTCTTCCGCGCTGACATTGTGGCCATTTACACCACGGATTATGCTGTGGCTGAAGTGGCGATGTATTTATTGCTGTTCGCGATTGCTTATCAATTAATGGATGCATGGCAAGTCAGTGCAGCCGGCTGTCTGCGCGGTATGCAAGACACGCAAGGCCCGATGTGGATCACCATGATTTCTTATTGGGTGATTGCCTTTCCCGCCGGCGTCTATTTGGCCCGCTTTACCCAAATGCAAGCCGCTGGCGTCTGGGTCGGCTTGATTATTGGATTAACCGTGGCCTGTATCTTGCTGTTAAGTCGTTTATATATGATTAATCGCCAGCTTAATCGGGCTTAAGCTGCTAGTTATTTTTATCTGTGCTGGCTTTTAAAGATAAAGTCAGCGCAGATATATCTAGGATGCTGTTCTCGCTTGAATACTCGCAACCCTGTCACGTGAAAGGATTAAAACGAGACCACCTCAGCTGATGGCCAACATAGCACACATGCTTCTTAACAATTTAAAGTAGGCAATAAGGGCTTTAACGCCTATGATCATAAAAACCCATCTGTGATGATCTTGAGGAATAACGCATGGCAAAAACGGCTAGCACACCGGGTCGCCGCTTTATGAAACTTGCCAGTATGACGGCAAGTATTGCAACGAAAACAGTATCCAATTCAATTAAAAACTTTAATGCAGATGAAGAACAAAAAAATGCGTCGCGCAGCAAACTCTTTCAAGACATTGGGCTGCAAATTGCCGACACCTTAGGGGAAATGAAAGGTGCAGTCATGAAAGTGGGACAAATTGCCTCACAATATAAAGATGTTTTTCCGCCTGAAGTCTCTCGTGCCATCAGTAAATTACAGCGTCAAGCCCCTGCTATGCCATTTGCTGAAATTAAAGCGCAAGTGGAAAAAGAATTGGGTAAACCGCTGCATCAAATTTTTAAAAGCTTTGATGAGCAGCCTTTTGCTGCCGCCTCGATTGGTCAAGTGCATAAAGCCATCTTGCCTAATGGCCAACAGGTGGTGGTCAAAGTACAGTATCCGGGCATTGATGAAGCCTGTGAAAGCGATCTCAAACAAGTGCGTTTGGCCTTACGTTTAATGGGTGTGCTCAAAATTGATCGTAAACTACAAGATCAATTGTTTAAAGAAATTCAAGAAAGCCTAGACAACGAATTAAATTATGAAATTGAAGCGCAAAATTTAGAAGTGGCGCGCACCTTTCATCACAGCCTAGACAGTAAAATTATTATTCCTTTGGTCTATCCCGATTATTCTTCACGGCATATTTTGACCTTAAGCTTAGAAATGGGTGAAAGCATTGAAACTGCCAGTACGTGGTCGCTGCAAACGCGCAATGAACTGGGACGACGTTTATTTCGTGCCATTGGACAAGAAATTTTTTATTTAAAACGCTTCCACTGCGATCCCCATCCCGGAAACTTTGCTTTTCGTGAAGATGGCTGTGTCATTATTTATGATTACGGCGGTGTGAAAGCGCTGTCTAGCATGACTTTACAGCATTTTAAACAGCTCATTCATGCCGCGCGTGAAGGCAACATTGCAGAATTAGAGCAACAATTAACGGAACTGCATGCGCTGTCCGAATCGGGTAAATTTCCTGAAAAACTCTATCGTCAATGGTTAGAAGTGCTGCTGCGCCCACTGACCACAGACTATGATTTTGCCGAAAACTCGGCCCATCACGATGGCATGGAGTTGGTCAAACCGTCTTTAAAATATTGGGACGTGTTTAAACCGTCACCTGAAACCTTAATGGTGAACCGTACCGTATCGGGACATTATTGGAATATGATCCATTTAAAAATGCATGACAACATTCATGATCTATTTGATGAGTTGGTGCCACCGCGTCAATAAGTCACTATTTTAGTTCGCTGCGGCATAAGCACAAAATAGATCACTTACAGTGGTAAAAGTCTAACGCTGTATGTAGATCGGCTGACTCGGTCTTAAGCCCAAGAATTAAATATTGCTTGGGCTTTTTAAATTGAGATTAATAAAACCATTGGCGCAATAAAGCTTGAACGCTATAAAAGCCCACAGCCAATAGCAACACGCCCAGTATCACACTAGACAGGACATACGCCACAGCCAGCATCACTTGACCTTGTTTTAACAAATGAAAGGTTTCTAAACCAAAACTGGAAAATGTGGTAAAGCCGCCCAAAATACCGACCATCAACAAGAGTCGTGCTTCATTTTGTAAGAATGGAAATTTTTGACTACAGGCAAAAAAAATGCCGGCCAATAAACAGCCAAACAGATTAATCCACCACGTCGGCCATGGAAAATCCGCTATCGGTTTCAGTAAAAAAACACCCGCGCCATAACGCAAACTGGCACCGATTGCACCGCCTAAAGCCACTAAAATCCAGCTCATTGCGCTAAGCCGTTAGATGGGCTGTTGTTCATAGCTGTTCCACATCTTGATCACATTCAAGTGCTTACTTTTGCATAAATAGACAATTTTTACAAAGAAATAATACCCAATCAAGTAGGTAAAAATTGCTATAGTCGAAGCATTCAATTTTACATTTTTTGGACAATCACAGATATGACACAAGATTTATTCACCCAACTACAAGCTGGCAAGATACATTTTTCAGATGTGTTGGCTCATATCGAAGCGCTTTATCAACATACGCCGACTGCATTTAGCAATGGCCAACAGCACAATGCCGCAAGTGAAAACCAAGGCAGTGCTAAAGTGTTCGCTTTTGCGCAATTAAATCACTTCGATCAAGCGCAAACTTTAAGCTTATTTGCTGAACATTATGCCGCGGTATTGGCCACACCGGATGGCGTCGATCATCAAAATATTCGTCAATTTATGCAGCACGGTTGGTCAGGAATTCAATTTAATGGCTCAGCCTTAACCGCTAAATAAATTTGCCATGTGTTTATTTATTTTGGTCTATTACTGAGAAATTTAACCCAGATTCACCTGCTTGAGGCTGTTCACTAAAGCAGGTGAAAAAGCACATTGCGTTCAAAGCAAACAATCTGCAGATTGAGCCAGCAAATAGCTTCAACAATTCAGTGATGTTTCACGTGAAGCCCATGTTAATAATCTGCTCTGCGCAGTAAACATCAGACCGCTAATTCAAAGGGCTATTGAACAGGCTTTGTTAAAGCTTAACTTTTTACTTTTTCAATCCATTCAATCGAGCTAACCCGAAACAATTCACATGCCCCGTCTCCGGTATCTGTTGGGGTAAGCGAAGACGTCCAGACCAAATCTTTGTCTTTAATTTCTACCAACTCACCTTTTAAGCGCACCAAATCACCGCGTTTTACATGTTTAATTTGTTTGGCAATATCCGGATTGGCAGGAATAATGTGCATATTCGATACCATCTGCATGGCCTGTTCTTTGGGTACCGGTAAGCGATCAATTTTCCAATTTAAATAGCGATCATATTGATTCACCGAAATATGACGTGCAATTTCAGGTTCAGCAAACAATCCCCAACTGACGGCGTAATCAATCGGCGAGAATTTGGCTTGCTCGTCATTGCGATACACTTTTGAACCCAAAATACGAAAATCACCTTTAAAGGCTTGAAGGGTCTTAATGGATTGGTCTTTCACCACCGGCGGCAAACCTTTGGAAATATTATGATCGACAGATGTGCTGGCGCGAACTTGTAATATGCTGCTGGCCAATAAAGCACTCAAGAGTAATTGTCTAATCATCTGCCCACCTCAAAATAATGTCTTCTTTCATGTTTTATCTTAAAGGCTGCCAATAAAATCACCATAGACAGTTGGTAACAATAGCACGCTATTTGGTCACTTTTTTGTCTTATGAATTCAGCGAAATATCCTTTAATCTAAAGCCATACCGCCCTTAAAAAAAAATGAATCGCCTTATGCTTTATCGATTGTATCAGCAACATATTTTCCCGCATGTGCTCAATCACGTGATGCAAACCCCTAGTCTAATCCAGCAACGTGAAAAGTTACTCGCACCGATTCGTGGACAAGTCTTGGAAATAGGCTTTGGCACAGGCATCAATTTGCCCTTTTATCAACAGGTCGATACTGTGTATGCGCTTGAACCGAATGCTGCGGTATATGCCTTGGCCGCAAACCGTGTGCATGAAAGCGCCATTGCTGTACAGCACATTCAAGCTCGTGCAGAAAAGCTGCCCTTTGCTGATAACAGTATTGACCATATTGTCAGTACGTGGACACTGTGCAGCATTGAAAATTTACCACAGGCATTAAATGAATTACACCGTGTTTTAAAACCCGCCGGCACTTTGCATGTGCTCGAGCATGTGCAATATCACGATCAACCGCAGCTTAAATATCTACAAAATTTACTCACACCGCTGCAAAAACGTCTGGCAGATGGCTGTCATCTTAATCGTAATATTGAGCAAGCCTTAAAACAGGCGCATTTTAGCTTCAACGAACTGCATTATTTCGATGCCGCTGGCGTGGTCAAAATTGCACGGCGTATGTTGTTTGCTCGCGCGGTTAAAATAGCAAAGTGAGGGTTTAAATCATGCACTGTCAATTAAAAAAACTGCACGATATGCATATAAATGTTAATCCAATGCAGAGCATTTAAAATCTATTGAAGGGTCATTAAGTTTAAATCTAGGCAAACTGCGCTTAATCATCGAATTGAATGCGCAAGGTTTCAAAACGCACTCGACCTTCGGCCACCGCTTGAGCAATTGCCTGCTGACCTTTGGTTAATCGTGCGCCACCACTTTTAATATCCATCAACACCACTTCAATATCCTCAGCACGTCCTTCACCATCGCGAAAATGGCTATAGCCATTGAAAACCACATAATCAATGGGATCACCTAAAAACTTGGCATCGCTGGGCAAGTATTGAAACTGCGGCATAATCGGCGCCATTTGTTCAGCCATTTTGCCTTTTAGCACCGCACGACTGGTATTGACACTGCGTTTTTTTGCTGCAATTAAGGCCAGCTCATGCTCTCGGGCTAATTCAGTAATGTACTGCTCATACTCAGCTTTAATTCGTCCATTACGGGTTTGGGTTAAAATGAGGGTGGTCAGTACCACACCAATACAACCGCCAATTAACATCGCCATCCAAATGGACATGGTTTTCCTCAGAGTTAAAATAGTAGCAGCGCCCTATGAAGGCTTTAGCTTACAGCCCTATTTGCGCCAGCAAACAATGATATGCTAGCAGCAAGCAGAATAAAATCGTCAGGCTCATGAAAACAATTTTAATTGCAAATCAAAAAGGTGGCTGCGGAAAAACCATGACCGCCATTAACTTAGCTGCAGCTTTAGCACAAAAAGGCTATCCGGTGGCCTTGGCCGATAGCGATCAGCAAAAATCCACTTTGCACTGGCTCAAATTACGCCCTGAGCAGCAGGTCAAGATTCAAAGTTTAGATTGGCGCAGCACAAAAAACCGCCTGCCACCCGCGGATCTACAATATTTAATTATTGATACGCCCGGCATTGCTTTAGATGCCTCGTTACAACACCTGATGGCAGAAGCGGATACCATTATTGTGCCGCTGCAACCGTCCTTTTTTGATATTGACAGCACACGGCGTTTTTTAAAAAAAATTCAAAATCTTAAGCGGATTCGTAAAGGTAAAATACAGGTTTTACTGCTGGCCAATCGGGTTCGTGCCAACAGCGCCAATGCCAAAGATCTACAGGATTTTTTTAATCAAATTGAACAACAGCCTGTGGCTTGGATTACCGAACGCAGCGCCTATAGTCAATTGGCCATGCACGGTTTGAGCATATTTGATCAAAATCAAAAAAACTATATCAGCATGCAACAGCAATGGCAGCCGCTGTTAAATGCCATTATTGAAGATCCGAGTAAATGGTTCTAAGCACACATTCAGCCGCCCTGTAGCACTAAAAGCAGAGTGGTTTAAATATTATTCATGCCAAGTTACTGAGCTTTCATTTTCGCCAGCTTACTTTTTCAGTTAAGATGAGATCGACCTTCGATACCGATCAGTGAATGCAGTGCAACAATACGCGCCAACCTTACAGAAAGTATTATTATTTGGATTGTTCTTTATCCTGATTTTTTTGAGTTTTAATATTCTCAAATACTTTATTGTGCCGGTATTATGGGCAGCCATCATTGCCTATATGACTTGGCCTTGCTATCAATATATTTATCGTTTGTGCGGTTCACGTGCAACCTTAAGCGCCACGATCATGATCAGTCTGATTATTCTATTGATTGGTATTCCTCTGACCTTCGGAATCTTTATGCTGCAACATGAAGGTCGCAATGTTTATTACGAATTACAAAAACAAGTCTTCTCTGGCCATCTAAATGTGCCGCAATTTATTCGTGACTTGCCGTTTATTGGCAAAGAAGTCAGCCGCACCTTGCATGACATCAACACCGATCCCAACAGTATTATTCAAACCGTTTCCACGTGGATTCAAGGCCATCTTAACTACGGTCGCTTCGTGCTCAATGAAATTGGTAAGAATATCGTTAAGCTGTGTTTTGCCATTATGTCGTTGTTCTTTTTCTACCGCGATGGTCAAACCATTTTAAATCAGGTCAGCAAAGCCTTAGAGATGGTGATTGGGCCACGAATTCATCATTATTTAGACACTATTTCGGAAACCACACGTGCCGTGGTTTATGGCGTTGGTCTGACTGCGGTGGCACAAGCGGTATTGGCCGGTTTAAGTTATTTTGTGGCGGGTGTTCCTAACCCGATGGTCCTGACCATTGTCACCTTCTTACTCGCACTGATTCCCTTTGGCACACCGCTGGCGTATGGTGCAGTGTCTTTGTGGCTATTCTCACAAGGTCAAACGGTTGAAGCCATTGGGGTAATGGTCTGGGGCGTTGCCATCGTCAGTACCTCCGATAACGTGATTCGCCCTTTGGTGATCTCTGGTGCCACACAAATCCCATTCTTGCTGATTATGTTCGGGGTGTTGGGTGGGATTGCCAGTTTTGGCTTGGTCGGTCTGTTTATCGGCCCTGTAATTTTGGCCGTGTTACTGGCCATTTGGCGTGAATGGCTGCATGAAACCAATGAAATTGCTGTATTGATGATGCCAGATGCGAGTATGGCTTATGATTTAGACGAGCCCAAGCTGCCCCCTGAGTAACGAAAATCACCGATAATCAGCTCAATGCTACATTTAGACACTCAACTGCTATTGCGCTATATCTAAGAGCTTGCTTGAATAAGTCAAGTTGATTATAAAATACAAGGATGTAACGCTATGTCATTGTCATTCTTAAAATCCAGCACGCTGGCCGCGGTGGCCAGTTTAACCCTTGCCGCCTGTAGCCATATAGCGACTTTTACCGGCACATCCGGCGCGCAAATTACAGAAAAAGTTACTGTACATGCCGTCTCTGCACAAGGGATTGGTCAAGCCATTGGCACCATCGAATTTAAAGACAGTGCCGCCGGCTTGGTCATGATGACTCAGTTATCTCAACTGCCGTCTGGGCCACATGGGTTTCACATCCATGAAAAAGGTTCCTGTGATCCGGCTGTAAAAGACGGCAAAATGGGGGCTGCCTTGGCCGCAGGTGGTCATTTCAATCCAATGCATATACAACATCACGGCACACCGCTGAATGGCCACTTAGGTGATTTGCCACTGTTAAACGTAGATGCGCAAGGCAAAGCCAATCTGACCTTAATTGCACCGCGCTTAACCTTAGCCGATATTCACGGTTTGGCGGTGATGATTCATAGCGGCGGCGATAACTATGCCGATCAGCCTAAACCCTTAGGCGGTGGCGGCGAACGTATTGCCTGTGGCGTGATTCAATAAGCATGTATAGAATAAATCCTGAAGACAGGCAGATTAAAAATCTGCCTTTTTTATGTCTCAGATTTAAATTGAATGCCATCCATCAATCTATTTAAAAACAAACAAAGATTTACCTTGTTTAAGGTTGCGCGCTTTTAATCAGTATTTTGCCTAGCACGGATAAACGGACACTTCGCCCCATCAATTTGCATGCAAAGTTAATGCTGTTATTCCATACAATCTGTAAGAGATTTAGTCTACACTGACGCTTGATTCATTTTGTTAATATGACCATGGATATTAAAGCATTACGTTTAGTCGGATTTTTAGAAGGCCTTTCCTTTTTACTGTTGGTGTTTATTGCAATGCCGATGAAATATATCTGGGATCAACCGCTGTTAGTGAAATACGTCGGTATGGGGCACGGCGTATTGTTCATTGTATTTTTATTGGTGTTGTTTGCGGTATGTGAAAGACAAAAATGGTCGCTTAAAATGTTTTTATTGGGCTTTATGGCCTCTATTTTACCGTTTGGGCCGTTCTTTTTCGATCATAAATTAAAAGCATTTCAACGTCCTGTAGCTGAATAAAATCCGTACAACTGCATGCTCAAGCAGTTGTTGTGGTTTTAATCCGCGTTAAAAAAGGCCTTTCAAGGCCTTTTTTTTGACTATATTTTAAAAACTTAAAACTGACCTTGCTCGACCCGCTCACTCATGACTTTTTTAAGCGCAGCACGCGGCAAACTAAACCACAGCGCAATTAAAATAAAGCAAGATAAGCTGTAACCAGCCAACTGAAATTGCTCATACAGCATTCGCACCAATTCAATAATAAAGAAGAAGCTAAACATCATCAGCATCGAAACCGCGGCAGCAACCGTTCCTTTGGATACAGAAGAGGACATCAGTGCAAAGCGAAACAGAATAGAGAAACTGATGCCTTCACCAAAGCTGACCAAGGTCATACCAATAATCAAGCAATAGACCAAATAAGCCGGCCAAATAATACCGGCCACCAAAACCAGTGTGCCGAATAACATAATCGGCAAACCAATCAAGACCGATTTACCCAAAGGCAATTTATCAATAATTTTTATGAGTACAATATTACCCAAAATTAAGCCGCCCAAGACCGGAAATTGCGCCAAACCATATTGCATGCTGCTAAAGCCTAACTCTTCCACCAACATCACCGGTGACAGTGCAATCCACAGCATTAGTGGCATGGCCACCATTGGTAGAGCCACACTTAAAGCCAGAAAGCGTTTATTTTTATACACCTGCTTAAAATCATCAAAAATATAACGTAACGGTTGTTTCGGAATGCTCAGTTTGGTGTTCGGCATTTTGGCGTTTAAACCAAACCAACTGAGAAAAGCTAAAAAGGCAATCCCAATAAAGCCCCAATGCCAAGAGACATGATCAATTAAGAATGCCCCCACCACCGGCCCCAGTAACGGCGCAAGCAGAGAGATATTGGCCATCAGTGCCATGACTTTAATGGCATCGCGCTCTTCAAAAGTTTCTTGAATAGCGGCATATCCCACCGCTGAAATTACGGTTAAGCCAATGCCTTGTAAAAAGCGCAGTGCTAAAAAAGATTGAATATTTGTGGTTAATAAAATCAATAAGCAAGTTACCACAAAAAATAATACGCCCGTCAATAACACTTTTCTGCGCCCTAAACGGTCAGACAAAGGCCCCAGCAGCCATGCCACACATGCACCGCCCAGCAAATAAAATGACATAGAGGATGGCGCCCAACTGCTGCTCACGCCAAAGTCTTTGGTAATGGCCAGCATGGCCGGTTGCACCAAGTCATTGCCGATATAAACGGAAAATTCGAAGAGCACTAAAGCCAATGGGAACATCAATGTGGCACGATTTAAAGTCGTGGTTTGAACTTTTTGCATGGTTTTCTACATAGAGTTATAGGCTTGTGGAGCGGTACTATATTTTTCAGGGAGAATAGCATTCGCCCAATGACAAGCACTGAGTTTTTAAATTAAATTTCAAGAAATGCGCTGAAGTAATCAGTGACTAAGAACAACGGTGTTACACGCTAGCTGAATAGACAAAAATAATGACAGGAAGATGAGCATCGCTCAAATAACCCTACCGAATTATTTGAGTTGCTCTAGTTTAGCAGAGACGGTTAAACGAAAGACATCAAGCTTTTGCAATTTTTGGTAATTCAACTGGTTGTATCTTATTAAGCTCTGCAAGATGGGGATTAGGTTCAAATTTAAGCCATTACCGCTCATTAAAATATTCATTATTTTTCTATTTCCAAATAAAAAAGCGCATCAACTGATACGCTTTTTATGAGTTTAGATTGCTTAATTTCAAGTCAAATCAAATCAAATTTTTATTATGGACATAATGCCGTTTGAAAGCCTTTATTTTTACCACGTGCACACTGGTAAGTTTTTTGCGTATCTTGCAATTTCCACTGTTCTTTTACATTTTTAAAGCTATATGTGGTGCGAATCGCATGCACCGAATCATCCATTAAACCGGTTTGTGTCACAATCACTTGTGCCGCTGTAGGCGATTCTGCACGGTTAAACACCTGACGCACATCCATATTAGAGGATGCTTTTTTTAAGTCTGGATGAATGTTTAACACCTGTTGTAATGGCGTGGCAGAATCAGATGAACCGATATGGACTTTATCCATCAATTTTTCCGTCGTGGCACAGCCCGACATTAAGCCTACACATAGGACAGCAGTAGATAATAGACGTAACATTGAGAAATTCTCCCCATAAAAAAAGGCATCGCAATAATAATGCCATGCCTTTATTTTTTACACGATGAACTTTATGTAGTTACTCGTTTAAGCGGTCTTTATAAATCGAATAATTTACCCGGATTCATAATACCATTCGGATCAAAGACTTTTTTCAAGGCTCTCATATATTCAATTTCTTCAGCAGAGCGACTGTAACCCAAATAAGGTTTTTTGGTCATACCCACGCCATGTTCAGCAGAAATTGAACCGTCATATTTTTTGACCGTTTCAAAGACATATTTATTCACCACCTGACACTTCGCAAAGAACTCATCTTTGCTTAAGTTGGCTGGTTTTAAAATATTTAAATGCAAATTACCGTCACCAATATGACCAAACCAACACACTTCAAAGTCAGGGTAATTGGCTTCTACAATGGCATCTATTTCTTTAATAAATGCTGGCACATGGGTAATCAAAACGGAAATATCATTTTTATACGGGGTAAACGGTGCGATAGATTCAGAGATATCTTCGCGTAAACGCCATAAGCTCTGCACTTGGTCTAAGCTTTGGCTCATCACGCCGTCCAACACCCAACCCTGCTCCATGCAATGCTCAAAGATTTCCATCGCCGTATCCATAATCGGCTCATACGGCGCTTCAAATTCAAGCAACACATAAAATGGACACGGCGTTTCAAATGGACGTTGTACATGCCCATGATCCAGAACTTTTTGCATCGCCAGTTCACCAAAGAACTCAAAAGCGGTTAAATCAATTTTGCTTTGGAAGGCATGTAACACCGGCATAATTGAATCAAAATCTGGAATGCCCAGCACCAACACTTGAAGATTATGCGGTTGACGTTCCAGTTTAATTTCAGCTTCAGTCACCAAGCCTAAAGTACCTTCACCACCAATAAATAGATGTTGTAACGCATAGCCAGTGGCATTTTTCACCATGCCTTTATTTAAGCGCAGTACATCGCCTTTACCGGTCACCACGGTTAAACCCAGCACCCAGTTACGCGTCATACCGTATTTAATAACTTTAATACCGCCTGCATTGGTACCGATATTACCGCCAATTTGTGATGAACCTGAAGAGGCAAAATCCACTGGATAATACATGCCGTGTTCAAGCGCATAATTCTGTAATTGTTCCGTCACCACACCGGCTTGTACACGTACCATGCGATCTGCGGGATAGAAGTCCAAAATCTGGTTCATGCGATCCATACTGACCACAATTTCACCGGCCGCCGCTACAGCACCAGCGGATAAACCGGTACGACCACCGGATGGCGTAATGGCCACATTAAACTGA
>NZ_JXBK01000001.1:99493-129152 GCF_000816495.1 Acinetobacter harbinensis
GTAATGGCCACATTAAACTGATTGGCCAGTTTTACCAGTGCTTGTACTTGTTCGGTACTCGATGGAAAAACAATCACCGATGGATTCGGTTCAAAGTGCTTGGTGTAATCACAGCCCCATTTTTTCAAACTGTCAGCATCGATTTTAATACGATTTTCACCAACAATGTCTGTCAATTGAGTCAATAATTCAGGTGCTAAAGTAACGGGAGCATTCATCGTTTTTCGGACCTAGCAAGATATAAACAAGTGATTTTGAGGGCTATAGCGCTTCATTTTTACACGATTTAAGCAGAAGCATCCATCTGAAAATAAACGGTATCGTCAGGTTTACAGCCAAGTGTTGGCTATTTTAGCGCGAAGTGATGGCGGGATAAAGCCTCATCTATGCATACTATCTTCACGTTCTATGTACAACTTAAGCAGGGCTTATAAAAGAATGGCGAAAATCGTCTCATCCATTTTACCAATATCGCTTACCAGAAATCGTAGATAAAATATGCACTTCATGGGTCATAAAGCAAATATCTATAGACCCGACGCTATGGTATCATATTGCCACTAAATTTGGCCTTTGTAGCGGAGCCGTAATGAGCCAACACCTGTCACTACCTAAAGATAAAATTCGTTTCTTGTTGTTAGAAGGCGTTCATCAAAATGCCATCGACAATCTAAATGCAGCTGGATATACCAACATCGATTCTCGTAAAACTGCGCTTGAAGGTGAAGCGCTGAAAGAAGCGATTAAAGATGCACATTTCATTGGTATTCGTTCCCGTACTCAACTCACTGAAGAAGTCTTTGCAGCAGCCAATAAGCTGATTGCCGTGGGTTGTTTCTGTATCGGAACCAATCAGGTCAATTTAGATGCCGCCATGATTCGTGGTATTCCTGTCTTTAATGCCCCTTATTCAAATACCCGTTCTGTTGCTGAACTGGTGCTTGCTGAAGCCATTCTTTTATTGCGCGGCGTACCAGCAAAATCAACCTCGACACATGCCGGTGGTTGGAACAAGTCTGCGGTCGGTTCATTTGAAACTCGTGGCAAGACTTTGGGGATTGTGGGTTACGGCTCCATTGGTTCACAACTTTCAGTTTTGGCTGAAAGCTTAGGCATGCATGTTATTTATTATGATGCAGTGACCAAATTACCGATGGGGAATGCACGCCAAGTCGGTTCTATGGGCGAATTATTGTCCACTGCAGACGTGGTTACACTGCATGTTCCAGACGTACCGTCTACACGTAATTTCTTTGGCAAAGAACAGTTTGCACAAATGAAACAAGGTTCAATCTTTATCAATGCTGCACGCGGTACTTGTGTGATCATTGAAGATTTAGCCGATGCCATTAAAGCCGGTCATATTGCAGGCGCTGCAATTGATGTGTTCCCGAAAGAACCAAAAGGCAATGGTGAAGAATTTATCTCTCCACTACGTGGCCTCGACAACGTGATTTTAACTCCACACGTCGGCGGTTCAACCATGGAAGCGCAAGCCAACATTGGTTTAGAAGTGGCCGAGAAATTTGTGGCGTACTCGGATAAAGGCATGACCTTGTCTGCGGTGAACTTCCCTGAAATTGCATTACCATTGACTGAAGGTAAACATCGTTTACTGCACATCCATAAAAATATTCCGGGTGTGTTATCTAAAATTAATAACTTGTTCGCTGAACATGGGATTAATATTTCAGGTCAGTCTTTAATGACCAAAGGCGAAGTCGGTTATTTGGTGATGGATGTGGATGCAACCGCATCTAAAGAAGCACTCGATACCTTACATGAAGTTGAAGGCACCATTCGCGTTCGCGTTTTGTTCTAAGTTCAACTATTAAAAAAAACCACAGCCCAGTGCTGTGGTTTTTTTATTTTTAAATCCTACTTGTTTTCATGCACCCTATGTAAAAGCGCCGGTTTTTAAGTTTAGAGCAATCCATCAACATAAAGCATATACGATCAAATGCTGATTTTAAAAACTTGCCGCGTTAGGATGCAGGTCATTTTATAATGCCAAAATGTGTGCACTCTACGGCTGTCCGCCTTTTATTCTTTATATGATTCATCTCTCTTTATTGGTCCAGCTGGTATGCCTGTCTTAAAAAATACGCCCTATTTACAAGCAATCATTTTGCTGCTGGTGGCCATGATCAGCATACAAAGCAGTGGCTCACTGGCCAAAGTGCTGTTCGATCAGTTTCCAGTGCTAACCGTATCGGCGATGCGTCTTTTTTTGGGTGCCATCATTTTGGCGCTTATTTTTAAAATTTGGCAAATCAATTTTAAACAGGTGAAATGGGCAGCCATTCTCAGCTACGGCATTGCCCTTGCCGGTATGAATGCACTGTTTTACTTGTCCATAGAACGTCTACCTTTAGGCATTGCCGTGTCCTTTGAGTTTGTTGGGCCGCTGAGTGTGGCCCTATATTCTGCACGGCAAAAGTTCGACTTTATTTGGATTGGCTTGGCTATTTTGGGTTTGGTTTTACTGTTCCCCTTTAATCAGGCAACTGAAAGCTTAGATACGCTGGGTATTGTGTTGGCTTTGGCCGCGGGTGCCTGTTGGGCGCTGTATATTGTGGCAGGGCAAAAGCCTTCCGGTGTTTCTGGCAATCACACTGTATGTTTAGGCATGTGGGTGGCTATGCTGTGTTTAATGCCGATAGCGCTATGCTCTGGATTCTCTAGCCGTATATTTGAACCGGCTCATCTGGGTTATTTTATTGCCTTGGCGGTGCTGGCCAGTGCGCTGCCCTTTAGTTTAGAGATGATTGCGCTGCGTAATTTAACTGCACTGAGCTTTGGCACCTTAATGAGTGTCGAGCCGGCCATTGCCGCATTGTCCGGTTTAATCTTCTTGGGTGAACAACTGCTGTGGAATCAATGGTTGGCATTGGCCACCATTATTACGGCTTCCATCGGCTGCACCTACACCACGCAGCAAGCCAAACAGAAAAAACAGTCGCGCTCATAAGCGGACTACCCCAATATAAAATCAGCCATGGAGTCATTTCAAGCCAGTCAAAACATCCTGATTAAAATCAAACAATCACGCATAAAAAAAAGATGGCTTAAAGCCATCTTTTTTTATGCCGCATTTTTAAGTCAAACTTTCTTTATCTGCACGTTTATATTTTTTATATTCTGCTAAATATTGCTGTGCTAAGCTGGTTTTTTCTGACTCAGATAAAATCTTACCAGCTTGCTGAAAAAAGCCATGCTCTTCTTCTTTTAAATGATGATGTACCAATTCACACAGTTTTTTCGCAATCGCCAACCAACTGGGATTATTAAATTCGGTTTCAGTAAGTTGTTCAAGCAATTCATCAATTTCATGATGTTCAGACAAAGCATGACGGGTAATATTTAAACCGGAATCGGTCATCATGAGCGGAATATAAAAATAACGGTCTTCGGCAACCGCGTGGGCAAAAAGTTCATTTTTAAGTAAATCAAACAACTCGCGGCGCTCTGCACTATCCCCTGAAGTTTGGACTAATTTTTCAGACAACTCGCGTTGTATATCATGACTTGCACGTAAGGCTTCAAATACATTCATTGTTTAATTGACCTCTGGCTTTGGGCTATATGATCGCAATTTATCAGAAGATTAAATCACTTATCTTCTATTTCGTGCTTCTATTCTTATACTTGAGCGAGGCAAAAACTGTTAATTTTTGTGAATGTTTTTATAAACTTACAACAAAAATCTGATAACTTAAACGAATAATCAGAATAGAAACCAGAATTAAAAATAAAATACGGATAAAACCACTGCCATATTTTAAGGCCATTTTCACCCCCAGCAAAGAGCCTGCCACATTGGCCACCGCCATCATTAACCCCAACTCGAGCAGCACATGACCACTGGGAATAAAGAAACTTAAGGCTGCAAAATTGGTCATAAAATTACCAATTTTTGACAATGCCGAGGCATGTAAAAAATCAACTTTTAGATAACGAATAAAATAAAAAATAAAGAAACTGCCGGTGCCGGGACCAAAAATACCGTCATAAAAGCCAATCACCACACCACCAATGCCCGCTAAAACCAAGGTTTTAGTGGTGATGCTGGGCTGAAAATGCACTTGGCCAAATTGCTTTTTCATCAAGGTATAAATGGCAATCACGATCAGCATCAACAGCACAGAAGGCTTCAGTATCGCTTGAGGAATTAAAGTCACGCAGGCTGCACCCAAAAAGGAGCTGATAAACGCAGTTAGCGCAATCACTGCCAATAACTTCCACGCCAACTGCACTCGTCTTAAATAAGACCATGCCGCGGTGGCAGTACCACAAATAGAGGCCAGTTTATTGGTGCCAAATAATGTGGCCGTAGCCAACTGTGGAAAAGCACTCATTAAGGCGGGGATTTGAATCAGCCCGCCACCGCCCACCGCAGCATCAATGGCACCTGCAAAGAAGGCAAAAAAAATCAGGCTGATGATAATCTCGATATCCATATCGCTATAGCCGTCCTGTTAAATGCAGATTAGAGATTTAATATACGTTTTGGTACCAAACGTTTTCTGTCGGTAATTTCAGCCAAACCTAAACATTTTTCACCCTCAAACACCAGCACTTCTGCTGCGGCTTCATGCTCGATATTACTTTCCATACCGCGAGAAAAATATTCCGCACGTCCTTCAGGCGCCTGAATTTTTAGAAAATGATCCACGGGTGCAAAGACGGGTAACAACAACGCTTCGCGCTCTAACTCGCTTAAACTTTCTAAATATTCAATGGTATAGCTGGGAATTAAATCAAAATGACCGGTTCTGATGCGGTGTAAATAGGTTAAATGACCATAAGTTCCTAAGGCTTGGGCAATATCTTCCCCCAATACTCGAATATAAGTGCCTTTAGAGCAGGTAATATCTAAAGTCAGACTATTTTCGCTAAACGACAACAATTCGATCGCATCGATGGTCATCGGACGTGCTTCACGTTCAATCTCAATGCCCTGACGCGCCAATTCATACAATGGACGACCATCTTTTTTCAATGCAGAATACATCGGCGGCACTTGCTGTAAATCGCCGGTAAAATCAGCTAGGACTTGTTGTATTTTTTCTTCGCTTAACACCGGTACTGCTTTTTCTAATAACACTTCCCCCTCAGTATCGCCGGTGGTGGTGCTGTGTCCCAAATAAATTGTGGTTTGATAACGCTTGGTCGAGTTCAATAGATAATGTGAAAACTTGGTGGCCTCGCCCAAACAAATGGGCAATAAGCCAGAGGCCAATGGATCTAGCGCACCCGTGTGCCCCCCTTTGTTGGCACGATATAAACCACGCACACGTTGTAAAGCAGCATTGGAGCTAATACCCAAAGGCTTATTCAGTAAAAAAACACCATTTACGGCGCGGCGCTGCATTTTAGGAAAAGTCTTTTTCATAGCGAAAATCAAGCCAGTTGAATCAGTTCACATGGTAACAACCGCCTGTCTGCATTTACAACTTCTGTACCGTTCATTTACATATTTAATGTCAAATTATGGTCTATCTTTCCAGCAATAGAAATACAGGATCAGGTTGCATAGGATATGCAAAAATATAAATTATGGATTATTTTGGCCTTAATTGTCGGGGCTTTCATCGTATTGTTGGTGTGGTTAGCGCCATCTCAATCTACCGCCCAAACCACAACAGCAGCAAAGACCGTTCAGTCTCAAGCACCAAGCACCTCAGCCCAACCATTGACTCAAACACAAGAGCAAACCCTCAACAGTCAAAGCCAACAAGACACTCAAATTAACTGTCAGTTGCAATTAGATGCCAGCAATCATTTAATCGTCAATGAACAAACACGCAACTGTTTTGAATACTTTATCAGTCAATATGGCGAGAAAGAACTGCCGCAGATTGACCGTGACTTTAAAGCCTATCTTCAACAAAACTATACAGCACCTGCTTTGGCGCAAATTTCTGATTTATGGCAACGCTATGTCGATTATCGTGGGAAAATGGGCACACTAAATAGCTCTAATTTAAGTGAAGATGATCCAAAGTACTATGAAAGTATCTTTTCAAATATGCAGAATTTACGCAAACAACTGTTTTCTAACTATGAGATTGAAGGCTTATTTGGCATTGAAGACACCTATAATGAATATACTTTAAAACGCATGGCCGTCATGGCCGATAAGCGCTTGACCGAAGTAGAAAAAGCACAAAAATTAAAAGCATTATTTGAGCAATTACCCAGCGATTGGAAAGAAAATGTCGAACAACTGAATAAACTCGAAGACTTACGCAAATTAACGGCCGCCATTAAAGCACGTGAAGGCTCGTCGGCTGAAATTCAACAAATGCGCATGAACTTGGTCGGTCCTGAAGTGACTCAGCGCTTAGAAAACCTAGACAAGCAGCGCAGTGAGTGGAAAGACAAAGTCGGCAACTACTTAAGCGCACGCGATAGCATTGTAAAAAGCGGTATGAGTGAGGACACCAAACAAAAAGCGGTACAACAACTGCGCGATCAATATTTTGAAAAAAAACAAGAACAACTACGCCTCAGTACTTTTGAGTCTGTGCATGATCAAGGAGGAAAATTACCGTTTTTTGAATAAACACTTCGCTATTAACGCTCTATTTTCAGGATGAAAATACAATGATGAACAATAAAAAAATCAGCTTTATGCTGTCATCTGTTTTGGCTTTATCTGCATCCATCGGCATGAGTCAAACACAGGCCAAAGACGGCTTACAACAAGTCACCACAACCGCAAAATCAGATTATGCCAAAACCCAATATCCGATTGTATTTACCCACGGTATGTTTGGTTTTACCCGACTGGGATTTGATGCATTTGGTTTAGATTATTTCTATCAAATCTTACCCGATTTAGCCCGTAATGGTGCCACAGTCTTTGCCACTCAAGTCTCTCCTTTAGAGTCCACTGAGGTACGCGGTGAGCAACTGTTGGCACAGGTAGAGGAAGTCCGCGCTCTAACCGGCAAGGATAAGGTCAATTTAATTGGCCATAGCCATGGTGGCCCGACTGTGCGTTATATTGCCGCAGTTCGCCCTGATTTGGTTGCATCTGTTACTGGTGTTGCCGGTACTTTTCGTGGCTCTAAAGTGGCCGATGATATTTTAGCCAGCAAAGGCACATCCAGCCTATTTGATGTATTGGCCGGTCAATTGTTAGTGCCTATCATGAATTGGGTCGGGGGGAATTCTAATTTACCCAACAGCACCAATGCCTCATTGACCGCAATCAGTGAAAAAGGTGCAGCTGAATTTAATCAAAAGTTCCCAACGGCAGCATTGGCAGCAAACTGTAACAGTTCAGGGGCAAAAATTGAAAACGGGATTCGCTACTATTCTTGGACCGGTAAAGCACAGATCACCAATCTACTTGACGTGTTAGATTCAACCATTTCTCAACTGGCGCCATTGTCTTATGGCAATAAAGACAATGATGGTTTGGTCAGCCGTTGTAGTGCGCATTTGGGTCAAGTGATTCGTGATGACTATCATCATAACCATTTAGATGAAGTTAATATGGTGTTGGGTCTACGTGATATTTTCTCAGCTGATCCAGTGTCTTTGTATCGTCAACATGCCAATCGTCTTAAACTTCAAGGCTTATAAACTTAAATTTCAGCCATAAAAAATGCGCCCTTTAGGCGCATTTTTTCACTCGTGTAAAACTTAAAATTAAGCTTTAACTTTACGAGCTGGTAATTTTTCGCGGATACGTGCAGCTTTACCAGACAATTCGCGTAGGTAATAAAGTTTCGCGCGACGTACATCACCACGACGTTTAACTTCAACTTTAGCAACGATTGGTGAGTGAGTTTGGAATACACGCTCAACACCAACACCGCTAGAAATTTTACGAACTGTGAATGCAGAGTTCAAGCCACGGTTTTTGATTGCGATTACTACGCCTTCAAAAGCCTGAAGACGCTCGCGATCGCCCTCTTTTACTTTTACAGAAACAATTACAGTATCACCTGGTGCAAACGCAGGAAGATCAGTTTTTAACTGTGCATTTTCAATAACTTGAACTAAAGGATGTTTACCACTCATGTGGGAATCTCCAATGTGCGGGACAGTAGAATGCTGTACAACCGCTGGGGATAGAGGCTAAAGCGCGTATCGACCCGTTTATCTTTCCCTTTACTGTTGAACTCAATCAAAGCAATAAAGAAGCTATTCATAGATACTTAACACTCAGATGAGTTTAAGTATTTAAATCCTTAAGCCATTTTTTTTGCTGCTTACTCAACTCTACTTTTTCCACCAACTCAGGTCGGCGCTCTAAAGTGCGTTGATATCGCTGCAAAAACCGCCATTTTTCAATATTGGCATGATGACCTGATTTTAATACCTCAGGCACGTCCAATCCTTGAAACTGGTCTGGCTTGGTGTATTGTGGGCAATCGAGTAGACCATCCACAAATGAATCTTGCACGGCTGACTGCTCATCAGACATCACATTCGGAAGTCTCCGAATAATACTGTCTAATAAAACCATCGCAGGAAGTTCGCCACCCGACAAAACATAATCCCCAATTGACCATTCTTGATCAACATATTGCTGGATTAGACGTTCATCGACACCTTCATAACGTCCGCACAACACAATCAATCCGTCATATTCAACAAATTGCTGTACTGCTGCTTCATTTAAGGTTTTTCCTTGTGGAGACATATACACCACAGGAACCTGAACACAACCCGCTTGCACAGCAAGTTCTTTGGCATGATGAATTGCTTTTGCCAAAGGCTCAGCCATCATCACCATACCCGGACCACCACCAAATGGACGTTCATCCACTCTTTTGTAGTTGCCCAATGCAAAGTTGCGTGGATTAATACAAGTGATTTGTACTATTTCACGTTTTGCTGCACGCCCGCTGATACCATATTCTGTAATCGCTTCAAACATTTCAGGAAAAAGCGTAATCACTGCAAAAAACATCGCAGATTCCTCTATTTTCCTGTTGCGTTCATCCTTAAAGGATTAATAATCTACGCCCCAATTCACGTAAATACGACCAGCGTCTAGATCAACTTGTTGCACCACATCTTTATGCCATGGAATCATGCGCTCTTCAGCATCAACACTGTCTGGGGTTGCGTGAACCACCATCACATCATTGGCACCGGTCTCAAACATTTCATAGATTTTACCGAGATTTACTTCTTGTTCAGCTTCATCTAGACCTAACACGGTTAAGCCCTTCAAATCTGTCCAGTAAAACTCATCCATGCCTGCTTTTGGAATTTGCGCTTTTGAAATCCAGACATTAACGCCAACCAAGCTGTCCGCTGCTGTGCGATCACTCACACCGGCTAAGCTAACAACCAAGCCTTTGCCATGCGGCTTCCAACGTTTTACATCTACTGTTTGCCAACCTGCTTTGGTCTCAATGTACCAAGGCAAATAGTCAAAGATGTTGCTCATGGGTTCTGTGTTGGAATAGACCCAGAGCCACCCATTTAATCCATATGCTGAACGTAACTGTCCAATCTGAATACGATCTTCGGGAACATTCTGTGTTGGTGTCATGGGCTACCTACTGCTTATACAGTAGCGGCAGCTTTTTTAGCTTGAGCAGCTAAAGAAGCAACACGTTCAGACGGTTGAGCGCCATGAGAAACCCAATGAGCGAAACGATCAGCATCTAAACGAAGTTTTTCTGCTTGACCTTGTGCTGTTGGGTTAAAGAAACCAATACGTTCGATGAAACGACCATCACGTGCATTGCGGCTATCAGTCACAATAATTTGATAGAACGGACGTTTTTTAGCACCACCGCGTGCAAGACGAATTACAACCATGATACAGCCTTATAGTTTTTACGGATTATCCATGCACCGACCACCGGAAGCATTTCAAACCCCTTTCATAGAGGGCAACATTTTACGTTATATTTGCTGTGAAAGAAAGATCAAATTTTAAGTTGTCTACCGTTTGAATTTATTTTAGCGACCGTCCCAGTTAGAGGTGGGGGATAGAGCACAAGCTGTTGTTGCTTTAGCCCAAAATCTCTGCCCCTGCTCATTTAAACAAATCCACCCATTATCAGCTTGAGTAGTTCCAGATTTAGGCTTTGCAATTAATAACCAGGTAGATCGTGTCACATCTAAACTTAAATCATATAATGCCGTACCTTGCTTCGGTGTAACTACTGAGCCGTAAACTTGAGAAATTGTTGCCGCGGTATAATTTCCATTACTGTTTTTGTATAAACTCATGGAATGCGCAATACTCATTAATTCAGATTGCGCTTCAACCCTGTGGGTTCTCACTTTATAATTCTGGTAAGAAGGATAGGCTATTGCGGCTAAAATTCCAATGATTGCTATAACAATCATTATTTCAATTAAAGTAAAAGCTTGTCTATATTGCATTACCAATCCTCCCCTGCTCCACAATCTTCATAACCCGTGATGCTGGAATTTTTCTTACAACGCACTCCAGAACTGGTAAGTAAGTAATTAAAGTTTTTAGGATCAGTACTTACTGCTTTAATTGCCCATCCCTGCCCAGTAGCCGTATCGGCAGCTAGTAATGGATTTCCAGTCATATTATCGACAATCGTTAATGTGTACTGGACTGTTGAACTTTCTAAAGGCAAAGTTAGTGTCTGAGCACTTGCATTAAATGTTGAAACTTTAGGTGGTGGTGGAGCAGGATACAAATAATTTGCATTAAACCCATGATAACTAAAGTTTCGTGATTTATGCCTTTCTAGTTGTTCAGCTAGTTTTTGTATTTCTTGTTGAGCTTGTGCAGCAATCGCACGACGTGCAAAATGTTGATAACTTGGCAATGCAATTGCAGCAATTATTGCAATAATCATTACCACAACCATTAATTCAACCAAGGTAAAACCTTGGTTAAATCTAGTTTTTAATGGGAATACTGTCGGATTAACTATAATCATATTAATCCGCCTTTGCATATCGTTCATACCAGCGTTTAGGAGTGAAATATACTGATGTATTTACTTTAGGAAATAACGGAGCCGCTTTACAATCTGCTCCGACACATGGTGAACAATTAGTCCCAGTACAAATATCATCTTTATCTGGAACGATAATAGATTTTCCATCACCCGTTGGTCCTACATTAAGATTTACTATTCCAGAACCCAAATTCCAAGTGTAGTCCATATCTTGCGCGCATACTCCTGTTGGTAAGCATAGGCGTTTAGTAAAACTATGCCCTTTTACTCCCGCTCCACAACCTGAGGAAGTTCCTGCATTTGAAGCATCATACATAGTAACGTATAGACCACCATCCATTGCAATTAATGGTGTAATACCTTTGATTACAGCAGCATTTGCATTCGCGTTCGCAAAGGTTTTCTTAAATGGATAATACCAACCACCCCAACCTGAGACTTTATCAATGGCAGCACCTGTAACTGTTGCACTTGTTTTCGCTGTACTTTCGATCAATTTAAGTTGAGTCGGACTAGCCGTAGCAGTCGCAGAAGCGGCTAATGTTCGTGCTGCCAATTGATCTGCGACTACTGGATATCCACCAGCCTTATCAGGGTGAATATCATAATCATAAATGGCATATACTGCATCGTATTCTAAATTGCTTGAGCTGCGTAATCCTGTGGTTTCCAATGAATCAACTGTTGCAAGCAATGGTGAGCTTTTACTCCCCGATACAAATGCAGCAACCACAATATTCCCACCCTCCACCTTTGTGCTGCTATGATGAGCAGTAAAAGTTGGAGCCATATAAAAACGTGGACTTGTACCATTTGCCTTATGCAAATTTAAAACTTTGGTTATTTGTGAATCAAATCCGACACTGTCATTTTTAAAATCGACACGGAAAGCTTGCCCAGCCAAATCACCAAAATAAAGATGATCGACAACCCCATCACCATTACGATCTACGGTCTTGATTTCACTGACCACACTATATTTAAGATCAGTATCACTCAAATGCTCAACACCTGTAGTTGCCGATGTCGAATTTGAATCTGCATACCAAAGTAAATCACCATTGTCAGCATCAAACATATATACGCCAGAGCCTTTTTTACCAGTACTACAAGTTAAATCAACAGATCCATCTGCTTTTAGGCTACAACTTTCCTTTGCTTGCTTATAGTTATAGTATTCATACCCTGCGAAACCAGTTCGACGACCTTGGGCATCAAATAGACCATTACCATCCGTACCACCAGCATCATAACCGCCACCAATGAACATCACCAGTTTACGTTGACCTTTCCAGTTCACATAATCAAGTCGCGGTTTAGACCAGCTTTGCCCCATATTCTCTAATGCTGCATAATGTGTTCCACTTGCTTTATCTGCTGAATAAACTCGTCCTGAATTGGGGTCTATATGAAACTTAACTTTAGGATTATCAATATCAGTAAGGTCTAAAGCATAGTAACTCCGCCCCCCCATACGCATTCCACCATAAACCCACTGCTTGCCTTGCAGATTCTCTTTATCAGTTGTACTACCCACCACATTACGTGTGGTGGCCTTAACCGTTAAAGTTCCATCTTCTTTTGCAACATAAACTGTATGCGCTACCCACTCTCCATCTAGGCCATCATACAATGCATAACGACCTCCATTAAGAGCTCCCCCACGATCTCTAAAAGTCTCAGGTTGCTTGTCTAACATTTCCCGAGGCAAGAAGCTAAATACATCTTCACCGGTTCCAGCTTTAACGACAGTTAATAACCCTTGAGTTGTACCAAATAAAATATAATCTTCCCGATTTTCACTATCTAAAATAGCTTGACCATTACTATTTAGTTTTGCGACAGATTTACCTTCTTGCGTTAACAGTACAGGAAGTGAATGTGGACTACTGCCCATTTGACGCAGATCAGCAGTTTGAGTACTAAAATCAACATCAGTCACTACAGCATCTTGAGGCAAGTTATAACCCAATAAAGCCATAAAATATTTTGCATTAGGATCAGTTTTCGTTTTTGTATCAGTCGTATAAGTATAGTTAATCCGCACTAAATTAAAGTCATTACTCACAGGATTAGTTTGGGTTGAATCGTATACATAATTGGTCAGCAACTTCCGTTCTGTTTTAGTTTCACCTGAGACAGCCAATGTTCCTAATTTTAAACGATTTAATGCCCCATATTTTTTATAAATTGGTGTATTAGCTGGATAAGTTATCTCATTTGACCAAGCATCCGCTAAATCTTGTAGTTTGCTTTTTTTCACAACTGTATAAGCGGTTCCACCACTGGCTGATGCAGAGATTTCATTATCCACTAAATAATATTTTTTCATATTACCCAACCACAACTGTTGTGTCTCAGTTGGGTTAATCTTAGGCTCAAATTGAGGGAAATAAGCATAAGGTTGAATCATTTCAGGATTCAGTGCATCCAAAGGAATGGTTGATGCACCTGTACTCATGCTGGGTACATCTTTAACAATATCTTTTAAGAAGTTTTTGACACTATCTACTACATCCTGAGTATTACTACCAGCATGATAGCCTCCGCCTCCCTCTTGCCCCCATGCTTGCGCATCAGCAGGAAAACTTTCTGCACCAAAGCCAACAACGGCCGTTCTAAACTCTAAACCTGCTGAGTTCTGCGTTGGGTTTTTAAGTATTTGTGCAAACTTACGAATACAATCCCAAGTATTATCTACATTACAACTAAAATTACTTGTACTGGATGATGTTGCTGACTGCCCTAAAGCCGTTCGCATAAGTGATTGTGCATAATTTTGGTTATTGGGTAAACCATCCGTAAGTACATAAATACCTTGCCCACTACATTCTCTAGCATTACGAGCCGCAGTTGTACTCCCTATTTGTCTAGTAATACTACTTGGTGCAGCATACGAGTTCCCATCTGCTGATTTTGTGGATGAATCTGAAAATAAAAAGCCTGAACCATAAGGATAAGTCGTATTGACACCGTTAATCGTTTCAGATGTTGTATCACTATTATGTTTAGTATGTGTACCCAATAAATATGCGGCTGTTTCAGCATAAGAGCGTGCAGTCGGAGTATAAGATACTGCCCCCATTTCAGCTACTTTTTGAATGAGTAAATCACGCTGGGTTAAACCTGTTGCAACATTCACTATCGTACTTAATGCTCGAGCTGGAACTAAAATCTGACCTGTGTCTGTACTACTACTACTTTTTCGACCTAATGTTGACAAACCAATCACCAAGTTGTCTGCTAATTTAGTGGTGGTTGCATTACCATTCAGCATCGCCATCATAGCATCTTGCACACGAGTAATCCGCTGATCATAATGTGTTGTAGCTGCAGTCTTCGCTGTTTGATAATAAAATTTAGGATCACTTCCTGATGTCGTTAAATATCCTGATGGCTCACTCCCCCATGCCCCAGTACAGTCCGATGCTCTTTGACGAGTGGTATAGCCCAGTGTAGCTGATCGACTACATTTATAATAAACATAAGGATTTTTTTTTGTATCCTTACCCGTTCTCATAAAATAGTAACGATCTTCTATTACTTCATTATCACAATAATATTGCGTATATGTACTCGTAAAACCATTATGATTTACAGTTGCGGTACTTGTTCTTTCCGTACTGCAAGCTCCACTTGGTGCATCATAGGCATCCATACTTCCTGAAATATCAAGCATCATCATCAACGTTGTTGCACCTGTTGAGTTGGCAGGTACAACATAAATTTCAGCATCACTCGCATAGCTCGGCACACTACTGCAAATTAGGGTTGTGATTGCTGCTGCAATGGTACTGACTTTAAACTGATCCAACCAATGCCATGATGCTGTGTTGAACTGCGTCGCATGATTTCGTTTGTCTGTCATATTTATTTTTTTCATGATTTTTCTCCTATGACGAACTACCACTAAGTGTTTGTAAGATATATTCCATTTGTTGCGTACTATAAGGAACGTTCTTCCCAGCAAGGCAATCCGTCACAGTTTCATTTTTTGTTACAGTATCTGAAAAACTCGTGAAATTACTTAAACAGGTATTTATCTCTGTTGTACTGGCTTCACTAAAATTAGGGATAATGGAAGTAACCGTAATTGCGACTCGAGGTTTTCCTATACTTTTGGAAGTATCTTTATCATCCCCTTCAAGCATATCTTCCCAGTCCCGTTCATTCTCTGCACTACGTATCGACACTTGAGTCATTACAGCATTACGTCCACTTAAAAAGTCAGTGAGTCGGCTTTTTTGACAAAAACCATTTTTTCCTGCATCAGTATTTTTAATTGTTGAACCTTGCCAATACACCACGCTAGCGATACGACCACCAGAAAAATTATCCGCAACTGAACCACGTACACAAAACACCAGCTCTTTACCTTTGTTTTCAGGACGCATGACATAACCTAACATACCATCGCCGCCACGCATTTTAGCCAAAGTCAGAGCATCATCAGTTTTATTTTCTAAAGTAAAGAAAACAGAATCACTGGTTTGTTTTAATAAAGCTTGAGCTTGTGCATTGGTTGCAATTTTTAAAGAAGTAATACTTCCACGTATGGCCCATGTTCCGACTAATGTCAGAAGAACCAACATAATCAATACCACTATTAATACTGCACCAGATTGAGTATTTCTAAGATTTATATTCATCATTATCCCCCTCACTCAATACCAAAGCCGTTGCGAATAGCAATTGTTTGGGTCAGAACACTGCGTAAATATAAATTATTTCTATTATTAGATTTAAGAATAGCTTTTGTATTCAAAAGCTTATAAAAATTATTAGCGTCAAAAAATGGGTTAATCCCTACTGTGTCTGTGGAACGAACTAATAAGCCGATTTGAACTGAGACAATTTGTGGTTTTTCTCCAGTTAATGCTCGATAGTCCTCAATATTGATATAACTAAAACAATCTAAGCGTGTATCTGCTGTAAGATTCTCTGTCACATCTTCTTCTTTACCGTCTGCTTTTGTGACTTTTTTAGTTGTGGTAATTGAATTGCAATCCGCATTCGCGCCATCATAAGCCACCCCAAAACGTACGCTAAAATGATCAACTCGTGGAATAACAATTTCACCATTTCCCGTTAAATTTAACGTAGTGTTTGTTTTAGCTTCCGCTGCTGTATAACGAGCTGCTTTACAAGCTAATGCCAGGGGTTCATTTGGATCGTTCCTATTTGTGTCTTTACGTAAAAAATAGCGCTCTACTACATAATCACTTATAGTTAACCCTGTACCCTCACAATCGAATTGATGAGGTATACTTACCTTATATTGAATAACCAATTGATCGCTACCTAATACATTCTCATCTGCATCTTTAATATCTAGATTTGATTTCCCAATTCCCCCACGAGTTAATAAATCCTCATCTATTGTAAATGCAGATAAATTATCTGAAATATTATTAGCAGAAAGCACAACACCACCATATAAGACTTTATCGTTAATAAAGGGCTGGGATGAATTTAGATTTGCTAATCTCATATTATCAATCATTGTCCCGAAACCAAATAAAGCTGAATTTTGCAAATTCATCATGCCTTGTTGAACTGTCACACTTCTTTGACTAGTTAAAAATAATTGTATGGCAATTGCACTAACCAATAACCCCAACACAATTGATATCATTAATTCAACTAATGTAAAACCACGGTGTTTAGTATAGATTCTCATATTAAAATGCCTCCATAACTAAACATTTAGAATCAGTGACATATGTACCAGTAGTAGTATCAACACAACTACTAATATCTGATGCAGTAATATTCGCCCCCCCCCATGCAACATAGATACAATTCAAAGTACTCTTTACACAATTTGCAACAATTATTGTTTGTCCGTGATCAGAAGTCTTAGCTAAAACTTCTGTAGCATCATGTTGCGCCATTGTGGCGGAATCACATTTAGGAATGGCTAAGTTTTTAGGAGTTGTAATGTCATTTGTACCTATACACGTATCTACTGAAACATTACCGTTAATCGCCTCCTTATAATCAGATAATGCTGTGCGATTTACCCGCATACGTTCAGCCAAATCTCGAGCAGTATTCATAGCAACTGTATGTTCAGTTGCTTCCTGAGCAGCATCCATTGCTCTTAATTGCAAAGCAGCAAATCCTAAAACCCCTAATGCAAGTATGAGTAAAGCCACTAATACTTCTATCAAACCGACACCTTGTTGAACCTTCTTATTAATCATGAGCAAGTATCCGATGTAATACTATCTACAGTCCCAATTTTTGAGACTAAAATTGTTCGACTTTCACCAAGGTCTGCATTACAAATCGTAAAAGTTAAAGGGACGATTTCTTCTATTTTTTCTGGATTACCAACTGGATCAGGAAGCAAATTAGGGTCATCATCATAATTAGGATTATCAATCATTTTTGTTCTTTGTTTTGCTGTTCCCAGTCCTGAAAAAACAACATCAATAGCATCGCTTATTAGCTCAATATCATCACGTGGTGAAATCCAAGAAAACGATGTTGCTGTATTAGCTGGACAGACAATCTTCGTCTCGGCTGTAATAGAATCTGTTTCTGTTGGGCAAGTTAATTTAAGCGTGATAGGTTTTCGCAAAGAAATTGCCTGACCTCTCGTTTCACCAAAAATCAAAGCAAAATCTCTTGCTGTTGTATCCAATTGTTTTCTTGCAACCAAATCCCCAAAAGAAGGCGCAGCCATCATTGCAATAATCGCCATTACCGCAACGGTCACCATCAACTCAATTAAGGTGAACCCTTGATTTTTTTTTGTTTGCTGCATACTCCCCCCAGATAACAAAATTTTACCCTATTAAAAATAATACCTAACTTAATTACAAACTAAACACATAAAGGATAAAAGGCATAAAAAAACAGATAATTGCCAAAATACAATTACCTGTCAAATTAAGAATTTAAAGAGAATGTTACTTCTTTAACAGTTATGCCTGAATTACAGAGATACGTAACTCTTTCGGCAAACTAAAGGTAATATTTTCTTCACGCCCTGCAAGTTCTTCTGGTGCTTTAGCACCCCAATCTTGTAAACGTTGTATGACTTGTTTGATTAAAATTTCTGGTGCAGATGCACCAGCAGTAACCCCTATTTTAGTCTTTTCATTGAACCATTTTTGATCCAGTTGGTCCGCATTATCGACCAAATAAGCCTGTTTGCCCATACGTTCGGCAAGTTCACGTAAGCGATTTGAATTTGATGAATTTGGCGAACCCACCACTAAAACCACATCACATTGATTGGCTAAATCACGCACAGCATCTTGACGGTTTTGCGTGGCATAGCAAATATCATCTTTACGTGGCCCTTGAATATGTGGGAATTTAGTCCGTAAAGCATCAATCACTTTGGCAGTGTCATCAATCGACAAGGTGGTTTGCGTGACAAAAGCCACTTTTTCAGGGTCTTTAACGGTCAATGCAGCAACATCCGCTTCATCTTCAACTAAATAAATTTCCCCACCATTTTTTTTATCATATTGTCCCATGGTGCCTTCAACTTCTGGGTGACCTTCATGACCAATTAAAATCGCTTCCGTACCTTCACGGGCATATTTGGTCACTTCAATATGTACCTTGGTTACCAGTGGACAAGTTGCATCAAATACTTTTAACCCGCGACGTTCAGCTTCAATTTGCACGGCTTTAGATACGCCGTGTGCGCTAAAAATCACAATATTATCATCAGGTACTTCGTCTAACTCATCGACAAAAATCGCCCCACGCTGACGTAAATCATCCACAACAAATTTGTTATGCACCACTTCATGGCGCACATAAATGGGCGGATTAAAACACTCAAGTGCACGATTAACGATCGCAATGGCTCGATCAACACCTGCACAAAACCCCCGCGGATTGGCCAATACAATTTCCATAAGACCCTCAATGTTCACTCAAATTTAGCTTAAACCAGATGAAATAAATGCAAACAAACCACGATCAGCTCTTTAGTTTGCCGGTGGTCTGCTCTAAAATAGAGAAGATATTTTATCATATCAGGAAAAATATCATGTCGGGTCTCTTGTTTGTCGTTTCTGCTGCATCTGGAACAGGCAAAACATCTCTTGTTAAAGCCCTACTTGAGCGTGTCAACAATTTGCACGTTTCCGTATCTCATACCACTCGCGAGCAACGCGCCGGCGAACTCGATGGCGTGCATTATCATTTCTCAAGCAAAGAAGACTTTCTTGCCTTAATGGAGCAAGGTGGTTTTATTGAATGTGCCGAAGTGTATGGTAATTATTACGGTACCGCACAAGCCACAGTGCAACAGCAATTGGCGCAAGGCCATGACGTATTGTTGGAAATTGATTGGCAAGGTGCCGAGCAGGTGCGCAATCTTTTTCCCCAATCAAAACAAATTTTTATTTTACCGCCAAGCCAGTTTGATTTACGCCAACGTCTTTCCAACCGCGGAACAGATTCGGTTGAAGTGATTGAGCATCGTTTAGGTTGTGCGGTTGAAGATATGCAGCAATATAGCAACTTTGATTATGTCATTATTAATGATGACTTTAATAAAGCCTTACACGACTTAGAGTGTGTGATTATTGCCAATCGCTTGGTGCTGGCGCAACAATCTACCCGTCATCAAAAACTAATTGAAGAATTAATAACTCCTATGCCAGAGTGATTAAACCTTGAGTCTGTAGGCAAAGCCTTTTATACTATTCAGTCTGTTCAAATTTACTACTCAAACGAGAATTCTTATGGCACGCGTAACCGTTGAAGATTGTTTAGACCATGTGGACAACCGCTTTGAGCTTGTACTAGTGGCAAGCAAACGCGCGCGTCAATTGGCACGTCAAGGTATCGAACCGACTGTAGAGTGGGATAACGACAAACCAACCGTAGTGGCTTTACGTGAAATTGCGGCTGGGCATGTGTCTAAAGATATTTTAAAACAACGTGATCAAGATTATCAAACTTCAAGTCTTGACATGGCACTTTCTGCAAACAACCTGAATTTAGATGGTTTTTCTTTCCAATAAAAGAAAAATCCACGAAAAGCCTAGTTTTTAACTAGGCTTTTTTTATGGGATAACTTTTATATTTGTTCAATAACCGTTATAACATAAGGGTAGAGATTGTTTGTGCAAGCACGATCTTTATATTTTAAAATGAAACATGGACAAGTCGCTCAATATGTTTTTCATTCAAGGACTCGCGATTTAATTTGTAAAACTTAAAGTAGTAAAGGTGTCATATATGCCAGGCCCACAGGTCAGTCAAGCCAGACAACAGCTCAAAATTATTATCGACGCTTATTTAGATGCAAGCGATGTCGAGCGCGTTCTTGTGGCTTGTGATTATGCAGATCAAGCGCATGATGGCGTCACACGCAAAAGTGGTGAACCGTATATTCTGCATCCGATTGCAGTCAGCAGTATTTTATCGCATATGCGCCTAGATACTGAAACCCTGATGGCGGCGTTATTGCATGATGTGATTGAAGATACCGAGTTTAGCAAAGAAGATATTACCGAAAAATTTGGTCGCACTGTGGCTGAACTGGTCGATGGTGTGACCAAACTGAGTCACTCTAGTGACAAAGCCTATAACAAAGCGGCCTCCTTTCGTAAGATTCTACAGGCAACTTTACAAGATCCGCGCGTAATTATTATTAAGCTGGCCGATCGTTATCACAACATGACCACCTTGGAATCTTTACGCCCCGACAAACGTGCGCGGATTGCCCAAGAAACCTTTGATATTTTTGTACCGATGGCGCGTATTGTCGGCATGAATGAAATGGCAGATAATCTTGAGCATCTGTGCTATCAAAACCTTGATTTAGATATGTACAACGGTGTTCAACAGGCTTTATTACAAACCAAGCCCAAACGTTGTCAATATCAAAGTTTGTGGGAAAAAAATCTGACCGATCTGCTGCAACAGCATGAAATTAGCGGGCGAATTAAAAAGAAAAATAACAATATTGAATTACTGCGTCACTTTGTTAAAAATGACATTAATCTGCAAGAACTCACCCATAGTCATGCTTTTGAAATTATTCTACATAGCATTGCCGACTGTGATCGTTTGGCTGAAATATTACGTGAAAACTTCCAAATTTTGCATTATGAAGATCATATTCGTCGCCCTCTTCCCGGCGGTAATCAATCCTTAATGATGCGCCTGAAAGGCGAAAAAACCACCTTATCGCTGACCATTCAAACGGAATTGATGCGTAAAGCTGCGCGTTTTGGCGTAGTTTTGGGTGAAAATGCACCGCAAGCCTGCCGATCGGCCATTCAAGCGTCTATGCAAAATCTCAATGTTTTGGTGGATGGTGCCTGTGCCAAAACCACTTTTAGCGAACTACTAGATTATTTGCATCAAGAAAAAATTTGGGTGTATACGCCACACGGTCAACTACATGAACTGCCGCAAGGGGCAACAGCGGTTGATTTTGCCTATGCTGCCAGTTTGTTTTTAGGTAATCATGCAGTGGGTGCCAAAATTAACGGCGCATCTAAACCGCTGTCGACGCCACTCACGAGTGGCCAAGTGGTCGAAATTATTACTGATGTTTTGGCCACGCCTAATCCGGATTGGCTGAGTTTTGTGAATACGCAAAAAGCGCGTCGTGCTTTACAGAATATCTTGCGTGATCAAGATTTAGAAGAACAGCAATTGGTGGGTCAGCAAGCGTTAAGCCGTGCATTAAAATTGTTTAATCGCTCTTTAAAAGACTTAACCGATGCTGATTGGATTGATATTTTACAGTGGCGTCATATTGACTCAAAAGAGCGCTTATTTGAACAAGTTGCTGTGGGTGATTTATTGCCGCAGTTAATTGCCAATCATTTATATGCACAACATGAAAGTGTCGATACCGTGTATTCCACCCGCCTTATTCAAGGCACAGAAGGCGTCGATGTGAAATATGCGCATTGCTGCAATCCGGTGCTGGGTGACCCGATTCAAGGGCATTTATCGCGCCGCGGTTTGATTGTGCATCGGGCGCGCTGTCATAACTTATTGCATGAGCAGCATTTGCACCCAGAGAATATTATGCCACTGCACTGGAGCGCAGAGGATATTGATGATGTCAGCTTCACCGCTTATTTAAGCATTGATATGATCATGAATGATGAACAAATCTCTGAATTGATTTATCAGTGCCGTAAAGCAAAAACAGGCGTAGAAAGCGTACACAGTGATAACGATAAAACCTACGTCAATATCGTGGTGCATAATCGTCAACAAATAGCGCAAATCATCCGCGATTTACGTATGCATTTTGGTTTTCCACGTATTAGCCGTTTGGCGCAGCCTGTGCATATTTCCGAAGCCTCTAAAGCCAGTTAATCTTAACCTCTGCCGATCATGCGTTAATCTCGCATGATCGGAGCAGAAGATCATCTCAGGAGAAATCAATGCCCCGCCAAGTTATTCATACTGAAAATGCCCCTGCCGCGATTGGCACCTATTCCCAAGCGATTTTAGCTGGCAATACACTGTATCTTTCAGGACAAATAGGTTTAGATCCGTACAGCATGGAATTGGTGGTGGGGATTGAGGCGCAAATTCGCCGTGTATTTGATAATTTAAAAGCCGTCTGTGAAGCAGCCGGTGGCACATTGGCCGATATTGCCAAGCTGAATATTTTCCTCACCGATTTGGGTCACTTCCAATTGGTTAATCAAATTATGGGTGAATATTTTGCTCAGCCCTACCCCGCGCGTGCCGCATTAGGCGTGGCCAGCTTACCTAAAGATTCCTTGGTGGAGATGGATGGTATTGTGATTATTAATACCCCATAATCAAATAGTTAGAAATCTATATAAAATACCACCGATCAGGTGGTGTTTTTTTATTCAAAAACCCAATCAAAATAATCAACGTTTAAATCGAATTTTGATTGACAAATGATAACAATTATCAATAATATTACTTATCTCATTTCACTGTTGTGGACAGCCCTCATGTACGTTTGCTTATGTCGCGGTATTACCGATCAAGATATTAAAGATGCCGTCAGCAATGGCGCTGAAAGCTATCGTGCAGTGCGTGATTTACTCGATTTGGGTACCTGTTGTGGTCGCTGTGCCCCAGAAGCTCGTGCCATTATCAGTGATGAATTGTCCGATATTGCTGCCCGCATCTCTTTTGCAGCCTAAGCAATTCATTTACGCTGTCTTATTCACATCTATCAATATTTAACCGCAGTACCTGATTCGCTTTCTGCTGCATCTTCAACCGCAGTACCTGAGTGGCTTTCTGTTCCATCTTTAAGCATACTTTAGATAACCTCCTTTGCTGCAATCGCGCTTGATTGCGATTTTCATTTGCTGTTCAAGAAATCACTCGCCATTCTTCAGCTTGTTGTTTAAGATCAAGACAATGATGATTTTTATTGCCGAACATTTGATTTCGGCAAAAGCAATGAATGGAGTGCTTACAATGAAAGGCAATCGTGAGGTCATTAATCAATTAAATCAGGTGCTATATCAGCATTTAACCGCCATTAATCAATATTTTCTGCATTCACGCATGTTTAATGACTGGGGAATTGAGCAGCTTGGCGCAGCTGAATACAAAGAATCGATTCGTCAGATGAAACATGCCGATAAAGTGATTGAACGTATTTTATTTTTAGAAGGCTTACCCAATTTACAACATTTAGGCAAACTTTATATAGGTCAACACACGGTAGAAGTGTTGCACTGTGATGTACGTAAAGTTAAAGAAAATATTGAAGTCTTACAAAATGCGGTGCGCTCGGCCGAGCAACAACTCGATTATGTCACCCGCGATCTGCTCCAAGAAATTCTGGAAAAAGAAGAGGAATACTGGGATTGGACCACGACACAGCTAGATTTGGTTGAAAAAGTGGGCGTGGAAAACTATATTCAAAGCCAAGTTTAAATTCAGCCTGTACAAGCGGAATTTTTTATCGGTCAGTTAAAGTTGTTGATTAATCACTCATTTAAAAAATCTGCTTGATTGAATTAAAAAAACAGCCCGTTTATCAACGGGCTGTTTTACTTTAAAGTTTTACTGATTAGGCATGGGTGGGGCTAAAGATGCATAATCCAGATCGACTTGGTGCAATTGTTTTAGCAACCAAAGCTGATGACGGGCTTCTTTCTCTTGACCATTAAACGCCAGCACTTTGGCATATTTTATTAAGTCGTATCGGGTTGGATAGTTCAGTACGATTTCTCTAATCTGTGTCAATTCTTGATCGCTGACAGTGCTATAAGGATTCATACGAATCCATGCGATGCGTCGATTGAACTCTTCGAGCAGATAAATTTTATCCTGATTGGTGATTTTTTCAGGACGGTGTTCATAGCGCACTGATTGATTCAGTTTCGGCACCATCACTTCATAATCTCGATAAATGCCCGCCAATAACAACACGCCTAAAATGAAGGTCACTTGTAGATAACGCGGTGATAAGCCGATACTGCGAATATTAGTATTTTGTGATTGCACCACCCCCAAAATAAATCCCATCGGCAGCAAGAAATAAGCATAAAATAACGGAAATTCGAGCATGCCGTGTACCAACACCACGCCTAGCATTAAAATACCGATTACTGATTCTACAGAATTGACCTGCTTATTCAGCTGATAGCCCCAATAGCCGAAATAAGCCAAAAAGGGCAAACCCACCAATAAGCCATTCCATAAAATAAAGTCGATGACAAAGTTATGTGCACTGCGGATCCAGACTGGCCCCTGCGCATGATCGCTGACCAAAGTATAAGCGACACTGGTTTGATGCCAACCGTAGCCAAACCATGGACGATCGCAAATGGCATACAACATTTGCTGCCAAATAGCCAAACGCGACATATCGCCTGTTGCGCGTTCCGCCACGGTTTTGGTTTGAGCAACCTCTATAGTGGTGATATCCCCAATCCACTGCGTAGCAAGCGGTAACAGCAGAATAAAGCCCACAAATAGCATAAGCCATGCCAACGTATAATAATATTTTAGACGGATATAGCCTTTATATTGCTGATATGCGCCATAGACTAAAATACACAGACACGCCAACCATGAGGTACGCGATTGGCTTAAAGCCACTGCAAAAATAATTATCAGCGCACACAGGCTTAAGATGCTCGTTTTTATTTTTCGTGTTTCATATAAATATAAGCAACCCATTAATGCCATGAGCAAAAAAGTCGCCATATTGTTGGGTTGGGCAAAATTAGCAAAAGGTCGAACTGCATTTTGCATATCGACCATACCGGGGATATAGGCATCTAACGTTAACCACTGACAAATCGCGATGACTGCACTTAAGGTTCCCGTGAGTAGCAGTACCGTACTAAAGCCAGTAAAAATCTGCTGCCGATCAAACTGAGTTTGGGTCAAGTTATAGCCCAAAACCATACACAGCCAAAATCCAAAGACAAAAATTGCACTCAGCACAGCTTTATCCAAGAAGAATACTTCACCACAAAAATATTGCAGCAGAGGAATCAGTGCCAGTAGCAATACGGGCAGACTCATGACTGGAATTTGGATTTTTTCTTTTAAATAAATGGCGGCTAAAGCAAACAGGGATAAAAAGGCGTATAGCTCACCGGTATAGGTGACCCAAGGACGGTAATGAATGGGCAGAAGCCATGCGAGAGAGATAAAAATACTGGCAAGAAGCAGCAAAAAGAATTTCATGATTAAATCAGTGAAAATAGAATGACTGTATGATAATAAAAAAGCAGATCAAATGATAATCTGCTTTTTTATTTAGCTTAAGAATGCATTAAGGCGTGTCCCTAATTTAAATATAAATATTTTTATAATTTTCTGATATTTAGTATTAAATTGGATACACTAAAAATTGCAGGCAGAGCAGCTGAAAGCTTGTTCCTTTTATTCGAGTATTTAGGCTTTTCGTTATGGCTCAAAAAAAAACAGTATTAGTTTTAGCATCAACTTATCCACGTTGGGCAAATGACCACGAGCCTGGGTTTATTCATGAGTTGTGTAAAAGGCTAAGTGCGCAGTTCAATATTATTGCATTAGTGCCTGATGCTATAGATGCTGACCCAAATGGCATGTTAGATGGTGTGTATGTAGTTCGTTACCACTATGCGCCTAAGAAACTACAATCTTTAGTCAATAATGGCGGTATCATCAACAATTTAAAAACATTTTGGTGGAAATGGCTACTTGTTCCCAGTTTTCTGATAGGGCAATATCTTGCAGTTAAAAAAATTTTGAGTACGCAAAAAATTGATATTATTCATGCACACTGGTTGATTCCACAAGGTTGGATTGCAAGCCGATTTTACAAACAATTCAACATCCCTTATGTAGTGACCTCACATGGGGGGGATTTATTTGGACTACAAGGTCGTGCACTAACTAAAATAAAAAAGAAAGTGGCGAAAGAAGCAACTGCAATGACTGTGGTCAGTCAGGCAATGAAAGACTATTTAGAGCAAATATCGATACAACCCAAAATTCTTGAAGTAATTCCAATGGGAGTAGATTTACGACATCGCTTCACGCCTAACCCAAATATTCAACGCCGTGAAAATGAACTACTTTTTGTTGGTAGACTCGTACCTAAAAAAGGTCTCAATTTTTTATTAGATGCCTTATCCCTTTTAGTGAGAGAACATCCTGAATTGCGTCTAAATATAGTCGGGTTTGGACCTGAAGAATCAAAATTAAAACAACAAGTTATGCAGTTGAATCTTGAAAAACATGTCAATTTTTTAGGTGCATTATCGCAAGATAAGTTACCTGAACTTTATCATCAAGCGACTTTGTTTGTGGCGCCTTTTGTGCGAGCAGATAACGGTGATCAAGAAGGTTTGCCTGTTGCGCTGATGGAAGCCATTGGTTGTGGTTGCCCAGCTGTAGTCGGTCATGTGGCTGGCATTGAAGATCTATTAGGTGATGACGTTCAGCATATTGCAGTCAATCCACACAATACCCAAGAATTGGCATCTGCCATTTTAAAAGCGTTAGATGAACCTGTATTGGCAATCGAAAGGGCTATGAGAATTCGGCATAATGCCATCGAACACATTGATTGGGACAGCGTGGCAAATGCCTATGCACGCATTTTGGCTAAAAGTATGGAGTCTTCTACGAAAGTTTAAGTATTAACTTTTAAAGATGCGATCACAGGCTCAATTCCCTTGATAATCGTCCGCCAATCTTGAATTACAACCTCAGCGCGCACAGGATGTGTAATTTGATGTTTTAATTTATCTGCTAAATCTTGCTGATCACCTGCTTTAAATAAAACCTGTGGTGTTGTTGAAAATAGATAATTCATTTCACCAATACTCGCCACCACAACAGGTAGATGACACGCCAACATTTCATAGGCTTTTTGTGGAAAGCAATACCGACCAAACGGTGTATCCAAGATAGAAATAATGCCTACATCTAAGGCTTGGAACAACGTGGCGATTTCATGATGCGGTAAAGCACCTAAATAATGAACTCGATCCCCTATAGGAGGTGGGTAGTCTTGTTGAAATGGACCTGCAAGGACTAAATGCACATTGGGCATCTCATTCTTTATCTGTTCCCAAGCGTTATAAATCACCTCTACACCTTTGTCTTTATACAAACCGCCAGCAGTGCCGATATATTGTATATTGGGCAGTAAGCCGAGTTGCTTTTGAGCATCTGATTTATTTCTATGACCAAAGGTTTGCAGATCTACAGTACTCGGCATCGAAATGACCTGACCTTGTGCCGCATAATCAAGTTTCACTAAATCTGCTAGCGGCTGGCTTGTTGTCGTGACTAATTGCGCTTGGCAAACTGCCTTACGTAGAAGTTGCTTCATACCCGGAATTCGAGCTTGTCCAAACCCTTCAAAATTATCATATAAATCTGCCATAAAAGGCTTATTCAGTTTTTTTGCGCACCAAGCACCCCAAACAATATGAGGAATATCTGACGCTGTAATAATGATATCGGGCTGATATTGTTTTAATTGCTGTAGCAGCAAAAAAGGGTAAGACAATATGCCCGCTTTTTTTAAACCGATATAACTTTTTGAATGCCAAATGAGCTGTTTATGTTCATCTGATTCATCCCAAGTGCCTTCATTATGCGATTGATAGCTCAAACAAAAGCATTCAACTTGATGTCCTAGGTGCGCCAATTGATTCGGAATTTCATATAAACGTGCATATTTGTCCAAAATGACATCTTTAGACATGTATTGTCGTTTACATAAAAATGCGATTTTCAATTATTTTTTCTCCAAAATTTTATCAACTGCATTTAATGCAGCACCCACCACTTGATCCATATTGTAATAGCGATACTCTGCCAAACGACCGACAAAAGTCACGTTCTGTTCTTCATCTGCAAGGGCTTTGTATTTTTTCAACAAGGCTTCATTTTCATCACGAGGAATTGGGTAGTAAGGGTCACCTTCTGTGGTTGGATATTCCCGAACAATTGAGGTGGCAGGATGTTGCTGTCCAGTCAGGTGTTTAAACTCGGTAATGCGGGTAAACTCATAATCATTGGGGTAATTGATAGTACCCACCGATTGATAATGCTCGGTATCGGCAAGGTATTCATGCTCAAAGCGCAAGGAGCGATAAGGCAATTTGCCAAATTTATAGTCGTAAAATTCATCAATACAACCTGTACAAACCAAATGGTCATATTGCCTATCTTGTTTGAGCCAATCTTTATAGTCTGTAGCCAATTGCACCTGAATTTTGGGATGCTTGAGGATATTCTCAAACATCGCAGTATAGCCATGTAACGGCATCGCTTGATAAGTATCAGTAAAATAACGATCATCAGTATTAGTACGCGTTGGAATACGGGCAGCAACACCTGCTTTAAGTTCAGATGGATCTAAACCCCATTGTTTTTTGGTGTAGTTTAAGAAAAATTTTTCGTATAAATCACGACCAACTGTGTTTAAAACAACGTCTTCACTACTTTTAACATGTTCTTTAGGCTCACGGACTTTTTCAAAATATTCCGCTGCCTGCTCTTCGTTAAGGTCTAAACCATAAAGCTGATTTAAGGTATCTCGGTTAATTGGGAATGGATATGCCTGCCCATCTACTACACCAAGTACCCGATGTTCATAAGGTCGCCACTCAGTAAATTTTGAGAGATAATTAAAAATTCGTTCGCTATTGGTATGGAAAATATGTGGGCCATACTGATGAATTAAAACACCGTGTTCATCTTTTACATCGTAAGCATTACCAGCGATATGGTTACGTTTATCTAGCACTAATACTTGGTGTCCTGCTTCTACGAGCTCTCGAGCTACAATTGAGCCTGCGAATCCTGCGCCGATGATTAAAAATTTCATATTTTTATTTTTCTATTTAACCTGCGATAAACAATCATAATTAAATTCATAAAAAAATTACTATAAAACCCAAATAATAAATATAAATTAAAATATAAACTATGCTTCCTAGATTGAAAAATCACTCTATCAACACCTTTCATATTTCCAGATTTACTACTTAGAAATTCCCATTCCTTTTTACAATATGCAATTGATTTATGACGAATTAAAAAAGAGAAGTAAACTCTAATAAAATAAATATAAACAATATAAAAGATATCATTTTTTTCAAAGTTATCAATATAGCCTAAAAGAATCTTTTGAAGACTATTAATATTTCTATCTATTACAGAAGGAGCTAAGCTTGTAGTTATACTATTTTCTCTTTGCCTATAACCATATAAGGATTCATCAATAATATACATTTGATGCAACTCTAGATAGATATAAGGAATAG
>NZ_JXBK01000001.1:129173-206228 GCF_000816495.1 Acinetobacter harbinensis
AAAAAATTATCAATCTCGATTAAACCACTATGCTTTAGATGCTTCATAACTGGTAATAATTTTTCATCGACTAAAACATCAAAGTTATATTTAATCATATCAATTGAATAATTATTATGAATGATATTTAATATTTTAAAAAAATATCCCTCTAGCAAAATATCATCTGAATCTAAAAATGCAATATATTCCCCATTAGAGGATTCTATCCCAAGATTTCTGGCAGCACTTAATCCTTGATTCTCTTGATGAATAAGTATTACATTTTTTTTTAATTTAGGAGTTATTTTTGATAAATAATTCATCAAATATTCAATAGACTTATCTTGACTTCCATCATTGATAAAAATAACTTGTACTTCTTCTGGTAGTTGAGAAAATATACTCTCAGCACAATCAATAATATATGATTCCACATTATAAATAGGAACAACTAATGAAAGAATAGTCATTTATTAAATCTCTTTAATATTGCCTTTTGATAAATATATATTTTCACCCTTTATCCATTCTTCAGGGAAACCAGAAGAGTTTTGATAGAAATTTCGACTACAACCTGATTTCATACGATCATGTAATTCCACAATTAAGGCATCAACATTATTAATCCAACGTTCTGTATTCTGAAAAACTTCTTTCTCAGCACCCTCAATATCAATCTTTAAGATATTAATTTTTTCTAAATTAAATTTTTTGATGATTTCATCAACTGTAAGAGCATCAACCGCATGTTCTATTTTTTGTGTATTATCAGAAATTTCTTGAGTCATGAAGCCCCATTCGCCCAATCCAGAATCACAAATGTTGATTTTTGTATTGTGATTCCAAAGTGCTGCTTGCAAAGGAATAATATTTGTATACTCAGCTACATTCTTTTTTAATAAAATAAAATTACTTTTTTCTGGCTCAATGGCTATGATCTTAGCATCAGGGAATAATTCAGCAAAGAATACAGAAGCTAAACCAATATTTGCTCCAGCATCAACAATAAACTTGGGTGAATTAATAGTTTTAAAATCATACTCTTTATCTAAAAAAACTTGTTTAAACACCCAAGGATCTGAAGAAGGTATTCTTAATTTTACATTTTTATTTTTTCCAGGAATTTTTAAATCAATAATAAATTTTTTCCCAGTTAAACGTGATAAAAGTAGTTTTAAAAAAGCATTAAAACCAACAATGTTGATATAGCTATATATACGGCTAATTGATATCATAATTATTTCCCCAAAAATCTAAAAAGTACTAATAAATTTCACAATTTATTGAATATCAAACGATTCAGTTTTACAATACCCATCAATGATAAATCAAAAATTCTGCTCACCTTTCTCCATCAAAAACAATTCCCCAAAGGTTAATTCTTGCCCATTTTCGATGGCTTTCCAGTCATTTTTCTACTCAAACAACTCAACTAACTACCCAACGCATATTACTTTTAAGCTATCCTTATTCACAACTTTCAAGTGGGCATCAACTGCTTTTAATTTCAGCCTTAGTTTGATTGATATATCAGCAGGCTCAATATATCTTTTCGCTCAAACTTGCTCTAGATGAAGGACATTTTTGACTTCATTTTATAAACGCACCATTATTTTCATAAAATGAGTTTTTTCTCTCAGACGGTTACTACCTTCAAAAATTACAATTGTAAGATTCGATCACAGCTTGCCACCGCACTTTCCCGATGTGCAATAATTACTATCGTCATTTTTCCATTTAAGCTCTGAATAGCTTCATTCAAATCTCGCTCAGTTTCATTATCTAAAGCACTAGTAGCTTCATCCATAAAAAGAACTTGTGGATTTTTATATAAAGCGCGAGCAATACCTATACGTTGGCGTTGTCCACCAGAGAGCATCACGCCACGCTCACCTACGATAGTATGATAGCCTAAAGGCAATTGAAGTTGAATAAAATCATCTATTTGAGAAAGTCTAGCTGCATATTTAACTTGTTCTAAATCAAGATCTGCTTTCGGTCTACCAAAAGCAATGTTTTCAGCTATCGTTTTATCTGCTAAATAAATACTTTGAGGTACATAACCCACTAAATCTCGCCATGCATTTATATTGTGCTGTGTTAGTGCTACATCATCTATATAAACCTGACCTTGTTGTGGTATCAAAAGCCCTAAAATAATATCCATGAGCGTGCTTTTTCCACTACCACTTTTCCCTACAATGCCTAAGCTAGAATTTTTTTTAATTTCAAGGCTAAAGTCATTAAGGATGGGTTGCTCTGTTCTATTTGGATAAGCAAAACTAATATTTTCTAATCGTATGGAATTCTCAAATTTCAACTTTTGAATATCTGATTTCAAACTGTCTGTATGCTCAGTTTTTTCTAAAGCAAACTCTGGTTGAAGTATAGATAAAACTTGTTCTGAAAATTTAATTTGCGAAATAGAACGATAGATATTTTGCGCAGCAGGGAGCATACGATAGGCAGCAAAACCATACAAACCCAGCACAGGTAAAATATGCGATACTTCTTTACCAGACACCACCAAAATCATGGCTAAACCAATCAGACAGCCATAGCCAACGGTTTCAATAATATTAAGTGGCACTTGTCCCAGCGTATCCCTTGTCGCAATATGTCTGGCAAAAACTCGTGAAGACTGTTCGAACTGCTCGATATAGCCTTGTTTAGCATTATTAATCATCACATCTTTAATGCCTGCTAAGGCTTCCTGACATGTTTGATAACGCTCTTTATTGGCTTGAGTAAATTCCTCACCAATCTGTGTCAGTTTTTTCCGCACCAACATATAAATCATACAGTAAAATGTTCCGAGTACAGTTGCCGTAGCGATTGCCATCAACGGATCATACAGTAGCAAAATTCCAATCATTGCTAGCAGTACCACACCATAAGACATAAGTGTCAAAGCGGGTAATATCATGGTCCAAATCAGTTGATCAACTTCTGATAAAATATTTTTGACCAAAGTTGCACTGTTTCGCTGAATGAAAAATTCATAGTTCTGCTGTAAATAGATTTTAAGTAAGCGAGTAGCAAAGTAGTGTCGCTGTAAACTGGCAAATCTATTCACTGCATATTGCGTAATTATTTTAAAAATGGTTGAAAATATAACAATTCCTAAAGATAAGAAACCTAAATAAACAATAAAATTTTGTTTACTTATCGCGCCTGTAAAGTCATAAATTAATTTTAAAGAATGATTTGACTCGACAACTTCTGGATTTGATAAAACAGCCAAAAAAGGCATAATCGAAATTACACCTGCAGACTCTATAAGCGCCATGCCCATAACTAAAATTAAGACATAAATGACTTTATGCTTGTCTAGTGGTGACAAAATTTGCCAAAGCTGTTTCAAACTATTTAACACGTTGTAATCTACTTTTCTTTATACATAAGAGCAGTAATCTGCTCTGAAATTAAACCCATTAAAAAAATCATAATACTACCCGTATAAAGTAGGGCACTCATATTGGTAAAACGATGAAAATCATACAAAGTGTAACCATACCAACCAGTTCCCATCATAAATAGAATGACTGAAATGGGTAAGAACATTTTCAGGGGAGAGAACAGTGTTGCAATTTTAAAAATAATTAAAAAGAAGCGAACGCCATCTTTTAAAGGTTGGATATGACTTTTGCCAATCCGTTTAGCGGCCTGAATGGGTACATAGGAGACTGAATAACCTGCTCGGAAAAATGCCATCGTACTGGTGGTTGGATAAGAAAATCCATTGGGTAATAAATATAAAAATTCTCGGAATTTGTCTGCACGGACTGCACGGAAGCCTGAAGTTAAGTCTTCGACTTTCTGCTCAGTCATATAAGTTGCAAGGCTGTTATAGAGTGTATTGGCAATGCCACGTCCAACACTGGCTTGTGAGCCTTTTTGGCGAGCACCGACCACTAAGTCATAGCCCTGGTTTATTTTTTCTAATAATTTGGGAATATCTTGCGGATCATGCTGTCCATCAGCATCCATAAAAATAATCACATCACCTATTGCAGTTCGAGCACCAGTTTTAATCGCTGCCCCATTACCTTTTGAATAAGGGTGAGTAATTACTTTAGCACCTGCTTCTTCTGCAACTTGGGCGGTATTATCAGTTGAGCCATCATTGATAACTATAATTTCATGAGCAAATTGTAGCTGTTGAATTTGTGCAATAGTTTGACCGATTGCTCCCGATTCATTTTTGGCAGGAAGCACCACACTAAGATTCACTGCTAGCTCCTTGCTTTTGTAACTCAATATCCAAATCTTTTTGCATATTTTGTCTTGTTTCCTGAATCATTTCATCATAATAATACTGAGATTTCTTTAACTCTTTTAAATTTTGCTTTTTGTAAATATTTTCTGTTTCATCAAGTAATTTAAGTGCATGAATTAGATCCCCTTCATTTCCTATTAAAACTGACATATATAGCCCATGTTCTACATCTTTTGATAAATGCAAAGATTTTAAATAGCTTTGGTATGCTCCCTCTATATCATTAGACACAGAAAAAATGCGACCTTTAAAAAAATAAGCCAGTTTTTCAAAAGCTGGGTTTATCCTATAGCTTGAATTTTTTAACGTACTGTCTATAATTTTAATTATATGCTTCCCATACAGTTTGACTATGTCAGGATGCTTAACCGTTTCAGTCATTAAATCGCGTAGACCTATGACTGCTTGTGGATCAGCACGATGACTTTTGATTGTATTTATAGTAAATAAAAAGTCGCTTTCTACAACTGATTGCTTTTTTATTTTCAACTCTAATAATTGAAATATTAACATTCCATTATTTGGCATATTATTGATAGCATTTTTTAATACTCGTTCTGCATCAGCATACTGGCCGTTTTTTATTAAAACATTCGCTTTCACACTTTGGGCACGTGCTGAATTTGGACTATTTTGTGCCCAATAGAGCATTAGTTTTATGTTGTCAGACCATAGTATAGCGCGCTGATATGTCATAAAACTTAAAAAACTAAATATCAAAATTGTGATTAAAATAACAATTTGTGGTTTAATTTGCTCAGATAACCAATATAGCCCTATGGCAATTGGTAAAAAAATAAAAATTCCGGCTACATAATTTCGATGTTCAAAATATAGTTCAAGACCAATGACGGTTGACTCCATAAGATGAGCCGCAAAAAAGAAGAAAATTGCCAAGCTAATTAAAGGAATATTTTTTCTTAAGACGAATGCACTTACTAATAATAAAGCTAAGAAAATAAAGGAATATAAGGTAGATATTGGAGAAATTAAACTTTTAGAGACTAAAAAGCCATCTTGAAATAAGCCGTAACCTTCAATTTGAGGAATATATAATTGCACTAAATAATTTGCAACCACTCGGCATTCTGTCAACAATCTTTCAATTTGATTGAAATTTCTAGTTGGCCAAAGATTGGCTGAAAAATCAATATGCCATAATAAAGCGAATACTATTGCAATTGAAGGTAATCCTAAAAATACGACTCTCCATTGCCAAAAAGGTTTATTTACTTTATTCGGATTACAAAATTCAATGACTAAAATGAGTAAAGGTAGCAGAGCTCCATTTTCCTTACTCAAAGTTGCTAAAATCGTGCCAAATATTATTGAAATCGACATCAATAGATAAGCTTTAATAGGCTTTATATTTATTAGTAGTCGACCCTTTAGATAACCAATGATCGTCAGTAAACTAAAGAGCAGTGGGAGCTGCGCCATCCGTTGTATAACGTACAATGTTGTTGATAACATTAAAGGATGTAACATCCAGAAACCTGCTGCCAACAAAGCAATCCATTGAATTTTTTGCTCTTTGATTTCTCCATAGCTTTTTAAAATAAGACATGTTGCCCCGTACAATAAAACACCACAAATGAGATGAATAAGTAAGTTCACAACTTTAAATGGATAAGCCTCTCCATTTAACCATGCCCCAGCCTGAGGTACATAAGTCAATAACGAAATGGGACGCCCTGTTGGACCTGCAATACCATTCATGACAAATTTTTTTGCATTGTCCCAATTGCTCATCTCTCCGTATTGATTCATTTCTCCCAAATTACTAAAGTCATCAAAAAGAAAATTTCCTTTTAGTCCTGGTAAATAAACAAGTATGGTAATGAACACCAAGAATAATAAACAGAACCCTACGGACCATTTTTTTATCAACATTTAACAACCATTGAAAATTCTAAAGAAAATCATACATATAAAAAAAGCGACCCGAAGACCGCTTTTTCTTAAATGTATCTTATTGAACAGCTTTAGGTAAATATTTTGCTAGAACACCTGGACTTGGCACTTTAACAGCACCATTTGATTGAATTATTGCAGCTACAGATTGACCTGCGATTTGGCTTGCGATACCAGCTTTATATTTAATTGTAATATCACAACCTTTATCGGTACGTAATGCAGGTGTAACTGTTACTGAAGCATATTTACCACCTACAGAAGTAGCACCACATGTACCATTTTGCAAGTTATCCGCAACATCAGTTTTTAAACCATTCGCTAAAGTAAATGCCTCAGTTGCCTGTGAACGAGCAATATAATCTTGATAAGCAGGAATCGCGATAGCAGCCAAAATACCGATAATCGCGACAACGATCATTAATTCAATAAGAGTAAAACCTTTTTGAGCATTCATAACATTCTCCACAAATGTTTTTGTTTATTTATAAGCTTTGTAAGCTAATTTATAGTTAGCACTAACTGTGCCAAAATTAATTATAATAAAATTCACAGAAAAAACAGCAATTTGTAGAAATAAAATTGTTACAATGTGGTTTTATTGTTTAATTTGGTAAAAAAGTGACATTTTACGTCACTAATCCACCTATTTTCTAGCCTAATATGATTGGATTATTACTCAATTCATTCTGCTGATCTGTTGTTGACTGCGCATAAAAATTGTTTAACACATCGCCTATATTAAATACGCCCGCCATAACAGCTTCCCGATATTGATGTTTGGAAAGTTGTTCAGTCATTTTAAGGCAAATTCCATCCCAAACAGTTTGGTCAGTTTCTTTTTGAATTCCCCGATCAATCACAATTTCAACTTTTTGTTCACATAAATTTAGATATAAAAGAATACCACTATTAAACTCGGTATCCCAAACACCCAGTTCAGCAAAAAGTTGTCGTGCCCGCATTTGAGTATTTTGATAGTAGGCTTGATTGGAAGGAATATTCCCCTCAATCACCACCTGAATTTCTCCTGCATGTCCATATTCTGCTTCCGTCACTGCCTGTGCGATTGCATATTGATCCATTTTATTAAAATAGCGTTTAGCCGCAGGCATATATAAAAAATGCTTTAACCAGCGTTTAAAGCTTGGTTGATTGATTTCTTCCATTTTAGGTTGTGTGATAATTTCTGTTGTTTCTGTTTTAGTTACCATGACCCTGATGCTCCTCCCCCGCCAAAACCACCGCCTCCACCGCTATATCCACCACCACCTCCAAAGCCGCCACCACGTCCTCCACCACGTCCACCCCCTCCAGCTAAAAATAACTGGAAAATCGTTTGCGCCAAGGCAGTAAAGAGTAAAAAGAAGATTCCACCACCAATCAGCAAACTCATGACTAAGCCTGCGCCATTGAATAGACCTGCAGCTGTGGCGGCCACGGCAGCGGTAGACGCACTTAAACCGCGACCGACTACAAATGAGGCCATTATGCCGGCAATTAAAATAAACAAGGCCGTACTGAAGGTCTTTTCTTTGGCTTGTTGCTCATGCAAGGCTTGTGCTTGACGCTCTTTCAGCTCTGCTGCAGCTTGGGCGGCCACTTCCGGATCTAGATTTAAAATACGTTCAATTTCTAAAAGACCTGCATCAATACCTTGTGCATATTGGCCTTGCTTAAAATAAGGGGTAATTTGATTGCGAATAATTCGACTCGCCACAATATCCGGCAGTACCCCTTCTAAGCCATAACCAGTGAGAATTTGAATACGATGATCATTTATCGCAATGGCCATCAATAAGCCATTGTCTTGTTTGGCGGAACCGAGTTGCCATTTTTCCGCCACACGCATAGCAAAATCGAAAATATCTTCTTGCCCTGTGCTGGGTACAATCACCACGCCAATCTGCGCTTTACCTTGCTGATGCAATGAAATAATACGCTGGCTTAATGCTTGTTTTTCAGCGGCAGATAAGACATTGGCTTGATCAATCACCGGTTCATTGAGCGTTGGTAAGCCACGAATAGATTCACCCTCTGCCATGTCATTGGCAACTTTGGGTGACTGAACTGTGCTGTTAGAGCTTTGTGATGGATTGGCCGGATTTTGTGCAGTTTTTTGTTGATCCTGAATGACTTTACCGATGACGACTGTTTCTGCAGCACTGTCTGGTGTAGTGCTGTCCTGCGCAGTGGCCACTTCACTGTAGCTGAGTGAACACATTATGCTTGTACACAGTAGCAGCGCTTGTGCGAGCCGACCAGCAAGAGAAGATTGATCAAAATCAGACATCGGCACTCCTTATTTCATTCAGCGTGATTTAATCAAAGGACACTTTCGGTACGTTTTGTGAAGCTGGATCGGCACTAAAATTCGGCTTGGTGTCCATACCAATCACTTTGGCGGTCATGACTTGTGGGAATTGGCGTGCATAGCTATTAAAGTCTTGCACACTGCTGATATAACGATTACGTGCCACAGCAATACGGTTTTCTGTGCCTTCTAATTGCACTTGTAAATCACGAAATTGCTCATTAGCTTTTAAATCTGGATAATTTTCCGATACTGCAATCAGGCGCGACAAAGCACTGGTCATCTGTGCTTGTGCTTGTTGATATTTTTCAAACAATGCAGGGTCTTCTAAGACCTCTTTATCGACTTTTAAACCAGCCACATTGGCGCGGGCTTGGGTCACTTCAGTCAATACCTGCTCTTCATGTTTGGCATAGCCTTTGACCACATTGACTAAATTTGGCACCAAATCAGCACGGCGTTGATATTGGTTTTGTACTTCAGACCAAGAGGCAGTCACGGCTTCATCTTTAACTTGTAAGGTATTATAGCCGCAGCCCGACAGGGTTAAGGTACTGGCGAAGGCAAGTGCCACTAAAGTTTTTTTGATTGGATTCATAAACATCTATCCTCTATATTTCTTTGTATTTGTTCAGATAAAATCATTGTAAACACTTTTATGTCAGGTTTTGTTGACTTTATTTAGCTGTATTATTATTCAACTGAATCAGACTGATATTTTGGTCTGCGCTGGGTTTATCAATAACGGTAGCTACCGCTAATTTTTAAATCAAAAAAAAGAGCAAACTTTTAAAAAATTTGCTCTTTAAAACCAGATGACCAACAAGGCAGTTAATCCATTAAATTGGTCACTTTAATACACCAATGCCTAAATCTGTAAATAATCCAAAATACCTTCTGCCGCCTGACGACCTTCCCAAATGGCAGTGACCACCAAATCTGAACCGCGCACCATATCGCCGCCGGCAAAAATTTTCGGATGTGAGGTCTGAAATTTATAGTCTTGCTTTTCAGCCGCAACCACCAAACCTGAACCATCTACCGCAATATCCGTGGTATTAAACCAATCGGCAGGACTGGCGCGAAAACCAAAAGCCAACAACACACAATCGGCGGCTAAAATTTCCTCAGAACCCGGCACAGGCTCTGGACTGCGTCGGCCGCGACTGTCTGGCTCGCCCAATTGCGTAGTAACCACTTTCACGCCAGTCACTTTGCCGTTTTCACCGATAATTTCAATCGGCTGGCGGTTGAACATAAAATCGACGCCTTCTTCACGGGCATTTTTCACTTCACGGCGTGAACCTGGCATATTCTCTTCATCACGACGATAGGCACACACCACAGATTCAGCGCCTTGACGGATAGAGGTGCGGTTACAGTCCATCGCAGTATCACCACCACCCAATACGATCACTTTTTTAGCTTCGACGCTAACGTATTCCGCCGCGTCTTTTTCCCAACCTTGACAGCGATTGACGTTGGCAATCAGGAAATCTAGCGCGTCATACACGCCATCCAACTGCTCACCGGCAAAACCGCCTTTCATATAGGTATAGGTGCCCATGCCCATAAATACGGCATCATACTCACTGAGCAATTGTTCGATGGTGATGTCGCTACCAATCTCAGTATTGAGACGAAATTCGATGCCCATGCCGGTGAAAATTTCACGGCGACGCTTCATCACGTCTTTTTCCATTTTAAATTCTGGAATACCAAAGGTCAGCAGACCGCCAATTTCAGGGCGCTTATCAAACACCACTGGTTTTACGCCATTACGCACTAAAATATCAGCGCAGCCTAAACCGGCTGGCCCTGCGCCAATGATTGCAACTTTTTTATCGGTCCATTTTACCGATGACATATCGGGACGCCAGCCCAAGGCAAACGCAGTATCATTGATGTATTTTTCAGCATTGCCAATCGTCACTGCACCAAAACCATCATTTAAAGTACAGGCACCTTCACATAGACGATCTTGTGGACAGACTCGACCGCAAACTTCTGGCAAGGTATTGGTTTGATGGCACAGCTCAGCCGCTTGGAAAATGCGCCCTTCGGCAATTAGTTTTAGCCAGTTCGGAATATAGTTATGAACTGGACATTTCCATTCACAGTACGGATTACCACAGCCCAAGCAGCGATGGGTTTGATTGGCGGCAATATCCGCAGTAAACGGTTTATAAATTTCCACAAACTCTGCTTTGCGGACAGTGAGATCTTTTTTCTCTGGTTCTTGGCGTGCGACATCCAAAAATTGAAAGTCATTGTTAAGGCGCTCTGCCATGTCTTTCTCCGTGGGTAGGTGGCGACTGTTTATCGATCAGTGCCACCTGCCTATCAATCTGCAGTAATAGAGTTATTGTGGATCAGCTTGCGTGGTTTTCAGTAAAGTCTGTAAATTGGCCGCTTTCGGTTTCACCAGCCAGAATTTACGGCTGTAATAGTCAAACTCATTGCGAATTTTATAGGCCCAAGCACTACCAGTGGCTTGAATATGTTCATCCAAGATACGCAGCAAGAAGGTTTGATGCTCTTCCATGGCTTCTGTTGAAATACGGTTTAGCTCAATCAGTTCATGATTATAGTGATCGACAAAGTCATTCTCTAGGTCCAGTACATAAGCAAAACCGCCCGTCATACCGGCACCAAAATTATGCCCCACTTTACCCAGTACCGTAACAATACCACCCGTCATATATTCACAGCAGTGATCGCCGGCACCTTCAATCACGGCAAATGCCCCTGAGTTTCGTACTGCAAAGCGTTCACCGGCAGTCCCTGCAGCATAGATTTTACCGCCGGTGGCACCATACAAACAGGTGTTGCCAATAATGGCGGTGTTTTGCGTTTGAAACGGTGAACCTTTTGGTGGGAAGATGGCAATACGTCCACCCGCCATGCCTTTACCGACATAATCGTTGGCATCACCTTCCAGTTTAATGTGTAAACCGCCGGCATTCCAAACTCCTAAGGACTGACCTGCAGTGCCTTTTAAGTTCATCACCACCGGATGCGCTTCCATACTTAAATTGCCATAACGACGGGCAATTTCTCCGGAAATACGTGCACCAATCGAGCGATCACAATTGACCACATTAAAACTAAACTCAGCACTGTGACCCGCTTCAATACTTGGTAGCATCTCTGCGATCATTTTTTCAGCCAATATGCCTTTGTCAAATGGCGCATTGCCTTGTACTTGGCAATACTGCGCTTTACCTTCAGCCGATGGATGCGAGGTTAATAGCGCACTTAAATCGAGATGCGCATGTTTATCGGTATCACCGGGCAAGACTTCGAGTAAATCGGTACGGCCAATCAAATCTTTTAACTGCGCCACACCTAAAGCCGCCAACCACTCACGGGTTTCTTCGGCAATAAAGTGGAAGAAGTTAATCAGCATTTCTGGCTCGCCAATATAATGCTCTTGACGTAAATGATCTTGTTGGGTTGCCACACCGGTGGCACAGTTGTTTAAGTGACAAATACGTAGATATTTACAGCCCAAAGCAATCATCGGGGTTGAACCAAAACCAAAGCTTTCTGCACCGAGAATAGCCGCTTTCACCACATCTAGACCAGTTTTTAAACCGCCATCGGTTTGCACGCGTACTTTGCCACGCAAATCATTCACACGTAGCGCTTGATGTGCTTCAGCCAGACCAAGCTCCCACGGTGAACCAGCATGGTGAATCGAGGAGAGTGGCGATGCTGCGGTACCGCCGTCATAACCGGAAATAGTAATAAAGTCGGCATAGGCTTTGGCCACACCGGCCGCAATGGTGCCGACGCCCGGTTCCGAGACCAATTTCACCGAAACCATGGCTTGCGGATTGACTTGTTTTAAGTCAAAGATCAGTTGGGATAAATCTTCAATTGAATAAATATCATGATGTGGTGGTGGTGAAATCAAAGTGACACCGGGTACAGAGTAGCGTAAGCGTGCAATTAAACCATTGACTTTACCGCCTGGTAACTGGCCGCCTTCACCGGGTTTCGCGCCTTGGGCAACTTTAATTTGCAACACTTCTGCCGACATTAAATAGGCCGGTGTCACGCCAAAACGACCCGAGGCAATCTGTTTGATTTTTGAATTACGAATGGTGCCGTAACGCGCCGGATCTTCACCGCCTTCACCGGAATTGGAACGGCCACCAATGGTGTTCATGGCAATGGCAATAGCCTCATGTGCTTCAGGTGACAATGCACCCAACGACATACCCGCCGAGTCAAAGCGCGGTAAAATATCTTCCACCGATTCCACCTGATCAAGCGCAATGGAACTGTCAGTTTTAAGCTTGAATAAATCACGAATGGTGGTGATGGGACGGTTATTCACCAGCTGCGCATATGCTTTAAAATCGGCATAATCACCGGAGCGAACAGATTTATGCAAAGCATTGATCACGTCCGGATTAAAGGCGTGATATTCCTTATCAAAAACAAATTTCAGCAAACCGCCTTGATCAATCGGTTTACGGGTTTGCCATGCCAAAGCGGCCAATTTTTTCAAATCATTTTCAAGATCAATAAACGTTGCACCTTGAATTCGACTTGGCACGCCAGTAAAGCACTGATGAACCACTTCATTAGATAGACCCACGGCTTCAAACAGTTGACCACCGCGATAAGACGCCACGGTCGAGATGCCCATTTTTGACAAGACTTTGAGTAAGCCTTTTTCAATGCCTTTACGGAAATTGTTTTGTGCATGAATCGGGTCACCCAACAACTCACCTTTGGCAATCAAATCATTAATCACGTCATAGGCCAAGTATGGATAAATCGCGGTTGCACCAAAACCCAACAGCACCGCAAATTGATGTGCATCACGCGCTAAACCACTTTCAACAATAATATTGGCATCGGTACGTAAACCGACTTGAATCAAGTGATGATGAATGGCGCCAGTGGCCATCAAGGCATTGGCCGGTAAATAGCCTTCACGAATTTTTTTATCTGACAGCAGCAATAAGGTTTTACCGTCACGAATGGCTTGTGCCGCTTGTTGACAAATCCGCGTGATCGCCGCTTGCAAACCTTCATCCACGGCATAGTTTAAGTCGATATCGGCAATTTCATAGCCTGTACGCCCTAAAGTCCGAATCTGCTGCATTTTAGAGTTGGATAACACCGGACTAGAGATAATCAAGCGATCGGCATGGGCTGGGCTTTGCTCAAAGACATTTTGCTCACGCCCCAAACAAGTTTCCAACGACATCACAATCGATTCACGCAACGGATCAATCGGTGGATTGGTCACTTGGGCAAATTGTTGACGGAAATAATCCGAAACATGGCGCACTTGACGCGATAGCACCGCCATCGGCGTATCATCACCCATCGAACCGACCGCTTCTTGACCACTTTCTGCAATTGGACGCAGCAATTGATCGCGTTCTTCAAAGGTCACCATAAACATTTTTTGCGCGGCTTTTAAGGCATCGCCTTTTAAGCCTTGATCACATAAATATTCTTCAAGTTCTGGACTCCCTTGCAGACGGATTGAATTTTCACGTAACCATTCACGGTAAGGGCGCATTTTTTTCAAGTGCATGTTAACGTCTTGGGTGTCGAGTAATTTACCGGTTAAGGTATCAATCACCAACAGCTGCCCTGGGCCAACGCGACCTTTAGAAATTACATCTTCCGGCTGATAATCCCACACCCCAATCTCTGAGGCCAGCGTAATATAGCCATTTTTGGTGATCACCCAACGTGCCGGACGTAAACCGTTGCGATCAAGCATACAAATGGCATGACGACCATCTTGAATCACTAAACCGGCTGGGCCATCCCACGCTTCCATGTGTTTAGAGTTAAACTCATAAAATGCACGTAAATCTGCATCAATGGTTTCCACGTTTTGCCATGCCGGTGGCACTAACATGCGTAGCGCACGGAATAAATCCATACCACCACCGACCAAAATCTCCAGCATATTATCCAGACTAGACGAATCTGAACCGGTGCGATTGACGATTGGATTCAGTTCAGCTAAACCCGGCAACAGTGGATTTTCAAATTTAGGTACACGTGCCATCGCCCAATTACGATTGGCAGTAATAGTGTTAATTTCACCATTGTGCGCTAGATAACGAAAAGGCTGCGCCAATGGCCAACGTGGCAAGGTATTGGTGGAGAAACGTTGATGGAACACCACAATATGCGACTCTAAACGCGGATCGGCCAAATCGGTATAAAAATCCGCAATTGCCGCCGGCATCATTAAACCTTTATAGGTGATGACGGTTGAGCATAAAGTGGTGACATAAAACGCGTCATCTTGAGTAAGCAATTGCTCGGCACGACGACGCGCTAAAAACAACTTCCGGTTGAATTCAACTTCGGTGACACCCATTGGGCAATTGACAATAATCTGCTCGAACGCCGGCATTGACTGTAGAGCGATTTCCCCTAAAGCGGCGACATTGGTCGGAATAACTCGCCACGCCAGTACTTTCAGGCCTTCTGCTTCTATTTCTTTGGCTAAAATCTGTTTTGAATGTGCAGCAACAGCAGGATCTAGATTTAAAAATACCGTACCGACGGCAAAAATTTCACTTAAAGTAATATCACTGAGTTTTTTCGCTTCTTCTCGAAAGAAAGCTTTTGGCATTGCCAACAATAAACCACACCCATCGCCTGTTTTACCATCTGCAGCAATACCACCACGATGCGTCATACAACTTAGACTCTGAATGGCGGTCTTGACCAAATCATGGCTAGCATCACCCTGCATGTGGGCAATTAAACCAAAACCACAGTTATCTTTAAACTCATCAGGTTGATACAAACCTTGAGCGGGAGCTACCGTATTCGGCGATGACATGTGCATAGCGTACCCTTCTTTAACATGGCCCAAAATGTGGACCTATCACAAATTCAATATGGTGGCTGGCGATTCAATTCCTTGCTCAAGACCTCAAATAAAATTCCGCAGGATAAACACCATGCTCTACTGAAGATAAGGCTATTTACCTCATGCTGTATAGCGCAATGACAAAAATATTTTCATGCGCTCAGTGCATTTAAACAAGGAAAACTCAACCTGATCTGCTTCATTTTAATTAAGGTGCAAGCGCTAAAGGACCATGACGCAGCATAGACAGAGCTAAAGCAAAGAGCATGCCAAATAATGAAGTGAGATAAAAATCCACCAGACAAACAGCGCAAAGCCTGTGTGAAGGGAGCTAATAAGATGAATATTATTTTCTGCACCATTTTTGTGCAATATAAAAGCGCAGGTTATCAATGCTGCACTATTTTAGAACTTGACATCCTCCCCGACCTAAAGGACGGGGATTCCTACTGCTAGACGCTCATGTCCGAGCGCAAGAATATTCAGTGCGGAATTTATATCCCGATCATGGAGCGTACCGCACTCCATGCACTGCCATTCTCTTATTCCAAGTCCTGCTCTACCTTTCGGACTGCTTAGGCGCGAGCCACAGCACGAGCAAGTTTGGGTGGTATAGGCTTCGTTGACTTCTTCAAACAATACCCTTGCGTTCTCGCATTTATACTTGAGCATTGTTCTTAATGTTGTCCAACTAGCATCCAGTACAGACTTTGCTAATTTAGTCTGTGCGAGTGCCTTAGCATTAACATTGCCAACGATAATCATTGCATGTTCATTCACAAGTTTACGTGTGAACTGGTGCAACATATTTTGTCTAATATTTTTGATTTTGGCGTGGACTGAGCGAACACGGTTCTTATTTTTCGCCCTCTGTGCTATGCCTAGTTTTTGCTCGTACTGGCGATATATTTTTGGTGCTTTAAGTTTTAATCCATCAGAACAGGTTGCCAAGTCCTTTAAGCCTAAATCTATGCCAATTGATGTTTTACCTTTGGATTTAATCGTCGTGGCATTATCAACAACCAAACACACATACCAACGTCCACGGCTATCTTCTACGAATGAACCTGTTTTGACATTGTATTTTGAAAGTCCGTAGCTATCCCATAGCTTAAATTGATGTTTGCCATACTGAACGTAACCATCGGCATACTTAATAGCAACTTTTTTGAATGGAATCCAACCGAGTGACCGTCTTGCTGATTTCTTATTGCTGACGCGCCATTTTAATTTAGCTTTTTTGAATTGTTTTCTTCGGGTGACTAATTCAGCAGAAATAGCCTGTATCGTTTGGCTGTGCAAACCACATTCTTTCGATGCGCCCTTAGTATATTTATCAATATCGTATGAGCTTAAGAACTCACCCGTCCTTTCAAGGTATTTAAAACCTAAATCATTCGCATAATTCCAGACAAAATTAACCTCAGATGCCAATTGGTCTAGCACCTTTAAGTTTTTGTCTTTTATGCGTAATTTAAGTGTTTTCATTGCTCAATTTTAGCAGGTTTGAGGTTTAATGTTCAGCGCAGAATACCTAAACGACACTCCCTGTCGTATGACTTACGTCAGTCGCTTATATCCCCGACCTAAAGGACGGGGCTTTCCGCTCTACAGGGTAAAATTAATTAAAAGGATCGCTGATTTCTGTTTCAGCTGGCTTGGTGGGGCTTTTCGCAGGTGCAGGTTTTGGGGCACTATCGACATTAGAGCGTGATTGTTGAACGTCTACGATATTACCCTGTGGGTCACGGCGAGTCACCGTGGTGTTGGTGGTGGCGGTTTTAGGGTTAATGGCAGTCGGTGGTGAACCGATGGCTGGTTTTGCTGCTGTCAACAGGCTTTCATCAAGGCGCGGCAGTGCCGCGACTTTTAAATTCACCGCATATAACGGCTGATTGGTGCGCATCTCTTCAGCGCCCATGTCATTGACCAAAGCAGCATAGTCTTTCATCGCTTGAATTTTAGGCTGAATAGATTTGGGCAGTTTTAAGTCCAATTGTTGCAATGCTTGCTGCGCTGCAGCATTATTTTTATAGATGCCATAGATCAGCGCATATTGTTCCACTTGATCGGCATCATTAAGGCGAATATAGAAAAAGTTCTTGCGTTGATCCTGTTTTTTTAAAAAACTACGAATGATATCGACTTTGCTGACTCGAAATAGTTCAAGGGTAAAGGCATTTTTATTGTCATTGATAAATTTAGAGCCCCGAAATTCGGCTTCATAACTGCCCGTATTGACCATGCGTGTGGTCATCTCTAAAGGCCTAACTTCATCTTCAAGCGCACCCAGTAAATGCGTTGCTGCGACTTTCTCTGGCTGGATTTGTAGATCGACCTCGGTTTCAGCAGATTTTTCTATCTCAACCAAGGCATCAGTATCGGTAATGGCCCAGAAAATCAGCGCAGCCAATAAACATCCCACCCCACACACCAGCCAGATATAACTTTGAATACGTTGCCACGGTGTAGGACGGGTTGTCATAACTTATACCTTATCTTGATTCGCTAAAATCGCTTGTTTCATCAGTTCCACATCAAACGCTTTGGTAATGACGGCTTGCCCTAAAGATTTAAGCAGAACCAAACGCAACTGTCCATTCAGGACTTTTTTATCGTGCGCCATATAAGCCAAAAATTCATCCAGTGGAATGGGCGGGCATTTTACGGGTAAACGCGCACGCTGAATGATTTTTTTTGTACGCTCAACATCGGCAATTGAAATCCAGCCTAAACGTTGCGATAAATCGGCAGCCATCACCATACCGGTGGCGACCGCTTCACCATGTAACCACGTCCCATATCCTAAATATGATTCAATGGCATGACCAAAGGTATGTCCCAGATTCAGTAAAGCCCGTTCGCCTTGTTCTGTTTCATCTCTGGCGACAATTTGTGCCTTATGTGCGCATGAACGGTAAACCGCTTCTGCCAAAAGTGCAGCATCACGCGCCACCAAGCCCTCCATATGCTGTTCCAGCCAGACCAGAAAGTCCAGATCGCCCAATAACGCATATTTAATCACTTCGGCCAAACCTGCCGATAATTCACGCTCTGGCAAGGTACTCAGTTGCGCCATATCCGCCAGCACCACTTGCGGCTGCTGAAAGGCACCAATCATGTTTTTCCCTAAAGGATGATTAATGCCCGTTTTACCGCCCACACTGGAATCCACTTGTGACAATAAAGTGGTTGGCACTTGAATAAAAGATACACCACGCTGAAAACAGGCAGAGGCAAATCCAGCCATATCGCCAATCACGCCGCCACCCAGTGCCAGTACCGTTGCATCTCGATTAAAACCTGACTCAAGTAAGGCGTCAAAAATTAAATTCAAATGTGCACTGTCTTTATATTTTTCCCCATCCGGCAAAATACAGGTGGCTACGGTTTTACCTAAACGCTGAAGCGCGGCTAGGTAATGTGCCAAATATAAAGGTGCTACGGTGGTGTTGCTGACCAGCATCACTTGTTGACCCACAATATAAGGCGCCAATAAAGCTTCAGGGTCTAGATGACTGCCAATAAAAATAGGATAACGTCGCGCACCGAGTTCAACATGTAAAGTTTGCATGCTCTTAAAACCTTCAATTAAACGAGTTTAGCTTGTTGGGAAATAATCATATGGAAGATTTTTTGTGCCAAATCACGTGCAGCACCCTGATTGGTTTCAATAATATAGTGCGCAACGTCACGATATAAAGGATCACGTAGTGCCAATAAATCACGCAGCTTTTTTTCAGGATTTTCAACTTGTAATAAAGGGCGATTTTTATCGCGATAAGTACGCTGTAATTGGATTTCAACTGGCGTATAAAGATAAACCACAATGCCGCGTTTTTTAAGAAACTCACGATTGGGCTGTTGCGTCACTGCGCCGCCGCCTGTGGCTAAAACCAATTGAGAACGTGCGGTCAACTCATCAATCACTAAGGTCTCACGGCCACGAAATCCGTGCTCACCTTCTTTTTCAAAGATCCACGGGATGGTGGCTCCAGTTTTTCGCTCAATTTCATGATCGCTATCAAGAAACTCTCGCCCTAACATTTCTGCCAAATGGCGACCCACTGTGGTCTTTCCAGCGCCCATGGGCCCTACCAAATAGATATTTGGTAGGGTTTCAAACTCATTGCTTGGCAAAGAGTCACCTATTTATTTTGCTAAATTCAAAATATATTAATGATTTCTTGAAACGCTGTCATTAACAATTCGTGGTGTAACAAAAATCAACAGCTCACTTTTATTATCTAACTTCACATCTTTACGGAATAAACGTCCAACATATGGCAAATCACCCAAGAAAGGTACTTTGGTTTGCGTATTATTGGTCATTTGCTCGAAGATACCGCCCAAAACAACTGTTTCACCATTGTCGACCAAGACATTGGTATTAATCTCGTTTTTATTGATGGTAAATTGACCGGTCGGTGTTGGATTACCCACAGAGTCATTTTTGATTTGCAGCATCATCTGAATTTTGCCGTCAGGGGTAATACTTGGCGTGACTTCTAGACTTAAAGTTGCATCAACAAACTCTGTAGTAGAAACGGCATTGGCACCACCACCTTCAGCGGACTGATACGGAATTTGCGTACCCGAAGCCACTTTGGCCGGTTGCTTATCCGCAGTCAGTACCTTCGGTGTAGAAATCACTTCACCATAACCATCGGCTTGCAGTGCAGAGAGTTCTAAATCAAGCATAAAGTCAGACAGACTGATCAGACCAAAAGCAATACGACTCGCGCCTTGTGCAGTGACCCCTAAATCGACATTGAGATTGTCCGGACGTTGAATGGTATATTTACCATCATCGGTAGGCTTTCTTAAGTCCCATAAGGTGGTATCACTGCCGCCAACCAATAAACTATTATTTTTAGTGATCCCTTGCGATAACAGGCCCCATTTCACCCCCATTTGCTTACTAAACTCGGTCGAAGCACGAACAATACGCGCCTCAATCATCACTTGTTTAACAGCAACATCGAGTAAATCAATCATCTTACGAATCTGATCAATTTTGATCGAGGTATCATTGACAATAACTGTATTGGTGCGCGGATCAACTGAAATGGTCCCGCGCGGACTAAGTAAACTTCCAACGCTGTCACCGAGAGGATCAGAGCCTGAACCACTTGAATTACTATTTGAACCGTTGGATGAGTTTTTGCCTTGGGTAATCAGCTTTTCAATATCGGTGGCTTTGGCATAACTCAGCTGAATATATTCAGTTTGTAAAGGTGCTAGTTTCACACTCTGTGCAATTGCTTTGGCTTCTTCTTCTTCAGCTTTAATCAACTCCGTAACCGGTGCAATCCAAATCACACTGCCATTGCGGCGCTTATCTAAATTCTTGGTTTTTAAGATAATATCTAAAGCTTGATCCCAAGGCACATCTTTTAAACGTAACGTAATATTACCTTGTACGCTATCGGCTGTGACCATATTAATTTCAGTGAAATCTGCCAATAATTGCAGTACACGACGCACTTCAATATCTTGAAAATCTAAAGAAATCTTTTTACCAGTGTAGTGATTAGCCGCTTTCGGTTTTAACGGGTTTTTATCTTCAGGACGTTTTAAACTGATGGTTAATTTATTGTCCGTCTGATAAGCCATATATTCATAGCTACCCGAGGTCTGAATGGTAATCACACCATTGCCATTTTCATTTTTAGCATCGATCACAGAGGCTGGCGTGGCAAAATCATTGACATTTAAACGACGGACCAAATGTGTCGGCACTTTATTACCTAAAGTGCGGATCACCACTTTGCTGCCTTGCTGTTGAACGTCAATTGGGGTATTGCTGCCCAATAGATCAACCACAATTTGGCCTTCGCCTTGATTGCCACGTTGGAACGCGATATTCGAAATACCTTGGTTTGCTCTTTGCGCTGCGACTGGCTTAACAGCTGACACATTGTCTGTGGCAGAATTAATTTTTAAAATAAAAGTATTGCCTTCAATACGCGTGGTAAAAGCGCCTGCATCGGCTAAATTCACGGTTAAACGTGAACGCTGCGCATCAGAAGTGACTTCCACTGAAGCGGCTTCTTTGGTGGCCACGGCAATATTGCTTTGTTTTAAATTTTGCTGTGCTTTATCAAAATCAAGAATCAAACGTGAGGGTTGTTCTAATTGATAGGCCTGTGGCTGTGGTGGTAAACCATTGAACATGACACGAATTTCTGTGCCCTGACCGGCCACTTGCATCGGTACAATATTGGTGATACTGACTTGTGCATTGGCCACTTGCATCACTGCAATAGCCACTGCCCCCATAGAAAATTGACGGAACAAATGGTTCATCGTATTGCCATCCCCAAATATAAAATCTTTAAAACTGTTATTCATTTTTATTCCTTTAAACTTAAGGTGCAGGCCCAAGCAATATGAGACTTCTTGGACGCTCTACGTAGCCTTCTCGCCCATCTGGAATAATTTCCAAAAGATCAATTTGTGTTGGTGTAATATTCACCACACGACCATGATTCACACCCAAGTAACTGCCGCGTTGTACGCGTTCAATTTCACCATCAGGCGTTTGAATGAGAGCGGTAATCCGGCCAGATTGACTGCGCAGACTTCCTTTCATATTTAAGGATTCAATCGCATAGCTTTCTAACGGTTGTGGCTGACGTGATAAATTCGGATAGACGCGCTTACCGGCCATCACTTTTAACTCAGCTGCCAAAGAGCTTGGTAAAAATGGACTTTTCAGCTGATGAGCGGAATAGTTAAATGTCGGCACAGGCAGGAACACTGGTGCCGGTTCAATCGGCAAAGGTGGCTGATTGCGAATATCAGCCATTTGCTCGTTCACCGCGTCAATACGCGAATCACAGCCCACCAACAGCATGCCCAACAGTAGGCTTAAGGTAATTTTTTCTATTTTCATTACTTTGCCCCTCCAGCTGTTGCAGTATTTGCCGCAGTTGCTGCATCAGTGGCTTGCTCATTGTCTGTATTACCAATATAGCGATAGGTTTTGGCTTTCACATTATAGGTAATTTGTGGAATATCGCTTTTCTTCTCAGTATTTTCCGTACCTGTAATCTCAAAGTCATGCAGGGTAACAATACGAGGAAGTGCCGCAATTCCGCTAACAAACGAACCAAAAGCATGGTAATCGCCGGTGGCTTCAATGGAAATAGGTTGCTCAATAAAGAATTCTTGTCTAATTTCATTCTCTAAACGAATGTTTTTAAACTTCAGTCCCGAGTTTACGCCACTGACGTTAATGTCTTCGACCAGACCGGGAATTTCAGTTTCTTTCGGCAACTGTTCCAACTGTTGATTAAAGTTGGCTTCCATTTCTTGTAACTGTGCTTGTAGTTGTTGCAAATTACGCAATTTCGAATCTTTTTCACGAAACTCATTGAGTAAATTCTGTTCTTGCGCTTGTGCATTTGAAATACTGTCTAACTGACCACGAATGACCAGAAAATAGCCCAATGCCCCAATCATCAGCATAATCATAATCCAGCAGGTAATCTTGACCGATAAAGGCCAGCTGCCGTAATTATTCATATCCAAAGTATTGAACTGCTGCAAGAAGCGATCCAAAGTCATCTTCTTTTTGGCAACTACCGCTTCATTTGGATTTACTTCATCAAATTCATCGAGACTCATTGTGCTGCCTCCGCTGTTGAAGTGGCTGGATTTTGAAGTGTAGTGCTGTCATTGGGTTGTGCGATTTGATCTAAATCAGCGGTCACCACAAATGAGCCATAACTTTCTTCAACACGCGGCACAACCGACGTTGGCGTTTTGTCTTTTTTCTCTTCAACAGCTAAGAAAGAGTTCATAAACGCATTTCTGTACCATGCAGACGCTTCTAAATTACGTAAAAATTCTGCCACGGTGTTTGGACTTTCAGCTTTACCTTCAATGGTAAATTTATCGCCCACACGGATGAATTTGGTAATATATAAGCTGCTTGGTGTAACCCGAGCCATTTCATCAATCAGACGCACGGCAATCGGTCTTTGTCCTTGTAAGCCTTGAATCAACTTCATGCGCTCAATAATGGCATTACGCTGATTTTCCAAGCCTTCTAAAGATTTCAATTGCACATCTAAGTTTTGATTGGTACTGGTAATTAACTGATTGGCTTGCTCTTGATCTTCAAGTTTATGAGCATAGTAAAACCAAGCCAATGCCACAGCCATAACCCCAATTAAGGCAGCAGCAATACACACCGCAATAAATTCTTTTTTTCGTTTCTCTCTAAGCTCATCGCGCCAAGGGAGTAGGTTAATTCTTGCCATTAATCAAAACTCCTCATTGCCAAACCACATGCCACCATCAGTGATGAAGCATCGTTCTCAATCTTTTTAATATCAATTTGTGGAGAAAAGCCCATCTGTAAAAATGGGTTGGCAACCGTCACGCGATACCCTAATTTTTGCTGCAAGAGTTTCGCAAGACCAGGAATATTGGCATTACCACCGGCCAATAAAATATGATCGATTTCATTGAACTGTGAAGATGAAAAGAAGAACTGTAATGATCGAGCGGCTTGTTGAACCACTGCCTCTAAATACGGTCCTAACACCTCAACATCATAATCGTCAGGCAGTGAACGACTTTTCTTGGCACGGCCAGCTTCTTCAAAAGACAAACCATAACGATTCTGAATCTCTTGGGTCAGCTGCTTACCGCCAAAAACTTGTTCGCGCGTATAAATAACTTTATTTTTTTGCATCACCGACAAGGTGGTCATAGTATGACCAATATCTAAAATTCCGACGGTATTTACGCCCATCGGTAAAGTATCTGCAAAAACTTGATACGCATTTTCTATGGAGAAACTTTCAACATCGGCAATTTTTGCTGTTAAACCTGCAAGTTCAAGAACTTCTGCACGCGCTTCTACATTTTCAAGACGCGTGGCAACAAGCAAGACATTCACGCGATTTGGATTGGCCAAACGATCGGGTAAAACCTCAAAATCAAGACTGGCTTCATCTAAAGGAAAAGGAATATATTGCTCTGCATCCATACGGATTTGAACTTCTCGTTCATCATCCGACATATCAGCATCCATCTCGATGGTTTTTGTAATCACCATAGATGTAGGAATGGCAAACGCTGCCGCTTTGGATTGGCTATTGGCAAGATTGAAGGCGCGCTCAAGTGCGTCACCCACAGCCTCTGGATTTAAGATATTTTTTTCAACCACGCTACCTTCAGCTAATGGCACTAGGGCATAGCTTTCAACCCAATATCTACCCCCACTTTTAACAGAAAGCTCTAGTAATTTAACAGAAGTAGAACTAATATCTACTCCAATTAACCCTTTATTTGGCTTACGATATAACCTGACCACAATATAATTCCTATTATTTTTTTATCCCCAATAAAAATAACCCACTAACGGTTGCCGATCTATAATTTTCTACAGATACATTAACGCATCTAACAATCTGTATTTGTAAACGCTATACTGATCGTCAATTAGTTTGCCATCAGCCCATATTAAAACTTACTTGTTATGAAAAAGCTATCTTGTTCGGGCCGTGTTCATCCATTTTTTTTGATCGTAATTATTGCCTTAGTCGCAATTCCGATGGGATTCTATGGCATGTATCTCTATATTGCCCCATCTTTACCTAAAATGACCACTTTGAAAAAGGCGCCATTGCTTAAACCTTTACAGGTCTATAGCACGGATAATGAGCTGATTGCAGAGTATGGTGGAAAATTATCCGTTCCGGTGCAGTATGCCCAGATCCCTCCCGCGTTCATTTCTGCCTTTTTAGCGGCAGAGGATTCCGCTTTTTTTGAGCATAGTGGCATTAGCTTTAAAAGTTTAGGCCGAGCCGTCAGTGAAACCATTACTGGATCGGATGTGCAAACCGGTGGTTCAACCATCACCATGCAGGTGGCAAAAAACTATTATTTAAGCCCAGAGCGCACGCTTAAACGCAAGCTGACTGAAATTTTTCTAGCCCGCAAAATCGAGCAAAACTTAACCAAAGAAGAAATTTTAACGCTGTACGTGAATAAGATCTTTTTAGGCAAAAATGCCTACGGTATCGCTGCGGCAGCAAAAATTTATTATAACAAGAGTTTAGATCAGCTGAGCATTGCACAAATGGCAATGATTTCCGGTCTACCCAAAGCACCATCTAAATACAATCCTGTGGCCAATCCGAGTCGTGCTTTAGAGCGTCGCAACTGGATTTTAGGGCGTATGTTGCAATTGGGTTATATCAACCAAAGCCAATATCAAACAGCCATTGCTGAACCGATTAATCTGGATATGCCCGATCGTGGGATTAGCAATAAATTTCCATATGTTGGCGAAATGGTCCGTGCAGAATTGGTGGAAAAGTTTGGTGATCAAGCGGTAGATTCCGGTTATAAAGTCTATACCACCATCAATAGCCAACGCCAAGCCTATGCAGAACAAGCCGTGCAAGAAGGCTTAGAAGCGTATGACCGTCGTCATGGATGGCGAGGTGCCGAAGCGCATGATAAACCATTAACCGAATTTAGCGCCTATGCCAACACCTATCCTGCTCAGGTGCTTAAGGTGAACAACACCTCTTTTGACGCCTTGATGCAAGATGGCTCAACGGTCACTGTGCCTTGGTCAAGTATGTCATGGGCTGCGCCTTATCGAAATGCCAATAGCGTTGGTGCTGCACCGAGTCGCGCCTCTCAGATTGTGAAAGTCAAAGATATTATTCGCTTGCGTCCCAATGAAGCCAAAGACTCATGGGCATTGATTCAAGTACCCAAAGTACAAGGTCAGTTGATTGCCATTCAGCCCAATAATGGTGCTATTGAAGCCATTGTCGGTGGTTATAATTTTTATCAATCTAAATTTAATCGCTCACTACAAGGCTGGCGTCAACCCGGTTCAACCATCAAGCCCTTTGTCTATGCGTTGGCGCTTGAACGCGGCATGACCCCATATAGCATGGTCAATGACAGTCCGATTACAATTGGTAAATGGTCACCGAGAAACTCTGATGGGCGCTATTTGGGCATGATCCCCTTACGCCGCGCCTTATATCTATCGCGTAATACGGTATCGGTACGTTTATTACAAACCGTCGGCATTGAGCGCACACGACAATTGTTTATGGATTTTGGTTTACAAGAAGATCAAATTCCGCGGAACTACACCATTGCACTGGGTACACCACAGGTATTGCCGATTCAAATGGCCACCGGTTATGCCACTTTTGCCAATGGCGGTTACCGAATTCAACCGCATTTTATTGATCGTATTGAAGATGCCTATGGCAAGGTGATTTATCAAAGTAATCCGGAATATGCCTGCATTGCCTGTATTAATCAAAAAGAAGAAACAGAATCTGCTGAAGCGACAACCCCAGATGATGAAGTGATTGACGTCACCAATCAAACCTTGGCTGAAGAAAAAGAGTTGGACCGCTTACAACTGGATGAATCAAAAAGCCAGTATCGCCAAGCACAACGTATTTTAAAATCAAGTTCAGCCTATGATATGGCCAATATTCTGCGTGATGTGATTCAGCATGGTACCGGACGTGCAGCACTTAAAATTGGTCGTGGCGATATCGGCGGCAAAACCGGTACCACCAATGATGCCAAAGATGCTTGGTTTGCCGGCTTTAATGGCAAATTGGTGACTGTGGCATCGGTTGGTTTTGACCAACCCACCACGCTGGGTCGCCGCGAATATGGTGGCGTCGCGGCCTTACCAATTTGGACCAACTTTATGGGCAATGCCTTAAAAGGTACGCCCGCGGCATGGGTGAATTTCGATAAAAATGCACGTGCACCAACCGATCGTACGCAGCCGATTGCCAATGATGAAGTGGTCCGAGAAGATCGCTCTTCGCCACCCTTGGCGCGTCCATTGTTCCGCCCCGCCCCTGTTGTCGTGACGCGACCAGCAGAGCGTGACTTTGATGATCTCCCGGGAGAAGAAATACTGCTGCCCACTGAAGCTGCGCCACCCAGTATGAAAAAAGCACCGGCTAAAAAGCCAGATGCTTTGGAAAATCTGATTGAGCAAATCCAGTAAAATAAGCTCTGCCGGTCTTGAGGCTTTGTCCAATGGGGCATTCCTCAAGGCCGTGGCGAGGCTTATTTCTTTTTAAACAAATAGAGCTGAAACTGGGCGTTTAATGATAAGTGCTCATTTTGCTCTAACGCCTGACGACGTTCAGGCTTGGCCTTGTAAGCATAAGGGGTCATGGCAATTAGATGCTTTAAAGCTGTCTGTGACAGCGTTAAAGGCGCATCCACAATCCACTGCTCTACTAGATCAAAGTTGCCTTGCAGTTGCTCAACAAATTTTTGTGGCTGATGCGGATTGACCTCTTCAAATAAGGCTTCACGTAGGGCATATAAATGTCCATTGGCCGGTGTCACCACCAGTAAATAGCCATGCGGTTTAAGCACACGTAATATTTCTTGCTCAGGAATTGGGCTAAATAGACTACTACACAGATCGATACAGCCATCTAAAACCGGTAAAGTTGCGCCCGTACCCACCACCCAAACCACATTTTTATTTAATTTAGCCGCCACTTGAACGGCATTTTTGGCAATATCCACCCCCACGCATTGCTGCACTTCCGCCTGCATGGCCGCAGTGTAATAACCTTCTCCACAGCCAATATCCAGTAGCGTTTCAATTTTTAAGGCACGAATTTTTTCAACCACAGCCTGTTGTAGCGGTGCATAAAAGCCCGCGCTTAAAAATGCACGACGCGCTTGCACAGATTCCGCGGTATCGCCCGGATTTTTACTGTGTTTATGCTGTACCACATGCAAGTTAACGTAGCCTTGTTTGGCCACATCATAACTATGATGATTCAGACAGCGCCATGTTTGATCTGTTAAAGATAAGGTCTGACGGCAGACAGGACACATCAACAAATTCATCATTTTCTCTCGGACATAAAAAAAGCCGGCCAATGCCGACTTTTGCAATAGATAGGCTTAACGCAATTTTAAGGTCATTAGCCCCAAAACCACCAGCATAATTGTAATAATCCAAAAACGAATCACCACTTGGGTTTCACGCCAGCCCTTTTTCTCATAATGATGATGCAAAGGCGCCATTAAAAAGACCCGTTTATTGCGCATACGCAGTGAACCGATTTGTAAAAAGACTGAAATCGCCTCGACCACAAAGACACCGCCCATAATGGCAAATACAATTTCTTGGCGCACCATCACGGCAATGGTTCCGAGCATTGCACCCAAGGATAACGCACCAACATCACCCATAAACACTTGTGCAGGATGGGCGTTGTACCATAAAAAGGCCAAGCCTGCGCCGATCATCGCCGCACAGATCACCACCAATTCTGATGAATATTTCACATAAGGCAGATGCAAGTAATTGGCAAAACGAAGATCACCGGCTAAATAGGCAAACACACCCAAACCGGCTGCCACCAACACGATCGGCATAATGGCCAAACCATCCAAACCATCGGTTAAATTCACCGCATTGGATGCGCCATTAATCACCAGATACGTGAACAGAATAAAACCAATTCCCAGTGGAATGGCTGAAAAAGGGATACTGATATTTTTAAAAAATGGGATCAGCAAATCCAGCATATTGGCGGTATGGATCGGATCGGCCTGTTGTTTGGCAATTATATACAGCGCAATACCGGCGCCCAAAGAGCCAACCGAGGTCCAAAAGAATTTCTTCTTGGCCGGTAAGCCGGCATTGTCTTTATAGCGCACTTTAATCCAGTCATCGGCCCAACCCACTGCACCAAAGATCACCATCACCGCCAGCACAATCCAGACATAAGGGTTGGATAAGTCCGCCCAAAGCAAGGTGGAAATCCCAATCGACAATAGAATCAGCACGCCGCCCATGGTCGGTGTGCCCATCTTTTTGGCATGTCCTTCGGGTGCAAAAGAACTCACCGCTTGACCATATTTCAGCGCTTGCAGTTTTCGAATCATCACGGGCCCAAGTACCAGCCCAATGGTCAGTGCGGTTAAAACACTCAATAGCGCACGTAACGTTAAATAACGAACCACCTGAAACGAGCTGTTATAGCCTGCCAGTTGTTCAAAGAGCCATAACAGCATTAAAGTGTCTCCATCAAATCAGCCATCAATGTTTCCATATGGGTATAGCGCGAACCTTTAAACAGGAAGCTCATGGATTGCGGTTGATGTGTTGCGATTAAATCAATTAAAAAAGGTAAGGCTTGCTGCTGATTCAGAAAAGCCTGCATTTTTTTGCCATATTGGGTACTGCGCGCACCTTCTTGCGCAGCCGGTGCAAACTCACCCACCGCCACCACAAAGTTAATGTCTTGCGCCACCAGATCGCGCCCGAGCATATAATGCTGCTGTGCCGCAGATGTACCCAACTCGCCAATATCGCCCATCACCAAGACTTTAATGCCCTGTTGCTGCGCCAGCACTTCAGCTGCTGCACGCATTGAGGTCGGATTGGCGTTGTAGGTATCATCAATGAATAGGTGTTTATCTTGCTGGATAAAGTTCAAACGACCTTTAGCCCCTTGGGCTTGCGCTAAACCTTGCACAATATCCTCCAAGGTTATACCGAGCGCTAAAGCAAAGGCAGCCGCAGCAGTGGCATTTTGCACATTATGTTCACCGGCAAAAGGCAGATTGACCGTGCGAATGCCCTGCGGTGTATTTAAACTAAATTTCGAGGCTTGTGGCTGCAACTCAATTGCGCTGGCAAAGACATCACCATTTTCACCAAAACTTAAGACCTGTTTGCTCTGCACCGCTTGCGCAATACGCTCTGCAAAATCATCTGCTGCTGGAATAATTGATGTACCTGAAGGGGTAATATGCGCATAAATTTCAGATTTAGCACGGCAAATTCCCTCACGACCACCAAATTCCCCCAAATGTGCGGTACCAATATTGATAATCCCAGCCACATGCGGTTGTACTAAATTCGAGGTGTAGTCAATTTCACCTTGATGACTGGCACCAAGTTCCATCACCGCGTATTGATGCTCAGCACGCAGCTCCAGCAACATCATCGGCACGCCCAAATCATTGTTCAGATTGCCACGGGTAATTAACGTGGGTGCCAAGCGCGACAAAATACTGCCGAGCATTTCTTTGGTGGTGGTTTTCCCACTACTACCGGTTAAAGCAATGACTTTTAACTGCGTATTCTGTGCACGGCGATAAGCACCCAAATGGCCGAGTGCCAGACGGGTATCGGCCACCACCAGTTGACATATATCGACATCTACAGGATGACTGACAATCGCCACCTCACACCCCTGCGCTGCCACCTGTGCTACAAAATCATGCGCATCAAAACGCTCGCCGTGTAACGCCAAAAAGGCATCGCCTTTTTCGGCATGGCGTGAATCGGTTAAAATACGTTTAATTGCCGCTATTGGCGCTTTGCCCTGATACCAATGCCCTTGGGTGGCTTGTTGTAATTGTTCTGCTGTCCACGGCACTAAAGCTGCGGTACTGGTGGTTGAAGTATGCATGGCTGTTTCCTATTGCGCGGGATATGCAGAATCTGTGCTGTGATGCTGAGCGTTAATGGCCGATTGCACTTCCACCACATCGTCAAACCAATGGCGGACGCCATCAATTTCTTGATAGTTTTCATGACCTTTACCGGCAATCACCACAATATCACCAGCCTGTGCCTGCTGTACCACAAACTTAATCGCTTCACGGCGATCATGAATTTCATGCACGCTATGACCAGAGAAATTAATATCGGCTTTCATGTCGGCAAAAATCTGTGCAGGATCTTCGGTGCGCGGATTATCGGAGGTCAGTACAGCCACATCTGCACCTTGTAATGCTGTTTTAGTCATTAAAGGACGTTTACCACGATCGCGATCACCGCCACAGCCAAACACCGCCCACAATTGATGGGACACATGACGTTTCAAGGTTTTGAGTACTTGAGTTAAGGCATCGGGGGTATGGGCATAATCGACCACAAATAAGCGTTCAGCATCTCGAATCACTTGCATGCGACCCGGCGCACCTTGTAATTGTGGCACAGTAGAAATTAATGCCGCTAAGTCAAAACCCGCCTGTTCAACACTGATTAAACTGGCGAGTAAATTTTCAATATTAAAATGTCCCAACAATGGACTCTGTACACGCCACTCACCAGATGCTGTGCTTAAGTTAAAGTGCGCACCGGCCAAGCTATACTGAATATCGCTCACCTGATAATCCGCAGTCTGTATGGTGGAATAGCTGAAGATTTTCGGTTGTGCCGGATTGGCTTTGGCCGCGGCGATCATCAAATCAGCATGGGCATCATCTATATTAATAATTGCCACTTTTAAGGTCGGAAATTTAAATAATTCAGATTTGGCTTCAGCATAGGCTCTAAGCGTTCCATGATAATCCAAATGGTCACGGCTTAAGTTGCTGTACGCGGCAATTTCAATTTCACAGCCCTTTAAACGTCCTTGCTCTAAACCGTGCGAACTGGCTTCAATAGCGGCAAATCCCGCAGCCTGCTGGGCATACTCATGCAAAGCAGTTTGCAGATGTAGCGCATCCAACGTGGTATGCGAAGAGGCTTCTAAATTGGGTAAAATACCATTGCCGGTGGTGCCCATCACCGCACATTTTTGATGTTGTAACAGCAACAATTCAGCCACTAAACGTGAAATGGTGGTTTTACCATTGGTTCCGGTCACGGCTAAAATTCGTGCTGCATGAACTGGATCTATCGCCTGCAAATATCGTTTTTGCCACTGCCCCATCAACTGACGGACATCGGGCATGACAATACTGTTCTGTAGGGCTAAATCCACTTCACTGATCACTGCCAGTGCGCCACGCGCCAAAGCAGATTGTGCAAATTGCAACATTTTTTCAGGCTGAGAAAAGCTATGCAAAGCAATAAAAATCTGTCCGGATGCAATCTTACGGCTGTCTAGACTAAAGCCATTAAACGGCTGATCCATCCAAGCCGCAGTCTGATCTATGGGACAAAGATCTTGAAATGTAATGGACATGCATCACCTATTACTGGATGTTAGGAGTATCTAAGGGCTTATCTAAGGGCACGTTCATTAAACGTAAGGACTCTTGCATCACGCGGGAAAAAACCGGTGCCGACACGGTACCGCCGTAGTAACTGCCTTTTGGATTTTCAACCACCACAATCATGGCCAGACGTGGATCACTGACCGGTGCGACCCCAGCAAATAAAGCCCGATATTCACTGGTGGAATAACCTTTGCGATCGGCACGTAACTTATGTGCTGTCCCCGTTTTACCACCAATACGATAACCCGGAATGGTGGCACGCGTGGCGGTACCGCCCGGTAAAGTGGCACCTTCCATCATCATCAACACTTGGTCGGCAATTTTAGGGTCAATTATTTGTTCGCCTTTGGGCGGTTGATCCAGCTTATACAGACTCAGCGGCATTTTCACGCCTTTATTGGCCAGCATCGCATAGGCATCAGCAATCTGTAATACTGTGGCATTTAAGCCATAACCATAGGCCATGGTCGCCACTTCCGAGACATTCCATTTGCTTGGCGGTAAAATCAAACCGCCACTTTCACCGGGAAATTTCACCGCTGAACGCTGGCCAAAACCCACGCGCTTATAAAAAGTGGGTAGCGTTGCATAAGGTAGAGACAACGCAATTTTAGCCACCCCAACGTTGGAGGATTTTTGGATAATCCCGCCCAAGGTGAGAGGGCCATAATTGTGCGTATCCCGAATGGTATGATTACCGACACGCATCGAGCCCGGCGTGGTATTGACCACACTATTGGGCATGTATTTGCCACTTTCCAAAGCCATCGCAATGGTAAGCGGTTTCATGGTTGAACCCGGTTCAAAGGAGTCCACTGCACCGCGGTTACGCATGGCATCTTTATTGGATAAACTTTTCTTGTCATTTGGGTTATAAGACGGCCAACTGCTCATGGCCAGAATTTCACCGGTTTTAACATCCACGGCAATCGCAGTGGCAGAGCGGGCATTATTGGCCACTCCTGCCGCAGTCAGTTCACGGTACATAATATATTGCAGACGTGAATCAATACTTAAGGTGATGTTCTCGCCGGCTTCGACTTCTTTAATTACTTCGGCATCTTTAAAACGATTGCCTTTTTTATCGCGTACCACTTGCTGCTCGCCATCATGACCAGCCAAGACGCTATTTAACTGCATCTCTAAGCCTTCAATTCCGGTACCTTCACTGTTGGTCAAACCAATAATTTGTGCATTCGGTTGTGGCTGTGGATAGTAGCGTTTATAGTTTTTTTCAGTATACACACCCTGAAATTCGCGTTTGGCAATCAGTTGACCTTGCTGCGGCGGAATTTCTTTTTGTAAGACCAAATAGCGTGAACGGGGACGATCATGCATTTTTTTCTTGAGTTCAGCGCGATCCATGCCCACGGCATCGGCCAGCTCATCTAAATTTAAGTTCTTATCCGGTAATTGACGCTTCAGTTTACGATTGGTCGGATCTTTGGCCAGTTCTGCCGTGATCTCTTCAAATTGTGCTTTGGCTTCAAAATAGTCACGCGGATCAATCACCACTTTCATCACTGGTGTACTGATGGCCAACGGTACGCCATGACGATCATAAATCACACCGCGCATGGCTTTGACTTTTTCTGTTCTTAAAATATTGGCATTGGCTTTATTTTGCAAAAAGTCTTTATTGACAATTTGCACATAAAACGCCCGACCGACCAGTGCCACAAAGCACAATAAAACCACGACCCACATTAAATAAAAGCGCCACATATCTACACTCAGCGTGCTTTTTTCGCTAATCGACGGCTGTTTGTTACGCAGTTGCTTATTTCTCTTGTCCACCATAGTACAGCCAGCCTTATTTTTGATCTTCTGAAGTCATGGGTAAAGAAATAACCACCGTTTGTGCCGCTGGAGGTGAATACATGCGTAATTGGGTCACGGCGCGTGTGCCAATTTGCGCCGTTGCACCAAAGGTTTGTTGCTCAATCAGCAAACGACCCCATTCTGCATTGAGGTCATCTCTATCGCGGGTAAAAGCACTTAATTCACGATAATCATGACGGTATTCAAACACTTGAAACACCACCATAATGGCACTGCTAAAAACCAACAACAGCAAAATGGCATAGCTGATTGGTTTTTTTAATGCCACCTTTTGTGCTTTCTTTTCAATTACGTCAGTTTTCATTACTTGCCTTTTAAAGCTAAACGCTCTGCAACTCGAAGCCATGCACTACGTGAACGAGGGTTGGCTTTGACTTCCTCATCACTGGCGCGTACTCGGGAAATTTTCTTTAAACGACGGGTATCTTCCCGTTCTTGTGGCATGCCCCAACTGGTGTCTTCTGCCAAATTTGCTTCTTTTTGAATAAACTGCTTAATTAAGCGGTCTTCCAAAGAATGAAAGCTAATCACCGCTAAACGACCATCGGTTTTTAACACCTCTAAGGCTTGCGGTAGAAACACTTCAATATCTTCTAATTCTTTATTAATGGCAATACGAATGGCTTGAAAAGTTCGCGTAGCCGCATGTTTATGTTTTTCCCATTTTGGATGGGCAACTTTCACAATTTCTGCCAATTTCGCCGTGGTGTCAATATAACCGGCCGCTTTAATGGCTTTGGCAATACGGCGACTATAACGCTCTTCACCATATTGAAAAATCACATTGGCCAAAGCCTCTTCTTCGATATGCATGAGCCATTCGGCCGCGGTTGGACCTTTTGAATTGTCCATACGCATATCGAGTGGACCATCTTTCATGAAACTAAAGCCACGTTCTGCCTGATCTAACTGTGGTGATGAGACGCCTAAATCGGCCATCACGCCATCGACCAAACCAATGCCGCGTTCTTCAAGTTCTTGTTTTAAATCGGCAAAACTGGCATGAATGATTTTAAAGCGCGAGTCTTCTTGTTCTAATTGTGCGGCGGTTTCTAAGGCTTGCGGATCTTTATCAAAGCCATACACTTGTGCATGTTCATCTAATTTAGACAGCAATAAACGCGTATGTCCGCCACGCCCAAAGGTTGCATCGATATAAATTCCTGTATTTCGATCTGCCAATAAGGCATCAACAGTTTCGTGAAGTAATACAGAAATATGCGACATAAGGGTTCAATCAAGACTATGAAAAATTTAACTGCACATTATTACCTTGTTTTAACAAAGCTCCAAACGACTTTTTGTAGGAAAATATTACTTTCTGCCTAGAAAGGGCCTTTCGGCCAAGCTAAAAAGCAAAAAGCCTTCTGGGTAGAAGGCCTTTTAATCAGTTATGCATCAGTTATTTACGTGCACCATAAATCTGATCGAAGATGGCACCATTCACAAAATGGGTCTTTTGTGCTTGCGCCCAGCCCCCAAAGACATCATCAATGGTGAATGTTTTAATCTGCGGAAATTGTGCAGAATATTTTGCCAACACTTGTGCATTACGCGGACGATAGAAATGCTTGGCCGCCATCTCTTGACCTAGCGGTGAATATAGATAATTGATATAGCCTTTTGCCAGCCACTTATTGCCATTTTTCTCAACTGTTTTATCCACAATCGCCACCGAAGGTTCGGTTAGAATTGAAACAGAGGGATAGACAATATCAAACTTATTTTTACCCAACGTTTTTTGCGTGACCAATGCTTCATTTTCCCATGTCAGCAACACATCGCCCATGCCACGCTCTGCAAATGTGGTCATAGAGGCTCGTGCAGCGGAGTCCATTACTTTTACGTTACGGTACATTTTACCGACGAAATCTTTAGCTTTGGCCTCACTGCCGTTGGGCTGTTGCAGTGCATAGCCCCAAGCCGATAAATAGACCCAACGCGGTAAACCGCCGGTTTTTGGATTCGGGGTAATAATTTGTACACCCGGTTTAATTAAATCAGACCAATCTTTAATCTGCTTCGGATTACCTTTACGCACCATAAAAACAATGGTCGAAGTATAAGGGGCGGAGTTATTTGGAAATTCTTTTTGCCAGCCTGCGTTGATTTGACCCGATTTTACAATTTCTTCAATGTCATTGGCCAAAGCCAAGGTCACCACATCACCTTTTAAGCCATCCACCACTGAACGTGCTTGTTTGCCTGAACCGCCGTGTGACTGTTTAAAATTTACCGTATGACCCGTACGCTGCTTCCAATAGCTGCCAAAAGAGTGATTAAATTCATCATAAAATTCACGTGTTGCATCATAAGAGATATTTAAAAAATCACGATCTGCCGCAATTGCGGTGGTGGCAGTCAAAGCCAAACCACTGGCCAGTAAGGCAGCACTAAATAACGCTTTAAATTGGGATTTCATTACAGCACAAATAGGTTATATCAATTGACAGCAAATATATGGAATAAAGCCAGCAATCGCAATGATTTAAAACCATAGACGATTTAATTCAGCCACCCACGCAACAACATAAGTTTTTGTTTTATAAGTTAGATATTATGCAATTATAGATCTATCCACACATATACTGTTTTCTGAATTCCATATCTAAAAAATGCATAATCTAACAGTGCAATAGCTAAAAAAATCCAAAAAAAAGGGCTTTTATACCTCCATTATTCCGGTTCAGAAAATATTGATAGCATGCGGCTATGTAGAAAAAATATAACTCTATCATCCCGTTTTATGCCGCTTATCCTTAGCTTAGTAACGATTGTGCGCTGCAAGACTGTTAAAAAACTTCGCTAATTTTGCTGGATAGATCAAGTTTAAGCGCATTACCCATTTTTATATTACCCCACATAAACACACGTATTAGCTGTAAAAATATAGCTTAGCTTGCTCAAGGCATGGATTACATCGTTTACAAAATGCAGTTAAAGGCCAAGTCGCTGTTTATGTAAATTTTAATCACTCAATCATCAATAATCACCGCCAACAGATCCATACTTTTAAGTACCCTCACGGCGCTTATTGACCGGAAAAGATGAACCATCAAGCCTCTCTCCCCTAGCTTATTAAGCAATTTTTTTCGAACCAGTCACTTTAAAATAAAATAATGTATTTACAAATCAAATAATTATAATAATATTCCACTCAAATGGTCTTTAAAAAATCATCTCAGCAACGCGATACGCTTTGTCTATTGCATCCGATAAAATTAGAATTGATCAATTGCATGATGAATATTCAGCTCTTCATGTTCTCTCCATATTTCTTTGTTACAACGTTGCTGTATTGAATTAGTTTCTTATCCTTTTGTAATGAAGTGTGACCTAGTTCTACTTTTGTATTTTTTTATGTGGTTCAATGGTGTCCCTTGGAAACAAAAACAATGAGTACATTCCGGGATCAATAGGGGAAAATGAACATGCAAGCAACTCAGTTTTTAAAAATCTGTGGTTTAAGTTTAAGTTTGACATTGATTGGTCAAATGGGACATAGCGCTGCGCTTAAGGCAACAGAGACTAAAGTTAATCTCAGCCCTGAACGTCCCTCTTTAATGGAAAAAGCGTTGCAACAACAGCGCAAAGATTCAAAAATTTTACGTGATGAAAACGACCTAAGAGTTCTGACCGAAATTAAAGTAGCGCCGACACAAAGTTTTTTTGCCGCACAAAATCAAAGATTCTCGCGTATCGTACAAGCCTTGTTTATCCAAAATAATTCTTAATCTTATTTTTAGCCCATTGGGCAGTTTAGTCGTTTAAATAAAGCCCCAGCACTGCAATGTTGAATTTAACATTAAGTGCTGGGGCTTTTTCGTTATAATAGTTTTAATTCACATTCTGAAAAAATATTGATTATGACTGTTCGTACTCGTATTGCCCCTTCTCCTACCGGCTTTCCGCATGTCGGTACTGCCTATATTGCATTGTTTAATATGTGTTTTGCCAAACAACATGGCGGTGAATTCATTCTACGTATTGAGGATACCGATCAACTGCGCTCGACCCCTGAATCTGAGAAAATGATTTTAGATTCGCTGCGTTGGTTAGGCTTAAATTGGTCGGAAGGTCCAGACATCGGTGGGCCACACGCGCCTTATCGTCAATCTGAACGAATGGACATCTATAAAAAATATGCGTTAGAGCTGGTGGAAAAAGGCCATGCTTTTTATTGTTTTGCCAGCTCTGAAGAATTGGATCAGATGCGTATTGAGCAACAAGCGCGCGGTGAAAACCCACGTTATGATGGGCGCGGTTTATTGCTGTCAGAACAAGAAGTGCAACGTCGTTTAGCTGCTGGTGAAGCACACGTAATTCGCATGAAAGTACCGACTGAAGGCAGTTGTAAATTTGATGATTTACTGCGCGGTGAAGTAGAGATTCCATGGGCGCAAGTGGACATGCAGATTCTGCTTAAAACTGACGGTTTGCCAACTTATCATTTGGCCAATGTGGTCGATGACCATTTAATGGAAATTACTCACGTGATTCGCGGCGAAGAATGGATTCCATCAGCACCTAAACATCAGTTGTTGTATCAATATTTTGCTTGGGATATGCCAGTGCTGTGCCATATGCCTTTACTGCGTAATCCAGATAAATCAAAACTTTCAAAACGTAAAAATCCAACCTCGATCAATTACTACAAAGATATTGGCGTCCTGCCAGAAGCCTTACTCAACTATTTGGGCCGTATGGGTTGGTCTATGCCGGATGAAAGTGAAAAATTTGCTTTAACCGAGATGATTGAACATTTCGACATCAAACGCGTGTCACTGGGTGGACCCATCTTTGATGTGGAAAAACTCAATTGGCTAAATGGTCAATGGATTAAAGCCTTAACGTCGGCTGAGCTGCTGAATACTTTATTGGCTTGGAAATCAGATCGCAACACCTTAGAAGAAATTGCCGCGGCCATCCAACCACGGATTAATTTATTGTCCGAAGCGGTCAATTGGGCGGGCTTTTACTTCAATCAGTTCCCGACCTTGTCTAAAGAGCAATTTGTCAGTAAGAAACTCTCCGATGAACAAGTGCGTCAAAGCTTACAATTTGCAATTTGGCGCTTAGAAAGCCTATTTACGTGGAACAATGACACAGTCAGTCAAACCCTGATGGATTTAGCCACACAAATGGAAGTGAAACTGCGTGACTTTATGCCTACGTTCTTTATTGCAATTGCAGGTTCCACCAGTTCAACCCCCGTTATGCAGTCGATGGTCACGCTTGGACCTGATTTAACTTTCGCACGTTTACGTCATGCACTGGAAATTGTCGGCGGACCGAGCAAAAAAGAAGCGAAAGTCTGGGAAAAGCGCAATGAAAGTTTAAAATTGCCGAAAAATGATGCAATTGATCCATTATAATTAATTTTATAGTTGACGTGTGAGCGCAATGCCCCTAATATGGCGCTCACACAGACTGGGGTCATAGCTCAGTTGGTAGAGCGCTACAATGGCATTGTAGAGGTCAGGAGTTCGATCCTCCTTGACTCCACCACGTTTTATTATGCTTCACCTGTGTTGCCTCGATAAGTCCCTATCGTCTAGAGGCCTAGGACATCGCCCTTTCACGGCGGTAACCGGGGTTCGAATCCCCGTAGGGACGCCAAATTCAAAAAAGCCACTAATTCAATTAGTGGCTTTTTTATGCGCTAAACTTTATGTTCGGCTATTTTTGATTTTTATTTCATTGTGATTAGAATAAGCACTCAATTAAAATTGTGGAGTTGTAATGCAATACCGTTGCCCCAAATGCCAAAGTCCTAAAATTCTCCCTCTTGCTCAAGCCAATGGCCCTGCGGTACGACCGGTCGTGCCTAAAAGCTTGGTGGTACTCATCCCTGCGGTGTTTGTGTTATTGCTGTTGGTGTTAATCAGTATTGCGATGTGGATTTTTGCTGATGGCGCAGGCACAACACTGCAAGCTGCGACAGTGGTGGTGTTCTTGCTCTGCATCATTGCCGGCTTCTTTTTTTACCGCGATCTTCCTGATTTTAAAATTTCCATGCAAGGCTTTATGCAGTCGCAAAAAAAATGGAAATGTCGTGAATGCGATCACGAATGGGAAATTTAAAATAATAGATAAAGTTGCACATCAGCACGCAAGCTTAGGCCTAGTGCTGATGCAAATCTTCATCGCTATGTATATGCTGCTGTGGCTGACAAGTCGATTGAGCGATACATTCATCCTCTTCAATTTGTAAGGTCATCTCGGTAATGCCATGCTGATGACTGAGCATCTGCCACGCTTGTTGGTACAAAGCTTGATGATCGGCTTGAGGGGCATATAAATGCACGGTCAGATGCACATTTTTTGAAGTAATCGCCCAGACTTTCAATTGATGAATACTCTCTACTTGTGCCAAAGCCAGTAGATCATTACGCAGTGCCTCAATATCAATTTCTTCTGGCACCCCTTCTAATAAAATATTAATACTTTGTTTAAGTAACAGCCACGTTCTAGGCAACACCCAAAATCCAATCAACACTGCAATCAAGCTATCGACCCACATCCACTGGGTAAAATAAATAATCACTGCGCCAACAAACACTCCGACCGAACCCAAGGCATCACTTAATACCTCTAAATAAGCTCCTTTTACATTCAAGCTATCCTGTGCGCTGGAAAATAAAATCTTCATTGAGATTAGATTAATTATCAGACCAAGAATGGCCACCACCATCATCCCCAGACTTTGAATTTCTGCCGGATGAGAAAAACGCTGATAGGCCTCATATAAAATATACAGCGCCACCATAAACAACATCACCGCATTAAACAGCGCAGCTAAAATTTCAAAGCGCTGATAGCCAAACGTGCGTTTATCATCGGCTGGTAACTTGCCGATTTTAATGGCCACCAAGGCAATGGCTAAGGCCGCCACATCGGTAAACATATGGGCAGCGTCGGACAATAGCGCTAAACTTTGTGTCATAAAACCAGCCACGATCTCCACCAACAAAAAGATCGTGGTTAAGATCAAGGCGAACGTCAGCTTCTTAACATTGGCTTCGGTGACCACTGCATGACTATGATCGTGCCCATGAGATGCTGCCATTGTCCCCTCCTTGTTTTAGCGTGACTTATTGTGTGAATAAGGCTTGTGCTTAGATGAAGCATAGCAATCAACCCTAAGGTAATAAAATTACATAACTGCCCAAAACAGCCAAATCAATAAAGTACATGCCGCATAGGCTGGCACGACAAAGATCAATCGCCCCGACTATTGTTAATTCTTCTGATCTTAATAATTTAATACTTGAATCTATAGACAACTTTTTAAATTTTTTAAGCAAAAAACCAGCCCGTAGGCTGGTTTTTAAGTTACATCAAAATCAGCGATTAACCACCAATTTTTTTGTATTTAGAGCGCTTAGCATTGCTTGAATCACCTAAACGTGACTGACGATAGGCTTCATATTCAGCATAGTTACCGGCATAGAATTCTGGCTGATCATTTTCAAACGACAAAATATGCGTTGCAATACGATCGAGGAACCAACGGTCATGCGACACCACCATCACGGTGCCTGGGAAGACTAAAATTGCATCTTCTAGCGCACGTAAGGTTTCAATATCCAAGTCGTTTGATGGCTCATCCAGTAAGATCACGTTCGCGCCTTGCTGTAAGATTTTTGCCAGTTGTAAACGATTACGCTCACCCCCTGACAACTCACCGACACGTTTTTGCTGATCTTGGCCTTTAAAGTTAAAACGACCGATATAAGCACGTGAGGCAATTTCATAATCGCCCACTTTTAGGATATCTAAACCACCAGAAATTTCTTCCCATACGGTGTTTTTGTTATCCAAGGTGTCACGTAACTGACCCACATAAGCCACTTTAACCGAGTCACCTAAGGTGACTGTACCGGTATCGGGTTCTTGCTCGCCAGTCATCATACGAAATAGCGTGGTTTTACCGGCACCATTTGGTCCAACAATACCGACAATCGCTGTTGGCGGTACAGAGAAGGTTAAGTTCTCATACAATAAACGACCATCAAAGGATTTACTGATCCCTTCAACATCTACAACCTTATTACCCAAACGTGGGCCGGGTGGAATATAGATTTCAGAGGTTTCATTTCGTTGTTGGAATTCTTTAGAGTTCAACTCTTCAAAACGTTCCATACGGGCTTTATTTTTCTTTTGCTGACCTTTGGCATTTGAACGAACCCATTCCAGTTCTTTCTTCAACGCTTTGGCAAAAGATTCTTCTTGCTTGTTCTCTTGCTCTAAACGGGCATTTTTCTGCTCAAGCCAAGATGAATAGTTACCTTGATACGGAATACCCATACCACGGTCAAGCTCTAGAATCCACTCAGCCACGTTATCCAAGAAATAACGGTCATGGGTAATCGCCACGATCGTGCCGGCAAAGTCTTTTAAGAAACGCTCTAACCAAGACACCGATTCTGCGTCCAAATGGTTGGTCGGTTCATCAAGTAACAACATGTCCGGTTTAGACAACAATAGACGACACAGTGCGACACGGCGGCGTTCACCACCAGACAACAGCGATACATCGGCATCCCAAGGTGGAAGATTCAGCGCAGCGGCTGCTTGATCCATTTGGTTGCTTAAGTTGTGTGCATCCCACGAATGAATGATCGATTCTAATTTCTCTTGCTCTTTGGCAAGCGCATCAAAATCGGCATCTTCAGCCGCATATTCAGCAAACACTTCATCTAAACGCGCTAAGGCATCCAGTGGTTCACGTAAGCCATCTTCAACGTTGCCACGCACGTCTTTATTTGCATCTAACGGTGGCTCTTGCTCCAGATAACCGATTTTAATACCCGGTTGAGCACGCGCCTCACCTGAGAAATCTTTATCTACGCCCGCCATAATACGAAGCAAGGTCGATTTACCTGCGCCGTTTAAACCAAGTACACCAATTTTGGCACCTGGGAAAAATGATAAAGAGATGTCTTTTAAGATTTCGCGTTTCGGCGGAACCATCTTCGACACACGGTTCATCGTGTAAATATATTGGGCCACGTAGGACTCCTCTATAGAAAAAGCAAAATTCGCAGCCGAGCAATCTCAGCATGCGAACAAATATTCCAAGCATTATACGATGAAAGCGGGGAAAAAATAAGGCATAGCCGATATCTTCAATAGAATGTTACAACTGGAAAAAGTTAATTTTTTTGAAACTGTGTGCCACGCGATACATTTTTTCAGGCTGGCGGCAAAAATAAATTACTTATCAGAATTTAAGCTTAATTATTCAGTTAAAAACCCCTTTGATTGATATACAGAAATGCTAAACTCGATCAATATTTAACTCACGAAGATGACGTAAACATGAGCTACAAAGACGAAACACTGGCCATTCATGCAGGCTACAGCCCTGAAGCGACCACCAAAGCGGTGGCCGTACCTATCTATCAAACCACCTCGTATGCCTTTGATGACACGCAACATGGCGCAGATTTGTTTGATTTAAAAGTACAGGGCAATATCTATACCCGTATTATGAATCCAACCACTGCTGTTTTAGAGCAGCGTTTGGCGGCACTAGAAGGCGGGATTGGTGCGCTGGCTTTGGCCTCGGGTATGTCGGCCATTACCTATTCCATTCAAACCATTGCTGAAGTCGGTGACAATATTGCCTCGGTTTCAACCTTATATGGCGGCACCTATAATTTATTTGCACACAGCTTACCCAAACAAGGCATTGAAGTGCGTTTTTTTGATTATCAAGACCCTGAAGCACTGCGCGGTTTAATTGATGACAAAACCAAATTGGTGTTTGTAGAATCGATTGGTAATCCACTGGGCAATATTATTGATTTAGAAGCGATTGCCAAAATTGCACATGAATATGGCGTACCAGTCATTGTCGATAACACCGTGGCCACACCAGCACTGCTGAAACCCTTTGAACATGGCGCAGACATTGTGGTGCATTCATTGACCAAATATATTGGCGGTCATGGCAACTCCATTGGCGGTGCCATTGTCGACAGCGGTAAATTCCCATGGGGTAAATATCCAGAACGCTTTAAAGTCCTCAACACCCCCGATCCAAGTTATCACGGGGTAAATTATGTCGAAGCCTTAGGCGAAGCAGCTTATATCGCGCGTGCCCGCGTAGTGCCTTTACGCAATACCGGTGCCGCCATTAGCCCCCTCAGCGTATTTTTAATTTTACAAGGTTTAGAAACACTGAACTTGCGTATGGAACGGCATACTGAAAATGCGCAGAAAGTGGCTGAATATTTACAACAACATCCCAAAGTACAATGGGTCAATTACGCCGGTCTAACAGATCATCCACAGCATGCTTTGGCACAAAAATATGTCAAAGGCAAACCTTCGGGCATTCTTTCTTTTGGCGTGCAAGATGGTCTACAAGGCGGTACACGCTTTATTGATGCACTAGAACTCTTTACCCGTTTGGTCAATATTGGTGATGCTAAAAGTTTGGCCTGCCACCCTGCCACCACCACGCATCGTCAGTTAAATGAAGATGAACTCAAGTCTGCAGGGGTCAGTATTGATATGGTGCGCTTATCCGTCGGTATTGAGCATATTGATGATTTACTGGCCGATTTAGAACAAGCATTGGCAAAAGTCTAATATTCAATCAAAAGCTATTCCCTGATACTGTGTGCAAGCATGGCTGAAGGGAATGGCTTATTAGCAGGATGATTTATCTTTGCTTTCGTTGCACATTCATGTTAATAATTAAAAGATTAAGCGAATAATAATAGAGCAATTACTCTAATTATATTTGTAAATTCAATTACTTAACTATAGCTTTTTTTTAAACATTGGTTATCATCATTGACGTAAAATCGCTCAAGCAAATAATATTTGAGCCGAACAATCATCTATAAAAAACATAATTTGGAATTTTGTTCTACTAAAAATCAGGGAATAACTGCGTGAATTCAAGATTAGAAAAACTGTTTAAAAATAAGGTCAATGGTAAAGTCGTTCTAATTACCGGTGCATCCAGTGGGATTGGTTTAACCACTGCACACAAGTTGGCCGATGCCGGCGCTCATGTATTATTGGTGGCGCGTACCAAAGAAACTTTAGATGAAGTTAAACAAGAAATTGAAGCCAAAGGCGGCCAAGCTTCGGTGTTCCCGTGTGATTTAAATGATTTGGCCAGCATTGATGAAGTGTCGAAACAAATTTTAGCTTCAGTCGATCATATTGATATTTTAATTAACAATGCCGGACGTTCTATTCGCCGTGCAGTACATGAATCATCTGATCGCTTTCATGACTTTGAACGCACCATGCAGCTGAATTATTTTGGCGCCATTCGTATGGTGATGAATATTCTGCCGCAAATGATGATTCGTCGTGACGGTCACATCATTAACATCAGCTCGATTGGTGTATTGGCCAATGCAACCCGTTTTTCAGCTTATGTGGCTTCTAAAGCCGCATTAGACGCGTTTAGTCGTTGTCTTTCAGCTGAAGTGCATTCTCACAAAATTGCCATTACTTCAGTGTATATGCCATTGGTTCGTACCCCGATGATTGCACCGACCAAAATTTATAAATATGTCCCGACGTTATCGCCAGAACAAGCAGCAGATTTAATTGCGTATGCGATTGTGAAACGTCCGAAAAAAGTGGCCACGCATTTGGGTCGTTTAGCGTCAATCACTCATTCTATTGCTCCAGATATTAATAATAAATTGATGTCGATTGGCTATAACCTATTCCCAAGTTCTTCGGCTTCAGTCGGTGAGCCACAAAAACTCAATTGGGTACAAAAAGCATATGCACGCTTGTTCCCAGGTGAGCATTGGTAATACGGATACTCATCAAGGCCAGTCAATTGACTGGCTTTTTTGTGCTATAACCTCAGCTCTATGTTATTTTCGGTGGATGGCTTATGCGCATTGCTGCTCTTATTTTCAAATACGGCTGTTGTGCCTTTGCTCTTTTTTTGTGTTATCAAATCGCCACTACGCTGCGCCAAGCCGACTACGACTTAATGGAAATCGTCAATGATATGGGTACGATTCTAATTTGTATCGATCTGGCGGTGTTTCTACATTTCAACAGCGCTCTTGCTACGCTAAAAATAAAACAAGCATCTCCCTCGCCTGCCACCGTCATTACACCGATTGAAAAAATGAGTCGCAAATTGGGTCATTTGGGCATTATGCTGATTATTTGCAGTTGGATTGTGCCCAAACTGGCATAAAAAAAGCCTCCCAAATCGGAGGCTTTTTTATGCGCTAAACAATATTAAAATTATTTAGACCCTTTAATGCCTGCTTGTAATAACAATGCACCCAAACCACCAATTTTTTGCTCTTGTGGTTTAGCGGCTTGTGGTTTTTTCGCCGCTGGACGCTCGCCTTGCGGACGGGTATTTTGCGGACGTTTCGCTTGTGGCTTACGCTCAGTACGCGCTTCAGTTTGTGCATTATCACGGCGTGGTTGACGCGGCGCTTTTGCTGGTGCTTCTGAACCTTCCGGACGCATCGATAAATTCACACGATTACGTTCTGTATCCACTTGCAAGACTCGCACTTGAACAATTTGACCCGGCTTGACCACTTTATGTGGATCGGCCACAAACTCATTGGCCAATTCAGAGATATGCACTAAGCCATCTTGATGCACGCCCACATCGACGAATGCACCAAAGTTAGTCACATTGGTAATCACACCTTCAAGCTGCATGCCTTCGGTTAACTGTGCAACTTCGGTAATGTCTTCGCGGAATTTTGCAGTACGGAATTCTGGACGTGGATCACGACCCGGTTTTTCAAGTTCAGACAACACATCTTGGATGGTCGGTAAGCCAAATTTCTCATCGGCAAATTCTTCTGCATTGACCTGACGAATAATTTCAGTGTTACCAATTAGGTCTTGGACCGTGGTCGCTTTGGCTTCAACAATTTTACTGACCAAGGCATAACTCTCAGGATGCACCGCAGATGCATCTAGCGGCTCAGAACCGTCTTGAATACGCAAGAAACCGGCCGCTTGTTCAAAGGTACGCTCGCCTAAACGGGGTACATTTTTCAATGCTTGGCGGTTGTCAAAACGACCATTTTCTTTACGGTAATCAAAGATTTGTTGCGCAATTGATTTATTCAAACCGGCAATATAAGACAGAATCGCAGGCGATGCAGTATTTACATCCACACCGACTGAGTTCACGCAATCTTCAATCACAGCTTGCAAGGTTTTGGCCAAGCCCGTTTGATTGACGTCATGTTGATATTGACCCACACCAATCGATTTTGGATCGATCTTGACCAATTCTGCCAACGGATCTTGTAAACGACGTGCAATGGATACTGCACCACGAATTGCCACATCCAATTCAGGCAATTCTTGCGATGCCAATTCAGAAGCTGAATACACCGATGCACCGGCTTCAGAAACCGAAACGCGGGTCAGTTTCAAATCGGGGTTTTGTGTCATCATCTCTGCCACAACCGCTTCAGTTTCACGGCTAGCAGTGCCATTGCCGATAGCAACTAAATCGACCTCAAATTCACGGCATAAACGTGCCAGCTCAGCGATTGAACCGGCTTTGTCTTCTTTGGGTGCAAACGGATAAATGGTGCTATGCGCAACCACTTCACCGGAGGCATTCACCACCGCCAATTTCACGCCAGTACGAATACCGGGGTCGACGCCCAAAGTACAACGCGCGCCAGCTGGTGCAGAAAGCAGTAAATGACGTAGATTTTCTGCAAAGACATCCATTGCTTCAGCTTCAGCCACTAGACGTTTTTCGGTCAACAATGAATGTTCAATTTGCGGACGAATTTTAGCAGACCAAAACAATTGAGCGGTTTGCTTGAGAAAATCAGCCCGTGCTTGCGGCTGAACTGTGGCTAAATCTAATTCAGTTTCAATACGCGCCACAGGTGCAGCATCTTCGCCTTCTACTTTAAGGCCCAAGACATTTTCTTGACGCCCACGCAGCATGGCCAATAAACGATGTGATGGCACTTTGTTAAAGTTTTCAGAAAAATCGAAGTAATCACGGAATTTTTTACCGACTTCTTTTTTATCTTCACTGGCCACTGAACTTTTCAGCACCGCTGTTTTGGCAAATGTTGCTTTTAATTCTGTGGTCAACGCAATATTTTGCGCCCAATCATCAATTAAAATATGTTGGATCGCATCCAACTGACTTTCAAGATCGGCATAATCGGCATGGCTAAAACCTGCCAAAGCTTCAGTAGGTTCAACCGCTTCATGCGCAATTTTTTCTGCAATCGGGCCTAAACCCGCTTCTTTGGCTTTAAACGATTTGCTGGTCCGCTTTGGACGATACGGCGCATAAAGCTCTTCTAACGCATTCTTGGTTTCAGCAGCGTTGACGCGGTTCAGTAAATCATCCGACAATTTATTCTGTTCTTTCAGTGATTCAATGACTTTGTCACGGCGTTCAAATAAATCACGCAAATAAGACAAACGCGTGTCGAGTTGACGTAACTGCGTGTCATCTAAGCCTTGAGTTGCCTCTTTACGGTAACGTGCAATAAAAGGAACACTTGCACCTTCATCAATCAATTTGATGGCAGCTTGTACTTGATTTGGACGTGCGGCAATTTCTTTTGCTAACTGCTGAACTAAGTCAGTCATCGTGTTTGATCCCACAAGGATAAGTACTAAATGGCATGATTATAAAGACCAAGACTATAAAATCCACAATTGTTTTTATTAAATTTATAAGTGGTCAATATTGCCAATTGATCTACTGCGATAATTCACCCTTAAATTAAGTGATAAATCTATTTTTAATCGCGCTCTAAGTCGCCATTCAGCGTATTTCAGATGTATACGTTTGGTATCTATGTCTTGATTTTAACTGCAATATTTGTTGCTTTAGAGCATAGTCAATCGATACAAATGAATCGTATACTCAAGCTTATCCGAACTTTTGTTTACGATGACAATAAAGAATAAAGGAGCACATCATGAGTTTAGTGGTACCTGCTGAAAAAACCGATCCAGTACATACTGAGACAGATCGCGTCGAACGCATTCTGGTGGTCGATGATGATGTTCGATTACGTACCTTATTACAGCGCTTTTTAGAAGATAAAGGCTTTGTGGTAAAAACTGCCCATGATGCTACGCAAATGGATCGTTTATTACAGCGCGAACTGTTCTCCTTAATTGTGCTGGATTTCATGCTGCCGGTTGAAGATGGTTTAAGTATTTGCCGCCGTTTACGCCAATCCAATATTGATACTCCAATCATTATGTTGACTGCCCGTGGCAGCGACTCAGACCGTATTGCCGGCTTAGAAGCAGGTGCGGATGATTACCTACCTAAACCGTTTAACCCGAATGAACTCTTGGCACGTATTCGTGCTGTGCTGCGCCGTCAAGTTCGTGAAGTTCCAGGTGCGCCAAGTCAGCACATGGAAGTGGTTAGTTTTGGCCCGTGGTCATTGGATCTCTCTACCCGTACACTTACCCGTGAAGGTCAAGTGGTTACCTTAACCACGGGTGAATTTGCGGTACTCAAAGCCTTAGTACAACATCCACGCGAACCCTTAACGCGCGATAAACTGATGAATCTCGCACGTGGCCGTGAATGGGGTGCGATGGAGCGCTCGATTGATGTACAGGTGTCACGTTTACGTCGTCTGGTCGAAGAAAATCCAGCACGTGCGCGTTATATTCAAACCGTTTGGGGCGTCGGTTACGTCTTTGTTCCAGATGGTGCAGAATAAGCAGCACATGGTTTGGATAGCAAAACTTTGGTTATTCAAACCCCGATGAAATCGCGGTAAATACCATTCACAAGCTGACTTTTAGCTAGCCCCTTTGGGTGAGTACAGTATTTTAAGTCAATACGTTTTGTGAATGGTTCAATTCCTGCTTAGCTCTATAATAAACCTGCTTTAAGTTTAATTTTTAGCTTTAATTCGTCATGTAGTTCGACTTTTGCTCCCTTTGAGCGCATAAAATCACTTCAAATTCACCATAGGAATTAGGTGTGAAACTCGATCCCATTCATCCACAAAAATTTACTGATTTTGAAACCTACTCAGAAAAGAAACGTACCCGCTGGGAACGCTTCTTAGATAAGGCCAAGCCACGTTCGGGTGCCATGCGCACCACGGTACTGGTGTTATTTATTGTCTTTTTCAGTTTATTTATGTCGTTATGGTTCTTTTGGCGCACCCTTTACCTGCCTGAAATTCAACAGCATGCACGTTACTTAAGTGTTGAATTAGAGATCATTAACAATCCAGATTTACGTATTTTCCACAACGATGCTGAAGTCGACGTCGATACGTGGTTAAAAAACCGTGTCGGCATTGAATATATTACAGATCCAAAACAGTATCCCAATATTCGCGATAAAGTTATTGCAGAGTTTTTTACCAATCAAATTGAAAAAAAGCTGGCCAAAGAATTAAAAGTAGAACAGGTGACGGTTTATTTCCAATTTAAACCTAGTCCACAAATTTGGATTCAAACCCCAGAGATGAACGGTCATTGGGTACGTGAACCGCTAAAAACCTATGCCAACTATAGTCCAGAGTTGGTGTTTGGTTGGTTGTTCGGTGTACCTTTAATTGCCGCAGCCATTATTTTAACCCTCGTGCGCCAATTGAATCGCCCACTACGCCGATTACAAAATGCGGCCAATAACTACAGTAAAACCGGTTCTGCGCCATATTTGGAAACCAATCATGGGCCGCAAGAAATTCGTGAAGTAAACCGTGCCTTTAATCACATGATTTATACCCTTGATCAAGCCGAACGTGACCGACGTATTATGTTGGCCGGTATTTCGCATGACTTGCGCACCCCACTGACCCGAATTCGCTTAAGCGCAGAAATGATGCCGGATGATGATTTTCTCAAAGAAGGGCTGATTTATGATGTTGAAGATATGGATGCCATTTTAAATCAGTTTATCTCTTATATGCGTGATGGCTCAGATGAGGAACTACAAGACACCGACATCAACAGTCTGTTACAGGAACTCATTATTCAGTTTAAGCCGCTGGATATTCGCTTTGAAGCACAGCCATTGCCGCGTATTCAAGCACGCAGTCAGTCGTTAAAACGTCTGATTGGCAATCTGATTAACAATGCCAAACGTTATGGTGCAGAGCCGATTGAGTTGTCCGTCACCGCAGAAGATGAGCATATCTTAATCACCGTGGCCGATCATGGCGAGGGCATTCCAGAAGATCAAGTTGAAGAGCTGATGCAGCCCTTTGTACGCGGCAATGAAGCGCGCACCATCCAAGGCAGTGGTTTAGGACTGGCCATTGTCAAGCGCATTGTCGATATGCACCAAGGTCAACTGACCATTCATAATCGGGCTGAAGCTGGCCTAGAAGTACTTATCTCTTTACCTATTCTTCACAATGCAGCCGAACAGCACAATGCACAAGGTGCTTTGGGTAAAATCAAACAAACCTTGACGGAGCATTTTTAATAACCGAACAAAAAAACAACAAACAGATTTGTTTAATGATTAAGCTCATTTTTTTAAAGCTTTAAAATCAAGCGGCTAAAAGCCATCAAAAATCGTTATACCCACATTTTTTGAAAAAATTAGACCTTAGCCTAACAGGCATGCACAATTTGTTTTGAGGGCGGTACAATCCGTCTAGTTTTGAACAAGAATTGAGCGTAAACCATGTCTTTAGATCGTATTCGTTTAGCGTCACTTCATGACAAAGTCATGAGCGCAGAACAAGCTGCCACTTTTATCCAAGATGGTATGACTGTCGGAATGAGCGGATTTACTCGTGCAGGTGAGGCGAAAGCTGTTCCTTTAGCATTAGTAAAACAAGCGAAAGCTAATCCACTGAAAATTACTTTAATTACCGGTGCCAGTTTAGGCAATGACCTAGACAAACAATTGACTGAAGCTGGTGTTCTTGCACGCCGTTTACCGTTCCAAGTTGACAATACCTTACGTAAAGCCATTAACAATGGTGAAGTGATGTTCATCGATCAGCATTTATCTGAAACTGTTGAACAAATGCGTAACCTTCAGCTTAAAAAACCAGATATTGCAATCATTGAAGCGATTGCTATTACCGAAGATGGTGGCATCATCCCAACCACCTCTGTCGGTAACTCTGCCAGCTTCGCTATTTTTGCTGAAAAAGTGATTGTTGAAATTAACACCAATCTAAGCCCAGCATTTGAAGGCTTGCACGATATTTATATCCCGACTTATCGTCCAACGCGTCAACCGATTCCACTGACGCAAGTGGATGAGCGTATTGGTACTACTGCCATTAATATCGATCCATCTAAAATTGTCGGTATCGTCATTAACAGTGAACACCATGACTCGCCATCGACTGTGACATTGCCAGATGATGAAACCCAAGGCATTGCCAATCACTTGATTAGCTTCTTTGAAGCAGAAGTGGCAGCGGGTCGTTTGCCAAGAAGCTTAGGGCCATTACAAGCCGGTATTGGTTCAATTGCCAATGCGGTATTAACCGGTCTTAAAGATTCAAACTTTGAAGATTTAGTCATGTATTCTGAAGTGCTGCAAGACTGTACTTTCGAATTGATTGATGCCGGCAAAATGAAATTTGCCTCAGGTAGCTCCATTACCCTATCTGAAAAGTATGGCGAAAAAGTCTTTAATAATCTTGAAGCCTACAAAGACAAATTGGTGCTGCGTCCACAAGAAATCTCAAACCATCCTGAATTGGTGCGTCGTTTAGGCATCATTGGCATTAACACCGCACTTGAGTTTGATATTTACGGTAACGTAAACTCAACTCACGTCTGTGGTACCAAAATGATGAATGGTATTGGCGGTTCAGGTGACTTTGCACGTAATGCGCATTTGGCTATTTTTGTGACCAAATCAATTGCTAAAGGCGGTGATATCTCATCCATCGTGCCAATGGCATCGCATATTGACCACACTGAACACGACGTTGATATTTTAGTCACAGAACAAGGTATGGCAGATTTACGCGGTCTTGCACCACGTGAGCGTGCACACGCGATTATTAACAACTGTGCGCACCCAATGTACCGTGATGCACTAAACGATTACTTTGATCGTGCTGTTGCCAAAGGTGGTCATACACCGCATCTACTTCGTGAAGCGCTATCATGGCACTCTAACTTTGAAGAAACCGGCAGCATGTTGGTGACAGAGCCTGAAGCCAAAACGGCTTAATGCTCTAAATTGAATGCTAAAAAAGCGTACTTCGGTACGCTTTTTTATGTCTCAATAATTTTAAGCAGCTGTGATTTAACGTCGATGTGCTGAATCAACGCTTTTGAGCGCCACTATAAACGCTGCTCTAGCGCTTTACGATTTTGCTTTTTGATTTTTTCCATCTCAGCGTTGAGCTGCAATACTTGCTGATACAAGGCATTAAATTGCTGCAATGGTTGATCTTCATAAAACATAAAGGTTTTATTCTTTTTCTGCCATTGATTATTTTTTAAAATATCAAATAATGCGTCGGCTTTGCTTAATATTTGCAACTCTAAGGCAAATAAAGCATGGCTATTATCATTGTCGCGGCTTTCTCGTAAACTGTCGGTTAAACGCTGTCTCAATCCTGCCCGAATAGGTAAATGTTTGGCCTTGCTCAAACTCTGCTCTTCACCTTGCTGCAGCGCTTGTTGATACTGCGTAGTGATCAGATGGGCTTGTTTAAGCATCGCTTCAGTTTCAACAAATTGCTGTTTACGGTCTTGATCCAAACGCTCGATATTTAAAAATTGATCCCAACCAATGGCTTTGAGCTGACGTAAATAAGCATTTCGGGCTTCTACATTGGCCACCATTTGGCTTAGCACAAAATCCGCCATCACTTTATAATCACCCTCTAAGCGATCATCGGACAGTGGCACGTGCATCGGCTCGGACCAGTCTTGTGCTTGCTGATAAATTAACTCAGCTTTTTCATACAAGACTGTTTGGTAATTGTGCAGTTGGCTCAGTTCGTTTTGTTGTGCAGAATACTGATAAAACATCCAGCCAAATATACTGCATGTCGCTAAGGTTAAAATGATAAAAATCTTGGGCATACCAAACTCCGTGCTGCTGATTTTTGTCTAGCATAACGTGATTTACAGCCGATTTGGTTATTTATTCAGCGCAAAATGGTGTCGTTTTGCTATCCTCAGACCAGATAATTGCACGAAAATGCTTTAAATTTTATTCCTCACCCCCATCAACACAGGCAAGAAAAGAAAAGGGCTTAATTATGCGCGTAGATATTTGGTCAGATGTGGTGTGTCCATTTTGTTATATTGGTAAAAAACGTCTAGAGGCAGCTGCCGAACAAGCAGGTCTGGCACTTGAAGTACATTGGCACAGCTATGAGCTTGATCCAGAAGCGCCAGTGCGTCAGGAAGTCTCTAACTCTGAACGTCTGGCACAAAAATATGGCCGTACCGTGGCCGACGTTGAAGAAATGCAACGCAATATTGCCACTATGGCAGCCGAAGAAGGTATTCAGTTCAATTGGGAAAATGCCAATTCGGGGAATACGTTTAATGCACACCGCCTGATTCACTTGGCACAGAGCAAAGGCTTAGGTTCAGAGGCGCAAGAAGCGTTCTTTTATAGCTATATGACGCAAGGTCTGGCCATTGGCGAACGTGAGACACTTGAAGATGTTGCAGCGCGTATTGGCTTAAATCCGGTTGAAGTGGAAGATGTCTTAAATTCAGAAGAATACAGCGACTTTGTGAAATTTGATGAAGATGTCGCGCGTGACCAATTAAAAGTCACTGGTGTGCCGTTCTTTATTTTCGATCAACGCATTGCGCTGGCCGGCGCACAGCCACGTGAAGTGTTCTTACAAGTGTTTGAAAAAGCCTTGCAGAATCCTAAAGCTGAAGTTGAAGCAACTGACGCGGCGATAGCCCAAGATGATCAAACCGATTCGCTTAAACATTAAGTTTAAGCTGGATGTGATCTGCACTCTAAAGATAAAAAAATCCCCAATGTGGGGATTTTTTTGCTTCAGTTATGGCATTCCATTATTCAACCAAGAAACTAATTTTTAAATTCACTCGGTACTCAGTAATTTTATTGTCTTTAATCACAACTTTTTGTTCGTTAATCCAAGCACCTTGTACATTCTTAATGGTTTCTGTGACCTTTTGAATACCGGTCTGAATCGCATCTTCAAAACTTTTATTACTGCTTGAATTCACTTCAACTACTTTTGCAATTGCCATGCTTTATTCCTTCCTGTTTATTGTTGTGAAAAATGATCATAGAATATTTTTTTAGTGCTTGGCTTGAATTTAACATTACAGCGCAAAAACTTACAGGGCCACCACATGATCTTAATCGGCTTAACCGACCTTACAAAAGACAACCTATCGATACAAGGCTTGGACACAAGCTGCGGCGCAATTGGTTAGGCTGTTGTACGGAACATTTAAGTTCTGTCTAACGAAACTTAAAAGAGGTCTATATGAATACTGAAACTCAAAACCCGACACTTGAAGATTCAACTCCATCTCGTACAGAAGACGTAACGCCAAGCCGTTCAAATGCTAAATCACGCTTTTCACCTACCGCCACGGGCGTGTTAATTGGTGCAGTTGCCGGTAGTATCTTGCCTGTATTTGGCACCATAAGCGGCGCGATTATTGGCGGAATCTCGGGTAAAATTTATGAGAAAAAATGCCAAAAGAATTGCCATAAAAATTCATAATTTTCTATATATTTAAACATCTTAAGGCAAAGTCTATCTTCAGACTTTGCCTTAGAGCAAAAACTCTAAACACATGATTTATATAATAATTTTGACTGACCATTCACTTTTTTAATTACTCCAAGCGCCCCTAAGTTGATCATTTTTTGCTACCATTCACATGAAATTTGTTTTCTCTCCCATGTTGTTGTCTATGTGAATGGACATCCTTTTACCTAAAGGAAATTATGATGAACGTTGTTAAATCTGTGTTCGCGTTAGCTGTGTTGGCGGCTTGTGCTCATGTATCTGCCTCACCGATTGTGGCTACACCAGACTTTCCAGTGAAAAAAACCATGGAAACTGTGAAAGCTGAACAGGCAGCACCGGCTTGTCAATGTCCGACTCAACAAGTGTCTGCTGCGAAAAAAACAGCTTAAGAAAATCGATTGATATTGATTAAAAAATAGACTGCCGTATCGGTGGTCTATTTTTTTATCCCGCGCTTTGATCCTGCCAGCAGAGCAGATACAGTGTGCAGCAGTGAAAGCATTTTTTTAATGTTTAATGGACGATTAAAAACGCTTTTATCGACTGAACCGAGCACTGTTTCAAGTTAAAGTTATTTTAATAGCTAAAATATCGCAGTTTTAACCGTCACTGGTATGAGAATATTTTATCATCCGGTTAAAAGTGGATTAATCTTTTAACCGCGGCTTAAGCTTATGTTATTTTGATTGCCATTATGATCAAGCATTGCCAATTAACCGTACAACTAACGCTTTTTATACTAAAGCTGACTGGCTTTATATAAAAAAGTGACAGTTTAAATTGCCGAATGCTTAAATTTACCAGACTAGAAAAAGCTTGCTTTTTGGTCTTGTTTTTAACAAGAATATTAGATAACAAGTGACATAAAAGCCAGGATACGTTTCACATGAAAATAAGTTTATCGAACCCGTTGTTACTGGCCGTCCTATTGGTAAGCACCCACAGTTCCCATGCCGCAGAAACAACCTTAAAAACAACGACCTCATCAGCAGATAGCCTGACCACATCTGATGACAGTGACAGTTTGCTGTATCAAATCCCCAGTTTAATTGATGCGTTGCCCACCGTTTTACCGGAACAGTCCGATCAGCCAATTGTACCGCCTGCGGAAAATACCGCAGAAAATACTTGGATCGATCGTAAGCAACTTCAAGTTAAGAATTGGGCAGATCATACCTCGCATAAAATGGACAATTGGTTTGGTGAAACTGATCCTGAAAAACCAGCCTCAGCCACCTTGCGTGTGATTGTCGATAACAGCTGGAACAAACATGATGGTTATGAAATTAAGCCACGTATCCGCGGTAAAGTTAAATTGCCAACCTTAGAGCGTAAATTAAGTTTGGTTTTTGGTGATGACTCTTTAGACAACGAATTAACCAATAATGTTGCCATTACCAATGAAAATCCAAACAACAGAAACGATAAAACCTTAGATCAAAAACGCACGCGTGAAAGCAACAGCTCTTTTGCCGTGCGTTGGTCTGATTTTTCAAAGAGTCTGCCTTTTGAAACTGATGCCGATCTGGGTTTGCGTTCAGGTGACGATGTGTACTTACGCTTAAAAGCCAGCAAAGATTGGCAATTGGAAAATGATTTTAGTTTCCATGCCGAACAGATTTATCGTTATGGGCTTGATAGTAAAAACTATTTCAGAACCAATATGGAATTAATTCATGCGCGCCCCAATCAAGCATTTTTATCCAATCAACTTAATCTGACCCATGCCGATGATCAAGACGATGACCTAACATGGGACAACAACCTGTTTAGACAACATCAATTTTTCCATGAAAATACCTTTAGCTACGGCCTGTATACCGGTGGTTTTCTGAACAATAAGGATTTACGTTTAAACAGTTGGGGACCGTTCGTCTCTTGGCGTCAACCGGTCTGGCGTGAATGGTTATATGTACAAGGTGATTTAAATTATATTAACAACCATCGCGATGATCGTAGCCATTTTATCAGTAGCGCGCTGCGTTTAGAGGCTTTGTTTTAATAGCACCGATCAATCGAAATACATTTATGAATAGAGCAGCTGAGCCAACATCAAAAAACCTCCCGCAGGAGGTTTTTTGATATTTTAAAATATGCGGTTATTTTAACAACAAATTATTGATTCGTTTTAAGTATTCCGCAGGATCTTCCGGTAAACCACCTTCAGCAATCAGCGCTTGATCAAAAATCACATGCGCCAAATCATCAAATTGCGTAGAGCTTTCCAGTTTTTTCACCAAAGGATGTTCTGGATTGATTTCCAAAATTGGTTTGCTTTCTGGAATGGCTTGGCCGGCTTGTTTTAACATGCGCATCAACTGCGGTGAAAGTTCCCCTTCACTGGTGACTAAACATGCAGGAGAATCTACCAAACGCGTCGTGACACGCACTTCTTTGGTTTTATCTTTAAGTGAGCTTGAGAGTTTTTCAACCACAGGTTTAAATTGTTCAGCCGCTGCCTCTAATGCCTTTTTCTCTTCGGCATCTTGTAAATCACCCAAATCGACTGCACCTTTGGCGATATTTTGCATGGCTGTACCATCAAACTCATGCACGAATTCCATCGCCCATTCATCCACGCGATCGGCCATCAATAGCACTTCAATGCCTTTTTTCTTAAACAGTTCCAATTGAGGTGAATTTTTGGCTGCCATCAGACTGTCTGCCGTTACATAATAGATGGCTTTTTGCCCTTCTTTCATGCGCGCTTTATAATCGACCAGTGAGGTTGAAACCTCATCATTGCTTGAGGTAGAGAAACGTAAGAGTTTTAAAATACGTTCACGGTTGCCAATATCCTCACCCAAACCTTCTTTAATCACTGAGCCAAATTCAGCATAGAATTGTTTAAATTTGGCTTGATCTTGCTCGTCTTCAGATTTCGCTAAACCATCGAGCATGGTCAAGATACGACGCGTATTACCTTCACGAATGGTTTTGACATCACGGCTCTCTTGCAACAGTTCACGGCTTACGTTAAGCGGTAAATCAGCGCTGTCGACCACGCCTTGTACAAAGCGTAAATAATTTGCAATGAGATTATCCGCTTCATCCATAATAAACACGCGTTTGACATACAGCTTGATTCCCGCCTTGGCTTCGCGGGTAAAAATATTGTGCGCCGCCTTACTTGGCACATACAATAATTGCGTATATTCGGTGCTGCCTTCCACGCGATTGTGCGCCCACGCCAGTGGAGCTTCATAGTCGTGGCTTAAGTTCTTGTAAAACTCAATGTACTGCTCGTCAGTGACTTCATTTTTATTGCGTGTCCACAGCGCACTGGCCGAGTTAATGGCTTCCCATGCATCGCTTTTGACCATCTGACCGCCTGTTGCAGCCTCTTCACCTTCTGCTGCTTCATCGGCTTGCCAAACTTCTTTTTGCATTTCAATCGGCAAACTAATGTGGTCTGAATATTTATTAATAATTTGCTTAACTTTACTGGCTTCTAAATAGTCCAGCGCATCCTCACGTAAGTGTAAGATGATGTCGGTACCGCGCGAGGCTTTGCTAATCTGCTCGACTTCAAAATCACCTGTTCCGGTACTTGTCCAGCGTACAGCTTCAGAAGCGGCTGCACCGGCACGACGAGACTCTACGGTAATTTTGTCAGCCACGATAAAGCCAGAATAGAAACCGACACCAAACTGACCAATCAATTGTGCATCGGCTTTTTGATCACCGGATAATTTAGAGACAAAGTCTTTGGTGCCTGATTTGGCAATAGTGCCTAAGTTATCAATGGCTTCTTGTTCGGTTAAACCAATGCCATTGTCAGAAATGGTTAAGGTTTTATGTTCTTTATCCAAACTGACACGGACATGCAGCTCCGGATCATTTTCATAATATTCAGGATGATTAATCCCTTCAAAGCGCAGTTTATCGCAGGCATCTGAAGCATTGGAAATCAATTCACGTAAGAAAATTTCCGGATTTGAATATAAAGAGTGCGTGACCAAATGTAATAACTGCGCCACTTCTGCCTGAAAACTATGTTTTTGTGTGTGTTGTTCGCTCATTAATCGCTCCTTAACCCATTAAACGCTATATCTTGCATGCTTAATGAATTGGTCTGATGCGCACAGTTTTCAATAGCAAAAAAATCATTTTTTTAAAAAGGCCCTTGTTCATAGATCCGCGCCATATAAATATCCAGTTTCTGTTGGCGCATTTGGTAGACTTCGCTTAAACAACGAATTGAATGACCACACTGATCACGTAGCTGTAACCATTTCACTTGTTCATCTTGAATGACACCGCGGGTACCCATCGGTACGAGACGCTTAATAATATAAAAAGTCGTGGCCATTTTTACATCGGCATCATTTACGGCGCGGGTGTCACAAATGGCATGTTCGGTGACCGTACGCGCCTTGTCACAATTAAAACTGGCCGCATAACTTGATGTGGCCAATACGCTCAAAACCACCCCAGCGAATAGGTGCAATACTCTCATAACCCGTGTTCTCTTTTAATTTATTTTCTATTTTCAACTTAACCAAAATATTCCAGCTTAGACAGTATTAATATGCTGCATCTCTATAAGTTCTTGTAAGTTTAACCATAAAAAAACCCCATCTTAACGATGGGGTTTTGCGCTGTTTCTTTATTTTTATTGTTATCTTAGAATTTGTAACTATAACCCAGTGTATAAATAATTGGATCGATGTCTAAGTCAAATGTCGTGACCCCTTTCACTTCTACTTCTGGGCTTATTTTTGCATAACGCACATCTACAAACACACCCCAGTTTTTTGCATCGGCAGGTTGAAAATTAAACCCCAACTGACCGGCAAGACCAAATTCCTCTTTTACTTTAATCTCTGTGCCTGCCAAAGGACCTGTGCTCTGTTCATCCCATGAAATAAATGCAGTCCCACCAATCCCCACATATGGAGTAAAACCAGTGGCATTTTTAAAATTATATTTCACGGTAAGCGTAGGTGGTAAATGTTTAATCTTGACAGCCTTTACACCATCAATTGCAATATCGTGGCTAATTGGCGCAGCCAACAATAACTCTGCTGAAAATGGTGTATCGGCAAAGAAATATTCAATGGATGGTGTAAAACCTAATTCACTATCCGCTTTGACCACGCCTACACCGGCTAAATTAAAATCACTGGTGGGTGCAATTGCAGAAGCACCCATTTTTACTTGCCAACCGCCGGCCATCGTTGAAGCAGAAATCCCCATTAATGCAATCAAAGCTAATTTTTTTAACATTTTATAAAACCTTTGGAAGAATAATAACAACAAAAATAAAACATTAATTAATAATAAACATGAGTGTAGTTAATATGCAATAGCCAGAAATTAATAATAAATTTATTTATTATTAAGTTATTGATAATATTATTTATTTATTTTAAGTAGACCAACTCGGTTGGTTTTATAATCAACCGAGTTAATCAAAAAATTTATTATATTCCGAGTGTATAACTTGGTTTTATTCTATTAAACATTTATTTTAAATACATCTATTAATCTTTAAACATCTATTTTAAATACATGTATTCATATTATATAAAATTCAAATCAAATAGAGAAAATATCGATTTAAATTAAAGCACCATTGCCGCAATCCAACCAAAAATCATTAGGGGAATATTAAAGTGTAAAAAGGTCGGAATCACACTGTCTTTCATATGGTCATGTTGCCCATCCATATTTAAACCCGCTGTTGGTCCAAGCGTTGAATCTGAAGCAGGAGAACCGGCATCACCTAAGGCAGCCGCTGTACCAATCAAGGCGATGGTGGCAGAAGGACTAAAACCAAATTGAATACATAAAGGCACATAGATAATGGCCAAAATAGGCACGGTTGAAAATGAAGAGCCAATGCCAAGGGTAATTAATAAACCCACCAACAGCATTAAAAATGCCGCCAAGCCTTTACTGTTGCCAATCCACTGTACAGAAGCCTCGACCAAAGCCGGCACTTGATTGGTCGCCTCAATCACGGAGGCAAAACCTTGCGCGGCAATCATAATAAAGCCCACCAATGCCATCATGCGCATACCGGTGATAATCACATCATCGGCTTCTTTCCATTTAAAAATACCGGCAAAACTTAAAATCGCCACACCAATTAAACCGGCTAAAATCATCGAGTCAGAATAGAGCTGCACAATCAGCGTACTGATCACGGCAATAGCGGCCATATATAAGGTAAATTTTGCAATTTGTGGTTGAGTGTTTTTATCTTCTGAGACTTCACCTGAAATACGCTGCGTCGTTCCTTCAATTGGAATATCTGCATAATAACGCGGTTTACGATAGCTAATAAATACCGCCACCAATAAGCCCAAAAACATCCCTGACACTGGAATCATCATGGCTTTGGGAATCTGATCATAAGTGATCTGAAAGCCATACGGCTTACCAAAGGTATTGATATTTTGCCCCAAGACATCATTGAGGAAAATCGCCCCAAAACCGACAGGGATTAACATATAGGTGGCGCACAAACCAAAAGTTAATAAACACACCACGGCACGACGGTCTAGATGCAAGTGATTAAACACTGCCAATAATGGTGGAATCAGCACAGGAATAAAAGCAATATGCACCGGAATCAGGTTTTGAGAAGAGATGGCCGCCAAGACTAGCGTGACATAAATCAGCAGTTTTACTTTATTTTGCGCTTTAACATTGCTATCACCTTTCAAGGTGGTGATCAGCTTATAGGCCAATAGATCAGGTAAACCTGAACGCGCCAAAGCCAGCGCAAATGCACCCAATACCCCATATGCCAGGGCAATTTTTGCCCCGCCACCTAAGCCATTATTAAATGCCTCCATGGTGCCATGCAGACCCAAACCTGCCAGTAGGCCGCCTGTAACGGCCCCAATCACCAAGGAGAAAACCACAGGGACTCGTGCTAGCGAGAGTCCAAACATAACAACAATAGCAGCAATAATTGCAAACATAGTGAATCGAAAATCGGGAAAAAAGGCATTTTATCAGAATTCAATAGCAATATTGCAGCTGAACCAAAGCACAGCTGGATCTAACCAAATGAAAACTGCGGCGACAGCAGCTGAACGATCCATCGGTGACACATCATAAGCGCTGAGTTTTTATTTTGAATCTTGCACACAAGGCCATTTTATTGTTCAGCTAAACAACGCGTATCCAAGTATGCAAAATCTAAGCTGAGCTGATTAAAATAGCGACATCGTGAAAAAATTAATACATTCCTGCTTATCAGTATTAAATCCAGCCCCCTGCCGGAAGATTAAAACTGATTTAAGCCCTACCCGTTAGGGTTATTTTAAAGCTTAAAAATATAGCCATAACATTATCATTTTAAGCTGATATTTTAATTTTCAATATGTTCTGGCATTAAAAAAGCGCTTGATCAACAAGCGCTTTAACTAATCTATTAAGCGATTAACGTTTTTTATTTTCGATAGTGGCACCTGCCCCACCACCGATTGCACCACCAATGGCTGCACCGGCATTGCCACCAATAATACTTTTACCTACCGCTGAACCAATTGCACCGCCCACACCACTATAGGTTGCGTTACGATTAGAACCATTTTGTGCTTTACTGCCCACGGCTGCACCAGCACCACCACCTAAGGCCGCACCCACACCACCGCCTAGATTATTACCCAAACCACCACCAACCGCGCCGCCTAAAGCTGCTGCGCCAACACGTTGGTCATTAGCAGACATACTTTCACAACCTGCCAACATAACGGTTGATACTGCGGCAACCATTACCATGCTGATTAACTTTTTCATATCATTTCCCCTTGTGATCATTCCCTTTAGCTTATGCTTATTCTGTGAAAATACTCCATAGGAAATGTTACAAGCTACAGCTAAAGTGCAGTATTTTGTAAAAAATACTTAATAATCAAAGAAAATTTCACACACTCAGAGGTTATTCAGGTTTTGATAAAATCACCACATCTTTGGTTGTGTGACCATTCTCGCTTAACACCGCATGCGAAACCTTGGCAGGACTTCCCATATGACTTTCCTGATCAAGTTTTAAACCACGACGCACCGGCGCTTGCCCTTCTTTAAACTCAACGCCTTCAGCAGAGATTTCCTTACGTTCAGCCAAGGTCTGGCCTTGCTGTGTTAGCTTTGTAGCGACTTCAATTTTCGAAGTCGGAACAATCACACTGCCCTTTTGTAAAACAGGAACAGCTAGCTTTTTTTCTGAAAATTGTGTTTGATTGTCTTCTAAATATACTTCACGGGCAATAATATCTTTGCCTTTATTGCTCACTTCAAAAATGGTGGCCGCCACTTGACGAACAGGCGCCTGACCTTTGATGGTACGAATAACTTCGGTCTTTAACACAGGCACTACGGCTTTATCTTGCACCACAATAGTGTGCGGTAAAGGTGCAGCAAATCCCGCACTGCTAAAGATACTCAAAGCAGCAAGGGTTAAAATTTTATTCAAGTTTTTCATTTTAAATGATCTCCACATCTTTTATTGATGATTTTAATTACGCTGAATCAGTAATTTAAAGCTGCTCTTTTCACTATAGGAACAATCGAAGTCACTGCAAAGGCTTTTAGCACAGCAATAACAAAAGACCTAAAAAAAGACGCCCGCAGGCGTCTTTTTTAGATATTCAACGTCAGAATTAGAATTCTTCGTTAAATGCTTGGCTCAAGGCTTGATCAACATCACTAAAGTCATTCACGAGTTCGTGTTCAGCAGCTTCTGCTTCTTGACGACGACGCTCTAAATGATAAGCAAGACCGGTACCGGCAGGAATCAAACGACCTACAACCACGTTCTCTTTCAGACCGCGTAAATCATCTTCTTTACCCGTTACCGCAGCTTCAGTTAATACACGCGTTGTTTCTTGGAACGATGCCGCAGAAATAAACGAGTCAGTTGAAAGCGATGCTTTGGTAATACCCATTAACTGGCGTTCATACTTCGCTGGGAACTTGTTTTGCGCAAGTACAGCTTGGTTTTCAGCAACCATGCGGATGTAATCCACTTGTTCGCCTTTAATAAAGCTAGTATCACCACCATCGGTAATTTCAACTTTACGCAACATTTGACGCACAATCACTTCGATGTGTTTGTCGTTGATTTTTACACCTTGTAGACGATAAACGTCCTGAACTTCGTTCACGATGTAGTTGGTCAACGCCACTTCGCCTTTTAGACGTAAGATGTCATGTGGGTTTTGTGGACCGTCAGATACAGTCTCACCACGGTTCACATGCTCGCCTTCATAGACGTTAATGGTACGCCATTTTGGAATCAACTCTTCGTAAATCTCAGAGCCATCATCTGGTGCAATCACTAAACGATTCTTACCTTTGGTCTCTTTACCGAAGCTTACAACACCTGAAATTTCAGCCAAGATTGCATGTTCTTTCGGTTTACGTGCTTCGAATAAATCCGCTACACGTGGTAGACCACCGGTAATATCACGGGTACGTGAAGTTTCTTGTGGTACACGACCGATAACATCACCCACACCAATTTTCTCGCCATTACGCACAGAAAGAATAGTGTTTTGTGGTAAGAAGTAGAATTGCTCACCGCCATCGACAGTATCCAATACCACTGCAGGACGTAGATCTTTACCTGACGCTGGACGTGAAGTCACAGGTAAGATTTCAATCGTGGTCATGCCCGTTGCATCATCGGTTTTTGAAGTCACGGTTACGCCATCAGCGATTTGGCTGAAACGTACTTTACCGGCAACTTCGGTAACCAATGGATGTGTATGCGGATCCCATTTTGCTACGATTCCGCCTGCCGCTACTGCTTCGCCATCTTTTAGCAAGATAGAGGCACCGTATGGCAATTTATAACGTTCGCGCTCACGGCCTAAATCATCGGCAATACCAATCTCACCAGAGCGTGAGGTTGATACCAAATGACCTTTGATGTGTTCCACAGCTTTTACATTGTGGAAACGCACTGTACCTTTGTTACGTACTTGTACGCTGTTGGCCGCAGATGTTCGACTTGCTGCACCACCGACGTGAAAGGTACGCATGGTTAACTGAGTACCCGGCTCACCGATTGATTGCGCTGCCATAACACCCACCGACTCACCAGGATTTACCTGATGACCACGAGCAAGGTCACGACCATAACATTTCGCACAGACACCGAAAGTCGATTCACAGCTTACGACTGAACGTACTTTCACTTCATCGACACCCGCTTCTTCAATGAAGTTTGCGAGTTTTTCGTCAATTAACGTATTACGTGGCAGAAGAACTTCATCAGAACCGACACGTTTCACATCTTCAGCGACCACACGACCCAATACGCGAGCACCAAGGTTTTCAATGATGTCACCACCTTGAATAAATGGTGTCATCACTAAGCCGCTTAAAGTACCGCAATCTGGTTCAGTAATCACTAAATCTTGTGCCACATCGACTAAACGACGAGTCAAGTAACCTGAGTTCGCTGTTTTAAGTGCGGTATCGGCCAAACCTTTACGTGCACCATGGGTTGAGATGAAGTACTGAAGTACTGTCAAACCTTCACGGAAGTTGGCTTTAATTGGGGTTTCAATGATCGAACCATCTGGTTTCGCCATCAAACCACGCATACCTGCCAACTGACGAATCTGCGCAGCACTACCACGAGCACCCGAGTCAGACATCATGTAGATACTGTTGAATGATTTTTGCTTCTCATCTTCACCCTGTTTATTTTTAACAGTGGTAAAAGACAAGTTATCCATCATTGCTTTGGCAACTTGGTCATTGGTACGTGCCCAAATATCGACCACTTTGTTATAACGCTCGCCCGCAGTTACGAAACCATGCTCGAACTGTTGTTCAATTTCACGAACTTCAGTTTCCGCTTTTTCAATAATCGTATATTTGGTTGGCGGAATAACCATATCTTCCATACCAACAGATACACCTGAACGCGTCGCTTGACGGAAGCCCAAATACATCAATTGATCGGCAAAGATAACGGTATCTTTTAGACCCAATTTACGGTAGCACGAGTTAATTAATTTCGAGATGTTCTTTTTGGTCATCTCAACGTTAATTTGTTGGAAGTCCATACCTTCAGGCACAACTTCCCACAGTAAACAACGACCTGGCGTCGTATCTACAATAATGGTTTGATGTTCGCGGTTACCATCTTCATCAATCACTGTTTGATGAACACGAGCTTTCACGCGCGCATGCAAGTTCACCTGACCCGTTGCCAAAGCACGGTTCACTTCATCGGTGTCTGCAAAGACCATCCCTTCACCTTGAACATTGATTGCATCACGGGTGATGTAATACAAGCCCAAGACCACGTCTTGCGACGGTACGATGATTGGTTCACCGTTGGCTGGCGACAAAATATTGTTGGTCGACATCATTAACGCACGCGCTTCTAACTGCGCTTCAATGGTTAATGGTACGTGAACCGCCATTTGGTCACCATCGAAGTCGGCGTTAAATGCCGCACAAACGAGGGGATGCAAACGAATGGCTTTACCTTCAATTAAGGTCGGTTCAAATGCTTGAAGACCCAAACGGTGAAGTGTTGGCGCACGGTTCAACATTACAGGATGTTGACGAATTACGTGAGCAAGAACGTCCCAAACTTCTGGAGTCTCGCGCTCGACCATTTTCTTGGCCGCTTTAATCGTAGTGGCTTGACCAGAGGCTTGTAGTTTTGCAAAGATAAATGGTTTGAATAATTCCAAGGCCATTTTCTTCGGTAAACCACACTGATGTAAACGTAAAGTCGGGCCTACGGTAATCACCGAACGACCAGAGTAATCGACACGTTTACCCAATAAGTTCTGACGGAAACGACCTTGCTTACCTTTGATCATATCGGCCAAAGATTTAAGCGGGCGTTTGTTTGAACCGGTAATCGCACGACCACGACGACCGTTATCAAGCAACGCATCTACAGACTCTTGCAACATACGTTTTTCGTTACGTACGATGATGTCCGGCGCTGAAAGATCAAGCAGACGTTTTAGACGGTTGTTGCGGTTAATCACGCGGCGATACAAGTCATTCAAGTCAGACGTAGCAAAACGACCGCCTTCAAGTGGAACCAACGGACGAAGATCAGGTGGTAGTACTGGAAGTACCGTTAACACCATCCATTCTGGTTTGTTGTTCGACTCTTTAAATGCTTCCATCAACTTCAGACGTTTCGATGCTTTTTTAAGCTTGGTCTCTGACGTTGTTTGTGGAATTTCTTCACGAAGACGCGAGATTTCGTTTTCAAGATCGATGTCTTTCAACAAATCTTGAATCGCTTCTGCACCCATTTTCGCGCTGAATTCATCACCGTGTTCTTCTAATGCGGTGAAGTATTCTTCATCATTTAGAAGTTGGTATTTCTCCATTGGAGTCATACCCGGATCAGTCACAACGTATGATTCGAAATACAATACACGTTCAATATCACGCAAAGTCATATCTAAAAGTAGACCAATACGGGATGGTAATGATTTCAAGAACCAGATGTGTGCAACAGGTGACGCAAGATCAATATGACCCATACGCTCACGACGCACTTTGGCCGTAGTTACTTCAACGCCACATTTTTCACAAATGACGCCTTTGTATTTCATACGCTTGTATTTACCACACAAGCATTCGTAATCTTTTACTGGACCAAAAATTTTGGCACAGAACAAACCATCACGTTCCGGTTTGAAGGTACGATAGTTAATGGTTTCAGGTTTTTTAACTTCACCGTGAGACCATGACTTAATCATTTCTGGCGACGCAAGACCAATACGGATGCGATCAAACTCTACTGGAGCGTGACCGTCTGAATCCGTCTTTTTGCGCATGATATCGAGCAAGTCTTTCAATTTTTTTCTCCGTGTGTCAGGGAGCTCTCACTCCCCAACTGGGTCACAAATATTGTGTTCTACCTGAAATTCGGTACAAGCTTAACGCTTAGTCACCATTTTTCAGTTCAATGTTGATACCTAAAGAACGGATCTCTTTAGTCAATACGTTGAACGATTCAGGCATGCCCGGATCCATATGATGGTTACCATCGACAATATTCTTGTAGATGCGAGTACGACCTTCAACGTCATCCGACTTAACCGTCAGCATTTCTTGTAGCGTATATGCTGCGCCATAAGCCTCTAATGCCCAGACTTCCATCTCACCGAAACGCTGACCACCGAATTGTGCTTTACCGCCCAATGGCTGTTGTGTTACCAGTGAGTAAGAACCGGTTGAACGTGCATGCATTTTGTCATCCACCAAGTGATTCAGTTTCAACATGTACATGTAACCTACGGTCACTGGACGGTCGAAACGTTCACCTGTGCGTCCGTCAAACAATACTGTTTGACCTGAACGTGGAATATCCGCAAGCTCAAGTAATTCTTTAATCTGATCTTCATTTGCACCATCAAATACTGGCGTGGCCAAAGGCACACCACCACGTAAGTTTTTCGACAGTGTTAAGATTTCATCATCGGTTAAGCTATCAAGATCTTCTTGTTCGCCACCCACTTTGTTATAGATTTTATCTAAGAACAAACGGAGTTCAGCAATGGTGCGTTGCTCTTGCAACATCTTGTCGATTTTCTCGCCAAGACCTTTTGCAGCCATACCCAAATGCGTTTCAAGAATCTGCCCCACGTTCATACGTGAAGGTACACCCAATGGGTTTAAAACGATATCCACCGGTACACCGTTGGCATCATGTGGCATGTCTTCAACAGGTAAGATGTTTGAAACCACACCTTTGTTCCCGTGACGACCGGCCATTTTATCACCCGGCTGGATGCGACGTTTTACAGCCAAATACACTTTAACAACTTTTAATACACCAGTTGTTAGCTCATCGCCTGTAGAAAGTTTGCGTTTTTTCTCTGCAAATTTCTCGTCAATCTCAATGCCTTTTTCTTTCAAGAAGACTTGAATTTGTGTCAAGCGTTCAGCAATGCCTTCATCACTTGGTTGAATTTCAAGTAGATCAACCAGCTCTAAACCAGACAATACATCTTCGACCAGTTTGTCACCACGTTTGGTGCTACCGCCACCATTGGATTCTTGACCTTTCAACAGGCGAATAATACGTTCGCGTGCTGCTTCTTCAAAGATTTTAAACTCTTCTTTTAAATCTTTACGGTATGCATCAAGTTGTGCTTTTTCAATTGCTTGTGCACGTTCGTCTTTTTCAAGACCATCACGCGTAAACACTTGCACATCAATTACCGTACCTTTAACACCTGAGGCAACACGTAAAGACGAATCTTTTACATCTGCAGCTTTTTCACCAAAGATTGCGCGAAGCAATTTTTCTTCTGGTGTTAACTGGGTTTCACCTTTAGGCGTTACTTTACCGACTAAGATGTCACCAGCAGTCACTTCAGCACCGATATACACGATACCTGATTCATCCAATTTAGACAGTGCAGCTTCACCCACGTTAGGAATATCGGCAGTAATTTCTTCTGCGCCCAACTTGGTATCACGTGCAACACATGACAATTCTTGAATATGAATAGAGGTTAAACGGTCTTCTTGAAGTACACGCTCAGAGAGTAAGATCGAGTCTTCGTAGTTGTAACCATTCCACGTCATAAACGCAACGCGCATGTTTTGACCGAGTGCCAATTCACCGCCATCTGTTGATGGACCATCTGCTAATACGTCGTCACGACCAACTTTGTCACCAATTTTCACCAAAACTTTTTGGTTAATACAGGTGTTTTGGTTTGAACGGGTATATTTGATCAGGTTGTAGATATCTACACCTGCTTCACCGGCGATCATTTCTTCTTCGTTTACACGAATAACCACACGTGAGGCATCAACAAACTCAATACGACCGCCACGTTTAGCCAGAACACATACACCTGAGTCATGTGCTACGTTGGCCTCCATACCGGTACCAACAAGTGGCTTGTCCGCAATTAACGTCGGTACAGCCTGACGTTGCATGTTTGAACCCATGAGTGCACGGTTGGCATCATCGTGTTCAAGGAATGGAATCAGTGAAGCAGCAACTGAGACGATCTGCTGAGCAGACACATCCATATGCGTCACTTTTTCAGGCGGCATACGTACGAAGTCACCTTGATGACGTACCGATACGAATTCTTCTGTTAATTTACCGTTTTTATCTAGACTGGCATCGGCCTGTGCAATAACAGTACCCACTTCTTCAATCGCAGATAAATACTCGATATCCATGGTGACGCTGCCGTCAATCACTTTACGATACGGTGTTTCTAAGAAACCGAAGTTATTGGCTTTGGCATACACTGAAAGCGAGTTGATCAAACCAATGTTTGGTCCCTCTGGCGTTTCAATTGGACAAACACGGCCGTAATGGGTTTGATGTACGTCACGTACTTCAAAACCTGCACGTTCACGCGTTAGACCACCGGGTCCAAGTGCGGATACACGACGTTTGTGTGTAATTTCAGACAATGGATTGTTCTGATCCATAAACTGAGACAATTGGCTTGAACCAAAGAATTCTTTGATTGCTGCAGCAACAGGCTTGGCATTGATTAAATCTTGCGGAGACAAGTTGTCTGTTTCAGCTTGACTTAAACGCTCTTTAACTGCGCGCTCGACACGAACCAAACCAACACGGAATTGGTTTTCAGTCATCTCACCCACTGAACGTACGCGACGGTTACCCAAGTGATCGATATCATCGACTTCACCCTTACCGTTACGAATTTCAACCAGTGTTTTAAGCACATCGGTAATATCGTGATTCGATAAAATACCTTCAACTTCACGTGATTTCTGATCTGTACCAACTTCGTAAGGACGACCCAAACGACGGTTGAACTTCATACGACCCACTGGAGACAAGTCATAACGTTCAGATGAGAAGAACAAGTTGTTGAATAGGTTTTCAGCTGCTTCTTTAGTTGGTGGCTCGCCTGGACGCATCACTTTGTAGATTTCAACCAATGCTTCTTCACGACCAGAAGTCGTATCTGCACGTAGAGAATCTGCTACAAAAGAACCACGGTCGATGTCGTTGGTGAACAGAATGTTAAATTGCTTAACTGCACCTTCGGCCAATTTCACCATAATTTCATGATTGAGCACTGTATTTGCAGCAATCACTTCGCCATCACGTAAAGGCACATCTTCAGCAACAATACGCTCATACAAGTATTCATCAGGAACTGGCAATTTGGTAAGACCAGATGCTTCCATTTGACGGACGTGACGTGCATTGATACGCTTACCTTGTTCTACAATCGCTTTGCCGTCAGCATCGAGAATGTCGAATTGAGCCATTTCACCGCGCAGGCGTTCAGGCACAAGGTCAATTTGGTAACTGCCCATGTCTAGATAGACTGGAACTTTTTCATAGAACATGTCGAGGACTTGTTCGTTGCTATAACCCAATGCGCGTAGCACCACAGTCGCAAGTAATTTACGACGACGGTCAATACGAACAAAGACTAAATCTTTTGCATCGAATTCAAAATCCAACCATGAACCACGGTAAGGAATAATACGTGCTGAATAAAGCACTTTACCACTAGAGTGGGTTTTGCCTTTATCGTGGTCAAAGAATACACCCGGTGAACGGTGTAATTGAGATACGATTACCCGCTCAGTACCATTGATCACAAAGGTACCATTTTGGGTCATGAGTGGCATTTCACCCATGTAAACTTCTTGCTCACGCACATCTTTAATTGATTTGGTTTCGCGATCTTTAATGATCAAGCGAATTTTTACGCGCATTGGTGCTGCATAAGTTGAACCACGTAAAATACATTCACGTACATCAAACTCAGGCTTACCAAGGCTATACTCAACAAATTCTAAAGCAGCATTGCCAGAATAACTTTCAATAGGAAAAACTGAACGAAATGCGGCTTGGAGACCGATATCTTCGCGGTTTTTTGGAGTTTTGCCATCTTGTAAGAATGTTCTGTACGAGTCGACTTGAATCGAGAGCAAGTACGGAGCATCCATGACGCTAGGCAATTTACCAAAATTCTTACGAATCCGTTTCTTTTCGGTATATGAGTATGCCATCTGGAGTCCTCGGAAAGTAAACTAAGCTCGCCTGCAGAACGAGCCTAGAAGGAATTACACAGGCCGATATGGCCACCACTTTTTACAAATGCTGCAATTCTTAGTGGTATTAAAACGCTTAGCAATATTTTCAAATATGAAAAAATATTGATAAAAGTTTGATATTATTGACTTTTCATAAAAATCGATGCTTTAAGCATCAACCAAACAAAAATCGAGCCGATAATTGTAACGCAAAAAGGCTGATGACCCAAGAGCCATCAGCCAATTTTTGGGGTTAATTTAAAATTAGACCCCTCGCCCAATTACTTAACAGTAACTGTAGCACCAGTTGCTTCAAGCTTAGTTTTAAGAGCTTCAGCATCTTCTTTAGAAATCGCTTCTTTAACAAGTTGTGGAGCGCCTTCAACTAAATCTTTAGCTTCTTTCAAGCCAAGACCAGTAACTTCACGAACTGCTTTAATTACAGCTACTTTGTTTGCGCCGAAAGAAGTCAACTCAACGTTGAATTCAGACTGTTCTTCAACAGCTGCAGCAGCAGGACCAGCAGCAACAGCAACAGCTGCAGCAGATACGTTGAATTTTTCTTCGAAAGCAGAAATAAGTTCAACAAGTTCAAGAACAGTTTTTTCAGAAACTGCGTTTAGGATTTCTTCGTTTGTTAAAGCCATGAGAGTAACTCCAAATGGGTATTGAATGGTGTGAAAGTAGATTTAAGCTGAAACAGCTTCTGACTCGTTTTTCTCTTGAAGCGCTGTAAGTAAGCGACCCAATTTCGAAATAGGAGCTTGAAGAACAGATGCAAGCATAGTGAGCGCTTTTTCTTGGTTCGGAAGATTTGCGATAACGCTAACTTCATCACCTGAATAAACTTTGCCATCAAATGCGGCAGCTTTTAATTCAAATGATTTGTTAGTTTTAGCAAATTCTTCGAACAAGCGTGCAGCTGCACCCATATCGTCTGCAGAAGTTGATAAAGCAATGATTGTTGGACCAGTCAAAGTTTCGTTCAAGATATCAAATTGAGTACCTTCGAACGCACGTTTTGCCAAAGTATTACGAACAACACGAACGTAAACACCTGACTCACGAGCTTGAACACGAAGTTGAGTCAATTGACTAACGTTCAAACCTTGATAGTCGGCAACAACAGCAGAGAAAGCAGTGCTGGCAGCTTTATTGACTGCAGCAACGATCTCTTTTTTGTTCTCTAAATGTAGAGCCACTGTAAAACCTCCTAACGGTGATTTATGCACTCAAACAAGTGCACTCCCAATTCGTAAGCCAATACTGACTTACACGCGGAGGAGGAATAAATCACACCACCGCGTCTACTCAGGCTGGTTTTTTAAGATTGCGGTTCGAAAACCACCCTCGCCTGAGGTCTTTGACGCTGATAAATTAATATTTATCAATTCAAAGTACGCCTAAGCTTGCAAGCAACCCAATACAGGGTTTTGCTTGCGTAAATTTCAAAGCAGTACTTTAAAATTCACTCAGGGCTTTAAAATTCTGTTTTAAGTTAAGACTTAAAGCGAAACGTTTGCCACATCAATTGTTAGACCAGGACCCATAGTAGAGCTCAAAGTGATCTTTTTGATGTAAACGCCTTTAGACGTTGCAGGTTTTGCTTTCTTAAGGTCAACTACAAGCGCTTCAATGTTTTGACGGATCGCAGCAGCATCAAAGCCAACTTGACCAATCGCAGCATGAATAATACCGCCTTTGTCTACACGATAACGCGCTTGACCAGCTTTTGCATTTTTAACTGCAGTTGCTACGTCAGGCGTTACAGTACCGACTTTAGGGTTAGGCATTAAGCCACGTGGCCCAAGAATCGTACCCAATTTACCAACAACACGCATAGCGTCAGGAGCTGCAATTACTACGTCGAAGTCAAGGTTACCCGCTTGAATGCTTTCAGCAAGATCTTCAAAACCAACGATGTCCGCGCCTTCAGCTTTAGCCGCTTCAGCAGCAGCGCCTTGAGCAAACACAGCAACACGTACAGTTTTACCGGTACCTGCAGGAAGTGTAGTTGCACCACGAACCACTTGGTCCGATTTACGTGGATCAACACCAAGGTTTACTGAAACATCCAAAGATTCTTTGAATTTAACAGCAGGAAGATCATTTAGAACTTGTACTGCTTCTTCCAAAGTATAAACTTTGTTAGCTTCAATAGCAGAAGCAATGGCTTTTTGACGTTTAGTTAATTTAGCCATTTTTATAGCTCCACTTCCAAGCCCATAGAACGCGCAGAACCAGCAATGGTACGTACACGTGCGTCTAAATCAGCACCAGTTAAATCTGGTTCTTTAGTAGTCGCAATTTCTTCCAATTGAGCGCGAGTCAATGTACCAACTTTAGTTTTGTTGGGTACAGCTGAACCCTTTTGGATACCGGCAGCTTTCTTAAGAAGAATCGCAGCAGGTGGAGTTTTCATGATGAATGTGAACGATTTATCGTTATACACAGTAATCACAACTGGAATTGGTAGACCAGCTTCAACTTTTTGTGTCGCAGCATTGAATTCTTTACAGAATGCCATGATGTTCACACCACGTTGACCTAGTGCAGGACCAATCGGTGGAGAAGGGTTTGCTTTACCAGCTGGAACTTGCAGCTTGATATAGCCATCAATCTTCTTAGCCATTTCAAATTACCTCTGGGTACAAACGCCGCTAGGCTCCCCAATGCTATTTATGCAACAATACTGTTACAACAACAATGCCCAATTCATGACAAATTGGGCGTTTTTCAACCAACTTATATTAGTTCGCTTTTTCGACTTGACGAAATTCGAGTTCTACTTGGGTTGGTCGATTAAATACATTAATCGTTAGTGTCAAACGAGATTTCTCGTATTGAACTTCTTCCACCACACCTTTAAAGTCGGTGAATGGACCATCAATAACCAATAATTCTTCACCCGGTTCAAACATCGTCTTAGGACGAGGTGCTTCACCCGTATTACGTACACGCGCAAGAATCGCATCTGCTTCTTTTTGCGTAATTGGAGCCGGTTTTTCAGCCGTACCACCAATAAATCCGAGCACTTTTGGACATTCTTTCACAAGATGCCAAGTTTCGTCATTCATTTCCATTTCAACTAATACGTAGCCTGGAAAGAATTTACGCTCTGATTTACGCTTCTTACCATCCTTCATCTCTACCACTTCTTCAGTAGGAACGAGGACTTCACCAAAGCTATCGGCTACAGCGCTACGCTGGATTCGATCATTAAGTGAGCGCATCACTTGTTTTTCATAACCTGAATAGGCATGAAGAATGTACCAACGTTTCATAGCTCTCTTACCCGATAATAAACTTCATTAACCAGCCTAAAATGTAATCAAAACACCATAAAACAATCGATGCGATTACAACAACTGCAAGAACATGCCAAGATGTGGTCACCGTCTCTTGCTTAGTCGGCCAAGTCACACGACGCAGCTCTACTCGCGCATCTTTCAATAAACGAACAAAAGCTTTGCCTTGATGGGTGGCGTATAATAAACCTAAAGCCACGACGACACAAGCCAAAATCACACCAACAAGCACACCTATATTGTTGGCAGGCGCCCAATAGGCTGGCAAGTATTGCCCCGCCATAGCCGCACCAATCAATAAAATCAATGCGATAACCCATAGAACTATATCTATAGGGGAACCAGAATGGACAACTTCAACAGGATTATTTCTTTGTGGAATTGGCGCTTCGCTTAATGCGTCACGCGATTTATCATTCGACATTTTTGTACTCGTCGTAGGCTTCGCGATTTATTATATGACAGTTTAACCAGCATCAAGCTTTTTTTTAAAAAAATGGCAGGCCAGGAGGGACTCGAACCCCCAACATTCGGTTTTGGAGACCGACGCTCTACCAATTGAACTACTGACCTAACGTACAAATCGGCAACTTTTGCCACCGATTTGTATTTTTAACTTTTTATATTATAGGGTTACTTTAGCCACAACACCAGCACCAACTGTACGGCCGCCTTCACGGATCGCAAAACGTAGACCTGGGTCCATTGCGATTGGGTGAATAAGCTCAACCGACATTTCAACGTTGTCACCTGGCATAACCATTTCAGTACCTTCTTGTAATTGGATTGCGCCAGTTACGTCAGTGGTACGGAAATAGAATTGTGGA
>NZ_JXBK01000001.1:206721-228811 GCF_000816495.1 Acinetobacter harbinensis
CACACCAACCTGACGAGACAATAGGATGTGTTCACGTGTTTGTGGCATAGGACCATCGGTCGCTGCACATACAAGGATTGCACCATCCATTTGCGCCGCACCAGTGATCATGTTTTTAACATAATCGGCGTGACCTGGGCAGTCGACGTGCGCGTAGTGACGAGCTGGAGAGTCGTATTCTACGTGTGAAGTATTAATGGTAATACCACGTGCTTTTTCTTCTGGTGCAGAGTCAATTGCAGCGTAGTCTTTCGCTTCGCCACCAAAAGTTTTTGCACATACAGTTGCAATTGCAGCTGTTAAAGTTGTTTTACCATGGTCAACGTGACCAATCGTACCCACGTTTACGTGTGGCTTATTACGTTCAAACTTAGCCTTAGCCATGATGATCTTCCTCGTTTACGTCGAACACGGTTTAAAACAACTCAGCATCGACATGTTGTCTATAAAACTAAACACCCAATACTTGAAAAGCAGACTAATAAGCCTGCTTTTTAAAAAACTGTGTGATCAAGTCACTAAACTGTATATATCTGGAGCTCTTATCCAGATTTGAACTGGAGACCTCTCCCTTACCAAGGGAGTGCTCTACCACTGAGCTATAAGAGCAAATTTGTGCTTCAATGGAGCGGGAGACGAGGGTCGAACTCGCGACATGCAGCTTGGAAGGCTGCCGCTCTACCAACTGAGCTACTCCCGCACAATGTCGGTACAGACCGTTTTTTGAAGTCTTAAATTGGTGGTGGGAGAAGGATTCGAACCTTCGAAGCTTACGCGACAGAGTTACAGTCTGTTCCCTTTGGCCGCTCGGGAATCCCACCTTACACTTACTTTCAGTGCCGTTCTTTTACTTCACTTCTGAATCACTAGAAAATGGTGCCGGCACCAAGAGTCGAACTCGGGACCTACTGATTACAAGTCAGTTGCTCTACCAACTGAGCTATGCCGGCGCTTTCTAATGTTTCGAACTTTCGTATCGGAACGGTGTGCAGTTTAGCAAAACTTTGAATCCTTGCAAGTGTTTTTTGCAAATAAACTGCTAAAAACTTATAAAATCAATCCATTTGCTGATAATTCAACCGCTTTGATCACTGCGCGTGCTTTTATTTGGGTTTCGTTCCATTCTGATTCAGGATTTGAGTCGACCACCAGACCCGCTCCAGCCTGAACATAGACTTTATTTTCACGAATCACACAGGTGCGAATGGCAATCGACATGTCCATTTCACCATGCCAACCCAAATATCCGACCGCGCCACCAAAAACACCGCGCTTGACCGGCTCAACTTCATCAATAATTTCCATGGCACGAATTTTGGGTGCACCCGACAAGGTGCCGGCAGGAAACGTGGCCTTAAACACATCTAAGGCATCGACATCATCTCGCACTTCACCTTGTACATTGGAAACAATATGCATCACGTGAGAATAACGCTCAACCACCATTTGGTCGGTCACTTGCACTTTGCCAATTTTCGAGACTCGCCCCACATCATTACGCCCCAGATCAATCAGCATGACGTGCTCAGCAATCTCTTTTTCGTCCGAAAGTAAATCTTGCTCCAAAGCCAAATCTTCTTCTTTGGTTTTACCGCGCGGCCGCGTTCCCGCCAATGGTCGTACTGTGGCTATACCATTTTCCAAACGCGATAAAATTTCTGGCGATGAGCCGACAATATGAAAAGGCTTTTTATTGTCGAGGGTGTGCCCCTGAACCAAAAATAAATACGGTGATGGATTCAGATGGCGTAGTGCGCGGTAAACTTGCAAAGCCTCACCATCAAAATCGGAAACCATCCGATGTCCCGGTACCACTTGCATCACGTCGCCGGCACGAATGTATTCTTTGACAGTTTCAATGGTTTCTAGGTATTTTTGCTTACCCGTCAGCGATTCAAAATGTGGTGCAGTATGTTTTTTGGCTTGCAAGCTAATGGGCTGCGCTAGAATTGCTTCTAAATCATCTAAGTATTGTTGGGCTTTACTATAAGCCTCTGCATCAGTTACATCGGCATGTACAATTAAGAATAAGGTGTCTTTTAAGTTATCAAACACAATCACGGTTTTAGACAGCATCATCCAAATATCGGGTAAGCCAATCGGATCTGCGGCGGGCACATTGGTTAAGCGTGGCTCGATGTAACGTACGGCGTCATACCCAAAGTATCCGACCAGTCCGCCGGTAAAGCTGGGTAAAGCTGGCAAGTCCTGCTGTGTCGGCACATGAAATTGCGCTTGAAAGTCACGAATATATTGAAAAGGGTCACTACAGTGTTGGGTTTCAATGCGACCATCGGGCTGCTGAATGGTTAAGCGTGATTCATTGCAGGAAAAAACCGTGGATTCGCCCAAACCAATAATGGAGTAACGCGCCCAATTTTCGCCCCCTTCTACCGACTCAAACAAATAAGCCTGTTGCTGGTCTTTAACCCGAGCAAATACGGAAAGTGGGGTTTCAGTATCGGCCAAACGCTGACGATACACCGGAATCAAGTTATAACCGGCGGCTTTTAAGCTGTCGAATTGAGTTTGCGTTGTCATGAATCTTCTCTATATTTTCGATATGGACATTTTAAGTGCGTTTTAATTTATCTGACTTAGTGTCGCCATCGAAAAACCATACCCTGCCCCATTCCAGCACCTTTATTTAAAACGATTCTGTTCGTAATTCAGTGAAGTCATCAATCACTTGCTGCGGTTGGCAAGCATGAATATCTTCACCATGATTATAGCCATAGCTGACCACAATACAATCAATGCCGGCACATTTGGCGGCTTCCACATCGTTACTGGAATCACCAATCATCAAGGTCTTGGCAGGTGCCACTTGATATTGCTGCATACAAAACAAAAGCTGACGTGGATGCGGTTTACGCTCTTCAAAGCGATCGCCGCCAATCACATCGATGAAATACTCACTCAAGCCCAGACTGTCCACAATCATACGTGCCGGTTGTTCAGGCTTATTGGTTACACAGATCATTTTTTTGTTGTGCTCCAAGCCCCACTGCAAGAACTCACGCACACCGTGGAAAACTTGGGTATCAAGACAAGGTTCGGCATTATAAATGCTTAAAAAGGTCTCTAATAATTGATGATGCTGTACCGGATTCACGCTTCCAGTTAAATGCTGCAAGGTGCTTTGACAAAAAAGTGAGGTGCCTTTACCAATCCATGTCCGCACTTGCTGCTCAGTCACACTGGGCAATTGCAAGGCATTCAGACTCATATTCATGGCACGATATAAATCAAATGCCGAGTCTACCAACGTACCATCTAAATCAAATAAAATTAGCTCACGATTGGCCAAGTTTGCAACCGACATTTTATCTCTCCTCATGCATATCCACAAAAAAACATCCGTATAAACAATTAAGGCATGCCCGTGCATGCCTTAAAGCGGTGCCACTTCATTGTTATTTAAACAACAACCACGCAAGGATGGCCAAAATAATCAACACAATGATGGCAATTAAGCCGGTAGAAGCATTTTTCTGTTCAGTTTTTTGCACATCAACAGAAGAAGCAGCTTCTTCGATCACGACGGGACGCGGCTCAGGATCCACCTTGAGGTCGACGCCAACGGGAATAGGCGCAGGTTTAGGCACAGCCACTTGCTGTGGCATCCCCTCTTGACTGAGCTGTACCGTACGATCACGTTCGCTTAAATCTGGCATACCTTGTTCATTCATCTGCTGCGCGGCAGTTTTCGGTGCTTGCTGTAACGCTTCTGCGGCTGCATTTTGCTCAGCTTGTTCGAATGCTTCTTCCGCTTCAGTTTCAGATACGGCCACTGCCTCTGAAGGCTGTTCCGTCACGGGAACAATCACATCGCTTGCAACAGGTTCAAGCACCACCACTTCGGTGGGCTGAATCAGAACTGCTGCAATCTCTTGTGCTGGCTCAAGCACTGAAAATTTAAAGCTGGCAAACTGTACAATATCGCCTTCTTTTAATAGACCTTCTTGCTCCACACGCACATCATTAATAAAGGTACCGTTGGATGAGTTTAAATCTTGTACCCATAGGGCCTGTTCTTTGAGTAAAAATGCCGCATGTTTGCGTGAAATCTCTGCTGCTTGCAACACAATATCTGCGCTTTGATGACGACCCACCAACATATCACGGTCGATGCTAATTTCTTGTCCCGTCAATTCACCGGTAATTGCTTGTATTTTCCAAGTCATGAAATGCCCTTCTGTTTGCGGTTTTTTTTCATCATATCACGGCACATATATAATTCTTTATTCAGTATCTGAAGAACCTGAGTAAATCTTGGTCACACTCAGCCTGTTAGAAACATTTTCCACCTCAGCATCAGACACCAGCATCTTCTGTCGTTTTACCTCTACCTCATCTAGCGGTATGCGCTGCCGTTGCACTTGAGATTCAATGGCCAAAGGCGTACTAATCACTGTGCTGTTTTGCGTGGTACCGCCAGAAGGGACCGTTTGATAATCTGGTGCTTTGGGCGGTGACGGAGTCACTGGAATACGTTGTTGATAAATATCTTCGACATTTTCAGGCAGTTTGGTAAAGGTGCCATCTTTATCCATGGCCAACTGTAAGCTATACAGTTGGCTGTAGCGTTGCTGTGATAAACGCTGTACGTCTTTACTATCCCCAATAATGGTGGGATGAATAAACACCAATAAATTGCGTTTTTCATTGGATTTAATGTCGGATCTAAATAAACGTCCAATGCCCGGCAGCGAACCTAAACCCGGCACAGACTGACGACCATGAATCGAGTTATCAGAAATTAAGCCACCCAAAACGATGGTTTGACCATGTTCAGCTAAAATTGAGGTTTTGATCGCACGTTTACTGGTGACCAAATCCTGCGCTTGACCCTTATCTTGAACTGCTGAGACTTCTTGTTCTACTTCTAAACGAACCGAACCGCCTTCACCAATATGCGGGATCACCTTTAAAGTGACACCGACATCTTTACGCTCAACCGTGGTATAGGGATTAATCCCCGCGGTCGTGGTGGCCACCGAGCCAGTCACAAAAGGTACGTTTTGCCCCACCACAATATAGGCTTCTTCATTGTCCATGGTGACAATCGAAGGTGTAGATAACAGATTAGATTTGGTTTGGCTTTTTAAGGCTTGAATCAATGCACCATATAAACGACGTGATCCATCACTGCCTTCTTTATAGTCACCTAAAATAAGTGAAGTGCCTTTGAGTCCAGCCGCTGCTGCACCTAAACCCGCTGCGCCACCACTTAAATAGCCGCCAGCAAGACCAGCCAAACTGGCACCGACATTATCAAAACTGATTAAACCCAGACCACTATTTAAATCACCCAAAGCCCATTGCACACCCAACTGATCGGCATCTGAACCTTCTACTTCAATAATCGCGGCCTCAATCAGTACCTGTTGGCGACGCACGTCTAATTGCTGAATAGCCGATTCAATTTCACGCATCAATTGTGGATCGGCCTTTACCACCAAAGCATTTTGACTTTCATCGGCAATAATACTGATGCCATTGCCATTAAAACTGCTGATACTGTTTTGACTATTACTCTTTGATCCAGCGCCCAAACTAATACTTGGGGTAGAAATACTGGAAGAACCGCCACTGCTACTGGCGCTGTTGTTATTGCTCAGCATATTACTGTCAGAAGCGCTGTTTTTTGAACTCGATGAACTTGAAACGGCTTGGCCCGTGACCAAACCTTGCAAAATTTCTGCCAGACTTTTTGCACTGGCATATTTTAGACGAAAGACTTTTAATCCGCCCAAACGATCTGCCGCCGGCACATCCAACATCTCAATCATGTGGCGGATACGCTTACGCGTGGCACTGTCACCTTTAAGCATAATGCGATTGGTACGCGCATCGGCAATAATCCGGACTCGTGAGCCTTTTAAATCTCGTGCGGCACCAGTTGCACTCATCGAATCCAACATCTCAATCATTTCTTGCGCTTGACTGGAATGCAGCGTAATCGCCTCAATATCGTTTTGCCCCGTACCATCTAAATTGCGAATAATGGTTTCCAGCTGATAAATATTATTGGCACGATCCGAGACAATCAGCGCATTGGTACCGGCCACAGCAGACAAATGGGCAAACTGCGGCATTAATGGGCGTAGCGCGGGAATTAAGTCATTCGGATTGGTGTTTTCCAGCCAAATAACGCGCGTGACAATTTGATCACCGGTGGCGCGTTGTTTGCCATCGTAGGGAATGCCCGAGCTTTTGACATTGCTATCAGGCACCAATTTAATGGTGTTACCGGATGGAATTGCCACCACACCATTGACATTGAGCACACCCAAAAATAAATCGTAAACTTCAGCTTTATTTAAGGCTTTATTGGAAATGACGGTGACATTGCCACGTACACGTGGATCAACGGCAAAATTTTTGCCGGTAATATCCGCCACTTCATTAATGAATGCGGTTAAATCGGCATCACGTAAATTTATTTTCCACGTTTGCGCATGACTGGCAGCACTGACCATAAGCATCAGAGGTGCAGCAGCGAATAAGGCCCAAGCCGGACGATGATGATTAAATAAAGCCATAAAATTGACTGCTTCCTAACCCGATGTGACAATACATCACTTAAAAATTTTGTTGTATGGTCATCATCTGATCACCACGCTTTATTTCCAATTTTACTTGGCCGTCACGTTTTGCCTGCTCTAGCAACTGCGCATCACTTTGTCCCTGACCCACCGTTTGCCCATTTAAAGACACAATACGATCACCCGGTTGTAGACCTAATTTATTGCGTAATGCCGCCGGTGTTCTGGATGTCACCTCATAACCACCACTGCCGGCATTAACGCCCATATCTTTTAAGTATTGTTCTCGATCTTGCTGTATTTTTTCTACCGCCTGCCCCAAGGCATTATTTTCTGGGCTTTGCGTATTCTGCGCTGGACTGTCAGAAGTCGCGGGCGTCTCTGCTGCAGGCGGCACAATAGTTTGATCTAAACCATTTTCAATGCCTTTAAACAGCAACTGCCGAGTTGCGCCATTATTTTGGCGCAACACTACCCGATCCCAATACACTTCAGCCAATTGATAAGCACTATTGCCAATCATTTCCCCAACACGATAACGATCCGCCACCTCATCCACTTTAATGACCGCAGACGAAAACTGCATCGGCTGGCTGACCACCACGCCTTGTAAAGTTAAATTAATATTTTCATCTACAGCCGCGCTTTGACCTTGTTCTTGAAATAAGGCAAAGGCACCAATATTAGGAATCACGGCTTGCTGTGAACCCAATTCTACTCGCTCAACCTGCATCACTTGCGGCGGTGCCAGCAACAACCAAAAAATACTGGCCAGTTTCCAACACAAATATAAAATTAATACCGCCAGCAACAACGGTGCTAAACGATCGGCTTGTTTCCAATTCAACTGTTGTATCTGTTCGACCCACTTATTCATTAAAAACCACCACTGAATAAGGGCTGACGTGAACTAAGCACATAGGTATCTAAACCGGCTTTACCGGAATAAGAGGGAATATTCAACAATAAACGCTGGGTTAATTGCACATCCAACATCAAATTTGGATCCAGTTGTAGCGCAATCAATTTTTGATCACGCTGATCGCGCACATCAAACATCAGTTTATAATTTTCATCACTCAGTTTAGCTTTTAATGCCGGCAGATTGATTTGCTCTTGACGCTGCGCATAGCGATAAATTAGCTCGCCTCCGGCCCATTGCAACTGACCTGAAGCATGCGTAAAGCCTTGAGTCTTTTTAAAATCAAACTGGATATCCTGTAACTGAATAGCATTGCTCGGCCATTGCCAATCTACGATATTTTTTAATGTTTCCGGAGCAATATAACCATTAATATGTTGCAGAATAATTTTGTGCCCCAAGCCATAGCCGACTACGGCTTTTAACTGAGTATTGCCACTGTGTAGCGTCACATTGGCGCCTAAGCGAAGCAAAAACAGATCCAACGGTCGAGTTTTCCAACTTAATGAACCTTTCAATTTACCTTGCCGCCAATCGGCTTGACCTTGCCAAATATTACCACTGACATTTTGCAGCACTTGATTGTTTTTATAAAATTTTGAAATCAACCAAGCTGCCGGAATTTGAAGCACAACAAAGATAGAAAAAACAAGGATGGCAAAGATCCACCACTGAATAGCTTTGGTTTTTTTGATCATCCCACCACGACCCACATATCAATTATTCTTCCTTGGAGGCTCATCTTATCTTTCTACACACATTATGCATACTTTTCCCCCAACGCCAATTCAAAGATATAAAAAAACCAAGCATAAATGCTTGGTTTTTACAGGCTCATTCAATTGAATGAGACTCTAATCACTTTTAAAACTAGATCAGAAAATCTTCTAATTTTGCACCTTTTTCAATTTCAGCCACCAACCAACGTGGTTGCTTACCACGACCCGTCCAACTGTTCGCTGGATTGGACTTGCTGCGATAACGTGGTTCAACTGCTTTACGCGTGCCTTTCTTACGTTTAGTGCTGCCAAATTCTAAGATTTGCTCAACGGTTAAACCGGCTTGCTGAGCAATCTCTAAAATTTGCGCATACGCAGTTTCAACTGCTTCATCTTTTTTAGAGACAATCAGCGCTTCTGCTTCAATCTGTAATTTTTTTAACTGTTCAACAGTTAGATTACTAATATCTGGCATCATATTAACTCCATATAAGTTTTATATTTATTTACACACAGCTCTATACTATTTTTATTATGCAATATATTCAACACAAATATTAAAATTTTCAATCATTATAAAAACAGTATAGAGCAATTTATATATGTAGTAGCTTTCAGACAATAATAATCTGTTTATTTAAACTGGATGATTCACGCTTAATTCAAGTGCAGTAACTTTCTGTCGAATGGTTTCAGGCAGTGCAGCTTTCAACATATTGTGTTTATCAACACACACAATAACCGCCTCACCCCGTGCTACAACAGTTTGCTGTTGTTTACTCCATAATAAATAGCTCATACGAAAGGCACTATTACGCATCTCTTCTACACGCACACCAATGCTTAACTGATCTGGATAAAATACCGGCTTAATATATTGACACTGATTAGAGGACACCACGGTATAAACGGCCTGCTCAAAAGCATTCAGTTGATCCATATAAAGAATACGAGCACTTTCCATATAACGATAATACATCACATTATTAACATGACCGAATGCATCCATATCGCCCCATGCAACCGCTTGAATATGAATAACCGGATAATCTGAGAGTGCTAACATAATATTGACCTTTATATTTTTATTTCGACAAAATTCGGATTGTTTTCATAGATTAAATTTAACTGTTGAATCAAATCGTCCTGACCTTTTAACGTCGATTTAATTCTTAAATAGTTCATCATGATATTATCTGGATATAATTCAAGCATTTTATTGGCCTCTGCGATACAGTCTGTTGCAGTATACAAATGCCATTTGGCAAAACTAAACACCGGCAAAGCCGGATATTTATTTTCCCAATAATCGATACGTTGCTCTACCGCCAAATAATCTGGATTTTGCTTTAATAACTGCTGCTGAAACCATAAATAAAAAACGTCTTGGTTAAATTGCTCATCCAACAAATGCAAGGCCAATTCTTGCTGCTGTTCGCTCATTTCTGGCAAGCGTGACAACAGCTTTAACCACAAAATTTTTGTCTGATGTGTGTGACCATAAATTTGCGCTTGTAAATCTAAATAGCGTTGCGCAAGATTTTGCAGGTCATCGATATCAGCTTGATCAAAATAAACCAACAATTGCTGCAACCACTGTTGTTTGCTTTGTGCTTCTAAATGCCCATATTTGGTCGAACGCAAATACGCCCAAGGAAACTGAATGGCAAACTGTCCCCACAAAATATTTAAACGTGAATCATAGGCACTTTCAATCTCCGCCAACCACGGCGACAATTGCTGCTGATTTAAAAATTCAAGATGGGTTAAGGCTTGTTGTGCATCATTTTGCGCTAAATAAATTTCAATCCGTTGGATTTCTGCCAACTCAAAGGCCATGCTATGACTTTGATTTAATGTTTGTAGCGCTTGTGGATAGTGCTGCTGCATCACCTCTAAACGTGATTTCATAATCCCTTTTAATAAACCGGATTTTGAAAATATGCTTTGAATAAAATCACGTTGATCTTGTGCGGCATCTAATAACCAAATCACAGCCAATTGCTCATAGGGATGTAAATTTTTAAAATCAAAAACTGTCTGTAATTTTCTTTGCTTTTGATCCAAGGAGCGCTTCATCAAGAGCCATAACAATTGCATGATTAAACTGACCACAATCAGAACAATCAGCATAATCCAAAGTGTGGTTTGAACTTGCCATTCACGCCAATAAATATAAACATAACCGGCGCCATAACCATAACTTAGAATACTAAACGCGGCGCTCACCAGTAAAGCAATGAAGAGATAAGCCCATAAAATTTGTTTCATTGGTCTATTACCCCACTAACGCGCGTGTATTTAACAGGGGCACCGGAATAACAGTGAAATCCTTTAGCGTTTGAATTTTTTGAATCAATTGTCGTGATTTTGCGTCAGGGACTTTATTTAACAATTGAATAATTTGCATTAATGCTTGTTGATATTCTAAATACTGTCCTTGCTGTAATGCATGATTAGCCAACAATAAGCGCAGTTGTGCTTCTTTTAATATTAATGGTCGCTGTATTAATGCGGTGGCAGGCTGTTTTGCCGGCTCAATCAAGATCCAACGCTGCCAAAAATAACGAGGTTCCATTACTGTAGCAGTTAATTGAGGACTGTTTATTTCTGCGCTGAGTGCCTGATCCAATTGCTGCATAAATAAGGTTACTTTTGCTTGCTGTGCAGCACGAGCGCTGCTGACTTGTTGGATAGATTGTTGATCTTTTTGAATGGCTTGGTGCAAGCTGTGTTTTAACGAGGGCGCTAAAGTATAACTTTCTAAATTACGATCTAAATGCAGCAGTTTATCCAAAGCATCATTAAATTGATGTTGTTTTAGCATAAACTCAATTAAATCCAATTGTTGCTGAATTAATACCACCGGCTCTATAGAAGCAACCATTTCATTATTTAAATGACCTGTAGGCTTCGCATCGCTTTGAGTCGTACCTTGTGCTGTGCTCAGCTGACGTTGCACAGCCACCAATTGATCATTTAAATTGGCATTATTTTGTTCAATCTGGTGCAAACTGCTGCTGAATTCGCTTTGTTGTACAGAGAGATTTAATAGCTCGTAGCCTAATTTCACCATGCACATTAGAATTAAAATAAGGAATAAAATAAGCGCTTTCTTCATGTGTTCCCTTGCACAATTGCAATCTGCTGCAAAATAGATTCTGTTTTTAAATCGGTTAATCGCGCGATATTAAAACATGAACCTTGGCTTTTTTTATAATTTAACACGATTTGATACAAGCGCTCTCCCAACAGCAGATAGTGCCCTTTGGCCATTAACGTGGGAAAATTCTGCATCAGCTGTAGCCAGTTAAGCCAACTGGCCTCACTGCTCAGCACCATGACATAGTTTTTCTGTTGCTGAAGCAATGCCGCTGTCTTTGCAAAATTTTGTGTCGTTAATAAAGGGCACTGCCGTAAATACAGAATGAAATTTAAAATTTTCATGCCTTGCTGTTTCAGCTGATCCATCATGAATACACGCCCGCCTTCACCGCGCCAAAAAGCAATCACGGTGCCTGCATGTAGGCCATCTAAGACGGGTAGCTGTAACATGCCTTCTGAGGTTTCAACCAAAGGAACGCTGGCTTTAATACCATAACGCGCCAAAGTCTCAGCGGTTTTCTCTCCCACTGCAATCCACTGAATATGCCGTAAATCATCTAAACCAAACGTGGACTGTTTTAAATAATCCATCCCAATCTCGACCGCAGTTGGACTTACCACCACAATGACTTCAGCAGTAGATAACTGCTCATACAACCAAGACAGCGGCGCTGACCAAGGCTTGGCCAGCAATTCTAATAAAGGTAAATCCAACACATCAATGTGAGCCATGCGTAAGGCATGACTCAAACTTTCGGCACGATCTTGTGGACGGGTATTAATAAACAGCATCTTAATAAAAAGCTTTCAGTAAATCGCCAGCACCTTGTTGCAACAGCGCTTGAGCCAATGCCTCACCCAATTGCTCGGCTTGTTGTGCAGGCCCATCCATCTCTACTTTTAACAGCGTCAAACCATCAACACTGCCCACCCGCCCTTCAATGTGTAGTTGTCCTTGATGTAATGTTGCATAACCGGCAATCGGCACTTGGCAGCCGCCTTCTAAATAAGCATTAAAAGCACGTTCTGCGCGTACACAGACATCCGTTTCTGCATGGGACAGCGGTAAAATATAATCCAATACTGCCTGATCCCCTTGACGACACTCTAAACCGAGTGCGCCTTGGCCTACCGCAGGTAGACTAATCAAAGCCGGTAAACCATGACGAATTCGCTCGGCCAAACCCAAACGTTTTAAACCGGCACTGGCCAAAATAATGGCATCGTATAAACCGGCATCTAACTTAGATAAACGCGTGCCGACATTGCCACGCAAATCAGTGATATTTAAATCAGGGCGCTGCATTAAAAGCTGACATTTACGGCGTAAACTTGACGTCCCCACGGTAGCACCATGCGGCAAGTCATCAAAATTCTGGTAAGTATTTGAAACAAAAGCATCCAGCGGATCTTCGCGTTCACAAATGACCGGCAAGATCAAACCTTCTGGTAAGGCCATCGGCACATCTTTCATAGAATGCACCGCCAAGTCAGCACGGCCATCCAGTAAGGCAGCTTCAAGTTCTTTTACAAATAAACCTTTACCACCAATTTTCGCCAAAGGTGTGTCTAAGATTTTATCCCCTTGAGTTACGAAAGTAACCAACTCGACCTGAAGATCCGTATGCAATGCTTCTAAACGCGCACGAATATGTTCAGCTTGCCATAATGCAAGCGGGCTTTGTCGAGTTGCAATTTTCAAGATCTTCATAAATTTCAGAAACAGTCAATAAGGGCATTATTCTAAACTTAACCTGCTGACTTTAAAATGCAAGCATATTTAGTCCTTAAAGCACACTAAAACACGAAAACTAAGCTTTAAATTTTTTGGATTCGCTCTCTTAGAGAAGGTAAATGACGTCGACTTACCGCCAAACGCTCATTTAACTCACGACAACGCACCTGATATTGCCCCGAACCAATCACCTCTAAGCCATCTAGAAAATCTACAGACACCAAAGCATTGCGATGAATGCGAATAAACTTGTCGCCAAATTCATTTTCTAGATCTTTTAAGGTTTCATCAATCAGTACGCTGCCATTTTTATGTCGTACCGTGACATATTTTTGATCGGCTAAAAAATAATAGATATTTTCCACCGGTACCAATTCAACACCGCGGTAGGTTTTTGCCACAATATGTTGGCGTTTTATCGTTAATTCGTTCATATCTTCTTTTTGTTTTAAAGTGCTCATTTGCGCTTGAGTCAACTTGGTTAAATGATCGAGAACCTGTTGCAATTCCTGCTGCATCACCGGTTTCAACAAATAGCCTTCAGCATTTGATTTAAAGGCCTCTAAAGCATGCTCATCATAAGCCGTGCAAAAGATAATGGCGGGCATCGGGTCTAATTCGCGCAGATATACCGCGCAGCTTAAACCATCCATTTCTGGCATTTGAATATCTAAAAGAATCACATCGGGTTGGTAGAATTCGGCCATCTCAATGGCTTGCTGCCCATGACTGGCAGTGGCGACCACTTCATGTCCAAGTTGCGTGACTAAGCGTGACAAGCGCTCTACTGCAAGCGGCTCATCATCACAAATCAGGATATCCATTTCTTCTCCTTTTCATGGTTAACATCATTTTTTTTATAGGTTAACGATGATTTTTTATTTATAGCGATATTGCACAATCGTGGTAAATATTCCCTTCCCTGCATAGGTTTGAAAAACAACACTCCGTCCATAATATGCTTCTAAGCGCTGTTTTACATTTTCAACAGCAATACCGTGTCCTTGTCTGAGCGGTATTTTATCTGCAGTATACGGATTGGTAATGACGATATTAACTTGATTTTGCAGGATTTCAATCAATATGCTTATCGTACTCTTTGTAATAAATTTTTCAACTCCATGAAAAATACTATTTTCCACCAAAGGCTGTAAGGTGAGCAATGGAATTTGCACTTGTGACAGTAAAATACTATCGGTGATTTTCCATTCTACCTGTAAGCGATCGCCTAAACGAATCTGCTCAATGGCCAGATAATGCTGGCACAGCTTAATTTCATCTTGTAAACGCACCAGTTTAAGTTCCTGAAAACTGGCGCGAAATAATCGTGACAAATTTAGTAACATTTCTTCAGCTTTATTCGGATCAATGGTAATCAAACTGATCACACTATTTAAACTGTTGAATAAAAAATGTGGATGGATACGCGCTTGCATGGCTTGAATACGGGCATTCAATTCACTATTTTGTTGCCGCAGCCATTGTTCGCGCAAATATAGATAGCGAAAACAAAAGGTCCCGATCAGCACACCATAACTTAAATGCAGTATTGCACCATCGTACAAAATCGGCAAAGTCAGGTGTGGCAGAGTAAAGTTTTGCCCAAAATACATCACAGCATTTAAGGTCAGCGTGGTCAGCACAATAATCAGCTGCAATAAAATAAAACCCACATACAACAGTTTTTCAAAACTTAAACTTGGCGCTTTTTTTTGTAGCAGCTCCATAAAAGCCACAAAGGCCAGTAACACCCAATTGATAAAAAAAATGTACTGTAATAAACGTGGCGTGGTTAAAGCCGACCAAGACTGTGCCTCTGCCAACGCCAAGAGCATGGCCAACAGATTACTGGCCACGAATAATTCAATTAAATGTTGCCACTGCGCCATTTTATGAAAAAGATAACGCGGATTGAGTTTAGTGGAGCGAGAATCCCTTAAAGTTTGATCACGTTGTTTTTCAGCACGCGATTCTGAATTTGCTATACTCTTGTTCAAATGATTGCTTTTTATTTTATTGAGCCGATATGACCACATCTTCTAATTCCTCAAATCCGTCACAAGCCCAAACTTCAGGTATGTGGGGCGGTCGTTTCTCTGAAGCTACTGACGCATTCGTTGCTGAATTTACAGCATCTGTTCAATTTGACCAACGCTTTTATAAACAAGATATTGCCGGCTCGATTGCACATGCCACCATGTTGGCCAAAGTGGGCGTACTGACAGAACAAGAACGTAACGACATTATAAATGGTTTAACCGCCATTCAAGCAGAGATTGAAGCTGGCAACTTTGAATGGCGCATCGACCTTGAAGATGTGCATATGAATATCGAATCACGCTTAACGGCACGCATTGGTATTACCGGCAAAAAACTGCATACCGGACGTAGCCGTAATGACCAAGTGGCCACCGACATTCGCTTATATGTACGTGATGAAATTGATGCGATTTTAAAATTACTGGAAAAACTACAAAAAGGCATTTTAGGTTTAGCCGCTAAAAATACCGACACCATTATGCCGGGCTTTACCCATTTACAAACCGCGCAACCCGTTACCTTTGGTCATCATTTAATGGCGTGGTTTGAAATGTTGGTGCGTGACTCTGAACGTTTAATTGACTGCCGTAAACGCGTCAATCGTTTGCCACTCGGTTCAGCTGCTTTAGCTGGCACAACCTATCCGATTGAGCGTGAATATACCGCTGCACTATTAGGCTTTGAAGCAGTCTGTGAAAACTCACTCGATGCAGTGTCTGATCGTGATTTTGCCATTGAGTTCAATGCCGCTGCGGCACTGATCATGATGCATTTATCACGCATGTCGGAAGAGATGATTTTATGGACCTCGGCGCAGTTTAAATTCGTCAATATTCCCGATCGCTTCTGTACTGGATCATCGATTATGCCGCAGAAGAAAAACCCCGATGTTCCAGAATTGATTCGCGGTAAAACGGGTCGTGTCTATGGCGACTTAATGAGCCTGTTAACCTTAATGAAAGGGCAACCGCTGGCTTACAATAAAGACAATCAAGAAGACAAAGAACCGCTGTTCGATGCCATTGATACCGTGCGCGGCTCATTGATGGCGTTTGCCGATATGATTCCGGCCTTGGTGCCGAATATTGAAGTGATGCGCGAAGCGGCATTGCGTGGCTTTTCAACCGCGACCGATTTAGCCGATTACTTGGTTAAAAATGGCGTGGCTTTTCGCGATGCTCATGAAATTGTTGGCAATGCAGTGGCGCTTGGAGTGGCAGAAAATAAAGATTTATCTGAATTAACCTTAGCGCAACTGCAACAGTTCTCAAGTCTTATTTCCGCTGATGTCTTTGAAAAAGCCCTCACCTTAGAAGCATCGGTCAATGCACGCAATCATATTGGTGGCACTGCACCCGCTCAAGTTATGGCGGCCATTGAACGCGCCTATACTCGCCTTGAAAAACTTTACGCTTAAGGAATACATAGAGATGTCTCGACAAGTTTTTTGCCGTAAATATCAAACGGAAATGGAAGGCTTAGATTTTGCGCCTTTCCCTGGTGCCAAAGGTCAAGAATTCTTTGACGGTGTATCAAAACAGGCGTGGCAAGAATGGCTCAAGCACCAAACCACATTAATCAATGAAAAGCGCTTAAATGTGTTTGATGCCGATGCGAAAAAATTTCTTGAAGAACAACGCGAAAAATTCTTCAGTAATGATGAATCCGTCGAAAAAGCCGAAGGTTGGAAGCCTGAAGAAAAATAAGGTACGATCTTATTTTTCGGTAAGAGCAGCAAAGCGCCTCGGTTTAACTCTAAAAAGAGTCCTCATTTAGGGCTCTTTTTTAATGTCGTTTCAAAAAATTATTCTATACTTTAAAAGAATGCCGTAATGAGAGCTGTTTAAACGGGGATTATTTTTATAGGTAGGTTTAAAATCCAATTTTTAATACCTCGCAACAACTGTAAATACAAACTACATTTAGAAATAAAAATACACATTACAATACAATAAGCTCCATGATTTTAGCCAAGTATTCTCCTATACTTGTTTTCAAGGAGATGGCCATCCCATCTTACAAAAGATATAAGTATCTCCATTTTCAATCCTAGATTTCCCCCAAAATCTAGGATTTTTTTTAACTGCTATTTTTAAAGCGCAAAATTTTCAGTAAAAAAATGCCTTCTGTTAGAAGGCATTTTAAGGGCTATTTATAGCTCATTTAAGGTTGCTTTAAATACGGCCATGCGGCTTTTAAATAAATGAACATGGACCATAAGGTCAGAATAACCGCGGTATAGAGCAACAAGTAGGCCAATGTATCTAACGGTGGCCAGTTCAGCAGTAACACTGAAATTGCAATCATTTGGAAGGCTGTTTTGTATTTACCCACGGTTGATACTGCAACATTGGTGCGTGCGCCCAGTTCGGCCATCCACTCACGTAAAGCAGAGACCGTAATTTCGCGCGAAATAATCACAATTGCGGCGAAAACCATGGACATACTCGGTTGCCATTGCACCAAAACAATCAGTGCAGCAGCGACCATCAGCTTATCAGCGACTGGATCAAGAAAACGACCAAAAGCTGAGGTTTGATTGAGTGAACGGGCCAAATAACCATCAAACCAATCGGTGATGGCCGCCACAACAAAAATAGCAGTTAAAAGAATATGACGGGTCATATTACCGTCGGGTGCAGCAGTACCAATTGCAGGCGGCCAATATGCCACCAACAAAAAAACCGGTATTAAGGCGATACGCGCCAAAGTTAAGATATTCGGAATATTCAGGATGCGACCTGTAGTCATAGACACCGCCAATTTGCCCCCTCATGTACGATGAAAATCACACATATCTTGAGAATTGATTCATCGTTAATTCAGGCTCACTTTATACGAATTGCTATACAGTGTCACTAGGCAAACACGGTAACTGTCTGTCTGGAAATTGCAATCAGTCTATTCTGGGCATCCCACAAATGTGCATATTCGGTGGAGTATCCTTGCGCGGCATAATCGGTAAATACTTTATATTTAAACCAATCATGTAGTTGATGCTGTACCGGATGAATATACGTGACATGCCACGTCAACGAACTGGCCGGTGCGAGGGTTTTAAACAAGGGCAAGACACCCGGTGGCCAAATATCAAACAGGGTCATTAAATCTGCCACACTCAATTCACGATTGTCATGTTTTTCAGGCTTAAAGCGAAACCAACCGCCAAAGTCTGGGCTTGAACTGGCGCTACATGGATAATTCCCTTCGGCCCAACAGACATCGAACTGTTGATAGCATTCAGGCATAGCCGCATGCTGAGCCAGTGTACTTAAATGTTCAGGCGCAGGATAAACCGGTGCGCTACGTTCCTGTTTTACTTCAATACTGGAGACGCGTTCCGTGCCAAAACTGGCAATCAAAATACTCTGTACAGCATCGTCTTGCCACAGTCGAACTTCAAGCGTGGTCACCGATTTACCTTGCCTTAAAATCTCTGCACTTAAGCGTGCTTGGCCTTGTTGTACCGGCCCGACAAAGGTCACACTGGTACTCAGCAAGCGTTTTGAAGAATCCGCTACACTGACCAAGGCTTTGTGCATCAAGATACCGGCCACTAAACCACCATAAATGGTGCGACCTTGCAGCCAACCGGCAGGAATATCGATCCATTCCTGTTGTTCAATAGCTGTAAATAACTGTTGTAGTGACATTGTTCATCCTTGTGTCAGTCGGGTATTCACTATCTTTCACTTATTTTCACGCTTTGTGAAGATGCAATGACTGCTGCGTCAGTGCCGCACTTTGATGCCTTTATCTAAGCTTAGGTGGGCTTTATTCATGCAAAATTTTATAAATGATTCGCGCCATCACTGCGCCTAAGCCCGGCACCAGCATCATTTCTTTTTCCGACGCTTTGAGCACCCCTTGAATACCACCAAAATGGGTCAGTAAATCGCGGCGGCGTTTTGGCCCCAAACCCGGAATCACCTCTAACACCGAACCGCCACGGCGTTTATCACGTTTAGCGCGATGTTTGGTAATGGCAAAACGATGTGCTTCATCCCGCACTTGTTGAATCAAATGCAGCGCTTTATGATCTTCGGGCAATTGAATTTTAGTACCATCCGTAAAGTGCAAGGTTTCTAGGCCGGGTTTACGCCCCTCGCCTTTAGAGACCCCCACCATAAATGCCTCTAAACCTAAATCTTGCATCACTTGCATGGCCATATGTAATTGCCCCTTACCGCCATCAATCAGCAATAAATCGGGCAACATGGCTTTTTTATACCGCCGTGTTAAGGCTTGACGCATCGCGGCATAGTCATCACCGCCGGTAATATCTTCAATGGCAAACTGGCGATAATCACGTTTTCGCGCTCCGCCTGAATCAAACACCACACACGAAGCAATGGTAGCCTCGCCCATGGTATGCGAGATATCAAAACATTCAATCCGATCTACCGGCCGCCCCAGCACTTGCTCTAACTGATGAAAACGCTCATTCAGTTCAAAATGATTGTCCAATTGCCCTTTAATGGCATGCTGCACATTCATATTGGCCAGTTCCAGCCACTCGGCTCGCGTTTCACGTACCTTGTGTTTGATCTGTACTTTCTTGGCAAATTGCTGCTGTAACGCTTGTTCTAATTCTGAGGTATTCGGCAATGCTGTATTGATGATCAATTCAGTGGGCACTTCATCGGCCACTTGAAAATAAAAATTGGCCATAAAATCGGAGAGCATTTGGCCTAAATCATCGCCTTGCATATCTGGAAAATAACTTTTACCGCCCAACATTTTACCATTTCGAATATGCATAATTTGCACACAGGTCACACCGGCATGATAAGCAATTGCTAAAATATCGGCCTCGCCTTTGACTTTATAAATGGCTTGTTGTGCCTGTACATCGCGTAGCAGCCCCATACGATCGCGATAAAATACCGCCTTTTCAAACTCCAGTGCCTCCGCCGCTGTTTCCATTTTCGCAATCAATTCTTGATTCAGCGCTTTGGTATCGCCTTGTAAAAAACGAATCGAATTCTTCACATCTTCTTGATAATCTTCTGGTGAGATCAAACCGACACAAGGCGCACTACAGCGCTTAATTTGATATTGCAAACAGGGACGTTTGCGCTGGGCAAAATAACTATTTTCGCATTGCCGCACATTAAACAGTTTTTCTAAGGTCACCAAGGTGTCGCGTGCGTTATAGGCACTGGGATAGGGTCCAAAGAACTTACCCGCCTGATGCTTGCCTTTGCCGCGACCTGCCGCAATTCGCGGATAAGGCTTGTCGCTGGAGATAAAAATATACACATAGGATTTATCATCGCGCAGCATAATATTGTACGGCGGACGATGCAGTTTGATCAGATTTTGCTCAAGCAATAAGGCTTCCGTTTCCGAGCGGACAATCAGCGTTTCGATGTCATAAATACGCGCCACCAAGGCTTGCGTTTTCGGATGCTCGATGGTTTTAACAAAATAGCTGGAGACCCGATTTTTTAGATTCTTGGCTTTGCCGACATACAACAATTCGCCCTCTTTACCCAGCATGCGATACACCCCCGGTAAGGTGGTCATATGGGCTAAAATCTTTTCAATATTGTCGCGCGCATTTTCGTTCACATGGAGCCTTATTCACAATAATTTGGGTCTACTGCATAATGTGATGCTTTTGAGATTATTTTCAAGCCAATTGTGTATTTTCAACCACAATGCAACATATCTAAAATTCCTCGCATTAGTTGCTAGGTAAATATAAGCCACCCATCCGATGTTGATAGATAAATGACGTTCGGCTTGATCAATAACTGCGCTGTAAGCTCAGACACGTTTTCATCGCTGACCTGATTTTTAAAATTCGCGCTACAAAACGATGCATTCCTCGGTCAAATTTCAGCCAAAAACACGGCAAAATCATCCTTAAACAGCGGCCATATTGACCATTTTGCCCAAGCGTACAGCCACAAAAACTTGCAATTCGACAATCTTGCCCGATATAGACGAGAGCGAGACTGGTTAAAAATTCTAATTTAAACAAAAAGTTCATTCTATTTTAAGTCGACAGATGAGAAATAAAGTCTTCTTGTAAAACAGGTTAGGTTAAAAAAAACTATGACCCTTGCGTCACGGCTTGATACAACTTGTTATGTTCTTTTTAGATATAGTTATCGTAAGATTAGCGAAGCGCGCTGTACGCTGAACATGCGTACATGCTTTGAAACATCCACTTAATAAGTCCTCCAAAATAAAGGAGATCAGGCATGATCCACGCTGGCAATGCCATTACCGTCCAAATGCTTTCGGACGGAATTGCAGAATTCCGCTTTGACTTACAAGGTGAGTCGGTCAACAAATTTAATCGTGCAACGATTGAAGACTTTAAAGCTGCAATTGACGCTGTTAAAAACAATGGCGAGATTAAAGGTTTAATCGTTACCTCTGGTAAATCTACATTTATTGTAGGTGCAGATATCACTGAATTTGGTGAAAACTTTGCTCAGGGCGAACAAGCAATTGTGGATTGGGCGATGCCTGTTCACGAAATTTTTAACAGCTTTGAAGATTTAGAACTGCCTAAAGTTGCTGCCATTAATGGTATGGCATTGGGCGGTGGTTTTGAGATGTGCTTGGTCTGTGACTATCGTGTCATGTCTGTTGCAGCTCAAGTCGGTCTACCTGAAATTAAACTGGGGATTTTCCCAGGCTTTGGTGGTACGGTTCGTTTAAGCCGCGTGATTGGTATTGATAACGCCGTTGAATGGATGGCGATGGCCAATCCAAAACGCCCAGATGCAGCCCTTAAAGACGGCGCAGTCGATGCGGTAGTCACAGCCGACAAACTGCAAGAGGCTGCCATTGATTTGGTTAAACAAGCGCTTGCTGGTCGTTTAGACTGGAAAGCCAAACGTCAAGAAAAACTCGATCCGGTCAAACTTAGCCCGATTGAACAAATGATGGCGTTTAACTCATCTAAAGGTGTAGTTTTAGCCAAAGCTAATCCTGCACAATATCCAGCGCCAAAATTATTGCTTGATTCTTTACAAGCCGGTGCAAGCCTGCCACGTAA
>NZ_JXBK01000001.1:228821-232118 GCF_000816495.1 Acinetobacter harbinensis
GAAGCATTAAAATTTGAAGCACAAGGTTTTGCTAAAGCGGCGATCACCCCACAAGCCGGCGCATTGATTGGTTTATTCATCAATGACCAAATTGTGAAAAAAACCTCGAAAAAACATGAAAAGGGTGCACATCCAGTCAATCAAGCGGCGGTGCTCGGCGCAGGGATTATGGGTGGCGGTATTGCTTACCAAGCGGCAAGCAAAGGCACACCGATTATCATGAAAGATATTGGTAATCCACAACTTGCTTTAGGTATGTCAGAAGCGACCAAATTATTGACCAAACAAGTTGAACGCAAAAAAATGACCCCAGCGAAAATGGGTGAAACTTTAGCGCGTATCCGTCCAACTTTAAGCTTAGATGAGTTTAAAGATGTCGATATCGTGATTGAAGCCGTGACTGAAAATCCGAAGATTAAAGCTGCCGTACTTGCCGATACTGAAAAATCAGTACGTGAAAATACCATTATTGCATCAAATACTTCAACGATTTCAATCACGCGTTTGGCTGAATCGCTACAACGCCCTGAAAACTTTGTCGGCATGCATTTCTTTAACCCAGTGCACATGATGCCGTTGGTTGAAGTGATTCGTGGTGCCAAAACATCGGATGAAGCGATTGCAACCACTGTGGTGCTTGCGCAAAAAATGGGTAAAACCCCAATCGTTGTCAATGACTGCCCAGGCTTCTTGGTGAACCGTGTCTTGTTCCCTTACTTTGGTGCGTTTGATCTGCTGCTTAAAGATGGCGCAGACTTCCAACAAGTCGACAAAGTCATGGAAAAATTCGGCTGGCCGATGGGCCCTGCTTACCTGATTGACGTGGTCGGTATCGACACTGGCGTTCATGGTGCAGAAGTGATGGCGGAAGGTTTCCCTGATCGCATGAAGCCAAGTTACAAAGGCGCAATTGAGCTGATGTATGAAAACAAGCGTTTGGGTCAAAAGAACGACGTTGGTTTCTACAAATATGAGCTTGATCGTAAAGGCAAAAAAGCCAAAACTACCGATCCGATTGCATATGAATTGGTTGCGTCTATGGCTACTGCTGAAAAGCATGAGTTTGATGCGCAAGAAATTATTGACCGTATGATGCTAACGCTATGCAACGAAACAGTACGTTGCTTAGAAGACAACATCGTGGCAACACCGTCTGAAGCAGACATGGCGATGATCATGGGTATTGGCTTCCCGCCATTCCGTGGTGGACCATGCCGTTACATCGATCAAACCGGTGTGGCTGAATACGTTGCGCTTTGCGAGAAGTATGCACATTTAGGTAAGGCTTATGAAGCGCCACAAATGTTGCGTGACATGGCTGCTAACAACAAAAAATTCTACGGTTAAGGAGCAACGTGAATGGCTACTTTAAATCCACGTGACGTTGTCATCGTTGATGGCGTACGTTCAGCAATGGGTAAAACCAAAAACGGTATGTTCCGCAATGTACGTGCTGACAGCTTATCTGCTGAATTAGTACGTGCACTCGTTGCTCGTAACCAGTTTGATGTCAATGAAATTGAAGACTTGATCTGGGGCTGTGTTAATCAGACCCTAGAACAAGGTATGAACATTGGTCGTAACATTGCGTTATTGGCGGATCTACCAAAAACTGTTGCAGGTCAAACTGTCAACCGTCTTTGTGGTTCATCTATGCAATCCATTCATACTGCTGCGGCACAAATTGCCACCAACCAAGGTGATATCTTTATCATCGGTGGTGTGGAGCATATGGGTCACGTTGGCATGATGCACGGCATCGACTTAAATCCTGAAGCGTCTAAGCATTATGCCAAAGCGTCGAATATGATGGGTTTAACCGCTGAAATGCTCGGTCGTATGAACGGCATTACCCGTGAAGAACAAGATGCATTTGGTGTGGAATCACATCGTCGCGCTTGGGCTGCAACTCAAGAAGGTCGTTTCAAAAACGAAATTATTGGGGTTGAAGGTCATAATGCGGATGGTTTCAAAATTTTGTGTGACATCGATGAAGTGATTCGTCCTGATGCCAACATTGAAGCTTTCCGTAGCTTACGCCCTGCATTTGATCCAAAAGGCGGCACAGTCACAGCGGCAACCTCATCAGCCTTGTCTGATGGTGCATCTGCAATGTTATTGATGTCTGCTGAACGTGCGCAAGCCTTAGGTCTTAAGCCACGTGCCGTGATTCGCTCTATGGCGGTTGCAGGCTGTGATGCGGCAATTATGGGTTATGGTCCTGTACCTGCAACTCAAAAAGCCCTTAAACGCGCAGGCTTGAGCATGACTGATATTCAAACTGTTGAATTGAATGAAGCTTTTGCCGCACAAGGCTTGTCTGTGATGAAAGGCTTAGGCATTTATGACAAACAAGACATGATCAACTTAAACGGTGGCGCAATTGCTTTAGGTCACCCACTCGGTTGTTCTGGCGCGCGTATCACCACTACGTTGCTCAACGTAATGGAACAGCAAGATACACAAATTGGTCTTGCGACCATGTGTATTGGTTTGGGCCAAGGCATCGCAACTATTATCGAACGTGTTTAATTTTTAATTAAATACTCAGATAAAAATCCTCGCTTTTGCGGGGATTTTTTTATGCCCTAAAATAACATTGCTATATTTCAACTCAGTACTTGGCATTCAAAATGCTGTACTAGACACGCCAAGCCTCTGCAAATTATGATCGCGTCATTGCTACCGATAATCAGAGTTTAAACATGTTTAAAAATATAGCCTCAGATTTAATGGGCACCAGTGATATTGGGCGTATTATTGATGCCAAAGATTACGATAAAACCGATATTGATGATTATATTTTCCATGAAGACCATGAAAAAATATTTTTTTTAATCAAAGCCAAGACAGATGAATATTGTTTCACCAACACTGCTTTTATCCATCTTGATGGCACCAGCGCAGTCAGTAAAAAAAGAACATTACATCGCTATTTATATAAACATCACTTGATCAGTAAAGTTCTGCTTGAAACCGCCGGCACTGTAGATCGAGACGTCGAATTAAAGTTCCATCTGGGTGACGTCAGTTATTCAATCGATATTGAGAAAACACAAATTGATCAAGTGCGAGATTTATATAAGGCATTATTTAGTATTGGGGAAGCATGTCAGGAAATTGCACGCCAAACATCCACGCTGATACAAACCCAACAAGCGGTGAATAATATGTTTTCTTTACGCGAGTTGCCTGAACAAGTGGTGCTAAACTTGCCGGATATGGTAATGCTCCCCTCAAATAATTGAACTTAAAAGTAGAAAATCAAATACCCTTGATTTAAGGAGATTTTCTATG
>NZ_JXBK01000001.1:233167-262816 GCF_000816495.1 Acinetobacter harbinensis
ATATCATTTGCCAAACCACGCTTCAAGTACAAGAAAATTTCACTGAACAGCGTAAAAAAATTGAAATTTATGATTTTTCCAGTATTTTCGAGCGCTATCTCAAACAATAAAAGACGATATAAAATTCTAATTTCCAGTCTTATTTAAGCACATGGAATCGCTAATAATTTTGTAAACATCCTCGCTTTTGTGGGGATTTTTTATTATGGTCATAAAAGCAACAATGCTGTCATTATCATTCTATTTTTAGATTCAATATCTTCGGAGCATCGTGTATGTTGCCATTTTCAGCTCGAACAGCATTTCCTAGCGCGCTCGCCTGTATGTTACTCAGCGGCTGTGCCACCACCACCTTAATCAATAAAGACACTGAGATGCGGACCAAAACCAGCAAAGTCGTGTTGGTGGAAGATCAAGTGGTTGCTTTTGGTAAGCCGGCTTACACTTCAGCCCAACTTCCTGCGAATAGTTTGGTGATTGCGGGAACAAAAAACAGCTATATTTTAACCCAAGGCGGTGCACAATTTGTCAATCTAATTACCAAATTAGAGCCGGCCAATATTCAAATGACCAAAGAATTACGCTTTTTTTCTGAAAAAAATGATGGACACTTCTCTGGTGTGTTGCCTTTGTCTTATGTCAAATTACAACAAGATATTAGCAAAAAAGATTTAGAATTTTTCATTGCCAATGGTGCTGAGGAGTGCTCAACTTCAAGTGATAAGCGCATGAATGCACAACGTTTTTGCTTTAACTTAAAGTTAGCAGGTGTGGTCTATCCCGTCGCCAACAATATTGCCTCACTTAAAGCCTTAAGCAAACCCTATCAAGTCACCATTTATACGCAAGTAGAAGAACAGTACAAATCTAGTCCAAGAATAAATCCACTAGAAAAATTGGTTCTGCTGCCTTTTGCAGTGGCTATTGATGTGGTTTCCTTACCTTTTCAAATTGCCGGAAAGATTTTTGACTGATTCAATTAGGCTCAAAAGATCATGAATTTGTGGTAAGCAATTCGATCAAAATCTCTAATGTATCCATAGGGATTTTGATCGAAAAACTTAAATGCATTACAAATACCGTTGCTTATTTTAGTCTCTGTTTATGATCATTTTTGTCTAAGAATCACACCCTTCAATCAGCCTCGAAGCGAAGGCAACTCGATCAAAACACGTGCTAAGCCATAGCAATATTTGTAAAAATAGAGCGTATTGAATCACTATATAATCAAATTTTTATCATTTGAATCAACTGATAATTTTTATTCTAATCCATTAATCACATCACCTGATCCGGCTATTTTTTATATGTGATCTTCAATTCGCTTGAATTTAATGGTTTGTGCAAATACACATTATGTATCCAGTTAGAAACATCCTGTTATTTCTCTGTAAATTTAGTGGATATTTCACGCAATTAATCCCAAAAAAATCTATCGAAGCAAATTAGCATAAAAATAAGCGCTACTATCGCCCACTTCATTTTCTTATAACATTTCAGGATGCCTCCATGAATGCTATTCAAACTGTTATGGCGCTTGCTTTAGTTGCAGCCACTACTTCTGCTATGGCCACCACTGCTGTAAAGACTCAAACCACTCCTGCGGTTGATGCAGCTGCTGTACAAACCACCGAAGTAAAAGAAATTGCTGCTGTTAAAACTGTAGAAGCCAAAGATGGCGCGACAGTTGCAGTAACCGAAGCTGTTGTGACTCAAACTGCTGCCCCTGAAGACACGACAGTTGCTGTTAAAGAAACCACTGTAGAACAAGTTGCTGAAACTGAAGATAAAGTTGCAGTTAAGACTGAAGAGAAAAAATCATTCTTCTCTTGGTTTAAAAAGAAAGCCGATTAATTTACGGGCTTTAAAATAGCTGGGTCATAATCGACCTATAAAAAAGGATACCTTAAAATAGGTATCCTTTTTTTATGCGCCATATGTACTCATCTTTATATTTATAATGCAAAATTTGATCCAATACCAAGCTGAAAAATTCATGAATATTCCAGTAAAATTAAATATTCAAGCATCTTCATAGCCTAAAAGAAATTTACCCTATACGGCCTAACGGCTAATTGTCACCGGTAGCGTGGCGATGGGTTGCGATGAGTTTTGTATGGCTGGCTTATCAAAGGATCCGTTCAAAATACCCAATGAAATTTGCTCTCGTGCAATCTGTACGTTGCTGGCATTGCGGTCAATACCAAAAGGCTGTAACAGAATATACAAGCCCTCTCTGGGGTCTGTAGACTGTAAACCTCGTGCAATGGCTAAGATGTGTTGTTGCAGTGCTAAAGGCAAGCTATTGATGTCAGGCATCGGCCCTTCGGGTACCAAATCTAGTGTGGTTAAAATTCTCGGATCAAGTACAAAATTTTGAGTATCGCGCTGGATCTTCATTATTTTATGCTGTAGCGCTCTCGTTTGCTGCGGATCTTGTTGATATTGAATAATACCTGTTTCAGCGCGTAACTCAGGTTCGGCCAAAGGTCTGAGTACGGGCAGCTCCACGCTATCTGCAAAACTGAGCGAAATTGAAAAGAGACTGGCGATTAAGACACTGGGATAAAGCACATATTTTAGGAGATTCATGGCAGTTCTACTCCAAAAAGATAAAAGTAAATAAACAACCTTTAATCCAACCAATTGTATAATAGATAAGCGATTTGGTAAGTAGTGCTCAGATAAGCGGTCTAAGTACCATAATCATATTGAAGCAAAAAATATTTTATTCAGCTGCTGTAATATGTGCCATACATAAACGATTTCAGCACTATACCCCAAGATTACACCTCCAGTTTTGCCAATACTTTCGCTTAAAAGAAGATTTTATATCACGCATCAATAGAAGGCGATTTACGCTTACAATTCAGAGTTCGCTTACAAAAATGCTTGAGCGTTTCTGCAAGCCCTGATATGAAATAATTTAGACAGTTGCGTTGATACTCAAGAGCCTGATTAAAAATAAAATGATAACCAAGCGCTTAAATTAGAATAGGCTTAAAAAATTATAAGCTAATCAATAATTTGATCAATACTAAAACTGGTTTGTGCAATGGCAGTCAACTGATCATTGGCGAGATAATATTTAACATCGTATATACCCACCTCCCATCCTTGAGCTGGATTAAAACTGACCCAATTCTGTTGTTGATTAACACTCACCCGCTGTGGCATAAAAAATAGTACCTCACCTGTAGACTGATTGCTCCAACGTATAAAAACCTGATCGTTATTCGGTACTTTGCCTAACGTATCAAAGTGAGCAAATAACTGTTGACCTGCATAAATTTGCCGAGGCAACACATTACCCACTGAATATTGTTGCTGCGCACTCACGGTCGCTTTGCCAATTAAGACCGCATTGGGATCGTTTTTGCTCTCAATAAATTCATCGACTAAACGTTTGGCAAATTCAGGCTTATTATGAATATTGGATAAGTCGTATTCCGGAAAAACTGCTTTAAGTACTGATCAATCTGTTCAGGAGTCGCGCTGTCGATCACTGAATTAATCTTTGTATTCTGATCTTTGAGCTGTTGTTGGAAAACTAAAGGTTGCTCAGGCGCTTGCTGATTTTTTTGTTGCATGGCTTCGAGCAAATGTTCAACCGTAATATCTTGAGGCGGTGGGACAAGTTGCTGTTCCGCGCCGAAGTCGGATTGGGCAATAAAATAACCCAATCCAAAACACAAGATACCCACCAAAACGGATATAGAAAAGTTCATCCGTATTAATTACACGTAATCGTTTCAACCACATTATTAGCAGTAGTAATGTTTACACTGCCACTGGTAAATAGCGCACCTGTTCCAATGAGCTGCTGCTTCGTAACACCCGTAGCAGACAGTAATCTCAATCCTTCAGAAGTACAAATTGCCGTCTGAGGCGTATTGCTGAGGGTCAATACACAGCCGTTTTGGGTTACTTTATAGGTATTGGTAACAGGCTTGGCACAGAGCTGCGTAATCGGCAGTGCCGATGAGGATTGTAACTCACAGGCAGAGCAATCCTGACTGGCACCGCCACAAGCATTTGCCGCTTTTTCACTTCGGCAGACATAGGTCTGAGCGCCAATGATAAAAGTTTTCGCGTAGGAGGAGTTAAAGCTATCGCCGCTGCCACTACCCCCACAAGCCGTCAGCAGAACGGTCAGAATACCGAATAGAACTAAGCTTATGTTTTTCATTATTATTTTCCATTTATTATTTAATTAATTGAGATCTGGGTTTATTTTACACAAAAAAAAGCCCCAAACAATGTTTGAGACTTCTTTAAATATGGTGGCGAGACCCAGGCTCGAACTGGGGACACACGGATTTTCAATCCGTTGCTCTACCGACTGAGCTATCACGCCGATGCGGTGTATTAAGCCGTATCTACCAACATTAGTCAATATAATTCAGCATCTTTTTATTCAACCGCATATTTTTTAGCCAAAAAAAATCCCTGATCTGATCAGGGATTGAAATCTTAAAATAGATTTTGAATATGGTGGCGAGACCCAGGCTCGAACTGGGGACACACGGATTTTCAATCCGTTGCTCTACCGACTGAGCTATCACGCCAATGCCGCGTATTAAACAGTTTTCAGCTTTTTCAGTCAAGTGACTTTTGTACTTTTTAAATCAATTGCTTATTTTTACAGCATATAGCGACTTATTTGCTGATTTTTTAGATAAAATATAAGCCACCATGAATATTTCTCTATTTTTCAGCATAAAAAAACAGCACAAAGGCTGCTTTTTTATATTTCATCATGACTAAATTTTTTCTAAATGGGCCAAACAGCGGTGAATTGCGCCACACCCCGGCTCAAACACCTTAACGCCTTTGTCTTCTTCCATACGACACACTTCACTGACCAAGCGATCTGCGACTCCACGTCCGCGATTGGCAGGATGTACCACAATATTTTCTAAGGTTTTGCTTTCCCCTTGCCCACTACACCAAATCGCCCCAATCAATTTGGTATTAAATTCTGCTGTGTAAACTAAGGTATACTGGGCTAAGTTTTGCTCGAGTTGTTCAATGGCATCTTTGCCATCTGCAAATTCTGGGCTAGTGTCATACAGTCGCTCAAGCTGGCTGCGCATTTCGTCATTTTCCAGTGATGTATAAGCGTGTACGGTAATGGGCATTGATTAAGCCTCCTGAGCAATCTAATATGCAGTGATTTCGTCACCGCGAAATAATATTTTACATCATCATTTTTAACGTTTTTGAGGAACGTGTCTATGACGCAGCGTATCAGTGAAGTGGTAAGAAACACGAACGAAACCAAAATCCGAGTTCGTGTGAATCTTGATGGTACGGGTCAAGGCACCCTAAATACAGGTATTCCCTTTTTAGATCATATGATTGATCAAATCAAGCGACATGGTTTGTTTGATATTGATATTCATTGTGATGGCGACTTAGACATCGATGACCATCATACCGTAGAAGACTGTGGAATTACCTTAGGCCAAGCATTTGCCCAAGCGTTAGGCGATAAAAAAGGCTTGCGTCGTTATGGACACTTCTATGCGCCGCTCGATGAAGCCTTAAGCCGTGTGGTGGTGGATTTATCGGGTCGTCCCGGTTTATGGATGGATATTCCCTTTACACGTTCACTGATTGGCAGCTTTGATGTGGATTTATTCTCTGAATTTTTCCAAGGCTTTGTTAATCACGCGCTGATGACCCTGCACATTGATAACCTAAAAGGCAAAAATAGCCATCACCAAATTGAATGCACCTTTAAAGCTTTTGCCCGTGCTTTACGTATGGCTTGCGAAGTCGACCCGCGTGCCGAAAACACTGTCGCGTCAACCAAAGGAAGTTTGTAATGACCCGTATTGCCCTTCTTGATTATGGCATGGGAAATTTACACTCGGCCGCCAAAGCATTAGAACATGTCGGGGCAACCGTTGATGTCACTCACGATGCAAAGCTGATTGCACAAGCCGATAAAATTGTCTTCCCCGGTGTCGGTGCCATGCGTGATTGTATGCAAGGCATGCATGAAGCGGGTATTGATGAGGTGATTCGCCATGCTGTGTTTAATAAGCCGGTATTGGCGATTTGTGTCGGTATGCAGGCATTAATGCAATCTTCTGAAGAAAATGGCGGTGCAGAGGCACTGGGTATTTTTGAAGGGACAGTGAAGCGCTTTCCCGATGTCGCCGGTTTAAAAGTGCCGCATATGGGCTGGAATCAGGTACATCAGCTCGATCCGAGCCATGCCATGTGGAAAGACATTGAACAAGATGCACGTTTTTACTTTGTGCATAGTTTTTATGTTGAACCCAAAGATACGCGTATTGTGGCCGCGACTTGCGACTACGGCTTAGAATTCTGTAGCGTCATCCATCAAGAAAATTTGTTTGCCACGCAATTCCATCCTGAAAAAAGCCACACTGCCGGTCTACAATTATTGAAAAATTTTGTGGAATGGAATATTTAATTCCCACTGATTCGCCTTAAAAAAAGATCAAGCCAACTGAGTTGGCTTGATCTTTTTGACTCAATATATAAAAATAATAGACTGTTTTATAAAAAAATTTTCACAAAATAACAGGATAAAAAATTGAATAATACAATGCAGCTTGATTTAATCATGGATAACACTTCTCCCTTAACTCCCGATGGTCGTTTTGGACGAATCACATTTTTAGCATGGAACTTATTAATTGCATTTATGCTGGTTGTGGTGGTAATGATTTTGCTGGTGACGATGCCACATACCTTTGAAGCCATGTTGAGCAATCGCGATTCGACTTGGGTGGTACTACTGGCATGGATCCCTAACTTAATTTGGTTTTATGCCTATATGATTTTTAGCATCAAGCGTTTACATGATATGAATCAAAGCGGATGGCTATCCATATTAAATTGCATTCCGCTGATTAATCTATTTTTTGGATTATATTTAAGCTTGTTCCCTGATACAGCAGGACATAACAATTATGGTTATCCGCGTGAAACAAAAACATGGGAAAACGTTTTAGCAGTAATTTATATGGTTGTACTCGGTCTTTTGTTGCTGATATTTATTTTTGCATTTGGGCAAATTTCTAACCTGCTTTTAACTCATTAAGCTGTTGAACGCCCGTGATGAAAATCATCAACACACCACGGACGCCATACCCACTTGGTCAGGATTAATTATTTTCTCAACCTCAATCAATACAAATGCAGTATTTTGAAGCACATGCTGCTACAGATGCCTTGGGTATTTTTAAAGAGTCAGGTAAAAGGCTTTCCCGATGTCGCCGGTCTAAAAATGCCACATCGGTGCTGGAATCAAGTACATCAAGTGACCCCGCGCATACATGCGCCAAGACAATGCACAAGATGCACGTTTTGACTGGGTGCATAGTTTTTATGTTGAATCTAAAGATCCCCAAGATATGCGTATTGTGGCCGCGACTTGCGACTACGGCTTAGAATTCTGTAGCGTCATCCATCAAGAAAACTTGTTTACCACGCAATTCCCTCCTGAAAAAAGCCACACTGCCGGTCTACAATTATTGAAAAATTTTGTCGATTGGAACATCTAAAGCTCAATTTTTGGATAATTTAAAGGCTCAACCTTGGTGGGGCCTTTTTTATAATTTTAAAATTATTGATTTATTTAATTGTTTTTTTAGGCCTGTCATTGCTATTATCGCCGCGCAACATATTAATTTAAATAATAATTCAACTTGCGGAACAATAAAAATGAATACTCATTTTACCCCAACCATCGATTCCCCGCTTAAAGCCAATGGACGTTTTGGTCGAATGTCTTACTTAGGCTGGAATATGCTGATGAGTTTTGTCATGATCATGGTGATTGGTCTTATTTTCGCTTTTACACCGGGATTATTAACCGATCCTTATAATATGACAGGTTCGTCAACCCCAGGCACAATAGCAGTTGCCCTGATTGTGATTGCCTATATTGCCATGCTGTATTTTACTTTTGTCTTTACCATTCGCCGTTTACATGACCGTAATCACAGTGGTTGGTTATCACTAATTATGCTCATTCCGCTGGTGAACGTGTTGATGATGTTGTATCTAATTTTTGCCAAAGGCGATGTAAACCCCAATCAATATGGCGTACCACGTACCACACAAACATGGGAAAAAGTTTTAGCGTGGTTCTATATTTTAGTTTTTCCAATCGGTATTTTCGCCGCTATTTCAATACCCGCGTATCAAGACTATGTGCAACGTGCACAGCAGGTTGAAATGCAACAAAACATGCAGGATGTCGATCAATAAGATTGAACTGCTTAAAAAGCCCATCATCGATGGGCTTTTTTTTGCCTAAAACTCAAAAAACGCTTAAGCTGAGCTGAAAATAAACCTTATATTGATGATTATGTCTGAACGCGTGCTTCCTCTTCTTCCCAGCAAAGAACAAATTCAGCAATTGCCCCTCTTTCAAAATCTGGCTCTGCCGCAGATTCAGGTCATCCATTCACTCGAGCAATGTCAGGCCATTGCCTCAGAACTTAAACATTGTGCATTATTCGGTTTCGATACCGAGTCCAAACCGACCTTTAACAAAGGCGAAGTCTCAACCGGCCCACATCTGATTCAATTGGCCAGTATTGAAAAAGCCTATTTATTTCAAATGACGCCAGCAATACTTGAATTTCTGCAGCCAATTTTAGAAAATCCAGCCCAACTCAAAGTCGGCTTTGGGCTAAAAAATGATGGACATTTATTTCGCAAAAAAGGCATACAACTGCAGGGTATGGTCGAGTTATCCAAATGCTTTACCAGCTTTGGCCTAAACAATGCTGTGGGTATAAAAAATGCGATGGCTCTTTTATTTCAGCGTAATTTTCCTAAAAGTAAAAAAATCAGCACCTCAAATTGGGCACGTAAGACCCTTACCACAGCGCAAATTCAATATGCAACAGCCGATGCTTATGCCGCGCTGTTGGTTTTTATAGAATTACAGCGTTTGGCATTACTGCCGCCGCATCTTTATACCCGTTCTTTAACATTCGCTATGCCTTTCAACACAATAAATGCTAAAACTGAGGCTTAGCGCTTCAGTTATACTTTGCTAAGATAACCCCATAAATTTAATGAAATTAAGCAAGGAGCGTAAGCATGCTGATCATCCCTGCAATTGACCTGAAAGATGGCAAATGTGTCCGTTTAAAACAAGGACGAATGGAAGACGATACCGTCTTTTCTGACGATCCTGTCGCCACTGCACAGCATTGGGTCAATGAAGGCGCTCGACGCTTACATTTGGTCGATTTAAATGGGGCGTTTGCCGGTACACCCATTCATAAACCGGTGGTTGAAGCAATTGCCCGAGCACAGCCTGAACTGCCTATTCAAATTGGCGGTGGTATTCGCTCTTTTGAAACCATCGAACATTATCTAGATGCCGGCGTCTCTTTTGTGATTATCGGCACCAAAGCCGTACAAGATCCTGATTTTGTTGAAGAAGCATGTCGAAGATTTGCCGGTCATATTATTGTCGGTATTGATGCCATCAATGGCATGGTCGCCACCGATGGTTGGGCCAATGTGACTGATGTGAAAGCGGTTGATTTAGCCAAACGTTTTGCCGATGCCGGTGTATCCAGTATTGTTTATACCGATATTGCCCGCGATGGCATGATGCAAGGCGTCAACATTGAGCAAACAGTCGCTTTGGCCGCGTATTCCGGCTTACCGGTGATTGCCTCTGGCGGTGTCACCAATTTGGATGATGTGCGTCAACTTAAAGGCCAACCGGGCATTTTGGGCGCAATCACTGGTCGTGCCATTTATGAAGGCACACTCAATTTAGGTGAAGCACAATCGTTATGGGATGATCAGTCGATTTAATCAACTGCGATTCTTGTCTATGCAAAAAGAGGTCACATGACCTCTTTTTGCATTATGCCCCTTAAGCGGTTAGCATAAATTGCGATTAAAAAAGGATGACTTCAGTCATCCTTTTTTACAGCATACTTGGAAAATTATCGGTACATGGGCTGATTGTCATTTAAACGAATAATACCGGCAATGGCACGGTAAACAATCCAAATCCAAGAAACACCGACCACCACCAAACAAAACGTCGTGGCACCAATGGCGACACCGGCAAAAGCGTTGACATTTTCTCCAGTGAAAAATAAGAAAATAAACGGTACAAAGGCGATAATATTCCAAAATAAATACCACCAAAAACTGCGAATTTGCCATGTAAAATGACTTTCAAAAATTGAACCGCGCACATCATCCCGTTTAATATAGTTAATCACTAAGGCAATGACTGCAAGCAGGCCTGCTGAAAAAATGGCAATAATGTACAGCACATACAGCACTAAGGTTAGGGTGCGGTTGGAATCTTGGTCTACAGAATAATTCATGCTTATACCTTTTTCAGTCACTGCGCTTATTTAAAATTTCAGCAGATTTAAAGGAGAAATTAGCCATAAAATCAACAGAATGTTTAAACCTATGGTACAAAAATAAATCTTTCTAAACGGTTGTTTTTGTGTTTTGTGTCTGAGTCTTTCTTGTGCCAACCATGCCGTCGGCCAGCCGCCTAAAAAAGCTAAAATATGTAAGGTTTGTTCCGACACACGGCGTTTACCCAGCAATGCCGCTTCTTTATCTTGGGCATACATCCAGTAGGTTAGCGCATTGACCATGCTAATCAACAATAACACCAAGCCACTTAACAAACCTAAAAAGCCAAACACCAGCAACGCCAAAATATAACCGACACAAGCAATTTGCATGGGCAATAATTTAGGCTGCACTGGATTGGATTTTTTCGGCTGAGTGGATAATTTTTGCGTTTGTGAGGCTTTTAAATAGGTCGCTTGTTGTGCGCGAAAACGGCCGTCGCTGTCTAACAACACCGTATATTCCAGCGCACAGCCCACCAAGGGCCGTGGCCCCTGACGAGCAAAATCCTTGATATGTAAAAATACGCGATCTTTTGAGTTATCGTTCGGCTGAATAAAACCATAGCCTTTATCATCAAACCATTCTACCAATCGACCCTGATCGCGCATGTTTATTTCCTATTTAGGCAGTCACAAATTTTAGTCTTTCTATCAGCATATTACGCATTTCTAACGGATTTTTTTGCAGAATATCATCCCCAGTACGCCCTTGTTGTACATTCTTTTGTGCCACTTGTAAACGCAACATCCAAAAACGCCCAGCCGCCATGGCCAAATACAACTCCAAGCATGATTTTTCATCCTCGGTTAAAGCCCGCACACCTTCATAGGCCTGTAAAAAAGCCTGTGCTTTGCCTTCATCTAAAGTCAAAGCGGGATATTGAGTACAAAAATCATTTAAAGTGATGGCAATATCAAACATAAATTCATCTTGATTTAGCTCATAAAAATCGAGAATACCGGTTAATTGATTGCCTTCGAATAAGGTATTGTCACGAAATAAATCGGAATGAATAAAGCCTTTTGGACGATTGGGATAGACCGCAGTTAACGCATCATATAGACCCAACAATTCATTTAATAACACCGTATCGGCAGCATTCAGCGTGGGTTTAAGCTCTTTTGCCACTTGGCGCCAATAATGGTGATTACGATAGGCGGCGCGCTGTAGCGGAAAATCTTGCAATGCCACATGTATTTTGGCTTGCGCTGCGGCAATGGCAGCCACTTGCTCTAGGCTTGAGGACTGTGGATGTGTCCCGAACATACGCGGTGCAATTTGTGCCGGTTTATCTTTTAACCTATGAATGGCGCAGCCGGCATAATTAAGTGGCACAGGCACTGCTAAACCCTGCTGACCTAAATGCTCCAGTACCGGCACCAACTCACTTGCACCTTGCTGATCCAGCTCTTCAAAAATGGTCAATACATAGTGTTGTTGATGCTCACAGATCAAAAAATAATTGGTATTTTGAATACCGCCTTGAATGGGAAGCAGCTGCTGCACCGCTAATCCATAGGGCGCTGCAAAGTCCTGAGCTTCCAGTAAAGTCAAAGGGGTATAAACCGACATAGAAAACCTGCAAAAAAACTTACATAATTTTGATAGAATAACCGCTCCCACTACCAAGGTGTAGCACCTTCGTGGCGAAGTTTCATAATCGGCTGTTATTTTTGGAAAAAATTATGCTTGCGAAACGTATTATTCCTTGTCTTGATGTAGATAATGGTCGAGTAGTGAAAGGTGTGCAATTTCTGGATATTCGTGATGCAGGCGATCCGGTGGAAGTGGCGCGCCGCTACAACGAACAAGGTGCAGATGAAATCACCTTTTTAGACATCACGGCCACCTCGGGTGAACGTGATACCACCTATCGCACCGTAGAGCGCATGGCAGAAACGGTTTTTGTGCCGCTCACCGTGGGCGGTGGCGTGCGTAAAGTCGATGATATTCGCTTATTGCTCAATGCCGGCGCCGACAAAGTCAGCATTAATTCAGCCGCAGTGTTTAATCCTGAATTTGTGCAAGAAGCCTCACAACGCTTTGGCGCCCAGTGTATTGTCGTGGCCATTGATGCCAAAAAAACCGGCGCAAACACATGGGAAATTTTCACCCATGGCGGCCGCAAACCAACCGGTATTGATGCCATTGAATGGGCGGTTAAAATGGCTAAATTTGGGGCCGGTGAATTGCTGATTACCTCGATGGATGCTGATGGCACCAAAGCCGGCTACGATTTAGCGCTAATGCGCCAGATTAATGACCGCGTCACCATTCCCACCATTGCCTCAGGCGGTGTCGGTAACTTACAACATTTGGCCGATGGGATTTTAAAAGGCGGTGCCGATGCTGTACTGGCGGCCTCTATCTTCCATTTCGGTCAACACACCATTCCCGAAGCCAAGCAATATTTGGCGGCGCAAGGAATTGAGATGCGTCTTTAAAAAATTCAAGCTACTTTTGAATCATCCAAATCATTTCTTTAATATGATGGTGATTGAAATCGATCTCTAAAATGATTTAAAAAAAACCGATCTCTATAGATCGGTTTTTTTCTTGGCTATTACCTATTGATCACATAATCAAATCTGACCGTTCAATCGACAGCGCTGCGCTTTGCTCTACCCATTTGGCCGGTCGATAACGCTGCGCCGCCGTGTTCATCAACTGTGCCAAAGGCGCTGGAAGCCTGACACCCAACGGATTTTGTTCTTGCAAATCTGCCGATGAAATCACCCGTGTGCCCAGTAAATAATCAAACCACGGTTTAGTCACACACCAATTGGCATCCTGATTGGCATTCATGTGATGATCATAATGCCATGGCACTTTTTTTCGTGACCAATCCGGCTGTAAATGCGCACGGCGATGAATATAGTAATAATTACCGGCACTATACAGCGCAGCGAGCGCCATGCCTTTAGACAGTGGATAAAAAACCAAACTGGCCGCGCCGGCCACCACAGCCAAAGAAACAATTTCATTTTTGGTGCGCCAATGGCTGATGCCTTGCACATAAGCATGATCATGAAAATCCGTTTTGCGCACTTCGCGGTGATGCTGCCAATGTGACTTCATACTCTCCGGTACAGGGCTATAGAGCGGCTTACCGCTACGGTGCGTGCCATGCAAAATGTACTTATGCGCAACCCACTCAAAGCCATTGGCCAATAATAATCCTACACAGAAACCTTTCCACATCAGCACATCCTCCCTTATTGCTGTTGAATATACCCCAGCAGATGTGCTAAATATTGACGCTGACCGCGCACTTCATTGACCAATCACGACAATAAAAAGAGCCCTATGCCCGCATTAAATCCCTACAGCGGTTCAGTTTACGCTGGACTTGGACAGCTACTCTATGCCTACAGTCAGGCCAAAGGCTTACTGATTTCAGAGGCATTGCAACGGGTACAAAGCTTAGAGCGCTTTGACTATGCGCTGTGGTGTGAATTGCTTAGCGAGATCCAGCAGCAACGGCCGATTGCAGCATTGGGCTTAGAGATTGCAGAATACGTGCAACCCAAACACTTGGGCATACTGGCCTATATTGCACTGTCGTGTAATACCTTAGCCGAGGCTTTGCAGCGCTATTCTGATTTTCATCGCTTGATTTATGATGGCAGCAGTTTAGTGGTGCATACCGAGCAGCATTATTTGGCTATCGGTTGGAGCGAAGTGCCCTTTTCGTTAACCACCCAGCTGAGCAATGAAATTGCCATGGCGCTGATGCTACAGTTACTAAAACACTTTATGCAGCGTGAAGAGATTCATTTGCATGAAGTACATTTTACTCACGCTGCACCCAAAAACGTGAGGCTGTATGAACGCTATTTTGGCTGTCGAGTACGTTTTTCTCAAAGCACCGCGCAGATTATATTGGCCACGCATGAGTTGGCTAAACCACTGCGCCAAGGCGATGACACCTTACAGCACTTACTGTTGCAACAAGCCGAGGCGTTGCTGCAGCAATTGCCGCACTCCACGCAACTTGATCAACGACTGCAACAAGCAATTCTCAGCGGTCTACAAAAAAATCACTATCATATTGCGCTGATCGCGCAGCAATTGGGTTTGTCGGTACGTCAATTACAACGTCATTTACAGCAACAAGGCAGTAGTTATCAACAGCGCATCCAACAACTTCGCCATGTGCTTGCAGAACAGTATTTGACCAATCCACAGTTAAGCCTTAAAGAGATTGCTTTTTTACTCAGTTATTCTGAACAAAGTGCTTTCCAGCGTGCTTTTAAACAATGGACGGGTATTACACCGCAGCAATGGCGCCGCAATCTGCCACAAGCACACAGAGCAGATGATTAACAGAAAGTCAGCCGAATACGCCACCAATCAAAAGCACTAAGCTGACAAATGACATCGCGTTGACTCAAACTCAACCATTATAAAAATGGATTATCAATTTCCTGTTCATCTTGACGTGCTATGTGTTCAGGTAAATCCGCTGTTGCCTCTAATATACCAACCAGCTCATTTAAAAAGGCTTGTAAAACTTTGGCTGCAGCCAAACCGGCCTGATCTTTGGTGAGCTGTAAGTTGCCATAAATACTGACACAATCTTCTTGATTTTCTAAAGTCAGATCATGAATGGCATGTGACTCAACTCCCTTATCAAAAGGCTTAAACATAGTGATGTCCCCTTATCCTTGTTGTTATTCAATATTCGATCTGCCGGCCCAACACCTCTATTTCAACAGTTGTAAGACCTGTTGCAAAATTCCCTCAAGAATCGGCTGAATGAGAGAGGTCTGTGAAGCAGGCTCATTTACGCTTGCGGGTTTAGTTGGACTGTGCGAGGTGGGTGTAGAACTGGGTGTTGTCGATGCCACCGCTGATTTAAATTGCTTTTGCACTGCGGCCAATTGAGCAGAACTGACTTCTTCAGCGCATTGACTCTCTGCATCCCAATGCCCATAGGCAATTTTTTGATTGGCTTTCACCGCACCAGCACTGAGCGGTAAATTATAAGTATTACGTTTTTGCTCATCGGTCAATTGTGGGAATAAATTAATGCCCAATTGCTCTTCTAAGTAACAGACGCTGACAATCTTAACCTGTAGCGAATTATCATTGGGTGCATAGTAAGCCCCAATTGCACCGGTCTTCGGCATATACAGCGCTTTAAACACCGCCGTTGGCACAATCACGCCTTTACCAATGGTCTTTAATTTCTTTGCACTAAAAATAGGTCCTGTCACCACATAAACATCTTGTTTTTGCTTGGTGACGATGGTACGCGTGGCTTCTTCTAATTCACGCCATACTTGCTGATTATTTTTCGGTGCTTGCGGCACCATATTGGCCAAAGAGAAACTGTCATTTTGTGAGGCTTTGCTTGGCATATCACCATTGGGTGCCATATGCCCACGATCATAACCTGATGCTTTATAATCCGATAAAGTCGCTCGATGCTCAGCTTTGAGCTTTTTTTCCTCATGGAAACTGTCTTCACGTGGAATTTTCTGGCTTAAGCGTGTCGGGGTTAAGGCCTCGGCCACCCACAATGGGGTTTTAGAGACACCCGAATACATCACGTTAAAGCCATTAAAACACAACGGATAGCTATCTTTATTCAAGCTTGCTTTGGCTAAAAATGGCGGAATATCGCGATAAAACTGCTCCAAACATGCCGAATTAGAATTCGAGGGCAAAGACACCAATTGCTGAATTTTCTCTTGGCCAAAGGCAATCGCAAAACTACTGGTCGCCACAACACCCAAAATAATTTTTAAGCTATTTTGATTGAGACGTCGCAGCCAAGATTGATCGGTTTTACGTGGTTTAGTGGCCATTTTTTAATTACACATTCCGTTTTAATCAGCTTAACAAGCAAGCAAAATGAAGTATATCAAGCCTTCGCTATTTGTTGCATATTTAAACGAAATAACAGAAATCATGCCGCCTTTGTTGTAACAGTATGTCTATTTTTATAAAGCTTTTCTAAAGACTATTAATGCTGTTCGGTATATTCGATTGAAAAATTAGCCTCAGTTATGACAAGGTAGCTGCATACATGATTTAAGAACGATTATTTCGATGGAGTATTTATGTATTCTAAGCTTTTAGGTTTATCTGTGGTTACCGCTTTGATGGCCACGACTGCATTTGCAGAACCGCAAGTTCAACCGGGCGATTCTTTAGAAAACTTATCTAAAGTTAAAGTATCCACCACAGTTAATGGTCAAGCTGCTTCATTACAAGAATTGGTTGCAAGTGGTCAAATCCGTATTGTAGGTACGCCGCAAAATGCGCCTACTACGATGCAAAGCGGTAGCGAAGCTGAAATGCAAGCGCAACCTAATGATGGCGCAGCTCCTCCAGCGATGGATATTGTCCGCCCAGTGAATCAGCAAGCGACTTTAGATGCCGATCAAACAGATGCCGTGAATGCCGCACCTGAACAACCGATGACAGAAACAATTGAGAACTAATTTTTTTCCAGCTCAAGCAAACTTTTTATCCTCCAGATAAAAACAAAAAACCAAGGCAAAAGCCTTGGTTTTTTTGTTTTTGCTGATCAAGAGCAGAAATCAGATGCCAATTTGGCTGCCAAGTTCGACCACCCGATTCGGTGGAATTTGATAGAAATCACTCACTGGACTGGTGTTACGCTGCATGGAAATAAAGAGTTTTTCACGCCATGGCGATAAGCCTTCACCCACCGTATGAATCAAACGATCACGCGAGATAAAGAAACTGATTTGCATCATGTCAAACTCTAAATCCAATTGTTCATAGGCTTGTTGCAGTGCATCTGGAATATTCGGCTGATCTTTAAATCCATAATAGATAGCAATACGATAAAAACGTGGATCTAACTTTTCAATTTCAATCCGATCTGTGGCTGCAACATACGGAATATCACGCGTGACCACGGTCAACATAATATTCAATTCGTGCAGGACTTTATTGTGCTTAATATTGTGCAACATCGCGTGCGGTACAATATTGGGTGTGCCGGTTAAAAATATAGCTGCGCCCGGCACAAATTGTGTCTCGGCACTCATACTGATACTTTTAATAAATAAATCGATAGGCAATGCATCTTTTTCTAAACGCGCCAAGACAATTTCCCGACCAGTTTTCCACGTCATTAACACGGTATACATGGCCGCACCAATTAAAATGGGCACCCAACCACCGGCAATAATTTTAAGCGACGTCGAAGCCACAAAGACAAAATCAATCAGCAAAAAAGGTACCGCAAAAAGTAGCACTTTCCAGATTGGCCAACGCCAAAAACCATAGGCCAAAAATGAAATCAAAATGGTGCCACAGAGCATGGTCATGGTCACTGCAACACCATAGGCACTGGCCAAATTGGCACTGCTTTCAAACAGTGAAATCAGAATCACCACAGAGATAAACAACATCCAGTTAATAAAGGGCAAATAAATTTGCCCTTTTTCCGCAGCTGAGGTGTGATGTACAGTCAAACGCGGCAAATAACGCAATTGAATGGCCTGATTAACCATCGAAAATACGCCAGTAATGACCGCTTGTGAAGCAATCACAGCAGCAGCAGTGGCCAAACCAATCATGGGAAATAACGCCCATTCCGGCACCAACATGTAAAACGGGTTGGCAATGGCTTCTGGATTACGCAGTAATAATGCACCTTGTCCTGCATAGTTAAACAGTAAGCAAGGCAAAACAATAATAAACCACGCCAGACGAATCGGAAGACGACCGAAATGTCCCATATCCGCATATAAGGCTTCACCACCAGTGATGGTTAAAATAACCGCACCCATGGTTAAAAATGCCAAATAAGGCTGATGGGCAATAAAATTAAAGGCCCAATGTGGACTGACCATGGTCAAGACAAACGGTGTTTGCAGAACACTCCAGACACCCAGTGCACCAATCGACAAAAACCACGTTAAGGTCAATGGGCCAAAGAATTTACCCATGGTGGCTGTGCCATGACGCTGCACAAGGAACAAACCCGCCAAGATACCAATCGCCAATGGCATCAACCAGTCGTTAAACATCGGAGTGGCAATACTTAGGCCTTCAATGGCGGACAGTACCGAGATGGCCGGCGTAATGATGCCATCACCAAAGAATAAGGATGCCCCAATAAACCCTAAGGCAATCAGATAAATTTTCTTATCTTCAGCAATGCGACTGGTGCGTAAATTCAAGGCCAGCAGGGACATAATCCCGCCTTCGCCGTTGTTGTCAGCCCGCATAATAATGGTGACGTATTTAAAACTGATGGTAAGCATCATGCACCAAAAAATCAGCGACAGAATTCCAAGTACTGTGCCTTCATTAATAGCCAGATGCGCGGTGAGGAAACATTGCCGGAGCGCGTACAGTGGACTGGTGCCAATGTCTCCGAATACCACCCCAAGTGCTGCGAGGGTAATCACAGGCAATGCGGCTTTCTTTGCAGAACTTTGCATAGTTTGTCTTCGTTTTTAGACACAATTTTTTGGCAATCATATCACTGCGAAAAAACTTTTGCTCTAAATCAATTGTTTCAACTTGGCAGAGTGGTTTTTTTTCGGTATTATCGCGGCAAATTGGTGAGGTGTCCGAGTGGCTTAAGGAGCACGCCTGGAAAGTGTGTATACGTTTGCGCGTATCGAGGGTTCGAATCCCTCTCTCACCGCCAGATTTGAAAAACCTGCACACCAATGCAGTAAAAAAAGAAAGGCTTAGTTCTTCAGGAATTCGGCCTTTCTTTTTTTGCTTCAAATAATGCGCTCAACGCTTAACACCATCTCTATATGCTTTCTTTTAACCACAATCAAACTGAAGCAAATACTCTGTGGTTTGATCGCTTACTTTTTGGCTTGCGTTTTTAAGCAAATTCGCTATGATTCTTGCCACAATGCCGGCATAGCTCAGTTGGTAGAGCAACTGACTTGTAATCAGTAGGTCCACAGTTCGAATCCGTGTGCCGGCACCATTGTAAACTTAGCCTCGCTTAACCGCTGAGGCTTTGTTGTTTTTATAGTGGGCAATATGTTGGTCTATTAAACAGCCGCTAAATGATGTTTCTTGGCACTCACTTGCACATATTGAACCCAACCATCGGCATATAACTGACTGCATAATTGCGCGGTCATACGAATTTTAAAGGCATCTAGACCTTTGCCATGTGGGACCAATTGCTGAAAATAACGTGAGAATCCAAGCAACACTGGCCTAGAGAGATCTGTAATCTCAATATCTAGCAAATCATAACGCTGTAAAGTTTGCTGAAGTGCGCACGTTGTCATCAAATGATCAGTATTAATATCTGCGGCTTTTAACAACCATCTGTATTTTTGTTTTTGTAAGGCGCTTAAACGCTGCGCTTGCTCTGACCAAATCAGACAATGAAAACCCAAGCGACCCGAGGCGGCCAACACGGTACTGACGGAGGTTAAAAAGGTCTGTATATTGCAGTGGTAAGCCGCATCAATACACAGCACCACATCAAATGGATGCTGAAAAGCCAGCTCTGCGAGCTTTAAAAAAGAGTGCTGATGAATACTGCTCAATGTCGGAAGATGGCGCTGAACATTCGCCACACAGCGCGTTTGTAACTCCACCGCTGCTGGCTGCTGTAGCTGATAGTGCTGTTGCCAAAACACTAAACTTGCACCCTGTCCGCAGCCCAAATCTAGTAGCCGATCCGTAGATTTTAACTTCACGGCCTCTGCCAATTGCGCAGCCAATTGCTGACAAGCCTGCGGATAGGATGAGCTAGACTCATCCCAATAGCCCAGATTACTCCACGGCAGCTCAGCAGGATCGCCCAGCTGTTTGGCATTAATGGCATATTTATGTTCAGCCACATAATGCCGCAGGGCCTGTAGCGCTTTCACCGCTATTAGTAGCCCAACTGCGGTGCAACTTCAACAATCGGTTTTAAGCCCACAAACGGTACAGCAGCATTAAAAATTTCAGCAATATGAATGGCTGAGGTTACCGCGGATTCTAAAATCGGTAAACCATCGCAAGACCATGAACCACAATAGAAAACTTTACGTTTTAAATCTTTATGTCGTTGCTGCAATTCTTTGTTTAAGGCCACCGTATGCGAGTCAACCACAGCGCGGGTCAGCGAGACATTAGAAATGATTTTTTTAGGATCAATTTCAGTCACTGGCTGCCACGTTTGAAAAACAGCCGTTTTACCCACTAAACTCGGTTCAACCGAATTAAGCCATACAGTAAAGTGCTGACGGGTAAACTTACGATCCATCATATAGCTCAGTACTGCCCAATCTTTACGTTTAGGCGGCATAACGCTTTGATCGGTATGAATGACCAAATTACCCTGTTCAAATTTAAATTGTTTTAACAGCGCAATATCATCGGCAAATTGTTCAGCATCTAAAAACTGTTCAATTTTATTGGTGGGTGTCGCAACAATAACGCGATCAAAAACGTACTGCTCACCCAAGGCATTCTCAACCAATACGCCATGGTCCTGCTCTTTAATTTGGGTAATGGCTGAGCTGTTATGAATGTCGATACCGGCAATTAACTTGTCCACCAAAGCCGGTGTTCCACCTTGTAGACGCAATAAAGCATCGCCATCGGTCAGTTGACGCAAGAAAACCAATAGCGGTTTAGCTGGCCAATCACCAATGGTTTTAGGATTACAGGTGCAGATGGTATAAAGCACTGGCATCACTGCGCCATGCCAAAAGACCTCTTCAATATGATTGTTATTGATAAATTCAGTTAAGGTGATCTCTTGATCTTTAGATTTAAAGAATTTAGCGATGGCAGTTTTAAGTTGCAGCATGCCTTTAACCAAGCGCCAACCATATTGCTGAATGCCTTTGCGATTATTAATAATCGGAAAGTTACCAATTCGGCTACGCGTAGTGGTCAACCACGTTTCAGTCCGATCTTCAAACAACCAGCTACACGCCATATAGGTACGTACAGGAAAAGTGTGTATGCCCAAATACGTGGCCAAACTTAAGGTATTCTTCCACAAATGTGGATTCATGACACGTAAAGGGGCATCAATGAGGCCACCTTCAAACTCTAAGCTGTGGCTGTCCATGCCGCGTCCAGGCAGTGCCTCAAAAATAGTTATACGATGACCTGCATCTTTCAGAATTCTGGCGGTAGCAAGCCCAGCCATACCGCTACCAATGACTGCAATATCCAAAATTATTATCCGTTAGTTATACATAAGATTCTTGAAATTATGAACCACCCGCTGTGAAAACAGGCTATTAAAATATTCCAGAATCTGTTTTTTTAACAAAAAGTCATCACAAGCGCAATTTATAAAATACTGATCATTTCAAAGTTCAAAAAAAATATTTAAAATGAATAAATTATCACTATTTATAGCTAGTAATATTAAAAAATCCTTTAAAAAAAATAAGATAAATTAACCAAATTTATAACCAGTGTTTTACAAAAGCTAACAATAGTCGTATGATGCCCAATATAAAGAATCGACACTTTATAAAAACTTTGCCAAGTATGTCACTTTGCAAAGGAGATAAAACAACAAAATTCATTTCGCAAAAAGCCCTCTAGATTTTAAGAGGGCTTCTTTCTTTTAACTTAAGTGGTCTTAAATGCTTATTTTTTAACCTATTTCATTATTCAAAATACACTGCATTAAAATTTTAAATAGTTGAAATTTCATGCTTTATGCTGACAAATTAATATTTGTATCAGTCATTAATCACTGTCGCGATTTACACCGATACGCTGATTTTCAAGCTTGCGATGATCCATCCTTGCTGCCGATTTAACTGATTTAAAATGATGCTTAATTCGATTTTATCTAGATATTTTAACTGTTCTCTCAAGCCGTTCAGATTGAACCACACGATCTTAAGCTTGCATAAGCGAGTCTTATCTATTTAATCATGCACCCTAAAAAGTCCAAGATACGGGAATCTTAGACTTTTTAGGTGTGTCAAAAAATCGCTTAGATTTTACCAATTAAATCAATAGATGGTGTAAGGGTGCTCTCTCCTTCTTGCCATTTTGCAGGGCAAACTTCACCGGGATGGTTATGAACATATTGCGCGGCTTTTACTTTGCGCAAAAGCTCTTGTGCATCACGCCCAATACCGCCAGCATTGACTTCCACCAATTGAATTTTACCGTCAGGATCAATCACAAAAGTACCGCGGTCTGCTAAACCTTCTGCTTCGATCAACACTTCAAAGTTTTTCGCCAAGCTCCACGTTGGATCGCCCAACATTGGATATTGAATTTTGTGAATCTCATCTGAGCTGTCATGCCATGCTTTATGGGTAAAATGAGTGTCGGTTGATACCGAATAAATCTCAACCCCGATTTTTTGGAATTCAGCATAGTTATCCGCTAAATCGCCAAGCTCAGTCGGGCAGACAAAAGTAAAATCAGCAGGATAAAAAAACACAACGGACCATTGACCGTGTAAGTCTTTTTCAGACAATTCAATGAATTGACCTTGTTGATAAGCAGTGGCATTAAATGCTTTGATTTGGCTGTTGATTAAACTCATATGATTGTCCTATAGCGTATTGATCAGATTGCTTATGTTGTAACGCTAGAGTACGCAACAAATATAAATAGATAAAACCGTTATTATTTATAAAAATGATCGAAAAATTAGATTTAAGAGTTTAACTCTTCTTTTGACCTGCGCGGTTTATCTGAAATTCTCAAAATAAGGTCATCGATTTGACCTTATTTTTTAAGCGAGCTTTAATTCTTTATTCAAGCTGATATTGTGCAGGACTGACAATAATTTGCGGCCATGTAAGGCTAAGATTATCGGCAATGACGTAGCTGCCTTTTTGCGCATAATAGGTGGCGCTGCTGGTATTTAAAGCGGTCAGGGTTAAATAGGTACTGGTATCATTGCTATATTCCACCCTTAATTTGCCCATCATGGGATATGCAGAAACTGTGGGATTACGTTGCCATGGTGTTATCGATTTAAAGCTGACTTTATATGCGCTATCAAAGCCTTCCGTCTCAATTGTTCCGATCACCTCTTGTTGGATGGAAGTCGCGCTCTGCGTTGTTTTTAAACTAAAGTCTTTAAATTTAAACTTTTCACCTGTAGACGTGCTGATCACCAAATCATTGGTAGAGTAGATTTGATCCGCGCTATTCACTTGCACACTGAGCGTGCCGTTAAAGGTAAAATCTGCCTCATCTACCCGTAATTTTAGATTATTAAAGGTTGTGGTTAGATTAGACGGATCTGAGGCATTACTGGTTTGACTAAATGCGCCACTTATTCCTTGAAAGGGCTGATTGACATCATACGCCACTGTACAATTTTTCGTTAAACTATAGGTATTTGAGGCCATTATCGTGGCTTGATAACAGGCACTATTCTGCTGCACATTGAGCATTTCTTTTTGTAAAGATAATACCCGATCCAGTAAACCGCGATTTAAGCTTTCTGCAGTCACCGTGTTTAAAAAAAATGTCGCGGTACTATTGGCTTCCGCTTTTTCAGTTTCGCTTAACACAGGATCGCTGGGCTCAGGATCAGTTGGGTTTGGATCAACCGTGTTAAAGTCATCATAATATGAATCGTCACTCGATCCACATCCTGCCAATAGTAAGCCAGTGCTGACTAAACCGATGAATATTACATTTTTATTTTTTCGCATTTTTTATTCTCCAAAATAAATCTGAAGCCTTACTTTCAAATAAAAAAATTGAAAAAACAAATCTGAGCTATTTTTATCGTGAATTATACTAAATTATAGCAATTACAATCATCTATAAATGATCTAACACTTTATCTGGCTTGCTGAATCGCCATTAGAAACCCATTGATAACGGAGCGCTAAAAATAATATTGCCCCTCATTGCATCTATAAAATTCACATGCATAGTCTCTAAAATATAGCCAAGAATAAAAATCAGCTGCATCTTTTAAGAGACTCAGAGCAAACTGAGATAAAAATGCTTGGGACAAAAAAAAGAACCTGATTAAAATCAGGTTCTTTTTTACTTTAAATACGATTTTTAATTATCGTAGCGTCTTAAAACGGTAAGTCATCATCTAAATCTGCAGGAGCAGCAACCGGTGCTGAAGGTGCAGATTGTGGTGCTTTCGGTTGGAAAGCAGAAGGGTTGTTGTTGGCATAGCCAGAACCTGCTTGCGGATTGTTATTAAAACCGCCGCCCTGATTATTGCCATAACCGCCTTGCGCGTTATTGTTATTATTGTTGTTATAACCTGAGTTGGCAGCCCCTTGGTTATTGTTAAAACGCGGTTGGTTATAACCTGTGTTTTCTGCACTGCCCGCTTGATCGCCTTGTTGACGATTACCGCTGTCCAACATTTGCATTTGTTCACCACGCACTTCTGTGGTGTAACGCTCTTGACCACCTTGGTCGGTCCACTGGCGCGTACGCAATGAACCTTCAATGTAGACTTTAGAGCCCTTACGCAAATACTGCTGCGCAATTTCACCCAAACGGTTGTTCAGCACAATACGGTGCCATTCTGTTTGCTCTTTACGTTCACCGGTATTTTTATCGGTCCACGAATCACTGGTTGCAATGGAAAACTGGGTCAAAGAACCCCCATTGGCAAAGGTTTTGGTTTCTGGATCTTTACCTAAAGTACCGACTAAAATAACTTTATTTACACCACGCATCAGACGTCTTCTTCCTATATATTTCTATGTTTTACTTTATAAGAGTTGTGCTTAAATGGCTACCTCTTTACCCAATAAGCGCGTTAAATCTTGTCGCGCAGCATCATCTATGAGCTGTTTATCAATTTTTACATACGCAAATTGTTGATCGGGCATCACCACGACCTCTTCAATACCACGAATGGCCAAAAGTTGAGAAGTCCATTCATCTGTTTGTTTGCTCTCAGGCAAAGGCAACACCAGCGAAGATAAATAACGCGGTTGAGTCAGACTAAAACTAATCAATAACCAAACAATGGCAATGCCACTTAAAATACTCCAGCCTAAAGCGGTGTTGTTTAACATCAACAATTGACCGCCAATCATGCCGCCAAAAAATGCCCCTAAAAACTGACTGCTAGCATTCACTCCCATCGCAGTGGCTTTAGACTGAATGGGCGCGGACTTAGATAACCAAGAAGGCAATAATGCTTCCATGACATTAAAGGCAATAAAGAAAAAGCCCAATCCGGCCAATAAGATATATTTAGACTCATAACCGAAAATCAAGATCAATAATCCCAACACAATTCCGCCAATGGCAGTCAGAAAAATCCCGCGCATTTTGCGATACTTTTCCGCCAAAATAATACTGGGGAAAGCAAAGAATAAGCTGATCACCAATAAAGGTAAATATACCAAACCATGTTTAGACAATGGAATATCAGCAAATTCAATCAGTTGTGAAGGCATATAAATAAACATTGCGGTGAGCAATAAATGCAGTGCAAACACCGACACATGCAGACGATTTAAATCGCCCATTTTTAACACTTGTTTGAGCTGTGACAGATAACCTTGTTGATAGTTTTTATGATGGCGAGTGACTTTTGGCACCAACAACAACATGGAAATTGCACCGAGTCCCATAATGGTGGTAATCCAGAATAAACCAGAAATACCCACCAGACCTGTCAACCAAGGCCCCAAACTAAAGGCCACCATAAAGGACACCCCAATGCTCATGCCCATCACGGCCATGGCTTTACTGCGCTGTTCTTCACGCGTGACATCGGCAAGTAGCGCCATCACCACCGCAGACACGGCACCGCCACCGGCAATCGCACGGCCAATAATTACTCCATAAATGGTGTCGGACATGGCAGCGACCGCACCGCCCAAGGCAAATAAAATCAGCCCAAGAATAATCAATGGCTTACGGCTAAAACGATCCGCCAATAGGCTAAATGGAATTTGTAAAATAGCTTGGGTTAAACCATATACCCCCACGGCCAAACCAATCAGCGTCGGGGTTGCTCCTTGATATGACTGCCCTGCCACAGAAAATACAGGAATAATCATGAACAAGCCCAGCATACGCAGTGCAAAAATACTGCTCAAGGCAAAGGTTGAACGGCGTTCTAAAGCATTCATCATATCAATAAGCTTGGTTTTATCAGTTTAACGTCATTCGGCTATCCTACAACATCCATGCCCGCGATGCTGCTTTATTCCACGATAAGCCGCCATAAATAAAGGCGCATCATAATGCGCCTTTATTGTACCCCTTTTTATACAAAAGTGATTAGCCGATCGCGTCTTGACGCTTGCTATATTGAATCGATGCAATCACTGCCCACACAATAAAGGCCACGCCAATTAAACCGGTCACCACTTCAGGAATGTGTACTCCTGTGCCACTGGCCAACATAATAAAGGCCAATGCACCAATGGCGTAATGTGCGCCATGCTCAAGATAGATATAGGCATCTAAAGTGCCTTTTTCCACCAAGTAAATGGTCATTGAACGCACGAACATCGCACCAATGGCCAAACCGAGCATAATAATCACCACATCAGAGGTAATGGCAAATGCACCAATTACACCATCAAAGCTAAAAGAGGCATCCAATACTTCGAGATAAATAAAACCGCCAATACCGGCTTTAATTGCGCCTGTTGGTGCGCCATTGGCATCATGTCCCACCGCATTGCCATCTTCATCTACTTCTGGCTCGCCGCCCAACAAATGACTCAGCACTTGCACCCCGATATACACCACGATGCCCCAAATACCGGCCATGGTCACTGCTAAACGTGAAGTTTCCACCACATTGGCAGCCATAATCAATAAAGCAATCAGTGCCAAAAATGCCGACATCGCAGGTACATTGGCTAAATTGGCCAAACGACGTTCTAACCATTTAAACCAATGCGTGTCTTTTTCTTCATCCAAGAAGAAGTTTAAGAACACCAACAACAAGAAAGAGCCGCCAAAAGCAGCAATTTCAGCATGATGTGCCATCAGTTTTGCCGAGTAATTAATCGGGTCATTTAATGCCATTTTAACCACTTCCAGCATGCCCATATCAGCTGTAACGGCCACAATGACAATTGGGAACACCAAGCGCATACCAAACACGGCCACCACAATACCGACGGTTAAAAAGATCATTTTCCAATAATGATCCCAACCGCGTAATACGGAGGCATTGACCACGGCATTATCGAAAGAAAGTGACACTTCCATCACCGCTAAAATAGCAGTAATGGCCAATGCCGTGAACATGGTCTTTAAGCCGGCCTCTGGCCCATGGGTAAAACCCCAATAAGCAGAGATCGCCAGACACACGATGGTAAAAATGATTGAGAAACCAAAATGTTTCATCATGAAAAATTGACCTACCAACAAAAATGTATAGAGAATAAATTCGGTGCAGCTTAAAAAACCAAGTTAAGCTTTTGTGCGGACAATTATGCCGATTTTTAGAGATTAATCCAAAATACTTCGTATGATTTTTATCAACGGCTTAGGCATTACTTTGACTATAATTATGGTTGCTATAGTCTGATGCTCCATACTCGCTTTTTTAAATTTTGATAGGATCGCAATATGCACTTTTCTCAAGCCGCATGGCAACGAAACTTGGCTTTATATGAAAAAACCTTGGCGATGCCGTTTAACCAAGAATTGGCACAAGGCACACTCAGTAAGGCTGTGTTTAGCCATTATGTGATTCAAGATGCACATTATTTATTGGCTTATGGGCGTGCTTTAGCCGTATGTGCCGCCAAAGCCTTTAGTGCAGACGATGTCATTCAATTTACTGAAGCGGCCAAAATTGCCATTGTGGTTGAACGCACCTTGCATGATGAGTTTATGCAAGAATTTGACATCACCAAAGAGCAGTTTAATCACACCCCGTTAACCTTGGCCTGCCATCATTACACTTCCTTTTTAACCGCCACGGCATGGTCAGAAAGTTATCCAGTGGTCTTGGCATCGTTGCTGCCGTGTTTCTGGATTTATGCTGAAGTCGGTAAAGCTATTGTGGCCAACTCCATTGAAAATAATCCCTATCAAGCTTGGATTGACACCTATTCAGGCGAAGAATTTCACCAAGCCGTGAATCAAGTGATTCGTACTATTGATCAGGTCGCAGCACGCTGTGATGCCGATACCTTAGAAAAAATGCATCAGGCCTATACGCGCGGTGCAGAATTAGAATGGTTATTTTGGGATGGCGCGTATCATCAACGTCAATGGTTGGGTCTAGATCCCGCATAAGCGCTAATATTCAAGATCACCACTGCTTAATGATGCAGCAGATATCTGCTGCACATCAGCAAGGTATGGACGACCTTGATTACAAGGAGTCCATATGCTTTACGATTACACGCTTAACGGACAGTAAATTAGCTGTGATGTTTAGAAAAAATTGAGCACGATTAAAGCCAACAATGCCGGCAAGGCTTGAATATAAAGAATCTTTTGACTCACGGTGCTAGCGCCATACACCCCAGCAATCAGAACACAGCCCAAAAAGAAATTGGCCAATGCCATGGCATAGCCCTCTGGGGCAAACAGCGACCAAATCAGTCCTGCCACCAAAAAACCATTATACAGTCCCTGATTTTGTGCCAATACTTTGGTCAGCCGAGCCTTTTCTAAGCTATTGCCAAAGACTTTCATACCCACAGGCTTATCCCACAAAAACATCTCTAAAATTAAGAAGTACAAATGCAGTGCCGCAATCAGTGCAATGAGGATTTTTGCAATAATCATGTGATTTTCCTTTTTATTTTGCTTTATTTAAGACTAATGCCTATATAACATTATTTTATCCACTATTTACTTGGATTAATGGCATTTTCTCTGTCTATCTCTGGCGATAAAGCCTATAGTTTTTCCTGTACATTCTGCTGGCCGACACAGGCTGACGTTTAAATTTGTTTAAATACGCCTTGAACATTTTTCATGCGCTATCATATATAACCTTTAATGAATCCATTTCCGAGATGTTTTATGAGCCAAAGTCATATCCGTATTCGAGGCGCACGTACCCATAACTTAAAAAATGTGTCACTCGATATTCCACGCGACAAGTTCGTGGTGATTACGGGACTCTCAGGCTCTGGTAAATCCTCCCTTGCCTTTGATACGTTATATGCCGAAGGTCAGCGCCGTTATGTCGAATCGTTGTCGGCCTATGCCCGTCAATTCCTATCCCAAATGGAAAAACCGGAAGTCGACTCGATTGAAGGCTTAAGTCCAGCCATTGCCATTGAGCAGAAATCCACCAGCCACAACCCCCGTTCTACTGTGGGAACCATCACCGAAATTTACGACTATTTACGTCTGCTGTATGCC
>NZ_JXBK01000001.1:262826-302087 GCF_000816495.1 Acinetobacter harbinensis
ACGTCTGCTGTATGCCCGTGTCGGAACGCCCTATTGTCCTGAACATGATTTACCGATGGTGGCACAAACTATTTCTGAGATGGTCGATGCAGTTAAGCACTTAGATGAAGGTACAGCACTGATGCTACTGGCACCGGTGGTGCGTGAGCGTAAAGGTGAATACAGCAATCTATTTGAGCAACTGCAAAGCCAAGGTTTTGTGCGCGCGCGTGTCGATGGTGAAGTGATGGATATTGATCCACCACCGGAGCTGGATAAAAAGAAAAAACACACCATTGAAGTGGTGGTCGATCGCTTTAAAGTCCGTGATGACTTGGGTAACCGTATTGCCGAAAGTTTTGAAACGGCATTACGTTTGGGTAGCGATATTGCCACGTTGTCGTGGATGAATGCTGAACAAGCCGATCGCGTATTTTCAGCCAAACATTCTTGTCCGAAATGTGACCGTGCCGTCGGTGAATTAGAGCCCCGTTTATTTTCCTTTAACAATCCCTTTGGCGCCTGTCCGGCCTGTGATGGTTTAGGTACACGCAGTCATTTTAGTACCGACAAACTGATTCCGAACCCTGAAGTGGCCATTAGCCAAGGGGCAATCCGTGGTTGGGACCGACAACGTCCGTATTATTACGGCATGATTGAAAAAGTCGCGGCACATTTTGGCTTTTCTTTGGATACGCCATGGAATGAGCTGGATGCCGATACGCAAAAGAAATTTTTACACGGCACCGGCAAAGACAAAATCGATTTAAGTTATGTCGATGAACGTGGCCGCAAACATACCCGCGTACAGGCGTTTGAAGGTATTTTGCCGCATTTGGAACGTCGTTACCGCGAGACAGAATCCAACTATGTGCGCGATGATTTAGCACAGTATCTGTCTAATGCCGCTTGTGATGTCTGTGATGGTTCACGTCTGAATGAAATCTCACGTAATGTGAAAATTTTGGACAAGACCATCGCCCAAGTCACCAAAATGTCGATTGGCGATGCCGAAAGCTATTATCAAGATTTACAGCTTGAAGGGGCCAAAGGCGAAATTGGCGACAAAATTTTTAAAGAAATTCGTGAACGTCTACACTTTTTAGTCTCGGTCGGTTTGAACTATTTAAGTCTATCGCGTTCCGCTGAAACTTTATCTGGCGGTGAAGCACAGCGCATTCGTTTGGCCTCACAAATTGGTGCCGGCTTGATGGGCGTGATGTACGTGTTAGATGAACCATCGATTGGTTTGCATCAACGTGATAATGACCGCTTATTGGAAACTTTGGTGCGCCTACGCGACTTAGGCAACACGGTATTGGTGGTCGAGCATGATGAAGATGCCATTCGCGCCGCCGACCATATTATTGATATTGGCCCCGGTGCAGGTGTGCATGGCGGGCATATTATTGCTGAAGGCACCTATGAAGAAATTTTAGCCAACCCTAAATCGCTGACGGGGCAGTATTTATCCGGTAAGTTAAAAATTGAAGTGCCAAAAGTACGTGTGCAACCGCCAAAACCTGAGGAACGTATTAAGTTAATGGGTGCATCGGGGCATAATTTACAGAACGTCGATTTAACCATTCCCCTCGGCATTATGACTTGCGTGACTGGAGTATCCGGTTCAGGCAAATCGACCTTAATTAATCGTACTCTTTTGCCGCTTGCAGCAACCCAGCTCAATGGCGCAACCACCTTAACCGCAGAAAAATTTGATTCTATTGATGGTCTACAATTTCTAGATAAAGTTGTGGATATTGACCAAAGCCCCATTGGTCGTACGCCGCGCTCCAATCCTGCCACCTATACCGGTTTATTCACCCCAATTCGTGAACTCTTTGCACAAACCCCTGAAGCCAAAGCACGTGGTTATGCGGCGGGTCGTTTCTCGTTTAACGTCAAAGGTGGACGTTGTGAAGCTTGTGAAGGCGACGGCATGATTAAAGTGGCCATGCATTTCTTACCCGATATGTATGTGCCGTGTGATGCCTGTCATGGAGCACGTTATAACCGCGAAACCTTGGAAGTGGGCTATAAAGGCAAAAATATTTCCGATGTTTTGGGCATGACGGTTGAAGATGCCATGCATTTCTTCGAAGCGATTCCAGTGATTCATCGTCGTCTTGAAACTTTAACGCAAGTGGGATTGGGCTATATTCGCTTGGGTCAATCGGCAACAACCCTTTCTGGCGGTGAAGCACAGCGCGTCAAATTGGCGCGTGAACTGGCCAAACGTGATACGGGTAAAACACTATATGTGTTAGATGAGCCGACCACCGGTCTGCATTTCCACGACATTGCCAAACTGTTGGATATTTTGCATCAGCTACGCAATAAGGGGAATACCATTATTGTGATTGAGCATAATCTGGATGTGATTAAAACTGCTGACTGGGTGATTGATTTAGGCCCTGAAGGCGGTGCTGGCGGCGGGATAATTATTGCCGAAGGTACACCAGAGGACGTTGCTGAAAGTACGGTTTCCCATACCGCCACGTTCTTAAAGGCATTGTTGAAATAAGCTCTAAATTTAATTAGATCTATGCTAAAACGGTGATTCATTCACCGTTTTTTATTGTGCGTTTTATGCGATTTTCACAAAGAAATGGATACAAATCGATTGGTGAAATTATTCAAAAAGAATTTCTAAATAATGAATACAGCTCTTGCATGAGCCAAATAAACTCGCCAGTTAATCCATTGATACCAACATAGCGCATATCTTAAAGTGGCTCTATTTCTGCGATTAAGACCATGCAATTAAAACCAGACCCTTTTCGACTTGGATAAACCGAAAATAATAGGCCTTTTCTCTTTATTTGATTATAAGCAACAACGCTATAAAAATTAATTCTATTGTTTTTTTAATTTTCCAAATGTAAATTTAGTAAAATTACCTTTTATAATAAGAAACTTATTTTTAATTTGTGTTCAACATCGAAAAATTAGATCAGTAACATAACTTTTAACTGTTTTATTAAATTTCAATTTGATCGCATAATAACCATATAGCCACAAAGACTAAGTCATTGTTACTTAGACTTTAAGCACTTTTATACCTCGGATGTTTTCTCCCATCATTTAAAAACATCCCTTTCTAGCCTAGTCACTCTAATCGACTAGGCTTTTTTTTATCTGATCGATACACGAATCAAGCCAGTGTAGCTAAAATCTCTAAGGCCAATTGCTATTTTTCCCAAGCTCATCACCTTTATTGTCAGCTATCGCCTGTTCAGCATTTATATTTTATCGCGCTATCGCTTTAATCCGATTTTGGCTGAATTAATATTTCCATTAAAGCGCATAAAAAAACAATCTATCGTGCAATAAAATATTTACAGCTGCCACAAATAGGTGCATAATGCACCGCATTAGGGCAAGTCAGAATTATTCCTCAGCAGAAGTTCTGATTTATCCGAAATCTAAATCAAAAAACCCCATTTTTCTTTGAAAAATGGGGTTTTTTGATTTTTCATCTCTGAAAGCTCTAGGATGACTCACAAATAAAGCACTAATATAGTGCAATAATATGATTTTATAAACATTCAGAGTTAATGCTGCACTTTATATGCAAATCAACAATGTCACAGCCTGTTGCTCTCAGTTTAAATTTTAGCCTGCTAAGCTCTGATTAAAACCATGTACCACAGCAGAAGATAAATTTTTGACAAAAAAAACCCCCAACCTTGGGGAAAGTTGGGGTATAAAAACAAAAATTGTTCATGGAGAATTAGATCGCATCACATTAATTCAATGTAACATGAACTGATAGCAATATTATGATGAAAATCAGCGCAAAAGTAAAGCCTATCGAAACAGTCAGCTTTGTATTTATGGCTGATAAAATTGGGTGTTATTCTTATTTCTCCAAGCAATCAAAACATTTTTGCTGCTTTTATAGGCAAATTAAAATGCTTTTCTGTTGAATTCTTTGCTTTAATCAGCCGAATACTCAAAATAAGTTAAATTAGTCACAATATCCCGATTTAATGTATTGTTTATTACCATTAATTCTTGTTTTTTGATCATATTTTACATTCTAAAAAATTCATTTTTGTTTCATAAGACCTAACAGAAGTAACCTGTTTGATACATATAGTCGTTTGTTCTAAAAAGTTTTTTTACTGCTTTCACATTCAATAAAATTGTATTTTTTTATCTAATACAATATTTAGAGCAAAAGCTCAACAAGATAATCATCTTTTAGATCATTGACTTAATGTTTTGTTACAATACAATGGACACTGTTTAATCCATTTTCAAACAAACTGGTAATTATTATGAAGAAACTCGGTTTAGCCACTGCCTTATTACTAGCCATGACCGGTGCTCAAGCGTATCAATTTGAATTACAAGGTCAATCTGAGTACATCGACAACACCGTAAATGACAAAAACTTTACTGGTGCAGTACAAGGGACTTACTACTATAAAAATGTAGATTCATCTAAAGGTCCGTTGGCTGAGGCAGCGTTTTTAAACCAAGCATCTAATGTATCTATTGCCTATAACTACGGCGAATATGACCAAGATGGCACAAAAGAACTGATCTCACACACTTACGGTGTAAAAGGTGAAGCTTATATCCCAACAAATGTTGTTCCGGTATATGCCAGCGCTTCTTATAACCATACCCATACCGATGGTAAAAGCGGCAATCCAGACGACAATGGCGACCGTTATGCGGTAGAAGTGGGTGCTGTTGTTATTCCTAACTTCTTGATGGCGGTCGGTTATACCAGTGTTGCTAATCAATATTCATTAGATGCATTCAACATCATGAACAATGGCGTTGTGAAAGCAGCGGCTGAATCGGACACGATTGGTCAAGACCAAGATGCAATTACTGCCCGTGTTAAATATGTCGGCGCAATCGATGATACCAACATGGCAATCGGTTTTGAATCTGGTTTGGTCTATGGTGATGACACGGCTTATCAGTTAAAAACTGATTTATATGTAACGCCTAAATTAAGCATGGGTGTGTCTTATGCTGAATCAAGCTTTGCTGAAACTCCGGATTCGGCTTGGGGCGTGAACGTAAATTACTTCATCACACCTGCGGTTGCCGTGGGTGCAAGCTATGTGAATGCAAATGCTGAACAACTAGCGCTTGATACGCAAACTGTTGGCGTAAATGCTAAATTCCGCTTCTAAGTTATCTTAGAAACGGAAGATAAAAAAAGGACTCTATAGAGTCCTTTTTTTATCGGTTACTTTTACTCAGGGGTGCGCACCAAACTTAAGAAATATAAATGGCGTTCGTACTGATCGATAATATCTTGCAATAAATCGTCTAACGTCCAATCCATTACATCATAGTTTTGTCCACCTTCTCTTAAAAAGACTTCCGCTTGATAATATTGGGTTTCATCAGGATTAGACTCTGCCATAAAACTTGGAGGCAAGGTTTTCTGTGCAACCACTTGGTAAATAAAATTAATCTCATTGTCATGGTCAACGCTTAATTGCAGACCACCCTCAATGGGGTCAATAGAGACCTGTAATTGACGACGCTTAAGCTCTTTTTCTACATTTTGAAAAGCGCTTAAAACATGCGTTGAAATATACTGCTTAATTTCATCTTCACTATGCGGATAATGCATAATTAGACCTAAACGTTGCTGCCAACTGCGCGGATTATGAATGGCGCGTGGGGTGATACGGGCATCTTGCAAAGCATTCATTTTAATCACATCTAGGCGCAAGGCTTTGACCAAGCCCCAACACATAAATAACATAATAAAAGTGAAGGGTAATGCACTCATCATGGTGGCAGATTGCAGTGCGCCTAAGCCACCCACTAACAACAATACGATGGCCAAAAGCGCCATGATCATGGTCCAAAATAGCCGTTGCCAAATGGGTGAGTTTTCTGATTTCGAGGTTAAATAATCAGTCACCAAAGCCCCTGAATCGGCTGAAGTCACGAAAAATAGAACCACCAATAATGTCGCAACCAAACTGGTGACCGCAGACAACGGCAGCGTGTATAAAAACTCAAACAATGCCACCGATGAATCACGTTGTACCGCAGCAATTAAAGAATCGTTGCCTTTTTGAAGAATGCTGTAGAACGCAGCATTGCCCATAAAGCCCATCCAAATGAGAGTAAAACCACTTGGAATTAATAATACACCGACAATAAATTCACGAATGGTACGGCCTTTAGAGACGCGTGCAATAAACATCCCCACAAAAGGGGACCAAGAAATCCACCATGCCCAATAGACAATCGTCCAGCCACCAATCCAACCATTCGACTGATAAGCATATAAGTTAAAGGTCATGGTGAATAAATTAGAGACGTATTGACCGGCATTTTGAATGGTGGTTTGCAGTAAATAAATCGGTGAACTGACGAAAAATACAAACAACAATAAAATCACGGCCAAAAGTAAATTCAGCTCAGATAGCCGCTTAATGCCTTTATCTAGACCCAAAAACACCGACAGCGATGCCATGATGCTGACCACCACAATCAACAGCACTTGTATGGTAGAGGATTGTTCAATCCCAAATAAGTAATTTAGACCGGAGTTGATTTGCGTGACGCCAAAACCCAAGGTGGTGGCTACACCAAAGATGGTACCAATGGTGGCAAAGGTGTCTACAGCATCCCCGATGGGGCCATAAATTTTTTGCCCGATCAGCGGATACAATGCCGAACGTACTTTAAGCGGTAAATTATGCCGATAGGCGAAGTAAGCCAGTGCCAGACCGACCACAGAATAAATGGCCCACGCATGTAAACCCCAATGGAAAAAGGTAATGCGCATCGCCTGCTGAGCAGCTTCTAGCGTTTGACCTTGACCACTGGGCGGTGAAGCATAGTGCATCACCGGTTCGGCGACGCCAAAGAACATCAGTCCAATGCCCATACCGGCGGTAAACAACATTGCAAACCATGAGCCGTTGCTGTAGATCGGCACACTGTGCTCTGGCCCAAGTTTGATTTTCCCCATACTGGATAGGGCAATATAAATCAGTAAGATTAAAAATATGGCCACCGATAACACATAAAACCAGCTAAAGGAATCGGTAATCCATTGATTGAGATTATGGGTAATAAGCTCAAAGGAGTTGGGTGCTAAAATAACCACTGCCAAAAAAATGGCAATAATAATGACCGTACTTAAAAACACATTTGGATTGACATTGGCAAACCAAGATGGACTTTTGGAAGGCATAGATCCCCCATTGATATTTTAATTAATGTGACAGACCGCGAGGTCAGACAGAACATTCATCAAGGATGAATAAAAGACGAGCTCGATTGAAATAAATAAAAACTCAAACGCATCATAAATTAATGATTCCTCTAAAGCAGTTACATTCCTGTAACACTATTTAGCGTTGCTTTTTTAATTCGAGCGATCATCCTTAGGTAAATGCGCGATGTATTGCAAAGTAATCAAGCGCGATACAATTAAGGCCAAGTACATCACGCCAGTGAACATTTGAAACATGGCCAAGACCCGAGCCGGCGCACTGATCGGCACCAAATCGGACAGTCCAGTAGCCGATTGCAAACTAAAACTTAAAAACAATAAATTCAGCCAAGTCTGCAAACCATCCATATTAGAATTTTGGAAACTATCCGGAATGATCAGTTGGCAGATGCTGTATAAAAATGCAAATCCCCACGCCAGTAGGGTAAATACCGCCGCTGCCGCAAATAATTCATCTTTGGTTAAATAGCGATCTTCAAACATATAACGCAATAACCCATAGGCGGCACTAAAGTAGGCTGCGGCCTCAAAGGCATGTGCGGTAATTTGAATCATCACATGATTGACACCGACCAACATCAGCGATGAAAACAACACGGCCCCACCGACAAAACTAAGACCTAAAATAGTAAACATCGGAGTTTGTCGAATCACTTTGGCAATCACTAAAAGCACGAACACGCCTAAAAGCCAGCTTAAGGTACGATAGGTCATGCTGTAATTGACCACCACCGAGAGGATCAGAATCATGAATTGCAATACAATCAGCCATGCTGAAGGCAGTAAACGAAATGCTTTCCATACGTCAGTTAAAGCCTGCATTTAGCGCTCCATGGCCGGACTATTTTTATTTAGCATTGTGCTCTTCTATGGTTGATCTCTGCTTAAACTAGCATAAACCGTTGTCTACACCAGTGAAAGATTTGTATAAATCACATCCCAAAATACAGCTTTTAACATGCTGTATTGTCGCCATTTACTAGCTATGGTAGATCTTATTATGCTTGTTCAAAATCCAAGATAAGCGCTAATTTTAGAGTAAACTCTGTGTTTGTGTATGTATAAATAAAGCGGCGATGAAACACTTCAGAATCAATCAGGACAAATAGACAGGCCATAAAAAAGTCCCCGTAGGGACCTTTTTATGATCGTGTGCTAGAGCTTAGTGATCTGAAGCACCCGAGATACCAATACCTGTTTGTGAACGAACAAACTGTGCATCAAATGCTTTACGTTCAGCTGTAGCACGTGCTGAATGATCAGTCACAGAGAACAACCAACAGCAGATGAATGACAATGGCATTGCAAAGATTGCAGGACCATTCAGTGGGTTAATTGGTGTATCCGAGATACCCAAAGTATCGACCCAAACGGCTTTAGATAAGATAATCAAGGTTACGGCTGTAACTAAACCAGCAACGCCACCAATGACAGCACCGCGAGTGGTTAAACCTTTCCAGAACATTGAAAGCACCAGTACTGGGAAGTTGGCACATGCAGCAACCGAGAATGCTAAACCGACCATGAAGGCTACGTTTTGTTTCTCGAACAAGACACCCAAAATCATGGCAAAAATAGCTAAACCTAAAGTTGCAATTTTAGACATACGTAGTTCAGATTCAGGCGTCGTACGACCTTTTCTGAAGACGTTTGCATATAAGTCATGCGAAATTGCTGAAGCACCCGATAAAGTCAAACCCGCCACAACTGCAAGGATGGTGGCAAATGCCACTGCTGAAATGAAGCCCATGAACAAGTCACCGCCAACAGCATCACTTAAGTGAACTGCAGCCATGTTGTTACCACCGACCAATTCTAATTTACCCGTCACTGCCATTTTAGCAACATCAAGGAATTGTGGATTGTTTGATACAAACAGAATCGCACCGAAACCAATGATGAAGGTCAATAGATAGAAGTAACCAATGAAGCCGGTTGCAACCACAACGGATTTACGTGCTTCTTTGGCATCTTTTACCGTAAAGAAGCGCATTAAAATATGTGGCAGACCCGCAGTACCAAACATCAATGCAAGACCTAAGGAAATGGCATCAATTGGATTGGCGGCAAGTTTACCCGGCCCCATGATATTGCCCGCTTCGGCTAGACCAATGTTATGCACTTGGCTGAAGACTTGAATCGATTGTTCAAACATGTTTGCAAAGCTGAAACCAACATTCTTCATCACCATAAAGGCCATGAAGGTCGCACCTGAAAGCAACATCACCGCTTTGATGATCTGTACCCACGTGGTGGCCAACATACCGCCAAAGATTACGTAAGCCATCATCAGAAGACCCACAATCACCACAGCAATGTTGTAGTTCAAACCAAACAGTAATTTAATCAGCTGACCTGCACCCACCATTTGAGCGATCAAATAGAATGCAACCACCACCAATGAACTTACAGCGGCTAAGGTACGCACTGGTTTTTCTTCTAAGCGGAAAGACACTACGTCAGATAAGTTGAATTTACCCAAGTTACGCAGACGTTCAGCCACCAAGAACAATACGATTGGCCAACCCACCATAAAACCAAGGGAGTACAGCAAGCCATCAAAGCCTGAACTAAAAACCAGTGCAGAAATACCCAAGAAAGAGGCCGCAGACATGTAGTCACCGGCAATGGCTAAACCATTTTGAAAACCTGAGATACCGCCACCAGCAGTATAGAAATCTGAGGTACTTGTGGTTTGCTTGGCGGCCCATTTGGTAATCACCAAAGTAAAGGCCACAAAAATCACAAACATAATGATGGCATGCCAGTTGGTGGCTTGCTGTTCAGCGGCACCTAAATCTGGACCGGCCATAGCCATATTTGACATAAGCAGCGCTGATGCTGCCAGTGCTTGCGCTTTCAATGAATTCCATTTCATCTTAATGCTGTCCTTTTTCGTTGGCAATCGCTTCCACTTCTTTCATGGCTTCACGTGTTAGTGGATCAAGTTTAGAGTTGGCGATATAGGAATACACCGCAGTCAATACAAATGACAATACAATAATACTGAGACCCAATGGCATACCGATAGTGATCACACCACCGTCAAAAGATTGCATTAAAAATTCTTTGTTATAGCCAACCAACAGCATGAAACCAACATAAACGATCAACATAATTGCTGTAAGAGTCCAACTGAGACGACTCTTTTTAGCAACCATTTCTTTAAACTTTGGATTCTGTAGAATCTGCTCTACTTTACTCTCATCCATAATCCATTCTCCTGTTTGTGCCTAACGCTAGACACTATTTTTAATTCGAATTATTCCGTCGCCTAACTTAACAATCTTGTAGGGTTGTTGTAATTAATACTTTGGTCTTTAAATTTTAATCAAGTCGGCGATGCAGATTATCAGATAGGGTATGATTACGATATAGTTTTACACTTTGGGCAATATGAACAGCTGGCTTATTATTGGGGTGCTCGCCCTCTATATCGCATTATTATTTATCTGTGCATTTTATGGGGAGAAACACGCCAGTCGATTAAGCACACGTGGCCGTATGTTTTTATTTAGCCTCACTTTAGGCGTGTATTGTTCATCTTGGACCTTTTATGGGGCAACCGGTGCGGCGGTGCGTGAAGGGATTATCTTCTTACCGATTTATTTGGGCCCCTTGATTTTTGTCGGTGTCGGTTATGATATTTGGCGGCGCTTAGGTCGTGTACGTCAGCATCATGCGATTTCCTCCATTGCCGACTTTGTTGCGGCACGTTATGGCAAGAGTGGCGCTTTAGCTTCGCTGGTGACCATTTTGGCGGTGATTGCCATTATCCCCTATCTGGCGCTACAACTGCGCGCCATCGCTTTAAGCGCTGCCGTGGTGTTGCAACAAGGCACTGGTTTGGAAGGTACCACCAATGGTGTGCTGTTCCTGACCGGCATTTTAGCCATTTTGGCCATGATCTTTGGCACACGGCAAATTGCCAATACCGAACAACATGGCGGTTTAATGTTGGCGGTGGCATTTGAATCTTTTGTTAAATTATTTGCGCTGCTGTGTGTGGCATTATTTTTTGTTTTTGAAGCACCGGGCAATTTAACGCAAATTAGCAGTGATGTGGCGGACACCTTTAAAGAGGTGCAGTTGTTTGGTGTACCGGAAACCTTTTGGGTACAAACAGTCTTGGCCGCATTGGCAATTATTTGTTTGCCTCGGCAATTTCATGTGGCTGTGGTTGAGCTACGCGATGAAAAACATATTCGCGGGGCACGGCGTTGGTTTGCCACTTATCTGATTCTCACCACACTGGCGATTATTCCCATTGCCAGTTGGGCCTTACATGCCGCGCCACATTTCTTGGCCATTCCCGATGTGGCGGTGTTATCACTACCGCTGAGTTACAACCAAGATTGGCTTACGTTGTTGGCTTTTCTCGGTGGTTTTTCTGCTTCCACCGGTATGCTGTTGGTCTCATCGGTTGCGTTGTCAATTATGTTGAGTAACGATTTGATTATGCCCGCACTGTGGCGCAGCGGCATTTTGTCACGTCATGACCGACGCTTACCGATGGTGCTGAAATTTACCCGCCGTGTGTGTATTTTAGCGGTCATGTTACTGGGCTTTTTATTCTTTCATTTCTTTAACGATATCGACCAACTCTCGGTGTTTGGCTTATTGGCCTTTAGTGCAGTGGCCCAGTTCTCCCCTGCTCTGATTGGCGGATTATATTGGCGTGGTGGCAGTAAACAAGGCGTCTATGCCGGCTTACTGAGTGGCTTTTTTCTGTGGGCCTACACTTTATTATTACCCACGGTACTGCGTAGTCTACCGCTTGAATACAGCCATTTTGCGCAGCAATTTTTAACACTGGGTCCATTGAGGATTCACTGGTTACGACCAGAGGCCTTACTGGGCTTTGAGTCTTTTGCCGCATTGACGCATGGCGTGGTGTGGTCGTTGGGCTTGAATATTGTCTTGTATATTTGGGTGTCACGAATTTTTCGTCCCAGTATTGCCGAACAAATTCAGGCAGAAAGCTTTTTTTATTACGAGACCAAGCCGCTGCCCACGCATACCACTTCAAGCGATATCAGTTATCTCAATCATGACGTGGCGCGTTTAAAAGTGGGCGATTTAATTACCTTAGCCAAACGCATCACCGGCGAAGGGCCAACCACACACGCTTTTCGGCAATTTTGTACGCAAAATAATGTCATCTTAAATGAAAATAGCAGTGCCAATGGCATGTGGTGGCGCTTTACCGAGCAATACTTGGCCGGCACCATTGGTTCCGCTTCGGCGCGGACTTTACTGACCACGGCGATGGTCAATAATGGGTTGGCGCTGGGTCAAGTGGCCAATATTTTAGACCAAGCCTCGCAGTGGCAACGCTTTAATCAAAACTTGATCATGACCATGATTGATCACATGACCCAAGGCGTGAGTGTGGTCGATGAAAATATGTGTTTGGTGGCATGGAACAATCAATATTTAAAACTGTTTGATTACCCGAAAGATTTGGTTTACGTCGGTTGTCCGATTGCCGACTTAATTCGCTATAACGCAGAACGCGGTGAATGTGGTCCAGGCTCGGTCGAGGAGCATGTGCGCAAACGTATTCACTGGATGGCACTGGGCAATGCGCATGAATTTGAACGGATTCGTAAAGATGGCCGCGTCATTCAAATGCGCGGCAATCCGATTGAAGGCGGTGGCTTTGTCACCACCTTTGCCGACATCACTGCATTTCGTGAAAATGAAGCGCTGCTTGAAGGTCGCGTGCAAGATCGTACCCGTCAGCTGGCCAATGCACTGAGCGAGCAACAATTGGCGCGTGAATTGGCAGATCGCGCCAATATGTCGAAAAGTCGTTTTATTGCCGCTGCCAGTCATGACCTGTTACAACCGATGCATGCTGCGCGTTTATTTAGTACCGCTTTAGAACAAAGCGTGCAGTCCGATGAAGACCGTAAAACCTTACAGCAACTTGATCGTGCGCTGTATGGTGCAGAGAGTATGTTGTCGGCGCTGCTGGATATTGCCCGTTTAGAAGGCGGCACCATTCAGCCGAAACGGCAGTCTTATCCACTGCATGATTTACTCAGCGATCTTGAACTGCAATTTAAATCCATTGCCGCCCAGCGTGGCATTCGCTTGAGCGTACATGATGCACAGTTTTGGATTGATACCGATCCGCAGTGGATTCGGCGTATTATTCAAAATTTTGTCAGCAATGCCCTGCGCTACACCGCTAAAGGCAAAGTAATTGTTGGTGTACTTCGTTCGGCCAGCAAGCCGCAGCATATTCGGATTGGGGTGTGGGATACCGGCCCGGGTATTGCAGAACAACAGCGCATTAAACTGTTTCAGGAATTTGAGCGCTGTGGCCACACCTCGCCTTGGGGCGAACAAGGCCTAGGACTGGGTTTGGCCATTGTGCAGCGTATGACCAGTTTGCTGAATTATCCGGTACAGGTTTATTCTGAATACGGCAAAGGCTCATGCTTTATGATTGAAGTGCCCATTGTAGAGCCGCCCAAAGTGGTGAGCATGCCGGCACAAGCCATTCCATTAAAAAGTAAGGCCTATAAAATTTTATGTTTAGATAATGATGAAACCATTTTAGAGGGCATGTCGACCTTACTCAGCAAATGGGGCTATCAAGTGTTTAAAGCCACCGAACCCGAACAAGCCTTGGCTTTAATTCAGCAGGAAAATATTCAGGTCTGGTTGGTCGATCAGCACTTAAACAACCAAAAAATGGGTTTGGACTTTATTTTGCAAAACCGTCAAGCACAAGTGCCTGTGGCGCTGATTACTGCAGATTCTGATCAAGAGCTGCCGCAGCAATTAAAAGAGCTGAATATTGTGTTGTTAAGAAAACCCTTAAAGCCAGCCTCTTTACGCGCATGGTTATCGGGCTTAAAAATCTCCAGTACTAGCGATTAAACCGGTAGTGCAAGCGTGCATTTTAAGCCCTTAAAATGCACGCTGTTATACATAAACACACCAACCGTTACAGGTGCTGGCGATAGATTTTGGCCTTTAGGCAAAATAACTCAAAAACCTGCGTTTTAACTGGCGATCCATTGACCAAAAATTTCACCTTGAATTTTTCTATGGCAAAGCCTACCAAATGCCTCGATACACAGCGGTATACTTACTTACAATTTTTCAAGCTGATCTTTTTACAGCACTTTTTAAGACGAATATCGCACTCTACAACTTTAGTCCTATTTTGTTGCACCCTCGGCTTAACCATACACTAGAGCCAGAACAGATCAGTTTTACTCAGCATCTATCATTTATTTGTTGGATAAAGCATTGATCGACAGAAATAGTATTGGAGTTCAACATGAATATTTCTCAAATTATTCCAAGCAATCATGATCAGACACAGCAGCTTTATCGCCAATATGGCAGTAATGCGCTGTTACCCGATATCCAATGGAACGAACTGTTTCAATCGAGCGCCTTAACGCCACTGCACATCCAAGCCTTAAATACGCTCTATCACACTGCCGTGCCACTGGCTTTACAGGTTTTTGATGCGTTAAATTTTGATGTTTTTAGTCCGACTGCCTATAAACCGCAAGGTTTGGGTTTATTTGAGCGTTTGGCCGAACAAGAAGAAAAACTGATTCAAGTGTTGGCAAGCGAGGCCGCAGGTTTTAGTGAGGCGGTACGTTATCAAATTTGGAGCATGCTGTTAAGAGGCGGTGCGGTCTTGGTCTTTAAAGCGTGGCTTGGCAAAGTTAAAACCCATGAAAACCAATTAGACATCAGCCAATTTGATGAACTGTCCGACCTTCTGTTCATTAAAACCTCGCCCATTGAATTGGCTCAGCATCTACACATCAATCCGCACAGTCCACAAGAGCATGTGTTCTTAATGTATGACGATGAAGTCTATTTAGAACGTTTTAACAGCTTAGAAACCGCCGCTTTATTTGTGGAATTGGGCGTCTATGATGCGGCATTTTTAAGTTTGCACGATGACAGCGTGGCGGCCTATTTAAAAGAAAAAGATTATGTCTCTCAAGAACAAATTGATGATTTACACAGCGCACTCAATCCGTTGTTTTGTACCGATCTCACCCCGAAAAGAAGCTGCGTCGCTTAAGTCAGAATTTTAAGCATTCAAAAAAGGCACCTTCAACGGGTGCCTTTTTCAATCTTATCACTCAAGCTGTACGGTTCACTGCGTCAGGTGAATAAAGCGGATCTTTTGAATAAAAACCGTTTAGATTTTTCTTTCTTCAATATTTAATGCACTGATGGCCAAGACTGCTTGAGTACGATTTTGTACGCCCAATTTACGGAAAATTGCGGTGACATGCGCCTTAATGGTCGCTTCCGAAACATCTAATTCATAGGCAATTTGTTTATTGAGCAAGCCTTCTGCCACCATCATCAAGACGCGGAACTGCTGCGGCGTCAATGATTGAATTCGTTCTGCCAAAGCAGTTTCATCTGCTGCGCGCGGATCAAAATTCATATTCGGTGGGAAATTAGGGGGTAACCAAATCTCGCCTTCTAGCACGTGACGAATGGCTTCACCAATTAAGCTTGGATGCGCCGATTTCGGAATATACCCCATGGCACCATGCGCAATAGCACGCTGAATAATCGAGGTTTCTTCGTGTGCCGAGACCACGAGAATCGGGATTAACGGATATTGTGCACGGACATGAACCAACGCTGAAAAGCCGGATGCTCCCGGTAAATTAAGATCTAACAACACCAAATCTGGCTCTGGACCATTATCAAGGCGTTCATAAAACTCATTTACTGCCGCGGTTTCACTAATTTGGGCTTGCGGTAAGCTATAACGCACAGCTTGAATCAAAGCATGACGAAATAACGGATGATCATCAACGATTAAAATATTCATAAGCGATATGAAAGATCCTGTGCACAGTGATGGCTATTCTAACCACACTCGCAGGCTTAAGGATATGCCATGAATTAATTTTTTAGGCGATATTGCACTGTTTTGGCAAAAATAGTGCTTTTATTCCAATTTAGCAGCCTATATAAGCTGTAGTTAACCTATAAAAGGCTGTTGAGTCGCCCTTAATCCCGTGCCTCTTGCTCAAAAATATCACTTTTAATTTCAACTGATTATATTTTTATACTGCCTAGATGATTGTTTATATTCATCGCTATTACTGCGCGCTTAAAGCCGCCTACCGCCGGCTTAAGTACGGCGGTAGGGTGATAAAACAATCAACGCGCATGAACAGTGGTGATTAACGCCTCGACCACTTGTGGCTCAGCCAAGGTGGAAATATCGCCCAGCGTATCCAATTCATTGGCAGCAATTTTTCTTAAAATACGGCGCATAATTTTACCGGAACGCGTTTTGGGTAAGGCCGGTGCCCAATGCAGTGCATCCGGTGTGGCAATCGGGCCTAAGATTTTACGCACCCAATCAATCAGTTCTTTACGCAGCTCCTCCGATTCCTCAGTGCCGGCTTGTAAGGTGACAAAAGAGCAAATCCCTTGTCCTTTAATCTCATGCGGCATGCCAACCACAGCAGCTTCTGCCACGGCATGATGCGCCACCAAAGCACTTTCCACTTCAGCCGTGCCTAAGCGATGACCGGAAACATTCAGTACATCATCCACCCGACCGGTAATCCAGTAGTAGCCATCTTTATCGCGCCGTGCGCCATCACCGGTGAAATAAGCCCCCGGATAAGTTGAGAAATAGGCTTCAATAAAACGCTCAGGATCGCCCCAAATGGTGCGCATTTGCCCCGGCCAAGAATCTTTAATAATCAAATTCCCTTCCGCTTCACCGGCCAACTCTTTGCCCTCAGCATCAACAATGGCCGGTTGAATCCCAAAAAATGGCCGTGTCGCTGAACCGGGTTTTAATGCGGTAGCCCCGGGCAAAGGTGAAATCATAATCCCACCAGTTTCGGTTTGCCACCACGTATCCACAATGGGACAACGACTTTCACCGACCACACTATAGTACCAATTCCATGCTTCAGGATTGATCGGCTCACCGACTGAACCAATCAGACGCAAGCTACTGCGGTCACTTTCACGCACGAACTTGTCACCTTCTCGCATCATGGCGCGAATGGCGGTGGGCGCGGTATATAAAACCGTGATGTTATGTTTATCGACAATATGACCGGTGCGCGCCCATGTCGGATACTGCGGTACCCCTTCAAACATCACGCTGGTGGTGCCATTGGATAACGGCCCATATAACATATACGAATGGCCGGTAATCCAGCCCAAATCTGCGGTACACCAAAACACGTCATCTTGCTTGATATCAAATATTTCTCTAAAGGTGCAATTTACATAGGTTAAATAGCCGCCTGTGGTGTGTAACACGCCTTTGGGTTTACCGGTCGACCCTGAGGTATATAAAATAAATAAAGGATCTTCCGCATTCATCGGCTCAGGCGGGCAAATGTCATTGACCGCCATAATTTCAGTGTGATACCACAGGTCACGCCCGTCCTCTAGATGGATGGGATTACCGGTACGATGCACCACCACCACGTGTTGCACGCAGTCTGTGCCATGAATCTGTAGCGCGGTATCTACATTTTTTTTGAGCGGCACCGGTTTGCCGCCGCGCATGCCTGAATCGGCGGTAATCACAATTTTGGCTTGGCTGTCTTCAATGCGACTGGCCAACGATTCTGGCGAGAAGCCGCCAAACACCACACAATGCACCGCACCCACGCGGGTACAGGCCAACATGGCAATCGCCGCTTCAGAGACCATCGGCATATACAGCACCACACGATCACCTTTGTTTACGCCATATTTTTTTAACACATTGGCAAAACGACACACTTCAGCGTGCAGTTCTTTAAAAGAGATAATTTTATGTCGCGAAGGATGATCGCCTTCCCAAATAATCGCAGGCTTATGCGGATGTTCTTTTAAATAACGATCTAAACAATTGGCACTGAGATTAAGTTGACCATCGGCAAACCATTCAATTTTAAAATGATTCGGATCAAAACTGCTATTTTTAACTTGGCTGAACGGCTTTATCCATTCAAGCTTATGGGCTTGCTCAGCCCAAAACTCATCAGGCTGATTGATAGATTGCTGATAACGCTGGAAATACTCGGACTCATTGGTGCGAGCGGTTTTTTGAAATTCTTCGGGTACAGGATAGATCTCTTTCATACGGCACGTCCTTGATCTTATTCATCTCATCACGAGAGCTCTTGCAGGTTATTGATCTTATTCATTGCATATCCGCAGTATGGCGATTATTTTTCAACCAGCTCAATCCTGCTTTGGTCGTAGTTTTGTATATCAGTTAAAGCACAGAGCACTGATGATATACAACAACAAAGTGGCACTGATTCGTATCTAATCTGTTTATTTGCTCTTATAATTTAAGCCGAGGCTGCTGAAATAATGAAATAAAATCCAGTCTTTTGACCTTCACCTGATTCGGGACAAAAAAGCGTATGATGCCGCACGATTCCTCGCCCTTTTTTTCGCCACCGCCGCTGCCCCGTCATGACCAGCCTTTATCTGTAAGCGGTCGTTTTGGCCGTTTAAGCGCCATCGCTTGGTATGGTTTTATTCATTTAATGACCCTATTTGCCAGCATCGCATTGAGTTTGGCGTTGGGCCTGCTGAACCTGCAGCAGTGGTCAATGACTCATCTGTCATTAAATACCTTAAGCAGCATGACTGGACTGGGCTTCAGTGTCATTTTTCTGTTGTATCTGTATTTCTTATGGGTGATCACTATTCGCCGCTTGCACGACATGAACCGCAGTGGTTGGTTTAGTCTGTTTTTTCTACTGCCCATTTTGAATGTACTGCTGAGCTTATATTTATTATTCGGTTCAGGTAGCACGGGCAGCAATCGTTATGGACCGGTGCGGATGACCGCCATTTGGGAGAAAATATTGGCATGGCTGATGATTATTCTCACGCTGCTCAGTTTTATTGTGTCTGGCAGTTTGATGTCCTATCAATTTCAAAGTGGTGAGATCAATACCCCACAACAGGTGATTGAAAAAGGCACGGCTTACTTTTAAAGGCGGGCGTCAATAGAAATAAAAGCAGCGTAATCTCACAAATCATAGGTTAATTTTTTTGCAAGTTCAGGCAAAATGGTCGGCAATAATTTAGATTTGGAAGTCCCGTGGCAGAGCCCAATAATGCCTTAACTGAAGTGACGCAAGGCACTTCACAGCTTTTACATGACGCCAGTGAAAAAACTACGCAAAGTGTCATCCAACATACCGCTAAATATAACGATGCCTATGCCACAATCGATAGCTTTATTGCTGCATTTTGGGAACGAATGCCGTATTTGTTAATCGCGCTGATTGTGTTCACCATTTTTGTCTTGTTGGCCAAACTCTTTAAATTTTTTATTCGTAAAACCTTAAATGATCGCTCATATACCAAACAAAACTTGGTCTTGGTGCTGAACCGTGTTGGTAGTTCAGCAATTATTTTTATTGGTTTCTTGATTGCCATGGTGATTACCATTCCCGGATTTACGCCGGGTCAAATGATGAGTACTTTAGGCATCGGCTCGGTGGCAATTGGTTTTGCTTTTAAAGATATTTTCCAAAACTTACTCTCCGGTATTCTGATTTTACTTGGTGAACCATTTAAAATTGGCGATGCCATTGTGGTGTCGGGTATGGAAGGTACGGTTGAAGACATTCAGATTCGCGCCACCTATTTACGCTCACCAGATGGACGACGTATTGTGATTCCCAATGCAACGGTGTATGCCAGTGCGGTTACCGTAAATACGGCCTACCCCAACCGACGCTGTGAATTTATGGTCGGCATTGGCTATGAAGATGATATTCAAAAAGCCAAAAAGATTATTTTTATGATTCTAAACAATGATCCGACAATTTTAAGCCAACCGAGTTTTAGCGTAAATGTCAGCGCACTGACCGATTTTTCAGTCAAACTCAAAGTACAGTGGTGGGTCAATACCAGCGAAGCCGGCACGTCTAGCTCGATGAGCACCGTGCAAGAGCAAGTGATTCAGAGCTTTGCTGAAAATGGTATTTCCATTGCTTATCCAGTACAGCAAGTTAAAGGCTATGGCGCAGATGCAGCCCTTTCCTCGCCTCCATCAAAGCGTACAGAACAGTCGTCCTAATACATACGCAATCACGGTTTCGGTGCGTAGAATACGGTTACCTAAACTTACTGCTTGGCAGCCGTTGTTGACCAACAACTCAATCTCGTAGGGAATAAATCCACCTTCAGGGCCAATCACAATGCTACACGGATGCTTAAGCGCAAATGGCATTGTGGTTTCAGCATAAGGATGTGCCACATAGGCTGGACACTCTGCGCTCATTAAATGCGGCAAGACATCTTCAACAAACGGTTTAAAGCGTTTATAAATTTCAATTTCAGGGGCAATCGTGTCACCGGCTTGCTCCAATCCGAGCGTGATATATTGCTCTAATTGTTGCAAAAAGGGACTTTGCCAATAGCTTTTATCAACCCGATAACTGTGCAATAAAATAATTTTTTCCACCCCCAAAGTCACGCTATCCATGATTAAACGGCGTAGCACTTTCGGACGTGGCATCGCCACAATTAAAGTCACCGGTAATTTTTTGGGGACATTTTCTTCATACAGCGCTTTTACCTGAATGGCCTGTTCCGCCACGCTGATCACTTCACAGCAATAACGCTTGCCGCCACGAATTCCCACTTTAAGCGTGTCGCCGACCTGAATTTTTACATGTTGCTGTAGATGTTCCAGCTGACGTTTGGAAGTAATCGACCAAAGCGCAGCTTGAGTTTGACGCGGGTCTAAAAGAACGATATTCATGATGAGCACTTAATGGTATGAATCAAAAAATAAGCAGAAGCGCGCCGACCCAAAAAGCGATAGCGCAGAACAACTTTGGTCAGTTCGCTGCGCTTAAAAGGCAGGCTTTTTAGCTAGATATTCATCAATCACTTGAATATGTTTTTGCAATGAGCCACTATTTTTTTGCATAATCGCTGCGGCATGCTCACTTAAGCGCTGGGCTTGTTCAGGTTGCTGCACACACTGGATTAACTGCGCAGCCACTTGATTCACCTCTTGCCCAAGCAAAATAGCATCCGCCTTGATCAATTCATCAACAATGGTTTGAAAATTAAAATAGTTCGGCCCAATCACTGTCGGAATATTCAGTGCCATCGGCTCTAAAATATTATGTCCACCGCCCGGCTCATTCAGTGAACCACCCACAAAGCATACACAACTTAAAGCATACCACAGCCACATCTCGCCCATACTATCGGCCAAATACACTTGGCTTTCGGCCTCGATCCTTTGTCCTAGACTGCGGCGCTGGGTTGTCAGCGGTAAATCTTGTGCAAGCTGAAACACTGCATCAAAACGTTCTGGATGACGCGGTACGATAATGATTAAAAGCTCTGGATGATCAACCAAATAAGGTTTTAATGCACTGAGTAATTTTTGTTCTTCTGGTGCGTGGGTACTGGCCAGCGTAATCACTTGACGCTTAGACAAATTCCACTGTTGTTTAAGCACTTCAGCCTGTTGAATAAAGCTTTCAGGGGCTTGAATATCAAATTTAATACTGCCCAATATCTGCGCTTTATCCGGCGCCATTCCCAATTCAAGGTAACGCTGTAAAGTGGCCTGATCTTGCGCCAATAAGCGATCGATACCGCTGAGCATACCGTGGGTTAAGGCAGCTACTTTGGCATAGCCTTGGGCTGATTTTTCTGAAAGACGCGCATTAATCAATAAACACGGCACGTTAAAGTGTTTGGCTTGATCAATTAAATTCGGCCAAATTTCTGTTTCCATCAACAGCAATAATTTCGGCTGATATTTTTGATAAAATGCCTGTACTAAACTTTTCTGATCGGCCGGTAAATACACCGCTTGGAATAACGAGGCATACGCTGCAGTTGAGAATAATGCTTTGGCACGTGCCTGTCCCGTTTTGGTGGTATTGGTCACCAACACCGCATGACCCAAGCGAAGATAATGTTCAATTAATGGCTGTGCGGCATTGGTCTCACCGACAGACACCACATGAAACCAGATCGCATGCCGATTTTTTGGTGCTTGAAAAGGACCAAAGCGTTCTAGACATTCTTGCTGACATTGCTCGGCATTTAGCGCACGTTTCCTAATCTTCCATTGATACAAAGGCTTAATGAGGGATAATGCTGCGTTATACCAAAAAGGAGTAGCCAAACACGTTGCCTCAGATGATTTTTAATCGGCAAAATATAACAGAGCAGCCTGCATAAGTTAATGCCTTCTGCTCTGTGGTTAAATTTATTCTATTTCAGGCAAAGATTTAGCTCTCAAGCAACTGCTTATTTAAAAAAGGATAATCGGTATATCCTGCAGCCACATCCGTACCAATCATATGTTCTAAGTTTAATTCATTCAGTTCTTCATCCTGCACCAAACGCTCATACAAATCGGGATTGGCAATATAGGCCTTCCCAAACGATACAGCCTCAGCTTGACCTGAACGCAATAAATCCAGAGCATCTTCACGACTTAAACGCATATTGGCGATATACGGCACACCCTGCGCTCGTGCTTTCATCTCTAAGCTAATACTGTCATCGGCCAAATACTCACGGGTAAAGAAGAAAGCAATCTGACGTTTACCCAATTCTTGCATGGCGTAACCGAAGGTTTCACGTGGAGCGTCATCGCCCATATCGTGCTCATCGCCGCGTGGCGCTAAATGTACACCCACGCGCCCTGCACCCCAGACCTCAATCAGCACATCAACCACTTCCAGTAAAAAACGCACACGATTTTCAACTGAACCGCCATAACAATCAGTGCGTGTATTGGTTGAAGTCTGTAAAAATTGATCAATCAGATAACCATTGGCGGCATGCAGTTCTACACCATCAAAACCGGCGGCTTTGGCGCGAATCGCTGCTTGTTTATATTCTTCAACAATGGCTTTAATCTCTGAAATAGCCAGCGGACGGGGCACCACATATTCACGTTTTGGACGCAATAAGCTGACATAACCGGCTTGTTTCACTTCACTGGCAGAAACTGGCGTAGCGCCTTGCAATAAATCTGGATGTGAAACACGGCCCACATGCCACAACTGCGCCACAATCAAACCGTCTTTGGCATGCACGGCATGAGTAACATTTTTCCAGCCTTCAACCTGAGCATCACTGAATAAACCGGGGGTTTTTTCATAACCATTGGCGGCTTCTGAAATAACGGTCGCTTCGGAGATAATCAATCCGGCACTGGCCCGCTGCGCATAGTATTCGGCCATCATTGCCGTAGGTACCCGATCAACGCTGGCACGACTGCGCGTTAATGGCGCCATCACCACACGGTTTTTAAGTTTAAGTTCACCAAATTGAATTGGGGTTGAAAAATCTGTCATCAAGCAATCCTCTTACAGCATACTTGGACGGATTAAGGTCTAAAGCGCATGCTGCAAATGTTGTAGAAATTTTTGGATCAGTGCTTCATTGCGTGAAAAATACGACCATTGTCCGTATTTCGTCACTTCAATTAAACCGGCCTGTTGCAGCACGGATAAATGATTTGACATGGTCGATTGAGAGATAGGCGCAATTTTTTCCATCTGCCCTGCACAGACCCCACGACTAAAATCAGTGCCGCATTCTTCATCGGCAATATAACGCTCAGGTTCTTTTAAACATTGCAGAATCTGACGTCTAATCGGGTTTGCCAAGGCTTTATAAATTGCTTCTGTGTCCATCTCATTTCACTCATGTCATGATCAGCACCTTACCAAAATCATTATATCTATTTTTTACGATATTTATATCGTTTTTATTCGATGCAATGCTTTCTTTTGTAAATTGCCATCATTGTGTCGCAGTATTTTCTATTCTAGCATGCTCTATGCAAGGACTTAGATCAGCGCACCGGGGTTATTTTAAAGTCAAAAAAAACAGAGGACCAGCCTCTGTTTTTTAAAATAAACTTAAAGACCTTGTTTTAAACTGGCTTCAATAAATTTATCTAAATCACCATCCAGTACCGCACCGGTATTGGAGCTTTCGACACTGGTACGTAAATCTTTAATACGTGAATCATCAAGTACATAAGAGCGAATTTGGCTGCCCCAACCAATATCGGACTTGGTGTCTTCTAAAGCCTGTGCAGCATCATTACGAATCTGCATTTCGCGCTCATATAATTTGGCACGTAACTGCTTCCACGCATGATCACGGTTGGCATGTTGTGAACGTTGCGTTTGGCAAGCCACCACAATACCCGTCGGCGCATGGGTTAAGCGTACCGCAGAATCGGTTTTGTTAATGTGCTGACCACCCGCGCCCGAGGCACGATAAGTATCAGTACGCACATCTGCAGGATTGATATCAATTTCAATATTATCGTCCACTTCAGGTGAGACAAATACTGCAGAGAACGAAGTATGACGACGATTACCTGAGTCAAATGGCGACTTACGCACCAAACGGTGTACTCCAGACTCAGTACGCAACCAACCATAGGCATAGTCGCCTTCAACACGAATCGTGGCGGACTTAATACCGGCCACATCACCGCCGGATTCTTCCATCACTTCGGCTTTAAAACCATGACGTTCAATCCAACGCAGATACATACGCAGCAGCATGGATGCCCAATCTTGTGCTTCTGTTCCGCCTGAACCGGCCTGAATTTCCACATAACATGGATTCGGATCCATGGGATGACTAAACATACGGCGGAATTCAAGTTTGGCCAACTCATCTTCAGCCGTATTTAATTCCGCTTGCACATCTTCAAGTAAACTTTCATCATCGACTTCAACGGCCAAATCCAACATCGCTTGAGCATCTTCAAGTTGCGTAGATAAACCTTCTAACACATTCAGTACATTTTCAAGCTCGCCTTTTTCTTTGGCCATGGCTTGTGCACGGGCTTGATCATTCCAAATGTTCGGGTCTTCAAGTTCACGCAGAACTTCCTCTAAACGCTCTTTTTTCAGATCGTAGTCAAAGATACCCCCGTAATGTTTGACCACGGTCGTTTAAGTCTTTTAATTGGATTAGATAAGGATTAATTTCCACGCGAATTACTCTCAATCAGAATTTGGGCTTAAATAGCCCGCAATTATACCACAGAGCATAGATGCTATTTTGTCGCCATTTCATTGGAAGAGTAGTAGTATCAATATGGTTTTAATTCACTTTGAATCGATTAAATTAAGTGTTTAAAGGTATACTTTTTAGCATTGATCGCAGCAGGATAGTTAAAAACACCACTCAACTTTGCTTCAAAAATCCCTCACATTGCCTAAAAGCTAATGACCTCTATACAACATTGTTGCGATGAAGAAACTTAGTCAGAAAACAAACCATCGCCCTTACTTTAACGATGAATTTGATTATTTTAAAAAAATTGTTCTGTTACAGAATTCTTAATTATTTATTAAAAACCGCGTTAAATTCATCAAATACACACAATTTTAATAAAACAAAACATTTGATTTAATTGTTATTGATCAATTATTTAACTCAAAATACTTACACAACATTACGTTAGCAACACTTCTGTAACCTTGCAATGATTGACCTCGTTTCATTTTACTCTAAACTTAAAGTTGTAACAAAAAATGTATTATTTTCGACCACAAATTTAAGGGGTAGTATTCATGAAAAAATTAGCCATTGCTTCAGCACTTCTTTCTGCTCTAGCAGTTACAGGTACAGCACATGCATACCAATCCGAAGTAGGTGCATCAGCTGCTTATATCGACCCAGACAATGGTAGTTCAGGTAATGCTTTTGGTATTGATGGTACATACTACTTCAACCCCGTTCAAACTCGTAATGCCCCACTTGCTGAAGCCGCGTTCCTTGACCGTGCCAGCAATGTAAACGCGCATGCAACCTTTGCTGACCGCGGTGATACAGATGACAATACTTATGGTATTGGCGCAGAATATTATGTACCAAATTCAGATTTTTATTTAGGTGGTGACGTAAGCCGTAACAACACTGAGTATCGTATAGCTGGTCAAAAATTTGACCTTGATACCACTTATTATGCAGCTGAAGTCGGTTATCTGCCTGCACCAGGTCTATTGATTGCCTTGGGTCTTAAAGGTTATGACAACGACAATGATGATGGTGTCGATCCAACGCTTCGTGCTAAATATGTAACTCAATTAAGCAACGGTAATGACATTAACTTAGAAGCTGGCGCATCATTTGGTGATCTAGATGAGTTCAATGTTGCTGCAGATTACTTCATTGATAAAACCTTAAGCGTGGGTGTGGATTACTACAACAACGATCTTGCCGATCAAAATGAATTTGGTATTAATGCACGTAAATTCTTTAATCAACAAGTTAGCCTTGAAGGCCGTGTTGGTTTTGGTGAAATCGGTAACAATGACTACAATTCTTTTGGTCTAGCAGCGAAATATCGCTTCTAATACCACATAAAATTCAATTTTCAGAAAATAGCTTATTTACGAATAAGCTATTTTTTTTGCTTTAAAATAAGTGATTTATTCATAAATAAACATTGACTGACTGGCGATTTTGCGTACAATTCGTGGCGACAGAAATATAATGTCACATATTTACAATAAAATTGAGATCTTAAACAATGTTTAAAAAAATTGCTTTGTCTGCGGCTCTTCTTGCCCTATTCGGTACTGCTCATGCTTATCAAGCTGAAATCGGTGCTACAGTCGCTTACGTTGATCCAGATGATGCTGATTCTTCTACCGGTGTTGCAGTTGACGGTACTTATTATTTCAATGCCGTACAAGTTAAAAACTCACCGCTTAATGAAGCTGCATTTTTAGATCGCGCCAGCAACATCAATGCAAGCTTAAGTTATTATGATTATGACTTTGCAGAACAAACTACTTTTGGTGTAGGTATTGAATACTATATTCCAAACTCTGATTTCTACTTGAGTGGTAAAGTAGGTCAGACTGCAGTAGATACAGATTTCGGTGATTTTGATACGACTACTTATTCAGCTGAAGTAGGCTATTTACCAATGCCAGGTCTTTTAGTTGCTCTTGGTTTGGCCGGTTATGACAATGACGAAAATGATGATGTAAATCCATCTTTACGCGCAAAATATGTTACTCAAGTGGGTGCATATGACATGAACTTTGAAGCTGGCGCTACGTTTGGCGATGACAATGCTTATGCTGTGGGTGCAGACCTTTATCTAGACAAGACTTTAAGCGTAGGTCTTGGCTTTACCGGTAGCGATGCTGATGGTATTGATGATGATATCTTCACAATCCGTGCGAAAAAATTCCTCACTCAACAAGTGAGCTTAGAAGGTTCTGTAGCATTTGCAGATGAAGCCAATATCTTTGGTCTTCGTGCCGCATACCGCTTCTAATCTCTCATCAGATTTAGATCAAAATAAAAAACCGCTCGCTTGAGCGGTTTTTTATTGCTCTAAATGTAAAATACGTAGCTGCAAACTCACATTGCCATTAAATTCGTTTTTATCCAGTTCATAAACCAAATTTACCGTATCTTGCATGGGATTAAATTCAAATTTATCTCGGGCATTAAAGGCAATCGCATCGACCACTTGTGCATTTTCAAGTACTAATTTTAATTTCAAATGACTGTCTTTTAACCAACGATAATCCAGTACTTTAAATTTTCCTTCAAACACAGGTGCAGGAAAATTCTGTCCCCACGGCGTTAAATTTTGCAGTAGATCAACGGTCTGAATCTGAAAGGCATGACTGGGTAATTCACCATCTGTCCATAAGGTGGCATGAAACAGTGATTCATCCATCGTGGCAATCAATTGCTCAAAGGCTTGTTTAAATGGCTCAAAATGTATTTTTTTCAGCGTTAATCCTGCCGCAGCAGCATGCCCCCCAAAGTGGCTAATCAGCTGTGGGTGTTGTTCTGCAATGAGCTCGATGGCATCGCGAATATGCACGCCATCAATTGAACGTGCCGAACCCTTCAGATGAATGCCATCTTCATCGGCTGCAAAAACAATACTTGGGCGATGAAACTGTTCTTTTAAACGTCCAGCCACAATACCAATCACCCCTTGATGCCAATGTGGCTCAAACAGGATTAAAGCGGCCGGTAGCTGTGCTGAATCTAAAGATAAACTGGCAAGCGCGGACAATGCCTGTTGTTTCATATCGGCTTCAACATGACGCCGCTCAATATTCAGTTGGTTTAATTGCTGTGCCAATGGATACGCGGTCTGCAAATCATCTGCCAGTAAACACTCAATCCCAATATCCATGGTTTCCATACGGCCAGCGGCATTAATACGTGGCCCAAGTACAAAACCTAAATCTTGCGCTTTAAGCTGCGCCGGATCACGCCCTGCAATATCCAATAAAGCACTTATCCCTGCGCGGCATTGCTTGCGTTGAATGCGCTTTAGCCCTGCATCCACCAAGATACGGTTGTTATAGTCCAAACTGGCGACATCGGCATAGGTTCCCAATGCCACCAAATCCAAATAATCGCTAATTTTGCTGCTGGATTTGCTCAATTTACTGCGATGGCTAGACAGATTGGCCAGTAAATAAAAGGCCACACCGACCCCAGCCAATGCTTTACTGGGAAACTCACAGCCCAGTTGATTGGGATTGACCACCGCTTCAGCATCAGGCGTGGCCTTGGTGGTCAGGTGATGATCGGTAATAATCACCTGCATGCCATGTGCTTGAGCCTGCTCCACTCCCGCATGACTAGAAATTCCGTTATCAACCGTGATCAATAGATCAGGCTGATAGCGGCTAAATGCTAAATCGGCAATTTTTGGGGTTAAACCATAGCCATATTTAAAACGATCTGGCACCAGATATTCAACATCCGCGCCCATATCGCGGAGCACCAGCACCATTAAAGCGGTGCTGGTGGCGCCATCGGCATCATAATCGCCGACAATGACAATTTTTTTCTGCGCATCAATGGCCTGATCCATCAGCTGAACGGCGTGGTTTAAACCTTTTAAGTTGGCAGCCAGCAAATGCTTTAATTTCAATTGCAGTTGTTGAGCATCCTCCACCCCACGGCGCGCTAAAATTTGCGCCAAAAAGGGCGATACACCCTGAATATGTTCAGGATGAGTCAGAAAAGGACGCTGTTGAATCTGTATTTTTGGCATTTACGGCATCAATCGCTGTAATGTCCAAACACCATCGATATTTTTATAGCTTAAGCGGTCATGTAAGCGATTGGGACGGCCTTGCCAAAACTCGTAATAATCGGGCTGTAAACGATAACCGCCCCAAAATTCCGGTTTATCTAAGGCTATTTTTTCTACCACGCTGTCTTGCAAGACTTGAAAACGGGTTTGTAATTCTTCACGATTGGCGATCACACCGCTTTGTGGCGTACTGATATGCGCAGCAATTTGACTGTCACGTGGACGTTTATGGTAATAGTCGGTCGACTCAGCCAAAGAAATTTTCACTACACGGCCACTGACGCGAATTTGTCGCTCTAATTCCGGCCAATAAAACAATAATTCAGCATACGGATTATGGTTTAAATCCAAGCCTTTTTGACTGTCGTAGTTGGTATAAAAGTCATAACCGGCTGCTGTGGCACCGCGCAGTAACACCGTACGCACATGCGGACGGCCTTCAGCATTGGCAGTGGCCAAAGACATGGCATACGGCTCATGTAGTTTGCTGTCCAAAGCCTGATTAAACCAATCTAGAAACTGCTCATGCGGATGTGAATGCACATGGGTCTCCATTAATTCACCCTTTTGATAGCTTAAGCGTAACTCACTTAAATCTTTAATCACATTACTCATGTTATTTTCCTAAGCCGCATTGGCACGTACAGTATCAGCCAAATGATTGGCCAAATCGGTGACTTCTTGCAGGTTGTCACCTTCAACCATCACACGAATCACCGGCTCAGTGCCTGATTTACGAATCAGTAAACGGCCACGCCCTTCAAGCTGCGCTTCAACTTTGGCAAACTCACTCACCAAGGCCGGTACCGCATAGGGATCAAACATTTGCTCTAAACGTACATTCACCAGCACATTCGGCAACAAATCAAAATCTGCCACCAATTCATGCAAGGCTTTTTTCTGCTCCACCATCACAGTTAAGACTTGTAAGGCGGCAATAATGGCATCACCAGTGGTGCTTTTATCTAAAGTTAGGATATGTCCCGATGGCTCGCCACCCAACACCCAACCTTGTTCATCTAAGGCCTGCAACACATAACGGTCACCAACATTGGCGCGAATGAACGGCACATTGGCTTTGGCTAACGCCAACTCTAATGCCATATTACTCATTACCGTACCAACAATGCCGGCCGGTTTTTGACTGGCTTGGGTGGCTAAAATATATAAAATATGATCACCATCAATTAGTTGGCCATTTTTATCCACCAATACCACCCGATCGGCATCTCCATCGAAGGCAATGCCTAAATCCGCTTGCTGGTCAATCACGGCTTTTTGTAAGCTCTCTGGATGGGTTGAACCACAGTCTTGATTGATATTGACACCGTCTGGCTCATTATGCAGCGTGACCACTTTGGCACCTAATTCTTTAAATACCGATGGGCCGACGCTATAAGCTGCACCATTGGCACAATCGACCACAATTTTTAAATTACTCAGATCAAAATGATACGGAAAAGTTGATTTACAAAATTCAATGTAGCGGCCATTGGCATCATTCACGCGCACGCTTTTGCCCAAGTTTGCGGTATCGTCAATCTTGAGTTCTTTGTCAAGTTCTTGATTAATCGCATCTTGCATCTCATTGGCTAATTTTTTGCCTTCACCAGAGAAAAACTTAATCCCATTATCATAATAAGGGTTATGTGACGCTGAAATCACAATGCCTAAACTGGCATGCAAAGCCCGAGTTAAATGCGCAATCGCCGGTGTCGGCAAGGGGCCCAATAAATGTACATAAACGCCAGCAGCATTTAAGCCCGCTTGTAATGCTGCTTCTAAAATATAGCCGGATAATCGAGTATCTTTGCCTAAAACAACAATCGGTTTATTCTTTTTAGTCTGCTGTTTTAAAACTTTTCCGGCAGCGAAACCGAGTTTAAGCGCAAACTCAGGTGTAATCGGAAGCTCACCAAACTTGCCACGGATACCATCTGTACCAAAATAACTCATTTCCTGCTCACTTTTTATACATGTATAGTGATATTCACTATGCTATTTTACTGCAAATACTGTACACCAAAATCAAAAAAGCCGTCATAGGAATGACGGCTTTTCAGGCGATTAATTACCAAAAATCAACCAACACGGTAGTTCGGTGCTTCTTTGGTAATGGTCACATCATGCACATGGGATTCTTGCATCCCCGCAGCGGTAATTTTTACAAACTTGGCATTTTGACGTAAGTCTTCAATGGTTGCTGAACCGGTATAACCCATTGATGAACGCAAACCGCCCATCATTTGATGCACGATATTGCCCATCGGGCCTTTATACGGCACGCGGCCTTCAATCCCTTCAGGAACCAGCTTTTCAGCACTGGCCTTAGAGTCTTGAAAGTAACGATCGGCAGAACCGGTTGCACCGGCCATTGCACCCAATGAACCCATACCACGATAGGCTTTGTAATAACGACCTTGGAAGAATTCCACTTCACCCGGTGCTTCTTCAGTACCGGCCATCAGTGAACCGACCATAATAGTGCTGGCACCGGCGCCAATGGCTTTGGCCATGTCACCCGAGAAGCGAATACCACCATCGGCAATTAAAGGAATTTGTTCTTTTAAGGCATTGGCAACGCTGTCAATGGCAGACATTTGCGGCATACCAATACCGGCCACAATACGTGTGGTACAGATTGAACCCGGACCGATCCCCACTTTAACCGCATCTGCGCCGGCATCCAGTAAAGCCAGTGCAGCATCACCGGTGGCAATGTTGCCGCCAATCACTTGAACATGCGGATAATTGGCTTTAACCCAACGCACGCGTTCAATCACACCGGCGGAGTGGCCGTGTGCAGTATCAACCACAATGGCATCTACACCGGCTTCAACCAAGGCTTCAACACGGCTTGGTGTTTCAGCACCAGTACCGACTGCTGCGCCGACACGTAAACGGCCCAAATTATCTTTGCAGCTGTTTGGATACAGTTCAGCTTTACGGAAATCAGTGACCGTAATTAAGCCTTTTAATTCATTGTTTTCGCCCACCACCAACACTTTTTCAATGCGATGCTGTTGTAATAAGGCTTGAATATGTTCTTTTGATTCATGTTCACGTACCGTCACCAGACGGTCTTGACCGGTCATGATGTTACTGACAGGCTGCTCTTGGTTGGTGACAAAACGCGTATCACGACCGGTAACAATTCCCACCACTTTGCCATCTTTAACCACCGGCACACCGCTGATATTGTTGGCTTGGGTAATGGCAATCAGTTCACGCACTGTGGTTTCAGGCGTCACCGTAATAGGATCTTTCACCATACCGGCTTCGAATTTTTTCACACGGCGCACTTCAGCAGCTTGTGCTGAAATATCCATATTTTTATGTAAAATACCGATCCCGCCATTTTGCGCCATCGCAATCGCCATACGTGATTCTGTCACCGTATCCATTGCAGCTGAAACGAGGGGGATATTTAAATAAATGTCGCGCGTGAGCCGTGTCTTTAAAGAGACATCTTTTGGGAGGACAGTTGAGTAAGCAGGGAGTAATAAGACATCATCGAAGGTTAGGGCTTCTTGAACGATGGTCAACATAACAGTCTCACTGGTAATTTCCGTGCACTATTATAAACAAAAAAAATAGTTTTATTCAGGTTAATTGCACATTATCCAGCAAAATTAATTAATCAGTGTTTATCCATCCCATCTTTTTTGTTTTTCGATCAATATCGTAGGGCATAACGCAGCTTAAAATGGGCGTTAAAATTCATATAACACAGATTCAATATTTTTTAATTTGATGATTTATCTAATTTTTAGATAATATTCATCAGCAGTGAAGTAAGAAAATTGTATTTCTTATTTCAAGCATGCCATTTTCAATTAAAGCTATAGTTGCATAGCATGATAACCAGCACGTCCATTGAATATGATTGAGCCGCTTAAAATGGAACTGCAGTTTTTTCAATCTAACCGATGATTTAAGCCAAACTTTAATCGCCCAGCTTAAACCCCATCTGCCGTATTAAAATTTTAACTTGGACAAGTAAAGACGCTTTCATCCATTAAATCGGTACCGCATTGTAAGGTTTCAATCCAATCCAAGAATTGATTAACTCGCTCTTTACCGATAAACGGTGTGCCATGCTGTGGCACAATCATTTCTACGTCCATGGTGCGCACCATATTGACCCATAAACGAATAATTTTATTGCAACACATATAACGCTGATGAAAGCCTTTCATTTTTAAAATATGCGCTTCAAAATCATCAATCGGTTGCGATGCATCATCCACCATTGATGCGCCCATATCACCGGAAAATAAAATTTTTGCAATTGGATCATAAAACTGGAAGTTACCCACCGAGTGTAGAAAATGCGCTGGCACCACAATAATACGTGATTGGCCTAAAGTGATAACGCCGCCCTGATCTGGCAATTCAATTAAGCGCTCCAACCAACCACCTTTCATGCGGTCGCTCATAAAGGCCGAATTTAAATGCGGTAAAAAACGCGCCCACAGTTTTGAGGCCACCACTTTGGCATCGGTATACACCAACCAACGCGGCATCGAAGTAATAATGTCTGGGTCTTGATGAGACGCCATCACATAATCCAGATGAGTTAAACGGGTGTATTTATTCAGTTCCATGGTCAGCGGTACATAGGTCAAATCGCCGCCTGGATCGAGTACCGCAGCACGCTCATTATCCAAAATTAGGAATTGGTTGGCTTGTACGCCTTCACCTTTCACCAAACTGGTAAAGCTAATACATTTATGTATGCCATTATCAAATAACACCTGTGATGTCGTGCGATCCAACGCCATAACCTTTTCCCCAAATATGGTTTTAAAAATGCAGTCTTAATGACGTACAACATATAGGGAATTACATAAAGTTACAACAAACATGTCGCGAGACATCGGGATATTTATCAGACAATTGTGCGGCAATTGGCATTTAAAATCCCGACAAAAACAGGTGGATTTTATGATGACTTAGTCTTTACAGCACATAATATTGCAGCAACGCCAATAGACCAATCAGTAAAAATAAGCTTGCAGCAATTTTATGAATCAAGGCAATCGGCAGCTTGTTTGCCAACTTATCGCCGATAAACACTGCAGGTGCATTGGCAATCATCATGCCGAGCGTAGTGCCCGCCGTGACCCAGAAAATACTGTCAAAACGTGCCGCCAGTGCCACCGTGGCAATTTGCGTTTTATCGCCAATTTCAGCCAAAAAGAACAGTACAAAAGTCGCGCCAAATACGCCGTATTTTTGCCATCGATTAATACTGTCTGTTTCATCGTCTAATTGGTCTGGAATCAGCATCCACAGCGCCATGGCAATAAAGCCCAATGCAACAATCCACAGCAAGACTTCTGGATTGAGTACTGTGGTGATCCATTGGCCAAAAACAGCCGATATACCATGATTGAGCAAGGTGGCCAATAAAATAGCCAATAGAATAGGAATGGGTTTTTGAAAGCGTGCGGCCAGCAACAGTGCCAATAATTGGGTCTTATCGCCCATTTCAGCAAGTGCAACAATTAAGGTGGAGATGAATAACTCATACATGCGCTTGTTCTCTGGCTAGCAAAATTTGCCGATGATTTATCCCTCCGCTGCTAGCCAAAAATGTGCAGAGTGATAAATCAAAGGTCTTGCCAACAAAAGAAGCTTTGGTTTTAAAAAAGCCTATTTGGTATTTTGCTATGATGACCATGTTCACAAGAACAAGTATGTTGACCATCACCTTTTTACTTAGCGTAAAAAGCGGCTACTCCCCAATGAAGTGGCACTAGTGTAATGCAGCAGCACACTTTGTTCAAATCGGTTTTCTGCAATGCACCGCATTTTAGCTCCAGCCATCATGATTTTTCCCATAAAAAAACCCTGCCGCAGCAGAGTTTTTTCAAATGCGGTAACGCTTCACAATTACAGTAAAAGCGTACGAATATCGGCCAAAAGCTGCGTCAGTTTATGGGTAAAGCGCGCTGCATCAGCACCATTAATCACTCGATGATCATAGGACAATGACAACGGCAACATGAGGCGTGGATCGAAGCTTTCACCATTCCAAACCGGTTGCATAGTGGCCGGTGAAATACCCAAAATCGCCACTTGTGGCCAATTCACCAATGGAGTAAATGCAGTCCCGCCAATTGATCCCAAACTGGTAATAGTAAAATTAGCCCCTTGTAAATCTTTTGGTGATAATTTTCTATCGCGGGCTTTTTGGCTTAACTCACCCAATTCAATGGCAATTTGCTTCACTGATTTTTGATCAGGATGACGCAGCACGGGTACCGTTAAACCATCAGCTGTTGCAACCGCAATGCCCATATGAATTTCATTTCGCAGCAAGACGGACTTTTGATCATCGGCCAAGTGACCGGAAAAATAAGGCTCTTCTTTTAACAAATGCGCCAAAGCTTTGGCAATGAACGCCAAAATGGTCAGGCTCACCCCGTCTTTTTTGAAGTTGGCTTTTAACTCACCGCGCCACGCTTCAAGATCGGTAATATCTGCCAAATCAAATTGAGTGACCTGTGGAATAAAGTTATTCAATGACAATTGCGGCACAGACACCTGCTGCAAACGCGTCATGGCTTTCTCTTGTGTTCCACCAAAGGCACTAAAATCAGGGAGCTTTGGCAAACTTGCAGCGGCAACCGCTTGTGCCACAGGTGCCACTTGCGCAGTGGTCAAGCGTGTTTTCACATAAGCAAAGACATCTTCTTTCATCACACGTTCATGCGCACCGGATGCTTGCACTTTAGCCAACACCACACCCAACTCACGGGCCAATTTTCGGACCGCGGGACCTGCATACACTTCGGCATTGGCCGCATTTTCTGCTTGGGTCAGCTTATCCGCACCCGATGCAGTGATTGGCGCCTCTGCTTTCTGAGTTAGCGCTACTGCTTTTTCGGGTACAGCTTCAGCTTTGGCGGCAATTTTTTCAGCAGCTGCAACTTTCGTCGCTTGAACACTGGCTGTTGCTTGACCTTCAATGCTCAGCAATGCTGCGCCTTGACTGACACTTTGACCCACGCGCACATGAATGGCTTTAATCACACCGGCGATGGAGCTTGGCACTTCAACTGTGGCTTTGTCCGACTCCACCACAATAATACTTTGATCAGCTTCAACACGATCACCTACTTGGACTAAGATTTCCGCCACGGTGGCTTTATCCACGCCCAAATCAGGCACGCTAATTTCAATCACAGCGCTTGCCGCTGGAGCACTTTCTGCTTCAGCTTCAGCTTGTATTGGACGCGTTTCAGCAGGAGTCACTTTAGCTGGCTCGGCCGTAACTTCTGCTTGCGCAGTTAAACCCGCCACTTTGACTTTAATCAGCAGCACACCTTCTTTAACTGTATCGCCTTCATGCACCTCAATGCTTTCGACTATACCGGCCACTGAACTCGGCACTTCAACCGTGGCTTTGTCGGACTCAACCACCACGATACTTTGATCAATCTCAATATGATCACCGATGCTAACCAGAATTTCACCCACCAGCGCTTTTTCTACGCCAATATCGGGTAGTTTCACCTCAACACTGGCTGAAGCACTGCTCGTGCCAGCCGGTTGTGCAGAAGCCGCCGGTTGATGAGATGCTAATTCCGGCATAATCTCTTGATCAGGCAGTGCTGTTGCTGTGTTTTCTGCAGTCTGTTGTACCGCATCAGCTGCCGTACTTGCAGCATCTTCTGCTTCTAACTCAAGCAGCACGCTCCCTTCATTGACTTCATCGCCTAAGCTCACGCTAATGCTTTTAACAATACCTGCGGCTGGACTGGGCACTTCAACCGAAGCTTTATCCGACTCCAGCAAGACCACGCTGTCCTCTACCGCAATGCGATCGCCAACTTTTACTAAAATTTCAGCCACGGTGGCTTTATCAACCCCGATATCAGGTGTTTTGATGTGCATACTTAGTTCTCCTCACCTGATGGCTCTTTGTAATCTGCAACCGCATGAACTTCTGGATGGGTCTGTGGTAACCATGCCGCAGGACGATCGGTATCTAATTCAAAACTAGAAATTGCATCCTTGACCAAACGTGCATCTACTTCGCCTTCATCGGCCAGTTTTTTCAAGGTTGCCACCACAATATGTGCAGCATCCACACCAAAGAAACTGCGTAAATTGCCACGGGTATCAGAACGGCCATAACCATCGGTACCCAAAGTCACATAAGGACGATTGTCCGGCAGATGGGCACGAATTTGCTCACTATAGGCGCGCATATGATCGGTAGCAGAAACCACAATACCATCGGTTGAACGCAATTGCTGCGACACCCAAGACTCTTGTGCTTGCTCCGCCAAAGGATGTAAACGGTTATATTCTTCCACTGCAATCCCGTCACGTGCCAACTCGTTATAACTGGTCACACTCCAGACATTGGAATGAATTTGATATTCTTCACGCAGAATTTTCGCCGCTTTAATCACTTCACGTAAAATCACACCAGAGCCGAGCAGCTGTACAGTGGCTTTGTCATCTTGTTCAAGTAAATACATACCACGTTTAATGCCTTCCTCAACCCCTTCTGGCATTGCAGGATGCTCGTAGTTTTCATTCATGACGGTTAAGTAATAGAACACACGCTCTTGATTGACGTACATACGCTCTAAGCCGTCATGCACAATCACCGCCAATTCATAACCAAAACATGGGTCATACGCGACACAGTTTGGAATGGTGCCCGCTAAAACATGCGAATGACCATCTTGATGTTGTAAACCTTCACCATTTAAGGTAGTACGCCCTGCGGTGGCACCGATCAAGAAACCTTGCGCTTGTGCATCGCCTGCCGCCCATGCCAGATCACCAATACGTTGGAAACCAAACATCGAGTAATACATGTAGATCGGAATCATCGGCAAGTTATTGGTTGAATAACTGGTGCCCAATGCCGTCCAAGCACTCATTGCACCGGCTTCATTAATCCCTTCATTCAACATATGACCATCTTTGGCTTCACGATAGTTCATCAGCTGTTCTTGGTCTTCAGGGGTATAGTTTTGCCCATGTGCCGCATAAATACCCAGCTGACGGAACATACCTTCTAAACCAAAGGTGCGTGCTTCATCCGGTACAATCGGTACCACACGGTCTTTAATGGCTTTTTCTTTTAACAAGGCCGAGATTAAACGCACCATCACCATGGTGGTGGATTGCTCTTTACCGTTGCTGCCTTTTAACACGCCATCGAAAACTGAAAGGGCTGGAATTTCTAATGCCACACTGTCTTTACGACGTGCCGGCAAATAACCGCCTAAAGCTTCACGACGTGCTTTTAGATATTTCATTTCAGGCGAATTTTCACCCGGGCGATACAACGGCAATTCTTGTAACTGCTCATCATCAAACGGCAAGTTAAAACGGTCACGCACATAGCGCAGCGACTCAATGTGCATCTTTTTAATTTGATGGGTTTTGTTGACCGCTTCAATTTCATCCGACAAACCATAACCTTTAACGGTTTTTGCCAAAATCACCGTAGGCTGACCATTACGGGTCATGGCTGCAGCATACGCAGCATAAACTTTATACGGGTCATGTCCACCGCGATTTAGGTTATCAATATCTTCATCGCTTAAGTCTTTAACCAACTCGGCCGCTTCTGGATATTTTCCAAAGAACTGCTCACGGGTATACGCTCCGCCCTTCACCTGATAACGCTGATAATCACCGTCTAATGCTTCATTCATACGGGCTTTTAAAGCACCTGAGGTGTCTTTATCCAGTAGCGTGTCCCAATGACGGCCCCACACCACTTTAATCACACGCCAACCGGCACCGCGGAAAATCGACTCTAATTCTTGAATAATTTTACCGTTACCGCGTACCGGACCATCCAGACGCTGTAAGTTACAGTTAACCACCCAAATGAGATTATCGAGCTTTTCACGACCCGCCAGTGAAATTGCACCTAAGCTTTCTGGCTCATCCATCT
>NZ_JXBK01000001.1:302097-303421 GCF_000816495.1 Acinetobacter harbinensis
CCATCGCCCAGATACGCCCACACTTTACGGTCTTCTTCTTTAATCAATTTACGATTCATCAAATACTTTTGAATATGTGCTTGATAAATCGATAAAATTGGACCCAGGCCCATCGATACAGTCGGGAATTGCCAATAATCTGGCATTAAATAAGGATGTGGATAGCTCGATAAGCCATTGCCATTAACTTCGCGGCGGAAATTATTCAGTTGTTCTTCGGTCAAACGGCCTTCTAAAAAAGACCGTGCGTAAATACCCGGTGCACAGTGTCCTTGATAATAAATCATGTCACCACCGAAGTGATCACTGTTGGCACGGAAGAAATGGTTAAAGCCCACATCGTACAAAGTCGCTGAAGAGGCAAAGCTGGCCAAGTGACCGCCCAAGTCGTCACCGGTGGTATTGGCACGCAACACCATCGCCAAGGCATTCCAACGAATTAAGGCGCGAATACGGCGTTCCATATCTTGATCGCCCGGCATGGCCGGTGTGTCTTCAACTGAAATGGTATTTAAGTAAGGAGAATTTAAACGTTGAATAGGCACATGGGTGGCAATTGCGCGTTGATATAATTTTTCGAGTAAGAACGCTGCACGCTCTGTTCCCATGTGTTGTAGAACCGAATCAAAGGCATCTTGCCATTCTTGGGTCTCTTGCGCGTCAGTATCAGCATAAAACGCCATATTCCACCTATTCCTTGAGCCTATTTGTATTCCCTATATGTATCACACTTTTTAAAGCGGCAGGTATGGCTACAGCTGAATAGCAGATGAGGCAATTATTTAGAAAATAAATACCCACTCACGCTTCGTTACGCAAGGCAACAAAAAGCCGCCAATAGAGGCGGCTTTTTTATACACTGACGATTTTTTACAGTGCTACTATAAACATGAGTCTCAAGCTTAGAACAGTTTTTAGATTCTCATTGTTGTTAAACTATAGTGCATTCATCAGAGCAATAAATAGGGAATTTTCAACCGAATACTTAAGGCAACATTGCAAGATAAGTTGATGGATTTTTACGTTGACCATCTTTCACTACTTCATAATGTAAATGCGGACCGGTACAACGTCCTGTGCATCCTACATTGGCAATATGATCGCCGGCTTTAACTTGCTCACCCACACGGGCAATTAAGCGTGAAGCATGTGCATAACGCGTTAAATAGCCATTGCCATGGTTGATTTCAACATATTGGCCATAACCTGTGCCCCAACCTGATTTGGTCACTACACCTGGACCAGTTGCATAAATTGCAGTACCACTCGGTGCAGATAAATCTAAGCCAGAATGATTTTCAGCACGGCCGCCCATAGTACGTCC
>NZ_JXBK01000001.1:303431-357288 GCF_000816495.1 Acinetobacter harbinensis
CCATAACTTGAGCTAACACGCTTCATATCTGGTAATGGATGCGAGACCAACCAAGAATATGGACTGTTAAAATAGCTATCCGAAGCATTGCTTGAGCCATATTTTTTGGCTAGCGATTCATTGTTGAGTTCAACTGTTTTGGTCCGCAGCTTCACGCTAACTTTGGTTGCAGCTGGGATATCAATATCATCTGAATCAGCATAAGAGCCTTGCGCCAAAGTACGTGTTAATTGTTCAATACGATCTGTGGATACGTCGTTTGGATTAAGCTGAACCAAATCAGCGAAAGCTACAGATGCAGCAGACGCTGCTAATGAAAACGCTAATAAAATACGGCGTATATGCATAAAAAACCTCTTTTAACTGTTCTTAATTAATGTCCTTGCGTGATCTCTTCCTTGATATCTACTGAAGGATGCGCATAAGATTAAGACATAAAGATGAAGGAACAATGTATGTCTGAACCGGTAAAGCTCTTTCAACAAACAAGAAAACACTTAAAAACAGGAAACTTTACGTTTCTCTCTACACAAGTAGCTGCGTGGCAGAAACTTACAAAACTTATTCAACCGATCTTGCCCCAACCAGAGCAATGGCAAGTTGTTTGCTATGAAAATGGCATTTTAACAATTACCGGTGAAAATCAAGCCATGATCAGTCAATTGGCTTATCTTCAAAAACAGTATATTGCGCAATTATTGCCACTGGCTGAATTCAAAGATTTGCAAAAACTACAAGTTCGTTTAAGAATTCAAAACTCAGTCACCTCAAAGCCAGAATCTCTGACCAGATCCCTCAGTCCAGATACCCAAGAATTACTTCGCGGGGCTGCTGACTTTGTAAGCGACCCCAAGCTTAGCCAAGCCATGCTACGTTTGGCAAGCAATAAAAAGTAACTGACCAGTGAAACACTTTGAAATAGGTTAAATATTATGTGACACAGTTAACATTGCCATTTGTTATATTATAACGTCTGTATTAAAAGACAATAACTTATGTCACATCTACATAAGAAATCGGGCATTGAGTTTTGTCATTAAATGTTACAATTTCGTAATTGCTTGCATCACTCATGACATTGCGTAATAACTGATTATTCAAAGCATGTCCGGATTTATAGCCATCAAATTTAGCAATAATCTGATGACCGAGTAAATATAAGTCACCAACTGCATCTAAAATTTTATGTCGTACAAACTCATCTGAGAAGCGAAGCCCCTCTTCATTCACCACGCCTGTTTCATCTACGCCAATGGCATTGTCTAAACTGGCACCTAAGGCTAAATTATTGGCTTTTAGATAATCTAAGTCTTTCATAAAACCAAAAGTGCGTGCTTCACTGACTTCATAAACAAAGGTTTCGGTTGAAAAATCGATGGTGGCAGATTGATATTCTTTTTTAAATGCCGGATGATCAAAATCAATAGTGAAGTTCAGTTGAAAACCGTCATGTGGATGAAATAAAGCGCGTTTATCATCTAATAATGCAGAAACCGGTTTTAAAATTTTGATAAATTTTTTCGCAGCATCTTGTTCAGCAAGACCGCCTTGCATCAGCAAATAAATAAACGGACCAGCACTGCCATCCATAATGGGCACTTCAGAGGCGGAAACTTCAATAATTAAATTATCAATACCTAGACCTGCAATCGCGCTCATCACATGCTCAATGGTGCCAATCTTGACATTGCCTTCAACCAAATTGGAGCACATAAAAGCTTCTTGAATCAGCATGGCATTGGCAGGAAGATCCACAGACGGCGTTAAATCAGTACGTCGAAACACAATTCCCCCATCAACATGGTGCGGCACAAAGTTGATTAAAACTTTTTGCCCACTATGAAGACCAATACCACTGGCTTTCACCACGCGTTGCAGGGTGCGTTGTTTCAACATATTTACTATCATCTGCTCATCAAACAGCTATACGTTAGCATATTTAGCCATTGATAAAAAACAAAAAAGGTCGCATTGCTGCGACCTTTTGTAAAACACTGACTATCTACTTGAAGGATTAACTTTATTTACGTTGTTGATTTTTCAAATAGTCTTGAATACTCATTGGCGTTGGACGTGCGTTACCGACTGCTGGCGCAGGTGCCGCATTGGCCTCATTCTGTTGGCGCTGAATGGCCGGTACGTCATCATCATCTACTGCGGTTTGCGCGGCATTATGCGCAGGACGTGTCGCAGATTGTGCTGTTGGACGTTTTTTTGACTCCACAGCATCGGCTGAGTTACGGGTTAAACCGGTCGCAATGACCGTTACACTTAGCTCATCACGCGCATCGGGATCAAAGACTGTGCCGTAGAACACTTGACCTTCATCCAAGTCGACAATTTGATTGACCACGTCGGTAATTTCTTCAATCTCACCGAAAGTCACATCATCGCCGCCGGTCACGTTAATCAAAATACCTTTGGCATTCATGATGGTCACGTTATCAAGCAGTGGACTACGAATAGCTTGTTCAGCTGCTTGACGGGCACGGGTTTCACCGCGGCCTGAACCGACACCCATCATGGCATAACCACGGGTGCTCATTGCAGTTTTTAAATCGGCGAAGTCTAAGTTAATGTGTCCCGGACGTACCACCAAATCAAAGATACTGCGTACAGCATTCAGCAATACGTCATCGGCTTTTTTATACGCATCTTTCATGGAAATATCACGGAAGACTTTAAGCAAGCGCTGATTGGGAATAATAATTAAAGAGTCAACGTGGGCCTCTAATGCTTCGATGCCTTTTTCAGCCGATTGCTGACGACGTTTACCTTCGAAATTAAATGGTGTCGTGACCACACCCACGGTTAAAATGCCCATTTCTTTGGCAATTTCAGCCACCACAGGTGCAGCGCCCGTACCTGTACCACCGCCCATACCGGCAGTGACAAAGACCATATCCGTACCTTCAAGATGCTGACGAATAATTTCGCGACTCTCTTCAGCAGCAGTTTCACCCACTTGTGGATTTGCACCTGCACCCAAACCACGCGTGCTTTGCTCACCCAACTGGATTTTAAACTGCGCATTCATACGGTCTAATGCTTGTTTGTCCGTATTGGCACAAACAAATTTTACCCCTTGAATGTCAGACTCAAGCATGTGCTGTACAGCATTGCCGCCTGCACCACCGACACCGAATACAGTGAAACGGGCTTGACCGTTGCTATCGTTTTGATCATCTTCTAAAAATTCAAATGAGGCCATGACCTTTGGATTTCCTAATGCGTAATTGGCAGTCACTTAAGCCCGTATACTGCCTTGATCTTAATAAACAAAAATTGGGTTTTAGGATGCGGCTCAACTTCCCACTTGTCAAGTCCAAGCCGTTACACGTACAACTTCCTAACAATATTCCCAAAAAATTCAACTTAAAATATCGATTTCAACTGATTATTCAATGCGGACCATGCTCGCCCTACGCGCTTAAATACAGACAGCTTCTCAGGGTCTACAGGATCGACAATGGTGTCTTGTGTATCACTTTGACTAAACATCAGTAATCCTGCAGCGGTGGCATACTGTGAACGACGTAATGCTGCTTGTTGATGTTCTTCTGCATGTACCTGTACTGGAGGGTTGCCCAAATGAGCAGACACGCCCAACATATGCCGCGCTAAATTGACCATTCCTTCAATTTGACTGGCATCACCGGTCAAAACCACGCCATGATATAAACCATGAATGGCACCATTACGCTGTAACTCTTGATGAACTTGAGTCAAAATTTCTTCATAACGCGCAATAATAATTTCGGCTAATTCAATGCGACTGATGGTTTGCGGACCATCAATGCCCTGAAACTGGATCATATGATCCGGTTTAACCACTTTTAAGTCCACACAACCATAGGATAGTTTAATGCGTTCCGCTTCTTCTGTGGTGGTTTGTAGTACCGCCGCAATATCGCGTGTTACATGCTCACCGCCACGTTGTAAGGTATGGGTTAATGCCAGACGACCATCTAAATACACTGCAATGTTGGTGGTACCAGCACCGATATCCACCAAACACGCGCCATATTCTTTTTCATCTTTAAGTAGGCTGGCTTCAGCAGTGGCTAAACACGACACCACCATTTTTTCCACCCCAATATTGGCCCCTTTTAAGGCACGATCCAGATTCTGCATGGTGCTAATTGGTAACATCATCAGTTGATAATGCCCCACCATACTGTGTGCAGACATCCGAATAGGATTTTGCACCCATTCGGTTGAATCGTCTAGCTCAAAGCCAAGCGGCACTGCGCTAACCAAATAATGATCCGAGGTCACATGACTGGCTTTGGCCAACTCCAATGCGCGTACCACTTCACTGGTGCCAATCGTGTGTTCGTTATTCTCAATGGGCGTTCGACCAGAGGCATAAAAACTTTTTAATTCTGCGCTTGGAATAGACACCCAAGCGGAATGCACGCGGCATTCAGCCATATCTTCTGCTTCTTGTACGGCATTTTTAATTGCGGTAATGACTTTATCGAGACTTACAATTTTTCCTTTATTCATGCCTCGGTTACGAGCGGTTGCCATACCAATCACTTGGATATTGTCCGGCGCATGTACCTTACCAATCAAAACTGAAACTTTGTGTGTCCCAATGTCAATCGCAACAACCGAGGGAACAGCTTCATTCATTATCTACTACTACCATGACGTGTTTCGTTAATTTATGGCCTTAAGCCTCTATTGTATATAAAGCCGCCCAATTATGGCGTTAGCGTTCTTGCCTGTGCAATGGCTGTGTCATCACTCGTTACAACAAAGTGACTGTTTACAATGCGCGGCGCGGCTGAATTTTTCCACTGTAGTGCTAAACCATTTCTGTAGCGTAAATCGACAGAGGAAACTTTCGACCACACCGGTTTTAAATCTGTTTGGGCCAAATGACTTAAGCGTTGTAGCTTACTCATGGTTTGATCTTGATCGACAATAACGCGTAAACCGGAATCAAACTGCATAAACCAAGTCATTCGTTCGGTTAAATATAATTCTTTTAGACGTGCATTTACCGGTAGAAACAATTGATTAATTTCATTATAACGGCGCATCATCATTTTCGACTGCGTGGTAGGCCCGTGTAATAAGGGTAGTTTTTGATTATTTTGCGGTACCACTTCAGCAAAGACATCGCCGCTGTCACTGAGTAAGCGTCCACTGCCCCAACGCGCAATGGCATGACGCGGCATAACGCGTAGTCGAATTGAATTTGGCCAAGCACGCGATACCACCACGCGATCAACCCAAGACAACTCTAATGCCTGATCTCGAATTTGCTCTAAATCCGAAGTAAAATAATTTTTCGTGATCAACGGGCTAACATGACTGCTGACTTGACGCTGTTCAGCCTCAGAACGCGTGCCAACCACATCAAGTTCGGCCACACGCGCCTCAGTCATCACCGTATATAACGCATATAGCCCAACGGCCAAAACAATAATCGCAATCAGCATTAACAACCAACCGCCAATATTCAGCAGCTTTTCCTTACGGCTCGGCGGCTTATCATGAATGGAGGTAATAGCTGCGCGTTTACGACGCATGGATGCTGGAAGTTGGGCCATCGTTTAGTGAGCCACAGCGGTTAAAGTCTGCTGCAAAATAGCCACACACAGCGCATCAAAACTATATCCAACAGCTTGCGCCGCTTTAGGCACCAAAGAGTGACTGGTCATGCCCGGCACGGTATTGACTTCTAAAAGCCAAAAATTGCCTTGCTCATCCTGCATAGCATCAATACGCCCCCAACCACTGGCGCCCACCGCTTGAAATGCACGTAAGCATAAATCTTGTAGCTTTTTCTCTTCTGCGTCAGTCAATCCACAAGGAATGCCGTACTGCACATCGTTACGATTATATTTGGTTTCATAATCATAAAAAGCCACATCGGCAGGTGGCTGTAAACGAATGACTGGCAAAGGCTGACCATTTAAAAATGAAATGGTAAATTCTCGACCGGTGATCCATTTTTCCGCCATGACCACAGCATCATGTTGAATGGCTTTTAAAATAGCCCCTTCAAGATCTTCAGCTCTTTCGACCTTGCTCATGCCCACACTAGAGCCTTCATGCACCGGCTTAATAATCAGTGGCAAACCTAAGGTAGCAATCACCTCGCTTAAATCAGTCGCTTGACTGACAATTCGATAAGGTGCCGTGGGCAGCTCAGAACCTTGCCACACTTGCTTGGTCTTAACTTTGTCCATTCCAATGGCAGAACCTTGTACACCGGTTCCGGTATAAGGAATATTTAACCACTCTAAGACGCCTTGAATTTGACCGTCTTCACCGCCGCGGCCATGCAAAACAATAAACGCACGATCATAATGGACCAATTCAATCACACTGCGATCTTGTGGGTCAAAAGCTTCTGCATTTACCCCTGAACGTAATAATGCATCAAGCACAGCTTGACCACTATCTAAAGAAACCTCGCGCTCAGCAGATTTACCACCAAGCAACACGGCAACTTTGCCGAATTTTGAAGCATTTGCCACGTTTATATCCTTAAACTTTATTACTGCATGATCAAATTCAAAATCACAAATAATGATTATTTTAAATACAGATTATTGTGTGCCAACTCAATCGAGATAGCCCCCACATTACCCGCGCCTTGGGTTAATAACAAGTCATTCGCTTGTAACACTTTTTGCAGTACAGGCTGTAAATTTCCCTCGACAGGATCGAGTAAAATAGGTTCCACGTCACCGCGTAAACGAATACTACGCGCTAAGCTGCGGCTATCCGCACCGACTATCGGCTTTTCTCCGGCAGGATACACTTCTAGCAAGATTAATTGATCCACTTGTGACAATACATCTACGAAATCATCAAAACAATCCCGTGTCCGGCTAAAGCGATGCGGTTGAAACAACATCACTAAACGGCGATCTGGATGGCTGGCACGCGCCGCTTTAATGGTGGCTTCAACTTCTTTGGGATGATGACCATAATCATCCACCAATTTCACGTTCCCCGCTTCAGTGGCAAACTCACCGTGTACTTGAAAACGACGCCCTACGCCGCTAAAACCTTCCAAAGCTCGGCAAATGGCTGCATCGGAAACACCTTCATCGGTGGCAATCCCAATGGCCGCTAAGGCATTCAGGACATTGTGCAAACCCGGTTGATTTACCGTGACACGTAATGGTTCGCGACCCTTACGCAGCACCGTAAAATGTGTGCGCATGCCATCTTGATCTGGATCTATGGCACGAATGTCGTTGTCTTCATTAAAACCATAAGTCAACAGTGGACGACCAATACGCGGCATAATTTCACGAATATTGGCATCGTCACCGCAGACCACGGCTAAACCATAAAACGGAAGTTTTTGTAAGAACTGCACAAAAGTGTCTTTGAGCACATCGAAACTACCGCCATAGGTATCCATATGATCGGCATCAATATTGGTAACAATGGCTGCCATCGGATGCAAATGTAAAAAAGTCGCATCTGATTCATCGGCTTCCACCACAATATAACGACTCGCACCCAAAGCGGCATTAACGCCAGTGCGGTTTAATAGGCCGCCAATCACGTAAGTTGGATCCATATTTTCTTCGGCCAACATACAGGTGATTAAACTGGTGGTGGTGGTTTTACCATGCGTGCCTGCAACAGCAATCCCATGTCGATAACGCATTAGCTCGCCGAGCATTTCAGCACGGCGCACCACCGGAATACGCGTTTCGATTGCGGCTTTCACTTCCGGATTTTCAGGATCAATCGCGGTTGAGACCACCAATACATTGGCATCTTTAATATTTTCAGCACTGTGCCCAATATAGACCTGAATACCATTTTCTTCGAGTTGTGCTGTGGTTTTTGAGGCTTTGATATCAGAACCCGACACTTGATAGCCTTGGTTTTTTAACACTTCTGCAATGCCGCACATGCCTGCACCACCGATACCCACAAAGTGAATATGTTTAATACGGCGCATTTCAGGCACTTTAATTAATTTTTTTGCTTGATCAGCAGGACTAGAAGGAGACATAGATTACTCGAATTTACAATTCTTGAATTAAACGAACCACATGTTGTGTGGCATCAGGCTGTGCTTTTTGACGCGCCTTAACTGCCATTTCAGACAATACGGGGCGATTCATCAGTGGGGTGAGCAATGTGGTTAAATGCTCTGGCGTCATAATCGCTTGTGGGCAAATTTTTGCAGCATGAATATCGGCTAGAAATTTGGCATTTGCAGTTTGATGATCATCCACTGCACTGGGCAAGGGTACAAAAACAGCCGCCACACCTGCGGTGGCAATTTCAGTCACAGTCAATGCGCCAGCGCGGCAAATAATTAAATCAGCATTGGCATAAGCCTGCGCCATATCTTCAATAAACGGTTGTACTTGCACCTGCATATTTTCCGGTGCATGCACATACGCAGCTTGGGTGGCCTCGAAGTGGTTTTGTCCACATTGATGAAACACCTGCATCGGTACATCAAGCTGTTTCAATGCTTCGGGTAACGTTTGATTTAGTGCCTGTGCGCCCAAAGAGCCGCCAACTATCAAAATTTGTAACGGCATACCGGCTTGAGCGCGTTGTTGATAACGCCATGCGGGATTTAAAATTTCTGTAATTTCTTGACGCACCGGATTGCCCGTTGTGACAATTTTCTCACTGGCAGGAAAAGTATGCGGAAATGCCTGACAGACCCGTGTGGCTATACGTGACAGTTGCGTATTGGTAAAACCGGCAATCGCATTTTGTTCATGAATAATCACTGGAATACCTAAGGCACGTGCAGCGAGCCCACCGGGCCCCGCCACATAGCCTCCAAAACCCACCACGCTGTCAATTTTAAGCTGTTTCATATACCGCATAGCGGCAAGCGTGGCTTTTAAAATTTTAAACGGCGCCAATAATTTTCGGGCGATGCCATTGCCACGTACACCTTGAATATCAATTTGATAAATTGGAATATTTTGGTTTTTTAATAGTCGGTTTTCCATGCCCGTCGGTGTGGCTAACCAAGAGACAGTGATGCCTTGTTGCTGTAATTCTTTTGCAACAGCGAGTGCGGGGAAAACGTGTCCGCCTGTCCCTGCGGCCATCATCATTACATGTTTAGGCGTTGTTTGCGTTGCGTCAGTCACAGTCTAATTCTTCAATTCAAAATAAAGGCAAAAGAAAATTCATTTTAAGCATTCAATTGTAATCACAAACCACTCAGGCGGGGAAGCATATTTACTTTTTTTCAACACGCGCTGCATTGTTTTTTTCTGCGCAGTTAAATGTTTAAACTGGTTTTATTGTTCAGCTAGACAAATATACAAGCTTATACGGGTTTATTCAATTTATTCGTATGGTTTTAAATGGTCGACATATTAATCGATTTTAATCGCTTAGTTGGCATTAAAAAAGAGCCTTAATCAGGCTCTTTTTTAATGCATCAGATAATTTAAGCTTTGAGGCCTTGTTCTAAAACATCAAATAGATCGTCAGCAATACTGGTGCCAAACTGATCATCAATTTCACGGATACAGGTTGGACTGGTCACATTAATTTCAGTGACGTAATGACCAATCACATCCAAGCCCACAAAAACCAAACCTTTTTCACGTAATAATGGCCCAACTTTGGCGGCAATCGCTTTATCACTTTCAGTTAATGCGCGTGCTTCACCTAAACCGCCGGCAGCCAAGTTGCCACGCACTTCACCATTTTGCGGAATACGCGCCAGACAATACGGTACAGCTTCGCCATTAATCATCAAAATACGTTTATCCCCCTCGACAATTTCCGGAATATAACGCTGCGCCATAATCGGCTGCGTGCCATTGTTGGTTAACATTTCAATGGTTGAGCCAATATTAATGCCGTCTTGATACAAACGGAAAATGCCCGTACCGCCCATGCCATCCAGAGGTTTGACAATCACATCCACCTGCTCTTTCAAAAACTCACGGATTAGACCTTCATTTGAGGTGACCAACGTCGGCACTTGTAGTTCAGGGAACTGCGTTGCAAATAATTTTTCATTACAATCACGTAGGCTTTGCGGTTTGTTAATAATCCACGCACCTTCACGTTCTGCCTGCTCTAAAATATAAGTCGTATAGACAAAGTTCATATCAAACGGCGGATCTTTACGCATCAACACCACGTCGTAATCGGCAATTAATTGTTTTTGTTTAGCGCCCAACTCATAATAATGAGCGTGATTTTCAAACACCTGTAAGGGAGAAATCAGAGCAAATGCTTTGCCCTGTTCAATATACAAATCTTGCTGCACTGCATAACCCAATTCGTGCCCACGGCGTGCCGCAGCCCACAGCATCGCCATGGTCGAATCTTTTTTCAGGTTAACGTTTTCGATGGGATCCATCACCACAAGTACGCGCATATCGATCTACTCAGATATTTTCAATTGGCAAAAGTATAGCGAAATTCAAGCGCTTTGTTTCACCAAGTTATGTAACTATAAGATGATAAAAAAGTGATTTCATTCAATTAAATATTCAATGCGCTGTATTTAAATCAATCCAGCCAAGTGAATTTTATCTCTGCGTTTTATGCCAACAGGCGTTGAATATCTTTGGCAATTTTTTCAGGTTTGATGATCGGTGCATAACGTTTAATCACTTCACCTTTTTGATTAATTAAAAATTTGGTGAAATTCCACTTAATCCGCTGAGTGCCTAAAATTCCTTTCGCCTGCGTGCTTAAGTATTGATACAGCGGATGCGCGCTCGGCCCATTCACATCGACTTTGGCAAACATCGGAAATGAAACCCCATAATTACGTTGGCAAAAACCGCCTATTTCCGCATTGCTTAATGGATCTTGATGAGCAAATTGGTTACAGGGGAAACCTAAAATAACCAAACCCTGCTGTTGATAGTCTTGATAGAGCTGCTCTAGACCTTCAAACTGTGAGGTTAAACCGCATTGGCTGGCGGTATTGACAATAAGTACAACTTTATCTTGATACGCGGATAAATCTTGTGACTGCCCTTCTAAAAGTTCAGCCTGAAAATCATAAATTGTGGTCATCAATCATCTCGCTTTGATTAAAAAATAATACCTTTAAAGCCGTACGGTTAGAACTGCTTAAATTACCAATAAACCTTGCTGCAATTAATATTGCACACAATTTAATTGTGTGCAATATTAATTGCAGCAAAAAATGAAAACAAACGTATTTTTAAAGGTTAAGGTTAAAGTTTAGAGCCACCATAAAATGGAGATAAAGACATGCAGCAGGCAATTATTGGTTTTCACGTGGATGAAGAAAATGATTGGGTCGCAGATTTAGCCTGCGGGCACGGACAGCATGTGCGGCATAATCCACCGTGGCAAAACCGTCCTTGGGTGATGAGCGAGCAAGGGCGGCAGGAAAAATTAGGCATGATGTTAGCGTGTAAGAAGTGTGATGATGAAGGTCATCAATAATTCAACTTTCTCTGTTTTCGAATGTGATCAATAAATGGTTTTTTACGTCGTTATTTAAATATATTTTCTGTTGTATTGCAGCGTGGCTTCTTTAATTCACTTGAAATATTAACGAAAGCTTTAGCCAATGCAACTTCAAAAAGTGCTCTAATTCTTCAAAAATAAGGCCCTATTCTCTATAGAACCCTATTAAGAATCAATAGTTTATCTTAATGCTTAGATTCCATATTTCACACGGTAATCTTCCATTTTTGCTAAAGCCTCTTTTTCGCCTTTAGCCGCTAAAAAGTCCATTAAATCTTTCATGGTAATCAGTGCATGGACTGGAATTTCTAATTCTTTTTGCACTTCTTGAATGGCAGATAAGTCGCCCTGACCTTTTTCTTGACGATCCAGCGCCACCAAAACACCAGCAATTTGTGCACCGGCATGTTTAAGCACTGTCACCACTTCACGAATAGCTGTTCCTGCGGTAATCACATCATCAATAATCCAAACTTTTTGACCTTCAACAGATGCGCCCACCAACATACCGCCTTCGCCATGATCTTTGGCTTCTTTACGGTTAAAGCCCCACGGCATGCTTACGCCATGATTTTGTGATAAAGCCACTGCGGTTGCCGCCACAAATGGAATGCCTTTATAGGCTGGTCCAAAAATCACATCAACATTGTCGCAAGTATTGAGTTTATCGGCATAGCCTGAAGCTAAAAGCGTGAGTGCATCGCCATCATTGAGCAAACCGGCATTAAAAAAATAAGGACTCACCCGACCTGATTTTAAAGTAAACTCACCAAATTTAAGCACACCGCGTGATAAGGCAAGTTCGATAAATGCTTGAGGGTTAAAAGTCGCTTGCGAGGTCATGAGGTGCTCCAAAATTCATAAACTGAGGTAAGACCTGCGCATGATACCAAAGAGTAGCTATCCAAGTGACCAAAAAATTCTACGCGTCGTTTCAATTAACGTAAATGGACTGCGGGCTGCTGTGACCAAAGGTTTACTTGAATGGTTAGAACAGTCCGAAGCCGATGTGATTTGTATGCAAGAAAGTCGAATCACCCATGCGCAGTGGACTGAAAAATTCAGACCTGAAGGTTGGCATACGCATCTATTTCCAGCCGAACGCGCAGGTTATGCCGGCACGGCCATTTATAGTCGCTTACCCTTTGTGTCAGTGACCGATGGTTTGGGCTTTGAACTGGCCGATTCGCAAGGGCGTTTTATTAGCGCAGAATTCGATTTGGGTTTAGATAAACCCGTGCATATTTGCTCACTGTATCTGCCCTCTGGTTCCTCCGGTGAAGAAGCGCAAGCGCGTAAAGATCACTTTTTAGATCAGTATCAAGATATTTTAAAGCAATGGCGCGATGAAGATAAATCGGTCATCGTCTGTGGCGACTACAACATTGTGCATAAGCGTATTGATATTAAAAACTGGTCGGGCAATCAAAAATCGTCTGGTTGCTTACCGCATGAACGTGCATGGCTCGATCACCTTTATGATGATTTAGGTTATGTCGATACCTTTCGCGAAGTACGTCAAGAGGCTGAAGTTTATTCGTGGTGGTCGAATCGCGGTCAAGCACGCGCCAACAATGTCGGTTGGCGCATTGATTACCAAGCCTGCTCACCGGACTGGAAAGCACGTACTGTCAACGCTTGGGTCTATAAAGAGACATGGTTTAGCGATCACGCACCGGTGATTATTGATTACCAAATTTCATCTCTAACCCAGTAATTAAGTGAACACTTGTTCACTCAAACATATCTAAATGCCTACAGTGCTTGACGCGTTTAAGTATTTTTATACATCTTATTTAAGCGCATTATTGCTTCACGGCAAAAGGATACGTCAGGACGACAGCAAAAGGACAGGACGCCGAAGGATGGAAACAAAATAAATGGCCTAGGTGGTTTATTTTGCAAGGATGTGACAACGGACGTTACCGTGAGACCCGCATGATCAGGATGATTAAATGCGGGTTTTCTCTTTTTTAAGACCTGTATTTTAAATTTTCAATGCCTTTTTCTAGATCACCAGTTTGGTACATTAAGATGTCATTTTGATGACCTCTTGCGCTTATTTACATGCAATGCTCTATCTTGACCCTAGAGCTCAGTTGAAATTTTCGCTAGGCTGGTCAATCACAGACAATTTTATAGGCGCTGTATGCTGAAAATTTATGGTATTAAAAATTGTAATTCAATGAAAAAAGCTTTTGATGCATTAAACGCTCAAGGCTTAGCTTATGAATTCCATGATTATAAAAAACAGGGCATTGATGCTGAAACGGTAAAAGCATGGTTAGATGCCGTCGGGCAAGAAGTCATTCTCAATAAAAAAGGCACCACATGGCGTAAACTCAGTGCTGAAGAACAAAGTGCAGCATTGGGCAGCGAAACCGGATTAATCAGCGCATTAACCACGCACAGCAGCTTAATTAAACGTCCGGTACTACAAACGGAACAAGGGTATATCGTCGGTTATGATGAAGCGGCTTATCAGGCCCTTAAATAAGTGCTCCATAGTTGCAATGCGAGATATAAAAAAGCCTAACCGAAATCAGCTAGGCTTTTCTTTTTTACAGCTTAACTTTCACTTAGTTGGCACGAACCCAAGTTTGGTTACGACCTAAAGCGGCAACGCCAATAAAGCCACGAAGTTGTAATTTCTTACCGCCTTCGATCATTTGGCCTTTCAACTTATAGGTTTTACCTGATTGAGGATCAAGAATAGTGCCGCTCTCATAGGTGTTATCGCCGTTATTTTTTAAACCATGCACAATCTTTAAGCCTTTCAAAGATTTGTTATGGTAAGGCCCTTCACATTTCGAGCAGGCTTTTTCTTCACCTGGCGTCAAGATACTTTGGATGGTTGCAGACAATGTGCCGTTTTGTTGCTCAGTAAATTTCACCACGGCTTTCGGTTGTTTTGTTTTATCGTCGATCGTTTTCCAAACGGTTTCGTTTAGTGGATCGGCAGCGTTGGCCAATGCTGTGAGTCCGAGCAATCCTAGTGCAAGTGCGATTTTTTTCATTTTTGTTTATTTCCCTAGTCTAGTTTAAGACCTAATCATTATTAAAAAGTCACAACATTTTTGCAATTTTTGCGTGTGACCATTTAGTGTAACCTTGTAACTTGTGTTGGTAAATACAACTGCATTTTACGCCAGAAATAACAAGATGGAAAAACTATGAAGATAAGCCCATTGTGGAAACAATTAATTACAGAGGGCATTTTAAAAACTGCCATTCGTAAACCCAGTCAATTTAACTTACCGCCCCATTCTATCCGTTTTGCTTTGGAGCAAATGTGCCGCGCCTTTCCGTGTAATAAGCAAGTTCAGATCAGATCACTGCGCTTAGCGGGCTTTCCTGCTGAAGAAATTAAACCACAAAATGAAGCAACGCAACTCATTTTACATATTCATGGCGGTGCGTTCTTTTTAGGCTCGCTTAATACCCATCGTGCGTTCTTAAGCAACGTCGCGGCACGTACGCAAATGCAAGTCATTCATGTCGATTATCCACTTGCACCGGAGCATGCCTATCCTGAAGCGGGCGATGCTCTTTTTGAGGTCTATACCACGCTCTTGGCACAAGGAATTCAGGCCAAAGACATTATTTTATCCGGTGATTCTTGTGGTGCAAATCTGGCTTTAGCGCTGGCTTTAAGAATCCAACAAGAACAGTTGCCGCAAGTGGCCGGTTTGATTTTACTCTCACCGTTTTTAGATTTGACCTTAAGCAGTGAGTCTTTGCGTTATAACGCCAAACACGATGCCTTGTTATCGATTGAAACCTTAGAAACAGGGATTGATTACTATGTGCCTAAAGCCATCGATAAAGCAGACCCCAGCGTATCGCCGTTATTTGCCGACTTAAGCGGTTTACCGCCGACCTTGGTACAAGTGGGTTCAAAAGAAATTTTATTAGATGATGCGCAGCGCTTTAAAGAAAAAGCGGAGCAGGCCAATGTTGCGGTTACCTTTAAACTGTACACTGGAATGTGGCATGAGTTTCAGCTGTTTCATGCGTGGTTTGATGAAGCACAGCAAGCCTTAGCTGACTTGGCCGAATTTGCCCATCAACTGGATCGAAATTAAGTCAAAATTGTACACGCCTAAAGATCAACTCTGATCTTTAGGCGTTTTCACTGGCCGATAAGGCTCTAAATAGTTTACCCAAGCCTGCTCTTGTAAAGCAGCATCCATCCACTGCTGAACCGCAGCATGCTGACGCATGGTTTCTACATATTGTTGGGCAGAGGCACTTAACGGCAAGCCATAGCTCAGTAAGCGCATCACCACGGGTGCATAAAAGGCATCCGCAATGCAGAACGCACCACATAAAAAACCTTGTGCATGCGGTCGCTGTGCCCAAATAGACTCAATCCGTTCAACCTCTTGACGCAGCTGTGCATTTTGCTGCCATAAACGCTGACCGACTTCGCTTAAGTTGGCTTGAATATTCATGCCACAGTCACTGCGCAAATGAGTAAAGCCACTGTGCATTTCGGCAGAAATACAACGTGCATGTGCGCGTAGCTTGCGCTCTGTTGGCCACAATGCCTGCTGTGGATGTTGCTCGGCCAAATACTCACAAATAGCCAAAGAATCCCACAGCACTACATCCTGATCGATTAATACCGGCACTTTGCCATTGGGATTAATCGCCAAAACATCTTGCTTAAACGTTCCCGTATTGCGTTCTGCGGGAAAGGGCAACATTATTTCTTTAAACGGCAAATCAAAGGCCTTGAGCACCAACCATGGCCGCATGGACCAACTCGAATAATTTTTATTGGCGATATACAGCTGATACATAGCTTATTGCTCCACTGCCTGCGCGAAACGTGTCACTTGTTGCAGTAATTCAGCCTCGCTAAATGCGCCAGTTAAACGCAATGTCCGTATTTCTTGTTTGCGGCTATCTAAAAATAAATAAGTCGGTGGGCCTAAAATATCCCATTGATTAAGCAAGTTTTGATGCGCGGCATCAAAGCTGCTTAAATCCAGTTTAATTAAATAGTATGCGGACAGCGCTTGCTGAACATCTGCGGATTTTAAAATTTGTTGCTCAATCGGCTGACAAGCCACACACCAATCGGCATAGACATCAATCACAATGGCTTGCTGGGGCGGTGCCGCGCTTAACACCTGTTGAAATTCAGCCGCGGTTTTAGCCACATGCCACATGGCATTGTTGGCTGTGTTTTGCGTCACAAAGAAACGCTGACTTTGTTGATATTGGCTATAAGCCACATACGGCACAGCAATCACTAAAGCAGCAATATACAGCCATTGAAACGGTCTCTTGTGCCGCTTAACACGTAAAGCCACATAACCAATAAAACCTAAACCCAAACCTAGGCTTAAGCATTGTAGCCATGCCTCTGACAGTAAAGGACGGATAAAATAAAGCGCTAATGCCAGCATAATAAAGGCAAAAAACACTTTTACTTGGTTCATCCACAGCCCAGCTTTGGGCAATACTTTGGCACCTAACACACTGGCCAATAACAGCGGTGTGCCCATACCGAAACCTAAAGTAAATAGCAACACCGCGCCTTGCCACTGACTTTGGGTTTGTGAAATAAACAACAATGCGCCAGCCAGCGGTGCGGTCATACAGGGGCCGACCAACAATGCCGAGAGCATGCCCATGACCGCCGCGCCAAGTAAGTTGCCGCCTTTTTGTACTGCATGCATGCGATCTAAGCGGTTCACCACGGCATGCGGTAATTTAATTTCAAACAGCCCAAACAAATTGAGTGCAAACAGCACAAATAACAGGCTAAAAGCGATTAAGGTCGAAGGTTGTTGCAACCAACGCTGAAAACTCAAGCCGGCAGAAGATGCAATTAAACCTAAGATGGCATATACCGTGGCCATGCTGCTGACAAAGACCAAGGCAATCAGCCAAGCTTTAGCACCTTTTGTGTCGCGCACAATCAGTGAGGTTAAAATAGGCAACATTGGCAGGGAGCAAGGTGTAAAGGCCAACAATATACCTAAACCAAAAAATAGTAATAAACCATAAAAGAATGAACTTTGTGCCAGCTTTTCTGACCATTGCTGATCTTGTGCGATACTTGCTTGTGCTGCTTTTGGCTGGGTGGCGAGCTGATTATTTTTTGCTAAAAAATCTGTTTTTGGTTGCAAATTTTGATTGGATGAAGAAGCCAAATCAAGTAAACGTTTGCCCGATTTGGCTTGGTTTTGCAACAGCACCAAACCATCTATGTCAGTTTTAAATTCAATGCTTTGCGGTGGATAACAAATTCGATCTTGTGCGCAGCCCTGCCACGTCACTTGATAGGTTTTTAACGCTTGAGTGGCAATGCTAAATTCAACTTGATCAAAATAAACTTGAGTATGACCATAATTATCATCTTGCAATGCTGTGGCTTTGGGCAAGGTTAAAGGCAGTTTTTGACTGCCCTGCTGGACGCTGAATTTATGTTGATATAGATAATAACCCGATGAAATATCCCATTTTAATTGGGCCTGATGCGGCTGATCCGACAGCACGGTAAAAGAAAAAGCATCCTCGGCTGAACGCAGTTGATCATCCGCACTGAGCGTCATCGAAAATAATAAGATCATGCTCAAAAGCACAATCTGAATCAGAGAACGATGCGACAAAGAAAATGAATTACGCAGCGCTACAGGATGCTTTTTTATATACATGGCAACAGTTCTATCTAAATTGTTCTATTAAAATAAGAAAGCGATACCTAAACCCGATTGATAGCTTTTATGCTGACCATTTAAGCTCACCCCCACACTGCCATCCATTTGTACTCGTTCATTCAAGGCATACATCAGACCTGAACCTAAGGCATATTCATAAGGTGTGCTTTCGGCTTTACGATAGACCAATTCAGAAAAACCAGACCATTTATCTGCAATTTTATAGGTAATGGTTGGCACCGCCATCACTGCCCAATCGCTGTTTTGTGCTTCATAACGCATGGTGATTGAGGTATTGATTAAATCACTATACTCATACGCCACAGCTGAAGTTAAGCTATAAATATCGTCATGCTGACTAAAACCATCATTACCGGTGGCCAAAATAGCTTCAGCTAAAATGGCCATAGACAGCTTGTCATCATCTAGATTAATCGCTTTTTTCAGACCAATACTGATATCGCCTAAACCATCCTCTTCAAAGGATTCACCGGCGCGTTTAACTTTGCTCCATGCTGGACCTTGCCAGCCCAATTGCAGCTCTAAGTCTTTGGCTAAACCGGTGCGAAATAACATGTCAGCATTTAAAGCCAAAGTTTTTTGTTTGACACCGTCGATACGCTCTTCGTCATAACGGGCGCTGGGCAAACCTTGTTCCCATGCCAACTGACCGATGGGAGTAATACCGGTGCCAATGCCTGTACCGGGGCGATCAAAAGAAAAATCGGCGGCAAATGCATTGATGCTGAAACCCGCCACCAGCATAACACTGGCTGTTTTTAGTGCTGACATGATTATCTCGCTAATTATGCTAATTCTTTGGTCATTTTAGCGCCGTGGCTACGGAGCAATTCTAGAGTATTTTTTTCTTCCGGCAATGCTTCTGACCAGTTAATCGCGTCAAAATCACAATCGAAAAATAAATCACTGATGGAAGATAAAATGGTTAAGCCTTCGTCATCTTTGCTATTCGGATCAACTTTTTCATCCAATAAGCGTTGAACTGCCGGCACACAGGCAGAACTGGCCGCATCCCAAAGTGGTCCATACAACTCTTCTGCATCCCACAGGTGTAGGTTGGCTTTGGCCTCAATCAGGGCCTCTAAAATGGCCATATGTACGATTAAATTTTGTTGTTTTTCGGCCTCAGATAATGGTGTACCCGCTTCATGGGCTTCACAAATGTGTTCCCACCATTTAAATAAACCATCTGACCACACTGAAATGACCGGACCTTTTTCAAGATCAATAAAGTTAGGGCTCAGCCCTTCTGCTAAAAGACGTTGTACTTGAGCAAGGTCTAATTCTTCTATGGCTTGGACCAAGACTTGTTGTTGCGCTGTTAACATGCAAAAATTCTCTTTCATTGGTTTTAACCCATTATGCCGAATAAACCGAGCGTTGTTATACGTAAATCTATAACTGGTCTCTTTTATTGTTTTAATTTTTAAATCGCAGGCATAAAAAAAAGCTCCGCAGAGCTTTTTTATGAACCATCAATACAGAGCCACTTAGTCGTCTAAAGCACCGGCATCGCTGTCAGCAAATTCTAATGCAGCGGCACGGGGATCATCTCTCTTTTGAAATGAATGTTCTAAACTACGTTTTAAACGATCAATGGCGCCATGCATTGCAGTGTCTACATTATGGCTACGATGATTCACCACCACCGGTTTAAGTCCAGCTGGACGCGCTTCAATCATACAGTGAATATCGTCTGCTCCGCCCTTTCCGGCATTTTCATCACTTAAATGTACGGAAAAATGGGTGATGCGTTCACTATGACGCTGGAATGCTGCATTTAGTTCTGCACGAACATAAGTAATTAAACGTTCATTATTTTGAATATTTTTATCAGTACGGATTTCAATGTTCATATAATATCATCCTCTTGCTTTATTTAAATCTTGATGTGCAAAACTTGTATCTTGGCACGTTAACTTTGCTGTAAAAAACAGCGCTAAACATCTTCAACTTAGTTTGGAACGAATCCCTCCCCCATTGAATGATAAACACTTTTGATTCTGCAGAGTCGTGTCCTTATGCCTTGAATATACGGGGCTAAGCGAAGCATATGCAAGTAGTATTTTGATATTTTTTGAAAGTCCTTATAAAAACTAAGTGATTTAATTTTATTAAGCAAATTAGTTGATAAATATCATATTATTTTTATCTGATCTAAATATCAGTCCTATCCGAAGCAAAGGTTTTTATCTGACTGTATTTGTTGAGTGGTAAAGCTGTAGGCGAATTTTAATCCAAGCATCTGGCTAGCATGCAATATTTTTAAAGTATTGCTCAATTTTAACTTTATTTTTACTTAAGAATCTGTATGCTTTGTGGGCTTCTCGGGGGAGATATTTTTTTCATGAAATTAACACAAATTTTTGCAACAGCATTATTGGCTTCAACTACCTGCTTAACGCAAGCTGCGCCAATCTGGCAAGACTTTAGCATTACCGGTTTATACGGTGAAAATTACGAGTTAACTGCAGAGCCTGAACAAAGCACCGCGACCTTTGAATATGCGGCCAAGCTTCAATATGGTGATTTTTTTGCGTTTGCTGATCGTACCACCAGTGATGGTGAATCAACCACCTATTTTGAAGTGTCACCACGTCTTAGTCTAGGTGCAGTATCAGGTCAGAAACTTGAACTGGGTCCAATTAAGGATGTCTTGATTGCGACCACGTGGGAAGGTGGTGAAAATAACAATAACTATCTATACGGTATTGGTTTTGACTTGGCCATTCCCTACTTTCAGTTTGCGCAATTAAACTTCTACCGCGCCAATAATGATTTCCAAAAAGACGATTATCAACTGACCTTTTCTTACGGCGTGCCGTTCAAACTGGGCAATGAAGACTTCTTAGCGGATGGATTCTTAGATTGGTCCACTGCAGAGCAAGACGAAGTTAATCACGCCAGTGAACTGAACTGGACCACGCAGTGGAAATGGAATGCCGGTAAACATATCTCACCAGATACGCGCCTTTATGTTGGTATTGAGCACTCGGTATGGCAGAACAAATACGGCGTTAAAGGTGTAAACGAAAACAACGTCAGTGCTTTGGTTAAATATCACTTCTAAGACCCAACATTTAAACTTATTAAAGCAAGATTTCGATCTTGCTTTTTTATTGCCTGAAAATAGGATTATTCCTACACTATAATCTTTATTAAATTGGTCTCTGCCATGGACTTTCATATCCGCTGTGCCCAAATACAAGATTTAGCGCAGATCTTAAGTATTTATAATGCTGAAATTCGAACGGGAACTGCAAATTGGAATGAACATGAGAAATCTTTAGCTGATTTTCAGCATTGGTTTAATGCTCTACAGCTGCAGCAGTTTCCTTTATTTGTGGCCGAAGATCAAATCTCTAAAAAAATTGCGGGCTATGCCGATTACGCAGCTTTTCGACCTATTACTGGCTTTCAGCACAGTGTTGAACATTCTGTTTTTATTCATCCAGATTTTACCCGCCAAGGTTTAGGTCAGGCCTTAATGCGAAAACTCATTGATCATGCTCAGCACAATCATATTCACGTTATGATCGCTGCAATTGACGCTGAAAATACAGGCTCTATTTTACTGCATGAAAAGTTAGGCTTTATTCAAAGTGGCTATATGCCGCAAGTGGGGAAAAAATTTGGACAATGGCGCGATTTGGCTTTTATGCAATTAATTCTTTCATAAGCTTATTTTCAGAATATAGTGTCTAAAAGAGCGAAAAAAATGAAGCGTCCGCATATGAATACATACATCCTAATCTGCCTTCCTGTGCTTGCTGCGCTGGCGAGTTCACAGGCCGATGCACAACTCACCTTTGAGCAAGAGTTACAACAGGGATGTGCCAAAGTGCAGCAATATGCATTAGCGGGTAAAAAATATTATGACCAAAAACAGTATCAAAAAGCCTTGGCACAATTTAAAGATCAAGCGGCTTGGACTTCATTTTGTTTAATAAATTCAGAAGAAAGTGGCATAAAACTGTCCGATCGAGATGGTGTAATTGCCAATAATAATGTCGGTTTAAGCTATGCCAAGCTGAATCAACCGCTTTGGGCGCGCGCATGGTTTATGCGAGATGCAAAGTCGCCACAGAGTCAATTTAATTTAAAGGCATTAGTGGTGCCTAAAAGCTCCACTCAGCTGCACGGAAGCTATGTCAGCCCGAGCGGTTTTGCACAATGGAATACGATTAAAGTTCAGAAAAGTAAAAAATCCTATCATATTCATTTTGAAGGGTATTACTTTCCCCTTCGCGGCTTAATTTATGGGCCCAATTTAGGTGCCTTTGATATAGACATGCCGCTTGATCGACAAAAAGTGGTCTACCAATATGAAAATTGCCAAATTGCCTTAAGTTTTGCTTTTGACAGCCAAAAAGGACAACACATTGTGGTCACTCAAAACTCAGTTGATGCCGATTGTGGTTTTGGACACAATGTCTCTGCAACGGGGCATTATTTAAAAGTAGAATAACAGTCTTAAATCGAATCTTTATTTTTGATCTATAACCGCAAGATAAATTCATTTTTCTGAAACTTCTATTAGGTATCTTATAAAAAAAGCCCACTGGGTGAGCTTTTTTTGAGATCTATTCGACTTAAAACAACTACACCACTAAATCGGCTAAATTACCTTTTTGCTCTAACCACGTTTTACGATCGCCAGCGCGTTTTTTTGCCAATAATTTATCCAGTAAACTGGTGGTTAATTGCATGTCATCTAAATCGAGCTGCACCAAGCGACGCGTATCTGGATCCAGTGTGGTTTCACGCAATTGACTGGCGTTCATTTCCCCTAAACCTTTAAAACGGGTAATTTGCGGCGATTTGCTTTTGGCTTTTTTCAGCGTGGCTTCCAGTTCCGCTTCATCTAAGGCGTAATGCACATCTTTGCCATCATCAATACGGAACAATGGTGGCATGGCCACATATAAATGCCCCGCTTCCACCAAGGTTGGGAAATGTTTGACAAACAACGCACACAATAAAGTGGCGATATGCAAACCATCCGAATCGGCATCGGCCAAAATACACACTTTGCCATAACGCAGTTCAGACAAGTCATCACTGCCGGGATCAACCCCAATGGCGATGGCAATATTATGTACTTCTTGTGACGCCAATACTTCGTCAGACGCCACTTCCCAAGTGTTTAAAATTTTCCCGCGAATCGGCATGATGGCCTGAAAATTTTTATCACGCGCTTGTTTGGCCGACCCACCAGCAGAATCCCCTTCTACAATAAACAGCTCAGATTCTTCCAGAGTATGTCCCACGCAATCGGACAATTTACCCGGCAACGTTGGCCCTGCGAAAATTTTTTTACGTTCCACTTTTTTGGCGGCTTTTAGACGACGGCCGGCTTTGGCAATCATCATTTCTGCCAATTGCATGGCGGTGTCTGAGTTCTGATTTAACCACAGCGCAAAAGCATCTTTGGCGATATTCAGCATCAAACCCGAAGCTTCACGACTCGACAAACGCTCTTTGGTTTGCCCAGAAAATTGTGGCTCTTGGAATTTTAACGACAGAATATAATTGACCCCATCCCAGACATCTTCAGCGGAGAGTTTTAAATTGCGCGGCAATAAATTGCGCAGTTCACAAAACTCTCGCATGGCATCGGTCACACCTGAGCGCAGACCATTGACATGCGTGCCGCCTTGCGCAGTGGGAATCAAGTTGACATAACTTTCTTGAACCTGTTCGCCGCCCTCAACATTCCAACAAATAGCAAACTCAGCGCGCGCACGTTCGACCTCAGCCGTGGCCACAAAAGCAGGATGCGGCACAATGTCGCGATCCTGCAATTCATCCATCAAATAATCAACCAGACCATTTTCAAATTGCCATTCAATTTTTTCATTATTCATCTGATCGATATAGACAATTTGTAAGCCAGCCGCCAAAACTGCTTTGGCTTTCAGATTGTGTTTCAGCGCTTTTAAGGCAAATTTGGGTGAATCAAAATATTTGGCATCCGGCCAAAAATGTACCATGGTGCCACTGGCACGTTTCGGCGCTTTACCGGCTAAGACCTCAAGTGCTGAAACCGGTTCACCATGCTCAAAAGCCATTTGGTAAACATTGCCTTGGCGCTGTACAGTAACTTCGACCCGATTGGACAAGGCATTGACCACCGAAATTCCCACACCATGCAAGCCCCCAGAAAATTGGTAGTTGTCGGTGCTAAACTTGCCGCCGGCATGCAGTTTGGTCATGATAATTTCGATACCACTTTGCCCATATTCTGGGTGAATATCGATTGGCATACCGCGGCCATTGTCTTCAACCGACAACGAACCATCCTTATAGACAATAATACTGATTTTATTGGCATGTCCAGCCAGCGCCTCATCCACTGCATTATCAATGACTTCTTGTGCCAAATGGTTTGGGCGCGTGGTATCGGTATACATGCCGGGACGACGACGTACCGGATCTAAACCAGATAAAACTTCAAGTGATTGAGCGGTATATTGAGACACGTTGTACGGTTTCCTTATTTGATACAATCCGATAAAAACTGTAAGACCATCGGTATTTTGTCTGCGAAATTATCCATCGCATGTTGGCCATGTGTTTCGGTGATTAACAGCGAGCCTTTTGAGCCGCGGCTATAATAGCGCTGTGCTTCGCGATAATCCAAGATTTCATCACCTTGCTGCAATAACACTAAAATTTTGTCCGCATCTCTAACCGATGAGACCGCCATCTGTTGCAGCTGCTGAAGTTGCTGCGCATCTAAAGTCCACTGCGCATTCACCACATACGGTATCTGTGCTGAGCCAAATAAATCATCAAACAGTTGCCATGGTCGCATAGCCGGATTAATTAAAACAGCCGGCACGCCATATTTTGCGACCAATTGTGTCGCATAAAAACCGCCTAAACTACTGCCAATTAACCCCACGTCTTCTAAACTCTCAATTAGCTGGGATAAATCAGCTACGACCTGCTCGGGTGGTTGATTTAAATCGGGCAAATACAGCTGTATATCTTTTTGCTGCTGACAATATGCGTGTAGAAGTTGGCCTTTAAAGGACAAGGGACTACTTTGAAAACCATGTAAATAAATAATATTCATCTATTTTTTTAAATATCAGGGCTGAAATATACGAAATAAGTGCAAAAGCTGATCGCACACAACAAAGTGGCTTTAAATCATGATATAACCGGAATTGTTAGACAAAAAATCCCATAATTCAAGTGTGTACTGGTTATGGTTAAAGCTTAAAAAGATGAAAATTATTCAATTAACCAGCAAATTCCAAGAACAAATATAGCGCCTGCAGCACAGCATCAAAAAAAGGATAGGATTAAATGCCGAGTTTAACACCATTGCATGAAACCTATTGTATATGGGACAGCACGCCTCCAAGTCAAGCTGATTTATTAGAGGGCTTGGCACAAATGCTGACGACACCGTTAAGTGATGCCATTCCCGATCTGATTCAAGTGATTCAACGTGAAATACTCAACAACTGGTTTGGCATGAGCGAATATCGCCTCAAAAAATTACAAAAAATTCGCTATATTGATAAATTTCATCGTTTCTCCTATGACAGCTTGCTTAACTCTGGACATTATCTGCTTGCCCCTTTGCTGCGCCAAGCCATTGAAAAATTTCCTAAATTACACAATAAATCATTAACCGCCTCTCAGCATCGAATAGTCGGTATTTTAAATGGCATTTTGGGCGATTATTTATCCCGAGATCAAAATCCGATTGCCCTGCCGATGGTGTTATATGACCACTACGGTGAAGTGCAAAAAGGCGATCTCTCGGGACGTGTGGTGATTTTTGTACATGGCCTGTGTATGAATCATTTGTATTGGTCAAACCCACTGCATGGCGGAATTGGCGAGAAACTATTGGCTCAGCGCGACCACAACACCATGCTGTATTTAAATTACAATACCGGACGACGTATTTCAGCCAACGGCCACAGTCTGGCCAACACGCTACAAGACTTGCTGCATCGTAATCCACTGATTACCAGTATTGACCTGATTGGGCACAGTATGGGCGGTCTGGTACTGCGCAGTGCATTGTTTTATGGCAAACAGAGTCTGCATCAATGGGTGCATCTGACTGAGAATTTGGTCTGTTTAGGTTCGCCGCATCATGGCGCAATTTTAGAGCGTATGGGCTTTATGTTGCAGGATCAATTGGGCTATTTGCCCTTTGTAAATATCATTCGTCATTTGGTGAATAGCCGCAGTAACGGTATTTTAGATTTACGTTATGGCAGTGTCCGTGATGATGATTGGGAACACCATCCCGCGCGGATTGGCGCTATGGATGACAACCGCAAACCGGCACCGCTGCCCGCTCATATTAATGTCTTTTTCTTGGCCGGCTGTATCAGTGATGCGCATAAAAAAAATCGCTCTACAAACTTATTGGGCGATTATTTGGTCAGTATTGACAGTGCGTTGGGCGAGCATCCCAATCCGCGCTTTCAATTGAAACTACCGCAATCTCATAAAGCGATTTTTTATGGCTTAAATCATTTTCAATTGCAGTCTCATTCAAGTGTGGCCGAACAAGTGGCAAAGTGGTTTTATCCGCCAAAAGATCAGCAGGCATTTGAACAGATAGAAGAATATACCCTACAGTGGCAAGACTTGGCTGGCATTGCCTTAACTTAAATTAGGGCTAAAAAAACCACCGTTGAGGTGGCTTTTAAAGGAGTTTTTTATCTTTTCTTGGCGGGTTTGTGGGTTAAAAAAGGATAATCGCGCAGCAATTGCCATACACAGATCAACAACAAGCACGCGAAAAACAGCAATGACCACACCGGTAGCGAGAAACCGAATAAACTCCAGTCCACCGCAGCACATTCTCCTGAACCGGTGAGCACTTGCTGAAAGACCGATTTAAGCGGCAAGGTTTCTAACCAGTAGTCCAATCCTGGGCCACAGCTGGGCACCTGATCGGGCGGTAAGTTTTGTAGCCAAACATGCCGTGCAGCCACGGCAGTCGACCATAAAATACTTAAACTGGCCAAGAATACATAACTACGCCGACCGGCATTGCTGGCCGGATTATGCAGAAAAGCCAGCAGAGAAATCAGTCCCATCCCCATGAGGCCAATCCGCTGAAACACACAAAGCGGGCAAGGCTGTAGACCCTGACCATGTTCTAGATACAATGCAAAGGCCATGCCCAATACACTGGCTAAGAACAAAAAACCATTCACGAAGCGATAACTCCACTGCATGGTACATCCTCTTCTTTTTTATCGATAATCGGCAAGATATTGCTCAAAACTGAGCGTATGGTCTTGTTCCAGTTGTTGTTGTTGCTGTAAAGACTGTTCAACCAAACCATCAAAGTAGGCCAAGGTATCGGGACTTAATGGATGCTGCTCATAGCTTAAGGCATGTTGCTGTGCCATCGCGCTGCCAAAGCTCCATGTACCACCGCTGTGCAAGGTGTCCGCAATCACTTGTGCAGATAAGGTTTCTTGCACCTCCTCGACACGTTTGGACATTTCCGTGCATGCTGCGCTGTACAGTGTTGTGGCATAACTCTGATCTAACAGCGCGGCCAACGGCTGCATGTTACGCAGCTGCACACGTGACCACTCTTCAAGGGCGTGCTCACCTTGGGCATCTAAAATACAAGCATTCGGTGCGCGGCCACGATTGACCACTTCAGCTTGATTACGCTCAATCTGCTGTTGCTCTGCCTCCAGTAAATCTGGGCTGTCTTGTAATAAACAATGCAGCGCCAACACCTCTAAAAAGCCAGCCGTGGTTTCATCAATACCAATTGGGCTATACGGATTCACATCGACTGCGCGTAATTCAACATAGGCTACGCCGCGGTTTTGCAGCGCCTCAGACGGGGTTTCTCCGGCTTGCGGCACTTGTTTGGGCCGAACCAAACTGTAGTATTCATTTTCAATTTGCAGGACGTGGTCATTAATTTGAATTGGCTCACCCTGTTCATTACTCAAACCCAAACGACTAAAGGGTAAATACGGCGTTTTAACCGCTTTTTGTAGCCCATCTAAATAACCGGTTAAATCATTATAATGAATACCCAGTTTTTTCTGCGCTGTATTTTGATAGCCAAAATCGCCCATACGTAAGGCAGTGGCATACGGCAAGAACAGTGTGCCTTTTAATAACGGCAATAAATGATGCTCACGGCCGGTCATAAAGCACTGACACACAGACGGACTGGCACCAAGCAAAAAAATCACCAATGGGCTTAAACGAATAAAATTACGAATTAAGCCAAAATAACGATGACTACGATAATCCTGTAAGCTTAAGTTTTTTAAGTGCTCATCCGTTTCATGCTGTTGTAAGGCTTCAAATACGCTATCAGGGAAAGATAAATTATAATGCACGCCAGAAATGGTTTGCATACGGCGGCCATAACGCACGCCTAAGCCATGACGATACAAGGTCTTAAAACGACCAATATTGGAGCTGCCATATTGTGCCAAACGAATGCTGTCATCCGAGTCATCCAGCATACACGGCATCGACAAGGGCCAGAGTTTTTCATCATGCTCTAAATGACGATGCGCGATGGCATGTACATCCGTTAAATAATCTAAGGCTTTTTGAATGCTGTCTTGTGGCGGCGTAATAAATTCCATCAAGGCTTCAGCATAATCAGTGGTGATATGCGGATGTGTTAAAGCTGACCCCAGTGCTTTTGGATGCGAGGCTTGCGATAAAAAACCAGTGCTTTGCATACGCAAGCTTTCACGCTCAATACCACGCAACATGCCTTTAAATAGCGAAGAATCCACCCAAGTGGGTAACACAACTTGAGCGGGCGATTCGGGTTGACTCATTACAATCTCGCTTATCGGAAGATAACTACTAAAATAAAATCATCAGTTTATAGCAGTATAACGTGATTTGCTGCTGTCACATTATCGGCCATAGGCGTTTCAAGTAAAACGTCTATTTTATTTGTGGGCAATTTTTATCACAAAGTTACTCTATAAGACATCTGAATTTTGTGATTGTATTGAAGAATAACTGCTAAGAAATTGTAAATATTATGAATTATCTCAATATTTTAGAATTTTGGTTTAAAGCGGACACACAAGCCTTATGGTTTGCTAAAAGTGTTGATTTTGATGCATTAATCAGCGAAAAATTTAGTGACATTCATCAACAGGCAGCACAAGCAGAACTGTGGTCTTGGCGTAAAAGTGCCGAAGGTCGCTTAGCAGAGATTATTATTCTGGATCAATTCTCACGCAATTTATTTCGTGATCAAGCCGCCGCCTTTGCTCAAGATCCGATGGCACTGATACTGGCGCAAGAAGCCATCAGTTTGGACTTAGACAAACAATTAAGTCCAGAACAACGGGCATTTTTATATATGCCGTTTATGCACAGTGAATCAAAAGCAATACACGAATTTGCCTTAAAGCTGTTTCAGCGACTTGGTGAGCCCGTCAGCTTAGAATTTGAGAAAAAGCACAAACAGATTATCGAGCGCTTTGGACGCTATCCGCACCGCAATCAAAGCTTAGGTCGAATCTCGAGCGCTGCAGAACTTGAATTTTTAACCCAGCCGGACAGTCGGTTCTAAAGTGCTGTGCTGGCGTGATGTAACACAATCCATTGATATGGAGGTTGAACATGAAAAATCATATCCTCAGTCTGGGTTTGGTGGCATTTATGGCCTTATCGGGCTGTGCCATGACCCCGTCAAAACCCCTCACTTTTGACCAACTCGGTCAATTTAGCAGCACGCCTTTAAACACTCAGTCCTATCGGATTTCGTTTATGGCCCGTTCTAACATGAGCTTTGCCACCGCACAAGAAGTGACCTTGGTTAAAGCTGCACAAACCACCGTACAAAACGGTTTCCGTTATTTTAAAGTCATCGATGATCCGAGCAATCGTACGCAACCACCGCGTCAAGCCGTGGTTTATCCAGCGCCACGCTATATGCCGTACGGTTATTATGGTCGTTATCCAGGATTCTGGCCTGATCCGTTTTATGATGTACCGCAAGTGGTCAATATTGATCCCACCCAAGTGTCCTACACCATTCAATGCTATAAAGATCAGCAAAAATCACCCAGTGATGCCTTCGATGCACGGTTGATTTTACAATCCTTAGGTGCAAAATACGGTCTAAATAGCAACGGCCAAATGCTCACAGCACCCACCACTACGGCTCAGTAAATTTATCTTATCTTTTTATAGGACCACTGCATGAACACAGCGCCAATCGCTCCACCCGCCAGTTTGCAACGCAGTAAACGCTTGGCCAATCTGGCGTTAATTTTGGCCCTGTGCACATGGGTGGTGCTGATGGTGGTGGCCAAACTGCTGCCCGATTATGTCTGGCTGATTCATATTTTAATGTTGGCTGCAGAAGCCGGTGTGGTCGGGGGTTTGGCCGATTGGTACGCCATTACGGTTTTATTTCGCAACCCTTTTGGCAAAATACCGATGCCGAAATTTTTGCTCGATCACACCGAAATTATTCCACGCAATAAAGCCCGTATTGCCGAATCCATGGGCCGTTTTGTACAAGAAAATTTTCTATCACCACATGTGGTGAAAAAAAGTCTGCAAAGCACAGATCTGAGTTTAGCCATGGGGCAATGGCTGGCCAAAGCTGAAAATAATCGTCAAGTCACCCAAGTTATTCAGCACAGTGTGCCGAAAATTTTTGAATTTGTCGGTCAAGAACAAATCGGTCACTTTATTCAAAACAACAGTGTGCAATGGGTACGCAATACCCAAGTCAATACACTGGCCAGTGAAATGCTGCGTGCAGTACTTGAAAATGACTTTCATCAAGATGTATTACAGCGCGGATTAGATTTGGCCCACGGCTGGGTTACCTCACACCCACAACAAACACGTGAACTGACCCAAACCTTATTTAAAGAATTGGGCGTGTGGAAATTGGCCAAAGGCGCCAGTTGGATTGGCATTGATGTGCAAAAACGTACCATTGATTCTTTGGTGGAGCGGGTTGAGTCGATGTTGGCTGACCCACAACATCCATGGCGACAAAAAATTGAATACATCGCTCAGCAGTGGATGCTGGATTTGGCTGACAGCAGCAGCGCCGCCAGTGAACGCTTAAACCGCAATAAAAATGCCTTACTCGATAGTCCACAAGTGCTGAGTTTTATTAGCGGTGCAGTGGTGATTTTATGTGACGCCATTAAAGCCGACTTACTGAAGGCAGATTCAGGCATCGCTGAAAACCTACGCATTGCCCTACAACAGGTTGGTGAGAACATGATCTCCAACACCGCAGTGCGTGAGTTACTTAATCAGCAAATGAGCACGATGGCCGTCAGTTTAAGTGACCAATACAGTGAAAAAGTGATTCTCTTTATCAGCGAGCGCATTCACGAGTGGGATTCAAGTGAAATGATCAACAAAATTGAACATGAAGTCGGCGGTGATTTACACATGATTCGCGTCAATGGTGTGGTGGTGGGCGCTTTTATTGGTTTGGTGCTTGGGGTGATTCGCGCTTTGGTTGATCTGGCTTTTTAAGCGCGCAACCTATACGACTAGATGCAGGCTAAACCCCGCCTGCAGTTTAGCGCTTTCTATTTTTTCAAAATGACATGCCCGAGATCTCGGCAAAGTCTAGGCGCGGGAGTGCGCTCTATAAAATTATAAAATATCAGTCCAGCAGTTTAGATGCAGAGTGCATTTATTGGGGATTGATCGGTGGAATGTCCACCACCAAACCAGTGAGACGACGCACAAAGGGCAAAATAATCAGCACAATTGGAAAGGCAAAAGCCCAAGAGATCATCCAACTGCTTAACCAGATCTGCATAAAACCTTCAATCCAACCTAAATTACGCAACAGATTAATCAAGGAAATAATGCCACTCATCAAGCATGATAAAAACAAAGGCAGAATCCAAGCGGCGTATTTTGCCGGTAGTTTAGGAATATTTCCGACAATCATCGGGCGTGAGCGCTGCATGTCAATCTCGTTCATTTCAAAGACTAAATACTATGCCATAAACCACACACAACAGCGCCATTTTTGTGCTGCAGCTTGACTGATCCAGCCAAATAACCATGCCACTTTTATTCAATACAAATGGGTTCACCTAAAGGCAGTGAAATTTGCTATATTTGCTGTTTTTCTGCGACATTTATTTTTCGACTGATTATGAATACGGCCATCCAAGCAGCTCTCGATCATGCAATACAGTCCCTTCAAGCTGAAGGCGTACTCCCATCTGACTTTAAGAACAGTGGTAACCTCACTCGAACCAAGGATCGAAGCCACGGCGATTTTGCATCAAACATTGCCATGATCGCATCTAAAGCTGCGCACATGAAGCCGCGTGATCTTGCAGAAAAAATTCTCACTCATCTTCCTAACGTGGCCGATATCAGTAAAGCTGAAATTGCCGGCCCAGGCTTTATCAACTTCTTTTTAAATGCCGACCAACGCTTTATAGTGCTTGATCAAATTCAAAGCCAACAGGCCACGTTTGGGCGCAGCCAAGTCAATGCTGACAAACGCATTCAAGTGGAATTTGTATCGGCCAATCCCACCTCAAGTTTACACGTCGGCCATGGCCGCGGTGCAGCCTACGGTATGACTGTTGCCAACTTATTAGAAGCCACTGGTGCGCAAGTTGACCGTGAATATTATGTCAATGATGCTGGCCGCCAAATGGATATTTTGGCCACCTCGACCTATTTACGTTATTTAGAATTAACCGGTCAAGCATTGGTTTTTCCTAAAAATGCCTATCAAGGCGACTACGTCAAACAGATTGCACAAAGCATTATCGATCAAGATGGCGCGGCTTATGTCCGTCCGGTGGCGGATGTTTATCAAGATGTGCCCGAAGACGTGCAATATGCCGCAGAATTAGATCAAGATGGCAATAAAGTGGTGCTGTCCGGCGACAAAGAAAAACATATTGATGGGCTAATTTTCAATGCACAACATTTAATTAGCACCGGTTATCGCGTTTTTCTACAAGCAGCTTTAAAAGCCATTTTAGATGACATTAAAGATGATCTGGGTGAGTTTGGCGTAACCTTCAATCAATGGTTTAGCGAAGAATCCCTCACTGATAAAATTGCTGAAGCACTGCAAACTTTAGATCAACGTGGTTTCCTCTACGAAAAAGACGGCAACATTTGGTTTAAATCGACTGATTTTGGGGATGAAAAAGACCGTGTGGTGAAACGCCGTAATGGTCAAACCACTTATTTTGCTTCTGACATTGCCTATCATTTGAATAAATTACAACGCGGTTATACCGATATTATCGATATTTGGGGTTCAGATCATCACGGTTATATTGCCCGTGTTAAAGCCGCAATTGATGCTTTAGGTTACGATTCGAAAAAACTCACCGTCTTGTTGGTGCAATTCGTCAGCTTATGGCGTAGCGGCGAAATGGTACAAATGTCCTCACGTTCAGGCCAATTTGTCACCTTACGTGATTTACGTAAAGAAGTCGGCAACGATGCGGCACGTTTTTATTATGTGATGCGTAAATCTGAACAACACATTGACTTTGACTTAGACCTTGCTGTGTCGCAAAGCAAAGACAATGCGGTGTACTATATTCAATACGCACATGCACGTATTTGCCGTATGTTGGAAAAAGCGGCAGCGACTGCAGTGAATTTTAATGCTCAGCAAGCACGTGAATTTGCAGCTAAACTCGATTTAGATGCCGAAACTGAAATTTTAGCCAAATTGGCGGCTTATCCTGAAATTGTAGTTCGTGCTGCCAACAGTTACGAGCCGCATCAAGTGGGTAACTATTTGAAAGAATTAGCAGCCTTGTTTCATGCATGGTACAACGAGCATAAAGTGCTCGGTGAGGATGCAGATCTGACTCAAGCACGTTTATTGCTTTCAGTAAATGTACAACAAGTTTTGCGCAATGGTTTAGAATTATTAGGCGTTTCTGCGCCCACCTCAATGTAATTAAAATAAAAGGAAGTCCCACGTGTTTGGAAAAACGCAACGCGGTGTCTCTGAGCGACCGAATAAGCCTAAAAAACCCCTGATTCCAACATGGCTTGGAACACTGGTCGTGATTTTAATCGTGTTGAGTTTTGCAGTGGCTTTAATGCTATGGAAACCGTGGGCGCCGGTCAAACCGCAGAATCAGATTAGCACGCAGCATTACCAAGAAGACACCAATAAAGATTATCGTTTTTATGATTTATTGCCGCAACAACAAGTCACGCCTATTCCCGATCAAGCCATGCCTGAAACCAAAAGTTCAAACACGGTGGTGATTGTGGAAGCGCCAAAAGTTGAACCGGCAATCAGCAATGAAACCGAATTGGGACTGGAAAACTCAGAACCGCCTGCGGTGTATCAACCAAGTTATATTCTACAGGTGCGTAGTTATGCAGATCCTGACAGTGCTGATGCGCGCCGTGCAGAAATTATTTTAAATGGGCTCTCAGCCGATGTGGTGAAATCCTCTGAAGGTGGGCAAACATGGTATCGCGTGGTCTCAGGACCTTACGATTCTGCCGATGCGGCCCTCATTGCTCAGCAGACACTGCAACGCAGCGGCATTGACTCAATTGTGGTCAAGCGTTAATCCCTAATCTACAATCAAAAAGGCCCCCTTGCACCACAAACCCTGATCGGTGGCTGTGCAAGGGGGCTTTTTCATGGCTAAGTTGTGACTTAATCCTGACCACTACGCTCTAAAACCGGCGGATTTAACGTGACACTGTCAAGCTGATGATGCAGCACCGACCACTGTTCAAAAGTCAGCCACTGCTCAGAACCCACTTCACTTAAGCGAACCTGTTGGCTCCAATTCACTTCTTGCGCCAAGTCTAAAATTTCTTCACGCACCACAGGCCCTTTAGGCACTGAATCGGGTAACACATAAAAGAATTTAGGTTGAACGGGCTTGCCCATATAAGTATTGGCCTTTTCAACCAAGCCTTGCACTTGATCACTGGCGGCAATTTTCTTACCAGCATCAGAAGCACGGTCCATGGCCACCTTTGAAGAGGACGCCAAGGATTTAGAACCTTCAACAATATTCTCTTTGGCTGACTTAAATAAGGCATTTAAACGTTCGCCATCATCCGTTTTAAAATCTTTTAAAATATGATGTTCAGCATTTTCTACCGATAAATCTAAATAAGGTGCTTCAGAGAAGCCCAAACCATTGGCAATAAAAATGGTCGGGATAGAAGCACGCGTGCTGTTATAGCCTTTGACGCGTGCATTATATTCATTACGCCATTGAGAAATTTCAGCTTCACATTGTTCAATATTGCTAATTAGGCGATGATACTGCTGATCGACTTTTAATTCAGGATAACGCTCGGCCAAACCCTGTAAATTCGTCAGCATCATATTACTGTCTTTATAATTAGAATAAATTGCACTCATTCCAGTTTCTTTAGCCACGCTTAAATGCACCAATTGTTCACTGGCTTGATAGCCTTTAACCACATCCATCAATTGGTTAATCAAATTCACTTTTTTACTAATTGAAACCGAAATATTGGATAAGGCTTCTTTAATGTCCTGTGCTTTTCGTTGTAACGTATTATAAGAAGTCAGTGCCAAATAAATAACTGCAACTACAATGATCAATAAAATCCATTGCCACATAATTAACCCTCGTTATTGTTAATGCGCTTGCGTACAAGCGCATATTTATATTGAGGGTTGATTCTAACGTTATTTATTCAACATTAAACTAAATGACCCATTTTTTGTCCCATCACCACAACTGAATTGGCAGTTAATGCGGTATCCCAAGCAATTTTATCCTGTTCAAATAAAATCACAGCAGTTGATCCCAAATAAAAACGTCCCAACTCTGCGCCTTTTTCAAGGAACAGGTTATGTTGGTTCAGCTCTAAACGACCACTCGGTTTCACTTTGCCGGTTGCCACTGTTTCAATACCGGCCACAATCATGGCACCGACTAAAACCACTGCCATACGACCCAGTTCCGTATCGAACAAACACACCATACGTTCATTACGGGCAAATAAGCCGGGAATATTTTCTGCGGTGATTTGATTGACCGAAAACAACTCGCCCGGCACATATAAGGTTTCCGTCAAAGTGCCAGCGAACGGCATATGTACACGGTGATAATCTTTTGGCGACAAATAGACTGTGGCAAACTGACCTTGCTTAAATGGTTCAGCCAATTGCGGGTCGGCAATTAATTTTTCCACCGAAAAGCTTTGGCCTTTGGCTTGAAAAATTTCGCCCTGTTCAATTTGACCCAGTTGTGAAATTGCACCATCCGCAGGTGACACAATGGCGTTTGCATCCAGATCAATGCGACGCACGCCGTCTTTTAAAGAGCGAGTAAAAAACTCATTAAAAGATTTATATTTCAGCGCATTGCTTTGTTCAGCAATCGACATATCAATGCCATATTGGGCTTTAAAAGCTTGAATAACGGTATTTTTAATCAGCGGATGTTCACTGGCGGCCAGTTTTCCCACCACACGTGATAATTGGTGTTGCGGTACAACACGTTGTGCTTGAATAAATAGTTGTTTTTTTAAACGTGATGTAAAGCTCAAGAGGGTAACTCTCCGGTAATAATGGGACTATCGAGGCGGTTGCCCCATTCACTCCACGCACCATCATAAGCTTGAATAGGCCAACCGAGTAATCGACCCAAAATATAAGCCAACCCTGAACGATGATGTGATTGACAATACACCACCACAGGCTGCTTTAAATTGAATCCTAATTGTTCTAAGCGTTGTTGAGTGCGTTCTAAAGGATGTAATTTTAAATGATTTTCACGGTTAAGGGCAGTGCTCCACTCAAAATGTCGGGCATTTGGAATATGACCGCCGCGTCTTGCGGCCAAACGCAGTCCAGTATATTCCTCAACTGTACGGCAATCCCAGATTTGCGTGGTGTGATCTGTAACTTTGGCCAGTAGCTCTGGATATTCAATGCGGTACTGCTGCAGATTGCTTTGATCCATTTCAAATACAGCTGCAACTGGTGCTAAAAACGGCACTTTAGATGAGGTGGCAAAACCGGCACCAAGCCATGCGTGAATACCGCCATTGAGCAAACTGACCTGATAAAAGCCCAAACAATGTAAAGTCCAAATCAAGCGCCCTGCCCATGCACCGCCTTCATCGTCATATACCACCACATGATGCTGTGCTGAAATATTTAAATAATCAAGCAATGCTTGTAAGCCTTCAATATCGGGTAATAAGCCTGAGGCCTGTTCTTCTTGGCGCACCAATTGCTTGGGTTTAACATGAATGGCATGCGGAATATGCAGTTGATCATACACAGAGCTGCGGCATAGATCGACAATGCGTAAATTTTCATGCCCGATATGCGGCAGTAAATCTTCTGCTTCAATCAGTAAACCAAAATCAAATGGAGATACAGTCATAGTTTTTAAATTTTATTTAGATCAACGCTGACAATCTTAGCACAACTCATTTTCACACCGCGGCTGATTTTCCATTTTCAAGTGCTGGATAATCAGCCCTAAGCGCAGGCTTTATGGTGTTTCGCTAATATCAAACACCTGACGTAAATAGGCCAAGAACGTGTCGTTATCCGTCATGGTTTTGCCCGGACTATCAGAAATCTTGGCCACCGATTGACCATTACACTCCACCAATTTCAACACAATATTCAGCGGCGTTTGCCCCATATCATTGGTTAAGTTGGTGCCAATCCCAAAGCTGACCTGAAAACGATCTTTAAAGTAATGATGTAAATCCCATGCTTTTTCTAAATTCAAGCCATCACTAAAGGTCAACATCTTACTCTTACTGTCAACTTTGAGTTTTTTATAGTGCGCATAGGCTTTATCGCCCCATTCATAGGGATCGCCACTGTCATGACGCAAACCATCAAACAGTTTGGCAAAATACAAATCGAAGTCGCGTAAGAAAGCATCCATTCCCACCACATCGGTCAATGCAATGCCTAAATCGCCGCGATATTCCTGCACCCATGTCTCCAGCGCTGCTTTTTGAAAATCACGTAAGCGCACATCTAAGGCTTGAAAGGCTTGTAAAAACTCATGCGCCATGGTGCCGATAGGAGTAATTCCGAGTTCTTTGGCAATCAATACATTGCTGGTACCACGAAAAATATGGGGCGCCGCTTGATGAAATTCAGCGATCACGTGTTTTTGCCACTCATAGCTATAACGACGGCGTGTACCAAAATCAGAGACTAAAAACGGCGGATCATTAGGATTCTGTTGTTGTTGATATTGTTTCAGCAGCAACATCTTAGCTTGTAAACGACGTTCGCCTTCAAGCAAAACCGCATCACTGCGAATACGACGAAAATACAATTCATTCACAATCGCCAGTACAAAAATTTCAAACATCATCGCTTGAACCATCGGGCCTTCAACCCAAATATCCAAACGACCTTCAGCATCAATACTGGCTTGAATAAAGCGCCGTTTCAGCTGAAATAATTCTAAATAATCAACAAAGTCACTTTTAATAAAACGCAAACTGCGTAAATACTGCAACTCATGGTCTTTAAACTGTAACTGACACAAATAGTCGAGCTGCTGATTTAAATCCGCTAAAATATCGGTCAGCGGATAAACCGTGTCCTCTAAATTACGACAGCGAAAATGATACACACTGTGGGTTTGAGGAAACTTATGCAACACCACTTGTAACATGGTGAATTTGTATAAATCGGTATCTAATAATGAGTGAATAATGGCAGACATAAGACGTTCAATTTTTATCAACTACTGGCATTAAAGCATACTTTTTTCAGTAGAAAACCAATGTTTTAGTAAATCTGTATAACGATGTGCTGTCGCTGGTTAAGCATACTGATGCCGACTCCCATATTGCGCTTTATAGCGTGTGGCAAAAATAGCCACATCGAAGGGCCCAGCTCTACTCATTTACTCAGTATCAATTTAATTTCAGTGCAGAGCTTTAGTACTAACCTGCTACTGGGCAGTTTTTATTTGTTGTCTGTACAGCCGATGCACTTTAGCCTAAAGCCTAGTCTTTGTTACAATCTTGCCGATATTTACAATCAGCAAATGGACAGACGATGCGCGCATTATTACAACGGGTATTAGAGGCCAAAGTGGTGGTCGATGGACAAACCACAGGACAGATCCAGCACGGCATTTTGGTTTTTTTAGGTCTGGGTAAACAAGACAATTTGGATAGCGGCAAAAAGCTGATTGATAAAATTTTGAAATATCGTCTTTTTGATGATCCGCAAGGTAAAATGGGTTGGAACATCACCCAAGCCGGTGGTGGATTATTATTGGTCTCGCAATTTACTTTGATGGCACACACTCAAAAAGGTTTACGACCTGACTTTGGCCCAGCCATGCCCCCCGATGAAGCCAAACTGCTTTATCAACAACTGGTTGAATATACTCAAAGCCAATATGATCAGGTACAAACTGGTATTTTCGCTGCGGATATGCGCGTTCATTTGGTCAATGATGGCCCCGTGACATTCAATTTAGAAGTTGCATAAAGCGATGTAGATTAAAGACTAAAATAGGACTGATTTCTATCATGATAAAAATCAGTCCTAAAAATGGTAGATCGACCATCTAAATACTAAACAATAGGATTAAAGCTTACAGGATTGTAATTATTATAAAGTACTAATAAGTTGAGCACGCTGCATTATAGGCGCAGGAATATCTTGTACTAACATCACAGTTAATGATTGAGTGTTTTTATCCTGAGCAGTAACAGGCTGACCTGCATCCAATACAGCATTCACATCGCTTGGGCTTAAGCTGTACATCGCACCTGTAGCAGGATCCACAATTAGCAAACCAATTAAACCACCGAAAATAATATTAGCCACATACCAACCATTTACTGACCCAGTCACTTGAACAGATTTAGCCTGATAACCTTCTTTCTTAAAACTAACTTCATAAGCAGCCGGTTTAAAATAACCATTACCACGCTTTAAAGTTACTGTGACAGGTGTGGTGCCCGCATGCACTTTCTCACCGGCTTTATTGGTAATAGTAATATTTGCAGTATCGGGTACTGATTTAAACGTTAAAGTTTGAGTTGAACCAGATAAAATACTTGCACATCCAGTCATTGTAATAGACGCAGCAATCAAACTTGTTATCATTAATTTTTTCATAATAAAGCCCCCTAAAAGTGGGGGCATTATTATCAATAAAAAACATAATTACAACAAAAAGCTACTTACCAGTTTTTTCACGAATAAATGAACGTAATGATTTTACTTTTTCTTTAATCGGTTTCGGTAGTTTAGGTGGGATCAATTTAGCCACTTTGTTAAACCACATCAATAAACTAAAATCGCCTTCCATTTTAATGCTGCCATTTTGCATGCCTGTCATAAATGCAGTCGGATCGCCTTTAATTAAAGTTTTGACCCCTTGTTCGCTATTGGCAAATTGCACGGTAAAATCGGCTTTTTCAGCATCGCCAGACAGCGTATCAATATGGCCATTGTTAACCACAATTTGACGCGCAAGGCCTTCATCGGTACCAATTTGAATCCGGAACTGACGCTCATGAATTAATTCAACGAATTTTGGACTGGTACGCGCCAATTGCTTCATCCGTAGAGCCAAACCCGCAACCAGTAAATCAAGCGGATCGGTACTTACATCGACCAGCGGTAATTTTACGACAGGAATCGAAGGAATTTTCATGACATTTAAGCCTATTGTAATTGTGGGGAAATTGATGAATTATCCTACCATAAGTTGTGTTTTTTGAAGTAAGGCTTTGTATAACAATGATGAACAAAGCAAAAAAAAGATGACCCCGTGAGCCATCTTTTTTAAAGGATGAAATTCAATTGATTAGCGACTCGAACATTGCTGTTCTTCTTCATATACCGGCGTATGCTCAATGCAACGACGCTCATGCAAGGCACGCTCGGCACGCCGATCTTCACGCAGCAACAGCATGGCAATCAGTGCCATACTCAGCATCGACGCCGTGAGATAACTGTAAATAAGGGGCAATTCAAATAACGCTTGCATACTCAAGCGAAGCACTTCAACTAAACCCCAAAACAACATCCCTGCACCCATAAAGGTGAATAAACGACGATAAGGCGAGAAGAAAACTGCAATCAACGCAGCTGCTATCAAGCTTAAGCCAATTAAGCTGGCTATATTCGCTGTAAGCATAAAAACCTCCGTCTAAAAATAGCAATTTTGAACCGCTATTGTGATCTAAAGCTCATTCCTGCTGCCTGTACTCAGGACTGGAATAAGCGCATATCAATCTGTATACCTGCATTATGCGTCGTTTTTTCAATAAAAAAAGTCTTGTATTTTTCTAAAGCGACATACGCTGTCGCAAGAGTATTTTGTCATTACATGTTTTTATTTTTAACTTTTTCTACAAGCAAGATGGCCATGGCCTTGGCGTGTCATTACAAAAAAAATCCTGTTTTTAGCCGGCTAAAAAATATTTTTTTGACTTTGATCAAATGCTGTTTTAAGCAGCAATTGATCTTGGCTATTGAGTAACTCTGCTGCATCTTTGAGCTAAAAAACGTGACCCTATAGGTCACGTTTTTATGAATAAATTCAACTATTAGGCACGGCTTAAATATTTATCGTGCACGCCCAAAAGATACAATACGCCATCCAAGCCAACACTGGAAATCGCTTGATTGGCATTTTGGCGGACCAATGGTTTGGCACGAAAAGCCACGCCTAAACCTGCAATTGACAGCATCGGTAAATCATTGGCACCATCACCTACCGCAATGCTCTGTTCGAGTGAAATTCCCATATGATCAGCCAATTCACGTAGCAATAAAGCTTTACGCGCACCATCTACGATATGACCTTTCACTTCACCAGTAACCACGCCATCTTGCACATCTAAGATATTTGCATGTACTTCATCAATCCCCAATTTTGCTTGTAAATATTCTGCAAAATATTGAAAACCACCGGATAAAATTGCAGTTTTATAACCCAAGGCTTTTAAGGTGGAAATCAAGCGCTCCGCGCCTTCAGTGATGGTTAAACGCTCAGCTATTTTAGGCAATACCGCAGCATCTAAGCCTTTAAGCAGCGCCACACGTGCACGGAAACTTTGCTGAAAATCAAGCTCACCCAGCATGGCGCGTTCAGTGATTTCAGCCACTTGTGCGCCCACACCCGCTTCGATCGCCAATTCATCAATCACTTCTTGTTCAATGAGCGTGGAATCCATATCAAAGCAGACCAAACGACGATTACGGCGATAGACGTTGTCTTCTTGCACCGCAACATCGACATTGAGTTCGGTGGATAAGCGTAAACATGCCGCACGCATGGCAATGGCATCTAACATTTGTCCTTTTAAACCAAACTGTACACAAGAACGTTTTGGTGCAGTGAATTGCTCGCCCAATTCAGGGCGTCCAGACAGGCGCGTCACGGTCTCAATATTAAACCCTTGGTTTGAAACGATTTGCGTCACAGCCTGTAATTGTGAGGGCGTTAATTCAGGTGCCAAGGCGGTCACGATATACCGTGTCTGACCGCCTTCACTGACCCATTGATCATATTCTAGGGTAGAGATTGGTTTAAAGCGCACTGTTAAGCCAATATCATGTGCTAGAATCAGGATCTCTTTCATGGCCAAAGCGGTCGCGGTTTGGTCCTCTGAAGAAATAACAATACCTAAAGTGAGTTGGTTATGGATAACCGCCTGCCCTACGTCTAAAATTTGTAAAGAATGTACGGACAATACCTGCATTAATCGTGTAAATTGATTAGGCTGGTCGGGTCCTAAAAATGATATAAGAATGATTTCTTGCATGAATTGACTCGAATTGGCGTGACAACTATTGTAAGAATCATAATCGAATTTGAATATAAATGCCTTGGAAGTTTACGTTGAATGCGCCTAGACAAGGGCTCTTTGCTAGCCTACTGATTGTAAGTTTTGCTTTACACACCTTTTTACTGGTTCTGGCGACGACGCATCAACTCAATGCCAATCGTGCCAGTCAAGGCCAACTGATGACCACGCAACTGGTCACAGACAGCCTATCTGAATTGGAACCAGCCAACACGGTGTCCTTGGCATTATTGGCCGAGCGTTATGCCACTCACCCGAGTGTCGCCTCTATTCGTATTTTAGATGCCAACAATCAGGTTTTGGCCACCGGTGGTTTAACCAAAACCCGTCAAGGCGAAGTCTTTGTCCGCGAAGCCGTGCAAAATGAAAAGAAAGTCGGCAGTATTGAAGTCACTTTGATTCAATCCAGTATTGGCGAAATTTTACGCACCCAGTGGTTGGCTATTTTACTGTCGCTGCTGATTCATGCGCTGTTGTGGGCGGCCTATCGCGCCATTGCACGACCAAGTCGCACCGAGTATTTAGCGCGCATTAACAATGAATCACGCTTAAAACATGAAATTCAGAGCTTAACTCAAGCCTTGGAACAAGAACAACACAATGCAGCTGTGGCGATTGCCAAAGCACAAAATACAGTCAAAGCTAAAGTGAAAGAGGTCAAACCTGTGGTATTGGATGACCATTGTGTTGCCCTAAATATTCAGTTTTATGACCCTAAACAACTGATTGATTCAGTCAATAAAACCGTGTCAGTGCCTTACTTTAATTTATGTCAAATTTTCCTCAATAAAACCACCGAACTGTGTATTCAACATTACAAATTAAACAGCTCGGACATAACAACAGTGCGTAAATTTGATGAGCACGGCGCAACTCTGAGCATGGCCGCAGAAACACCGAATGCGGTGCAATGTTTGGTGATGATCAGTACCGTATTCCAGTTATTATCGGATGTGTTATATAAGCGTTATCGTGCAGAAAAACGCTTTGTGTTACAAACGCGCAGTGCCATTTCTAGCCACGTCGCAGCGATGCAATTAACGCCGGTGCAAGCGGCTGAACGTTTGGTGCATCAATTGACCGCCAAAGAAAGTGCGATTCATTTACCGCAGCTGTTACTCAAAGAAATTTCCGATCGCTATCAATTGGTCAGCCTACCCAACCCCACCAATGTGTTGACGCGGCATGCCTTTATGATGAATGGTATGGACAGTGAAGTGGCCGAATTGGCGCAAAGCTTTAGAACAGAAATCTTAAAGGCCAAACAATCGAAAGCCTCTTAAGTGAAAGATTAAAAAACCGAGCCTCTGCGCTCGGTTTTTTTAATCTTTCAATTCTGCTGAGTCAGTTTGCTTTGCCGTTATTTTAGCATGCTGATTGGCCCAATAACTGGCCAGAGCAGGACCTGAGATATTGTGCCAAAGACTAAAAATAGCGCTCGGTACAGCCGTCATCGGTGAAGCGGCAAAATGCACCGCAGCCAATGCCACGCCCAAGCCTGAGTTTTGCATCCCCACTTCAATGGCCACCGCTTTGCAATCGGCATAGCGTAAATTAAAATATTGACCGAGCCAAAATCCCAGCAGATAGCCCAACGCATTATGCAGCACCACCACGGCCAAAATCAGCAGGCCGGAGCTGAGAATTTGTGCCTTACTGCCAGCAATAATAGCGGCCACAATCGCGACAATGGCCACGACTGAGATCAGCGGCATGACCTGAATATAAAGTTGTACTTTTTGTTTGAAGATCGCGCGAACCATCAGCCCCAAAATAATGGGCAACAGCACCACCTGTAAAATTGAACCCAACATGGCCAGTGCGTTAATTTCAATCCATTGACTGGCCAACAGATAGAATATCGCGGGGGTTAAAATAGGCGCCAATAAGGTGGCCACGGCGGTACAGGTGACCGATAAGGCGGTATTGCCTTTGGCCATATAGGTAATCACATTAGAGGCTGTACCTCCGGGGCAGCAGCCCACCAAAATAACCCCTACTGCAATTTCAGCAGGTAACTGCAATAACTGACACAAGACATAGGCCAGCCCCGGCATCACTATAAACTGGGCTGCCACCGCCACAACCACGGCTTTAGGCTGCTGCACCACGCCTTTAAAATCGTTTAATGTCAGTGTCATGCCCATCCCAAACATAATGATGCCCAGCATCCAAAGAATATATACTTTTAGCCAGACAAAAGCGGCCGGTGCCAATAAAGCCAAAGCTGCAAACAACAGCACCCATAGCGCAAAGGTCTTTTGGATCCATTGGCTAAAGCGCAAAAAACTCGACATGGGTGATATTCCGTATAGATTATTTTTTAAAAAGCGAGCGATCGGGACATCGCCCTCTTATCAACAGTTTCAACAGCATGGGCTTTAAGTCATCAGCGCTTTAGAGTGCTGCCTGCGACACGATGTCTTGCACTAAAATTCGTTTTACGCCCACCGCCAACATTTCTTGCCAAGCCTGTTGTAAGGAGCCATTCAGATCAATGCCCTTGGTGGCATCGGCAATGACATAACTGTTAAAGCCCAACTTACAGGCATCGATGGCGCTCCATGCCACACAGAAATCGGTAGCAATCCCGACAATAAACACGCTATCAATGCCACGCTGTTTTAAATAACCGGCCAAACCGGTCGAGGTTTTTTGATCGGCCTCCATAAAGGCAGAATAACTGTCGATGTTCGCATGAAAGCCTTTACGGATAATCAATTGTGCACTCGGCATGTGTAAATCTGGATGCAACTCTGCGTCTACTGTGCCTTGTACACAATGTGCCGGCCATAACACTTGAGTGCCATATTCTAGCTCAATACTGTCATACGGTTGTTTAGCAGCATGATTTTGAGCAAAGGAGATATGATTTTCCGGATGCCAATCTTGGGTCAGCACAATATTGTCAAAATACTGCGCCAATTGATTAATCTGCGGAATAATTTCATCGGCATGATCAACGGCCAAGTTACCGCCGGGGGTAAAACCATTTTGAACATCGACCACAATCAAAGCACTATTTTTTTGCATACTGTATTTGTCCATTTTTGCGCATAGCATAATCTTGTTTTAGCATATAACAGGACAGAGCAAAGCATTGACACTGATCAGTACAAATCTGACATGACATTTACCCACGCTCAACATTCAACAAGATAGGGCGAGCACTAGATTTGAGCAACTGTCGATGAGGTGTATTTCAGCCGATATAGCATTAAAATGCTATCGTTAATTGCTAATCTCACGCTTAAGCATCCATCCAAACTATAATGAATCCTGTTAGTGCATCGCGGCTGATCGGGGCAATTTCCACAGCAAGGCAGATTAAGTGAATTTTTTTCATTGCTTTTTATAAAGTTTTTAGATGCTTTGACTAAAGCATATTGTTCTTCATCGTTTGTTCGTTCATAATTTGCCAAGGCATGATTCAATTTTGTTCAATAATATTGACCTTGCTATACATCAAAATACGCACCCATCCAAACTTATGTTTTTCTACCTCTACCGGATGGACAAATAGGATATTTTTTCAAAATGACTCAGCAAGCACAGATCATCCAAGGTTCAATTGTCGCAATCGTCACCCCAATGTTTGAAGATGGCAGCGTAGATTGGAAGGGTCTAGAAAAGCTGGTTGAGTGGCATATTGCTCAAGGCACCAACAGTATTGTTGCCGTTGGTACCACAGGTGAAGCATCAACATTAAGCATGGCCGAACACACGCAAGTCATTAAAGAAATCATTCGTGTGGCCAATAAACGCATTCCGGTGATTGCTGGAACGGGTGCAAACTCTACCCGTGAAGCCATTGAACTGACCAAAGAAGCCAAAGAACTGGGGGCAGATGCAGCCCTGTTGGTGACGCCTTATTATAATAAACCCACGCAAGAAGGTTTATATCAACATTATAAAGCCATTGCTGAAGCGGTCGATTTACCGCAAATTCTTTATAATGTACCGGGACGTACCGGTGTCGACATGCTCAATGAAACCATTATTCGTTTGGCTGATATTCCACAAATTGTCGGCATTAAAGATGCCACCGGTGATGTGCCACGCGGTAAAGAACTCATTGATGGCCTACAAGGCAAAAATATGACGGTATACTCGGGCGATGATGCCACGGCCTATCAGTTAATTTGTTTAGGTGCGCACGGCAATATTTCAGTGACCGCCAATATTATCCCGCAACAAATGAGCCAAATTTGTGCAGCTGCCTTGGCAGGTCATGCCGAACAAGCGGAAGCACTCAACAACCAAGTTGCAAATTTACACAATATTCTATTTTGTGAATCCAACCCAATTCCTGTGAAATGGGCACTTCATGAAATGGGCTTAATTGGTAACGGTATTCGTCTACCATTAACTCCGCTTGCAGAACAATATCGTACCCCACTACGTGAAGCACTCAACGTTTCGGGTGTCATTAAATAAAGAGCACAACACTATGCAATTACGTTTTGGTTTGCCCCTTGTACTTTCAGTGGTTAGTTTGGTGGGTTGTAGTTCCATAGCAATTAAAAATGGTTCATTGGATTATCAAAAAACCGCAACCGTTGAACCGTTAAAATACCCTGAAGCAGCCATGGTTCGAGCGGCAACGCCTTTGTATCCAGCACCGACGGTGGATGCATTGGCCATCGAGCATGCGCCTAAACTTGAAAATCAGCGTGGGAATCGTTTTGCGCTCCCACGTCCAGACAAAATTCAGACCAATACAGCAACTGATGCACAAGATGAACGCAGTGATGTCGGTCGTCCACAATTATTACGTGACGGAAATCAAAATCCTTTGCTTAAGATTGAAGGGAATTCTGCTACAATTTGGCAGTACACCTTAGCGACCCTCAGTAGCTTAAATTATAACGTTGTCGGTCAAAGTAAAAATCGTCCTGAAGTGACGATTAAGGTTGATCAGCAGGTTTATGTCATCAAACTTAGCTCTGTGGGCAGCAGTCACAATATCGCGGTGTTCAATGCCGATAATAGCTTTGCAGATCCAGAAAAAGCTGCAGAACTGTTAAACCAGATTTACCAAAATTGGCCAGCCTAGTCGTACTAGGCATTTTTTTTTGAAAAAGGTTCCCCCATGTTGAAACAAACCTTGCTCTATACAGGTAAAGCGAAATCTGTTTATGAAACAGATAGTGCAGATCACCTTATTTTAGTCTTTCGTGATGATGCCTCAGCTTTTAACGGCGAGAAAATCGAACAACTGGATCGTAAAGGCAAGGTGAATAACCGTTTCAACGCCTTTATCATGGAAAAATTGGCTGCTGCGGGTATTGAAACGCATTTTGAGAAATTACTTTCTCCGACTGAAGTTTTAGTGAAAAAACTCAGCATGATTCCAGTGGAATGTGTGATTCGTAACTATGCAGCGGGAAGCTTATGCCGTCGTTTAGGCGTTGAAGAAGGCAAAGCACTTACCCCATCAACTTTTGAATTATTCTTTAAAGATGATGCTTTAGGCGATCCAATGGTGAATGAATCACAAGCCATTGCGTTGGGTTGGGCCACTGCTGAACAGCTTAAACAAATGCAAGTGTTGACCTATCAAGTCAATGACGTGCTGAAAGCGTTGTTTGATGAGGCCAATATGTTGTTGGTTGACTTTAAACTTGAATTTGGCGTGTTCCACGACCGTATTGTTTTGGGCGATGAATTCTCTCCAGACGGTTGCCGTCTTTGGGATAAAGACACCAAGAAAAAACTCGATAAAGACCGTTTCCGTCAAGGTCTAGGCGGCGTGGTTGAAGCATATGAAGAAGTGGCGACACGTTTAGGAATCGATCTTTCTGATATCTAATCGATCTGCTGCATAAAAAAACCGAGCTTGATTGCTCGGTTTTTTTATGGCTCATTATTTAGAATTTCACAGCAGGCAAAGGTTAGGGCCAACTTTATATACAAGTAGATTTACGGTTCACTCTGCCAGCGTCGCTGTTGTAAACGCTCCCCTTCCACTTCACGTTTATTGCGCGCCGATTCGTAAATTTTAGTGCCTTTCAGCTCTGGCGGCAAATACTCTTGCAGTACAAAATGCTCTGCATAATTATGCGGATAAAGATAATCAATGCCATAGCCCTGCTCTTTCATCAGTTTGGTTGGCGCATTACGTAAATGCAGCGGCACCGGTAAATTCGCAGTTTTATCGGCCAAATCCAAGGCTTTATTGATGGCCAAATAGGTGCTGTTACTTTTGGCACTGGTGGCCAAATACACCGCACATTGTCCCAAAAGAATTCGACACTCCGGCATGCCGATGGCTTGCACAGAACGTAAGCATTCACCAGCCAGCAACAATGCATTCGGATTCGAGTTGCCAATATCCTCAGAGGCTGCAATCAGCATGCGCCGCGCAATAAACACCGGATCTTCACCGCCTTTGAGCATCCGCGCCATCCAATACAATGCAGCATCAGGATCACTGCCACGAATGGACTTAATAAAGGCAGAGGCCAAATCATAGTGTTGCTCACCGGATTTGTCATAACGGGCAATATTTTGCTGGGCAACTTTTACCACAGTCGCATTGGTAATAACATTGTCTTGATCAGGCTCAAAGGTACTGGCCACCAGATCGAGCAAATTCAGCGCTTTACGTGCATCTCCACCGGCAAACTGAATCAAGGCCTCATCTTCTTCAATCTGAAGATGACGCTGTTGTAAGAATGCATCCTGCTCAATGGCGTGATGCAGCAAGGTGCGAATCGCCTGCTCATCCAAAGCATTTAAACTATAGACCTGACAACGCGACAGTAATGCGCTGTTCACCTCAAAAGACGGATTTTCGGTGGTCGCGCCAATTAAAGTGATCTTGCCTTTTTCTACCGCATTTAATAAAGCATCTTGTTGCGACTTATTAAAACGATGAATCTCGTCAATAAACACCACCGAGGTTAATAAATCTCCGCTCTCGGCAATCACTTCACGTAACTCTTTCACGCCGGTATTCAGTGCTGAAAGACTGACAAAAGGTCGATCTACCGCTTGTGCCAACAGTAATGCAATGGTGGTTTTACCCACCCCTGGCGGTCCCCAAAAAATAATCGAGGGTAAATGCCCTTGATCAATCATTTGCCGCAGCGGTGCTTGATCGGCCAACAGATGATCTTGACCAATAATTTCAGATAAATCCCGAGGACGAAGCCGTTCAGGAAGTGGAATATGTGTATCTGCCATGGTGTTCTTTATTTGCCCTGCTTCAATGCAGTCTACTATGGAATATCAAAAATCGACATTTCAATACGCGGCTTTTACAAAAAATCCGCTATAACGCTCAGGCTATAGATTTAAAATAAGATCGTATTCAGTAACCTGATATTAATTTATACAGCACGATTGATACCGCGTAATCTATGCAATAAACGTGTTAACTAACGAATCCAGCGCACAATATAGTCTTCAATTTGTTCTTCATCGACCTCGACTTCCGAGATACAGCGACCAGCAGCCGATTTCTTGGCTTGAATGATGCTACTACGTGTACCACTATTTAAATAGTGCCAAGACGGCAGACTTTTACCTTGCTCTAAACGACGATAAGCACAACTGGCAGGCAACCATTGAATATTGGCCAATTTTTCTGGTGTCAATTGAATACAGTCCGGTACATGCTGCACGCGCTGTGCATAGTTACTACACTGTGCGGTCTGACAGTCTAAAAGTTTACATGCCACTTTAGTGTAAGCGATCTCTTGCAGTTCTTCATCTTCTAATTTGATTAAACAACATAAGCCACAGCCGTCACACAATGCTTCCCATTCTGCGGAATTCAGCTCAGTTAAAGAATATTTTTTCCAAAATTGGGGACGTAAATCTGTGCTCATGACAGCCTGAATATGAAAAATATGGCCTAGTATAACGTGTTCAAGTTGTTAATGCAGAGCTGGGATTTTTACTTTGAATCATATATATACTGTGAAAGCGAACATTTAACAAACACAAGCATAACACTGTTGATATTTTCTAAGCCCTATACTTAATTCACTTAGAAAACAACAACTCATGGAGAAAACTTATGTTTCGTTGGGCAATTATTTTTGCAGTGATTGCACTCATTGCGAGCTTATTAGGTTTTGGTGGTGTCGCAGGATTGTCAAAAGATTTTGCAGTAATTCTACTGGTGGTGGCGGTCATCTTAGCCGTTGTCGGATTCCTTTCACGAGGGAAAGTATAATTCACTGCGCTATTTAAGCCATTGAATATACCGTGTTAAAAGAGCCGCTTTCGGCTCTTTTTTCATGCCTTCATTTCTCTTTCTTTCACTAAAACTTATTCAATTCGCTCAGAACAATACTGGGTTTTTCCATCGCAATATTGCTTAAAAAAACCCAGTGCAGCGCTCTTTTACTGGCTTAAGGTTTTAAATGCCGTGGTCTAAAGCCTGTGGCCAATAAACCCAATCCATAAGCCAGCACACCCAGTACACATAATCCGAGCACTTCAGAAATGCGAATCCACTGCGACACTTCGCCATTGTACCAAGTCAAGCCATACCACAGCACCGCAATCATCACCGCATTGGCGATGGCGAACTGTAAAGAAAGTTTTTTCCAGTGTCCGGCAAAGCGGAAAATATTACGTTTATGTAAGTAGAAATACAGCATTCCTGCATTGACCATGGCGGAACCTGAAGACGCCAATGCCAACGCCATATGTTCTGCTTGCCAATCAATCAGTTTAAAAAAGCCAATAAAGACCACGTTTAAAATAGCATTGGCTGCTACCGCCATTAAGCCGACCCGTACCGGTGTTTTGGTGTCTTGCTGCGCATAAAAGCCCGGTGCAAAGACTTTAATCAGCATAAATGAAATCACTCCAGCACTCATACATTGCAGTGCCAGTGCCGTCATTTGCGTGTCTTCTACCGTAAACTGACCGCGTTGGAACAAGGCTTGAATAATTGGCGTAGACAGCATAAATAAAGCAATACTGGCCGGAATACCCACCAACATAATCACCCGTGCCGCCCAATCAATCATGCCACGAAATTTAGTTTGATCTTGCTCAGCATGGCGCGCAGACAATGACGGTAAAATTACCGTACCAATGGCCACCCCAATTAAGCCCAAGGGCAGTTCAGTCATGCGCTCGGCACTATATAACCAAGACACCGAACCATCTTGCATAAACGAGGCCCAAATGGTGTTCAGCAATAAATTGATTTGCGTGACTGACACGCCAAACAGCGCCGGCAGCATCAATTTCATGATGCGATCAACGCCCTCGTGTTTAAAATCGACTTTGGGTGGAATGAGTAATTTTTTACGCCACAGTTCAGGAATTTGAATGGCCAATTGTAAAATACCGGCCACCACCACCGCCCAACCAAGCGCCATAATCGGTTCTGCCATATAGGGCGTTAACCACCATGCAGCCGCAATCATGGTCACATTCAGCAAAACCGGTGCAAAAGCCGGTGTTGAAAATGAGCCATAACTGTTTAAGATACTGCTGGCAAAAGCCGTGAGTGACATAAACAGTAAATACGGAATGGTCAGGCGAAACATATCCGTGGCCAAAGCAAATTTTTCTGGATCACTATGAAAGCCCGGTGCATAGACATACAAGATGGCCGGCGCAGCAATCATGGCAATAAAGGTCAGCGTGGTCATAAAGGTGGCCAAACAGCCAAACACACGACTAATTAAAATTTGCACTTCCGCATGGGTTTTGGTGCTTTTGTATTCGGTCAGGACCGGAATAAAGGCTTGGGAAAATGCCCCTTCAGCAAACAGTCGCCGAAAAAAGTTAGGGATACGAAAGGCCACCACAAAGGTATCGAAGTCTTTACCTGCACCAAACACATTCAGTAGCACCACATCTCGCACTAAACCCAACACCCGAGATAACATGGTCATTGCACTGACAATAAAGGTCGATCGCCAAAGCGCCATCGTGTCCACCTAGTCTTAAAATAAGTCGCTATTGTAAAGAAACTTCACAGGAGTTTCGTGGTTAAATTATAAAGAATTCGATCATTTAATGGCTTTATATTGCTGGATTAATCTTCGAATTTTAAGCCAATCAAAATAGGGACCGGGGTCGGTCTTACGCCCGCGGGCAATGTCAGAATGACCGGCGACATGCTGCAGCAGCTTAGGATAAGTCGCTTGTAACACCGTCACCACGTGGGCCAAGACTTGATATTGGATCTCTTGAAACGGCAAATCATCACTGCCTTCAAGCTCAATTCCAATGGAATAATCATTACATTCTTTTTTGCCCAAATAGGTTGAACGTCCGCTGTGCCACGCGCGCTGATTAAAATTGACAAATTGTAGCACTTCGCCGCTGCGTAAAATCAGCAGATGGGTCGACACTTGCATGCCTTGAATGGTTTGAAAATAAGGATGCAGCGACCAATCCAGTTCATTTTGAAAAAACTGTTCAATATAGCCCCCCCCAAATTGTGAAGGCGGCAAGCTAATGTTATGCACCACCAGCAATTCAATTTCGCTGTGTGCTGGGCGCGCGTTATAATTGGGTGAAGCGATTTGTCTGGCGCCGATTAACTGACCCTCGATAACCTGAAACGTGGCAGCGTGTTGCATAGTCTTATCCTAAACCGAAGGTACAGAAGCAGATGATTTGAGCGCCATCGTAAAACGTTCCGCTTAAAATCTCAAATGACCGCGATAAAAATGCGCTAAAAATATTTCTTTTAAATGAACAATGCTACTATAACGTGCAATTTTAATGGGTTAAAAAACACACGGACATACTGATGAGCATATCTCAATCGTTACTTGAACAATCGATTCAAATCAATATTCAGCACGCATTACAAGAAGATATTGGCGATGGTGATCTGACGGCTTTATTAACCCCAGAACATGAGCAAGCCACGGCGCGTATTATCAGCCGTGAAGCGATGGTACTGGCTGGTCAGCCGTGGG
>NZ_JXBK01000001.1:357298-377386 GCF_000816495.1 Acinetobacter harbinensis
TAAATGCCCTCATTCAAGCCTATGATCCTGCGGTACAAGTAACTTGGCTTAAAAATGATGGCCAACGTGTAGCGGCCAATGAAACTTTTTTAACCTTGGCCGGTTCCGCGCGTAGCTTACTGACGGTTGAACGTGCGGCACTGAACTTTATTCAGACCTTATCGGCGGTGGCCACCAAAACAGCCGATTATGTCCAACAGTTAGCCGGCTTAAACACCAAATTATTAGATACGCGCAAGACCCTGCCCGGCTTACGTATTGCACAAAAATATGCCGTGGCAATCGGCGGCGGTCAAAACCATCGTTTGGGTTTATTCGATGCCTTTTTAATTAAAGAAAATCATATTATGGCGGCAGGCGGTATCGCACAGGCCGTGGCACAAGCACATCAAATTGCGCCAGGAAAATTAGTCGAAGTGGAAGTGGAAAGCTGGGATGAACTCAATCAAGCCCTCGCAGCACACGCCGATATCGTGATGCTAGATAATTTCAGCCAACAGCAGATGGTAGATGCGGTTCAGCATGTGGCTGGGCGCTGTAAACTTGAAGCCTCGGGCAATATTACCATTGAAAACTTACGTCAAGTGGCCAGCACAGGTGTGGACTATATTTCGATGGGTGTACTCACCAAAGATGTCCAAGCTATCGATTTATCTATGCGCTTTAACGCTTAACGGACGGGTCGATCTGTTGAATCGGTGCTGATATTGGAGTGTTCAAGAGCAGTATCTGACGCTTTCTGCCATGCTGACTGCGTAGACTCGGACAAAGTAGTGCGCGGATCATTGGTCATCAGTGCCAAAGTCACCACCGAAATCAAGACAATTAAACTGGCTAACATAAATTTACTCCTGTGAATCAAAGCAGCAGTTTAAAGGCCGAATATGCGTTTAATCTTAATCCAGTGTGATAAAAAGGTGCGGCAAAAGCAGCTTTTTTGTATCCGCTGTGATCGACTTAAAGCCATAGCGCATGAAAAGACTATCCTAGATGTTGTTTATTTTTAATGTTTATCTGTAGCAAAATTTTAAATACTCAAGCCCAACCCAGCGTTTAAGTCTTGCGCAAAATTTTAAGCTTAATAAAAAAATGCACCTCAATTGAGGTGCATTTTTTTATTTTTTCAACAACGGCTTACCAACCTAAAGCGTCTTGCTGTTTTTTAATCAATTCTTGAATGCCTTTTTCAGCCAATTCCAACATTTCATTGCATTGCGTACGGGTAAACGGTTTTTCTTCCGCTGTACCTTGCACTTCAATAAACTCACCCGATTGCGTCATCACCACGTTTAAGTCAGTTTGGCAGCTTGAATCTTCTTCATAGCATAAATCTAACAGCGCTTCGTCTTGATAGATTCCCACCGAAACCGCAGCCACTAAGCCTTTAAGTGGATCTTGCTTGATTTTCTTTTTCTCAAGCAACACATTCATGGCATCAATCAATGCTACAGCTGCACCGGTAATGGCCGCGGTACGTGTGCCGCCATCAGCTTGAATCACATCACAGTCGATAGTGATGGTGTTTTCACCTAATTTTTTTAAGTCGACCATCGCGCGTAAGCTACGACCAATTAAGCGTTGGATTTCTTGTGTACGCCCACTTTGTTTACCACGCGCCGCTTCACGGTCACTACGGGTATGAGTTGAACGCGGTAACATGCCATATTCAGCCGTTACCCAGCCCTGTCCCTTGCCTTTGAGGAAACGCGGTACAGAATTATCTACACTGGCAGTACAAAGCACTTTGGTATGACCAAATTCAATTAAAACCGAACCTTCTGCATAACGTGTGTAGTTACGGGTGATTTTGACTTCACGTAATTGATCTAAGGTTCGTTGGTCGATACGCATCAGCAGTCCTTAATTTGGCTAAAATTCATTGCGGCTTAGTATAACAGAAGCCGATCCGATGGTTTTGTAACAACAGTAGGCTTTTTTAATATCTCAAGTCACCTGCGCAGAAAGCACTGTTTTACTGAGTACGAGATGAAAAGGATATCTATCTAGTGTCGCTACTGCTTTACTTAACCCCTAGCGCTTTAAGCTGAGCCTTACTTTGCGGGATTCAACTGCCTCTTAATACCGAAGAATGCTTGTCAAGATGCTTAAGCAAACAGGTTTTTAAGTTTTCGTATCGACTGCTTAACACCGGACACATAATCATCTGGCAAAGAATATTGCGCCACACGCAGCCATACACTGAGACTTTGCTTGAAAAAGCTGGCTTCATTGTAATGAATCCCGTATTCACCACACAGCGCACGAATCTGAACTGCAGCTTCGGCATAACGGTTGGCTGGCATATCGGGAAATAAATGATGTTCAATTTGATGACTTAAATTACCACTTAAAATATGCAAAGCGCTGGTGCCGGTAAAATTACTGGAACCGCGAATTTGTCTTAAATACCACTCGGCACGGGTTTCATGTTCGGTATTGTCTTGCTCAAAAGTTTCTGTATCTTCAGTGAAATGACCATTAAAGATCACCGCAGAGGCCCAAACATTACGCAGCAGATTGGCCACCACATTGCCACTTAACACAGCAACGGCATTGGGGCCGGCAATCAACGGGAAAAATAGATAATCTTTGGCAATTTGACGGCTGGCCTTCTGACGGAACTTGGCGGAATCCTGCCACACTTGTGCCCATGTTTTACTCTTATAAATAATGGCATCTTCTAAATGTAAATTTTGCAGTCCGACATACCATTCAAAAAACAGCATCAATTGCAGGGTTAAAGGCAAATTCAGTAAAAAGCGCGGTTCCCATTTTTGTAAATCACTAATACGCAGTAGGCCATAGCCCACATCATGGTCTTTACCGACAATGTTGGTATAGGTATGGTGGATATAATTATGGGTATATTTCCAGTCATCACCTGTGGACATGGTGTCCCAATCATAGGCTGCGCCGTTTAAACTCGGATCATTTAGCCAGTCGAACTGACCATGCATGACGTTATGGCCTAACTCCATATTTTCCACAATTTTCGATAGTCCCAGTAAACCGGTCCCCAATAACCAAACGGGAGGCATCCAACCGCCGAACATCAACAAGCCACGAGAAGCAATCTCGCTATAGCGGACAAAATTACGAATTTTATAAATGTACTGCGCATCTTGCTCGCCAATACTGTCCATAATCTCACGGCGAATACGCTCAACCTGTTGACCAAACTCTGCCACTTGCTCTGCACTTAAATGTTTAGATTTACTGTGTTCTACAAATTCAACGGACATATTCATTGTTATTCTCCTCAGCTGCGATCAGCAGGCTGCATATTGTTAAAGATTAATCACCACAGGACTGACCGCTTGGCTGATACATAATTTAATTGGCGTATTGCTGTGATGATCAATTTCACCGGTCAATAAATTTTTAGTTGAACCGCTGATTTTGATACAACTACAGCTATTACAAATGCCCATTCGGCAGCCATGTGCAGGTCTTAAGCCGGCGTGCTCGGCACTGCTGAGTAAATTAGTGCTGGCGCTAAACTGCTGCTGCGCGCGTAAAAACACAACCGATTGTGCTTCGGCACTTTCATCGACTGGCACTTGAAAATATTCTTGCTTTAAACGCGCGGAGATACCCAATTGCTGATAAATCTCTTGAATACTGTGCATCATGCCGACAGCGCCACAGGCATAACTTGCGCGTTGCTGAAAATCGGGCACGATCGCTTCAAGTAAGGCTAAAGTCAGATGTTGTGGCTGGGCGATGGTATTAAAATAATGATATTGAAACTGTGGGTGCTGCTGTGCCAATTGCGCCAGTGCTGCATCAAAAGCGTGGTCTCGGCTAAAATAAAGCAGATCAATTGGGGCAGTATTTTGTTTTAAGGCTTGCTGTAACAGTGCATAAATTGCGGTAATGCCGCTGCCAGATGCCAACAATAAAAGTGCTGTAGAGCCATCATCAAGATTAAAATCACCTTGTGTTTGAGAGACCTCCAATACACTGCCCAGCGCCAAGCGGGTTAACGCATTAGACAGCAGACCTTGACGTTTCACCGCAATCACAATATTGCCAGTTTCAGTGATTTTCACAATAGAATAATGGCGCTGCTGATGGACACCGGCAATTTGCACGGTGACTAAAAGACTTTGTCCGGCCAAAAAAGCCTTGGCATTAAAATGATTATTCGGTTGTAGCTCAAGCTGATAAAAATCAGCGCTGAGCATCTCAATGTTTACCAGCTTGGCTTTGACCTTTTTCCATGCCCAAAGCGGATTGATTTTTTCTGCCATGAAATCGACAAAATCTTCTCGAATCCACTGCGGTTGATACGGCATTACACGGCTCATAGCATACTACTCGTTATTGTTGATTATTTATCTGAGTGAACATATGTACACTATAACGATTTAAGCACTCAGTCAACAGTCGTTCACTGACATTCGTCGTTTAAGGGCTATTTTTTTGGTAGACTTCAGACAGATTTTTTTTAGGATGATGGCATGTCGATCCGCGATGAACGTAAACAGCAAAGTCGCCAAGCCCTGTTAGATGCCGCACTTGCTTTAAGTACCTCTGGACGTTCGTTTAGTAGTCTCAGTTTGCGTGAAATTGCCCGGCATGTCGGCTTAGTCCCGACTGCGTTTTATCGGCATTTTCAAGATATGAATGAGTTGGGGCTTGAATTGGTTGACCAAGTGGCCTTGCATTTAAAAGGGATTTTGCATCGTTTGGGGCAAACCTATATTGCACAGCCCCATACACAGGCCGCGTTTAGTCTGGACTTGTTTTTTCAAGCGGTCACGCATAATCCTGATCCGTGGATTTTTTTGATCGCCGAGCGTTGGGGCGGCGCTGAAGTGATTCGTCATGCCATTGCGCGCGAGATTAATTTTCTAATTGCCGATCTAACCACCGATTTACGCCAAGTCGAGGTGGTGCGGCATATTGTGAACGTACAAGATTTACATGTGTTGTCAGATATTTTGATTAATTTATCTTTTACTTGGGCCATGACATGGATGAATATTTCACGTCAATATCAGGCAGAAGCGCTGCAGCAGCAACAAGCCCAATTTCAACTGCAAACCTTAACTCAAGTGAACTTAATTTTTTGTGGAATTGTCAATTGGCGTGGCGCTGCATCTATGCCAAGTGAGTAATACAGATCGTGCATTCAAAAAAACAACAGATAAAAAAACCCGCAGCATGGGCGGGTTTTTTAAAATGGTTTTAATTATTTTGCTTTACGCTCTTTTTCCACCAAATAGCTCACCACGTCGGTGACTGTGGCATCTTGTCCTTGCACCACATATTTACCGTTCACCACCACTGCTGGCACGCCAGACAATTGATATTGCTGTGCCAATTTTTTGGCTTGCGCTACTTTTGAAGTAATGGCAAATGAATTGTACATGCTGTTAAATTTGGCTTCAGGCACACCATACTTTACGAAAAATTTGGCTTGCGATGCTTGATCAAAAATTTGTTGGTTACCTTCATTGATGGCATGGAATAAAGGTAAATGGGTTCTTTTACGTACCCCTAAGGCTTCAGAGACATAATAACCACGTGCGTTTTGTTCCCAAACCGGATTCATCGCCGCTGGAGTACGCACAAAGTTGACATCTTTGGGCATTTTTTTCAGCCAAGTTTGCATATGTGGCTCTAAAATAAAGCAATGCGGGCAGCCATACCAAAAGAATTCACGTACTTCAATTTTACCCGGAACCTCGACTGTACCGGGATTAGCGAGCACTTTATAGTCTTTACCTGCAACAAAATCGGCAGCCATACTGCTGGCCGAAAAGGCAAAAAGTGCCGTGGCAATACCGCTTAAAAGGAATTTTTTCATTGACTTTATTGTCCTCTAAATCATTATGATGAGCTTATACGACCACTATAAATCAATTATGCTAAATTCGTTTTCATTCTGTGAAGTTTTTTATAGCTTTCATCGCTTTTTTTGCAATTGACGCTACACTAAGTCGATATAACTTTTTACATGATAATAACTTGATTGAGGTGACTCCCAATGTCGCAATTGAATGTTGATCCACAAGAGATAGCTAAATTTGAAGCCTTTGCAGCCATATGGTGGGATCAGCATTCTGAGTTCCGTCCGCTGCATCAAATTAATCCGTTACGCTTAAATTGGATTGATCAGCATTCAGGCGGCTTAGCCGGTAAAAAAGTTCTGGATGTCGGCTGCGGCGGTGGAATTTTATCGGAGAGTATGGCGCGGCGCGGCGCGGATGTACTTGGCATTGATATGGGACTTGCGCCATTAAATGTGGCACGCATTCATGCCGAACAAGAAGGTGTGAGCAATATTGCATATCAACAAATTCCAGTAGAAGAATTGGCAAGCCAACAAGCCGGTCAATACGACGTGGTCACCTGCATGGAAATGCTAGAACACGTACCCAATCCGGCCTCGATTATTCAAGCCTGCCAAACGCTGGTCAAACCGGGTGGTCATGTGTTTTTTTCGACCATTAACCGCAATCCAAAATCCTATTTATTTGCCATTATTGGCGCAGAATATGTACTGCGGATGCTGGCCAAAGGCACGCATGACTATCATAAATTTATTAAGCCTTCTGAATTGGCACACGATATCCGCCAAGCGGGATTAACGCTTAGAGATATGACCGGCCTACATTTTAATCCGATAACCAAACGCTATTGGCTGGCGCCGAATGTCGATGTTAACTATATGGTGTATACCGTAAAAGCAGGTGAGCAATGAAAGCGGTCCTGTTTGATTTAGACGGCACCTTAATTGACACCGCGGCTGACTTTATTCGCATTATTCAAGACATGTGCCGTGCTAAACCCTGTGCGGTGGTCGATGCAGAGATCATTCGCAGTCAAGTTTCAGAAGGCGCACGCGCCATGGTGCAGCTGGTCTATCCAGAGCTAGACGCGCAAGATCCCGTTTTTTTAGCACATCGGCAACGCTTTTTGGATGTCTATGGTGAAGATATCGCTGTGGATACGGCACTGTTCGCCGACATGAATACACTGTTAGAACGTTTAGAAAATCAACAGATTCCATGGGGCATTGTCACCAATAAACCACGCTGGCTGAGTGAAGCTTTACTCAAAGCACTCAACTTACATGAACGCTGTGCAGTACTGGTTTGTCCAGAAGATGTTCGTCACACCAAACCCGATCCTGAACCGATGTATCTGGCAGCACAGCAGATTGCCATTCAGCCGCAACAGTGTATTTATGTTGGTGATCATCCGCGTGATATTGATGCCGGTCGCCATGCGCAGATGTACACCATTTTAGCCGCTTATGGCTATTTACCACGACAGCACAAAGATGATCTTGGCGCATGGCAAGCCGATTGTATCGTACATAGCGTAAGCGAATTACAACAGGTTATCGAGCAATTGCTACTGGCACACACGGCGACTGAATCGCTATTGGTATAATTGATAAAATTATAAAAAATTTGGAGTTAGGCGATGAAATATTCAGAATATCAACCTCGCACCGATCTACTCAAAGATCGCATTATTCTTATTACTGGTGCCGGTGATGGCATTGGGCGTACCGCAGCACTGAGCTATGCCTTACACGGCGCCACCGTGGTGCTGCATGGCCGCACGTTAAATAAACTTGAAGTGATTTATGATGAAATTGAAAGTTTAGGCGCGCCGCAACCAGCGATTTTACCGCTACAGTTATCCAGTGCGTCACCGCGTGACTATGAATTGTTGGTGGATACGTTGAGCAAACAATTTGGTCGTTTAGATGGCATCCTACACAATGCGGGTATTTTAGGTGAACGTACCGAACTGGCGCATTATCCGGTCGATGTTTGGGATGATGTGATGGCGGTGAATCTACGTGCGCCTTTTGTGTTAACTCAAGAGTTGTTGCCACTCTTGGCGCAGTCGGATCATGCCTCTGTGGTGTTTGCCAGCTCTGGCGTCGGCCGTGAAGCGCGTGAACGTTGGGGCGCTTATTCTGTGTCTAAAATTGCCATTGAAGCGGTGAGTCAGCTGTTTGCCAAAGAGCAGGTCTATCCGAATGTACGTTTTAACTGTATTAATCCGGGGGCAACGCGTACTGCAATGCGCGCCAAAGCCTATCCCAACGAAGACCCTAAAAGCCTAGCCACGCCTGAGATGATTATGCCGGCTTATCTGTATTTAATGGGTGATGATAGCTTGCAGATGAACGGCGCCAGTATTGACGCACAGGATTAAGCGCTAAAAGTATTTTTATCACCACGGTTTGTCCTTCATAGTGGCATATTAAGAGGAGCATGCAATGCTCCTGTTTTTGTAGCGTATTCCAATAACTTTTTTTATTCTGTATTTTATTTTTTCTTTAAATCGTTTTTACAAATCATTTTAATAAATATATTCGGTTTTTCAAATCATAATAATTTGGCTATGCTAAAGCAAGTTTTTAACCCACAGCCTTGGAACCATTCAAATGAGCGACTTAAAGCGTAAAACAGAACTTATTCGTGTGATTCAGCAATTACAACTTCCAGCGAGCTGGGTAATCGGCTTAAATCATGCCGAACAAGCAGACGCGATTGCCACAGCAATTGGGGTCTTACAAGAGCTAGGTGAACAGTGGAATTAAATCAAGATAAGCTGCTATATGCCGGCGTAGCGATGCAGGCTGTTTTGACAGAAGCATACAGAGCCAATACAATGAATTATAAGCATTAGATTTATTTTATATAGCGCTATAAATTGATTTTAATTGGCACTATTTCAGTACTTTTTTTCCGTCTTGATGTAGCTAATATCCTTATTGTCTCGGTATTTTTTAATAAATGAGTGCGAGATCTTCACAGTTTCTCTGCAATTTTTTCGTACATTAGTGGCAGTGGCATTTATACTTTCTTTTATGAGGATTCAACATGAAAAAGATTTTGACAGTCTTGGCAATTTCTTTCAGTGCATTGATGGCAAGCAGTGTCAGCTCTGCTTCACCTCACGATCGACAAGATAACCGCCGCGGCTGGGAACAATCTCGTGCTCAAAATGAGCAGGACCGTGATTTGCGCGATGAAGATGACGATGAACGCATGCAAGACAAGCGCCGCAGTCGCGAACAACGCGGAGTGAACCGCCTGCAACAGCATAAATGGCAAACCGGCTATGTGATGCCGCAGCATTATCGGGGCAATGGCTATAAAGTCGATTATAAAAACAATGACCTGCCCAAGCCCGCTCGTAACCAACAGTGGTACAAAATCAACAATGATTATATTTTAGTCGACACCGACAGCAACAGTATTGTGCGTATTCAAAGCTTCTAAGCTTGATCTGCAATCGTTTACAGTCCAAATTTTAATTTGGACTTTTTTTTGTCTCTGCTTTTTTAGTTATCATATCAAGCTTAAAGCCGCCCTCTTGCGCTGGCTCTTCTTTTTTTCTTCATTAATTTCACAATTCACCTATAGTGCTCTCATTTTTTATCTGTAGTTTTACGTTATCTTGGCTTCAACGGTATAACCATTGTCTGAAACACTAGGTGAAAGAAATGAAAAAAATTCTAACCACAATCGCACTGTCTTTATCTGCCCTCATCGCAACCTCGGCAATGGCTGGCAACGACCATCGTTATGAGGCGTATCAGCATCAAAATGCAGCACAAATTAAACACAATAATTATTACGATCAAAAACACGGCTATAACAACCATCGCTGGCAGAAAGGTCAAATCCTGCCACGTGAATACAGCAAAGCGCGCTTTCAAGTGAGTGATCGTGAAGCACGTCGTTTGCCACAGCACGGACGTTATCAGCAGTGGTATAAAGTCAACGGCGACTATTTACTGGTCAATGAACGTACCAATCGCATTATCCGTATTATGGGTTAAGCCAGCAGCGGCGGATTTTTCCATCCGCCTAAAAAAATTTAAAAAACACTTTAACTGCCAAGTTAAGGTGTTTTTTTGATTTTATACTGTCGTCGGCGTTTTTTTTGATTAGAATCAAGCTTCAGCTTTATTGATCATTTGAGACAGGTATGCACACGAATTCCTCTGAACCTTCACAAAGCACAACCTTACAATATGTGCATTGGTTTCGACATTCGGCACCGTATATCAATGCCCATCGCAATAAAACCTTCGTGATCATGTTTGATGGTGAAGCTGTGCAACACGATAATTTTCAACATATCATTCACGATATTGCGCTGCTACATTCTTTGGGTATTCATCTGATTTTGGTGCATGGCGCACGTCCGCAAATCAATCACAATCTGCACAGCAGTGGCATTGAAACGCCTTTTCATCAACATCGCCGAATTACCACGCGTGAGTCGTTAAGCTGTGTGATGAATGCAGTCGGCTCAATCCGCTTACAAATTGAAGCTTTGCTGTCGATGGGACTGGCCAACTCACCGATGTATGGCGCACGTATTGACGTAATTTCAGGCAACTTTGTCACCGCCAAACCCTATGGTATTCATGCCGGTATTGATTTTCAATTGACCGGTGAAGTCCGTACAGTTGATAGTGCAGCCATTCAGCGCCATCTTAAAAATCATAATATTGTGCTGCTTGGCCCTACCGGTTATTCCAATACCGGTGAAGTGTTTAATTTGGTGGCAGAAGAAGTGGCGACGCGTAGTGCCATTTTACTTCAAGCCGATAAGCTGATTTTCTTGGGTAAACCGCATGGCGTGGTCAATGCAAACGGCGAATTACAACGCGAAATTGCGCCGCATCAGTTGGATCAATACATCACCCAATACCAAGATTCCCATCCCGATATCGCCTTGCAGTTACGCAGTGGAAAAAGTGCCTCACAACAAGGCGTGAATCGCGTCCATCTCATTTCCTATGCCTATGATGGCGCCTTGCTCGAAGAATTATTCACTCGGGATGGTTCCGGCACCATGGTTACCGATGCGCGCTATGAACAAGTGCGTACTGCCAATATTCAAGACGTCGGCGGTCTAATGAACTTGTTGCGCCCCCTTGAGGCAGAAGGCATTTTGGTGTATCGCTCTCGTGAACGTCTTGAAAGTGAGATTGAGCAATTTTCTGTGATTGAACGTGACGGCATGATTTTGGCCTGCGCAGCCCTTTATCCTATTCCCAGCGGTGCCGATGAAATACGCTGTGCAGAAATTGCCTGTGTGGCGGTAGATCCGACCTATCGTAAATCGAATCGTGGCAGCCAAATTTTGCATTATTTAGAACAAAAAGCCAAACGTGCCGGTATTCAACAATTGTTTGTTTTGACCACGCGTACCGCGCATTGGTTTGTAGAGCATGGTTTTGAGCCGGCCAGTGTCGATGACTTACCCAACGCCCGTCAAGCCTTGTACAACTATCAACGCAACTCATTGGTGTTTAAAAAGTCGCTCTAATCTGGAGGCTTTAATTGCTCAGTCAGTCACTAAAAAATGGACGAGCTGGCTGAGGATTAAGAAATCGCTTTTAAAGTTTCACGTGGAACGGAATCAATATCGGTACAGTTAAAATCAGCCTCAAGCTATCATCGGTTGGTGATCAACAGCCACTTCACCTGCTTTAGGTCGGTGTCAGATGAATATGCTGCATCTATACAGGCATGTTGATAAACACTGAGTTATCCACAGGAACAATGAACGTCGGTGCTGCTGATTAAAATATAAACGCCAATCTGGCTATAGATGACATAAATTTTTACATTTAATCTTCTTCAGGATAGAGCGCTATGCTGCTGAGTGGATGACGCTTCATCTCTATCGCAGCCATGCCATTGTTTAATTATTTTAATCATTAAGTTATGATTAAAAATTAATCATTGTGCCTTAATCCAGTCCTAAGCTATTTGAAAATTTCAGTAAATATAAATTTGATCATTTCAGTTTAATTTTAGTGTCTGATCACGCTGTGTTTAAAAACTTAATAATTTATGCCTTGATCTAAAAATAAATCACCAAGATGGATAAAATTGCGACCTTTGTCCATGCACAACTCTGACGATTTGCCGTACAATTTAAGGTTCACTTTCTAATTGTTTTTAAATGATCGATGGAACAAAAAAAGAGCACGCAAAAACGACACCAACTGCTTAATGCAGCACTGGATGTATTTTCCCTGTATGGGTTTAATGGTGCAAGTTTAGATGAAATTGCGCAAATTGCTGAAATGCATAAATCGAATATTTTCTATTATTATGAAAATAAAGAGGCCTTATACGTTGAAGTCTTGACCACCGTATTACAAAAATGGTTGGCACCACTGCAAACGCTTGAAGCAGAGCTTGAACCTGAAGAAGCCATCACCAATTACTTGATGCAAAAAATTGAAGTTTCGCGCACTCAGCCCAAAGCTTCTCGACTGTTTGCCTTAGAAATTATCCAAGGTGCGCCGCATATTCTACCGATTCTCAAAGGACCACTGAAGAAACTGTTTAAACGTAAAGTCAAAGTGATCAGCGCGTGGCAAGAGCAAGGGAAAATTTCTGCACAGATTGATGCCGAATTGTTTATTTTAAATATTTGGGCCATTACCCAAAATTATGCAGATTTTGCTACGCAAATGGAAATGGTTACCGGCAAAACCTTACGTAACCGCAGCATGCAGCAGCGGATTATTCAGCACACCGTGCATCTAATGTTATATGGCGCCATGCCACGCAATTAAGCATTCAATTGTCCGCTCGGATCATGTTGGCGTACGACCATAGCCCTCTATGGTCGCCGAACCGCGACTTTATCGCATGCCTTGATATAACTTGAATAACTTTTGCGCTCCCCATAATAAATTTTCTTCCCAATCTAAATGCGCTGTGTCATTGGCACCATCAGTAATATATTTAACCGAAATTAAGCGTACATCCAATTTTTTGCACACCTTAGCCAAAGCATAGCCTTCCATATCCACCAGTTGACATGGCACTTTCGGTGCAGCTGTTTCAAAGCTATCGCCTGTTCCACACACACCACGCGGTAAATCAGAAAAATAACGGGATAGGCCAATCTCAGCCGAATAATGTGTATCCATCGGGGTCACGCCAACGGCAAAACCCAGCGCAGAAACATCCATATCGCGCTGCACAAAGTGACTCACTTCCACCAAAGCATGGGTGTCAAAATGTGTACTGCCCGCTGTGCCTAAATTCAACAGGGTTTTACAGCCGGTTTTTTGAATCACTTCAAAGGCCTTAAAGGCGGCATTGATTTTACCAATCCCGCTGTAATGCACCTCAATGCCGGCTTGCTCAAACAAGCCTTTCGACTCATTCGGTAATGCCATAATTAAAGCCAAGTCAGAGTGCATATTTTGATTTCCTAGTAAACGGTTTAGCGGCTGCTATTAAAAAAGAAAATGGCCACGACTGCAAATCTGCATGCTACCGATCAAGCACCATGAAGATTGAACTATATGTATGCCTACATCCTGCACGCAATCCCCTGCTGTTTCTGACGCATAAAAAATCCTCCTTGGTTTAAGGAGGATAAAAGGTTGATCAGAGCGCTGTAGCCGTTTTTAAAAATCAACATTCATCTGTTGATTGAATTCGATCATTATTGCTGCTGCTCTAAATAGCTTTTTAAACAGGGTGAAAAGAACAAGCTACCGCGGTAAAAACCTTGTGCTGTTTTCGTCACCACCACTAGCCACAACATAATTAAAATGACAGCCAAAGCATAACCGATAGATTGGATGAAACTTACATGCAGTTGTTGTGCTAAGTTTAATACGGCGAGGGTAAATACACCTAAAGGGAAAGTCAGCCCCCACCAACCAAGGTTAAACGGTAATGCTGTTTTGGCATGTTTTAAGGTGGTTAATACCGCAATTCCCAACCACCATAAGCCAAAGCCCATTAAAATCAGACTGACCACAATACCGACCTGTTGACAAAATAGCCCTAAGCTTTGTTGATCAATCACAGCCAATACCTGCGGTGCTTGAGCGCCTAGAATTAACAAGGCCAAAGCACCTGTTCCAATCGGTCCCAAAGCCAACCAACTGCTGATGGCCAATTCTTTACTGGGTAATTTATGCAGCGCTAAACGCAACATTAAAATGGTCAAGATGGCAAAAGCCGGTAGCACTGAAATACCCCACAACACATAACCGCCCAGTAAAATGCCCAATGCTTGTTGACCCACTGCAATATGGGGCAGTAATAAGCCACCGGTTGCCGCTGCAACCTCACAGGCCACAATGGGCAGTAACCACACCGCAGTCATGCTCTGTAATTCGTGCTGTTGGCGGTTATACATATAAAATGGCACAATCCATGCAATGCTGACGGCCAACAAGACATCGATATACCACAATAGCTGAGCAAAAGGTACGACCCAATCACCATATAAATGAATACCGAATTTTAAATAACCGTTAATGATGGTGGCCAAGGCCATGGGAATTGCACCCAAAAACAAACTCATACTGGCGTGTGAGAAAATCTGTTTCGCTTCAGTCGGATAAATTATCCAGCGCAGCACATACAACAGGCTAAACATCAGAAATAATGCAATATTGAATTGCCATAACAAGACGGCCAAGTGCGCCATAATACTGTGAGCAAAGGGCAGTTCCGGTAGAATCAAAGCCACAACCCCTGTTCCCATGGTTACGGTAAACCAATTTGGGGTAAAATGACGAATCAGATGCGTCATTTGCTCGAGTTGATAGAAAGGCTTTTTCATCGCGGTTGCTCCTAAAGGCTATATTGCAATTATAAGCGCAGACACTAATAAGTAAAATTGATTTATAATCATAATATCAATCAATTTTACTTATATACAAAGCGATTTCATTGATTATTTTCTATCCCCAAAACACAAGCACAAGACGCAAGCTCTAGATTATGGCAATATATAGCCCAAATCATTTTTTGTTTCCTGATTCGCCCATGAAGCTGCTCCGTCTGAACGCTTTAGCGCCCAATTGTTCATTGCCTGCCACTGCCGTGACCATCGGTAATTTTGACGGTGTGCATGTCGGGCATCAGGCCATGATTGCCCAATTAAAACAACAAGCAACGGCACAAAATCTTAAAAGTGTGGTGATGATTTTTGAGCCACAGCCGCTTGAATTCTTTAAAGGCTATCAAGCGCCGCCACGCATTAGTTCATTACGTGAAAAAGTGGAATACCTGACTGAATTGGGCGTCGATTATATTGTCATCGCCAAGTTTGATGCGCATTTTCGCAGCCTGACTGCCGAACAATTTGCCGAGCTGTTAAAATTAAAACTTAATGCCCGTAGTCTGGTTTTAGGCGATGACTTTTACTTTGGTAAGAATCGTCAAGGCAACAGTGAATTTTTAAAAAATTATGGCTTTCAAGTGACCAACTTACCGACCATCACCATTGAAAATGATCGCGTCAGTTCCACACGAATTCGCCAAACCTTACAAGCGGGCAATTTAGCTCTTGCCGCCAAACTTTTGGGGCGTCCTTATAGCATCACTGGCCGCGTGCAATATGGCGATCAAATTGGACGCACCTTAAATTTCCCCACCATCAATGTGCGTTTAAACCGGCATAAACCCTGTTTAAATGGTATTTATGGCGTTGAAGTGGTCTGTGAAACACAAGCATTAACACAGCGCGTGAAAGCCGATCAACCTGAGAAATTAGGCATTGCCGGTTATACGCCTGACAGCTTGTTCGGTGCTGGTCATGTCGGTACCCGACCGGCCATTAAACAAGCCCAGCCTGAATGGCGATTAGAAGTACATTTTCCCCATGTTTCTGCTAATCTGTATGGCCTATTAATGCGGGTGACATTCTTGAACTATCTGCATGGTGAAAAGAATTATCCTTCGCTTGAAGCATTAAAAGCGGGAATTGATGATGATGTTGAACAGCTACTGGCCTTTCGACAAAACAGTGCCAAATTCCCCTTTTAAATCCCCTATTTTATTGTAAAACGCGTCAGCCTAAGACGAATTAAATTGGAAGACAACTTGCATGAGCGATAAGCAAACTCCTGAAAATGCAGTGGATTATAAAGCCACGCTAAACCTCCCTGGTACTGAATTTGCAATGAAAGCAAATCTTGCAGTACGTGAAGCGAAATGGTTAGAAGAGTGGTATGCCGACAACATTTATCAGCAGATTCGTGCATCGCGTATTGGCAAGAAAAAATATGTGCTTCATGATGGCCCTCCTTATGCCAATGGTCAGATTCACTTGGGTCATGCGGTCAATAAAGTCCTGAAAGACATTATTATTAAAAGCCGTGTCATGGATGGTTTTGACGCGCCTTATGTGCCGGGTTGGGACTGTCATGGTTTACCGATTGAACTAAAAGTGGAAGAAAAAGTTGGTAAAGTCGGCGTTAAAGTCGATGCAGCCACCTTCCGTAAGCAGTGCCGTGAATATGCGTATACACAAGTTGAATTACAGAAAAAAGATTTTGTGCGTATGGGCGTATTTGGTGATTGGGATCATCCTTATCTGACCATGGATTTTGGCCAAGAAGCCAACATTGTGCGTGCATTGGGTGAAATTCAAAAAGCCGGTCATGTGCAGCCCGGTCTTAAACCGGTGAACTGGTGTTTAGACTGCGGCTCAGCTTTGGCCGAAGCCGAAGTTGAATATGAAGATAAAAAATCGGATGCCATTGATGTCGGTTTTACTGTCGTTGATTTGGCCGATTTATCGGCACGTTTGGGTGTAACGGTTACAGACTCAACCGACATTGTGATTTGGACCACCACCCCGTGGACCATTCCTGCAAATCAGGCCGTGGCACTACATGCCGATATCGATTATCAATTGGTCACTGCACGTGGGACAGATAAAGCGGCACAAAATTTGATTTTAGCCAAAGATTTAGTCGAGTCTGCAACTGAACGTTATGGTTTTAGCACAGTTGAAGTACTGGCCGATTTTACCGGCACTACACTTGAAAACCTACAATTACAACATCCATTGATTCAAGATCGTCAAGTGCCAATCATTTTGGGTGAACACGTCATTGCCAGCAGTGGTACAGGTGCGGTGCATACTGCGCCCGGCCATGGTGTGGACGATTATAAAGTGGGTCTACTGTATAATTTAAAAGTCGATAATCCCGTCGGTGGCAACGGCGTGTATTTACCCACTGCGCCAATTTTCGCGGGTGAACACATCTATAAAGCCAACCCAAAAATTATTGCTGCACTCAGTGAAGCCGGTAAACTTTGGGCACATGTGGCCATTAAACACAGTTATCCACATTGCTGGCGTCACAAAACACCGATTATCTTCCGTGCCACACCGCAGTGGTTCATCAGCATGGATGAACACGGTTTACGCCAAGATGCCTTAAATGCCATCGAAAATGACATCAGTTTTGTCCCAGATTGGGGTAAAAACCGCATTGAATCGATGATTGAAGGTCGTCCGGACTGGTGTATTTCACGTCAACGGACATGGGGTGTGCCAATCCCATTCTTCGTGCATAAAGACACCAATGAATTACATCCACGTACCGCTGAATTGATTGAAGACGTTGCCAAACTGATTGAACAAGAAGGGATTGATGGTTGGTTTAACCGTGAAGCCAAAGACTTTATCGGTGCAGATGCAGAACACTACAATGCAGTGCGCGATACGCTAGACGTATGGTTTGACTCAGGTACCACGCACTATGCGGTACTGCGTCAGCGTGAAGAACTCACCGATCCTGCGGATTTGTATTTGGAAGGTTCAGATCAACATCGCGGTTGGTTCCAATCGTCCCTGTTGACTTCAATTGCCATCAACAAACGTGCGCCGTATAAAGCACTACTTACCCATGGTTTCGTTGTGGATGAGAAAGGCCGTAAAATGTCAAAATCAATCGGTAACGTCATCACACCACAAGACATCATTAAAGATATGGGTGCAGACGGCTTACGCTTCTGGATTGCCTCTGCCGATTACCGTTATGAGATGACCGCAGGTAAAGAAATCTTTAACCGCGCATCCGATGGTTATCGCCGTATTCGTAATACCTTACGTTTCTTGTTGGCCAATCTAAATGGTTTCACTCCTTCAAGCGATGCTTTACCAGTCGATCAATTGATTGCACTTGACCAATACATTTTACAACGTGCCAGCGATGTACAAAAAACCATTCAGCAAGCCTATGAAGAGATGAATTTTCATATCGTGGCCAGCGCATTAACCAACTTCTGTATCAATGACTTGGGTGGTTTCTACCTCGATATCATTAAAGACCGTCAATACACCAGTAAAGCTGACTCACAAGCGCGTCATTCAGCACAAACTGCGCTGTACCATTTGGTACAAGCCTTTGTCCGTTGGATGGCACCGATCTTAAGCTTTACCGCACAAGAAGCTTGGCCATTAATTCCGGGTCAAACCGAAAAATATGTGTTTACCACAGAATGGTATGATATTCCGGTGGCTTCAACAGCCAACTTAATTTCCGAAGCGGATTGGCAAACCTTAATTAGCGTTAAATCTGGAGTGAATAAACAAATTGAAGCGGCACGTAATGCCAAACTGATTGGTTCTAACCTCTCTGCTAAAGTTGAACTGTGGGCCAATGCCGAACTAAAAGCGATACTCGATCAGCTAGACAATGAATTACGTTTCGTGCTGATTACCTCTACGGTCATGGTCAATACCTTTGATGCAGCACAAGGTGAAAGTACTGAGATTGAAGGTTTACGGGTAAAAGTATCCGCCGCCGAAGGTGAAAAATGTGCGCGCTGTTGGCATGTACTGCCGGATGTAAATACACATGCTGCACATCTGGGTCTATGTTCTCGCTGTATTATTAACCTGCCTACCGGTCAAGGTGAAGAGAGAAAATATGCCTAATCCACAGCCTAAACGAGGCCTATTCCAGTTCTATCCACACAATTTAGTTTGGATCGGCTTGTCCATTGTCGCCATTATTCTCGATCAATGGACCAAATGGATCGCTAGCAGTCATCTGAATTATGCAGATCCTGTACCGGTACTGCCCTTTTTAAATTGGACATTACTGCATAACTATGGCGCAGCTTTTAGTTTCTTATCTGACGCTGGTGGCTGGCAACGTTACTTCTTTACTGGACTTGCAGGTTTAGTCTCAATCATTTTTGTTTTTTGGTTGATGCGTATGCCCAAAAAATTAGTGATCTTACCGTTAGCCATTGCATTAATTCTAGGCGGTGCAGTGGGTAACTTAATCGATCGCGTATCTTTGGGGTATGTGGTCGACTTTATTCACGTTTACTATAATAACAGCCACTTTCCTGCATTTAATATTGCAGATAGTGCGATTACCTTAGGAACTATTCTGCTGCTGATTGATACCTTTTTCTTAGAAAAGCAGCGCATTCAACGTGCGGAAGTGCAACATCATGACTAAAACCATTAATCCGAATGAAGAAACCCGCATCAGCGAAGGCTCAAAAGTAGAACTGCATTTTTCAGTAGCGATTGAAAATGGAGTCGAAATTGATAATACGCGTAGCCGTGAAGAACCGGTTAGTCTAACCATGGGTGATGGAAGCTTATTACCGGGCTTTGAAAAAGCTCTGTTTGGTTTACGTGCAGGTGATCGTCGCACAGTAAGTCTTCCACCTGATGATGCATTTGGCCCATGGAATTCAGAAAATATTCAAAAGTTTGATACGATTAAATTTGAACAAACGCCAATTATTGGCAATATGATTGAATTTGAAGATAAAGCCAAACAAAGTCTATTTGGCGTGGTTAAATCTGTGAATGAAGATATTACTGAAATTGATTTTAACCACCCTCTTGCCGGTAAAGATATTACCTTTGAAGTAGAAATCTTTAAAGTGACCCCTGCTGGCCAGCAAGGCGTTAAATTGATGTAATACGATTAAGTTAACTTAGTCTATCCTAAAGCTCCTTCGGGAGCTTTTTTATATGTTATAGAAAAGTACGTACTCTAGATTTTTATTATCTTGAATAGAAAAACTAAAACTTTAAATAGAGCGAATGAGAGTGGCTAGCTCTATACACTTTATAACCCCTAAAGAAGCATTTATTGATGAGCTTTTACCCACCTTAGAGGAAGGCTTAAGAACGGCATTTAAACATGCACGCAGACAACCCGATGATTAATATCGTTTTTTCTGCTCTACTTTACTTCTCATTTCCTCCATTTTATCTTTACCTTTCTTTATTTTTTGCATAAAAAAACACCCCCACTCATTGAGTGGGGGTGTT
>NZ_JXBK01000001.1:382918-417790 GCF_000816495.1 Acinetobacter harbinensis
ATCAGCGCAACCCCTGATTCAGGTTATTTCAATCAGGTGTTGGTTTTTTCGGCTAAATTGGTAAAAAATTGGGTTTTTTAGTCATTTTTCGACCATTTTTAATGAAAAACTTTGTTTTTTGGCATTTTCTAGAGTTTTGCTGTCCACCTTCATATATATATTTTCAATCTACGTATCTTATCAATAGACGATAATTCTGAAACTCATCTTAAAATAACAAACTCTCTATAGTCTATTACGTATATAAGATACCTAGATAGAATCCATCGCGTTACTTTATATCCGTGCATCTATAGCGCCAAGAATATTTTCCACAATAAACCCATAAACTCATAAACTCATAACATAAAGATTCCTATTCTTGAGTCAGGAAAAAGAAATGGCAGATTTTAAGCGTACCAACCAGTACTTCAGCGGTGGCATTTATCGCGCGCGCTCTGGGCTATTCGGTCTTTTTCTGACTGGGCTTGGGATCTACGTTATATTTTTTGGTGTTGTTGATGCATTTTTGCGTATGGGGATCGGCTTTATCATTGCTGTGCTGGGGGCAGAAACACTATGGTGCGCTATACAGTCTAAGCAATCATGGCTGGCCAAACTCGGGCCGTTTTTTTAATGCATTCTTGATCTGATTTTGCTGTTATAGCTGGTAATACAGAATAGATTCAAATCAACAATTCACCTGATGACGCCTAATTTTTTTGAATCTTATTAAGGTTTGTTTTCTATCTTGGCTTAACTTGATATACATCTTATAGCGCAGCGCGTTAAAAGCTACATAAGCTATGCCTCTATCCGGAATTTCGACTGCTTCATTTAACATCAAAATGCTCATTGAAAGATTATTTTCACAGTGCTAGCTTGGAATGAGTACATTCATTTAAGCAAAAAAATATCGGATTTTCTATCCTAAGACATCAGATGGATTAGGCACAGACTGCATTCGAGGTGCGTATGAAGATTAAAAAAGTAGTGGGCATTACTGTTGTCGCATTAGTGATCATAATGGGGATACAAAAAGCCATGGCCGTTGAAGAAGCAAGTTACGTGCTGATAAGCAAGGATAAAGCCTTTGAGATTCGTGAATATGCGCCGCATGTGGTTGCTGAAACTTTGGTTGAAGGCAATATGGAAAATGTCAGCAACAAGGCGTTTATGAAACTGTTTCGCTATATCTCTGGCAGTAATGTCTCGCGCAGTAAAGTTGCTATGACCGCGCCGGTCTCTCAACAAGTCACAGGCGATAAAATACCGATGACCGCGCCAGTAGGACAACAACGGTTTGCTGAGAAATGGTTAATTAGCTTTATGATGCCAAAGAGCTATAGCTTAACCACGCTGCCACAACCACAGGATACCAGTATTACTTTGCGTCAAGTGCCGGCACAGCGCATGGCGCTGCTTCGATATTCTGGCATGTGGAGTGAAAAGAGTGATTTGCGCCACGAACGAGAACTTACAGCATGGATGGGTAAAATGGGTCTCACCGCGACAGCAAATACCATATGGGCACGCTACAACCCACCTTTTACTCCGTGGTTTTTAAGACGCAATGAAGTGATGATTCCGATTGATTCATAACGGCGCTGACTATTTACAATCACGCTATGTTATGACGAATAGATGCAGGGCATTAGGTTGCAGCAATCTTTGGTTTAGCCTATATAGCAAAACCAGAATAGCTATACCGCCAACCTTTTATTACAATCAAAGGCAATCGAGTTCGCCACACTGTTTTTAAATATACCGAACCACTCAAAAGAGTAGAATTTTCACGTCATGTTGATCTGCAGTTAAATATGAAAAAACGATTTATTCCCACTGTACTGATTATCTTATCAATATCCTCGATTACTGCTGCGAATAGCGCACAAGAAAATCGAGGCCGAACCGCCCTAGATCCGACAAAAACCCTCTCTGAGCGCAATAGCATGATTCCATTATTAACGGGTGACATGGCACAACATATCGTTGCTGCCGCCTTTACTGAAGCAAAACAGCATCAACTGGCGGTGTGTATTACGGTGGTAGATCGCTCTGGTCAAACCTTAGCAGTATTAAGAAATGATCAAGCAGGGGTGCATACCATCCGTGCCAGTTATAAAAAAGCCTACACCGCAAACTCACAAAAAAGAGAAACAGCCGTAATTGCTCAAGGTATTCAAGACGGTACTATTCCGCCCGATATCCGCTATTTGGATGAAAATATGTTGATGATGGACGGCGGTGTTCCTATTTATATGAAGGGTGTTGTCGTGGGTGGGATTGGCGTAGGCGGAGCACATGGCAGTGAAGATGTGCGGATTGCCAAAGCCGGCTTAAAAATCTTAGAAAAGATTAAACTGTAGGATGCAAGATACAGGTGAGGTGATTATGCGCATATTTTATTAATGATTAGGGCGCAAATAGACTGCAGTCAGTTTATTTTAATCTGTATAAAAACAGTATCTTGCCTCAGGTATTTTGCTAGCTCACTTAAGCCAACTGACAGAATAAATTTTTAATTAAGGGTCAGTTTTTCTAGCATAGAAAAGCAGGATTCAGATAGATAAATGATAGATTTTTGATCATTGCTCAATTTAAAGATAAAAAAAAGAAAGAGATCTCTCCCAAAACCTCTTTCTTGGAGTTAGATCATTATCCGATCCATGGGGTCATTGTTATAGTTATCTGTGAAATTTTTTAAAAGTCTGTGTTATTGCCTATGCAATAGAAAAATTGATCATTCTAGCCAACAGGGTTAGATATATTAGACTGAACAAATCTTATACATAAGCAAAAAACAATACAAGAGCTTTGGAAAAATTTAATTATTGTTTTCTAAGATTTTTTTAGATTTACTTATCTTAATTACTCATATAGCAAAAACAATAAAAGCAGACCAAAGCCTGCTTTTATTTCAATGCCTTAGCTGCAAATTAGTCAATAAAAATGACCTTGGCAATGGCTTTTTTACCGGCTTGAATGATACACGTTTTGTTCTCATTCACACTAAAGGCGGCATCCACCACCTGCCAATCGACTTTAACCGCACCACGTGCCACAGCATCTTTGGCTTGTGCCGCATTTTTGGTTAGACCCGCAGCACGCACGATAGAGGCAATAAACATCTCACCACCAAACTCGCTACGTGAAATAGTAACTTCTGGTGTGCCTTCTGGCAATTCACCTTCGGTAATAATATTACCGGCACCTTTATGCGCATTGGCTGCCGCTTCTGCACCATGAAAACGCTCCACCAATTCTAAAGCGAGAATTTTTTTCACGTCTTGCGGATTACGTCCGTCTTGTACTTCTTTCAGCAACAGCGCAATTTCATCGAGTGACTTAAAGCTAAGTAGATCAAAATAGCGTTCAATTAAGGTATCTGGCATCGACAGCACTTTTTGATACATCGCACCCGGTGCATCAAATACCCCAATATAGTTGCCTAAAGATTTAGACATTTTATTAACGCCATCTAAACCTTCCAGAATAGGCACGGTAATGCAGACCTGTGCAGCTTGATCATAACGCCCTTGCAAAGTCCGACCCATCAACAAGTTAAAGGTTTGATCAGTACCGCCCAATTCCACATCTGCTTCTAATGCAATTGAGTCATAACCTTGTACCAACGGATATAAAAACTCATGAATGGCAATCGGTTGATGATTGCTATAGCGCTTGGTAAAGTCATCACGTTCCAACATACGCGCCACAGTTTGCTGAGAGGCCAATTGAATCAGATCAGCGGCGGTTTTTTCTGCAAACCATTCCGAGTTAAAGCGCACTTTGGTTTTATTTGGATCTAGAATTTTAAACACTTGTTCTTGATAAGTTTTGGCATTTTCCAGCACTTGTTCACGCGACAACGGTGGACGGGTGGCGCTTTTACCGGTTGGATCACCAATCATGGCAGTGTAATCGCCAATCAAAAAAGTGACTTCATGACCTAAATCTTGAAACACTTTTAGCTTATTAATTAACACCGTATGACCTAAATGCAAGTCAGGCGCTGTAGGATCAAAACCCGCTTTAATTTTTAAAGGACGATTTTCTTTAAGTTTCTTGAGTAGATCCTCTTGAGAAATAATCTCATGAGTGCCTCGTTGAATGAGAGCAAGTTGTTCTTCGGCTGGCAGGAAATTTGACATCACAAAACCCAATACATCAGTTATACAATTTGTGCGATATACTAACACTTTTTCAGCATAATACAGGCTTAACTATCACCATGACAGCGATCTATATTGGGGTAATGACCGGCACCAGCATGGATGGTGTGGACATTGTGGCTGCATCATTTGACCCGTTGCAGCTGCATGCCACCCTAACATTACCGTTTGATTTGGACTTACGCGATGAGTTAATGGCACTGACTTTACCTGGCGATAATGAAATTGATCGTATGGGCAAAGCCGATGTTGCGTTGGCGAAAATGATTGGGCAGGGCATTAATCAGCTGATTGAAGAACATAATTTACCTCGCAAGCAGATTAAAGCCATTGGCTCGCACGGACAGACCATTCGCCATCGCCCTGAACATGGTTTTACTCTACAGATTGGTGATGCCAACATGATTACCGAAATTACCCAAATTCCGGTAGTGGCCGATTTTCGTCGCCGCGATATGGCCGCAGGCGGGCAGGGTGCACCGCTGGTGCCGGCTTTTCATCAAGCGTTATTTCAGCATGACAGTATTCATCGGGTGATTTTAAATTTAGGTGGCATTGCCAATGTCAGCTTATTACCTGCAGGACAACCAGAAGCTGTTTACGGCTTTGATACGGGACCGGCCAATATTTTAATGGATGCATGGTGTCACCGTTACACCGGTCAACCGTATGACGAAAATGGCAATTGGGCCGCCTATGGCCAGCCAATTCGCAGCTTGCTGGAACGCTTACAAAGCCATGAATATTTTTCTAAAGAACCACCCAAAAGTACTGGCCGTGAAGACTTTAATTTAGATTGGTTAGATGAGCAGTTGGCCGATTGGCGCAATGATGTGGAATATATGGAGCTTGAAGACACACCAGAAAATGTACAAGCTACATTGTTAAAACTGACCACACGTGCCATTAAAAAAGCCATTTATCGCTCTGGCATGCCCACAGGTGAGGTGTATGTCTGTGGAGGTGGTGCCTATAACTCGCATTTATTGGAACAATTACGCTGGCGTTTACGCAAACATCATTGGTCGGTGCAAACCACATCGGTACTCGGTTTGGCACCAACATGGGTGGAAGCCACTGCATTTGCATGGCTAGCAATGCGTTTTGTTCATCAGCAAAGTGCCAATTTACCTGCAGTCACAGGGGCAGCGGGCTACCGTATTTTGGGTAGCATGACTGCGGTATAAAATAAGCATCATTTTAAAATAAAACTCTATAAAAAAACTCTATAAAAAAGGTCTGCTTAAAGCAGACCTTTTGATTTTGAATCTCTTGCGCTCATCACAAATACCATATCATGAGCGACGATAGAATATTATTGCAGCATTTCTTTGGCATTTTCATTTCTAAAAGCGCGCAGAATTTGCTGTCCAGCACGACCGGTGGGACTTAAACCCAAACGATTTTGCTCTTGGCGAATGGCCTGACGGGTTTTATCGCCAATTAAACCATCGACTGCGCCAATGTCATAGCCACGATTGAGCAAGAATTGTTGAATCTCACGACGCTCAACGCGTGACGTTCCAGCATCATCGGTCGGCCAAGCCGTCACAATCGGGCCTTTGCCTTGTAAACGATCAGATAAATGCGCAATCGCCAGAGCATAACTTTCCGCAGCGTTATAACTATAAATAGCATCGAAATTTTTAAACACTAAAAATACTGGTCCATTGGCTCCCGCGGGCGCCATCAGACCAGCCGCACTATTGCCGGATAAATTGCCTTGGATCAGGGCGCTGCCATCCACACGAAGTAAACCACGGTCGACCCAACTGCTTAACGATTTTTTATTGCGTCGTCCTTCGCCGCTGATTGACATATTCTCTGGAACACGCACTTCAAAGCCCCACGGCATACCGCTCTGCCAGCCGCGTTTTTTCAGGAAATTAGCAGTTGAAGCCAATGCGTCCGCAGTACTAGACACCAAATCACGACGGCCATCGCCATCAAAATCCACTGCTAGCTCTTCATAGGTCGACGGCATAAATTGCGTATGCCCAAATGCACCCGCCCAAGAGCCTTTCATTTGTTGCTCGGTTAAATCGCCGCGTTGCAAAATACGCATGGTGGTAAAAAACTCACCGCGGAAATAACTCTGACGACGGCCTTCGCAGCTCAATGTTCCTAATGCCTGCAATAAAGGATAACTGCCAGAAATATCCCCAAAGTTACTTTCTACGCCCCACACCGCCACGACGGTTTCAGCCGGCACACCATAAGTGGCTGCTACGCGATTTAACACTTCACGGTGCTGAGCCAGTTTTTGACGGCCTGCTTGTACGCGCTCCTCATCCACCAAACCAGATAAATAATCCCAAATTGGGGTCGAAAATTCAGGTTGATAGTTCAGCTTGTCAATCACTGAATAATCGGGAATTAAATTTTGCGTATAACGATCATAACTTGCGGCACTGACCCCAGAGTTGATGGCTTGAGAACGCAGATTGGCAATACATTGTTGAAAATTATTTTGTGGAGAAAACGTTGTGGTATTAATTGGCAGCGATGCAGAAGTCGTGCTGGTAGTATTGGCAGCTTGACCATTAATAATCAGCTCAGCATGCGCTTGAGTTACTGCAAGAAAAACGGAACCTAAAACGAAAGCAAAGCGGTACATGGGAATCCCCAGATGATCTTTAAATTATATTTTTACCATAGCATTATCAATTCATGATTTCTGAATCAAATCGTAAATTTAAATTCATTTACGTTCATTTTAAATTCATATTTCAGTTTTAAATTTAAAAGTTATCCACACTTTGACTTTTTAACACTTTAAATTTAAAAAATACATGGTTATGAATTTAAATTTCTGATGTTTAAATTTAAAAGATCGACAAGAAATTTTTTATTAAAAACCTACTGATATGAGGCATGATCAAAGCGACACACTAAAGCTCATTTAAATAAAAACGCTTTAAAAACCAGCCGAAAAAATTGATTTATTTTAATAAAAAAACCATAAAAAACTTACTCAATTAAATAAAAAGCACTTTAAATATTTGATAAATATCAAATTAGGTCAAAACCATATTATTCTGGTTTAAAAAGCACAGCCACCTAAGCGTAAAAATTCAGCCTTGATAAAACAGTATTTTAAAATGAAAATTTAAGCGGTATTGCCTAATCAGCAGAATTTCACTACGAACAAGATTTAAATTTAAACCGATGCACTGACCACCACAAGGTAGACTTTGAATTCATATTTAAATTCAAAACCAAGCATTTGAATTCATTCTTGAGGCATACATATAGAGGATTTAAATTTAAAATTTTCCTATGCTTGAAGCAGTTAATCGTTGGCTCGGCGATACTTATTTTATGCGGTTTCAATCAGCAAGCGCACAGCTTAAAAACTGGCGCCATCATGCCGCAATGATGGGCATAAAAAAAGCGCTCCATGATCTGAACGCTTTTTTTACCAGCAATTACCGTACTAGATGTGCATATCTTGAGTCAGTGCCAAAGGTTGCGGCAAAATTTTCGCCAGTTGACGACATAAACTCGTCAATTCAGCACGGTCATTCGGCATTAAAGTGATATGACCAATTTTACGCCCAGCACGCTCTGTCTTATTGTACAGGTGTAAATGCGCGCCATTGAGTGCTAAGACCTCTGCCGACTTTGGATACTGGCCAATGATGTTGATCATCACCGTCGGACGAACCACATCGGTTGAACCAAGCGGTAGACCTGCTACTGCACGAATATGATTTTCAAATTGCGAACAGACCGCACCTTCAATCGACCAATGTCCTGAGTTATGCACACGCGGAGCCATTTCATTGGCATATAAGCCGTCAGCCGTGACAAACAATTCCAGCGTCAACACACCCACGTAATCCAGATGATTAAGCAAGCGCGTGATGTAATCCTGCGCCACAGGTTGTAAGTCTGCACTATCCGGTGCCGGCACAATGGAATGTGACAAAATACCGTGGTGGTGGTGATTCTCTGCCAATGGCCATGTTTTCACTTCACCATTTTGACCGCGTACTGCAATAATGGACACTTCACGCGAGAAGTTCACAAAACTCTCAGCAATCAAGGCACCGGCTGGCCCGAGTTCTGCCCAAGCTTGTGCAATTTGATCTTCTGAGCGCAACACAAATTGACCTTTACCATCATAACCACCGGTGGTGGTTTTCAACACAATCGGTAAGCCTAAATCAACCACGGCTTGCTTTAAACTGTCCAGTGAATGCACAGCTTTATACGGCGCAACGGGAATAGCCAACTGGTCAAATAAAGCTTTTTCCAGCAAGCGATTTTGTGCCGTGGCCAACGCTTGACGCGGTGGATACAGCTCTTTGTGCTGGGTGAGCACATCGACATCTGCCAATGGGGTATTTTCAAACTCAAGACTAAATACATCTGCACTGGCAATAAATTGCTGCAATGCATTTTCGGTTGGGCTGGCAATGACTTGACCCAATGCTGCTGCAGGACAATCGGTCGTGGCTTCAAAAAAGGTACATTGAATATTCAGCGGTAGCGCAGCCTGCGCCATCATGCGGCCCAGTTGACCGCCGCCAAAAATACCGATGGTTTTATCCATAACGTGTGTCTCGTTTTAAGCTGGGCTTGGCATGTGGCCGGGAATATTATTACTTGCTACTTTTTCAGTTTGCGCAGCACGAAATTCAGCAACTTTTTTAGCAATCTCAGGATGGGTTAAGCCTAAAATTTGCGCCGCCAGAATGGCCGCATTGGTGGCACCGGCAGGGCCAATGGCTAAAGTTGCCACCGCAATTCCGGCAGGCATTTGTACAATAGACAGCAATGAATCGACGCCATTTAAAATAGAGGATTTCACCGGTACACCCAAAACCGGTAAATCAGTTTTGGCCGCACACATACCGGGTAAATGCGCTGCACCACCGGCACCGGCAATTATCACCTGAAGACCGCGGTCACGCGCTGTTTCTGCATATTCAAATAAGCGATCTGGTGTCCGATGGGCAGAAACCACTTCTGCTTCAAAAGGGACATCCAGCTGTTTCAGCATCGTGGCAGTGTGTTCTAAAGTTGCCCAATCAGATTGAGAACCCATGATAATGCCCACCAAAGGTTGAGCGTCTTGTGCAGCGGCCGCATTCATTGCAAATATTCCATAAACAAATGTAAGGAAGGATAAAGCTTGACGAATGCCAAGCTTTAAATGAATCACAAGCGCGATATTATAGACTGATTTTTCGTCTCACCAAAATTTAAGCGCCCATACGGGTGAATATTTGTATTTTTTTAATCGAAAGCATTGAAAATAGGGCTGTCAGCGACTTATTGACTGCGAAAGACAAAATAAATACAACCCAGTAAACACACACCGGCCCAAAAATAGTCCAGTTTAAAAGGCTGTTTAAACAGAAAAATCATAAATGGCACAAAGACCAAGAGCGTCAGTACTTCTTGGGTAATTTTCATCTGTCCCACACCCCAACCTTGTTGCGCCAACAAGCGCGTGGCAGGAATCATAAAACTATATTCGAGCAGCGCAATCATCCAACCAAACAAAATCGCTTGCCACAGCGGCGCGCCGTGTAAAAACTTCAGATGGCCGTACCAAGCCAAAGTCATAAAACAGTTGGCAATCACTAACAGCAGCAAAGGAAAGAACATGATTAATAAATCTGGAAATAAGCATGAATATCTTAGGGGTTTCTCGCTATAAAGTGGCGCATCGACTGGTGATTTTTTCTAAAAAACGCTGAGTTTAAGCCGCAGGTCAGCGCCGCCACAGCGCGCTCATCAATCTACAAGAAACACTATCTTTTCGGTAAAACCCTTGATATCGTGGCCTGCATATTGAATAAATCATGACAACAGCACCCATAACAACGTGATGTGTCAATAAAGCCGTGGAGTTACAACGCATGCATCTGCATATTTTAGGTATTTGTGGCACCTTTATGGGTTCGCTCGCATTATTGGCACGAGATTTGGGACACAAGGTCACAGGATCAGACGCCAATGTCTATCCACCAATGTCCACGCAACTGGAAAATGCCGGTATTACCTTAATGCAAGGCTATGAGCGTAGTCATTTACAACCGCATCCAGATTTGGTGATTGTCGGCAATGCCATGAAACGTGGTATTGATGCAATTGAATATATGCTCAATGCGGGTTTGCCGTATATTTCAGGGCCACAATTTTTAGCCGATCATGTGCTGCAAGGTCAGCATGTTTTGGGCGTGGCCGGTACGCATGGTAAAACCACCACCACCACGATGCTGGCTTGGGTGTTGGATCAAGCCGGTCTCAATCCGGGTTTCTTGATTGGTGGGGTGCCACTGGGCTTTAGCCAAAGTGCGCGTTTAGGCGGCGGTCAATACTTTTGTGTCGAAGCCGATGAATACGATTCAGCCTTTTTTGATAAGCGCTCGAAATTTGTGCATTACCATCCTAAAACAGCCATTTTAAATAATCTTGAATTTGACCATGCCGATATCTTTGATGATTTGGCTGCCATTCAAAAACAATTCCATCATTTGGTACGGACCATTCCCAGTGAAGGTCGGATTATTGCCCCGATTAGTGAAACCAATATTGATGAAGTTTTACAGATGGGTTGTTGGACACCCGTGCTGCGGACGTCTTTAGATGCCCATGACCATGCTGCACTGTCTGCTGAACAATTACTGGCCGACGGCTCACATTTTAAAGTGTTACAAGATGGCGTGGTGAAAGGCGAAGTGCACTGGAACATGACCGGACAACACAGCGTGGCCAATGCTCTCGCGACCATTGCTGCGGCTGAACATGTCGGGGTTGCCATTGAAACAGCTTGTGCAGCATTGTCCAATTTTGGCGGCGTCAAACGCCGCATGGAATTACTCGGCACCATTAAAGGCGTGGAAGTCTATGACGACTTTGCCCATCATCCAACCGCCATTGAAACCACACTGGACGGTGCGCGTAAGCGTTTAGGTGAACGTAAATTGTGGGCGATTATTGAACCGCGTTCCAACACCATGCGCATGGGCAGCCATAAAGATGGTTTGGCAGATTCCGCGCGTTTGGCCGATCAAGTCATTTGGTATCAACCTGAAGGTATGGACTGGGATTTACAGCCCGTGATTGACGCCTCAGCAAATAAAGCCATGATTGCGCGTAGCTTAGATGAAATTATCCAAACCGTCAGCGGCCAAGCCGGTGAGGGCGATGCAGTGGTAATTATGTCGAATGGCGGTTTTGGGGGGTTACACCAAAAGTTACTCCGTGCTTTAAAAGCCTAATTTTTGTCGTATGCTAAAAGCCCACCCAAGTGGGCTTTTTTTACCGCTTATTTTGCTCAGCTTCATCAGTTAAAGCCACTCTCGCTCTGGCTTTGTGCTGGGTTTTTTGTATTTTCAATAACACCTCTAAAAACTCACCCAGCTGCGATGGAGTTAACTGTTGCGGTAAAAATTGCATGATGCCCAATTGATTAAAAAATTTGCTGATTTTACTGTGTGGCTGAACATATTTCATCGACCATTTTTTAAACTGAAAGTGTTCAATCCAACGATCTGCAAAACGATGAATCTGATGATGCCGCAGATCCTGTGTAATGGTTTGAAATAGCGCTTCAACTGCCGTTTGCTCACCTTCTAAACATTGAAAATAAATTCCTTCGGCATAATACAATACGCCGTGAATATCGTGGATATGATTAAAAGTAGAGGATTTTTCTAAAATATCACTTAAGTCACGCACCAAATCATGCTCACGCTCGACACGGCGACTGGCATAACACAATTGAATCAACATATTCATCCCTCTTATGCGCACGAAACATCAAGCCGCCGCTATTTTATTGTTGTCTAGGGTTGTAACACGAAAGCATAGCCAATAGCGCTTGGCTACGACTTAATGTGCAGAGCATCAAATACCAGCAAAAAAAGTACGCCATGGCATTTCATTTTTAATTTTAACGACAAAAGTCTACTGAATAAGATGATCAAGAATTTTGCTTATTTTTTATACTCTTCAAAGTGATTTATATCGGCTCTCAAGCTGAAATATCTGCATACAAAACTTTGGCTAAAAGCGCCTGATTACTGCATTTTGCCTACGGAGTACACATGCGAAAGGTGCTAGCTTAACCACTCAATTGCATCGATTGATCTCAAAAATTACGCGACAAAAATTAGACTCCAACCATAATCATAATCATAACAAGGAAGCATGCCATGAAAGCAATGGTTTACTACGGCGAAAATGATATTCGTTTTGAAGAACGTCCTCAACCACAGCTTATTGATCCCAGTGATGCCGTCATTCGTATGAGCAAAACCACCATTTGCGGCACCGACTTGGGCATATGGAAAGGAAAAAACCCAGAAATCCAACACAAGGCTATCCAAAAAACAGGAGAATTTAACGGTCGAATTTTAGGCCACGAAGGTATTGGTATTGTGGAAGAAGTTGGTGCGGCGGTCAAAAATTTTAAGCGCGGTGATCGGGTGATTATTTCCTGTGTTAGCCGCTGCGGCACCTGTGAAAACTGTCAAAAACAACTCTATGCACACTGCCGTAATGAAGGGGGCTGGATTATGGGCTATATGATTGATGGCACCCATGCTGAATATGTGCGGACACCCTTTGCCGATACCTCCCTGTATCTACTGCCAGCAGGACTAAATGAGGAGGTAGCGGTATTTTTATCCGATGTGTTACCCACAGCACATGAAATTGGCGTGCAATATGGCGATGTCAAACCCGGAGACAGTATTGCCATCGTTGGCACTGGCCCGATTGGTATGGGCTGCTTATTGACTGCGCAATTTTATTCACCGGCCACCATTATTGCCATCGACATGGATGATCATCGTTTAAAACTGGCCAAAGAATTGGGAGCCACGCATACCGTTAATTCAAGTCATGAAGATGCCATCCAACAGGTGTTGGACATTACCGAAGGGCGCGGCGTCGATTGTGCCATTGAAGCCGTAGGTGTGGAGGCCACATGGAATATCTGCCAGCATATTGTTAAAGAGGGTGGGCATATTGCCAATGTCGGGGTACATGGAAAATCGGTGAATTTTGAACTGGATAAACTCTGGATTAAAAATCTGACCATTACCACCGGTCTAGTCAATGCCAATACCACCGGTATGCTGTTAAAAACCTGCTGTTCAGGAAAATTACCCTTAGAAAAACTGGCCAGCCATCATTTCAAATTTGCTGAATTTGAAAAAGCCTATGATGTGTTTAAACATGCAGCGGATGAAAATGCCATGAAAGTGATTATTACCCTATAAAACCTGCAAAAAAAAGCCTCTAAAAAGAGGCTTTTTTTAGGCCGCGACATCGGCAAAACTTTGCTCACGTTTAAACATGACATCCACATAGGAGCACGTCGGAATAATTTTTAGTTGTTTTTCACGCGCAAATTCAACCAATCGATCAAGTAATTTACGCGCCACCCCTTGACCCCGTAAAGAATCATCTACCCACGTATGATCAGCCACGATGGTTTTGTCATCCCGCCAAGCATAACTAATTTCTGCAATACGCTGACCGGCATCATTTAAGCTAAAAAATTCGCCTTTTTGACCATTATCTGTATATTCAAATTGCATTGCGGTGCCTCAATTTTCGATTGGGTTAAAATCAGAATACGTTAAAATCAGATTTTTTCAACCCGCTGTTGATAAATCAAATGTTATCCACAGGCAGGCTAAACACAGTAAAGTCTGATGCTGATGTGGCATCAATTTTTAGAGCGTAACAGCACCATAAATAGATAATGGATAAAACTTAAAGCTGATTTCAGCGCACTTTGCGTCCATATGCTGAACATAAGTATGCGAGATTAAAGCCGGATTTATCGTGATGCTGTCAAAAACCTAGATACAGAATAAAATTTGCACCGCCATCATAAATATGCGATTCTTCCAGCATATTTGGATTTAATCCAAAACGAAATTGAGTTGAACAAGGGGAGTAGCCTCCTTCAAGCGTCCTTAGAAGTGATTTTAATCGACGTGTCAGACTATCGTCATTACACTTTGCAAAAAGTCGGTATCTGAGCATCTAAACTTCTTTGCTAAAAGAATATAGATGTAGGCAAGACCTTGATCATGTTGTTACAGATGTTTTATTTCATCTGGCAACGGGTCAAGGTTTTTTTATGCCCGATTGTCAGATGTGGAGATTCCACATGCACAATATTGGTAATGTCTGGCTATATTTAGCCTTCTTCGGTTTAGTCGCCGTAATGCTGCTGATTGACTTTTTAGGCTTTAGACAAAAACAAGATCAAGAGGTGAAACTCAAAACCGCCGCCTACTGGAGTATCGCGTGGGTTTCGGTCGCCACCTTATTTGGCGCGGGCTTATGGCTTTATCTACAACAGACTGCGGGTATAACGCTAGCCAATAGCAAAGTTATGGAATACTTTGCCGGTTATTTATTAGAAAAATCGCTGGCGATTGATAACGTCTTTGTCTGGCTGATGATTTTCGCCGCTTTCGCCATTCCCCCGAATTTACAACGAAAAATCTTACTCTATGGCGTACTCGGTGCCATTGTTCTGCGCACCTTGTTTATTTTTATTGGCGCATGGTTTGTACAAGAGTTTTCGTGGGTACTGTATATTTTCGGCGCATTTTTGCTGTATACCGGCTTTAAATTCCTTCAAGGACAAGAACAACAGCCCAATATTGAAGAGATGGCTTTACTCAAATGGCTACGCAAACATATACGCATTACACCGCAACTTGATGGGCATAAATTTTTCGTGCGCCAAAATGGTCTACTTTGGGCAACGCCACTCTTCTTGGTCTTGGTCTTGGTGGAAGTCTCGGATGTGATTTTTGCCGTCGATTCTATTCCAGCAATTTTTGCCGTCACCAGTGATCCGTTCATTGTGTTGACTGCCAATTTAATGGCTATTTTGGGCTTACGTGCCATGTTTTTCTTACTGGCAGGGGCGGCCACAAAAATGCATTATTTACCCTATGGCCTTGGCATTATCTTAATCTTTATCGGTTTTAAAATGTTGATGCTGGATGTATTTCATATGCCAATCTGGCTGTCATTGGGCTTTATTATCATCACTTTAGCCATTACCGCAGGGCTGTCGATTCGCTATAACCAAAAGCAGGCGCCACTAGAACACTAAAAACATTTTATCAAGCCTTGCATGGTATAAATGCAAGGTTTTTGCATACGCATTCCACGCAGAAAAAACTTTAAATTGTATAATCTCTACTGAGCAAAGCTTTCACTGCAGCCTACCACGCGCAACAATAGTCGACCCAAGGGTACAGTGGGCAGATAAAATTTCAGGTACAATTAAGCGAAAAAATTACAGCTTAAAGGTTATTATATGTCTGCTATTGCTGCTCAACGCGCCGTTCGGGGTCGCTTTCTGGATATTCAACACACCGTTTGCCAAGCAGCCGAGATTGCGCAGGCTGTGCGGTATCTTGAAGATGGTTTGCTCATCACCACCGCCGGTAAAATTACTTGGTTTGGTCCATGGCAAGAGGGTCAGCATTTAATCCATCCAGAGCTGGCGGTCACGCATTATCCAGAACAATTAATTGTACCGGGCTTTATCGATACCCATATTCATTTTCCGCAAACTGAAATTGTCGGGGCGTATGGCGAACAATTACTGGAATGGCTGAATACCTATACTTTTCCCGCTGAATTAAAATTTAAAGACCAAGCCTATGCCGATAAAATTGCAGAATTCTTCGTTCAAGAACTGTTAAAAAATGGCACCACCACTGCATTGGTTTTTTGTACCGTACATGCCACATCGGTCGATGCCTTGTTTGAAGCGGCGCAGCAACACAATATGCGTTTAATTGCCGGTAAAGTTATGATGGATCGTCATGCACCGGATGCGCTATGCGATACACCAGAAAGCGCCTATAACGACTCTAAAGCGTTAATTGAAAAGTGGCATGGCAAAGGGCGTAACTTATATGCCATCACCCCACGTTTTGCACCCACCTCTACAGCTGAACAACTGAGTAAGGCAGGGCAGTTAAAAGCAGAATATCCTGAAGTTTACGTACATACCCATTTAAGTGAAAACAAGAATGAGATTGCTTGGGTCAAAGAATTATTTCCAGCACATGACAACTATTTAGACGTTTATCATCATTATGGTTTAACTGGACAGCGCTCCATCTTTGCCCACTGTGTCCATTTAGAAGAGGCAGAATGGGATTGTCTACATGCAACCAATTCCGCGATTGCCTTTTGTCCGACCTCCAATCTATTCTTAGGCAGTGGTTTATTTCCACTGAAAAAAACTTGGCAAAAACAAGTCAAAGTTGGCTTAGGCACAGACATTGGTGCCGGTACATCGTTTAGCCAACTGCAAACCCTCAATGAAGCTTACAAAGTACAACAGCTACAAGGCGATAAACTCTCCGCCTTTGAATCGCTCTATCATGCCACTTTGGGCGGTGCCAAAGCCCTCGATCTAGACGATAAATTGGGGAACTTTAATCTGGGTAAAGAAGCGGACTTTATTGTACTGGACTTAAAAGCCACCGCGCTGCAAGCTTTACGCCAACAACAGGTTAGCGGCATTGAACAGGCCTTATTTGCCTTAATGACCATGGGGGATGATCGTAATATTCATAGCACCTATATTTATGGAGAACCGGTGTATGTCAAAGCCTAAACCACAGAAAAAGTCTCAGCAAAAGACCGTATTACTGATTGCCAGTCTGCTGCTATATAGTCTGTTACTTCAGCGTGATAGCGCGCCGTTACAGACTTAATTCCTGTGTGAACTGCAAAAAAGATGCATCTAAAGCATAGATGTATTAAAATTAACGTATCTTTTGAGGTGTTGCTGGTCAACACCTTTTTTATTTTTTGATTTGCTTTTAGGTATCTACCCATGACCGTTCATATGAGCGTAATGATCTCAGCTGAAGAAATTCATGCCAAAGTCCAAGAGCTTGGTGCAAAAATTGATGCTCACTATGCCAATAGTGACAAAGAACTGGTGTTGATTGGTTTACTGCGCGGTTCTGTAATTTTCATGGCCGATTTATGCCGTGCCATTACCAAACCACATGAACTGGATTTTATGACCGTATCCAGTTACGGCAGTGGCACCATTTCATCACGTGATGTAAAAATCTTAAAAGACTTAGACGGCGAAATTCGCGGTAAAGATGTATTGATCGTGGAAGATATTATTGATTCCGGCAATACATTAAGCAAAGTGCTGCAAATTTTAACCACGCGTAACCCAAATTCAATTGAACTGTGTACCTTAATCAGCAAGCCATCACGCCGTGAAATCGAGCTTGAAGTGCAGTTTTTAGGCTTTGAAGTAGAAGATAAGTTTATTGTCGGTTATGGCTTGGACTATGATCAAAAATATCGTCATATTCCCTTTATTGGTGAAATCGATCTTTAAAAAATTCTTTCAACATGAAAGTGGCGTAAAGCCACTTTTTTTATACATTACAGTGAATTATACACAGAAAAACAACAGTTTTTAGCAGGACTCCTCTATTTCGTCACTTCTAAATGATCAATGATAAAAATGAAAGCTTTATGAACGCATATCAATAAATAAATGCTAAAAGGAGAAGACGAATGTGGACACTGATTGTTGCCATTGTGGTGGGTTTTATTGCAGGTTTAATTGCACGTGCCATTCATCCCGGAAATGATAAATCAGGCTTTATCGTCACTACCTTGCTGGGTATTGGGGGTTCTTTGTTGGCCACGTATGCTGGACGTCTATTGGGACTGTATGGCGAAAACTCCGCAGCGGGCTTTATTGCGTCGGTGATTGGCGCCATCATCATTTTATTCCTGTATAACTTGATCGCAAAAAAATCCCGAGTTTAACAAGATTAAAGCCTAATTCTAAGCATAAAAAAGCACCTTTCAAGGTGCTTTTTTATGCTTTTAATATTTGAATAAAACCGGTCTTATAAACCTAATTCTTGCCATATTTTTTGAATATCTTTGGCCGGATAAGAACCCATTACTTTAAAGCCATTAGAGAAAATAATGGCAGGTGTACCCCTTAAACTCAAAGACTGACCCAAAGCCAAATTACGCTCAATCGGATTGGCACAGGCTTTATTGCCCGTCGGCTGAATCCCTTTACTGAGTAAATTGGACCATGCCAAAGCTGGGTCTTTTTCACAGAATACTTGTTTAGCCACGGCCATCGACTGGGTTTTAATCGGATAAATGAAGGTATAAATGGTCACATCATTGAGTTGGCTGAGTTCAGTTTCCAATTGTTTGCAATACGGACAATTCGGATCGGAGAAGACCGCCAATTGACGCTTGCCCGTGCCACGCACAGTTTTAACCGCATCTTGTAACGGCAGTTTTTTCCAATCAATACTGTTTTGTTTTAACAATAAATCTTGAGTTAAATTTTTCTGATCTTGTAAGCGAAACATGCTACCCACTAAGATGTGTTGCGCATCTTCGGCCAAATACACCACTTTGCCATCCATTGTACCGCTATAAATACCGGTCATTGCCGTGGTTTGAATATCTTCAATCTTTAATTTTGGATGCTGTTGCTGAAGTTTGCTTTGGACACTCCCTACATCTGCAAAACTTAAACCACAGATAAAGCTCAGCATACTCAACAGCACTACTTTTTTAATCATTTTTTTGGCTCATCGTCACACATTATTGAGCGCGATTTTACGCAAAATTGCCGAAGAAATTGAGTTAATTTTAGTAGCAGCTTAAAATCAATTGATCCTGAGCTGTAGGTTCCACGTGGAACGTGGCTGTATTTTAAGATAATTTAGTGAGTAGACAATACTATTCTGCTACAGAATTAAAATCCAATAGACTTTACTGACAAGGGATAACGCAGTAAAGCGTCTATATTGCCTACGCTACCACAAGCCACCCATTTGCGAACATGTGCATTTAGCAGTGTAATATTTGCTGTAAAAGTCAGATCAGAGATGAGGTTAAATCTAATCAAACACATAAAAAAAACTTCAATCTATTGATATTTTTATATTTTATTTTAAATATAGCAATAAGCTTACGAAGCTACTTACATGTTATAAATTGACGCTGGCTGTTGATCCGCTCTAATCTATTAGGCTTCTCTTTTGATTGAAAAATTCGCCCGTATTTCTTTTGGCGGATGCTTCTGTGATGCCATATGACCACTCAACACCCTTGGCGCTCCTTTTTCATGGTCAGTCTCGCCCTGTGTATTGGAACGGCTGGCACTGCACTGGCAAGCCCGTTATATCCGCTGTATCAACAACTGTGGCAACTGCTGCCGAGCCAGATTACTTATATTTTTGTGGCCTATATGTTTGGCTGTTTAGCAACCTTATTGTTTTTAGGACGGATCAGTAACAGTTTCGGATTTTTACGCACCCTGCAAATTGGTTTACTGTTTGTGATTGTCGGTTTAACCCTATCCGCAATTGCGCCCACTGCATTATGGCTGGCTTTGGGACGTTTTATTATTGGTATTGCCTCCGGCCTAATCAGTACCTCTGCCATGTTAGGTCTGATCAGCACCATTCCCAAGCAGCATCAGGACAATGCACCACAATTAAGCTCTATTATTACCGTGATTGGATTTGGCTTAGGACCGTTTATTGGTGGCCTTATTGCGCAATTTTCGACACAGCCTTTAATCACGCCATATCTACCGATTATTGCTGCGGCTATTTTATGTTTTTTTGGCTTATTTTTCGTTCAGGTGCCGGTCTTTCAACGACAACCTTTTTCTATTGTGGCACGTTTAGAAATTCCCGCAGCACACTATAGATCCTTGTTTTTTATTGTCGGATTAACTGCATTTAGTGCTTTTGCGGCCTTTAGTTTATTTGCTTCACTATCACCATCTTTTGTGAAAGATCTGATCCCGTGGCATGGGCCTTTGGTCAGCGGATCAGCCATCGCCAGTATTTTACTGGTTTCTGCACTGGTGCAGTTTTCAGCTAAAAATCTAGCAGCGCATCAGAGTTTACGCTGGGGATTAATGACTTTGCTGCTCAGCTTTATGTTACTGGGTCTATGTATGACGATGCAGTGGAGCCTATTGTTCTTTATCAGCGATATTCTGTTGGGAATGGGCCATGGGCTGAGCTTACTGGGCGCTTTTGGTTTAATTCATCAAATGACCCACACTACAAATCGCGCAGCGGTAATGTCAACGTATCTGTTTATTGGGTATTTAGGCACGATTGTACCGATTGTGGCGGTTGGTTATCTGGCCGATCATTTTGGTTTAAATCTGGCTGTCTTGGCATTTTGTATAGCCGTTGGCCTGCTGTGTTTGGGTGTACTTTACTGGCACAAGAAAACAATTTGATGAAAAAAAAGCCCTCATCAGAAGGCTTTATTTTGAATTAGTGGAGCTTACTTTCCAATACAGAAAGAGCCAAAAATCTTACCCAATAAATCGTCGGCACTAAATTCACCGGTAATCTCAGCCAAAGCATTCTGCGCTAGGCGCAATGACTCTGCCACCAATTCTCCAGCCTGAAACACCACCAACTGCTCATGCGCTTCTGCAAGATACAGTTGTGTGCGCTGCATTGCGTCTAAATGGCGGGTACGTGCAATAAAGGTATCTTCTTCGGGTTGAAAGCCTGCATGCGCTGTAATCGCATCTATGAGCGTCTGAACGCCCGTTTCTTGCTTGGCAGACACAGTAACATGACGAAAACCTTGATAATCACCAATTTCAGCTTTTGCGGCGGTTAAATCACACTTATTGGCAATCAGCATTAACCGGCTGGGTTCTAAATGTTCAGCAAAATAATTTTCAGCCAATTGTAAAGGATTATCCCCTTGACTCAGGTCGTACACTAATAGCAATAAATCGGCTTGTTCAATGGCTTGAATGGCACGGCGAATGCCTTCTTTTTCCACCACATCGCCGGTTTCACGTAGCCCTGCAGTGTCGGTTAAGGTAATGGGTAAGCCATTTAAAATGATTTTTTCATGCAATACGTCACGTGTGGTTCCGGCAATATCGGTCACAATAGCGCGATCATTTCCAGCCAAAGTATTTAACAACGACGATTTACCGGCATTGGGTTTACCGGCAATCACCACCTGTAAACCTTCACGTAATAACTGACCTTGACGCGCAGATTTTTGTACCGCCGTCACCGAGCCTTGCACCTCTTGCAGTAAGGCTAAAATTTTACCATCAGCCAAAAAGTCAATTTCTTCTTCGGGGAAATCAATGGCCGCCTCGACATGTAAACGCAAATGAATCAGTTTTTCCAATACGCTATTTACGCGAGTAGAAAATGCGCCTTGCAGTGAACGTACCGCCGAGCGTGCCGCTGCTTGGGATGTGGCATCAATTAAGTCGGCAATGGCTTCTGCTTGTACCAAATCCAGTTTGCCATTTTCAAAGGCCCGCATCGAGAATTCACCGGCTTTGGCTGCCGTGGCACCCAACTCGAGTACCCGTGCCAATAAAGCATTTTGAATCACAGGGCCGCCATGACCTTGCAATTCCACCACATCTTCTCCGGTAAAAGAATGCGGATTGGCAAAGCAAATGGCTAAACCTTCATCCATCACCTCACCGAATGCATCATAAAATTGGCGAAAGCCAGCAAAACGATTTTTGGGTAACTCTTTTTGTGTTAAAGCTGCGGCGATAGCATAGGATTTTGGCCCAGATAAACGAATCACCCCCACACCGCCGCGCCCAGGTGGCGTTGCAATGGCAGCAATCGTGGTTGTGTTTTGCATAAAATTCACCTTAAAAATCCTAAATTGTAGCCAAAGAAAAATCCGCCTAAGATTACCATCTTAAGCGGATTTATTCAGCTATTCGCGTTTAGTGGGAATTAGACCACATCACGTTTGGCACGATCTTTCGCCACACTTTTGTTGATCAAGCTCTGTTGCAAGATGGTAATACTGTTATTGACAATCCAGTACAACACCAAGCCCGCAGGGAAGAACAACATAAACACAGTAAAGATAATCGGCATGACTTTGAAGACTTTGGCCTGCATCGGATCAGCCGGTTGTGGATTTAACGACTGCTGAATAAACATGGTCGCGCCCATCAACAACGGCAGAATAAACCACGGATCCATTGCAGATAAATCTTGAATCCAACCTAACCACGGTGCGTGACGAAGCTCAACAGACTCCATCAATACCCAGTACAACGCCAAGAAAATCGGCATTTGTAACAACAATGGCAAGCAACCCGACAATGGATTAACTTGTTCACGTTTGTACAGTGCCATCATTTCTTGAGAGAAACGCATGCGGTCTTCACCAAACTCTTCTTTCATGCGCTGCATTTCAGGTGCAATCACACGCATTTTCGCCATAGAGCGATAGCTCTTAGACGATAACGGCCACAAAATCAGTTTAACCAGCATGGTCAATAAAATAATCGACCAACCCCAGTTCCCAACAATGTTATGGAAGAATTGTAGACCCACAAACAATAACTTCGCAATCGGCCACAACCAACCATAATCTACAGTTTGGTTTAAACCCACAGCCAAATCTTTTAGTTCAGACTGAATTTTAGGCCCTGAATAGAACGTGGCATCAACTTCAGCTGCGGTGCCAGCAGGCACATCAATTATTGGAGAAGTAAAGCCAATAATATTCATGTTGTCGGTAGATTGACGAGATTCAAGTTTGGCCGTATATGGCTGACCACCGGCTTGACTTAATTTAAGATCACCTGGAATCCACGCACTCACGAAATAGTGTTGAACGATACCCACCCAACCACCTTTAGCCTCTACATTCAATTTTTCTTCATTGAAGTTAGCAAACTTAAGTTTGTTGTAATGTTCATCCGGTGTACCCCAAGCGCCGCCAAGGAATGTGCCGAGTGTGAAAATCCCTTGATCTGATTTACCCGGATCATCTGAATTATCACGCTTGATCTGACCAAACATTTGACCTTGCCAATTCTGGCCACTGCGGTTAATCACTTTATGATTGACCGTAATCGGATATTCACCTTGCTTAAAGGTAAAGGTTTTAATGATTTCTACGCCATCGGCCGTTTTATAGACCATCGGTACAGATAAAACTTTAACTGCTTTACCGTCTTTGCTTTTCTCGGCTTTGGCATCCGCTAAGGTATATGACGATTTTTCAATTTCATACACTGGACGGCCATTACGATTGCTGTCTGGGCCGTTTAAACCAATCAAGCCAGATTGAGCAACGTAAGTTCGTTTTGCATCGCTTTCAAGCATCACAAACGGTTGATCACTGTCTTTATTCTTATCGTGATTCAATAACTCAATACGAACAATGTCACCACCTTTAGGATTAATCCACAGATGATAAAGGTCAGTTTGTACTGAAATAAGCTGTTGACTGACAGGTGCCGTAGCATCTGTGGTTGTTTGCTGAGTCGCGGTATTTGCTTGCGGCACGTCAGAGGCTGTTGTAGCTGTTTGACCATTCGGCAAATCTGCAGACACATCATGTGACACGACAGCAGCTTGTTGCTGCGGTTTTGTCTCGACATGCCCATAATCTTTTTGCCAAGCCAAAATAAGCAAATATGCGACGACAAACATGGCCCCTAGAATTGCAAACCTAGCCCATTGTTGCATATCTATTATCCCAAGTAGTTAGAGTGATTTCGGTTCAGTAAACGATCACGAAAGGGTACAGCAACGTGAAACGTTTGAGAATCTATTTGCTGAAATGAAATAAAACGAATTGCTTTTGCAGGAACAGGGTCATAACCTGAACCCCCCCAAGGATGGCAACGACAAATACGCCGAGTAGCTAACCACGCACCACGCACAGCACCATGGCAATGGACTGCTTCTAAAGAATATTGAGAACATGTTGGAATATAACGACAGCGGGGTCCCAATAGAGGACTAATCGCAATCTGATAAAATCGAATCAACCAATGCAGTAAACGTACCATTGGCCATCTCTACTTTTGTGGGGAGGGAGCTATCTTGTTATGCTTTTTGGCAAGGCGCTGCATTTTCTGCCACGCAAATTGTAATTGCTGCTGCAACTCTGCATTAGGAATGGCTTCAATACCTACTTTAGGCATGACCACAATATCTAATCGGTCTAATTGCTGCTGATGCAGACGAAAACTTTCACGAGCCAGACGTTTTACTCTATTTCTTTCATGTGCACGGCGCACTTTTTTCTTTGCAACGACAATGCCCAAACGACTGTTAGGTAGTTCGGAAAATTTTGCAAGAAATAAGAAATGGGGTTGATGCACTTTAAAAAGCGCACCATCAAACACACATTTATAATCGGCAGCACAGCGTATACGTACGTCTGTGCTGAAGCCATAAAGTGTCATAACACCCAAAATCGTAATAACTTAACTAATTAAACAGTTAAGCTATGACGACCTTTTGCACGACGGCGAGCTAGTACGTGACGACCAGCTTTAGTTGCCATACGCGCACGGAAACCATGAACACGTTTACGTTTTAATTCTGATGGTTGAAATGTACGTTTCATATCGAAACTCCAAAAATGATCTTTCTATGAAGGTCCGCGATTTTAGAGTTCATTCTGTGAGCTGTCAATCAAAAACGGACTTTCTTTTAAAATAAGAATTTTTAAATCTTAAAAAATAAAGTGTTTTTGATCAAAAAAAAGCAATGTAGGCTGTATTCACAGTGTAAACTAATGATTTTATTCAGTATATAAGTTATTAACAACAATATTCACAAGATTATCCACAGCTTCAGTCTTATTAATTTCAATCTGGGTGCTTTTGAATTTAAATTTAAAAATAATCTCACTTATCCCCAAATATCTTGGCTCTTATTATTAAATTCAAATTTATAAATTTAAATTTATTACTATTAGGGAGCCGTTTTTCTGTGGAGAAGGTATTTTTATTTTTATTAAACAGTATATTATGTTGTGGATATCTATGTTGGTATAACTTTATTAGAATGTGGATAACTTTGTGCTATATTTTATCCACAGCTTCTGGATAAACTTATCCACATGCCCATTTAAATTTAAATTTAAGCGAAAAATTGCTTTTTTCCTGCATATTTCCTGAATTTTGCCATGACAGATGTGGATAACTTCGATAGAATGGCGACCCGTTTGCTCGGGCTGAATTTTTTATGATCAACAATGGAATGAATAGGGGTTTTACATGCTTTGGACAGACTGTTTAACTCGTTTACGGCAAGAGCTTTCAGGAAATGTCTTTACCATGTGGATTCGTCCTTTGGTGGCTGAAGAAGTCAATAACACCTTACGCTTGTATGCACCTAATCCATATTGGACACGCTATATTCAAGAGCATCATTTGGAGCTAATTACCATTTTAGCTGAACAGATGTCCGAGGGTCGAGTGCGTAAAGTGGAAATTTTGGTTGACTCGCGTCCAGGTGAAATTTTATCTGCTCACGAACAACCGGCCACAACCACAGCGGCTTTACAATCTGCGCCGCCAAGTCTTAAACCTCGAAAAGAAAAAGACGAAACACCGGCTAAAAATCATCGTCGACGTTTACTCAATCCCTTGTTTACCTTTTCGTTATTTGTTGAAGGTCGCTCTAACCAAATGGCGGCTGAAACCTGTCGTAAAGTTTTAACCCAATTGGGCGCTTCGCAGCACAATCCCTTATTTTTATACGGCCCAACGGGCTTAGGTAAAACCCATTTGATGCAGGCGGTCGGTAATGCTTTACTTCAGGCCAAGCCCAATGCGCGAGTGATGTATATGACTGCCGAGAGCTTTGTACAAGATTTTGTCAGCTCTTTGCAGCAAGGTAAAGTGGAAGAGTTTAAGAAGAATTGTCGTTCGTTAGATTTATTGTTGGTGGATGATATTCATTTGTTGGCCGGTAAAGAAGCCAGTTTGGTTGAGTTTTTTTATACGTTTAACGCGTTACTGGATGAGTCTAAACAAATTATTTTAACTTCCGATCGTTATCCAAAAGAACTCACTGAACTGGATGCGCGCTTAGTTTCGCGCTTTTCTTGGGGTTTATCGGTAGGGGTCGAACCGCCGGATATTGAAACGCGGATTGAAATTTTATTGAAAAAAGCGGAAAACATTGGGGTCGATTTACCGCGGAATTGTGCTTTATTCGTTGCACAGCAAGTGGTGGCTAACGTGCGTGAGCTAGAAGGGGCGCTGAATAAAGTGGTGGCTATTTCTCGCTTTAAAGGCACAGATATTGACTTGGATGTGGTACGTGAATCCCTAAAGGATGTATTGGCAATTCGTGCTCGAACCATCAGCACAGAAAACATTCAACGCGTGGTCAGTGAGTATTTTCGAATTCCTTTAAAAGAAATTGTGGGTCCCAAACGCACTCGTATTTATGCACGTCCACGGCAGTTGGCCATGGGGCTTGCCCGTGAGCTGACCGGTGATAGTTTCCCCGAGATTGGGATGGCATTTGGCGGGCGTGACCACAGTACGGTAATGCATGCGTGTGAGAAGGTTTTAAGCTTACGTGAGCAAGATCCGATCTTTAACGAAGACTATCGAAACCTGCAACGTTTGTTGCAAAGTTAGCCTATTTTGCTCAAATTCTAGTCTTGCAATGCGCTATATTCTGCCGCATAGTTGCATGCTTAAAATTAATTATTTATCTGAATTTTCAGTTGTTAGAGGAATGTCCCGTGCGTTTAAAAATCGCGAAAGAAAGCTTACTTAATGTTCTCTCACATGTTGTAGGAGCGGTTGAACGTCGCCACACTCTAAACATTCTCTCCAACGTAAAAATTCAGGTGACGCAAGATGCGTTAACCATTACCGGTTCAGACTTAGAAGTTGAATTGGTCGCCAGTACCACTTTGGCTGAAGGTGCTTGTCTACAAGTGGGAGATACCACGGTTCCAGCGCGTAAATTGATGGATATCTGTAAATCACTTCCGGCTGCGGCATTGATTGACTTACAGATCACCGAAGATCGCTGTATTTTAAAATCAGGTAACAGTCGTTTTGTCTTGGGGACCTTACCCGCAGAAGATTATCCGTTACTCAGTACAGAAAATACGCAAGGAACTCAAGTCAGCGTGACGCAGCGTGAATTAAAGCGTTTATTTGAAAAAACGGCTTTTGCGATGGCGGTACAAGATGTACGTTTTTATCTGACCGGTACCTTACTTGAAATTGATGAAAATCAACTGCGTGCAGTGACCACCGATGGCCATCGACTGGCTTTGTGTGAAACCGCTGCCAGCTCCACTGCAACTCAAGCCATTCAAGCGATTGTGCCGCGTAAAGCAGTTGCTGAATTACAGCGCCTATTGAGTATTGAAGATGAGCCATTATCGTTGTTGATTGGTCGTGAATTGCTCAATGTGACAATTTTGACCCCAAACCGCGATAAAGAGCAGGGTCATATTACCGTTCGTTTTACCACCAAACTCATTGATGGTAAGTTCCCTGATTATCGCCGCGTTATTCCACGTGGGGGCGATAAAAATGTCTCGATTGCGCATGATGTCTTTAAGCAATCTTTGCAGCGTGTGGCTATTTTAAGCAATGAAAAATTACGTGGCGTGTTCTTAAATTTTGGTGCAGATTGCTTACAATTACGCGCCAACAACCCAGAGCAAGATGAAGCCATTGAAGATCTCGCGATTCAATATGCTGATGCACCGATGGAAATGTCCTTCAATGCACAGTATTTATTAGACGTCTTGGGCGCTTTAGATGGTGATGAAGTGTGTATGACCATGACAGAAGCCAATCAGTCGGTTTTAGTACATGACCCCGCACAACAAGATCAAACCTATGTCGTTATGCCGATGCGTGTTTAACTGACGATCTTTACATGCACATTACGCGTTTAAATATAGAGCGTGTACGAAACTTAAAAACGGTTGCACTGCAAGAGTTGCAGCCGTTTAATGTTTTTTACGGGCTCAATGGTTCCGGTAAAACCTCTATTTTAGAAGCCATTCATTTACTGGCCACAGGTCGATCCTTTCGCACCCACATTCCCAAACACTACATTCAAAATGAAACCGCCAATGCCATCGTTTTTGCACAATCTGCCACTGAAAAAATTGGTATGCAAAAATTGTTGTCTGGTGAGCAGCTGATTAAAGTCAATGGCGATCATATCGCCACGCAAGGCCAATTGGCGAAAATTCTACCGCTACAGCACATTGATCCGCAAAGTACCGATATTATTGATGATGGCGCGAAACCGCGGCGTCAACTGATTGATTGGCTGATGTTCCACGTGGAGCCGGAGTTTTATCAAGCATGGCAATACTATTCACGGGCTTTAAAACAGCGCAACAGTTTATTAAAATCTAGACGAAATCTGACGCTGCAGGATTTAGAACCGTGGAACAAAATGCTGAGCGAATATGGTGAAATTTTACATATCCAGCGCAGTGTCGTGGTTGAACAATGGAAAGTTTATTTTGAACAGGATTTACAGCAATTACTGCCCAATTTAGAGATAACGCTTGAATACAGTGCCGGTTTTCACAGTGAACAAGGTCTGCTGCATGACTTAACGGTGCATCATCAAAAAGACCTTGATCGACGTTATACCGAATACGGACCACATCGCGCAGATTTACGTTTAAAAACAACGCTTGGCGATGCAGATGTGGTGTTATCACGCGGTCAAAAAAAGCTCTTGATGATGGCGCTGAAATTGTCTCAGATTGCAATGCTACATGCCGGTAATAAGGAAACTGTGGTATTATTAGATGATCTAACAGCAGAATTAGATTTAACCGCACAGCGACGATTAATTGAACGATTGAGCCAGCTTGGTAGTCAAGTTTTTATTACCACTTTAGAGCATGAATCAGTAAAAAGACATTTACATGATTTATCTATTCCTTATCAATTATTCAGGGTTGAAAACGGTCAAGTTCAAGTTGTTGTGCAATAGTTTTTAGATTTTATCCATCTTTGGATAGACCTATAGTTCACTAGGGAGACACCATGAGTTCAGAAGATCAAGCTGCTTCTCAAATAGAACCAATCAATGAACAAGCTTATGATTCCTCTAGTATCAAAGTATTACGTGGATTAGACGCAGTTCGTAAACGTCCGGGCATGTATATTGGTGATACTGACGATGGTTCAGGCTTGCATCATATGGTGTTTGAGGTGGTCGATAATGCGATCGATGAAGCCTTAGCTGGGCATTGTGACGAAATTCTTGTCATCATCCATGAAGATGAATCCGTTAGCGTATCCGACAATGGCCGTGGTATTCCAACCGACATTCACCCCGAAGAAGGCGTGTCTGCGGCTGAAGTGATTTTAACCATTTTGCATGCCGGCGGTAAATTCGACGACAACAGCTATAAAGTATCTGGCGGTCTGCACGGTGTAGGCGTATCGGTGGTGAATGCGTTATCCAGTAAACTTTTACTGAATATTCGTCGCGCCGGAAAAGTATTTGAACAAGAATATCAGCATGGCGATCCGGTTTATAAACTCCGTGAAATTGGTGTCACCGAAGAATCGGGCACCACGGTTCGTTTTTATCCAAGTGAATTAACCTTTACCCAAACCATTTTTAGCGTCGACATTTTAGCGCGTCGTTTACGTGAGCTTTCATTCTTAAATGCCGGCGTGCGGATTGTGCTGCGTGATGAACGCGTCAATGCTGAACATGTATTTGATTATGCGGGTGGTTTATCTGAATTTGTCAGATATATTAACCAAGGTAAAACCCATCTGAATGATATTTTTCATTTTACCAGTCAAGTGGCCGACACTGGGATTACCGTGGAAGTGGCGCTGCAGTGGAATGATACCTATCAAGAAAACGTGCGCTGCTTTACCAACAATATTCCACAAAAAGATGGTGGTTCGCACTTGGCCGGTTTCCGTGCCGCATTAACCCGCGGTCTAAATCAATATTTAGACAGTGAAAATATTCTGAAAAAAGAAAAAGTCGCGGTGACGGGTGATGATGCGCGTGAAGGTTTAACCGCGATTGTATCGGTTAAAGTGCCTGATCCAAAATTCTCTTCACAAACCAAAGAAAAATTAGTCTCCAGTGAAGTCAAACCTGCGGTTGAGCAGGCGATGAATAAAGAATTTTCGGCTTATTTGCTGGAAAATCCACAAGCGGCCAAATCTATTGCTGGCAAAATTATTGATGCAGCTCGCGCACGGGATGCCGCACGTAAAGCACGTGAAATGACTCGTCGTAAAAGCGCGCTCGATATTGCCGGTTTACCGGGTAAATTAGCCGATTGCCAAGAAAAAGACCCAGCATTGTCTGAATTGTATTTGGTCGAGGGTGACTCGGCAGGCGGTTCAGCCAAACAAGGGCGTAACCGTAAGATGCAAGCCATTTTACCGCTAAAAGGTAAAATTCTGAACGTGGAACGTGCGCGCTTTGATCGCATGATTTCATCACAAGAAGTTGGTACGCTGATTACTGCCTTGGGCTGTGGGATTGGCCGCGAAGAATATAATCCAGACAAATTGCGTTATCATAAAATCATCATCATGACCGATGCTGACGTCGACGGTTCGCACATTCGTACGCTACTGCTGACCTTCTTCTTCCGTCAAATGCCTGAGTTGGTAGAACGTGGTTATATTTATATTGCTCAGCCACCTTTGTATAAATTGAAAAAAGGTAAGCAAGAACAATATCTTAAAGATGATGAAGCATTAGAAACCTTCTTGATTTCCAATGCGATTGATGATTTATCACTGCATATTAGTGCTGAATCTCCAGCGATTACCGGTCAAGCATTGGCCAAAGTGATTGCCGATTATCAAGTTTCACAAAAAAGTTTGAATCGTTTAACTGTACGTTATCCGGCCAGTTTGCTGGATGGTTTATTGGGTCTAGAGGCATTTAAGCTCGATCAAAATCACGATGAAGCTTATGTCACGCAATGGTCTGAACAGTTACGCGCTGCGATTGAGAAATATCAGCCAAGCTTACGTCCTGAAATTGTTTTAGAACAGTTTGACAAAGAGCAGGCCGATGGCGAAAAAGTGGCACATTATTGGCCACGTGTGACCGTATATGTGCATAACTTGCCGCATCATTATTTACTGGATACGACCTTATTGGCCTCGGGTGAATATAAGCGCTTACTGCAAAACTCTAAAAGCTGGTTTAGCCTGCTTGAAGAGGGTGCGTATTTGCAAAAAGGCGAGCGTAAAATCAATGTCGCCACCTTCCATGAAGTATGGAAACATATTTTGTCCGATTCACGTCGTGGCATGATGATCCAGCGTTATAAAGGTTTGGGCGAGATGAATGCCGAGCAGCTGTGGGAAACCACCATGGATCCTGAAAGCCGTCGCATGTTGCAAGTGACGATTAACGATGCCATTGAAGCAGATCGTATGTTCTCCTGTTTAATGGGCGATGATGTAGAACCGCGTCGTGCCTTCATTGAAGAAAATGCACTGAATGCAGATATTGATGCATAAGCGTCATTTTGCTTAAAGCGTTAAAAGCATCCTTCGGGATGCTTTTTTTATGGGATTTTTATTCTCGCATTTTTTTAATTAAATCCAATTTTTTTATAAAAATGACGTATTGCTCTGTCATGATGGACAATGAGCAGCCTAATTATAACAACCGATACCAAGGTGAATCTTATGGACAATCAACTGGAACATATCCGAGATATTTGGATTAATGCATTTTTCACCGGTAATGTGAAGCTGCTGGCGCAGTATGAGCATGCAGATTTTAAGGTGGTATATGAGCAACAAGACCGTGTAGAAAGTAGTTTGACACGTTATGACCGGATTGCACATGCGGTTAAAAATGGCGTCTGGAAACCGCAAAAGCCCGAGGTGACTTTTGAAGAATTTGAATTTGATTATGACTTAACTAGCTGTCAAATTTTAATGGGTCTTATGGAGGGAAAAAAAATTCAAGAACGCTGGGTTCGAGATGAGGTGTGGAACATTATAGAATTAAGATTTCTAAAATAATAAGCATCGGTTGTATCCGCATGCTTGATGTGTTCTCCATCAAGCAATGCATAAAAGTTCAATGTGGATAAGGGACTCAAAGACTGTGGAAAACTTATCCATAGTTTAAGTTATTGTTTTATCTATTCTTTAAATTATTTTTTAAAATGCTTGCGGATAAGTACTACATATTAATGAGCACGTGAAGCATCAATAAACAAGTTGTAAATCAATCAGTCAGTTTAAAAACTGATTTTTATCACCTCTGCAGGCCGATGCAAACAGCCTATTGCATGGATGCAGCGCGCTGAAAATAACATCTAAAAGCATGAAAAAATCGCAGTACAGCTTTTAAACTGGACTGCGATCCTCAGATCAATCAAGCGTGACTTTGGCTATGCTTGAGTATGCTCAATAGATTTATTCGAAAGCACTTTCCAGTTCTTCCAATTCCATCATCAGCTCTAACATACTTTCTTCTGCTTTGGCCAATTGCGCTTTTAGTTCAGTTTGTTCATTCATTAACTGTATGAGTTGGTCTTTATGGCTGGCGTCATATAATTTACTGTCGCCCAATAACACTTCAATCTCAGCTAAGCGAGGTTGTAACTTGGCCACTTGCGCTTCATTTTTTTCCAAATCTTTACGCATTGGACGGCTTAATTCACGGCGACGTGCCGCTTCCTTACGCTGTGCCTCTTTGTCTAATTTGGAAATGCTACTTTTGACTTCTACTTGCGATTTGACCGGAGCTGACGGTTGTTGGCCATTTTTGATCATCTCGATTCGCGCTTGACGCAGCCAATCGGCATATGCGGTTAAGTCACCATCAAATTCACGGCTTTGACCGCCATGCACCAAGATCAGTTCATCACAGACACTAGCAATCAATTGACGTTCATGCGAGACCAAAACCACGGCGCCTTCAAAATCTTGTAAGGCCATAGTGAGCGCATGACGCATATCTAAATCTAAATGGTTGGTCGGCTCATCCAGAATCAACACGTTCGGACGCTGCCAGACAATTAAGGCCAAAGCCAGACGCGCACGTTCGCCACCAGAGAAGCTTTCACTTGGCGTGTCCATACGTTCGCCACTAAAGCCGAAACTGCCGAGGAAAGAGCGTAGGCTGGCTTCACTGATCTTTTTATCGGCAATACGTGCCAATTGCAGCATTGGGCTGGCATTGCCATCCAAGGCATCCATTTGATGCTGCGCAAAATAACCAATATTCAGCAGTTCAGAATCATTGCGTGTGCCTTGTAAGAGTTGTAAATCACCCACCAAGGATTTAATCAGCGTCGATTTACCTGCACCATTCATACCCAATAAGCCAATGCGACTGGTTGGGGTAATTTGCAGACTCACATTGGTCACAATCAGTTTTTCGCCATAGCCAATATCAGCATGTTCAAGTTCCAGTAACGGTGAACTCATTTTGGTCGGTTCACGGAAACTAAAGGTAAACGGCGTATCGACATGCGCAGCAGACAATTCCTGCATCCGTTCTAACTGTTTAATCCGGCTTTGGGCTTGTTTGGCTTTGGTGGCTTGTGCTTTAAAACGGTCAATATATTTTTGCAAATGCGCACGAGTTTCAAGTTGCTTCTCATAGGCTTGTTGTTGTTGTGACAAGCGTTCACTACGAGTACGTTCGAAGGTTGAATAGTTACCGGTATATAGAATCAGTTCTTGATTTTCGATATGTAAAATATGGTCGGTAATGGCATCTAAGAAATCACGGTCATGTGAAATCAGCACCAAAGTACCTTCATAGGCTTTCAGCCAATCTTCTAACCATAAAATCGCATCTAAGTCCAAATGGTTGGTCGGCTCATCGAGTAACAAGAGGTCTGAGCGACTCATCAGGGTACGCGCTAGATTTAACCGCATACGCCAACCGCCGGAAAAACTCGATACATCCAGCTGCGATTGATGCTCAAAGAAGCCCAGACCGGCCATTAATTGTGAGGCTTTAGACGGTGCAGAATAGCCATTAATTTCATCAAAACGACCGTATAAATTGGCCAGTTCTTCATCGTTTAAGCTGTCTGGCTGATCCAATTTATTTTGAATATTCCAATATTCTTCATCACCCGATAACACGAAGTCGATGGCCTTCATGTCTAAGGCTTTAATTTCTTGCGCCATGTGCGCCACTGTCCACACGGCCGGACGTGTTAAAGAGCCGCTGTCGGACTCCATACCGCCCAATAGCGCTGCGAATAAGGTCGATTTACCCGCGCCATTGACACCGGTTAAGCCAATTTTCCATCCTGGATGTAACTGCATAGACGATTTTTGGAATAAAACACGTCCACCGCGACGTATAGAAAGTTGATCTAACTGAATCATTGAAATATCTAAATGAGAAGAATAGTGCGCGTATTCTAAAGGAAGCAGCGCGGAAAAGAAAAAAACTACGGCATTATTGTCAAGATAAAGCCAAAACTTAGTTTAAATATCCTCGATTTAACGGTTTTGATTAAATATTCAGCATCCCATAAAATCGAAAAATTATTAATTTTTAATTTAGAATCAATAGATTATATTTATATTCTTAAAGCTGAAAATGACAACAATTGATAGATCAAAATAAATTTAACATCTTATTGATCAATCGATTCTGCTGTTTTTTAATCTGATTGTCGATAACTATAAAATACCTTTTAAATACAGAAGATTAAGCTGTGGATAGATTAAATCAGCATGGCAGTAGGAGTAATAAGCTTATTTAAAAACAATCCAGCGATGCAGCGCAGCTCTATAGCCAGTTATGAAAATAAGTAACACACGATAGACTTGATAAAATTTACATTAGAGAAAATCCTCACGACCTTAAATAAATATTGAGGTTTAAATATTTTCGAATCGGTGATT
>NZ_JXBK01000001.1:417835-438703 GCF_000816495.1 Acinetobacter harbinensis
GTTTAGCTATAGATTTTAATCCATATGGCTTAGATTTATTTTTAAACGCACCGCAGTGCATTATATTTTGTCTACGGCTATCGGCCCCGCCACGCATATGATTCCAATAAAATCGTACAACGTAAAAGTACACCATATGCGGTGAAATTAGCTTTAGCTGTGCATGATGATGTATTTATTTGTAAAATTAGCTCACTTTAAAACAATTTTATTAAAGATTTTAATACTCTAAGTAATTGAATATATAAATAAATAAAGGAAGTTCGAATAAGCAAGGTCATAAATCAAAAAATAATTGGAGTAAAAGCTCTATTTTTTTTAATGCAATTTGCTTAGTATTTAGTCCGAGCATGGATCAGGCTCAAACAATAAGATTCTAAAAGGACCACAACAATGAAAAAAATTATTCTGGCATTGGCTACCTTCTCAACCCTCGGCTTTGCCAGCAGCGTACAAGCTGCCAAAGTAGATGTCTGTGTTTTCGATTTACTCGGGAAATCTGGTGAATCCTATCAAATGGCACAAGAATGGGCGCTTGCTGCCAAAGGTTGGGGTGCAGACATTAATCTCATTCCGCGCCAAGACGAAGCGGTGGCCGATAACGATTTTAAAGCTGGTAAATGTGATGGCGTCTTTATGACCGCTATGCGCGCACGTCAATATAATAAATTTGTCGGCTCGATTGATGCATTGGGCGGTGCACCCAGTAATGCAATTGCACAGCGCGCCATTACCTTTGCACTGGATCCACGTAATGCGACAAAGATGGTCAGCAATTTAAGTGGTAAAAAATACGAAGTGGCCGGTATTGCCCCTTTGGGTTCAGCGTTTATTTTTGTCCGTGATAAAAAAATCGATTCCATTGAAAAGGCCGCCGGTAAAAAGTTTGCAGTGCTCGGATATGACGATGCACAGAAAATTATGGTGCAGCGCGTGGGCGCACAAGCAGTAATTTCGGATGTATCTAATTTTGTGGCAAAATTTAACAATGGTCAGGTCGATATGGTGGGTGCACCGGCCTATGCGTATAAGCCATTAGAGATCTATAAAGGTTTAGGTGAAAATGGCGGGATGTTCAATTTCCCTGTGCTACAAGTGACTGCAGATTTTATTATCCGTCCGGATCAATTCCCCGCAGATTTTGGACAAAAATCTCGTGATTGGTTTGTAAAAAATCTACCGAAAAGTTTTGCCATGATTAACCGCTTAGAAGCCAACATTCCAGCCAAATTCAAGTTAAATTTAGCCGCAGATGACAAGACCAAATATCAGAAATTACTGCGAGAAGGGCGCATGGATATGACCAAACGTGGTATTTATGATGTGGCGATGATGAGTGTATTGAAAAAAGCGCGTTGTTCTGTGGATAAAGCCAATTTTGAATGTTCACTTGCGGGTGAATAAATTAATTTTTAAATTCCAAGCCTAGACTTGTTCTAGGCTTTTTTTTATCCAAATTATTTTATCTAAACTGTTAGAAACAAACTGAATCGCAATTTAAAGCTGTCTAAAAAATGAAGTGATGACGCAGATTAAGCATCAACTCAAAAAAAATAAGTCAAAAACAATAAAAGCATCAACACATATCAATAAAGATGCTCGATCAGCCTGCTTGTCTTATCAAGCATGATGCTGAGACATGCCAAACGAATAATGTGTAGATTTGATTGAGTCGGTAACAAGAGATGAGGTAGTTCGCTTAATGCAAGATAATCAATTGGCGGCGCAAAACTGAGGTGCAGATCTAGAGTTAAGTGTAAGGCAAAATGAAGCGCTAAAGTCTTTAAAGCCGCTAAATAGGATGTCCTCAGTGTCACCGCTATGCGTCGACAATATGCGTCAACAATTTAATCATTTTATTGGATCGCATGATGAGATTGCTTGGGCGATCGCGTTATAAACAAAGCTCGCAGAATTTTGAATACAGCGCACAAGATGAAAATTACAAATCTTCTTCACCATAAGCGGCGCTACGCACTTTAAATCTTCAAAGACTGCCCATATATTGGATATGCTATACTTAAATCTGGTCTTTATTGTTAAAGACGCTTGAATTAAACAGAGGAATCGAACATGAATGCCCAAGCGCTACTGCTAACCGACAATGCTGCGAAAAAAGTACGCCAATTGCGTGATAGTGAAGGCAATCAGGAATTAATGTTACGCGTCTATGTGACGGGTGGTGGTTGTTCTGGTTTCTCTTATGGTTTTAACTTTGCTGAAAGCATGAATGAAGATGATGCTGAATTTTTAAATGGCGATGTTAAAATGTTGGTTGACTCATTAAGCTATCAATATTTGGTCGGTTCTGCCGTCGATTATATCGAAGGCCTAGAAGGTTCGCGTTTTGTGGTGCAAAACCCCAATGCGACCACCACCTGTGGTTGTGGTTCATCGTTTTCTGTATAAGAAACAGTCAAAGCCCACCATCAGGCGGGCTTTTTTTATAACCATATCGTCAATAGACTGAAAACTAAAATCAAAAATTAGGCTTCAAGTTTAGCCGCTTTTAAAATATCAAAAATAACCGTGGTCACATCCTGACTCAAATCCCGATTATTAAAAATTTCATGCGCGCTAATCGTGACATCAGTATCACTTGGCAACAGACGTTGCTCTTCCTCAATTAAATATTGAATTGGCGATAAGGTCTGCTTTATTTCTAAATGTAGAATATCTTTAAATTCAACATTTTCATCTTCAAGCTCAATCAATTGTTCATTTAAAAATGGCAATAAAATGGCATGTAAGCAGGCACGAATATCATCAATATCAAAGATTTCAACCTCACGTGTTTGCTCAATGGTACTAATGTGATCATTCATTTCAATCAGAATATGGTAGTAACTCACACGTATCTCCAGAGATTTTATAATGTTATTGCTTAATCTTACCATAACATGAAATCTGCTGAATAATGTGCATAATCCGCCACATAGTCTTATAAAAGGTAAGGGATTTTTACAGTGTATCTGGATTTTTCGCTACACTAAGACTGATGTGATTCAATGCATTGACCAAACAATCAAAGATGAAGGTGCTTAAAAAAGAGCATAAAAAAACCGCGCTGATGCGCGGTTTTTTTATATAAAGTTAAAGCGACAAATTATTTTTTTTCATCTTTGACTTCAGTGAACTCAGCATCTACCACACCATCATCTGCTTTTTGTTGACCAGCATCACCACCTTGGAATGCGCTTGGATCAAAACCTTCAGCGCCGCCTGGTGCACCTTGTGATGCTTCATAGGCACGTTGGGTAATTGGCATAATGATATTTTGCAGTGCTTCAGTTTTCGCTTTGATTTCTTCAACGTTATTTTCTTTCGTTGACGCTTCAAGCTCAGCCACAGCCGTTTCAATGGCAGTTTTCTCATCAGCAGTAACTTGTTCACCTAAATCTTTTACTGCTTTTTGTGCGCTTGATACCAAACCATCAGCTTCATTACGTGCTTTTGCCAACTCTTCAAATTTACGATCTTCTTCAGCATTGGCTTCAGCGTCTTTAATCATCGCTTCAATTTCAGCATCCGACAAACCTGAGTTTGCTTTAATCTGAATCGATTGTTCTTTACCAGTACTCTTGTCTTTCGCAGAGACTTTCAAGATACCATCGGCGTTGATGTCAAAAGACACTTCAATTTGTGGCGCGCCACGTGGTGCCGGTGGAATATCGCCCAATTGAAAGTTACCAAGCAATTTGTTTTGCTGCGCCATTTTACGTTCACCTTGGAACACAGAAATGTCGACAGCCGGTTGGTTGTCTGCAGCAGTTGAGAACACTTGAGATTTCTTCGCAGGAATCGTGGTGTTTTTCTCAATAATTGCAGTCAATACGCCGCCCATGGTTTCAATCCCAAGCGTCAGTGGCGTTACGTCAAGTAACAGTACGTCAGTTTTGTCACCGGACAATACTGCGCCTTGAATCGCTGCACCTACTGCAACCGCTTCGTCTGGATTCACGTCTTTACGTGGCTCTCTGCCGAAGAAGTCTTGTACTTTTTGTTGAACCAGTGGCATACGTGACTGACCACCGACCAAAATCACATCTGAAATATCAGAGGTTGAAAGACCTGCATCTTTCAGCGCAATACGGCAAGGCTCGATGGTACGTGCAACTAAATCCGCCACTAAACCTTCAAGTTTTGCACGGGTTACGTTAATAACCAAATGCTTAGGACCAGTTGCATCAGCAGTGATGTATGGCAAGTTAATTTCAGTTGCATTCGATGAAGAAAGCTCAATTTTGGCTTTTTCAGCAGCTTCTTTTAGACGTTGTAATGCTAATGGATCTTGTTTCAAGTTGAAGTTTTGTTCTTTTTTGAACTCTTCAACCAAGTATTCGATTAATGCGTTATCGAAGTCTTCACCACCAAGGAAGGTATCACCATTGGTCGAGAGCACTTCAATTTGTTGATCGCCATCTAGGTCAGCAATTTCAATGATTGATACGTCAAAAGTACCACCACCTAAGTCATAAACCGCGATTTTACGATCACCTTCTTTTTTGTCCATACCGAACGCAAGTGCAGCAGCAGTGGGTTCGTTGATGATACGTTTAACTTCTAAACCTGCAATTTTACCGGCATCTTTGGTGGCTTGACGCTGTGCATCGTTAAAGTAAGCAGGAACGGTAATCACCGCTTCAGTGACTGTTTCGCCCAAATAATCTTCAGCGGTTTTTTTCATCTTTTTCAAGATTTCAGCTGAGATTTGTTGTGGTGCAAGTTTCTTGTCGTTCACATCGACCCAAGCATCGCCATTGTCTGCTTGAATGATTTTATACGGCACTAAGCCAATATCTTTTTGTACCGCTTGATCTTGATATTTACGACCAATCAAACGTTTGATGGCGAATAGGGTGTTTTTAGGATTGGTTACCGCTTGACGTTTAGCCGATTGACCCACCAAGATTTCACCGTCTTTATAGGCGATGATTGAAGGTGTGGTACGTGTACCTTCAGCGTTCTCAATTACTTTAACTTTATCGCCTTCAAGTACAGCCACGCAAGAGTTTGTAGTACCTAAGTCAATACCAATGATTTTAGCCATTTCTATGCTTCCTCAAAATTATTTTTACAATGTTTTTGCTTGTTATGAATATGAGAGCCATTTAAAATTTTTCAAGTTACTTTGATGAAAAAAATCGAAAAACTCTCGAATTTTCTATATTTAGAGCAACGTTTAACGCAGCTCTTGTTCATTATTGACCAACCAAGACCATTGCAGGGCGTAGTAGGCGGTTAGATAAGGTATAACCTTTTTGTAATACGGTACCAATTTCCCCCGCTTTAGCCTCAGGACTAATCCCGACAGCCTGATGTAAATCAGCATTAAAGCCATTGCTCATATCCACTTCCACCACACCAAATTTTTCCAGCGTGGTTAAAAGCGATTTCAGCGTCAGTTTTACACCTTCTAACAGTGGTGACTCAACATCGCCTGCCGCCTGAATGGCACGCTCTAGATTATCGACAGAATCGAGTAATTCTTTGGCGAACTTTTCGAGGATGAATTTTTTCGCGGTATCTGCTTCACGTTCTAAGCGCTCTTTGGTTTTTTCAGCTTCATATTTTGCATTGGCTGCGACCGCTTTCTCATATTTTAGGCTTTCGCTTAAATTGACAATTTGAGCCTTTAAATCTTCAACGGACACTTCAATTTGCTCGGTTTCGGCTTGAGTATTCGCTGTTTGGGCATCAGCTTGTGGTTGCTCAAGATCTTGAGCGTTTGGATTGTGCTCGGTCGCCATAGATTTACTCCGTTTAAATGGGTTCTTAAACATGTACAGTCCTTGGTGGCCTCAGTGCTGAATACTTTAATCCTGAACTGCCATGAGTGATAAAATTCATGATTACTACAAAGGTCGGGGCAAGCGAAAAAAAATCAAGCGAGACAGGCGATTAAATCTGCTTAATTTGCTTAAAATTATGAAAAAAACTGAGGTTTAGGCATTTTTTTTCAAAACTGTAGCAACTTCAGCATGAATCTTAAAAATATCCAGCAAGTTGCTTGTCCTTTTAAGCCGAGAAAGCTGGTGCTAATCAGCAGTGCGGTAGAGCGTGTTCCCACATTTTTGGATAGGACTGAAATTCAGTCCGCATGCAGAATGCTTAAATAAAGATAAAATAAAGATGGATGCTTCAAGATGACTAAAGAACTGCATCAACCCAAGCCTTTATTTTGGCCTGCAATAAATTACCAAGCTGCATATAAACAGTGGCGTGATTGGATGATGTTAAAATGATTGTTGTACATGCGGTTGGATGGCTTATTTAAGCTACGTTACATCACGCTTATTATTCTGAATTTCATTTTGAATAAAAAATCAGTATCTGCAATTGAATCAGCTCTATATATGGTTATGTGCCGCGATTAAACGCCAAGATCAGCCATATAAAAGCTAAAATCAAGTCTCAGTCCGAGTATGGGTTCTTATAAACCTTACACAGAGCAAAAAAAATACCCTTTAATCAAAGGGTATTGAGACAATGACAGTCACTTAGTCGTCACGTTTATGTTTACTTCGCTCGTGATCACGACGCTGTTCATAACGACGTTTTTCTTCTGCTTTACGCTGTTGCTGAGCTTTATTGCGGTCGTAGTGGTTGTGATCTTTATACTTTTTCTCTAAGCGTTGGCGCTCACGTTCACGCTCTCTACGTTCCCAGTCAGAACGTTTTTGTTGATTCTGTTGCCATTCACGTTTTTGGCGCTCAAGGGCTAAACGTTTTTCACGTTGTTGATATTCCCAGCGTTGACGATCACGTTCGCGCTCATAACGATCATCATTACGCTCATAGCGATGATCGTAGCCGCCATTGGCATAGCCACTATCTTCTGGAAATGCGACGCAGCCCACGGCTAAAAATGGAATCATGAAAAACAACAGCAGCAGTTTCTTATGCATTGTTGGTATCCTTCTTTTTCTAAGGAGTAGTAAAATACTCCTCAATGGACATAAAAATTGTCAATGACAAGCTATAAAAAGAAGATTAACGTAGGAAAGTTTTTACTGTGTATACAGATGATTAGACTTATAGACGAGTATGGTCACCTAGTGCTTGATCATGTAGAAAATGTGAAGAATACAATAAAAGGAATCGAGAGCAATGATGGCTTTGAGTCAGACGTTACAGCGTATGTTACAAAAAGGGCAAGGCACAGCAGTGCGCACATTAGATCATTTGCCGCGCTTGGCTCAGCACACATTAGCCAAAGCTTTAAACTATCCATATGACTATCCTCAGCTTGATCCACTGATTAAATGCATGATGGCGGCGCAGCTTAAACAAGGCAACAGCGGTTTTATTGGCGCCGATGTGCAGCGTGCACGAAAAGCCTTTGATCTACAAATGCAGTCACTTAAAAACAAAAGCACTTTTGTGAAACAGGTACAAGATGTACGATTACCTTTAAATAGTGGCGATCTATTTGCACGACATTATCATCCGGCCCCCGGTAAAAAACGTCCGATGTTGGTGTTTTATCATGGTGGTGGTTTTGTGGTGGGCAGCTTGAATTCGCATGATGAAGTATGCCGTCTGTTGGCAGTCTATGCGCAAGTTCAGGTGCTGAGTATTGATTATCCTTTGGCTCCTGAGGCCAGTCCAATGCAACTGATTCAAAGTTGTGAGGATGCGTTGGCGTGGGTCTATCAAAATAAAAAGCAATTTAATATTTTAAAAGATCGGATTTCAGTTGCCGGAGACAGCGCCGGAGGAAATATTGCCACTGTGGTGGCGCAGCGTAGTGCAGACAAAGCTTATGCCCCACAAGCACAGTTGCTGCTTTATCCAACCGTCGATTTTAAAAGTCGCCATCCATCTTTTTATAGCTATGAACATGGTTTGCCACTTACCGGTACAGATGTCGACTGGGTTACCCATCACTATGCACACACACACCAAGTTGAATTAGACGATCCCATTATCTCTCCCACTTATGCAGTACAGAAAAATTTAGCACCTGCATTTATTGTGACTGCAGGCTATGATCTGCTACATGATGAAGGGCAGATTTATGCCTATAAATTACGTCATCATGGAATCGCTGTGTATTATCAAGATTATCAAGATCAATCGCATGGATTTGCCAATCTGACCATTGTCTCGGGGCAAGCGAAAAAATACCTGATGGAAATCAGTAAAAATTATAGAAAATTTTGGGACAGGCAGCGTTAATCGTTTTAAGTGAGATTGGCTATATTTAATATGATTTGCCTGTTTTATGCGATTACCAACCAGCCGTTTTAGGTAAAACGTAACTTGCGCTTTAACCGACATCGCTCGAATTTTACCGCTAGTACAACTTTGCTATTTAAGCTATATAAATAGTCATCACAATCATCTAAATCAAAAGAGTAAAGATTATGCTTAAACAAACATTATGTGCGGTGGCTATCGCGGCTATAACCGTACCGGCAATGGCTGCAAATACCGTGGTTGAGATGAACACCTCAATGGGGAAGATTGAAATAGAGCTTTTTAATGATAAAGCGCCAATTTCAACCCAGAACTTTGAAAGCTATATAAAGGATAATTTTTATAATGGCACAATTTTCCATCGTGTGATTCCGGGTTTTATGATTCAAGGCGGCGGAATGGATGCCGATATGACGGAAAAGACCACCAAAGCCTCAATTCAAAATGAATCCTATAATGGCCTAAAAAACACTCGTGGTACGTTGGCCATGGCACGTACCAATAATCCCAACTCTGCCACCAGCCAATTTTTTATCAATACGGTAGACAATGACTTTTTAAATAAAAGCCAAATGAATGCTGGCTATGCTGTGTTTGGTAAGGTCACTAAAGGCATGGATGTGGTTGATAAAATCACGCAAGTACCTACTGCAAACCTAGGTATGCATCAGAATGTACCCAAACAAGCGATCAAAATAGTTAGCATGACGATTAAAGCAGCACCCGTACAGAAGTAGTATTAAATAAAGATAGAAATATAATTTTATATTTCTATTTTAAAATTATGGGTTTATATATACATTAGGGTAAAAATGAACCAAAGTAGTGCATAAAAATACAACACTCGATAAAACAATCAGTTAAAAGCGCTTGCGTGTGTAGGAAATTGCCCTATAATGAGCCCATACCGACGAGATAGACGGAAACGATTGAGGCACGAAGTGCTGAGATGTTTAAGTTTGTTGAGTTGAGCGACTTAATTACTGACGAAGTATTAAGAAGATCATTAATAGATTATGAAGAACAACTTGTGTGGATTTTTACTGGTTGATCGATCGAAATTATTTTCATTGATTGAATGGTAGAAATTACTCGAAGTTTATTTGAGAAAGATTTGTCAGACAATTGATGAGCCAAGATTGGTGCCCTTTAAGGCACTAGAAATGATATTTAACTGAAGAGTTTGATCATGGCTCAGATTGAACGCTGGCGGCAGGCTTAACACATGCAAGTCGAGCGGGGAAGAGTAGCTTGCTACTTAACTTAGCGGCGGACGGGTGAGTAATACTTAGGAATCTACCTAATAGTGGGGGACAACATCTCGAAAGGGATGCTAATACCGCATACGCCCTACGGGGGAAAGCAGGGGACTCTTCGGAGCCTTGCGCTAATAGATGAGCCTAAGTCGGATTAGCTAGTTGGTGGGGTAAAGGCCTACCAAGGCGACGATCTGTAGCGGGTCTGAGAGGATGATCCGCCACACTGGGACTGAGACACGGCCCAGACTCCTACGGGAGGCAGCAGTGGGGAATATTGGACAATGGGGGGAACCCTGATCCAGCCATGCCGCGTGTGTGAAGAAGGCCTTTTGGTTGTAAAGCACTTTAAGCGAGGAGGAGGCTCCCAGTATTAATACTACTGGAGAGTGGACGTTACTCGCAGAATAAGCACCGGCTAACTCTGTGCCAGCAGCCGCGGTAATACAGAGGGTGCAAGCGTTAATCGGATTTACTGGGCGTAAAGCGTGCGTAGGTGGCCAATTAAGTCAAATGTGAAATCCCCGAGCTTAACTTGGGAATTGCATTCGATACTGGTTGGCTAGAGTATGGGAGAGGATGGTAGAATTCCAGGTGTAGCGGTGAAATGCGTAGAGATCTGGAGGAATACCGATGGCGAAGGCAGCCATCTGGCCTAATACTGACACTGAGGTACGAAAGCATGGGGAGCAAACAGGATTAGATACCCTGGTAGTCCATGCCGTAAACGATGTCTACTAGCCGTTGGGGTCTTTGAGACTTTAGTGGCGCAGCTAACGCGATAAGTAGACCGCCTGGGGAGTACGGTCGCAAGACTAAAACTCAAATGAATTGACGGGGGCCCGCACAAGCGGTGGAGCATGTGGTTTAATTCGATGCAACGCGAAGAACCTTACCTGGTCTTGACATAGTAAGAACTTTCCAGAGATGGATTGGTGCCTTCGGGAGCTTACATACAGGTGCTGCATGGCTGTCGTCAGCTCGTGTCGTGAGATGTTGGGTTAAGTCCCGCAACGAGCGCAACCCTTTTCCTTATTTGCCAGCGGGTTAAGCCGGGAACTTTAAGGATACTGCCAGTGACAAACTGGAGGAAGGCGGGGACGACGTCAAGTCATCATGGCCCTTACGACCAGGGCTACACACGTGCTACAATGGTCGGTACAAAGGGTTGCTACCTAGCGATAGGATGCTAATCTCAAAAAGCCGATCGTAGTCCGGATTGGAGTCTGCAACTCGACTCCATGAAGTCGGAATCGCTAGTAATCGCGGATCAGAATGCCGCGGTGAATACGTTCCCGGGCCTTGTACACACCGCCCGTCACACCATGGGAGTTTGTTGCACCAGAAGTAGGTAGTCTAACCGCAAGGAGGACGCTTACCACGGTGTGGCCGATGACTGGGGTGAAGTCGTAACAAGGTAGCCGTAGGGGAACCTGCGGCTGGATCACCTCCTTAACGAAAGATTGACGATTGGTAAGAATCCACAACAAGTTGTTCTTCATACGATGTATCTGAGGGTCTGTAGCTCAGTTGGTTAGAGCACACGCTTGATAAGCGTGGGGTCACAAGTTCAAATCTTGTCAGACCCACCAATCTAACGAACTTAAAGATTGATGAAGCAATTCATTGAACTTGAGTAACAGATAAACAGATAGATCAAATCTAATGATAGCTGGGGACTTAGCTTAGTTGGTAGAGCGCCTGCTTTGCACGCAGGAGGTCAACGGTTCGACTCCGTTAGTCTCCACCAAATTTCAAGATCAGAAAAGCATGCTTTTCCTTGAAATTTAAGCAAGAAGCTTTGCTTCGCGCAGACTATAAGTCTATAGATTATAGAACTTAATAAAAGAAACCTAGTGTTTAAGTTTATTAAGTTCTGTGATTTATCACAGCGTTAAACATGACCTGACGAAGGCATGTTAACTCATTAACAGATTGGCAAATTTGAGTTGAAATAATTGTTTAACTCAGAACTGATTTTGAATTCAGTTTTAATCGATTGTCACTATTTATAGTGATGTGAGGTTAAAGTTGAATGAAGATAAAGAACTGAGCACTAGCGAATTAACTGAATCAAGCGTTTTGGTAATATTAAGATTGAAGCTGTACCGTGCTTAAGTGCACAAGACTTTGAACGATAAGTTGTAAACACTCACTTGTAGGTGTTGACGACTGTTTGGGGTTGTATAGTCAAGTAATTAAGTGCATGTGGTGGATGCCTTGGCAGTCAGAGGCGATGAAAGACGTAATAGCCTGCGAAAAGCTCCGGGGAGGCGGCAAATATCCTGTGATCCGGAGATTTCTGAATGGGGAAACCCACTTACCATAAGGTAGGTATTGCATGATGAATACATAGTCATGCAAAGCGAACGGGGGGAAGTGAAACATCTCAGTACCCCTAGGAAAAGAAATCAATTGAGATTCCCTTAGTAGCGGCGAGCGAACGGGGACCAGCCCATTAAGTTATCTAAGTTCTAGTGGAATGCTCTGGGAAGTGCAACCATAGTGGGTGATAGTCCTGTACACGAAAGGGCTTAGATAATGATGTCGAGTAGGGCGAGGCACGTGAAACCTTGTCTGAATATGGGGGGACCATCCTCCAAGGCTAAATACTCCTGACTGACCGATAGTGAACCAGTACCGTGAGGGAAAGGCGAAAAGAACCCCTGTGAGGGGAGTGAAATAGATCCTGAAACCGCATGCATACAAGCAGTGGGAGCCGACTTGTTCGGTGACTGCGTACCTTTTGTATAATGGGTCAGCGACTTATATTCAGTAGCGAGGTTAACCGTATAGGGGAGCCGTAGAGAAATCGAGTCTTAATAGGGCGCATTAGTTGCTGGGTATAGACCCGAAACCAGGTGATCTATCCATGAGCAGGTTGAAGGTTGGGTAACACTAACTGGAGGACCGAACCCACCGTCGTTGAAAAGCCGGGGGATGACTTGTGGATAGGGGTGAAAGGCTAATCAAACTTGGTGATAGCTGGTTCTCCCCGAAAGCTATTTAGGTAGCGCCTCGGACGAATACCATTGGGGGTAGAGCACTGTTTCGGCTAGGGGGTCATCCCGACTTACCAAACCGATGCAAACTCCGAATACCAATGAGTACTATCCGGGAGACAGACTGCGGGTGCTAACGTCCGTAGTCAAGAGGAAAACAATCCAGACCGCCAGCTAAGGCCCCAAAATTATAGTTAAGTGGGAAACGATGTGGGAAGGCATAGACAGCTAGGAGGTTGGCTTAGAAGCAGCCATCCTTTAAAGAAAGCGTAATAGCTCACTAGTCGAGTCGGCCTGCGCGGAAGATGTAACGGGGCTAAAACTATATGCCGAAGCTGCGGATTTACAATTTATTGTAAGTGGTAGGGGAGCGTTCTGTAAGCCGATGAAGGTGGATTGAGAAGTCTGCTGGAGGTATCAGAAGTGCGAATGCTGACGTGAGTAACGACAATGCGAGTGAAAAACTCGCACGCTGAAAGACCAAGGGTTCCAGTCCAACGTTAATCGGGGCTGGGTGAGTCGACCCCTAAGGCGAGGCCGAGAGGCGTAGTCGATGGGAAATTGGTTAATATTCCAATACTTCTGTGTAATGCGATGAGAGGACGGAGAAGGTTAAGTCAGCCTGGCGTTGGTTGTCCAGGTGAAAGGCAGTAGGCATGCATCTTAGGCAAATCCGGGGTGCTCTATGCTGAGAGCTGATAGCAAGCTGTACTTGTACAGTGAAGTGGCTGATACCATACTTCCAAGAAAAGTCTCTAAGCTTCAGTTACACAGGAATCGTACCCTAAACCGACACAGGTGGTCAGGTCGAGTAGACCAAAGCGCTTGAGAGAACTCTGCTGAAGGAACTAGGCAAAATGGTACCGTAACTTCGGGAGAAGGTACGCTGCCGACGGTGATTCCCCTCGCGGGATGAGCGGTTGGCAGCCACAGAAACCAGGCCGCTGCAACTGTTTATTAAAAACATAGCACTCTGCAAACACGAAAGTGGACGTATAGGGTGTGATGCCTGCCCGGTGCTGGAAGGTTAATTGATGGGGTTAGCGTAAGCGAAGCTCTTGATCGAAGCCCCAGTAAACGGCGGCCGTAACTATAACGGTCCTAAGGTAGCGAAATTCCTTGTCGGGTAAGTTCCGACCTGCACGAATGGCATAATGATGGCGGCGCTGTCTCCAGCAGAGACTCAGTGAAATCGAAATCGCCGTGAAGATGCGGTGTACCCGCGGCTAGACGGAAAGACCCCGTGAACCTTTACTGCAGCTTGACATTGAACTTTGATCTTACTTGTGTAGGATAGGTGGGAGGCTTTGAAACTTGGACGCTAGTTCAAGTGGAGCCAATCTTGAAATACCACCCTGGTAATATTGAGGTTCTAACTCTGCTCCATAATCTGGAGCGAGGACCATGTCTGGTGGGTAGTTTGACTGGGGCGGTCTCCTCCTAAAGAGTAACGGAGGAGTACGAAGGTGCGCTCAGCGTGGTCGGAAATCACGCGTAGAGTATAAAGGCAAAAGCGCGCTTAACTGCGAGACCCACAAGTCGAGCAGGTACGAAAGTAGGTCTTAGTGATCCGGTGGTTCTGTATGGAAGGGCCATCGCTCAACGGATAAAAGGTACTCTGGGGATAACAGGCTGATACCGCCCAAGAGTTCATATCGACGGCGGTGTTTGGCACCTCGATGTCGGCTCATCTCATCCTGGGGCTGAAGCAGGTCCCAAGGGTATGGCTGTTCGCCATTTAAAGAGGTACGCGAGCTGGGTTTAGAACGTCGTGAGACAGTTCGGTCCCTATCTACCGTGGGCGTTGGAAATTTGAGAGGATCTGCTCCTAGTACGAGAGGACCAGAGTGGACGAACCTCTGGTGTACCGGTTGTCACGCCAGTGGCATCGCCGGGTAGCTATGTTCGGAAGGGATAACCGCTGAAAGCATCTAAGCGGGAAGCCTTCCTCAAGATAAGATTTCCCAAGGACTATATGTCCTCTAAAGAGCCGTTGAAGACTACAACGTTGATAGGTTGGATGTGGAAGTGCAGTGATGCATGAAGCTGACCAATACTAATTACTCGTGAGGCTTGACTATACAACACCCAAACAGTTGTATGACTTCACTTAATATCCAAATATAACTTGATTTAGTTAATCAAACGCTAGACAATATTCAACTCAAACAGCCCAATCTGTTCAAGATTTGGAAAAAGCAACGGCCCAAGGAACATCGTTCCTCGAATAAGACCAAAGCAAGTATCCATAAACAGTTGTGCTGGCGACAATAGCAAGAGTGAACCACCTGATCCCTTCCCGAACTCAGAAGTGAAACCTCTTCGCGCTGATGGTAGTGTGGGGTTACCCATGTGAGAGTAAGTCATCGCCAGCTCATTATTCCCGAAAACACCCCCACTCAATGAGTGGGGGTGTTTTTTTATGGGGGTAAGAAAGTGGGAAGCAAAGCTTTTAAGCAATTTAACATCGGTTTAAAGTATTAGATAGAAAGACATACTGATTGGATAATGATGGAAAAACAGATTCAGCAAAAATAATGATGGAAAAACAGATTCAGCAAAAATAATGATGGAAAAATTGATTCAGCAAAAATATTGATTAACCTTTATGATGTGAAATATACCTCATCTGGTGATTATGGTCGATTACATAGCATATGTGAGCTTAATAAAATTGAAAGCAAGGATATGCTTAATGATAAAGAAGAATCTATAGCTTTTAACTCTAAAGAGTTTATAAAGTTGCATCAATCCACCTTAGGAAAAATAGATATTCTGTCTAGTTTATTGGAGAGAGTGTTAGATGAGTCATTAAAAACAAATGCTAGTTGGAATGAAAAAAATACAATTCATCCAATTGTGTTTATTAAGTTAGTAAAAAATCATTAGATTATTTCTTTAATATTTGGCTTTCTTACTTTAGCAGCAACTATGAAGACTTTGCTTTTTAAAGTTTAAATAGTTTTAATTAGCTCTCCTTAGAGATTTAGGAATTATATTATGAAACTTAACTCATTCTCTGCCATTCCTGAAAATGATGAAGAGTTACATCTTCCAGAACTGGTTTATTGGGCATCTTTAGGTGATGTTGAACAAGTCGCTGGACTTTTACAACAAGGTATTGATCCTAATTCTGCTGACCATGAGGGTTATAGTGCGCTACAGGCAGCTGCTGAAAATGATCATCTAGACGTAGTGAAGTTGCTGATCAGTAAAGGGGTCGATCTTGAGCATCGTAGTCCTTATAGCGCTTTAGAACTGGCGGAATTGGCTGGCAATAAAGACATAGCTGTCTATCTAAAAGGCTTAAAAGGGCTACATTAAAGTATAAAAGAAGCCTCCATCATCCTGATGAGGCTTCTTTTATATGGGGTTACTTTGGCTTAACTCCTGTCATACCATACATCCTGATGTTCAAACTATTTTATTATTACACAGATCTCAACGTTCTAAGATCTTGAAATAAAAAGGATATAACACAATTTAGATTTAGACCAAGAACACCACCTCATGTTATATCCATTTACGAATTTATCATTTTTGTATATTTATTCCCAGATTCTTGCTATTCACTTATCGTCAAAAAGCCCTTAAGAGCAAGAGGATTTCCTCCAGTTTTAACCGATATTCAGATAATGACTATTTCTTATCTAACTTGTTGCTTTATTTATCTAAAATCACTGATGATTTAGTAGCTCTAAATGTTAATTAATTCTGTGATGCAAAGCAATAAACAATCTTGATTACCTCATTAATCACTTAAATAGAATCTAGTTTTGGCTTGAATTAAAACACTCCATTTTACCTTATTGGTGCATTCAGAATGCTGTGCTACCACGACTTTATGGCATGCTCTAAGAAAATCATTCATATTTTGATCAATCCCTCAGAGATCACGTTTAAAAACCGAGTATTTCTGCATAAACTACAGAAAAAAGCCTAGAAAATAGGTATTGTTCAAGCATTGGAAGGTAAAAGAAACAAAAGACTTTAAGCAAGATTTTGTGATGACTGCCTGTTTGCAATTTAGAACCGCGTGCTCAAAAGGCATAGAGCTAACTTCAGACATAAAAAGATTAATTTTTGAATGGTACTTGGTTTGCTCGCGAGATAATCCAAAAACAAGCAGCAGCTAAAGATACCTAAGGTTTAGGTTTTTTATGACAGATATTCGTGAAAACTGGACGTCACGATCAGGCTTTATTATTGCTGCGATCGGATCGGCAGTGGGTTTAGGTAACATTTGGCGCTTTCCTTACGTGGCCTATGAAAATGGCGGTGGGGCATTCTTAATTCCTTATTTAATTGCTTTAATTACTGCAGGTTTACCGCTGCTATTTTTAGATTATGCCGTTGGACACAAAAGTAATCGTTCGCCGCCTAAAGCTTACCGTGCTCTCTTTAAAGGCGGTGAAACGTTGGGCTGGTGGCAGGTAAGCGTGTGTATCATTATTGCATTGTACTATGCCAGCGTACTGACGTGGGCGGGGAGTTATATTTACTTCTCTATTGGTCAAATGTGGGGCAGTGATCCGGAAGGTTTCTTTTTTAAAACCTATTTACAGACTTCAGAAGCCACAGGGTTTGACCCACGCTTCGTGAGTCATATTTTCTGGCCTTTGGCGGGAATTTGGGCACTGGCTTTAATTATTTTATATGGCGGCGTTAAAAAAGGGGTGGAACTTTCAAATAAGATTTTCATGCCTTTGCTGTTTGTCTTATTTATCATGTTGGTGGTTCAAGCACTACGTTTACCCGGTGCGGCGCAGGGCTTAAATGCTTTCTTTACACCAAACTGGTCTGCCATGATGGATTATAAGGTGTGGTTGGCGGCATATGGTCACACTTTCTTTTCGCTCTCTGTCGGCTTCGGTATTATGGTGACCTATGCCTCTTACTTAAAACCAAAAACCGATTTAACCGGTTCAGGTTTAATTGTCGGTTTTGCCAATGCTTCCACCGAAATTCTAGCTGGTATTGGTATTTTCGCTGCATTGGGCTTTATGGCGTATTCAGCCAATACCAATGTAGAAAACGTGGTGAGTGGCGGTATTGGTCTGGCCTTTATTGCTTTTCCTAAAATTATTTCAAGTCTTGGTGCTAGTGCCGATTTATTTGGGATCTTGTTCTTCACCTCTTTATTTGTGGCCGGTATTTCCTCCATGGTCAGCATTTTGGAAGTTCCAATTGCGGCAATGATGGATAAGTTGAAGTGGAGCCGTAAAAAAGCAGTTTCAATTATTGGTGGCAGCAGTGCGGTGGTATCTATTGCTTTATTTTCCAGTGTGAATTCAATTAAATTGGTCGATATTATTGATCACTTTATTAATAATATTGGCATCATTGGCGGGGCCTTGCTGTCGATTCTTTATGTGACTTGGTTTAAGCGCTCAGCATTGGTTAGTATTAGAAATCACGTCAATGCAATCTCTACTGTGCAATTGGGTAAAGGCTGGAGTTTCACTCTGACCGTGATCACCTCTTTGATTTTAATTGTGACCTTAGGCCTGACCTTTTTTAACTTGGTATTAAAAGGCTATGGCGATTACAGTTCGAGTCTACAGTGGATGTTTGGTTGGGGCTGTATTATTTTCTGTGCAGTCGTGGCTGTTATATTGGCGCGAGTGAAAGACCGCTAGGAGAAAAAACATGAATAGTTCAGCAATTATAATGATGATTATCTCCGTGGTATTTGTATGGGGCGGGTTGATACTTTCAATTCTTCATCTCATGCGACATCCAGAAGAGATTGATGAGGTTTTAGAAGAGATTAAGGATCAACATACTTTGTAAATTAAAAGTACGATCAGTTCTTAAATAGAGCAATTTTAAAAAGCCATCGTTATAAATAACGATGGCTTTTTTAGGCTTAAAATTTTGTATTAAAGTCGCTATTTCATCTTTCTCATAGCTCATTCATTTTCCAGATTACTTGGCCACCATCATTAACGTCCAAATATATTTGGATGAATATACGTCTAAAATTATGCAAATTTATGGATACATAGCATGGATAGACGTGAGGACTACTGTATATCTAGACTAATAAGATTTGATGATCAAAAAAACAACATTAATTTTGTAACTAGTCTATTTTGATTACTTAATATACAGGTAAATTGTTGTTTATTATTATTTTTTAAGAAAAGTGAGTGACGAGTCACATTTTTTAATTCAATTTTTTGTATCTTAATGTAATTATATGTATCAAAAGTGTTTAAAGTTGTTTCAGAATGTCTATTAAGAATGAAAAAAGAATCACTCTCCTTATTTTATCTGCGTTATCAATGGCTTTGCCCGCTTATAGTTTCGCCAATGATCAGCCTTTAGTGGCCGAGATGAAAGTATTTCAAATTGACGCCAACTCAAAAGCCAAAAAAGAATTAAAAGTAACCGATCAAGTCAAACCAAAGGCATTGCTGGAGTATAAAGTTGAATATTCCAATAAATCGAATCAAAGCCTAAAAAATCTAAAGTTGAATCTACCACTTCCAAATGATGTCACCTATACCGGACAAAGTTTACCTCAAGGAGGCTATGCCTCAACAGACGGTAAAGTTTTTGCCAAAGCGCCCTTAACGCGCCTTGAAAATGGCAAAAAGGTCAATATTCCACTGAGTGAATATCGTGCGCTGCAATGGAATGTGACTGAGTTAAAAGCCAAACAGAAAATTACAGTTTCTGCTCAAGTCCAAGTGAATACCTCTAAATAAAATTTTTAACGAGTCAATATCGGCTTTATTGTTGGGTTCTTTATGAAAAATAATTTTCAATTAAGTAAACTTGCTGCATCACTTGCAGTAATGGGTGGAATGTCTTTGTTTAGCGGTCAGCTGATGGCAGCTGCACCTTTGGCAGGAACCAATATTAGTAACGTGGCAACGGCAAGTTATACCGATAACACCGGAACCCAGCAAGTTGTGACGTCTAATGAAGTAAAAACCCTAGTGGCGCAAATTGGTGGCTTTACCTTAGAAGCTGATCGTAGTGCGCAAACCACAGCCAATGGTCAAGTAACGTTCTCGCACATCTTAACCAATACGGGTAATGGTAGCGATAAATTTTCGATTAATCTTGAAAACCTTTCTGGTACTGAAATTAATCGATTTGATTTTGAGAGCACCAAATTCGCCATTTATATTGATCGTAATAAAGATGGTATTGCTGACAATAAAATCGCTTTAAACGTTAGCGATCGAATTGAACTGGCTGCAGGCGAGTCTGTGGGCTTGGTGATTATTGCCACCACCCCAAGTACGGCAACACAAGGTCAGTTTGACACCTTGAAAGTCACAGCAACGGCAGATTCAACGACGCTGTACAGCACTGCAACGAAAAACAATATAGACACCACCACAATTACCACTGGCGCAGTTATGCAAATAACTAAAGCCGCAAGTGTCAGTATTGCACAAGCGGGTCAGGAAATTGAATATACTTTAACCTTTAAAAATACCGGCAATACAGCAGCGACTAATGTTGCAATTTTTGACGTATTACCTGCAACTGTTCAGTTTGTTGCTGGATCTGCACGCTACAGTGGCAGTTCAGTTGCATTAACCGATGCGAAAGACACCACGGATAAATTTGAATTAAATGGAAATAGATTCCTTTATAATATTGACAGTATTGCTGCCAATACCTCTGGTAAGTTAACGTTTAAAGTTAGAGTGTTAGACAGTACCAGTGCAGGCGATATTAAAAATACTGCTTATGTCGATCCAGACGGGAAAGCTGCCGGTCCTTTAGAAATAGGGGATATTCCGACACTTCCAAATACGCCACCTACAGATTCAACCACAGTTCCTTCTAATCCATCGATTGTGACGGTAACTGGGAAATATGATGCTGCCATCAATGACTCGGTATTAAATAATTTTAAAGATGGTGCAATGCCAACGCCAACGAGTGCGGTAGATGACCGCATCACTTTAGCAGGTAAACAAGGTGTGCCGGTTATATTTGGTGATAGTAATATCGAAGGAGATATGATTGTTGTCCATAACCGTGGGAATAGTACAGATTCTTATACTTTAACGGTTAATAAAGACAATTTACCACTTGGAAGTATTGTTGAAATTTTGAAAGCAGATGGTAAAACTCCTGTTACCGCGAATAGCACTGGGCCAATTGCGGCAGGTGGCTATGAGAAGTACGTGGTTCGCGTGACCTTTAAAAATGGTGCGTTGGTGAATAACAATACTGTTGTTTTGACCAGTACTTCAGAGGCCAATAAAGGCAGTGATACTTTAACGTTGGTTGTGTCGAGTTTAGATGCCAATAGCGTGGACTTGGTGAGCAAGCCTTTAACTGGCACAGAATTGGGTATAGGTGCAGGTACAAACGGAGCCGTTAGCAGTGTATCGACCGCACCCGCCACAGCAGCAGTATTTGATATAACCATCAAG
>NZ_JXBK01000001.1:438713-556141 GCF_000816495.1 Acinetobacter harbinensis
TACCGGCAATATTCCAGACAATTACATTATTACTGTTCCAAATATCCCAAATGGTTGGACGGTTGAGGTCTTTGAAAAAGACTCTACAGGAAACTGTACCGCAACCAAGCTGACCAATTCCGGCAACATTGCCAACGGTACAGAAAAAAGTTTCTGTTTGATGGTCACGCCACCTGCAGGTGCTGCTGCAGACACCGTGACTGGTCAAAATATTAAAGTTGAAATATCTTCACCTGCAACTGGTAGTAAAGATGATATTACTTTTAATGTTAAGGTTGCTGAACAACGTCAATTAACCTTCACCCCAGATCGTCAAGGTCAAATTGCACCAGGTGGAACAATTGTTTATAGCCATACTTTAACCAATGCCGGCAACATTTTAGAAGGTGTGAGTGCAAGTTATCCAATCGAGATTAATTGGAATTCAACGCTACAAGGCGCTAACACCTCTGTTTATGTAGATCTAAATAATGATGGTCAATTAACTGCTGATGAATTGATTACCGGCAACAGTGCATTTGAGCGCAATGCTTCCTTGCTTCAACTTTTGGCAAAAACAGGCAATGCTGGTTTATCACAAAACGAAGCAGTCAGCATTATTGTAAAAGTTGAAGCACCTGCGACAGCTACTGCCGGTGAGTCCGATACCACCAGTGTGACCTTTACAGCAACAGGTACAACAAATAAACCTGCTGCTGTAACAGTGACTGACCGCACCATCATTAACTTGGGTCAAGTTCGTTTGGTGAAAACACAAGGTTTATCTGCTAACTGTAGTGATCAACCAACAGCTTATGTGAGTACAAATTTGGCTGCAAAACCGGGTCAATGTGTGTATTACAAAATTGTTGCCAGCAATGATGGTAATGCCAATGCCACCAATGTGGTGATTAGCGATACCGTACCAAGCTATACCAAACTGTACGGTACTGTGGAGCCGACAGGCGCAACTCAGTCAAATGGTCAAATCAGTTATAACGTCGGTATGCTTACACCTGCAGCAAGCGCAACCTTAAAATTTGCCGTAAAAGTTGATGGCCTCATCACTCCATAAGTCTCTTTAAATTAATCCCCGCCCTTTTTAGAAAGGGTGGGGATCTTGATATTTTTATTTTAATTTTTTGGGGTTTGGGGCTTGTCCATGAAAAAGGCAATCAGCAAGAAAGTGGAAACACTGTCTTTGACGGCACTTGCATCGGCGATGTTATTGGCACAGCATAGTTATGCAGCCATGCCGGCAGCTGGACAGATGATCCAAAATATTGCCTATGCCAGTTATGAAGTCAGTGATTCAAATGGTGAGCAATTACTGAAAAGCACGCAATCCAATGCTGTAAATATCGAAATTGCCAAATTTTATACGCTTGAATTATTGGCTGATCAACTTAAACAGGTTGAAGCCGGTTCAAAAGTAATTTGGCTCAATCAATTGACCAATACCAGTAATACCGATGCATGGTTTGACTTTAAAACCATTGCGGTCAACCATTTATCCAATGTCAAAATTTACTTAGATGCCAATAATGATGGTGTATTTGACCTATCCGATCGCTTAATCAAAGAAGGTTTGCTGTTACAACCCAATCAAACTGTGCATTTATGGGTGGTGGCAGAGACCTCATTACAAACACCGGATCAACAAAAATTAGTATTGCCGTTAGTGGCCCAAATTCGTGAAGAACCCCAACAACAAAAAACTGCCGAAGATACTGTACAGGTGTTTGAGGCCAAATTAAAAATTGAAAAAACTGTAGATCAGCCGCTGCTGAGCATGAATCATCAAGCGCAAAGCCTTAACTACACCCTAACAGTAAGCAATTCATCGGCTTTGCCCGTATCTCCTGCCAGCATTAGCGTAGATGGACAAAAACAAGCATGGCTGATTGTTGAAGATGCCTTGCCGGCCAATACCATATTTGATGCGATTCAAATTTTAGAGCCGGCTTCAACTGCGGTGGTTTTACATAAATTGGCAGAAGGACAATATTCAAGCCATATCCCGAATGACAAAACCCAAATTTCTCATGCTGTGGTGGCTTATAAAAATGCATTTGCTGCCGGTCAAAGCAGCAGCATTAAATTAAGCGTGAAAACGTTGGCCAGCATCAGCGCCACCACCTTGCTCAATCAAGCCTATGTGCTACATCAAACAGGGCAAGTGGATAAAAAGACTTTATCCAATACAGTTGAGACCCAAGTGTTGGGCAAAGCCAGTTTAGACAGTACCACTGCTGATTTTAAAACCGACTTATATAGCGGTAAAGTTAACGACGTTATTTATCTAAAGAGCAATGCTGCGGTGTGTAATGCCAATCGCTTTAGTCAAGAGCAGGTACGCATTCGGATTGAGTCGAAATTAACCGGTGATGTGGTAGTGGTCTCCGCCATAGAAAGTGCAGCAAACAGTGGAGTGTTTCAATTTAGTTTAAAGACTGAAGAAAATAGTGTTAAAAACTTAAATGATACTGTTTTACAAACGCTTAAACGTGATGACGTGACGGCACGTTTACTGGATTGTGTCGATGCTCAAGGTCAAATCACTACGCCAATTAACGATGTGGCCACGCAAATACTGATTGATCCCTACGGCATCGTGTTTGATGCAAAAACCCAAAAACCGGTCGCTGGAGCAACGGTCATTTTGGTCGATGAAAATGATCAGCCCGTGGGTAATAATGTCGCCTTTGAGGTTGATCGGACAACCGGTGCATTGCGTAGTATGCCTGCAAAACAAGTGACCTCGGCCACAGGGGAATTTGTTTATCCTCAAGTGATTGCGGGTAACTATAAATTGTTGGTGGATACCTCCAGCATAAGCAGCCGTCAATACAGTTTTGTCAGTGATCAAGCGCTATATCCAATAGCCTCATTCAATGGTATGGCGGTCAATGCTGAGTATTCTTATGGTGGGGTGTTTAGCCTTAGCTCTACCAGCCCTGCCTTAAATATTGATATTCCAATCGATCCTCAATTAACACAATCTAGTTTGGTGGTACAAAAAACCGCACGCGATAGCAGTATTGAACTGGGTGATTTTACCAACTACAGCATTACCGTAAGCAATCAAGGCGATGTATTGGCGCGTGAAGTTAAATTACAAGACACCTTGCCGCGCGGTTTTAGCTATGTCCCGAATACCATGCGCGTTGACGGTAAACCTGTTGCCGATCCAGTGGGCGGTAAAGGACCGTATTTAACGTTGGGTTTGGGCGATCTGGCGGTGAATGCCAGCGCAAAAATTGAATATCGCGTTTTGGTGGGGCCAAATGCATTAAATGGTGATGGTATTAACCGCGCGCGTGTAGTTGATCGTTCGGGGCTAAGCTCCAATGAAGCGCAAGCCAAAGTCAATGTGCGCGCTGGCGTTTTTAGTGCTGACGCCTTTGTGGTGGGTAAAGTTTATAACGACTGTAACGCGAATGGCATGCAAGACAAAGGTGAGTTAGGGGTATCCGGTGTCCGCATTTACATGGAAGATGGCAGTTATGTGATTACCGATCGTGAAGGTAAATATGACTTCTATGGTGTTTCTGCCAAAACCCACGTTTTAAAAGTTGACCGCACCACATTGCCTGTGGGAACCGTACTTATCAGACAATCAAATCGCAACGCGGATGATCCATCAAGCCGTTTTGTTGATGTCAAACGTGGTGAATTACATCGTGCTGATTTTGCCCTTACTGATCAGAACGGCAGCTGTTCTAGCACATTGATTGAGACGCTTAAGCAGCGTCAGCAGAATATTAATCGCAGTAATTTTAATTTAGAAAAGGCGATTAATCAGCAACTGTCGATAGAAGCACCAAGTTATCTCACCCGCAGTACCCGTTCAGAAAATAGCCAAGGCTGTTTGGCCAGTAACAATGAGCAAAACTGCTTACTCAATGCTACGAATCCTGTAAATACCCAAGCGCAGCAATTGGCGATCAATCCGCTTAAGCCGACCACTTGGGTAAATCTGGAAGATTATTTAAAGCGCAGTGACAGTAATCATTTAGAAATCTTAAACCTCAAACAAGGACAAGTACTGCCTTTTGCCCAAACCAGCATTCAAGTGCAAGGCGCAGCTGGTGCGACACAGCGTGTGTTGGTTAATGCGGTGCTGGTCTCAGAAAAGCAACGCGGTAAATTGGCCATTTTAGATGAGCAGCATAAACAGGGTCTGGAATATGTAGGTGTGGCCTTAAATGTGGGTACAAATACTATTCGTGTCGAGCAATTAGATTTACTGGGTAATGTACGTGAAAGCCAACAGGTTCAAGTGATTGTTCCAGATGATATTCATCATCTGAAATTACAGCAACCACTGGCATCGGTGATGGCCAATGGTCGTGATGTGATGCAATTACAGCTACAACTACAGGATAAAAATGGCATCAAGGTTTCCACACGCACTTCAGTGACCTTAGAAAGCGATATTGGTCTGATTGATCTGCCCGATTTAAATCCGAGTGAGCCGGGGATTCAAACCTTTATTGAAGGCGGTGAGATGATGATTCCCATCATCGCACCCAATGCACCGGCGCGTGGCACATTACGCGTCAGCAGCGGCCTGCTCAAACAAGCGCTTGATATTCAGTTCCAAGCCGATTTACGTCCGCTGATCGCCGTTGGTTTGGTTGAAGGGGTGCTTAATTTTAATCATTTTGATGCTCAGCAACTGCACAGTGTGACTCAAAATGATGGCTTTGAAGAACAGCTTAACGAGATTGCCAATTGGGGCGATGATACGGCGTTGAGCGGCCGTGCTGCGATGTTCCTCAAAGGAAAAGTCAAAGGCGATTATTTGTTAACGCTGGCTTATGATTCCAGTAAAAGCTCAAAACAGCGCTTGTTCCGCGATATTCAACCGGATGAGTATTATCCCATTTATGGGGATGCTGCGGCCAAAGGCTTTGATGCGCAATCGACCAGTAAATTATATGTACGTCTAGACAAAGGCCGCTCGTATGCCATGTACGGCGACTATGTCACGCGTACTGAAAAAGATGAAGGCTTGGCATTGGGGCAATATAATCGCTCCTTGACTGGGGTGAAAGTCGGTCATGAAAGCGATAAATTACAAGCCTCGGCTTTTGTGGCACAAACCAAATCCCGTCAGATCGTTACTGAAAACCGCGCCTTAGGGATTTCTGGCCCTTATAGTTTGGGTGCAATTTCCAATGACTTGATTTTAGAAAACAGTGAAAAAGTTGAAGTGTTAACCCGTGACCGTAACAATCCCGGTTTAATTATTGCCAAACAAACCTTAACGCGTTTTTCAGATTATCAAGTCGACAGCTACAGCAACAGTATTTATTTAAAACAAGCCGTGGCCAGTGTCGATTCAGAGCTTAATCCGAACTTTATTCGGGTCACAGTAGAAGCGGATGAAATTGGTGATGCGTATTCAGTGGGTGGTGTGAGTTTTAGCTATGCCGTAAAAAGCCATCTGAAAATTGGCGGTTCATTTGTACAAAGCAATGACCCCCTCCAACATGAGCAAATCGCCAGTTTAAATACTGTGGTTAAAGTGGGACCGTACGGTAAATTGATTGCTGAAGTGGCGCAGTCGAAAAATACCGATAGCAGTATCGATCAAATTGCCTCTATCAATAGCGAAGGTTTAAGCGATAAAAATCAAGGAACTGCGGCACGCTTAGAGTTTGAATATGCACCAAGTTTTGCCCATGTTCGCGCCTATCATCAACAAGCCCAAGACGGCTTTGAAAATGATGCGGCCACCATCAGTGCCGGACGTAAAGAAAGTGGCATAAAAGTATCAGCACCGATTGCTCAAATAGGTTTGGCGCGTTTTGAAGCAATTCGCACTGAAGATCAAGATAATCATGGCGTCCGTAGCGGATTATCGGCCAGTCTAGAGCGTAATTTTTTTAAAATCTTAGCGCTAGAATTGGGTCTACGCCATTATGATGAAAGCACTGCCGCAGCCACGTTGGCCACTGAAAATTCAGGCCCTTATAACGGCACAACGGCACGAATTAAATTTACCGGTAACTTACCGTGGAAAGGTGCCAGCGCTTTTATTGAATATGAGCAAGATGTATCTAACGCTGATAAACAAGTCTTGTCCCTAGGCGGAACAGCCAAAGTTCTACCGAATACTGAAGTCTATGCCCGTCATGAATTGATTTCAGCCATTGATGGCTTATATTCACTGAACAGCGCTGAGGAAACCAACAGCACGGTGTTGGGTGTCTCTAGCAGCTATATGAAAGATGGTTCAGCCTTTAGTGAATATCGGGTTGCCGATGGCATTAGCAACCGTGAAGCGGAAGCCGCTTTGGGTTTACGCAATCGTTGGCAACTCAAACCACGCGTATATTTAAGCACTAGTTTTGAACGCATTCAAAGTCTGTCCAACAAGGCTGAAAATACGAATAATGATGCCACCGCGGCAACGCTGGGTTTAGAATATTTGGTGCATGAGAATTGGAAAGCCACCACACGTTTAGAGGCGCGCCGTTCAGACAGCGCAGATACCTTAATCAATAGCGTAGGTTTTGCACGTAAATTAAATGATGATGCGACGCTTTTAACTAAAAACACCTTGAATTGGGTTGACAATAAACAGGCCGAGCAAGGCGATCATCTGCGCAATCGTTTCCAGTTGGGTTTGGCGTGGCGTGATGATGCTGAAAATAAATTAGATATTTTGTCTAAAGTGGAATATTACTACGAACACAATGCCACAGATTTAGAGGCCGAATTTAAGCGTCAGGCCTATGTCACGTCTATTCATAGCAACTATCATCCTGAGCAGCGTTTGACGCTATCCAGTCAATATGCTGCAAAATGGTCAGTATTGAATGAGTACGATATCTCTAGCAATGCTTTAACTCAATTGCTCAGTGGCCGTGCAATGTATGACCTCAATGAACGTTGGGATATGAGTATACAAGCGGGCGCTTTATGGGCCAATCATGGCGCAGGAACACGCTATTTAATAGGTGCAGAGTTGGGCTATTTACTCAGTACCAATCTTTGGGTTTCGGCGGGCTATAATCTTTTAGGTTATCAGGACAATGAGTTGGCCAATACCAGCTCCAATGGGCAAGGCGCGTATTTAAAATTTAGATTCAAATTTGACGAAGATTTATTTGCTCGCCCTCTCAAAAATAACACGGCTTTAGCATCAACGCAGGGACGATAGAACATGACCGTACTTAATTTATCGTTCGCGCTAGAACAACCAAACGTGCAGGTGAACTAAGATGATCAAGCCATACACAGCTTTTATTTTGGCATCTTCATTTTTATTGTTGAGTACCATGCCACACGTTTATGCAGATGAAAATCTACCGGCATCCAATACACGGATTCAGCGTAGTTTTGTAAATATGGATTTACAAACGCCAACGATTACTAACAATTATACTTTATTGGATGCCAATCCTAATTTGTTTGGTACAGGAAACTATATTCCAGGTTGGAGAACGACACATACGTCCAGAAATAACATTAATTTTCCTATGGAATTTTGGAAAGGAGGTGGTCCTGATGGAGTAGCGAATAATCCAAATGTCACTAGCAATGCGAGTAACCAATATATTGAATTAAATGCAGAGGAAGTATCAAATATTTATCAGAGTATTTGTTTGCTTCCTGATGATAGTTTTACTTGGAGCTTTGATCATGCAACTCGAAGTTCAAAAGATGAAAAGGCTGAATTTTATATTGGTCAAGTGAATGGAAGAGCCGTTACTAGGACTAAATCTATCGGTTCTAGTCCAATACATACTACAGTAAAAACTTGGCTTAATACTGGACTTAAATCTTTTTCAATGGCTGGTATCATTCCAGCAGCTGGAAAATATGAATTTATATTCCAAGCAACACAATGGAATAATGTGACATATGGTAACTTTATTGATAACGTAAAGATTAAATTAAGACCAGCGATAGAATTTTCCGCTAATAACAATACAGTAATTGAGAATCAGACCAGTGGTTATCATGCAGTGGAATTTAATATCGTTGGATTTGTAGATGCTGATTTCGATGTGGCGTTTACGATTGACAATACCGCATCAATTAATCCTGCCATATATGGTACAGATTATAAAATATTTAATAAAAACTCTGGTACAGCGGTAGAAATAATCCCTGTCCTCAGTGCTGATTCTAAAAAACTTAGCTTTAAATATAAAGTTAAATATAACCCAAGTTTAAATTATGCAACTGGAGTAAAAATTACTGATTTGGTTATTCAAGTCATTAATAATAATAATAAGGAAGGCAATAAAACCATTCCATTTATCTTGGATAAAACCCAGACCACCATTGCCGTGATGGCTTTGAGTGAATGTGGTGGAAATGTTCCTAATGGTTTTAATTACACCATCGAGGATGATGATGTCGATTTAAGGATTACTAAAAAAATCAATGAGACTATTCCTTTGCCAGGAAGTTTATCTTCATATGAGATGGTACTTTTTAATGACAGTAAAGCGCTTGCAAAGAATGTGAAACTGATAGATGTGTTGGGTGCCAATTTAGCCGTAACGGTAAATACTGAGTTGACATGTAAACTGACCGATCAAAATGGAATAGAAGTTGAGCAGACCTGTGAAGCGCTACTTTCAGGTTTGAGCACGGGAAATACTAAAACATGGGCTAGTCAGTTATTAAGTACGAGCGGTTTAGCATTGGGCAACGTGCCTGCTAACCAATACTTTAAATTTACGCTAAAAAATTTAATCGTTAGCACAACAGACAAAGAAACCACTCAAGCAAATAAGAATTATATTATCAATAATATAGAAGTTAAGACCGATTCTACAGATCAAAATTTAGCCAATAATATCGCGATTGCCAAAACTATGTATGCAGCTCAAAGTGATTTATCGAATAATATTTTGGTCACTGCAAATAATCTCACCGGTACAGGCATGTTCATCATTGGTAAAGAGGGCAGAACAGGAACTACCCCACTTTGGACACAAAAAACAGAAGGCAGTAAAGCGTATTTTCCTTTAAAGATTCAAAACTCTGCTGCACTTGTACAAGACTATCAACTGTATGCTTCAAGCAGTAAAGTTGAACCGACCTTAATCAGCGGTGACTATTCAACCTTGGTTAAAAATAGCATTACTCCATTTACTTCAGGGCTGAAAGTGGAGTTCTATAAAGTAGAGGCTGGACAATGTAAAGTCGGTCTGACTGGTCAGCAAATCACTCAACTTAATATTGCAGCCAATACGGTAGGGCAAGTTTGCGCTGTCGTCACAGTCTCTGCCTCGATCACTAGCACTACCAATATTTGGTTTGCCATTGAATCCCTACAATCGGGTTTAGGCGATATTATTTTAGATGCCGTGATAGCACCGCCCAAACTGCGTTCCTTGGAACTCAGCAATGACCAAACCGCACAGGTGGCTGTGGGGGGAACCTATGTATTTTTACACCGTCTCACCAACACCGGTGTAGACGATGAAAAGCTCAGTCAACTAAATTTAGTGCGGCCCAATGATGGTTTTTTATATACTTTATTCTTAGATAAAAATAAAAATGATGCCTTAGATGCCGGCGATACGCTGTTGGTGACTGGAACAGAATCTGAACTCACGAATTTTATTCTTCAACCCAATCAATCAATGAGTGTATTGATTAAGGTCGAAGCACCTTTAACCGCAACGCATGGTATGAGCAGTCAAGTGAAGGTAGTGGCCAGCGCCAATAATGATGGCAAGGCGACTGTACTTTCCGCTTTGAGCAATACCGACTCCATTATTGTTAGTCCCAATCAATTACAAATTCTGAAATCGCAATTTAAAGTGGAGAAATGCGATAACGATATGAGCGGTATTATTATCGGAGCCGCTTATAGCTTAAAGAATGAAAATTTAAAGCCCAATCAATGTTTGATTTATCGGATTGCGGTTAAAAATATGGGCAATAGTGCATTAAATGATGTAACGATTAATGATATGTATCCGGCTTATACTGAAAAATGGACTTGGGGCGAAAAATTACCAATGACTAGTAGTGGCGAAAGGGTGCAAATGGACGGGGAAAAATTAAAAACTGTTTTGAGTGAACTGTTACCGCAACAAGAAAAGTCCTTATATTTCGGAATCAGAGTGAAATAGTGCCTGATGCTTCAATCTGACCGGCAATAAAAAAGGTGGCTGCTAAGCCACCTTTTTTACATCTTATTTTTACGCGCTTTTCATGATACGGCAGTAATAGAAGCCATCACCCTGACCACTTTGCGGTAACAATTGACGACCGTGGATTTGTTCTATACCCCACTCAGCTTCAATTTTTTGTTCCTGCGCATCCGCATGATTGGCAAAGAAATTGACCATCTGCTGTTCATTTTCCACTTTTAAAATTGAACAGGTGATATACAACAACGTGCCACCCACTTTAAGCTGTGACCACATATTTTCTAAAATCTGTTGTTGCAGTTGTACCGTTTTAGCAATATCACCCGATTGGCGCAGTAAACGAATATCCGGATGACGACGAATCACGCCAATGGCTGAACACGGCGCATCTAAAACAATACAGTCCGCCAGTTCATCCGCCGTCCATTTCGCCGCATCCGCGGTAACAATGGAGACATGACTGTCGCTTAAAGCCAAACGCTCTAAGTTTTCAGTCACGCGTTTTAAGCGTTTTTCATCTTGATCAATGGCAATCAATTTTTTAGGTTGATATTTTTCTAAAATATGCGCAGTTTTACCGCCCGGTGCCGCACAGGCATCAATCACGATTTTACCATCAAGATTTGGCAATAAGCCGGCACACAATTGAGCATGTTCATCTTGCACCGAAAAACCACCCGCTTCAAAGCCGGGAAGGCTTGGCACATGAATGCTTTCATCTAAAGTAATCCCGACATTCGATAGCTCACAGGCATGTGCTTCAATGCCTTCATCTTCTAAAATTTCAAGATATTCATCACGGCTGACTTGTAAGGTATTGACACGCAAGGTGAGCGGCGCCACTTGCTTCAATTCATAACTTAAGGCTTCGAAGTCATCGCCCCAATCTTTCTTTAAACGTTTAAACAACCAGCTGGGTAAACCATGTGCTTGTTCTAACACATCATAAAACTGTTCGGTTTCACGGGTGGCACGGCGTAAAATAGCATTCACCACACCGCTTAAGCTTTCCATGCCCAATTGCTTACAGGCTTCAACCGTCTCAGAAATGGCCGCATGTGCCGCAACACGGGTACACAGCAATTGATATAAACCAACATATAAACAGGTTTCGACCACGGCATTGTCTAACGGTTTGGCCAGCAATGGCAAAGTCACTTGTTTTAGTGCATGCCATTGACGTAGGCAGCCTAAAACCAATTCATGATATAAAGCGCGGTCTTTGTCCGAGACAATATTGATGTGCTGATTCAGCACTGAAGCCAGTGATTGACCATTTTGGACCGCCAATAACGTCTTAACAACCTGAGCACGTAAGTTTAGTGTTTTACCAGAGGCGTGGGGTGCAGATTGTCTCATTATAAAATTTGTCCAATAGTCAGTTTTTGAGTTTGTAAAATTTGTACGGCGTTCAGGGCTTTGCCACCTGGCCATTGTAAAGCAGTTAAGGTGATAACCGTATGATTTGCGCAAGCAACATGCACACCATGTTGATCAATGGCAATAATTTCGCCCACTTGGGCTTGCTCGGCATTCAGATGCGAGAGCGTTGAATTCCAAACCCGTAGGTTATGTTCAGTATCGAGTTGAATAAACGCCACCGGCCACGGATTAAAGGCACGGATGTTGCGGTCAATTTGCAGCGCATCCATTGACCAATCAATTTTCGCTTCCGCCTTGGATAATTTGTGTGCATACACGGTCAGTGCTTCATCTTGTACTTCACGGCTGTCTAAATACTGCTGTAAAGTCTCGATAGAGGCCAATACTGTCACAATCGCTTCGGCACCTTGCGCGGCCAAGCTGTCATGTACACTGGCAGAGGTATCTTCTGCGCTAATTGGAGAGAGGGTTTTATACAGCATATCGCCCGTGTCGAGGCCCGCTGCCATTTTCATAATGGTCACACCGGTTTCAGTATCACCGGTGGCAATGGCACGTTGAATCGGTGCAGCACCACGCCAGCGCGGCAGTAAAGAACCGTGAATATTTAAACAGGCATATTTGGGCGTATCTAATACCACTTGCGGCAAAATTAAACCGTAGGCCGCCACCACCATCACATCGGCACCTAAAGCGGCCAGTTCAGCTTGCGCCGCTAAACCTTCTTCGGTGGAGGATTTAAAATGCAGCGGTTGGTACACCGGAATATTATGCGTCAAGGCCAATTGTTTAACGGCGGATGCACTAAGTTTTTGCCCGCGACCTGCTTTGCGGTCAGGTTGGGTATAGACAGCGACAATTTCATGTTCGGTGGTTAACAGCGCGGCCAAAGCGACCGCGGCAAATTCGGGCGTGCCCGCAAAGATGATTTTCACACATGAAATTCCAAATAAACTTAACGTATTATAAGGCAAAACCGCGCAGAGACCTACGATCGCTGTCCAGCAACGGACAAGCCATTGAAAGGCAGAAATTTATCTGCTCAGGGACTAAAGATTCTCATACACCCAATCTTTATTTAATAAGAAAAAGTAATGCAAAATTAAAAAATTATTCATGAAAGTTTTGTATTTAAATGAAAGTGATCACGTTATATTGGTTCAAGCAAAACATATATTTAATTTGAATGCTTGAAAGAGCACCCGATTGATCGGGCTAAAGCAGCAGTGTTGAAAGTGTTTGGCATCGAGCAGAGTAATCTGTAGAGTAAATTGCTTAGATATTTGATTTAATTAAAGAACTGAATATGCTGCGACTAGATTGGATTTTAGCATGGGTGTGTGATCTACACTTTGTTGTAAAGACCGCCATGCTGGATGATCGTTCAAAAAATCGAACTATACGAGGAAATGGCCGGCACACATGCTCTATGGCCTGCCATGCGTGTGAAAGATGAAGATTTCATGAAACCCATTCTTGCCAGCTCGATGCATTTATTCTTTGAAACCTGCCATGCCCGGTTCAAAGGTTGAAGTCAATGGGTGGCAACACCGATTCGGGCGTCAGGCGCTGTGGCCAAAGAATTTATGCATGCGGACAGGCTGTATTTCTGAGCGTCATATAATTTGAGGGTAAAAAGATCACAATGGCTCGGTCATTGCCTGATCTTTGACAGCATCCGTGAGCATTGAATTGAAAAAAATCTCACTTTTACAAAGTATTGGCTTTCTATACAATGAGCTGAATAATAAATCGCCATGATCACATTTATACAATGACCAGATCTCATACGGAGCGCTTCATGAGTAAAGACAATATCCGCGAACATTCTGCTGCGGTATACGAAGGCATTGAAAATGCACCTGCACGCTCGATGATGCGTGCCACCGGTTTTAATGATGCCGATTTTGAGCGCCCTTTTATTGGGATTGCCTCGACGTGGGCCAATGTCACGCCGTGTAATATGCACATTGATGGCTTAGCCCGTGAAGTGGAAAAGGGCGTAAATGCCGCCAATGGTAAAGGCATTATCTTTAATACCATTACCATTTCTGACGGTATTTCTAACGGCACCGAAGGCATGAAATATTCTTTGGTATCGCGTGAAATTATTGCCGACTCCATTGAAGCAGTGGTGGGTTGCCAAGCCTATGATGGCGTGATTGCCATTGGTGGTTGTGACAAAAACATGCCGGGCTGCATTATGGCCTTGGCGCGTTTAAACCGTCCCGGTCTGTTTATTTATGGCGGCACCATTAAACCGGGTGCAGGTCACACCGATATGATTTCTGTGTTTGAAGCGGTTGGTCAACACGCCAAAGGTGAAATTAGCGCCATTCAAGTGAAACATATTGAAGAAGTGGCCTTGCCGGGTCCGGGTTCATGCGGTGGCATGTACACGGCCAATTCGATGGCCTCTGCCATTGAAGCATTGGGCATGAGCTTGCCGGGTTCATCGGCACAAGAAGCCATTTCAGATGAGAAAATGCTCGATTGTAATCGTGCCGGTGAAGCAGTGATGAACTTGCTGCGTTTAGACATTAAACCACGCGACATCATGACCAAAGCAGCGTTTGAAAATGCCATTAAAGTGCTGATTGCGCTGGGTGGTTCGACCAACGGTGTACTGCATATGTTGGCCATGGCGCATACTGCTGAGGTTGAATTATCTTTAGATGATTTCGTGCGTATTGGTAAAGACATTCCAGTGGTGGCAGACGTGCGTCCATCGGGGCAGTATTTAATGTCGGAATTGATTGCCATTGGCGGGATTCAACCGCTGATGAAACGCATGCTCAATGCCGGTATGTTGGATGGTTCTTGCTTAACCGTGACCGGTAAAACCTTGGCGGAAAATCTTGCTGATGTAGAGGATTATCCTGAAGGTCAGCAAATTATTTTACCGTTTGATGCACCGATTAAAAAAGATTCTCATTTGGTGGTGCTTAAAGGCAACTTGTCACCTACCGGCGCGGTCGCGAAAATTACCGGCAAAGAAGGGCTCTATTTTGAAGGTCCAGCGCGTGTTTTCGAAGGTGAAATTGGCGCCATGCGCGGTATTTTAGACGGTCAAGTGCAAGCCGGTGATGTGGTGGTGATTCGCGGTGAAGGGCCAAAAGGCGGACCGGGTATGCCTGAGATGTTAAAACCCACCTCTGCCATTATTGGTAAAGGTTTGGGCAAATCTGTGGCACTGCTCACCGATGGTCGTTTCTCTGGCGGTAGTCACGGCTTCGTGATTGGCCATGTGACTCCTGAAGCCTATGAAGGTGGACCGATTGGTTTAGTTAAAGATGGCGATAGAATTTCCATTAATGCAGAAACCCGTGAAATGACCTTGCATATTTCCGATGAAGAAATGGCCACACGTCAAGCGGCTTGGGTGAAACCACAACCGAACTACCGTTACGGGGCTTTGGCCAAGTTTGCAAAATTGACCACGGGGGCAGAAAAAGGGGCAGTGACGGATCTCAATTTAGAGGTATAATTGATCATTGCTTAACAAATTGTTATAAACCCTTGTAGCACTACAAGGGTTTTTTTTCGAGGTTGATCTCATGTCACTTTTACGCCGTTGGTTTGATCCACTTCGGTCGCATTGGTTTTATCAAAAGCCGATTCGACAAGTGGTGTTATCGGCGGAACACGGTTTAAGCATTCACCTGCGTTTAGATGATGTGTACAGTTATTTAGCGGTACAGCAGTTACCTGAACTTGAAGAAATTTTAAGTGATGAACTGAAACCGTTAAAAGTGATTATTTCCAGTCAAACCGCTGCACCGCCCAATCAAATGTCGGCACTTGAATGGCAGACCTATTGTTTAAACGATGCAAAAATTCTCTCCAAGCAGCACCGCTTTAGTTTCCATGACACCCCCGAACAACCGCCTGCTGAGGCCATTCAGCAAGCTGAAATAATTCTGCGCTACACGCCATTACGCGGGCAAGATTTTCTCTATTTACTTGAAGACGTGTTTCATATGCTGTGGCAAAAGCAGTATGGTAAATTACGCACTTTGTATGCCATGGCCAGTCGCCACCATAGCTTGCAACAGTTTCCAGAGCGTATTTTTAATGATGATGCAGTATTGGCGAGCTATTTTGAATTTGGGCAGCGTAAATACCATGCAGTCGATGACTTACTGCGTTTAACCCGACGTTTAAAACAACAAAAACTGCTGACCGGTAATCCGATTTTCCTGATTAATCATATTGATTGGCGTGAGCATCTGATTAGTGATGCAGAAGAGCTCAATGCAATTCAGGCTTTAGATCCAGAACTGGACTTATATATCGCATTAGAAGATCCGATGTCATGGCTTTTGCTGGCCTATATTAAAGAAGAATTGGCCAATTATTATAATATCCAACTGAATATTTATCCGCTGTCCTATCATCAGCGCGATCTGTTCGACTGGAGTTTGGCCACGCGTCTATCAAAACGCACAGAAGTGAGTTTCACGCCATTTTGCCGTCCGACGCAACAGGCCACTCAGCAGATGGCGCAGCTGTTTTATTCTGTGCCGGCAGAGCAACAAGTTGAAACTATGTATCGCCTGTTACAAGCGGTCTGGAGCAAAGGCAAGGATTTATCCTTTAAACCCCATTTTGCGCAAATGCAGCAAGACTTAGCGATTGCGCAATTGAGCCAAGAGGATATTGCTGCCAAACTGCAAGACAACGACTTACGCTGTGAAATGAAATCACAGCCTGATTTTCCGGTGCTGGAGCTGCGTATCGCCGGTCAAAGTTATGTGTTTAATAGCTTATATCGGGTATGGATGATTGAAAGTATTTTTAGCAATGTTCTAGAACAACAATATAAAACTGAAAATGAGGACAATAAGCATGAACAAAGAAAAATGTGACTCGTTAGAACAGGCGCGTGAAAAAATTGATGCCATTGATATTGCTTTAATTGAGCTGATTGCCGCACGTCAATTTTATGTCGATCAAGCGGTTCGGTTTAAGAAAAGCGTGCAAGATGTGCAAGCACCAGAGCGGGTGGAGCAAGTGATTGCTCGCGTGCGTGCCCATGCCGAAACCGTGGGGATTAATGCCGATGTGGTGGAACAATTATATCGCGCGATGATTCAGCAATTTATTCAACGTGAATTAAAAGAAATTCGGCCGTAATGCTTTTTAACTGCTGATTTAATTTTAAGCCATAAAAAAGACATCTTGTAATGATAAAGATGTCTGATGAGGCTTAACAAGCACGACTTACACCATACGATAATAAGTATAAGAGACCTGATCATTACGATAGACCGCATAGCCTTTTTGTCTAAAATCAGAGACCCATTGCTGGCCGGTGTAGGCGGCAATATGGCCATAAACATGTTTTTGGGTTTTATTAATAATATAAATATCGCCAACACGGGGTTGGTCAAAGGCCGGTTGAATTTGTTGATAGCCAATATTCTTCAGGGTCGGTCCCCAGTCGGATGCAGCAATCGGATGATTTAAGACGTTCGCACCGGCAGATTGCAGCGCAATTCGGATACTGCGCGCGCAGCGGGCCGTACTGCTACTGGATGAAATACTGGTCAATTTTTGCGTAAATTTATGTACATCCAAATACGGAATCCCGATTTTTTTAGACTTATTTTTAGCCGGTTCGCGTGCTTGGCTTACTTGGAATTTCTGGGATATCACTGCCGTATTCTGGTCTGCAGCATGAATCATATTACTATGATGTGCGTCATAAATCATTCTTCAGTCTCTACCTGTCTTTAATCGTCTTTCTAGAAAAAATAAGCAGTCGTTTTCCACCATAAAACCCGAATATTTTTTCTTACAACCCTGTGAAATGCTATGTTATTACATAGCTTCTGCATAACAGCGGCGTACTTTAAAGGGTTTGTGCTGAAATATCTAGCTTGCTTCTGCTGCATTTCTAGCCAGTTTGGCTCTTTTGGGGGGCCATACAAAAGTCTTGAAAATAGCGTTCAGGAAATTGATAAGCGAAAAATCAGTGAGTTAACCCTGTTGGATAAATATGTTATTAATCGCGCAAATTTTTATGTAGTCCTGTAATTAAATGCTTAATTTTTGATCAAAAATACACATTTTGCCATATTTAAGGGCACAATTTGCAACATCAATCGCGCTACACATCATCAGCAATCCACTGCGCAGAGATTAAAAAAAGCGCTGCTGTTTGGAATTAAAAGACACATTTAGCCGATAAAAAAAGCAGCCTGTTCGGCTGCTATAAAAACTGTAAAAATTAGTCGGCGGAACCATCGGCCAGACCAAAGAACCAATTCAGAATCAGTGCAGCAAAAGTAGCAGTACCAATCCCACCTAAGTTAAAACCACCAAACTGTAAAGCGAAGTCGCCAGTACCTAAAATAATGGTGACGGCGGCCACCATCAGGTTTTTATTTTTGGAAAAATCAACTTTGTTCTCAATCCAAATTTTTGCCCCTGCAATGGTGATCAAACCAAACACCACAATCGAGGCACCGGTTAAAATGGCAATCGGAATGGTGTGAATAATCGCGCCAAATTTAGGCGATAAGCCTAAAAATACTGCAAATACACCGGCAATCACAAAGATAATGGTGGAATACACCCGAGTGACGGCCATCACCCCAATGTTTTCACCATAGGTGGTCATACCCGGCGCACCGACACTGCCGGATAACGTGGTGGCAATACCATCAGCAATAAAGGCTTTACCAATATACGGATCTAAATTTTCACCAGTCATGGCACTGACGGCTTTAATGTGACCTAAATTTTCGGCCACTAAAATTAAGGCAATCGGGGCAATAATCAGCATGGCATTGACATCAAACACCGGTGAATAAAATGTCGGAATACCAAACCAAGCGGCTTGCTGAATCGGTGCAAAATCAATCGCTACGCCATAGCCCATTACGTTGGAAATCAGGTAATAAGCCAAATAGGCCAGCAATAAACCAATTAACAGCAATAAACGCTGTAATAAACCTTTGGTAAACACGGCAATGGAACCCATGCACAGTACGGTCAGCAGCGACATCCACATATTAAAGTCATTGCCCGCTACGCCTTTTACCGTCACAGGGGCGAGGTTTAGACCAATGATCATCACCACGGCACCGGTGACCACGGGTGGCATCAGTTTTTCAATCCACTGCGTGCCGGTTGCCATTACAATAAAACCGAATACGGCATACAAAATACCGCAGGCCATAATACCGCCGGCGGCGACGGCTAAGTTGGCATTCACCGCACCAGTGCCGGAGGCCGCATAGCCGGTGGCTGCAATCACCACGCCAATAAAGGCAAAACTAGAACCGAGATAGCTCGGAACGCGTCCGCCGGTAATAAAGAAGAATAGGATCGTACAGATCCCTGACATTAAAATGGCTAAGTTTGGATCAAAACCCATCAAGAAAGGAGCCAGTACCGTGGCACCAAACATCGCAAAAGCATGTTGAATGCCTAACACCACGCTTTGTGCAGGCGGTAAGTATTCATTGGTACCGACGGGACGTGCATCGATCTGACCTGAGTAAGGCCGCCATTTGGGAAACCAGTTGGACATAAAATAAGCATATCAAGGAGTAAATTGAGCACATCATACTCTGCTTTTTTATTAGATTAATGGCTTTTATTATATTTTTGTTCAAACTAATCTACTGACTTTTCTTGTATTTTTACCGGATGGTAAAAGTTTATTGGATATAAATTAAAGTTAAATCAGCCAATTAATCAAAGGGCCTAAAGCTCAAATGATTCATAACCTGAGGTTATTCTATTCATAAGAGCGTGATGATTTAAACAATGGCATGTGCAATAAAAAAGCACATCTGAGTGATGTGCTTTTTTAAACAGCCTGATGCTTATCCGGTATTGCGTAATCCGGCAGCAATTCCGGCAATACTGACCATTAAGGCATGATCAACTGGGGTCTGTTCTGCGGTACATTCGGCCAAATAACGACGACGACGTTTCATCAGCTCTGCTTGCAATAAATGCAGCGGCAGTAAATACGGTTTACGCACTTTCATGGCTTGATCGAGTACCTCGTTACTGCTGAGTAATTTCGATTCACCTTTTAAGGTTAATAAGGTCTCGACCGCATCTTGTAAGCGTTGGCGCAATTGCTCACCCAAAACTTTTAAATCAGCATCATCGGTTAAATGTGCTTCGTAATAGAGCGCGACATGACTGTCCGATTTAGACAGCACCATTTCCAGCATATCAATTAAGGTTTGGAAATACGGCCAGTGTTGCAGCATGTCATCGAGTAATGGTTTTTGCCCTTGCGCAATCATTTGGTTAATGGCCGCACCTGTGCCTAACCATGCCGGCAACATTAAGCGAATTTGTGTCCATGCAAAGACCCACGGAATTGCGCGTAACGATTCAATCCCGCCGCCGACATTACGTTTGGCAGGGCGCGAACCCAGCGGCAACATTTGTAGCTCAAGCTCAGGGGTCACGGTACGTAAATACTGTACAAAATGCGGATTATCTCGCACTGTGGCGCGGTAAACCTGTACCGATAAATCGGTCATGCGATGCATTAAATCGCGCCATTCCTGTTTCGGTTCTGGCGGCGGCAGTAACGTGGCCTCTAAAGTGGCCGCGGTATAAATCTCTAAATTTTGTAGCGCAATGCCTTCTAAGCCAAACTTAAAGCGAATCATCTCGCCTTGTTCAGTCACTCGAATGGCCCCAGAGATTGAACCGGGCGGTTGAGAAAATAAAGCCTGTTGAGTCGGTGCGCCGCCGCGGCTAATTGAACCGCCACGCCCATGGAATAAGGTTAGTTGTAGCGCATGTTTTTTGGCCACCGCAGTCAGTTCTTCTTGTGCGCGATATTGCGCCCAATTGGCCGACATAAAACCAGCATCTTTGGCTGAATCTGAATAGCCAATCATCACTTCATGTTTACCTTGAATATGCTGTTTATACCAATGCATATTGAACAAGGTGTTCATGGTCTCAGCTGCGCCGTCCAAATCTTTGAGCGTTTCAAAGAGTGGCACCACGCGTAGTGCCTGTTGAATACCGGCTTCTTTTTGTAGCAGCAATACCGCCAAAACATCACTTGGATATTCAGCCATTGAGATAATATAGGCGCCTAAACTCTCGGGTGGCTGCGCTGCCAACGTGCGCATGGTGGCAAAGACTTCTTGCACATCCGGATGTTCAATCAGGCTTTGTTTCGGTTCATTCAGATGTTTGGGCAACAGCGGCCGTTTGCTTTGCAGCTCTTGTAATAAAAAGTTCTGCCGCGCTTGTTCGGTCCATGTCTCAAAATTACCCAAGCCTAAATATTCAGTAATGGCGGAGATGGCTTGGCGATGACGACCAGATTCCTGACGAATATCCAGTTTGAGCAACTCAATACCGAAACAATTCACCCGATGTATATAATCCAGCAATTTGCCATTGGCAATTTCCGGCAAGTTACAGCTCATCAATGAGCGATAGCACAGCAATAAAGGCTGCAACAGTTCATCTTTACTTTTGATGACGCGACTGTCATCGGCGTCACGGCCTTGTAATTTTTCGGCCAACCAGTGCCGTGTGGCTTTCAGGCGTTCGCGCGTATCGCGTAAATATTCGCGATAGGGCTCCGCATGCGGGCTACCCAAAGCCTGAATTAATTCATCACTAGATTGTTGAATCGACAATTCCCAGCGCAAATCTTCCATATCGCGCAGATATAAATCTGCCGCTTTCCAACGTGATAACCACAGTACTTCTTGGGTAATTTGATGGGTGACATTTGGGTTGCCATCACGGTCACCGCCCATCCAAGAGGCAAAGCGCACTGGTGCAATACTCAGCGGTAAGCGTTTGCCACAATGTACCTCGACCATATCATCCAATTGACGGACAAATTTTGGTACCGCATTCCACAGGGTTTGTTCAATGGTGGTAAAGCCCCATTTGGCTTCATCGACCGGTGTTGGGCGATGTTGACGAATTTCATCGGTTTGCCACGCTGAACAAATCAGCTGTTTTAATTCTTGTAGCACCGTGTCACGTTCACGTGGAGTGAGTTTTTGTTGATCGACCTTAAACAGGCAGTCATTAATACCATCATATTTTTGAATTAAGGTGCGGCGGCTGACTTCGGTTGGATGTGCGGTCAGCACCAATTCAATATTGAGTTCGCAAATTTGCTTAAATAAGGTATCAGCGGAAATATCCTGCTGTTTGAATTTTTCTAATAATTGATCCAGTGGATTTTGCGACGGGCTTTGTGTGTCAAATTCACTTTGGCGACGACTGCGCACCACATGATACTGTTCGGCAATATTGGCAAAATTGAGAAAGTGGGTGAAGGCGCGGGTAAGCGGTAAAATTTCGGCATCTTCAAGGCTTAAAAAGAGTTGTTCCAGTTGTTTTTCTGCTTCGACTTGTCCATCCCGTGCACCTTTGGCCAAGGCGCGAATTTGCTCGATCTGATTAAACAAATCTTGCCCTGCATGCTCTTTCAGGGTTTCGCCCAATAAGTTGCCCAGTAAACGTACATCGTCACGCAGTGGAGCATCAATTTGTTGAATCATCTGGTCATTCTCCTAAACATCTGTCTTGAATATACCGCGATTTGTCGATATTCCTATAATGCACAGACAAAAGTCGTGAATAGCTTGCTGTAAAAATGTTCAAGCCTGAGCGTCAGCTTGCAGGGTAGAGCTTATTGCTGGCTATTCTCGTGATTCGGTTTTTTGATATTTCAGCATAAACACGTCCATGCTTTGCGCAATAATCTGTTGGCGTTCGCTATCACTGGGAATAGCGCGAATGCCGAGCAACACTTGATGATGACGCATTCCCAACAGCAACGACATGATCAATAAGGTCAGCGTGTTCAGATTTTCATCTTCGATAAAACCCAAAGCGATGGCTTGTTGAAAGAAGTTTTCCCACACGGCATGCATGCGTAAGTGTGAGGCATTGTAAAATTTTTGCGCCAGTGGATTTTGCTCTGCTGCCAACTCCAGCAATAACAGTTCCAGTTTAATGGCTTCAGGTAAGTTAATAATCGTTAACAACAGCGTGCAGGCATGCTCGAAGGCCTGTGCAAAATCACTGTTGGCATCTAAGTTTAAAGGCTGTGCATTGATCAGTTCTTCACAGCTCACCGCAATGGCGCAGCTAAATAAATTGGCTTTATCTTGAAAATGATTGTAGACCGTCAGCTTGGTGACACCGGCCTCTGCGGCAATTTGGTTCATGCTGGAGCCATGATAACCATATTTTAAAAACAGAGATTTTGCTGCCATTAAAATACGCTGACGTTTTTCTAAGTCTTTGGGACGACCGACATGTATGTGCACAAATTTTTCCAAAAAAAAGCGAAAAGGTCATTGCTTGACCCTTGGCTTGTAATTAATGTACCCGACAGTATATTAATTAAAAAATAGTCAATTGAAGATATTGTTTATTTTGCCCTAAAAAACATTTTTAAATAAGAGCGAACTGGATGAGCAGGATAAAGAGCAAGGCGGTCAGTCTGCTGATCGTTTGTGGCATCAGCTTATGGGGATGCAGTAAAGAGACCCACGAAACGGCTGCGACGCCGTTGGTGATGGTGACACAGCCCAATCGTAGCGACAACGAGCAAAAAAGTTATGCCGGCGATGTACAAGCGCGGCAACAAACTGCCTTGGCTTTTCGGGTGGCCGGACAAGTGATTGAGCGCTATGTCGATGTGGGTGATCAGGTGAAAGTCGGGCAGGTGCTGGCAAAACTGGATGTAAAAGATGCACAGCTACAACTCAATGCTGCCAGCGCGCAAGTGGAAAATGCACAATCTGCGGTTAAAAATGCAGAGAGTGAACTGAAACGCTTTAAAGAATTACTGCCAAGCCATGCGGTGAGTCGTTCGCAATACGAGGCCGTCGACAATCAATATCAAGCGGCGTTATCGGCATTAAAACAAGCGCAGTCCAATTATGCGGTCAGCCGTAATCAAACCGGCTATAACCAACTGATCTCCAATAAAAATGGCGTAATTACCGCACGTAATATTGAAGTCGGCCAAGTGGTCTCCGCCGGTCAAGCAGCCTATCAACTGGCGATTGCGGGCGATCGTGATGTGGTGATTGGTATCCCTGAGCAAGCTATTGGCGAGATTAAAGTCGGGCAAGCGGCGTGGGTGACGTTGTGGTCTAAATCAGAGGAAAAATTTGCCGCCTATGTGCGTGAAATTTCACCTGCAGCCGATCAGTCACGCACTTTTAGTGTCAAAGTGGCACTACGTGAAGGCAGCGCGGTGATTCAATTGGGACAAAGTGCGCGCGTATTTTTTAATCAAACGCAGAACAATGTGTTAAGTGTGCCGCTATCGAGTGTATCGGCCAATGATCAGCAAGCCTATGTTTGGGTGGTGCAAAAAGACCACACCGTGCATAAGGTGCCGGTCACTGTCGGCGCCTATGGCCGTGACAGTGTGCCGATTTTATCCGGTTTACAGCCACAAGATTATGTGGTGATTGGCGGGGTGCATTTGCTGCGTGAAAAACAAAAAATTCAGCCAATTGATCGTGAAAATCGTGCCGTAACTATGAGCGCTGGAGCTTCACGATGAAGCAAAATAAATCAGCCTCGAATTATAATCTGTCGGAATGGGCGTTAAAAAATACCGGCCTGATGCTGTACTTCATGTTGTTGTTGGCCATTGTCGGTATGGTGTCTTATTCTAAACTGGCGCAAAGCGAAGACCCACCATTTACCTTTAAAGTTATGGTGGTGCAGACCTATTGGCCGGGGGCAAGTGCAGCAGAAGTCTCGTTACAGGTCACGGACCGGATTGAAAAAGAACTGATGAGCACCGGCAGTTATGAGCGCATTATGGCGTTCTCTCGCCCCGGAGAATCCATGGTGACTTTTGTCGCCAAAGATTCCCTGCGTTCCAGTCAAATTCCCGATGTTTGGTATCAAGTTCGTAAAAAAGTCAATGACATCAAGGGGCAACTGCCCAGCGGTGTACAAGGGCCATTTTTTAATGATGAATTTGGCGATACCTTTGGCAATATTTATGTCTTGACTGGCGCAGATTATGATTATGCACTGCTCAAAGAATATGCCGATCGTTTGCAACTGCAACTGCAACGGGTCAAAGATGTCGGCAAGGTTAATTTGGTTGGCCTGCAAGATCAAAAAATTTGGATTGAATTATCAAACACCAAAGCTGCACAACTGGGCATCCCGATCAGCGCCATTCAACAGGCTTTACAACAGCAAAACAGCATTGCCAATGCCGGCTTTTTTGAAACGGGCAGTGATCGTATTCAAATGCGCGTCAGTGGCGCACTACAAAGTGTCGATGAACTTAAATTAATGCCACTCTTGGTGGGCGGAAAAACCATTCAATTGGGCGATGTGGCCGAGGTCTATCGCGGCTTTAGTGAACCTGCGCAGCCCCGCATGCGCTTTATGGGTGAAAATGGCATTGGTATTGCCGTCTCCATGCGTAAAGGCGGCGATATTCTGGCCTTGGGTAAAAACCTAGAAACCGAGTTTGCACGCTTACAAACCAGTTTGCCTTTAGGCATGCAGCTGCAAAAAGTCTCCGATCAACCGGTGGCGGTTAAACGTAGCGTCAATGAATTTATGAAAGTACTGGCCGAAGCGGTGATTATCGTTTTATTGGTCAGTTTCTTTTCTTTGGGCTTTCGTCCGGGTTTGGTGGTGGCATTTTCCATTCCCTTGGTCTTGGCCCTGACCTTTGCCGGTATGCATTTATTTGATGTCGGTTTACATAAGATCTCCTTGGGCGCGCTGATTTTAGCCCTCGGCCTGATGGTGGATGATGCCATTATTGCCATTGAAATGATGGCGATAAAAATGGAGCAGGGCTATAGTCGTTTAGCTGCTGCCGGCGCGATGTGGAAAACCACTGCCTTTCCGATGTTAACCGGCACTTTAATTACTGCGGCCGGCTTTTTACCGATTGCCACCGCAGCCTCGAGCACCGGTGAATATACGCGTTCGATTTTCCAAGTGGTGACCATTGCCTTAATCGTGTCTTGGTTTGCCGCCGTGCTGTTTGTGCCGTATTTAGGCGATAAACTGCTGCCGGATATCAATCATGCCGCGCAACAAGCACCGTGGTATCAGCGCTTATGGGCGCGTATGCGTAAACAGCCTGCACCGCCGCGGATGGCTGCACATAATGCGCAACATGATCCTTATCAAACAGCGTTTTATCAAAAATTTAGAACTGTGGTGAATAGCTGTATAACCTACCGTAAAACCGTGATTGCCAGTACCGTGGCGATTTTTGTACTCTCGGTGTTGATGTTTAAATTGGTGCCGCAGCAATTCTTCCCGCCGTCCAATCGTGCTGAAATTTTGGTCGACTTAAAATTGGAAGAAGGGGCCTCGTTAACCGCCACCGAACATGCGGTAAAACAAGTGGAAAAATTCTTATCCACGCAAACTGGCATTGACAACTATGTGGCCTATGTTGGCACCGGTTCAACACGTTTTTATCTACCGCTGGATCAACAATTACCGCAAGCCAGCTTTGCGCAATTCGTGGTCTTGGCATCGTCATTAGAAGACCGTGATGCATTGCGTCAATCTTTAGATCAGAAAATTCGTCAATTGTTGCCCGCGGTTCGAACCCGCGTGTCATTGCTGGAAAATGGCCCACCGGTGGGTTATCCCTTGCAATATCGGGTCTCGGGTGAAGATTTAAACTTGGTGCGGCATTGGGCGCAAAAAGTGGCCGCTGTGGTGGGCGATAATCCCAACAGCAGTAATGTACATTTAGATTGGGGCGAGCCAAGCAAAAGAATTCAGCTCAATATTGATCAAGACCGTGCCCGTCAATTGGGGGTTTCGAGTGTCGATTTGGCCAACTTTTTAAATAGCTCAATTAGCGGTGCCACTATCAATCAATATCGCGATAAACGTGAATTGATTGAAATTCGTTTACGCGGTGAGCATGCAGAACGATTAGATGTGGCATCATTATCCAGTTTGGCTGTACCGACCAGCAATGGCAACTCTGTGCCACTGGCGCAAATTGCCAAAATTGAATATGGCTTTGAAGATGGCTTGATTTGGCATCGTAACCGTTTACCCACCATTACTGTGCGTGCCGATATTCGCAGTACATTACAACCGGCCACGGTGGTCGGAGAATTATCCTCACAGATTGAGCAACTCCGTGCGGAATTGCCCAGTGGTTATTTGGTCGAAGTGGGCGGTACGGTAGAAGAGTCAGCACGTGGTCAAAATTCAGTCAATGCCGGTATGCCAATGTTCTTGGCAGTGGTGATTACCTTGTTGATGATTCAGTTAAAAAGTATCTCGCGGGCCTTAATTGTTTTGTTAACCGCACCTTTGGGCTTGATTGGCGTGGTATTGTTCCTGTTATTATTTCATAAACCCTTTGGTTTTGTGGCTATGTTGGGCACGATTGCACTTTCGGGCATGATCATGCGCAACTCGTTAATCTTGATTGATCAGATTGAGCAGGATATTCAGGCCGGACACGACCCATGGACGGCCATTTTAGATGCCACCGTGCGGCGTTGTCGGCCAATTGTATTGACGGCCGCTGCTGCAGTACTGGCGATGATTCCGTTATCGCGCAGTATTTTCTTTGGCCCGATGGCGGTGGCGATTATGGGCGGCTTGATTGTCGCGACATTACTGACGCTGTTCTTCTTGCCAGCATTATATGCGCAATGGTTTAAAGTGAAAAAAAATAGCCAAAATGCTTAATTTTTTCTCTATTTTTTAAGAATTATCAGGTGCGAAACAGTGAAAATTTCAATATAGTAGCAGCTGATAATTTTATACATTTTGATAAAGTAAATTATTGCAGATTAAAAAACTAAACATGCAGTAAATGGGGTTAAAACGCACATGAAGCAAGACAACTTAAGCCGACTTCGCCGTTCTATTGCGATTTCCTATGTCTTCATGTTTTTCGCTCTATTTACGGTGATTAGTGGATTATTGGCGTATGGCTATGCCCGAAAGGTCAGCCAAGCTGAAAATGCAGAAGTATGGCTACAATCGCAGGCCTTTTGGGTGATGCGTAATACCATGATTTATACTATTTTAATTTGTTTTGCTGGACTGTGGTTTATTCCGCTGATTTTCTTTACTTGGAACAGCGCACTGTGGGTAACCGGTTGTACGGTGGCCGGTGTGGTGTTTAGTCTGATTGCCTTTTTGTTTCTACTCAATGCTTGGCTAAAGGGCCTAATTCGTTTTTGCAAAAATAAAGCCGTTTTCTAGCCTGATTCAACTTTTTTACTGCATTGCCCTTGTAAAGTTTTCATTCACCCCCAATTTCTGTGCACAGTTCAGTATTAAATAAATTCCGTGAGGAGCATCGCCAGATATGGCTAAACGTGATTATTATGAGGTTTTGGGCGTCGCTAAAACCGCTAGTGATGATGAAATTAAAAAAGCCTACCGTAAGTTGGCGATGAAATATCATCCAGATCGTAACCCAGACAACCCAGAAACCGAAGATAAATTTAAGGAAGCTGCTGAAGCTTACGAAATTTTATCCGACAGCGAAAAACGCAGCATGTATGACCGCATGGGGCACAATGCCTTTGAAGGCGGCAGAAGTGGCGGCGGCTTTGGCGGTGGTGGCTTTAGTGCCGAAGATATTTTCAGCCAGTTTGGCGATATCTTTGGTGGCGCTTTTGGCGGCGGCGGTGGTCGTGGTCAACAACGAGCAGCGCGTCGCGGATCAGATTTGCGCTACGTCATGGACTTAACGCTTGAAGAAGCGGTGCATGGGGTGAAAAAGAACATTACTTTTACCGCACCTGCGTCATGCGATGCCTGTGACGGTAAAGGTTCTAAAAACCCGCAAGATGTTCAAACCTGCCCAACCTGTCATGGTGCAGGCCAAGTGCGTATGCAACAAGGTTTCTTCTCTGTACAGCAAACCTGTAGCACGTGCCGTGGTCAAGGTCAGATCATCAAGAACCCATGTGGAAAATGTCATGGTTCTGGCGTGATGGATCGTCAACAAACGCTTGAAGTGACTATCCCAGCAGGGGTAGACAATGGCGATCGCGTACGCTTAACCGGTAAAGGTCAAGCCATTCGTGATGGTGAAGCGGGCGATTTATACGTTGAAGTGGTGGTGCGTGAGCATGAAATCTTCCAACGTGACGGTGCCGATCTGTATATGGATGTGCCGGTCAGCATTGCTGATGCTGCTTTAGGTAAAGAAATTCAAATTCCAACCTTAGACGGTCGGGTGAGTTTAAAAATTCCTGAAGGCACACAAACTGGTAAAATGTTCCGTTTACGCGGCAAAGGCGTTAAACCGGTACGTACCAGTATGCAGGGCGATTTACTCTGCCGTATTGTGGTGGAAACGCCAGTACATTTAACTGCACGTCAACGTGAGTTGTTAAAAGAATTGCAAGAGACCATGGATGGCGATGACAGTAAATCATCTCCGAAGAAAAAATCATTCTTTGGTTTGTTTGATTAAGTTATTCAGCGCGATCTAGTGTCAAAAAGGGAGAATAGTCATATTCTCCCTTTTTTATGCTTATTAATGGCTTTTATTTTGATGGACTCAGTCTGGAGCATGCTTTTAGCTGTTGCTCTATGATGAAGATAAACCAAGGTAACCAGCATATTGAAAGGGCCGGATTTTACGCAAATATTTAGCGCCGAAACCTAGCCGAACTACAGAGTTTTGCTATAGTAAGCACAATTAAAAAACAACATGAGGAATATGTTATGTCAGCAGCTCCACGTATTGCTGTATTGGGTGCCGGCGGTCGGATGGGACGCATCCTCATTCAAGCCGTTCATGACGCCGGTTATTCGTTGGCCGCTGCGGTTGAACGCCCTGAAAGTAGCTTGATCGGCACAGATGCCGGTGAGTTAGCAGGTATTGGCACACTGGGTGTGAAAGTGGTCGGGGATTTAAAACAGGTACTCAAAGACTGTGATGTGGTGGTGGATTTTACGGCACCGGCCGCCACAATTGAGCATTTAAAACTATGCCGTGAAGCAGGCGTGGCCATCGTGATTGGCACCACCGGCTTAAATGACCAACAAAAAGCCATACTAGCGCAAAGTGCCACGCATGCACCGGTGGTCTATGCCGCCAATTATTCTGTTGGGGTGAATGTCTCGATTAAATTATTAGAGTTGGCGGCAAAAGTCTTTGGTGATAGCGTCGATATTGAAGTGATTGAAGCACATCATCGTCATAAAGTTGATGCGCCTTCAGGTACGGCATTGATGATGGGTGAAGCCATTGCAGAGAGCTTGGGCCGCGACTTAAAAGAAGTGGCCGTGTATAGCCGTGAAGGACATACCGGCGCGCGCGATCGTCAAAGTATTGGTTTTCAAACCATTCGAGGTGGCGATATTGTCGGTGAACATACCGTGATGTTTATTGCCGATGGCGAACGGGTCGAAGTCACACACAAAGCCAGCAACCGCATGAACTTTGCTTCAGGTGCAATTCGTGCCGCAGCATGGGTGGTGGGACGTGAAGCGGGTAAATATGATATGAAAGATGTACTGGGCTTTAATGAGATTAAAGTATAGACCTTAAGCAAGTTACGAGATCAAGATAAAATAAAACTAAAATAAGAAGTATAGAAAATGAAGAAAATGATCTTAATGGCATGTACTGCGGCACTTATTGCTTCAGCACATGCCGCGCCGTTTGAACATGCCAAACTGAGTATTGATAAACACAATATTAAAGTTTGGACCTATCAAAATAGTCAAAATCCGGTGTTGCAATATCAAGCGGAAACCATCTATGACTGCTCCTTAGAAAAAGCCGTGGCGTTAATTTTGGATGTCGATCAAGCCGTGAAGTGGGTGCCGTATATGGGCCGTGTGAAAGTGCTGTCTAGCGATAGCCAAAAAGGCGAATCTTTATTGTATATGGTGCTGGATTTTCCTTTTCCACTGAAAGACCGCGATGTGCTGGTTCACAGTAAAATAGTGAAAGATGCCTCGGGTTTGATTCGGATTAAAAATAAAGCAGTCAATCAAGGCTATGCCAAAAATCCGGACTATATTCGCTTAACCGAATATGTAGGCGATTGGACATTTCAAAAATTAGCCCCGAATAAAGTCAAAGTTTCAACCTCTGGTTATGCCAATCCTGAAGGCGCCATTCCCGTTGGCTTTGTGAATATGTTTGTGCAGCAGCAGCCCTATCAGATGCTACAGAAAATGAGGATTGAGCTGGCCAAACCCTCAGGGCCAGTTTTGCTACCAGAAGCAGTGCGCTAAAGCCTAAAAAAGCCCACAGTGTGTGGGCTTTTTTAGGCTTTCTTTTTAGGACTTAAAACAAGCATAGCGATCCTAACAATAAAAATGATCGCTTTAAATGCCTTGACCGCTTTATTGAATATCCGATATTGAGATGTGTGGTCGAGGTATCAACGGCTTTCTGGCAAATGAATGGTAAATAAGGGGGTAACTTTTGCGCTGGCATCTAATGATTGGATACGGTAATGCTGGCTGCTGATTCGTTGACACTGAAATGTAAGTTCAGCCGGTTTAGGAATCCCGAGCATCCTTGTGCTTAGAGTTGCTTGCCAATATAGATAAGTGATTTGGTCTGTGCTATTGAGCTCTTCTCGCTTTTCTTTACGCAGTTCAAAATTATTGAATTGTTGCGCTTTTAAATAGCCTTCAATCAGGGCTTTACAGACGAAATTTTGCTGCTGAGCAGCAATGGATTGTACCGGTTGACAGGCATTTAAGAAAATTAGGCTGATGTATAAAGTTATTTTTTTCATCTGTTTAGACTGAATGAATATGATGTCACTAGCTTAGAGTTAGTTTATATTGGCATACAGAGACAACTATTTTTAAAAAATGAGTACAGTTATGCACTTTCAGTATCAAAGACTCGCTCAGCAATTGGCAGAAAAGATTTATCGTGGTGAGTTGGTACAAGGGCAGCGCTTGAATTCATTAAGACAATTTGCACAGCAGCATCAGATTAGTTTAAATACTGCGCAAAGTTGCTATGCACTTTTAGAGGCGCAAGGTTTAATTGAGGTTAAACCGAAGTCTGGATATTTTATTAAAGCCAAGCCGCGTCAAACGCAACTGCCTAAGCATCGTGATTTTGCTTCCATCGCCCGCGATGTTTCAAATTTAGACTTACAAATAGAGATTCAACAGGCCTCCATCAATAATAAATTAATTCATTTGGGCGCAATTCAAATCTCTCCTGATTTAGTTCCAGTCGTCACGTTACGCCGTTCGATACAGCGTGCACTGAAACACAGTAAACCAGAGGATTTTTTATATAGTGATAAACAAGGACATATTCGCTTAAGAGAAGCCTTATCTGAGCATTGGGCAGAAGATGGTTTCTATATTGCCAAAGAGGATATTTATATCAGCAACGGCTGTATGCCGGCATTATCAGTGATGATTCAAAGCCTGACTGAAATAGGCGACAGTATTATTGTTCCTACGCCGAATTTTAATGGGCAACTACAACTGTTAGCAGCTCTAAAGCGTCGAATTGTGGAAATTCCTGCAACGGATCAAGGTTTTGATTTAGTGCGTTTAGAACAGGCCATGCAAAATTCTGGTGCAAAGGTCTGTTTGCTGACGGCCAACTATCAAAATCCTTTGGGCTTTTGTTTAAGTCATGCTGAAAAAGAAAAAATTGCCCAACTGGCAACCCAGTATCAATGCTATGTCATTGAAGATGATATCTATGCTGAATGTGGCTATGACTTTAAGCGGCCTTTACCGATTCGGCATTGGGATCAACAGGGCTATGTGGTTTATTGTGGTTCGGTGTCTAAATCATTATCGCCGGCATATCGTCTCGGTTGGTTTTGTCTGAATGCACGTTTACAGCATTTGCGCGCAAAAATTACTATGTTGAATGTGTCGGTAAATACCCCTTTACAATTGGGCTTGGCCGATTTGATTTATAGTCGTGCTTATCGTGAGCATATCAATACATTAAGACCGGTTCTGCTGCGACAAGTTGAACAGTATCGTCAGTATATTATTTCAGCTTTCGATACAGTGGCGATTGCGTTGACTCAGCCACAAGGTGGTTATGCGTTATGGCTCCAATTGCCCGAAGAAATTGACAGCTTAGAGATGTATCGTTATGCGCAGCAACAGGGGGTTAATATTGTGCCGGGTGAGGTATTTGGTGAAGATCAGCGCTATAAAAATTATATTCGGCTCAATGCAGGACATAAGCTTTCAGTAGAAATCTGCCAAGCGATTGATCTCTTGGCAGATTGGACACGTAAAAAAATCAATATATTAAGGCGGGGTTAAAAATCCGCTTTTAACACAATGCGGTAACGCGCTTGACCTGAATGTAGACGCTCTAAAGCTGCATTGACCTCTGACATCGGATACAACTCAATTTGCGGTGCAATATTTTTACGTGCTGCAAATTTTAACAGCTGACGTAATGCCGCAGGTGAACCTGTCGGGGAGCCGCTAATCGATTTTGCCCCACCAATTAACGTACCGGCAGAAATTTTCATCGGCTCTAACACCAAGCCCAGCATATGCATGGTGCCATTCGGTGCCAGTGTATTTAAGTAAGCCGGCCAATCTAATGTAACATTAACGGTGCTAAGCAATAAGTCCAGTTTGCCACGTTGCGCTTTCAGGGCTGCGCCATCACGACTATTTACCACATGATCTGCACCCATGGCTTTAAGCTCATCGGTTTTATCTAAATTTGAGGTAAAGGCCGTAATTTCACAGCCCCAACCTTTAAGCAGTTTAATGGCCATATGACCTAAGCCGCCAATGCCAATTACGCCCACATGATGGGTGGCTTGAATTTGATGTTTTAAAAGCGGATCAAATACGGTAATTCCCCCACACAGCAGTGGACCTGCACTTTCTGGGTCTAAATCTTCTGGTAACGGAATAATCCACTGCCAGCCAGCACGGACTTTATCGGCAAAACCACCAGCATGACCGACAATGGTGGCGGTTGGTCGGCCGGTACACAGCACTTGTTGTCCTGACACACACGGATCACAGAATTGACAGCTTTCAGCAGTCCAGCCTATACCAACACGTTGCCCGACTTTTAAGCCTTTGGCCTCGGAACCCAGTTGACGAATGGTACCAATAATTTCATGACCGGCCACCACCGGATAAACCGAGGAATGCCATTCATTATTAATCACTGAAACATCGGAGTGGCATAAACCGCAGTATTCCACTTGCACTTCTACTTGATGCGGTTTTAATTCTCCGGCATCAAATTGATAAGGTTCAAGGTCTGCCCCCGCGCGCATCGCTGCATAGGCATGGATAAGATTATCGCTCATAGTGAATCCTTTTATGATGAGGTGCGCCATTGAATATCTTTATTTAAACGCACAATGATTTTCATGATCATTGACCATGCCCACTGCTTGCATAAAGGCATAACAACTGGTCGGGCCAAGAAACTTAAAGCCATTCTTTTTTAATGCTTTGGACAAGGTAGTGCTGATCACAGTGTGCGTAGCGGCTTGACGATAATCTAGTACAGTATTGTGAATGGTTTGCTGTTGGACGAAACTCCACAGCCAGTGGCTGACATCGATCTGATCGTGCTTTAACCTTTGCCAAGCAATGGCATTGTCACGAATGGCGGTCAGTTTAGCCAAATGCCGAATCAGGCCAGTATCTTGCTGCTTGTGTTGTAACTCTGCATCGCTAAATTGTGCAATCTGTGCAATGGAATATTGAAAGAAGTGCTGGCGGTAACAGTCACGCTTTTTCAGCACAGTAATCCAAGATAAACCGGCTTGTTGTGCCTCTAAACACAGCATCTCAAACAAATAGGCTTCATCACGACAGGCTTTGCCCCATTCATCATCATGATAAGCGATATACAGCGGATCATTGGAGCACCAAGTACAGCGTGAAATCGACATGCTTGCGGCTCCTGTTGAGGACTGAAATTTAAAGTTTAAATTCAACCCATTGATCGTTTTGGTTATCCCAATAATACAGCTCAGCAGTGGATAAATCAGCAAAGCTCATCCACTGCTCTTGTCCAGTTTTTTCGGCAAACCCGCTGCTGATCAAAAGCGCTTCTTCGCTAATTTCCATCACCCAGCCTTGATGGCTTGAGCCGTTCAAAACGATTTTTTGTTGATTGCCTGATTCAGCAAATTCGACCAGACGATTGATCAACGCTTCTGACATGAATAGTTCCTAAAAAATTAACGTAAATACGGATAAGGATTGACCACACCACGTCCTTTACCGTCAAGATAAAGACCATAATGTAAGTGCGGTGCAGTATGACGCGCATTACCGCTGTTGCCGACATAGCCAATCAACTGACCTTTTTTGACATAATCTCCGACCTTTAAGCCGCGTTTATGCCCATCTAAATGTGCATAATAATGCCAACTACCGGCCGGCCCAATCATCCAGACCACTGTACCACCCAAATTGTTATTGCGTAAGTCGGCAATTAAACCTTCGGTGGCACTAAAGACTTTGGTTCCACGTGGAGCCATAATATCAATGCCCTCATGCCGGCGACCATGACTACGCGCGGCAGCCCAAGTATCGCTTAACTGACCTGCTTTGATGTGCTGTACCGGAATAGGCAAGGCCGATTTTAATGGCATGTTTTTCAGTCGTTGTAGTTCTGCCGCAGGCAGGGCACTACTGGAAGGTTTTTGAGGATTAGAGGTACATGCCGCAATCCATAGCACAGTAAAACTAAGCCAGAGAGTGAACATAAAACGCAGCACGGTTCATCCTTTTTCTATGCTATTTGGCTGAAATATTTTGAATTACACCGCTGGACTATGTCACAACTTTAGGGCAGAGATCAATTTTTTCATTGCTGTGGGAATACCCATTTCTGTTGCAATTTGTGTCGTTAACCCAGTCGCGCTAAGCGCTGAAGCAACGGCCTGTTGTTGCTCAGGATCGATGACAAAACACAGCGCCTCTAGTTGCCAAGTAAAGTGGGTAAAACTGTGGCTGATGGCGGCACGTTGTAGACATTTTTTTAAGCCCAACGATTGGCACAGTAGTTCAAATTCTGCTACATCTTCAATAATCGGTAAACACCACAAACCGCCCCATAATCCACTCGGTGGGCGTTGTTGCCAAAGCCACTGATCAGCACATTGAATCACCAACACTTGTGCTGATTTAATCGGTACTGCTTTTTTGGGTTTTTTAAACGGTAGCAACGTCTCTAAACCTTGTTGATGGGCTTTGCAATGTGTCTGCATCGGACAGTATAAACACAGCGGTTTTTTAGGCGTACAGATGGTTGCACCTAAATCCATAATGGCTTGGGTGTAATCATGATTACGTTCAATAGGGCATAACTGTTCAGCCAACTGCCACAGCAGACGCTCATGAATCGGTTTAGATAAATCATCTTCGATGGCAAAAAAACGCGCCAACACCCTTTTCACATTTCCATCCATAATCACGCCATATTGACGTAACCCCAGTGACATTAATGCCCCTGCGGTGGAAGGGCCAATACCGGGGAGGGCAATCCACTGTGCTAATGTTTCGGGGAAATGGCCATTATTGGCCACGATGGCAGCAGCTTTATGTAGATTGCGCGCACGCGCATAATAGCCAAGGCCGGCCCAATACGGTGCAACCTCATCCCAACTGGCGTGCCCCAAAGTCTGTACTGTGGGGAAGCGCTGCATAAAGCGCTCAAAATATTGCAGCACCGTTTTAACTTGGGTTTGCTGTAACATGATTTCTGAGACCCACACCGTATAAGGGTCATCTGCCACTTGCCACGGCAAGTCATGCCGGCCATGTACATCAAACCAGTCCAAAAGTGCATCTGCAAAAGAAAACGCTGCCATATAAACCAAAACTTAAAAATAGAGCAGCAGTATAACGAAAATGCTCTGCTGCTGGGCGGCAAGCGATAATAAAAAAATGATGCCGTAGCATCATTATTCAATCACTGGATGACTGTATAGCGGTCAGCTTATTAGCCGCTTAACATGCCCCAACGCTCATCCAGTTTTAAGCTTTGACCTTCATAGCGTGGAATAATATGGATGTGTAAGTGCGCTGCTTTTTCACCAAATACTGTGCCATCATTAAAGCCAATATGAAAACCTGAAGGCTGATGACGCAGTTGTAATTCATGTCGTGCCAGCTCAAGTAAGGTCAGTAAGCTTTTACGTTCTTTATCGGTAACATCAAAAAAAGAGCTGATATGGCGCAGGGGAATAATGACTGAGTGCCCTTTAGATAATGCATTCGGCTCAGGTAAAATTACCCCAAAGTCATTTTTATCAATGATGTCATATTCATCAAAGTCGCAATATGCGCAGTTATGTTCAGTCATTATTCTATCCTCTTTAAAATATAATTTTTAAAACTATCCCATCAATGCAGAGTGAAATATTTTATAAAATTTACGCTACGTCTGAAGCTAGACGTCTGTTTAATAGGGCATACATGGCCGCCAAACCCCGTTGTTCGGCATTTGCGTTATAACCCAAATCTACCCCATTGGCTTTGGCACGTTCATTCGCCAATGGATTACTAAAACCGTGTTTGGCATCAGCAAATACAATCACTTCATGTTCTACTTTGGCAGCATACATTTCGGCTTTAAAGGCAGCCACATCATCTAAAGTGACCATGCTGTCTAGTTCGCCGTGCAGTACTAAAATTTCTGCCTGTACTTGCCCCATTTGTGCCGGTGCTTTAGGTGTCAGGGTGCCATGAAAGGTAACTACCGCTTGTAACGGTGCTCCCGAGCGGGCCAAATCTAGCACCACTTTACCGCCATAACAAAAGCCGACTGCTGCCAGTTTATCTGCATTTACTTCAGGTTGTGCGGCCAAGGTCTTTAAAGCTGCAGACGCACGAGTCACAATGGTGTCGGGATCGGCAAAGGTTTGGGTCATCCATATATTGGCTTGAGTTGCCACCGTGGTGGTCTTTTTATCGCCATACATGTCGATTGCGAAGGCGGCATAACCGTGTTCGGCAAGTTCTCGCGCCCGCTGTTCGGTATAGTCATTACGTCCCCACCATTCTGGCGCAACAAGTACAGCAGCGATAGGCGTGTCTGATTGTGGTGCGGCAAAGTAGCCGATCAATGTGGTGCCATCTTCAGCGCTGTATTGAATCTCGCGTGTTTGAATTGCTAAAGCCATGAATTCAATCCTTGTTAGACATGCAAAAAATAAAATGATTTAAACATAAAAAGATCAATCTTTCATGATTGTACAAGATGCCTATACGTTGACGGCCTATTATTGGTAGTAAATTGCAACAGGCTTTTAAGCGCATTTTATTTAAGCAGAACTGGCTGATTCAATAAGATTATTTTTAAGCATGCAATATGGCTATTGAGGATTTAAAAAATAAACACAGCATTTAACTAAAGCCCAGTGAAAAAAAGCCAGTGCAATTTAATCAGCACATAGCTAACTCAATTTGACTCGCAATCTTTTCACAGCTTTATAATTTTAGGGATGACAGCGCGTTATTTGGGTGCTTTACCTAGTATTTCAAGCAGTTCAACATCAAAAATGAGGGTACTGTTGGGCTCAATGGCATCGCCCGAACCAATTTGACCATAGCCCAATTCTGCTGGAATAAAGAAACGATATTGCGCGCCTTGTTTCATTAATTGTAAGCCTTCAGTCCAGCCTTGAATCACTTGGCTGACTTGAAATTCGGCTGGTTGGTTGCGCGCAATCGAGCTATCAAACACGGTGCCATCAATTAAGCGGCCTTCATAATTGACTTTAACCAAGGAGTTGGCTTTGGGTGATGAACCTGTACCGGCTTTTAACACTTGATATTGCAAACCAGATTTTGTGCGCTGAATTCCGGATTTTTTAGCATTGGCTGCTAGAAATTCTGCACCAATTTTAGCATTAGCGGTGGCTTTTTGTTTTAGCTCAATCAGTTGTTTAGCATCACTTTGTTTTTTATATTGCGTTAAAATATGCGCCATTTCTTCATCGGTCAGTGCTGGTTTACTGCCGTCTGCGGCCGTTTTTAAGCCTTGCATAAAGGCATCTAAATCTAAATTTTTAACCGATTCAGCATTGCTGCGGCCCATTAAATAACCGAAACTATAACCCACTTGCTCTTGTACGCTGCTGTTTGTACTGATCGTTTGCGCAAAACTGACGCTACTCAATGCACATAAACATACGATGCTGATGGCTGTTTTCATGGTGTTATCCCCCAAATAAAGCAGGAGAGCAGTGGCTCTCCTTGGATTTTTATTTTACTTTGATCAGTTCGACATCAAAAATTAACGTGCTATTGGCTGGAATCATGCCCGGAACGCCTTGTTCACCATAGCCGAGTTGTGACGGAATATAAAAAGTCGCTTTACCGCCTTCTTTCATCAGTTGTAAGCCTTCGGTCCAACCCGGAATCACTTGATTCAGTGGGAATTCAACCGGTTCACCACGTTCAATTGAACTGTCAAAAATCTTACCATCGACCAATTGGCCTTTGTAATGTACCGTAACCATAGAGGTGGCGCTAGGTTGCTTACCTGTGCCTTCTTTGGTCATTTTATATTGTAAACCCGAGGCTGTGGTTTGAATGCCCGGCTTTTTCGCATTTTCAGTCAGGAAGGAATCACTGACTGTTTGCACTTGTTCGGCTTGTTGCACTTGCTTTTGCTGCATTTCTTTTTGGAATTGCTCATAGGCTTGTTGCAGCTCTTGTTCACTATAGGCCGGTTTGCCACGCGCATGACCTTCACGCACACCGGTCACAAAACTATTAATATTCAGTTCCGGCGGAGTTTGATGGGCCACTTCATAACCCAGCGCATAACTGATTTTTTCAACCGCAGAAGCATTTTTTGCCGCTTTAGAGCCAAGCGTAGCAGGGTTTTGACTGGCATAATAAACAGGTACAAGTGCAGCAGCGCCTAAAATAACAGCGACAGCAATCGGTAAGGCTTTACTCATGAGGGTTCCCACATTCATTTTATATTAAAAAAGTTGCCTTAATTTTAGCAGACTTTTCCGTCGAACACGCTTTGTGCAAGGGCTATTGTCTAGATATGCAATATATGCTGATTAAGCCGTTTATTCTATCTAAAGGTGAAAGAGGACTCCAGCCGACAGCCAGGGTGGAGGTGAATTTTACAGATTCTAACCTTGCTGATTCTGAATGTATTGTTTAATTATTTCTAGAGGCGCACCACCACAAGACCCTGCAAAATATGAACGTGACCATAAAACAGGTTTTGCATAACTCCCCCTTAAATCTAAAAATTCATTTCTCATTCTTCTACTTGTTACAGATTTTAAATTATTGACCAACTTGCTTAATTGTACCGTTGGTGGGTACTGAATTAGCATGTGAACGTGATCGGATTCACCGTTGCATTCCTTTAATTCAGCATTAAAATCCTTGCATATTTCAGCAGCACACTCACTAAAATATTGATGATGTATTTCACCTAGTATTTTCTTGCGATACTTTGTGATGAAAACTAGATGGACATGCAAATTAAAGGCTGAATGTCGGTTTTTATATATCTCACTCATTGAGAGTACTTGCTTTATATAGTAACATTACCGCTATATTAGCAGATACACACTCATTGATGAAGATTAACAAAGCGTATAAATTTAGGCTTGAGCCTAATGCGGATCAGGAGGTTGTTTTAAACAATCTTGTTGGTTCTGCACGTTTTGTTTGGAATCATATGTTAGTACTTTCATTTGAAATGCTTGCTCGAAATGAACACATTAATGCAGTAAATTTAGTGAATAAGATTACAGTACTGAAAAAGAATCCTGAATATGCTTTTCTAGCATTACATTCAAATGCTGTTTCCTTACAGCAAAAAGTACGTGACCTTGCTTCGGCATGGGGTAAGTTTTTTGACACAAAAGAACATGCTCGATTAAAAGAAAATAAGCGCAAACCAAAGAAACCTAAGTTCTTTAAATTGAATGACGGTACTGAAATTCAGTTGCGTCCACTGATGCCTAGATTTAAGAAAAAATCAGACGGTTATGATTCGATTCGGCTTGTTCAATTCGATAAATACTGTTGGATTAAAGGCAATAAACTTAAGCTTCCTAACGGTGTTGGTGTTGTTAAATTTAGAAAATCACAAGACATTTTAGGCACAATCAAAAATGTGACCATTAGCAAGGTATCAGGACGTTGGTATATTTCATTCTGCACTGAAAAAGAACTGACTGAAATGCCAATTCACCCCTCTAAATCTGCAATTGGTGTGGATTTAGGTGTTGCTAAATTAATCACAACTTCTGATGGGCAGGTGTTTGAGCCCAAGAATAGTTTTAAAGCTAATCAATTTAAATTGGCTAAACTTCAACGGAAGCTGAGAAAGAAAACCAAGTTCAGCCAAAATTGGAAGAAACTGAATCAAAAAATCAATAAATTGCATCATCATATTGCCAATATTCGGCATGACTACTTGCATAAGATCACTACAACACTCAGCAAAAGCCACGCAATGATTGTCGTTGAGGATTTGAAAGTAGCCAATATGTCGAAATCAGCAAGCGGAACACTTGAGAATAAAGGTCGAAATGTTAAAGCCAAATCAGGCTTAAATAAATCAATCCTAGATCAAGGTTGGTCAATGCTTGTTGGTATGCTTGATTATAAGCAGAAATGGCGAGGTGGTTTGCTTGTTAAGGTTGACCCTAGATACACAAGTCAAAAGTGTAGCTCTTGTGGTCATATTGCAAAAGAAAATAGGCAAACTCAGACTAAGTTTGAGTGTGTCGCATGTGATTTTGTTGCGAATGCGGATTTAAACGCATCAAGCAACATTTTAGCGGTGGGACATACCGTTTTGTCTGTGGAGGGAGGATGCAGTAAGGGTCACCCTGTGAAGCAGAAAGCAAGTGAAATCCGCAAGGAAGTCGCCTAAGAGCTTTGGCTTTTAGAATCCCCCACTTGAGCTAGTCGAAAGTGGGAGAGTATGTCAAAATGCGTTCAATTGCTCAAACATGATTAATACAATTTAATTGCATCGGTTTATCTATTTAAGTGCTCTTACTGTTGGCTTTAATCTTGAGTGGACTTAAATAGTGGTTTGAACTCAAAGTAAAAAAGCCAGTCGATGTTGATCGACTGGCTTTTTTGAGGATTAAGCAGATTTAATCACTGTTTTTATCCGCTTTATACGCATAGGCATAATTATAGCCGTAGCCATAACCACCTGCTTCACGCTGAATATCATTTAAGATAAAGCCATTCACTTTTACCCCAGCTTGTTCAAAGCGATTAATGGTCAGTTCAAGCTCTTTCATTTGTGTTTTGGCATAGCGCGCAATGACTAAATTTACCCCAGCATATTGTGAAATAATAATACCATCGGTCACGGCCAACACCGGTGGCGTATCAATCAAGATATGGTCATATTGGCTCGACAAATCTTGCAACATTTCAGCAAACTTAGCGGTACCGAGCAATTCTGATGGATTACTTGGACTCTTACCGCGCGACATAATACTTAAGTTCTCAACTTCGGTACTGCGTACAATATTCTCTAAGGGTTGTTGCCCATTGAGGTATTCGGCTAAGCCGGGTTGAGTATCGTAATTAAAATATTTATGCATATAACCACGACGTAAATCGGCATCAATCAGCAAGACTCGTTTTTGGCTTTGCGCCAAAATAGTGGCCAAGTTAATGGAAATAAAAGATTTACCCAGTTCAGGTGCTGGTCCTGAAATCATAATAATATTATTCTTGGCACTGCTTAAGGCAAAGTGAATTGCGGTGCGCATACTACGCAAGCTTTCAATGGCAATATCATCACTATTTTTAACCGCAAGAATGGGAATATTCTTTTTCTTCTTCAGCAGTTGCACGCGACTTTCTTGAATTGTTGAACGTGGTACGGTGGCATACACTGGTAAATCCAGTTCATTTTCAATTTGGCTAGAGTCTTTAATGCCAGAGCGCAGCATATTGCGTAACAACGCCAATAAGGTACCCAAGAATGCACCCAAGAATAGTGCCAGCACTAAAATTTGCAGTTTTTTCGGTGCAATCGGTTTAATGGGTTCAACGGCAGTATCAATAATCCGCACGTTACCAATTTCACCGGCTTTAGAGATTTGCAGTTGTTGATAAGAGTTGAGTAAACCGGTATACAGCTGCTGTTTGACTTCAATTTCACGGAACAATTGTAAATATTGGCGTTGTAATTCAGGTAAACGTTTTAGCGTACCATTCAGCGCTGCAATTCTTTTGTTAATCGCAGCCACTTGCGCCTGCATTTGCTGCATCACCGGATGTTCAGCCGTATATTTGGCCGAAGCTTCTGCAACACGTTGTTCTAATTCTGATTTTTGAGTCTCTAGCGCAACACTTTGCGTCAAATACAATTCAGATTCTTTGGTGACATCGACCGTATTATATTTTTCACGGAAACGGTTGAATTCACGCTCAGCCACATCCAATTGCTGCTTTAATTTCGGCAATTGAGCTTCTAAAAAGCCTAAGGTTTGAGCCGTTTCAGCAGAGCGGCGTTCAATGTTTTGTTGGTTATAGGCCACTAAAACGGCATTCAGCACTTGGGTAATATGCTGCTTATCATGCCCTTGATAATTCAGTCCCAATACACCAGTCAGTTTGCCTTTTTCCGCTACGGAGTAATTACCCAGCAAAGATTGCATCGCCGCAGGCAGCGTTTGTTTTTGCAGCATATAGCGACGATCAAACTGATCTTGACTATAAATAGCCACTTTCCACAGGCCATATTCCGACTGCAATGTGCTGCTTTGATTAAGCGGTGCAGAAAAAACCACTTGATCTGTTGCGCTATTGGTCAGGCTATAATTGCCTTGCTTAAAACTAAGCAATAAGGCTTTGTCTTTAAAGACGCTCGGAATATCAAATTCACGTATATCAAAGCTTTTTTGATTGTCTTTAAAGCGCGCCGATTGCTGAGAATAGACCACATCATATTGATGGCGTTTCGATAAACGGTTCCAAAAGGAATCATCAGTGGCAGAAATTTTTAAATCTAAATGTAGGCGATCAATGACCGTACCCAACACCAAGCGAGATTTTAAAATTTCAATTTCAGCTTGAGCGGGAGATTTTTGATCCATCATACTGGAGAGATCACCCAACAAAGCGGCAGATGCGCCTTTGGAGTCTTCCACTTGAACCAAGGCATCAACTGCATAAGTATCGGGCGTGGTTCTTAAGTAAAGTAAGGCACAAATCAAACTTAAGATCATGCACAGTGCGATAAGTTTCCATTGCGCGATTAAGGAAAAAAACAGTTCCTTAAGGTCAATGGTGTCTTCTGTTTGGCTATTTTGGCTCATAATCTGAATAATTTTCTAAAGTTAAATATATTTTTTCCAATCGGCAATGCAATTTTGAATCAAAATGCAGGTCTCATCAAATACGGTTTGATCATGCTGATACGGGTCGGGCACATTTTTGTCTTGCCAATGCCCTAAGCGAAAGGTTTTACCCTTGGAAAAGGGCCAAGTATGTTCGATATGTTTTTGTTGATTTTGGCTCATCACCAAAATTAAATCTGCTTTTTTAATCAGTTCTAAATTCAACTTTTTAGCACAATGCGGCTGCATATCGATTCCCAAACGCTGCATACAGCGTTGTGCTTTTTCATCTGCGGCATGACCACTTAGGCCTGAAATACCCGCTGACTCGATATGCAACTGTGGATACTGTTGTTTTAACAGGTATTCTGCCATTGGACTGCGGCAGATATTTCCAATACAGACCACTAAAATATTTTGAATATTCATTATTTACCCAAACTATCAAGTTGATAGACCACACTTGAGAATGGGATCATTTGATTGATCACACGCTGCCAGCGTGCCAGACCTGAGGCATCGACATACACAATATCATTGCTGCGCATTTTAAACTGATTGGCCAAACCAAAGTCGGCAATACTGCTTAAATCGATATGATAGACCTCGGTATGCGCGCCACTGGCTTGACTACGCACCACATAAATTTTACTGCGACTGGCGGACAGGGGATTAAGCCCTAAGCTTTCACCCAACACATCACTCAGGCTCATGCCTTGATCACGCATCGGTAAGGATTGATTTTTACCCGATTCACCCATCACATAGACTTTTTGATTTTCGCGATTATTCACATACAGCGTGTCATTCGGTTGAATCAGCAAGTTGTGTAAAGACAGTCCAGCTTTTTCCAGCTCAACGGTATTTAAGTTATAACTGCGCCCCTGACGTACCAAAGTAATAAAGGTATTGTCGCCTTGCTGTGCATTGACGCCGCCGGCCATGCCTAACGCGGTATAGACACTAATCGGTTGATCGCTTAAATAATATTGCCCACCTTTCATGACATTGCCCTGTACCGAATAGCGTTGTCCTTGATAAGACAACACCCGAGCAATCACGTCTGGGGTTTTTAAATAGCGTGACAGTTGATCGCGTAATTCGCGGTTCACCTGTGGCAGGGATTTTCCTGCCGCTTTATAACGGCCAATAATGGGAAATTGAATATAGCCATTTTGATCAATTTGGTAGCCATTGGCTTGAATGGCTTGCTCATTGCTTACGGTATTGGTCGGTGGTGTAATTTCAGGATAAGCCCATAAATAAATCGATAAAATATCGCCAGAACTGAGTTGATAACTCTGGTGTTTTGCGCTAAATAAGTGTGAATATTCTTGTTGAATGTTATGGACTGCAGGTTGCGTTGCCAGCAAAGAGTCTTGGGTCAGTTGAATCACATTCACCGAAGTGCCCAATTCAGTTTTATAGACACCTTCAGTGGGAAGATCGTAAGTCTGTAGACCAGAGGTTACGGCACAACCGCTAGCTGCCATGATAAAAGACAGTAAAATGATCGGTTTAAAATGTTTCACACATATTCCCATGATAAAAATTTTAAAATCGTTTTAAATTGCCGGTATTTTACCGAAGTTATCTTTTCTTTATATAGTAAATTGTAAGCAATGCATGCTGTTATACAATTTATTTATACAAAATATAAAAAAGACTAAAATTTTCGAATAAATTATCGATTTTTCACACAATATATACAATATTGCCTTTTTTTGCTGTTTTTGGACAAAAAGCATCATAAGAAAATCAAAATTTTCTGCTAGTATCTGCGCCGAAAAGATTTGTTCTTGATAAAATTATCTATACATAAGGCGTTCACATGCTACAGCTCTCTGACCTGAAAATTGCCATCATTGGCTTAGGATATGTTGGTTTACCTTTAGCAGTTGAATTTGGTAAACAAGTGCCCGTGATTGGCTTTGATATTCATCAAAAACGGATTGATGAGCTTAAAAGTGGCCAAGACCATACTTTAGAAGTATCTCCAGAAGAATTAAAACAAGCCAGTAAATTGAGCTATTCAGCAGACTTAGCAGAACTCAAAGACTGTAATTTTTTTATTGTCACCGTTCCAACACCAATTGATGATTTTAAACAACCCGATTTAACTCCACTAATTAAAGCCTCCACCAGTATTGGTCAAGTGCTTAAAAAAGGTGATGTGGTGGTCTATGAATCCACTGTTTATCCCGGCGCCACAGAAGAAGTCTGCATTCCAGTCTTAGAAAGACAGTCGGGTTTAAAGTTTAATCAAGATTTTTTTGCCGGTTATAGCCCTGAACGAATTAATCCGGGTGATAAATTACACCGTGTGACCAATATTTTAAAAATTACCTCGGGTTCGACCCCTGAAATTGCTGATTTTGTCGATCAAGTCTATAACTTGGTGATTGAAGCCGGTACGCATCAAGCCCCGAGTATTAAAGTGGCTGAAGCCGCCAAAGTGATTGAGAACACCCAGCGTGATGTCAATATCGCCCTAATCAATGAATTGGCTCTTATTTTTAATAAATTAGGCATTGATACTGAAGATGTTTTAAAAGCCGCGGGTACCAAATGGAATTTTTTACCGTTTCGCCCCGGTTTGGTGGGTGGTCATTGCATTGGGGTTGATCCGTATTACTTAACCCATAAAGCGCAGTCTGTTGGTTTGCATCCTGAAATTATTCTGGCTGCACGTCGTTTAAATGACCGTATGGGGGAATATATAGCAACTCAGCTTATTAAAGAGATGGTGAAAAAGCGTATACAAGTAGTAGGCTCTAAAATTTTAGTCATGGGTTTAAGTTTTAAAGAAAATTGCCCAGATATTCGTAATACTAAAATTATTGATATGGTAAAAGCGCTTAAAGAATATGATTTAGATTTAGATATTTATGATCCATGGGTCGATTCTAAAGAAGTAGAACGTGAGTATGGTTTGGCACCAGTTTCAGAACTTGTTCCAAATACTTATGATGCAATTATTTTAGCTGTAGCACATGATCAGTTTAAAGAAATGTCACCGCAACAATTTCATGGTTTAGGTAAAATAAATCATGTATTAGTTGATCTAAAGTATGTTCTAGGAAAAGATGATTCAGACTTACGTCTATAACAACTGTTAACTATGACAACTAAACATTCGAGAAAAACTAGTATTACTAAATATTTATCTAAATTTGCCAGCATCATAATATTTGGATAATTATTGGAACGCGTCTGGTTCTTAGAAATACTAACTATGCCAACAATCCACTTAATAGAGTAAAGATTACATAATGTTCCATTTAGCAAAAGAACTGTTTGCCTTATTAACTCCTAGCCAGCGCCGACGCTACTTATCTTTGCAGGTTATGGTTTTTTTTATGGCTATTATGGAATTATTGGGTATAGCTTCTATTGCACCATTTATGGCCCTCGTAGCAGATATGCAACTACTTGAAACTAATGCAATGCTTAGTAAGATTTACTTAGCGAGTGGTGTAGATACTCACAAAGAATTTTTATTTATAGCAGGTCTTGTTGTTCTTTTAATGCTGAGTATTGCCTCTATATTATCAATCATTACTACATGGCGCTTATCTTTATTTGCCTTTTCTGTTGGTACAGAAATAGGCGATCGTTTGTATCGCTATTATCTGCACCAAGACTGGCTGTTTCACGCCTGTGGTAGCAGTGCTCAGTTAACTAAGCAAATTGCTACTGAATCTATGCGAGTTACAAACTTTATTATTCTTCCGTTGATCCAGATGAATGCCCGCTTTATTTTAGCTGTAGTTATTTCAGTTGGTATTTTTATTTATAATCCACTGATAGCAACTGTAGGTGTTGTACTATTTGTTAGTGGGTATATGATTGTTTATAAAATCATACGCAAGCGTATTACACGCTACGGTGAAAATGTATCAACTGCATCAACTGATCGTTTCCGTTTAATGAATGAGGGTTTTGGCGGTATTAAAGACGTATTGCTTTATAATCGCAATCATGATTTTGTTGAGCAATTTGAACACAGTGGAAGAGTTCTTGCGCGCGCTCAAGGTGTAAACACCGCATTAAGCCAAGCACCGCGTTACTTAATGGAGTTGCTGGCTTTTGGTGCATTAATTAGTTTAGTTTTAGTACTACTCACCACGCATAACGGTGCATTGAGCCAAGTTCTCCCTGTATTGGCCGTGTATGCATTGGCAGGATTTAAACTTTTACCAGCGCTACAGCAGATATACGCTAGTATTACTTCAATTAAAGGTAACACGGCTGCCTTCGATGCGATCAAAATAGATTTACTGGCGTCTAAAGCCGAAGAGAGCGAAAAAACTCCTATTTCAGCTACTAATGATTTAACAGCAATCAGTCACATTCGATTTAATAATGTAAGTTTTACGTATCCTAATAAAAAAGATCCAGCGCTCAATGGCATAAACATTGCAATACCTATTAAAGCTACTGTTGGCTTTGTAGGCGAATCAGGCTCAGGTAAATCGACAGCAATAGACTTACTGCTTGGTTTAATTGAGCCAACTATGGGTCAACTTATGTTGGACGATATAATCATTGACCATAGCAACAAGCAAGCTTGGCAAAAGCACATAGGCTTTGTACCGCAAAGTATTTTTTTAAGCGAAGGCACTATTGCTCAAAATATAGCGTTTGGTTTAAATAATAAAGATATTGATTTAGATAAATTAAATCAAGCTATTAAGCTTGCTCATCTTGATTTACTCGTTAATAGCTTACCTAAAGGTTTAGACACCAAGGTTGGTGAACGTGGTGTTCAGCTGTCTGGTGGCCAGCGCCAACGAATTGGTATTGCTAGAGCGTTATATAATCAAGCGAATGTGTTGGTGTTTGATGAGGCTACAAGCGCATTGGATGGTATCACTGAAAAAGTGATTATGGATGCTATCCAAGAAATGAGTGGTCAAAAAACGATTGTAATGATTGCACACCGATTAAAAACGGTGAAAAACTGCGATATTATTTATCTTATGGAGCAAGGCAAAGTTGTTGATCAAGGTACTTACCAGCAACTTATAGACAGTAACCTAAAATTTAAAAAAATGGCGGAACATGCTTAATATGAATAATTTGATTTTTCTGGACTGTACTTTCCGTGACGGTGGTTACTACAATGCATGGGACTTTTCATCTGAATTGATAAACGACTATCTCATCGCTATGCAAGCAGCCGGTATAAATGCTGTTGAGTTAGGTTTTCGTTCTCTTAATAACAAAGGTTTTAAAGGTGCTTGCGCATTTACTTCTGATGATTTCTTGCGCAGCTTACCTTTGCCTGAAAACCTAACCATTGGTGTCATGTTAAACGCCAATGAGTTGGTAGGCGATATAGCGCAAGAAGAGGTACTCGCTCAATTATTTCCAGTATCGGCCGCCGAATCACCTGTTGATTTAGTCCGTATTGCTAGTCATTTGCATGAGTTTGAGCAGGCTTTACCTGCTGTGACTTGGTTGAAAGAACGCGGTTATCAAGTTGGTTTTAATTTGATGCAGATCGCTGATTGTCCAGAGCAAGAAGTGAAAGCGCTGGCTCGGCTAGCTAATAGCTATCCTTTAGATGCGCTGTATTTTGCTGATAGCATGGGCAGCATGAGTCCAGATCAGGCCGCGAAAATTGTGGGTTGGTTGCGTAGTGAGTGGCAGGGTGCATTAGGGATTCATACGCATAATAATTTAGGTCTTGCGCTCTCTAATACATTACGAGCTTTAAACGAAGGCGTCACTTGGGTTGATGCAACTGTTACAGGTATGGGGCGCGGTCCTGGTAATGCATTAACTGAAGAGTTGGCAATAGAGATAGCTGAATCTCGTCAGCAAAAAGTTAATTTGGTTCCACTGATGGGGCTTATTCGTAAGCACTTTCGCCCGATGAAAGAAGCCTACGGCTGGGGTACTAACCCTTATTATTATCTTGCCGGTAAGTACGGTATTCACCCAACCTATATTCAAGAAATGCTTAATGACTCGCGTTATAGCGAAGAAGATGTGCTGGCTGTCATTGAGCATTTACGTATCGAAGGTGGTAAGAAATTCAGTTTGAATACCTTAGATACCGCACGTCACTTTTATCGTGGTGAGCCTCAAGGGCAATGGTCTCCTCAAGCTCTTTTTGCTGGGCGAGATGTGTTGCTTTTGGGTACAGGGCCGGGCGTTGAACAGCACCGTTCAGCGTTAGAAAGTTATATACGCCAAGCTAAACCTTTGGTGTTGGCATTGAATACGCAAAGTGCTATTGCACCAGAGTTGATTGATGTGCGTGTGGCTTGTCATCCTGTGCGCTTATTAGCTGATTGCGAAGCGCATACTAAATTGCCACAGCCCTTGATTACACCCTACTCAATGTTGCCCGAAGATGTGCAACATGCATTGGCTAGTAAAGAAATTTTTGATTTTGGCTTAAACGTACAAGCAGATACTTTCGAGTTTAACGAGACCTATTGTACGACACCGACCTCGTTAGTGATGGCTTATGCTTTTGCGCTTGCAAGTAGCGGAAAAGCTAAACGCTTGTTGCTAGCTGGTTTTGATGGTTATGAAGGTGAAGATCCGCGTAATTTTGAAATGAATAAAGTTGTTAAAAGCTATACCCAAACAGCTAATACGACACCATTACTAGCAATTCTACCAACTCGGTATGATGTCTTTAAACAAAGTGTCTACGGGGAAGTTGAATGAAAAATAAAGTTACCGCCTTTTTACCTTGTAGAGCAGGTAGTGAAAGAGTACCTCATAAAAATATTAAACCTTTCGCGGGTTACGATTTTGGATTGATAGAAATTAAGCTAAAGCAGCTTCATGAGTCAAAGGAAATTGATGAGATTGTATTGTCAACGAATGATCTGCATATTTTAAATTATGCACAATCACTTAGTTTAAAAAAATTAAGTATTCATAAACGATCCGAAGACCTTTCATCTAGTGAAACAAGTACAGATCAGTTGGTAGCTCATGCTTTAGAATTAATTCCAAGTGGTGATATTTTATGGACGCATGTCACTTCACCTTTTATAACTGCTAAGCATTACGATGAAATGATTCGTTGTTACTTAGAGAAAAAAACAGAAGGTTTTGATTCGTTAATGAGTGTAACAGAGCTATATGCTTTTCTGTGGCAAGATAAAAAGCCGTTAAATTACGATAGAAGCATAGAGAAGTGGCCTAGAACACAGACCTTACAGCCTATATCAGAAGTAAATAGTGGGGTTTTCTTAGCATCTACGAAAGTATATAAAACAAAAAATGATCGCATAGGTGATCAGCCTTATTTGTATAATCTAAATAAACTTATTAGTCATGATATAGATTGGCCTGAAGATTTTATTGTCGCAGAGTGTATGGCTGAAAAAGGACTTGTTAAATTATGAGTTACAGCCTTGAAAAATATAAAACTCTAGTTTTTGACTGTGACGGCGTTGTTTTAAACTCCAACAAAGTTAAAACCGATGCTTTTTATCAAGCAGCATTATCGTATGGTGAGCAAGCGGCGCAAGCATTGGTTGAATATCATGTCGCTAATGGCGGTGTGTCGCGTTATAAAAAGTTTGCATACTTTTTAAATACTCTAGTCCCCCAGTATGCAGCAGGAGTCTCCGGCTCAACGCGTGAAGAGTTGCTCGATGCTTATGCACGTTACGTACTAAAAGGATTGCTAACCTGCGATATCGCAGAAGGCATTCACGAGTTGCGCAAAAACACCCATAACACGAACTGGCTGATAGTTTCAGGTGGCGACCAAGCTGAATTGCGTTATGTATTTGCTGAGCGTGGTTTAGCTGAATACTTTGATGGCGGCATTTTTGGTAGTCCAGACACTAAAGATGAAATCCTTGAGCGCGAAATAAATAACGGCAATATTCAGCAGCCTGCATTGTTTCTTGGTGACAGCAAATATGATTACCAGGCTTCTAATGGTGCCGGATTGGATTTTGTGTTCTTGACTGGGTGGACTGAGGTTGAGGGGTGGGAAGAGTGGTGTAATCAATACTGCTTGATAAGTGTTGATAGTATTGAAAAATTATTAGGAGCTTAAAGATATTTTATTAACAGTGCAGCGTATAAAGTATCGTTTAAATCCTTATGAGCTGAAGTGTTAATTGAGGTTATTGATAAGCTTTTTATTGAGCTAACTTCAGAAAATACACATAAAAAATCAATAGTTTATTTGCAGTACTTAATTGAGAAAACAAATGAAATAGGTAATGTTGTTTTCAAAGAAGAGCGAGAAAGGATTAATAAGGGCGAGTCTTGATTTTACTGGTCTTAATGGGTATTTTTGATTTTTATAAGGTATTTAGGTGCTTATGTCAATGTTGCGTAAAATATATTGGGCCTTAATAGTGCCTTTTATGAGCTTTTTAGGTTATTTAAAATTAAAATCTATTAGTGAGAAAAAAGATTATCTTGAATGGAGAGAGTCTTTCAGCGCAAAGAAAGTTTTAATCGTTGGAACAGGACCAAGCCTAGATAATGTTAGTGATGAATATTTTTTAAATTTTGATACTATTGTATATATTAATCATGCTATTAAATGTTCGGGTAAAGTAAAGGATGAGTATTTTTTCTCTACTGATGTGGATGTGGTTAAAGGTATAGCTGATAAACCTTATTTTAAAAAAATTGAGACCATAGGTAAGGTTAAATCAATACTTGCTCCAATTTTTTTTCAGCAAGTATTTTTCTTGAAAGGTAACATTAAAAAAGGTTTTTCTTGGTTAGTAGCTAGCGAAGCAAGTTATAAAATTCATAGGGTCAGTAAGAGTTTCTTTGATTTTAACTTTCCAGTCACAGCAGTTTTTTGGCCAAAACAGCCTGATATAAAAGGGTTAGATATTTGGTTTTCACAGAAGCAACAAGTTTGTTTTTTTCCTGTTGTAGAATCAACATCAGCTCTTAGCGCGATTTTATTTGTCGCTAAATATAGACCCTTGCAAGTTTCTTTAATCGGGTGTGATTTTGGTGTAGGGAGATCAAAGTCTATAGTAGAGGATTGTCCTGCGCATAATGTGAATGTCTTTAGTGAGGCTAGAAATAAATTTAATTATATTAAGAATTATCTATCAAATAAAAATATTCTTTTGACAAATGAATCTTGGAGCTAATTTCATGAAAATACTTCAAGTTACCAATATAGTCAGTCACCATCAGTTACCCTTAGCTCGAGAGCTATGCAAATTGGTTGGTGAAGAAAACTTTTTATTTGCTGCTACAGAAAAAATTGATCAAGATAGATTGAACAATGGATGGCAAAGTGAATATCCTGAAAAATGGATTATCCATCCTAATGAATCTGCAGCTGATCAAGAGAAATATGACAAATTCTGGGATGAAGCTGATGTTATTCTCTGTGGTGAGCGCTTAATTAGTAGAATGCAAGAGCGTATTGATAATAAAAAGCTATGTTTTTATATGTCTGAACGTTGGTGGAAGCCGCCTGTAGGTATGCTTCGATTATACCATCCTAGATACTTAAAAATGTTTTTAAACTTTAGACGTTTGAGTAAAAGCCCGTATTTTCACTACTTACCTACAGGGCCATTTGCAGCAAAAGATTTAGCCATGCTTGTACCTATGTCAGGACGTGTGTGGCATTGGGGATATTTTACTGAGATGCCGAGTGTAACACGTAATGTTTCAGACGTGACCGACTCTCAGAGTGTTAGTATTCTTTGGGTTGGACGTATGCTGAAATTGAAAAATGTTGATTTGTTGATTAAAGCATTATCTCGGCTAAAAAATGAAGGTAAGAAATTTAAGCTTTTACTAGTTGGTGAAGGACCAGAGCGAGAGCGATTACAAAAGCTTGCAGATAAGTTGTTGGGTGAAGAGTTTTGTACAATTCAAGATTTTATCCCAGCTTCTGAAGTGCCAGCACTAATGGCCGAACATGATATATATGTATTGCCAAGTAATGCATATGAAGGGTGGGGGGCTGTTATTAATGAAGCAATGTCAGTCGGTTGTGCTGTTGTTGTATCAGATAAGACTGGTGCAGGGGCTGCAATGATTGAACATGGTGTGAATGGGATGTTGTTTAAGTCTGGATCAGAGCACTCTCTTTATGAGTGTTTAGATTGGTTTATTAGTATGAACGATTTAAGGAAAGATCTAGGTATGCATGCTAAGTCTACATTTGTAGAAGACTGGCAGCCGAGCATAGTTGCCCAACGTTTTATAAATATATCTTCACAGTTGATTAATGGCAGAGAGGTATTAGGTTATTCTCACGGGCCATTATCAAAAATTAATAAATGAATACTTTGGTGGTGTAACTTGGGTATTACCTTTTTTGTTTCAATAGTAGTGTTAATATTGAGTTTTATTTTTTTTAAAACTCCGAAAGGAAGGTTTAAATACTTATTCATAAATCCGATTGCTTTTGTTTCGATATTTGTTATTATTTACATGATAGTAGGGTTTAATTTATTTTGGCAAGGCGATTATTATTTTTTAGGTGTAAATTTATCATATGGTTTAGATAGACTTTATGGGGTTACATCTGTTTTTTTAGGATTTTTTTTAGGATTTTTTTTAATAATTTTTTATTCTATTAAACAACGTAATACTTTTAACTATTACAAGGATTACCGGCTAAGGTCATCTTTAGTTTTCCTTTTTATATTCCTAATGGTTCTCTACTCATTATTACTAATTAATAAATTTAAAATTCCTTTAGTACATAATTTTTTAGGTCTTTTTTTTAATGCTGGCATTACAGTAATTTCCTATGCTTTTATTTCTAAAATGCGCTACTCTCATTTTTTATTATTAATCTATACTTTGCTGGTTGTTTATCTAGGTTTTCGCTATAGATTATTATTTTTGTTTTTACCTATTATTATTTCTCTTTTTATATTAAAAAAAACATCGTTTTTTAAGATGCTCGTATACTCAGCCGTAACTTTAGTTTCTGTTTTAATTGTTGCCGTTGTTGGTATATCACGTAGATATTCGGATGGCCTAGATCTTAGTAGGTTAGATGGAATGGGTTTTTTAAATATAATTATTCAAGGTATATTTAATGATACATCCACAGTACTAACGTCAGGCGCACTAATTCAATGGCTAGATGATACCGATAATTTTGCTTATTTTAAGCAGATTTGGTATGTGTTAAATTATTTCATACCTAATGAATTATATCCAGATAAGGAATATTCCCCTATCTTTGATAATATTTCTATATTGACAGGTCAGATAAATAATGAATCGGGCGCTGCAGTTCTAGGTTTTGTAGAGTATTATCATACTGCTGGTTACTATGGAGTTATTTTATTTGCATTTTTATTTGCATTTTTATTTGCTAAGCTTTTTAAAAAAATGATTAATTCAAATAGTCTTTATGATCATTATGTTTACTTTGTTCTACTTGCTTGGTTTATAAACTCTTTAACAAGAGGTTATCTACCACAAAACTTACAAGATCTTGTTTCTATAGTTATAGGGCTTTATCTGATTAAGAGATTTTCTAATTTATCTAAAGCTGGTGGCTATCTTGAAAGTAATAATAAACGGATCTAACTTGCACTCGGGTGGTGGTTTACAAGCTGGTATTTCATTTCTGTATGAAGCTTCTAGATTAAATTCTAGTGATTTACCCTTGCTGCATGTGATTGTTTCAAGCGAAATTTATGCAGGGCTAGCTCAAATGGGTGCTAATACAGCCGTTTTTGGTCGTTATGAAGTTATAGATACATTTGGTCTTGAGGGTTTGTACTCCAAATTAAATAATAGAATTAAAGAATATGAATTGGTTTTTACAATTTTTGGCCCAAACTATTTAAGAGTAAAAGCTAAAAAAGAAATTGTCGGTTTTGCGCAGCTGTGGATATTAAATTTTAACAACCCTATATCTGAAAAAATGTCTTTTTTTAGTAAAAATGTATTGCGTCTTAAGTTTCTTATTCAATGGCTTTTTTTCTTACGGGCAGATCATTACGTTGTTGAACTTGAGCACGTTAAAAAGGGGTTGATTCAAAGCAAAGGTGTTGATGCTGAAAAAGTAAGCATTGTATATAATACTGTCTCATCTTTATACCTTGATGAAAGTAAATGGAAGACTATCTGTATAGAAAAAGGCAATGAAAAAATATCTTTAGGGATTGTGACCCGAGATTACCCGCATAAAAATATTGGTATTTTGCCTGCAGTCGGTCAGATTTTAGAAAGTAAGCACAATCTTAAAGTGCACTTTTATACCACGCTTAATGAGCTTGAGTGGTCAGCTCGAGATGAGTTTTTTAAGAAGTATGTATCAACTGTAGGTTCGCTATCACCAGACCAATGTCCGTCGTTTTATCAACAAATAGACGGCGTGGTATTTCCTAGTTTATTAGAGTGTTTTTCAGCAACACCCTTAGAGGCGATGGTTATGGCTAAGCCGTTATTTGCTTCTGATCGTGGTTTTGTACGTGATGTTTGTGCTGAATATGCAGTGTATTTTGATCCATTAGATGCCAATGATATTGCACTTAAGATAGCTAACTATTTTAAAACCAATTTTAATAACACAGAAAAGTTAGATAGAGCTAGAAATCACGCACTAAATTTTTCTTCAGCTAAGAGTCGAGCTGAAAAATATTTAGAAATTATTCAACAACAAGTGAAAGGTTGAGCAAATGCATTTTAACGGAAAAATTCTACTAATTACAGGTGGCACTGGCTCATTTGGTAACGCAGTGCTAAAGCGCTTTTTAAATACTGATATTGCTGAAATCCGTATTTTTAGCCGTGATGAAAAGAAACAAGATGATATGCGTAAGAAGTATCAATCATCCAAGCTTAAATTCTATATTGGCGATGTACGCGATTATAACAGTATATTAAATGCTACCCGTGGTGTTGATTATATTTATCATGCGGCTGCACTCAAACAAGTACCGTCTTGTGAATTTCATCCTATGGAAGCCGTAAAGACAAATGTTTTGGGTACAGAAAATATGTTGGAAGCGGCTATTCAAAATCGAGTAAAACGTATTGTATGTTTAAGTACAGATAAAGCCGTGTATCCGATTAATGCAATGGGCATCTCTAAAGCGATGATGGAAAAAGTCATTGTTGCCAAATCTAGGAATTTAGAAGGTTTGGATACCGTTATTAGCTGTACACGTTATGGTAACGTGATGGCATCACGCGGTTCAGTGATCCCTTTATTTGTCGATCAAATTCGTCAAGGAAAACCCTTGACCATTACAGATCCCAATATGACTCGTTTTATGATGACACTGGAGGATGCAGTAGATTTAGTGCTGTATGCATTTGAACATGGTCAAAATGGCGATATTTTTGTACAAAAGGCACCTGCTGCTACCATTGAAGTACTTGCTCAAGCCTTAAAAGAACTGATTCAGTTACCTGAGCATCCAATTTCTATTATGGGAACGCGTCATGGTGAAAAAGCCTATGAAGCCTTGCTCAGTCGTGAAGAAGTAGTGGTTGCCATTGACCATGGCGAATATTTTCAAGTGCCCGCCGATCAGCGTGATTTGAATTATGAAAAGTACGTTGAGGAAGGTGATTTAGAAATCACACAATTTGAAGATTATAACTCGCATAATACAACGCGCTTAGATATTGAAGGTATGAAGAAACTATTGCTTAAACTTAATTTTGTGCGTGCCTTAACCCAAGGTCAATATATAGACCCAGAGGCATAAGCATGAATGTTTTAGTTACAGGTTCAAATGGCTTTATTGCTAAAAATTTAATTCAATTTTTAGCTGAAAAAGCAGATGTTAATGTTCTGCCTTACAACAAAGAATCCACTCCACAAGATTTAGAGCAAGCGGTTATTAATGCAGATTGGATTGTGCATTTGGCGGGGGTAAACCGTCCCTTAAATGATCAAGAATTTATAGACGGTAATACGACCTTAACTCAGCATATCGCTGATATTTTAAAGTCTACCAAAAAAACCACGCCAATTATTTTATCGTCCTCTATTCAGGCCGAGCGTGATAACGTCTACGGACAAAGTAAATTGGGCGGTGAGCAAGCCTTACTTGAGTTAAATCAAGCTCAAGCTAATCCAGTGTATATCTGCCGCTTAGCCAACGTGTTTGGTAAGTGGTCGCGCCCAAACTATAATTCTGCGGTGGCAACCTTTTGTTATAACGTCGCTAATGACTTACCTATTCAGATCAATGATCCAAGTGCGATGATCCGCTTGGTCTATATCGATGATGTGGTTGAAACGTTTTGGAATATGCTACAAGGCAGCTTTATACCACAGCAACAATTTATGATTGAACCTGAATATCAAATTAGCGTTGGCGATTTAGCCAATACTTTAAATGAGTTCAAAAAATCACGTGACAGTTTAATCACTGCGCCAGTGGGCACAGGGTTAATACGTGCTTTATATTCCACTTATTTAAGCTTTTTGAAGCCGGCACAATTTGATTATAGCGTGCCGAAATATGGTGATGAGCGCGGTGTGTTTGTCGAAATGCTTAAAACGCCTAATGCGGGTCAATTTTCTTATTTTACCGCACATGCTGGTATTACTCGTGGTGGACATTATCACCACAGTAAAACTGAAAAGTTTTTAGTCATTAAAGGTAAGGCACTGTTTAAGTTCAAACACATCATCACAGGTGAGTTTTATCAGTTAGAAACTTGCGGCGATGAGCCAAGAATTGTGGAAACAGTACCCGGTTGGACGCATGATATTACCAACATTGGTACGAATGAAATGGTGGTGATGTTGTGGGCCAATGAAATTTTTGACCGTGAAAAACCTGATACCTATGCGATGCCTTTAACAAATTAAGAGTAAAAATTGTGAAAAAATTAAAATTAATGACGGTAGTCGGTACACGTCCAGAAATTATTCGTTTATCTCGCGTGATGGCAGCATGTGATACCTATTTTGATCATGTGATTATGCATACCGGTCAAAACTATGACTATGAACTCAATGAAATTTTCTTTACTGACTTGGGTATTCGTAAGCCGGATCATTTTTTAAATGCCGCTGGCACCACAGGTGCGGAAACCATTGGCAATGTCATCATTGGTGTTGATAAGGTTTTAGAGGAAGTGCAGCCAGAAGCATTGCTAGTACTTGGCGATACCAACAGCTGCATGGCCGTTATCCCAGCCAAGCGTCGTAAAATTCCAACCTTTCATATGGAAGCAGGAAATCGCTGTTTTGATATGCGTGTGCCGGAAGAAATTAACCGTCGTATTGTGGACCATACCGCAGACCTGAACTTAACTTATAGCACCATTGCACGTGACTACTTGCTAGCAGAAGGCTTACCCGCTGATTTGGTCATTAAGACCGGTAGTCCCATGTTTGAGGTATTAAATTACTATAAAGCAAAGATCGAAGCGTCTGATGTATTAGCACGTTTAGGCTTAAAAGAACATGAGTACTTTATTGTCAGTGCACATCGTGAAGAAAATATTAACTCAGATCAAAACTTTTTAGATTTGATTGAAATGCTGAATGCGGTGGCAGAAAAATATCAGTTTCCGGTTATTGTTTCCACACATCCACGTACGCGCAACCGTATTGAACAGCTAAATATTAAGTTTCATCCTTTAATTCAGCTATTAAAACCACTTGGATTTAGTGATTATAATAAATTGCAACTCTCTGCAAAAGCAGCTTTATCTGATAGTGGCACAATTAACGAAGAATCTTCAATTTTAAACTTTCCTGCATTAAATTTACGTCAAGCACATGAGCGTCCAGAAGGGATGGAAGAAGCTGCGGTGATGATGGTGGGCTTAACTGCTGAGCGGACTTTACAAGGCTTAGAGATTTTAGACTCACAGCCGCGTGGTGAAGAACGTTTATTACGTTTGGTCGCTGATTATAGTATGCCAAATGTCAGTGAAAAGATGGCGCGTATTATTTTAAGTTATACCGACTATGTTAACCGAGTAGTTTGGAAGAAGTACTGAGTTAAGGGTGAGCTATGAACAACAAGGTCTATTTAGTCACAGAATATTATCATGAGAGTCAGAATACGACAGGATACTTACTTGGCAAAGTATATAATTTTTTAAATATGCAGAGCGATATAGATCTGGTCTTAATTGCTAAAGAGGATAAAAATAGTCCTTGTTATAGTAATGCCCATTACATTAAGGCTATAAGCCCAAATAAAACCAGTTTGCTGAAAAGATTGATTTATGAGTTTATGATTTCATTCTATTTTTTCGTTTCCATCATGAAAAATGTAGAAAAAAAAAGTATAGTTTTTACTGGTACTACACCAATTTTTTTACTTATAGTTTTATTTTTTACCAAGAAATTTTTAAAGTTTAAATGGATTTTATTAGTACATGATGTCTTTCCAGAGAACTTAGTTGCTGCAAAGGTTTTAAAGCAAGGAAGTATGGTTTATAAAATTCTTAAAAGGTTTTTTGATGTTATTTATACCAGTGCAGATGAAGTTATTGTTATTGGTAAGGATATGGAAAAGTTGGTTCATTCCAAAACTCACAAGAACAATATTAGTGTTATTCAAAATTGGATTGATTACTCCGACATTAATGTAGAACCAAAAAATGACAACTCTATTCTGAAAGAGCTTAATTGGTTAGACATGCATACTACAATATTTCAGTTTTTTGGTAATATCGGACGTGTTCAAGGTGTGGATGTTATTTTAGATGCTATTAAGAACATGGAGTATTCGCATCTTGCAAAATTTATCTTCATAGGTGATGGCGCATATGTTGAAAAACTTAAAATACAAATTAAAAGCTTGAATCTAGATAATGTTTTTTATTATGGTGCTTTAGATCAGTCCCAAAAATCGATTGGCTTAAATGCATGTGATGTTGCATTGGTTACATTAGCAGAGGGAATGCTCGGCTTAGGTGTGCCGAGTAAATCGTACTTCTCAATGGCTGCTAACAAACCTATTTTAGCAATCATGGAATATGAGTCTGAAGTTTCGCATATGCTGAAAACTCATAATATTGGTTGGGTTGTTCAGCCAAATAATATTCATGCTTTAACCAATAAGTTAGATGAAATTGTTCAAAAAAATAATGTTTATGGATTTAATTCACCACGCGAAGTTCTAAAAAAATATTATGCTGAACCTGTTGCTATGCAAAATATCTTAGAAATTATTAGAAAACTTAACTAATGGTAGAATTAACGTGAAAATACTAATCACAGGCAGTAACGGATTCTTAGGTCAATATTTATGTCAGTTTCTGGCTGAAAAAAACTATTCAATTTTGGCACAAACACGTAAAGCTCAAACATTTGCTCTTCCTAATATAAGCAATATCAATTTTGACTTAAATGATAACTTGGACAATGTCAACCTTTACCAAGTTGAAGTTATCATTCACTGTGCAGGTCGTGCGCATATTATGAATGAAACCGCTGAATCGCCTTTAACCGCATATCGTCAAACTAACGTACAAGGTACTTTAAACCTTGCACAAAAGGCGGTAGAAAGTGGTGTAAAGCGTTTCATTTATTTGAGTAGTATAAAAGTGAATGGCGAAGAAACACGAGAAACTCCATTTAAGCCTGATGATTTATTTAAATCGAATGATCCTTATGGATTATCTAAATACGAGGCTGAACAGGCTTTGCTTAAACTCTCTGAACAAACCGGACTAGAAGTTGTCATTATTCGTCCTGTTCTTATTTACGGACCAAATGTTAAAGCCAATTTTAAAAGTATGGCGGCATTAGCTAGTAAAAAACTGCCTTTGCCAATAGGCTGCCTAGGCAATAAACGTAGTATGGTGAGTGTTTATAACTTAGCTGATTTTATTCATACTTGTATGAGACATCCGAATGCTAATGGTGAAGTATTTCTCTCTAGTGACCAAGAAGATATTTCAGTCAAACAATTATTTGAAAAGTTAGCCTACTATCAAAATAACAAATTACTGATGATACCTGTGCCTAAAAGTCTGATTAGCCTGCTAGCAAGTTTAGTAGGGAAAAAAGCAGTCGCGTCACGTTTATGTTCAGAGTTGGTGGTAGATACATCAAAAAATACTAAACTTTTAGATTGGACAGCACCTTATAGCGTTGATGCAAGTCTAGAAAAAATGTTTAACACAACTCATAAAAATTGAGATTAGTCATAGATATGTCCATTCTATTCATCTTTATTTTCTTTATACTTGCGTTTGCTTTGACTTATTTCATGCGAACTTATGCCTTAAAGAAAAACATCATAGATAACCCCAATGAACGTAGTTCCCATAGTATTCCTACCCCACGTGGTGGTGGCGTTGCTGTAGTCATCAGTTATCTTTTGGCGCTTGGATTACTCATCTATTCAAATGATATATCTGTGCATATAGGTGTGACTGTTATAGCCGCAGGTTTTATTATTGCCTTATTGGGCTTTTTGGATGATCACGGCCATATTAACTCTATGCTGCGTTTAGCCATCCATTTCATGGTTGCAATCGGTGTTGTCATCAGTTTGGGTGGCTTTGCTGAAGTCGCAATTCTAAACGGTATACAGCTGGGCTTTTTTGCCAATATTATTGCAGTCCTATTTTTAGTTTGGTTGCTTAATTTATATAACTTTATGGATGGTATTAATGGCATTGCCAGTACAGAAGTTATTACATCAACTATCAGTATGGCAATAATCTATTTGGTGCTAAATCATATTGTTGATGAAAAATCACTGATTTTATTGGCAGCTTGTGCATTTGGATTTTTATTGTGGAATTTCCCGAAAGCTAAAATATTTATGGGAGATGCCTGTAGTGGCTTTCTAGGACTTATTCTGGGAATTTTTGCACTGATCGCATTAAAAGTCGATATTGCTTTATTTTGTGCTTGGCTCATTTGTTTAGGGGTTTTTATTGTAGATGCCACTTTTACCTTAATCCGTCGAGTCGTCACAGGGCATAAAATGTACGATGCGCATCGTAGTCATACCTATCAAATTTTATCACGTCACTTCAATAGCCATACGCCCGTAACCCTAGCTGTCGCAGCGATCAATATTTTTTGGCTGTTGCCAACCGCCTATTTTGTGGCAACGCAAAATTACGCTTATCCAGAATTGGGAATTTTAATTGCCTATCTACCTTTAATTATTTTAGCGATTAAATTTAAAGCAGGTCATCCAGATGCTTAAACCGATATTGTTAATTTTAGGTGCGGGAGGGCATGGACGCTCCGTTGCCGAAAGCGCTAAGCTATCAGGTAAATGGTCAGATATTATTTTTGCAGATGATAGTTGGCCGATTCATACCAGTGTCGCTGAATATAAGATTATTTGTGATATTCAAGGCCTAGATACATTAGAGATTGACAATCTTTTTGCTATAGCTGCGGTGGGTAATAATCAACGACGCGAACAGTGGCATAGCCGTTTAGCCGCATTAAATATTGCTCAAGCCAGTATTATTCATCCACATGCAATTATTAGTCCTACTGCACGTATCGGGCAGGGTGTTGCGATTATGGCAGGCTGTGTTGTGGGTACAAATACCAATATTGCTGATGGTGTCATTCTTAATATAGGTACATTAATAGATCATGATGTATCTGTTGAAAAGTATGCGCATCTAAGTGTCGGGGTTAAAGTTGTTGGCGGCAAAGACATCACTGAATATTCTTTTTTAGAGGTGGGCAGTATCATTGCTCATTAAATTGAAATGAATATCGTACTCATGCTATTAATTTGTAGTGTATAAAATCTCAGTATCCATGCATAGAAGCAAGAAGGTTTGTGTGAAATCAACAATTATTCAATTGGTCGAATCTCCTCGATGGTCAAAATTAGTCTTTCTCATTCTTCTTGACTTTTGTATTTTTCCTGTACTGATTTGGCTGTGTTATGCCTTACGTCAATTTGATTTAGGCGCAGACGTGGTACCCAACATCGCCTTTGGTTCACTCTGGGTCAGTGGCATTGCGGTACTTTCCTTATTGCTCTGTGGCGTTTATCGTTTTATTGTTCGTACCTATAATGAAGTCTTTATGGTGAAGTTGGGACTGGCCACCTTGCTGAGCGTGGTGGGGCTGTATGCCTTGGCATACTTCAGTTATGCGTTTATTCCGACCTCTATTCCCTTGATGTTTGGCTTTTTTATGTTTGCTTGGGTGTGGTTTAGCCGTGGCTTTATCCGCTTTTTGGTGCACTCTTACTTACATGCGGATATTCATAAAAAACGTGTCGCTATTTATGGTGCGGGTTATGCCGGCCAGCAAGTGGCGGCGGCATTGTCTCGTTCAGACGAACACTTACCGCTGTTTTTTATTGATGATGCGACGTCATTGTCCGGTCAAATTTTGGGTGGACTGCAGGTCTATGATGCTAAAACGGCATTAAAAGTTATGGCCAAACGCAAAGTCGATGAAATTTTAATTGCCTTGCCTTCGGTCAGTCGCCCACGTAAAAGTGAAATTATTCAGCTGTTAGAACCTGCACATTTAAAAATTACCGAAATTCCGGGATTGACCAAATTGGTCGATGGTGAAATTCGTATTTCAGATATTCAAGAAGTCGATATTATTGATTTATTGGGCCGCGATCCGGTGCCACCGATTCAAGAACTGTTGGCTAAAAATATTCAAGATAAAGTGGTGATGGTCACCGGTGCAGGTGGTTCGATTGGTTCAGAACTGTGCCGACAAATTATTAAAAATAAACCCACCAAACTGATTATTTATGAGCTGACTGAATTTGCGCTGTACAGTATCGATAAAGAACTGAATTTAAAAAGTCAGATTGAGATTATTCCTATTTTAGGCACCGTGTTGGATCAGGCCAAGTTAGAGCGCATATTAGAGCAATACGCGGTACAAACCGTTTATCATGCCGCCGCGTATAAACACGTACCACTGGTGGAATGTAACCCATTGGCCGGACTAAAAAACAATGCCATTGGGACCGCGTTTAGCTTAAATGCCGCAGTCAAAAAAGGCGTAGAAACCTTTGTCTTGATTTCAACCGATAAAGCTGTGCGCCCGACCAATGTGATGGGGGCTTCAAAGCGTATGGCGGAGCTGTATTGTCAGGCCATGGCCGAAGCGCAAAGCCAGACCCAAGTCAGTATTGTCCGTTTTGGCAATGTGTTGGGTTCATCTGGCTCAGTGGTGCCATTGTTTAAACAACAAATTGCCAAAGGCGGCCCAATTACCGTCACCCATCCGGATGTCACACGTTACTTTATGACTATTCCAGAGGCGTCACAATTGGTGATTCAAGCCGGTGCCTTGGGGCAGGGCGGTGATGTGTTTTTACTCGATATGGGCGACCCAGTGCGTATTCAAGATTTAGCCCGCCAAATGATTTCCTTAAGTGGTTTAAAATACCGCGCTGCCGATTCAGAGATTGGCGATATTGGCATTGAATATTCGGGTTTACGCCCTGGTGAAAAACTCTATGAAGAGTTACTGATTGACCATGACAATACCGAAATCACGCAACATAGTCGTATTTTAAGATCGTTTGAAAAGCATTATCCTTTACATCAGTTGATTGAAGTGTTTGAAAAGATGAACAGTCTCACGGCCATTGATGAGGATATTGATTGGGCCTTAAAACAATTAGAGTATTATGTGGATGGTTATCAGCGCGGCAAAGAAATTAAAGTCAATTAGAGTCAATGCATAACGGGTGATAAGGATGATTAAAAAAGCAATTCTGCCTGTTGCAGGTTTAGGCACACGTTTTTTACCGGCCAGTAAGTCCATTCCCAAAGAAATGGTCACCGTCGTCGATCGCCCTGCGATTGAATATGTGGTGAAAGAAGCCGTGGCAGCCGGTATTGAGCAGATTATCTTGGTCACCCATACATCAAAAGCCTCAATTGAAAATTATTTTGATCGTAATTTTGAGCTTGAAACACGCTTAGAACAAAAACAAAAATGGGATTTACTCCAAGAAATCACTGAGATTTTACCGCCGCATGTCAGTGTGGTTAGTGTGCGTCAGCCACAACCATTGGGTTTAGGGCATGCAGTATTGTGTGCCAAAGCGATCATTGGTGATGATGATTTTGCCGTGTTATTGCCGGATGTGTTGGTGAAAGATCATGAGGCGATTAATGATTTAAGCCTGATGATTCAACGTTTTGATGCATCAAAAGCTGCACAGATTATGGTCGAAGCAGTTCCTGATCATCTGGTGGATCAATATGGCATTGTTGATGTTAAGCACTTACCGAATGAAGGTGAAAGTATCGTGATGCAAGGTATAGTAGAAAAACCTGCTCTAGGTACCGCGCCATCCAATCTTTCAGTGGTGGGGCGTTATATTTTACCTGCTAAAATTATGCAACTCTTAGAAACAACGCCAAAAGGTGCTGGTGGTGAAATTCAACTGACCGATGCGATTGCAGCATTACAACAGCTAGAAAATGTTGAAGCCTATCGGATGCAAGGCCAAACCTTTGACTGTGGCAACAAACTTGGCTATCTAAAAGCAGTATTACATTATGGCGTAGACCATCCTAAACTCGGTGAAGCATTTAAAGACTTAATTAAAGAACTCGAATTATAAGACTAGGAATTTATATGAAAGTTGCAGTATTTGGACAAACTCTTTATGCCGGTGTGTTAGCCGCTTTATTGGCAGAATGTGGTCATTACGTTTTTTGGTGTGAACTGTTAAAAAAGCCCACTTCAGAGCAGGCGTATACTCAAGATGAAGTAGTCAAGCAATTGCTTGATAAGCAGCATCAAAGTGGATTTTTAAAGTACTGCGATTTTAATACGATTCCTTTAGATATAGATGCTTATCTATTTAGTTTTAATCCGACTGAAAAAGTACAAGCGATTGAAATTTTAAAAGAAATTGAGCGACGCACTATTATTCATCCAAAGCTAATGATTAATGCCTCAACTTTAGGCCTGTATGGTACAGAGCAATTTGAAAAGATTCTGAATCAAGATGAATGGGTATATTTACCGGATATTATTCAAGAAGGTAATGCTTTACAAAGTCTAGTTCAGGTTAAACAGCTCATTGTCGGTTGTGGGCTTGAGTCTAGCCAAGTGAAAATCAAAGAATTATTAGGTCCCTTATTTCCGCGTGAACAACAATATTTATTTATGCCTATACTAGATGCTGAATTTACTAAGCTGAGTATTTCAGGCATGTTGGCCACACGCATTAGTTATATCAATGATTTAGCCATAGTGGCAGAAAAACTTGGCATTGATATTGAGCATGTGCGTCAGGGGATGGCTGCAGATAATCGTATCGGGGAATCTTATTTATATCCGGGTGCAGGGTTTGGCGGAGAAAACTTTTCACATGATATCTTAACGCTGTCGAATACCGTGTCAGATACTGGGATGAAAAGTCAGCTGCTCTCTCAGGTTTGGGAGATTAATGAGCAGCAAAAAGAAATTTTATTCCGTAAACTGTGGAATTATTTTAGCGGTGATTTAAAGGGTAAAACCGTGGCCATTTGGGGTGCTGCCTTTAAAGAAAATACCGCACGTATTCAGCAGTCACCGATTCATGCCATGTTAGAGGCCTTATGGGCACAAGGCGTGACCGTACAATTACACGATCCGCAAGCACTTGTAGAAATAGAAAAAGTATATGGTCATCGTGCAGATTTAATTTACTGTACAGATCAGTATCAGGCTGCTCAAGATGCCCATGCACTGTGTTTACTCACTGCGTGGAAGCAGTATTGGAGTCCAGACTATAAGCGCCTACTTCAGCAGATGCAGCATCCGCTGATTTTAGATGGCCGTAATATTTATAACCCAAGTTATGTCAAAGCTCAAGGGTTTGCATATACGGGAGTGGGACGCTAATGCCACAGCCAAGCACGCCTTTAGCGACTCATGATGCCGAGATTTTAGCCACGTTGGATCGTTTAAAGCAACAGTTTACACAGCGCCATTTAAATGAACTGTTCGCACAAGATGAACAGCGCTTTGATCGTTTTTCTGTGATTTTTGAACAGATGATTCTAGATTTTAGTAAGCAGCGCATTGATTCAAGCGTATTAGACAGTCTAATACAGTTTGCAGAAAAGTATCACTTGGCTGAACGGATTGAGCAGCTGTTTTCTCAGCAATGTATTAATTACACCGAACAGCGCGCCGCCATGCATTGGGCACTGCGTTTACCCAAAGATGATCCGCTGCATAGTGAATTAGCGATGCCCGTGCATCTACAGCTGGAGCGCATGTTTGCTTTGGTGGAAAAAATGCATGCCGGACAATGCCGCGGTAGCAGCGGTGAAGTGATTCAGGATGTGGTCAATATCGGCGTCGGGGGGTCAGATTTAGGCCCGTTGATGGTGACTCAAGCACTGTCCGATTTTAAGCAGGTCACGGCAAAACCGTTGAATGTGCATTTTGTATCGACCATTGATGGCAGTCAATTATCGGATTTGTTACATCAACTACGCCCTGAAACCACGTTATTTATTATTTCTTCTAAGTCTTTTGCCACCATTGATACCTTGTCTAATGCGCAAACGGCACGTTTGTGGCTTGAAAAAACCTTCGGTGCGCAAAGCCAATTTTTAAAACAGCATTTTATTGGGGTATCAACCAAAGCAGATAAAATGACCGAGTGGGGCATTGCCGCAGACAATCAATTTTTACTGTGGGATTGGGTGGGCGGACGCTACTCTTTGTGGTCATGCATCGGTTTGCCGATTGCCTTAAGTATTGGTGTCGAAGGTTTTAAGCAGCTACTGGCCGGCGCGCATAAAATGGATCAGCATTTTCAACAGACTGCCTTTGAAAAAAACATACCAGTATTAATGGCGCTGTTGGGACTATGGAATAATAATTTTCTCAATATCCAAACCCATGCGGTACTGCCCTATGATGGCCGCTTAAAATATTTTGCCGCCTACTTACAACAGTTGGAAATGGAATCCAACGGGAAATCGATTCAGCGTAATGGCGAGAAAGTTACTTTCGATACTTGCCCGATTATCTGGGGCGAGGTGGGGCCCAATGCACAGCATGCGTTTTATCAATTGTTGCATCAGGGCACACATGCCGTCAGTTGTGATTTTATCGCCCCAATCCAGCGTTACAATACCGATCAGTTTACCTATGTAGAAAATGCGGCGGCCTTAATTGAACAGCATCATTTGGCCTTAGCCAATTGTTTGGCACAGTCCAGACTGTTGGCCTTTGGCAATCAAGCTTTAGATGCTGCTGATTTGCCATCCTTACCGCTGTATAAGCAATATAGCGGTAATCAGCCCAGTAGCACGCTGTTATTAGATGAGTTAAATCCCTATAGTTTAGGAATGCTGATTGCGACGTATGAACATAAAGTATTTACCCAATCGGTGCTGTGGAATATCAATCCGTTCGACCAATGGGGGGTGGAAAAGGGTAAAAATATTGCCGATCAACTGCTGCCACTTTTAAATGCGGACTTTGCAGATACACGTGGCTTAGATGCATCCACCCAAGGTTTAATTAAAATGTTACGGGAAAAAATAGATGGCTAATATTTTAGTAACTGGCGGTGCCGGTTATATTGGCTCGCACACCTGTATTGAGCTACTCAATGCCGGCCACGAGGTTGTGGTGCTGGACAATTTATCCAATAGTTCTGAAGAATCTTTAAACCGTGTGCAAGAATTGACAGAAAAATCGTTGACCTTTATACAAGGGGATATCCGAGATGGACACACCTTAGATCAACTGTTTCAGCAGCATGCCATTGATGCGGTGATTCATTTTGCCGGCTTAAAGGCCGTAGGCGAAAGTCAGCAGATCCCTCTGACCTATTTTGATAACAACATCGCTGGATCCATCAACTTGGTGAATGCCATGCAGCGTGCCAATATCTTCCATTTGGTGTTTAGCTCCTCTGCCACGGTCTATGATGAAGCCAATATCTCCCCACTCAATGAAGATATGCCGACGGGGATGCCGACCAATAATTATGGCTATACCAAACTGATTGTTGAGCAACTCTTACAAAAGCTGTGTATTGCCGATGAGCGTTGGTCGATTGCATTACTGCGTTATTTTAATCCGGTAGGCGCACATAAAAGTGGTCGAATCGGTGAAGATCCGCAAGGTATTCCGAATAATTTAATGCCGTATATTACCCAAGTGGCGGTCGGTCGGCGTGAGAAATTGTCTATTTTTGGCAATGATTATGACACTGTGGATGGCACCGGTGTACGTGACTATATTCATGTGGTCGATTTGGCCAATGCACATTTATGTGCGCTCAATAATCGTTTAAAACAGCAGGGTAGCCGCGCATGGAATATTGGTACCGGCCAAGGCTCATCGGTTTTACAAGTTAAGAATACCTTTGAACAGGTCAGCGGTGTGCCGGTTGCCTTTGAGTGTGTGGCGCGTCGTGCAGGGGATGTGGCAACGTCATTTGCCGACAATACCCGTGCTGTGACAGAATTGGGTTGGACGCCGCAATATAGTTTAGAGGATATGTTGGCAGATAGCTGGCAGTGGCAGCAGCAAAATCCAAATGGTTATTTAAAATAAACCGCACATGAAAAAATGGGCGCTATCACAGCGCCCATTTTTATAGCATGAATATCGTCAGATTAATCCTGAATTAAGGCACTCAGTTCTTCGATATACTCTGACATGGCTTTGGGATTTTGATCCAAACGGCTTTCAATATTTAAACGCAGCAAGGGTTCGGTGTTTGAGGCCCGTACATTAAAACGCCAACTGCCAAAATCTAAACTGACGCCATCGCTGTGATCAAGGATTGGATTTTGTAAGGCATAATGGCTGAGCAATTTTTCAATGGTGGCTTGGCTGTCGGCCACGGTAAAGTTAATTTCTCCGCTACACGGAAACTGATAAATCATCTCTTCGACCAGTGCAGATAAGGATTGCTCCGTTTCAGACAGAAGGGCAATGACCAGTAACCATGGAATCATGCCGCTGTCACAATAGGCAAAGTCACGAAAATAATGATGCGCACTCATTTCTCCGCCATAGGCTGCATTATGCTCCCGCATTTTATCTTTAATAAAGGAGTGCCCCGATTTAGACTGGATCGCAATGCCGTTATATTGCTCCGTAATCGCCAAAGTGTTCCAAATTAAGCGTGGATCATGCACAATTTTTTCACCGGCCTGTTTCAGTAAAAAAGCTTGCGCCAATAAGCCAACGATATAATAGCCTTCAATGAACTGCCCTTTTTCATCAAACAAGAAACAGCGGTCAAAGTCACCATCCCAAGCAATACCCAAATCGGCTTGATGTTCAATCACCGCATCACGGGTACTGGCACGATTTTCAATTAAGATGGGGTTGGGAATACCATGAGGAAAAGTACCATCGGCTTGATGATGGATTTTAATCAGTTGCAGTGGAACACCCAGTTGCTGGAATTTTTCCTCTAAAGCATCAATCACATGTCCTGCGGCACCGTTGCCCGCGTTCATGACCAGCTTTAATGGTTTAATTTTGCTGGGGTCAATATAGCCTAATAAATGCTGAATAAATTCCGGCAGAATATTATATTGTTCGGTACGGCCTTTGTTTTCAACGGCGATAAATTGCGCGCTTTCAGCCAAGGCTTGAATCTGTTTCAGTCCGGAATCAGCCCCAATTGGTCGGGCATTTTCCCGCACCAATTTCATGCCGTTATAGTCCATCGGATTATGGCTGGCGGTAATTTCAATACCGCCTTGCACATCTAAATGAAATGCACCGAAATAAACCTCTTCAGTACCAGTCATGCCCAAATCAAGCACATTCACGCCGGCATCATTTAAACCGCGCATGGTGGCCTGTTTTAAGCCCTCACTGCTTAAGCGCATATCACAACCAACCACAACCGTTTTAGGCTGATAAATCTGTCCATAGGCACGGCCAACTTTATAAGCAATTTCTTCATTGAGTTCTGTGCCCAGTTTGCCGCGAATATCGTAGGCTTTAAAACACGTCAATTGAGTCATCAAGGTTCCTTATAAAATTAGATATAAAAAAAGGCCAGTTTTCACTGGCCGGATGGCGCTTATTCCACCGTGACACTTTTGGCTAAATTTCGAGGTTGATCGACATCGGTACCGCGCAGCACAGCCACATGATAAGACAGCAATTGTACCGCAACACTATAAATGATCGGTGCCAGTAATGGACTGATTTTAGGAATATGCACCACGTGTTGGCGCTCTTTACTTTGAATGCCACTGTTTTCATCGGCAAACACAAACAGTTCGCCACCACGTGCTTGTACTTCTTCCATATTGGATTTTAGTTTATCCAGCATGTCATCTTGTGGGGCTAAAATCACCACCGGCATGTCGTTATCAACCAACGCCAATGGGCCATGTTTCAGCTCACCTGCGGCATAGCCTTCAGCATGAATATAAGAAATTTCTTTTAATTTTAACGCGCCTTCTAGTGCAATTGGGAATTGTGTGCCACGGCCCAAGAACAGGCAGTGTTGTTTTTCAACAAACAATTCCGATAAGCGCAAGATGCTTGTGTCTTGTTGCAAGGTGTCTAAAATAACTTTCGGGGTGTGCCATAAATCCGCAATGATCGCTGTCATTTTTTCTGTGGCAAGGGTGTGTTTCACCTGACCGATTTTTAACACCAACAGCATCAGTGCCGCCAATTGTGTGGTAAAGGCTTTGGTCGATGCCACGCCAATTTCAGGGCCAGCCAAGGTCAATAAACTGTGCTCTGTTTCACGCACCATCGACGAGGTCGCCACATTACAAATGGTCAGTGTGCTGATATTTAAATTCTTCTGTAAGGCACGTTTTTGCGTATCCCGCAGCGCCGCCAAAGTATCGGCAGTTTCACCAGATTGTGAGATACACACATACAAGGTGTGATTGACAATCACCGGACTGCGATAGCGAAATTCACTGGCAATTTCGACCTGACACGGCAGATCAATCAGCTGCTCAAACCAATATTTGGCAATCATACCGGCGTGATAACTGGTGCCACAGGCGATAATTTGGATTTGCTGAATGCGGTCAAAGTCGCTCACCGCCGCGTTTAAGAAATCATCGCGTAAGCTATTGCCATTGAGCGCTTGAGAAATGGTTTGCTGGATCGCTTCAGGCTGCTCATAAATTTCTTTGAGCATATAGTGTTTATATTCACCTTTTGAAGCATTGCTGACCGTGGCATCAAGCTCGCGCATTGGACGTTCAACCAAGACCCCATCGACAAATACTTCAATGCTATTGCGGGTTAAACGTGCAATATCACCTTCTTCAAGATAAATAAAACGGTTGGTAATCGGCAGCAAAGCCAACTGATCAGAACTGATAAAATTCTCACCAATGCCCACGCCAATCACCAAAGGCGAACCTTCGCGTACGGTAATCAATTCATCTGGATGATCGGTATGCACAATTCCTAAAGCGTAGGCACCTTTTAAACGCGGCGCAATTTGCTGTACAGCCGTCAACAGGCTAGAAGTCGACTGTAAGGCTTGATTGACTAAATGTGCAATCACCTCGGTATCGGTTTGCGAAGTAAAGACATAACCTTGTGCTTCAAGCTCATCTTTAAGTTGTTGATAATTTTCGATAATACCGTTATGTACTACGGCTACCGTACCCGAGATATGCGGATGCGCATTATTTTCAGTCGGTTTGCCGTGAGTGGCCCAGCGCGTATGTGCAATACCAAGCGTCCCTTCAATACCCGATTCCTGCACGGCCTGTTCTAAATTGACCACTTTACCGACGCGACGTTCGCGTAACACTTGACCCTGATGAATCAGCGCAACACCGGCTGAATCATAGCCACGATATTCCAGACGTTTTAGGCCTTCAATTAAAATATTAATAATATTGCGCTCAGCTACGCCGCCAACAATTCCGCACATAGTGATATCCTCTTATTTATTGATTTTTTGGGGGCGTTGATAGTTTTCTTTGGCGATTTGTTTGCTACGCTCAAAAGCCAAGCTATTTTCTGCTACATCATGAGTAATGACCGATCCTGCACCAATGGTGGCACCATGACCAATATGCACGGGCGCAACCAATGAACTATTCGAGCCAATAAAAGCGCGCTCGCCAATAATGGTTTTAGATTTATTGGCGCCATCATAGTTACAGGTAATGGTACCGGCACCAATGTTTGAACCTGCACCAATTTCGGCATCACCCAAATAGGTGAAGTGGTTGGCTTTAGCGCCAATGCCCAAACTGGAGTTTTTCACTTCAACAAAATTGCCAATATGCACCTCATTGGCCAATTGTGCACCGGGACGCAAACGCGCAAAGGGACCAATCTGGACATTATGACCGACCACAGCTTGATCAAAAATACTGTAGGGCTGTACTTTGGTGCCGGCAGCAATCACGCTGTTTTTGATGATACATCCTGCACCAATTTCAACATGATCACCGAAGCTGCAATCACCTTCGATAATCACATTAATATCAATTTTCACATCTTGGCCAACGCTTAACGTGCCGCGTAAATCAAAGCGTGCCGGATCGATTAAATGCACGCCTTGTTGCATCAGTTGTTTGGCTTGATGCGTTTGAAATTCACGTTCTAACGCGGCCAGTTGCACGCGATCATTTACCCCTTCCACTTCAAAGGCCAATTCCGGCTCAACCGAAGCGACCGTCATACCGTCGCGAATTGCCATGGCAATAATATCAGTCAGATAATATTCGCCTTGGGCATTGTCATTACTCAGTTTTGGCAGCCATTCATGCAATTTGGCATTGCTAACACAGTAAATACCAGTATTAAATTCTTGAATCTGACGCTGTTCGTCTGTGGCATCTTTATGTTCAACGATGGCCTGAATCTGACCATTTTGACGCACAATTCGGCCATAACCGGTGGCATCTTCCACGGTTAAGGTCACAATACCAATTCCCGTTGCGCTCGCTGCATCGAGTAAACGCTGTAGTGTGCTGGGTTGTACACAGGGCACATCACCGGATAAAATCAGTGAGACACCGTCATGCGGCAATACCGGTAAAGTCACTTTTACCGCATGACCAGTACCCAGTTGTTCAGCTTGTTCAACCCACTGTACATTTTCTTGACTGAATGCTTGTTGGACTGCTGCGCCGCCGTGACCGTAAATTGTAATAATATGTGCGGCATTAATTTTTTTGGCGGTATGAATGACGTGCTCTAATAAAGGACGTCCGGCAAGAGGTTGTAATACTTTGGGTAAAGTTGAACGCATGCGCGTGCCTTTACCGGCAGCAAGAATAATAACGCTGGTAGACATGTCTAATCCTACAAGTTGTAGCTTAAGCCATTACAAAATATAAATAAATGCAGATGCATAGCGCTGCCCAAATGCCCGCGATAATATCGTCAAACATAATGCCAAATCCACCACCGACCTGACGATCGATCAGGCGAATAGGCCAAGGTTTCCATACATCAAACAAACGAAATAAAGCAAAACCAACCAAAGCCCACAACAGGCTCATTTTACCTAAATATAAGAGCGGTAAAAAAGTAATCGATTGTCCGGCAAACTCATCCCAGACAATGCGGCCATCATCATGGACGTTCATGACCTTGGCACTATACCCGCAAATATAAATACCCACGACAGACATTAGTAGCATGACCCAAAGTGAGTTCATAAAACCCAAGGCCAACCACGCTGGAATAAACAATAAGGCAAAGGCTGAACCAAAGGTTCCGGGTGCTTTAGGCAGTAATCCAGAGCCAAAGCCCACGCCACAAAATACAATGAAACGCTCGTATCCAGACATGGCTTTAAAATTAATCGCGGGTTTATTCGGCAAAGTGTTGGTATCCAGAAAAGTGCAGCAAATGATCTAGGCCATTCTGCACAAAAGTTAAGTCAGTGTGTTGGGTGATTTGTCCAATCTTGGTAATGTTGATATCTAGTTTTTGTTGTATCAATTTTTGATAATTTTGCGCGCTAATGGTAAAGCATAACTCATAGTCGTCCCCACCGGCTAAGGCGTATTGCCATTGTTTTTGTTCAGGTAACTGCAAGAGTGCTGCACTGATAGGCAAGGCGTCGAGCTGAATTTGCGCGCCGACTCCCGAGGCCTTTAAAATATGCCCCAAGTCTTGTGCCAAACCATCCGATACATCAATCATACTCGAGGCTAAGCCTTTGAGTTGTTGACCCAATTGACAACGCGGGGTCGGATAATCCAGCCGTTTTCTCAGCACATGATCTAAATGTGCCAATCCAAAAGCGGCATCGCCCATTTGACCACTGACACAAACATAATCACCGACTTGTGCACCTGCGCGCGTAATAGCTTGACCGGATTCAATCCAGCCCAGTGCCGTGACGGAGATGGTCAGATGTGGACTTTGTGTGGTATCGCCACCAATCAGGCTGACGCCAAATTGATCGCAGCATGCATATAAACCCTGACTAAAGCCTTTTAGCCAGTCATGCTCGATATCGGCTAAGCTTAAGGCCAATAAAATACTGTGCGGTTTAGCGCCCATCGCGGCAATATCAGATAAATTGACCGCAACCGATTTCCAGCCAATGGCATGAGGATCGGTATCTAAAGGAAAGTGTCGACCGGCCACTAAGGTGTCGGTACAGATGACCAATTGTTGGTTGGCCGGAGGAGTGAGCACGGCCGAATCATCACCGACACCTAAATCGACCGCATGATGTTGCGGCCGATTAAAATAGGTGTCGATAATAGAAAATTCAGCCATACCACAGATCTACTGAAAAAATTATTCGGCTTGCTGCTTTTCTGCTGCACGCAGGCTGTTGGCTAAACGGTCTAACACACCATTGATGTATTTATGACTGTCTGCGCCGCCAAAGTGTTTAGCCAGCTCAATCGATTCATCTAAAACCACGCGATAAGGAACTTCAAGATGATCTTTCAGTTCATATGCGCCCAGACGAAGTGTCGCCAATTCAACGCCATCTAAGGCATTGAGTTCGCGGTCTAAGACCGGAATCAGCAGTGCATCCAATGCTTCATGATTGGCAACCACTTGAGTCAACAATTCATGATAATAAGCCAGATCCACTTTGTGCATGGCATTTTCCACACGTGTACGTGCTTCAATCTCATGGACAGGGTTGTGGCTCATCTGCCATTCATAAATTCCTTGTACAGCAAAGCGACGTGCTTTACGTTTTGCTGCATAAGTTGCTTGGAGTGTTTGCGACATGTGTTAAATAGCCTTTAACAAGTTAACCATTTCAATTGCAGTAAGGGCAGCTTCGCCACCTTTATTGCCTGCTTTTGTACCCGAGCGTTCAATCGCCTGTTCAATACTGTCCGTCGTGAGTACGCCGTTAATCACTGGTAAGCCGCTGTCTAAACTGACCACGCCTAAACCTTTAACGCATTCACCGGCCACAAAGTCAAAATGTGGCGTGCTGCCACGAATGACTGCGCCCAATGCAATAATGGCATCAAAACGATCGGAAGCTGCCAGTTTTTTAGCCACAACCGGAAGTTCCCACGCGCCGGGTGCGTGAATGACAGTGATATTATCCTCTGATACACCATGACGTTTCAATGTATCAATGGCGCCTTCTAATAGATGTTCAACCACAAAACTATTAAAACGACCCACTAAAATCGCGTAACGACCTTCGCTTGCGAGATGTAATAAACCTTCAATTCGGCGAATAGCCATAGCAACCTCGATTATTTCTGTGTTGTTTGCTGTGCGGTGATATATTCCACCACTTCTAAGTTAAAGCCAGATAGTGCATTGAAACGTAATGGAGAGCTCAGCAGCTTCATTTTTTCCACGCCTAAATCACGTAAAATTTGTGCACCAACACCAATGGTTTGATATTGCTGTGACAATGCCGCATTCGATTTACTTGGTTTCGGGGCTTTTAAGCTTTCTAAAGCAGGCCCTAAATCTTGTAAATGACGCTGACCAATCCAGACCAAAACTCCACGATCACTGCTGGCAATTTCTTTTAACGCACGGTCTAAGTTCCACGCGCTTTCACCGTCAGGCTTGTTCAGTTTTAACAAGTCACGTACTGGACTAAAACCATGTACACGTACGGTGGTGATGCCTTCTTTTGGCTCACCTTTGACCAGTGCCAAATGAATATCAGGATTACCTAATTCACGATAACGAAACAGCTGGAAATCGCCATATTCGGTATTGATATGTTGCTGATCAATACGCTCAACCGTTTGTTCATTGGTCATGCGGTAATGAATTAAATCAGCAATGGTACCAATTTTTAAGCCATGTTTTTCAGCAAAAACTTCTAAATCAGGACGGCGCGCCATGGTGCCATCATCATTAATAATTTCACAAATCACCGATGCTGGTTCTAAACCTGCCAAACGTGCTAAATCACAGCCCGCTTCGGTGTGACCTGCGCGGTGCAATACGCCGCCCGGTTGTGCCATCAGTGGGAAAACATGCCCTGGTTGGACAATATCCGCAGGTTTAGCATGCGCTGCGACTGCGGTTTGAATAGTATGCGCACGTTCTGCAGCTGAAATACCGGTGGTAATACCTTCAGTGGCTTCGATGGATAACGTAAAATTCGTTCCATGCTGTGCACCATTGGCATCGACCATTAAAGGTAAGTTGAGCTGCTGACAACGGTCGCGGCTTAACGTTAAGCAAACTAAACCCCGTGCATGGGTAATCATAAAGTTGATGTCTTCTGCGCGCACATGTGTGGCCGCAATGACTAAATCACCTTCATTTTCTCGATCTTCATCATCCATCAGGATGACCATTTTTCCTGCACGGATATCTGCTACGAGCTCTTCAACAGTATTGAGCGGCATCAATCTTCACCTTCTTTTTGTCTCAAATGACATTTTGCTTACCGCATAGTCTAACGCGTTTTGACGTCTTTTGCCTATGCTTATTGATTTGCCTAAACTGTCCTTTGTTATACACAGTCGTTGTAGGCTTGAAAAGAGCTGTTTATTTTAAAATTTGGTGATTGTGCGGTATTTTTAGGCAGTTGGCTGTATTCATTGGCGATCTGCGATTATCACTTTGAATCGCCAATATCAATGGCGCCAGATCTAGATGTTAAGCTTGCGATAAATAGACTAAAGGTGTGCGGTATAACGCCTGCAAATAGCGTAGATTTGGCTTTCATTTAAGCCCAATACATGCGCTCTAGAGATCAGGTATGTAAATATACTTATTCAGTATTTTACATTGCATGACTTTTATATTAAAGATAGTAATCGCGTCTGCTTGTCAGGATGTTCTGATAGCAAGGCCGCTGTGAATTGAGTACTGCGCTGTGATTGGATGAGATGGCTTAAAGCAGCAATGAATAATAAATATTTAGCTAGGTGAAAAGGATATGACCGCACTCAGCCCAGAGCGTGATTTGCATCATTATTCGCATAAGGCTGATTTTGCGCAAAATTTAATGTCAGTCATTTGCGGTGAACATCGTTTAGATACGCGCTGCCGAGATACCCTTGATTTTCATTACGATGGCATGCGCTTGCCGCATCGACAGATGGCCATCGGCACGATCCGCTATGGTGCGCAGGTCACCATTAATATTGCCAACTTACGCGCTTATAGCATTAGTTTGCCTTTACATGGCCGACAGCAGCTCAGTATGAGCGGCGCCAGTTTTCACTCTAACGACCGTCAAGGTTTAATTGTATCCAATGCCAGTTCGCAAGATTTAATTATTCATCCAGAATGTCAGAAAATTCAGGTGGTGATTCCTGAAAAAAGCATGCAGATGGTGTTAAGTGACTTATTGGATCAGCCAGTGGATCAGCCGATCATTTTTGATCCGCAAATGCATGTCGATTCCAGCGCATTGATTGCTGCATGGTGGAAAAATATTGAACAATTCATGCAATTAAAATCACAATATTCCGGTTTTTATGGGCTGCAAATGCTTTCGGAAGACTATGAAAATTTTGTGATTAAATCTTTATTGTTGTCACAAGAAAATAATTTTTCAGCGCTGCTAAAACAGCGCTCGCAGCAAGAAATACCGGCTTATATTATGAAGCTGCGCCAGTTTATGATTGAACATGCCCATGAAATGCTTTCTGCTGAAGATTTATTGCGCTGCTCAGGTGTTTCTAAAAGTAAATTATATGCTGAATTTCAACAGTATTATGCCACCACACCGATGCTATTTTTACGTAATTATCGTCTACAACAAATTTATAAAATTTTAAGCAATCGCCGGTTAAATCAGCGCTATTCAATCTCCAGATTGGCCTATGATTGGGGTTTTACTCATCTCAGCCGTTTTTCTCAAGAGTACCGCGAAGCGTTTGGCGAGACACCGAGCGAAACCAAAAGTAAGTTTTTATAATTTATAGTGATTCAACCGCTAAAATCGCTATTGGCTGACTTGGTTAATGATGCTTTATGCCCAACTCACCCTTTAACAATATGGTGCATGCGCTGATATTGAGCTGCATTTTATGACGTTGAAGAAGATACTAAACGCCTTTAATTCGGCGCTTTTTTATCATCTAACTGATCGGGTATAGAGTAATTCGTTGGCTAAACAGCAGTCTGAATTGAGGTAATTATACTTAAAATCCATATCTTAGCGTGATGTAAGTAGACGCAACACAGTACAGTGAAAAAGATGAAAATTACGCGATAAAAAAAGCGGATTGTGCTTATGTCACAATCCGCTTTTTAGACTCTATTTGTTCATAATTAAGCCGCTTTTTTTGTCTCTAAAATGGCTTTATGGGATGATTTTTCATGCATCACTTTAAGAGTTAAAGCGATAAAGGAAATAAAGGTCGGAATGGCCAAAATAAAGAAAATGCCAGATAAACTTAAGTTAAAGGTGAAAATAAGTGAACCGAAGAAGGCCCCTAAAATCGCTCCAATCCGTCCAATACCGTGCATCCATGACACACCCACTGCGCGGCATACCGACGGATAAAACAGTGCGGCCAATGGTAGAAGTGACGATTGTGCGCCCACCAACAATGCACCAATTAAGAAAATGGTAATGCCCAACAAGACAATATTGGTACTGACAAACCCAGCCACCAAAAACAAGATGACCGCGAATAAATAGGAAAATTTAATCACTTTGGTTGGGTTTACTTTGTCCATATACCACCCCATTACAATGGCGCCAATGACACCGCCAAATGGGAAGATCGCAGCAATTAAACTAAACTGTTGCGTGCTAAAACCTGCAGTTTTTAGAATGGTTGGCATCCAACTGGTTAAAAGATAAAACACCAATAAACTGGTAAAACAGCACAGCCATAACATGCTTGAACCCCACAGATACTTGCCCAAGACCATTTTGGCTGGACTTTCACTGAGATTACTTTCTGCTTGTGGCAGCACCAATTGCACGGGTTCAACGAATGCGCAACCTTGTAAGCGCTCTAAAATATGTTTTGCTTTGTCTTGTTGAGCATTTTTAATTAAGTACTGCGGTGACTCAGGCAGTTTTAACAGCAGTGCCACCACCAAAACCAGCGGAATAGCACCACCAATAATAATAACTTTGGCCCAGCCTAAATTTTCTAATAAGTAGGCGGACAGTACACCACCACAGGAAATGCCCAGCATAAAACCGCAGCCGGCTAAACCCGTTAAAAAGGCTTTGCGTTTGGCGGGCATATATTCAGAGACAATGGTGCTGATGTTTGGCATCGCTGCGCCCAAACCTAAACCAGTAATAAAACGATAGATCATTAATTCTTGGGTGGTGCTGGCAAAACCACATAAAATGGTAAAGCTGGCAAACAATAAGGTGGTGCTGGTAATAATCGCTTTGCGCCCAAATTTATCAGATAAGGGACCTGACAGCAGAGCACCAATGGACATACCCACCAGTGCCGCACTAAGAACGGGCGCCAATTGCGGCTTGGTAATGCCCCAATCATCCAATAACGCGGGCGCGATAAAGCCAATAATACCGGTGTCTAAACCATCACAGAAAAATACCAAGAAGCCGAAGATAAACACCAGCCACTGTAATGGCGAGAGTTTATCGCGGTCGATAATCGTATTTGCATCAATTTTTTTCATTGTTCATCCTTGTAAGCGCATTCGAATTTTTATTGTGATTGATCAAGACAACAGCTATTAATGCGTTCATTTGTCTTGTGTGCAGCAGCCATAGAGCAATAAATTTTCTATAGCGGTCGCGGCGTGTGATTGAATGCAGCAGATGGGGCTAATCCCTGTGTGCCGCATCTGTATATTGATAAATGATTTATACAACAATAAGTTAAAAGCATTCCTATACGGTTATAAACATTTTCCCTGATGAAAGCCATGAATTTATATACATGGCGATGCCGATTACGCTGTACTTCAAAGAGCACCTAACTAAGATAACGTGCTCACGTGCTTTTAGACGTGATAGAAGTCTAAAACCGAATCAATTTTATCATTCAGTAAAACAATATGCTGCCGACGGATACGGAAACTGTCCTCTGTTTTACGCAGCAGATAGGTGGCATGACCGTAAAAACTGCCCTCTAAACCTTGGCGGTTATACAGCGTATGCCAGCCCACTTTTGCCTCAATCAGATCATTTTCAAGCACTTTGACACGAATATTATTTAAGTTGTGCAAGGTGCGCGGTAAGGGATTGGCAGAGGCGGCTTTACCGGTACGAATTCGAAAAATGCGATCCTCTAAACCGGAGCGGTCTGCATAGTAGATATAAGACATGCCTTGATTGGGGTCTTGCACGTAGCGATGATCATCAATCCATTGCGGAATATGATATTCACTGTCTTCATCATACAATTCCAAATAGGCATCCCAATCATAGGCATCACAGAGTTCAGCTTTTTTGATCAAAAATTGACTGACGTTAAAATGTAATTCAGCAGACATGATTAAAGCTCCTCTGTAGCAGGAATAGGTTCAGCAGTAATATCCTGCATTTTTAAGGCTTTATTGTTCAGACCCTTTTGTAATAAATGTTGCCAATGACCATGTTGATTGACATATAACCCTTCATGGGTAAATTCTTGTCCGGTAATCACTGGAGTAATACCTAAATCTTGAGTGTTTTGAGTAGCGCCATAGCACCAGTTTTGATGACCACGGGAAATATCACTCCAGTGTTCAATACGTGCCTGAAAGCCTTTTTGTTGTTCACGAAATTCAACCAAATCATCCGGTGTGCCTAAACCGGAAACATTAAAGAAATCTTCAAATTGACGAATACGATTGCGTCTGGCTTCACTCGATTCACCTTTAACCCCAATGCATTGACTGATCACTTCGGTTTTATTCCATGCCACTGGACGGATAATACGCAGTTGTGAGCTAATTTGATCCATGAAGAATAAGCTTGGATAAAGATTCAAATTTCTTAGGCGATGCATTGCCCATGCCGCTCTGGTTGCGCCATATTTTTCTAAGAGATAAGGGTAGACTGTGGCATAACCGGGACGTACCGCAGGGTTGGGCATGTCACTAAACAACACACTGTGACCATTTTTAAAGCTAAACCAACCATCATCGGTATTGCTGTCGCCTGCACCTAACTTACTGTAATCCAAGGTATCTAAATCTGCACCTTTGGCCAGATTAACCTGTTGGCGATGCTGTACGGTGGAAACATAGTTATAGTGTACGGTGCTGACATGATAGCCATCTAGGCCATTTTCATTTTGTAGTTTCCAGTTTCCAGCAAAGCTATAGGTCGATTTCCCTTCCAGTACTTCCAGTTCACCCGTGGGCGACTGCTCAACCATTAAATCTAAAAAGACTTTGGCGTCACCTAGAAATTCTTCTAAGCTATCAGTGGCTTGAGTATCTAAGCTGACAAAGACAAAACCACGATAACTGGCAATGCGACCTTGTTTTAGCCCACGCTTGGTTTTATCGAACTGCTCACAATATTCTTTGGCGGCTTTGACCTTCACCAAACGACCATCGGATTTATAGCTCCACGCATGAAACGGACAGGTAAATGTAGATTGATTGCCTTGTGCCACGCGGGTGAGTGTTGCACCGCGGTGTGCGCAAGCATTGGCCATGGCATGCAATTCACCTTGAGCATCACGGCTGATAATCATCGGCTGACGGCCAATTTGTACGGTCACAAAATCGTTTAAATTGGCAATTTCACTTTCATGACAGGCATAAATCCAGACCTTTTCATAAATCAGTTCCATCTCTAAATCAAATAATTCAGTTTCGGTAAACATGTCACGAGAGATACGAAATACGCCATCTTCTGGGCGAAAATCGAGACTGTTCTGAACAAAATCTTGCCATTCGCTTACATTACGTGAGGCCATTGCATAATCCTTTAATCAATGAGAGCTTTAAACTGATTGAAGCTTAAAAAGCACTTTGGCTCTATCCGTTTTTTCCGTATCTTTATCCAATTTTTTTAATGCATGAAAATATGGGGCGTATGGGCGCTGATCAGATCGCGTTGATTCATCATTAAAAAGGGTCTGCTTTGAAATAGGATTTTACAAGGTGGCAAAATGAAGTCGTGTGATTTTCAATATAGCCTATTTACATAGGGGGCGATATTTTTGCTATGGAAAATATAGGGCACGTATTCTGTTAGAACAGCATTACAAAGATGCCGATGAATATCCAATTTTTAATTGGTGTGAGAACATGCTCAGTTCATGATTGACCATCATTCAATGTGGTTTTATTTGTACGCAAGTTCGTGGATTTATATGAAAGGCTGATTGTAGTTAAAGCTAAGGTCTGGATTTAAAAAGCGTTAGAGAGATTATTTTCGCTCGATGAAATGAAAAGCATAGAGCGTTTTTACTTGCTGACGGCTGCTTAGGTTTCAATATGCTTTGATCCATATCTTCAATTCAATTGACTGTATGCGGTAGGCAGGGAGATCTGTTAATTATTGATGCAGATGTATTACTGGATCGTGAAAAATAGACTAAGCAAGTCTATCAATATTGGATGGTGAGCTTTTAACGAGATATGTTCAGAGTTAGATTAAACTCAGCACTAAAGAAGATTAACTATTGATTTATAATGTTTATTTATAGAAATAAATTAAATTTTAGATACAAAAAAAGCACTATACAGTGCTTTTTTTTAAAATAACGTGTTATCGATTAGATAGCAACGATATTTACTGCGTTCGGGCCTTTTTGACCTTGAGTAACGCTGAATTCAACTTGTTGACCTTCGATTAAGGTTTTGAAGCCAGAACTAGCGATTTCGCTGAAATGAGCAAAAACGTCAGGACCGTTTTCTTGTTGAATAAAACCAAAACCTTTAGTTTCGTTGAACCACTTAACAGTACCTTTAACAGTGTTTGACATAGTATAAATCCTATATTGATAATTTTTAGCCGCGTTATCGACTGACAGTAACTTTGAAAATAATAAAGAATGAAACTGGAAATCTGATAAAACGAAGGATTATGACTAAAACTGCGATACTTAAAGAAGATTTACCGAAACAAGACTTTTTTTCTAGTTGAGCCAATTATAGCTGAATAAAATAATTATTCAAGCCCTTATATTGATTATTTATCTTATTGGTGAAATTTTATGATTTACATCACTTTTTTTGATTAAATAAATGAATATAAAGCAATTTTTAGCACTAAATCGATTAAGAATGCGTCATTATAGGCGAAACAAATTCAAAAAATAATTAAAATTAAGCGTAAGTAGCAAGTTTAATTAATTAAAATCATTCTTTTTTATACATAAAATCAAGAAACATCGATGAGATGAGTGCTCGTCGATGGGTGAGAATGCTTAATTAAAGCCAATATTATATGCAGCTGATCAGATGGCTTATTTTTTTTATTGCTGAAAATGCGATCTGTATATAGCACTGCTTCTAGAAAATATTAATGTAGAGATAAATGTTGAATTTTTTAAGGTTAAGGTTTTCGAAAAGGATTACGCTTCCAATCTTTTAATATTAAATATAATAGGCCAACAGCCAAAATAACTAAAAAAATGATAGCAATAAAATATAAGTCCAAAACTAAATCACACTAAAGAGCCAATAGTGCGGATTGTGACACAATTTTTTATAAAAAAATACAATATCATTATATAATTGCTAAGTTTTTTATATTGAGTGTTACTTGAAATAAGGTTGAGTAATTGATATTTAACTTCTCTAATTGCGAATCATTACATTTTTAACTTAGAGCAACTTAAAACCTGATAACTCTTACACGCTTTAGATGGCTATTGCGTACACTGATAGCTCAACTTCTCTACATAGGCAATTACAATGAATAATTTCAATGAGGATATCAAAGAACATGCTTCAGTAATCGCTTCATGCGGTACACAAGTGGGCAAGGTTGATCATTTAGAAGGTCAAGACTCGATTAAATTGACCAGAAGTGATGATGAAAATAATGAGCATCACATCATTCCACTAAGTTGGGTGAGTGAAGTCAAAGATGGTAATGTGATTTTGAATAAAAATTCAGAAGAAGTTAAAGTACAATGGAAGACTGTATAAGTGGTCGAGAACTGAATAGTTTTTAAATTACTGACACAGCTCTTTTATTCTGGGTATGAAATTTATAGATGTAAAGCCAGTCCACAAGACTGGCTTTTTTAGTGCTAGGTACATTAAATAGTTGCTTGTATGAGCAATCAATAGCTGTTGTTGCGATTAGACTAAAATCTTAATCTACATGGCAAGATCTAAAAAAGTCTACTCAGAAACCATCACAATAGATCAGATAGCTGAGCTGAAATAAATAAAATGCTTTTAAAAAACAATAAGAAAAAGGCCCCTATCTAACGATAAGGGCCTTTTAAAATTTGGAGCGGGAAAAGAGACTCGAACTCTCGACCCCAACCTTGGCAAAAGTCACCGACATAAAATACGTTAAATCACTTATTATTATGCTAAATTAAATCATTATAAAACATGTATATAGGGGAATTGTGTTTTGTGATGTGAATTTATGTAGGGTGGGGTATAAATAAGTTGGTCACTTTAGTGTTTATATAAATTCAACAATAATGACCAGCATAAAACATGCTTCTGTTTTTTATTATTTTTATTTTTTACTGTTTGGTAAAAAATATCTAATGGTGAAATCCTGAATTTGATAAGCAGTAATAGTCAAAAAAATTGATGAGTGATTGATCTTTATTTTTTAGTTAAGAGACAAATATTATTTTCAATCCGGCCTTGGATCATTTGGAGAGTTTCTGATCTAATCTGCTCAGGTAATAGATTATGAGCGATCCTACTGAATCGAATTGCAACTCCGCAAATTGAGCTAATAATTTCATCGACTTCTTGAACAGAAAGATCGGCTTCTTGAGTACCAAGTTTTACAATAGCTTGTCGAGGAATATCTAGTGCTTCACCCATAATATCCATTTGATGATATCCACCTGGTCCTTCACAGAAAGTAACATCATAAGCAGGGGCGAGTTTCCATTGTCCATTTTGGGACATTAAAAATGAAAAGTTTTTGCAATGATCATCTCTATTATTGAAAACAACATTAAAAACAGCTCGCTTGAATGCAATTGCTTTTTCGCGAACATCATTGGTGCAGAGGTGTGTAGCACGAAGAAAGTTACTGTAGTCTAAACTCCCCGGTGATTTAAAATCAGCCCCAGTAAAGGCAGCTAAACTTTGCATAGGGATACGCATACCATCTTGGCGGTCAAATCTTTTTGATGCAAATGCGGTTAATCCATTCGGAAGAGTAAAATATTGGGTATCAGGGGTGTCAATACCACAGTGACGCAAACATTCTGCATAAACAGCTTCAATTGCACAAACTTCCGGATGCTCTTGCTGAGCGGGAAATTTGATCAGCCATGCTTCATATTGATGTGAGTTAACTGTTGAGAATTGGTTGGTGACAGGATCACGATAGACGAGTGCTTTTGGCCTTGCACCTTGTGGAGATCCGCCCATAATTAATAAATGCTGTAAAAATTCTGCACCTTCTCCTTTCAGAACTTCTTGGACTTCTTCGGCGAGTTTAATTAGTGGAATATTTTCAGTTAATGAAAACTCAGATGCTGAAGGTTCAAAGCATAATGCCCCCATTGCATGTGTACTAATATACGTGAGCCGCTCTAATGGCCCAATTCGTGCTGGATTAAGTCCATTTTTTTTAAACAAGCGATCCATAAGGAGCATACCCCAACCATCGGGTAAGGCATCATATATAGGACCGGGTAATCCCATTTGATGTGCAGGAAAGTTCTTTCTTAATGGATCACCTTTTAACGCAAGTAAGTAAGAGGAAAGCTCTAAACCTTTACTGATCGCTTCTGCACTGTATTCGAAGGCAATCAATGGTCGACCTGTAATTGCGGTTGAGGAAATCAGCGTGCCCCAAAGCCAATATTCACCCCATCCATTGTAGTAGACATGAAGTTTTTTGAGCATGGGTTTATTTACTCTTTATACGTTGGCGAGCTGTATTGCTCTCATAGCGGAGAATATCATCTACACTGTTTAAATGAGGTTTGAAGAGTTCCTCTAATTCTTTTAATCGGCCCAGTACCATAGCAACGCGTACTAAATTCTCAAATGAAATATTTCGACCAGCTTCAAGATTGGATACTGTATTCACACCAATACCAGCGCGTGCAGCGACATCTGCCTGAGTCATTTCCAGATAAAGTCGTTCTTTACGAAGCCTCTCACATAATAAAGCAACAACTTCTTCAGGCTTCCTGAATTTTAAATCCATAATATTGTCCCTTATGCTTGCATATAGCTATTAAAACACAAAATAATAGATTTATGAATTGTGCTGGTTGATTGGTAAAGAGGTACTTTATTGGCTGATTAGACCTTATTAGGACAGGTGATTTCAGATCGTCAAGCACATACAGTGATTCCACCAAGAAAGAATGCAAAGCCTTGGAAAGATAGACAAGCAAGATCTTTAGAAAGAAATGAATTATTAAAAACGGTCAAGCGCCTAGGCAGAGTAATTTGGAAAAAGTGGTCTGGGTATCATCGTCGAAGTTTGGTAGAAACCAAGATGCATTTCATCAAATTATTAGGCGATAAATTGACTGCAAGGAATTTTGCTAGTCAGGTGAATGAGATTCATGCACGTGTGGCAGTTCTCAATAAATTTACAGAATTAGGTCGACCTCATACCCAAGTTGTCACTTAAATTTGAGCAATTTGGGGAAGTTTTACTTTTAAATGCTTTATGCAACAAAGCCTTTCAGTTTTTAGATGCATGTATCTGCATTAAATAAAAATAAATTTTGAAAACTCACTTGGATAAAAATAATACTTTACTACTATAATAGTTATATAATAGTTAAAACTGACTATACTTTACTATTTAAATAGAATTATGAATGATTTTTGCTCTGTCCAAATATTTTTGACTAATCAATGGATCGATTGTGCCACTATTGAATTAATAGGTGAAAAAGCTAAAGGTTGGAAAGCTAGCTGTGGAACATATTATTCAATGGATTACGCAATTGAATATATGGGGTTACGAGATGGTTATGCTGTTTCAAATCATTATCCGATTAATTTAGAAAGCAATATTGAGCCTACGTGGCTAGCGTTTCTAGTTGATCTATTACCTCAAGGATATGGTCGAAAAGAACTATTAAAAAAACTTGGCCGCCCTGAGTATGAAGAAGAGTCAGCAGATTGGCCATTGCTTAAAGTAGGAGCGAGCAACCCTATTGGTAACTTAAGAATAAAAGAAGCTCATGAATGGCTTTTAACTCAATACTCAGATCAGTTAGTACAAGGATTTTCAATACAGGAAATTATCGAACGTAGTGAAGAGTTTCTTGAGACATTATCATCTTTTGGACTCTTTATCTCTGGATCATCGGGTGTTCAAGGTGAATGGCCAAAACTATTACTCACACAAGGTCATGATGAGTTATTTTATCTTGATCATACGTTACCTGATGAAATGGCTAAACAGCACTGGTTGGTTAAATTTAGCCGAGGAACGCATCAACGTCTAAACAAAATTTTGAATCAAGAACCCTTATATATGCAAATAGCAGCATATTTAGGATTGCGAGTATTTAGACCTCTCGAGTTACATGGAAGAACTTTATTTATTCCACGTTTTGATCGGCAAGTGGTTGATAAGCGTGTTGAAAGAATAGCCCAAGAAAGTTTAGCTTCTTTTAGTGGAAAAGCGGGCTTCGGAGTAAAAATGTCTCATAACGAAGTCTGCAAAATTATCATGAATTGCTGTACGGACCCAGAAACAGAAATTCTTGAATATGTAAAAAGAGATTTAGCGAATATCGCTTTAGGAAATAAAGATAATCATACCCGTAATACAGCATTTCAGAGGTTTAACAATGGTGATATTCGATTAACGCCTTTATTTGATTTTGCCCCTATGTGGTTACATCCTGATGGAATCGCGCGATCTACTCGATGGGAAAAAGATGATAACAACTGGGCTTCAATTATTCATCAGATTGTAGAATGCAGTTCTTTAACCATAGAACAAATAAAAGCTTTATTTTCTGAACAATTACCTTTGTATCAAGGGCTTTTAACCCAGATGGAATCTATCGGGATAGATGATGAAATTCTAGAAAATTGTACATATCGCATTGAAGGTATTTGCGCACAATTACAGGAAATTTGTTATGGATAAACGTTTTATTCCACTGTCTCAAATAGAGCAAATTAGAAAAAGACAATATGTCTTAGAACAGATTCAGCTTAATCCAGACTGGCCAATACATATTATTGCAAAATTCATTAGAACAGAGCTGCATCTGACATTACATGAAATGTCCAAGATCACTAAAATTTCGCTTCAAACTTTACAGAAGCTCGAGCGATCAGATGCAAATCCAACCTTAGAAACAATGCTAAAACTTTTAACCCCATTTGGTTTAAAATTAACTGTCGTGAAGAAATGATTACGTTCTATCAGAATATTTTCGACCTCAATGATCTGTTTAACTTCTCTGATTTGATTGTCTTTACTCACAATATTCCTATTGAGTGAGTCCAATTTATGCTCAGGTTGAGCAGCTCGGCTACTGTTCTGAAATGACAGCTTTGTCCGTTATAATTGTATAAACATTTTTAGTGTCTGGTAATCATGTCTTCATTGATCAATTTTCTATCTCGCTTTAGTACCGCAACTATTCAGCGCAGTCTTAGCTACGCTAAACACATTGATAGGGAAACGATTGAGTTCTTTGAGGAAAAAGACGATGTCACGATGTATGCCCAAATTGAAGGGACGGATTATTACGATACTGCAATTACCTATAATCTTAAAAAAGACCGTTTAATCGATGACGACTGCACTTGTCCGGTTGGATATGACTGTAAACATGCTGCTGCTTTAGCACGGTTATTCTTTCAAGAATATCGCCAAGAATTTCAGCAGCGTTATGCTGAATCTCAATCCCCACAGGGAATCGCAAACCGCCAACAGGGGTATAATCAGGCGCAACGCTGGTTGAATGATTTTAAACGGTATTTACAACAGACTGAACCTGAGCAATCTGCCAAAACAAACACGTGTTTAATTTACCTGTTAAATCAGTCTGTCAGCTCAAAGAAATTGACCCTTGTGGTGCAGAAGGCCAGACGCAATAAAAATGGCTCGATTGCCGGTGAAAGTGATTATATGCAATATGAAAATATCACCAGAAAGCATCTGACTTTACCTGAACAAAAACGAAAATTATTTAACCAGGTTTATTATTACGCCAAAATAAACAGCGACGAACGCTTTTATCAGAGCAATCTTAATATCTCCGGGATTTTATTGGAGCACTTCAAATCTTTTATTCAAAGTGGTGATGTTTACTGGCAAAAAAAGAGCCATGCTGCACTTCAATGGTCAGAACAAGGGTATAACATCGAATTTATATGGGAACAAGGTGTCAAAAAACAGACGGAGCATTTAAGCATTGAATTGGTCAATGGCGATATTCGACTCGATTTAAAATCAAATCCACATATTCAAATTCTCGCTAGCCAGCCACCGTGTTATGTCGATATTCGACAGAACACGGTGGGTCAATTATATGGCGAATATACGGCAAATCTGCTCTACCATTTTTTGCAGATGCCTGATCTTCCATCCACGCTATTGTCTGAGTTTGAACATATTACTCATCAATATTTAAACGTGCAGAATCTGCCTCAGTCCGAGTCTATTCAGAGTGTTGAGGTCCTTGCCGGCAGCCCCCAGCCAATTTTACGCTTTGGTGTTTTAGATAAATTTGATTGGAAATTGGAGGAGTCTGTTTGTGCTGAAATTGAATTCTCCTATGCAGGCGGACGAATAAAAGCGGGTACATCAGGTGACAGTTTTATCGGTGAGCAGCATGGCAAAATGGTGCGACAGCTTCGAGATTTAATTCAGGAACAACAGGCAATCCAGCGTTTACAGCTATTAGTCGCATCACTGGGTTGGGTGAAAGATCTTAGCTATTACCAGCAATCAAAACTTGATAAACAACGTCTCGATTCTATGGTTTTTGCTTTCTACGGAGACTGGATCAAGCAACTAATGCCAATCAATCAAATTGAGTTAATGGGGTGGCAGATAGAGCACCTGGAACACAGCCCATTTAACCTGCAATATGTTGAAAATTTAAATATTTCCATCACTGAATCTGAAAGCCAGCAGAACTGGTTCAATATCGGGGCGACCGTTCAGGACAGTGCAGGCAATTGCTATGACCTGCTCGATGCGATTGCCGTTCTGGTGCAACAGCAGCCTGATTTACTTAATCCGCAGGCTTTTAATGATCTTGATGACACTCAAATTTTTACCCTGAAAACTGCGTTGGATAAACCCGATTTGGCTCTGTCGGTCAGGGACATCAAGCCGGTATTGTTGCATCTCCGCGGTATTTTACAGCAGGATGAACGTAGCCTGGATCGCTATGATGCGAGTCAACTAATAGAGTTACAGCATCATCTTGGGATGGCATGGCAGGTCAGTGACCGGCTGCAGCAATTTGCGCAGAAATTCAAACAGGGCTATCAGCAACAACTGCCGACACCAAAAGGTTTTCAGGGGGAATTACGTCCATACCAGCAGCAGGGCTTAGGCTGGTTACAGTTTTTAAGGGAAACCCAGCATGGCGGGATTCTTGCAGATGATATGGGCCTGGGCAAAACAGCACAAACTTTAGCGCATTTGCTCATGGAAAAGCAGGCTGGACATTTGCAGGACAGCCCCGCCTTAATTGTTGCGCCAACATCGCTGATGCATAACTGGCTCAAAGAAGCGGAAAAATTTACCCCTGAGCTCAAGGTGCTGCTGCTACAAGGGCCGGACCGACATCAGTATTTTGAACAGATTCCGCAATATGACATTGTTTTAACCACCTATCCGCTCCTGGCGAGAGATGAAGATCAACTGAGTCAATATGCGTATCATCAACTTATTTTGGATGAAGCACAGAATATTAAAAATCCTCGTGCCAAAGCCGCACAGGTGGTACGGCAATTAAAAGCGCGACATCGTCTGTGTCTAACCGGTACCCCGATGGAAAATCATTTGGGTGAGCTGTGGGCACTATTTTATTTTCTGATGCCAGGATTTTTATATTCACAAGAAATCTTTAATAAAAAATACCGTCATCCGATTGAAAAACGTGGTGATCAGCAGCTAAGGCAAAAGTTGGTTAGCCGCATTAAACCCTTTATTTTACGTCGCTTGAAAACTGAAGTCGCCAAAGAATTGCCTGAAAAAACCACGATTGAAGTCAATATTGACATGAATGAACAGCAATCCAAGCTATACGAGGCTGTTCGCGCCACGATGCAGGAAAACATTCAGAAAATTGTGGCAGAAAAAGGCTTTAAACGTAGTCAAATTCAAATTTTAGATGCCTTGTTGAAACTACGTCAGGTCTGTTGTCATCCTAGCTTACTGAAACTGGATTCAGTTAAAATCGGGCAGGCACATTCTGCCAAACTTGAACAGTTGATGGATATGGTCGTCCCGATGGTGGAAGAGGGACGAAAAATTCTCATCTTTTCTCAGTTTACTTCAATGTTGGAATTGATTGAGCAGCGACTCAATCACGCAGAAATTGGCTATGTCAAACTGACTGGAAAGACCAAAAAACGAGATGAAGTCATTACAGCATTTCAGTCTGGACAAGTGCCTGTGTTTTTAATCAGCCTTAAAGCTGGAGGTGTAGGCTTAAATTTGACCGCCGCAGATACGGTCATTCACTATGATCCATGGTGGAATCCTGCTGCTGAAGATCAGGCTTCAGATCGTGCATGGAGGATTGGACAGGACAAGCCGGTATTTGTGTACAAGCTGATTACCAATCAAAGCATAGAAGAGAAAATTATTGCCTTGCAGAAAAATAAAGCAGAATTGGCACAGTCTATTCTAAGCACCGATCATGAGGGCGAAGCGAAACTTACGGAAAATGATCTGATGAAATTGTTTGAAAAATTTTAGTATTTTATTTTTGGCTAGTCTTTTTGTCGAGACTGTAAATTAAATAAACTTTATTATCAGGAATTGATGTGGTTCCGTTAATTAGACCACTCAATCTAGGGCGTGTCATCAATTAAGCCAGAGGATTGTTGATGCCAAGTAGATCGCTGATAAGAAGTTTTGAGCCAATTTATCATAGCGTGTAGCAATAGCACGATACTGCTTGAGCTTGGCAAAAAAGTTCTCGATCAGATGTCTTGCCTTGTAGAGATGTCGGTCATAATCACGCTGATCAATAGAATTACTTTTCGCTGGCATCACAATTTGACCCTTCGCCGCTAAAATTGGAGCAATGACCCGATCCCTGGAGTTGTAGGCTTTATCCATAAGCCAGGTCTGGCTCAACGATAAGTCCAGCAACACATCTGAACCGTTTAAGTCATGGACCTGCCCATCAGTGAGATAAAATCCTGTTGGTTTGCCTAAAGCATCAGTACGGGCATGAATTTTGGTGCTTAAGCCACTTTTACTGCGTCCAATCGCCTGATTTTTTTTCCCAGCGCTGTGTTGATGAGCACGTACAATGGTGGAGTCTAACATGGCGTATTCATTATCACTGTCATGTGACAGCACTTCAAAGACCCTCTGCCACACACCTGTTTTAGCCCAATGGCTAAAACGAGTATGCACGACTCTAAAATCACCAAAGCGTTCTGGTAAGTCTCGCCACGGGATACCTGAACGATACCGATACAATACTGCTTCAACAAATAGTCGGTTGTCTTTGGCCGTTACTCCAACAGTACCCATTCGTCCAGGTAACAGATCTTTAATCTGTTCCCATTGATCATCTCTTAAGGCATAGCGTTTAGTCATAAAAGTATAATGGGGACAAGGTGGTTTTCCTCAAGGTAATTGATGACACGCCCTAGGATACAATTGATCGAATTTGTGATCATTTGAATATTGAAGTTGGGGATTTATTTGTTTTTGAAAAAAACAATAAAGATCATGATATTGAAGAATAGTTTGGTCACAAATGGTCACAAAAAAAGAGCCGTGGTCACAAATTTAAGCATAAGGAAAAACTGAATAATCAGCGGCAAGGATGGTGGCGTTTTTTTATAAGTAAATTAAGAAAATTTAAGGTGATTTAAGATCATTTATAAAAGATGGGCACATTTTGGTCACAAAGCCAAAGGATGAGGTCATGAGAAATCATCACAATACATCCGATGGTTGAGTAGAAATAAATAAAATACTTTTAAAAATCAATAAGAAAAAGGCCCTTATCTGACGATAAGGGCCTTTTTAAATTTGGAGCGGGAAAAGAGACTCGAACTCTCGACCCCAACCTTGGCAAGGTTATGCTCTACCAACTGAGCTATTCCCGCTTATTGAGCAGTTTTTAATAAAAACTTACACTAAAAAATTTGGAGCGGGAAAAGAGACTCGAACTCTCGACCCCAACCTTGGCAAGGTTATGCTCTACCAACTGAGCTATTCCCGCATGCCGTGTATAATACAGGATGTGAAAATGTGGTCAATCCCTTTGTGAAAAAACTTGTATCAATTGCATAAAATAAAAGCATTTTGACGCAAGTAATGCGGTTTTATCGTGATAACACGGCATGTCAGTGCAATGACTACCTAATAGGTCAATGGATTTGTTTATCGACGGACTTAAGATTGAAGCAGAACAGGCTATACTAAACTGAGCTATTGAACTATTTACGAGTGACATCATGAATTTAGAACAACAATTGATTGAACGCCTACAGGTTTTATCCCCACTGCATTTAGAGGTGACCAATGAATCAGCAGGGCATGGCGGTTATTTCCCTGGTAAAGAATCACATTTTAAAATTATTTTAGTCAGTGAGCAATTTCAAGGCTTACGTTTAGTGCAGCGTCATCAAAAAATTTATGCCGTAGCCGGTGATTTACTCGCGCCAAACAAAATTCATGCACTGGCGATTCATGCTTTATTGCCTTCAGAGTGGCAAGGCCAAGCGCTTAGCAGTCCTGAATGTGCGCATGCGCCAAAATCTGAATAAAGGACTTTAAAATGGAGATGCAACTGACGATCAAAATTGTGCATATGACGACTGCACTGCTGTTAGCAGTGGTGGTCATTGCTCGAGGTTTTACTTTATTCGTGGGTGTACAAGGCAATCAGCCCAATCCGATTGCACGTAAGCTTTTTGTCATGCTGCAACATTTGAGCATGACCATGATTATCGTGACCGGTATTATGGCCTTATTTCTTAAAAACTTTACGGTAGCGCCTTGGTTTTATGCCAAGATTCTTTTATTTGTGGTGTTATTCTCCTCGTTAATCAAAGCCTATAAAAAAGATGACAGTATTTTATTGGCGCAACGCCGTGCAGGTTTGGCCATCGCCGTGGTGGCTTTGCTGGCAATTATGATTCTGGTGCTTGTGAAGCCAACTTTCGGTTGATTGTTCGACATACCACAGCGTAATAAAAAGCCTATCGGTTAAACTTGCGCACATCAATCAAATAATAAAATACAGAGGATACTTTTAATGCTGACACGTGTGGTGTTTAATCAAAAAGGTGGGGTGGGGAAGTCTAGTATCGCTGTTAATCTTGCCGCGATCAGTGCCTATCAGGGCTTTAAAACGTTACTTATTGATCTGGATCCACAAGCCAATTCGAGTCAATATTTATTGGGTGAGGAAGCTATTTATGCGGCAGATCGTCCGGCATTACAGCCCAATATTGAAAACTATTTTGAAGAGGTGTTAAACAGCAATCAAAGTAAAGGCTTGCTTGGCAATGCGCTCGGTTCTCTTTTAAAAACGCGCAGTAAAGGCTTAGACAGTTATGTGCATCAATCGCCATTTCCGAATTTGTCTGTCATTCCGGCCAGTCCCACTTTGGGTACGTTGGCGCATGCTTTAGAGGCCAAACATAAAATTTATAAATTGCGCGATGCACTGCAACAGATGTCCGCGCAGTATGAGCGCATTTATATTGATACACCGCCTGCGTTTAATGTTTTTACTTTGTCGGCATTAATTGCTGCCGACCGCGTGTTAATTCCATTTGATTGCGATGTATTTTCTAAGCGTGCACTGCACAGCTTGATTGAAAATGTGATTGAGACGCAGGATGATCACAACAGCGCTTTGGAAATTGAAGGAATTGTGGTGAATCAATATCAAGCGCAAGCCAAATTACCGCGCCAAGTGGTGCAGCAGTTGAAAGATGAGCAGTTGCCAGTGCTGAATAGTATGTTGCCACCTTCGATTATCATGAAGGAATCACATCTTAAAAATCTACCACTGATTCATTTGGCTACGGATCATAAATTGACGCAAGCCTATCAATCGTTGTTCAATGAAATTGAGCAAAATAACCGTTGAGATCTGTGATGAAAAAACGTTATCTAGGCCTTGTACTGGGCAGTGTGGTTTTATTCTCTGCCTGTGCGACAACCGTTAAGCCCACGTATATTTCTCCTACGCAATATCAAGCCTTTAACTGTGCACAATTACAAAGTGAATATAACCGTATTCAGTACTATATCGACCGTGGTGTGCAAGCACCCAAACGTAGCGGTGTAGGAGTTGGCGTTGGACTGGGTGGAGGATGGGGCAGCCGTGGAGGTTGGGGAATTGGTCCAAGTGTATCGGTGAATATGGGGCAATCTTCTAACACCAAAAACACTGAACTGGCACGCTTGTTAGGTGAGCAAGAAGCCATCGTACAGGCCGCCCAATTTAAGAACTGCCCGTTAACTGTTCGTAATAAAACTACACAATAGCGCAAATAGTCACTCTGTTTTTTGGTCTAAATGGCCTACAGAGTGATTAAATCTTAGCAAAATGTTTCAAGGAAAAATAATATTTATTAAAGGGTTGAGTTTTTTTGTTACGAAAAAAAGCCATTTAAAATTATTTTTTTTAAAGGAAGTACTTGTTAGTTTTTATAACTTTCATATAAGGTGTGCCCCTGTTGAATGCTGATATTGGGTACTTATGATTGAGAGTTGGCTTTTTGTGTTGGCAATGATTGCGGTGCTCATGATTCCTGGACCGACCAATGCATTACTTGCGAGCTCTGCGCATCAACAAGGTATCCCCAAAACCAGTTTATTTATTCCAGCACAGTCGTTGGGCTATTTTTATGCCATTAATTTATGGGCTTTATTGATCCATTTGTGTAGCCCGACGTGGCCGCATTTAATTCATCTGTTGCATATTTTAAGTGCGCTGTATGTTTTTTGGTTGGCCTTTCATTTGTGGAAGTCCTCGCACTTACAAAAGCATAGTCAACGCCATCGTTCTATTCGTCCGGTGCAATTGTTTTTCTCAACCTTAAAGAATCCCAAAGCCTTGCTGTTTGCAGCGGGCGTGTTTCCTCCAGAAACATGGCATAGTCCAAGCAATTTTGTTTTAATTTTTGCTATTTTTAGTTTGGTGCTATTGCCGAGTGTGCTGTTTTGGATGTCGTTTGGTCGAGTGATTTTGGGTGGCCAGCTGCAACAAATTAAAACCGCGCTTTTATATAAAGGTTCGGCTATGTTGCTGCTGCTGTGTATGCTGCCAGTGGTTGCACGCTTTTTCTAAATTCAACGCTTTTTCTACGCTTATTTAGCCACGTTTTTTAAGTCTTTGACGGATAAAACCCACGATACCCGGTAGCACGCTAATAATAATGATGCCAAAAATTAGATAGGTGAAATTGTCTTTCACAATTGGCATGTTGCCAAACAAATAGCCCAGTGTCACAAACGAGCCGACCCAACAAATTGCACCGATCAAATTATAGGTTAAAAAGAATTTATAATTCATGTGCCCAGCACCGGCCACAAATGGCGCAAAGGTGCGTGCAAAAGGCACAAAGCGGGCAAAAATAATGGTCTTACCGCCGTGCTTTTCAAAGAATTTTTGCGTGTAATCTAAATGTTGTCGATTAATCAGGCGTGATTCCATTTCAAAAACCCGTGGCCCGATGAATTTTCCAATGTGATAATTGAGTGTGTCGCCCAGTACTGCGGCAACGAATAAAAGAATCACTAAAACCACAGGGTTCATCGCACCGGTTGAGGCTGCCAAGGCACCTGCAGCGAACAATAAGCTGTCACCCGGTAAAAAGGGCATGACCACTAAACCGGTTTCAACAAAAATGATCAAGAACAGAATGGCATACACCCATAAGCCATACTGGGTGATAAACTCAAGCAGATGCTCATCTACATGTAATATAAAATCAAACAGTTCCATTGGGTCACAGGCAGCAAAAATATGCTGAAATGCTATCAGTCTGGGGCATGAAAGTCAGTATAAAAAATTAAATAAATCCGTATTGTCATCTGCTATACAACAGCGCGATCAGCTTAAAACAGAATGCAATCAATTGAATGAAAGCCTCATCTGAATAGTGTGCTTAATGTGCGAAGAAATGCTAGAATATAGCGCTTATTTCGTTTGCCTTGCATAGTTGTTTGTCATGACTACCAATACTCAAATCACTGAAGACCGCATCCTGATCTTGGATTTCGGTTCGCAATATAGCCAGCTTATTGCACGTCGCGTACGTGAAGCTGGTGTTTATTCTGAAATGTATGCCTATGATATGTCTGAACAAGACATTCGCGCATTTAATCCGAATGGCATCATCTTGTCTGGTGGTCCTGAAAGTGTGCATGAAGAAGGTAGTCCGCGCGCACCTGAAGTGGTCTTTAACTTAGGTGTTCCTATCTTGGGGATTTGCTACGGCTTACAAACCATGTCTGAACAACTGGGCGGTAAAGTAGAACCCGGTACAGTGCATGAATTTGGTTCTGCTGCGGTAGATATTTTGGTGCGTGACCAACTTTTAGCTGACTTAAACGATGGCGATAACAAACTGAATGTTTGGATGAGCCACGGTGATAAAGTCAGTGCTATTCCAGACGGTTTCCAAGTCACTGCCAGTACTGCAAGTTGCCCATTTGCTGCGGTTAGCGATGAAAAACGTCGTTTTTATGGCGTACAGTTTCACCCAGAAGTGACCCATACCGCGAAAGGTGCAGAGTTATTGTCTAACTTTGTGCATGGTATTTGTGGTTGTCGTAATCTGTGGAACTCTGAAAATATTATTGATCTACGCGTAGAACAACTACGTAGCCAAATTGGTGATCAAAAAGTGCTTTTGGGTCTGTCTGGCGGTGTCGATTCATCGGTGGTGGCTGCACTTTTACACCGTGCTATTGGCGACCAATTGACCTGTGTATTTGTCGATAACGGTTTACTTCGTTTAAACGAAGGCGAACAAGTGATGGACATGTTTGCAAAAAACATGGGCATCCGCGTGATTCGTGCTGATGCTGAAGAGCGCTTCTTAACGGCGCTTAAAGGCGAAGTAGATCCTGAGAAAAAACGTAAAATTATTGGTCGTGAATTTATTGGTGTCTTTGCTGAAGAAGCACGTAATCTTGATGGCGTGAATTTTCTGGCACAAGGCACAATTTATCCAGACGTGATTGAATCTGCGGCCACCAAAAATGGTAAAGCGCATGTGATTAAATCACATCACAACGTGGGTGGCTTACCAGAAGATTTGGCTTTTGAATTGGTGGAGCCAATTCGTGATTTGTTTAAAGATGAAGTGCGCCGTTTAGGCACCACTTTAGGCTTGCCACATGAAATGCTATATCGTCATCCATTCCCAGGTCCAGGTTTGGGCGTGCGTATTTTGGGTGAAGTGAAAAAAGAATATGCAGATATTCTACGTTTAGCCGATGATATCTTTATGCAAGAACTGCGTGCCAGTGGTTGGTATGATAAAACTGCACAAGCATTTGCCGTATTCCAACCGGTTAAATCGGTAGGTGTGGTGGGTGATGGTCGTCGTTATGCATGGGTGATTGCATTACGTGCGGTTGAAACCGTTGACTTTATGACTGCGCGCTTTGCCCATCTTCCTTATGATTTGGTGGACAAAATTTCAACCCGTATCATGAATGAAATTGCAGAGGTTTCACGTGTGGTGTATGACGTGTCTTCTAAGCCACCTGCAACGATTGAATGGGAGTAATTTAGGGATTTCACGAAGCACTGCTTCGTGCCTAAATTACGGTAAGAGCTATGCTCGCGCCAGTTCTGGATTTCAAGCAGCATTGCTGCTTGCCAGTTTTACGCCAAAGGCTAGGCCTGCGGCAATGAGGGATTTCACGAAGCACTGCTTCGTGCCTAAATTACGGTAAGGGCTAGGCTCGCCCAGTTCTGGATTTCAAGCAGCAGCTGCTTGCCAGTTTTATGCTATGAGTATGGTTTAAAGTACCGGTTTTAAGCCTGATATAAAATATTTGAGCCGTGTAAAAAGATTATAAAAAAAAGAGCGCTTAGGCGCTCTTTTTTTTATGAATTACTGCTGTGATGGATCGTTTTATGGTTACTATGTTTTTTTATCAGTAAAATTTATTATGCGTCGCAGCTATATACCGCGACTTGATTACGTCCATTTTCCTTGGCTTGATAGAGCGCAATATCGGCATTTTTAATCAATAAATTTAAGTCTTTTTCATGCGGTTTAAGTTGTGCCACACCAATGGAGACACTGAAGTTAAAAAAGAACTTATCATCAATACAAATTTGATGGTTTTTAATTTTTTGACATAAGCGATCGGCAATTGCTTCGGCTTCATTTAAAGTGGTATTGGGCAAAAGTGCAATAAACTCTTCTCCGCCAAAGCGTGCCAAAATATCGGTATAGCGCATTTCTTTACGTGTAATTTCTGCCAATATTTGTAAAACTTCATCGCCCACATCATGGCCATAGGTGTCATTAATCTGTTTGAAAAAATCAATATCCAGCATCAATAAGCAGGCCATATTGTATTTGGTCCATTTTTGGATGGCCTTTTCAGCGCGCTGCATAAACTGACGACGGTTATTTAATTGTGTTAATTCATCGGTATGTGCCAATTCAGATAGCGCATAATAGTTCCAATCATTTAATAAGACGCGTAGAAAATTACGTTTGGAGTTGGCGGTATTATTCCAACTGATATACATACTGAGCGCCAATATAGAGCCATAAATCAGTACAAATGAAAGGGCTTCTGGCCCTTGGACTAAATTAAAAACGCCATAAAAAGTCACCGAGCTGATCAGCAGCGAGGTAAATACAGAGTAGCGAAAGGAGACCTGTATGCATAAATTTCCCAATAAAATAAACATACATGCGGCATAAATATAGGTATCGACAATTGGGTTTTGTGACAACGACAGTAAATATAGCCAAGAGGCCGCTGCAATTGCACAATAGGTCGGCATCAAACTGTCTAAGATTTTAATATTCTGACAATAGCGGAATAAAAATAAATTAATCAGCATCGCGATCACCACCAATACTAAGCGTGTGATGGCTGATTGCGACACAATATCGGGCAACAAAAGCCAGTCCATCACAAAATAGCTTAAAAAAAGTAACTGGCCCATATAGTTAACGTATTTGAGGAATTCGCGCTGATGGGTATTTTGATACTCTAAATAGTAGTGCTGAAATTTTTTTGGAATACGGGTAATAGATTTTTTTAATGCCTGTACGATCAGTCTGTGATTGCTTGCGGTACACAATTGTTCGGGCAGAATAAAAGCAGTAGTAGGGGTAGCGCTCTGTACCTCAGATGATGTAAAACTGGCGTCACTGGGCTGTTGTTGTTCTTGATCTCCGTTAAACATGGAGATACCCCTTTCTATGTGGGATTAGTAAAACAGCAATCATAGGGGCAGTAACCTATTCTGTATATAAGACTAAGTATCAATAATTAACATAATTGTGACAAAATTTTATTTATAGATACTATTCATATGAATAGCGTCTCAATATGACTGACTAATAATGGATATAACGATATTTTACCCCGTAAAAATTGTAGCAATTATGCCGTCTTGTCAGCTATAAAATACAGTCAATGCATGCACTAAAATGCTCTTAATGCGTTTACCCTCAGAAAATCATGCTTTGTGATTGAAAAAATGCTCAAAAACAGAGGGATGGATAGCTGACTTTATATTGCAGACCCAGCTGCAAATTAAATCAGTGAAAAAGTCTGTACTTAAGATATGCTGGAATAAGGTTATATTTCATCCTCAATTCAACCCAGCAAGATAAAAGCTACGACAAACTAAAAATACAGCACAATTTTGTCGCATAAGCGCAGCTATGCGCATCAAACGTCCGCTTAAAGAGATTAAAAAAATGATTACACTGCATCACCTCGACCAATCGCGTTCTTTTCGTATTTTATGGGCATTAGAAGAATTGGCGTTGGATTATCAGGTCAAATTTTATAAACGTACAGCAACCTTTGCTGCACCGCCTGAATTAAAACAGGTTCATCCGCTGGCAAAAGCCCCCGTATTAACCGATGATCAGCAGACGATTGCTGAATCTGCGGTGATTTTGCAATATCTGCAAGAAACTTATGATACCGCGCATAAATTTAAACCTCAGCAGCCTGCTGAGCAGCAGCAATATCGCTATTGGATGCATTATGCCGAAGGTTCGTTAATGCCGTTATTGGTCATGCAATTGGTGATGAATACGGTACCCAAGCAAGTACCATGGCTGATTAAACCGGTGGCAGAAAAAATTACCGCGGGGGTAAAAAGCAATTTTATTCAACCGCGTCTACGCGATCATATTGCCTATTTAGAAGATTATTTAGCGCAGCATGAATATGTCGCAGGAACATTTTCTTTTGCCGATATTCAACTGTGGTTTCCGCTACAGGCCATGCAATCGCGTATTTCAGGTTCATATCCACAGATTGGTGCCTATATTGAGCGTTTGGCGCAGCGCCCTGCTTTTGAAAAAGCGCGCTTAAAAGAACAAAATTTGGCTTAAAGCTATTGACGTGATAAAAAGTTCATCGCTGAAAAATACACAGATAAAAGCCCAAAATTTTCGCTATCAAATTTTGGGCTTTTTGTCGCACTGGAGTGATTGAGTATTCGTAAAAATGCTATTCACTCATTTGATAGAGTCGTTCTTTGGGGAAAATAACTTTAAAAATCGAGCCTTTATTTTCTTTGGATTCAATTTCTAAATAAGCACTATGTTGCATCAAGACGTGTTTGACAATAGCTAGCCCCAAACCGGTGCCGCCTGTTTGCCGGCTACGCGCACTATCAACCCGATAAAAGCGTTCGGTTAAGCGCGGCAGATGTTTCGGATCAATACCAATTCCGGTGTCTTCGACGGTAAAAATACCATGCTCGCCATCGTCATGCCAGCCCATGGTGATGGTGCCGCCTTTGGGCGTGTATTTAATGGCATTGGTGATGAGATTGCTAAAAGCACTGGCCAGTTCCATGTCTGAGCCAATTAAATCGCAGTGACTGTCGATATCTAAATTTAAGGTGTGGTGATAGTCGACATTATAAGCTTGTGCGTCATCGAACAATTGGTTCATCAGACTGGGCATTTCAATAATCTGATTTTTGGCAATTTGTTTGTTACTTTCTAAACGTGACAACAATAATAAGTCATTGACCAACGCATTCATGCGCCGCGTTTGGGATTGCATTTGATCGAAAGCGCGTTTCCAGCGTGGATTTAACTCTTCTTGGTCGGTAAAGGTTTCAATATAGCCACTCAGAACAGTTAAAGGCGTACGCAGTTCATGTGAAATATTATCGACAAAGTCTTTACGCATCTCTTCTAGATTGTGCATGCGCGTCACATCATAGGCTACCAACAGCCGACTTTCTCCACCAAAACGGGTCAGTTTGACTTGCACATAATGATCTTCAAAGGCCGAGGATTTCATTTTTAAGCCATCCGGCGCTTGGTCAATATGATTAAAATATTCGATAAAACTGGGTTGGCGTAAAATGGTGAGAATATTACGCCCGCGATCTAGCGGTTGGATACCAAGTAATTTTTCTGCAGCCGGATTCCACCATTCAATTTGATGTAATTCATCAATTAACACCACTGCTTCGGCCAACGCCACCAAAGAGGATTGCGCCCGATCAATCAGACCGACCATTTCAGCTTGCACAATGCGTTCTTGCCGCTGCGCACGGTAAACATTAAACAATAATGCTCCCCAAATTCCATCTAAATTGGGCGGCACATCGTAGGGCCGATTGGAAATCCACTCATTGACCAAATACAAAGAATGCAGTTGCAGCACAAAAAATAAACTGAGGGCAATAAAAATAAAAACCCAAAAATAGCCAACCCCAATGCCTACCAACCCTGCAATCAGCAGTAAAAATAGCAGTTGGCGTAAATCCTGCTTGGCAAAAGTCCATAAGCTGCTATAGCGGAATTTTTTATGTTCCTGTGCAAGTTCCGGAACGGGGTAGGGTTCATACATAAAATACAATTGACCTAAAAAAGAACTAACCTAAAGCAGCATCGGTGCGGGTGGAGAAACGGTAACCAGTACCGCGAACCGTTTGTACATAGCGATCAACCGCGTAGGGTTCTAAGACTTTACGTAAGCGGCGAATATGCACATCAATGGTACGATCTTCAATATAGACATTGCCGCCCCACACTTGATCGAGCAATTGTGCACGCGTATAGGCACGCTCAGGATGGGTCATAAAGAATGCCAATAAACGATATTCAGTCGGTCCCATTTCTAAAATGCTATCGCCAAAGCTTACGCGTTGACTGACTGGATCTAAAATTAAGCCATTGGCATCAATGGTTTTTTCACCACTTAAGGCATTGGCACGGCGCAGTACGGCTTTAATACGCGAGACCAATTCACGTGTTGAAAAGGGTTTGGTCATGTAATCATCAGCACCGGCATCTAAACCTTGCACTTTATGGTCTTCTTCACCGCGCGCGGTCAGCATAATCACCGGAATTTCATTTAAACTTTCATCGCGTTTTAAGCGCCGACACAGATCGACGCCACTGACGCCACCGGGTAACATCCAATCGAGTAAAATAATTGCAGGACGCTGATCCACAATCATTTGATGGGCTTGTTTGGCATCTTCGGCTTGTAAGCACTGAAAGCCTGCCATATCTAAAGAGGTGTGAATCATCTCTCGAATCGGAAGTTCGTCATCGACGATTAATACATAGTCATCTTTCACAGCGCAATATCCTATTTGATGTTAACGGTGAACCGTTGTTGTATTTATGACAGGCTTATTACAAAGATTAATTATGACAGTATCATGGCAAAAATGGCTGAATGCATAATTTACTCATAAATGGGCTTGAATTAAAGTGATTAAATTCAGAATTTAAAATAAATCAGTCAGATAAGTTTAATCAATTCAAAGCATTGTCCATTTCTTATCTGTAAGTCGGATCTTGATGCTATTTTTTGGCTATTTTTTCTTTTTCAGAAAAAGTATTAAATAATGACAAGAACACGATACTACAACTGGATAAAACTTCATCCATCGGCTGTTTAAAACCACTGACCACCCAACGAATGGCAATTTGAGTGACATAGCCATTGAGTCCGGTGGCAACCAGAGAGATTTCTTGCTCATCATGCTGAATATGCGGCATCATCAGCATGACAAAGGCTTGAATCATACGATCAAAACGTAACATGGTCTCGTAAATGGTGGCTTGATTATGCAGCTCTTGTACCAGCATGGCATCGATATAAATAATCCGTGCCATTTTTGGGTGCTGTTTTAAGGTGGTCAATAGCGCCCTTAAACCGGCTTCAATCATTTTTTGCGGATCGGATGAGGCCTGCATAATGGCTTGCATCACATTCTGTTGCAGTTGATCAATCAAGATTAAAAAGATGGTGTGGAACAAGGCATCACTTTTCTTAAAAGATTCGTAAAAATAACGTTCGGTCAATTTGGCTTCTATACAAATATCTTTGACCGTGACGGCAAAAAAACCATGCGTTCCGTAGGCTTCAATTCCGGCTTCAATCAATTTTTCACGGCGTGCGTGTTTGCGCTCGGTTAAAGATAAGCCTTTGAATTGTCGTTCTTTGATTTTTGACACATTGTTAGATGCGGCCAGATGATCCTGAGCTTCAGTCATTAATATGGTATGTCCCATTCACAGCAGAATTTTGTCCTTGGTAAGCCACAGTTTAGCATTCTCGTGAGGCTGAACCTACAGTCAGCTTTTTCAGGTTATCTTATATTGACAATATGTATTGTCAAAATTATATTAACAACTGCGGCCTCAGGTTGTTCATGTCAGTATTATCAGCATGGAACGATGAGCGTAAAAATTGACTAAGGATCGGGAATGAAAAATTTTAACAATAAAGTCGCGGCAATTACCGGCGCGGGTTCTGGGATTGGTCAGCAATTGGCGCTGTTGTTGGCAAAGCAAGGCTGTCATTTGGCCTTAAGTGATGTGAATGAACAAGGCTTGGCACAAACGCTTGCCTTACTGCAAGACACGCCAGTACGCATCAGCACACAAAAATTGGATGTGGCAGATCGCGAAGCGATGAAACAATGGGCAGCCGATACGGTCACCACGCATGGCGCCGTCAATATGATTTTTAATAATGCCGGTGTGGCCTTAAGCTCGACGGTGGAAGGCACCTCTTATGAAGAACTCGAATGGATTGTGAATATCAATTTCTGGGGCGTGGTGTATGGCACCAAAGAGTTTTTACCGCTGATTAAAGCGACTGGTGATGGGCATGTGATTAATATTTCCAGTCTATTTGGCTTAACCGCGCAGCCGACCCAGTCGGCCTATAACGCCACCAAATTTGCAGTACGCGGCTTTACCGAATCCTTGCGTCAAGAATTAGATATGCAAAATTGTGGGGTGAGTGCTTTATGCGTACATCCGGGTGGTATTCGCACCAATATTGCCAATGCGGCCAAAATGAATGACAGCATTCGCAGTTTAGGCATGCATCCTGAGCGCTCGGCCAAATCATTTAATAAATTATTACGCTGTCCGCCAGAAGAAGCGGCGCGTCAAATTCTTGAAGCAGTACAAAAAGACAAGCGCCGTGTCTTGATTGGCAATGATGCCAAAGCGATTGATCTGATTCAGCGTATTCTACCTGCCGGTTATCAACGTGTTATCAGCTTGGCAAATAGCTGGAGTAAAAAAAGTAAGAAAGGCAAAAGAAGTCCAAAAATCGATTAAAGTTAGCCTCTAAAAAACCCGCTATAGCGGGTTTTTTTAATAGCATTTGCCTAACCTCGTTCATCCGCAAGCGCTGCATTGGATTAATGCTGTATCAATCGGCTGAACAGCAATGACCGCGTTTTTAATCTTGAAAGCGGATCAAGCCAATACGCGACCTGACATCAACCGGCTTTAGCATGCTTTCGCATTTAAATTAAAGCGATAACGGTTTTTTTCTTCCAAACCAATTGGTAATACAAACCCTGCAATACACATAAGCAGACAAAGGCCAATGCGTAAGCATACCAAACCCCTTTTAAACCCCACCATTGACTAAATAGATAGGCACACGGCACTTCGATGGCTAAAATAACCACAATGTTAATCAGCATCGGTACAGTGACAGTACCACTGGCGCGCATGATGGAGGCGAAAATGGAACTGGCACCAAAGAAAATAATCGACCACAACACAATAAACAGTAATTGCTGCCCCAAAGCCACCACCTCGGGATCGGTAATAAATAAAGCCATCAGATATTTAGAAAATAGATAAGCCAACGCCACCAAGCCACCCGTGATTAAGATATTCATGGTCAGCGCGGTGCGGGTGACTTTGGCCAATAAATCCGATTTTCCTGCACCAATGGCTTGGGCGGCAAAAATAGAGGCGGCAATCGAAATCGACAATGCCGGAAATTGAATATAATTGAGTACCTGATTGACCGCACCATACGCCGCGGTGGCATGTGAGCCATAGCGATTGACTAAGCCGACAATGACCAAACCGGCCATCGAGGTGGTGATCATCTGAATACCGGTTGGAACTCCCAAGCGCAGAATAATTTTACTCAGTTCAGGATGATGGCGAATATGCCCGAGTAAATGTCGATCCGGTTTTAACGGATGGTCTTTTTTATTTAAATATACTGCTAAAAAAATCAGTACCGCAAAATAACCGGTAATCGTGGCAATGGCAGGTGCCACAATGCCCATTTTCGGAAAACCAAAATAACCCGCAATTAAAATTGGCGTGATCAACAAACCAATCAAAATGGTCATGCCGGAGGCAATCAGTGGCGTGGTGCTGTCCCCGACGCCACGTAAAATAGAGGTATAGATTAAATAAATAAACAGCAGCGGACTACCGGCCAACATCCATTGCACATAGGGTAAAGACAGGTGCATGACGTCTGGATCGGTACCCAAGGCCAATAAAATATGCTTGGCAAAAACCACTCCGAGTAGTGCAGTAATCGTACCGCCAATCAGGGTCATAAATAAAGTTGAACCAACCACACAGCGTACTTTTTCGACATTCTGCGCCCCCCATGCTTGCCCCACCAGAACCGTTGCGCCCGCAGAGAGTCCAATGACAAAAGCCATTAAACAAAACAAAATGGGAAAAAAGATCGCCACGGCGGCAATGGCGTTAACGCCCATCATCTGTCCGACAAAAACGGTATTAATCGTTCCGGATAGATTTTGTAAAATATTGGTTGCAATCAATGGCAACAGGAAAATTAAAAAGGTTTTCCATAGCTTTTGTTGATTGAGCAGCGTTTGAGGTTGAGGCATCGAATGTCCTGTAAAAGGGATATTTATGGTGATTTAAAACTCTTCTCAGACTAGCGGAGTTAACTTAAAAAAGCCTTAGCGTTTCGGTAACGCAACATCTGCTCGATCTATTCATGTAGCTCTAAAATTGCTCGTTGCTGCTGATGTTTTGTGGCTTTAAAAAACCATCTAGCTTGATGTCGTTATTAATGAAATATACTGTGCTAAAGAGCGCTTATTTTGTTTTTTCAGTGTTTTATTTGGCTTTTTGTGTTGAAATTAAGCTGATGTATACGCTCTTGATTTAAAATATATAAACCAAATAACTTAAATTTTTCAGTTTGTTATGATTTTTAATGACCTTTAATCAAAAAACACTAGACTAAAAAAACCACATTTCCTAGAATGCGGCTACTGATTAAAACAATCTGTTTAAAATAAAAAATTATGTTAAAAAATATTCATAGCTTGATTGAGGCAATGGGCTTAAGTCTGCAAAAGCGCGCCTTACATATACACTTTTCTCATGAGGTACTGAACCATCAGGTCTTTATCCAAAGAATTGAAGGGCAGCATCGTATTAATCAGGGTGCTCAGGCCGAACTGATTTGTTTGTCGACCCATGCCTCTATTGCCTTAAAGCAATTTATTGGGGTGCAAGTGGCGGTAGACCAAGTGACGGATTTGGGTGCGCTGTTTCGTATGACCGGTATTGTGACTGGCGCCAGTCAAGGTCAAAGTGATGGTGCATTAAGCATTTATAAGCTAACGATTGAAGATGCTACAGCGCTGTGGCATAAGCGCCGCAACAGTCGTGTATTTATGAGTAAAACAGTGGTTGAGATCACTCAAATTCTGTTTAAAGAATGGCAAAGTAAAAGTGCTTTATTTGCAGCTAGTTTAACGCTGGATACGCAAGGCCTAAGCCGCGAGTATGATATTCGGCCATTTGTGATGCAGGCCAATGAAACAGATTATGCATTTCTGACTCGACTGTGGCGCAGTGAGGGCATCAATTGGCTGATTGATGAAACTGAACAGATTGTGGCGCATGCATCAGCTGCCATTGACGCACAAAAATTACGCTTAATTGATGACAATCAGCACTATACGCCGTTAAGTCGTCGCTCAATTCGTTTCCATCGCAGTGATGCCACGGAGCGTTTAGACAGCATTACTCATTTTGTGGCTGAACGGCATTTAAGTGCGACGGCTGTTCAATTGCAGCGCTGGCAAGCGCATAGTTTGTCACAAGATCAGTCGAATAGTGTACTGAGTCATCATCAACACAGTGCGGTTCAAGACAATGAAAGTTTAAGTCTAGAGCAGGCATGGAGTATCAGTCCGGCATGGACAGCTGATTTAAGCGGTGCCGATCAGGCCACTGATTCTGGCACGCAGCAATTGGAAAAAATCAGCCAACAGCTCTCGCATTATCAAAATTTACAGTCTAAATATTTTACCGCGTACAGCAGTGTCCGTGATGCGCAAGTCGGCTATTGGTTCGAGTTAATCGGTCACGCAGAAATTGATCAACATGCAGGTGCAGATAAAGAATTTTTGATTTTAGGCAAAGAGTTTTATCAGCAAAACAATCTCCCCAAAGATATTCTACATTTGGTGGATGGCTTATTAACTGCCAGCCATTGGCAGATGAACAATGACCAGCGTCAAGCCAATATACTACACGTAGTGCGCCGTTATATTGCAGTGGTGCCAGAATATGATCCGTTACAGCATCGACCGGCAGCCTATCCGCAGCGTGCCAAAGTGGTAGGGCCTGACGGTGAAACAATTTATGTCGATGCTTGGGGGCGCATTAAAGTCCGCTTTTTATTCACCCAAGGTGCAGACCACGCGCATGATGGCGGGGCAGGCAGCAATGACAACGATACTGACTCTGCATGGGTCGATGTACTGACGCCGTGGGCGGGTGCCGGTTATGGTGCGCGTTTTCATCCGCGGATTGGTGAAATTGTGGTGATTGATTTCTTTGAGGGCGATGTGGATCGACCGTTTGTCACGGGTCGTATTCATGAGGCTGATCGTCATCAGACCATGTTTGATATTAAAGGCAAATTACCCGACACCAAAAAACTCAGTGGTATTCGCTCACAAGAAGTTAATGGCGCAGGCTTTAACCAACTGCGTTTTGATGATAGCACTGGACAAATCAGCACCCAATTGCAAAGCAGTCATGCAGCAACACAACTGAATTTAGGAAATTTAAGTCATCCGAAAGACAAAGAAACCAGTAATGGACGTGGTGAAGGATTCGAGCTGAGAACCGATGCGTATGGTGCAGTTCGTGCCGGAAAAGGCATGTTGATTAGCACCTATGCGCAAGAGCAAGCAGTTGCCGATCATTTAGACGCAGCGCAAGCACAATCCTTACTCAGCCAAGGGCATGAAAGCATGAAAATGCTCAGTGAGATTGCGGTTAAACAGCAGACGGATGCACTCAATGTGATTAATCGCTTGCCGAAATTTTTTCAATCTTTAGAGCTTAAAAGCACCAGTCAGGCTTTAGATACCACGCTTAATTTATTTAAACAGAGCATGAGTGATGATCCGCTGAATGCATTAAAAGACTGTGGTGGTTTTATTCGTGATGTCGGTACTTTGGGTGGAAATAGCAAAGGCATTGTTGATGAATTTAATACCTTTTTTAGCAATGCTCAGGATGCTGTCGAAAATTTAAAAGAATTTATTGAGAATGTTCAGGAACACGGTTCAGATGTAATCAAAGGAAAACTCGCCAGCTTAAAAGATAATCTTCAATCCAACCCTTTTGCGAGCCTACAACAGGTCGGCAAGGTACTTGCCAATGTTGATCTAAACGATTTTGATGTGATGAGCAGCTGTGGCACCTTTAATAAAGGCAGTAAATTAGAAGTAACGCCCAACAAAGCATTAACTTCATTGCAAGGTTTTATGGAAGGTTACACCCAAGGTTTAGAAAATAGTAGTGATGATAAAAAACTACAACAAGGCAAACTATTTAGACAAGCACTCATGTTGTTAGCTTCCCCGAATGGAATTGCTTTAACCACGCCAGAAGATATTATTTTACAAGCCTCGCAAGATATTGCTGAAAGCGCACAAGGTTCGATTAACTTAAGTGCACAGAAAAATATTGTGGCACATGCGCAAGATAAAATTAGTTTGTTTGCCGCGCAGAAAGGTTTAAGTGCGTATGCGGCAAAAGGAAAAGTACAGATTCAAGCTCAAGATGATGCGATAGAGGCTATTGCCAAAAAAGTCATTAAGTTAATCTCTACTGAAGATAAAATTGAGATTACCAGTCCAAAAGAGATTGTTTTAACTGCGGGTGGCTCTCAGTTGAAAGTTAATGCCAGTGGTGTGTTTGTAACAACAGGTGGCAAGTTCGAGAGTAAAGCGGGACAGCATATTTTTAGTGGTGGGGCGGCTGTAAATGCTGAACTACCGAAAATGCCTGAGAGTGGAATATTTAGTCGAAGATTTGATTTTGGCGATATTTTTAGTAAAGATGAGTTAAAACATCAGGTTAAATTTAAGTTCATAAATCACTCACGAAAAACTGAGTTTATTGGTATTTTGGATGAATTTGGTCGTACACAACGTTTTTTCAGTGATAGTGCTGATAACGTCGAAGCTATTATTCTTGGGCATGATAGTGAAGATTTAAAAGAATTAATTGTGATAAAAAACGATGTTGAAGACACTACAGATCATAGTGCATGTGAGGGTGAAGGGTGTTGTGGCGCTGCAGATGATCATGGTGCAATAGAAGATCAAAATGAATCTTGTGATGAAGATTTAGAAGCAGATTTTGGCAGTTTCGGTCAGTAAGGGCTTTATTATTATGAGAGCAATATTTTCTTTCTTATGTTTTTTATTATTTGTACCTTTGTGTCATGCACAGATTATCAAAGAATTTCCAAAGCGTACCATAGGTGCTGAAACGGTTAGCTTTGATTATATTGAGTCTGATAAATGCAGTTTTCAACGTAAGGATATTAAGACGCCTGTATCGAAGATTTTAAAGCAAAATAATATAGATTTAAGTACAGGTTCTTGGTTACATGTTCCTGATGAATGTTGGAATATCAAAAGTTCAGAGCAAAATCTTTTACTTATTTCATTAACAAATAAAAATAAGCCTTTAAAATTTTATATTATTGATGATGGTAAAAACTTAGGTAATGTCATGTTAAATCTTAATGAGGATCTGAGCCTAAATTTTGATGGAAATAAAATTAAATTTTCAAAACAAATTAGTGAAAAAACAAAAAATAAAATTCTAATCCTATTTAAACAAATTGATCAAGAATCAAAGGGGGTACTATGAGTTTTGTTTCTCCAGTAAATGGCAAGTCATTTGGTGATGATAGACAAGCATATATATATGCAGTATCCCGAAGAGAGTCATCATCAGATTTAATCTTATCAGACCTCGTAGATCCAAACCTTACTGCTAGAAAGGTGCATAATAGTAAAACTGCTGGGTATGGCTTTATTGGCTATTTTCAGTTTGGTGAAGGTGCACTTTTCGATTTGGGTTATTTTAAGCCACCTTATACTTTTAGTAATGATTCTGACAGCCTTTTTCAGAAATCATTTTCGGTCAATGATTGGAGTGGAAGTTGGACAGGGTTAGACAATGTAACATCCAAAAGTATTTTTTTAAAAGACAGAACTATTCAAATAAAAGCATTTAATAGCTGGATTAATACACTCTGTAATAGATTAAGAAGTCAGAACGTCAATGAATTTTATGGTGTCCGAATTAATGGCGTTGAAATTACTGAGTCAGGCTGTATTGCCGGAGCACATTTAAAAGGCCCTAAATATGTTTTGGAGTTTGTGCAAGGAGTAGGAAATCAGGCTGATGCTTTTGGTACAAAGGTTGGTGAATACATATCGCTATTTGCCCATTATGACTTGGAAAATTGCTGTAATCGTAAAGTGTATATTAATGTCGTGGATGAGCAAGGGAATCCAGTTTCGGAAAAAAAGATTATAATAGAGTCAGAATATAAAGAAGGTAAATATTATAGTAAAATTGGTAAAATTTCGAATGATTACAAGACAAATAAGGAAGGAAAAATTCCTGTTATTGTTAGACATCCCGGCACTAAAATAAAGATTATCGTTGATGGGAAATCACTTGAAATTACACAACAAAAAGATAAGAAAGAAAGCTATACGATAAAATTAACAAAACAGGTATCAGTGCCTGTTGTTTTAGAGCAAAATAGTGCCCCTCAACCAAAACCACAAGCCAATAAAACGCCTCAAGAAATTAGAAATGAGCAAACTCCGAGTGTTACAGAAGAATCTAAAGCGGCTGATAAGAAAGATGTGAGCTTCAATATACAAATTGTTGAAGCCGATACTGGAAAGCCAATCTCTAATATGGGGTTTTTTCTCACCTATAAAAATAATATAAAAAAGCATTCAGCAGATGGTAATGGCATAAAGCACAATATTTCAGCTGAGATAGGCCAAGATATCGAGGTTTCTGTCTCTGGAGATGGGAAGTATCAAAAAATTCATCATTTCAAAGTTGATGAATCTCTATCTAATCAGACAATAAAAGTAGGCCTTCCAGTTCATAGTTTTCAGATGATTGTAAAGAAAGATGATCAAATTGTTACGAATACCTCTGTAACTGTTTTTTATCGTGGTAAGCAAATTCCTAAAAAAACAAATGTTGCAGGCGCAATTAACTTGAAAATGTTAGTTGGTTTTGTTTATGGTTTTGGAGTTGGTTCAAACTCATTAGTAAAAGCTAGAGTAATTAATGTAAGTCCATATAGAATATTTAGAATAAATGAAGGTTTTGTTAAAGAGTCAAGAAAATTAGATGTAGGTCAAAAAACTGTACAACAAAAAACAGTTGAAACTGTTCAGTCAGAAACTAAACCGAAGCCACCAACCCCAGCTAAAGTGCCTGAAGTTAAACAAGAGCCTGCTAAGGTTGCCCAACAAAATACTCATACCGAAAATGGCGGTAAACCACTGACGACAATTTCTAATCAATCATCAGCAACAAGCGATACAACACGATATCATATTTATTCTGATGGTAAGATTAAGAGAGAGAATAAAGCTGCAACGGGTTTTGCTGAATATATTTATTATGATAAAAGCGGGCAAGTACATAATATAGGGAAAACAGAGTTTATAGTTGCACCCAAGCGTAAAAAAGGTAATAGCGTAATTGGTGGGAATGTTTATTTGATTGACCAGAGAATATTAAAGTCATACAAGAGTCCAGATGGTAAAGTTGGATATTTATGGGATATTTTTCTACCTGGTCGGAATAGATATTATTTAAAAGGAGATGCATTCGCAGCGATTATTGGTGCAATGTGTTCTCTTGATTATGGCTATTATCATGGCTCTGGATTTAGTGTCAGAGATGGGCGATCAGTAGGTAGTGAGTCGCACTATAATGGTATCAATGGTGATTTTAGATATTTAGGAATTGGTGGTTGTCATGAAAATGGACCAGTTCTAGTAAGCCAAGTAGATCGATTTGATTGGAGTGCGAATGTAAAATTTGTAAATGCATTATACCTTTTTGGCTATAAAGCATTTGGTTCACAAGTAATGAAAAGAAAAGGTCAGCCAAATAAAACGTTGCCACATGTAGTTTTCATAAATGGCGATCATGATAATCATCTACATTTACAAGGTTATCAACCAAATATTCAGGATATATAAAGGCATATTATGCATATTAAATTTTTTATTCCTCTGCTAGTCTTATTTTCACTCGTAGCTTGTCAAAAAGCAGAAAATAAAATGCTAAGCTCAGATTCGCAAAAAATGAGTGAATCAAAGGTCAATAGTAGTCTTTTGGTAAATGAATATACGAAAATTAGGTTGCCATTTGATTTAAAAACAGTATTAGTCAATGATAAGTTTATTAAATTAGATGAATACCCGCTTAACCAAAAGGATTTAAAGCTGTTTTACTCTGGAGAAGATCAGGCAAGAATCTTGATGACAGGTGTTAAAAAACTTGGAAGTAAAGAGTATTTATTGGGTTTAATTGCTGTAAATTTTGATAATTATGAAGGCTCAGGTCCCGCACAATTGGTATTTTTATCTGGGGGTGAAAATAACAAGAATAATTATAAAAATACTCTATTTGTAACGATGGGAGGGAAGTTCCCAATTTTAGATAATGAAGTCAAAAAATTCAATAATATTAATGAATCAAAACTAAAAAATTATTGCATTCAATCTTTTCTTCTTAATAGTGATTTAAGTAAGGAAGAAGAAATGCGATGTGTTGGAAATGACCCTAGTATTGACAAAAATAAATTTAAATTCGATATTGTACAACTAGGATATAATAAGATATAAAATTATTTTTCAGAATGTTTTATTATATGTAACAAATAATTTTTTAAACCGAGTAGCTTTGTAAGTAATTTAGATAGAAAATTTAAGTCATTGGGTAAGGTAATTTAGATAAAGGGATTATTTTAGGGTTGATTTTAGCAGATTTATCAGGTGAGGGCGCTATGAATATAGAGATTATTCAATGATGATTAAATTATATATTTTTCCTATATTAGGGTTGATAAGTCCATGTGCTGTTAATGCGGATGTAAATAAACCTGGATCTAATAGTGTAGATTTATATTATTCATTCAAAGTTTGTGATGACTCAAATAAGTGTGAAATATCATTGCCTTTAAATAAGTCAGGTAATATATCTTTAAAATACTTGAACCAGTACATGATGAATTCTATATAAAAGATAATAATGGGGATTTTTATTTATATTATAAAAATTTTT
>NZ_JXBK01000001.1:556159-557623 GCF_000816495.1 Acinetobacter harbinensis
TAGTGAAGATGTTTAAATTGGATGGGCTAAAGCTAAAGTAGATAAAATTAATAATAGTGAGCTAAATTTAAATATTGATAAAATTAACTTAGCATTAGGGGGAGTTGATTTTATAAAAAATGGATATGCAAGCAAACAAGCCGAATTAAAAAATTATAAATTAGGTATGTATTATTTGGATGATAATTATGAAGGAGCTCCTTATTATCAAAAAAAATATAACTTTCAAAAGAATTAATGATACTTTGCTTTTAGACTGTAAAAGTTATATGAATAATTCTTCAGTAAAATATGGCTTTACAGGTATCTTTTATGGAGTTTGTTCTGATAATAAGAAAGTCTATTTTAAGTTGTTGAGGTGAAATGTTAATAAAAAATTGCTACTAATTTTAACTGCTATTTTATTAAGTGCATGTGGTGATAAAGTGCAAGATCAAAAAACTACGGGAGTCGCTTCTCAATCCACAAAAGCTAAGGTTAAAAAATCATCTAAAGCTAAGGTTAAACAATCATCTAAAGCTGAAAATAATGATCATATTGAGCTTTCATATGATCATTTAAATTCCAAGAAATCTTTTGGTTTTAATGAAAATTTAGAACAACCAAAATGTGAAATATTAGATAAATTTAATTTAATCTCTTACAAGTGTGAAATTTCAAAAAATGTGTTTGGTGCAAATAATGATGCAATTTTATTGGAAAATAATGAGCAAAGAGTTTTCGCTTATTCTAGTTTGAAAGACTGCAATGAAGCACTTGAAATACGGAATTCTAATGTGCCATAAGAAAAAATCTGACTTTTGCCAGCTTTTCATATTTAAAATTTCTAAAATATTTTCTAATACTTCTTCATTCGGTGCAAAATAATAAGTACCATCCATGGGGATATTACCAATTATTCTAAAAAAGTTGAAGCTGAGTATTAATTTGAGTAAAAAAGTAGTGCACGGGTTTATAGTGATTCTGCTGATAATTTAGAACTTGCTTTAGTACCAGGAGCTTATTTGACAGAAATTAAATAATTAATTTCTGAACAAGAAATAGAGTTTTTAGATGAAGAAGAAATTACTGGATGTGGTTGTGGAGAAGAGTATGAACATGATTGAAATTTTGCCGAGGAAGATAATACATTTTTTTCTATTTAAGATTAAAATTTTAATCATTTTAGCTCTTACATTTTGTGGAGCAATTATTGGTTCAAATGTCTATGCAAAAGAGATATTTAATGTTGAGTTGAAATGTAAAGATCATAATCAAGAGTATTGTGATATTATAAAAAATTCTGATAATAAAACTACTTTTATCTTAAAAAACATGAGATATCCTCAGGTTGATAAAGTAAATGAAAATCTTTTCCATGCTTATGGTAGTTGTGGTTCACCATGTCAATATCACTTCTTTATAAGTAAAAAGCAACAAGATCAAACTAAAGAGTTTATTGCTCTAGATAAAAATAATAATTGT
>NZ_JXBK01000001.1:557633-570781 GCF_000816495.1 Acinetobacter harbinensis
GTGATTCTAAACGTAACGTCCTCTACGCTAGAAAGCTATTTAATAAGAATAGACAAATAATAGTTAATTTAAAAAATAAAGAATTTGATAATGTTCTAACCGATACCGCTATATATAATTCTTTTCAAGAAAAATCCTATTTTGATGATAAAGGAAAATTACATTTGGTAGCAATGTTAGTGGGGGTAGATAAAAATGGGGATAGTTTATACTTTAATAAAATAATTAAGAAAACTTGTGAGTAATAAAATAAATTATGGTGAAGACTTTAAAATATTTGTTGTGACTATTAATGGTGAAGCTGAAAGTTGCTGCGAAACCTCAACAAGCTTCATCACCTCCACTACAAAAAATTGAAGTTCAGCAGGAGCATAATGAAGATAAAAAACCTGTCGCTGTAGCGAGTTTAAGTGGTTGTGTATGTAAAGATTATGATTTGATCTGGGGAGCTAAAGTAAATTGTGCTTTTAGAAAAAAAGTTATTGAAATTTCAAAGGAGTTATGGGGAGATGCTAAAAAAATTGAAAAAGCAAATATGCTTATGGCTGTATTTGCATGGGAAAGTGGGGGAACATTTGCTGTTGATGTTCCGGTAATACCCCCATTTTTAATTGAGTTAATGAGTAGACAATCCAAAGCCCTTATTATTGTTTAAAATGAGGTGGATAACCATTAACTGACATATGAGGTCGCTCATGATTATAGAAGCGCTGCCATGCAGTTGTATAGTCCTGCACCTCACTAAGATTTCGAAATAAATATTGATTTAAACATTCATAACGAACTGTACGATTAAAACGCTCAACATAAGCATTTTGCTGTGGATTGCCTGGCTGAGTAAATACATGTTCAATATCATGCTGGATACACCATGCTGCCATTAAATCACTTATATATTCAGGTCCATTGTCGGAACGAATCCGCTTAGGTTTACCTCGCCATTCGATTAACTGATCCAGCCCCCTGAGCACACGCTGAGCAGGCAATGAGAAGTCAACCAGTATGTCTAGGGACTCACGGTTATAATCATCAATCACGTTGTGAACACGATAGCTTCGTCCATCACTCAATTGGTCATGCATAAAGTCCATTGACCATGATTCATTCTTAGCAGTAGGTACTGCAAGCGGTTCAGGTTGTTCTCGCTTAATACGTTTGTTGGGTTTAATTCTTAAATTAAGCTCAAGCTCCTTATAAATTCGATATACGCGTTTGTGGTTCCAAGGGTTACCTTTGACATTGCGCAGGTACAAAAAGCAAAGTTTAAAGCCCCAAGTCTTATTCTCATTGGTGAGCTTAATCAACCAATCTGCAATGATCATATTCTGCTCTTTTAATTGAGCCATATAACGATAGCAGGTTTGACTAACTTGAAAGATGAGACAGGCCTTGCTCACTGATATTTTATATTGCTCAACGGCTTGTTGAGTAAGTAACCTACGTTGCGTTGGCCTTAAAACTTTTTTGACAATGCATCCTGAAGGATATCTGCTTTGAGTCGCTCATCGGCATACATACGTTTAAGACGAGCATTTTCAGCTTCTAGCTCTTTCAATCGAGTCATCATCGAGAGATCCATGCCACCGTATTTGGACTTCCATTTGTAAAATGTGGCCGAACTCATTCCATGTTCACGGCATAGGTTGGGAACAGGTGCTCCTGCTTCAGCTTGTTTCAAAATACTCATGATTAAGCTGTCTGAATATTTAGATGTTTTCATAGAAAATCTCCTTAAATCAAGGGTATTTGATTTTCTACTTTTAAGTTCAATTATTTGAGGGGAGCATTACCACTGAGTTTCCTTATTTTTAATCCAGATGATGCGATTTCATATGTTTTGTATGATAATAATTTAGTGAGTATATTGATCAAATATGAGAATAAAAGTATCTATATATACGACAAAAATATGGGTAATGGAATGAGTATTAAAAATATAACTCAGAATTATAAAGGATTTAAAATTGAAAAAGTAAATACTAAGGGGGTAGGTGATTCTCAGCAAGATTTTACTTATAATGTTTTTGATAGAGATCAAGAAAATAATATTTTAATTTTTGATATAGTAAATGATGAAATACAAGGTATTTATTTAGAAAAAAAGGATTTAGCATATCTAATTGTGATGAGTAATAATTACTACCTAAATTTAGCACCACTTACAAACGTATTTTGTTAGTGGTGCTAATATTAAGATTTAATCGAGAAAAAGATTAAACTTCTAAAATATTTTCTAATACGTCCTCATTCGGTGCAAAATAATAAGCACCATCCATGGGGGTGACAAAATGCAGCAAGCGATCATGAATGCCATCCCCACTGCTTCCGAACATCCGCATTAACATTGCATCAATAATTTTTAAATCTTGAGTATAAGCAATAAAGAATAGTCCCTGATCCCCTCGACCATCTCCATAAGGTAAAGAATGGCGTAGAATCTCCATCTCCTCTCCTTGCTCATCTTCAACCACAGTGCGTGCCACATGGGCGTTGTTGGGTTTAACCTCATCCGCTAATTCAATAGACTCTAACTTGCTGCGGCCCATAACATTTTCTTGGGTATCGACGGTGAGTTTTTTCCATTTTTTTAAGTCATGCGCATAGCGCTGAGCAAAGACAAAGGAGCCTTCGGTAAAAACACCCGCCTCTTCTGCTAAAAGTGCAGTTTCAGCCCGATCATCTGGAAATTGTGGGTTTTCGGTACCATCAATAAAACCAGTTAAGTCGCGGCCATCAAAATTGCGAAAGCACACACGTTCATCTAGCACTTCGACTTGATCTTGAATGCCATCAAAAAACGCTTGGCTTAGTGCAAAACAAATATCAGTCCGCTGTGAAGCCAGATGAATTAGCACGTCGGCAGGCACAACCGGCATGTCGAATGCACCATGAATGCGTTGTAATTGTTTAAATCCTACGGGGGTTTGTGGATAGAGTTTTGCCCACAGTTCTGGCCCAAAAGCGATGCCGGTTTTAATTTGTGCATTGGGATGCTGGGTGATTAAACGATCTCGCGTACTCAATAACGCGGTCAGTTTTTCTTTTAATTCAGCAATGCTTAAATCTTTTAGACGTAAAACAATAAACCGAGCATGATCTGAAGGTAAGGGTAAAATGACAGATTGGGCGCTCATACAAGGTTCCTAAAAAGGCGGCGAATAGATTATTTGCTGTATTGTGCCTGATCAGCACAACGCTGAAAAGTTTATAATTTTGTTTTGGTTTTTAATTTATTCGGCGACTTAAAAATAATATCATAAGGCCATCGTTTTAGTGTTTTATGCTTTATGTCTTATTCCGCTTGGCTCAGCTTTATGCTGACCTGTTGGTTGATTAGTGTTTCACCGGGCGCAGGTGCGATTGCCTCTATGTCGAGTGGATTGCATTATGGTTTTCGCCGCGGCTATGCCAATGCTGTGGGGTTACAACTGGCGCTCTTGCTACAAATTGCCATTGTGGCTGCAGGTGTGGGCGTTCTTTTTGCCAGTACAGCATGGGCATTTTTAGTGGTGAAATGGTTTGGTGTCGGCTATTTATTGTATTTGGCCTATATGCAATATCAGGCACCTGTTCAAGCCATGAAAATGCAGACACAAGTGCCGAATAAATCATTACTACAATTGCTGCTGCATGGTTTTTTGGTCAATATGAGTAATCCCAAAGCTATTGTTTTTTTACTCGCGGTTTTACCGCAATTCTTAGATCTCTCTCAACCGCAATGGCCGCAATATTTGCTGATGGCCGCCACCATGATTGGCATTGATTTGATTGTAATGGCTGGCTATACCGGCCTTGCTGCTAAAGTTTTACGCCTCTTAAGATCAGCCAAGCAGCAAAAATACATCAATCGAACATTTGCTGGACTGTTCGCGGGTGCTGCAATGCTGCTCAGTTTTTTGCATCAATAATCAATCTCAATGCATTAGATGTCTGCAAATTTTCTTTAATTTACAGATAAAGCCCATCTTATTTAGGGCAGATACACGTTATTAACTGACCGATTTAAAAAATTTAGCCCACTTGAAATACGGTAAAAATAAGTACGCGTTCTGAAAAAATATTCTGCGCAGCACATTTTACTCACTGCTTGTGAGGGTAGTTTGGTTGAATATGGGCCTAAGCCAAAAGCGAAAATGTTTGAATTCATGAACTGTAGGTTGTCATCGTGTTGTATTGGATCAAGCGCTACTGATAGATAAAAAGCGTATAAAAAACGGCCCGAAGACCGCTCTGTTTAACCCGAGAATTAACTACGACAGTTAAACTAATTTTTTCATTTTTTGTACGGTAAAAATCAGGGCAAAAACAAGGGCCATAGTCAATACAATGCTTAAACCGGTAGAGATATTCACCACGGCACTTGACCATAAACCGATGGTAACGCCCAGCTGTGCAATCACAAATGCCCACAGCACCATCTGCTGCGGCGAGTGGGCCAGTAATCGAGCGGTCAGTGCAGGAATAACCAACAATGCGCCCATCAACAATGAACCCACCGCACGTAACGCTAACACGGTAAATAAAGCCAACAGCAACATAAACACCAAGCGTTGCCACTTTGCATTGACCCCTTCGCTGATGGCGATATCGGGATCAATGGCAATCTGAATTTGTGCGCGCCAATTTCGATACAGCACAACCAATGCCGCCATAATCACCAAGGCAAACATTGGTAAATCTGACCAAGAAATTTGCAGTAAATCACCAAATAAGTAGCTCAGTAACTCTGGTCTTAAGCTGGGAATATGTTGAATAAACAATAATCCTGAGCAGAGTAAAGTCGCAGAGCACAGTGCCAATAAGGCATCATTGGGTAGGCGAGGGTCATGTAAGACCCATAAAATTGCCACCAATAAAAACGCCAAGAAAGTTACCCCAAGCCATAAGGGTGCACTTAATGCACCGGCAAGCGCCACCCCCAACAAAGTCCCATGTGCCATGGTGTCGGCAAAAAAAGACATCCGCCGCCACAGCATTAAACAGCCCAGTGGGGCAGTCAGAAACACCAGTAGCGTTCCCATGGTCCATGCCGGTAATAACAGTTGTAACCATTCCATCATGGCTTAAGCTTCCGGTTCAGGGTGGATATGAGGGCGCGGATCATGTTGGCAGGGGATAGCACTGTCGCCATGGGCACAATGGTCGTGATGATGTTGATACAACACCCGATTATTCCCGAAAATAGCTTGATATTCAGGGTGTTGTTGCACATTCTCTGGTAGGCCGCTACAGCAAATGTGTTTATTGAGACACACCACGCGATGCGTGCCTTGCATCACCCATTGTAAATCGTGTGAGACCATGAGTACGGCACACTGATATTTTGCTGGCAGACTACGTACATATTCATACAGCTCAGCTTCAGACTGAATATCCAAGCCTTGCATCGGTTCATCTAGCACTAAAACATCGGGTTGGCGCAGTAAGGCCCGCGCCAACAACACGCGTTGCCGTTCACCGCCCGACAGTTGCTGCACTTTGGCATCTTGTAATTTGCTAATACCGGTATCGCAAATTATTTCTGCTTTTTTGATTGCATCACATTTTTCTAATGCCAATAAATCCTGCACCCGTAAAGGCAAGCTGTGCGAGGGATTAAATTTCTGCGGCACATACGAAAATTTTAATTTTTTCTTGCATTGAATTTTACCTGAACTGGCTTTAACAATGCCCAAGAGTACTTTAATGAGGGTGGATTTCCCTGCGCCATTGGGACCAATTAGGGTCACAATTTCTTGCTCGTGCAAAGTGAAATCGATCTGCTTTAGAATATCTCGATCATCAATCCGCACACTGATTTTATCTAAACTGATCAGCGGGGAGGGCATTACTGTTTGTGGTGACACTGCTGACATATCCCCGAAATTTCAATAATACTGTGCTGAGCAGTAAATTGATCAGATGCTGCAAGGGCATCTAATTGTGTAAGTAAACCTTGCGCTGAGGCTTCGGTCACATTTTTGCAGGTGGTACAAATTAAAAAAGCCGCCTGATGGCCTTCCCGTGGATGACAACATGGAATATAGGCATTAATAGAGGTTAAACGATGAATTAAACCTTTTTCCAAGAGAAAGTCTAAAGTCCGATAAACGGTTGGTGGCGCAGCAGGGCGGTCAGAATCGCTCTTGATTTTGGCTAACAAGTCATAAGCCCCCATCGGGCCGCTGGCATTTAAAATCAGTTCCAGCACTTCTTTACGCAGCGGCGTTAAGCGCGCACCTAAAGCGGCACACAGGCTTTCAGCCTCCGCCAAACGTATTTCGACATTATGATGGTCATGTACGCCATGTAATGCATTGTGATGTTCATGCGAACATAAGCTCATAACCTAACCTCAGATGCGAAATCTATCAAAATAAAAACAACATTAAATCTTAACATGAAGCGCGTATGGTTTCGATTAGACGTAGGTATTTTTATCGATTTGTTATATTATAACATTTGCTATCTATTGAGTGATGATGTTCCATGTCCCGTTTTTTTACATTTTGTGTCTTGGCTTTATGCAGTAGTTTAAGCTGGTCACAGAGTTTGGTGGTTTCAACGCATCCTATTTATCTGATTGCTGAAGAGATTACGCAAGGGATTGAACAGCCTGTGCTTTTATTGGCTGATCAAAGTGGACATGATATTACGCTGACGCCGGCACATCGTAAGGCTATTTTTGATGCCTCCTTGGTGATTTGGTTAGGCAAAGCTCATGAAGCGCCTTTGGATAAACTGTTGTCGAATAATCCCAAAGCCATTTCGATTTTAGACTCTGCCATTGTACAAACTTTGCCGCAGCGCAACAGTCGTGGCATGGCATTAAACAATACGGTTGACACTCATGTTTGGCTGGATCCAAACAATGCAGTACGAATTGGTTTCTTTATTGCGGCATTACGTTCGCAGCAATATCCTGAACATCGTGATGCCTACTGGGCCAATGCCAAGCGCTTCGCCCAAGAGATGTTCTTAAGTGCGCAGCAATACAATACGCGCTTACCGGCAGCCAGTTACTGGTCATACCATGATGCCTATCAATATTTAGAACGGGCCTTAAATTTAAAATTTGCCGGTGCTTTGACTGAAGATCCGCATGTCGCTCCGACCCTTGCACAAATTAAATACCTCAATGACAATCGGCCTTATCCAAAGATGTGCCTGCTGGCCGAGGCACATGCCAGTCAAAATCAATACCAAAAACTCAAACCCATCATCTTTCAAGCGGTCGATGAAACCATGAAAGGGCAGGGGGATTTCGTCGAAGGATGGAAGGCTTTGGCTGCGCAAACGCATAGCTGCGTAATAAATACACGAAAATAATGCAAAAAATAATCAACGATTGCTGTAACACCTGATCTGGTGCGGATTGAAAAAAAACCGACTTAAGTCTGGAAACGATTGCAAGTTCAGGGGGGTAACTCTATAATGCCTGCGATTAAAAACGATCATCAGTTAAACTTGTCAAGCATGAATGCTGTGAGTGAATAAATAATGAGCCGAACTAGTCGCTTGATTGATCGACGATTAGCGAAAGCTTTAGTCCTCTTGCAGGCAGGTATGATTCCTGTTTCAGCCTTGATCGCGTGGGTCTTGAAAGACTCAACGGCAGCCATAAGCGCCGCACTTGGTGCGTTGGTTTGTTGGCTTGCCAGTTGTTATTTTTCTTGGCAATCGTTTCGAGCCGCAGGTGCACGAGCTTCAAGAGATGTTCTTTCGAACATGTACCGAGGCTTAATGGGCAAGTTTAGTATTGTGGTTGTTGGTTTTATTTTAATTTTAATAAATGTTAAACCGTTGTCAGCGGTGGCATTGTTTTGTGGTTTTATGCTCGTTCAAGCCATGTCGTGGATTGCCCCATTTTGGGTGTCACGGCAACAAAAATGAGTATATGCACAATAAAAATTGACGATTTTTTTAGGAGATGAGCGAGATATCAAGCAGCACGCGATATTCGTTCACTCTATTTAGTATTTGACATTGACCAGGTGTGATTTATGGCTGCTGAAGAACATGCCCTCACTTCGACCGAGTATATCAAGCATCACTTGACCAATATGACCTATGGCAAGATGCCAGATGGCTCATGGAAGTTGGCTGAGAGTGCTGAAGAAGCTCATTCGATGGGGTTCACTGCAATTCACTTGGATTCAATGGGTTGGTCTATCGGCCTTGGTTTGATTTTCTGTGTGTTGTTCTGGATAGTGGCGAAAGCTGCAAATGCTGGTGTTCCTACCAAGTTCCAGTCTGCCATTGAAATGATGATTGAATTCGTAGACTCCAGTGTTCGTGATACTTTCCACGGAAAGTCCCGTTTGATTGCACCCTTGGCACTAACCATTTTTGTGTGGATTTTCCTCATGAACTTAATGGATTTAATGCCGGTAGATTTTATTCCACATCTTGCTACTTTAATTGGCAGCAATGTATTTGGAATGGATCCACATAGTGTGTATTTCAAAATTGTGCCTACAACAGATCCTAACATCACATTAGGGATGTCTTTATCTGTCTTTGCTCTTATCATTTTCTACAGTATTCGTGAAAAAGGTATCGGCGGTTTTGTAGGTGAATTGGCACTCAATCCATTTAATCCAAAGAATCCAATCGCTAAAGCGCTTTTAATTCCATTTAACTTGCTTTTGGAATTGGTAACTTTCCTTGCACGTCCAATCTCATTGGCTCTGCGACTTTTCGGTAACATGTATGCGGGTGAATTGATCTTTATCTTGATCGCGCTACTACCGTTCTGGATCCAATGGGCGTTGTCTGTGCCTTGGGCGATTTTCCATATTTTGATTATCACCCTCCAAGCTTTTATTTTCATGATGCTCACCATCGTTTATTTAAGCATGGCAAGCGAAAAGCATTAATGGTATTGCCTAACTTTCAGCTGATGGTTAGGCACAGTTTTTTAAACTTAATTAGGTGAGAACCTAACATCTGAGGAATTTTTCATGGAACCAACTATTATTCCAGGTTTAGTTGCTATTGCTGCTGCTATCTTGATCGCTTTTGGTGCTTTAGGTACTGCGATCGGTTTTGGTCTACTAGGCGGCCGTTTTCTAGAAGCTGTGGCACGTCAACCAGAATTGGCTCCACAACTTCAAACTCGTATGTTCTTAATCGCAGGTCTTCTTGATGCTGTGCCTATGATCGGTGTTGGTATTGGCTTGTTCTTCATCTTTGCTAATCCATTTGTAGGTTAATCGGCTTAATTCCTAAATTAAACTATTGAGGAATAGCAATGAATATTAACCTCACATTGATCGGCCAAGCGATTGCATTTGCGATGTTTGTCGCATTCTGCATGAAGTTTGTATGGCCTCCACTAATCAATGCGATTAGTGAACGTCAGCGTCGTATCGCTGATGGCTTAAATGCTGCTGAAAAAGCAAAAGCTGACCTTGCTGATGCGCAAGCACAAGTGAAGCAAGAGCTAGATGTAGCAAAAGCAAAATCGGCTCAACTGATCGAACAAGCGAACCGTCGCGGTGCACAATTGATCGAAGAAGCGCGTACCCAAGCAGCTGCTGAAGGTGAACGTATTCGTCAACAGGCTAAAGAAGCTGTTGATACAGAGATCAATGCTGCTCGCGAAGAATTGCGTCAACAAGTTGCTGCTTTGGCAGTAACAGGGGCTGAGAAAATTCTTAGTCAACAAGTTGATGCAGAAGCTCACAATGCCATGCTTATTCAGCTGGCTGCTAAACTTTAAGCGAGGCGAATATGGCTGAACTCTTGACGTTAGCACGCCCGTATGCCAAAGCAGCATTTGCTTTCGCTTCTGAGCACAGTGCAACTGACAATTGGTCGAATGCGTTACAAATGCTCAGTGCTGCAGTGCAAGACGAAGCATTTGCCGCTTATTTGAATCGCCCTGAGCTGACTCCTGTTGAGCAGGTAAGTGTTTTTGCAAAAGTTTTAGGTGAACATCAAGGCCAAGCGCTGTCAAACTTTTTGACGCTATTGGCGGAAAACAATCGTTTAACGTTGTTGCCTGAAATTGAAGAAGAATACGAACTCCTCAAATCACAGAATAATAATACGGTGGATGTGGTAATTGAATCCGCATTCCCAATGACTTCTGTGCAGGAACAACTACTTACTCACGCATTAGAAAAACGTTTTAATGCTGCGGTAAGTGTTACTGTTGAAGTCAACCCAGCGTTAATCGCCGGTGTTGTTATTCGTACAGGCGACCAAGTGATAGATGACTCTGCGCTTAACAAGCTTGAAAAAATGCGGACTCGTCTTCTAGCGTAATGGTTTATAAAATATATTTATAAAGAATTACTGCATAGAAGAAGACTGAACTTATAAAAGATTGAGGTATAGCGCAATGCAACAACTGAATCCATCCGAGATCAGTGCGCTCATTAAACAGCGTATCGGCGATCTGGACACCAGCGCAACCGCTAAGAACGAAGGAACCATTGTTACGGTTTCCGACGGTATTGTGCGTATCCACGGCCTTGCTGATGCAATGTACGGTGAGATGATCGAATTCGACGGCGGCTTATACGGTATGGCACTGAACCTAGAACAGGATTCAGTGGGCGTCGTTGTTTTAGGTAACTTTTTAAACCTTCAAGAAGGTCAAAAAGCGCGTTGCACAGGTCGTGTATTAGAAGTTCCGGTTGGTCCTGAACTTCTTGGCCGTGTAGTAGATGCTTTGGGTAACCCAATTGATGGCAAAGGCCCAATTGATGCAAAACTCACTGATGCTGTTGAAAAAGTAGCACCAGGTGTAATTTGGCGTCAATCAGTGGATCAACCTGTACAAACTGGTTATAAATCAGTAGATACAATGATCCCAGTCGGCCGTGGTCAACGTGAGTTGATCATTGGTGACCGTCAAACTGGTAAAACAGCAATGGCGATCGATGCAATTATTGCTCAGAAACATTCTGGTATTAAATGTGTTTACGTGGCAATTGGTCAAAAACAATCGACTATTGCCAACGTGGTACGCAAACTAGAAGAAACGGGTGCGATGGCGTATACCACTGTGGTGGCTGCGTCTGCATCTGAACCTGCAGCAATGTTGTATTTGGCGCCGTATTCGGGCTGTACAATGGGCGAATATTTCCGTGATCGCGGTGAAGATGCACTCATCATTTATGATGACTTGTCTAAACAAGCGGTAGCGTATCGTCAAATTTCTTTGCTTTTACGCCGTCCACCAGGTCGTGAAGCATATCCGGGCGACGTCTTCTATTTACACTCACGTTTACTTGAACGTGCATCACGTGTATCTGCTGCGTATGTTGAGAAATTCACCAACGGTGAAGTGAAAGGCCAAACAGGTTCTTTAACTGCATTACCGATTATTGAAACTCAAGCCGGTGACGTATCTGCATTCGTACCAACCAACGTAATTTCAATTACTGATGGTCAGATCTTCTTAGAAACATCATTATTCAACGCGGGTATTCGTCCTGCGGTGAACGCGGGTATTTCGGTATCACGTGTTGGTGGTTCTGCGCAAACCAAGATCATCAAAAAATTGTCTGGTGGTATCCGTACTGCTTTGGCGCAATACCGTGAATTGGCAGCATTTGCTCAATTTGCATCTGACCTTGATGAAGCTACGCGTAAGCAGCTTGAACATGGTCAACGTGTAACTGAATTAATGAAGCAAAAACAATATGCTCCATATTCAATTGCTGACCAATCTGTTTCAATTTATGCATCTAACGAAGGTTATATGAATGACGTTGAAGTGAAGAAAATTGTAGACTTTGATGCTGCATTGATCTCTTACTTCCGTTCAGAAAATGCCGCGTTAATGCAACAAATCGATGCCTCTGGTGATTACAACAAAGACATCGAAGCTGCAATCAAAGCAGGTATTGAAAGCTTTAAAGCGACTCAAACCTACTAAGTTTCAACTGTGTTGAGAATTTAGTTTTGGTTTGGTTCACGGATCAACCTTCGGAGGCTTGAAAAAGCCTTCGAATACTAGGTTTAGCGTATGGCAAATTTAAAAGAAATTCGCGCCAAAGTAGCTAGTATCAAGAGCACGCAAAAGATCACTCGCGCGATGCAAATGGTAGCAGCTTCTAAGATGCGTCGTGCGCAAGAGCGCATGGCTCAAGGCCGTCCGTATGCCGAAAATATGCACCGTGTAATTGCTCACTTGGTACAAGCGAATCCTGAATATAAACATCGTTATATGGTTGAACGCCCAGTAAAACGCGTTGGCTATATTATTGTGTCTTCAGATCGTGGTTTAGCCGGCGGCTTGAACATTAACTTGTTCAAGAAAGTGGTTAAGCATGTACAACAACAACGCGAGCAGTCAATTGAAGTTCAATTTGCTTTAATTGGTCAAAAAGCGGTGTCGTTTTTTAAAAGCTACGGCGGTCAAGTTCTAGGTGCTACGACAAATGTCGGTGATACACCAAGTCTTGAACAGTTATCAGGCTCAGTACAAGTGATGTTGGATGCCTATGATAAAGGCGAGTTAGATCGCATTTATTTGGTGTCAAACGGCTTTGTCAATGCCATGACTCAAAATCAAAAAGTTGAACAACTCGTTCCTTTGGCAGCTGCTGAAGATGGCGAGAATCTTAACCGTTCTTATGGTTGGGATTACCTCTATGAGCCAGAAGCTGAACAGCTTTTAAATGGCTTATTGGTTCGCTATATCGAGTCTGTGGTGTATCAAGGTGTGATTGAGAACATCGCTTGTGAGCAGTCTGCGCGTATGGTTGCGATGAAAGCTGCGACCGACAATGCAGGCGATATTATTAATAGCTTACAACTGATTTATAACAAGCTGCGTCAAGCCGCGATTACTCAGGAAATTTCTGAGATCGTTGGTGGTGCCGCTGCCGTTTAATATTATTTTGAATTGAGGAGACAGCAATGAGTAGCGGTCGTATCATTCAGATCATCGGCGCGGTTATCGACGTCGAGTTTGAACGCAACAGCGTTCCTAAGATCTATGACGCTCTCCAAGTTGACGGTACTGAAACTACTTTAGAAGTTCAGCAACAACTTGGTGATGGTGTAGTTCGTACAATTGCGATGGGATCTACTGAAGGTCTTAAACGCGGTTTGAACGTAACTAACACAGGTGCACCAATTTCAGTTCCAGTGGGTACGGCTTGTTTAGGTCGTATCATGGACGTTTTGGGTCGCCCAATTGATGAAGC
>NZ_JXBK01000001.1:570791-576547 GCF_000816495.1 Acinetobacter harbinensis
CCTGTTGAAACTGAAGTGCGTTTGCCGATTCATCGTCAAGCCCCTTCATATGCAGACCAAGCAGCATCGACTGACCTTTTAGAAACCGGTATTAAAGTCATTGACTTACTTTGCCCGTTTGCTAAAGGTGGTAAAGTTGGTTTGTTCGGTGGTGCCGGTGTTGGTAAAACTGTAAACATGATGGAATTGATCAACAACATCGCGAAAGCTCACTCAGGTTTATCTGTGTTTGCTGGTGTTGGTGAGCGTACTCGTGAAGGGAATGACTTCTATCACGAAATGAAAGATTCTAACGTTCTTGACAAAGTAGCGATGGTCTACGGTCAGATGAATGAGCCACCGGGTAACCGTTTACGCGTAGCGTTAACTGGTTTAACCATGGCGGAATATTTCCGTGACGAAAAAGATGAAAACGGTAAAGGCCGTGACGTATTGTTGTTCGTTGACAACATTTATCGTTACACTTTAGCGGGTACTGAAGTATCTGCACTTCTTGGTCGTATGCCATCTGCAGTAGGTTATCAGCCTACACTTGCAGAAGAAATGGGTGTACTACAAGAGCGTATTACATCAACTAAATCTGGTTCGATCACGTCGATCCAAGCGGTTTATGTACCTGCCGATGACTTAACCGATCCATCGCCTGCAACAACATTTGCTCACTTAGATGCAACTGTTGTATTGAGCCGTGACATCGCATCATCTGGTATTTACCCAGCGATCGATCCACTGGATTCAACTTCACGTCAGCTAGATCCATTGGTTGTTGGTGTTGAGCATTATGAAATTGCACGTTCTGTACAGAACATTTTGCAACGTTATAAAGAGCTTAAAGACATCATCGCGATTTTGGGTATGGATGAATTGGCTGAAGAAGATAAATTGGTTGTTTACCGCGCGCGTAAAATCCAACGTTTCTTCTCTCAACCGTTCCACGTGGCTGAAGTATTTACAGGCGCACCTGGTAAATTAGTCTCTCTTAAAGAAACGATTCGTGGCTTTAAAGGTCTTCTCGCTGGTGAATACGATCACATCCCAGAACAAGCGTTCTATATGGTTGGTGGTATTGACGAAGTTATTGCTAAAGCCGAGAAACTTTAATTAGACTCTAATTTAGGAGATTCTCATGGCGACTATGCAGTGTGATGTTGTTAGTGTAAACGAGTCTTTGTACTCGGGCACTATAACGATGCTAATTGCAAAAGGTGCAGGTGGTGAGTTGGGTATTATGCCCGGCCACGCACCGCTTGTAACTTTGCTTCAACCGGGCGCAATTCGCGTTCTGTTGGAAAATGGTACAGAAGAATTAATCTATGTATCTGGTGGTGTTCTAGAAGTTCAACCGCATGTGGTGACGGTACTTGCAGATACTGCAGTCCGTGCTGAAAACTTAGATGAAGCTGCAATTTTAGAAGCACGTAAAAATGCTGAAAGTTTGTTGGCTAATCAAAAGAGCGATTTGGACACTGCTGCTGCACTTGCTGTTTTGGCAGAAACTGTCGCACAGCTAGAAACGATCCGCAAAATCAAAAACCGCGCTCAATAAGAGACGGTTTGAGATTGAAGAAGCCACTCGAGAGAGTGGCTTTTTTTATGCGTTAAAAAGCAGAGTCATAAAATGCTTTTAAGTTTAAAGAAGCTTAGCAATTACAGCTTTTTAGAAAAAGATAATTCAGATTATTTCAGTATTTAGAAGCTGAGCAAAGAGTGCGATCGTTTATTTTTAAGAAGGTTTTAAAAGCTTAGAATCTCAGGGCTAAAGTTGTATACCTTCTAAGCACATAGTTAATGTATGTTGAATCTATCTAATATGTAATTTGATTATCCATAATGACACTTATCGAACACGAACCGCACTTTTGGGAACTTTATCAAAATAATGAACACTATTATTTGAGTGTTGCTGTGGACATGAGTTCAGTGGTGTCCTGTTGGGACTTGGTATTACCACAGTCTGAAATTGATGCTTATCAGGCGAGGGGACGAGTCAGTATTGACGTCTTTGCCAAAACAATTATCGATGCGGCTTATAAGGGAGATTTTTCTGTGATCGACCGTCATTTAGCTTCCGAGCAAGATAAACAAGCCATGCACAGCAGCTACCAAGCTTGGCGAGCCAATCAAACATCATTCGTTTACGACATAATCGGATGAATAAAAAACTCACCCTTGCCGATGATTTTGAGTTTAAAAATTTGATCAAAGCCTTCCGCTAAACTGGGCGGTTGTAGTTTTTTATAGGTGGCGCGTACCCCAATTTCGGGAATATGGGCTTTACCTGTACGCAAACTGTTACGCTGTAAAGTGCTGTTTAAATCCGTTTCAAAAAAATAGGCCATCACTGTAAAGCCAGCGTCTTTGGCGCGTTGAATATAGCGGGCACGATCTTCGGCACTAGGGTTGGTATTATCAATCACCATTTGGGTCTTAGAGGCCAAAGCAGCTTCAAAAATAATATTTTCACGATGCCGTGTTTTAAGCATATCTAAATTGATGCGCAAATGACTGTGTGCTAAATTCAGCAGATAAAAGCTCGATTTTCCAGAGGCTTGCGCCCCAATAAAAATAATTAATTGCATGAAAAAAAATGCCACACTTAAAAATAAGCATAGATTAAAGCATGCACCCAGCTATAGCGCAAAATTCCGCTCGTAGGTAGGCTTTTATTATCCACGTATAGCTGATCCATTTTATAGCGTCAAAATCAAGCTATACAAATCCAGCTCGCTTTTTTAAAGCTTTAAGATGCTTGATCAGGCGCATCGTCATCTGCGCTATTTTGGCTTTGTGGAATCATCATACTGGCCAGTTTAAGCATTTCCATTTGAATATTACTCATCTGTCGTTCAATTTTTTTAAAATCGACCTGAGAAAAATCAACGGCACCATTTAACAGCGGCGTGGCCAAGACTTGCTGATTACTGCGCATAATCTCTTGTCGAATTGAATCAATTTCTTGGCTTTTTAAATTCAGTCCACGCAATGCCTGATTAAAATCTGTCAATTGCTGTTGTAGGGTATGTGCGGTAGCTTGCAGCTGTTGTTGGTCTTTGTCATTGATCGCGCTTTGTAAATCAGTTTGCGTATTTTTTAGTTGATTGACGTACTCACCGGCTTTTAATTGCATGTCGGCCACATCGCGCACAATATAAAACATATTGCCGCTTTTAACATCAGCCGAAGAGGTCTTTGCCGTGTCATTCGATGCCTTGATCAGCACATCATCTGATTCAGTCGTTTGCATCTCTTCCGCGGAGGACTCGGGCATAGGTTCACATGCGATTAACAACAGGCCTGCACTCAAGATCACAATAGGTGCAAGTGCATTTTGGATAAACTTTTTCATAAATTAGAGCATATCTTTTTAAGCTTAGCCTCAATATAGAGTTGAAATATGGAGAAAAAAGCAATTGTTGCAAAGGGATAACAATTTTTTGACCCAAATTTATAAGTATATTTAAATTGTTGAGTAAGCTTAAAAATTAAAAAAGGATTGAGCAGTTGATACTCTTTGTATCTTGCTGAGATAAGCTTTAAAAAATTTGAAAATACAGGCATTTAGCATAGATATAAATGCCTGTAGGGGATGGCTTAGGACTTGGCCAGTTCAGCATTTACGGCATCGACAATGCGTGCATCATCCGCGGTAATATCGGGTGCAAAGCGAGCAACCACTTCACCTTGTTTATTGATGAGAAATTTTTCAAAATTCCACAGCACTTCAGGTTTTGGATTCGGGGTTAAGCCATAATCGACCAAATCTTTCCACCATGGCCCTTCACCAATACGCTCTGGAATGGCTGTGGTTAGGCTTTGATAGAGTGGGTGTTTATCTTCACCGGCCACTGAAATTTTAGCAAACAGTGGAAAACTGACCTGATAATTCAGCGAGCAAAACTCTTGGATTTCAGCATCCGAGCCCGGCTCTTGCGCTAAGAAATTATTGGCTGGAAAACCTAAAATCTCTAATCCTTGGTGTTTTTTCGCTTGATAGAGTTTTTCTAGGCCTTCATATTGCGGTGTTAAGCCACACTTTGACGCGGTATTCACAATCAGTAAAACCTTACCCTGATAGGAATTAAGTGTTTTTTCATCGCCTTGAATGGTGTTGACCGCAATGTCATAAACCGAGTGGTGCATAGGTCTGTCCTTAATCGCATTGAAATAATTACTGTGTATTTTTAACGGGTATTGCTCAGCATCACAACACGTTATTTGCATGAATTTATAAAATGTCATGCCTGAAATAAAAAAACAGGTCCATAGACCTGTTTTTAGCATTTTAAATCAGACTTTAAGCTGCATTTTTAACTTTGTTCTGTAGCGCTTGCATATCGCTAATCAATTCTTTTTGCACTTTAGCGGCTTCATTTTGTAGCGCAGTAATTTTCTTCATATCCGGCGTATTTTCAATACTGGCTTCAGAGAGTTGTAGACCCAAATTATTGGAATGTTTGATTTTATTTCGAATAGCATCGGCTTCTGAGCTGTTGAGCATCAAATCATCCAACTCTTTATTGAAATTCATAATATAGGTTTTCATTTCAGCCACTGTGCTGTGTAAGGTGGTTTTGTCACCTTTTTCCGCCGCTTGTGTTGCTTTGTTTTGCAGATCAATGGCTTCTTTGGCGCGACTACTTGAAAGTGTTTGCAGTTTATCTAAATCATTTTTAATGTCGGCATTGTTGTTTGAACTCATGGCAGTGGTTGTGGCTGGCATTTCGTTTGCCGCTGGAGTCTGCATGGTTGCAGGGGTGGTGGCCGTTACTGTGGTGTTTTCTGTGGGAGTGGCAGGTGCTTCATCGGGTTTTTTGTTACAGGCAGTTAAGACCAGCGCTGTCATACAAAGTGAAGCCAGTAATGTCTTTTTCATATCACATCCTCATTGGCTTAATTCAGGGATCAAACCAAGTGCTAATTATTTAAATTAAAATGTTGCACATATTAAATGGCGTAGTGCTATTAAAATTGCATATTTAATCGGCGGCTGACTAGGGTATTTCTGTTGGTAAGCTGCTGCAAATTGCAAAACAGTGTTATAGAGCTGTCATGTTTAAACGGATTTGGCCTAGACTTTGTTTGAGTTGTGTCTATAAGTGCTTGCATACTGTAGGTAGATAAAGACTCGTGTTTAAATATCACGGAATTGGGCGGGCGTTTGTTCGGTATAACGTTTAAAAAATTCAATAAAGCTTGAACTGTGTTGATAACCCAATTGGTAAGCCAAGTGTTTGACGCTTTTGCCTTGCCGAATTTGCGTAATCGCATATAAAATTTTGGCGCGATTACGCCACTCTGACAAACTTAATTGTAATTCTTGCTGGCTTAAGCGTAATAAATGCCGTTCGCTGAAGGTAAAGTTACTCAAAATTTGCGATAAACTGTGCTGGAACAGTGCAGGATTGGCCAAATGCTGTAGTACGGGTTTAAGCATCACATGATTGCTTTGCGGTAAATAATGCTCATAACACGGCGCTGCTTTCAGTTGATCCATCAACACATTCAGTAGGTGTATGTAGCTGTCACTGAAGGGGTTCAGTTTTTTTTGTTTTAAAATTTCTTCGACCAACTGACGTAAAAATGGACTAATGCTTAAGGTTTTGGTACAGGCGGCAAAATACTGACATAACGTCGGGTGAAGACGAATGCAGACATAATGAGTAATGTGTTTGTCTAAGGCGATGCTGGTGTGGGCAGTTTGCGGAGGCAACCACAAGCCATAATTGGGCGGGGAAAGATAAATTTGCCCTGCAATT
>NZ_JXBK01000001.1:576557-585617 GCF_000816495.1 Acinetobacter harbinensis
AAATGCCGTTTAAGCTAAAATTAAAATCGCCCCACAAGGAACTGTGCGCGGCCACAATTTCATCTTGCTGATAAAAAAAATCCTCCACCTCAATGAGCGACTGAATCAACACGGTCATGCTATTTCCTTTTCTGTATTAAGCTTATTTTTTAGTTTTATTTTTTTGATCAGCAATCTAGCCCTGTGCGCTTGGTTTGTCTGTAGCCCCATATCAATGTCTGAAATTCGATATTCTAATTATTTCAGACTTTGGGCAGAATGAATACTCAATATTTAAGATCAGGTACGCTGCATGGCATTGCAAAATAAAACAGTCTGGTGGGCCATCGGTCTACCCTTATTGGCGGTGTTAATTTGGTCGATGAATATTGCCGTAACACGCTATGTGGCCGATTATATTTCACCTGTGAGTATTAGTTTTTATCGCTGGTTATTGGCTTTTATTCTTTTAACGCCCTTTATGGCCACGCGGGTTTGGCGTGAGCGAGCGTTGGTGCTGCAAAACTGGAAAAAGTTAGCCGTGTTGGGTGCTTTTGGTATGGTGTTATATCAAGGCTTGGGTTACAGCGCTGCGCACTATACCACCGCCACCAATATGGGTATTATCAATGCCTTTATTCCCATTTTTACCATTTTTGTCTCGATTGTCATCCTGAAAGATATCCCCAATCGTTTTGCGGTGATTGGTAGTGTTTTATCTTTTCTCGGCTTGTTGTATGTGATGGCACAAGGCAGCCTGAGCAACTTGATGCAGTCGGGTGGCCATCTTGGCGATGTCATGATGGTGCTGGCGGTATTTTTCTATGCCTTTTATGGGGTGTTTTTAAAAAAGTGGCAACTCAAAATTCCCTTACTGATTAGTTTGTATGTGCAGATTATTTTTGCTTTGCTTTATCATTTACCGTTTGTGCTGTGGCTGGGATTAGATGCTATCGATCAGCACAATGTCGGCAGTGTTTTGTATGCCGGTATTTTCCCTTCACTGATTGCCCCTTTGTTGTGGATGTTGGCGGTACAAATGTTAGGGCCAAATCGCACCAGTATTTTTATGAATTTGATGCCCGTTTTTACTGCCATTATTGCCAATATTTGGTTGGCAGAAGCATGGACGATTTACCACAGCATCGGCGGTATGGTGATTTTACTGGGCATTGTGTTGGCACAAAAGAAAACTGTGGCTGCTACAGGCTTGTCCTTAAAGGGATAGCTGCACAGCGTATAGAGCAAGTGGGCCAAGGCGGCAGTGTATGCCCCTTCATTTCACTGAGCATGCTCTATGAAAAATGGACTGCTTTAACAATTCAAATTAAGCAGTCCGTTAATCGCGCTGCGTGCTGTTAAGCACGAATCACCACACCGGTTTCGGCATCAATAATTCGACTGGCTTGCTGGCTAAGCCCCAAGTCGCCGTCTAAATAATTCAGCTGATCAGAAAAATACTGATGAGCCTGTTGCAGTGAGGTTGCCGGTGCATCGCCCGCCGGATTGGCACTGGTCGAGACGATACAGCCGTTAAACGCATGGCATAACGCCACACAAAGCGGATGAGTCGTTACGCGAACCGCAACTTTGCTGTGTCCACCTTTAATCCAAGCAGGAACCTGCTGATCTGCGGGCAATAACCACGTGATGGCTCTTTCGGTCGGTGAGCGATGCGTCCATGAATCAATCACTGTTTGCTGCATTTGGGGGCTTAGAGACTGTAAAAGATACTCTACTTGGCTCACATGAGCGGCCAATAAAATCACCCCTTTTTCAATCGGTCGCTGTTTTAAGCGTAAAATTTCTAAAAATGCCTGCTGATTCAATGGATCACAACCTAGACCCCAAACGGCTTCTGTGGGATATGCTAAAACACGGCCTTGTTTTAAACATTCGGCAGCTTCGGCAACAGCAGTGGTGATCATTTTTGGCTCTATCTCATGTTAATCTTTCGGGTCATATTGTGAACCTTATTGAGGGCTACGACAACGCAGATAGAGGCCCGCTTGCTGCATACATACCCCAAGTAATTCCAATTCCATCAATTGACTGGTTAAGTGAGCGACATCTACCGTTTGTTTGCTGGCAAGTGCATCTAGTGTTTGACCGACCCAATCCAATTGGTTGTATAGGGCTGTTAAATGTGGCGGTAATTCAACAGGGTGAGAGACAGTCTGTAATTTTTGGCTGTGTTCGAGGTAACACTGATTTTGCCACTGTGTCGGCAACGCCAAGTCTTCAATAATTTGCTCGGGATGGTCGACTAAAATAGCCCCTTCACGAATCAGTTGATGACAGCCGTGATGATGCTCGCTGTAAATATGTCCGGGAATGGCGAATATCACTTTACCTTGATCGGCCGCCAGTTTGGCAGTAATCAAAGAGCCGCTTTTTAACGCCGCTTCTGCCACCACAATACCTAAACTTAAAGCACTCACAATGCGATTACGACGTGGAAAGTGATGCGCTAAAGGTGGGGTATCCGGTAGAAATTCAGTAATGATTGCACCGGATTGGGCCACAATTTGTTGTCGAAGTTGCTGATGCTGTGCTGGATAAGTTTGCTCTAATCCGGTGCCCATCACCGCAATTGTTCCAGTGTGTTTGAGTGCGCCTTGATGCGCCGCTTCATCAATACCTTGTGCCAGACCACTGATAATATAAAAGCCTTTTTCACTTAAGTAATAAGCAAAATCATAGGCCACTTGACGACCATGTGCGCTGGGTTTACGACTGCCGACAATGGCAATTTGGGGTTGTAATAAGGCTTTGGCATGACCTTGACCAAACAAAATGGGTGGCTTATCAGTATAAGGCAGTAGTTGTGCCGGATAATCTGCATCATCGGCGAGTAGAATAAAGTCGCTGTTTTTTTGAATTGAATGCAGCAGTTGTTGAAATTTTTGTTGACCGATTTCACTTTGAAACTCAGCCAAGCGTTGTAAGTGACTTTTATGCAGACCAAGCGTGTGCCACAGGGCAAAGTTTTGCGTATTGACTGCATGCTCAACGCCAGCAAAATATTTTTCTAATTTATAAAAACTGGAGAGGGAATGTTGAACCAAATACCACAACGTAATCGTGTCTATTTGCGCTTTGGATAAATGATTCAACATGGCTTGATCCTAAATCAATTATTCATCCAGCAGTGGGGGCTGAATGCCAGCGCCGACTTTAATCGGTAATTCGCTATCTAAGACATAGGCATAGCTTAATTGATCAAAGGTTTTAAACACCATCACATTCCCGATACGTTGCCCGGGTAATTGAACGCGTTCTTTGGTTTTTGGATCGGTAACGATTTCACCTTTTTGGTTGACACTAAACACATGCCCAACCTGCACACCTTGTAAGCTACCGCGATCAATCGTCACCACACTATGCTTGGCTGCGGTTGCAATTGAACCCATTACACGAATGACATGGCCACCGGGGACAATATCTTCAGCATAAGTGGGATAGAACAACGTCGGTAACATCGGATCGTATTCTGGCAGAACGCGATCGCCGCGGCGTACCTCAGCATTATAGGTGTCGGTTAACTCTAAGGTAGTGATGTCTTTTTCACTGCGTACCGCAACGCCCGATGCCACTTGAACCAGTTCTAAACCGGCATTGTATTTTTTACCATTGGCGTCAGTCAGCATATACGGTTCACCTTCACGGTAAACAGCATAGCGTTGCCCAACTTCTAGGCCGTTGCCGCGTGCATAGACACTTTGACCTTTAGCCGCGAGTACGCGTTGGTCGGCTGTGCCTAAAATATACGGCGTACCTTCCATCGATTCTGCTGCAATAATGGTGCTGCGTTCTAACCAATGTTTAATATATTCCAGAGGAATCACGGGAATCGCATTGTTTAAAGATTCAACGCGCACTTGCTGTTTGAGTTTGGTACCACCGGCATAACGACGAATAATCCCCTCACAACCGTCACCTTCATCTTTACCAATGATTGGACGGCCATTATAGGTACACATCAATAAACGATCACCGGGGAAAATCCAATGTGGATTTTTCACGTGTTTATTGCTGGCCCAAATTTCTGGCCAACGCACTGGATTATTTAAAAAGCGTTTGGAAATATCCCATAAGGTATCGCCTTTTTTCACCACATAGACTTGTGGTGCACCGGCTTTTAATGCAGGAGGATTGACGTTACGGGTAGGCGCTGCTTCTGCAACACTCACCATGCCAACACCAACACTTAAGCAGACTGCGAGTGCCAATAATTGTTTTTTAAACCCCAAAGCACTAAAATTTGCTGTGCTCTTGAAAACCTTTTTCATTATCATAATTCCTAAAATTATGTATGTAGTTGCGTTATAATAACAATATTACACACATTTTTTTGATGAAGCATTGCTTCATCTTGTTTTTTGATCAATGGCATAAGTGAGGACACCGTATGGCCTTATTACCTATTTTAAGTTTCCCGGATCCCCGTCTTCGTACCATTGCAAAACCTGTTGACGAAGTGACCGATGAAATTCGCCAGCTTGCAGCAGATATGTTTGACACCATGTATGAAGCGCCCGGTATTGGTTTGGCAGCAACACAGGTTGATCAGCATATACAGCTGATTGTCATGGATTTATCTGAAGATAAAAATCAACCCATGGTGTTTATTAACCCCAAAGTTACCCCATTAACCACCGACACTCAGCCCTATGAAGAAGGCTGCCTGTCCGTTCCTCAAATATACGATAAAGTTCAGCGCGCGTCACGCGTAAAAATTGAGGCAATTAACCTTGAAGGTCAATCATTTGAGATAGAAGCAGACGAGCTTCTCGCTGTTTGTATTCAACATGAAATGGATCACTTAAATGGTAAGCTTTTTGTCGATTATTTATCGCCATTAAAACGCCAACGTGCGCGTGAAAAAGTTGAAAAACTTATCCGCCAACGTCAAAAAGATCAAGTTGCAGTAAAACGTTAATATCGGTAGCGCTGGTAAAAAAATAGGCTTGCTTCAGCCCATTTCGAATTGGGTTTTGCTATACTTGTCAAGCAAAAATTCTAGGGTGGGTGGATTGCTGTCACGTGGTGGATTACTGCTGTCTTGTCTGGCAGTATTTTTACAGATTGCTGTTTTTTTACAGCCTTTACTGCCGAAGCAATATCAAGTTGCTCCGGTCTGTGAAACCATTACGCAAGCACTATTGTTCACCCCTTTTGCTCAAGTTTCATCAGCAGCTAGCACTTCTCATCATGCCGGCCATGCGCCCCAGCACCATCAGCCGTTAGCCAAACGTAGTGACAGTCATCATCATGATGCGACACATCAGTGTCAGTACTGTACCGTCTATGGCAATTTGGTCTTGCCACCAGATTTGCACATCAAAGAAGTTTTAGACCGGATTCAGGTGCGTTTATTGGCATTCCAACAGACCTTTGGTCATGTTTGGTTTGTACTACAGCGCCTATATCTACTTCCACAAGGCCGAGCGCCGCCTTTCTTCATATAAATCAAAACTTAAATTTTAGGGTCTTTTAGGACTCTAGCCTTGTTTTATTTATAATTGAAGAGAGATGAAAATGGCTCAGCCAAAATTCCTTTTACAGCCGCTTGCCGCTGCAATTTGTGTGGTCTGTTATTCCGCTGCAGTATCTGCTGAATCCATATCGACCCAGCACCAAACATTGGCGCCCATTGTCGCCACTGCCCAACAAGGCAACGCTGCGAGTGGTTTAATTGTACATGCCGACCCAAAGCAGCCGATTCAACCTATACCAGCTACCGATGGTGCCGATTACCTACAAAGCATTGTTGGTTTTAATGGCATTAAAAATGGGGGCACCAACAGCGATGTAACTTTTCGTGGCATGTTTGGCTCACGCATTAAAATCTTAACCGATGGTTCAGAAAGTCTGGGTGCTTGTCCGGCACGTATGGATTCGCCCACCTCGTATATCTCACCAGAAAGTTATGATCGTATTTCGGTGATTAAAGGCCCGCAAACCGTGCAATATGCCAATACCGGTTCAGCGGCGACCGTTGTTTTTGAACGCGAAAAACCAGAGTTGACCGCTGAAAAACCCTATCAAGGTCAAGCCAGCGTATTGATTGGCTCTTTTGGGCGTTTAGATCACAACGTTGAAGCGGTGCTAGGTGATGCGCAAAAATATGTACGCTTAAATGCCAATCGCTCTGAATCAAATAGTTATCAAGATGGCGATGGCAATAGCGTACCGTCGAGTTGGGAGCGTTGGAATACCGACTTGGCATTCGGTTGGACGCCCAATGAAAATACATGGCTGGAGTTGACCGCTGGAAAATCCGATGGTGAAGCGCTGTATGCTGGTCGGGATATGGATGGTTCGCAGTTTGCGCGGGAAAGTCTAGGACTGCGCTTTGAAAAGAAGAATATCACTGAGGTGATTCAAAAAGTTGAAGGGCAGGTCAACTATAGCTATAACGACCATATCATGGATAATTTTAGCTTACGTACCCCGCCGTTGGCTGAAATGGAACATAATAATATGAAGATGTTGATGCCTAATCCAATGTCTATGCAGGTCACGCGCCGTACCTTGAATTCACGTCTTGCGGTTACCAGTGAATGGGATCAACTCAGTTTAGTAACAGGCGTCGATTCACAAATGAACAAGCATGGTGGTGCGATGACTTCACCGACCATGCCGAGTATGAATAAGCCCTTCCAGTCCGATATGAAGTTTCAATCTTATGGTGCTTTTGCTGAGCTAACTTATCCGCTGAATGAAGACAATAAAGTGGTCACCGGCGCACGCGTAGATCAAATTAAGATTGATGCTCTTAAATTAAATGATGAGCGTAAAGAAACCTTACCGAGTGCCTTTATTCGTTTAGAGCGTCAACATTCCGAACATGAAGTTAAAAGCTATATTGGTGTGGGCTATGTCGAGCGTGTGCCTGATTATTGGGAACTGTTTAGTACCGCACATGGTAATAGCGGGATGAGCAAACCTGCCTTTAACGATTTAGCTACCGAAAAAACCTTACAACTGGATTTGGGTTATCAGCAGCAACGTGGTGCATTTAGCTATTGGGTCTCTGCATATGCAGGCTTGGTAAATGACTTTATTCTTATGAGCTATCATAATCATCCAACATCCGGTGGACACGGGCATGGTTCAAGCTTCAGTGCCAGTGCGAAAAATGTCGATGCCACCATTGCAGGGGCTGAGGCAGGGCTGGGCTATCAATTTACGGATGCCATTCAAGCCGATGTGAGTGCCATGTATGCGTGGGGTAAAAACAGCACCGATCATCGCGCACTACCACAAATTGCTCCGCTTGAAGGACGGGTGAACCTACGTTATGTGCAGGATAAATATACCTTGGGCGCATTATGGCGCGTGGTGGCAGCGCAAGATCGTATCAGTTTAAATGAAGGCAATATCGTCGGTTATGACATCAATGAAAGTAAAGCGTTTAATACGCTGGCTTTAAATGCCACTTATAACCTAATGAAAGACGTTAATGTAGCGATTGGCGTGGATAACCTGTTAAATCAGACCTATACCGAGCATTTAAACAAAGCTGGAAGTTCAGGTTTTGGCTTTGCCAGTAATGAGCAGTTCAATAATACAGGACGTAATTATTGGGCACGGGTCAGTATGAAATTCTAAGCTCTGCCACCATGTGGTGTTGATTGCTATTGAAAACCACTGTCTCCGGATGGTGGTTTTTTGTCATAATAGATGTTGATTGATACTGAAAATTAAAAAAATGACAGAAAAAATTCAAGCAAGCATGGCAACCTTTATGCGTATCGGTGAAGTGATTTTTAAGGAACAGGAGTGGACCGAGGAATTTGAATCGCAGTTTAAAGAGCAGCTCAAAAATCATGGCGTGCAACAGGTACAGGTCTATCGCAGTGCAACGGGGCCGGCCTGCTATGTGGTCTGTCGGATGTTGCAAAAGCCCAGTATTGCTGTGGAGCAGCGCTATCCTCAGCGCTCTTTATTCAAGACTTTACTGCCCTTGGGATTGATTATCTTACCGTACTTTTTATTGCTGGCTTTATATGCACAAAGTAGTCAGCAGATGGTCAGCAGAGCTTTTTTGATTTTCTTACCATTAAGCTTGGGCGCAATCATTGAATATGTTTTTGCACTCAATGCCCCTCAACCGCTGAGAAAAACCTTACTACGGCCGGTTTGGACTGTGTTGGGGGTATTGCTGGTAGGGTTGGTTGTTCTTCATGAAGGGGTAATTTGCTTAATTATGATGGCCCCTATCTTTTTGATTTTTTTGATGATGGGTGCGGTCTTCGTGCGCGAAATTTATATACGGCTGTGGAAGCCGTCTCGCAAACTTTATTCTATAGCATTGCTTCCCTTGCTGATGATGGTGCTGTTGCCAAATTTATCCCAATATCAATATGGGGTAACTGAGAAAGAGCTCATCATAAATGCACCGATTGAAACGGTATTTTTATCCATTAACAATATTCAGCACATCAAAGCATCGGAGATTAAAGCGAGCCCCATTTTTATCATGGGTTTTCCTAAGCCTATTTCGGGGATGACCGAAAAGAATCAAGATCAATGGGTTCGTCAAATATATTGGCAACGCGGCATTCACTTTCAAGAAAAAATCACCCAATCAGAGTCACCGACAGCCTTGTCATGGACTTATCAATTCACGCCTGAATCTTTTCCAAAAGGCTCTTTGGATGATCATTTAGAAATGGGTGGGCGATATTTTAACTTGCTTACCACCGATTATCGCTTAGAGCAAATCAGTGCTCAGCAAACCAAGTTGATTCTCACGATTGATTATCGTCTCTCAACTGAAATAAATTGGTATAGCAATTTGTGGGTGCGCTATGTATTGAATGAATTTAGCGATGTGGTGCTACATATCTATAAAAATCGTTTGGAGCAATAACCCAGAATGATCGCCATCATCTTATTTGTGCGCAGTATGCGGGCTTTAGCAGCTAAAACAGGAGATTAATGGGTGCTGGTTTTTGCTTAATACTGATGGAACTGATAAATAATCTGCCTTTTTCCTGTAAAAAGTAATAAAAAGCGGCTATTTTGCGGAATAAATAAGCAGTCGACAAAATAAGGGTGAATTAGGGGTTG
>NZ_JXBK01000001.1:591233-648048 GCF_000816495.1 Acinetobacter harbinensis
TCATCGCAGGGATTAAAGTCGGTTTATGTCATTAATAAATTTGAGCTTAAGTCAGTAGTATTAATTGTCTAATTCTAAATCAGCGTATACTGACTTGGTATGAGGAGTTTTTATGTCTGATTCCAATCCCACATTAGGTAAAGTTGAGTATGGCTCGAAATCTTTTTTGGCTATTTTATGCGCTTTATTTTTAGCAGGATTTGCCTCATTCTCATCGCTATATTGTGTACAGCCGATGATGCCTATCTTTGCAAAGTTCTTTGCAGTTTCACCGACAGACAGTAGTTTTCCCTTATCTTTTTCAACCATTGCTTTAGCAACCGGACTACTTTTTACCGGATTAATCTCAGATCGCTTTGGTCGTAAAATTATTATGGTTTGGGCCTTATTCTTGGCCGCATGTTTGCTGATTTTTAGTGCAATTTTACCCAGTTGGCATGTATTTTTAGCCACACGCATCCTCATTGGTATTGCTGTGAGTGGTGTTGCTGCAGTCGCTATGACTTATATTGGTGAAGAAATTGCAGAAAAAGATATTGGCTTTAGTATGGGGCTGTATATCTCGGGTACAGCCATTGGAGGAATGGGTGGACGACTGATTGCCGGCATTTTGGTGGATTTTGTTTCTTGGCAGAGCGCAACGTTGATTATTGGTCTAATTAATCTGCTTATTGCGATAATTTTTTATAAAATACTGCCTCAATCACAATATTTCAAAGCCTATCCGATTCAGTTTTCTCGCTTTAAACAGTCTTTTAAAAAAAATCTAGCCGACTCTAAGTTAAGGCTGTTGTTTGCTGAAGGCTTTATTTTGATGGGCTGCTTTGTCACGATCTTTAACTATCTCAGTTATCATTTGTTAGAAGCCCCTTTCACTTTGTCACAAACGTGGATTGGCCTTATTTCAATTGTGTATTTGGCCGGTATTTATAGTTCGCCACGCGCTGCGCGTTGGGGACAACAATTTGGGCGGCATCGAGTGCTGTTGTTCATGTTGATCAGCATGATACTGGGTGTACTGATCATGCTGATTCCCTCCATTTGGGCTATCTGTTTAGGTTTATTGCTGTTCACCTTTTCTTTTTTTGCGGCTCATTCCACGGCCAGTAGTTGGGTTGCGGTGCAATCTTTACAGTATCGTGCTGTGGGTTCATCGTTATATTTATTTAGTTATTATTTGGGTTCTAGTGTGATGGGTAGTGGCAGTGGCCTGATTTGGGAAAACTTTGGTTGGCTCGGCTTGAGTACGTTTATTGCTGTGGTATTACTGTTGGGCTTATTTTTCGCATGGAAACTGCAACCGCGTTGATCTCTTTTTAAGTATAAAAATTTAAACGCTTGTTTTTGTGTGTTTTTTAATCATTAAAGTGAGCAAGATTCATGGTAAAATGACCAACTTTCATCTTTTGATGTCTCCTCTTTTACCTGCCAGCCGAGAATAGCTATTCATGTCTACTGCTTATACTGCTCAGACAGCGCCTACTGCGTTGTTTGATTACGACAAATATTGGGCGTCGTGTTTTGAACCTGCCCCATTTTTGCCGATGTCACGCGAGGAAATGGATCAACTTGGCTGGGATGCCTGCGATTTTATTTTAGTCTGTGGCGATGCGTATATCGATCATCCTTCATTTTGTTCGGGCATTATCGGCCGTACCCTTGAGGCACAAGGCTTTCGGGTGGGCATTATTGCGCAACCGGATTGGACCAATGCTGATGCATTTCGAGTCTTAGGTAAACCGACAATTGCGTGGGGAGTGACTGCCGGTAATATGGATTCGATGATTAACCGTTATACGGCAGATCGTAAAATTCGTTCAGATGATGCCTATTCACCCGATAATCAGGCCAATAAACGTCCTGATCGTGCTGCAACGGTTTATAGCCAACGCTGCCGTGAAGCTTTTCCGGATGTACCTGTTTTGTTGGGCGGTATTGAAGCCTCTTTACGCCGAATTGCGCATTATGACTATTGGTCAGATAAAGTGCGTCGCTCGATCCTGATGGACTCAAAAGCCGACCTATTGATGTACGGCAATGGCGAACGTTCGATTACAGAAGTGATGCATCGCCTCGCACGTGGCGAAAAAATTCATGAGATTACGGATGTGCGTGGCACTGCATTTATTGTCAATAAAAGCAATCGCGCATCAAAAGCCAAGTTTGTTGAAATTGCCTCGAATGATGTCGATAGCGTGGGCCGTGTTGATCCGATCATTAATCCCTATGTGATGACCGAAGATTTAGACGGCTGTGAAATTGAAAAAGACAAGGGCAACTCTTTGACGAAATATCAAAATTTCCAAAAAGAAGTGGTCACTAATCCGATCATTCGCCCCGGCGATGATTTAGATCAAGATACGCAAATTGTGCAATTACAAGCTGCACCGTCTAAAGCAATTAAACATAGATTACCTGCGCGTGAATTGGCGGTGATTCGTCTGCCTTCATTTGAAGAAGTGACTGAAGATCCGGTGTTATATGCCCATGCCAATCGCATTTTGCATTTAGAAACCAATCCCGGTAACGCGCGTGCTTTGGTACAAAAACATGGTGAGCGTGATGTATGGCTTAATGCACCGCCTATTCCGCTCACCACGGAAGAGATGGATTATGTGTTTGATTTGCCTTATGCACGTCTGCCGCATCCATCGTATGGCGAAGCGCGTTTTCCTGCATTTGATATGATCAAATTTTCAGTCAACATTATGCGTGGCTGTTTTGGCGGTTGTACGTTCTGTTCCATTACAGAACACGAAGGGCGGATTATTCAGAATCGCTCAGAAGAATCCATTTTACGTGAAGTGGAAAAAATTCGAGATACCGCTCCGGGCTTTACCGGTATTATTTCCGACTTAGGTGGCCCAACGGCAAACATGTATCGTTTGCAGTGTAAAGATCCTGAGATTGAGAAAAACTGCCGTAAACCGTCGTGTGTGTTTCCAGGAGTGTGTCAAAATTTACATACCGATCATGCACCGCTGACCCAATTGTATCGTAAAGCGCGTAGTCTAAAAGGCATTAAAAAGATTTTGATTGGTTCAGGTTTGCGCTATGACCTAGCGGTATTAAATCCTGAATACGTGAAAGAATTGGTTCAGCATCATGTCGGTGGTTATTTAAAAATTGCCCCTGAACATACCGAGAAAGGGCCATTGTCGAAGATGATGAAACCCGGAATTGGGGCTTATGATCGTTTTAAACAAATGTTTGAGCGTTACAGCAAAGAAGCAGGTAAAGAGCAATACTTAATTCCTTACTTCATTGCAGCACATCCGGGAACCACCGAATATGACATGATGAACTTGGCCATTTGGTTAAAGAAAAATGGTTTCCGTGCCGATCAGGTGCAAACTTTTTATCCATCCCCGATGGCCACCGCCACCACCATGTATCATACCGGTAAGAATCCACTGGCCAAAGTGGCGCGTTATACTGAAAATATTGATATTGTTAAAGGCGATAAGCGTCGTCGTATTCATAAAGCCTTCTTGCGTTATCATGATTCAAACAACTGGCCATTGCTGCGTGAGACGCTCAAAGAAATGGGCCGTGCCGATCTGATTGGTAACTCTAAGCAGCATTTGATTCCGACTTATCAGCCGCAAGGGGTGGAAGGTGAGTATCAGTCAGCCCGTAAGAAAAATTCAACCGTGGCCGGTGATTCGCAAAAACGCACGCATGATAGCGCGCGCCCTGCATCGCATGCGGCTGAATCTACGCGTAAACGACCCCAAAAAGGTCAACTATTAACCCAGCATAGCGGTTTGCCGCCGCGTGAAACGGGTGAGAGCAAAGGCCCATTTGGCGCTAAGCTAAAAGCCAAGGTCAAGCCAAAGTCGAAAGCTTAATGGCGATGTAATAAAGGATGCTTCGGCATCCTTTTTTATTCAGTACAGCGATGTAAAGGGCTTGAGCTGATTTTATCGGAATTGTTAGACAATATTCCTAAGTCGCATTGCATTCGGTTTCAAACTTGCGTTATGTTAAAGCCATGATCTAATCAGGGATGAATAGAGATGAAGGCTAAAAATGAAACAACTGCAATGTTTTGTTAGTTTGTATAATCATCTGGTGATGATTAAATACAATTTGTTGATTTTGAAAATCTAATAAAAATAACCGTTATATACTAAAATTTATAATAATCGGTGGGATACCGAATAGATTATAAAAAGCTTAAAGGAATAAGAGAATGATAATTTATATTTTGATCGGGAGCTTACTCCTGATGTGTGTGCTGTACATGGCATGCAAAGGTATGCAAGGCAATAACAAGCCACAAGATAGCGCTTTAAAGCAACGGGCGATGTTCAATCTGCATGAACAAATGACCTATGCACGGCTCAAAGAAATTTTACCCAACAGCACCATCTTGGCTCATGTGTCTTTTGATGCGTTGCTGACCACTAAATATTCGCGTACGCGGCATAAGTATCGCAATATGGTGGCAGATTTTGTGGTAATGAATCCACAGCATCAAGTGTCGGCCATTATTGCGGTGGATGATCCTATGGTGTTAAAGCGTCCACAAAATGCGCAATATCAAGATGCACTTTTGACTCTGGCCGGTTATCGGGTGATTCGCTATGAAGATGTACCCGAATACGCGCAATTAAGACAAGATTTTCTGCAAGCAGAGACAGCACCTTTACACCCCGAGACTGAGGTGGATGAGATGGGAAAAAAATATAGTTTTTATCCAAATTTACCCACCAAGAAAATCCGTCTCTTGGGTTAATGCCACTGGGCATGCCCATGATTGGTCATGCTCAGCAGTTTCTTAAACAGGCGTTCTTTAGTTCTTTCATTCAAGTGTTTGGGCCTTAAGCCACTGTACGTACTGCTGTGACGGTCATTTCCACCAACACATCCGGCGTGTAAAGCTTAGATTCAACACAGGTGCGGGCTGGTGCTTGACCATCTGCCACCCATGCATCCCAAATTTCATTCATCGCGGCATAATCTTGATCAATATCTTTTAAGAAAATGAGTACAGATAAAATCTGTGTTTTATCTGTACCGGCATCGGCCAATAAGCGGTCAATGTTATCGAGCGTTTGTTGAGTCTGAGATTTAATATCTTGTGCGGTGTCATCGGCCAATTGTCCAGCCAAATGCACCAAATTGCCTGACATAGCCACTTCACAATAACGTTTTTCGATATGAAGGCGTTGTACGGTCATCATTATTCATCCTGTATTTTGCTTGATCAAGCGTTATCTGTTGCACTCAAACACGCTCTGTATAGATTGCGCAGCGGTGTGTGTTGCGCAGTATTTTATCGCATGGCTGAAATTTTCGCGCATTTAACCGGACGTGACAATGCTGAAGTGGACACAAGATGATTTGAGATGAAAGCAGAGGTGTGCCAAGAGGCAGAAGATCAAGATGTGACACAGAGTTGCCCTGTAATATTCGGATTTGATCGTCACGCCAATCACAGGACAGTTTGCTAAAAATAAAGGTGATTTTTAGCAGCTCAGCATACATGGATAAATGCAGCGCGCGGCTAGCGTAGCGCAAAATAGAAACTTTGCATAGTCCGTTGTACGTATTTTGCCCATTTTATTCTGTAGGCTGAAAAAATAAGGATTGATTTACCACAAGCATAGTTGCGGTTGCTCGTCTGAATTGGACAGTTGGTAGACGCCTACCCCAATTAAGCGAAATTTAAGGTGTTCTGACAGCTGCATTTCAATTAAAAGTTGCTGCATGACTTGTTGTAGTTGCTTTTGATTTTCTAACGGATGTTTAAAGCTTTTGCTGTGCTGCAACACTTGAAAATTATTTAATTTAAGTTTAGCCGATACCCCACGCGCGGACAGTTGCTTGTTTTGCAAACTCCTCCAGACTTGTGCCACTAATTGAGGCCAATGGGGCAGACACTGCATCAGGGTTAAGTCTGTTTCAAAAGTGGTTTCTTTGGAAATTTGCCGACGTTCACGCTCTGCTTGTACTGGCCGCTCATCGATACCTTGGCCATATAAATATAATTGCTGACCATATTTACCAAAATGCTGAATTAGCAAGCTTTGCTCAATTTTTTGTAAATCCCCTAAGGTGTGTAATTTTAAATTTTCAAGTTTTTGTTGGGTCACTTTACCGACCCCCGGAATTTTTTTAAGCGGTAAATGCTGAATAAATTCGGCGACATGTTGTGGTTTAATCACAAAAATGCCGTTCGGTTTATGCCAATCGGAGGCAATTTTCGCCAAAAACTTATTTGGTGCCACGCCTGCGGATGCGGTTAAGCCAGTCGCTTGAACAATATCCTGTTGAATGCGCATGGCCACTTCGGTGGCACTGGCAATATTTTGCAAATTTTCAGTAACATCTAAATAGGCTTCATCTAAAGATAAGGGTTCAATTAACAGGGTATAGCGCTGAAAAATCTGATGAATTTGCTCAGAAATTTGACGATATTTTTCAAAGTTAGGCTCAAGCACAATCAGCTGGGGACAGCGTTGTCTGGCTTGTGACATCGACATGGCCGAGCGTAATCCAAACTTACGTGCAGGATAAGAGGCGGCCACCACCACTGCGCGGGGATGATGATAAGACACCACCACCGGTAAGTGCTGTAGCTCGGGTCGATCTTTCAGTTCAACGGAAGCATAAAAGGCATCCATATCGATGTGAATGATTTTTCTCATGCCCTGTGATTGGCTACCGATGGATCAATAAGCATGGCATTGTCTCATTTTTAGTGAATAACGCATAGCATGGCCCTACGCGTGACGACAGCAGCTGACGGTCAGAAATCAGCTTTAATTTTTCTAAGGATGATGGTGGTATTGAATGGTTTAAATTTTTTATCTTCTCTACAGGCTGTTTATCGAGGTATTTCACTTCAGCTTAAGTTCCTTATCTTGGTTTAGGCTGAGGTGTGTTTTTGAGTGGCTGCAGTCCATTTTTGTGTAAAAAGCGATTCCAATCGGCTGTGTCGCCATTAAAGACATTTAAGTCGACGCTTTTCGCAATGCCTTTAATTTCACCCTGATTAGTATGTTGCCAGAATAGCCATTTTGGATTATTTTTGAGTTGTGGCTTGCCTTGATATTCACGAACCCAGAGCGGTGTTTTGCTGAACTGACCTGCCAAGATAATGTTATAAAACGCTTTTGAAATATAGAAAATTGGTTGTTTGCCATAATGCTGATACAGACGATCATGCATCAGTTGAATTTCTTTCAGCAGCTGTTCTTTGGTAAAGGTGTTAATGCACTGCGCATCGTATTCTAAATCTATGACTGGCGGCAAAGCGTCGGTTTTATTGGGCACGGTGGCAATAAAATTCTGTGCTTGAATTTCACCAGAGCGGCATAAACGATAAAAATGATAAGCACCCACGGTTAAGCCATGTTCCCGTGCTTGAAGCCAATATTGCTGAAATTTCTGGTCTTTAAAATCACCACCTTCAGTGGCTTTTAAATAGACAAATTGATATTTTTGTGGCGAAATTTTGGCCCATTGAATATCCCCTTGATGATGTGAGACATCAAAGCCTTGAATGGGATACTGCTGCGCCGCTGCAGGATGCGGATGTAACAGTAAGCTATAAAAAAGTACAGCGATAAAAATAATCACCACACCAAGATAAAGTGCAGCTCGTATTTTAACGTAAGGGTAAAGCCGAGGTTTTAAGGACATAGCTGATTTTGGACTGGCAGTGCTGCCTTATCATAACGCGACTGCGCTGGTTCGCGCAGTCTATTTGTATACAGTGCCTAAACGGATGTATTGCGTGGAATATGCCAAAAAATCGCGGCGGTAATAATATTGATGGCGCCCAAACAGAATAAGGTGGCGTGAAAGGCATTACTGATCTGCGCGATACCATAGTGTGCAGTAAAGATATTGACCAAGGTGCCTGCCAGTGCAACCCCGATACTCATCGACAGCATCATGATCATGGATAAAAAACTATTGCCACTACTGGCATCGCTAGGTGCTAAATCTTTAAGCGTGAGGGTATTCATCGCAACAAATTGCACCGAATTTAACACACCAAAAATAAAGAAATGTACCGTGCGCAGCCAAATTGGGGTGTCGGCGGTGGTGAAGGCTAAACTGGCAATACATGCACCGACCAATAAGGTATTGACCAATAATACCTGTCGATAGCCAAAGCGCTGAATCATCGGTCGAATCAGCGGTTTAGATACCAATGAGCCTAAAACAGTCGGAATCATCATTAAACCGGTAATGAGAGGACTAAACCCGAAAGCCACTTGTAGCATCAGCGGCAGTAAAAAAGGCAAAGCATTCCCGCCTAAGCGTGCAAAGAAATTACCTAAAACACCAATGGTATAAATGCGATTTTCAAACAGCTGTCGCCGAAATAAAGCATTGGCATGGCGGGTGGCATGATAAGCATACAGCGCAACTGCAACCAGCCCACCGACAATAAACAAAGTGCTTAATATGGGTGTTTTATCGGCATCTGCTAGGCTTTCAATGCCCAAAGACAAGCCGACCATGGCCAAGAGCAACAGGATAAAACCCGAAAAGTCGAATTTTTGCACTGTTTTTTCCATCACATTCGGCATGGCTTTAAAGGTGACCAAAATACCCAATAGTCCCATCGGTAGATTAATCAAAAAAATCCAATGCCATGTCGCGACCTCTACCAACCAACCGCCTAAGGTGGGCCCAATTAATGGACCAATTAAGCCGGCCAAACTCATCAGACTCATCGCGGATAAAAACTGGTGACGTGGAATCAGCTTGAGCATAGCCAGTCGACCCACAGGCAACAATAACGCACCGCCTAAACCTTGGATGACCCGAAAAAATAACAATTGTTCTAAACTTTGCGAAAAGGCACAGCCCAAAGAGGCCAAACTAAAAATTACAATCGAAGAAAAATAGATATTACGGATACCAAAACGATCGGCCAGCCAACCGCTTAACGGAATACAGGCCGCCACAGACAGCACATAGGCCACCACCACACTGTGCATATTTAAAGGCTGTTCATTTAAACTGGCGGCCATGGCCGGCAGCGCCGTATTGACAATGGTCGAATCTAAAGCCTGCATAAAAAAGCCGATAGAGACCAAAAACACCAAGAGTCTAAATTCAGGTTGTAGGGCTTGATGGGCAGATGGGGCGTTCATAATCCAGAGAAAGGTAGATTTTTAATCAGTTTAAAGCAATCCAGCCATGATGCTGTAAGAAAAGGTTATATCGCAGTTGTGGAGAGGGAAAGTGATTGCTGATCTCAGTCGCACAGTCGGCTTCAGTAGTAGCAAGTGCAGACTATAGAGACAGTACTTTTCAGCACTCAGTGCCATTAAGTAGGCCATCGATGGCGCTGATCTTAACTCTAGAAAGAATGGTGAAAAATACTCTGGCCACGCCTTTTAACGCTGATAACAAAATCTTGTCTGCATTGTGTCATTAAAATGCCATAAAAATGTCATAATCTGAGCCGAGCGCTTCGGCACTTTGCACGGCTCTTTTAATTGATGAATAAGGTTTGGTTTTTATGACAATCGAGATTTTGATGGTTGTTGGCTTTTGTCTGGCTGCTTATTCAATTGTTGCAAATGATGTGCCACAAACGCTGGGCACCTTTATTTCATCAAATGCGCATCGACCTTGGTGGTTGTTGTGGCTGTATACCAGCAGTATTTTAACCGTGGTGTTGTTGTACGGTTGGTGGGTGTCGGGCGTCGGTGATGCCTCTTATGGACGGCTTGAAACCATTGCCTTTCCTGCATCTGGCATCACGTGGCTGTATATTGTGCCACCAATTATATTAATTATTTTAACCCGCTATGGTATTCCTGTCAGCACCACCTTTTTGGTGTTGACGATTTTCTCTCCCAGCAGTTTAGGTTCGATGCTGACCAAATCAATGATGGGTTATGCCGTGGCCTTTGTGGTCGCCATCATTGTCTATCGTTTTGTGATTAAAGGCATCTCGGTCTATTTCAGTAAAACCCGTGATCATAAACCCTCACATCTGTGGATTGGGGTGCAGTGGGTATCTACAGCTTTTTTATGGAGCCAGTGGCTGATTCAAGACTTGGCCAATATTTTTGTTTATGTGCCGCGTCAAGTCCCGCTGGAGTTTTTGATTTTTGCCATTGTGGTGTTTATTTTGCTGTTGGGCATGATTTTTTACCAACGCGGCGGCGCAATTCAAAAAATTATCGATACCAAAACGGGGGTGGCCGACATTCGTTCAGCCACCATCATTGATTTTATTTATGCGCTGATTCTGTTGGTGTTTAAAGAGTGGAGCAATATTCCGATGAGCACCACGTGGGTGTTCTTGGGTCTGTTGGCAGGGCGTGAATTTGCCATGTCGATGCATTTGGTTGAAGTGAATAAATATCGCACCTCACGCAATGTCAGTAAAGATGCCATGAAGTTAATGATTGGTCTCATTATGAGTATTGTCTTGGCCACCACATTGCCGTGGTTCTATCGGGTGATTTCAGGTTAACACCTGATAGAAATTAAAAAGCGAGCACAGAGCTCGCTTTTTTGATCTTCAATTTAAACGGTAAAATGACTTGGCGCTTCTAGATTTTTAAGCACATTAAACACTTGATCGGCATGCGTGCAGACAATTAATTTGGCCCGATGTTGTGCCGGTAAAAAGCCTTCTGTCACAGCATGATCCAGCTGAGCAATGAGCGCATCATAAAAGCCATTCACGTTATACAGCATCATCGGTTTTTGATGTTGATTGAGCTGTCCCCAAGTGGCAATTTCTAAAATTTCTTCAAAAGTACCTAAGCCACCGGGTAAGGCAACAAACGCACTGGCGCGCTCTGCCATCATGGCTTTACGCTCATGCATATTGCGCACCACGTGTAATTCAGTTAGCTGATTATGTGCAATTTCATAATCTAGCATAAATTCAGGAATTACACCGACGGCTTCCGCGCCATGATTAATCGCTGCATCGGCCACTTGTCCCATCAGGCCAATACTGGCACCGCCGTAGACCAGTCCAAAACCCAAGTCGGCCAGACCTTCAGCAAGGGCGATGGCTTTTTCTTTATAAATGGCTTTATTGCCACAACGCGAACCACAATACAAAGCAATAAGCGGTTGAGTGGTTTGCGCAGTTGGATTGCTCGATTGAGTCGTCATTTTTAATACACTATTCATCATGTTAATTTTCACCATAGCATTTTATTTTTGCCTGCTCTAGCTTAGATAAAGTTTTTGACACCACAGGCTTCATCTGCAAATCACTTTGCAAAGATTTGTTAAAGCTGTGCAGTAAAAAAATAAGCGATAACGCAAAAAAGGATGAATTTCTACTTCATCTTGTTATACTAAAAATCAGTTTCCTAACAAATGAATCAACATGGGTAGTGGTTGTCAACACGCCGAACAGATCAATGGGTCGAAAAAAATTAGTCCCTCGAGTGTTCAAAAAGTATTTACCGATTTTAACTTCAGTGCTCAATCTGCCGTGCTTCAGCCGCAGCAGGAGTACATCCGATGATTTTTGAATGGATGTCCGATCCTGCAGCGTGGGTCGGGCTGGCCACTTTGGTGGTATTAGAAATTGTCCTCGGTATCGACAATCTGGTGTTTATTGCCATTTTGGCGGAAAAACTTCCGCCTGAACAGCGCAATACCGGACGTATTGTCGGCTTAATACTGGCGCTGGTCATGCGCTTGATCTTATTGGCTTCCATTGCTTGGGTTATCACCTTAACTCAACCGATGTTCTATGTGTTGGAGCATGCCTTCTCTGGCCGTGACTTAATTTTGCTGTTTGGTGGTGTGTTCTTGTTGTTTAAAGGCACCATGGAACTGCATGAACGCATTGAAGGCACACAAGCACAAAAAGAAGAAAATCCAGTCCATGCTGCATTTTGGATGGTGATTGTACAAATTGTGGTTTTAGATGCGGTGTTCTCGTTAGACAGCGTCATTACTGCGGTCGGGATGGTCAAAGAGCTGTCGGTGATGATGATTGCGGTGATAATCGCCGTGGGTATCATGCTGTGGGCCTCTAAGCCACTGATGGACTTTGTCAATAAACATCCCACGGTGGTGATTTTATGCTTGGGCTTTTTGATGATGATTGGTTTTTCACTCATCGTTGAAGGCTTTGGTTTTCATATTCCAAAAGGTTACTTATACGCCGCGATTGGCTTTTCGGTGGTGGTTGAATTTGTCAATCAGACCATGCGTCGCAATCAAGAAAAAATGGTCACCACCACCGACTTACGTTATCGCACCGCCTCTGCGGTAATGCGTATGTTGGGCGGTAAAAATGAAGCGCAAAATCATGATTCCGAAGATGTCTTGGCCACGCGTGCTTTTGCAGATGAAGTGTTTAATGAAGACAATGGCGCTTATCACAGTGTGATGGTACAAGGCGTACTGGGTTTGTCGGAGCGCCCTGTTAAATCGGTCATGACCCCACGCCCAGAGCTTGAGTGGATTGATCTAGATGAAGATGAAGCCTCGATTAAACAACAACTGCTGAGCATGACTCACTCGCGTTTAATTATCGCACGTGGTGAATTGGACAATATTGCCGGTATTGTGTTGACGCATAAAGTAATGAATGAATACATTGAAACCGGCGTCCTGAATTTTGAACGTCATTTGCGTGAACCGGTGATTGTGCATGAAAATGCGCAGGTGTTAATGGTGATGGAGCAACTGCGCCAAGCACCGCTACAAATGGCCATTATCTTAAATGAATATGGTTCAATTGAAGGGATCGCCACACCCATTGACGTGTTAGAGGCCATTGCCGGTGAATTTCCCGATGAAGATGAATATGAAACTTCAGCGGAAAGTCTACAAGATGGCACCTTAATTTTAGATGGTTCTACCGATATTCGTCATGTGTCGTTACTGTTAGGCCGCGATTTGGTCGATGACTCTGAACAATACTCGACGCTTTCAGGCTATATCCTGTTTCACTTGGGACGTTTGCCTGAAAGTGGTGCCAAATTAGAAGCGGATCACTATATTTTTGAGGTGGTCACGATGGATGGACATAAAATTGATAAAGTCCATATCATTCCGCAACTAGACACCAAGGCTGAACATTAATTTTAGTGCATCTGATGTTTTAACCGAATTGAATTGATTAAAATAGCCCGCATTGTTGGGCTATTTTTTATAGGAAAAAATGATGTCAGAACATGCCTGTCCCTGTGGACACGGACAGTACGCCAGCTGTTGTCAACCGCTGCATTTAGGTCAGTTGCACGCCAGCAGTGCCGAGCAACTCATGCGTTCGCGTTACAGTGCTTTTGCCAAGCAGCAGATTGATTATGTGTTGCATACCACGGCCATTGGACAACAAGCGGACCTAGATAAAGTGGCCATTCGGGATTGGAGTCAGGCCAATCAATGGCTGAAGTTAGAGCTGTTGCCCCATCCCCTTAAGCTGGATAAACAGCATGCACAGGTTGCGTTTAAAGCGCATTATCATGATGGCACAGCCATGCAACTGCATCAGGAAGTTTCCTATTTTGTGCTACACGCCGACAGATGGTATTTTTTAGATCCCACCACCGAGTTAAAAACAAGCATGAAGCAGCCTTGCGTCTGTGGCTCGGGGAAAAAATTTAAACAATGTTGTGCACGCTATCTATAATTTTATGCCGGATTTATCTTAGAATAGCGCGCATCAATTACCTTCAATGGAAGAAGGGCAATGCTACTTTTGGTCATTTATATTGTTGCAATTACCGCGGAAGCCATGACGGGCGCACTGTCGGCCGGTCGGCGCAGTATGGATTGGTTTGGCGTCATTTTAATTGCCTGTGTCACGGCCTTGGGCGGTGGCTCAGTTCGTGACGTGTTGTTGGGACATTATCCGCTGACGTGGGTCAAGCATCCTGAATATTTGGTTTTAACCTGTGCAGCCGCTTTTGTCACCATTTTAATTGCCAAATGGATGCGGCATTTACGCACCATCTTTTTGGTGTTGGATGCGATGGGACTGATTGGTTTTACCGTGATTGGCTGTCAGATTGCCTTGCAAATGGGCCATGGTTTTGTGGTTTCAGCCGTAGCCGGCGTACTCACTGGGGTTTCCGGCGGAATTTTGCGTGATATCTTATGTAATGACGTTCCCTTGGTGTTCCGCCGTGAACTGTATGCCAGTATCTCTTTTGTTTCGGTAATTTGCTATTGGGTCTGTCAAGAGATTGGTTTTTCCTTAGAAGTGACCGTGATTACCACCTTAGTCTTTGGAATTTCTTTACGCTGTATCGCGATTTACTTTGGTTTAGAGATGCCAAAATTTATCTATAAAGATGATGATGATCAGTCGGCCTCTTCAAAAGATGCCTCTTAGTGCAGTGCGATCAATCGGCTAAAATGCAAAGCCCAAGATGCTGATTTTGTATAACCGTAGATAAAAATAACGTCAAGCCGTAAGGTCATAGATCAAGCAATCGTCATGCTTGCAGTCAGTCAGAGGGCATATTATGGATTTAGTCTCACGTGTACAGCGCTTACCAATTGGTAAGTTTCACTATACTTTGCTTTGGGTGATTGGCTTGGGCTGGATGTTCGATGCCATGGACACCGGACTGATTTCTTTTATTTTGACCACCATGGCAGACGAGTGGCAGATGAGTGCTGCGGAAAAAGGCTGGGTGGTGTCAATTACCTTTGTCGGTATGGCCATTGGTGCCGTGTTTGCCGGTGGCTTGGCCGATCGTATCGGTCGGCGCACGGTATTTGCCATGACGTTGCTGATCTATAGTTTGGCCACTGCTTTATGTGCCTTTGCGCCCAACTTAACATGGCTATTGCTGTTTCGCTTTATTGTCGGCTTGGGGTTAGGCGGGCAATTGCCGGTAGCAGTGACCTTGGTCAGTGAATATATTCCTGCGCATGTACGTGGACGTTTTATTGTCTTGCTGGAAAGTTTCTGGGGCTTAGGCTGGTTGGTTGCGGCTTTAATGTCGTATTTCGTTATTCCCAATTATGGTTGGCACATTGCATTTTTACTGGGTGGTTTACCGGCACTGTATGTGTTTATGATTTTAAAGAAAGTGCCTGAGTCGGTGCCGTATTTAATCAATCGGGGCCGGATTGCAGAAGCACATGCCTTGGTGCAAAAACTGGAGCGTCAATGCGGTGTCGAGGTCATTGAACAGATTGAAGTTAAGGCGGTTGCAGACAAGCAGAGCGTGTCTTTTCGTCAGTTGTGGTCGGGGCCATTGGCACGCCGTAGTTTAATGCTGTGGTTAATTTGGTTTGGTATTGTCTACTCTTATTACGGTATTTTTACGTGGTTACCAAGCTTATTGGTTAAACAAGGCTATAGCATAGTACAGTCCTTTGAATATGTATTGATTATGATTTTGGCGCAATTGCCGGGCTATGTGGTGGCGGCATGGTTGGTAGAAAAACTAGGGCGTAAGCCGACTTTGGCTGGTTTTATTGCCCTCTGTGCCATGGCCGCTTATTTCTTTGGTCAAGCCAATAGCGTCAACATGATTATGTTTTGGGGTTGCCTGATGTCATTCTTTAATTTGGGTGCATGGGGCGTGCTCTATACCTATACCCCAGAGCAATATCCGACCAATATTCGCGCCTTTGGTTCGGGTTGGGCATCGGCCATTGGGCGTATGGGTGGCATCGTAGCACCATTGGTGGTCACTCATATGATGGTAATGAACAACGGTTTTAGTCATATTTTTATTATGTTTACTGTGGTCTTGCTTAGTGTGGCATTGGTGATTGTACTTTTGGGTGAAGAAACCCAAGGCAAAACCTTAGAGTCGATTGGTCTATAAATGTACCGTAGATTTTAAAATATCAAGCTTTAGTTGGCCATTTTGAGCTGACAAGACATAATTTGTCGCACAGCATACGCAGCAGCGCTTGTATCACGTGCTGCTGCGACTTAGCATAAGCGCATAGAGACAATAACGAATTATTTAGGATTTTACGCTTTTATGACCAGCCTTGTGCATCATGCGACAGAAAATCGTTCAGTCGCCGAATTTACCGAACAAGCTTATCTCAATTACGCCATGTACGTCATTATGGACCGTGCCTTACCGCATATTAGCGATGGGTTAAAACCGGTACAGCGCCGTATTGTCTATGCCATGAGTGAGCTGGGCTTAAAAAATAGCGGTAAGCCGAAAAAATCGGCGCGTACTGTCGGTGATGTCTTGGGGAAATACCATCCGCATGGTGACTCTGCTTGTTATGAAGCCATGGTGTTGATGGCGCAGCCATTCAGTTATCGTTATCCGTTTATTGAAGGACAAGGCAATTGGGGTTCACCGGATGATCCGAAATCCTTTGCCGCGATGCGTTATACCGAAGCCAAACTGTCGCTGTATAGTGAAGTGTTGTTGTCAGAGCTGGGGCAAGGCACCTGTGATTGGCAGGACAATTTTGATGGTTCGATGAAAGAGCCGGTCAGTTTGCCCGCCCGTGTACCAAATATTTTACTCAATGGCACCACCGGAATTGCAGTTGGGATGGCCACCGATATTCCACCGCATAATTTACGTGAAGTGATTAAAGGCACCATTGCCTTAATTCGTAATCCGAATTTAAGCGATCAAAAAGTGGCAGAATATATTCCTGCTCCCGATTTACCGACCAAAGCGGAAATTATTACTTCGGCTGAAGATTTGCTTAAAATTCAAAGCACCGGTCGTGGCAGTTACCGTATGCGTGCGGTCTATAGCATTGAACGCAATGAAATTGTGATCACAGAACTACCGTATCAGGTCTCTGGTTCTAAAATTATCACCCAAATTGCCGATCAAATGCAGGCCAAAAAATTGCCGTTGGTCAGCGACATTCGCGATGAATCCGATCATAAAAATCCGACCCGTTTGGTGATCGTACTGCGTTCCAATCGCATTGATGCTGAAGGGGTGATGAGCCATCTGTTTGCCACCACCGATTTAGAATCAAGCTATCGCGTCAACATGAACATGATTGGTGCCGATGCGCGTCCACAAGTAAAATCGATTCGCCAAATTTTATTGGAATGGATTGAAATTCGTAAAAACACGGTCACACGCCGGTTGCAATATCACTTAAATAAGATTGAAAAACGCCTCCATATCTTGGCCGGCTTATTAATTGCCTATTTAGATTTAGATAAAGTGATTCAGATTATCCGCGAAGAAGACCACCCTAAAGCTGAATTGATGGCACATTTTGCCTTAGATGAGATTCAAGCCGAAGCCATTTTAGAACTCAAGTTACGCCATTTGGCCAAGCTTGAAGAGATGCAAATTCGCCGTGAGCAAGAAGAATTAGAAGCACGTGCATTGATTATCCGTGAACAATTGGCCAATCCTGAATCATTAAAAAATCTGATCATCTCTGAACTTAAAGAAGATGCGAAAAGATTTGGCGATGATCGTCGTTCACCGCTCGTGCAGCGTGCTGAAGCACAAGCCATTAACGAGCAGGATATGTTGCCGGCCGATCCGGTGACCGTGGTGTTATCAGAAGCAGGCTGGATTCGTGCAGCCAAAGGGCATGAAATTGACACGGCCAATTTAAACTTTCGCGCCGGCGATCAGTATTTAAGTCATGCGCAAGGGAAATCCAATCAACGGGTCTATGTACTAGATGAAACTGGGCGCAGCTATGCACTGGCGATTAATACCTTGCCTTCTGCTCGCAGTTTAGGCGAGCCACTGAGTTCCAAACTGGCACCTGCCAATGGCGTTGCTTTTGTACAAGTCTTGATTGCAGCAGATGAGCAAGAATTAATTGCAATAAGTTCCAAAGGTTATGGTTTTAAAACCTTTGCAAAACAATTGGATACCAGTGCCAAAGCCGGTAAAGCTTTTTTAACCCTTTCAGATACCGCCAAAGCCTTACCACTGCAAAGCATTGCCGAGCATACTCATTTGGCTTTATTAAGCACCGCCGGACGTTTATTGCTGCTTGATTTGGCTGAATTGCCCATCTTAAACAAAGGTAAAGGAAACAAATTGATACAACTTGAAGGCCAAGAACAAATTTTATCCATGACATTGTGTGGTTTAAATGAAATAGTTCAAGTCGTTGCAGGACAGCAGCAATTAAAACTAAAAGGTGATGATCTTCAAAAGTATATTGGCAAAAGAGCAAGCAAGGGACAGCTCTTACCACGAGGATATCAAAAAGCAAATAAACTGTTCATTCAAAGATAAAACTAGCATCCACGACTTAATATACGTTATATATGATCCATATTCGTGTAAATGGATGCGATGTTATGCATAAACAAGTAGATAATGACGCATAACATTGAAAAACAGTTAGAAACTAAGGATTATAGATTAGAGAGAAGGGCGTTATGGAAAAAATTTGGTTCGCTGAATACCAAAAAATGGGGATTCCTCAAACTGTAGAATTACCAGCAGAAAATACCTCACTTAATGATGTTTTTGAACGTAATTTTCAAAAATTTGGTTCACGTGACGCCTTTATCTTTATGGATAAAGTCTTAACTTTTGATGAGCTAGAAGCAGCAAGCCGTAAATTTGCAACTTATCTACAAAGTTTAGGATTGGCCAAAGGTTCTCGCGTTGCCGTGATGATGCCGAACGTGCTGCAATATCCAGTGGTTGCACTGGGGGTATTTCGTGCAGGTCTCGTCTTGGTCAATGTCAATCCGCTGTATACCTCGCGTGAGCTTGAACATCAGCTGAACGATTCTGGTGCAGAAGTGTTGGTGATTGTTGAAAACTTTGCCACTGTGTATCAAGCCATTATTGGTAAGACGCCAGTAAAACACGTGGTGGTTGCCTCTGTAGGCGATATGTTGGGGGCTTTAAAAGGCACTTTGGTTAACTTTGTTTTACGTTCAGTTCGTAAGCAAATTCCAGCTTGGAATATTCCGGGCCATATCAAATTTAATGCCGCTATGGCAAAAGTCAGTGCCAGCAACTATAAACGTCCTGTTTTAACTTTAAGCGATACAGCCGTCCTACAATATACCGGCGGTACCACAGGGGTGTCTAAAGGTGCAGAATTAACGCATCGTAACCTTGTGGCCAATATGTTGCAGTGCGATGGTATTTTCCAAAGCAAATTTGGCGCTCAAGACGGCTCTAAAGATGACCGTATTTTCTGTGCTTTGCCGCTGTATCATATTTTTGCGTTCATGGTCTGTGCCATGTACGGCATGTATAAAGGCCAAGCCAACGTTCTGATTCCTAATCCACGTGATTTACCTGCTGTGATTAAAGAGCTGGCTAAATATCAACCTTCGTTCTTCCCAGCGGTAAACACGTTGTTTAATGCGTTGGTGAACAACGAAGAGTTTAGACAGCTTGACCACAGCAAACTGAAAATGGCGATGGGCGGTGGTATGGCCGTACTTCCCTCTACTGCAGAAGTATGGAAAAAGATTACTGGCACCAATATTATCGAAGGTTATGGTTTGTCGGAAACCTCACCGGTTGCGACGGCTAATCCGCCTGCATCAAATGAGTTTAGTGGCACCATTGGTATTCCACTGCCTTTAACTGACGTGGCAATTTTAGATGACGATGGCAATGATATGCCATTGGGTGAACAAGGCGAAATTTCGATTCGCGGACCACAAGTCATGAAAGGCTATTGGAACCGTCCGGATGAAACTGAAAAAGTCATGACCAATGGTTTCTTCCGTACTGGTGATATCGGTATTATGGACAGCCGTGGTTATATCAAAATTGTAGATCGTAAAAAAGATATGATTTTGGTGTCGGGCTTTAATGTTTATCCATCCGAAATTGAAGAAGTGGTTTCACAACATCCGAAAGTGCTGGAAGTTGCAGCGATTGGTGTACCGGATGAGAAATCAGGTGAAGTACCAAAACTATTTGTGGTGAAAAAAGATCCGTCTTTAACCACAGAAGAAGTTCTGGCCTATGCCAAAGAAAACTTAACCGGTTATAAACGCCCGCGTTATGTTGAATTTATTGATGAATTACCAAAATCGAATGTAGGCAAAATTTTACGTAAAGATTTACGTAAAACAGCTTAAATCAGATGATAAAAAAAGCGCCGAAAGGGCGCTTTTTTTATTCTAAATTTTATCTTTCATCATCCAACGATCAATATACGGTCGGGCAATGGCAAAAATGGCCACAAAGGTCGACATGGTGCCAAATTGACGCGCAAAGCCTGAAAAGTAAAAGCTGCCATAGCTAAAGAAGTTATCCACTGTACAGTAAACTAAAATCACCAACAGCCAGTAGCTTAATTTTTGCCGACGAATAGCCACCATCCATAAGGCCACAATTAATAAAATCAGCGTGCCTAAGGTGGAGCCAATATTTAAGTTGGCGCAGATCGTGGCGATTAAGAATGCAATAATCGGCAATACAATTTTAAGTACACGATCTACTTTGCCTTGATGTTGGCGCTGTTTTTCAAGTACGTCGAACATTTTTTGCTGATCGGGACTGTCCATCTTGGATCCTTATGAGGCATTGATAAAAACATTATAATTTAACAAAAATTATTGCGGAAACACCATGCTATGATATGTGGCAGAAAATCTTAACGAGAAAAATGAGATGCAAAACATAAGCGGAATAATCTATCTCATCTTAATCGCCTGTTTATTGCCGTATGTCTTTGCCATGATTGCGAAAAAAACAGCCGGTTTTAAAGCCAAAGATAATCAACATCCCCGAGATTTTTTAGCAAAAACCACTGGATTGGCGGCACGTGCCAATGCAGCACAGCAAAACAGTTTTGAAAGCTTGCCGTTATTTATTGCTGCTATTTTAATGGCAGAATATATGGTGATCTCGCAAACCGTCATTATGACGTTTGGGATGGCCTATATTGTATTACGAATCCTGTACGGAATTTGCTATTTAGCCAACTGGGCCACCTTACGTTCTATTGTGTGGCTGTTGTCTTTGCTATGTCCTATTTTGCTGTTGGTATTGGTGATTAAACTGACTTAATCTTTAGTCCAATCATGCAAATATATATTTTGGTCTGACAGATGTATAATCGCCAAGTTATTTAATGTCCAAAAACCGTTATAATCAGTGCGGTTTAAATCAGATTTAACTTGTTCAAGAGTGATGCTATGAGCTACAGCAATATCCCACCGGGTAAAGATGCCCCAAACGACATCTACGTTATTATTGAAATTCCTGCCAATGCAGCACCGATTAAATACGAAATTGACAAAGATTCAGATGCATTATTTGTCGACCGTTTTATGGGTACAGCAATGTTCTATCCAGCGAACTACGGTTATGTGCCGAATACCCTGTCAGAAGATGGTGATCCATTAGACGTATTGGTGGTAACGCCGCATCCAGTAGAGCCAGGTTCAGTGATTCGTTGCCGTCCAGTAGGCAAATTGAATATGGAAGATGATGGTGGTATTGATGCGAAATTAATCGCTGTACCCCACGAAAAATTAAGCCCAATTTATAAAGATGTTCAAGAATATACCGATCTTCCTGAATTGTTGCTCAAACAAATCGAGCATTTCTTTGCACATTATAAAGATCTTGAGCCAGGCAAATGGGTCAAACTTAGCGGCTGGGAAGGCTCTGACGTTGCCAAAGCAGAAATCTTAAAATCGATTGAAGCTGCTAAAAAATAATTTTGCAGCTTAGTTAATAAGTTTAACCTAGGTTCATTCAAAGCTTAAAGCCAATAAAAAACCCACATCATGATGTGGGTTTTTATATCTCTATATTTTAATCGAGAGGATTAAAATAATTTTACAGGGATATCTAACCAAATACGCCATTCATTGGTATCACCGATATAAGGCTTTTGGTAAGCATCACTGGCGCGGTAGTAAGAGTGACGCAGGCGTAAGCTGGCATCTTTAGCAAAGCCAGATTGCATGGTGTATTTAACCTGATTAAAGAACTCACGTTCTTGCGCATTATCGGTAATGAGTTGAGCACGATCAATTTCACCGGCTACATTAATATCCCAACCGTAAACAAAGGCTGTGGTCCAGCTTAAACCTGGTACATTCATTGCAGCAAAGTCATAGCTGTATTGCAGTTGTGCTGATTTTTCACCATTCCCAATAAAATCAGACAAGTATGAGTTCGGCATGTAAATCGTTTGCTGACCATCACCGACACCTTTCCCTAGACCGTAGTCATAACCGGTGTTACCCGTATTTTGCTGGTAAGCGACCATCACATTGTGTGGGCCGGTATTGTAGGTCGCAGAAAGTGCCCAAATATTATTGCTTAAGTTGCTAAGATCATTTGTGGTATGCGAGTAGGTATATGCACTGCCATCTGATTTCTCATCCCACTCGGTATGATAACCACTAAAATCATAAGTCAATGAACTCTTATCTGCCAATGGATAGCTATAGTTGGCATTGACATAATGACGTTCTAAACGGTCTTTAATATCTGTACCGTAATAAGAGGTGCTTAAGTTATCGTTAAATTTATATTTGCCACCCCAAACTATTGCTTGGTCAAGTTCGTTACCATCAGTGGTGATTTGATCTGAATATTGATTTTCAGTAAATTTACCCGCAATCAAACTTAAATTTTTAATTTCATTACTTTGCAGTAATACGCCAGTAAAGTATTCTGGCACTAAACGAGCAGTATTACTGGCCAATACAGGAATATCTAAAACTTGTGTACCATAAGTTGCAGTGGTATTCGATACGCGCGCTTTTACATAACCGCCGCCACGCACCCAATGGTCGTATGCTGATCCATCATTATTTTTTGGAATCATGCCATTGCCTGCATGGGCATTTTCACCCAGCTTGAATGAGGCATCACCAATAATACCTGCACCAAAGCCGATCACGCCTGGAGTAAAGCCAGAGTCGAGTTTTACAATCGCTGTTTGTGCAGTAGAGCGGGTATCTTCAACGCCATTTTTCTTATCACGGCTTAAAAAACCGGTACGAAATAATACTGAACCTGAAGCATCTTCAACAAAACCTTTGGTTTCGCTTTGTTCGCTGGCATAGGCGGTGGAAATAAGTGCCGCCTGAATAAGAATTGCTAAAGTAAGTTTTTGCATTGGGAAAGAGCCTTATACAAAATAAGAAGATTAAATTGCAGGAATTGTATACGTAATGTATAGCAAAAAAATATTTTTTTATGAATTTTATTGAAGAAAAGTTAAGCTTTGTTTACATCGCATTAATAATCATAAATGACCGCTTAATTAAAAAAAAGAAACTCTATATAGAAATATTATTTAAAACAATAATCTAGATTCATAACCTATTTTTTTTATGGTTATTTCTATTTAAAATCACCTTTAAAAAATACGATGAATTGATGATTTTGATTGAATTTGGATTATTAATACTTTGGTCTTACAGTCTTTCAACGTTATTGTCTTGGACTTAAGCGCCTATATTTAAACCAAAATTTGATTATATTTTGGTCAGCTATTGCGCATTAAAAATGAGGATGTATAAGAGTGTTTATTCTGCTACATAGTGGTGCTGAGTTAGAGGCTTGCATATACAAAGATTAGAACAATTTAACCCATAATAATAAAAAAGCTTTAGAATTCGCAGCCTAACTTAATGGCTAAAGCATCATCTATCTTGCATGATGAAAGGGGTAAAAATGCAGCATACTTCACATAAAATGGCGTTATTTTTGGTGCTGGGCTTAAGCACCATAACGGCCTTTGCTGAAGAATTTAGTCCGACCCCAACTCCAGCAGCATCGCTGAGTGGCAGTTTTGCTGTGGTGAATAAATATATTTACCGCGGTGCGGTTGAAAATAATGATGTTGCTTTGCAAGCGGGCATTGAATATGCCTATGGCAATGCTTGGAGTGTGGGCTATTGGGGTTCAACACTAGATTATGATCCATCCGATAGCAGTGAAGATAAAGACCATGGCTTTGAGCATGATTTTTATCTGGCCTATGCCAAGCAGATTAATCCAGATTGGCGCTATAAAGTGCAAACAACGGCCTATTATTATCAAGATGGTGGCAGTGTCTATGCCGAAAATGGCGATAAACGTAGCACCACAGCCTTTGATGTACTGGGCGAATTGGGTTATAAAAATTTGAGCTTGGCAGCAGTCGTGGTATTAAATGATGCTTCTTTTGCCAATGCAGGGGATATTTATTTAAGCGCAGCCTATGCTCAGAATTTACCGCAAGATTTTATTTTGAATACGTCTGTCGGCATGTCAATTTATAACAGCCACCGCGATGACAGTATTATCAGCACACGCAAGGATGTGGCTTTGAATGAAGCACGTATTGGGGTGAGTAAAGAGATTGCACATACCGCAGCTACCGCATCTTTAGACTATGTGATTGGTGGGCAAGATCGTTTGGCTGAACATTTTGATGATCGATGGGTGTTGGGATTAAATTTTAATTTCTAACTGCGTCACTTTTAACGCAGTGTGAAAATATAAAAGTGCGTTTATTGCGTTCAATAAGTGCACTTTTTTTAATTTTAATTAAATACTTGATTGAACAAATTAAGTCTTAAAAATATGTCCGTAAAAATCGGGTGCAATCTGCTTCAACAGTAAAAAATAATAAAGATTTTACGTTTTTTTGAACAATTGAAATAGAAAATTAACGCCCAAAGGCCAGATACTGCCTGCTGGATGAGGTGTCTAAAGCAGTGCTACGGTGCAGCTGAGCCAGTTTTACTGGCCAGTGTATTTGGCTTATAGCCACGTTTATTTTTAAGAACTGGCATAGCAATTGCTAATAACCCATTGAGTCTATAAAAATGATTGGGGATATTCATATGCTTAAAAAATTATTCGTTGCGGTAACATTGACCAGCTTATCTGGCGCAGTCTTTGCCGATGAATCTGCAGGATTACCCTGGGGCTTATCTTTAAGTGGCGCTGCGGCAATCAGCACAGATTATCGTTTTCGTGGCATAACGCAAACAGATACTGATCCGGCAATTCAAGCCGGATTTAGCTTGATCCATCCGTCTGGTCTGTATGCAGGACTTTGGGGTTCAAATGTAAATTTTGGGGTCGATACACCGCATTTAGAGCTTGATCCTTCTTTCGGTTATAGCCGCACTTTAGAGACGTTAAGCAGCAAGCCAATTGTAGATGTCGGTGTGCTGTATTACAGCTACCCCAGTGCCAGCGAGTTAAATTGGGCGGAACTCTACACCAAACTGTCCTTTAAAAATAAGCTACTCGAAGGCGATTATTTATTTACCAATCTTAACTATAGCAATGATTATGCAGGGGTCGGTGCAGATAGCTGGAATTTGAATATGGCCTATTCTGCCCCCTTGGCTTCGAGCGGTTTTTCTGCCCTGATTGGCGTAGGGTATAGCGTGGTTGATGAGGATAAATATAGCTTTAATGGCGATGATCATTATCTGGACTGGAAAGCGGCGCTGAGCTATAGCTTTAAATCGGTATCGGGTGCAACAGCAGAGTTAGCAGCGATAGGAACCAATCTAGAAACTAAGGGGCTATCTGATGCAGCAAAACGAGGGATTGAAACCGGCGCCGTATTCACTTTAAGCAAAGCCTTTTAAGGGTAAAAATCTGAACTTTACTTTGAAAGAAAAAGCCCCGCGCCAGCCAAGCTGTAGTGGGGCTTTTTATATGCTAAACGCGGTTTCTTACTTACTCAATGCTGATCACTTTAGCCGTGCTGATGTATTAAAGAGTTGTTGATGTGTGTTGATTTTTAAACTACTGAATCAGGCTAATTTTGTTGTGCGCGGTAAGATAAAGCTTCACTTAAATGTGTAGTTTGAATATCGGTATGCTGCGCCAAGTCTGCAATACTGCGGGCCACGCGTAATACCCGATGATAGCCACGTGCTGATAGATTTAAGCGCTGCTGCGCCATCTCCATCATTTTTTCTGCCTGCGCATCCAGTATGGCAAATTGTTCTAGCTGCTGCGGTGTTAAGGCATGATTTAAGCACTGTTGGCGCTGCATTTGTAAGGCGTAGGCCTGAATCACGCGTTGCCGTACAGTATCTGAATTCTCCACTGTAGTTTTATTTTGTAGCTCATTGGCGTGTAAAGGGGGTACATCAAGATGTAGATCAATGCGGTCAAGTAGCGGACCAGAAATACGATTTTGATAGCGTTTAATGGCCTCACTTGAACATTGACAGCGCACATCCTGATTAAAGGCATAGCCGCAAGGACAAGGATTCATTGCCGCAATCAATTGAAAATTTGCCGGAAAAGTGGTTTGTCTCGATGCCCGTGAGATCACAATTTCTTTCGCCTCTAAGGGCTGTCTTAGCACCTCTAAAACCTTGCGATCGAATTCGGGTAATTCATCTAAAAATAACACGCCCAAATGTGCCAGCGTAATTTCTCCGGGCTTTGGATGAGAGCCGCCACCAACTAAAGCCACAGCTGACGCGGTATGATGTGGGGCGCGAAAAGGCCGCTGCCCAAAAGGGTGGGCGGTATTGGACACTGAATAGATCCGCGCCACTTCTAAGTTCTCTTGGCTGTCTAAAGGCGGTAAAATACTGGCCAGACGTGAGGCCAACAAAGTTTTACCCGTCCCCGGTGGCCCTTTAAACAGTAACGAATGGCCGCCAGCTGCGGCAATCTCTAAGGCGCGCCGTGGGCGAAGTTGCCCTTTGACATCGGCTAAATCAAATTTATAGTGCTTAGTGGCAGCAACCTCAGCGGCGGTATAGGGCTGAATAATCTGCTGCTGAGATAAATGTTCACAGACCTGCTTTAAATGCTGTGCGGCAAAAACCTGAAAATTGGGCAGTTGGCAGGCGTGTTCAGCATTTTGTGCCGGTACAACCAATTGATGCGCAGCCTGTTGGCAGGCCATGGCAATACTTAAAATACCGCTTACGGGACGCAGTTGTCCATCTAAAGCCAATTCACCAATAAACTCTAATCCATCGGTGGAATGTTCCGCAATTTGTCCGGATGCCATCAAGATGCCCAAGGCAATGGGTAAATCCAGCCGTGAGCCATCTTTGGGTAAGTCCGCCGGCGCTAAATTGATGGTCAGGCGTTTGGTCGGAAATAAAAAGCCACTGTTAATAATGGCCGAGCGCACCCGATCTTTACTTTCACGTACTGCAGCTTCAGGCAGTCCAACAATGGTCAAAGAGGGCAGTCCTTGACTGACATGGACTTCAACCTCAATTAAGGGGGCATGCAGCCCAAGCAAACCTCGGGTATAAATTTTAGCAAAAGACATTCTTTTTATTCCATTATTTTGCGTTATTTTTAGTCGTTTTGTCTTTTAATGCACCAAAGAGGTGCTTATTTATGTTTTATTTTCAGTTCTAAATGTTCAACTTGTTGCAGTAAGTGCGCTAATTTTAAGTTGGCATTATCCAAAGCAATACGTTGGCGCTGGATTTCATCTTTCGAGACCAAATCCATCTTGCTGACCGCTTCATCGAGCAAAGCACGTAAATTATGTTCAATGTCTTTTTTTGGCTGATCGAGTTGTTCCATAATCGCCTGTAGTAACGTTTCAATCATTGTGATTCCATAACGATGTAAAAGTGTTTGGCAGTGTAGCATTGCTTAAACAGAGACCATAGGGCTTGTATATGAGATATGCGTTTTTTCGATGAGTAAAATCGTAAATTTTATCGTAAAAAGCATTATTTTTTAAAGACCGCAGCATCTTTAAAAGCGTAAAATAGGGTATAAAGAAAACTCGTGTCGAACATTTCTATTTTCCCCCAACCTTAGAAATTTTGGCACGAAATTTGAACATAAAACCTTACTGGTGAAAGAAGCCGAAGGAAAACAAACATGAAACTTGTAACTGCAATTGTAAAACCCTTTAAATTAGATGACGTGCGTGAAGCGCTCTCTGAAATTGGTGTTCAAGGCATCACTGTGACTGAAGTTAAAGGCTTTGGTCGTCAAAAAGGGCATACTGAACTTTACCGCGGCGCCGAATATGTGGTTGATTTCTTGCCTAAAGTGAAAATTGAAATCGCCATTAGCGATGATATGGTCGAGTCGGTCATTGAGTCGATTACACGTGTGGCCAGCACCGGTAAAATTGGTGATGGTAAAATTTTTGTGACTAACCTTGAACAGGTTATTCGTATTCGTACCGGCGAAACGGGTGCAGATGCGGTGTAACTTGGCACGAAGTTTGCTGAGTTACTCGTAGCTCGAAAAACTAGGTTGGGGGACACGAATGAAAAAAATACTGCTTGCGCTGAGTCTATCAGGCGCGCTTTTATCTGCTTCTGTTGCATCGGCTGAAGAAACTGCACCGGCAGCCCTTGCCGCTGAGCAGCTCAACATTGATCACGCGGATGATCGTCCATCAAATAATATCCCATTGGCTGTAACGTCTGTTGCAGCCGAACCCATCCCCGTTTCAAATCAAGCGAAATTAGACAGTGGCGATACCGCGTGGATTTTAGTTTCAAGCGCATTGGTCTTATTAATGACCATTCCGGGTTTGGCTTTATTCTACGGCGGTATGGTGCGTAAGAAAAATGTTCTGAGCACCATGGCGCATAGCTTTGTGGCTGCGGCCATCGTCAGTATGAGCTGGGTGTTGGTGGGCTATAGCTTGGCTTTTAGTCAAGGCAATGCCGTCATTGGTGGCTTTGATAAAATCCTGCTTTTGGGGATCAGTCCGAATGCCTTAACCGGTACTGTTCCAGAAATTCTATTTGTTCTTTTTCAAATGACCTTTGCCATCATCACTGTGGCGATTATTACTGGTTCAATCGCTGAGCGCATGAAATTTAGTGCTTTTGTGGCTTTTATCAGCGTCTGGAGCGTGCTGGTTTATGCTCCCATTGCACATTGGGTGTGGGGTGGTGGTTGGTTGGCTGGTCATGGTGCATTGGATTTTGCTGGCGGTACGGTGGTGCATATTAACTCGGGTGTGGCCGGTTTAGTGGCCGCGTATATGCTGGGTAAGCGTATGGGCTTGGGGCGTGAATCTATGGCGCCGCACAATATGACCTTAACCGTGATTGGTGCCAGTTTATTGTGGGTCGGTTGGTTCGGTTTTAACGGCGGTTCTGCACTGGGCGCCAATGGTTCAGCCGCTTATGCGTTAATGGTAACGCAAATTGCTGCCGCATCTGCTGCCATTGCATGGTTAATTACGGAAAGAATCGTCCGAGGAAAAGCATCAGTGTTGGGCGGCGTATCGGGTGCAGTGGCCGGTCTGGTGGTGATCACTCCCGCCGCTGGTTTTGTAACGGTCAGTGCCGCTTTAGTCATGGGCATCATCGGGGCTGTGGTGTGTTTTTGGGCCATTACCGTGCTGAAAAATCGCTTAAAAGTCGATGACTCGTTAGATGCGTTTGGTCTGCATGGCGTGGGAGGGATTGTCGGGGCGATTTTAACCGCATTTTTTGCCAGTGATTTCATTATGGGCGATAAAGCACCGGTCAATATGCTGCATCAATTGTGGGTACAAATTGAGGGCGTACTGGCCACCGTGGCTTATTCTGCTGTGATGACGTTTATCATTCTTAAAGTGATTGATTTAGTGATGGGTATTCGCGTGGTGGCAGATGATGAACGGATGGGCCTTGACTTAAGTCAACACGGCGAACGGATCGAATAAGCACTGGGTCGGATTATCAATATATTGTGTGAAACAGCCCTTCTGGGCTGTTTTTTTACTATATGTTGCGTAAAACTCTACAAAGGATAGAATTTTTGCTACACTTTAAATCCGATTGGATTTGTTCAATTAAACCGCTATGCATTGCCCATTCTGCAACACCGCAGACAGTAAAGTCATTGATTCGCGTTTGGCCGCTGAAGGTTGTCAGATTCGTCGACGCCGTGAATGTATCAGCTGCGCGGAACGTTTTACCACCTTTGAAACCTATGAAGTGGTGATGCCACGGGTCATTAAATCTGATGGGAAAAGCGAGCCTTTTGACGAAGCGAAAATGCGCCGTTCCTTGATGCACGCTTTGCAAAAACGCCCCGTCACCCAAGAACAAATAGAAACCGTACTCAGTGATATTCAATTGCAAATTCGTCGCTTAGGCGAGCGTGATGTAAAATCGCGCACCATTGGTGAAATTGTGATGCAATCTTTATTTGCTTTGGATCATGTGGCTTATGTGCGTTTTGCTTCGGTCTATCAAGATTTTCAAGATGTAGAGGCTTTTCGGCGTCAAATTGAACAAATGCAGCAGCGTGAACATTAATCAATAAATAGAGTCTGAACATGTCTAAGTTAAGCCAAGCCGCCATGCCGCAGGATCAGCTGTGGATGCAACGTGCCATTGCGTTAGCGCGACTTGGCCAATACAGCACCAAGCCCAATCCAAATGTGGGCTGCGTGATTGTGAAAGAGCAGCAATTGCTAGGTGAAGGCTTTCATCCACAAGCAGGGCAGCCGCATGCCGAAGTCTTTGCTTTACGTCAAGCGGGTGAACATGCGCGCGGTGCGACTGCATACGTCACCTTAGAGCCGTGTGCGCATTATGGCCGTACGCCGCCATGTGCCAAAGGTCTGGTTGAAGCCGGTATCGCCAAAGTGGTGGTGGCCTGTTTAGATCCCAATCCTTTGGTGGCTGGTAAAGGTCTACAGATTTTACAAGATGCCGGTATTGAGGTCATCGTGGGCGTGGCTCAGGCGGAAGCAGAACAACTCAATTTAGGCTTTTTAAAAGCCATGGCCACGGGCATGCCGTATGTCCGGCTAAAAGTGGCATCAAGTTTAGATGGCCGAACCGCAATGGCCTCGGGTGAATCAAAGTGGATTACCGGCACTGAGGCACGCCAAGATGTGCAGCACTGGCGCGCTATTTCTGCGGTGGTCATAACAGGTATCGACACGGTACTGGCAGATGATTGTCAGCTGAATGTGCGGCAGTTGACTGGTGTTGAGCAGATCAGCAGTATTGTTCAACCCAAACGCCTGATACTCGATCGACAAGGGCGCCTGCCTTTAACCGCCAAAATATTGCAACAGCCAGACACGGTCATGGTGATGGGGCCTTTTCGGCAATCATTGGCCGACTTAGGTGTACAACAATTCGCAGTACAATCCTTAACAGATTTATTACAGCGCTTAGTGACCGAGCATCAAATATATGATGTCTTGGTTGAAGCAGGCGCAACACTATCCACGGCTTTTTTACAAGCGCAGTTGGTCGATGAAATGATCAGTTATGTGGCACCGACTTTGTTAGGTCAAACAGCACGTGCAATGTTGAATACGGAATTTAGCCGTATGGCAGAGCAACTTCGATTTAAGCTCATGGACGTCACCCAATTGGGCAATGATGTGCGCTTAAGGTTAATTCCTTTGCAAGAGACAATATGAATTTAGAGTCTTCGGTTTATCATAAACGTCGTCATTCAGCACGTACCACAGATGAATATCTTTTTAGCCAGTTGGTGCCTTATTTAGGCAATAAACGCCGGTTACTGCATTTAATTTTAGAAGCGCTAGAGAGTACGGGAACCTTAGTACAAAAAGACGGCCGCGCGCCCATTTTTGCTGATTTTTTTGCCGGCTCCGGCGTGGTCTCACGTTTGGCGCGGCAAAATGGCTATCGGGTGATTGCCAATGATTGGGAACCGTATAGCCATGCGCTCAATAGTGCCATTTTATGCTGCACTGAAGCACCGGCTTTTAAAGAGTTGGGAGGCTATCAAAAGGCTCTGGATCAGTTAAACCGCTTGCCGGAAGTGAATGGCTGGGTCACGCATAATCTGTGCCCGCGCAATGATGAAATTTATGATCCAAGCCGCGATCGTTTGTTCTTTAAACGCCGCAATGGCATGCGTATAGATGCCATGCGTCAGCAAATTGCCGCTTGGCAGGCGCAAGGTGCGATCAATGATGTCGAGATGAGTGCATTGCTGGCACCGCTGCTGTATTCGGCCAGTTTTGTCAGCAATACCAGTGGGGTATTTAAAAGCTTTCACCATGGTTGGGGCGGTAAAACCCAAACGGCTTTAGAACGGATTGAATCTTTACTGTGGCTTACGCCGAGTCGTTTTTGTCCGGTGGGCGAGGTCAATAAGCCGGCGGCTGAGATGTGGTGCGTCGATGCGCAACATTTGGCCAATCAAATGAGTAGTTTTGAAGTGGATGTGGCGTATTTAGATCCGCCTTATAATCAACACGCTTATAGCAGTAATTATCACGTGTTAAATGCGCTGACGCTGTGGGATCAAAATGATTTACCCACACCAGATACCAAAGGGTATAAAAGTGGTATTGATCGCGCATGGCGTAAAGAACGTCCGAGTCAGTACAATTCCTCTAAATACGCCAAAGAAGCGTATGAGAAATTAGTGGCGACCATTAAGGCGCGTTATATTCTGACCAGTTATTCAACCGATGGTAATATTGAAGCGGCTGATTTGCTGCAAGCCAATTTAAAACGTGGCCGTGTCACTTTGTTAACCCAAGATGTACCGCGTTACCGCGTCAGTAAGCAGCGTCAGTCGGAACGTGCGCGCGTACTGGAATTTATTGTGATTACCGATACGCATGCCAAATCGGGTCCACCATTGCGCCAGCTTTTAGGTCAGTTGTATCATTTTGCAGAACTGGGCGGCGTGGACACGACCGGCGTCAGCACCCAATTGGCATTGTGGTAAAATCTAGCCCAAATGAGAGAAAGAATATGTTTACAGGCATTATTGAAAGTTTAGGCAAAGTTGAAAGTGTACAAAGTGTCGGCGGTGATGTGCGTTTACGCATTGGCACCACGCTGGATATGTCAGATGTACATTTGGGCGACTCGATTGCCACCAATGGTATTTGTCTAACCGTAGTTGAGTGGGGTGAAAACTGGTACGCCGCCGATGTATCGCGTGAAAGTTTAAACCGCACCACATTGGGCAGTTGGAAAGTCGGACAACGCGTTAATGTGGAAAAAGCCATGTTGCCCACCACACGTTTTGGGGGTCATATTGTCAGTGGTCATGTCGATGCGGTCGGTGAAATTACGGTGGTGCGTGAAGATGCGCGTTCTATTTATTATGAAGTTACTGCGCCTGCGGCCATTGCCAAATATTTAGCCGAAAAAGGTTCCGTCACAGTGGACGGTATTAGCCTGACCATCAATCATTTACGTGGCAGTGTGATGAGTCTAAATTTAATTCCGCATACGGCTGAACGCACCAATATTGGCACGTGGAAAACCGGCGCTCAGGTTAACTTAGAGGTTGATGTGTTGGCGCGTTATATTGAACGTTTAATGCTGGGCGATAAAGCAGCACACAGCGAGCCACAATCAAAAATGAGCATGGCCTTTTTGGCAGAAAATGGCTTTTCGAAATAAAAAATGCTTTAAAAACAGTCTGGTTGATAAATTAGACTGTTTTTTTTGTTTTTATCAATCATTTTTAGTAAGTTATGCACAGACTAACGCTGAACTGGGTCGCCACACATGCTGGATTTTTTAATACATATTGAACAATGGTTGCCCACTTTAATTGAGCATTATGGTCTGTGGATCTATGCCATTTTATTTTTAATTATTCTGATTGAAACCGGTTCTGTGTTTATGTTTTTCTTGCCGGGGGACAGTCTATTACTGGCCATTGGTGCGTTGTGTACCACCACCGATGTGATGCATTTAATCTATATTGGCCCACTGCTGTGTATCGCTGCCATCTTGGGTTATATCATTAATTACTATACCGGCCGGCTTCTGGGATTTAAGTTCTTTCATGCGCATTCACGTTTTCTGAAGCCAGAATATATTGCCAAAACGGATCGTTATTTTACCCAACATGGCGGTAAAACCATTTTAATTGCGCGTTTTGTACCATTTGTGCGGTCTTTTGCGCCGTTTGCCGCAGGTGCAGGGCAGATGAATATCTTCAGTTTTATGCTGTATAACATTCTTGGCAGCGTGGTATGGATTAGCTTATTGCTGGCGATGGGCTATGGTTTGGGCAATATATTGGGCGTGGCTGTCGATTTGTTGCCGCCTACAACTTAACCATCCTAGCTGCGGACTGCTTTAAATCATGAAGAGGCTGATGATTGACTCGGCGGTTGATCAGAGAAATTTGAATGACTTAATACATAGTCAATTTCCTCTTTACTGGCTTGATGTAAGCGCGCACGAAATACCGTCACAGCTTGTTCAATCAGTGTTTCGGCTTCAAGTTCTAAACGTAACCGTACACTGTCTAACTCCGATAACATTTCAGTATCAGTCATCGAAATCAGCCCTTTGCTAAAATTAAGCGCTGAAGTTTCAGGATTTTGATGATAGCGCGCAGTATAGGTTTGCGTCTCATGCTGTAAATTTTGACGAATCAAATTTAAGCTCTGACTTTGTTGTGCGAATTGTCGTGCTTCATCTAACAGCAATGCTTGTGCATAATTGGCTTGTGCCGCACGTTTTTTGGCCAAAGAATTTTCGAGCGCCTGTTGCCGGCGCAGCCGCGCAGCTTCAATTAATTGCGCTTTACGCTCAGCATAGGCCTGTTCAATTTTTTCATCGGAGTGTTGCTGCGCCTGTGCATCCTTTTCTAACCATTTTTGAATATTGGTTTCCGGTTTGAGTACTGCGCAGATACGCTGAAGGTCATCGAGAAATGCCTGACGAACAGCATCCGGTACATCTAACCAGCGCTGTTTAAAATCTGGACCGACATTTAACGCCACCGCGTATCTCCTTAATTCAATTGATCAGCTAAAGTTTAAAAGTTCGTGCTTCAATACCCAAGCGGCGATATTGTTTGAATTTCTCACGACCTTGTTGTTTTGCCAATTCATTATTTTCAATGATTTCTATAATGTGACTAAATTTATCAATCTGTTCAAGCGCTTGATTGTTAAAATTAAACACAATCCAATCCGATTCTGCCGGTAGCCGAGCTGAAATACAAATCGTGGCTGAGTCCTGCTCAATACCATGTGCGATAAAACTGCTGGCATCAAAGGTCCACAATGCTTCATCAAGCTGCTGTTGCAGATTTGAATCTGGACAATATAACCAAATACGTTGCGTGCCTTTTAAAATTTTACGGCACAAACGACAAGTGCTGTGCACTTGCCGTTCATCACTTTTTTCAAACAGATAAAAGCTGACCTTAGCCATTGGACTGCGCACGATTGGCTAAAAATTGTAGCAAGAGTGGCACTGGACGACCGGTTGCGCCTTTGGCTGCACCTGAATTCCACGCTGTACCGGCAATATCTAAATGCGCCCAGCGATATTCACGGGTGAAGCGTTGCAAGAAACAAGCCGCCGTGACAGCACCGGCTTTCGGACCACCAATATTGGCAATATCTGCAAACGGAGAGTCCAATTGTTCTTGATAATCTTCAATCACGGGCATGCGCCACACACGGTCAAAACTGCTTTGGCCGGCGACTTGAATTTCGTTGGCCAATGCATCATCTGGGGTAAATAAGCCGGTTAAGACCGAACCCAAGGCCACCACACAGGCACCAGTTAAGGTGGCAATATCAATTACCAACTCAGGTTTGAAACGTGCAATATAGGTTAAGGTGTCGCAAAGTACCAAACGACCTTCGGCATCAGTATTGAGAATTTCTACCGTTTGACCACTCATACTGGTGACAATATCGCCCGGACGTGTGGCACGAGCTGAAGGCATATTTTCTGCTGCGGCAATTGCACCCACCACATGAATCGGTAATTTAGCCTCACACAGCGCGCGCATGGTGCCTAAAACTGAGGCTGCACCGCACATGTCGTATTTCATCTCATCCATGCCTGCGCCTGGTTTAAGCGAAATGCCGCCCGTATCAAAAGTTACGCCTTTACCGACCAAGACTACCGGTGCTTGTTCAGTGTTCATTTTATATTCTAATGTAATCACACGTCCTGGACGGTCAGAGCCTTTACTCACGGCCAAAAAGGCATGCATGCCCAATTCTTCCATTTGTGACTCATTGATGACTGTCACTTTCAACAGCTCAGGATATTCAGCGGCCAAGGCGTGTGCTTGTTCCGCCAAATATTCTGGAAAACACACATTAGCGGGACGGTTGGCCAAATCACGTGCCCAGTTTTGTCCAGATTGCACAGCATGAATCAGCGTCAGTTGTTGTGAGTTTAAGGTGCTGTTGTTGGAAATGAGTTCAATTTCTTGCAATAAAATGGCATCTTTTTTGGATTTATATTCATCAAAGGCGTAACCGGCTTGCGTCAGCGCCAAAGCGAATAAATAGTGCTGTTCTGTAGGTAGCGCGCTGATATCAATACTGATGTGTTGGAATTTTTTTTGTGCAGCTTTTAAAATCGTTTGTGCAATTTTGGCCAATTTAGCCGGTTGTAACTCACAGGCTTTGTCTAGTCCGACCAGCATGCTGTTGTCACACGCAGGGACTTTGGCAATTAAGGGTAAACATTCTGCTAGGCTGGCTTTAAATTGTGTAGCATTTATTAATTGATTTAAGTTATTGATTTCGTAAGTAGAAGATGCCTTTTGCAGGTGTTCAGAATCAACCAATATCAACAAAAATGGACTAGACGCCTTGGCTTGGAATGACGTATTAATTGTGAGTTTCATATTCTGTATTCATACCTTTGAAAGTTTGCAAACCATTAAACCATTGAAACATTTCTATGAATAGCGTTTCAATGCACAACAACAGTATAGGTTTTATATTTTCAACATTCGGGTAAACTAACACAGGTTTTTATTGGCCTCTTTTTGGGAAGAATTAATTTGATTATTCGACGGTATCTGGTCAAGCAAGTGGCATCTACCTCGGTGGTGGTGATTGCTTTGTTGACCTTAATTATGATGGGTGGTCGACTGATCAAATACTTTGGCGTGGCCGCACAAGGACGTTTAGATGTTGGCATCTTGTTTAGTATTGTGGGCTATCGCTTACCGGAATTTTTAACCTTAATTCTTCCTTTGGGCTTTTTTATTGGCTTGATGTTGGTGTTTGGTCGTCTATATGTCGATCATGAAATGGCGGTTTTAAATGGCAGTGGCCTTAGCCGTAACCAAGTGGGACGTTTACTGATTCCGCTGACGGTGGTTTTTTTAGCCGTACAAATGGCCTTAATGATTTGGATGTCGCCTTGGGGATTACGTCAGTTTGAGGCCTTAACCACCAATCAAGCCGTGAGAACGGGTTTTGACTTGGTGCGGCCTAAAGAGTTTATCTCCTCTGGGCCTTACACTATTTATGCCGGTGATTTATCTGAAGATCGTCGTAATTTAAAAGATGTATTTTTCTACCAACGTGCCACCGGACCCGACAAACCCGACATTATGATTTTGGCCAAAGAAGCCACACGAGTAGAAGCGGCCAATGAAACCGCCAGTATTGTCGATTTATCCGAAGGCCGCCGTTATGAGATTTTCCCCGGCAAACCCAAATATAGCCAAGCTGAATTTCAGTCTTATCGCTTGCGTTTAGAAAGTGACCAAGAAGCCAAATTTGAAAGTACTGAAGTAGAAGCTTTGCCGATTGGCAAACTGTGGCAAAACCGAGGCGATGCCGTGGTGGACAGTGAATTGGGTTGGCGCATTTTTGTGCCTTTTTCGGTGCTGGTGGCTTTGGCTTTGGCCATTGCCTTGTCTGAAGTTAGTCCGCGGCAAGGACGTTATTTAAAACTGTTTCCGGCTTTATTGATTTTTGCCAGCTTAATTGTGGCGTTAATGGCCATTAAAACCCGCGTCAGTAAAGATGAAATGGGCATCGTGGCCTATCCGTTGATCTTACTGTTCTATGGTGTAGCTGCTGCCTTGTTCTCGCGTAAGCAAAAGCTGGCCCCTAAAATTAAGAAACGTATTCAACAGGCGAGGTCTTAAAATGTTAGCACGTCGAATTATTGCCAAACATGTGACCAGTACCACCACTTACGCCATGTTGGGTGCAACCGTTATTTTATCGGCATTACAGGTTTTATTTACCTATTTGGGTGAATTGAGTGCGCTAAATGAAAGCTACACCGCATGGCGTGCCCTGTTGTATGTGCTGTGGAGTGCGCCAACGTATATATATCAAGTATTGCCAATTGCCGCCTTAATTGGCGCGGTGCTGGGTTTGGGCAGTTTAGCGTCTAACAGTGAATTAATTGTCATGCGTTCAGCCGGCATTAGTCTATGGCGTATTGTTGGTTGGGTGATTCGCTCAGCATTAATTTTGGTGCTGTTGTCTTTTGCGCTGAGTGAATGGGTAATCCCGTATAGCACTGAGCAGGCCAAAAGCGTTAAAGATCATCGCAGTGTCAATGCCTTAGGTGAAGTGAATGGATACTGGACACGTGAAGGGCAGCGTTTTATCTATATTGATTATGCCAACGCCAAAGGGCAGCTTAAACACGTGCAAGTGGTTGACTTTGATGACAGCTATCACCTAAAAGGCGTATTGAATGCGCAGCAAGGGCAGTTTGTAAAAGATGGCGCTTGGAAGCTCAATGGCACTTCACAGATGGATATTTTAGCGCAAGGCAATTCAACCCTAGTGCAAGCAGATCAGTTGCCGTTGTCACTAGCATTACAGCCTAAATATGTCCATATGGTGACGATTGATCCTGAAGATCTATCACCCAGTCAGCTGGTCAGTTTTATGAGCTATATGCATGAGTATAGCCAAGTGCCAAAAACCTATCGCTTGGCATTTTGGCAAAAAGTGGCTTCACCTTTTGCGCTGATTGCTTTGGTTTTAATTGCCTGTTCATTTATTTTTGGCCCCTTACGTCAACAATCAATGGGATTTCGTTTGGTGATTGCCTTATTTATTGGTTTAGGCTTCTTCTATCTGCAAGACTTTTTGGGTTATGCCAGTTTGGTTTACGCGCCATCACCGGCGTGGTTTGTGTTTATTCCGATTGTGCTGATGACGTTACTGGGTGCTTATTTACTGCGCCGTGCGCGCTAAGCGTCGTGAACAATAGAGCAATTGCGGTTTTGATCGATTCAACAGTAGGCTTGAATCGAGTCACTGCTCTAACACGTGTAATAAAAATACATGAATAACAGTGCAGCTGTGCTGTAGATAGCGTCTTGACCGGCAGTTCGGTCAGATATACTGATGACATTGTAAATAAAAGAGTGCTGATTATGACGGATGCAACGGCGGGTAAAACGCCTCACGTTTTGGTGATTATGGATGGCATCGGCCATCGCGAAGCAGTTGAGGATAATGCCTATCTGGCCGCCAAACGACCCAATTTAACCGCTATGCAAGCCAAGCATCCGCATAGTTTGATTTCAGGTTCAGGTGAAGATGTGGGTCTGCCAGATGGTCAAATGGGCAACTCTGAAGTGGGTCACATGAATTTGGGTGCAGGACGCGTCTTGTATCAAGATTTCACCCGTATCAGTAAAGACATTCGCACTGGTGCTTTTGTAGAACATGCAGTATTGATTGATGCGGTTGACAAGGCCAAAGCCAAGCAAGGCGCGGTGCATATTTTGGGGCTATTGTCCGCAGGCGGTGTACATGCGCATGAAGACCATATTGTAGCCATGTGCGAATTGGCATTAAAGCGCGGTGCAACAGTCTATCTGCATGCATTCTTGGATGGCCGTGATACGCCGCCCAAAAGTGCACAACCTTCGTTAGAAAAATTAGATGCAGTGTTTGCGCAATATCCGAATCAAGGCCGTATTGCCACGTTAATTGGGCGCTACTTTGCCATGGATCGTGACAATCGTTGGGATCGTGTTGAACAAGCTTATCGTTTATTAACTGAAAGTCATGCAACACGTGTGGCCAGTACTGCGGTTGAGGGGTTGGCACAGGCCTATGCAGCCGGTGAAAGTGATGAATTTGTTAAAGCCACCCGTATTGGCGCGCCAGCTCAAATTCAAGATGGCGACAGTGTTATTTTTATGAATTTCCGTGCCGATCGTGCGCGTGAAATTACCAAAGCCTTTGTCGAAAAAGATTTTGCCGGTTTTGAGCGCAAAGTCGTGCCGAATTTGGCTGAATTTGTGATGTTAACGCGTTATCAGGCCAGCATTGATGCGGCAGTGGCTTATATGCCGCAAGAGTTAAAGAATTCATTGGGAGAGTATTTATCCAGTTTAGGCAAAACCCAACTGCGCATTGCAGAAACTGAAAAATATGCTCATGTGACCTTCTTCTTTAGTGGCGGCCGAGAAGATGAATATCCGGGTGAAAAACGTATCTTGATACCTTCACCGAATGTCGCGACCTATGATCTTCAGCCAGAAATGAGTGCTTTTGAAGTGACCGATGAATTGGTGGCAGCCATTAACTCACGTCAATATGATTTATTGGTGGTGAATTTTGCCAATGGCGATATGGTGGGCCATACCGGTATCTTTGATGCAGCGGTTAAAGCGGTTGAGGCCGTTGACAGCTGTTTGGGCCGTGTCTATGAAGCGGTGATGGCGCAAAAAGGCCACATGCTGATTACTGCCGACCATGGTAATGTCGAGCAAATGCAAGATTATCATAGTGGTCAAGTGCACACGCAGCACACCACAGAGGCGGTACCGTTTATTTATGTCGGTCCAACCGCAGCCACCATTGCGGACGGCGGTGTTTTGGCCGATGTGGCGCCAACTTTACTCACGTTGATGCATATTGCTGTACCTGAAGAAATGAAAGGTCGTAATTTAATTCACTTAGACGCATAACATTGATTGGATAGACAAGGTGAAAGAATGACTCTACAACGTTGCAAGATGGCAGTGCTTACTGCCGCACTAGGGATGTGTATGAGTCATTCAGCCCTCGCTGCATCCAAAGCTGCAGCAGTGTTGGATTTTGATGATGCGATTGAAGAAAACTATGCCGAAGTACCGGTCGAGTCGATTCAGCAATTTGTGCAAATTTATAGCATTGTTAAAGAAAACTATGTCGATGAAAAAAATGATGAAGCGCTGTTTCAACAGGCCATTACCGGTTTGGTTGGCGGATTAGATCGTTATTCACGTTTTTTAAGTGCCGAAGATTATAAGCAATTATTACAATATACCGAAGGTGATCTGGCATCGGTCGATTTTGATTTGGTCTACGATGCGCAGCAGCATCAGTGGCTGATTCAAGGCTTAAAGAGCAAGGCCGATTCTACCAAGCAAGGGCTACGTAACGCTGTAAGTGTGTTTAAAATTGATGATCAAGAATTAAAAAAACTCAACCATGAACAGGTCAGAAGTCTACTCAATGGTTCGGTGGGTTCGACCTTAAATATGCAGTTAACCCCAAGCAGTCGTCCGATTGTCTTGGTGCGCAACAAAAAAATAGAAACCGATATTCAAGCCAGTGTCTTGCACAATCAGGTTTTACTGATCCAAGTGAAAGTTTTTCAGCAAGATACCGCCAATGAAATTAAACGCTTGATTGAGGAGTATTCATCTAATCGTTTAAAAGCGGTGTTGATTGATTTAAGAAACAATCCCGGTGGATTGTTATCCGCGGCAGTCGAATCAGCCGATCTGTTTTTAAATCAAGGTGTGATTGTCTCGACCAAAAGTCGCTCTGAGGGCGATCAACAATTCCAAGCTTTACCCAGTCTTGAGTTTCAAAACTTAAAAGTGGGTATTTTAATCAATAATCGCTCGGCCTCCGCAGCAGAAGTCTTTACCGCAGCGTTAAAAGATCATGACCGTGCTTGGGTGGTGGGGGAGAAAAGTTACGGCAAAGGCGTGGTGCAAAAACTATTTCCACTGTCGAATGGGGCTGCGTTACAAATGACGGTTTCGCATTATTACACCCCGAAACAACAAATGATTGAAGGCATTGGAATTCAGCCCAATCAACAATATGCCCTGCAAGCCGACATGAAAGAAGACAGCTATTTAGAGCATGTGGCAGAGATTATTTTGAACCATAAATAACCGCGTTATTCTTCATCGGTATCGAGACCAAATTTCTTTAATCGATAACGCAAAGAGCGAAAAGACATGCCCAGTTTTTTCGCGGCCAGTGTTCTGTTCCAATGGGTTAAATTGAGTGCGTTGAGTAAAATATCTTTTTCAATATTTTCCAAATACAGCTCTAAGCCTTCCTCAGGTAACTTTTTACTTGAGACCAACCCGCCCGCGCTAAGGTTCGGTTGTGCTTGTTGATCGGCGAGCGAGCTGACACTGGCATAACGCAGCGGCGCACTTTGCAGATGCGGCAAATCAATTTTTTCATCATCACTTAAAGTGATGGCACGTTCCATAATATTGCGCAGTTCACGCACATTACCGGGATAATACTGATGCAGCAAAAAGTCCTTGGCGCGCTCGGTCAGCGGTTTAGGCGGCGTTCCCCATTCTTGACTAATTTTGTCAATAAAATGATGCGCCAATAATAAAATATCATCACCGCGTTCACGTAGCGGCGGAATCACCAAATCCATAACGTGAATACGAAAGAACAAATCCTGTCTAAATCGACCTTGTTGCACCAACAATTCTAAATCTTGATGACTGGCACTGATAACGCGAAAGTCGACATCCACTTCAGCATCTGAGCCGACTGGACGAATCCTTTTTTCTTGCACTGCACGCAGCAATTTCACCTGCATACTCAAAGGAAGTTCCGCAATTTCATCTAAAAATAGACTACCGCCATGTGCGGATTGAATCAGACCTTGTTTGTCTTGGGTGGCACCGGTAAAGCTGCCTTTTTTATGCCCGAATAGCTCGCTTTCCATCAGCTCTGTCGGGATAGCGCCACAGTTAATGGCAATAAAAGGGCCATCATTGCGGTTGCTTAAACGGTGCACCAAATTGGCAATCACTTCTTTGCCGGTACCCGATTCACCGGTGATAAACACCGGCGCTTGCGAGCGCGCAATTTTATTTAAGGTAACCCGCAATTGCTGAATGGGTAGCGATTGACCAATCAATAATTTTTGCTCTAAACCATGTGTAGAATAACTGAGGTTTTCAAGCGGTTTATTCAAAGCCTTTTGCAGCAGCTGTTCGAGATGTTTTTGATTAATCGGTTTACTGACAAAATCAAAGGCACCGGCTTTTAATGCCGCCACCGCAATATCCATATTGCCATAGGCGGTTAGTACCGCGACAGGCAAGGCGGAAAAATGTTGATTGATCCATTCCACCAGTTGCAGGCCATTGCCATCCGGTAAATTTAAGTCGGTTAAGCAGGCATCATAACGATGCTCTAATAAGAGTTTTTTCGCTTGTTCAAGACGATAGGCTATATGCGTTTGAATGCCCATCCGTGATAGAGAGATTTGCATCAATGTACATAAATCTTCTTCATCATCGACCAGTAAAACCAGCGGCTGTTGTTCCAAAATTCCACCCCAAAAAAATTAATTTAAAGCCACAGCAGGACACTCTATTTGAAAGCATGCCCCCTGTTTTTGTGCTACATAGCTGAGCTTGGCCTGATTGGCCTCACAGAAACTATGGGATAAATACAATCCTAAACCAGTTCCCGTGATTTCGGTAGTAAAAAACGGTTGGAATAAATAAGTTAAGTCTTTGGCATCGACCCCTGAACCAAAGTCACGCACTTCAATACGCGCATTGGCTTCATGTCTATACAAATTTAATTCAATATGAAAATGTCCCGCGGCATTGTGCCGAATGGCATTGCGAATCAGATTAATCAGAATTTGTCGGAGCTGTGCTTCATCGAAAATAATCGCCATTGGACTGCTTATCGTGCATTGAATTTTTGTTGCAATATCGGCCAAATCTTCTTGGATAAATCGGGGAATAAAGTCATTCAGTAAAATACTGGCAGGATAGGTTTCTTTATTTCGCACCATACTTAAGGTGTCTTGAATGATGCTATCAATACGCTGTGCCTGTTTGCTAATCATTTGGCTGAGCTGCTGTTGTTGCTGTGCAGGGCTATCCGGCAGCAATTCGTTGGCTTGAACAATCGCCGCCAAAGGATTACGAATTTCATGGGCAATACTGGCAGATAGTTGCCCCAAAGCCGCCAGTTTAAGCTGTTGTACCCGTTGGTTGAGCTTACGTGCATCTTGCAGCACCAATAAAGTTAACGATTGACGCGGCACCATGAGTTTTTGTACTTCAATGTGCATATGGTAGTGACTGAACTGTGATTCAAATTGGAATTTTTCACCATCTTTTAATTGTTCAAACTTAATCAGTTCAAATAAATCCGGTTGTGCTTGGCGCAAAGGATATTGGTCATAAGCATACAGCGGTGGGATACCCAGCAACACACACGCCGCCGGATTACTCAGCACAATATTGCAGCTCTCATCTAACACCAAATAGCCGAGCTCAATTTGTTCTAAAATATAACGATTCAGATTTTGTAGACGATCTAATTCTAAGGATTGTGAAAAATTTAAATTCTCTAGCAGTTGAAAGCGTCGCACTGCAACTTGTGCAGTGGCATAGACCACAAAAAATAAAAAGGCCAGTAAAGCACTGTTGCTGATATTATTTAAAGATGAAAAAGCCAGTAAATTACCTAGAAAAAGCTGGTAAATCACGCTGATGACCGCAATCAGGGTAATCAGTAGCGCCTTGTGTGCATCAAGCAACAAGGAGGCAGCAAAAATAATAATCACAAACAATAAACTTAACTGTAGATTGGGTCCATCCACCGCCAAGGTTAATAAACTTAATGCCAGTACATCTACTGCAAATAACCCAATCAATTGCTGTGGAATATTCAGATTAATTTTTTTAAGCACAACCCCTTGAATACAGCTCATGATTACATAGGTAATCAATACATAAAAATAAAGCTGCGGGTATTGGTAATCATGGGTTAAGCGCGGCGCCGTAATTAAGAAAATCATCAACAGGCAGGTTGCAACAATCAATCTGTAGACGCTATACCAGTTGCCTAAATGATACTGATTAAGCTCAGAGTGTGTGCTGTTTGGCTTCATGTGTTTTGTCTACACGCTATAAACTTAAGGTTTGATGAGTCCATAGCGAATGGCCAAATGGGTTAATTTAACATCGCTGTCTAAATTTAATTTTTCAAAGATTCGATAGCGATAGGTGTTTACGGTTTTGACGCTGACAAACAGTTTATCGGCAATCTCTTGTGCGCTGATACAATTGACCACCATCATTGCCACTTGCATTTCTCGTTCAGACAGCGCATCAAAAGGTGACTGCTGGGTATCAGATAAATAAGAGCTGGCCAGTTGCTCTGCAATATCGGCACTAAAATATTTACCGCCTTGCATGACTTTATTGATGGCACGCACCATTTCAGTGACGGGAGCACCTTTGGTGATATAACCTTTGGCACCCGCTTTAAGCAGCAAGGAAGGATAAGGTTCTTCTGCTAAGCCACTGACCGCTAAGACTTTGGTTTCAGGCGCAGTTTGCAATAAACGCCGTGTGGTTTCGACTCCGCCAATGCCGGGCATATTGACATCGAGTAACACCACGTTGGGAGGCTGGCGACGGACCAAACTAATGGCTTCTTCTCCAGATTCAGCTTGACCAATCACTTCAATATCCGCATGGTCTTCAAGCATACGGCAGATTCCGGTACGTACTAATTCATGGTCATCTACCACTAAAACTGTGATCACCGAGTTCTCCCTGAAATAAAAAAAAGCATCTTTTTTGTTACATAAAGCAAAATAAGCTTGCAATGAAACGACAAAATTAGCAATCCTATTCTTCATCTTTAAATGAAATGTTGTATATAAACGTGGACGCTGAAAAAATGTTCACCTTTGTGTATAAATGTAAGGCATATTTAAGGTCATATACAAATGTATTTTACCTTCCGGAGTTGAGTAAATCATCGTGAAAAATTCAAACAAATCTTTAATGCATGTGCTGGGTGTTTCTATCTTGCTGAGCATCAGTTCAAGCAGTTTTGCAGAACTCATCATGAATACTCCGGCAGGTAATGGTCAGGCGGCTTTAAATTGGTCGTCTAACGAAGCGGAGCAATTGTTAAATGGTGATTTTCTTGCTTTAGCGGATGAAGTTTCACCGCAAGGTTCCACTAAAATTACCACTTCTGTACGTAGTGCAAATGGGGTGGTTGCTCAGTCTGCACCCAAAAGCGTACAGATTTTAAATAATTCAAGTTATAGCACGCAACCTTCGGTCAATGCGCGCGCAGCCTTGGTGATGGATTCGCAAACCGGTGAAGTACTGTACAGTAAAAATTCAAATGCTGCTTTGCCAATCGCTTCAATCACCAAATTGATGACCGCCGTGGTGATTGCCGATGCGCGATTGAACATGTCTGAAACCATTACTTTGCAATCGATTGATTTTGCGGGTGCAGGCGGCAAGAACTCCAGTTCAACTTTACGTGCTGGTGACAGCATGAATCGTGCTGAAGCCTTATTAATGGCATTGATGAAGTCTGAAAATCCAGCGGCAGCTGCTTTGGCGCGTACTTATCCCGGTGGACGTGCCGCTTTCATTTCTGCGATGAACAGTAAAGCCAAGTCACTCGGCATGAATTCAGCACATTATGTGGAATCGACCGGACTCGATCCGCATAACGTCGCTTCTGCCCGTGATTTAGGAATTTTGGTCAGCGCAGCGTATCAATATGGTTTGATCCGTCAATTCTCAACCACTGCCAGCCATGACTTTAACTTGGGCTATCGTGTATTGAAATCCAATAACACCAATGCTTTGGTTCGTAATGGCGGTTGGAATATTAATATCTCTAAAACCGGCTATATTAATGAAGCAGGACGCTGTGTGGTCATGCACACCACCTTAAACAACCGTCCGGCAGTGGTGGTGTTGTTAGGTGCAGATACCTCTGCGGCGCGCACCAATGACGCAACACGTTTAATGGGTTGGGTCTCTCAATTGCCAAAACGTATCTAAGTTTTATCCTCTCAATCGGGCGATGAAATATTCATGGCTCGATTAAAAAAGCCCCGTAGCATCAAGATACGGGGCTTTTTTATGGCTAAGAATAAAAATTATTAGTCCATATTGGCCAAGATGGAAGATTTCACTTCACTCATGGTGGCATCAATGGTCAGCATCACGGCATCTGAACATTGTTTGATGGCGCTATCTGGATCTTTTAAGCCATTACCGGTCACGGTGCAGACAATGACTGAACCTTCCGCAATTTTACCGGCTTTAATGTCACGGATGGCACCGCCCAACGAGGCAGCAGAAGCAGGTTCTACAAACACACCTTCGTACATCGACAAGAGACGCTGTGCTTCTAAGATTTCAGTATCGGTCAATTCATCAAACCAACCGTTAGAATCACGTACCACTGCTTTGGCATGATGCCAGCTTTGTGGATTACCAATACGAATTGCTGTGGCGACTGTTTCAGGCAGCTCAACGGGTGCGCCGCGTAAAAACGGTGCAGCACCTGAAGCTTGATAACCGAGCATCACTGGCAAACCTTCAGGTTTAGGGCCGGTAAATTGATCGGTTGCTGCATCGTAAATCACTTGTTCAAACTGAGCCACCGGCTGATTAGCAATTGCTTCGGTATAGCCCATCCAGTGTGCAGTGATGTTGCCTGCATTACCCACGGGTAGGCAATGATAATCCGGTGCACGGCCCAAAGCCTCTACAATTTCATAAGCAATGGTTTTTTGACCTTGCAAACGATATGGATTGATCGAGTTCACAATGGTCACTGGGGCTTGATCGGCAATTTCTTTGACCAAACGCATACCATCATCAAAGTTACCGCGAATTTGCATGGTGATTGCACCATACATCATGGTTTGTGCCATTTTACCCATGGCAATTTTGCCTTCGGGAATCAGCACAAACGCTTTGATGCCTGCACGTGCTGCATACGCGGCAGCAGCAGCAGAGGTATTGCCGGTGGAAGCACAAATAATTGCTTTAGAACCTTCTTCTACCGCTTTGGTCACAGCCATGGTCATGCCACGGTCTTTAAATGAACCTGTCGGGTTTAAGCCTTCATACTTCACATAAATTTCAACATCTTTACCAATAATACGTGGAATATTCTCAAGTTTAATCAGAGGCGTGTTGCCCTCACCTAAAGAGATTGCACGCGTGGTTGCAGATACTGGTAAACGGTCACGATAACGGTCAACTAAACCAGTATAACGATTGGCATTAGACATGATGATGTTCCAAATGTGGGTAGAGCTTGGCAAGGGGAAAGCATCCCCTCAACCCGATTAATTATCCAGCGATTCTAAACGAATTCGTATAATTTCGCCATGAATGAAGGGTAATGCTTGAATTTGTTGTAACGCCGCATCCATTTTCGCTTCAACCACCGGATCGGTCATAATCACGATCGGTATCAGATCTTTTAAGCGCGGTTGTTGCATGATGGCATCAATACTAATCCCTGCACGGCTTAAAATGGTGGTGACATCAGCCAACACGCCCATCTGATCTTCAGCGTTAATGCGAATGTAATAGCCGGTGGTCATCTCTTCACGGCTTAAAATGGTTAAGTCGCTTAAAGCTTCAAAGGCCAGTTGTGGAATGGTGCCTGCACCATCTTCGGTATAGGCAATATCACGCACAATATCGACAATATCGGCCACTACTGCAGATGCGGTTGGGCCTTCGCCTGCGCCTGCGCCATAATATAAGGTCGGGCCAACCGGATTGGCCTGTACCAAGACTGCATTTTTAACCCCGTTCACATTGGCCAGTAATTCTTCTGCCGGAATTAAGGTCGGATGAACACGCAGCTCAATCCCTTTGGCTGCACGACGGGCAATGCCTAAATGCTTGATCCGGAAACCCAGTTCTTCTGCATACTTCACATCTTGTGCCGTAATTTTACTGATGCCTTCCGTAAAGACTTTATCGAACTGTAAAGGAATACCAAAGGCAATGGAGGCCAAGAGGGTTAATTTATGCGCAGCATCAATGCCTTCTACGTCAAAGGTGGGATCTGCTTCGGCATAGCCCAACTCTTGCGCTTCTTTGAGTACATCTTCAAAAGTACGGCCTTTTTCACGCATCTCGGTGAGAATAAAGTTACCTGTACCATTGATAATGCCGGCCAGCCAATCAATTTTATTGGCCGCTAAACCTTCACGAAGAACTTTAATAATCGGAATGCCACCGGCAACCGCAGCTTCATAGGCAATTTGAACTTTATTCTCATCCGCCGCTTTAAATAAGGCGGTACCGTGTTCTGCCAGCAAGGCTTTATTGGCCGTGACAATATGTTTGCCATGTTTCATGGCTTCCATAATAATTTCATAGGCAGGATGAATCCCACCCATAACTTCAACCACCACATCCACATCTGGCTGACGTACAATTTCCAGTAAGTCGGCACTTTGTTGAATGCTGTCTGCAAGGTCTAAGTCGGGACGCGAACGACGCGTACCGACGTAGGTAATTTCAATTTCTCGCCCTGTGCGACGTTTAATTTCAGCAGCGTTTTCTTTTAATAGTTTAAGGGCACCACCACCCACAGTCCCAAGACCGAGGATTGCCAGACGAACTGGTTTCACGTCACACTCCAATATCTAATCAATTTTAAGCGAAGCTAGATCATAGCTAAAAAAGACAGCAGACTCTAGGAAGAAATGCGTTTATCTTCAGCTATAAAAATTAGTAAATTAACGAATAAAAATTAGTTATTTAAACGCTCTGCCAATTCTTGTGCTGAGAGATAACCGCCCAAATAGACGCCATTTACATCGTAAATTGCCGGTGTACCATTCACGCCCATATTTAGACCCAATTGATATTGCGCTCGAACTGGATTTTTACAGTTGGCCGTAGGGAGCGTCGCACCGGTAATGGCTTGAGCAAAAGCGGCTTGGCGATCTGCACTACACCAAATGCTTTCCATGGTTGGCATAAATTGTTCACCGCGTGGCCAAGCGATATAACGCACTTCAATGCCTTTGGCATTAATTTCGCTCATCTGTTCATGCAATTTGTGACAATACGGACAGCTTGAGTCGGTAAAGACATACACCACATGCTGAGTTTTGCCTTTGGCCGGATAGACCAATAGATCTTCAGTTTTTAACTGCGCCAAAAGTTTTTTATTGCTGGCCGCTTGAAGGTTTTCACTGACATTGTGTACTTTAGTGTCACCCAAACGCAGCACATCACCTTGGATAATATATTGACCATCTGCGGTTGCATATACCGATGACATGCCTTCTAAATTTACCCAATATAAGTTAGGCACTTCAGTCGGTTTGATTTCCAATACTTTGGCATTGATATTGGCTTTTTTAAAATGCTGTTGTAGCGTTTTAATCAGACGCTGTTGGGCATTGCGTTCTGAGAGATTCGACGCTTCGCCAGTTGCTGGTGTGCTGGCGGTTAAAGTGCTCTGCTTTTGTTCATCATTATTTGAATTAGAACAAGCAGTCACAGCCAAGCTGCTGGCCAAAGCACAAGCCATAAAAATATTTGAGCGGGTAAATAGCATAAATAACCCTTTCTTTGAATGATCAATAAAAATTGATGGTTAGCATAGCAAAAAATTCGTCGCGCTCGTTAACACTTCTTGAGCGTAGATGAAAAATCCAGCGCATCTTTAAGCACGCGGATGATGTGCGGCATGCAGTTGTTGCATCCGAATTTGTGCCACGTGGGTATAAATTTGTGTGGTGGATAGATCACTGTGTCCCAACAACATTTGTACCACACGTAAATCGGCACCGTGATTGAGCAGATGGGTGGCAAAGGCGTGACGTAACGTATGCGGTGATAGTTCCGCTTGTACATCGGCCAGTAGCGCATAGCGTTTAATGGCATACCAAAAATTTTGCCGACTCATAATGCCGCCGTGTTGGGTTAAGAACACATAGTCGGTGGCAGATTTATATAAACTTGGTCGCGATTCTTGTAAATATTTTTCAATCCATTCGCATGCCACTTGGCCCAACGGCACCAAACGTTCTTTATTGCCTTTACCCACAATGCGTAAGTAGCCTTGTTTTAAATTTATCAACTCCAAGCGTAAATTGAGTAATTCCGTGACGCGCAGTCCGCAGGCATACAACACCTCTAGCATGGCACGATCACGTAAACCCAGTACAGTGTCGGTATTTGGGGCATCAATTAATGCTTCAACTTCTTGCTCAGAGATGTCTTTGGGCAAGGCACGGCCAATTTTAGGCGTCTTATGGGTGGCCACCGGATTGTCAAAACGTAATTTTTGTTCACGTAAAAATTTATAAAAAGAACGCAGTGCCGACAATGCACGTGCAATCGAGCGTGGACTTTTGCCTTGTTTGGTTAATGTTAACAAAACGTCCGCGACATCATCACTTGACCAATCCAGCATTAAACGGGCACTACATTCACTACATTGAATTAAATCAGATAGATAAGCATTGCGCGTATGCGGACTGACAGTGTCTGCAATTAAATAATCTCGAAAGCCATGTAAAAAACTTAAATGAGCAGGAATTGCCACAGGAGCCGGAATACGCGGTTTTTTATTGAGCATATCAGTTCTACATTGAAGGAAAAATCCAAGTTTTTCTTGGTGTTGTTTAATTTAAAACAATTCTTTGGTTCTGTCGATGTGGCAGCGCAAGATGAGAATTGGAATCAAACCTTACTTGGTAATTATTCTCATTTGTTTGTATACTGGTGAAAATATTTTAGGATTAGATGCAGTGCGTTTATCTGATTTAAAAGTGAAACAAACCGCCATTATTTGTAAAGTGAATCGCGCTATAACTAATGACAGTACTCAAAATGATATGGTTGCCAGTCGCTTAGAGACCTTGGGATTTGTAAGCGGCACTAAAGTACAGGTGATTACCAAAGGTATCTTTGGCGGTGATCCTATTTTGATTCAAGTTGGATTTACTCGATTCGCACTGCGTAAAGTTGAAGCTGAAAAAATTGAAATTAATCTTGAGGGAGCCCCTGCATGAGTGATGCGCTGCGTATTGCCCTCGTAGGTAACCCCAATTGCGGTAAAACATCTTTATTTAATCATTTAACCGGCACACGGCAAAAAGTGGCCAACTATGCCGGTGTCACCGTCGAGCGTAAAGTCGGGCAGTTTAATTTACCTTCGGGGCAATCGGTTCGGGTTTTGGATTTACCCGGCACCTATAGTTTAGATGCCACCAGTCCCGATGAAGCCATTACCCGTGATGTGGTACAAGGCAAGATTGCTGAAGAGGCCGCACAAGACGCCTTTTTATGTGTGGTCGATGCCACCAACCTTAAACTGCATTTGGGTTTGGTGCTGGAAATGATTGCGCTTGGTCGGCCAATTTTGGTTGTGCTGAACATGATGGATGAAGCGCGCCGCCGTGGTATGCAAATCAATACGCAAAAACTGGCGCAGCGCTTAGGCGTGCCCGTGGTTGAAACCGTGGCAGTGCGTCAATCCGGTATCGCCAACTTGATGAATGCGCTGGAGCAAGGCAAATACGCTGTACCCCAAACCGAGCTCAGCGGATTAAGCGGCAGTCAGCATCATAAAATTGAAACCATTTTACAGGATGTGGTGCATTCAGTAGATCAAGAAGATAAACGCTCAGATTTTCTCGATAAAATATTTTTACATCCGGTCTTTGGCCTGTTAAGTCTGACCATAATGATGTTTGTGGTCTTTCAAGCGGTATTTGCTTGGGCTGCGCCGTTTATGGATGGGATTGAGACGTTTTTTGCTTGGTTTGGTGAGATTGTGCGCGGCTATATTTCTCATCCACTGCTCAACAGTTTGGTGGTGGATGGCATTATTTCCGGTGCGGGCAGTGTGGTGGTGTTCTTACCGCAAATTCTGATTCTATTCTTCTTTATTTTGGTCTTAGAAGAATCAGGTTATTTACCGCGTGCCGCATTTTTGCTGGATAAGCTGATGTTTAAAGCCGGTTTAAGTGGCCGCGCCTTTATTCCGTTATTGTCCAGTTTTGCTTGTGCCATTCCGGGCATTATGGCCACGCGCAGTATCAGTGATCCACGAGATCGTTTGACCACCATTTTTGTGGCACCGCTGATGACCTGTTCGGCGCGCTTACCGGTGTATGCCTTATTGATCGCGGCCTTTATTCCAGAACAGATGATTTGGGGTGTGTTTAATCTACAAGGCTTGGTGTTGTTTGCCTTATATATGGCCGGCATTGTCAGTGCGCTAATCGTCTCGTTTGTTTTAAAATTCTTTCAAAAAGACAAATCACAACATATGTTGCTGATGGAATTGCCCAGCTATCGACTGCCAGATATTAAAAGTATTTGGATTGGTTTACTCGATCGCGCCAAGATTTTCTTAAAACGCGTCGGTGGCATTATCTTTGCCCTGTCAATTCTGCTGTGGTTTTTGTGTACTTTTCCGCAGCCGCCAATCGGCGCAACTTTACCTGCAATTGATTATTCACTGGCCGGTATGTTGGGTCATGTGTTGCAACCGATCTTTGCACCATTGGGTTTTAACTGGCAAATCTGTATTGCGTTAATTCCGGCCATGGCGGCACGTGAAGTGGTGGTGGCAGCACTGGGTACTGTGTATGCCTTATCTGCGGTTGGAGATGATGCCATCGCACAAGGACTGTCTTCAATCATCAGTAGTGATGGCCCTTTGGGTTGGTCAGTAGCCACCGGTTTGTCATTGTTGGTGTGGTTTATTTATGCACCGCATTGTTTGGCCACCTTAGCCACAGTCAAACGTGAAACCGGCTCATGGAAAACCGTCAGTGTGATGACCGCTTATTTATTTGGTTTGGCCTACGCGATGTCTTTTTTAACCTATCAAGTGGCATCGCATTACTTGGCCTAATCCAAGGGCTTACGCCAAAAATACTGTCTACAGGAGATGAAGATGATTGAAGTGATTATTATTGCAGCCTTGGTGATGTGGAGTGCGCTGGTGGTCTTTAAAAAAGTCTTCCCGCGTAGTGCAAACAGCGTCTTTTTACAGTTATCCACGCTCTGTCATCAGCAGGGTTGGTTGACACTGGCCAAATGGTTCACCCCAAAAGCGGTAGCCGGTTGTGGTGGCGGTTGTAGTTGTCCGGCCAGTGAAGATCAAGCGCAGAAAACTGCACCACTACAAGCGGTAAAATGGAAGTAAGCGTTTAATTTAAGTGCGCAATCAAAAAACCGTCATCGTTATGACGGTTTTTTTACGCGCTGACACAAAAAAAGAGTCATAAAGTCAAAACAGAAAAAGCATTCAAAAGAGCAAAGTGCTAACATTTTGGCAGTTTGAAAACATCGCAAAATATGGGGTAAACATGTTAATTCAACGTGGTGGATTAAAAGTCGTTGCAGGACTCGGTATTTCTGGAGTTGCAGCGGTGAATTTCTTACATAAACAAGGCTACCGTGTTGCCGTGACCGATTCCCGTTTGATTCCGCCTGGACATGATCAAATCCCTGACGATGTTGAAACCCGTTTTGGTCAATTCGATCAAGCACTGTTATTACAAGCAGAAGAAATTATCATTAGCCCTGGACTCGATCCACAATTGGCAGAAATTCAAGCTGCTGTGGCACAGGGTATTCCGGTGGTCAGTGAAATTCAAATTTTACGACGCTTTACCGATAAACCGATTATGGCCATTACCGGCTCTAACGCCAAAAGTACCGTCACCACTTTAATTGGTTTGATGGTACAAGCGGCAGGCGTAAAGGTTGCCGTTGGCGGTAATTTGGGGCGCCCTGCTTTGGAGTTAACTCAAGATGACCCAGAGTTATATATCTTAGAGTTATCCAGTTTTCAATTGCAAACCACCTCAAATTTAGCGGCCGACGTGGCTGTGGTGCTGAATATTAGTGAAGATCATTTAGATCGACACGGCGATATGTTTGCTTATCACACCGCTAAACATCGAATTTTTCAAGGCGTGAAAAAAGTGGTCTATAACCGTGACGATTCATTGACCCGTCCGTTGGTACCCGATGTCACCCCGATGCAAAGTTTTGGCCTCAATGCACCGGATATGAATCAATATGGGGTTTTAAAAGACACCGATGGCACCTTATGGTTGGCACGCGGTCGTGAGCGTTTGCTTAAAAGTAGCGATATGTATATGCAAGGCACGCATAATGTTGCCAATGCCTTGGCGTGTCTGGCTTTAGGTGAGGCCATCGGCTTGCCGCTTAGTTCAATGTTAGAGACCTTAAAAACGTTTAAAGGACTAGAGCATCGCTGTGAGTTTGTGAAAGAGCAACACGGAGTGCGGTATTACAATGACTCCAAAGGCACCAATATTGGGGCCACTTTGGCCGCGCTTGAAGGTTTAGGTGCCGCTATTGAACCTCAGCAGGGCAAAGTAGCGATTATTCTAGGCGGGCAAGGTAAGGGTCAGGATTTTAGCGCTTTACAGAATGCCTTAAGCAAATATGCCAAAGTGGCCATCTTAATTGGTGAAGATCAGGCGCTGATTGAACAGGCGATTAAAGACACTACCACACTGATTCATGCGGACTCTTTACAACAGGCTGTTGAGTTGTGCCAGCAGCACACCCAAGCACATGATGTGGTGCTGTTGTCGCCGGCATGTGCCAGTTTTGATATGTTTAAAAGTTATACTGACCGTGGCCACCAATTTGTAAAATGTGTGAACACACTTGCCTAAAAGAATGATAAGGAACGTTGTATGGCTGGGTTAGCTCAGACGACCATAAATAAAATGAGTCAGGTGTATCAACGCTTGGAAACTAAAATTCCAGCCGAAATTACCCCACGAAATGTATTGCTGTTTTGTGTGATTGCTTTGCTGTGTATCGGCTCAGTTATGGTGGCATCGGCCTCGATGCCCTATGCGGATCGATTACACGAAAATGCTTTTCACTATGTGCTTCGACATGGCATTTCCATTGTCGTGGCATTGGTGGCCGCCACGTTGGTGTATAAAGTTTCACTCAATGTTTGGTTCAATAACACCTTTCCACTGTGGATTATGACCATCTTATTGCTGGTGGTGGTGTTACTGGTCGGGAGTGAGGTCAATGGTTCAACGCGCTGGATTCGTATAGCCGGATTTACCCTACAGGCATCGGAAGTGGCCAAGGTGATGATGGCGATCTTCACCGCCGACTATGTGGTACGACGATCAGCCGAGGTGCGTAATAATCTCTCCGGTCTGTTCCGCTTGGGCGGCGTCATGGTTATTACCGTTGGGCTAATTTTGGCTGAGCCAGACTTAGGTGCCACCGCAGTAATCGTGTTGATGATTTTGGGCGTATTCTTTTTGGCCGGTGCACCCCCAATTCAGTTTATTGGTTTTATGCTGGCGATTATTCTGGGCTTAGGCGCAGCAATTATCTTCGAGCCTTATCGCTTAAAACGTGCTTTATCCTTTACCGATCCTTGGGCGGATCCTTTAGGAACCGGATATCAATTGTCGAATGCCTTGATGGCCTTTGGACGCGGTGAATGGACTGGCGTAGGTTTAGGGCATAGTATTCAAAAAATGGCCTATTTACCGGAAGCGCACACCGACTTTATGTTGGCGATTTTAGGTGAAGAGTTTGGTTTCTTTGGCATCAGCATGGTGTTGTTACTGTCATTCACCATGCTGCTGTGCTGTATTAAAATTGGTCATCGTGCCTTACAGCATCAGTATTTACGTGCGGGTTATTTGGCTTATGGCATCAGTATTATTTTCTTGCTGCAAATTTTGGTGAATGCAGGCATGAATATGGGAATGTTGCCGACCAAAGGCTTAACCTTGCCGTTTATCAGTTATGGCGGTTCATCTTTAATTATGTGTGCAGTGATGATTAGTCTCATTTTGAAAATTGATGCTACTACGCAAAAAACCAATCCAAGTAAAGAAGAATCAAGTTTTTAACGTAATTCTTTCTGATGGATACGGCTTAAGTCTGTGTTCAAAGGCGGCTTTATATCGAGAGAGAATCATCCTAAGCCACTTCTCTTTTTTAACCAAAAGGGGGGAGTGGGTTAGATTAAAATACCCAGCAATATCGAGGTTGCTCTTGGCGTGAATACACACGTGGCCTTGTGCATAGAAGCTTCAGAAATAGCTTTATTACGAGTGCCTTAGTTTTCAGCAAATACCTAAAAACTGCATTCAATGATTTCTCATCTCAAACTGAATGTTTAGTAACCTGAGTTCGACGAAATATTTTAGCTTTTTAGCAAGTTTTGGAAAGTTGGCTTATTTGGATTTAAGCAATAA
>NZ_JXBK01000001.1:648834-706183 GCF_000816495.1 Acinetobacter harbinensis
GTAGGGTTTTTTTCTGCTACAAATAATGGCCTGACAGTTGTTTGCTGTGGGGAATATGTTGAATACTCCACTGCATGATGGCTTGCTTGAGCATATTTTCCGGTACATCTAAGTCAACATCAGGTTGATGTAAAGCGCGTAGTGCCTGTTGCAATAATTCAGGCGCACGGCTTAAATCCAGTGCGTGGGCTAAATTCTGTTTTGAGAGTTTTTGACCTTGGGAATTCATTGCCAACGGCAAGTGCATATAACTTAACTCAGGATAATGTAAGACACGGCCTAACCAGATTTGTCGTTCAGTGTTATCCAGCAAATCTGCACCACGTACCACGTGAGTAATTCCTTGTAGATAATCATCGACCACCACAGCCAACTGATAATTGATAATGCCATCGCGGCGTTTTAGTACAAAATCACCTAAATCTTGTTGCAGATTGGCGCAATGTTTGCCTTGTAAACGATCATCAAAACAAATCTGCTGATCTGCGACTTTAAGCCGAATGGCTTGCTGCTCAAAAGCTAAATTTAACCCTCGACAGCTACCGGCATAAATATGCGATGAACCCAACATTTTGCGCGTGCATTGGCAGGCATAAACTTGCCGATCCTGTGCCAGTTGATCGAGCACCGCTTCATACAGCGCTAAGCGATCTTTTTGAAAAATGATGTCGTCGTCAGGTTGAAACCCAAACGCGTCAATGCAGCGCAAAATATGCTGTTCGCTACCGGGATAGATCCGTGGAATGTCGGTGTCTTCAATACGCACCAGCCACCGGCCATGCTGCGCTTTGGCATCACAATAACTGGCCACTGCGGTAATTAGTGAGCCAAAATGCAAAGGGCCGGTTGGCGAGGGCGCGAACCGACCTGAATAGGCAACGCAATTTAGCGGAACATTGTTCCGCTGCTGCGCAAGCACAAAGCTAGGCTTTGCTGAGGATTCTGTAACCGTCACGCTTAACCGTTATTTTGCTTCTCTTTGATTTCTGCGAGTGTTTTGCAGTCAATACAAAGGGTTGCTGTTGGACGTGCTTCAAGACGACGCAGACCAATCTCAATACCACAGGTTTCACAGAAACCATAATCATCGTTTTTAATCGCTTCAACCGATTGCTCAATTTTACGAATTAATTTACGTTCACGATCACGGGTACGGAGTTCAATTGCAAACTCTTCTTCTTGTGTGGCACGATCATTAACATCAGGCAATGCCGTGTTTTCATCCTGCATCGTATTTAAAGTACGATCCACTTCAGACATCAGCTCTTCTTTCCATGCCAACAGAATTTGGCGGAAATGCTCAAGCTGTCCTTCGGACATGTATTCTTCATTTTTTTTCGGCTGATAAGGTGCAATACCAAATAAGCTAGCAGTAGAACCACTTTCTGACGCTTTTGGCTTGGTTTTTCGCACGCGTTTTGTAGATTTTTCATCTACAACTTCAGCTTGTTCGTCCAAGACTTGATTTTGGTTGTCATTCGCCATGTAGGGCATTCCTCATCATATACGCATTATCTATACGCAAAAAATATGGTGATATGCAAGTGTTTTTATCCCGCCCGTAGGAGATTCCTCCTTGGGGCGCGTCATCATATAGACTTTTCAGAATTTTTGATAGTCCTTGATGGCGTGACTCGATCGACCACATTTTTTTGTGAAGCCATAAAGTAATAGAAAAAAACCAAAATGAAAAGTTAATAACCTGAAATTTCACCATTATTTTTTTGTTGTAAATTTGCAGCGCGATGCACTTGGGTGTGTAACTCGCCATTGGCTGTTAAACGCAGCATGCGAAACCCCGGTGCTTGTTCATCTAAGGCGAAATGATCACTGAGCGGTTTAAACTGAATACACGTCGATGGAGTGGAAAAAAATTGAATATTTTTCCATTCATTTAACGAATCTTGATGTACATGACCACAAATAACGGCTTTGACATGGGGATATTGCGCTAAAACATCGACCAAATCGGCAGTATTCTTCAGTTTATGTTGATCGATCCATTTTGATTTCATATCAAATGGATGATGGTGACAAGCCACCAGTACAAACTGCTCGGACAGCGCGGCTAAAATATGCTCAAGTTGTTGTAATTGGCTGGGTGCAATGCAGCCTTCTATTTTACCGCAGATCGCTGTGTTTAACAGCACCACACGCCACTTGCCAAAAGGCAAAACGTGTACTTGATTTTGCTGCTGATGAAACGGAAAGTAATCGATATGATCATGATTTCCGGGCACTTGATAAAATGGAATACCCAGTTGCTGCATAAAAGCCAAATAACGTGCATAGGTTTTTTCAACCGGTACTTGCGCTAAATCACCGGTATGAATAATGGCATCGGCATCCGGATAGTGCTGTTGAACTTGCTGCATCACCGCGTGAAAGCTCTGTTCAGGATTCATCTGCACAAATTCTAAGTCGTCTTCGTCCATCAGATGGGTATCAGAAATTTGAATGATGGTCCAGTCTCGCTGATCATCTGTAGGTGAAGATAAGGTCATGTCTGAGTCCTTTAGACCTTCTGCGTACTTTGAATATGCTGCTGTAACCACTGCACAGCCATAATCACCGGTGCATTTCTAAGTCGACCATTGGTCATTAAGGTGGGTATTTGATTATAGTCAATTAAATGCAATTGAATATTTTCACCTTCATCCGGCATGCCAAAAATACCGCCTTGCTGCGGCAACTCAGCGGCTGCACTATACAAATGAAACAGCTCAGAGCAGGCACCGGCAGACGGATAAAAACTAAATAGATGCTGTAATTCATTAATTTGACAGCCTGATTCTTCTAAACTTTCACGGCGGATACAGCTTTCAGGCGATTCATCACCATCTAACACACCGGCAATGATTTCCAGTTGCCAAGGTGAATCGACATCATCCATTGCACCAATGCGAAACTGCTCAATTAAGGCAAATTTTTGTTGTAGATCATCATAGATTATGACACCAGCCGCTTCAGGGCGATGAATGACTTCGCGTTGCAGGGTTGGGGTAAAGCCGGTTTGATGAAATAGACGATGGCTTAGCTTTACTTTTTCGACTTGAACAAAGCCGCGGAATACATATTCGCGCGACTGAATTTTGACTTGATCACTGTTATATGTGGCGTGTTTAATAATATTCATATAGCACAGTCAGGATGAAAAGCATAACTTCATCCTAACTGAGATTTTGATGAAAATAAAAGATTTTTAAGCAAATTACAGCTTATGGTACAATTTTTGACCATGTTCCTGATAGGTGGTTTTCATGGCATTAAATCCCGCTGCAATCTCGGCATTTTTTTCTTCGACTTGCTGTGCATTGCTTTGATTTTTCGCATAATCTCGCACATTTTGCGTGATTTTCATGGAGCAGAATTTAGGGCCACACATTGAGCAGAAATGTGCCGATTTATGTGCCTCTTTGGGCATAGTTTCATCATGCATACTACGCGCTGTATCGGGGTCGAGGCTTAAATTAAACTGATCTTCCCAGCGAAATTCAAAACGTGCTTTGGACAAGGCATTGTCGCGGACTTGCGAACCGGGATGGCCTTTGGCTAAATCTGCGGCATGTGCAGCAATTTTATAGGTGATGATGCCATCTTTGACATCTTTCTTGTTGGGTAGACCCAAATGCTCTTTTGGGGTCACATAACACAGCATCGCGGTGCCATACCAACCAATCATGGCCGCGCCAATGGCGGAGGTGATGTGATCATAACCGGGGGCAATATCAGTGGTTAACGGTCCCAAAGTATAGAACGGCGCTTCTTGACAGACTTCAAGTTGTAAATCCATATTTTCTTTAATCATGTGCATCGGCACATGTCCGGGACCTTCAATCATCACTTGTACGTCATGTTTCCACGCGCGGTGCGTCAGTTCGCCTAGCGTGCGCAGTTCACTAAATTGTGCTTCGTCATTGGCATCTTGGATGCAGCCCGGACGTAAGCCATCGCCCAAACTAAAGGAGACATCATAGGCTTTCATGATTTCACAGATCTCATCAAAGTGAGTATAGAGAAAGTTCTCTTGGTGATGCGCCAAACACCACTGCGCCATAATCGAGCCGCCACGCGAGACGATTCCGGTTAGACGCTCTGCGGTAAGTGGCACATAACGCAGCAATACGCCGGCATGAATGGTGAAATAATCGACCCCTTGTTCGGCTTGTTCAATTAAGGTGTCTTTAAAAATTTCCCAGGTTAAATCTTCAGCCACGCCATCGACTTTTTCTAAGGCTTGATAGATCGGCACGGTACCAATCGGCACCGGTGAGTTACGGATAATCCATTCACGGGTTTCATGAATATTTTTACCGGTAGATAAATCCATGATGGTGTCGGCACCCCAACGCGTGGCCCACGTCATCTTGGCGACTTCTTCATCAATTGATGAACCAAGCGCGGAGTTCCCAATATTGGCATTGATTTTTACTAAAAAATTCCGCCCAATAATCATCGGTTCAATTTCAGGATGATTAATATTGGCTGGAATAATGGCACGGCCTTCAGCCACTTCTTGACGGACAAATTCTGGGGTAATTTCGGTAAGATTTTTCGCGCCAAAATTTTGTCCCGCATGCTGACGTGTATCGGTGCCTTCGCGTTGGCGCTGATTTTCACGAATCGCAATATATTCCATTTCAGGGGTAATCATGCCTTGACGTGCGTAGTGCATTTGCGTGACATTTTTACCGGTTTTGGCGCGACGTGGCTTTTGAATATGGGCAAAGCGGATGTCTGCGGTGCGAATATCTTTTAAGCGTTCTTGGCCAAAGTGTGAGCTGAGATGTGCTAATTGTTCGGTGTCTTGGCGCTCAGCAATCCAAGCTTCACGCACATTCGGCAAACCTTGATTTAAATCAATGCTGATTTTCGGATCAGTATAGACCCCTGAGGTGTCATAGACCAAAATATCAGGGTTGTGCTCACCGCCTAAACCGGTTGGGGTGTCGGTTAATTCAATGGCGCGCATCGGCACTTGAATGTCAGCACGGGAGCCTTGCAGATAGACTTTTTTAGAGGCCGGCAAAATGCGGCTCAGATCTTTGGCATCTTGCTCATGTTGAGCAGAAATATCTGGAGCAGATAGATTCGTTAATTGGTTCATTGCTTTAATCCTTATGAATGACATCAACGAATCAAGCACGACCAAAAACGTGGCATATGGATCAAATTTTTATCCTGCTAAAGGATAAAAATTTGGATCAATACAAGGCGTCGGTTTTTAGATGGCTTGATTCCTACGCAGGTCTTAACCTGATCAGGTTCAACGGTACTCACGCTGCAATGACTTCGATCAAAAGGATGAAAGTCATGGATGGGTGATCTCAGCGAGTTCTTACTCGCGCTCCGTCAAGCTATGGATAAATACTAACATGCTGCTTCAGGAAAAGCTTGGAGATTCAAAATTGGATACTTATTCAGCGCTATCTCAATCCACTTAAGCGCAGATTAATGACAGATGGCATCGCTAAAACAGTCGCGCGTAGGCGAGGGCTGAAGTGAGCTGAGGCCTAAATATTGCGCCAATTGTTGTTGTGCTAAGCCAGATTCAGTACTTGAAGAGGCTATTTTTTTTGTGGTTTGAACTGGAATGTGTTGCAGACGCTGTGCTTCAGAAAGCTGTAAAAATTGTAGAAATTTATTGGCTTGTGCAGCTAGCGTTGAGTTTTTTAGTTTGGCTAATTTTTCAATTTCTTCCATTGCGCTATTTTGAATGGCATAGCGATCGATATAGCTCTCCGACACCGGAGAATCGTCTAGACCGAGGAATAAAAATACGCTGTAGCGTTGCAGAAGATAGCGCGCATCTTTACGATAACTGCTGTTTGGATATTGTTTTAAATACTCTTCCCAAAATAAAGCACGATTAACAATTTCATGCGGTTCAATGCTGAGACGGGATTCAGTAAAGGCCGGTTGCATATTCTGTGCAGCTAAATTTTCAATAAAAATCTGTTCCGCTGGCGGCATATACGGTGCAAAAATCTTGGCTAAATATTCAGGACTGCGGCGATATTGCAATTGTCCGTCCCCCACGTCGATCACTTCAATATAGGCCTGACCGGTATGTTTTAATAAATATTGATCACGTAAATTAAGCTGTTCGAAATGATTTTGCTGCAAGGTCGGATGCTGTGATAAGTCAAAGGCATAATGTTCAAAAGCCGCTTGTTGTGAGGCATTGCGGTTTACGGTTAAAAATTTACGATACATTTGATTGGATAAGCTTAAAAAATGTTTTTGTTCTTCAAAATTCGAGAGCGGCAAACATAATTTTAAGTCTTGATTGATTTGCTCTAAGGCAAAAGTAGTACGTTCTGCATCAATACTGGCGATATTTTTCTCAATATTTTTGCACAGCAAAGACAAGTCCACAATCTCATCTTGTGGTACAGATTGTGTTTGAGGCTGTTGCTCAATCGGCTGTGGCTGCGGTTTCTGACAGCCGAGCAACAGCGCAAGACTGACACAGACGATATAGGCCAGCACTGTTTTTACAGACAGACGTTCACGGAAAAATACAGTCATTCTATATTTAAATACAGTCAACAATGATGGGAGTGGATATGCGCTATTTTAGCGCTGTAAGCACAAGGGTCTGTGTAGTATTGTGATGACGTTTAGTTACGCGCTGTGAGAATGTACTGCAGTTGAGTCGAGATCCAGCAGATGCAGTGCTGAGGATTAAAATAAACAAAAAATAGCGTTAATCTGGGTTAGAGTATTCTAAGATGATCGGGTTTTTAGAGAAAAAAATCGCTTTGCGTGCTGATTTATAGTGGGAAATTACGATAAAAAATGAAGATTAAAACAATCATCAGTGTGGGCGTTTTATTGCTCAGTCCATATAGTTATGCTTTAGATTTGGTCGAAGCCTATCAACGTGCACAAAGTACCGATCCCAATTGGCAAGCCAATCTTTTGCAGTACGAGGCCGATCAACTGAATTTAGGTTTAGCACAAGGCAATTTATTACCGACCATTAGCGTTTCAGGCAATGTGACGCGTAAAAGCCAAGCACAAAATTCTACTCCGATTGAAAACTTTCCAGTCGATGCTTTTGGTGCATCGTCTTCTACCACGCAGCAAATTGCAGTCACTGCACGGCAGCCGATTTTCCGCTGGGATGCATGGCAAGCGTTAAAGCAAGTCAAAACCTCCTTAAGTTTAAGCGAAGTTAATTTGCAGCTCCAACGTCAAGCGCATATTTTGGATGTTTCAGAGGCGTATTTTAATGTACTGCGTCAACAAAGTTTAACCACTGCCAACTTACAAGAAGAAAAGGCGCTGTTAGAACAGCTCAATATGATGAATGCCAAATTACGCGAAGGTTTGGTGGCCAAAAGTGAAGTCAGTGAAGCCAATGCCCAATACCAAAGTGCGCGCGCCAATCGGATTGCCACCCATGTACAGTTGATTTTGGCACAAGAACAATTGGCACAGTTGATTGGGCCATATAAAGAAAACTTGGCTGTTTTAAACAGCAACTTTGCATTTCAAAAACCGTATCCGGCTGATTTAGAGGCATGGCTGTTGCTGGCGCAAAATCAAAATTTAGCCATTCAACAGGCGCGAATGCAGCAGCAATATGCCGAAGACCAGAAACGTATTGATGAAGCAGCGCGCTATCCACAACTCGAAGCGGTCGCAAGCTATGGTTATGCCAAACAATCTCCGCAAAGCATTATCTCCAGTGATGGGCCGTTCGATCAAATTGGACTGGAGATGAATTGGAATCTGTATAGTGGTGGTCGCACACAAAAAACCATTCAAAAAGCGGCTGTGAATATCCGAAAATCCCAAGCACAGTTAGAGGCCGCCATACGTAAAGCCAATACGGATGTGAAAAAATCTTATATGCAGGTCGAGACCGATCAAGCCAAATTACAGGCCCGTAAAGCGGCCATGGATTCGGCAGCAACCGTGTCAGAGGCTTCGCAAGCGCAATATCAAGAAGGCTTAAAAAGTATGGTCGATGTATTGCTGGCGCAAAGAAATGCATTTTCGGCCAAGCAAGATTATTTAAATGCACAATATGATTATTTAATGAATGTTTTACGCTTAAAAGCTGCGGTTGGACACCTCACACAACACGACCTTGAAGATTTAAATGCATGGTTGATGGAAAAGCCGAACAACGACAAGCGTTAATGGGTTTTTAGGTTTGTCATCAAAGCTTCATACTGGCTGTGCTTTAATAGTGAACAATTGCCCTAATCTTAAAAATGTTGCTGTGGAGTGCCTATTCGTGCCAAATAATCCCGTGTTAAGTCATCATATTTCTTCGCAATTTAATGAAGAAATGCAGCAGGTCAATACCAAATTTATGACCATGGGCGGCTTGGTGGAACAGCAAGTGGCCAATGGAATTCGCGCACTCTTGGATACCGATGCCAACTTAGCCATTGAAGTGCAGTTTCAAGACAACATTGTCAATCGTCTTGAAATAGAAATTGATGAAGCTTTAACCTTGATTTTAGCGCGTCGCCATCCAGCGGCCATTGATTTGCGTATGGTGATTGCCATGTCCAAAGCCAATACCGATTTAGAGCGTATTGGGGACGAAGCCGCAAAAATTGCCCGCATTGCACAAAATTTATGTGAAGAGGGCAATTCACCACGCGGTTATATGGAAACCCGCCATATTGGTAATCAAGTACGGGTGATGATTCATGATGCTTTAGATGCTTTTGCACGTTTAGATATCGATCAAGCGCTGCGGGTATTACTGGCCGATGCCGATATTGACCGAGAATATCAATCTGCCACACGAACCTTAATGACCTATATGATTGAAGATCCAAGGCATATTTCCCGCGTGATTAATGTGTTATGGGTGCTGCGTTCATTAGAGCGCATAGGCGACCATGCACGTAATATTTCAGAACAAGTGATTTATATTGTGAAAGGTTTAGATGTGCGCCACAGCAGTGTGGAAGAAATTGAAGAAAAAGTACAAGAGCGTTAATTGTTAAATTAACTGTGCGTTTCTTCCTCGGCATCTTCTTCAAAGGTCTTGGCAATTTTTTCAATGTTTAAGCTTTTGGCCATAGCATCGAAAATTTCTTTATACACCCCATCTTGATGATAGAGCGCGTTGTGTTCGCCGTGTTCGGCAATATAACCTTCTTTCATCACATAGGTGTAATCGGCCTCAATGATTTGCGACAAACTGTGAGAAATAATAATCACTGTGCGGCCTTGTTTAATTTCATCCAAACTGTGCTTGATTTGCTCGGAAGCAATGGCATCTAAACTGGCGGTTGGTTCATCTAAAAAGATAATCGGTGGGTTTTTTAAAAACATACGCGCCAAGGCAATCCGTTGCTGTTGTCCGCCCGAGAGCATTAAGGCATCGGTCTCATAGGCTTTGGCCAGTTGCGAGATTTGTTCATGAATCGAGGCTTTTTTCGCAGCGACAATCACTTCTTCTAAACTGGCATCAGTTTTGCCATAACGAATATTTTCAAAAATAGTGCCTTGGAAAATATGATTTTTTTGCAGTACCAAGCCAATATTTTCGCGTAAATATTGCGTGTCAATGTCTTGTAAATCAATTCCGTCGAGTTGAATCTGCCCTGCAGCAGGGGGATAAAATTTATCCAATAGGCTAATCAGCGTCGATTTTCCTGCACCGGATAATCCGACCAGAGCGGTGATTTTATTGGGCTGAATCACCATGTTGATTTGTTTTAGCGCATGGTGGCCATTGGGATAATAAAAATCGACATTTTTAAGTTCAAATTTTCCCGTAATTGCTGGTTTTTGTACGCCACTGGATTCAATTTCATCATCGGCTTCTAAAATTTTAAAGAAACTTTCCGAGTAAATCATGGCGTCATTCACTTCATCATAAATACGATGTAATGAACGAATAGGCGCTGAGACGTTATTAAACAGCAAGATATGATACATAATCATGCCGATACTCATTTGGCCATCGAGTACAAAATAAGCGGTTAAAATAATGATCAGCACAATACCAATTTGTTCAATAAAGGTTTTTAGACCATCAAATATGAAACTAATTTGACGGGTTTGCATTTGATTTTCGGTCAGCTCTTTTTGTAATTTAAGTTGTTTATCGGCCTCAATGGCTTCACGGTTAAAGGATTTGATCACGGTAATTGAGTTAATAATACTTAAAATACCTTGGCTCTTTTTTTCACGGCCATCGCGTAAATTACGACGCCAACCGCCCAGTTTTTTGGCTTGTTTAAAGGTCAGCCAAAAATATACCGGCACAATACTCAAAGCCACCAGACCGACATAAAAGTTGGCATAAAACATTAAACCCAACGCCACAATGGCACTGGTAAACAGCGGTAAAATATCAATAAAGAAAATTTGTACCAAGCGCGTGAGTGAGCCGATACCACGGTCAATTCGGGTCTGTAATTTTCCGGCTTGGTTATTGTCGGCATTGAAAAAAGCCAGTTGATAGGTCAGGAATTTTTCAATAATCCCTTGGGCTAAATCTTGGGAAACAAAAATACGCAGCTTTTCGCCATAAAATTTTTGCCCAAATTGTACCAAGGCATTGATCACTTCTTTACCCAGTAAAATAGCCGAGATGGTGATTAAAATATGCCAGCCTTCAGCCAAGCCCAAACCGGCTTCAATCAAGCGATTAATACTATCCACTGCATACTTTAACGTCAGCGCATTGACTTGAGCGGTTAGTGCACCAATCAAGGTTAAAATCAGCGTAGCAAACACCAAAAGGCGATACGGGTGTACAAATGGTTTAATTTTTTGAAATAAATGCCATAAGTTCATATACAGTTTTTACAGGTCAGCTTCGCTTTAGTCTAAGCAGGATCAGTTGCGCTCACAAGCCGCGACATTGTTGTAAATTGTGTCGTATCTGTATGCGTTAAACTAGAGATAAAATACACAATTGAGGGCAGATCATGAATTTTGAACTCTTTACGCCTGAGCCAGAAAATAACCTCTTGCCTTATGATGGCGTGGTGCAAGACTATGGGATAATTTTAACGCCCACACAAAGTGAGCAGTATCTGCAACATTTTTTAAATCAATTGCCGTGGCAAGCTGATGAGGTGTTTTTGTTTGGCCGCCGGCATATTACTGAGCGCAAAGTGGTGTGGTATGGCGATCAACAGTATGGCTATGCTTATTCCGGTACGCTGAAACAGGCGCAGCCGTGGGAGTGTGCGGTGTGGGATTTAAAGCAGCAGATTGAGACATTAATCGGTGATCGCTTTAATTCCTGTTTGGTTAATTTGTACCCAGATGGTAATCAGGGCATGGGTTGGCACAGTGATGATGAAGCCCATTTAAGCGATCAGCGGACACAGGAAACGGTGATTGCCTCATTAAGTTTAGGGGCGACACGAAAATTTAGTTTTAAGCATAAAAATAGCGCAGCCAAAGTCGATCTGTGCTTACACAGCGGCCAGTTGATTGTGATGCGCGGTCAGACCCAGCGCAATTGGCGGCATACTTTAAGAAAATCAACCCGTGTTTTACAGCCCAGAATCAATCTCACCTTTCGTTATTTTTTTTAAACAATACGTTTTTGAAAAAATTCAAAAATGTAGTGGGTTAGATGTAGATGATTCTAATCTACAGCTTAAGCAAGTAATACTTCGCGTCGAGTATCACGATAAAAAATGAAATGATCGCCATATCTTGTCAATTTATCAGCGATCTCAAAACCAAAGGTCGGCAGATTGCCTACATTTCAGAATCGTCATTTTGGGATAATTCGGCAAATTTTTTCTCAATCAATGCCGCATTTTCTTGCAAAATTTCAATCAGTTTTTGTAAATTGACGAACTCAAAACGATTTTTAGACGCCAATAATGTCAAAGCCAAAGGCGGTTCTTTGCTGGAGAAATTAATCGGAATAGATAAGCCAGCAATATTGGGATTTAATTCCCCATTGGAAAAATAATAACCCTGTTTTTTAATATGCTTCATTTTGAGTAAAAATTCAGCTTCATTCTCGGCAAAAGCCACTTCAGCCAGTTCGTGGGCAAAGCGTTGGTAATAATCTAAAATTTTGGCTTTAGGCAAATGCGAAAGAATCACTTTCGGTGAGGAACCGACAAATACTGGACGCGGACAGCCCCGACCATAGGACAGCAAAGTCTCATCTTTAAACACTTCATGATGAATATCGATACACGAGTCATGGTTGAGATGGGTCAGTAAACAGCAAAATTCCGTACGCTCTACAATCTGCTGCATAAACGGGATGCTAATTTGCACCAATGGATCGGTGGTGCGAGAGATATAATCCAACACTGCAATTTTAGAGCCGAGGGTATAATCACCCGAGGTGCCGCTTAAACGTTGCAGTAATTCAGTGGCCACTAATTCTTTTAAATAACGATAGCTGGTCGGTTTAGACAAAGCTAATTCTTCACTAATGAGATCGACATTAATGATCGGGCGAGACACCGAAAATAAATCCAAGACGGTGAGAATCTTACCAAAACTAGACAGTGCCATATGTACCTACTGAACTGAGATATTACAAAAGAGAAATTGAAAACACGAAGCGAAAAAAAGTAATCAAGTGCATCTACTGTATAACAAAAAAATGCCTAAAGCAGCGCTTTCATGCGGATAAAATCAGTGCAGGATGATTTTTATTGTTTATCATTTTAAAGTTATAGCGTTGATACAGCAAAAAATTGATCGCGCAAAAGATCAGTCGCCGTGAATATATTTTCGTATACTGCGCGTGGGTTTAAAGCTAAAAAAGCCAGCAAATAGGGCTGGCTGAAAAGCAGGATTGATCGTAAGATTAAGGCTTAACGCCCACGGCTTGTCGATACCAACTTTGAATAAACAATGCTGCGGCAATGCTGTCAGCAGCCAATTTTTTAGCGCGACCTTGTGCTTGATAATGCTCTAATTCATCACGTGCTTCACGTGTACTCAGCCGTTCATCCACCATCAGCGTGTTGATATTGGTTTGGTGTTGTAAGCGACGGGCAAATTTACGTGCACGGGTAGACAACTCGGATTCGCTGTCATCCATATTCAGCGGCAAACCGACCAAAAATAAAGTCGGTTGATACTGCTTCACAATTTTCAGTAACTCATCCCAATGCGGAATGCCATCTTTCATAGGAAACAGGGCCAGTGGGTTGGCGCTTTCAATCATCGATTGACCGACGGCCATGCCCATTTTTTGCGTACCAAAATCAAAGGCCATAATCATGTGTGCTGTAGCTGAATCAGGCATGTCCAATCTCTGATGCTAACCACATGCGATCGACGCCCATTTTTTTATAGGCAGCGTCCCAGCGGTCGTCATACGGTAAGTTAAAAATTAAATCCATATCGGAGTCACACACCAGCCAATCACCGCGTGACATTTCTTTTTCCAATTGATTTTTACTCCAACTGGTATAGCCCAATGCAATTTGGTAACGTCCCACCCCTTGATTTTGCGCAATGGCATCTAAAATATCTTTAGAGGTGGTAATGCAGACGTTTTCCCCTACAGCAACCGAAGAGTGCCAAGTCGGCTGTCCGGTATGCAGCACAAAGCCGGCTTCGGGGCGCAGTGGTCCGCCTTGTAACACTGCATGCGGATTGACATAGTCGGCTTCAATGTCTAAGTCATTTAATAACTCTTTGATCGATAGGCCTGTCGGACGATTAATAATAATCCCTTGAGCACCGTCCGCATCATGCCGGATCAAATAAATGATGCTATTGGCAAAAAAGTCATCGGCTAAATCGGGAGGTGCAATCAGACAGCGATGTGTCAGATATTGTTTGGTCATCTATCTCACTCCCCCTGAATATCTAAAAAAACAATTAAATCATCATCTGTTGATGACCAAGTTACTAAACTAATGCGGTTTCACCAAACCTTTTCGCTTTAAAGCATAAACTTACACTGCTTGAAACTTCAGTTGACGCAATTGTTTAGCGTGTTGCAATGTGGTGTCATTAATTTCCATGCCGCCGGTCATGCGCGCCAACTCATCAATGCGCGCATCTTCATTTAGGCTTAAAATGGTGCTGCTGGCGGGATCGGTCTGTTGTTTTTTCACCAATAAGTGCTGATCGGATTGCGCCGCGACCTGCGCTTGATGGGTAATACATAAAATTTGTACATGCTGCGCTAAACCTGCCAACAGACGTCCGACCATTTCAGCGGTACCGCCACTGATCCCCACATCAATCTCATCAAACACCAACACGTCAGAATCGGTTTTTTCAGCATTCATCACTTGCATCACCAACGCAATGCGTGACAATTCACCGCCAGATGCCACACGAGCCAAAGGCTGTGCCGGAATGCCTTTGTTGGCAGTAAACAGCAATTGAATGAAACTTAAACCTTCGGCACCGGCGTTTTCTAAGGGCTCAAATTTAAACTCAAAATAAGCTTCAGGTAAGGCCAGTTGTTTGACTTGTTCGGTTAGATGCTTGGCCAAGGGCAGCGCTGCCTCACGGCGAATTTGATCTAAAAGTTGCGCTTGAGCTAAAAAGGCTTGCTCAGACAACTGCACCTGTTCAGCCAAGGTTTCTGGGTCTTCAAGCTGCTGTAACTGTTCCAGTTCCTGCTGCCATGCCGCATATTCGTGTTTGAGCTGTTCAGGTTGCGTGCGATATTTACGTGCCAGTCGATGGAAAATTTCCAACTGTGCATTTAATTCTTCTACGCGCTGTGGATTGAAACTTTGCCGATCAATAAATTGGCGTAAATTGGCGCTGGCATCCTCAATTTCGCTTTGTGCATTAAGCAGTGAGGTATGAATCTCAGCCAATTGATCGCTGCGTCCAGCATGGGATTCTAAACGGCGCACCACACTGGAGAGTTCTTGGGTCAGATTCTGTTCAGCTTCGTCCAACACATTTAAACTGGCCCCACAATCCAACATGATATGTTCATGATGGCTGAGTCGATCAAACTCTTGCTCAATTTCTTTATAGTCAATGGCGGTGGTGTCTTCTAGTTCTTCAAGTTGTAGCTCTAAAGTGCTGATGCGATTTTTTCGAGTAACTTGCGCATCTAAAGCTGCTTGATGCTGACGGATATTTTTTTGCCACGTGCTGTAGGCATCACGCACCTGTTGCGCGGGCTGCTGAAAGTTACTGTAACGATCCAGCCACTGCTTAGGATAAGGTGGCTCGAGCAATTGTTGCTGACTGTGCTGACTATACAATTGCACCAACAGACGACCAATTTCTTTGAGCTCGGCCAAACTGCTGGGACGACCATTGATCCACGCTTTACTGCGGCCAGTGGCAAAAATCACCCGTCGCAGATGAATCTCTCCGGATTCATCTGCCAATTCATGTGCGCTTAACCATGCGGCTTCTAGGCTGTGTGCTGCATAGCTAAAGACCGCTGTGACATCAGCTTTGTCTGTGCCAAAACGCACGTAATTGGTGTCAGTGCGCTCACCTAAACAGGCAGACAGCGCATCGAGAAGTAATGATTTTCCGGCACCAGTTTCACCGGTTAAAACATTAAAGCCCGCTTCAATATCAATAGCAAGATGATCGGCTAAAGCAAAATTAATCAGAGTTAAGTGTGTCAGCATAAACGCATCCGAGCTGCGAAAGGTTTGAGTCTAAGATAGTGATATTTTGTTTTGGTCACAAGACGCTGGTTATTTTACCTGATATTGCACCTCAACATGAAACTACCTGTGTGACCTTCGAGCCAACCCAAACCACCCATTCAGAACATTATTGAAACTTACCGCCGTTTATCTATTTCAAATCACAGAAAATATGATCGGAAATAGGGATTAATGTATAGCAAATTGAAACGGATTTAACTGCGCTTCAATCACAAAACGCTGTTGAACTGGGCTGAATCGGGGGGATTTATCAGCCGCGCCTTGGTCTAAATCATCTGTATAAAAGCGCTAAAAAAAACTTTCGTCGACGATAAACAAAAACATATTTGTGCTTATCTCGTACATGTTTTAGACTTTGGCGAAATAGCTTAAATCTTCCTGTTATTTATGCAAAAAAACATCTGCAAAAATTGAAGATGGATAGATTTATCTGTATGAAACAGCGATGGATGAGTGAATGGCTGGCCTTTAAACTTCATCTATCAAAAACTATAAATGCGCATTATCTGGAGAATACGCATGTCAAATCAGTTTGATCACGTTTCTGTTATCAAAAAATCGAACGTTTATTTCGGTGGGTCATGTATTAGTCATACCGTACAATTTGAAGACGGTACCAAAAAAACCTTGGGAGTGATTCTTCCGACCGAACAAGCACTGACCTTTGAAACACATGTACCTGAACGCATGGAAATTATTTCTGGGGAATGTCGGGTTTATATTGCCGACAAAGAAGAAAGCGAATTATTTCGTGCCGGCCAATCTTTTTATGTGCCCGGTAACAGTCGTTTTAGAATCGAAACCGATGAAGTGCTCGATTACGTTTGTCACCTAGAAGGCTAAGACAACGTGGATTAAGGCCAAGAAATTTTAGCCTGAATCAGTTAAACTAGATTTAAACATCAATCCTGTAAAGTCAGCTTTGCAGGATTTTTCTTTTTTCTCAATTTTGATTATTTTTCAGAGGCCGTTCATGGCAAAAACAGAATATTTTTATGGCGTTCACTCGGTGGAGTCATTACTTGAGCTTGAGCCAGAGCGTGTACTGACTTTATTCACTCTCAAAGGTCGTGATGATCTGCGGTTAAAAAATGTGTTGGCCTTGGCCGATCCATTTGGAATTAGTGTGCAGCAAGCCAGTCGTGAAAAACTGGAAAAATTGGCCGGTCAACCGTTTCATCAAGGTGTAGTGGCAGCAGTTCGCGCTCATCCCGTGTTAAATGAAGAAGATCTACACGATCTACTGAAGCACAATCCACAGGCTTTATTGTTGGCGTTAGATCAAGTCACCGATCCACACAATTTAGGCGCCTGTATTCGTACAGCGGCGGCAATGGGCGTGGAAGCGGTAATTGTACCGCGTGATCGTTCAGCGAGCCTTACCCCAACTGCACGTAAAATTGCTGCGGGCGGTGCGGAGAAAGTTAAATTCATTCAAGTGACCAATTTGGCGCGCACTCTCAATAATATTAAAGATGAATTTAATGTGCGTGTAGTCGGTACCATGTTGGATGAGCATGCATTACCACTGCAACAATTTGATTTTACCGGTACAGGTGTCTGTGTGGTGATGGGTGCAGAAGATACCGGTTTACGTCCAATTACGCAGGCGCAGTGTGATCAGGCCGTCTATATTCCGATGGCGGGTAACTTACAAAGCTTAAATGTCAGTGTGGCAACTGGCATGGCGTTATATGAAGCCTGTCGCCAACGTAACGTATAAATTCATAGATTCAATTTTAAAGGTTATTGGTTATGTCACCGCGGTCGCAAGGCTATCTTTTTGTCGCCATTACCATGGTTATTTGGGGTGGATTCACTTTAAGTTCGCGTTTAAATGCGCAGTGGGGGATCAGTGCTTGGGATATTACCGCACTGCGTTTTGCACTGGCGTTTTGTATTTTAATGCCTATTTTAATCTACAAAAAAGACACCGCTTTTTTATGGCATAAAGAGCCTTTTTTATTGGCGATGATTGGTGGGGTCGGTTACTGTCTCACCTCTTACACGGCATTTCATTATGTGCCGGCTGCGCACGCCGCTATTTTTCTCAATGGCTTTGTGCCGCTGTGTACCGCCGTTGCAGCTTGGCTGTTGTTTAAAGAGGCTTTCGATGGACATACTTGGCTGAGCTTGCTGATTATGCTGAGCGCCGTCGCTGGCATGAGTGTCTTAATGTACCAAGAAACCGGCGTGGCCTTTGGCCTCGGTGATGGACTATTTTTTATCAGCGCCATTTGGTGGGGCGTTTTTACGGTGTTATTGCGGCACTGGAAACTCTCCGCTTGGCATTCCATGGCCGGTGTCGCCATTTGGTCTGCCATCGTCTATGTCCCCATTTATATGCTTTTTTTACCGAAAAATCTGAGCACACCGACTCCGATACATTTATTCGGACAGGTGATTTTTCATGGCATTTTTGTGGTGATTATCGCAACTTTGGCTTATGTCGAAGCCATCAAGCGGCTTGGTGCGTTTAAAACAGGCAGTATTGTTACCCTTGCGCCGTTTATGGCGGCTATTTTGGCCGTACCGCTGTTGGGTGAGCCGTTAAGCCCAGCAATTATGTGTGGCCTACTCGGTATGGCTTTTGGTGCCTTACAGCCGTGGCGTTGGTTGATGCATAAAGACAGTTTACAGCAGCGACTAGAGCAACAAAAAAAGCAGTCTAAATGACTGCTTTTTTAATTGTTAACGCTGTAAGTAGGCTTGATGCAGCGGCTTGAGTTGATCATACAAATATTCAAGATGACCATCATTGAGCACAATATCATCGGCCAAAGCGCGCTTTTGTTGTCGCGGCATTTGTACCTGAATAATTTGCTGAATTTGCGCAATCGACTGACCATCGCGTTGACCGGCACGCTCAATTTGTAAAGCCTCATCGGCATCAATCAATAAGGTGTGATCGGTGAGTTGATGCTGATTGGTTTCAAACAAAAGCGGGGAGACCAGCACCACATATGGACTGGTCGCACTGTTGAGCTGATGAATAATTGCTTGGCGAATCGCCGGATGGGTGATGCGCTCTAGCGTTTTGCGTGCATTGCTGTCATTAAAAATCTGTTTACGTAGAGCCGCCCGATTAAGCTCACCATTGTCTAATAAAATCTCATCCCCAAAAGCGGCATGAATTTGCTGTAAGGCGGGTTGATCTTTTTCAACAATGTCACGTGCGATAATATCGGCATCTACCACCGTAATGCCTTGCTGTTCAAACCATGCGCTGGCCGCAGATTTACCACTGCCAATACCACCCGTTAAGCCCAAAATAAAATGCATGGATTTCCTTAATCTTATTGACCCAAGTAGGCTTTCATAATCGGCTCACCCCAAATAAAGGCAATCCAACCGGCAATGGCAATATATGGGCCAAAAGCAAAGGCTTTATTTTCCTTGCGAATTTTCAACAAAATAATGCCAATGATTGCACCCACCAACGATGAAAGCAGCACAATCAGCGGCAGCATCAACGGCCCCATCCATGCACCTAATGCTGCCAGCAGTTTAAAGTCGCCATAGCCCATGCCTTCTTTGCCGGTCACAATTTTAAACAGGTAATAGACAATCCATAAACATAGGAAGCCAATAATATAGCCCCAGATTGCAGCCGTAGGCGAGGTGTAAATTGCATAACTATTGACTGCCAACCCCAAAGCGGCCAAGGTTAAAGTGTAACGATCGGGCAGCAGTTGAGTATCGAAGTCGATAAAGGTTAATGCAATCAAAGTCCAAGTCAGTAGCAGGCCAAATAACATTTGCAGACTGGCACCAAACACGAGGGCAATCACCAAGGAGCAAATGGCGGTTAATAGCTCAATTAACGGATAGCGAATACTGATCGGGTTTTGGCAACTGGCGCATCGACCGCGCAATATTAACCAACTGAAGACGGGAATATTCTGATACCAACGAATCGCGCTGTGACACTTTGGACAGGTCGATGCCGGTTTGCTCAAGGTTAATTTTGATTGATCAATCAGTGCTTGTTCAGGATGCAATAACATCTGACAGTCGTGCCGCCATTCTTGTTCCATCATCTTCGGTGTGCGGTAGATCACCACATTCAAAAAGCTGCCGATACATAAGCCCAGCAGCCCCACTGCAATGTAGAGGGCTGTGGGGGTTGCGATAAAATAATTGATTAATTCTTGCATTTAGACCACAGAACCCATTTGGAAGATTGGTAGATACATGGCAATGACCAAACCACCCACCAGCACGCCCAGTACGGCCATAATCAACGGTTCCATCATCGAGGTTAAACCATCTACCGCATTATCAACTTCATTTTCAAAATAAGTGGCGACTTTATCTAACATATCTTCCAGTGAACCCGATTCCTCACCAATGGCGACCATTTGTACGGCCATAGAGGGGAATCGATTGGTGACGCGCATGGCAAATTGCAATTGTTGACCGGTAGAGACATCTTCACGAATTTTCATGACTGCTTCTTCATACACACAGTTGTTGGTGGCACCTGCGGTCGACTCCAAAGCATCAATCAGCGGTACACCGGCAGCAAAGGTGGTGGCTAAAGTTCGACTAAAACGTGCAATAATCGATTTATAGATCAAATCACCAAAAATAGGTGCTTTGAGTGCGGCTTTATCGAGAAAATCTCGAAATTTTTTACTGCGTTTTTTGGCTTCCATAAAACCGGCAATCATAAAACCAATCGCAATAATTAAAATGAACCAATACTTTTGCATCCATTCCGACATATTGACCACCATTTTGGTAAATGCCGGTAAATCTGCACCAAATGAGCTAAACAAATCTTGGAAAACAGGCACCACTTTGACCATCAAAATAATGGTTACAATTAAGGCCACAACCACGACTGCAGCTGGATATTTCATGGCTTTCTTAATTTTTTGCTTTAACAATTCACTTTTTTCTTTGTAGATGGCCACGCGATCGAGCATGGTCTCTAACGCACCGGACTGCTCACCGGATTCAACCAATGAACAAAAAAGCTTGTCAAAATACTGTGGATATTTACGCAGTGCACCGGCGAAAGTATTACCGCCTTCCACTTCGCCTTTAATCCCCAACACCACTTCGCGCATCGACGGATTTTCCAGTCCTTCAGCGACGATTTCAAAACTTTGTACCAAAGGTACGCCGGCTTTCATCATCGTGGCCAATTGACGGGTGAAAATCGTGATATCTGTTGTGGAGACCTTTTTTTTCATTAAGCCTTCAAGAATATTTTTGCGCTTTTCTCGAATGGTCTTAATGGTAATGCCTTGCTTACGTAAGGTCACTTTGGCCAGCGCCATATTACGTGCCGGTAATTCCCCTTTAAGTTTTGCCCCTTTACGGTCAATCCCTTCATAAGCAAAGGTGGGCATCATTTGTGCTTTTTTAACCGCCATGAATTTATCCTTATTTTTAAATGCTTGCTTTATTCACTGGTCACACGATTGACTTCTTGAAGAGAAGTTACCCCTTGCATGACCTTGATTAATCCTGAACGTCGTAAATTATTAAACCCCAATCTTGCCGATGCTGCTGCAATTTCAATTGCATTGCCATCTTCCATAATAATTTTTGAAATTTCAGGTGTGACTTTCATTACTTCATAAATCCCCACGCGACCTTTATAGCCTTCGCGGCATTCTGCACATCCCACAGGTTGATACACATGAAAATCTGGATCTTTGAGATCTTCTGCGGTAAAGCCCATTTCCAATAAACTGCTGTCTGGAATATCTGCCAGTTCTTTACACTGTGCACATAAGCGTCGTGCTAGTCGCTGCGCAATCACCAAGTTGACCGAAGTTGCAATATTAAACGATGGCACGCCCATATTGCGTAAACGGGTTAACGTCTCGGGCGCACTGTTGGTGTGCAACGTCGACATCACCATATGGCCGGTTTGCGCCGCTTTAATGGCAATTTCGGCAGTTTCTAAATCTCGAATCTCACCGACCATTACAATATCTGGATCTTGACGTAAGAAAGATTTTAACGCCGCAGAGAAGGTCAGGCCCACTTTGGCATTCACGTTTACCTGATTAATGCCTTCTAAGTTAATCTCGACCGGATCTTCCGCGGTTGAAATATTGATATCTTCACGGTTGAGAATATTCAGACCGGTATACAGTGAAACGGTTTTACCTGAACCAGTCGGTCCAGTGATCAGCAGCATGCCTTGAGGTTTATCCAAGGCCTGCATAAATAATTCTTTTTGCGCAGGCTCATAACCTAAGGCATCAATCCCCAGCATAGCGCTGGAGGGATCTAAAATACGCAGAACTAATTTTTCACCAAACAAAGTTGGCAATGAGTTAACACGAAAGTCGATGGCTTTGGTTTTGGAGAGTTTAAGTTTAATACGGCCATCTTGAGGGAGGCGCTTTTCAGAAATATCCATTTGCGACATTACTTTTAAGCGTGAAGCTAAACGTGTGGCCAACTGTAACGGTGGGTTGGCAATTTGACGCAGTACACCATCGACACGGTAGCGCACTCGATAGCTTTTTTCGTACGGTTCAAAGTGTAAGTCGGAGGCGCCCATACGAATGGCATCAATCAGCAATTTATTAATATATTTAACAATTGGTGCTTCATCTGCCTGTTGTTCATTTTCATCATCTTGTTTTTGGGTTAAGTCTTCGACGCCTAAATCTAAATCAATGTCGTCATCAGAAAATTCAAAGCTGTCAGCTTGGGCAAAGTTGTTTTCAATTAATTTTTGTAAGATGTGGTGTTCTACAATCACCGCTTCAATGTTCATTTTACTGCTGAAGCGAATTGCATCCATCGCATCCATATTGGTGGGATTGCTGGTGGCGATATACAGTAAATTGCCACGTTTAAAAATCGGTAAAATGCGATGCTTATTAATCAGCTTTTCATCGATACCTTCACGAATGATTTGAGCGGAATCGTAAACACTTAAATCAAACAGCGGCTCACCAAATTCTTGTGAAATTTTCTCGGCAATTTGCAGTGAGGGAATTTTTAATTGATCAATTAGGAAAGGCACAATATCTTGATTGGCTTTTTTGGCGTCTATGATTGCATTCTGCATATTTTCAGCAGAAACGAAGCCCTCTTCAACCAAACGTCGAATGAAACCTGTAAATCTAGGTGAACCGTTCAATGCTGCCATGCTTTCATATGCCTACTAAATCGATTTGTTTATAATTGGTATCTTTAAATTATACTTTTGTTCGATAAAAATACCAAATCTGAAAATGCCGCCATCTGCTTAATATTAGGTAAAACTTTGAACCAGTCGTAATTACAGGTGAAGGTTTTTGCTGCACTCATTAGAGCATGGATGATAAAAAATAAAAATGGAATAAAGGGCCTGCGAAAAATTATCTAAACCCACTTAAATTCCGTGTAGAATATGCGCGGTTTATTGAATTGTTTTTAATAGGTTACTGTATGTCGGGTTCGGCTATTACTCCTTGGGTTGTCGGCAATTGGAAAATGAACCCAATGCAGGCAGAGGCTCAGGCCTTGGTAAGTGGTTTTAAAAAATTATTGCAAAAGAATGAAATTAAACAAGAAGACTGTTATTTGGCGGTCGCGCCCACTTTGCTGGCTCTGGCTGAAGTTCAAGCACAGTTGGCAGATTCAGTGCGCGCAGTTTATAGCGTCGCACAAGATGTCTCAGCTATTGCCGGAACCGGTGCCTATACCGGTGAAGTCAGTGCTGAATTGTTGGTGGATCATCGTATTGAATGTGTCTTGATTGGACATTCAGAACGCCGCGAAATTTTTGCAGAAACTCCGGCCATGCTCAATGAAAAAGTTAAACATGCACTCAATGCAGGTCTAACCGTTATTTACTGTGTCGGTGAGAGTTTAGCGCAGCGTGACAATGGTCAAGCAGAGCAGGTGGTATTGCAGCAAATTTGTGATATTGCCGCGGTGGTGACTGCGCAGCAATGGCAGAAGGTGGTGGTGGCGTATGAGCCGATTTGGGCCATTGGTACCGGTAAAACTGCATCCCCAGCAGATGCGCAAGCCATGCATGCTAAAATCCGCCAAGGGTTGACCCAAATTACCCCGTTTGGCCCGAGTATGGCCATTTTATATGGCGGTAGTGTTAAAGCTGAAAATGCAGTAGAGTTGGCGGCCTGTCCAGATATCAATGGTGCGCTGGTCGGTGGTGCATCGTTAACTGCTGAATCTTTTTACGAAATTGCTCAGGCATTTGCAAATACAAAATAATTAGGAGTTCAGCATGCAAACTTTTGTGCTGGTAATACATATTATCTTAGCCGTTTTAATGATTGTCTTGATTCTGGTGCAGCACGGTAAAGGTGCAGATGCAGGCGCATCATTTGGTGGTGGCGGAGCAGCAACGGTGTTTGGTGCTTCAGGTTCCGCGAATTTCTTAACACGCTTAACTGCTGTTTTAACGGCACTATTTTTTATCACCAGTTTAAGCTTGGCCGTGTTTGCCAAACGACAAACCACGGATGCCTATAGCTTAAAGTCAGTACAAAGCACGACTACTGCACCGGCTGCGTTGGGTGAAACTTCACCAGTTGCACCAAAAAGCGCAGAATAAGGCGATTTAGTCCTTTCTTTTTGCAGATGATACGACTAGAATGCGACACAGCTGCGGTGGTGGTGGAATTGGTAGACACGCTACCTTGAGGTGGTAGTGCCTTCGGGCGTGGGGGTTCAAGTCCCCCCTTCCGCACCAACTTGTAATCCAGAACATAAGTTGGTGTGTGCAGCAAATCTGTTGATGCGGGATGGAGCAGTCTGGTAGCTCGTCGGGCTCATAACCCGAAGGTCGTTGGTTCAAATCCAGCTCCCGCTACCAATACTATTTAGAGGTAAACTAAATAGGTCATTTAAAATATATTTAAATGATGATTGAATTTTTACAGGTCGATGCGGGATGGAGCAGTCTGGTAGCTCGTCGGGCTCATAACCCGAAGGTCGTTGGTTCAAATCCAGCTCCCGCTACCACTTTTGATTGAGGTGCAACTTAATCAAGCAATCTTTGAGAAGTTTTTGATTGAAAACACTCAGTGAATTGTATATAATTTTTGCACGTTGTTGCGGGATGGAGCAGTCTGGTAGCTCGTCGGGCTCATAACCCGAAGGTCGTTGGTTCAAATCCAGCTCCCGCTACCAAGTTTCTAAAAGGCTCACAAACATGGTGGGCCTTTTTGCACAGTGGACTTTGGTTTTTCTGTGTACACAGGGGCGATTACGCCCTTTTTTATTGGCTATCGTGTAGTGTCGACATCCATTGGTCAAATTGTCATGTTTCACTACTAATATAGTTGAGTTAGTCTGAACTGGTCACATTGACCATTGAATCGCACAACAATGACGAGAGTAAATGAAGCTATCAAATAAAACCCAAGCACTTCAAGACCTAATCGCTCCTGCAGTGCAAGCTTGTAATGTAGATCTTTGGGGTATCGATTTTGTTCCTCAAGGTAAACGTTCTTTATTGCGTATCTATATTGACAAAGCCAACCAAAACAACACGCAACCTGTCATGAATGAAGAAGGTGAGCTTGTAGAAGGTCAAGGTATTGGCGTACAAGACTGTGTTCGCGTAACGCAGCAAGTAGGCGCAATGCTTGATGTCCATGATCCAATCTCGGGCGAATATTCCCTTGAAGTCTCTTCTCCGGGCTGGGATCGTCCATTCTTTCAATTGAGCCAAATGCCAGCTTATATCGGACAACAGATTGCTTTACGTCTAATTAGCGCGGTAGATAATCGTCGTAAATTTCAAGCGAAACTCATTGCAGTGGATCTTGAGACTGAAATGATTCAAGTTGAAGTCGATAACCAACAGATACTTGAAATAGACAGTCATAACATCGACAAATCCAATTTGATCTATCAAGATTAATTCATTCCATAAATAAGAATCTGAACGAATAGGTGACTTATGGCTCGTGAAATTCTTACCGTAGTAGAAACGGTTAGTAACGAAAAAGGTGTAAGTCGTGATGCAATTTTTGAAGCGCTTGAACAAGCTTTAGTTGCCGCGACGAAAAAGAAATTTTACGAAGGCACTCACGCAGAAGAAGCAGAGTTACGTGTTGAGATTGATCGTAAAACTGGCGATTACCGTACTTTCCGTCAATGGGAAGTGGTGGCCGATGAAGATCATGAAATGCCCGCGTGTCAGGATGCAATTTCTGACTTAGACCCTGAACAGTGGTCAATCGGTGACATTCGTGAACTTGAAGTTGAATCGATTGATTTTGGTCGAATTGCAGCACAAATTGCCAAACAGGTGATTGTGCAAAAAATTCGTGAAGCGGAACGTGCGCTGATTGCAGACGCGTATGAATCTAAAGTCGGTGAACTCATCTACGGTGAAGTGAAAAAACAAACCAAAGATGGCTTTATTATTGACTTAGGTGAAAATGCTGAAGCCTATCTTTCACGTGAAGAGATGATTCCAAAAGAGATTCTTCGTCCTAAACAACGTATGAACGCTATTTTATATGGTGTGAATCGTGAAGGTCGCGGCGCACAGTTATTGTTAACTCGCGCACGTCCTGAAATGTTGATGGCGTTGATGAAAAAAGAGATTCCAGAAATCTCTGAAGAAATCATCGAGATTAAAGCCGCTGCCCGTCAACCGGGTGTTCGTGCTAAAATCGCGGTGAAAACCAACGATCATCGTATTGATCCTGTTGGTGCATGTATTGGTATGCGTGGTACACGTATCCAAGCCGTGCAATCAGAGTTAAATGGTGAGCGTATTGATGTTGTGGTGTGGTCGGATGATCCGGCGCAGTACATCGCCAGTGCTTTAGAGCCGGCTGATGTATCAAGCATCGTGATTGATGAAGATGCTCATAGTGCCACCATCATTTTCGCAGCGACCGATCAATTGGCGCGTGCCATTGGCTCACAAGGTCAAAATGTCCGTTTGGCGTCTGAATTAACAGGCTACAAATTGGATATGATGCTCGAAGAAGAGTTTTATGCGCGTCAACAAAATGAAGCTCAACAGTATTTAGACATGTTTGTAAGTCGTCTAGATATTGAAGAAGATTTGGCGATGGCTTTGGTTGAAATGGGCTTTACTTCTTTAGAAGAAATTGCTTATGTTCCAGCTGAAACATTCGATGAAATTGAGTTAGATGAAGACACTGTTGAATTATTGCAAAGCCGTGCAAAAGAAATTACATTGGCCGATGCTTTAAAACAACAAGAAAACATCCAAGATCCAAGTGCAGAACTTGTTGCAATGGACGGAATGACTCAGGAAATCGCGTATGCACTCGCTGCTCGCGGTGTGGTAACAGTAGATGATTTGGCAGACCAAGCGACTGACGATATTGAAGATATTGAAGGTTTAGGTGCTGAAAAAGCAGGCCAACTCATTATGAAAGCGCGCGAATCATGGTTTAACTAGGAGGAAATATATGACGGACAAGTCGATTAAAGAGTTAGCTCTCAGCGTAGCAAGTCCAGTTGAGAAGCTCCTAGAGCAGGTTCGTGATGCAGGTTTACCGCAACGTAAAGCTGATGATATTATTTCCACTGAACAACAAAGTACCCTCGTTAGTCATTTGAAGAAAATTCATGGCCAAGACGATGGGCATGCAGGAAAAATCACGTTGAAACGTAAAACAACCAGTACTGCTAAAGTAGCAAGTACCTCAGGTAAGGCGAAAACCATTAATGTAGAAGTTCGCAAGAAGCATACATTTACCAAGCCGGACCCTGAACAAATTAGAGCTGAAGCATTGGCAAAAGCACAAGGTCAAAAAGTTGCAACTACTGCAGCAGTTGAACCGAAAGCGGCTGCATCTGTAGATGCCAACAAACAATCAGGCGTATCGAAAGCGACACAAAATTTAGAAGCAATGCGTGCGGCTGCAAAGCAAGTCACTGCAAAGCAAGAAGTTTCTAAAGCTGCTGTTGTGGTAACGCGTAAATCCAATAACAAACCGATTGTTAAACAAACGGTTAAAATCACTGAAACCGCAGAACAAAAGAAAGTACGTGAAGCGCAATCTGCTCAATTAAAAGCAGTTGAAGAAGCAGCACGTCGTAAATCAGCGGAAGAAGGTCAACAACGTACGCTTGAACAAATGCGTCAAATGGCTTCTAAGTACACGGCTGAAGATACCACTGCGACCATTCGTGTCGTGGATGATTCTCCGTTGGCTGCTGGCCTTGTGGGTCAGGCGTATGAAGATTCATTTGCCAAAGAAGACCGTGAAATTAAACGTGGTAGCAATACCCCCAGCACGCGTGCACCGAAGAAAGGCGGACGTCGTGGTCAAGAAGAAAAATCGTTTAGCAGTAACCAGCATAAACGTGGCTTAAAAACCAGTCAGTCTGATAAGCATGGTTTTGAAAAGCCGGTGAAGAAACAGGTTTATGATGTTGAAATTGGTGAAACCATTGTTGTTGCCGATTTGGCACAAAAAATGGCCATCAAGGTACGTGAAGTTATTAAATCGCTTATGAAAATGGGCGAATTGGTTACGCAAAATCAAGCAATTGAGCAAGATGTGGCGGCACTTGTGGTTGAAGAAATGGGTCATAACCCAGTTCGTGTATCTGATACACAAGCCGAAGATAACTTAATGGAAGCGGCTGAAGAAGCGCGTGGCGTTCAAACCACTCGTGCACCAGTTGTGACGATTATGGGTCACGTTGACCATGGTAAAACCTCATTGCTTGACCGTATTCGTCGCACCAAAGTGGCAGCGGGCGAGGCAGGTGGGATTACCCAGCATATTGGTGCGTATCATGTAAAAACGGATAAAGGTATTATCACGTTCTTAGATACCCCAGGACATGCCGCGTTTACCTCAATGCGTTCACGTGGTGCAAAAGCCACTGATATTGTGGTGTTGGTTGTTGCAGCAGATGATGGTGTTATGCCACAAACTGCAGAAGCCATTGATCATGCACGTGCTGCCGGTACGCCGATCATTGTTGCCATCAATAAGATGGACAAAGAATCTGCTGATCCAGATCGCGTGATGACTGAATTGACCACCAAACAAATCGTGCCTGAACAATGGGGTGGTGATGTACCAATCGCCATGGTTTCAGCGCATTCTGGTCAAGGCATTGATGAGCTTCTCGATCTTATTTTAATCCAATCAGAAATGCTTGAATTAAAAGCCTCTGAAGAAGGTGCTGCACAAGGTGTGGTCATTGAAGCACGTGTCGATAAAGATCGTGGTGCAGTGGCGTCTATTCTGGTACAAAATGGTACGTTGAATGTCGGTGACTTGGTGCTTGCTGGTTCATCTTACGGTCGTGTTCGTGCGATGGTGGATGAAAATGGTAAACGCATTCAATCCGCGGGTCCTTCAATTCCAGTGGAAATTTTAGGTCTACCTGAAGCGCCAATGGCAGGTGATGAAGTTCTTGTTGTCAACGATGAGAAAAAAGCACGTGAAGTTGCTGATGCGCGTATGTCTCGTGAACGTGAAAAACGTCTTGAGCGTCAAAGTGCGATGCGTTTAGAAAATATCATGGCATCGATGGGCAAAAAAGATGTGCCTTATGTGAATGTGGTACTCAAAACTGATGTACGTGGTACGTTGGAAGCCTTAACGGTTGCATTAAGCGCATTGGCCACGGATGAAGTTCGCGTTCGTGTGATTGGTTCAGGAGTTGGTGCAATCACTGAATCTGACGTGACCTTAGCTGAATCTTCTGAAGCTGTATTGCTTGGCTTTAACGTTCGTGCGGATACTACTGCACGTCAAAAAGCAGATGCAGACGGCATTGATATTCGTTACTACAGCATCATTTATGAATTGATTGATGATGTAAAAGCGGCAATGAGCGGTAAGCTTGCACCTGAACATCGTGAGACGATTCTAGGTGTAGCGCAAGTACGTGAAGTATTCCACTCAAGTAAATTTGGTGCAGCTGCAGGCTGTATGGTACTTGAAGGTATGTTGCATCGTAATAAACCAATCCGTGTTCTTCGTGATGATGTGGTGGTGTTCCAAGGTGAACTTGAATCACTTCGTCGTTATAAAGAAGTGGTCGAAGAAGTTCGTGCCGGTATGGAATGTGGTTTAGCCGTGAAAGGTTATAAAGACATCAAAGCACTCGATAAAATCGAAGTTTATGATGTGCAATTGATTAAACGGAGTCTTTAATGGCGGGTAGTCAGCGTCTTAAGCGTATGGGCGATACAGTACAGCGTGAGTTGTCAGAACTGATTCGTCAAGAGCTTAAAGATCCACGCTTAGGTGGTCTGGTGACCATCTCTGCGGTGAAGGTTAGTGCAGACTTAGGATATGCCGAAGTTTATGTCACCATCATGGGTCGTGAATTGGGCGATGAACAAAGTGAAGTGGCCAATAAAGAAACTTTATTTGTACTGAATGGTGCTGCTGGTTTCTTACGTCATGAATTGGGTCGTCGTATTAAGACACGTGTCACGCCGCGTTTGCGTTTCCATTATGACAAAACCAATGCCTATGGTAACTATATGTTTGGTCTGATTGCAGAAGCAGTGAAGGACTTACCACCGGTTACTGATGATGCAAAACCAGAGAATGAATAATTAATACGGCGCAAGCTGTATGCCAAAAAGCCACCTTCGGGTGGCTTTTTTTATTTTGATTTAGCTGTTTTCAACAGGATTATGCTGCTGAGCTTAGCTGAAATTAAGAGAGGTTTGTTGATTGGCGCATATCTAAAATTTAGGATAAAAGTATGATTTATACGCCCTGCATCTAAGTCGAATAAGTGCATATAGTGATACATCAGAAATTGTTGAGCTTAAAAAGAGCGCATGGGTGAATGAGAATCCGAACCAAGCGCATTGTGTAGGCATGGTTGACGCGTAGTAGATTAGAATTTTTTATGCTCGATGTCATGGTTTTGAGCGTATTTGGATGGAAATTTTATCGCATCAAAGCAATTGCTGCTGCAGAGAATACAGGCCGCAACAGCGGCAGGGCAGTCATGTTATTTTTTTTGCACGGGACGACGTGTTCGGTGGCGCTGCCAAGGCAGAGGGCGTTCTAAAGCTTCCGGCACTTCACCGCCGGTAGAGCGTAAGCGTAAATGCAGCGCTGCTTGTGCCATCAAATTGGCGGAAACCGGTGCCGTAATAAAAACCAATAAGGTAATGAGAATTTCGGCGAAACCGAAACGGCCATTCATCGCGGCAAAAAGAATAGCCGCAATTAAAAAGCTGCCGAGACCCAATGTACTCGATTTGGTCGGGGCATGCAGTCGCATAAATAAGTCTGGTAGACGAACCATACCGATTCCGCCGACCAAAATAAAAAATGCGCCAATCAGTAAAAAAATAGAGACCAGAATTTCCATTACAAGTTGCATTGTGTGTCCTTCCTAATCCATAACATGGCCGCTGGTAAAATAACGTGCCAGCGCGGCAGTGGACACAAAACCCAGCATCGCCACCAATAAAGCACCTTCAAAGACTGAGGCGCTGGCCCAATAAATACCCAACACCACAATCAAACAGGTGGCATTGAGAAATAACGTATCGAGCGCTAACAGACGATCGACAATAGAAGGGCCCATCACCAAACGAACCAAACAAAGCAACATAGAAACGGTAATGGCCAGCATACAAATACCAAGGGCATAAGGTAAAATGCTCATTGCTGTTCTCCTAATGGCACATTAAAAATTTGCATCAATGGGCGTTCATAACGATTTTTAATGTCTTGAATATCGAGCTCTGCATTGTCACTACTGAGAGCATGTACCAAAATATCACCACGATCTTGATCGATGCCTGCACTGACAGTGCCTGGTGTGGTGGTAATGATCATGGCCAATAATACATTGACCTGTTCATGTTGCGAGTCCAGCGGAACGCGGAACCATTTCGGTTGTAAGTTGCGCGTTGGGCCCAGCACCAATTTGGCCACTTTGACATTGCAGACAATAATATCCCACAGCACCACCACAAATAATTTTAACGCTGCTCGCCAATCAATATTGGGTGTACTGGTGAGAAAAGGATCGACTAAGCGTGGAATGAATACCGCCAGTAGTGCCGCCATCAGTAGCGTTGCTGCATCTAAACTGTGTGCCAGCATGATCCAACTGAGCGCCACAAGAATTGACACCACCGGATGCGGTAACCACGTTTGCCAAAACGCTATTTTTTGCATATTACGGCTCCACTGGTTTAAGTTGCGCATCATCAGCGTGTATAGGCTGCGAGGTATGTTGTTCAATCTGCCGGTGTTTATAGGGTGAAATATGCTCACCGTGTAGAGTGTTGTTAGAAATAATATACGGAATGAGCGCTGCATTTGGATCGATTGTTTCACCGCCATATTGGGTTTCAGGCAGGTTTTCCGGATCGTACGGTTGCACACTAATCACTTGGTTGAGATTATCTTGTTTTAAGATACTGCGCTCATATAAATCCTGTTTTTGTATTTGTGCCGCAGTTTGAAACATATACTGTTGGATTGGACCGGCACAGACGCTATAGAGCACCAAGCCTGTCAGCAACAGATAGACGGTTGTGTCATTGCGTGCTGGTGCCTGCTCAGGTAAACCTTGATACAGCTTAAATTCAGCGCTCTCTGGATTGACTTTTGGTTTGGTGGCGCGCCAAAACAGAATAAAACCAATGCGCGTAAAGGCCAAAATGCTGAGTAAACTGACGATTAATAAGGTCGCAATAATCAATCCTTGATGCGGCGAGCCTGCTGTGGCTTGTAAGATAAACACTTTGCCCAAAAAACCACTAAAGGGTGGTAAGCCAGCCATAATCAGCGCAATCAGTAAAAACACCAACGACAGTATTTTATGTTGCTTCATCTGCGGTGAAACTTGAAAATGGTCTTTAAATGCTCCGCGCTGTGAGGTAATCCAACCGGCGACCAGATAAAATACTGCGCCAATTAAGGTGCTGTGCACCAAATAATATAAAGCCGCGGCCCATGCCAAGGTGTTAAACAATGAGATGGCAATCAGCAAGGTGCCAATGGAAGATAAAATCATAAAGCCGACAAAACGGCGTAAGCGTTCTGCACCAATGGCACCAATCACGCCATACACGGAGGTGATTAACCCCAACGGCAGTAAACAACTGACCAAAATGGCGTGGCTTAAATCATCGCTAAAAACTGTGCCATTAATCCGTAAAATGGCATAAATACCCACTTTGGTCATAATGGTGAACATGGCTGCCACCGGCGTGGTGGCCACGGCATAGGTTTTGGGCAACCAAAAGCCCAAAGGCAGCATAGCGGCTTTAATCCCAAACACCACCAGCAGCAATAAGCCGCCAGCCACGGCAAGTTTATGTTGATCGGGTTCTAAGAGGGGAATTAAACGCGCCACATCGACCATATTTAAGCTGCCGACACTGCCATAAATCATGCCTAAGCCAATCAAAAACAGTGCAGAAGCCAATAAATTGATGGTGACATAATGAATGCCGAGTTGGAAACGTGCTTTGCCTTGGCCATGCACCAACAAGACATATGAGGCCATCAATAAGATTTCAAAAAATACAAATAAGTTAAATAAATCGCCAGTTAAAAATGCACCGCATAGACCCATTAACAATAGATGGAACATGACATGAAAATAACGGCCACGCGCATCCCAATCTGAGCTTGCAAACCATAAAATAATGCTGGCAAGGCTATAGGTGAGCACCAACATCAGTGCAGACAACTGATCTAGCACCAATACAATCCCAAAAGGCGCAGACCACTCCCCTAAATTGTAGACCGTAATGTGCCCTGTACTGGCCGAAATCAGATACAGCAGTGCGGTGCTTAACCCTAAAACACATGAGACATAACTGATGCCGCGGCGCCAAGGTTGACGCCAATCGTGTGATAAGGCCGTTGCGCCGGGGTTGCCCAACAGCACCAATAAAAAAGCAGTAAACGCTGGAATTAGGATACTAAAAATAGGGCTATGCGCAGTCCAAAATTGGATGACAGCATTCATTAAGGCTCATCCTCACGCGGGTCAATCGCGGTAATGTTTTCTTTAGAATCGACATGGTCGGTGCCGCTTTCATAGCGGCTGCGCAGTGCCAGTTGCACAATAAAAGCCGTAGTGGCAAAACCAATCACAATGGCTGTTAACACCAAGGCTTGTGGCAAAGGGTCAGTGGCCTTGGTGGTTTCAGTCAATACGGCGGGCGCATTCACTTGAATGCGTCCCATGGCAAACAAAAATAAGTTGACCGCATAGCCAATCATCGCCAGACCCAACACCACAGGAAAAGTACGAGCACGTAATATGAGATAAATGCCCGTAGCAATCAGTAAGCCGATAGCAGAGGCCAATAAAAATTCAAGACTAATCATGAAACATCCTCTTTCAGCACGGGACCGGCCATACTGGAGTGACGTGAATCGCCGAGTACCGAGATCATCAGCATGGTCGCACCGACCACGGTGACATAAACCCCGACATCAAACAGTGCAGCCGAAGCCAAGTGCATTTCACCCAAAATCGGTGGCGAAATATAGATGTGTGCGCTGGTTAAAAAAGGTCGTCCCCATAACCAAGCGGCTAAACCGGTACATCCGGCAATGACTAAACCGCTGCCAATCCAAATTTCGTATAAACGACCCGATTTGGCTTTGAGTAGTTGTTCGGCTTGATCTTGACCTAGTGCAATATATTGAATCAGCAGTGCCAATGCGGTAATTAAACCGGCAATAAATCCACCGCCGGGTAAGTTGTGTCCGCGCAAGAAAATATACAGGCTAACCACCAAGGCCAAGGGCAAGACCCACGACGCGGTAATTCTGAACATCAGCGGGGAGGGGTTAAAACGATAGGTTAAACCGGGGGTAATGGTGGTGCCATGTGCACGCATGCCATCCATTAAACACAAGGTGCCCAGTGCGGCAATACCCAACACCGTGATTTCACCAAAGGTATCGAAGCCACGGAAATCGACCAAAATCACATTCACCACGTTGGTGCCGCCGCCCAGTGGAATGGATTGCTGCATGAAGAACCATGAGATTGAATTGTGATCACGGGTTAAGATGAGCCAGCTAATCCAACCGATGCCGAGTCCGCCACCAATGGCAATGAGTGCATCGCGCCAGCGCCGTGAAATACTTGATTCATAAGGCGTCAACTGCGGTAATAAAGACAAGCTCATTAACAATAAAACGGTGGTCACCACATCGACTGTAATTTGAGTCAGTGCTAAATCGGGCGCCGACAAGGTCACAAACACCATGGTCACCACCAGACCGACGGCACCACTGATCAGTACTGCTTTAATGCGCTCATGATGAAACCATAACATCATCCAACAGGCACTAAACAGTAACAGCCACAGTACGATGGCAATCGCTGGCGCATGGGTTAGCTCGCGCGTTCCGGTGCTTAAACCTTGGTTAAACAGCGGAATACTCAGCAGCGCACCGGTAAACAAAACAATCCACATTAAATAGTTTTGTAATGAGCCATTTTCAGTTTTGCGTTTGATTTTTCGAGAGATCAACAATAACTGCTTTAAAAATAATTCGAATAAAATTTTGCCTTGCAGTTTGCCTAAGTTGCGGTCTAGATCAATCTCACGAAGTTTGCCATTTTTAGCCAATATGAAATACAGCAGCAGGCCGCCGCCAATGGCAATCAGGCTCATGACCAATGGCCCGTTAAAACCATGCCAAAGGGCTAAATGTACGCCAGAGAAATCGGTGATTTGCGTGCTGGCACGGGTACTGGCATTGACAATCGGTTCTACTAAAAGTGCAGGTGCAATACCGACTAAAATACACAGTGTGGCCAAAATAGTGGCCGGTGCGCGCATACCAAAAGCCGGTTCATGTGCCTCTTTATTCGGAACTTGTAGGCCAATCGGGCCATCAAAAAACACGCCATGTACCAAACGAATGGAATAGGTGACGGCAAATACGCCGGCCAATGTGGCCAAGATCGCTGCAAAAATCAGTACTGGCCCTGACAGATTGGCCACCAATTCGGTAAAAAACATCTCTTTAGATAGAAAACCATTGGTCAGCGGTACGCCGGCCATCGCGGCTGCGGTGATCATGGTCAGTGTGGCGGTAAAGGGTAATAATTGCCACAACCCACTGAGTTTACGTAAATCACGGGTACCCGTTTCATGGTCGATGATACCGGCAATCATAAACAAGGCCGCTTTAAAAGTGGCATGATTAATAATATGGAAAATTGCCGCAGCAATCGCCAACGGTGAGCCAATGCCCAATAAACACACAATCAGACCCAAATGACTGATGGTGGAGTAGGCCAAGAGGCCTTTTAAATCTTCTTTGAAAATGGCAAAAAAGGCGGCCATCACAAAGGTCAACAGCCCCACAAAGGTCACAATATTATGATACAGCGCCGCACCGACAAAAATCGGCGATAAGCGCGCCAGCAAGAAAATACCGGCTTTCACCATGGTGGCGGAATGCAGATACGCCGACACCGGTGTGGGCGCGGCCATGGCATTGGGCAGCCAAAAATGAAATGGGAACTGGGCACTTTTGGTAAATGCCCCGACTAAAATTAACAGCAAGGTGGGGACAAACAAACTGTGCTGTTGAATCAGCGCACCCATCGTTAAAATTTGATCAATTTGATAAGTGCCGGTAATTTGACCGAGCAGAATAAAACCACCCAGCATGGCCAACCCCCCCATACCGGTGATGGTCAGTGCCATACGCGAACCGCGCTGCGCTGCTTCGTAATTGCTCCAGTACCCGACCAAAAGAAAGGATGAAATACTGGTGAGTTCCCAAAAAATACTCAGAATAATTAAATTATTTGACAGCGAAATGCCCAGCATGGCGGTCATGAATAACATCAGCAACAGATAGAGCTTACTGAGTGAATTTTTGGGACTTAAATAATAATAGGTATAGATGTAAATGAGTGTGCCGATGCCGGTAATCAGTAGCGAAAACAGCAGACCTAATGCATCCAGTCGGAAACTTAAATGAATACCGAGTTGCGGTAACCATGGCCAACTTTGCAGGATGACGGCGCCATTAAACACTGCTTTGGCTTGGGTTAACAACAGAATCAGACTACTGAGACTGACTGCAATTGCCCCTAAAGCCGTTGCTCCGCGCGAAAATTTCTTCAGCCACGAAACAAGCGCAGTGCCAAGTATTAACGGTAACAATATAATAATCGGTAGCACACTTATATCCATTATCGTGAATTAGGTTGAGTTAATCACCTAAAGATGAATGTGGTCTGTTCAAGCATTACTGGAGCATAAAAAGCATCCATACTTTCAAGCGTTGAAAGTTAACTTGAATTAAAAATAGTGAAAGACAAGCTGTGTTGCGCAACTTGTAAAAGTCATCCTAAAATCGGATTTTACTATAAGATTTTGAATATCACTGATTTTATTACAGGAATAAAACAACAGCAATCAGTTTAGGCGCAGTGCATGATTATACCCTTAACCGGACGAAGTGGCCGTAGAGTGTTTAACCAAATAAAAACCGCAGCAGTATGACTTAAATCTTAACATTGTTTTTGAGCTGAAATGGCCTTTAACTTAAAGCCGGATGTCCAGACTGGCGGTGCGCTTGCCGTAAATGCCTACATACATGAAGCAGATGGCGTATCATGGGCTTTCGAGAACAGCGATGAACTACAGTGAAACATCAGCAAAATGCAACGCATGTTTAAGTTGAATGGCTGCAATGTTTATAAAGCTGCGACAGCATCAACGTGGCTGAACTTACTTTGCCGGTGCTTGACGTAACGATAACGGCATTTTCTTTTTCAGTTGCTGCACTAAATCATAAATATGATGAATATTTAAGCTGACTTTGGCGCGGGTACAGGCCACATAAAGCAGTCTTAATTCTTCATCACTAATTTTGTGTTCTTTGTCATTGAGCTTAAATTGATAGTCATCTTCAATATGCACGCGATCCCACTCTAAGCCTTTGGCCTTATGCGCAGTGGAAATAATATAATCGCCTTGTCCAATCGGACTAATTTTGGCAAGGGCACGTTTTAATGGATCGGTGCCATGATCATCCACCAGTTTGACCAATGGCTTAATGTCACTGCCGTCATTGGTTTCACAGTATTCATGTACGTCATGCCATGAATTAAACCATGCCAGCTCGGGCACATCGACCACACGTTTGCCTTGTTTAAGCATACTGGCAGCATCAACAAAACGATTTAATTTAACGTGATCGGCTTGTAAGCTGACTTTGTCGCCTTGCACCAAACCGGCCAAAAGTAATTCCATGGCACGGGCATTGGTACGGCATAAAATCGCATCGCGTTGTTTGGTGTGCGGTTTATTCACCACTTTAGAATTTAAGTTGGCATTGCCAAGCAGCGGTACAGTTTCATGCAGTGCACCCAAAATAGCGTTGGCATTTAAGGCAATTTCTTCACCAAACCGAAATGAAGTGGTGAGACGGGTTTCTGGCAATGGCAATTGCTGCATGGCATTAATGGCACCGCGCCACGCATAAATTTGTTGATGTGCATCGCCGACATAAATCACTTGGGTATTTTTTTGACGCAGTAAAATGCCCAGCATCAATGGGTCAGCATCTTGTGCTTCATCAAACAGGACATAATCGGTGGCAATGTTCGGCTCAGACAAGGCCCAGAGTTTCAGATAAATATCGTGACCAATACCCGCTTGATGATACGGATCAATTGATTCTAACCAGCGCCGTTCAATGGCCGGATAAAGATGCAACTGTAATGCGGTAATATCATCGGGATGTAACCAGCTGGGTGCTTGCAGATGGCGCGGGGCTGGATAGCTGGAACTGGTCGAGCAAAAATAGCTGACCGCATTGGCGACCAGACTGGCCAAACGGCTTGGCATCATCACATATTTTTCATAACGTCCACCCATCATGCGGCGTAAAGTGATGGGCGTCAGATGATATTCTTTGGCAATAAAACTTGGACTTAAGCGCGGTAGACGCAGTTTATCGGTCACGCCGCGCGGCACACTACGAAAGGCCAGCGAGTGAAAAGTACGACAATCGACATTGCGATGGAATTTACTTTGCGCTTCACTGGCAATGGCTTTGTTAAAAGCCAAATACATGCCGCGCCGTTCAGGCATAGCCTCGCTGATCATTTGTAAGGTGGTGGTTTTACCAGTACCGGCATAGGCAATCACTTTAAAGGATTTACCCAAACGGGCGTTGTCTATGGCAATGGCTTGCTCAAGGGTGGCACTGGGCTTTTGAACGTCAGACACAGGCATCAACTTAATTTGAACGACTGGCTTTTTCAACCAAGCCCGATAAGCCTTGGCGACGCGCCAACTCATTTAAAATTAATTGCGGTTCAAGGTCAAAATACCCAAGCATAACAATGGTGTGAAACCAAAGGTCAGCCACTTCATAAATCAAATCGTTTTTATGGTCTTCATGTGCCTCAGCTTTAAAATCTTTGGCGGCAATCACGGTTTCAAAGCTTTCTTCACCGACTTTTTCTAAAATTTTATTTAAGCCTGTGTGATAGAGTTTAGCCACATAAGAGGATTCAGCAGTGGCATGTTTACGCTCGGCCATCATTTGTCCTAAATAGCTTAAAACATCCACTTGTTCCGCTTGTGCGGTGGAAGTATTCATCATTGCAGTATGACGATTAACCGGTTTTTGCGTATAGATATCGCTCGGGTCTTTAAGCTGTGCATCGACAATTTCCCAGCCATGGGTGGTCAATTTACGATAAAAACATGACTCACGGCCGGTATGACAAGCGATGCCGCCATGTTGCTCAATCTGTAACACAATGACGTCGGCATCACAGTCCAAACGAATTTCATGCACTGTTTGAAAGTGCCCTGATTCTTCGCCTTTATGCCAGAGTTTCTGCCGTGAACGGGAAAAGTAAACTGCTTGATTTTTTTGTGCAGTTAGCGTCAGTGCCTCACGATTCATCCACGCCACCATTAATATCCGGCCGCTTTGATGATGCTGAGCAATGGCAGGAATGAGTCCTTGTTCGTTAAATTTTACTTCATCGAGCCATTGCAGATTGTTCATACGCATTTCACCATAAATATGTTTAAAATTAAAAAAGGCAGATTAAAATCGCCGTGTTGTAGTGTACGTGATTCGTGCGGCTTTGAGAAAAAAATCTAGCCATGCGCCAAGAGCAGGTAAGGGTAGCAACACGGTTCTAGCTATTAGGGCTGATCTATTGGCGCTATAAAACTCAAACATGCGCACAGCGCCGCCTTTTCAAGCAGCATGATGCGATTCGTTACTCATGTTTAAGTATGCTTAAAAGTCCTGTAACAAGGGTGCAAAATTCTGTTTTTCCACCAGCTCTAAAAACTCATCCCCTAAACGTTGGCTTTCGGCTACAGATTGATTCCACATCTGTATGCGCTGTTTTTGATCCAAACCTTTTAAGGTGAAGTCCTTACGATCGGGCAAACGCCCTAGCGGTAAGGAGTGTAAATATTCTGCTGAAGGCGAGATCAGTAAAGTACGCGCCTGATTTTCCGGATTGGCTTTGCGCTTTTTAAACATTTTATCGAACCAGCCCGGTGTAATGCGGTCAGTAAAATGCGGATACAGCACAATTCCTTGGCTTTGAAATGGCAGATCAATATGATAATCAATCAGTCCGCCATCGCGATAACTGCCTTGCGGTGCATCTGGAATATCTCGAATGGCCGCCATCACGCCGGGAATGGAAGCCGATGCCATCAGCCAAGGCGTGACGTTTTCGCGGTTTAAGGTCTGATAATGGGTGACAAAATCATCGTCAACTTGAAATTGCTGACCGGATGCCGGTTGACTAATCACGCGCTGCATAAACAATCGATTGTGCTTACGCCCCAGTGCATTGCTGCCGATAATGCCGGCCACGGAAGCCAATAATGGCAAAGCCTGATCACTTTGAAAAATATGCTGGGCTTTAATGGAAATTACCGCCAGATGGTAATTGGGGTGCTCAATTAATTGTTGTTGCTGACCTTGAATCAGCTCGATCAACATATTCTGACAAATATCACCGACTTGTTGGCGTGACATTTTTTTATGAAAATATAACTGGGTATACAAATCGGACAGGCGTTCGGTCCCTTCTTTGGCGCCCCACGCCAAAATGCTGGCAAAACGCCAACTGCCAATGGAAGAGCCAATGAGCGTTCTACGCTGCGGGGCTTGGGCAAAAAAATCACCAAAAATGGCTTGGTCCAGCCCTTGAATGCCAATTCCTTTGGGGCCACCTGCGGCACCGGGAACAATATCAACAGCGCTGGCCTGTAGACCTTCTTTTTCAATCAATTGCCGTGCAAGCGTACCCGCACGTAAGTTTAATGCAGGCGCACGTTTTTGCAGAATTTGTGTCATCAGCTATCATTAAATAGACATATGTAGTCTAATTCTAGTCGCTTCAACTTGAGTCACAATGGCCAGATGAGCCAGTTGTTGACTGTGCAGTCATAGCATAAAAAACCGCCTGCGCTCGATCAGCTCAGACGGTGATTTTGAGGATTAAACCTGATTTTATTTGGCCACACGCCAAATAGCCAACACACTGGCCAAGGCAATCAGCAGGGCAGAAATATACCACGGCGCAATAATTGCAATCGATAACACAATGGCCATTAAACTGCCAAACATCCAACTGCGTTTTTGCTGATGTTCCATCTGCAAACGCATGCTTTGTAATTCGTGTAATTGTTTAGAGTGCCAAGCCGATTGGTTTTTTAAGCCATTTAAACTGTCGATCATCAGGCTGGGTAAATCTTGCGCACCCAGCAGTAAATCGGGCAATTGTTGACTCAGCTCTTTGATGTTTTTGACTGGATTGACGTTGGCCTTAATCCAATCGGTCAGAATCGGTTTGGCCAGTTTCCAAATATCCAGCTCAGGATAAAGATCGGTGCCGAGGCCTTCTACATGCACCAAAGTTTTGAGTAGCAACATTAACTGCGGAGGAATTTCTAAATGGAAACGTCGTGCAATATCCATCACTTGAATGAGAATGCCGGCAAAATCCAATTCATGCATCGGTTTTGACACCATCGGCCCAACCGTACGACGCATTTCGCGCGCCAAAGCATCTTGATCGGTGCCCGGCGGAATCCAGCCGGCTTGATGCACCACCAAAATCAATTGCATGAAATTGCTGTTCATCACTGCCAAGAGCATACGTGCCACGGTCATTTGATCGTGTTTAGACAGCTCGCCCATAATCGCGCAGTCCAAGGCAATAAAGCGTGGATTACTCGGATTGAGCGTTTCAACAAAGACATTACCGGGATGCATATCGGCATGGAAGAAATTATCCCGAAACACTTGGGTGAAAAAGATGGTTAAGCCTTTTTCTGCCAAATCTGCACGATTCATGCCCATCCGGTCAAAGGTGGCAATATCGGAAATAGGCACACCAACAATACGTTCAGCGACCATCACCTCTTTGCTGTCCATATACACTTCGGGCACATACATCATGCTAGAGCCAGTGAAGTTATGACGCATACGACGGGTGTTATCGGCCTCTAACGTTAAATCCAATTCATTGAGAATAATTTGACGATAGTTCTGAATAATCTCAGATAAATGCAGTGCACGTGCCGCTTCTAAGCGTTTTTCTAAAGCCGCCCCAAGCCAAGCCAGTATTTCAAAATCTTGCAAAATTTGCTGACGAATATTCGGGCGCGTGACTTTGACCACCACTTCACGGCCATCATGCAGTGCTGCGGTATGCACTTGGGCGATAGAGGCTGCAGCCAAAGGTTGTTCATCAAAACGGGCAAATAAAGTATTAACATCGGCTTTTAACGACTGCTGAATACGCATTTTTGCCACTGCATTATCAAACGGCTTAACGCGGTCTTGCAATAAAACCAATTGCTCTAAAAGTTCCGGTGCGATCAAGTCACGGCGGGTAGAGAGTAATTGTCCCAACTTAATGGCCAGCGGCCCCATTTCCTCTACGGCATTTTTCAGCTTTAGTGGATTTTTACGCTCACGACTGGACCATGCCGCAGGATGTAGACGAATCAGGCTTAAGACATGACGCGCTTTTTCCGGTAATTCTTCCGCAGGAAACAACGTGTCGAGTCTATAGTGCGCGGCGATGCGCCAAAGTTCGAGTAAACGTGAAACGTGCGGAATCATATGGCTCATTACCTAGTCTTGAGGGGATGCAGAAACGGGAAAAAGAGTATCGATTTGGGTGCTGAGTTGCTGAATTTTGGCTTCAGCACGATCGAGGTTTTGATTGAAAATACGGGTATCTTGATTTAAATCGTCCATCTGCCAACGTGCAGCAAAGGCGCCGGTGTCTTCTTTTAAGGCATCTTCAGCAAAGAACAATGCACTGTGTAGTGAGCGTTTTAAATACTCAGGTGCACGTTGAATCTTGCCCAGTTCATGGGCCAAACTGGCGCCAATCCACGGGCTTAAATGTGCAGCTACATCGGGTTCAGCGTGTTGCATAATGCGCTGAATTTCTTGCAACAGACGGTAATCGCCTTGCAATGGAATATTACCCACTTCATCACTGAGCAACAGTTTGCACAGCGCCACCACATTTTCAACATGCAGTGTAGCAGTGGCTTCAAAAACCTGTTGCTTCTGATCAAAAGGACGTTGTTCGAAGATGGATTTTTGATCACTTTGGCCGGTGACGGTGGGCTCTAAGCGAACTTTATGCGCATCAAAAAACACGTCGACTGAGAGCTGCGGTGAGTTGAGCACCACACGTAACATTTTACCGTGCAATTGATTGAGTTGAATGCGCGTAATGGCATCTAAATCAATCACATGATGAATCAAGCGTTCCGCCGCACCCAGTGCGAGTATTGACCACATAGGATAAACCTTTAAAGTTTAAAGCCGCGGTGAACTGCCACAATACCACCGGTTAAGTTGTGATAATCACAGTTTTGGAAGCCGGCATTTTCCATCATGCCTTTTAAGGTGCGCTGATCAGGATGCATGCGGATAGATTCAGCCAAATATTTATAGCTTTCTGAATCGTTGGCAATAATTTTACCCATCACCGGTAAGGCGGTAAAGGAGTAAAAGTCATACAGTTTAGAGAACGGCTCAAACACTGGTTTAGAGAATTCAAGAATCAGTAAACGACCGCCTGGCTTAAGTACGCGGTACATCGCAGCCAATGCCGCATCTTTATCAGTCACGTTGCGTAGACCAAAACTGATGGTCAATAGATCAAAACTGTTGTCTGCAAACGGTTCTAATGTTTCAGCATTGGCCAAGACAAAATCGACATTGCTACAGCCGGCATCAATTAAACGATCACGACCGACATTCAGCATGGATTCGTTAATATCGGACAAAACCACATGACCCGTTGGGCCAACTTCGCGGCTAAAGACTTTGGCTAAATCGCCGGTACCGCCAGCGATATCCAACACATGCTGACCACGGCGTACACCCGACATATTAATGGCAAAACGTTTCCATAAACGATGAATACCAAAGGACATTAAGTCATTCATAATGTCGTATTTGCTGGCTACAGAATGGAATACTTCAGCCACTTTTTGGGCTTTATCATCACTGCTTACGGTTTGATAACCAAAGTGCGTGGTTGCACCGACGTTACCGGTATTTGCACCGCGCGGTAAATTATATTTGGGTACTGAACCTGTGGCGTTTGGAGCAGCATCCGTCAGCGTTTGTTGTAACGTCTGTTGCTGACCTTGTGCAGTGCCTTGCGGAAGTGGTTCAGTTAAGAAAGGACTCACTTTGTCTGTATTTTGTGCCGACTCAGCGGTTGCGGTAGGCGTTTGATTTTCGTTAGACATAGAGTCACTCCTAACATAAAAATAGGGTTAATGTTGAACTGCACGCATGATGACAGATTCTCAGACCTTGTGCAGCAATCCGCGCGTAATTGTTATGAATAATATACAGAAATCACTTTAATACTTTTATTTAATCTGAGCTTGATTTTAGGCGGTCAGCTCAAAAGGTTGTGGATGATCTGAATGCACTGCAGCGATAATTTGACGTTCAACCGCAGTAAAATCTTTCACAAATTTCTCTGCCGACTTTAACGGTTTCATGGCCAAAAAGCCATCTTGGATAAAATCATACATCACCTGAAAGTGATATTTATGCGCTGTGCCTTTACACATTTTAAATGCGGTGTAGACCATAAATGAGCGCAGGTATTTATCAAGACTCAGGCCCAGCTCATCGAGTAAATTAAGCTGGGTTAAGCGTTGCTCGGCTTGATTAAGCTGTTGATAGGTCAAGCGCATCATCTCATCGGTCAATGGTATTTGGTGGGGATAGTCTTTGAGCAGTTGCATGGCCACTTGTTCATCCAGTTGTACTGCTAAAATTGCCAGAGATATACCGGCGGTACCGGTTTTAATGGCATTGTCTGGAATCAACTTCTCCGCTTTATGCACATATTTCATTAAGCGTGCAATTTGCGCCGCCAACGCGTCAAAATCTGGGCCGCCATAAATACGGTTTAGAAAATATTCAGCCATTAAATGGTTTTGTGGTTGACTAAACTGCGCTGCATGGGTGTGTTGCATGCGCTGTTTTTGCCACGCTTGTACCTGCTGTAGGCGCTGCAAAATCTGTGGATTTTGATGATAATGAAACTGCTTATACACGGCCAATAAGTCATCCAATGCAGCCAATTTCGACATTTTAAATCTCGATTATTATTTAGATAGCTAAATCTTAGAGCCAGATCAGAAAACTGGCTATGACAATATGTAAGTAAAGTGCTTAAAAAGAAGTCAATCTGATAAAAAAGAGAGGTTACACAACATAAAAAGCACGATTGAGGGTTTACAGTTGTTTTATGCTTCAATCCATACTCAAGACAATAAAAAAAGGCGGTGCGCGCATGTCTCAAGATAAAACAACCAGTTTGCTGGTCGATGAAGAACAACTTTCCCTCGATTTGATCGAAGCACAATATTTTCTCAAAAATACTCGGGATCAAAATAATGCCAAAAGTGTGGTGATTTTAGTCAATGGGATTGAATTGGCCGGTAAAGGCGAAGCGGTCAAACAGCTGCGTGAATGGGTTGATCCACGTTATCTACAGGTCAAAGCCGACCCACCGATGCTGTTGAGTGAACAGCAACCTTTTTGGCAACCTTATGCCCCCTTTATTCCGGCAGAGGGGCAGATTATGGTGATGTTTGGCAGTTGGTACAGTGATTTATTGGTGACCGCGTTGGGCACTGAATATCCCTTAACCAAGGATCAATTTGATCGCTATATCCAAAGTATGCGGGCCTTTGAGCAAGATTTAAAAAACAACCATGTCGAGATCATTAAAATTTGGTTTGATTTGTCTTGGAAATCATTGCAAAAACGCTTAAAACAGATGGATCCGCGTGAGGCACATTGGCATACCGTACATGGCCTTAACTGGGGCAATAAAAAGCAATATAAACATTTGCAAAAGTTGCGGCAGCGCTTTACCAAGGACTGGATTGTGATTGATTGTGAAGATGAGCAATTGCGTAATCAGGCCTTTGCACACACCATTTTGGCTGCTTTAAAACATTGTCCCGTGCATGCCAGCCAAAGCCAGATCAAATGGAAACAAGCGCCGGTGCCTAAAGTTTTATTGCATCCGGAACTTGAGCCTGCCAGCACAGAAGACTATAAAAAAACCCTGAAAAAACTGTCGTTAAAAGTTACGGAGGCCTTGCGTGCCGAGCGCCGCAGAGTGATTGTGGTGTTTGAAGGAATGGATGCGGCGGGTAAGGGCGGTGCAATCAAGCGTATTGTGCAATGTCTTGACCCACGGGAATATGAAATACACACCATTGCTGCGCCTGAAAAATATGAATTACGTCATCCATATTTATGGCGTTTTTGGAACAAATTACACAGCAATAATGAAGAAATCACTATTTTTGATCGTTCGTGGTATGGACGCGTTTTGGTTGAACGGGTTGAAGGTTTTGCCAGTGCGGTGGAGTGGCAACGTGCCTATGAGGAAATTAATCGTTTTGAAGCAGATTTAATTCAAAGTGAAACGGTGGTGATTAAATTGTGGTTGGCGATCAGTAAAGACGAACAAGCGGCGCGTTTTAAAGCACGTGAAGAAACACCACACAAACGTTTTAAAATTACGGCTGATGATTGGCGTAATCGTGAAAAGTGGGATCAATATTTAGACGCTGCCGCAGACATGTTAAAAAGAACCAGTAGCGCTGCTGCACCGTGGCATGTGATTGCCAATAATGACAAACACAGTGCACGCTTAGCGGTATTAGAAAGCCTCTTAAAACAGCTGAGCGCAAATTAGCGCTCGGCAGTCACACTGTCTTACAGCAAGTTCATAGCTTAACCGTATTAATTGACGATCTTGGCTTGCTGTTTCTGCTGAATGCTTTTGGCGAGTTTATACGATTCTTCAACATGCGCCTCAGCCACTTTTTTCATGACAATATAGCCTAAACTTGCAGCCACAATTTGTCCGCCCAAGGGAATGAATTTTACCACTTGTTTGGTAATCACTTTGGCGGCGACATTGTTTAGTGAGGCTTTCATGGCTGTACGCGCCACCACCAAACCTGAAAATTCAAAACCACGTTTACGCAGTTCTCGCCATTGTACCTGTTTGGTTTTGGTATCATAGACACTGATTTGTTCTGGGGCTAAACCAAAACGCGCATTCACTTCTGGCAGCAGTTGTGACAGAATTCCGATATCGATGACAACATCAAGAAATGGCACAGGCACCACTGCCGCACCCGCAGACACGTAAGCCCGTTTTTTGACCAAGGCTAAGCATTCAACGCGAATACGTTCTAAATTTAATGTGGGATCTATAGCGTCTGGAAGTTTATCTATTTTCATCATGTAAATACCTTAAACTTGCTGTTGTTTCTTGTATTAAATCATCTTTAAGATGCGAATTTCAAAGCATTTTTAAATTGAACCCAGTGCTAAAAGTGCCATAGACAGCCACAGATGTATAGTAAATAATCTTTATGATTTTGTAGGTATTTCATTTTAAAAAAGAGCGGAGTAGGCAATTTATGGCAATTCATGTGATTCAAAGTCAGCGTATTGATGTTTTGGTACATGCCATGCTGACCAGCGTGAATAAGCCTGCCACCCAGCCTTTTCAAGTGCTGCAAACGCAACATTTTATTGTGCCATCACCAGCCATTGAAGCATGGCTGACCCAGCAATTGGCAGAACAAAAAGGCATCAGTGCCAATAGTCAGTTTCATCATCGGATTCGTGGTTTTCAATGGTCGGCCTATCAATGGGTTTTGACGGAACATAAAGAGCAAGTGCGTAAAGCCAATATTCCGCGTTTGATTATTAAATGGCGCGTGTTTCAAAGCCTCAAAAGTTTTATTCAGGCTGAGCACAATCCATTAAACTCAAAGCATGCCTTATATTCACTGGTACAGCGTATTTATGACAGTGCTGATCGGCTCGATCAAGGCATCGAAAAACAGCTGAAAAAACAAGGGATGTTGTATTGGGTAGCCGAACAAGTGTCACGCTTGTTTAGTCACTATATGGAATACCGTGGGCATTGCCAAAAAAATTGTCCACCTTTGCAGTGTGGTTGTCCGACCAATTGGTTACAGGCATGGGGACAAGATAAAGCATTGCCGATTGAGCACATGTTTTTTAACAGCAATACCGACATTTCAGAATTTACGTTAAACCAAGCCTATGAGCTTGAGGCGTGGCAGCGTTGGCTGTGGCAAGCGGTGTTTCATCAAGACTTTGAACAAATGCAAAGCATTGATGCGCTGTTTTGGCAGACCTTAGATGATGAGCATACGCGCGCCGCCGCGCTAAAACGCTTGCCTTCGCAAGTGGTGGTGTTTACCTTGTTGGATTTGCCGCCGACGCAGTTAGCATTTCTGCACCGCTTGGGACAATATCTTGATATTTATATTTTGCACTACAATCCATCACAAGAATATTGGGCCGACAGTGTCGATCCTAACTGGAAGGCGCGTTATGACGTGCGTATCAAAGAGCGCTTTATCGCGCAGTATGAGCAAAAGCATAACCATCCCGCCGCTGATGCCGATATTAAAAAGTTCTTTGATGAATTTACCTTAAATTTTAATGCCGAACAGCGCGAGTCCAGACATCCATTATTAACCCGTTTTGGCAAGCAAGCGCGCGATCATTTTTCTTTGCTGTCAAATTTATCTTCCGGTGAAGATGGCGTCTGGGCCGATGTGTTTATTGATGAATATCAAGATAATTTATTGGCTAAAGTGCAATCCGATGTGCTGTATTTGGTTGAACCCGAAGCGCAGCAATATGAGTTAGATGAACAGGATGATTCGATTCAGATTCATGTCTGTCATTCCAGTTTGCGCCAGCTAGAAGTGTTAAAAGAACAACTGATTCAATGGTTGGCCCAAGGCAGCCTTGATGCACCGCGTAAACCCAGTGATATTTTAGTGCTTAGTCCAAGTTTAACCGAGCTTGAACCGTTAATTCGCAGTGTCTTTGCCCCACCACCAAGTGAGCGAGATTTAATTCAGCAAAAAGCCGGCAGTCAGCATCAGTTGTCCAAAGACAGTGTCTATTTGCCGATTAAAATTGCCGGTGTCACCCAGTTAGATGCACTGCATGCATGGCGTGCAGTTTTAGGACCGATTGAACTGATACAAGGACGCTTTACGCTAGAGGACTTTGCCGATTGGCTAAGTTTGGCTGCCACGCAGCAGCGTTATGCTTTAGCGCTGAATGCCGTGGAGCGCATCACTGAATTGCTCATGGATGCCGGATTTAAGCGCGGATTGGATGCGGCACATTTACAGCGCAGTTTAGCCGTCGGTGATGACGACTATCGTTTTAGTTTTAAGTTCGCATTGGATCGTTTGGCTTTGGGTATCGCCATTCCTGAACATGCACTGTTCCAAGGTACGCTCAGTTACGCCAAAGTCATGCCCAGTGATTTTGAATTAATCGCCAAATTGATTGAGATTTATCACAGTTTTGATGCGCGCCGTGATTGGATGATTGCACATGAGCAGGGTCCGTCGTTGCCGGTTGAACATTGGCTGCACCATCTGATGCACGACATCGCTGAGTTTGAAGCAGCTGGGGTGGAATCCTTAGGCTTGGTGTATAAAATCATCAAAAAACAAGAGCGTATGCTGACCTTGGCCAGTTTTTATGATGAGCATGACCATCACGCCTTGCGCAGTTTAAGCTTGCCGCTACCGTATTTATTGGCAGAAATTAACACCACCTTAGAATCGCAGTTAGAGCAGGCCGAACCGACCGGCCAGATCACCTTTAGCCAGATTGGTCAGATTCGTCCTGTGCCGTATAAATTGATTGTGATGCTCGGTTTAGACAGCGGTAAATTTCCCAATCGCACTGCACATCTGCCATTTGATTTAATGGATCTGCTGAAACCCCAATTGGGCGATCGTTCTCGTTTAGAAGATGATCAAGGCGCATTTTTAGACAATTTGCTTTTGGCACAAGACAATCTGTGGCTGTTTTACAATGGTTTTGATATCAATGATGGTGAGGTGCGCGATCCCTCCAGCGTGCTGCAAGACTTAATTCAGCATTTGGCCTTTATTGTGAAGCCGAAACAGCCAGCCGCGCAAAGTCAGGTCATGCTGAATCTAAACGGCATTGATGTGCCTGAGCAGTTGCAGTCCTTGTATCAGGTGCATCCGTTGTTGCCGTTTGATCCGGTTGGTTTTGAAACCGCTAAACCCAAGCGTTACCAAGACCAATGGTTTGCGGTGGCAGAGCAACTGCGCCATGCTCGTGGTAAACGCAGCACGTGGGTTAACACGCCGTATCAACAGCTTCAGCAAGATTTACAGGTTTTAGACAGCCATCAATGGATTCAAGATGTAACGTTTCCAGCGCGTTTATATTTAAAAAGCTTAGGCGTAGAAAACTTGCGACCAGAAAATATTCTAGAGCTGCAAGAGCCATTGCTATTGGATGGTTTAGGGCGTTATGCGGTACGTGAGTTTTTACAAAAGCAGCCCGAGTCTATTCAGCCTGAATTGTTGATGGATCGGCTGCCGATTGGTAAATTACAACATGGCAGCTGGCAGATCAGCCTACTAGAACAGCAACGCCTCAAGCAACGTTTGTTGATGCATGCACCTGAGCCCACACCGACCACACAGCAATTGTGGAAGATGAATGCAGACGTGTATATGAACATTCGTTTGCCTAAAAACAGCGTGGAAAAGTGGGTCAGTCTAGAAGCATCCAGTGCGCGAGCCAAACGCCGTGCCAAAGTGTGGCTGGAATATTTACTTTGGTTGGCCTATTTAAATATGGCCGATGGCGGCACACAGTTCAGCCGGATTGTGGTGTTTAGTGACCGCACCATTGTCTGTCAGGGCGTCAGCTCCACACAAGCACGTCAATGGCTCGATCACTGGTTGGCTGCGTGGCACTATGGACAACGTCAACCTCTGGTTTTGCCTGCGGCGTTATTGCTGAAAATTGCAGAAAAAGATCAGCAGCATCATTGGCAAGCCAACGCCGAGCAACAGATGATCATTGACGATATGCAGAGTATTTTTAAAGATTGGCATGAAGATGGCAAATTTAGCGGATTTTCTGTGGTCGATAATGAAGCCAATCAAGCACACCGCGATTGGCAATTTATTTTACAAGAGCAAGATGCCACAGCTTTACTTGAAGATGCCTGTCTGCAATTTTCTTATCAGTTGTATCAACCCATTTTTTGCCATCAATACGCCATTGAAGAATAACAACGACTATGAATCATCCACAGATGTTGAGCAGCACCTCGTTTAATCCGATTGCCGATATGCAGTTTAGTGGCTTGCACTGGATTGAAGCTTCGGCCGGCACGGGCAAAACCTTTACCTTGTCCAGTTTAATGGTGCGCATTTTTTTAGGCTCGTATTTGCCCAATCAAGTGATTGCCACCACCTTTACCCGTAAAGCCGCTGCGGAACTCAAAAGCCGCATCCGTGCGCGCTTACTGGACACCTTACATTATTTTGAAGATTGCCAAAGCCTGACCGAGGCTGAAATTAACGCGAAAATTGCTGCAGAAGGTGATCCTTTATTTCAAAAGGTACTCAGCGACTACGCCATGCGCGTTGACTATGCACGCAGTCGCTTAAAATTGGTAATTGATCAACTGGATGAATTGTTTGTAGGAACCTTAGACAGTTTTAGCCAAAAACTCTTGCGCGAGTTTTCCTTTGAAAGTGGCAAAATTGAACGCGCAGATATTACCGATGATGCCAAAGCTTATAGCGCTCAGCTGATTCATGACGTACTGCGCGAGTGGATTCAACTGCAACCGCAAAAGGTGGTGGATTATTTGCTGCTGAGTCAAAAGTTAAAGTCCGCCGACAGTTACATTGCAGTGGTGGACAGTAGCTTGAATTTTGCCTCCGCACAGTTTCAAGAAATCGCTGCGCCGCAACTGGATTTAACCCAGTTTGAAGACTTGGTGGCTGACTTTGTCGCACTGGATTTAAGTTTGCTCGACAGTTTAAGGGACTACTATCAAGCAGACGGGCAGCATCATGCAGTGATTGGCAAAAAGTGGCGTACTGATCTGTTGATGCAGCGCACGCTTTGTCAGGATTTGCCGGCCTTTATTGATGCACTGCGCCAAGAGGGTTGTTATGCGTTATTTGCACCACAGTTTGAGAAAACCTTAAAAAATTTAAGCGATTTGGTGCATAAAAAAGTCTTAAATAAATGTGCAGCAGAGGTGTTACAGCAATTTGAGCAAAATTTGGTCATACAGCACTTAGCGAGATTTCTGACGGCAGTCAATCAACTGAGTGTAGATTTAGAGCTGCTAGATGCTTATTTAAAATTTTATCTCAGCCGCGAAGTGAAAAAGCGTTTACCACAAGTGTTACAACAAAAAAGTGAAACCACTTTTGCCCAGCAAATTCGCACTTTAGCAGATGCCTTACAAGGTCAACAAGGGCAGCGTTTTGCGCAATTCGTGCACAGTCATTATCCATTAATTTTGGTCGATGAGTTTCAAGACACCAACCAAGATCAAGACGATATGCTGGCGCGTATTTGGCGGGATGCCAAGCGTTATCAGCAGGGGTGTATGATCATGGTCGGTGACCCGAAGCAAGCCATTTACGGCTTTCGCGGCGGCGACATGCTGACCTACAACAAAGCTCATGCAGATGTACTGTCCAAGCGTGGTCAAGAATACAGCTTGGGTCATAATCATCGCTCGGTACAAGAATTGGTGCAGGTGGTGGATGCCTTGTTTCAACGCAACATGGATTTTGGTGAACAGGTGCATTACAGTCCGGTGGAAGCCGGCACGCGCAGTCATCCACCACTGATCGATGCACAAGGGACAAACCATCAACCGTTACGCTGGATTCTGTTACAAGACAAAAAAGCCGAAGCCATCCAAGTGGCATGGAAAATTCGTGACTTACTTAATCAAGCCAATACAGAAACATTATATTTACTGGAAAATGACAGGCCGCAATATGTCCTAGAAAACGATATTGCGATTTTATCGAAAAATCATGATGGCTTAGATAAAGCGCAATATGAGTTGGAACGACTGGGGATTCGGGTGAATCGTCCTTCCAAGCGCAGTGTATTTGATCATCAAGTGGCCAAAGATGTGGCTGCACTGCTCAGCGCAATCTTGCATCCTTATGACGAAGGTAAAATTAAACGCGCCTTACTCAGCCGATTATTGGGTTTTAACTTACAGGAACTCATGCAGCTAGAAGCACAGGCCGATGGCTTAAGCCAATTTATTTATGATTTTGACTGCATTCGGGAAATGTGGCTGGAAAAAGGCTTTTTGACCGCTTGGCATTACTGCTTAAACTTATTTCAAGTGTGGAAAAATTTGGTTGCCACACAAAGTCGTGATAATGAACGCAGCGTGGTCAATCTACGCCATCTCAATGAATTGCTGGGGCAGCACAGTGAGCAGCAGCACGGCGCACAAAAACTCTATCATTGGTACTTAAAACAGCTGCAATCTCCGGCACAGCGTGAATGGGAATTAGAGCGCAAACTCTCCAATGAGGCCGGCGTACAATTGATGACCATTCATCAATCGAAAGGTTTAGAGTTTAAGATTGTATTTTTACTCGGTGCCGATAAAAGTTTTAAAGAAATGAATAAAACTTTAAATTTTTCCACCATCGAGCAGGTACATGCAGTCACCGGTAAAGCCGAATTACAGCGTGTGGTGGCCGTCAATGATAAAAACTTATTAGCACCCGAGGCCATCGAGCAGCACAATGCCCGCGCCGTAGCCGAGCAACATCGACTATGGTATGTGGCGCTGACTCGCGCCAGTCATCGCGTGTATGCCGTGTTACACGATTTAGAGGCCAAGTCTGAACATGGATTAGCATTTTGGCGCGGTCAAGCGGCCAATCTTTTTGTACATGCCGGAAGTGCCGATGAGCCTGTGTTGAGCGAAAAGCCACACACCATACAGGCCAAAACACTGGCACAAGTCTTGCCCTTACAGGCCATGACTTTTCCAGCACAGCGTTTTTATCCACGCACTAAAACCAGTTTCAGTGCTTTGGCCCAGCATTTAAGCCGTAAACAAGTGCAAGATGCTTTGGCACTAAGTGATGAGTCCACGTCAAGCGCGGCAGATGAGATTCATCTGCCGACGCCGGTGCTTGAGCTAACACCTGAGCCTATCTCTTGGATTAAACGTCATTTCCCGATGGGCACCGTGGCCGGCACGTTTTTACATGAAATTTTTGAACATATCGATTTTCAACAGCAACAGGATTGGCCACTGGAGATTCGTCGTCGTTTTAAAAATGACTATCCAGCACTGTGGACCGAACTACTGGGTAAATATCAGCAAGAATTTCAGCAAGTGGATGAAGATCTCCTGATTGTTTGGATGGGCCAGTGGTTGGCAGAGGTGTTGGCTACGCCGTTGCATCAAGCGTTTCAATTGAACAAGGTCAGTACGCCAGAGTATTTGGCGGAGTTTCCTTTTTATTTGGCTTTATCCGATCATGTCTTGGCCATCCAACGGATCCATGCTTTGTATGCAGAATATGGCATCGCCATGCTGGATTTTAATGCCGCCAATTCTGCGCGTTACTTAACCGGCTCAATCGATTTGGTCTATTTTGATGGTCAGCGCTATCATATTGCCGATTATAAAAGTAACTTTTTAGGCAACGATCAAAGCCATTATAGCCAAAGCCATATTCAACAAAGCATGTCACATGCCAGTTATTGGTTACAAGCCGGTTTATATTTGGTGGCGTTACATCGTTATTTGGCGGCAAAAATGCAGGATTATCAGATTGAGCAGCATTTGGGCGGTGCCAGTTATTTGTATTTGCGCGGCATGAATGGACAGTCTGAGCAAGGGGTCTATCACTGGACACCTGATGCAGAATTTATTTTGCGTCTGGATGCCATTTTGGGTTACTTTGCAGAAAGTAAAAAATAGCCTAAAAGCTAAGTTTTAATAAAAAACATATTCAATAAGCAATAAAGTTGTGGATAACCTTGAGGGTAACTGTGTGGAAAATAAACAATACCAACCGGCGTCTCATGCTGCATGGTTCAGTACGTGGAGTCAGTTTATTCGCCAAGCGCCGTTTAGTCAGGTGGCCACAGCAGAAGACGACAACAGCCTGATTGAACAGCTGCTTGAGGCACTTCAGCAAGGCGACAGTTGTATTGCCGCCAGTTCCTTACAAGCTGAAAGTCTAGGCGACTTATGGATAGATGCCTCAAAGACAGATTCGCAGATTGCGCCCTTTGTTTTTGAGCAGGGCAGATTGTATTTATATCGCTATTGGGCTTTAGAGCAGGCCTTGGCGCAGCAAGTGGTGCGCTTAAAGCAGCAAACAGTCAGTCCTGTCAATATCAACCGTTATCCTGATTTACTGAGTGACGAATATCAACTTCAAAGTTTAAAGATGGTGGCTGAACAGGCTTTTAGCATGATCACCGGTGGGCCGGGTACCGGTAAAACCTATACCTTGGCACGCATTATTGCACTGCTGAATCAATCGCTGCCCAATCTGCGCATTGCCATGGCGGCACCCACCGGAAAAGCTGCGCAGCGTATGAAAGAAGCGCTCCAAAAATCGCTGGCAGATGAGAAATTACAACAGCTGGTTACTGAAGATTTAAAACAACTACACCCCATTACCATCCACCGTTTATTGGGTTTGGGCAGTAGCGATCAACCACGATTTCATGCCCAACAGCCACTCCCTTATGATTTGATTGTGGTGGATGAAGCCTCTATGTTGGATTTGCGCTTGGCCACCATGCTGCTGTCTGCGGTGCCATCACATGCCCGCTTAATTTTATTGGGGGATGCCGATCAATTGGCTGCGGTGGATGTGGGTTCCGTGTTGGCCGATTTACAACAAGTCAGTGCATTGGCTGAAAACCGCGTGCATTTGCGCAATAGTCAGCGCTTTAAAAGTGGGGCTTTAATTGGGCAAATGGCAAAATTTATTCAAACGCACTCTATCGTGCAAAATAGCTTAGCGCCATTACAACAATTTGCAGCCGCAGTGGTGGCGCCAAGTGAAATTCGGGCCATTGCTTTATCTGCCGATATGCAAGATCAGATTCAACTGGAATATTTGCCACAGCCGATGAGCCAGCCATTTGATGGATCGGGCTATTACGATAAATTGATGCTTGGATATCAGCCTTATGTTGAGGTACTAGAGCACTATTTAACAGCCGATGAACCTGAAACACATCTTGCTAACGTCATTAAAACCTTTGATGAATATCGAATTTTAACCGCAATACGCCATGGTGCTTTGGGATTGTGGCAGTTAAATCTTCAAATTGAGAAACGTCTATTGGCTGCATTGTCCTTGCATATGAGTCAACAAGGCGATTGGTACGTGGGTCGGCCGGTCATGATGACCTATAACGATTATCAATTGGGTTTATCTAACGGTGATATTGGTATTTGTTTTAAACGTATGCATGATGGACAGTCAGTCTTTGAAGTGTATTTCCCCAGTTTAGAAAAATGGGTACCGGCGACACGGTTGCCCAAAAGTATTGAAACAGCCTTTGTGTTGACCATTCATAAATCACAAGGTTCAGAGTTTAGTCATACTGCGGTGGTGTTAGATGCAGCGGCGAAAAACTTACTCAGCAAAGAATTGCTCTATACCGCAATTACACGGGCAAAAAAAGTGGTGACCCTGTTGGCTGACCCCGATGCTTTACTGCAATCTTTAACCATTCGCACTTCCAGACGCAGTGGACTGTTAGATAAAGTTAATAGTTTGTTGACTGGTTAATAAAACATGAACAATACGATGTTTTGTACGAAATTGCTTACAACGATTCAGGAGATTAACGCATAGAGCTTTGTCTAGGTTTTTGAGATGATAGCTGCACATAAAAAGCTCGATACGGAAAGTTGAGCATAATCGCCAAATAATAAGAATAATGTCGAGAGACAGCGAACTTACATTGACGTAAGTAAACAGAGGAAATTTACAGCCGCTAAGCCTTGTAGTTTTGGGAGAGACTACAGGGCTTTTTTATGTTTAAAAATAAGCCTCTTATGTTTTATCTTTCAAACTTATACTTAAGTGAAAGCTGTAAATAGACAGTGTCTGATTGTAGGCATCATTGAGTCTATGCCGCCACAGATAAAACACCAAACACCCAAAAAGCTTAAATAATGTGCGTAAAAGCTTACAAGAAGATACGAGAAAGCCGACTTCTTTACATAACCGTCTATGGCAAAATCTACCACATAGGGACGTATAAGGTCATACAGGGACTTTTAAACACAAGACACGCGGCAAGCGTGCATATTACGACTATAAATAAAACAACAATAACCAAAACAGAAGAAACTACAGC
>NZ_JXBK01000001.1:706193-744389 GCF_000816495.1 Acinetobacter harbinensis
CAAAAAGCCCAAGCCTCGCTTGGGCTTTTTTTTATGGGAAATAGACATAATGCTGCCGGATAGGCGAAAATGATCAAGGCTGAATCAAACAGATAAGTTTTAAATAAAAAAAATTGCTGCGCTTTAGCCGCTATACTGCAGCTAGGTGCGCAGTGATGATTTTAAAAACAGCGATATACAGCGTCAATGGTCAATCAATTGCGCTAAAAAGATGAAAACCTGTTTCTATTTTTGCAATCATCGGGGTTTTCCCTTAAAATAGTGCACTTGCTGTAGTGATGCACGGCAGTCAATTAAGCAATTAGTTGATTCCTATCATATCTAATTTTTTAAGCATCTCGGAGAAATCGAATGGCTTTAACAAACGCAGATCGCGCAGAGATCATTGCTAAATATGCTCGTGTTGAAAACGACACTGGTTCACCAGAAGTTCAAGTTGCTTTATTGACTGCACAAATCAATGATTTGCAAAGTCACTTTAAAGAACATAAACACGATCATCATAGCCGTCGCGGTTTAATCCGTATGGTTAACCAACGTCGTAAGTTGCTTGATTACCTTAAAGGTAAAGACAGCAGCCGTTACAGCGCTTTGATTGCTGCTTTAGGTTTACGTCGTTAATTCGATTAAACTTATTTTTCGGAAGATTGCATCTTGAATGCTGTCAGACTGGAAAAGAAAGTCTACTTAGCCCTAGGTTAAGTCATGGGAAGGGGCGAACGTTTCGCTCCTTCTTTGCGTCTTTAATTGGTGTTTTGAAAAATCTGGTGAGGTCGGCTTCTAAGCTTTGTCATTTATAGTTACAACTTGGTAATGTGAATGCCAAACCTTAGGGGTCTCCACTAGAATAAAATCAGGAAACAAAAATACATGTCGATGTTTAATATTATTCGTAAAGAATTCCAATACGGTCAACACCAAGTTGTACTTGAAACTGGTCGTGTTGCGCGTCAAGCCAATACTGTTGTAATCACCATGGGCGGCGTAACCGTACTTGTGGCGATTGTGGCTAAACCTACAGCCAAAGCGGGTCAAGACTTTTTCCCATTAACCGTCAACTACCAAGAAAAGCAATATGCTGCGGGTCGTATTCCGGGTGGTTATGGTAAGCGTGAAGGTCGTCAGTCTGAAGCAGAAACTTTAATTTCTCGTCTTATTGACCGTCCAATTCGTCCATTATTCCCAGAAGGTTATTACAACGAAATTCAGGTCACTGCATCGGTTATTTCATCTGATAAAACCATGGATGCTGACATTGCGGCAATGCTCGGTACTTCAGCAGCAATGGCAATTTCGGGTACGCCTTTCCGTGGTCCAATCGCCGGTGCGCGTGTTGGTCTGATCAACGGCGAATATATTCTTAACCCGAACCATGAACAATTAAAAGAAAGTGATTTGGACCTTGTGGTTGCCGGTACAGATTCTGCAGTATTGATGGTTGAATCTGAAGCGAAAGAGCTTTCAGAAGATCAAATGCTCGGTGCAGTACTTTTCGGTCATGACGAAATGCAAATCGCGGTTCAAGCGATTAAAGAATTTGCAGCAGCAGTGGGCGTAACGCCGTCAACTTGGGTTGCACCAAGCAAAAATGAAGCGCTTCTTGCACAGTTAAAAACTGCTTTTGAAGCCAAAGTTTCAGATGCTTATACCATTGCAGTAAAACAAGATCGCTATACAGCGCTAGATGCACTTTATGCTGAAGCTGTTGCCCAATTCGTGCCTGAAAATGACGAAACTGGCATTGCGGATGAAGTAAACGAACTCTTTGAAGATCTAAAATACCGTACTGTACGTGACAATATCTTGTCAGGTAAACCACGTATTGATGGTCGTGATAGCAAAACTGTCCGTGGCTTAGATGTACAAGTGGGCGTGTTAAACCGTGCGCATGGTTCTGCATTGTTCACTCGTGGTGAAACTCAGGCGTTGGTGACAACAACTTTGGGTAACACACGTGATGCCTTGATGGTTGATACTTTGTCAGGTACGAAAACTGATAACTTCATGTTGCATTACAACTTCCCTGCATACTCTGTAGGTGAAACAGGTCGTGAGTCTGGTCCTAAACGTCGTGAAATTGGTCACGGTCGTCTAGCGCGCCGTGGTGTTCAAGCGGTACTTCCACCGGCTGATCGCTTCCCGTATGTGATTCGTATCGTATCGGATATTACTGAATCAAACGGTTCATCTTCAATGGCTTCTGTGTGTGGTGCGTCATTATCCCTCATGGATGCAGGTGTTCCATTGAAAGCGCCAGTTGCCGGTATTGCCATGGGTCTGGTTAAAGAAGGCGAGCGTTTCACCGTTCTGTCTGACATCTTAGGTGATGAAGACCACTTAGGTGATATGGACTTTAAAGTTGCCGGTTCTGCCAATGGTATTACTGCACTTCAAATGGACATCAAGATTGAAGGCATCACTGAAGAAATCATGGAAGCGGCATTAAACCAAGCTTATGCAGGTCGTATGCATATCTTGAATGCCATGAACCAAGTGATTTCACGTGCTCGTCCTGAAATTTCAATGCATGCGCCAACTTTCCAAATCATCAACATCAATCCGGATAAAATTCGTGACGTAATTGGTAAAGGTGGTGCAACCATCCGCGCCATTACTGAAGAAACCAAAGCGGCGATTGATATTGAAGATAACGGTACTGTTCGCGTATTTGGTGAAACTAAAGCGGCTGCAGCTGCTGCGGTTGCTAAAATCCAAGCGCTGACGGCTGAAATTGAACCCGGTACAATCTATATGGGCAAAGTGATCCGTATTGTTGAATTTGGTGCATTTGTTAATATCATGCCAGGTACAGACGGTTTACTGCATATTTCTCAAATCTCTAACGAACGTATTGCCAATGTTGCAGACGTATTGAAAGAAGGTCAGGAAATTAAAGTCCAAGTGGCTGACGTCGATAACCGTGGTCGCATCAAATTGACCATGAAAGATATCGAACAAGTTTAAGACTTTAAGTGCTCACAAAAAGCCCGCGTAATGCGGGCTTTTTGTTACATTAGAGTTTTAAGCGCGGCTATTTTTTAAAAACTAAATACATCACGGCCTTTATTTTTTAAAAAATAGCAGACTTAGGCTGCCAAATTTTATGTCATTCAGCACAACCCGCAGCACTGTGAATAGAGAATTATTTTCATGCAAGTTTATTATTTTTATCGTCATCCGACAGAGCACTATACCTTTGTAGAAAAACAGCCACAGGCAGACATGCTGCATGATTTTATTTGGCTGGATTGCACGCGTGAAGATGTGGTGAATCAGGTGGATGCTTGGCAAGAAAAAGTGTGCTTACATGCCAATTTGGCCATCAATGAATTTCATTTGCGCGATATTTTAAACCTCGAGCATCCATGCGCTTTTGACAGTATGGAAGATTATCATCTACTGATCTTTCGTAAATTGATTACTCCGGATGATGAAATACAAACCGGTGAACAAGCGCTGGAACAGCATGAAGAAGTCTTTGGTTTGGCCACCACGCCCATCAGTTTTATTCTTACCCCGCAAGTGCTGATTACCGTGCGTGAACAAGGCAATAAAGCCATGGAAAATTATATTTCACGTTTTGAAACTAATTTTTTGCGTGTGGCACAAGAACAAAATAAATTACGCAAAGTGCCTGTGACACCACTCGATTTATGCTTAAGGCTATTAAACAGTATTGTCGATGGCTATTTAGATTTACGCGTACCGTTAACGCGGCGCGTAGAGTTTTGGCAACAAGAACTGCTGCAAGGACATCGACGATTTACCCGTTGGAATCAGTTGCTACAAGAAAGCATGTCGTTTGAGCAAGTGGAAAATTTATGTGAAGAGCAAATTGATGCCCTACAAGAATTACGCGATGAAACGGTCGATGATTACGCACATTTAAAACAAAAAAAGAAAGCCGAGCGCCGCGATATTGTTTTGGTGCGAATGGATGACTTGGTCAGTCACGTAGAGCGCATCCAAAAACACACCACACGACTACGCGCTTCAATTCGTGCCGCCATGGATTTACACTTTTCTGCCATTGCCAATCAGACCAATGAAAATATGCGTATTTTGGCCATTATTACGGCCATTTTTGCGCCTTTAACCCTGCTAACCGGTATTTATGGCATGAACTTTGAGTTTATTCCGGGCTTGAAGTCGCCGACAGGTTTTTGGAGTATGTTGGCGGTGATGCTACTGACCACCGGCTTATTGGTCTATTATTTTTATCGTCGCCATTTGGTGGGGCGTGGTGAAAAAAGCGTAATTGATTTGTTGGCACAAGAACACAAAGATCAGCGCATCAATCTGTTTTGGTTCTTAGACTCTGAACCGCTCAAGCAATCGGTGAAAAACACGTTAAAAGAAGTGGAAAAGATCACCAAGCTGAAATAAAGCCCTCTACTGGCACAAGTTTCTTATCAGAGATTTTTTAGATCTCAATCAGAGCCAAACCTGTGTAAGGCTGTATTTCAGCATGAATGATCGTTAAAAGCCATTCGTTTGGCTTTAGACTTTTATGTGGTTAAATCACTCGAGGGTACGGTTTTGTTTAAGATCTGATAGATCTCATCTTTTAGTTTTAGTTTTTTACGCTTCATTAACTCAATGTCATCATTGATATTGATTAAATGAACAGGATTCAGCTCCAATTGGGCAATTTCTTTGTCGAGTTGTTCATGCTTTTCAAATAGTTTGGCAAAGTGTGGATCATCATGACGCAGTTGATGGATCAATTCTTGATGTTCAGGAAACATCTTCTTCACTTTTTTATTACATTCTTTAATTTTCATAAGCCTACATTATTCTCACAAAATTGAAGGTGAGCGAAAACACAACCTTCATGTGGTTTAAGGTCAGTCTGATGAGTGAGTCAAACTGCAATTAAGCATCTTTAAAATCCAGATGTTTGACCTGTTTGCGTAAATGTTGCACTTCATCAATCAAGTCCAGCATCATCGCCACAGCTGAAAAGCTGGCATCAAAATCGCGTTGTAAACGATAAGCACGGCGCGCACGAGAAACATCATCACCAAAAAATTGATGAATACGTTCTTCAGGACGGGTGTGCAAAATATCGTATTCCAGCAGTTGTAATACCCATTCTGGGCTCTGCCCGCAGGCATCGGCAAAATGTCTTAAATCAAAACTATGATGCTCATCGACAATTTCGCCATGATTAAAGCCATCACAGATAATTTCACGATAATGAATAACGGTCATGATTTTCTCCTTAAGCATTGCGCGGCTTAAAATCAGCAAAGGCATCTGCAAATGCTTGATAAGCCTGTTGATCGTGTTCAGTATGCGCCGGCGGATAAACCACGTTTAAGACCAAAAATAGATGTCCCGGCGTTTTGCTGGGAATACCATGATTTTTTAAACGCAGTTGCTGCCCCGTTTTAGTGTTTTTGGGTAGATTAACCTGAACTTTTTTACCTTCAACCGTGACCACCTCAATACTTTGGCCCAGTGCAGCTTCCCATGGGGCAATATGAACGGTGTAATAAATATCGGTCCCTTCAACGCGAATACGCTCGGTATCTTTATAGTGAATCTCAATATACAGATCACCATTTTTACCGCCATTGATGCCGCTTTGGCCCTGTCCAGACAAGCGAATCGATTGGCCTTGTTTCATGCCTTTGGGGATTTTAACCTGTAAGGTCTTACGTTGAACCTCTGCTTCGCCGTAAGCATTTAAGGTTGGAATTTGTAAAGTAATTTGCTGTGTGGTGCCATGATAAGCCACATCAATATCGACTTCGATACTGGCGTGCTGGTCTTCACCTTGATAACTACGCTGCTGCTGGTTTTGGCGATGTTGCTGTTGGTATTGATAATCTGAGCCACCAAAACCTGAACCAAAACGGCCAAACAGGTCTTCAAAACCACTAAAATCGGCTTGTTGTTGACCTGCGCCTTGACGATGAAATTGACTACTGTCAAAGCCTCCGGCACCACTATGCGCGCCCGAAAAGGCTTGTGGATGATCCAACTCAAAATCATATTCTGTTTTTTTATCGGCTTTACTTAAAGTTTCATAGGCCACATTAATGGCTTGCATTTGTTCTTCTGCATCAGCTTCTTTGCTGAGGTCGGGATGATATTTCCGAGCCAATTTTCGATAGGCTTTCTTGATTTGGTCTGGTGTGGCATCACGTGTGATGCCAAGAACTTCATAATGATTTTTAGACATAAAATTAGAAGCTAAAATGGCGATGTATTCACCATACTAGGTCTTTTATCGAATTGAAATAGTGTAGATCTGTAGGTTATTGTTTCAAATCATGACAGAAAAAAAGGCCCCAAAATTGGGGCCTTTAAAAAATCATGAATAATATCAATATTTAATCCATGTGACACTACGTCCAATGACGGACACACCGACATAACCACGCAGATTTAAATGTCTACCACTTGAACTCAGGCGCGCTTTGCCCTTATAAACTTTGCCGCTAATTGGATCGAGTACACGACCATCAACAAATTCGTGTGGATTTTCTGCATTTTGTTTAAAGCCCCAAATAAAAGGCAGACCAATAAATGCTTTGTCTTTTAGGTTGCCTGGACATTTGGTGCAGGTGATAATTTTTTCTGAGCCCGGAATATTACGCGTGGCAACAATCACACCCTCATAGGTACCATCAGGCTTTTTACTGACTTCAACATCAGCGCGAGAATAACCGGTACGATCGTCAATGGTCTTCCATTTTCCCACCAACGGATCATTTTCATTGTCAGCAAAACTGAATGAAGAAAGTGTGGCTAAAATGATTCCCGCACATAAACTGCGATATAAATTCTTCATTAATTTCCCCTTTAAATGAAATATTTTATAGTTTTAGAGTAAAACGCCTAATTTATAACGACAAACACTTACAAAATCAACTGATTAAAAAGCCAAGCAATTGGCGTAAATAATTAATTATGATGATTGATTTGAATTCTGTGTTACTAAGTGTTAACAGGGTTTGTTTAATAACAGGCAAGAGCTGCTGAAAATAAGACGAATTATCTTTATTCTTGCTCAGATTCAGGCCAAACCGCTTAAGCACACAGTAGCGCGAACAGCTAGAGAGCTTTTATCCGACATTATGTTTTTAAAATCAAAAAAAGAGCAGCGTCTGGCTGCTCTGTTGAAACGATATGGGCTTAACTTAAATGTTTACCAAATAAACCCAAGGCTTCTTCGGCGGTAAAGGTATAGCGTGTGCTACAGAATTGACAATCCATGGTAATGGGATTTTGAAATTCTAAAGTTTCACGTACTGCCTCTGCACCAATGTGAATCAATGCATTAGCACAGCGGTCTTTAGAGCACGTACAACCAAATGACAATAGTTCAACTTCAGGTAAGCGAACTTCTTCTTCGTTATACAAACGATAGAGAATTTCGGTGGCATCTAGTTCAATCAATTCTTGTGCTTTTAAGGTTTCAGTCAATAGCGTCAGACGTGGCCATAGATCTTCATCGACACGTTGCTGTTCTTCTTCACTGTTACGCGGTAACAATTGAATCAGTAGTCCACCTGCGCGCTGTGCTGTACTGGCCAAGCGAATTTTGGTGGGGATTTGTGCCGATAGATCATAATACTGCATTAAGCAACCCGCCAAGGTATCACGCTCGAGCGCAATAATACCTTGATAGCGTTCACCCACTTCCGGCTCAATATTAATAAACAGCACAGGACTAACCAAGGCTTTTAATACCGTGCTGCTGTCTGTGCCTTCGGCAAAGCGCGGATCTTCTTGGTAATCTGCAGAGGCACGTAATTGGCCCAAATGATCACATTCGGCCATCGCCCATTTGAAGGTGCCTGCCGCTTGAATTTGCAGACTAATCCGGCCTTTGATTTTCAATGTACTGGCCAATAATGCTGTGGCACTGAGCATTTCACCCAACAAAACCTCAATGGCTTGCGGATAGTCACGCTGCGCAAGAATAGTTTGTAACACTTTTTCTAAATGCACCACTTCACCACGGATCGGGCAATCTTCAATGTAAAAGCGTTGACGTAATTCAGACATAAATTTCTCCAATAGCCGGTGTTAATGGTGTCAACATTGTAAAACACAAGCTAGTTATGCTCATCTCTTGTGACATCAATGCGTTGCTGTTCTAAACCGCGTTTTAAATTGACCCCGGTGGGTTCTTGACGAATCTGCGCATCACTTTCAAATAAGTGTTGCAGTTCCGCCAATGCATTGCGGTGGGTCTCATAGACTTTTTGTTCATCGGTATAGACGTGCTGTTGTTGTAACAACAATTTTTCGTCGTAATCACGAAACAGTTCAATGCTTTTATAGGCATCCGCTTCACTAATGTCCAGTTCACGTAAGGCGCGATAGGCCATACCTAACGAGGATAAATAGTTTTCACGCCAAATATGTTGCACGCCTAAATCACGCAGCAAATGCACATGATAACGGTCACGTGCGCGAACCAACAGTTTTAACGACGGATAATTCAGCCGAATATGCCGCGCCACATTCATACAATCTTCAATGTCATCAATGGCCAAGATAAAAACTTTGGCATGTTCAATGCCCGCAGAACGTAAAATGTCCGGTTGTGTGACATCGCCATAGTATAGCGTACCGCCATAATTGCGCACAAAATCGACTTTATCAATACTGCTGTCAATTGCGGTAAACGGCTGATGCTGTAAATGGGCAATCCGTGCAATGGTCTGTCCAAAACGGCCAAAGCCAGCAATAATCATGGGATTATGGCTGTCCGGAATTTCGTCATAAACCGGCGCTTGCTCGGGATCAATTAATGGAATGATCCATCTGCTGACCAGCCAATAGGCGATTGGGGTCAGCACCATAGACAAAGTCACAATTAAGGTCAATGGCTGCGAGACAACTTGTGTGATGACTTTTTCACTGCTAGCAACTTTTAAAATCACAAAGGCAAATTCTCCGCCTTGTGCCAAACACACAGCCAGCATTAAGCTGTTGCGCCATGAGTATTTTAAATAACGCGCAATCGCGGTTAAGCTCATACTTTTGACCAGCATTAAAATGAGCGCACTGCCGATAATTAACGCCGGCTTATCCACCAACAACGACAAAGAGGTGGTCATGCCGACGGTCATAAAAAATAGCCCCAGCAGCAACCCTTTAAACGGCGCAATACTGGCTTCGAGTTCATGCCGGAATTCAGAGTCTGCCAACAACACGCCGGTTAAAAATGCCCCCAAAGTCATGCTGATGCCCAAGACATCCATCAGTGTGACCACACCCAAGACAATAAATAAGCCGACTGCGGTAATCAGTTCATGCGCGCCACTTTTGGCCACAAAGCGAAAAAAGGGTCGCATCATATAACGACTAAACAGGAACAGACCGCTAAAGGTCGCCACAATGGCGGCGAAATAAGCCATACCATGATGATTGGACTGCGTACCGGCAAGGATTGGAATGATGGCCAATAAAGGAATCGCGGCGATATCTTGAAACAGTAAAACGGCAAAGGATTGTTGCCCAAACGTGGTGTTGAGCTGTTGTTTTTCCGCCAGCAATTGTAAGACAAAGGCGGTAGAGGATAAGGCCAATGCCGTGCCAATCACGAAGCTCGCAGCAATGCCTTGTTGCCAGACCAAAAATGCCAACACGGCCAAAATCATCGCGCTCATGCCGACCTGTAAGCTGCCCATTAAAAAAATCGATTTACGCATTTCCCACAAGCGCTGCGGTCTGAGCTCTAAACCGATAATGAACATTAATAAAATAACGCCATAGTCGGCCAGTCCTTGGATGGCGGCGGAGTCACTGGCAATATTGAGTACGCTGGGGCCAAGTAAAATGCCGGTAAACAAATAACCGAGTACCGTAGCAATACCAAAACGTTTGGCCAGTGGCACCAACAGCAAAGAGGCACCCAAGAAAATGGTGATTTGTAACAGTTGCGACATCAGCCGGTCCTAAAATTTATTTTAATCGTCAAAATTGAAGCCAACGCGGTAATTTACGTTAGCTGAGTTCCTGAGGATCGATATCCAAGGTCAGTTTCATGGTTGAGGGCTTTTGATGCAACATATTTTGCCACCATGCACGCAGATAAAAGTGTAGCCGCGCACGGTCGGTGGACAACAGCACCATATGTGCCTGATAACGTCCCGCTTTACGTTCCATTGGCGCAGGAATTGGCCCCCAAATATCAATCAAATTTTCTGAGATCTCTCTTAAGGCTTGCGCATGTTGCTGTAAAAAGGCTTGGTTTTGGGCTTGGTCTTTCGATTCACAGCGAATCAGTGCAGCATAACGAAAGGGTGGCAGCTGCGCGGCTTGACGCTCTTTTAAAGTTTGTTGGGCAAAATGTCGATAATCTTGCTGAATTAAGGTATTCAACAGGGGATGATCGGGGCGTAAGGTTTGTAGATACACATCACCTTTATGCTCACCGCGTCCTGCACGGCCTGAGACTTGCACAATCAATTGCGCAGTCCGTTCTGTGGCACGAAAGTCGACACTGAGTAAACCTGAGTCAATATCTAAGATAGCCACCAAGGTTACATAGGGAAAGTGATGTCCTTTGGCCAGCATTTGCGTGCCGAGTAAAATAATTGGTTCACTTTTTTGAATTTTGTCATAAATTTTTTGCCAACTGCCGACCCGACTGGTAGAGTCGCGATCGACCCGAATCACCTCAAAATTCGGGAACAGTTGCTGTAAGCGTTCTTCGACTTTGGCCGTACCCAACCCAATGGGTTTTAGTTCGGCATGTTGGCACTGTGGGCAATGCTCTGGCATGCGATGAATGGTGCCGCAGTGATGACAATGCAAGTGCTGATACGGCACACGATGCACGGTGAAATTGGCATCACAATGTGGACATTTGGCTTGCCACGCACAGCTTTCGCAAATCAGCACCGGTGCATAGCCGCGGCGATTTAAAAACACCAACACTTGTTCTTTTTTATCCAAGCGTTTTTGAATTTCATCCATTAACTGCTGACTGATGCCATTTTGTTTTTGTGCAATTTTTAAATCAATCAAATGCACTTTCGGCATCACGGCAATTCCAGCACGCTGATTGAGTTGTAAGTGGGTCATCTTCCCAGCTTGCACCAAGGCATAGCTTTCAATACTGGGCGTGGCCGTCCCCAAGACAATCGGGCAACCTGCAAGATGTGCGCGGTACAGCGCCACATCACGTGCATGATAGCGAAAGCCTTCTTGTTGTTTAAAGGACAGATCATGTTCTTCATCTAACACAATCAGGCCTAAATTGGGGAGCGGCGTATAAATGGCCGAACGGGTACCCAAAATAATCGAGGCTTTGCCGGTTTGCGCCGCTTGCCAAGCTTGTAAGCGTTTCGAGTCATTTAAACCAGAATGCAGCAGCACTATATTGCCGTGAAAACGCGATTGAAAACGACTGATGGTTTGCGGAGTCAGCCCAATTTCAGGCACTAACACCAAGACCTGTTTGCCTTGTTGCAACACGTGTTGCATGATTTGCAAATACACTTCCGTTTTGCCACTGCCGGTTAAACCATCGAGTAAAAAAGCCTGATATTTTTTGGCGCTTTTAATCACTTGTTGAATGGCGTGCTTTTGTTCGTCATTGGCTGTTAGTGGCATTTGCGCCAAACTGATGGCTTGCGGAGTGAAATCTTGATCCTCTAACACACAGGCAACAATGGCTTTTTTTTCTAAGGCTTTCAGCGTCGCAGTTTCTATGCCGGCCAAATTTAAGATGTTTTCTGTGGTTCCACTGGGATGTAGTTTCAGAATTTTATAGGCATCTTGTTGTTTGATTGAGCGGCTAACTTTAGATTCAGCCTTTAAATCCAAGACTTTCCACATGCGTGCCAATAAATTATACGGTTTGCCTTGGCGTAAAAAAGTGGGTAAAGCACTTTGAAACACTTCACCCATTGGGAATTGGTAATACTGCGCTGACCATGTCAATAGGTTGAGAATAGTCTGATCTAAAATGGCCTGTTCATCGAGCAATTCGGTGATGGCTTTGAGTTTAAACCGTGGATCGATAGGCGCATCGAAAGGCAGCTTTTCCACAATAATCCCTATCAAATTTTGCCGCCCAAAAGACACCGCAACACGTGCGCCAACTTCGGCTTGTTGATATTGTTCGGCCGTTAATGTGTAATCAAAACAGTCGTAAACATGCACAGCGACCGCTACGCGAATACGATACAGATCGGGGGGAGTGGTGCTAGAATTTGGCATAAATAAAGGGCAAAGTGTCCTAATCAAATTTCGTCGTGCTCAAGATCGAGTTATGTTAAAGTGAGCACGTCATTTATAGTAAAGAATATGAATGATTTTAGTGGTCAGACGCAACAGCGCTGAAGTAAATTTTAGAAAACTAGAGCATCATAATGCCTGCATATCAATTTACTGCCATTGATGCTTCAGGGAAGCAACAACAAGGCGTGTTAGAAGGGGATTCTGCCCGTCAGATTCGTCAACAGCTCCGCGACAAGGCCTTGGTTCCGGTCATGGTCCATCCCGTTGAGCAAAAAGATAAGCAACACGCCCAAGGATGGTGGCAAAAGAAAATCACGGCCTATGATCTGGCCTTGTTTACCCGTCAACTGTCCGTGTTGGTGGCCGCCGCAATTCCATTAGAAGAAGCGCTACGTGCGGTAGGCAAACAAAATGAAAAAGCCCATGTACAAAATTTATTGATGTCCGTGCGCTCCAAAGTCATGGAAGGGCATTCTTTGGCCAGTGCATTACAGCAATCTGGCCGTTTACCTGATTTATATATTGCCACCATTGCCGCCGGTGAGCGCTCGGGTCATCTTGATTTAATTCTCGATCAATTGGCAGATTACACCGAAAACCGCTTTGCCATGCAAAAGAAAGTGCAAGGCGCGATGATTTATCCGATTATCTTAATGCTGATGTCGTTTGCCATTGTGATGGGCTTGATGACCTATGTGGTGCCCGACATCGTTAAAACCTTTGATCAAAGTAAAGGTGCGCTGCCTTGGATCACGGTAGTCTTGATGAAAGCCAGTGAATTTATTCGTGTGGCGTGGCCTTTTTTATTGGTATTTAGCGTGTTGGGCTTTGCATTGTTGGGGCGTTTTTTAAACACTACGGCGGGGCATTACGCTTTTGACCGAATGACGTTAAAATTACCCTTGTTGGGTAAATTGTCGCGCGGTATTAATGCAGCACGTTTTGCCAGTACCTTGTCTATTTTAACCCAGTCCGGTGTACCCTTGGTCGATGCACTTAAAATTGGCGCAGCGGTAAGCAACAACTGGGTGATTCGTGATGCTGTCAACGTGGCAGCGGAACGTGTGACCGAAGGGGGGAATTTGGCCAGCCAATTGGAGCGCTGTGGTTATTTCCCACCGATGATGGTACAAATGATCAAAAGTGGTGAGGCCTCCGGTGAGCTGGATCGTATGCTCGAACGTGCGGCCACCATGCAAGACCGTGAAGTAACCACCTTAATTTCAACTTTACTGGCGCTGCTTGAACCGTTAATGTTGGTGGTGATGGCCAGTATTGTGTTGGTGATTGTAATTGCGGTCATGCTGCCGATTGTCAATATGAACAACATGATTTAACAGCATTTTATAAAGATAAAAATTTTGCGAGAGCGTGTTATGCAAGGAAAAAGATATCAAGCCCCACAGTCCGGTTTTACCCTGATTGAAGTGATGGTGGTGATTGTGATTTTAGGTGTCTTGGCGGCATTGATTGTACCGAATGTGATGGGCCGTGGTGAAAAAGCCAAAGTCGATACCACGGCCATTACTCTAAAAGGTGTGGCGGGTGCGTTAGATCAGTACAAATTGGACAATAACAAATATCCATCTATGCAAGATGGTGGCTTGGATGCATTAATCAATCAACCGGCTTCTGCAAAAAATTGGATGCAGGGCGGCTATGTAAAAGGTGGCTATCCAAAAGACAGTTGGGACAATGATATTCAATATATTATTCCGGGTGCCGAAGGTCGTCCTTTTGACTTATATTCCTTTGGCGCCGATGGCAAAGACGGCGGTGAAGGTACCGATGCCGATATTTTTTATCAGCCTTAAGCCTTGCTGAATTCCTGCCCTGCGTTGTAGCGTTTAAGATGCAGTGCAGGAATTTGATCTTGTGGTAAAACACAATAAAATAATGATTTTAAATAAATTAATATAATTTTTGCAATTCCGTCTTGAGGATCAACATGATTCGCATATTCGATGGTTACAACAATTCAGGGCCAGCTCTTTAAAATAGCTGAGTGCAGGCGATAAAAATTTGCATACTGTGCTGTAGGGCATTGTTTTGCCTGCTGGAGAAGACCATGAAAGCACTGATTATCAATGATGAGATCTATCAACTGCATTGGGCGATGCTGAAATCGGTGGTCTTTATTCTGACTTTACTGCCGATCAGTCAGAGCCTGTTAACGCTCTGGCATGCCACTCAAGGCAGCAGTCAAATTATGCTGGGCTTTTTTGCCGTCAGTCTATTTGGTACATTTTCAGTGTTATGTTTTTATTCAGCCTTAAAAGTCAGCGTCTTTCAATTTAATCTGCAACAAATTTCAGCTTTTAAAGTGCAACTGTTAAAAATTTATTGTGCTGTTCCGATGCTATTTTTAGCCAGCATTTTGTGTTATCTGGTCATTTAATTAAACAATAACAAGAAAAAAACCGAGGCAGAGCACTCGGTTTTTTTAGGTTGCATCCTACGTCATCGCGGTTGCTGGGCAAAAGCATGACACAGCATTATTAACGCCGTGATTTAAAGGATACATCCACTGTGCGCGGTCGATATATCCAGCCCAACAACAACAGCAGCAGTGAAAAAGCTAAAATTGGCCAATCACTCAAACGCATATATAAGGTTTGCCCTTGCATTGCAGGCAGTTCGCCGCGCAGTACTGCGGTTTGATCGGTGGGTGCTTGTTTCACAATATGCCCGTGATGGTCAATAAAGGCCGTCACACCGGTGTTGGTGGCCCGAATAAACCAACGGCCATTTTCTTTGGCACGCATTTGTACCATTTGTAAATGTTGCCAAGGGCCTGCGGTACCGGTAAACCATGCATCATTCGACACCGTCACCAAATAATCACTTTGACTGGCATTACGGCGTGTCAAGTTTGGATAAGCCACTTCATAGCAAATCGCGGCACCCAAATGGTGGTTTTTAATGGCCAGTGGCGGTTGCTCACGTGAGCCACGAGAAAAACCGCTCATCGAAGGATCATTTTGTAAGGCCGGTAACACCCAACTGAGCCAGCCAGACAGCGGAATATACTCGCCAAAGGGTACTAAACGCTGCTTGTTATAGCGTCCATGGGCTTCATCGCCTAAAGCCATAATACTGTTGTAATAGACTGGATGCTGTTCAATTGCTGATTGTTCTAAATCCCAATAGGGTAGACCCGTGACCCATGCCGTGCCGGTTTTATCGGCCTGCGCTTTCATGGCGGCTAAAAATGGCTCAATATCGGTTTGGAACATTGGAATAGAGGATTCTGGCCAAACAATTAAATCACGGCCCCATTCAGTACGGCTTAAATTGGCATAAATCAATAAGGTCTTAACTTGATATTCGGTCAGCCATTTTAAGTCTTGCGGAATATTGCCTTGGATTAATGACACAGACAGGGGCTTTTCATCTTTGGCTTCAACAAAGTTAAGATAAGATGCCGCCCATGCACCAATCAGCAGTACTGCTGCAGGCACCAGCCAGAACAGGCGTTTATTTAAAATTTCAACCAGCGCACAGGCCAGTATAATCGCCACAAATGAGACGCCAAAAATCCCAAACAACGGTGCATAGTTATCCAGTAAGCGTTCGGTAAAGGCGTAACCGACAAATAACCATGGAAATCCGGTAAAGACCCAAGTTTTTGCCCATTCAAAAAATACCCACAGCGGAGCAAAGGTCAATGGCGTTTCAGGGAAAAATCGGCGATAGAGCCATGTTTGTAAGGCACTAAATAAACCCATTAACAAGGCCATGGCCACAATCATCAAGACACTTAAAACGGCATTGGTGTCGCCATAGACATGAATTGAGGTATAGAGCCAAAATGCCCCGACAACCCATAAACCAAAGCCATAAGCCCAACCGATAAAAAAGGCTTGGCGTGCTGAGCGTTGACGCAGGCAGGCATACAATAAAGCCGGTGACAATATTGCCAGCCACCAATAATGATACGGTGCCAAGGCAAAACTAAATATGGCACCGGAAAATAACGAAATTAAAAATGGATAGATAAATGGCAGTTGTTTTTGTGGCTCATGAGACGCAAGCAGCTTATTAAAATAAGTTCTCATTTCTGCACAGCTCGAATCAGATGAATACTGCGTGCATCGGCCTCGATAATAGTGAATTGCCAATTCTCAAGTTCAATCACTTGCCCTTGTAAATCACTGACCAAACCCATTTCTTGTAGCAATAAACCGCCAACGGTTTCTACTTCATCGTCAGAAAATTCAGCATTTAAGATACTGTTAAAGTATTCAATTGGGGTAAGTGCCTGTACCAACCACGTATTTGGGGTTTGGGCTTCACTGTCCGGAATAATGAACTGCGCTTCTTCATCGGCAGTATCATGTTCATCTTCAATTTCACCGACAATTTCTTCTAAAATATCTTCTAATGTCACCACGCCAGAGGTGGTGCCATATTCATCAATCACCACAGCAATATGGGTTTGGGTGTTTTTTAACATGCGCAGAACCTGATCGGAGCGCGCACTTTCCGGCACAAAAATCGGCTGACGCATCAACGCACGAATATCGACTTTATTGGTCGGTTCAGTTAAATACGGCAGTAAATCCTTGGCCAGCAAAATACCGACCACGTTATCCGGCTGATCGGATGAAAAGACAGGGAAGCGCGAATGCGCAGACTCGACCAAAGTATGTAAAATATCGAGTAATTGATCATCTTCTTGTAAGCTGATCATGGATGTTCGCGGGGTCATTACCTCGCGCACTTTGGTGGCCGGAAGGTCAAGTACCCCTTCAAGCATGGCAACAGTATCGGGTTCTAAAAAACGACGTGAATCTTGTACTAATTTTAGCAGCTCGTCGCGAGTCTCGGGTGCTGTGCTTAACCATTTGCGTAAGCCGCGCATGCCCCACGACGGGCCTGATTCCTCTTGCATGATCTTTCCTGAAGACACTTATTATCTAAAAAAACGAATTTTATCATACCTTAGAAAATATAGATGTCTATCTCTAAAATAGCGCTCATTTGTGCCTAAATTGCTACACATTTTATGCCGTTAAGTAAAAGAAAAAGATGTCATTTCACTTTATGTTAAAATAGGCAGGATTTTTTAATACCGAGTTGCCCGATGTCTGAACTGCTTGTTACGCCTACTCTTCAGTTAAATACCCGTGGACTACGTTGTCCGGAACCGGTGATGATGTTGCATCAAGCGATTCGCAAATCAAAATCAGGTGAGGTGGTGGAAGTGTTTGCCACCGACAATTCTACCTCTTGGGATATACCCAAGTTTTGCATGCATTTGGGCCATGAATTGCTGTTACAAGAAGAATATTTAGACGAAGCTGGACATAAAGAGTTTCATTATTTAGTGCAAAAAGGTTAAACGCTTGCAGCTGAAATTATAAAAAATCCCCGCACAAGCGAGGATTTTTTTATGGCTCAAATTACATATTTGGATAATTTGGACCGCCACCACCTTCAGGGGTTACCCAAGTGATGTTTTGTGATGGATCTTTAATGTCACAGGTCTTACAGTGTACACAGTTGGCCGCGTTAATCTGGAAGCGTTTTGAGCCATCATCATTTTCCATAATTTCATACACACCCGCTGGGCAGTAACGCTGCGCCGGTTCATCCCATTTCGGTAAATTCACATTGACTGGAATAGATGGATCGGTGAGTTTTAAATGTGCTGGCTGGTTTTCTTCATGGACAGTATTCGACACAAATACAGACGATAAACGGTCAAACATCAGCTTGCCATCCGCTTTTGGATAGGTTGGCTTAAAGTGAACGGCATCGACGGTTTTTAATGCACCAAAGTCAGTCACCAAGTCATGCAAGGTAAACGGAACTTTAAACACGTTTTGGTCGATGAAGTTAAAGGCACCGCCCATCCATTGACCAAACTTGTGCATGGCTGGGCCAAAGTTACGTGAGTTATATAACTCTTCTTTCAGCCAGCTGTTGTTGAATTTATCGGTATAGGCGGTCAATTCTTTGGCAAAGAAATCTTCACCTTCCGTGACACGGCCCACAGCCAATTCACCACCTTTTGCTACACCGGCAGCAATGGCTTCAAACACCGCTTCACCGCACAACATGCCAGATTTCATGGCAGTATGTGAGCCTTTGATTTTGGCAAAGTTTAAGAAGCCAGCATCATCACCGATCAGTGAACCACCGGGGAAGGTAAACTTCGGCAGTGAGTTAAAACCACCTTTGGTCACAGCGCGTGCGCCATAAGACAGGCGTTTACCGCCTTCTAAATACTGTTTAATCAGCGGATGGGTTTTCCAGCGCTGCATTTCCATAAACGGATACATATGTGGATTTTGATACGATAAATCGACAATCATCCCCATGGTCACTTGGTTGTTTTCAGCGTGATATAACCACCAACCGCCTGAAGAACCGGTTTCAGTCAGCGGCCAACCTGCACCGTGCATCACCAAACCTGGCTGATGCTTGGCTGGATCAATTTCCCATAATTCTTTAATGCCAATACCGTAGTGTTGCGGATCGGCGTCTTGATCTAAGTTGTATTGCGCAATCAGGCGTTTCCCTAAATGACCACGGCAACCTTCAGCAAAAATGGTGTATTTGGCATGCAGCTCGTAACCCGGTGCAAAGTTATGCGTCGGTTGGCCATCTTTACCGATGCCCATATCGCCAGTTTGAATACCTTTCACCGCGCCATCAGCATGGTACAGAATTTCAGAGGCAGCAAAGCCAGGGAAGATAGACACTTCTAATTCTTCCGCTTTGGTGCCTAACCAGCGCACCACGTTGCCCAATGACACCACATAGTTGCCATCATTGTGCATGGTTTTTGGCACCATCCAATGTGGCGCTTCTTGTGATTTTTCATCGGAAAGCAAGAAAAAGGTTTTATCTTGTGTGACAGGGACATTTAATGGTGCGCCTTGTTCTTTCCAATCGGGAAAGAGTTCATGCATTGCACGTGGTTCAAGCACCGCACCAGATAAAATGTGTGCACCAACTTCAGAGCCCTTTTCCACGACACAAACGGATAAATCTGGAAGATTGTTTTCAATTGCAAGTTGACGGATTTTGATTGCCGCGGAAAGGCCAGCAGGGCCTGCACCAACGATAACCACGTCAAACTCCATCGATTCACGTTCGATGTGTTCCATGTAGGACTCCTCATAGTATTAATAGGTGGCAACCGTGGTGTTTGACCCGGTGCTGCCCTCATGCCCAGACACAATTTTATTATCGTGTCCTTGATATTGTGGGCTAGTATAGTTTTAAAGCATGATCCCGCCAATTGGCTGAATCATATTATTTTTACGTCAGCAGGGTATTGAATATGATAAATCAAAATAATTCACCAGATCCGACGAAAAATGTCACTATAGACGATGATAAAAAGTTAATGGCTATTGCACAATACGTAAAGGGTGCACAGACCGGTCACAAAACGTTAATACCGCCTTTAGAACAGTGGCATCCAGAACATTGCGGCATAATGGATTTACAGGTCAAAGCCAACGGAGAGTGGTGGCACGAAGGTCAACTCATTAAGCGTCAATCGTTAATCAATTTATTCTCAAGCGTTTTGTGGAAAGAAAATGACACTTTTTATTTAAAAACGCCGGTAGAGCAAATTGAAATACAGGTTGAAGATGAGCCTTTGTTGGTCAATCAAGTCGATCAAGTGATTATCCAAGATCAGCATTATTTACAACTGACCACCACCACGCAGGATCTGATAATTGTCGATGCAGAACATGCTATTTTTATGCGTGAATATCAGGGTGAGTCCCGTCCTTATGTGCATGTGCGTTTTGGCATCAATGCCTTAATCCAACGTGCCGCTTTTTTGCATTTGGTGGAAATGGGACAGTTGCAGGAAAATGCCGAAGGTGAGAGTGTGTTAACACTGCAAAGTGGTGATTTTCACTTGCAATTGGGCAGTTGAGGTTTAAGCTTTATTCTTCCCATTTTCGACTCGCTGAAAGTGCTGCTATGACTGCCATTGCTCCCCTTGATCCTTTAACCAATCCACGACCTAAAGCCCAAGCCAACGCGCCGATTGGGATTTTTGATTCTGGCATCGGCGGCTTGTCAGTGGCGCAGGAAATTGCCCGACATTTACCCAAAGAGCGCATTGTGTACTACGCCGATACGGCACATGTGCCCTATGGCCCGCGTGAAGACCAAGATATTCGTCAGCTGACCGCCCAAGCCATTGAATGGTTATATCGTCAAGGCTGTAAAGTTGCGGTGGTGGCCTGTAATACCGCTTCGGCTTTTAGTTTAGATTATTTACGTGATTATTATGGTGAAGATTTTCCTATTATTGGTTTGGTTCCGGCATTAAAGCCTGCGGTGCTGCAAACCCAATCTAAGACCGTGGCAATTCTGGCTACGCCGGCCACGTTTCGCGGCAAACTCATTCAAGAGGTGATGCAGCGTTTTGCATTACCGGCGCAAGTCACTGTTATTCCCGTCACATCTTTGGCCTTGGTGCCTTTTGTTGAGCAGGGGCTACAAATGAGCCCTGCCTGTTTAGCCACGTTAAAAGAAATTTTACAACCCGTGGTGGATCAAGGCGCTGATTATTTGGTCTTAGGCTGTACCCATTATCCTTTTTTAAAAGCTGCAATTCACACTATTTTTGGGCATAAACTGACATTAATTGACTCTGGAGTACCAGTTGCGCGACAAACAGCCCGAATTTTAATTAAAAATGAGTTATTATTTGAGCAGGAACAAAAGAATAGTGTACGTATTGAATGTTACGTGAGTGGCAATAATGCAGAAAATTTAAAAACTGTGTTGCAGTACCTGATTGAACAAGATTTAACTTGGGATATTCATAATATTGCTCTTGAATGTGTGACAAAACGTGACTAATCTTTTGAAAAAGAGCGCAAAATTTAAATTTTTAGATTGGGGTGTCGGATTATCGAGGACTGATGAACTTTGTGTCAGTTGAGATAGTGTGTAATGGAAAGAGGATGACCAATGCTGGATAAGCGTTATCAGGTTTTTATTTCGACCTCGGGCCGTGAAATGCAGCCAGAGCGTATTGTGTTGTCGCAAACTTTAGTCGGTATGGGTTTCTTTTCTTGGGGATTAGAACAAAGAACGCCGTTAAGTACTGCATTTGCACGTCGTCAAATTGATGATTGTGATTACGTGGTGATTTTATTGGGCAGTCAGTACGGCGAACAATCGGTGTCTGGCGTCAGTTATATGCACTTAGAATATATTTATGCTGTTACCAAACAAAAACCGATTATTGTGTTTATGCATGAAGATCCGTTATCACGCGATCTATCCTTACAAGATGAAAAACCAGAATTGCAGGAAAAGTTTTTAGAGTTCCGTAAAGTCTTACAACAACAAGCCGATCAAATTTTTACTTATCGCACCATGCGGGATTTAGAAATGGCTGTACGACTGAATATGTCGCACATGTTAGAGCGTTATCCCGTCTCGGGTTGGGTCAGACCACAAAACACCCAATTGCTGCATGATGAAGTCGATCGCCTAAAAGCCAAGATTGAACAACTGGAAACGGAAGTGGGCAAACGCGAGGTTGATCCGTTCTTGTCGTTGCCCAAGGTATTAATGCATGAGGTATTTTCTTTTGAGTATCGAATGCATGCCTATCAAGATGGCAATTTTAAAGAGCTGAAAGTACAAAAGAAGCTCACTTGGATGCAACTGCTGAATATTTTAGGCAGCGTCTTTGTGAATCCCACACCCGAAGAATATTTTTCTAAATGTATCAATGAATATTTAAACACCAACGGATTAGAAGATGCACGTTTAGAGATGCCGCGTGCGCATGCCGTCGCGCGCGCACAAATTAATATTCGTGCCCTACACAGCATCAAAATGCAAATGCGCCAAAATGACTGGATCGCACAATCCGGTCGTGATGATCGCCAGCGCATGCTGTGGCAATTGACCGCCAAAGGTCAAAAACTTTTGGCCAGCAAGCCTTTAGAGAATCATCGGATTGTTCAATCGAATGTACCGCATTAATTGATGTAGAGAACGCGAAGAAAACTGGTACAGTAAACCCAGTTTATTTATGTTGGAAAAGGGTTCCATGCTTTCTGCACCGAAAACAAAAGTCACCATTATTTTGGCCAATTTGGGCACACCGGATGAACCCACACCGGCAGCGGTTCGTCGTTTCTTAAAGCAATTTCTGTCTGATCAGCGCGTGATTGAAATTCCAAAACCCCTGTGGCAAATTATTTTAAGATTGTTTATTTTGCCTTTTCGCCCGAACCGTGTGGCGCATGCCTATCAATCGGTGTGGGGTGATGACTCGCCGATGCGTGAAATTATGTGGCAGCAGGTTGCAGCAGTAAAAGAGCAGTTGCTGGCGCAATATCCGCAATTTGAACTCAAGATTGTACCCGCCATGAGCTATGGTAATCCGGGACTACAGGCTTTATTGCAAGATTTAACGGTGACACCGCAAGATCAGATTATTGTGCTGCCTTTATTTCCACAATATTCCGCGACCTCTACCGCACCTCTTTATGATGTGATTGCCAAATGGATTCCTAAGCAGCGTAATTTACCCGGCTTAAGCATTATTCGCGATTACTATCAGCATCCCCTCTATATTCAGGCTTTAGCACAAAGTGTAAAAGACTATCAAGCCCAACATGGCATGGCTGACAAGCTATTGATGTCCTTTCATGGTATTCCACAGCCGTATGCCGATAAAGGCGATCCGTATCCTGAGCGTTGCCATATGACGGCAAAATTATTGGCACAAGAATTGGGCTTAAATGAGCAGCAATGGGCCATTAGTTTCCAATCGCGTTTTGGTAAACAAGAATGGATTAAACCGTACACCGATAAGCTATTAACTGAATGGGGTCAGCAAGGGGTAAAATCAGTACAGATTATGAGTCCCGCTTTTTCCGCCGATTGTTTGGAAACCTTAGAAGAATTGGCGATTGAAAATGCTGAAACCTTTAAAGCGGCAGGTGGACAAGACTATGCTTATATTCCGGCCTTAAATGCCAATCCTGCGCATATCACATTGCTCAGCAGCTTACTTCAAGCTAATCTTGAGGCATTAAGCGCGACTTTTGCTCACTAATTTAATCGAGGTTTTGCTGATATGTTGCAAGTTAAAATTGTACCGGTTACCGCATTTGCGCAAAATTGTTCTATTGTTTGGGATAGTGACAGCAAAGAGGCGATTTTAATTGATGCTGGCGGTGATGCAGAAAAATTAAAAGCTGAAGTAGATGCGCTGGGTTTAACTGTCAAAGCCTTATGGTTAACCCATGGTCATTTAGATCATGCTGGTGCAGTGGGCGCTTTGAGTAAAATTTGGCATGTGCCGGTGATTGGCCCGCATAAAGAGGATGCCTTTTGGCTAGATATGCTGCAAGAGGTGTCGCAGCGCTATGGTTTCCCTATTCCGGAAAAGGTTGACGTGAACCAATGGTTAGAAGGCGGTGAGATCTTAAAACTCGGGCAAGAGCAATTTGAAGTTCGTTTTGCACCCGGACATACGCCCGGTCATGTGATGTTTTATAATAAAAATTATGGCTTACTCTGGACAGGTGATGTGCTGTTTAAAGGCTCAATTGGGCGCACAGATTTTCCACGCGGTAACCATCAACAACTTTTGAATTCAATTCAGCGCGAATGTTTTACTTTACCGGATGAGACACAATTTATCTCAGGTCATGGTCCTATTAGTACCATTGGTTTTGAAAAGCAACATAATCCGTTTGTGGCCAGTAAAGCTGGTTAAATGATTGACATAAAAAAGATCAGCAGCTGCTGATCTTTTTTATTTTAAGAAGGGATTGTTATGCATTTGGCGACTTTGTAAATAAATTAAGCCCGTCATAAATGCCAACAATATGCCGATACCGACGAACAATAAATCGTGTTGTAAAACGCCAAAACCCAAGCAAATAACAGTTAACACACTGGCTGCAATCAAGATAATTTTTAAGATGATATAACGCATATTTTTGCTCTTCGAGTGAGGTTATTTTCACTTTGGAACAGTAATATTAACGTGATAGTGCAACTGTTAACTTATGTGGCGCATGTTTATGTATTTGGCATCTTTAGGCTTGTTTGTGAAGGTTTTTGGTAGCCCTGTGTACTTTGCTCTCCTTGATTTCTACACATTTTAAGCGCAGTTGCTGCGCTCAGCTTTATTCTTCTGAATTGTCTGCTTGTGGTGCACCTTGGGTGGGCAATTTATATTGATCACTGGCCCATGCGCCCAGATCAATCATTTTACAGCGCTCAGAACAAAAAGGCCGAAAGTCGTTGTCTTCCCAAGTAGACGGTTGGCCACAACGCGGGCAAGGAAAAGTACGCGGCATGTTATGCTCCAGATAAAAATGCTGATTCGATTAGGCAAAGCCAGTCGCTCTTGCTAGACTTAGGCCGATTTTTGTTAGTTTGATCTGATTATGCCAATTCGTCAATTTCAAGCACAGCGTATGCAGGCGCCTCGTGATTTTCAAATGATTCGCCCAGATCCCATTTGTGTGGAGATTGGCGCGGGTAAAGGTAAACATGCCTTACTTTTTGCTACACAGCAACCGGAAAAAAACTTAATCGCTATTGAGCGGACGCGCGAAAAATATTTGGCCATGCAAAAACAACATGCCATCGAAAAACAAAGTAATTTACAGCTGATTCATGCCGATGCGATGCCGTGGATTGTGCATGCACTGTTGCCTGCACAAGTGCAGCACTTCTTTGTTTTATATCCCAATCCAGAGCCGCATAATCCAGCGCAGCGTTGGTTAAATATGCCGTTTTTCGAATTTTTATTGTCACGTTTGCAAGTCGGTGGCAGTGTGACTTTGGCCAGTAATATTGCAGACTATATTGCAGAAGCCGAACAGCAATTAATCAATGTGTGGAAATTGCCTTTTGTTAGACAAGTGATTGACTCGACTTCTGCGCGGACTCATTTTGAGATTAAATACTTAGAACGTGGCGAGTTGTGTCAGCAACTGATCATCACCAAACCCGAAGGTTATTGCACACGATTTGACGATTTTATGCCGCTACAAGGGCAAAAAATTGCAGTCACCGCCAATGCTCCTGCTGATGCGAAAACAGCACCATGAGTCGCGTATGAAAAAGCGTATCGCCATTATTGGCGCAGGTCCTGCTGGACTGATGGCTGCGGAAGTTTTAAGCCAATATAACTATGACGTACATGTCTATGAACAAAAGCCTTCGGCTGCACGTAAATTTTTGATGGCCGGTAAAACCGGTTTAAATATTTCCCATGCCGAACCGATTGAGCAGTTTATCCAGCGTTATGATCAAGTCGAGTGGCTTGCGCCGTGGATCAAGCAATATGATGCCAATTGGATTCAACAGTGGATGAGCGGTTTAGGGATTGAATCTTATACGGGTTCATCTGGTCGCATCTTTCCGCTAGAGATGAAAGCTGCACCGTTATTACGCGCATGGCTAAAGCGCTTACTCAATCAGAAGGTACAGTTTCATTATCGCCATCAATGTTTGGCCTTAAACGGCAACAGGCTGCAAGTCAAAAACTTACTTGATGCTCAGCTGAGTGAACAGCCATTTGATGCCATTGTGCTGGCATGTGGTACGGTGTCATGGTCGCAGCTTGGCAGTGATGGCGCATGGCAACGCTGGTTGGCGCAAGATGAAATCACTGCTTTCGAGGCCAGTAATGCAGGCGTACAGCGGGTTTGGTCGACGTTTATGCAACCAGTGTTTGGGCAACCGTTAAAGCGGGTTGAAGCATGGGTGATTGATCAAGCCAAAACATCGGGTGATATTGTCATTACCCATTATGGTTTAGAAAGTGGTTTGGTGTATAAGCAGGGGCGAGCCTTACGCGCACAAGCGCATGCTGGACAACGTATGCAGCTGCATTTGGATTTGCTGCCAGATGTCAGTGTGGCGCAGCTTGCACAAAAATTACAGCCCAGTAAAAAGCAGTCGTTAAGCAATGTATGGCGTAAAGCCGGTTTAGATCCGGCCAAAGCCAGTTTGATTCGTGAGTTGGTGGCTAAAACCTTATGGGATCAGCCACAAGCCTTGGCGCAGCAGATTAAAGATTTAACCATTACGTTAGACAGCTTTCGGCCGATTGAAGAAGCCATTAGCTGTGCAGGCGGGGTTAAGCGTGAGGTTTTATCTGCGCAGCTGCAATTAAATTCCAATCCACAGGTATTTTGCTGCGGTGAAATGTTAGATTGGGATGCACCGACTGGCGGCTATTTACTCACCGCTTGTTTTGCCACGGGACGTGCCGCAGGTGAAGGCGTACACCGCTATTTAACCTGAACAACAGGTTAGATTTGCAGCAGTGATCAGAAATATGCTAGCTTGAAAAGCCAATCTTTATCAAAGAAGCAGCGCAGATGTCTGAAGAAAAGCGATATAGCGGCAGTTGTTTGTGTGGCGGTTTACGCTATGAAGTCCAAGGAGAAATTGGCGAGCTACTACAATGTCATTGTCAGCGCTGCCGTAAAGCCAATGGTACAGCTTTTGCCACCAATGCGCTCATTCAAAAAGCGGATTTTAAAATTCTGCAAGGCGCACATTTACTGAAAAAATTCCAATCGACTGCCACCGCGCAGCGCTGTTTTTGTGCGGACTGTGGTTCACCCATTATCAGTATTAAAAGCGACACACCCGAGCTGTATCGCTTAAGAATTGGCACTTTAGACACCCCGCTACAGCAAAAACCGACAAAGCATATTTTTGTCGCCTATAAAGCGGAGTGGGATAATATTTGTGATGGCTTAGCGCAATATGATGAGCGACCATAAGCCAGCAGTTGATCTATTTATAAAAGCCTTCCGCCATAAGCGATTATGAGGCGGACTGATGAGCTTGTGTTACTGAAGTTTGAGGATATTGCGCTTGCCAATGCTCAAGCTGTTCTTGCGCATGTAAAAACTCACCCAAACCGTGTAAACGTGGGTCAGATTCTTTAGTCAGTTTGGTTTTTGACTCTGTTGGCTGATCATAAAGCTGAGCTTGCGTTTGCCAGTATTCGGCCATCAAGCCTTGAATATAACGTCCTTGTTGTGTTTTTAAATCCAAGGCTTTGAGCATATTTAACGCAGACTGAATATTGTCGCGTTTACGGCTGGTAGAAAAAGTCTCGGTCAAGGTGCCATCCGCTTTCATCTTGCTCAGCTCATCTTCCATCTCATCACTCATTTGGCTAAAACGGCGGTCAAAATCGCTGAGTAGCGCAATATCACGTACATCCTCTGGGGTTTTTTCAAATACTTTTACCGGTTCGGTAATCAGCTCTTGCATGATTTTATCTTCGGGTTGAATCTTGTCATGCTCAGCGGCGCTATCTTTACTGTTGTTACAGGCACTGAGCAGCACAGCTGAACAGATTAAAACAGTACTGGCCAACGGTTTAACAGACAGTTTAAACATCATATATCCTTTATTTTTAGTTAATTTTTTTAAAATCATAGGCAATGGTGATATAGGGAAAAGCAATTTCATCCTGCGGCTGCTTTTGCGTGTAAGCAAAAACCAGTTGTTCAAATTGCATCTTTAACTGTTGCTGTTGCGCTTTGGGCAAGGCAGCAATAAAACTGGTCGATAAGAGTCGCTTCGACACCACTTGTTCCACCGTGCCGATATGCTGCTGTGGAAACGTCTGCACATTCTCTAACTGAAACAGGCTTTGCTGTTGAAAAACATTTTGCCACTGCTGGGTATGATAACGTGGCGTATCGCCTTCTAAAGGCTGAATTAAATCATCCAATGCTTTCACCCAATCGACTTGTGTATCACGTTGATTCCAAATCAAACCCAAATGTCCACTTGGTTTAAGCACACGATGCATCTGCGCCAAGCTGTCTATATTGGCAAACCAATGAAAAGCTTGCGCGCAAATCACCGCATCAGCAAAATGTGGAGATACAGGCAGTGCATCACTACAGGCTTGTAGGGTTTTAACCGTCGGATAGGCTTGATGGAGCTGCGCCAGCATGGCTTCAATCGGCTCAATCGCCAAAATATGCTCAGTGATGGCCTGTAAATAGGGCAAAAATTTACCTGTTCCTGCGCCTAAATCAATAACTTGTGAGCGCTCACTGAGTTGCAATTGCTGACGTAGCCAATCAATTACTTGCGGCGGGTAACTGGGACGAACAGATTGATACAGCTCAGCAGCTGAACTAAAACCAGTTTGTGCGGCAAGATGGAGTGATTGTGTCATATTTTGTGCTTCTTAATATTCTGAGCATCTATAAAATAACATACTCGCTTTTGGTAAATAGATAAGCTGTCTATTTGTTTTATTGACCGTAAAAATAAGGACCGATTTGCTTCGGTGTGGCAATGAATAAACACATTATTTTTGAAGACGAACAAATTCGGGTGATATTTTTACAAGGTTCATCGGATGAACTGATTTTTTCTTTTGGCGATTTAATTACCCGTGCCAAAGGGCTGTCCATCAATGCAGAAAAATCATTGCATAAATATGATTTTAATGTGATTGGTATTATGCCAAAGCAGAAATCGTGGTTTCCAGAGCATTCGCTACATGCCATGTTTGCAGCGATTGAAAGTGTAATTGCGCCGTTTAAAATCCGTATTGGCTATGGCGGTTCAATGGGCGGCTATGCAGCCATCAAGTATGCCAATCTATTGGATCTAAAACGTGTCGTGGCACTGGTACCGCAATATTCGATCAATCCGGATGAGGTAACTGATTCACGCTATAACATGTTTTTTAATGCAGAATTAAATGCCAATATGCAGATTCAGCCGCACGATGTTGCGCTCGAACGTGAATATATCGTGATCTATGATCCTTATTGCGCAGAAGATCGGGTGCACTATGTAAAACTACAGCAGGTGCTGCCTAAAATTCAGACGTTAACGCTCCCGTTTACCGGTCATGATGCCATTGCGGTGTTGGCCAGTTCAGCGTTGTTGCATGATTTGTTGGTGCGCCAATTTGATGCGCCTTATTTTTATCAAAAAATTCGACAGGTTAAAAAGCGTAGTAAATTTTATTATCGTAAAGTGATTGAAAGTGCTTTGCCGCACCATCGACAGGCGTTGGTCAATATCTTCAAAAATAATGATTTACAACTCGATCAGCAGTTCTTTGATGCGAAATTAAAGCAAAACCTGCTGCGTGAATTGCTCAGCAGTCAGCAAGTCCGTGAGCAGGATTTACTGAAACTGGGCATTCAGTTCAATCTGCCGGCACAGCAAAACCGCAGTCTGTTGATGGACTATTTTGGTCATGCTTTGGTTTTTAATCTGATTAGCCAAAAAATTGAAAGTTATAGCGGCAGCGCAATTGCCTTAAATCATAAATTTTTGATTCCAATTTTCGCCAAAGACAGCGGTCTATTGCAGATTCATTTAAATGATGAGCCGTATGTGGTGGCGATGAATGATCGATATATGATGAAGTTATTTAAACCACAACAGCCTTTAAGCACCGGTATGCATCCGATTGTGATTAAAAAATATGAGCAGTTTTATTTGCTCAGTTATAAGCAATTTAACTTAAGCAACCATGAAAATGGTGGCCATGATTTTATTGAAGACAGCTCAGAAACGGCACAATTTACTGCTCAATCTGAACAGCGTTAAACTACAACTGTGCTGGGCAAGTGCGGTTTTTTCTTGAGTGAAAGGGCGTTTATTTTTTGTACACTTGCTTTATATTTTATTTGCGCTAACATCAAGAGATAGTCTGAATTTTAGGCTAACTATTGGAAAATAAAAAGAAAAGGTGCGCAGAATGAAAAGTAATGTGATGCCGATGCTGTGGAGTTTAATCGTCATGTTTATGCTGGTTCTGATACTTCGCTTTGGTTCAGCTTTAGAGATGCGTTATTGGGTGATGGGCAGTGGACTGCTGTTGGTGATGATGCTAACGCTGTATGTGCTCTATCAAATTCGAAAGTCTATGCGGCAATATGTACGCGAACCCACTTTATAGTGGGTTGATTTATTTTAACGGCATGCACCGGTGATAATCTACAGATTAAGCTGTGAAAAACGCTCACGTATTGGTTATGCTAGCTTTAAATAAGCCAAGGATTGCCTGTCATGAAAGCTGTATTTCTCGATTATGCCTCACTCGATCAAAACGATTTAGATACCAGCGCATTAAGTAGCGCATTTACTGAATTACAACTTTTTGCCAGTACCGACGCCAGTGAAGTACTGGCGCGTGTACGCGACGCCGATGTGATTATCAGCAATAAGGTCGTCATTGATGCGGCGATCATGCAGCACTGCGCAAAATTAAAACTCATTTTAATCTCAGCCACCGGCACCAATAATATTGATTTAGAGCAAGCGCGCCAACAGGGCATCGTGGTGTGTAATTGTCAGGGCTATGGTACATCTTCGGTGGCACAGCATACTTTGGCTTTAATGTTGGCCTTGGCCACCTCACTGATGCAATATGATCAAGCCGTGCGCCAAGGCAACTGGAATACTGCTACACAATTTTGTTTGCTAGATTTTCCCATTGTCGATTTAAGCGGTAAAACCTTGGGCATTATTGGTTATGGCGAACTGGGTAAAGCCGTGGCTAAGTTGGCGCAAGCTTTTGGTATGCAGGTACTGATTGCGGCTTTACCGCATCGACCGAGTGTGGATGCAAGTCGTATAGCTTTGGCTGATTTATTACCACAAGTAGATTTCTTAACTTTGCACTGTCCTTTAACGGAACAGACGCAAGATTTAATCGCTGAACAAGAATTGGCTTTAATGAAAAATAGTGCATTTTTAATTAACTGCGCCCGTGGCGGTTTGGTGAATGAGCAAGCACTGGCAACGGCACTACGCCAAGGCATGATTGCCGGTGCAGCAACCGATGTGCTGACCGTTGAACCCCCTAAAAATGGCAATGTGTTGTTGAGTGCTGATATTCCAAATTTAATTATTACTCCGCACAGCGCTTGGGGCAGTCGTGATTCTCGTCAACGGATGCTCCAACAACTGCTTGAAAATGTGATGGCCTTTCAGGCAGGCAAGCCAATTCGACAGGTCAATTAAACGCGCAGTAGACAAGCTGTTCAAGCCACAGCTTACAAACTATAAATCGATACTGGTGGGTGGCTGTGCAGCTGGCAGTTGATTTGCAGGGGCTTGTGGGGGAGTGGGCGCACGAAAGTCGCTCGATGACTGACTTAAAGGACGCGACTCAATAGGAGCAGGGGGCTGATTCGGACTACCGACTAAACCCTCTTTGGTTTGATTGATTTTTTGGTTGACTGTGGCTGCGGCTTGTTGTGACTTTTCTTTGGCTATCACTGAAGTTTCACTGGCAAACTCTTTACTTTCTTGCCATGCCGTAGCGACTTTCGGTTGTACCTTTGCGACACCTTTTTGCGCCGCTTGATCGACAATTTCCGCCGTATTGTGCGCTGCTGCTTGTGCTTTATAACGTAGTACTTTAAAAATGTTGGGATTATCGCCATAAGCTGGTGCTATGTGTGTTGCAGGCGTGGTTTCTGTGGCGAATGCACTTTGGATAAAAAGACCTGTCGAGGTTAAAAGCACAGTGCTGAATAGAGCTGTTTTTATCATTTTCATCTGAATATTATTCCTTTTTACCATCGCTAATGAAGCATCAATGTTCTGGTTTGATTGTAAGCGTGAATGCAGCACTTCAAGCAAAATATGCTGAAATTGATACAGCCTTACAACACGCTTATACATTTACTCCTACACTGTGAATGAGCGTATAAAAAAGCCCGCATATTTATAAAAAAAGCGGGCTTTTCCAATGAGATCAAAGGTCTTAGTCACATTGTGCTAAGGCATCTTTGGCAAAATAGCTACGTAGCATCAAGAAGTTTTTTTGTACATTGGCATCGTATAAATCAAATTTAGTGGCTTGGCTGCTGCCGTCTCGTGCAAAGGTCACTGCACCGCCAGAAATAAGGGTTAGACCCTTAAATGACCATTGTTCAACAGATTTTCCTGAAGCCAGTTTGCCGGTAAATTCAATCACGCATTTATCGGTAAATTTGGTCAGACGTGCTTTATTTTCTGTAGTATCTGGATAGACCTCTAGATTTTTTACCTCTTGTAATACCCCGGCCTGAATTTGTGGGATTTTAGGTGCAGAGGTACATGCAGAGATAGAAAGGCAGGTCAATGCTGAAAGAAGAAGTGTTTTAAGTTTCATAGTATCCATTCTGTTTGGCTATTGTTGACTTTGAGTATATGGAATTGAAGAGTGATTGACTATAGTTTTACAGCTTAACTATTTTTCTATGAAATAGCTTTCAACTGCCTTAAATAGATTTTCTTCATCAAGCAAGCCTCATTGCATTAAAGGCGAATAAGTTAAAAGATAGTTGGCTTTAATAATATCTAAAAACTTTTTATCTAAAGAGAAATCACAGTTCTCGACCAGACCGAAATATCATTCTATACATCTATTGAGTTCAATATAAAGTGTAAATTTTTAATAGCTTGGCGAAGACTTATTTCATTTGAACAGCATATTAAACAAGATTTATTAATTTTTTTCATATTCGTTTCTAATAAAAAACCCCACTATTTCTAGCAGGGTTTTGCTTAATTTACAATTATTTAAGACTTAATGCTGCAACACCGAAATATCTGCAACACTAATAAACAAACCACGCAATTGCGCAAGTAAGCGTAAACGGTTGGCTTTTAATTCCGCATCCTCTGCCATAACCATCACATTTTCAAAGAACGCATCAATGGGTGCACGTAATGCAGCCAGCATCGACAACGCCTCTGTATAGTTTTTCGCATCAAGCAGCGGTTGAACCACAGGCGTGATTTTAGCCAGTTCAGCAAATAATGCTTTTTCAGCATCTTCCACTAAGCTTGCTTCAACGATCGTTCCTGTCGGTGCAGCTTCTTTGGCTAAAATATTCGCCACACGCTTATTGGCAGCAGCCAGTGCTGCCGCTTCAGGCAAGGCACGGAAGTGATTCACCGCAGTCACGCGCTTATCAAAATCAAGTGGAGATTTTGGCGACAAGGCTTGTACCGCTTGAATGACATCTACCGCCACACCTTGGTCTTCATATTTAGCGCGGTAACGACCTTCAAGGAAATTGACTGCATCCGCTAAAGTTTTGGCATGATCTGTTACCACATCGCCGTAGGCATTTAAGGCAAGCTGGATTAAATCTTCAATTGAAACATCCAGATTATTCTCCGTCACCAAACGTAAAATACCAATGGCAGAACGGCGCAGCGCAAACGGATCTTTAGAACCGGTCGGTGCTTGGCCAATACCAAAAATACCGGTCAAGGTATCTAAACGATCGGCAAGGGCAACGGTGGTACCAGTTTTGGTTTTAGGCAGTACATCACCAGCAAACTTTGGTAAATATTGTTCACCCAGTGCGTTGGCCACTTCATCATTTTCGCCTTCAATGCGGGCATAATACGTGCCTGCAATACCTTGAAGTTCTGGAAATTCACCGACCAATTCAGAGGTTAAGTCACATTTTGCAAGCAGTGCTGCTTTTTCAGCATCTTGTGCAGTTGCACCAGTGATTGCACTTAATGCCACAGCCAACTTAGCAATACGTTGTGATTTATCCCACAGCGTACCCAATTGTGCTTGGAACACCATGTTGGCCAATTTTTCTTTACGTGAGGCCAGCGGTTGTTTTTGATCTTGTAAGAAAAAGAATTCAGCGTCAGACAAACGTGGACGAACCACTTTCTCATTGCCTTCAATAATTTGAATCGGATCTTTTGACTCAATATTGGATACGGTAATGAAGTACGGTTGTAATTTATGTTCGCTATTGACCAAGCAGAAATATTTTTGATTGTCCTGCATGGTGGTAATCAAAGCTTCTTGCGGCACAGCTAAAAAGCGTTCTTCAAAACGAGCACGAAGGGCAACAGGCCATTCCACCAACGCAGTGACTTCATCACGTAGATCACTAGGAACAATGGCAATGGCATTGACTTCATCAGCCAGTGCTTTGACTTGCTGATCAATGATCGCTTGACGTTCTGCAAAATCAGCAATCACATAAGCGGCTTTTAACTTGGCTAAATATTCATCGGCATGCGCTAAAACAATCGCTTCAGGGGCATGGAAACGATGACCATAGCTGAGATTGCTAGACGGTGTATCTTGAATTGTGGCTTCAAGCACTGCATGGTCTTTGAGCAACACCACCCATTTCACTGGACGGACAAATTCAGTCCGGCTAGCCGCTGAACGCATCCGTTTGGCAATCGGCAGATGATCCAGTGCTGCTTGTAAAATCTGCGGCAGTAACGTATCAAGGCTTTGACCTTGCACGTCTTTTAAATAGCAGACTTTTTCAACTTTACCGGCTTTAAATATGGTGACTTGGTCAGCCGTGATGCCTTGACCGCGCATAAAGCCTTCAAGCGCACGGGTAGGTTGACCTTCTGCATCATACGCCGCTTGTAGCGCAGGGCCATCAAAGCGTTTTTGTGTGTCTGGCTGTGCAGCATCGACATCGACAATTTTTAATGCCAAGCGACGTGGTGCGGCATAAGCTTCGATTGAGTCAAAAGCCAAACCTGCCTCTTTTAAGCCTTTTACTGTTTCAGCTTGTAGTGCATCACGAAGTTTTTTAAGACTTTTTGGCGGTAATTCTTCACAGCCCAATTCAAACAATACGGTATGTTTAGACATTATTTGCTCTCCGCTGATTTTTCTGCTTGAGCAGCTTCCGCTTCAACTTGTGCTTTTAACTGTGCCAAGACTTCGTCACGTAATGCCGGTTCTGCCATTGGAAAGCCCAATTTGGCACGCGCCGCCACATAACTTTGTGCAATTGAACGTGCTAGCGTACGCACACGTAAAATATAGCGTTGGCGTTCAGTTACCGAAATTGCACCACGCGCATCGAGTAAGTTAAAGCAATGCGAGGCTTTAATCACTTGTTCATAAGCCGGTAATGGTAGTTCTGCTGCAATTAAACGTGCTGCTTCAACTTCATAAAAATCGAACAGTTCAAACATTTTTTCAACGTTGGCATATTCAAAATTATAGGTCGATTGTTCCACTTCATTTTGATGGAACACGTCACCATAAGTCACGGTACCAAATTGACCTTTGGTCCAGACCAAGTCATACACCGAGTCGACACCTTGCAAATACATGGCCAGACGTTCTAGACCATAGGTAATTTCACCGGTCACGGGATAACATTCAATCCCACCGACTTGTTGGAAGTACGTGAACTGGGTCACTTCCATCCCGTTGAGCCAGACTTCCCAGCCTAAACCCCACGCGCCAAGTGTTGGTGATTCCCAGTTGTCTTCCACAAAACGAATGTCGTGAACAAGGGGATCAATACCAATGGCTTTGAGTGAGTCTAAATACAGCTGTTGGATGTTGTCTGGATTGGGTTTAAGCACCACTTGGAACTGATAATAATGTTGCAAACGGTTGGGGTTTTCACCATAACGACCATCTTTTGGGCGACGTGACGGCTGTACATAGGCCGCATTCCACGTTTCTGGACCAAGTGCACGTAAGAAAGTGGCAGTGTGGAACGTTCCCGCACCCATTTCCATGTCGTAAGGTTGTAACAAGACACAGCCTTGTTCAGCCCAGTAGTTTTGTAAGGCAAGAATTAAGCCTTGAAATGTATCAATATGCGATATGGCGCGACTCATGTAGCATCCATTAGAATGAGTGAAAAATTGCTTTTAAGTATAAGGATTTTGCAGGAGAGTGGCAAAGGTTTAAGCTAAAAATGCCGCCAGTGCTTTATGGCCTAAAATCTTGTGTTGATTGCAGTTGAAATCAAGCGATTGACCCATCTAAAAAATATGAATGGATAAGCACAGTTAAGGGCTTTCATTCTTTCTAGCAGGCCGCAGATACATCGTATCAGGGCATCATACGCTTAATGCCGAAGCTAGAATTTATAAAAAATCAGCTAGATCAACAGCCGGTAAAACAGAATTACTCATAAATGAAACAGGTAAAATAAATACACCTTCATAAAAAGATGCTCTTATAATTCACCACTCATTTGTTATTACAGTTGTAGGTCACGCGTGTTCCACTCCCACCTCGCATGGTTAAATACCCTCAAACCCAACTTCAAAGTGCTGCCGCTTAAAGATCGGCTACTCTGCGGGATTGGTGCTTTATTGGGCTTGGCACTGTCTTCACTAATCAGTTGGTATGTACTGGGCGATATTAATGCATGGTATATCGCACCGATGGGGGCATCCTCGGTCTTGCTGTTCGCTGTACCGGCCAGTCCGTTGGCACAGCCGTGGAATATGGTGGTGGGAAACAGTATTGCCGGCATTATTGGCGTGACCTGTGCGCTGTATATGCCAAATTTAACCCAAGCCTTTAGTTTAGCGGTTGGACTGTCTATTATTTTAATGATGACCACCGATTCACTGCATCCACCGAGTGGCGCAGTGGCCATTACCGCGGTACTGGGCGGTGAAACGGTGCATCAGTTGGGTTATCATTTTATTTTTTATCCGGTGTTATTAAATTCACTGTTATTGTTGGTGATTGCCATCGTGTTTAACCGTTTACTGGGTAAACAATATCCGCAAGTTGCACAGGTCAATCAACGCTCTAAAGACCCTACGCCCACGCAAAAAGTCACCATTCAACCGCAAGATATTCAAGACACTTTGGATCAGCAAACCGAATTGTTAGACATCAGCGAATATGATTTACAGAAAATCATTTTAGCGGCACAAGAAAAAGCCAATGCGCGTGGTACCAGTCAATTTAAGTGCGAAGATATTATGACCCGTGATGTGATCAGTCTGAATCAAGAGGATGACATCCACCTAGCGTTAGATAAATTTAAAGACATGAATTTGATGAGCCTGCCGGTGACTGATGATCAACAACAATTGGTCGGAACATTGGCTTTATATGAAGTGGTGGAATGGTTAAAGCGCGCCGCAGATTTAAGAGTCAATTGGGATCATCAGGTTAAACACATTATGGTGCGTCAAGTGGTTACCGTGCGACCGGAACAGCCTATTCAAGATTTGGTGCCATATTTTGTTGAGCGTTCATTTAACTATATTCCGGTGGTGGAGTATAAAAAAGTGATCGGTATTGTCAGCCGTGCGGACATTATTGCTGCACTGAATCAACAGTTAAATATGCAAGCTTAGAAACTGAAATTGAAGGCAAAAAAAAGGCTACGCTGCTTGGGGAAGCAGGCGTAGCATGAAACTGAAAAAATCTTAAAGCGGACGATTCGAATCTGAATTCACAGTGCGAATCGGCTGGTGATAACCCGATGCAGAATCTATATGGAACTGGCGTTTAGGCATAATCAGCCACAACACCAGATACACTAAAATCCCTGGGAATGCAGCACTCATCAGCGAAATAATCACAAAAATGATGCGCAGTAAATTGGCATTCCAACCAAAGCGTTCAGCAATACCACCCATCACACCTGCAATCATATTTTGTCGGTTAGAGCGATATAAACCAACATTGGCCATCTGGGTCTCCTTAAAAAGTACAATCAAAAATATTGATTCATATTAAAGAAATGGTGTTGGAAATCATTTTTTAAAGTCCAAGTGCGCAAAAAAATAGTTAAGTTATGTAAAGAATTCTGCTTTCTGAGTGTTCTGCAACATAAAATGCCATCACGCTAAATAGCTGAGGATTTCGCTTAGAAATTAGCTCATTAAATATATGAATATGAATGTAATATTTAAGTGCTTTTAAGCCGGACTGATCAAAGTTAGTCGATAGATAAAAAATCGAAAATGTTTTATAGAGGAAGTGGCCCATGTCTTTAGTCGCACATTTACCTTGTTCTGTTCGGGGAAGTCTTACTTTGTTGCTATTACTTGGGTTAAGCGCGTGTGATTCTAAAGAAGAAACAGCAAAAGTGGATTCACCTACTGAACCGCTGCTTAAAGTACAGGACAGCCAGCCTGCAAAAACACTCACTGAAATTGCTGGCCGCGCCACGTTGCCTGAAGATGGCGAGAGTCAAAAAATAATCCTACAAGCCTATGAAGAGC
>NZ_JXBK01000001.1:744407-772231 GCF_000816495.1 Acinetobacter harbinensis
TTTGTTGGTCGTTATCACGCCAATATTCCTTGCGATGATAATTTTGTGCCCTGTACTGAAGGTACGGCCGAATATATTCTGAATTTAAAGGCAGATGGCTTTGTACACCGCAGCATTGTGCAATATGGCAAAGTATTTACCGAAAAAAGTATGCCTAAATTTGACAATGCAAATTACCGCCGTGATACGTGGTCGGTTAATTTAGATGAAAATGAATTAATTGTGCATCGCAAAGAAGGGGTTAATTTTTATTATCAAATTAAAGATCCGCAACATTTGGTGATGGATTTGGATAAAATTAATAATGGTAATGATGGTAAAAATAAAGATATTTTTGCGCGCGGTTATCCTAAGCCAGAACGTGCTTATGAATTGGTTAAAGATGAAGATTTACTACAATAAAGCGTAATGTTTATTCTTATAAAAATGAGAAATCTAAGCTTCATTCAGTGGGGTCAATCACGTGAAGACAGAGCATAAATCGGCTGATTTTTTCAGGGCTAAATTGTTTATCTTGAATGCGTAATTGACGGTGTGTGGCTTATGTTGAGGACACATCAAATTATGCATTACAGATATGAAAGGATATAGAAAGCGTAAAGCAAAATTTAGCCAAAGAAAGGAATGGAAACAGGGCAGTGTAATTAGTGATCAGCTATAGATAGAGGGTTTATGCTTTTTATTTTAATTGGGGCTTTAAAACAGCGTTGAAGAGGAAATATGGTGGGCCGTCCGCGACTCGAACGCGGGACCAATGGATTAAAAGTCCACTGCTCTACCAACTGAGCTAACGGCCCATATTTTTACAGCAAGTATCTTACAAGTAAAAAAGCTTCTCTGTGGAGAAGCTTTTTAAAATCTTGGTGGGCCGTCCGCGACTCGAACGCGGGACCAATGGATTAAAAGTCCACTGCTCTACCAACTGAGCTAACGGCCCAAGATAATCAAAATAAGTGGTGGGCCGTCCGCGACTCGAACGCGGGACCAATGGATTAAAAGTCCACTGCTCTACCAACTGAGCTAACGGCCCTCAACCAACATCCAATTATTCATTGAATGCACAGTGCAAGAAAAACTAGGTTTTCTAAACACCACTTCGTTTTGATGGGCGTATTGTAGCAAGATCTGAAACGAGCGCAAGTAAAAATTAGCAAACTTGTTGATGTTTGTTTATAAATGCAACAAATTTGCCGCAGCCTATCAAAAAATAGCCACATTCAACTTAAAAACGATATTGATAGGCTTGGATCTGCTTAAAGATGTCTGCCGTTAGATCGCAGTAGGCCACTGCGTTAGGCAGTAAGACCAATAAGCGTTCTTCGGTTTTACTCGGATCAAAAGCTTGCTCTTTTAAGCTGTTTTTTTGATATTTAAACGTACCGGTGGTTTGGAGTTGCAGCTGAACCCTTAAGAATAGGGGAACGGCATAAGCTGGTAAGCATTTTTTAAACTCTGTCGCCATCTGGGTTAAATCTGCTTCGGTTAACTGCATATTGGGCAGTAAGGTAATCGCTGCCATGCCTGCACGGCCATTGGTGTTAGGTATTTCAACCCCATAAACCACAGCTTCTGCAATTTTGGCATAGTCACTAACAGCATTTTCAACTTCAGTGGTGGAAACATTCTCACCCTTCCAGCGAAAGGTATCACCTAGGCGGTCAATAAATTGTGCATGGCGAAAGCCCATATTACGCATTAAGTCACCGGTGTTGAAATAGGCATCACCGTGTTTAAACACATCGTGCATGATGACGGCTTTATTTTTTTCCGGATCGGTGTAGCCATCAAAAGGTGAGCGAGCAGTAATTTTACCAATCAATAAGCCGGTTTCACCGGTGTTAACTTTTTTACAGCAACCGTTCGCATCTTTGACCGGAATGTTATTTTCTTTATCAAATTCCACAATGGCATAGGGCGTGGGGGAGAAACCGACGGTATTGTCAAAGTTAAACAGATTGGTAAAGCCGACATTGCCTTCGCTTGAGGCATACAGCTCCAAAATTTCTTTTATACCAAAACGTGTTTTGAATTGCTCCCAAATGTTGGGGCGCATCCCATTGCCAATCATTTTGGTGACGCGATGCCCTCGTTCAAGTTCAGAGACTGGTGCATCAATAAGATAACGACATAGTTCACCGACATAACCAATAGCAGAGGCATCGAATTTTTTCACATCATTCCAAAAGCATGAGGTCGAGTATTTACGTCGTAGGGCCAATGTGGCATGACCTGCAAGCACCCCGCACCAACACACCACAACACCGGTAGCATGATACATCGGCAAGGTCACGTACATGACATCGTCTTTATTTAAGTTCAGTACATGACCATAGGTACCATAGGCCAAAGTCCAGCGACTATGATTGAAAATGACCGCTTTGGGTAAGCCGGTGGTACCTGAAGTATAGAGATAAAATAAGCCATCTTTACCTTGAATGGTGCGAGTGGTGGGTGTATTAAATTTGGGAAAATTGCTAATTTTATGGGCGAGATTTAGCCATTTTTTAGGATTTTTACCGGCATCGATGCGAGTAGCCTGATCGGCAAACCAATAAAAACGATCCTCTGTAACGGCTAAGTCAGCACGCACATCTTCTATTGCGCTGCGGCATTCTTCACCGGCAATGACGGCAATGGGTTGCACAAGATTTATACTGTGCGTCAGTGCTTTGGCGCTTTGTGACGTATTAATTAACGCAATCGTGACGCCAATTTTGGCTAAAGCCAATATGGTGGCGATCAGCTCAGGGCGGTTTTCAATCATCACTGCAATGACATCGCCTTTACGTGCCCCCACCGACAAATAAAAATGCCCAATTTGATTGGCCCATTCATTGAGTTCTCGATAACTGAATCTTTGTTCTTCAAATAATAACGCCATACCATATGGATTTTGTTGAACGGCTTTTTCAAAGGCAATCCCCAAGCCGGTCGGGGTCTCAGGTGTACGCAGATAGGCTTGTTTCAGTCCACTCAACAGATGAGGCACTTTGCGGATAAGCGGCGGTAGCTTTTCAATAATATCGGTCAAATGAATGGTGTCGTTCAATTTTTGCTGATGCATAAGAATCCTATTTGTTTTTTATATCGGCTATATTTATGAGTTTAAGATGATCTGTACAACTGTCTTTTTAAGGGTTTAAGCCTAGTGCATTCAACCTAATTTGACAAAATTATCAAAAAAACTCAAGTTACGGACAAAAAAAAACCAGTCATCGAAATAACTGGGTTCTTTTATTCGCTACACCAAGTCGAATTACGACTCGTTTGTAGGCGTTGCTTTTTTCGGAGGGCGACCGCGCGGGCGACGCGGGCGAACTGGTTTGTCCGCTTCGTCATCTTCTTCGGCTTTGTCCTCATCTGCCTTTGGCTCAGCCAAGGCTTGTAAATCCTGCGCCGATTGTTCAGCCAGCAATTCAGCTTTAGCCGCTTTTGCTGGAGATACTTTTTCAACTGGTGCTGGCTTTTCAACAGCGTTGGTTTCGGCCATTACTTCAACGCTTTTAAGCGCAGGGCTTTGCGGTGTGGCAGTTGTTGCCTCAGGTGTAGCAGTTTGCAGCGCTACAGCAGTTGCTTCTGGCACGGCAGTTTGTACAGCACCATCAGTTGCTTCTGGCGCGGCAGTTTGCACCGCCTCATCAGTTGTTGCAACAGTGTCAGTCATTGCCACTTCTGCTGTCACGTCCGCAACGGCCGCTTCTGCTGTCGCGGTGTCATCAGCCGAGGCAACCTCTACAACTTGAGGTGTCGCTTCCGGCTCACTGTGCGCTTTTTTTGCTTGCTCTGCAGCAAGTTTTGCCAAGCGACGACGTTCTCGTGGATCATTGGCCACACGGGTATCATTGACTGCTTTAGGCGGGGTCAAGGCTAACTGTGCGGCAGGTTCTGCTTCGCGAGTCGCTTGAGCCACTACCGCATCACGGGTGACGGGCTGCGCTGCGACCACTTCTGTTTCATTCACCTGATGCACCATGCTAGCTGCATATTGTTCCGTGAATTTAACCAAAGCGCGATTAAAGGTTGGGATTAAGCCAAATTGCTCAATCAGCACCGAACAATCTTCACCATAGACGTGGCGAATTAAGCTGCTCACAGTATATTGCTTCAAGGTTGGAACTTGAGACGGGCTGAGTTTTGGTGCTTGAGCCGGCTTGGCTTGCGCTTCACGCTTTTGACGACGCTGCATACGCGGATCATTACTTGCACGTTTGTCAGCAGGGCGTACTTTGGATGGCGCTGGTTTTTCTGCGGCTACCACAGGTTTTTCTTCCTGTAGCGCCACAGTCTGCTCATTGACCGCTGGTTGTACTTCAGTTGCGACCACAACAGGCTCAGGTTGAGCTGCGATAGGTTCAACTGCTTTAACCGGCGCTGGCGTCAGCGCAACGATTTCACTTTTCGCCTGATCAACATTCACCACCAATGCCGTTGGCATCACCTGTTGATGTGGGGTTTCAACCAGTTCAACTTTTGGTTGATCGCTGACTACAGTAGGGGTGCTGCTTACGCTTGGCTCAACCGCAGTTGCGTCGTTTAATACGCTTGGATCACGATGGCGATTTGGGCGTGAACGTTGCTGATAATTACGATCACGACGTGGTACCGCTACAGCTGGCTGCTCAATTGCTGTTTCAACACTGGGTTGTTCAGTGTGTTGACGACGCGTTGGGCGTTGCTTGTTTTCACGTGGATCTGGGCGCGATTCTTGACGTACATCTGAACGCGAATCTTGACGCTGTTCTGAACGTCCATCCTGACGCTGTTCTAGACGTGCATCTGAACGTGAGTCCTGACGTGTGTCTTGGCGTTGCTCCTGACGTGACACCTGAACGATTTCTTCATGTACCTGATGGCTTGGTGTTGCCTCATGCTGAACCGATTCACGTGCTTCTCTTGGTTTGTTAACGCGTTTTTTATTGTGACGTTGCGCTCTTTCTTCACGCTCTGCGTATTTATCGCTCGCTTCACGTTGATCCGGCTTAGCGGCTACGGGTGCATTGGCGGTTAAATACGCATTGTTTTGTGCAACTGCAACTGGTGCAGCGACAGCAATGCTTGGTGCGGCAACAGATGGAGCCACTTGGCCAAATTGACCACGACTGACTGCACCCCCATTGATCATTTGTTCAATGGCTGCTGCTGCATTGTTGGCTGAACGATTTTGATCGACCGTCGCGGCTTGTTTTTGTACAAACAAGTTTTCTAACCATGCGCATGGGCTTGAGGATTGAGCAGCAGGTACTGCTGCTTGAACCGTAGGTTGAATTGCTTGTGGCTGTGCCGCTGTAGCAGTTTGTTGCGGTTTTTTCTGATTGTTTAGCTCAGCTTGATTGGTTGCTTTGAGTGCAGCCTGCTGTGCTTGTTCTTCTTCTAAATGCCATTCAGAAGATTCATAACCCAACTCTTTTTCACTTGAACGCGTTGCTTCTGTACGTTCATAGCTGGTCGGTGCAAAGCCTTCAGCATTATAAGTGATTTCATAATGCGGTGTTTCTAAGTGTGGATGTGGCAACACTGTGACACGTACATTAGAGGTCTGTTCTAAATACACCAAGGTATGGCGTTTTTCATTCAATAAGAATGCCGCGATTTCAACGGGAACTTCAACTTGCACTTCACCTTGACGTTCCCGCAGAGCAATTTCTTCCACTTTACGCATAATCGACAAGGATAAAGAACGTAAGTCGCGTACCATACCCGTGCCATGACAGCGTGGGCAGACATAACCCGTGGCTTCTTCTAGCGATGGACGCAAGCGTTGACGGCTCATTTCCATTAAGCCAAAGCGTGACAATTGACCGAATTGAATACGGGCACGGTCACTTTGTGTGGCTTCGCGAAGTTTGGCTTCAACCATACGTTGATTGCGATCTTTGGTCATATCGATGAAATCAATCACCACCAAACCGCCAATATCACGTAAACGCAATTGACGTGCAATTTCTTCAGCTGCTTCTAAGTTGGTATTTAACGCAGTGTCTTCAACGTCATGACCACGCGTTGATTTAGCCGAGTTAATGTCAATCGACACCAAGGCTTCGGTTTGATCAATTACGATTGATCCGCCTGAAGGAAGTTTAACTTCACGTTCATACGCAGTTTGAATTTGGCTTTCAATCCCAAAATGAGCAAATAATGGCTCATTTAAGGTATAGGTTTTGAGTTTGTCTAGTTGACGCGGCATCACAGCTTTTACGAAGTTATACGCTTCGGTATAGGCTTGTTCAGAGTCAATTAAAATTTCTGCTACATCATCACGTAAGTAATCGCGAATGGCACGCGTAACCACACCGGCTTCTTGATGCACCAACATTGGCGATGGACCAGAACTGGTGGTGGTTTGAATTTGCGCCCACAGATCCAACAGGTGTTGTAAATCCAGTTGTAGTTCTTCTTGTGAACGACCAATTCCCGCGGTACGCACAATCACACTCATGCCACGCGGAATATTTAGTGACGACAACATTTCTTTGAGTTCTTCGCGAACTGAACCCGAAATTTGACGACTGATACCGCCACCTTTTGGATTATTTGGCATAAGCACCAAATAACGACCGGCCAGTGAAATGAAGGTCGATAACGCTGCGCCTTTATTGCCGCGTTCTTCTTTTTCCACTTGCACCAAAAGCTCAGTGCCTTCGGTAATCAATTCACGAATATTCGAGGTTTGACGTGGATCTGCTTTGTAATATGAATTGGCAATTTCGCGCATCGACAAGAAGCCTTGACGTCCTGCACCATATTCAACAAACACAGCTTCTAAAGAAGGCTCAACGCGCGTGACGTGACCTTTATAGATATTGGATTTTTTTTGCTCACGGGTACGATTTTCTAAATCAAAATCGTATAGACGCTGACCAGTGACAAGTGCAACGCGAATCTCTTCGGCATGTGTTGCATTAATCAACATACGTTTCATGGGTTGTAACACCTAATAGTGATACACAACACAACATCGCTATTCGCGTAGCGGACATCAACCATTACAGACCAACACTCAGACCTCAAAATAACGCAATTGTGTTCTGAGCTTTTTTTACCGGCCTTTTTTTAGGCTTCGGTTTTTGATTCACATAATGATGATGCGCATACGGCTTCAATCTTTAAACGACTAAAGTCAACTGAACGATTCACTGGCGGAACAACGGTGCATTGGATGTGAGTAACTTTCACTGTCACGTAGCTTTAAGATCATTCCTTCGTTACAAGAAGCGTCTTGATACGGAATTATCATCGTATCGGTGCTGTATGTGCAGATCCAATGCATCAACGTTGTCGCCTGAATGCGACTTCAGTTGGCGACTAATCTGATGTGTATCAGTTTACGTTTAAGAACCAACTTGAGGTTGGCGACATATTTTATAGAGCAAACTGATTTATGTACCTAAAGTACAATTAAACGCAACAGTTTGCTTTTTTGCCGATATAATAAAGCCTTCGGCGTCGGCATATTCTTTAGGGACCTTTCCGCATTTAGGGTGAATTGTAAAATTTAAGATTAAGCTTCAAAATATTGAGCGGATTAAATTTTTCACACTAACGGTGGTATCCGTGCGCTGACTATATCAAACCTTGCATCATCTGCCTATGGGCTAAGCTTATCTTTCTTGTGAAAAACATAGCTTAAGTGATCATTTTTTAATCAATTTTAGTATTTTTTTGGGTCATCGTAACTGTATGAATTCTACGCAAGAATGGCAAAGTGTCACTTGGTTTGAAGTGGACGAGCATCAATCTGGTCAACGTATCGACAATTTCTTATTTTCTCGCCTGAAAGGTGTGCCTAAAAGTCGTATTTATCGCTTAATGCGCGAAGGTCAAGTTCGGGTCAATAAAAAGCGCATTAAAGCCGAAACTAAACTGGCGATTGGCGATTTGGTTCGTGTCGCACCAATTCGTTATGAACCTAAAGATGACACTCCCGTTCCTGTGTCGGACAAAGTTGCTCAAAGCTTACTCAGCCGTATTGTCTATGAAGATGAAGGGCTTATGGTGGTGAATAAACCCTCTGGGATTGCAGTACATGGCGGCAGTGGTGTGGCGTATGGCCTAATTGAAGGTTTACGTGCAGCTTCAGGTAAAAAATATTTAGAGTTGATTCACCGTATTGACCGCGATACGTCGGGTTTGGTAATGATCAGCAAAAAACGCAGCACCTTAAAAACTTTACAAGATTTATTACGTGAACATAAAATTAAAAAAACCTATGCTGCAATTGTCAAAGGGCAGGTCATTTTAGATAAACAATTGATTGATGCACCGTTACATCGCTATGAGTTGGCCAATGGCGAACGCCGCGTTTGTGTCTCTAAAGAAGGCAAGGACAGCAAAACCCAGTGGAATGTTGCCGAGCGTTTTCGTCACGGTACATTGGTCTATGCCTCGCCGCTTTCAGGGCGAACTCATCAAATTCGTGTGCATGGTTTAAGTATTGGTCATCCGTTAATTGGCGATGATAAATATGGCCATTTAACTGAATATAAAGGCCCTGCGGCACGTCGTTTGTCTTTGCATGCACTGCGTTTAGAAATTCCCGGTTATCCCGTGATTGAAGCACCATTGCCAGAAGATATGCAAGGTCTGGTGGCACAGCTGCGGGCACAAAACTAATGCAGTCGATACCACAAACTATAGAGCTGGTGGTGTTTGACTGGGATGGTACGTTGTTTGATTCGGTGGGACAAATTGTGGCCAGTCTACAATTTGCCGCTGAAACCTATCAACAGCCATTAACCGCAGATGCTGCAAAAAGTATTATTGGCTTAGGTTTACCTGAAGTTGCGCAAGTGTTGTTTCCACAGGTGCCTGAACTGCATCAGGATATTTTGCAATGCTATGCCGCGCACTATGTGGCACATTCTCAAGACGATGTCTGGTTTGAGGGCGTTGCGGCGTTGTTGCATGATTTAAAACAACAGGGCGTTCAACTGGCTGTTGCAACCGGTAAAAGCCGTCAAGGTTTAGACCGCGTCTTAAGCCAAACGCAAAGTCATGATTTTTTTGTGGTCACGCGCGCCGCCAGCGAAACCAAATCTAAACCCGATCCACTGATGTTGTTAGAGATTTTAGCCATTACTGGTATTGATGTGAAAAATGCCATTATGGTGGGTGACAGCTCGTATGATTTAGAGATGGCACAAAACATCCATATGCCCGCTATTGGGGTAAGTTATGGCGTACATCGTGCAGAGCAATTATCTGCGTTTAATCCGCTGGCAATTGTGGATGATGTGGCCAGTTTGCATCAGCTGTTATTGCGTCAACTGAAGCTTAAACGTGCAGTTTAAAGTGGCTTAACTAACCTGATTTTAGTATTGAGCGGTTTTTTAGAGTTTTTACCGTTTTTTAAGTTGTTGATAACGACTCATTACACCCCAATCTGCCGCGTGCTCTAAATCGCGCTGGCAGATTGGGGTTTTTTATGCATTGCTGAATGCGCCAAAGTTGATGCTTTAACCTCTATTTATTTAGATAAAATCTATGCAGTATTGCGCGCTAGAGAGATCAGTGTTTTAAGTGGATTAAGAGTTTTTATCGATGACTTTGGCGCGAACGGATTATCTGAAAATAAAAATATATCAAGGAAAAGCATTTATTTTCTAAATGATAGATTGCATTCACAGCAGCGTTATTTATGCCTTATACTGTTTTTAAATGGGACTAAGACCTTTTTTGGATGAGTCACTAGGCAAATTATATGGAATTACGACACCTACGATACTTTATTACTGTGGCAGAAGAGCTTAATTTTAGCAAAGCCGCATTAAAACTTTATACTGCACAACCGTCATTAAGTCAGCAAATTAAAGACCTCGAACAAGATGTTGGGGTGCAACTGTTGTATCGAACCAAGCGTAAAGTTGAATTAACTGAAGAAGGTGCGGTGTTTCTTGAGCAAGCGCGTTTAACGCTGGCACAAGCAGACAAAGCGGTTGCGATGGCCCGTCAAGTGTTACACGCCAAACAGCAGACTTTATCGGTGGGTTTTATGCCAATTGTGGAGATCGAAATCTTCCCCAAAATCTTGCCAAACTTGCGTATTCAAATTCCCGATTTAAAAATTAAACTGCTGAGTTTAAACAGCAGTCAACAAATTCAAGCCTTAAAAAAAGGTGAATTGGATGTTACTTTTACCGGATGTAATTTAAACGATGACCTTATCGAAAGCCGCTTTGTGCTGCGTGAGCCTTTAACTCTATTGTTGCCCACGCATCATCCACTGGCGCAGTGTGCATGCGTTCCGATTCAGGCCTTAGATGGAATTAATTTTATTTTACCCACCATTGAACATTCTTTGGCCTTACATCAGGGAACTTTAGCGTTTGCCAAAGCGCATTCAATTCGCTTAAACGTGGTACAAAAAGTCGATAGTCTGGCACTGCTTAGTCAGGCCATGCTGTCTAATTTGGCTGGTGCATTGGTGCCCAGTCATATGGCGCCATTGTTGGCAGAAAATACCGTCATTCGTGCTTTAGATGTGCAGGCACCGACCATTGCATGGTATGTCAATTATCATAAACAAAGTCGTTCTGTTGCCGCCAATAAGTTTATTAAATTATTGACCAGTCTCTCTACAGCAGATGTAGAGCAGATCAAAGTCGCGCAAGTTTGATGCGTCATTGCCCTGTATAGCCTTCAGTTCAAGCGATATTTGAAGTGATTGAGCAGCTACTACAAGACAAGTGCTGCAATAGAATTAAAGTTATTTTTTCCTGCCTAAAATTGACATTTATACTCATCAGAACAATAGGTCGATCTATGCTGCTACCCACGCTTCATCGCATGAAAATAGGCATTCAATATCATCCTTATTTTTTTATTATTTTTCCGGTAATTGCCGTGCTGTATGCTGTGTTGCAATGGCTGACAGCGTGGAAGTGGTCGACCTGTCTGTTAATCGGTTGGAATGTGGCGATTTACAGTTATTTGGCCATCAGCCTAAAAAAGCTTTGGCATACCGATCATGCTCATATTTTACAGCGCGCCATTCAACAAGATGCCAGTAAATGGATTATCTTAATGTTGGTGTTGCTTAGCCTAGTGATGTGCTTGATTGCTCTGATTATTGAAATTAACCATTTACCTGCCGACAGTATGATCCGCGCTGCGCACTTGGCATTGGCGATCTTGACCATTGTGGCGGCTTGGTTTTTTATGCACACTATTTTTGCGATTCACTATGCCCACGATTTTTATTTGGCTTTGCAAAAACACAGTTGTGGTGGCTTAGATTTTCCCAAATCCCCTCAGCCGACCTATCCTGATTTTTTATATTTTAGTTATGTGATGGGCACATCGGCACAAACTGCGGATGTCTGTATTACCAATCAGCCGATGCGTATACTCAACACCTTGCATCTGCTGTTGGCTTACGGCTTTAATACCACCATCTTGGCCATTGTTATTAATGTCGCGACCAATTTTATTAGCGGCTAAAATGCCATCTGATAGCATAAAAATGAGCGGCTTAAATCAGACTATCTCGTTGAAGATTGATTTAGGTTGAGATGAAAAAAATTGTAAATTTTTGCCTGAATTTAAGCGATGCAACAAAAAGTAAAATATTTATGCACGCAGTTTGGGTAAGATAAAATTAGATCCAAAAATCAACACATGGATTGGATCATTCCACATGTAGGACACTTTGAAATGGCTGATTCCAATAAAATAGTGGTGTATGCCGCACTGATCGGAAATTTGGCCATTGCCTTGGTTAAGTTTGTAGCCGCTTATATCACCAACAGTTCGGCTATGCTCAGTGAAGCGATTCACTCGGTGGTAGATACACTAAATGAAGTGCTGTTGTTGTATGGGATGAAGAAATCTCAACAACCGGCCAGCGCCACTCATCCCTTTGGTTACGGTCGTGAGCTGTATTTTTGGGCTTTTATTGTGGCCTTGATGGTGTTTGCTTTAGGTGCAATAGTCTCTATTTATCAAGGGATTCAGCATGTGCGTAATCCTGAAGAAATAATCAATCCCAGCCTAAATTATATTGTGCTGATTGTGGCTATTTTATGTGAAGGGGCATCATGGTTGGTGGCGTTAAAAGCCTTTCGTAAAACCAAAGGTCAACAAGGCTATTTTGAGGCCTTTCGCCGCAGTAAAGACCCAACCACCTTTACCGTCTTGTTTGAAGACAGCGCCGCCTTGTGTGGCTTGTTTATTGCGCTCATTGGAATTTATTTGGCGCATCGCTTAAATATACCGGAACTCGATGGCGTGGCATCCATCTTGATTGGCATTGTGCTGGCCATTTCTGCTATTTTATTGGGGCGTGAAACCAAAGGTTTATTGCTCGGGGAAACGGCTGATCCGCTGCTGCGCAATAATATTTTATTGGCGGCGCAAGAAGATGAAGCGGTATTGTCTGCCAATGGCGTGTTAACGGAACAGCTTGGTGCGCATCAAGTATTGGCGGCTTTAAGTCTTGAGTTTGAAGATAATTTAACCTCAGATGAAATTGAAGCATGTGTTAATCGAATTGAAGCGAAAATCAAACAGATACATCCTGAAATTGTGGCACTCTTTATTAAGCCGCAAGCCAAAAAAGTTTGGTTAGAGCGGATGAAAGGTCGTTTAGAAGAAGAAACGTGATATATATGGCCTGATGTTTAAAATATCGGATTTTAAATTTTACGCCACACTACGAAATTGAATGTACATGACACAACAGCTGCAAAAATTACACTTTGAACTGCCTACACAAGAATGCTGGTCACATACGTGGCGTAAGCCGGCATTTCAGTTTACGCATTGTCCGCATTACGATGGCGAACAGTTTTTTAATGCACTGCCTGCACCGCAAGGGCGCGGTCGAGCCGATCTATTAAAATGGCTGTTTACCCGAAAAGCCTCTACATGGCAGGTCGATAGTGCCAAAGAAACGGCTGAATTTCATGCCACTAAACGCGCGATTCCGCAAGAACGGCCACAGGCGAAATTAGATGATTGGCAAGTTTGGTTTATCGGGCATGCCACCGTACTGTTGCAAATTGGTCCCTATAATCTCTTAACCGATCCGGTGTGGTGTGAATATGTTGCGCCGCAACAGGGCAAGGGCAGCAAACGTGTGATTCCGGCGGGGATGGCGTTAGAAGAATTACCGACCATTCATGCAGTATTGCTGAGTCATAACCATTATGACCATATGGATTTGGCCAGTTTAACATGGCTGCATGATAAATTTGCGATGCCGATTTATACCGGTCTAGGCAATTCATGGTATTTGCCCAAGTACTTTCAGGTGTTGGAGATGGATTGGTGGCAATCGTCCTTGCTGCACGATTTAAAAATTATTTATACCCCCGCGCAGCATGGCTCAGGGCGAGGGTTACGTGATCAAAATTGTGCGCTCTGGGGTGGATTTTCTATCTTGGCGGGTAAAGATCATTGTTTCTTTGCTGGCGATAGTGGTTATGCCGGACATTTTAAAGAAATTCAAAGTCGTTTAGGTGCACCGCGTGTTGCGCTGTTACCAATCGGGGCGTATGAGCCGCGTGAACTGATGCGTTATTTACATATGAATCCGGCAGAAGCCTTTCAAGCACATCAAGATTTACATTCTAAATGTTCCTTGGCGATTCATTACCGAACCTTTCAATTGACTGATGAAAGCCGCGAGCAACCGGAACTGGATTTAAAAGTGGCGATGAAAAATACCTCGAAATTGATGGCGCCTTTTTATTGTGTCCGAGAGGGCGTGCGTTTGGTGGTTTAGCGAAGCGATTTTTGAATATTCAGCAATTGTAGCGCCACAATGGACAGCGCAATCATGGCAGTATTCATCACAAAGGGATTAAAAGCCTGTGTGAAGTAGGTCGGATCAAGTGCAACAATCAGGACACTCAGACTCAGCAGCGCCAGAATATTCAGCAGATGCAGTATTTTTGCCTGTCGAAAGAGACAAAATAAAACACCAAAAATAATTTCTGCACCGCCGGAGACGTTAATCAACGCTTGGATTAGGGGGCTAGATAAGCCTTGCAGTTGCCAAATCCGTAGCTCGTCGGTGGCGTGAAAACACAATTTGGGTATTAAACCTTGATAAATCCACAACAGCGCTAAGCTGAATTGAATGATCAACAGCGCTGTTTTGATTTGGAGAAGAGGGTTCACAAGCCACCTTTTTGAGTAAGAATAAATAAATGCCTGAAGCGGTTCAGGCATTCATGCTTTGTTAATATTTGGCTTTTATCTGTAAAAATAACCGTTAAAAAACCACCCGAAGGTGGTTTTTTTAATTGAGCTTAAAACTTATAACCAACCTGAATTGCCTTGACCGGGATCGCTTGCGCGAGCGGCTTGGGCATCTGCAACACTCATCCCTAAGGCTTGGGCTACGCCTTCACCATAGGCCGGATCACAGGCATAGCAGTTACGAATGTGACGGTATTTAATGAAGTCGAGTGCATCACCCATTGCGCCAGCCGTATTGTTAAATAAGGCTTGCTGTTGTGCAGCGCTCATTAAGTTAAACAGGGCGCGCGGTTGACTAAAATAATCGGCATCATCGGCACGGAAATCCCAATGATCAGCATCGCCTGAAATTTTTAAAGCCGGTTCTTTATATTCTGCTTGCTCTTGCCACTGGCTAAAGCTGTTCGGCTCGTAATGTGGCAATGCGCCATAATTGTTGTCTGCACGTCCTTGACCATCACGGTGGTTAGAGTTCACAGGACAACGTGCTGCATTGACTGGAATCTGTTGATGATTGACGTTTAGACGATAACGCTGCGCATCGGCATAGTTAAAGAGTCGGGCTTGCAACATACGATCTGGTGATACGCTAATGCCCGGCACAAGATTGTTCGGTGCAAAAGCAGCTTGCTCGACATCGGCAAAATAGTTTTCTGAATTACGGTTTAATTCAAATTCACCGACATCAATCAGCGGATAATCGCCGTGTGGCCAGACTTTGGTCAAATCAAATGGATGATACGGCACTTTTTCTGCATCGGTTTCCGGCATGATCTGCACTTGCAGTTTCCATTTTGGAAAATCACCTTTTTCAATGGCATCAAACAAATCACACTGACTGCTTTCACGATCTGCTGCAACCACAGCCGCAGCTTCAGTATCGGTTAAGTTTTCAATGCCTTGTTGGGTGCGGAAATGGAATTTGACCCAAAAGCGTTCATTGTTGGCATTGATCAAACTATAGGTATGACTGCCAAAACCATGCATGTGACGATAAGACTTTGGAATACCGCGATCTGACATCACAATGGTCACTTGATGTAACGCTTCAGGCAGTAGCGTCCAAAAATCCCAATTGTTGGTGGCACTGCGTAAATTGGTTTTCGGATCACGTTTGACCGCTTTATTTAAGTCTGGAAATTTGCGCGGATCACGCATAAAAAAGACCGGTGTATTGTTACCGACCAAATCCCAGTTGCCTTCTTCGGTATAAAATTTTAAGGCAAAACCACGAATATCACGTTCTGCATCCGCAGCGCCGCGTTCACCTGCCACAGTACTAAAACGTGCAAACATTTCAGTTTTTTTACCCACAGCGCTAAATATTTTCGCGCGGGTATAGGCACTAATGTCATGGGTAACGGTAAAGGTACCAAATGCACCAGAACCTTTGGCGTGCATACGACGCTCTGGAATTACTTCACGCACAAAGTTGGCCAGTTTTTCATTCAGCCATAAATCTTGCGCCAAAAGTGGGCCACGCGCGCCTGCTGTCAAACTATTTTGATTGTCTGTCACTGGCGCACCAAAGGCGGTGGTCAGATGCGAGACGGGACATTTTTTAGGGTCTTGGCTCATGATATTTCTCCGTTATCTATTGATCTGGATATGCATTATGCTCGGCTAGGGATAAAGTAAGCCGAAGCTCAAAATTGGAAAAAGCACGCCATTTATGATTGTGCTTAAATCATATCCAGAACAGGCATAGCATTACTTTTTAATGGCGTTTATATGCTATAAAAATACAATAGTGAATTTTGCTCAGGTGCGGTGCTTAAAGCACATGAAAGAACTCAGTTAAGCTGTTTTCACCCTAAAGGTATTTAGCGGCAAATACCAATAGATTAATCTATTATTGACAAAAGGAATATTCGATTGATTGAGTTGTTGACAGTGATGATATGAATGGCGGATTAGGAAAATCGCATTGAGTGGGCGGAGTTTAAATCTTAAACGCCACTATTTTACCGCCAAAGAGCCGTATCAGCTCTACGCGTATGCGTTATGTTGCAACAGCTCACGCCGCTTGATAAGTAGGCATAGACTAGATTGAAAAAATAAAAAACAGGGATATCAGCATGAACAGTAGATTGATGCAGGACAGCTTAAATCAGTTTGATGAATTACAAGACTATAATCTTTTTCAAAGCGATGCGGTATTACAAGAAATTTTGACGCGTTATGGTTCTCAAGCACAGAGCAGTTTAACTACGTTTGGGCAAGTGCTGGGTTCACGTGAGTATTATGAGTATGCCGATTTAGCCAATCGGCATACCCCCTTATTGCATAATTTTGATGCTCGTGGTCGGCGCATTGATTCGCTAGAGTTTCATCCGGCATGGCATCAATGGATGGCATTAAATCGACACTATGCAGTGCATGCCTCTCCATTCTTGGCGCCACAGCAGCAGGGCCAATGGGTCGATTGGGCTGCCCGATTTTATCTGACGGGTCAAATTGAATGCGGTAATTTATGCCCTCATGCCATGACCTTGGGCGGGATTCCACTGCTGCAAAAAGAAACCGAATTGTGGAAAAAAATCGGTCAAAAATTATTATCGAATGAATATGATGCGCGGGACATTCCGATTGCGCAAAAAAAATCAATTTGGCTGGGCATGGGCATGACCGAAAAGCAGGGTGGTTCGGATGTACGTGCCAATGAAACCGTGGCACATCCGATTGCTGAAAGCGGTCGTGGTCAAGCCTATTTGCTCACGGGGCATAAATGGTTTTTTTCAGCGCCAATGTCTGATGCGCATTTGGTGGTGGCAAAAACACAGCAGCAGGGGTTGGCCTGTTTTTATGTGCCGCGTTGGTTAGAAGATGGCAGCAAGAACAATGTTTTCATTCAGCGCCTAAAAGATAAAGTCGGCAATCGCAGTAATTCTAGCGCTGAAGTTGAATTTCAAGAGGCGTGGGGCATCATGATTGGTGAGGCCGGTCGTGGTATTCCAACCATTATTGAAATGGCCAATTATACCCGTCTAACCTGTTCCGTGGGCAGCACCGCTATGCTGCGTCAAGCACTGGTGCAATGTATTGCTTATACCCGCAAGCGCACAGCCTTTGGCAAACCCTTGGCAGAACAACCATTAATGCAAGCGGTACTGGCCGATTTGGCCTTAGAAACGGAAGCGGCCATGCAGCTCAGTTTTCATTTGGCTTCTTGCTACCAATCAGAGGATGCGCTGTCTGAAGCATGGAAAAGAATCATGACGCCAGCGGCGAAATTCTGGATTTGTAAGCGCACGGTAGAGATGAGTGCGGAGGCGATGGAGGTGTTTGGCGGCAATGGTTATATTGACAGCGGCATTATGGCGCGTATTTTTAAAGAAGCACCTGTCAATACCATTTGGGAAGGCTCTGGGAATATCATGTGTTTAGATGTATTACGTGCCATTCAACGTGAACCCGAGACATTAATAACGCTGTTTAAGGCCTTTGCCGAAGTGACCGAAGCTGACGCTGTGCTACAGCAAGAGTTGCAAGCCTTATCGGGTTTATTTAAAAACCTAGCAGCCGATGAGCTGCAATTTATGGCGCGTACTTTGGTCGGTCGTTTGGTGATTTTAGCGCAAGCCATTTTACTGCGCCAATATGCTCCAGATTTTGTCGCTGATGCTTTTGTTGCATCACGTTATAGTGCGTTTCATGGTCGTGTGGTGGGAGTGTTGAATACACCTCAAATAGATATCATCCGTCTGTTACAGCGTAGCTTTGCCGCTTAATTTGACTTAAAAGCGCGTGCTGTAGAATAAAAGAGCAGAGCCAAAAATCTGGAAAAAGCTGATCTGTGTAGCAATCTGCTTTTGATCAGAGTGCCATGAAGAATATAAAGTAAATGTTGCGGCAGCTTGATAAAATAAATGAGCCATGCAGGCTTTAAATTTTATCAAGCTGCCCCATTAACAAATAGTAATAGTACTCAAAAATGTCGCTGTTGGCTTTGGTCTGTATTTAGTGTTAAATTGGAAAAACCGGTGACCTTACAAGGTGAGTGAAATGGCAAAAGCAAAGAAAAAGCTAGAAATTGTAGTCAATAATTTTGTGGCAAAACACATGCACGAGGTTAATCAAAGTCAAGTGTTTGTCGATCGAAAGAAAAATGCCAAACGTGGCTATAGCAAACATAAGCAAGAGCGATATTCTGAGGATTATCGCTCTTTTTGTTTAAAGGCTGCTTAACTTAAGCGCCGATAATGCGCGTTGATGATTTCACCATATCTGCCAAACCATGGGTTTTAAAATAATATTCCATCCAACTTTTAACAATCAATGGATTATCCATTTTCAATACATGTGCCAACTGTAATTTTGCATCGCTCATCGGTACATGACAAATGGCTTTACGCACCCGTAATATATTACTTGAACTCATCGACAGAGTGTTAAAACCCATCGCCATCAATAAAATAGCGGCCAATGGATCGCCGGCCATCTCGCCGCAAATGCTGACTGGTTTATCATATTTGTGACACTCTTTCACCAAACGGTCCAAAGCACGCAATACCGCCGGATGAAAATGCGAATAGACGTTGGCGACGCGCGGATTATTACGATCGACCGCCAGTAAATATTGGGTTAAGTCGTTTGAGCCGACAGAGAAGAAATCCACCAGTTCAGAAAATTCTTCAATTTGTAATAAGACACTCGGCACTTCCACCATAATGCCAATTTTAGGCTTGGTGATTTTAACCTGTTCTTCTTCTTGTACCGCCATCCAGTCACGCTCTAGCAGATACAACGCTTCTTCTACTTCGCTGACGCTGGTCACCATCGGCAATAAAATATGCAGATTGTTTAAACCGATACTGGCTTTGAGCATGGCACGAATTTGTGAGGAAAAAATCTCTGGATGATCCAAGGTAAAGCGAATACCGCGCCAACCCAGCGCAGAGTTTTCTTCTTCAATGGAAAAATAGGGTAAGTCTTTGTCCGCACCAATATCGAGCGTGCGCATCACCACGGGTTTGTTGGCAAAGTGGCTTAATTGTTGCCGATAAATGGCGCGTTGTTCTTCTTCACCGGGGAAACGATCGCGCAGCATAAATGGAATTTCAGAGCGATATAAACCGACTCCTTTGGCGCCGCGTTGTACGCCGCGCACCACATCAATCATTAAGCCAGTATTGACAAAAAGCTTAACCGTAACGCCATCTGGAGTGATGGAATCTTTGGTTTCATACTGCTTTAAATCTTTGGCCAGTTGTTCTTCTTCTTTTTGAATTTCTTTATAGCGTGAGCGCAAGCGTCGCGGCGGATTGATAAACACACGGCCTTGATGCGCATCGACAATCATCTCGACATCGTCAAGTGAATTGACCGGCAGTTCAGTAACGCCGACCACGGTGGGAATGCCGAGGGCGCGCGCCACAATCACCATATGTGAATTCATCGCGCCTTCAGTGGTGACAATGGCTGCAATTTTATCTACCGGTAATTCCACCAATGCCGCAGTCGAAATTTCTTCACCAATTAAAATACTTTCATCGGTCAGTTCGCGGTGGCTGGCATCGGCTTCTTGCAAGAACGCTAAAATGCGTCGTCCTAAATCTTTGAGGTCAGAAACGCGCTCACGTAAATAGTCATCTTCCATTTGTGCAAAGAGCGCAATATGGTTGTCGATGACAATTCGCACGGCGCCTTGTGCCCAGTTGCCTTCGCGAATTTTCGCTTTAATTTCAGCCGGCAGCGCGTTTTCATCCAACATGCGCAAAAACACGCTAAACAAAGCACGTTCTTCAGCCATTAAAGCATCTTGCATTTTCTCATCAAGAGATTGGATTTCTAAGCGAACCGCATCAATGGCGCGATCCAGTAATTCTAATTCTTCACTGATATCATCAGCTTCACGCTCAGGCACTGAAGCCAAATCTGCCGGTGGATACAAGATCACTGCACGGCCTAAGGCAATTCCACCAGAACCCGAGACACCTTGAAAGGTTTTATAGGCCGGTAAACTGTTCGGCTTACGAAAAACATCAATATTACCCACGGCATGCGCGTGAGCAATCACACCCGACAGCTGTGCGCACAGTGTCACCAAAAATGATTCCGCCGCTTCACTGAAGTCTTGTGGTTCTTTATTTTGCACCACCAACACGCCCATCACTTTGCGTCGATACATCACCGGCACACCTAAAAAGGAATGATAAATTTCCTCGCCTGTTTCCGGTAAATATAAAAAACGCTCATGTTGCGGTGCGTTGTGTAAATTAACTATTTCTTCGCGTTGTCCGACCAAGCCGACCAAACCCTCACCGGTATGTAAGGATACATGGCCAACGGCTTCGGCTTTTAGCCCTTTTGATGCCATCAGCAAATAGCGTCGATTGCGCTCATCCAATAAATAAATAGAGCAAACATCGACTTCCATGGCTGTGGCCACTTGATTGACCATAATATCGAGTGATTCATGCAAACTGGTGGACGCATTGATTTCTTGTACAATGCGTCTTAGGGTGTCCAGTTGCATATTCGACATAAAGGCTGCTCCAAAAAATTCTAAAGGGGTTTTATTAAGAGCAATACGCTGCTCAAGCTTAGATTTTTATATGATTCTTCAATCTATATCGAGGGCAGCTGTTGACACAGCTCGACCATCGCTTTGCGGTAAACGTCGCGTTTAAAATTGACCACTTGACCCAATGGATACCAATAAGTGACCCATTGCCATTGGTCAAATTCGGGTGGATCGGACAAATTTAGTTGAATATTGCGCACAGGCGCGATTAATTTAAGCAAAAACCACTTTTGTTTTTGCCCGATGCAGACCGGATCTGAATCTGATCGTATATATCGTTGAGGCAAACGATAACGTAGCCAACCCTTTGTTTGTGCTACGATTTGAACGTGTTCGGGCAATAAGCCAACTTCTTCTCTCAGCTCACGATAAAGTGCCTGTTCGGGAGTTTCTCCATAATGGATTCCTCCTTGTGGAAATTGCCAAGCATTGTGTCCAATGCGCTTTGCCCATAAAACTTGTCCATTGTCGTTTGCCAAAATGATCCCGACATTGGGTCGGAAACCTTCTGAGTCGATCATTTGGCTACCTAAATCTTGCGTAATGTGTGACTTTAATTTGCAACGATTGTTGTTTCTTTCTCCACGTTGAAAAAAAGCACAGCTTAAAGGTTAAAATTGCTATGATCTTAACGAATTTCTATCGACTAGCGGAGATAGATTTACAAATTTTTTCTTAAATTTCAGTTTTTACGAGTATTTTCATGAAATTGGCTTTATTTGACCTCGATCACACCTTATTAAACACCGATTCAGATTATTCATGGGGTGAGTTCTTAGTCAACCAAGGTTTGGTCGATCCAGTTCGTCACCGTCAAATGAATGACCAGTTTTATGCGGACTATAAAGCTGGTCAACTCGATCCGATTGCCTATAACGAGTTTGTGTTTGAATTCTTAACTCAGCATGAGCCGGATTATTTAACCGAATTACATGAACTGTTCATGCAAAAAATCATTCGTCCGCAAATGCGTCCAGCCGGTTTTAAAGCCATTGCACAGCATCAAGCGGCCGGACATGAATTGGTGGGGATTACTGCGACTTCTGATTTTATTACGGCGCCAATTTTCCGTGAATTTGGTATCACTGAAATTATTGCCACCAATGCGGAAATGCAAGCAGGGCGATATACCGGTAAAGTGATTAACACCGCATGTTACCAACAAGGTAAATTGATCCGCTTAGAACAATGGTTGGCAGGTCGTGAGGTGAGTGAATCGTGGGCCTATTCCGATTCAATCAATGATCGTTTTTTACTGGAATATGCCGATCACGCCATTGCGGTGAGTCCGGATGAGCGTTTAGCACAATTGGCTGAGCAACAAAACTGGGCACTTGAGGATTGGTCTCTTTAAGCTAGGGTGGCGATATTTTTCTGCTGAATCATACTGTTGAGTATCAATCTGTCGATTATTCTGGTTATGAAACATCTTGTTGGTGTATTTAGACTGAAAAATACCACAATACTTTGAAAGCTGCTGAAGAATGGTATGCTGATATAAGAATGAATAATCAACGGAGTGTAAATCATGAGTAATGTCAGACCTAGAATGACCCACCTTTTTCAACAACTTGGCTTACAAGACAGTGAAGAGGCGATTGCCCAGTTTATTGCCACTCATCAACTCAGTCGTGGTACGCAAATTAGTGACGCTGATTTTTGGACTGACTCACAACGTCAGTTTTTAGCAGAAAAATTAAAATCGGATGGTGAATGGGCCATTGTGGTTGATCAGCTAAATGAAGTGCTGCATAACAATATTCACGACTAGCCGGTTAAATTTCACCTTTTTCTAGTGCAGATCAAGGTGAAATTTAATTTAGTAATCAGGTCATCATTTTAATCAATTCTAATACCGCTTTGGATTGCGTGCGCGCCGGATGCCACACCATGCCCAATTGACGGTGCATCTCAAAAGGAATATCCAATTGTTGTAAGTCTGGATTGAGCAAAGTCTTCGGCAACACGGACCAGCCCAAACCAATAGAGGCCAACATACGAATCGATTCTAGTGGGTTGTTGCTCATCGTGATTTTAGGCTTTAAACCCCGTTTTTCAAATTCTGCCAAAGTAATTTGACTGGTATAGGTCTGTGCAGCGGGCAATAGGCTGGGATATTGGATTAAATCCTCGAGCTGTAAATTGTGCTGATTGGCCAGCGGATGAAAAGGGGCGGCCACAAACACTAAAGGATCATCCCAAAGCGTCACATAATTAAGGCGATCTTCCCCGTGTGGTGGCAGAGTTAAAAAAGCTAGCTCTAAATCACCGGCCAGTACCTTTTCATGTGCTTGTTCAGAATCGACAAAATGTACATCTAAGGTCACATTCGGAAAGGTCTGTACATAATGCCGCAAATGGCTCGGAAGATGATGCAAACCAATATGATGACTGGTACCAATCTTTAATTTACCTTGCACCTGTGTTTGTTCGTGACTTAAGGTGTGGTGAATATCACCAAGTTCATTGAGCCAATTTTTGACTTTGGGTAACAACGAATGCGCAGCATGCGTGGCTTTGACCCCACGACCAGAAGATTCAAACAATTTGACGCCAAAATATTCCTCTAAACTGTGAATACGTTTGGTCACGGCCGGTTGGGTAATAAACAGTAAATCTGCGGCCAAGGAAATAGAGCCGGTTTCCATGACTTTGGTAAATGCTTCAAAAGCAGCAAGATTCATAAAGATGATCTGGTTATGAGATATTAAATAAATTATAAAATATTTTTATACAAAAAGGGAAGCTCAGCATTAAAAACAGCATAAATGATGTTCTTAGAAATCATAAATCATGATAGAAATAATAAGTGATGCAGGCGGATTAATAGTTCCTTTAAATAAAGGATATTTCTTGCCGTTCACTTAAAACTTTAAACAGGATGTTCACCATGAGTACCAAACAAATTAAACACTTGCTTGACCTTTTTGAGCAAGCAGTCGAGCGTCGTACAGAGGTTTATCAACTGGCCGATGATGAGAATGATGAAAATCAAGCTGCTGCCGATTGCAGTGCGGCCAAAGCAGAATTAATCAAAGCGATTGAGAGTTGTATCTTACAGCAATCCACCTCGGATTAAATCTGTGTGCAGCATACCTCTGCTTCCACTGCTGATGACCTTGCAACATGACTTCATGAAATGAATAAGAGAATGCGGTCTTTATGCCTCAAATTCATTCCAAAAAGTTTTCAAACAGATAAAAACGATAAATTAGATTTATATAAATAGATGGTTATAATTGAGGTTAATTAAAGCATGACCAGTTCTATGGAGCACGTCGACATGGCAGGCAATACTCAAAAAGCAAAGACTTTATATGACAAATTGTGGGACGATCATGTAGTCACACAGCGTGATGACGGTTCAGCTCTGCTTTATATCGATCGTCATTTATTACATGAAGTGACTTCGCCACAAGCGTTTGAGGGTTTGCAGCTTGCCGGACGTAAGCCTTGGCGTTTAAGTGCCAATGTGGCCACACCCGATCATAATGTGCCGACTTCAAAAGCAGAGCGTGATTTGGGCATTGCGGGTATTGAAGATGAAACTTCACGTATTCAAGTACAAACTTTAGATGACAACTGTGCCGCATTTAACATTGTTGAATTTAAAATTAATGATATTCGTCAAGGTATTGCGCATGTGGTTGGGCCAGAGCAAGGCTTAACCTTACCGGGCATGACGGTGGTGTGTGGTGACTCGCACACTGCTACCCATGGCGCATTTGGTTGTTTGGCACATGGGATTGGTACTTCTGAAGTTGAACATGTATTGGCAACGCAGTGCTTAGTACAAAAGAAAATGAAAAATATGTTGGTGCGTGTAGATGGTCAATTAGGCCAAGGCGTTACCTCAAAAGATGTGGTGTTGGCCATTATTGGTAAAATTGGAACGGCTGGCGGCAACGGCCATGCGATTGAATTTGGCGGTCAAGTGTTCCGTGATATGTCCATTGAAGGGCGTATGACGGTGTGTAATATGGCGATTGAAGCTGGCGCACGTGTCGGCATGGTTGCAGTCGATGACAAAACCATTGCCTATGTGAAAGGTCGTAACTACGCACCGAAAGCGCAGCAGTGGGATGCCGCGGTTGAATATTGGCATACCTTACATTCTGATGAAGGTGCGCATTTTGATAGCGTTGTGGTCTTAAATGGTGCCGAGATTGAACCACAAGTGTCTTGGGGAACTTCACCAGAGATGGTGATTGCGGTCTCTGAAACCGTACCGACCTTAGAACAAGCCAAAGATGATGTACAACGCAACGATTGGACACGCGCTTATCAATATATGAGCTTAAATGCAGGACAGTCCTTGGCCGATATTCCGTTGGATCGTGTTTTTATTGGTTCATGTACCAACTCACGAATTGAAGATATTCGTGCTGCGGCTGAAGTGATTAAAGGACGCAAAGTGGCCAGTTCGATCAAACAGGCCATGGTGGTGCCAGGTTCGGGTTTGGTGAAACAACAAGCTGAAGCAGAAGGTTTGGATCAAATTTTCTTGGCTGCTGGTTTTGAATGGCGTGAGCCGGGCTGTTCAATGTGTTTGGCGATGAATGCTGATAAGTTACAACCGGGCGAGCACTGTGCATCCACTTCAAACCGTAACTTTGAAGGGCGTCAGGGCAATGGAGGGCGTACCCATTTGGTGAGTCCAGCGATGGCTGCCGCTGCCGCGATTGCCGGTCACTTTGTTGATGTTCGTTCATTCTAATTAGGGCTAGGAGCAGATAATGAAAGCGTATACCGTAGAACAAGGTATTGTTGCACCCTTAGACCGTGCCAATGTCGATACCGATTTAATTATTCCAAAACAGTTTTTAAAATCGATTAAACGCAGTGGGTTTGGCGCCAATTTATTTGATGAATTGCGCTATTTGGATGAAGGCTATCCGGGACAAGACAATTCAGTGCGTCCGCTTAATCCTGATTTTATTTTAAATCAGCCGCGTTACCAAGGCGCATCGGTTTTATTGGCACGTGCCAACTTCGGTTGTGGCTCAAGCCGTGAACATGCGCCGTGGGCTTTAGAAGAATATGGTTTTCGCACCGTGATTGCACCAAGCTATGCCGATATTTTCTTTAATAACAGTTTTAAAAACGGCATGTTACCAGTGATTTTGGCTGAAAATATTATTGAGCAACTATTCCAAGAATGTGCTGCCGATGACGGTTATCAATTGACGATAGATTTGGCTGCACAAGAGGTGCGTACGCCAAGTGGTCAGACTTTTAGCTTTGACGTTGATCCATTTCGTAAACACTGTTTATTAAATGGCTTTGATGATATTGGATTAACTTTGCAAGCATCCGAGGATATTCATGCTTATGAAGCGAAAACCAAACAATCGCGTCCGTGGGTGTTCCAAGAAATTCACGGTTAATTGCTTGAATTCTCAGTCATAGTAGTATCTAAGCCCAACTCTTGATAATATCGAATCGGTAAATATTTCGTTGATTTAAATTGCTGAAGGTTGGGCGCTAACAATGACAAAAGTATATGGCCAGTTTGCAGTATTGGCTCTGATGGTCGCAGCGTTAAGTGCATGTCAAAGTATTGATACTGCGCGTATTAAGCAGATGCAAAAAACTGTATCAAGCCAATCGGATGCACAAATTTTTTGCAGTGGTACAGAGCAGTGCGAATTTGAGCGTTTAGGTGAAATTCCGATTGTCGATGCGCAAAGTCGTCGAGTTAGTGATGTGGCGATCAAGCAGAAAATTGTTCGTTTGCACAGCCGATCTTTAAACGATGCCAATCCTTTGTCTTTGTCAGTTCCTGCAGGACAGCATGAATTGGTGATCCGTTTTTATCCGATCTCCAAAGATCGTGCTGAAACCTTGCATGTGATTCACAAGTTTAATGCGCAAAAAAATTATACCTTTAAGATGTATCGTGATCGATCCAAGCAAAAAGGGAGTTTGTTGACTGTTTCAGCACCCGATCCACTGTGTGTTGATCTACAACAAGAACAAAAAACAATTCGACGTTTCTGCAAACCCTACAATGTGCTCAATGGCTTAGGTGAGTTTGTAGAACAAAAAAGATTAATCACCTCCTCAGTGAAATAACTGACTTTAAAAAATGGAATATCTCATGTCTAAACATATTTTGATTTTAGCCGGTGATGGCATCGGGCCTGAAATTGTAAAAGCTGCAGAACAGGTGCTGACGCGAATCAATGAAAAATTCAATTTAGGTTTGACGTGGGAAGCCGGTTTATTGGGCGGCGCGGCAATTGATGCGCATGGTACGCCTTATCCAGAACAAACAGCAGAACAAGCCCAAAGAGCCGATGCTATTTTACTGGGCGCAGTCGGCGGGCCAAAATGGGATAACATTGAACGCTCAATTCGACCAGAGCGTGGTTTGTTAAAAATTCGCAGTGAACTGAATTTATTTGCCAACTTACGTCCCGCGATTTTGTATCCACAATTGGCTGATGCCTCAAGTTTAAAACCAGAAATTGTATCGGGCCTCGATATTTTAATTGTACGTGAGTTAACCGGTGGTATTTATTTTGGTCAGCCGCGTGGTATTCGTGTATTGGAAAATGGCGAAAAGCAAGGTTATAACACTGACGTTTACTCAGAATCTGAAATCAAGCGTATTGCCAAAGTGGCCTTTGAGCTGGCCAGTTTGCGTGGCGGAAAAGTGTGTTCGGTGGATAAAGCCAATGTGCTTGAAGTGACCGAACTGTGGAAACAAACCGTGACTGCAATGCAACAAGCGGATTATCCAAATATTAACTTATCGCATATGTATGTCGATAATGCCGCGATGCAATTGGTGCGTGCGCCAAAACAGTTTGATGTGATTGTGACCTCAAACTTATTCGGCGATATTTTATCTGATGAAGCGGCGATGCTAACCGGTTCAATTGGCATGTTGCCTTCTGCTTCACTGGATGAAAATAGCAAAGGCATGTATGAGCCTTGTCATGGTTCAGCACCGGACATTGCAGGTCAAAACCTCGCAAATCCATTGGCAACGATTTTATCTGTGGCCATGATGCTGCGTTATACCTTCCGTGAAGAAGCGGCTGCACAAGCCATTGAAGCTGCTGTGGGGCAGGTCTTAGATCAAGGCTTTCGT
>NZ_JXBK01000001.1:772241-778724 GCF_000816495.1 Acinetobacter harbinensis
CCGATATTATGTCTGAAAGCATGCAGCGCGTCGGTACAGTGGAAATGGGTCAAGCGGTGGTGGCTGCGTTAAACTAAACCGGCTATTCAGTTAAAGTACTTGAAGTAAAAAACGCAGCTTTTAAGCTGCGTTTTTTATTGGTCTTTAAAATATTTAGCAAGTCCGGCCGGTGTAATACACTGACTTTGCAATATTATCTTGTAAGCGAAAAATGATTTTGCACGCTAAGTGAGCATCATAGCTTTGTGCACTGGGTGTCACGGGAATAGGAATTGCACCGGTAGCAATGCTCAGTGGATTTTGTGCGATGGGGATGGGGATTGAAATCGGGCGGATAACTGTATAGGTTAAGGTGTGATCTTGGAGTATGGGGGGTTGAACGTGTTGATAGCCCAATTGGCTTAAATCCAACTGCTTTTGAATTGTTTGACTGCTCTGTCCAATAAACTGCTGTAAGTAAGCATCACGCTGCTGTGCAGTTGTGGGTAGGCTAGCGCAGCCACCCAGCAGACCAAATAAGCTCAGACAAGCAACGGAGTGAACAAATGACATTGCTTTGCTCCATTCAATAAAAATTTATTGTAAACCACGCATAGCGTTATAAATGTTGTGATTCGATATACGGTATGGACTTGAATTAAATCAGCTTAAAACTGAGGCCATCTTTTTAATTTTAGCTACTCATCGGCCTGAATATTTTACACCTGAACAGAAGCGGCTTGAAAAGAAAGCCTTGAAAACAGAGTCTTGGAATTAGATTAATTATCAGACAAATATCTACCCCTATTGGAAGTGCTGGATCGTTTTTAAGAATAGGCTAACTTTTAATATTCTATGCAGAGTATTTCGCATAGACTATGTCTGAAGATGAATTTTGATAAAAATAGCAAAATGCTAAAGGAGTAAAAATGAAAAAAATTATTTTGATGCTGAGCGGTATCTTGCTGTCGGGTGCCGCATTTGCAGATAACTGTGAAAATGCACGCAATACTTATGATGATGTCTATTGCACCAATAAAATGTATGCCAGTGCTGATGTCGAATTAAATAAAAATTATCAGAGTTTACGCGGAAAATTATCTGATAAACAAAAAACGATGCTCAAAAAATCTCAGTTAGCATGGATTCGTGAACGTGATGCGCAGTGTACATCGGGTACGACCATTGATGTGCAATGCCGTTTAAGCACCACCCAAGAGCGTAATAACTGGCTCAGAGAGCGCTTACGTGAATGCAAAACAATTGGCTGTAAAACCAATGCTCTCAATTAATTTTGGTTTTAAATTGCGATAAAAAAAGCCACTTAAAAGTGGCTTTTGCTTTCGCTAAAACTTAGCGTGCACGATAAGTAATACGACCTTTGGTCAAATCATAAGGGGTCATTTCTACTTTAACACTGTCGCCAGTCAAAATACGAATATAGTGTTTACGCATTTTACCTGAGATGTGTGCGATGACTTCGTGGCCGTTTTCTAAACGTACACGAAACATAGTATTAGGAAGCGTTTCGGTGACAACGCCTTCGAACTCGATGAGTTCCTCTTTAATGGCCATAGCCTACCTGATGATCAAATTGGGAAGGCGCAAATTATAGTCAATTTTTTTGTATAAAACAAGGCGCAATGGTGCGCAGCTCGATCATCTGTCAGTTAAATAAGCGAACTTTGGCTTTAAATATTTTCTATAAAAAGTACATTGTTGTGTTGTCAGTTTGGTCAATCGCAGTTAATCTAAAATTAATCTTTTTTAAGTATAAATGAATAACATATAAGGAAGGTCTTTGCGTGGGTCAGCTAACTGATGCATCCGTTGTTTTGCGATTGGCTTATCAAGCTATTCGTCGTTCGGGTCTGCCAACCGAAGAAATTTTAACAAAAGCTGGAGTGGCTTTAAATCAGGTCGAAACCAATGATCGTACTCCATTAAGTTCGCAATATGCTTTTTGGCTAGCAGCAGAAGAAGTCAGTAAAGATCCAGATATTGGTCTGCATCTTGGGGAACACTTACCGTTATATCGTGGCCAAGTGATTGAACATTTATTTATTTCCAGTGAAAATTTTGGTGAAGGCCTAAAACGTGCCTTGGCGTATCAACGTCTGATCAGCGATGCCTTTCATGCCACATTGGTGATTGAAGAAGACCGTTGCTATTTGGCCAATGCTCAGCAAAGCACGCGTACCGATAGTTTGGTCAATCGACATTTTTCTGAATGTGCGATGTCGGGTTTGCTGCGCTTTTTTAAATTTATTACTGAAGGGCGTTTTAATCCGATTTATATCGACTTTAATTTTAGTCAGGGCGCTTTGGAAGAGGAGTATTTTCGTGTTTATGAATGTCCGGTCAGTTTGGGGCAAAAACAAACCCGTTTATATTTCGATCCCGCCATTTTAGATTATCAATTGTGGCAAGCAGAACCTGAACTTTTACAATTACATGAGCAATTGGCGCTGGAGAAATTGCAGGAACTGGCGCGTTATGATTTGGTGGGTGAAGTGCGCCGTGCCATTGGCTCAACCTTAGAAAGTGGCGAAACCACCTTAGAGACAGTGGCCAGTCATTTAAGTATTACACCCCGCCGCTTACGTACCCAACTCAGTGAAGCCAACACCAGTTTTCAGCAAATTTTATCGGATTATCGTTGTCGTTTGGCAAAAAAGCTGTTGGCCAATACCGCAGAAAGTGTAGAACGCATTGTCTATCTGACTGGATTTTCAGAGCCGAGTACTTTTTATCGTGCATTTAAGCGCTGGACCAATGAAACACCGGTGGAATATCGCAAGCGCAAACAGCGTTAATTTTAAGCTTTAAAAAAGCCTACAGGTGCAGGCTTTTTTAAAGCTCTTTATTTTTTATGCGCAGCGGATGAGATTGATCCGCATCAGTTTCTTAAACTGAACTTTTCAGCAATAGCGCTGTGTAAAGATTATTCTGGCATATTGAGCCAATGTGGACCCAATGCAACTTGTGGCAATTCAAAACGTTGCGGGTAATCGGCTTGAATAAAATATAGACCATCGGATGGTGCGGTAATTCCTGCAGCTTTACGATCTTCAGCAGCAAAAATTTCGTCAATATGGTCAATCTCATACATGCCTTGGCCAATTTCCAGTAAGCAGCCCATAATATTACGCACCATATGGTGTAAGAAACCATCGGCTTGAATATCCAGAACCAAATAGCAACCATGTTGAATCAGCCGGCAATGACTGACGTGACGAACCGGTTGCTTAGATTGGCAAGAAGAGGCACGAAAGCTCTCAAAATTATGTGTGCCTTCAAATTTACTGGCCGCTTGAATCATCTTATCTACATCTAAAGGATAGTAGGCATGAGTCACTTGTTTATGCAGCAGTGCAGGGCGACTGGGTGAGCTGTACACCACATAACGATAACGTCGTGCTTGGGCTTTAAAACGCGCATGAAAGTCAGCCGCTACCGGTTTAATCCATTGCAGCGCAATATCTTTGGGTAGGCTGCTGTTGGCACCCAAGAGCCAGCCTTTGATCGGACGAATGGCAGTGCTGTCAAAATGTGCCACCATATTGGTGGCATGTACGCCCGCATCAGTACGCCCTGCACCTTGTAAATGAACCGGATGAGCCGCAATTTGACTCAATACTGACTCTAGCGTTGCTTGTACCGTGCGGATACCCACTTCTTGGGTTTGCCAGCCTTTATATCGGATGCCACAAAATTCAATACCGACCGCGAAACGCTGCATATCTACCTCAAATGACCTTATTCATGCCAATGGACGTGCCATTGCTCTACAGTGTCGTATTGTAAATACATTTTTAAGGCTTTTGCATAAAGATCTGCATGACCCAAGCAATCACTGATGAGAATATGAGCATGTTTCATCCACGCATTGACTGCATAGCGCTGTTCCATCGGGCCAAAAGGCACTTGTGTGGTTAATATGATGGCACAGCCTTGTGCTTGAATATCTTGCAGAGTTTGGATGAGATCTTCATTCATGGCCCAGTTGCCTGTGCCAAAACCTTGCAAAATCAGCACATGCGGTGGATGCCGCTGTAGATTTTTAAAATTAATGATTTGCTGTTCGATGGCAATCGGTTGGGCCATCACGCTTAGACAGTTAAAGGCGCGTGCTTTGATCACATCTGCCTCACAGACTGGGTGGTTACGCTGTTGAAGCTGTACATGATGGCGGATATCAATACCTGCAAAGGCATCTAATTCAGTGCTATGTTTTTTGAGTGCGCTTTGTGCATAAATTAGTTGCTGATGAAAAGCCAAGTACACGCCAGCAGCTGTTGTGGTTACGCTATTCAGCGCGAAATACAGATTATCGATGGCATCGGTAATTTTTCGTGTTGCCTGTCCCGTCACATCCAATAACGGAGATTGACTTCCTGTTAAGACCACATGGGCAGATGGGCCTAAAAAGCCTGCTAATGTTGCACTGGCATAACTGAGAGTGTCTGTACCATGCAGCACGACAAAATATTGATACGCTTGTAATTGTAACTGCTGAATCATTTGAATCAGTTGTAGCCAATTTTCAGCCGTACAGGCACTGCTGTCGATAATCGCCGGTGCGATAAAGCATTCAATCGCCAAATGTGCAGGAAGGATTTGCTGCAATTGGGGGATAAAGTGTTCAGCGGGCATTGGACTGAGTGGTTCACCGATACAGCCGAATGTTCCACCCATATAAATTAAAGCGATTTTTTTCATAATAAAAAGCAGCCAATGATGACTGCTTGATAGTAAATTGAAATGATTTAGCTGGCTATCTGATTGCGTAACTGCTGCGCATGTTGCAGTTGTTCAGCGCTGTATTCAGCTTCTTGTTCTAGCAATAATTCAGCTGCCGATTCAAATGCACCCAATTGAATGTATTGTTGCGCCAATTCTAAATTGAGGCTGATTTCATTCACGGCTAACAGCTCAGGGAACGATTGAACCAGCGGATCATGTTGATCGACTTGGCTCTTTGAAGTATGGACAGAGTCAATATCAAAATTGACAGTAGCTGTTGCGGCAACAGAAGGTTCTATCGTTACCGGTGCAGACGCAGTAAGGTTATTTGCTTCTAAATTGAAATCTAAGCCCAAACTGGATTTAGGTTCTTCAGCGATAACCGGTGCTTCAAGGGTTGTGGTCGCAGTGGGTACAGAAAAATCGAAATCAAATTCAGCTTTGTCTTCAATCCGCACTTCAGCAGGCACTGCACGCTCTGTTGCAATAACCACTTGTTCTACAGCAGCACTATCTACACTAAAGGAGAAATCTAAAGGTTGAATTTCGTCTACTGTCGCTGTCAGCTCTGGTTTTGCTGCCGCGTTCGGATTGATATCAAAAGATAAACTGCTAAAGTCTAGAGCAGCGTCTTTTTCATTGGTTGCGACTTTTTCAGCCACAACAGGGGTTTTATCCATTGAAAAGTTATTAAAATCAAGCGGTTTAATTTCTTCAATAATTTCAGCTGGGGTAGATTGAAAATTAAATGATCCATCATTGCTTGATGCTGAATCATCTATTAGTGCATCAAAATCAGCAGTACTTTTAGGTTCAACAGCGGCTGAAGAATGAGCCTGTGGAACAAAAGATTCTGATTTGAAATCAATAGTATCTCGCGCACTTAAGATTTTTTGATCATGCGCGGCTTTTTTAGCCAAAGCTTGTTCTAAAAAATCATCCAGTTCTAAAGAACCCAAATGATTGATTAATTGGCTGATCGCAAATTCATCTTTTTGTAAGATATGAATATCAAGCAACAACAAATATAACTCATGTTGTGAATTGTCTTTGTTTAAGGCTTGATTAATCTGCGCTTCTGCAACAGAGAAATCACCATGCTGAATTAATGCTTCAATTTTGTTGCGTTGTTCTGTAGGCAAAGGTGTGGTTTTTTTCTTCTCAATCGTGGTGTTGGCAACAATTTTGGTTTTTTTAGCTGCCTGTTTATTTAAGACAACTTTTTTCGCTTTGCCTTTGTTGCTCGAACTCTCTTCAGCTTGTTTGCTGCTGTCACGCTTTTTTAAGACAACCGCGATCACCAATAACAATATAAACGGAATCACATAAATCAGCATGTTGTTACCCCTTACAGGATGAGTATTGATCTACAAAACCCATCCAAAAAAATCAAATTGTATAACACCTTAATGTGTTGGCTTTTTCTCTACTTGCTGTGCTTTTAATTGCTGTTGCAACTGAGCAAGACGAGTGTTTAATAATTGAATTCTGTGATCTTTTTGCTGCAAGGCGACTTCCAGCTGTGTTACGTTTTTCTGTAATTTAACGGTTTTCTCACGTGATGTCATAACTTTTAATGATAACTCGTTTGAGGTTTGATTTTTTTCTGTGTTCTTTTTAGCAGAACCGCTGGCAGAATCTTGTTCTTTCTGCGCCACCAAGCTCATTTCTGCCTGATTCAAACGATATTTAGCTTTACCTGATTGCGCCGAAGAGGCTTGTGTGGCAGCTGCAGCGGGCGATACTTTTGCGGGTTTT
>NZ_JXBK01000001.1:778734-802410 GCF_000816495.1 Acinetobacter harbinensis
ATTTGCCGTATTTAAATTGAGCGCTGCACCGCGGCGTAAGCGATTCATATCGCCTTGTATAAACGCATGCTGATTGTTGGCTTTAAGTTGATTCATCACCTCAGCCACAGAACGATTTTGCTCAGCAGCCACCCGTGAAGCAATGGCCCAAAGTGACTCATTGGGCTGTACCCTATGCTGAGTTATTTTGCCTTCAATATCAGAGTGTGCGGGTTGATGTTGTGTTTTATTGCTGTCGGATTTTGCTGTGGATTCTATGGCTTTATTTGTCGTTTTAGCCTGTATAGGCTTTTGTGCATTAAGTTGCGCGTACTTTTTCGCCAGTGGGTCTGCAGAAATTATAGTTGATGCCGATTGTTGTTGCGCTGAAAAGCGATTGGCTTGTTGTGAGAGATAGGTATTCACCAACGTTGCTGTAGTCATCCCACTGGTTAATGGCGCTTCAAATGACTCAAGTGGCAGCTGCTCTACTTGCACTTGATATTGCGTGCTCTCTGGTAATTGTAAGCCAATGTCTTTCTCACTGGCAATCAAGATTGGCGCTAAGACTTTTTCATTGCCCACTGTACGTGGCTGTGCGGGTTTGTTGTTACGGGTTAATGAGGTTTTAACATGCTGTAAGCGCGTGGTATTACCTTGTTTCACTTTCACAATCACATTTAATTCTGCTTGCGTCAGTGGACGTGAAGAGGTAATGGTGATTACGCCATTACCTGCATTATCATGGCGTGTAAAGAAGTTAAGATGGCCGGGAGGTTGATGCACCGCACCTAAGGTCATGACATCTTCTGCGCTGGCCAAGCCGGCTTCAATTTTAGTATTGGGATCCGCTTGGCGAAAATTCATTTCAGCATACAATAATTCCCCAGGTGCAGACTGAATTTGAATCGGATCAATAGTAATCGCATGAATATTCTGCGAAGCAATAATGGCTAAAATGGCAATCTTTAATTTGTTATATGCGGTCATCTTAATCTTTAGCTCAGTTTTTGTATCGCATCGCGAATGTTGTAGATTGGCGAGGTATGGAAGAGTGGTAAAATATTAACATAAAATATACATAAAAAAACCGATCAAGTGTGACCGGTTTTCCCATTTTGAAGCTTTATTTTTAACTATTTTTGTACTCAATCAAAATACGTAGCATACGACGCAAAGGTTCTGCTGCGCCCCACAACAATTGATCACCAACGGTGAATGCACCGAGGTATTCTTTACCCATATTCAGTTTGCGTAAACGTCCTACAGGAACAGCGAGTGTGCCCGTGACCGCCACAGGCGTTAGATCGGTCATTGACGCTTCACGGCTGTTGGGGATGACTTTTGCCCAAGGATTTGATTGACGAATCATGTCTTCAATTTCATCCAGTGGCACATCTTTTTTCAATTTCAAGGTTAAGGCTTGAGAGTGACAGCGCATAGCACCAATCCGCACACAGTGACCATCAATCGGCACAATTTGCTGATTGCCTAAAATTTTATTGGTTTCAACTTGCGCTTTCCATTCTTCTTTGGACTGACCGTTATCGAGTTGTTTGTCGATATACGGAATCAGTGAACCGGCCAATGGCACACCAAAGTTAGCCGATGGAAAACCTTCGCCACGTTGTAAATCTGCAATTTTAGCGTCAATCTCTAAAATAGGTGAACGCGGATCATCCAGTAATTCTTTGGTATTATTATATAAATAACCCATACCGGAGATGAGTTCGCGCATATTTTGCGCGCCGGCACCCGAAGCCGCTTGATAGGTCATCGAGGTTGCCCATTCCACCAAATTATTTTGGAATAGACCGCCTAAACCCATCAGCATCAGTGAAACGGTACAGTTACCACCGACAAACGTTTTACCGCCATTCACTAAACCATCTTTAATCACGTGCATATTCACCGGATCAAGCACGATAATCGCGTCATCATCCATACGCAAGGTAGAGGCTGCATCAATCCAATAGCCCTGCCAGTTGGCTGCTTTTAATTTGGGATAAACTTCAGCGGTATAATCACCCCCTTGACAGGTAATAATGACATCCATGTGCATCAGACGATCAATGTCTGTTGCATCCATAAGTGCTGGGGCAGTTTTACCACCAAACGCTGGAGCTTCACCGCCAGCATTACTGGTTGAAAAGTAGAATGGCTCGAAATGAGCGAAATCATTCTCTTCAACCATACGTTGCATAAGGACAGAACCAACCATCCCGCGCCAACCGACCAGACCTACTTTCATGTCACTTGCCTCGGTGCGTAAAAAAATAAAAAGGGGCTTGAGTGTATCAAAAGCGACCACAACTGCAAGGCCTACACAATGAAAACATCAATATTATTGAGCGGAATATCTTGTTTATGTTACATACAGAATTGATAAAGTTATTTCATTATAGAAAAAACTAAAAGATACAAAAGAGTACAGCGATATGATATGGGTAGAGATACTGGCAGGGGTCGTGATTTGGCTGACGTTTTGGTCGCTCATTCCGCGTGATGAATGGTGGTTTCGCGGTGCTGACTTTCCACGACTGCAAATTTTAGTCTTGGGATTAATAGCGTTTGGCTTATTGCTGTTTTGGGATCAGCCTTGGGATACTGCCCGTGAAATTATTTGTATTACCCTGATTGCTGCGCTGGCCTATCAACTCAAAATGGTATTGCCCTATACGTTTATGTGGAAAAAACAGGTCAAGCAAGTCAAAAGCAATCAGCTGAATCCACAGCAGCAAATTTCGGTGATTGTTTCTAATGTGTTAACTCCCAATCAGCACTATCAACGCTTAATTGCACAGATTGAAAAACATCAACCGGACTTGGTACTGACGTTAGAGACCGATCAAGCTTGGCAAAAAGCGCTCGCTGTGATTGAAAAAGATTATCCTTATCGCGTCGCTGTACCGCTCGATAACCTGTACGGCATGCATTTGTATAGTCGTTTAGAATTAAAAGACACAGAAGTTAAATTTATTTTAAGTGATGAAATCCCCTCGATTCATACCACAGTCATTCTGCGCTCTGGTCAGCCTGTGCAATTGTATTGCTTACATCCGAAACCACCCAGTCCAACCGAAGCCAAAGACTCTAAACTACGTGATGCAGAATTATTGATTGTTGGCGATCAAATTAAAGATTTAGATGAAAGCTGTATTGTGATGGGCGATTTAAATGATGTGGCGTGGTCACGCACCACACGCCTATTTCAACGCATTAGTGGCTTGTTAGACCCACGGGTAGGGCGGCGTTACGTCAATACCTTCCATGCCGATTACCCGTTACTGCGCTGGTCGTTAGATCACGTGTTTCACAGTACCGATTTTGCTTTGGTGGCGATGCAGCGCTTACCGCACATTGGTTCCGATCATTTTCCCATTTATGTGGTTTTGCAAACCGGACGGGTTTTTGAACAGGTTCAGCAGGAGCTTGAACAAAGCGCTGCCGATGAACAAGAGGCACAGCAGACCATTGAAGAAGGCATTAAAAAAGCCGAGCAAGAAGAGAAGATTGTGACAGATGAGTTGGCGCAAGACTATAAAAATGGCAGTAACTCCTGATCAGCCTTCCTCATCAAAATGCCTCATTGTGCTTGGCAAAAATGTGGCTCGGAGCAAACAGTGATTTCACTGGCGTCGCTTGAGTATTTTGTCTGGTTTGGCTTCATTTCAGTAGCATGGGCAAAGGTAAGGGTAATGCAAAAAATCAATCCAAAGCTCTGTACTGAAATCCTTGTTATGCAGGGGATACGGTAATGCAGCGTCATCCACGGATAAAAGCATTTTTACAGCGCAGTGGATTCGCCCAAGCCTTGTAAAATGCACAGCTTGGGCGTTGTTTTTAAATGAAGGTGAGTGCTTAAATTTTGGGTTTAGATCATAAAATTTATTATGTTCGGTTCATAAAAAAGTATGCATTTAAGCTTGATCTACGACCTTTTTATATAAATTTAGGGTCTGATCGCACATTTCTTGCAGACTAAATTGAGTCACAGCGGCAACGGCTTGAGGGTGATCAATATGCTGTTGAACGCTATTGATTAAACCAGTTAGATCATCGACCTCGACCAGTCCTTGTGGATAAAGTCGCGATAGAATTTCAGCGACGCCGCCTCGCTTCCAGCCCGTTACTGGCGTACCGACGGATAAGGCTTCTAAGGCCGTGCGACCAAAAGTTTCAGCCTGACTGGACAGGGACAGCACCAAATCACTAAAAGCCAACCATTCCCGCATATCTGAGCGATGTCCGACAAAGGTAATTTTATCGCGTAGGCCTGCGGTTTGAATATTGCGTTCTAATTCTTCTAAATAGGCCTGTTTTTTTGCATCTGCACCGCCAACCACCACCGCATGCACATGGGGATAGTGTTGTTGTAATTGTTGCATCAATTCAATTAAGGTTTCATGGCCTTTTAAGCGCGTGATGCGTCCCGGTAAACACAGTAAAAATTGATTTTCCAATTGTGGGAAATCTTTAAAGGTTTGATTAATCCACAAGGCGGAGGGTTGATAACCATGTGGGAATTCTTGCGCTGAAATACCGCGATAAATCCGCACAATATTTTCAGGCGCGCAGTTTTTATAATGCGCGGTAATGTACTCCACCACACTGTCAGACACAGCGATGACTTTTTCCGCCTGCGTCATAATCGCGCTATAACGATTGATCGAATAAAAACCATGCACGGTTGAAATCAGATGTGGACGCTGCTGTGCAGGTAAGCCTTTTAATGCAAAATGCAGCAGCCATGCTGGCACGCGTGAACGAACATGCACAATATCTGGTTGCTGCTGTTGAATCAATTGACGTAGCGGACGGATTTGCCACAGACTGGCTAAAGATTTTTTATGAATCGCCAAAGACACATGCTGTGAACCTTCGGCCTGAAGTTGTGCCACCAAACGTCCGCCATTGGACACCACCACAGATTGATGACCCTCCTGAATCAGCGCCCGTGCAATTTCTAATGTGCCACGTTCCACACCACCACTGTTTAACTCAGGAAGAAGTTGCATAACTTTCATGACGATTCTCTTTAATGATTATAAGGCATGGTTTATTTAGTAAATTTCGTCATAGCCATCAGGGCGAGTCTTAAAGCGGCGATGAAACCACATATATTGCGTCGGCGCGATGCGCAGTTGATTTTCAATAATTTTATTGACTAAAATGGCATCATCTAGTTCGCTGTCACTGGGAATGCTGGCCACGATAGGCTCAATCAGCACCTGATAACGCGGATCTTTAATATCACCGGTTCGATAAAAATAGAGTGGTACCGCCACTGCTTTGGCCATTTTTAATAAACGGCGATGTGCGGTAACAGTGGCTGCAGGTACACCAAAAAACGGCGCCATGATGCCTTGTTTTAAACCAAAATCTTGATCGGGACTATACCAGATGGCTTGACCCTCTTTCAGACTACGGATTAAACCACGCATGTCGTCATGGTCAATTTGCTGGGTGTAAATGGTGGCGCGGCAGCGATAAATCAGCATATCCAGTAGTGGATTATTTTGTGGACGATACACCACACCCAGAGTGAGATATTGACTACATAAATAGCCGCCGGCATCAAGTAAGGTCGAGTGTGTGCCTAAAAGCAAGACACCTTGTCCATTTTCTTGTGCCTGCTTGAGATGTTCTAAGCCCTGAATAGCCATACGGTTTTTAAACCATTGTGGGCAGTACCATGCATTGAGTGTTTCAAAAATGCCCAGCATTTGATCCACAAAAACCTGTCGCGCATTTTCTTGACGTTGTTCAGAGCTCCATTCTGGAAAACACACCTCTAAATTACGTAGCGTGGTTTTACGCCGTGATTTAAGTTGTTTAAATGCAAGATTGCCTAAAAAACGGGCTAAACGGTATTGAATCGCCCACGGTAAAATCGCCAAAAGCATCAGTAAAACAATCCCCATCCAAATACCCCAATATTGGGGCAATATAAAAGACCATTGAAATTCACCGGCTTGATATTTGGTTTTTTTACGCATTCTGAATACAAATGACTTGGAATTGAAGATGGCTGCAGTGTAGCACGAAGATATTTATGAAATAAAAAGGCACCTATAGATTTTTCTATAGATGCCTTGTTGAAGCAGATGAATTAATTGCCTTTCGACATGTTCTCTAATTCATCCCAACGTTCCAATTTTTCAAGTAACTGAGCATCAATTTCAGCTAAACGTGCAGACGTTTTTGCCGCAGCATCAGCATCTGATACAAACAAAGCACCATCTGCTAGTTTTTCATTGAGCATTGCTTGCTCAGTTTCCAAGGCTTCCATTTCAGCCGGCAATTGCTCTAAAGCACGCTGATCTTTGTAGCTCAGTTTAACTTTTTTCGGCACTGCCGCTTCAGCTTTGGCCAAGGCTTTTTTCACATCACTTTTTTGACCCACCGCCGTTTGATCTGGGCGTTGTTCTAAATAGTCTTGATAACCACCGACGTATTCATCGATATGACCTTTACCATCAAATACCCAAGTCGAGGTCACCACGTTGTCCATAAAGGCACGGTCATGTGAGATCAGTAGTAATGTACCGGTATATCCACCGAGCATTTCTTCAAGCAACTCTAACGTCACCATATCCAAGTCATTGGTCGGCTCATCCATCACAATTAAGTTCGATGGTTTAAGCAGCAATTTTGCCAATAAAATACGGTTACGTTCACCACCGGATAACGCTTTTACTGGGGTGCGCGCACGTTCTGGCGAGAATAAGAAATCTTGTAAATAACTATAAATATGACGACGGCCGCCGTTATATTCAACAAAGTCTGCGCCTTCAGCAATATTGTCTTTCACTGATTTTTCTAAATCTAGTGCATTACGCAATTGGTCAAAGTAGGCCACTTCAAGCTGAGTACCAGTTTTGACGGTGCCGCCATGTTCAAGTTCACCGAGAATGGCTTTGATCAGGGTGGTTTTGCCGACACCGTTGTCACCGACTAAACCAATACGATCACCGCGTAACACCAATGCAGAGAAGTTCTTGATAATCGGTTCTTGGTTGTCAAAAGCGACGCTTAAGTTTTCAATATCAAAGACCAATTTACCCGAGCGATTGGCATCTTGGGTGGCCATGCTGACTTTGCCTTGTTGCGAGCGACGCGCTTTAGATTCTTCACGTAAATCTTTCAGTGCACGCACACGACCTTCATTACGGGTACGACGTGCTTTAATGCCTTGGCGAATCCAGACTTCTTCATCGGCCAATTTTTTATCAAACAACGCATTTTGCTTTTCTTCGGCTTCCATTTGCTGCGCTTTAAGATCGAGGTAACGGCTATAGTTACCATCGTAGCTGCGCAAGGTGCCACGATCGAGTTCGACAATACGCGTAGCAATACTATCGACAAATGAACGGTCATGCGAAATAAACAGTAGCGTTAAGTTGTTTTGGTCGAGGAGGAATTTCTCTAACCATTCAATACTTTCAACATCTAAATGGTTGGTGGGCTCATCGAGCAGTAAGACGTCAGGTTGCGTCAGTAACGCACGTGCTAGTAAAACGCGGCGCTTACGACCACCAGATAAATCGGCTAAATCAGCATCTGGGTCAAGGCCCATCTTGCTTAAGATTGAGTTCACTTTGGTTTCAAGCGCCCAACCATCGACTTGGTCAAGTTTGTGTTGCAGCTCACCCATGCGGTCACAGGCGTCCATATCGCCCAGTACACAAGCATCGCTGGCTTCATGATACGCGCGCAGCACAGTTGCCGCTTCACCGGCACCATCGGCCACAATATCAGCCACTTTGCCGGAATCCATCGGTACATCTTGTGCCAACATGGAAATGGTGATGCCATTTTGTATTGAAACTTCACCACGATCCGGCAGTAAACTTCCCTCAATGAGTTTAAGTAAAGTAGACTTACCTTCACCGTTACGGCCAATCAAACACACTCGTTCGCCGCGTTCTAAATTAAAGTGCGCACCGTCGAGCAGGGAGGGTCCGCCAAATGCAAGTTGGACATCCCTTAACGTAATATAGGCCATACTGTTTCCTGAAATCCAAAATGAGGACTTAAAATGACTAAACAAAAAAATCTTAATGATCAGGCGTCATTTTCCGCACCCATAGAAGATTTGCAAGTGCGAATTACATTTTTAGATGATTTAGTTGAACAATTAAATCAACAAGTCACTCATCAAAATGCAGAAATCACTGATTTAAAAAGACAAATGCAGTTTTTATATCAGCGTATGGAGTCTTCAGATTTATCGGATGGGATTGCCACTTTTGACCCCTTTACCAATCGCCCACCGCATTATTAAGCAATTTTGACTGATTTAAGTGTTATTTTGCTGAATTAATTTGACCTTTGCAGCCAAGCTCGTTCTAATGCGGGCTTAAAGTTTGCTAAATTGTCTATTGCGCTTATGCCCAGCACCGTCGTTCTTGTCGATCTTGAAAATAATATGCCCAGCGCCGTTTGGTTGCGTAGCATCGTTCAACATTATGCTGTGATCTACTTGTTTAATTGCCAAGGAAAGTTTGAATATTCACTTGAAGATTTAACGGAATTGTCCACGTGGATCAGCAGTGGGCAGGTCATGGTGCTAGAAACAGCCGAAGTGCAACAAAAAGAATTTGAATATGCAGTGGTGGTGGGGCAACTCTTGGCCTTGTTAGATGCCGATACTCAGGTTGAACTGATCTCTGCTATGCCAACCCGCCATATTTTGCTGGACATGATGCGATCCTCAGATATTGATTGCCAGCTTATTCATATTCAAACGGAACCCAGCGCCTTCAATTCCAAATATAAAATTCCCAGCCTGCAGAGTATTCAAGAAAAACCCGAGTTAGGTTTGATCAAAAAATACTGCGATGCCGTGGGTAAAATGAAAGGCAAACCGAACAGTATTGAGAAATTAAAAAACTCCTTAAGTAATATTTTGCAAGTCGATACTGCGCAAGCACAGCAATTGATTGGCTTATTGATCAATCTAAAATTGGTCAAAGCGAATGATCCGCACATTCACTTTCGCAAAAAATTATTAAAAGGCTGGATCGCGCTCGATTTAGAGGCAAATTCTGCTACATCCAGCACTCTTCAGAGGCAATCGATTGCTGCTGAATCCGCACTACAATCTTCAGCGCAACAAGGCGCACATGCGGTAGATAATCTGCAAAGTGCGCAACACGAATTATTTAAGAACTTCGCTAAAATTGATCCCGTACAAGTGATTGTTGCGCGTAAATTACGCGAATTAAAAGACAATAAACCGCAAGATATTTATGCGCTACGTGATTTACTCGAGCAATTATTTCCAAAATCCGATGTGCGATTACTGCTTAAAGAGTTGATTGAAAAAGGATATATCTACTGGAATGGCAGTGAAGTATTATACAGTCACGAAATGTTCTTGAATTAATTTGTGATGTTTGGGGTATCATGAAAAAAATATTATTATTAGATATAGAAAATTCACATAAAACAGAAAATGAATTATTCCAGTTGCTTACAAATTATGCATTTGTATATCTAGTTTATGCTAAATCACCTATGACTTTGAGTCTTGATGGGTTACAGAATCTTGCAGATTTTATTAGCAAAAAAAAATTAGTCCTTATAAAAATGCCTAAAACGGGACCAGATGCTGCAGATTTTGGTCTAGCCTTTTTAGCAGGACAATTATCTATTCAAATGGATAAAATAGATACAGAATTTGATGTTATGTCAAACGACAAAAAATTTGAATATATTGTAGATTTACTTAAAATAATGGGTTTTAAAGCACAGCAAGTTAAACGTAAAAATGTTTCTAATAATGAGAATAAGTTAGACGTAATTAATAGTGATTTGCAAAAACCGGAATATAAGCATCTATTAACTGCACTTCAATTATTACTAAAAAACCAACCTAAGCAATTTAATTCGTTAAATAACGCGTTGAAATCTTGGATGAAAAATAGTGATGTAAATATAAATAAAATTATTGAATTGTTGAAAAAACATCAGTTTATTCAAATTGAAAATCAAAATATCAGTTATGAACTTGCTCGTATGAAGCAAGTACTATCGGTTCAAGCGAATGCGACAATAAAAACTTTAGTTGTGCAGTTACCAACTGTAGAGGAAATTCAGCAAAAACCTCATTTACAAAGAATAAAGCAATATTGTGATTATTTGATCAAAATTCAAAAAGGAAGACCAGCTAAAGTCGAGAGTTTAATGAACTCAATTCAATCCATTTTACGATTAGATCGAGAGCCATTCCTTCAAGATTTTCTAAATATATTAATCAAACAGAAAATAGTATTTAAGTTAGATAATCAAGTGACTTATAACGATTTACTAATCAAGGCTTGGTCAAATATTGATATTCTTTGTCTAGTTAAGTCTGAGAATGTAATTAATGTACTTGAATCGCCAAATTCAGAAATCACATCATGATATGAACAAAAAATAGATAAATAAGTTTATTTATTTAATCCTGCAATTATTAATTTATATAGTGGTACTTGCGTTTTATATTCAGCTTATGCAACTCTAATAAAGGAATAAAAAGGTTGTACTATGGAAAATACTGGAATTTGGGTTACAGTCATCATTGTGGTTTTTGTGCTGGGCTCAATTTTTGGGCTACGTATTAGCCCCAGAGAAAAAGCTTTAGGTATCATGCGTGATAAAGCACGAAAAATGGCTTTGCATCCACGCTTAGTTGCTGCTCCCGATTGGACTAAAATTCCAATGGCAACAGAAAATCGTGCCAGCATGGTGGCGTATTACAGTATTTTAATTCCAGATGCTCGACTTGCATTAATGCGCGCACGTGTTGAAGATAATCAGCTCAAAGTCGTACAAGGCGATGATAAGTTTAACGCTTTGCCCATTGTATTAAAGGGCATTTATGCTATTGATATGCAAGCAAACTGTGTAGGAGTCTATTGGGAAGAAGAATCTGATCTTCGTGCCACACAGTTGGATGACATCAAAGCTTACTTACATACTTTGGCTGAACTTTAATTTATATCCCTAATTTGAACAGGAATGACGGTTGACTATGGCGAACGCTCCTCGGTCCACATCTAAAAGCACCACAGCAAAATCACCGAGTGCTGCGAAAAAACGTGCCTTAGTGATTGTGGAGTCGCCTGCAAAAGCGAAAACAATCAATAAATATCTTGGCCCAGACTATATTGTTAAATCATCGGTCGGGCATGTCCGTGATCTACCGACAGGTGCATCTAAAACCACAGAAAAAAAACCAGTTTCACGCGCCAAACTCAGCGATGATCAAAAAGCTGAAAAATCACAGCTGGCGCTGGTCAATCGTATGGGGGTCGATCCTGAACACGATTGGAAAGCACATTATGAAGTGCTGCCGGGCAAAGAACATGTGGTTGCTGAGCTACAAAAATTAGCCTCACAAGTCGATGAAATCTACCTCGCAACGGATATGGACCGTGAAGGGGAAGCGATTGCTTGGCATTTAAAAGAAGTGATTGGCGGTGATGAATCACGTTATCAACGTGTGGTGTTTAACGAAATCACTAAAAATGCCATTCAAGAGGCCTTTAAACAGCCGGCACGCTTAGATATTGATAAAGTCAATGCACAGCAAGCGCGTCGCTTCTTAGATCGCATCGTGGGCTTTATGATTTCGCCGTTATTGTGGGAGAAAATTGCCCGTGGTTTATCGGCAGGTCGGGTGCAATCGGTTGCGACCAAACTGGTGGTGGAGCGTGAACGTGAAATTCGCGCTTTTATTCCAGAAGAATATTGGCAAGTGTTTGCCGATACGCAATCTGCCAGCGACGACATTCGTTTAGAAGCGGTAAAACAAGGTGGCAAGACCTTAAAATTGCAGAATAAAGCGCAAACCGATGCTTTATTAAAAATTCTCAAAGATGCCGAATATAAAGTCTCAGTACGTGAAGATAAGCCAACCAAGGTCAATCCAAGCGCACCATATATCACCTCGACTTTACAACAAGCGGCCAGCACGCGTTTAGGTTTTTCGGTTAAGAAAACCATGACTATGGCACAGCGCTTGTATGAGGCAGGTTTTATTACCTACATGCGTACCGACTCGATCTTCTTAAGTGATGATGCGGTCAGTATGGTGCGTGGGCATATTGAGTCGGAGTTTGGGGCAAAATATTTGCCGGCGAAGCCGAATAAATATGGCAACAAAGCCGGTGCTCAAGAAGCGCATGAAGCGATTCGTCCCTCCAATGTGGCTTTAAAGGGCGACAGTTTGGTCGGTGTCGATCGGGATGCACAGCGCTTATATGATCTCATTTGGCGTCAGTTTGTGGCCTGTCAAATGACGTCAGCTGAATATTTATCTTCAACGATTTTGGTCGATGCCAATGGGGTCGAGCTGAAAGCCAAAGGTCGCACCTTGGTATTTGATGGCTTTACTCGGGTACGCGGTGTCAACAAAGCCGATGACGATATCTTGCTGCCAGCAGTAAAAGTCGGTGAAGTGCTGAAACTTCAGCAGTTAGATCCATCACAACATTTTACCAAACCGCCGGCACGTTTTACCGAAGCCTCACTGGTGAAAGAATTAGAGAAAAAAGGCATTGGCCGTCCGTCGACTTATGCGGCCATCATTTCTACCATTCAAGATCGTGGTTATGTGAAGTTGGATAATCGTCGTCTGTTTGCTGAAAAAATGGGTGAGATCGTCACCGATCGTCTGGATGAAAATTTTAGCAACTTGATGAATTACGCCTTTACTGCCGACTTAGAAGGTCAACTTGATAAAGTGGCCATGGGCGAGCGCAATTGGAAAGAGTTGTTAGATAATTTCTATGGCGACTTTAAGCAACGCTTAAGCAGCGCACAAAGTGAAAACGGCATGCGCCGTAATTTACCGGTTGAAGTTGAAACCGTACACTGTCCTGAATGTGAACGTCCGATGCAAATTCGTACTGGCACAACAGGGGTATTCTTGGGTTGTTCAGGCTATAACCTGCCACCTAAAGAGCGCTGTAAAGGGACGTTAAATTTAACACCAGTTGAGTCGCTGGCGGCTTTTTCCGATGATGATGCCGCTGAAACTGCTGATTTGATGGCGAAAAAACGCTGTCCGATTTGCGAAACAGCCATGGACAGTTATGTGATTGATGGTCATCGCAAATTACATATTTGTGGTAATAATCCAGATTGTGCCGGTTTTGAGCTTGAAGAAGGTGAGTTCAAAATTAAAGGTTATGATGGTCCGACCATTCCATGTGATAAATGTGATGGTGAAATGCAGTTGAAAACGGGCCGTTTCGGGCCGTATTTTGCCTGTGGCAGTTGTGATAATACGCGTAAAATGTTGAAGAGTGGTCAGCCTGCACCTCCTCGCGTTGATCCAATTAAAATGGAACATTTACGCTCGGTAAAACACGATGATTTCTTTGTACTACGGGATGGCGCGGCCGGTTTATTCTTGGCTGCAAGTAAGTTCCCGAAGGTACGTGAAACACGAGCACCGAAAGTGGCTGAACTGCGTAGTGTGGCCGAGCAATTAGATCCGAAGTATCAATTTATTCTAAACGCACCGGATGTTGATCCTGAAGGTAATCCGACACTGGTTAAATTTAGTCGTAAAAACCAAGTGCAGTATATTGGTTCTGAAAATGCTGAAGGTAAACAGACCAAATGGAGTCTGCAGTATCAAGATGGCAAATGGGTTGAAGCTTAAGGATTAAAAGATTTTAAAATGCTGACTTCGGTCGGCATTTTTTATTTCACCTTGAACAATATGAGTAAAAAATTGTATAGGTCAAAGCCATACAGCATGGTACATAACAAAAGAATCGGTTTTATAGCCGTTCTGCGCCATACAGAATAAAAATGCGCTTTGCTGTATTTTTGTCTGCGTAGCATGTGAGTTGCTTTGTAACGATTCAAAAGTGTTAAAGACGGCGCTGCGCTATGGTTCATATCCGTCAGACTCAGACAGAGATAATCTGCATGGGCTTCAAAATAATCAATTGCTTGAGTTGAAATAATGTGGAAAAAGATTCGAATTCTGATTTTATTGATCATCTTATTGATGGTGGCCGTAAATGCTTGGCGTGATCAAAATCAGGATTGGAATAAACCCATTATTGTTTTGTTGCATGCGGTGAATGCCGATGGACAAGCTGCAACACAGCAGTATATTCAAACACTGCGTGCGACAGAATTGCGCGATGCGCAAGATTATTTAAAAACCATGTCGGGGCAATATCGCCGTCCAATTGTGGTGTATTTCCAAATCGGGCGTGAGTTAAAACAATTGCCGCCGAAAGTGCCGGAACAGGCCGGAATGCTAAACACCATAGTGTGGAGTTTAAAGTTCCGTTTTTATGCATGGCAGCAGCATCAAGCGCTTGATGGCGCACCCAGTGTGACGCTATATTTAAATTATTATGATCCCAAGCAGGCGAGACAATTAAAACACTCGACGGCCTTAGAAAATGGCCGTATTGGTTCGGTGAATTTATTTGCTTCAGCACAACAGGCGGCACAAAATAAAATTGTACTGGTGCATGAGCTGTTACATGCTTTTGGCGCCACCGATAAATATAATTTAGCCAATGGACAGCCCCTGTATCCGATGGGCTATGCCGATCCGCAGCAGCAGCCTTTATTTCCCCAAGCTAAAGCGGAATTAATGGCGGGTCACATTCCTTTATCGGCAAGTCAAAGTAAGATGCCAGATTCTTTGGCACAAACTATGATCAATCCAATCACGGCCCTAGAGTTGGGCTGGACCAAATAGTGTCTGTAATCTCATTAATTGAACTGATTTTCTGTATATTCAGAGATTGATGTAAGAAAGGATGCAGATCGATAACAGACTTTTGCGCTGAATTATTATAAAAATAAGGCTATGACTTTAGATAAGATTCGAAAAAAATATGAAAACAGTGGGAAATGATTTGCTGCGCCATCAATTGCATGAAAATCGCAAATGGTATTTGGCTTTAGGGATTGTACTGACCTTGTTCGGTATTGTGTTGCTCGGCGCTTTACCGTTTGCCACCTTGTCGGTGGTTTTGCTGTTTGGTGTGTTAATGATGCTGGGTGGTGTGGTGCATTTTATCGCCGCATTTAAAATTTTTGATGGGGGCTTTCGCCTGTTGTGGGCTTTATTTGGTCTGCTTTATTTGGCTGCCGGTTACTATGCTTTTACCACTCCGATTAAAGCCGCCATTGTGCTGACCCAATTGTTGGCGATTATCTTAATCATTGCCGGAATCGTGCGGATTTTAAATGCCGTGATTTTTCATCGCCTACAAGGGTGGGGCTGGACTTTATTGTCCGGTATTTTAACCTTGGCCACAGGGGTAATTATCTTAATGTCACCGGATGCGCCATTTTGGGTCTTGGGCTTATTCTTGGCGATCGATATTCTTTTTCAAGGTATTAATTATCTAACCTTGGCCTCTTATATTAAAACAGAAGTGCCGCCCAGTTCAGCCGATGTTTAAGCTGATCTATTCATACTAAGAGCGCGCCGTGCGCTCTTTTTTTGCGCTATTGTTTCATCATCAGTACGGTTTGAGCAAGGAATTAACCATGAGCAAAACCTTTGTCTTGGCTTCAGATTCGTTTAAAGAAAGTATGACTGCAAAACAGGCCTGCCAAGCCATGCAGCGCGGTATTCAAAGTGTTTTTAAGGATGCGCTATTTATCCACGTCCCGATGGCTGATGGGGGCGAAGGAACGGTGGATGCCTTAATTGCCAGTACACAAGGTCAAAGAGTAGCGTGTAAGGTGACGGGGCCATTGCGCGATCAACAGGTAGAGACTTACTTTGGCTTAATTGATGATGGTCAAACGGCGGTGATTGAAATGGCCAAGGCCAATGGTCTTCATCTGCTGCCCGCTGCGCAGCGTAATCCTATGTTGACCAGTAGCTTTGGCACGGGAGAGATGATTAAAGCAGCACTGGATTTAGGTGTTCGGAAGATTATTATCGGACTGGGCGGAAGTGTCACCAATGATGGCGGTGCGGGCATGGCACAGGCTTTGGGTGCGCAATTTTTGGCAGTAAATCAGAGGCCAATTGCAGTCAATGGTGGGCAGTTACATCTCATTCACCACATAGATTTATCGGCTTTAGATGCGCGTTTACAGCAGGTGAAAATAATTATTGCCAGTGATGTCAGCAATCCTTTGTGCGGTGAAAATGGGGCATCGTATGTGTTTGCTGCCCAAAAAGGTGCAACGCCAGCTATGCTTGCAATATTGGACCATAATCTCAGCCATTTTGCAGATTTGGTGGAGCATACTTTGGCGCTGCATAAACGCTATCTTGCCGGAAGTGGTGCCGCAGGTGGACTGGGCTTTGGTTTAATGGCCTTTACCGGCGCCACGCTGCGCTCTGGGGTGGAGTTGGTGATTGAATCGACGCAACTGGCTGCAAAAATTGCACAGGCCGATTATGTCTTTACCGGTGAAGGCAGTATCGACTTTCAAACCCAGTTTGGTAAAACGCCGTTTGGTGTGGCACAAGTGGCCAAGCGATTGAATAAACCAGTGATTGCCTGTGCCGGTCATATTGGTCAGGAGATAGAAGAACTTTATGATAAAGGCTTTACAGCAATTTTTGGCATCGTAGAGGGTGCAGTTGATCTAGACACTGCATTTGCACATGCCGAGCAAAATTTGCAAAGAACCTGTGAAAATATTGCCCGCATTTTGCTGCGCTGGTCCTGAACTTAAAAGTTAAGCATCGGACGTAGGTGTGAGTTTTTATTTGGCCAGCTTATTAGAGAAAAACCCAATTCAACTGATTCACACTCAAGCGTAGAATTTTTGAATGGAACTGCCGCTATGTATGATTTGTCCGCGCTACTTTTTAATTCAGCCTGTAGTTAAAACTACGCCGCTGGCGGCTATGAGGGGATGATCAGCTTTTATCGCTCAGCTCTGTTAAAATAAGCATTCCAGCCATTTGATGAGATGTTATGAGTTTAGCCAGCTTAATTGATGAATTAAATCCCCAACAAAAGCAAGCAGCAACCACTGCATCTCAGCATAGTTTGGTGCTGGCAGGCGCAGGTTGTGGTAAAACCAAAACCATTGTGGCACGTGCCGCCTATTTAATTGATCAAGGCGTGCCTGCCAATCAAATCCAAATTTTAACTTTTACGCGCCGTTCTGCCAGCGAAATTGTAGCACGTGTGGAATTGGCACTCGGGGATCAGGCCAAAGGGCTACGCGCCTCAACTTTTCATACCTTTTGTATGTATTTGCTGCGCCGTATTCCCAACGCTTTTGGCTTAGAACAGTTCTCTATCATTGATCGTGATGATCAGTTGATGATGTTTCGCCTCATTCGCGGTAAAGATGATAAAAAAAATCCCAATGCGTTGCCAAAATCGAAACAGCTGTGTGACTTATATTCTTTTGCGCGCAATACGCGGCAAAAACTTAGTCTGGCTTTGGAAAAGCAAATGCCGGAGTTTTTAGAATATAAAGATCAAATTGCTGACATCATGCGGCAGTATGAAACGCGTAAACAGGCACGTACTTTTCTAGATTATGATGATATTTTGGCCGTGGTAGCTTCGGCATTGGCACAATCTGCGGGGCTGGTCGACTATGTTTCATCGCTGTGCCAACATCTGCTGGTCGATGAAATGCAAGACACCAATCCATTGCAGTGGGCCTTGCTTGAACCGTTAAAAGACAAAACTCATTTATTCTGTGTTGGCGATGATGCGCAATCTATTTATGGTTTTCGCGGTGCAGATTTTGAAAATATTCACCACTTTAAACAGCGTGTACCCAATGCAGAAATTTTTAAATTAGAAAAAAATTATCGTTCTACACAACAAATTTTGGATTTATCCAACTGGTTGCTGGATCAGAGCGCGATCCAATATGACAAGCATTTAGAGGCTTATCGCGGCGATGGCGTGACACCACGGCTGCATATTTTTCCCAATGAATTTGATGAAGCCAAATGGATTGCCATCGACATCAAAGAGCGGCACTTTTTACACAGCGCGCCGTGGCATGAACATATGGTGTTGGTGCGTTCTGGTTTCGCTGCACGGCATATTGAGGCGGCCTTTATTCAAGCCAATGTGCCTTATCGCTTTATTGGCGGCATGAAGTTGTTGGAAACTGCGCATGTCAAAGACTTGTTAAGCTTACTGCGCGTGATTGCCAATCCTTTGGATGATATTGCATGGATGCGTTTTTTAACCTTGTGGAACGGCGTAGGCGATGTCAGTGCCAGTAAATTGGCGCAGCAGTTATTGCTTGAATCTGAGCATGAGCAGATTTTTGAAAAATTAGAAAAATTTGGCCGTATTCCACACAATACCTTACTGATGATGAAACAAATGCTGGTGCTCAAAGATCAAGTACAGGCCTGTGTGACGCTGGGCATTGATGCATTGACCGAGCAATTGGCAGAAAATTATGCCAAAAAAGATTGGTCAAAGCGGCTGGGTGATTTTGATTTGGTTCAGCAGTTGGCAGCCAAGCATGATCAGCTGAGTGAATTTTTAGAGGAATATGTGCTTGATCCCGTCTCCATCAGTGAAATTGAGCGGCAGTCACAGCAGGATGTGGTTACGCTGATCACCATTCACTCCGCCAAAGGAACGGAACAGAAAGTCTGTTATGTCGCCAATGTCACCGCAGGACAATATCCGCATGCACGTGCACAAGGCGACTTTGATGAAGTAGAAGAAGAGCGCCGTGTGTTATATGTGGCGTTAACGCGGGCACAAAATGAATTAATTCTCACCAAACAAAACTTGAATTTATGGGGGCAAAATCAGGTCGATGATCAGGGCCGCGTGATTGAGAGTTATTTTTTAAATGATTTAACCCGTAATTTGTGTATCAGTGAAACCCATTACAAAGCCCGACAGCAAACGGTGAAAAGCGCTTTAATTGAACGACAGTCGATTAATTTAGATTTTGGCATTGATCTCGATTAAACTATCCCAATTGCGTTATATTATTTTTTATTGCAAAGTTCAAAAAGTGAAGTAGGCGAGTACTTTTTGGTAATTTTGCCTATTTTAAGGTTGTTAGATGAAAATTTTAGTTCGTAGTTTAGAACGTACAGTAACAGAAGCTGAATTATTGAAGCTATTTCAAGATTTCGGCACCGTTGAATCGTGTAAGTTGGTACTCGATCCGACAACAGGAAAATCTAAAGGTTTTGCTTTTGTTGAAATGCCGCATGGCCGTGAAGCGGTTAAAGCCATTAAAGGCCTCAATACTTTACGTCTACATGGTCATGGGATTCGGGTTAAACAGGCAGAAGATAAACCTGAAGATAAACCCGAGGACAAACCGAAAGAGAAGTCTAAAGAGAAGTCTGCAAGAAAATAAAGCATAAAAGGAGCATTGGCTCCTTTTTTTAGATCTGTTGAAAATAAAAAGCAGCAAAAGGTTATAGCACTAGATACGCTCAACAACCGTGCCTGACTTTATGATGGGAGAAAATGGCTTAAACTGCTGTAAAGACTTCACTTTGCCAGTAACTCTGATCTGAATTAAAAACACAATGTGCATCATTTTTATTGTGAATCGATCAGAAAAAAGTTTAATCTTAAATCTGCTCACTCACGCCTAAATTTAGGAATACCGCTATGTCCCGTGTTGCTCGTTTTCATGCTGATCGTACCAATCAAAAATTGTATTTTGCTCGTCTTTCTTGTCAGCAGTCGGAACAAACTGAGCATATTCAACAAGCGCAAGCACATCGTGAAGCAGCAGTTTTTCATCTTCAAGGTGCAGTATTGGCTTTTTTACAAGAATTAGTGCGCTATTATCGTTTGAATGCACCGATGCCAACGCTGAAGTTAATTGAAGAAAAGATGGCTGAAAAAGGTCAGGTTTCACCAGAAGTCACCGTCATGCAGCAATTGGCCACAGTGGGTTTTATTGCTGAATTGCAACGCGCCTATCGCATGTGCCAATATACGCCAGAGCCGAGTGCGCCAGAGCCTGAAAATGAGACTTCTTCCAATTTAATTATTAAGGTGACGCAAAGCACGCAAGCGTGGTTACCGGACAGTAAGATTTTACGCGAATGGCAGTACGAGCTGAGCCAACTGATTGATGGTTTTCGCAATGAGATGGTGGAATTTTAATCTTTTTCATTTGCTCTTGAAGTTTTGCACATTGGCCCTATATTAAGTAGTCAACCCATTGCAAAGTGCAACAGCCTTTGCCACCATGGTGAACATGGAGCATCTATGTCTATAGAACAATTGAAAGAATTATTTGGCAACCAAGAAGCGATCCTCGAGTTGGTTCAGCTTGAAGGGGGCGAGTTGGCACTGCGTAATGCTGGCTCTGAAAAAGAACCCTTGGTTAAAATTCAGTTTAACGATGAAGTAATGAAGTTACTGGGTGATGAAATGCCAGTGATTGCTCAACATATGGTGCAAGCCGCTTTGTTTGCCATTATGGAAAAACAAGTTAATGAATTACAAGCAGAAATAGTGGATGAGCAACCGCAGTATTTTAGTTGAACATCCAGCATTACGCGCTGTGCTTAAAAAAAACGCATCATTTGATGCGTTTTTTTGGCTTTTAAATTAATGGGTTGGCGTGTGTTGATGCGCAATTTGAATTTGATTGAGAATATGATTGCTCATATTTTTGGCCATTTCTGTTTTGGCAAAATACACCTCACCAAGATGATCACTGCGAATCCGTTCAGCTTGTTCATTGCTTTCAGCGCAGACCAAGACCTGAATTTGTGGATTAAGCGTTTTGGCAATATCTACAATTTTATGAATATCCAAAAGATCCATCGGAGAGAGCACGAGCAGCCGTGCATGTTGAATGTGCGCTTGAATCAGTACACCTGCTTCGGTGGCATGACCCGATACCGCCGCAATACCTTTGGCGCGTAAATCTTCCACAATTTCACGATTTTCTTCAGCAATCACCACTTTAATGCCTTGTTGCATCAGTGTCTGGGTAATATGTCGACCGACTTCACCGTGACCAACAATCACCACCTGATCGCGTAAATAATCTTGTGAAACTTCATCGGGTAACATCGCCAGCGGATCGCCACTACGTTCTAATAAACGAGCCAAATGTGAACGGTCACGAATCCATTGCTGAATCGGTTCAACCGCTGCAAAAATAAATGAATTCAGGGTGATGGAGATCAGTGCGCCGGCTAAAATGAGATTTTGACCTTCTATCGATAGCAGCTGTAAGGACACACCTAAGGTGGCTAAAATAAAAGAAAATTCGCCAATTTGTGCCAAGCTTGCACCGACTGTTAAGGCGGTGTTAATCGGATAGCGAAAGAACAATACCAAAGCCATGGCGGCAATGGTTTTACCAATTAAGATAATTCCGACCACAGCCAGTACATGTAACGGCTGTTGAATTAGAATCAGTGGATCAAACAGCATGCCAACAGAAACAAAGAATAAAATTGAAAAAATTTCACGTAACGGTAAGGTTTCTTCTTCTGCACGATGACTAAAATCTGATTCTTTCACCACCATACCGGCAAAAAATGCGCCCAGTGCCATCGAGACACCAAAAATCTTGTATGCACCAAAAGCAATGGAGACCGCAGCGGCCACTACAGTTAGGGTGAATAATTCACGAGAACCCAGTCGTGCCACCATATGCATAATAAATGGCACCAAGCGCTTACCAATAATCAGCATAAAGGCAATAAAGCCGATTACTTTGAGTAACGTCATAACCAACGTCAGCCAAATATTGGCTTCAGGGTCTGAACCTGCAATGGGTGTGCCGCCCAGTAATACGGCCGTTGCAGGCAGTAACACCAACACCAACACCATCACCAAATCTTCAACCAGTAACCAACCCACGGCAATTTTACCGTTTACGGAGTTGAGTAAACCGCGATCCCCTAAGGCTTTGAGTAACACCACAGTGCTGGCACAAGACAAACTTAAGCCAAAAATCAGTGCAGAACCAAAACTCCAGTCCCACATCATCGACACGCCCATTCCGAGTAACGTGGCAACTGTGATTTGCAAAATCGCGCCTGGTACAGCAATACGTCTGACTTGCACTAAATCATTTAAAGAAAAATGCATGCCGACGCCAAACATTAAGAACATGACGCCCAGTTCAGCCAGTTGATTGGCCAGATGAATATCACCGACAATGCCCGGAGTGTTGGGGCTAATAATGATACCGGCAATCAGATAACCGATAAGGGGAGGAAAGCGCAAACGCGCGGCGATATAGCCAAAAATAAGTGCCAATCCAAAACCGACGGCTAATAATATAATAAGATCTACGTCATGAGGCACTAAAAACTCCTTAAGCTTCGTTAAGGGTAAAACAAAAAAGTACCAGCAGTACCCAAAGGTTGTATAAAGTTTATCAAGTCACATAAAAAAGATGTAAAAAAAACGACCCGTAGAGGTCGTTTTTTTTTAAGAAGCTAAAATTATTTAATTTTAGCTTCTTTAAAGATAACGTGTTGACGGATTTTTGGATCAAATTTTTTGATTTCCATTTTTTCCGGCATAGTACGTTTGTTCTTAGTCGTGGTATAGAAATATCCTGTACCTGCTGAAGAAACTAGACGAATTTTATCACGCATGGTTCAGACTCCTTAGATCTTTTGACCTTGAGCACGAAGGTCAGCAAGAACCTTTTCGATACCCAATTTGTCGATAATACGCATACCGTTAGTAGTTAGACGAAGACGCACAAAACGCTTTTCGCTTTCTACCCAGAAACGGTGGTGATGCAGGTTCGGCTCGAACCGGCGTTTGGTTTTGTTATTGGCGTGCGAGACGTTGTTGCCAACGACTGGACGCTTGCCGGTAACTTGGCAAACCTTAGACATGGTGAACTCCATTGCTAGACAGCATCAATTGTGCGAATAGCCATTAAAAGTAAACGGATGAAATCATTCAAGGGGCGTTTTATACCAAAAATGCGCTTAAAAGACAAGCGAAATTGATAAAAACTCGGCATGAGTCCGTACAATAGCTCATGCCTTGATCAGTTAGCGAAGAAGGAGCTTCGAAATCAATTTATGAATCGGTTTGTTAAATGGTGGGAGAATGAATTTTAAGCTATACAGCTTAGGATTCGACATCACCGACCGTTCATGCGATAAACTGAAAAAACCTTCTGGGCCATGATATTTACCCATACCCGAAGCACCGACCCCACCAAACGGTAAGTCATCTTGTGCCACATGGGTCAATACCGTATTTTGCCCGAAATGCCCTGAATGGGTACGTTGCGCGACATAATCGGCGCGCGCTTGGTCAAAGTCGAAATAGTATAATGCAAGTGGACGTGGACGGCTATTAATAAAGTCAATAACATCATCAATTTGATCATATTCTAAAATAGGCAGAATTGGACCAAAGATTTCTTCCTGCATAATCTTCATGTTAGGCGTTACACCGGTCAATACCGTCGGCGCAATTTTTCGCACGCCAGTTAAATCTTCATTGTTTGGATTTAACGCAATAACTTCAGCACCTTGAATGACTGCATCCTCTAAATAACCTTGCAAACGATTGTATTGCTGATCATTAATAATTGAGGTGTAATCTTGATTGTAGGCCAGATCGGGGTACATCTCTTGAACACACAGGCGATAGTGTTCGATGAACGCTGCAGTTTTACCTTTAGGCAAGAATACATAGTCCGGTGCCACACAGGTTTGACCGGCATTCCATAATTTACCTGCCGCTAGACGCTGTGCCACATCTTCTAAATCAATAGAGGGATGCA
>NZ_JXBK01000001.1:802420-831887 GCF_000816495.1 Acinetobacter harbinensis
CAAGACCGGTGATTTTCCGCCCAACTCTAAAATTACCGGCACCAAGTTTTCCGATGCCGCGGCCATAATGGTTTTGCCAATTCGGGTTGAACCGGTAAAAATAATTTTATCAAAGGCCAAATGGCTAAACGTGTCAGAAATTACACCGCCACCGTTGATGACGGCCACCAATTCAATCGGAAAGGCTTCATTTAAGGCTTTTTCCAGTACTTGACCAAAATGACTTGAGGCACTGGAAATTTTAATCATGGCATGATTGCCGGCTGCGATTGCACAAATGAGTGGACCGACTGACAATAATAAAGGATAGTTCCACGGGGTAATAATTCCGACCACGCCTAAAGGTTGGTATTGCACCCATGCTTTTGCCGGTTGATGAATAATTCCGACATGGCGTTTAGACGGTTTCATCCAATGGGTCAAATGCTTGCTATAATATTTGATGTGTTCAAGACAGGTGAGTAGTTCACCAATTTTGGTTTCGCTGATAGAACGGTTACCATAGTCTTGATTAATGGCTTCAGCAAATTGCTCTTGGTATTTAACCAAGATGCGCTTTAAACGTGCTAAACGATCAATACGTTCTTTTGCTGTGGCTAAAGGATGGCGTTGATAAGCATATTTTTGCTGTTCTAGCACGTCATGTAGGTGCTGAATATCAACAGGATGGGGTGTCATTGACGTTGTTTTTGTCTGACTGTTCATGACCTACTACCATTAACTTAAAAGCGATTAATTTAGTTTTTAGAGTAAAAGCTCTAAATAGTCAAGTTACTTTGTGTGTTAGCTCGCTAACCGATTGAATGAATGGTTACTTTAGGATGTCTCACTCCAAAACGGTGAAAACCAAAGATCGTATTTTACAGCTCAGTTTGCAGTTATTTAATGAGCGCGGTGAGCGTTCAGTAACAACAAATCATATTGCAGCTGAACTGAATATGAGTCCGGGTAATTTGTATTACCATTTTCGAAATAAAAATGAAATTATCAAAGAGTTAATGGAACAATATCAAGAGGAAACGTTGGGTATGTTGTCATTACCTGACGACCGCCTACTTGATGCTAATGATAAGATTCGTTATTTTCAAGTGCTGAGCAGTCAGTTATGGGCTTACCGCTTTTTGCATCGTGACGTCTATCATTTGGTGGAAAATAATGAATATTTTCGCAAGATGTATCCGCGTTTTGCCGGCCAAGTGATGCAGCAAGGGCAGAAAATTTATCAAGCCTTTGTCGATGCAGGGTTGATGCAAATGACGGCCTCTGAAATTGAAGCCTTGACCATTAACCTGTGGATTGTGCTGACCAACTGGACCAACTTCTTATATATGTCGGGTCATATTACGGACTCCAATCATCTAGAAGAGAAATGGGTTTGGCAGGCACTGCGTCAAATGGTGTTCTTAGAAGGGGCCTATTTACGCGGCGAAAGTCGTCAGACCTATGAACATTTACTGGAAACTTTTGGCTCATCTGAGCTATTTGCCAGTCTATCCAGTGCAACAGGTGAGCAGAACGACTCGACTATTTAGAAAGCCTGTAAAAGGCGTTAGAATACTCGGCTTGATTTTTAATTTAACTGATTAGTGATATAAACCAACATGAATATGACCACTGCTAACACAGCACGTTTACTGATTACTTGCGAGGATAAGCCGGGAATCGTGCAAGCGGTATCGAGCTTTTTGTATCATCAAGGAGCCAACATTACTGCGCTTGATCAATATGCAACCGAGGCTCAAGGTGGGCGTTATTTCATGCGTGTTGAGTTTGAACTGGATCATTTGCAAAGCCGCAGAGAGAGTTTAACCCAAACTTTTGCCAGCAATGTGGCTGAACGTTACGATATGCAGTGGCGTTTAGGTTTGGTCAGCGACGTTAAAAAAGTCGGTATCTTGGTGTCTAGAGTTGACCATGCTTTACTGGAATTGTTATGGCGTCATGCCCGTGGCGGTTTGCCGTGTGAAATCACCACAGTGGTGTCGAACCATGAAGATTTACGTGAGTCGGTTGAAAATTTCGGTATTCCTTTTGTGGTGGTTCCGGTCAACAAAGACAACAAAGAAGAAGCCTATGCCAAAATTGATGAAATCATGCAAGGCAATGATTTGCTGGTACTGGCACGTTACATGCAAATTTTAAGTGAAAGCTTTGTGGCAAAGTGGGAGATGAAAATTATCAATATTCATCATTCCTTCCTGCCGGCTTTTGTTGGCGCAAATCCGTATAAACAAGCCTATGAAAAAGGCGTTAAGTTAATTGGCGCGACTGCACATTATGTCACTGCCGATTTAGATCAAGGGCCGATCATCGAACAAGATGTCGAGCGCGTGAATCACGATTTTACCGTCGATCAGCTGCGCGAGTTGGGTCAAGATGTTGAGCGAAATGTTTTGGCACGTGCAGTAAAATGGCATTTAGAAGATCGTATTATTGTGGATGGCCATAAAACGGTTGTTTTTCAATAATAATTATTGAAAGCATGAATAAAAAAGGCATACTTAAAGTATGCCTTTTTTATTCATGCTGCAAAAACCTAGCAAAACTTTCCAATTAATAGTTGCAAATGAAAACACTTCTCATTTATTATTGCGGTGCTTTCACTGTACTCACCGATACGCAAGATTGTTTAAATCTGTATACAACGACAATCGCTTGAATTAGGTAACGGCTTTAATGAATCACTCTTCCGCTTTAAATACCCCACCATCCACGCCGATGAAAAAGAAAATAATCACCGCACTGGTTGCTGTGGTCATCGGTCATGTGGGGGTATTGTGGGCGGTGGGGCAAATCAAAAGTCCAGAATTTAAAGCGATTGAAAAAGAGCCGTTAAAGGTACGCTTTGTTAAAATTCAACAATCACCGAAACCTTTACCGCCGAAGCCAAAAGCTGAATCCAAAAAACAACCGCCTGTACCCAAAGAAGTGAAAAAAGTGGAGATTGTTAAAAAACAACTGCCACCGCCACCGAAAAAGGTCGAAAAAGTTCAGCAGGTTAAAAAAGCAGAAACCCTAAAACCCGTGGCAAAAGCAGTCGATGTGCCAACTAAACCTATACTGAGCAGTACAATTTCTGAAAGCAAAGTGGTTAAACCTGCGGCAGTGGCGAAACCGCTACCGATTACGCCGCCTACACCACCTGCACCAGTTACGCCACCAGCGCCGCCTGCACCTGCCTCTCCTAAAAATGTATCAATTGGTGGTTCGGGCGTACAATGGAGTCGTTCTCCTAAGCCGAACTACAACAATAAAGATTTAGACGGTCAAACGCGGACGATTGTGGTGCATATTGAAGCCAATGAAAAAGGGGTAGTCACTTCAGCGCGTATTAGCCGTTCGAGTGGTTTACCTGAGTTAGATGAAAAGATTTTACGCGCAGTGCGTAGTTCCAAATTCAAACCCTACAAAGAGAATGGCGTGGCCTATCCCATCAGTGCTGACCAACCCTTTGAATTGACCTTGAATCCACGCGGCTAACATTTATTAGGAGTTCGAGTATGAACTTTTCAGTGTATTGGCAACATGCCGATGCAGTCAGTAAAACACTGTATTTTGTATTATTGGCCATGTCGATTACCACATGGACAATCTTCGCTTTACGTTTAATTGGCACGCGTCAACTGAAACAACAAGCTTATGCTCAACTTGCTCAAGCACTCAGTAAATTAAAGACAAAATTTGGTGTACTGAATTTTGAACAGCGTAAGGCCGTGGCTGAACAAGCGCTGCTGCGTCAAATTTCTGCGGAAAAAGCCAATGCGGAAAAAGGGGTGGCGGTATTAGGCACAATTGCATCGTTGGCGCCATTTGTGGGTCTATTTGGGACCGTATGGGGAATTTTCCATGCCTTGGTTTCCATCGGTAAAAGCGGACAGGCCGGTTTAGCGCAAGTGGCCACGCCTGTGGGCGAGGCTTTAATTATGACGGGTCTAGGTTTGGCTGTGGCCATTCCGGCCGTGATTGCCTATAACATCTGCACCCGCGCCAATCGTACGCTATCACAGGAATTACAAGATCAAGCCCACGGTTTGTTGATTGATACCATGTTGCAACAAGACTCAGCGCCAACAAGCACAGCCAAAGCTGCCACGGAGCATCTTGTAGGAGGTCAAGCTTAATGGGTTTTCAATTGGGTGAAGATAACGATGTAGGGATGAATGAGATGAATCTGATTCCCCTAATCGATATTATGTTGGTATTGATGATCATCTTTTTGGTGACAGCCACCGTTGCCAACCCATCAATTCCATTAACCTTACCTAAAACCACTGCGGAAATTCTCGATCCACCGCCCAAAGCCATTACCATTAGTATTCGTGCCAATGGCCAAGTGGCATGGGATGATCAAGTCATTAGTCTGAGCGAATTAGAGCAGCGTTTAAATGCTGCCGGTCAAACTGAGCGTAAGCCAACCGTTCAACTGCGTGCCGATAAAGATGCGCGCTATGATTCGGTTGCGCAGGTGATGTCACGTGCTAGTCAAGCAGGACTCAGTGATATTGCGTTTGTCAGTGATAACTAAATTAATTCAAATGCTAAAAAAGTGACCCTCAGGTCGCTTTTTTTATGCTGAATAGACATTCAAGATCAATCATTCAGCTTTAAGTAAATGTTGGAACTTACTGCGTAACTTCATTAGCTTAGGAGGAATAGAGAAATTACAGTAGCCTTGCGTTGGGTTTCGCGCAAAGAAATTCTGGTGATATTCTTCCGCCGGATAAAACTGAGGTGCAGGGCTGAGTTCAGTCACAATATTCAAGTTTTCAGCTTTGAGTTGTTCAATTGTGTGTTGTGCTTGCTGTTGTTGTTCAGGATTAAGATAGTAAATCACCGAACGATACTGCGTGCCCACATCATTGCCTTGACGGTTTAATGTGGTCGGATCATGTGTGGTAAAAAACACATCTAACAGCTGTTTAAAGCTTAATTGGCTTTCATCAAAATCCACTAAGATGACTTCGGCATGTTGCGTGTCACCACGGCAAATATCATCATAACTTGGATTGTTGGTGTGACCGCCAGCATAACCACTGACGACTTTTTCTACGCCTTGAAGTTGTAGAAAAATCGCTTCAACACACCAAAAACATCCACCACCAAATAATGCCTGTTGCATGGTTTGTTATCCTGTTGGGTCATTATAGTTGTATATCGGGGCTTTTGCAGACACTGCAAGATTTTTTTAGCATTTAAAATGTAAAAGCCTGCATATACAGGCTTTTAGCATAGATTATTTTACTGTGCTTTTGGACTGCTGCTTAACTGGATTAAGACGTTGCCATTACGATCAAGTAATTTGAGTGTTTTGCCATATACTTGGTAGTTGGTCACTTTGGCTAAAGCTTGTTTAAATTGTTGAGAAATATTGGTGTTGTTGCCACATGCCATCATGGTTTCTGCCATTTGCGCAAATGCGAGCGTGTCGCTACCGGCGGTATATTGTCCCATTAAACGGTTACAGCCATCTGCACCACTCACGCGCTGTGTTGCACTGTCAAACTGTAAGCTTGGTACATTTTGCTCACCTGCTGGCAGACGAATTTCAGTATTGCCAATATGGGTTGCAACCCAAGTTTTATTTTGTAGTTGGACTAAATTTGCAGTTTCAATACTTGCTGATGCACCTGGCATAGTTTCACAACCGGTGAATGCGACTGTTGCCGTTAAAATACCGACTGCCAATAATTTTTTTAACATGATGCAATTCCCACAGTCAATAATTTTTTTAACATGATGCAATTCCCACAGTTCAATTTAACTTAAGGCTTATATAAACAAAAAAAGATGGATAAAACTAGCCTTAAATGTATGTTTTTTATATTTTAAAGTTTTATTGTTCAGGGTGATTGTATGCTTTTCTTAGCGGGCAGGCCTTGCCGAATCAGCGTTGAGTATTGCTCACTGCTGAGATGATCTATATGACTAACGCGCGGATTGACATGCGCCTGTTGATACCATTGTTTCATGGTGAGTTGATGCGATAGGGCATTTAAATCGTACAGGTAATTGGGTAAGTAGCCAGAGGCCAGTAGGCGATAGTCCATCGGGAAGTCTCTTTGTGATACCGCTTGCACCATGTCAAACACCAAGGTGGTGCAGTTACTGGTGAGACTGTTGTACCATTTGGGCTGTGCTTTTAACTCATCCGCTTTATGTAAATATTCTTCAAACAGCGCACGGCTCTCTGTTTTTGTCATATTGGTGGGAAAGAAATAAACTTGCTCACCACGACTGTTGCTGCGGGTATAAATTAAATCTCTTTCATCGGCGGCCACCAAGCTCAGTTCATATTTTCTAAAAAAACCACCAAAAGTGGAGAACTCTTCGCCTTTTTCTTTACGCACTTCAATAGAGAAGGTGAGCGGCTTACTGTCAGCAAAATCAAAGCTTACCAGTGTATGGGCAATTTGTGGGCCCATCCAATACGAGGTAATAATATTCACCCCAGTGATTTGATTTAAATTAACATGACGTGATTCCCAGTGCGCATCATAATGACCATCGGCGTACCAAGTAAAATTACGCACATTGTGCAGGGTAATCTCATCACCCTTGCGCTCATAGGATAAAACCTGTGCCACTTCAGGATTCCAGTCGCGATCTTGTTTGGCCTCTAAACTAAAATACCAAAATAAACCCAGCAGAAAGCCCAAGAGGTAAATCAAGATATCGGTATAACGATTAATAAAATTTTGCGTGGCATAAATACCAAGGATACTTAAAGCAAAGGCAATCCACAGTCCAATCATAAAACGACTGGCCAGCCAACCCAACGGTTCTTGAAACCACAGTGCCAGACACAGCCAAAGCGAAGATAAAATCACAAAAACACTAAACACAGAATGCAGCAGAGCTAAGCCGACTGCGAACAGAAATTCCTTTTTTCCAAGACTATGCATAGTGCAGGCTAATCACGAGGGCTGAGCTTCATTTTTGATAGGTTGCGAACTCAAAAGCAATCCCATTTTTGTCATCAATATGTTGTTCTGACGATACTTTTTTAAATTCAGCGGGAATCTCTGGATAGTAGGCATCGCCTTGAACATCCAATTCGACATGGGTCAATTCGAGTCGATCGGCGATCGGCAAGGTTTGTGTGAAAATCTCGCCACCACCAATAATAAATAGGGTGTCTGGTTTTTCTGATGCGTGTACGTCAGCCACTGCTTGGCTTAAGGCCGCCTCAATAGAGTGCGCGGTTTTTACCCCATCAAATGACCAATGCGGGTCACGGGTAATCACCCAATTAACACGTTTCGGCAGAGCACGGCCCATCGATTCTAAGGTTTTACGCCCCATGATCACCACACCGCCTTGGGTAATGGCTTTAAAGTGTTTTAAATCGGCAGAAATATGCCACGGCATGTCGTTGGCTTTCCCAATACAACGCTGCTGATCCATCGCCACCACGTGAACAACTTCTAAATTTTGAAATGACATGCCTGCATTTACCTTGATCTTAAGAATTGCATCCCTGCATGCTGCATTTTAAATTCTTGATCTGCAGCATCGAGTGAGGGAGAGGATTGGGTAGTATTTGCCTAGCTATTTAAACCGCCACCGCTGCTTTAATTGCCGGGTGAGATTCATAGCCGATAATTTCAATATCTTCAAATTTAAACTCGAAAATATCATTAATATTAGGATTTAATTGCAGTTGACACAGTGGCATCGGTTCACGGCTGAGCTGCAATTGCGCTTGTTCAAAATGATTGCTGTATAAATGCGTATCACCACTGGTCCAGACAAAATCACCGACGGCTAAATCACAGACTTGCGCGATCATATGGGTGAGTAGTGCATAACTGGCAATGTTAAAGGGCACACCTAAAAACACATCTGCACTGCGTTGATACAGTTGGCAGGAGAGTTTGCCGTTTTGTACAAAAAACTGAAAGAAGGTGTGGCACGGCGGTAAGGCAACATTATTGGCTTCTTGAGGATTCCAACCCGACACAATTAAACGTCGTGAATTGGGATTGGTCTTAATTTCATTCACCAGCCATTTAATTTGGTCAAAGCCATCTGCTGCATATAAGCCATTTTCTATTTGTGTGGCGCCAAAATTACGCCATTGGTGACCATAAACCGGCCCCAATTCGCCCTCAGGACGTCCAAAACGCGCTGTTTGTTCTGCGGTGGCCCATTCATTCCAAATGGAAACCTTCTGCTCTTGTAGATATTTGACGTTGGTATCGCCTTTTAAAAACCATAATAATTCAATCGCAATGGAGCGGAAATGAACTTTTTTAGTGGTCAATAAAGGGAAACCTTGAGAAAGATCAAAGCGCATTTGATGACCGAATACTGAACGCGTGCCTGTTCCAGTACGATCGCCTTTGTCGCCACCGTTGTCGAGGATGTGTTGTAGAAGGTCTAAATATTGACGCATATTGCTCTCATTGTACGGATGTAAACGAATTTGTTCTGCAAAAAATTCACTAACGCTTGATTTGACGCGTTTGATTCAGCCGGCCATATTAGCCTTTTTACACGCATTTTTCTAGGATAAAAGAGCGGTCTATTTTATCAAAACAATGAGCAAAAATTTGCAATTTTTAATCCAGTGACCGTCTGTTGAAGCATCAAACATTGGTGCTATAGCGCATCGCGCCTAAGCGATTAAGTCAACCGCTTGGGCGCTTTTTGCTGAGTTACTTTTTTTGTGCCAATAAGATCGCAAAGCGTTGCTGAATGCGCAGGCCTTGTTCATCTGTGCGATGCAATTGGCCGATATCTTCACTGTATTTCAGGATATTCCAGTCCTGATAATAAGCTTTCAGCTCAGCTGTTTTAAAGCTAAATGAGAAATCGGCTTGTGCGGGACAATCGTCGCTTTCCATCACACAGACAATCAAATTCAAGCCTTGGCTTTTGGTGGCATGTTGCATGTTCTGAATAAGTTTGGGGATGCTGCTGGGCTGTAAAAACATCATCACCACAGTGCAATAGATGAAATTGTACTGACCCTCAATTGGGCTGGCTTGATTTAAATCATACAGTTGGGGATGTAGATTTTGAATTTGCTCGGCTTGAATGATTTGATTTAATTTTTCAATACTTTCGGGCTTGTTGTCCCACGCATCGACCTGTACGCCGTGTTGGCTTAGGAATAGGGCATTGCGTCCTTTACCACAGCCTAAATCTAGAGCCTGAGTGCTTTCAGTGCCTTGGTGGCTTTGCAGCACAGGCAGCGCTGCTACAATTTCTGAATGGGGCGCGCTCAGTTTGTATTTTTTGGCAAAATAATCCTCAGGCTGACAATAAAAGCTCAATTGGCATTCGATATCTGCACTGCTGGAGACAATTTTATGCCATGCCAGTGGTTCAATAAACGGCGGTTGCTGCTCAACTGAAAACACATGCTCGGATTGAATTTCACCGGATTCTGTCATCATGGCAAAGTGTAATTCACCTTTTAAAATTGTCAGCTTGGCCCATGTGCCGGCTTTGGTGTTGTGTTTTTTTTGAAAACCGGACGGAATGGTGGCTTGTGTCCAAACGGGAAGTTGCTGATAACAGATTAATGAGTTCATGGATTTCCTCTATGGTTCAATTGTGCCGTGATAAATCTGCTCAATGCTTGATGGCTGCGTTATTTGTTATCGATCAGATTTTGAAAAATTATATTCTGCGCATTAAATCTAGCGACTTTGATCTTAGCATTGCCATGCAGCATAAGCGCGCTTATATCGACTTATATGGTTAACGGGTCAGAAAATGCAGCTAAAAAAATACCCAAGCCATTGAAGAACATGCTTCAAAAGCTTGGGTGTGTTTTGTCGTTATGCTTTGTCCTAGGGGTGGGCTTAAAGGTTAAGGCAGTGGTTTGATGGGGCTGCCGCCTAAGGCTTGCATTAGCGTCACATAGGCATTGTATTGGCTCTGTTTGGTTTGTACCAACGCCAGTCGTGCATTACGCGTGGTGGCTTGCGCATCGAGTAGGTTTTTAAGGGCAATGGCGCCATTACGATAACGTACTTCAGTCAGGCGTTCAGTTTTTTCTGCCAGTTCGACATTACGCTGTTGTAAAGCCACCTGCTGATTCAGTTCTGTGCGTGCAGAAAGTGCATTTTCCACGTCGGCAAAAGCCTGATACAAGGTTTGACGATATTGTACAATGGCCTTTTCATAGTCTAAATCACTTAAAGCCACATCTTTTTTCATATCGTTATATTGCAAGAACGGTAAGCTTAGATTTGCCCCCAAGGTTAGCGCTGGATTTTGCAACAATTGCGTCAGTGAGGTACTGGATGTACCTAAAGTGCCAGTCAAGCTAATGGACGGATAATAGCTGGCTTTGGTGGCATCTTTATTGGCCAAGACTTTACGTAAGCGTAGTTCTGCTGCTTGTAAATCTGGACGACGCGCCAGTAAATCTGCCGGTAAGCCACTGGCGATAGTCGGCAGTGTGGTGCGCGGCAGGCGTGAAGGTTCTTGAAGATTTAACTGCTGCACCGGTCGGCTGAGTAATACGGCCAAAGCGCTACGTGTTTCCACGCGTTGCTGTTCAATTTGGCTTAAACTGGCTTTTTGACTTTGCACCGCTTGTTCAGCAGAGGTTAAATCTAAGCCGGATACTGCACCTGCACGATATTGCACTCGGACCAAATCGTAAGTTTTTTGCGTACTGGCTAGATTTTGTTGCGCAATTTGATAGCGCTCATTTAAGTAGCCCAATTGCCAATATAACGTCGTGGTGGTGGCAATTAAGCTTTGTGCGGTACTTTGTAAATCTTGTGCGGTTGCACGTGCTTCCCATTGACTGGCTTCAGTTTGGCGTGCCAATTTGCCAAATAAATCCAATTCATAACTGACCCCCGCACTGACAGATAAACCACGCGATGCATCATCGCCTGAGTTTAAATCAATGCTGTGTCCTGTTGAGACACTAGAATTGACGCGCGGGCCTTGCTTATTCTGGGTCAGACCCGCCTGTAAGCGGGCTTGTTGTAAATTAATACCGGCCACGGCCAAATCATTGTTACTGGCCAGTACTTGTTGCACCAATTGATTCAATTGAGGGTCATTAAACAACGACCACCATTGATCAGTATTCACCGCAGCATGTAGCTGCTGACTCAGGACTTTACTGTTTTGAAATGTCTCTGGAATACTGACGCTTGGTGCTTGATACGGCGTTTTAACCACGGCCGCACAGCCAACCAACGTGCCGGTTAACAGTAGTGCGCTGGCCAATTTACTAAAAGATAGAGGCATATTCAGCATCCTTATTCACGAGAAAGAGCATCTACAGGGTTTAACTGTGCAGCATTGCGGGCGGGGATAAAGCCAAACACAATCCCAATCAAGCTAGAACAGACAAAGGCGGCAATAATCGAGGTGGTGGAGTAGGCCATCTCGAAAGTGTCACCTGCGAAATGTCCAATCAATTGACCAATTCCTAGCGATAAAAGTACCCCCAAAATTCCGCCTAAAATACACACCAATACCGCTTCAATCAGGAACTGCTGCAAAATGTCACTTTGCCGTGCGCCTACCGCCATGCGGACCCCAATTTCTTGGGTACGCTCAGTCACCGAAACCAGCATAATATTCATCACGCCAATGCCGCCGACAATCAAGGAAATCACCGCAATCGCTGAGACCAATAAGGTCATGGTTTGTGTGGTTTGCTGAATGGTTTCACGAATACTGTCTGAGTTTTGGGTAAAGACATCTTGTGCATCATGACGTTGCACCAGTAAATTTAAGATGGCATTTTCAGCTGCACTGCTTGGGTATTCATCTTTAATACGCACAATAATGCTGCGCACATTGGACTGACCCAGCATCCGGCTCATCACGGTGGAATACGGCAGATATACATTTAAGCTATCGCTGTTACCGCCCATTGATTTTTGTGCTTCAATCACGCCAATAATCCGGCTTGGCACACTGCCCAATAAAATCACTTGGCCGACAGGATTGCTGCCATCACTAAAGAAAGTTTTTTTGGTGTTGTCATCAATCACCACATCTTGCGTGCGCTGAGTAATTCCTGAGCGATCAAAAGGCTGACCGGAGGCCAAGGTCATGCCTTTAACATAGAAAAAGTCTTCACTGACACCATTTACCGTGGTGGAGGCCTCGGTATCTTTAAATCGGGCGGTGACATTGGTGGTCACGGAAGGACTGACGCCATCGACATAGGGTTGCTCGGCCAACGCTTCTGCATCGGCCGGAACCAAGGTTTTAACTTGCGCTGTTTTAGAGTTATCGCCAAAGCCACGCCCTTGAAAAACGGTAATGGTGTTGGTGCCTAAACTGCTAATATTCTCTAGAATTTTTTTCTGTGAACCATTTCCGAGCGCCACCACGGAGACCACCGAGGCAATACCAATAATAATACCCAGCATGGTTAAAAAGGTACGCATACGATGCGCATTCATGGCCAAGAGCGCCATGTTAAAGGCTTCGGCTAAGCGGTCGATCGTTGAGCGCCAAGCAGGTGTTTTCTTTTGTGGAGTACGATCAAGCGCTTGTTTAATCAGGGCTTCGCCATCGACATCCGGAATGTTGGCGCGATCAGAAATAATATTCCCGTCACTGATCTCAATGATACGCGAGGCATTTTTAGCCACGTTCATATCATGCGTCACCAAAATAATGGTGTGCCCTTTGGCATTCAGCTCGCGTAAAATTCGCATCACTTCAATGCCGCTGTTTTTATCTAAGGCACCGGTGGGTTCATCGGCCAAAATCACATCGCCGCCATTCATTAACGCGCGCGCAATGGAGACACGTTGCTGCTGACCGCCGGACAATTGACTGGGGCGATTCTGCGTTTTATCGGCTAAACCTAAGTCGGTGAGTAATTGATTGGAGCGCTGTTGCCGTGCTGTGGCATCGACGCCGGCATAAATCGCCGGTACTTCGACGTTGCCTGCGGCGCTTAAGTCGCCGAGTAAATGATAACGCTGGAAAATAAAACCAAAATATTCACGGCGCAATTGTGCCAAGTCATCCGCAGCCAATTGACGCGTTTCACGGCCTTGCACCTGATAACTGCCGGCGCTGGGCTGATCTAAACAGCCCAAAATATTCATCAGCGTCGATTTACCCGAACCGGATTGCCCGACAATTGCGACCAATTCACCGGCATAAATTTCTAAATTAATGCCCTTTAAAATCTGAATGCTCGTTTCCCCCGCAGGGAACTCACGAGTCAGATCTTTAACCTTGAGCAAAGGCAATTGATTTTGACTCATGATTAAATTCTCATTTGGCCTGCGCCAGCACGGTTACTACGTTTAGCCGCATCATTAGACGTATCGGAACCATCAGCAATCACCACTTGGTCACCTTGTTTTAAGCCTTTAAGCACTTCCGCCGAAACCCGATTGTTTAAGCCAATTAATACCGGTTGCGCTGTTGCTGTGCCATCTGCTTGCAGCACACGAACCATCGCCATGGAGGCTTTGCCTTGCTCAACCAGTGATTTTTCTTCAGCCGAGAGTTCTAAGCGTTTTGGACGTTCAGTTTGATTCTTTGCTGTAGAGTTGGTGGCACTTTGCGCTTTGTTTTTATCCATGTTACCGCTACGATTGCCGCGTTTTGAGCGATTTGTGCTTTGTATAGCGGCAGCGGGAATGGTTAACACATTTTTGGCTTCATTGAGGATGATATACACTTGCGCCGTCATATTAATCCGTAGCTTGCCATCTTCATTGGGAACATCAAATAAAGCGTTGTAATACACCGCAGTACTGGATGATGAAGTGGATGCATTGGTGCTTTCTGTATTAATTGAATTGGGTGCAGGTTCAACTTGGCGTAGTTTGGCATAGTGTTTTTTATCGCTATTGCCCAAGGTGGTGAAATACACCGTTTGGCCTTCTTCTACTTTCATCACATCGGCTTCTGAAATTTCAGCCTTGATGGTCATGTTGTTGAGTTGTGCCAGTTTAACAATAGTCGGGGCGCTTTGATTGGCGTTTACCGTTTGGCCTTCCTCAGTCACAATGGCCACAATGGTGCCATCCATGGGCGCGACAATTTGGGTATAACCTAAATTTTCTTTGGCGGTATCCAGCGTTAAGCGCGATTGTTCAATTTGCGCATTGATGGCCAAAATGTCAGCTTGTGCGGTTTTATAACTGGCCAAGGCCGATTCTAGCTCAGCACGCGAGGTGGCATCTTGCGCGTACATGGCTTGTTGACGCTGATATTCCGCATTCACTTTGGCCAAGTTGGCTTGTTTAACTGCCAATTGCGCTTGTTGATTTTTAATACTGGCTTCGGCCGTTTTGAAATCATTTTCTTGACGAATAGAATCAATGCGGGCAATTAGTTGACCCTTTTTCACTTGGTCACCCAGTTGCACATACATTTTTTTCACTTGACCGGAAACCTGCGCACCGACACTGACCATTTTGGTGGCTTCGAGGACGCCGGTGGCCAAAACAGAATCTTCAATGCTGTCACGTGAAACTTCAGCAGTAATATATTGCTGCACGGCGGGCTTCGGTTTAAAAAAGTACCAACCAGCTGCGACCACAGCCACAACACACAGCACAATAATGACTATTTTTGCGGGTTTTATTTTAGGCATCGTAATTGTATAAATGAAAAAATTGTATTGAGTATAAAAGTTAAATGAGGATAAAACGTGAACTTTTGCATCCAATCTAAAATTGGACATTAAAATGCCAAAAATTGCGTTAAATTGCATAAAAAGATGAGATTAGACAAGCCGTTAGAATAGCGCCATAAAACCAATGTACTGCCGTTTTTTATGGCCTGCACTTATCCGATGCAATGGCCTGATCTAAATGCTAAAGAGCGGTTGACCGCAGATACTGACAATGGCTTGCATGACCAAGTGCTCTGAATTTTCCGGACTTAATCCTTTAATTGAGGCATCAATACGTAAAAGCAGTGCAGGCCATGTTAAAAAGCATTGCGGATTTAGTCGTCTTAAGGCTTGTTGATATTGGCTGACTTTGTTTTTCCAAATTCCGAGCTGTAGTGCATTCTGCGGTTGCTCAAACAATTGCATCAACAAACGCATCTCTTTACTGATGCTCCATAAAATCAGGCTCATCGGTTCACCCGACGCCATCAGATATTGAAAAATTTTAATGGCTTGCGCTAAATTTCCGGCCAATAGGGCATCGGTTAAATCATAAGTGCTATAGCGGGATTGGTCTTGTAAGCAGGAAAATAAGTGTGAAATTTCAATCACGTCTACATCGGCAAAGGTATCACTCACACGCATTAAGCTATTTTTTGCAGCCAGTAAATTATGTTCATGGTGTTGTTCCAGCCATTGCCATGCATCTTTGGCCAGTTGTATACCCAGTTTTTCAGCTTCGAGTGCCAAGATGCGTTGGCGATCTTGCGGGTAGTTGGCGGTGAGGGCGACTGTTACACCATTGGCATCGACCACTTGAAAAAAATTGGTCTTTAAACTGTTGCTGTCTTGCTTGGGCATGACCACCAACAACAGATTGTGCTCATTGTGTTGAATATAGCTTTTCAGTTGTTTGAGGGCGCTGGCATCGGGTTTGATATTGCCATGTACTTCAATGGCCAACTGATTAGAAAACAGCGACAAACTGTTTAAGGCATTAAATACAGTTTTCCAATCACTGACGCTATTGATGTCATAGCGCTGGCGTTCAATGTCTTGTTTACGCCAGCTTTGCCGAAAAGCATCCAGTAGATTTTGTTCCAGTAATGGCTCTTGACCATACATAATCCAAGCCCCCCGTGCTTCATCGACACGTTTAAGCGCTTGGGCATAGTCAAGTTTCATAACAAAAAATCAATCCTTTAAGGTTGTGAGGGCGCAGCTGTTGCTGCCTGTGTCACTTTCGGTAAGCGATTAGAGGAAATTTGACGTGCAATTTGCTGCGCCACATCATCCACAATCACTTGGTTTAAATATTTTTGTTCTTGATCATCGGTGTTGACCGTGGCCACATCATATTGATAATTACGTGAAGCGGTAATGGTGCGCACTTCAGTGACAGCATGACCTTGGGCATCTTCAATGCGGAAAGTCACGGTTAAACGCAATAAGGTTTCGACTAATTTGCCATTTAATTCGTAACGCTGCGGCGCATAATCTAAAATATGTAATACGTAGGCATCGGGTGCATTGCTCAACTGAATACCGCTGGCCGATAAATAAACAGCTAATTTTTCATGTAATGCTTCGGTGTTGTCTGGCAGTACCAAACTCATTTTTGCATAAGCGCTGGGCGTGATGCTGGGGTTCATACCTTTTAAATGAAAACCACAACCGACTAAGCTGGCACTTAGACCCAAAGTTAATACAACCGCTGCTACACGTTGAACTAAGTGCATGCTTTTTCCTCTATTTTATCCCAAAGCTGGGAAATGAATTCTTGCGTTGATTGTAAAGTCAAAGCCCGTTGTCAAGCAACGGGCTTTGTTTGGCTTTTGTTGTGTAAACAGCTTACACGTTGCTTTTGCCTCTGCTCAAAAGAGACGCAACCGAGTAAAGCTTTAAACCACCAAATTGACCAACTTATTCGGAATCACAATTTCTTTTTTGGTTGGACCGGTTAAGAATTGTTGAACTTCAGGTAAGGCTTTGGCCTGCGCTAAAATATCATCTTTAGAGATATCTACCGCCACTTCTAATTTACCGCGCAACTTACCATTGACTTGAACCACAATCGTTTGGGTATTGCGCGTTAGTGCAGAGGTATCGACGCTTGGAAATAAAGCGGTAGTTAACTCAATCCCAAATTCAGCCAATAAGGTTTGACTTAAGTGCGGTGCAAAAGGTGCAAGCAAAGTCAGCAAAGTCACAATGGCATCCCGCTCAACCGCTACATCATTGTCATCTTGTGCTTCAAATTTGTTGATGCTATTGAGCAATTCCATTTGCGCTGCAATGGCGGTATTAAAGGCATGACGACGTTCAATATCATCACCGACTTTTTGAATGGTCTCATGTGTCTTACGGCGTAAATCTTGTGCAGATTTCGATACATTGCTCATGTCGATAGTGGCTACGGCATGGCCTTTTTCTAAGAAACCAGTCGCCAAACGCCAAACGCGTTTTAAGAAACGATGCGCACCTTCAACACCGGCATCCGACCATTCGAGTGATTGATCTGGTGGTGCAGCAAACATCATAAATACACGCGCAGTATCGGCACCGTATTGCTCAATAATGGCTTGGGGATCAATACCATTATTTTTAGATTTCGACATTTTTTCTTGACCGCCAACCACAACCTCTTGGCCATCACCGCTGTATTTGGCCGAAAGCACACGACCTTTATCGTCTTTTTCTAAGATAATGTCGGCAGGGTTAAACCATGTTTTCTTACCAGATTCTGCCTCACGGTAGAAAGTATCTGCCAACACCATACCTTGGGTCAGTAAATTGGCAAACGGTTCATTGCCTTGCACCACACCTTCATCACGCATCAATTTATGGAAGAAACGTGCATACAGTAAATGCAGGATGGCATGTTCAACGCCACCAATATATTGATTCACAGGCAACCAAGATTGAGCCGCTTCAGGTTTCACCAAACCGCCTTTAAAGTCAGGCGAGGCATAACGTGCATAATACCAAGAGGACTCGACAAAGGTATCTAAGGTATCGGTTTCACGACGTGCATCCGCACCGCAACATGGACAGCTGGTTTGATAAAATTCCGGCATTTTGTTCAGTGGATTACCTGAACCATCGGGTACTACATCGGTCGGTAAAATCACCGGCAGTTGTTCTTCAGGCACCGGCACTTGACCACAGGTATCACAGTTGATCATTGGAATTGGACAACCCCAATAACGCTGACGAGAAACCCCCCAATCGCGTAGACGGAACTGGACTTTGGTATTGGCCAGTTGTTGTGGTTCTAATTTGGCAATTAACGCATCAAAAGCGGCTTGGAACGTTAAGCCATCAAATTCAGCCGAATTGACCAAAGTACCTTCTTTTGAGCCGTACCATTCTTGCCATTGCGTGCTAGAAAATTCTGCATCGTCTGCACCTTTAGCATCAATCACTTGTTTGATGTTGAGACCGAATTTATTGGCAAATTCAAAATCACGTTCGTCATGTGCCGGCACCGCCATGACTGCGCCTGAGCCGTATGACATGAGCACATAGTTGGCAATCCACACCGGAACTGCTTCACCAGTCACTGGATGCTTCACAAACAGGCCAGTGGCCATGCCTTTTTTCTCGGCCACAGCCAAATCAGCCTCAGCCACTGAACCCATACGACATTCTTCAATGAATGCTTTTAATGTTGGATTGTTCTCAGCCGCTTGGAGTGCCATCGGATGTTCAGCCGCCACTGCAACATACGTCACACCCATTAAGGTGTCACCACGTGTGGTATAGACGGTTAAATCATCGGCATACAGTTCTGGGTTGGCAGAGGGAAAGGTAATTTCCATGCCTTGAGAGCGACCAATCCAATTGCGCTGCATGGTCAGAACTTGTTGTGGCCAACCTTCTTTCAGCGTGTCTAAATCGTCTAATAATTCTTGTGCATAATCGGTAATGCGGAAGTAATACATTGGAATATCACGTTTTTCAACCAATGCACCGGAACGCCAGCCGCGACCATTTTCAACTTGCTCATTGGCCAAAACGGTTTGATCAACTGGATCCCAATTGACGGTGGATAATTTACGGTAAATTAAGCCTTTTTTATACAGCTGTACAAACAGCCACTGTTCCCAGTGATAATATTCAGGGGTACAGGTGGCAAATTCACGATCCCAATCCACAGACAATCCCAGTTTTTTAAGCTGATCACGCATGTAGGCAATATTTTCAAAGGTCCATTTTGCTGGCGCAACTTGATGGGCAATCGCGGCATTTTCTGCCGGTAAACCAAATGCATCCCAACCCATCGGCTGTAATACGGTTTCACCTTTTAAGCGGTGAAAACGGCTGATCACATCACCAATGGTGTAGTTTCGCACATGACCCATATGCAGTCTGCCGCTTGGGTAGGGGAACATCGACAGGATATAACGATGTTTACCCTCGCAGGTATCGGCAACTTTAAAGACTTTACGTGCTTCCCAGTCTTGCTGGACATTGGGTTCAATCGCACTCGCTTGATATTCAGGGTCAATGTGAGAAATAGTCATAAATGTATATCAGGACAACAGTTAAAAGTTTGTGACACAGCATAGCGCAAAACAGACTAAAAAGTGAATTTTGCAGCAGCTATACACAAGAAAATAAGCAAGATTTGTTGATAAATATCAGCCGCTGAATTTAGTTCAGCATTTGTATTAATATTCTGCAGGTTTATCTGCAGCTTGTGGAGCAGCCACTTCATTTTTGGGTAGCACAATCACTTGATCGGCAGTCACCACGGTGGTATTGGGTTTGCTCTCTTCTTGCGGTGCATTATTTACCGGTGTCGCTTGGCTTGAAGATGAAGATGCGGTTACGCCATAGGTGTCTACTTTGCCTTTTTTCTTGGCTGATTTTGGCGGTGGCGTGGTGGTGTAATGGGTCGAGCCTTTGGTATCCACCCATTTATAATATTGTTTAGCAAAGCTACTCTGGGAGCTTAAGCCCAGTGCAAAACACGCCATCAATAAACTAGTTTTAATTAAAGAAGATGACATAAGCGGGAAGGTCCTGATGATGATCTTTATAGAATAGGTGTGTATGAAATATAATCAATCAATATAAGGTATATTATCTGTTTTTAATGCAAGGTTAGAGAAAAAGAATCAACAGACCGCTGTTTATTTGCCTGAGTTAAAAATTAAATCAACACTTTGAGCTGCACTATAAGTAACGTTTAAGCTTTAAGTTCTGGATTGGGGTGTATTAAATTTAAGCAACGTGTACTCAAAGAGATGTTTTGAACGATTAGATTTATTTATAAGACCAATAATTTTTTCTCATTAATGATTTGATTAAGCTATTGAAATAAATCGTTTTAGCTTAATTTTGTATCTCGGGTCATGCGCTTAAAAATACAGCATCTGGTTTAAAAAATAGTCGCTTTATAAATAATCAGTAAAAAGCCAATTTTTAAACTTGACTTTAATAGTTGAAACCACAAAAATGCTTGCTGTAGTTTTATATGCGTTTATTTGATCACCCTTCGAATGAGCGTCATTTTAGCAGTGGACTTCTTCTCTAGCCGAGACGTTGAACAAAGCCAACAAAATATGTTTATCCCAACATGTTTTAGACCTCATATTGCCCAAACAGCAGTCGGGTCAGATTTTTTTCCTATTGCTATGAAAACTATGAAATTTGTGTGCTATAACATGGCAGACAGTTAATGAATTAACCACAATACAAATGCCCTCCATTTGTTTGTGAAAAAGATTAGGGTGAATCACGTTGGAACTTTTATCTGGTGGTGAAATGCTTGTTCGCGCATTGGCGGACGAAGGCGTTGAACATGTTTTTGGATACCCAGGCGGCGCAGTCCTGCATATTTATGACGCGCTCTTTCAACAAGAAAAAGTCAATCATTACCTTGTGCGTCATGAGCAAGCTGCAGGTCATATGGCCGATGCTTATTCACGCGTAACAGGTAAAACTGGTGTGGTTTTAGTCACATCAGGTCCTGGCGCAACCAATACGGTAACACCTATTGCGACGGCCTATATGGACTCAATCCCGATGGTGATTTTGTCTGGACAAGTGGCCAGTCATTTAATTGGTGAAGATGCATTCCAAGAAACAGACATGATTGGGGTTTCTCGTCCCATCGTGAAACATAGTTTTCAAGTGCGTCATGCCAGCGAAATTCCATCAATTATTAAAAAAGCATTTTATATCGCATCGTCAGGCCGTCCAGGTCCTGTGGTGGTCGATATTCCTAAAGATGTGACCAATCCAATCGATAAATTTGCTTACGAATATCCTGAAAAAGTGAAGATGCGTTCTTATCAGCCGCCATATCGCGGTCACTCTGGTCAGATTCGTAAAGCAATTGAAGAATTAATCACGGCTGAGCGTCCAGTTATTTATAGTGGCGGCGGTGTGGTTCAAGGCAATGCTTCTGCATCGTTGACAGAACTGGCGCATCTTTTAAATTATCCCGTGACCAATACCTTAATGGGATTGGGTGCTTTTCCGGGTGATGATCAGCAATTTATTGGTATGTTGGGCATGCACGGCACGTATGAAGCCAATATGACCATGCATAATGCCGATGTGATTTTGTGTATCGGCGCGCGTTTTGATGACCGTGTGACCAATAATCCAGCCAAATTCTGTCCAAATGCCAAAGTCATTCATATCGATATTGATCCGGCGACCATTTCAAAAACCATCATGGCGCATATTCCAATCGTGGGTGCAGTTGAACCAGTATTGCAAGAGATGTTGGTACAGCTGAAACAAATGAATGTGTCTCAGCCAAATCCAGAAGCAATTGCGGCGTGGTGGGCTCAAATTAATGAATGGCGTAAAGTGCATGGTTTGCGTTACGAACCAGGCGTAAATGGTGTGATGAAACCGCAACAAGTGGTTCAGGCACTGGATAAAATCACCAACAGTGAAGCGATTATTACTTCAGACGTTGGTCAACATCAGATGTTTGGGGCCAACTACTATACCTATAAACGACCACGCCAATGGATTAACTCTGGTGGTTTGGGCACGATGGGTGTTGGTTTACCGTATGCGATGGCCGCAAAGTTGGCTTTTCCAGATCAGCAAGTGGTCTGTATTACCGGTGAAGCATCCATTCAGATGTGTATCCAAGAATTATCTACCTGTAAGCAATATGGTTTAAATGTCAAAATCTTGTGCTTAAACAACCAAGCTTTAGGCATGGTAAAACAGTGGCAAGATATGAACTATGAAGGACGTCATTCAAGTTCTTATGTCGATTCATTGCCTGATTTTCCGAAATTGATGGAAGCTTACGGTCACGTGGGTATTCAAATTGATCATGCTGATGAACTTGAGTCGAAGTTGGCTGAAGCGATGGCGATTAATGACAAATGTGTATTCATTAATGTCATGGTCGATCGTACAGAGCATGTTTATCCGATGTTGATTGCCGGTCAATCCATGCAGGATATGTGGTTAGGAAAAGGGGAGCGCACGTCATGAGACACATTATCTCGGTACTCGTTGAAAACGAAGCGGGTGCGCTTTCTCGCTTAGTCGGTTTGTTCTCTCAGCGCGGTTATAACATTGAAACTTTAAATGTTGCGCCGACTGAAGATGCCACCATGTCGCGTTTGACCCTGACCACCTATGGTGATGATCATAAAATCGAACAAATTACCAAACAACTGAATAAATTGGTTGAAGTGGTCAAAGTGGTCGATTTATCTGAAGGGCCACATATTGAACGTGAATTGATGTTGATCAAAGTCAAATCACTCGGTGCCGCACGTGCAGAAATTAAACGTACAGCCGATATCTTTCGTGCCCAAATTGTTGATGTAACGCCAACCACTTACACCATTCAAATTGCAGGAACCACAGATAAAATTGATGGTTTTATCGATGCATTGGCAGAAAACACAATTCTTGAAGTGGTGCGTTCTGGTGTATCTGGTATTGCGCGCGGCGAAAAAGTTTTAACTCTTTAATTTTTAACTACCCTATTCATCCTCTCCTTGCATAATGGAGAGGGGCTTAACCATAGTGGTTAAGCTTAAAAGGACACAAAAAGCATTTAAGCGGAGACAACAATGCAAATTTTTTATGATAAAGATTGTGATTTATCGATCATCCAAGGCAAAAAAGTAGCGATTATTGGTTACGGTTCACAAGGTCACGCACATGCGCTTAACCTTAAAGAGTCGGGTGTTGATGTTACTGTAGGTTTACGTGCCGGTTCTACTTCTTGGAAAAAAGCAGAAAACTCAGGTCTTAAAGTATCTGAAGTTCCTGCTGCTGTTGCTCAAGCTGATGTCGTGATGATCTTGACGCCAGATGAGTTTCAATCTCAGCTTTATCGTGATGTGATCGAACCAAACATCAAGCAAGGTGCGACTTTAGCCTTTGCACATGGTTTCTCAATTTTGTATAACCAAGTTGTACCGCGCGCTGACTTAGACGTTATTATGGTTGCGCCAAAAGCACCAGGTCATACTGTACGTTCTGAATATCAACGTGGTTCAGGTGTTCCTGACTTAATCGCTATTCATCAAGATGCCTCTGGTAATGCACGTAACGTTGCTCTTTCTTATGCTTCAGGCGTAGGGGGTGGTCGTACCGGTATTATTGAAACTTCATTCCGTGAAGAAACAGAAACTGATTTGTTCGGTGAGCAAGCGGTGCTTTGTGGTGGTGCGGTTGAATTGGTAAAAATGGGCTTCGAAACTTTGGTTGAAGCAGGTTATGCACCAGAAATGGCATATTTTGAATGTCTACACGAACTTAAATTGATCGTCGATTTAATGTTTGAAGGCGGCATCGCGGATATGAACTATTCAGTATCAAATAATGCTGAATATGGCGAATACGTAACCGGTACTGAAGTTATTAACGAACAGTCTCGTGAAGCAATGCGTAATGCATTGAAACGTATTCAATCAGGTGAGTATGCGAAAATGTTCATCCAAGAAGGTGCGCTGAACTATCCATCAATGACAGCACGTCGTCGTCAAAATGCAGAGCATGGTATCGAAGTAACCGGTAACAAGTTACGTGCGATGATGCCTTGGATTCAAGCCAATAAAATCGTCGATAAAGACAAAAACTAAGTTTTTACTTTTTATGATTTAAAAAAGCCGCTCATTTGAGCGGTTTTTTTGTGATACATTACGCATAATCATCTATATTGTTGAGTATATCAGCATGACACCTAAATTATTGCTCGCTGTAACGCTGTTGGCTTTACCTGCGTGGATTCGTGCAGAAACAGCAGATACTCAACAATTAAAGCCACTTAGCGATGTGCGCATTTCTATGCAACGTATGCTGCGTTCAAGTGAAGGACGCTATTTCCTAAGCTTGTATGCGGGTGTTTGGAATCCACATGCCAGTTTATATGATCGGGTGGAGCAATCCGAAACCAAATTAAAAGGCCGACAAAAAGCAGATCAGCTGACTTTAAAATCTGTGGATGCTGATGGCGTTGAAAATGGGCAATATCAGCTCACAGGAACGCTCAATTCAAATACGGGGCAGCTTAAAGCCTTGCTTTTAGCAGCTAATCGGCCTGTGCAGCAATCGGTTGAGTTTGAGCCGGCCATTAAAGTTTCTAATAAACCTAATTTTATTTTTAAATTTTATGGCGCAGAAAAAATCAATCAGCCGGATAGTGCGGCATTGAAAAAAATCGATATTATCAATAAAGACAATAATACAGTAACGCAAAGTTTGGTTGGTTTTAACGCATTTGCAAAAAGTATTGGTTATATGGATATTAATTTTGATGGCTATTATGACATTATTTTGTCCGATATTTCACAAGCGCGAACAATTAAGGATAAGCATTATATTTACTGGATATATAATCCGAAAACACAATATTTTCAACGCTCTCCTCAACTTGAAAATATCGTAGGTTTTCCTAATCTACACGGAGAAAAACAACAGATTGATTTTGGTAATGGACAGTTATATCAAGTTGAAAATGGATTGTTAAACCGAATGAATTAAGCATAGGCTGGCTATTAAAAATAAGATTACGGGTTGTATTCACTACAAAACAGCCCGCCCAATAAAAAAGTAACCTGTATATAATTATCATTATATATCTGCATAAAAGCGTGGATAAAAATAATAAAAATGACACATTAAAAAATATACAAAGAAATTTTTAGCTCAATGTAGCTGATTTAAAAATGCAAATAAACTGTTCCAGTGGACTGGTGTTGCATCTTTATAGCTATCATTTCATACCTAATTATCACGTCTGCTTTCTAACTTAAGATCGCCTAGTGCTTTTGTATTTATCCTAAGCTTTATTTATCTATAAGCACTATCTGGTATAGAGCATGATATTTCATCATCTTAATATTTATCCTATATAAATGGTTTTACAGTTTAATTGAAAAAGACCACAAAAAAGCAAACCTCATCACATTTTTACTTAAAATTATACAATAAATTGCATTTTTTGTAATATTGATGGTATTGATTGTTACTATATGTAAGTGATGTTTTTTATATAAAATATATATAAATCAATGTTTTATTTTATTTAAAGTTAAATTTTGAAATTAAGCGCGTACTTTGTTAGATGAATAGATTAAAAAATACTGTTAATACGATTCGATAAGAATTAAAAATCATCATAATAATGAGCATCTTGTTGTGTTTGTAAGTAAATGTTCGTAGAGAGTAAAAGTCTTGTGAATAATACTGCTTTTGTGCGTTTTGTGAACAATGGTAATAACATAGCCATACGTTCAGCTAACCTTACTTATAATAAATAAAGTTACTAACGTGATTGTGAATAAAATCATTACATATGCATATTCTTTTAAAAAAGAAATGGAGAAATAATATGAATAAAATGACACAAGCTGCATTGGCGGCATTAGTATTAGGTGCAACCTCAACGGCAGTTTTTGCAGCTGACGATGCTAAAGGCGTTGACGATAAATGGTCGGGCTGTCAAGAAATGGGGTGTAGTAAAGATATTCCAATTGAACTGACTGTTGCAAAAAAATGTGTGATTTCAGATCCTAAAGGACTTGTACTGAACACAAATGCAACCAATACAACTACAAGTTACACCATCACCACTAATACACCTTATGTATTAAACCTAACTACTGGTAATGCCAATACTAGTAATAGTACATACGTAAAAAATGCAGCTGGGCTTCAAATTCCGACTGTTTATACCACAACTAAAACCAGCGGTAGTGCAGGTCCAGGTACTCCAACTTGGGGCAACAATAACTATGGTGGCTTAAGTGCTGATGTATTTAGTGTTGCTGCAAAAACAGCATCAGTAGTATCAGCTACACAAGCTGCAGGTGTCTATAAAGATACTTATAAAATCCGTGTATATTACTAATTTTATGAATAACCTAGCTTGATATTATCATCAAGTTAGGTTTTTATTTTATTAAAAAATGAAGAGTTATATCATGAAAAAAATAATATTTATCTTCATAACATCTACTTTACTGTGTATAGAGGCATTTGCAGGGGTTTCAGTAATGCCCGTTCAGCTTTTTATTGTTAATCCAGAAAAGCAGAAATCAACCACACTTACTTTAGAGTCGGTAGATGAAAATGAAAAAAGGATATTTGAAGTTAAAGCATTTAAATGGACTCAAGATGAAAGGGGAGAAAATATACTTGAACCTGATAATAATATAATGATTAACCCTAAAAACTTTATTTTACAACCCAATAAAAAACAGACAATACGTGTCGGTTTTATTCAACCACCTTCTGCTCTTTTAGCGAATAAACAAGAAGAGGCGTGGAGAATTATTGTTGATGAAATACCACCCGTCATTAAAGAGTCTTCAGTAAGATTTTTAGTTAATTTAAATTTACCTTTGTTTTTGGGTAAACAAGATGATCTTAAATTAAAATTTGACTTAAAAGACAACAAATTGATTGTACAGAACAATGCAAACTCGCATTTACAGATTCTAAATTTAAAGATTGTAGATGCAAATAAAAAAGAAATATTTAAAAGTGACGCTATGAGTTATTTACTTGCAAAGAAAAATCAAATATATGATTTAGATAATCTTAAACTCACCAATTCGAAAAATTATTATGTCCAGTTGAATACAGATAAAAATGAAAAAATGGTTGAAATGAAATTGTTTGATTAGTGCAGTGTAGGGGGCTTTCTATGTATAAGAATTATAGGGTATTAATTTTAATTAATATTTTTTTAGCCTGTGGTGTGCATGCTGGGGAGAATGAATTTGATCAATCTATTGTTAATTTATGGATAAATGAGCTAGATCAAGATACAGATGTGATTTTGTTAAAAAATGATTATAATTTTTATATTGAGTGTGAACTACTTAGTCAGAGAAAAATAAATCTTCAGTATTTTAAAACCTTAGCCTCCGATCCAAAATTTTGCTTACTGACAAATAATGATGTAAAAGTTGATTTCGACGAAGAGTCGCAATCAATTAAGTTAACGGTGCCAACAAACTATTTTGATGCGAGTCAATATGGCTCTTATGCCAATGATCTTCCGCAAAAGGCCAATCTGGGTGGCTTCTTAAATTATGATTTTCTGTATGGTCATGAGAACAGCAACAACAATTACAGTGCTTTAGTTGAGCTGGGAATTTTTAAAAACTATTGGATTTTTAAAAATGCGATGCTGTATCGAAATGAGCCTTATATCAATGATTTTTATCAAAATGACTTTTATCCGGATCAGAATTTAGAGCAAAATCTAATTTTGAATCAAAAAGCAGAAAATATTGTCAGATTAAACACTAGTTTAGATATTGATTTTGCAGAAAAAGTTACTCGACTTACGCTGGGTGATACCACTACCGCCTATAATCCATTGATTAATTCGCTTCGGTTTGCAGGAATTAACTGGGGTACAAATTTCACAGAACGACCAAATTTTGTTTATTGGAACTCACCGACGATACAAGGAACAGCACGTCTTCCTTCTACCGTAGAATTATATATGAATGGTGTGAGTATTTATAATCAGAGGGTGAGTCCCGGAGATTATACGTTACAGACTGGTGCGCAAATTCAGCGTACGGGAAATGCACAAATTGTTGTTGAAGATGTTTTAGGTAATCGTAGTGTGCAGAGTTTTCCAATTATGGTGACCAATAAACTATTACGAGAAGGTTTGAATGAATATAATTTGGGTTTAGGTAAGTTGCGTTATAACTATAATTTACAAAGTAATGATTATCGAGAATTTTTTGCCAATGCTTATTTTCGTCGAGGCATTTCTAAAACCGTCTCCTTAGGGACAAATATTTTATATAGTAAAGATATTCAAAATTTAGGATTGATCTGGACACAAGCGCTCAGGAATATTTTAGTATTTGATAGTGTGATACAGGCTTCACATGAAGATGAAAACGGTTTTAATTTTTCCTATGGTCTATCGCTCAGTAAAGATTATGGTCGGTTTTCATTCGGGTTAAGTTCTAAATATACTGAAGAGAAATTTAGATTTTTAGGTGAAAATGACGATATCTATCCGAGTTATCCTCAATTTGAAAATCTCATATATTTTGGTGTTACCGGTGTTCCTGTCCTAGAGAATATAAGTGTCAATTATGTGCAACAAAAATTTTATCAAAGTACTGTATTTCAAAGTGCTGATGAGAAAATACTAAATCTAGGTTTTAATCGAGATATTGGTCAAAATTTATCTTTAGGGTTGAGTTATTTTAACTCGATGGGAGATCGTAAAGACTCTGGAGGGATTTTATCTCTCAGTTATAATTTTGGTAATAATAGACGTGCTTATTTTAATCAATCTGCGGATAGTCAAAGTAGTTTGCAATACGTTAAAAATAGTTCAAGCCAAGTTGGATTCGATTATGCTTTTGGTTTAAATCGTCGTGAAAATGAAAATATTTTTAACTTTGATGGTCAACTCAAAACCAAGGTTGGTGATATTACTTTGCAGCATTTACAGCGCCAATCAGAAGGTGAGTCACAGTTAGGTTATCGAGGTGCATTGGTATTTTTAGATGGACAGTTTAATTTTACAAAATCTGTAGATAATGCATTTGCAGTGGTAAAAGTGGGCGATTATGCCGATATTGATATTTTAGGTGCGTTAAACCGCGTTGAAAAGACCAATAAAAAAGGCTATGCATTTGTTCATGATATTGTGCCATATGTTAAATATGATATTGCCTTTGATGAAAATCAAATTCCTATTGAAACTAAAATTCCATATTCAAATAAACAAATCACAACCTTGAATCAACGAGGATACGTGGTGGGATTCCCAATTCTACGTACTCAACAAGTAACCTTACGACTTGTAGATAAAAATGGCGAAATATTTCCTGCTGGTGCTGAAGTTCATATGAATAACAGTGATGGTGATATTTATCCTATTTCTTCTGATGGTACAGTCGCACTGTATGGATTAATCCCTGGAACTTATAAATTAACCGTTGAAAGTAGTGATAAAGCAACATGTACCAGTGAGTTGGTCATTGGTGAAAAAGCACCTGTAGATAATGCACCACCGCTTGATCTCAGTTGTAAATAAACGGGAGTCAGAAATGAAAATAAAATTAAGTTTATTTGTGCTATCTATTTTATGTGTGTCTGTCTGTCAGGCGAAGCAATGTCAGATTGATCGAATGTCGACTACACAGTTAAGATTGAATTCATCTTATCAGAGTCAGGCTGCGACTTCATTTTCAGTGTCTTGTCAAAGTAATTATGCAATTAAATTTAGTTCGCGTAATTTAATGGGACCAAGTGGAAATAGCTATTTAGTAAATGAAAAAAATTATAAATTAAGAACACAAATGAATATTTCAGGTGCATCAGATTCTCGTTGGAATATACCATTATCACAGCGTGCCGGTGATAATAAGAAATTTATTATCTGGGTGCAATTGATCG
>NZ_JXBK01000001.1:831897-851463 GCF_000816495.1 Acinetobacter harbinensis
CACTTACACCAGCAGGAGTATATAAAGATAATCTATATGTAAGTCTAATCTTTTAAATAATATTTATTTTTTTATCGGGATAAATTATAAATACCGCTTTGTTTAAAAATGAAAAGGCGGTATTTTTATGAATATAAAATACATAAAAATAATTTAATATATAAAATTTTTGAGCTAATTTTTAGAGTCTATTTAGTTAAAAAGAATTGAATAAAATAATATGTGGTTTTGGTTTTTATAAATTGAATGGTTTTAAATAAAAACCAATTTAAAAAATGCTATGTTTCGCTAGATTGAATAGGGTGTGATAAAGAGGAAATGTATTGTGTATAGCATGTTCTCTAGAATTCTAGATGTATTAATCGATCGCTTTATTAAAGCGCTCTTTATAAAATACAAAAATTATACGTCTAGAATTTTATCTAAGATCTTGGCTGATTGCTGTTTTAAAATCTCTGCATAATCTTTGAATTTTTTAGTCTAGTTGTGGTTTATATAGGTTCGTGGTCACCACGATGATGGCTTTACATTACTCTATTGCTGATATGGTGCAGCGTATTCTTGATTTTATCGTGGCTGTTTGAGTTGTAAGCATTAGATGCCGATTGAATATCTTATCTGTGATAAAACACCTATTTTATACTGAAATACTGCTGCTCAATTTTAGTAATTTGGTAGAGTAGCAGTATTTGCTGAATACTTAGGAATTACTATGAGTTTACGTTGGACCGACACCATTGATCTTGCTATTGAACTTTCAGAAGCACATCCTGAAGTGGATCCGCAGTGGATTCGTTTTACCGATTTACATGCGTGGGTCTGTGCTTTACCTGAATTTAAAGATGATCCGAGCAAGTCAACCGAAGGCTTGTTAGAAGGTATTCAAATGGCATGGATTGATGAGGTTCGTTAAACACTGATCGAAAAAAGCATATTTTTACATACCAAAAGCTGATACTTGCTGATTATCTCGGTATAATACGGCAAAATTTTATTGTCAAATTGACCTAAGGAGCCACTCATGGCTATTGAACGCGCTTTATCTATCGTAAAACCTGATGCTGTTGCTAAAAACAACGTTGGCGAAATTTTTGCTCGTTTTGAAAAATCGGGTCTTAAAATTGTTGCCACTAAAATGAAACATTTGACTCAAGCAGAAGCTGAAGGCTTTTATGCTGAGCATAAAGAACGCGGTTTCTTCGCTGACTTGGTTTCATTTATGACATCTGGTCCAGTTGTTGTTTCTGTACTTGAAGGCGAAAACGCTATTCTTGCTCACCGTGATATCTTGGGCGCAACTAACCCTAAAGAAGCGGCTCCTGGCACTATTCGTGCAGATTTCGCTGTAAGCATCGATGAAAATGCTGCACATGGTTCTGACTCAGTTGCATCTGCTGAACGTGAAGTTAACTACTTTTTCGCTCAAACTGAGATCTGCCCACGTACTCGTTAATTCGCAGTATTCAAACCAGATAAGTGTTATTATACTTGTCTGGTTTTTTTATTCTCTGAATAATTCTTTGCTCGAATTTTGAGCTTCTCCTTTCAACTTTAGACATGACTTAGGTAATACGCATGAGTACTGAAGTAGTCGCTGTATCTGCAATTTCAAATGAACAGCCACAATCTCCATCTGCACCGAAGCCGCAAAATCCAGTGCAGAAAGTGAACTTACTCGGTATGTCACGTCCTGAGCTTGAACATTTTTTTGAAACCATTGGAGAGAAGAAATTTCGTGCCGGACAGGTCATGAAATGGATTCATCAATTCTTTGTCACTGATTTTGCTGAAATGACTAATATTTCAGGTAAATTACGTGAAAAATTAGAACGCATTTGTGAAGTGACTGTACCTGAAGTGGTGCATCGCGAATATTCAAAAGACGGCACGCGTAAGTGGGTGTTTCGAGTAGGCGATGGTGCCGGTTCATTGGTTGAAACTGTATTAATTCCGGTAGAAGATAAAACCGGTTTTCGTAAAACGCTGTGTATTTCTTCACAAGTCGGTTGTGCGCTGGATTGTTCTTTTTGTTCAACCGGTAAACAAGGTTTTCAGCGCGATTTAAGTCCAAGTGAAATCATTGGTCAACTGTGGATGGCGAATTATTCCTACATGGAAGATGTGCCAGTTGCAGAGCGCGAACGTTCGGTGACCAACGTGGTGATGATGGGAATGGGCGAGCCATTACTCAATTATGACGCCGTACTTAGCTCAATGCGCATTATGCTGGATGACTTTGCTTATGGTATGTCAAAACGCCGCGTAACTTTATCGACTTCAGGTGTGGTGCCTAAAATTGATCAATTGGCCAAAGATATTGATGTGGCATTGGCGATCTCTTTACATGCACCAAATGATGAATTGCGTAATGAATTGGTGCCAATTAATAAAAAATATCCGTTAGTGCAACTGATTGCAGCATGTCAGCGCTATATTGCCAAAAATGGCAATGAAAGTTCACGTCGTCATGTCACCATCGAATATGTGATGTTGGATGGCGTAAATGACCATCCTGAACATGCACAGCAAATGATTCATTTGTTAAAAAACTTACCGAGTAAAATTAATTTAATTCCATTTAATCCGTTTCCGCACGCACCCTATGGGCGTTCAAGTCGTAACCGTATTATTTCTTTCCAAAAAACTTTGTCTGATGCCGGTTTTGTGTGTACGATTCGTCAAACACGTGGTGATGACATTGATGCTGCATGTGGACAGTTGGTTGGCCAAGTGGCTGACCGTACGCGTCGTGCGGAACAGTGGAAAAATAAAATAGCGCAAAAAAATGAGATTATGCGCTCGCAAGGTTAATAGACGAGGGGATGTCAATTGAGAAAGCCCATTTACAGATTAGCTTTTTTGACCAGTATCGGTCTGTCTGCTATTTTGATGACTGCTTGCCAGACACCAGCAACGCTAGGCAAAAAAGATCCGGAAAGAGCCACTCAAGTCCGTACTCAGTTGGCCGCCGAGTATATTAAAGCGGGTGATTTAGATTCTGCAAAACGCGCTTTAGATCAAGCATTGGAAATCAATTCTCGCGATTCAGCCGCCAATATGATGATGGGTATTTTGCTGCAACAAGAAGGTAGCAAAGTCAGCTTGAGTAAAGCCGATGCCTATTTTAAGCGAGCTATCTCTGCTGACCCGAAAAATGCGCAAGCGCGTAACAACTATGGTACTTATTTGTATAAAGTTGAGCGCTATAATGACGCCATCGAGCAGTTGAACATTGCGGGTACCACGTTAGGCTATGATCAGCGCTATCAAGCACTGGAAAATGCTGGACGGATTTATCTAAAGTTAGGCAATGTGACTGAGGCTGAAAAGTCCTTTAAGCAGGCCTTACAAGCCAATCGCGAATCGCTGATTTCGATGTTAGAGTTGGCGGAAATTTTTTATTTGAAACAACAGACTGCTGATGCGACACAATTGTATGAACAATTTGTGCGTGGAGTGGGTCAAAAAAGTCAAGGTGCACGTGCACTGTGGATTGGTATCCGCTTAGCACGGGCAAACAGTGACAAGATGGGAATGCAGGTATTGGTCAATCAATTGCGTGCTTTGTTCCCTGAAAGTCCAGAATACCAACGTTATTTGCAATTACAGTACAGTACTGAGGCCGTATGGAAGTAAATCCTAATTCACAGCAATCAAATGGTTCAAGCGTGGTACCCAATGCATTAGGAAATGTTCAGCGTCCAGGTGAGTACTTACGTCAAAATCGAATCGCACAGAAGCGTGAATTGATTGATGCTGCCCAAGATTTAAATATACCGTTAAAAACCTTAACTGCGTTAGAGCAAGACAATTATAAGGCCTTGCCTGAAGTTACGTTTATTAAAGGTTATTATCGCAGCTATGCTAAATATTTAAAGGTCGATGCAACTGCGCTTATTCAGCGTTTTGATGAAATCTATGAAAATGATACCGGTCTGCTGCCCAATCATGCGTTAAATAATTCACCGATTAAAATTATGGGCAAATTACCCGGTTCAAACGGTGATCGCAACAAGAAGTGGCTAAAGCGTGGTTTGATTGCCTTAGCGGTACTAGTGTTGCTCGCGATTGTGGTGATGACCATTCAAAATTGGTCAAGCAGTAAAAGCGATCCTGAAGAGCTTGGCAGCGTTGCATCGGATGTTGAAGTACTGAGTTTAAACAATGCAACCGCAGTATCGGGTGATCAATTAGAGCTAGAATTTAATCGCCCCACCTCTGTGCATATTGTCGATTCCACCGGTAAAGTTTTGGCTACAGGGCGTCAGTCCGCAACGGTTAAATTAAATGGTGAAACTCCATTTCAAATTCGCCTTGATGATGCTTCAGCGGTTAGTTTAACGTTAAACAATGAAAAAATTGCGTTATCACCTTATACAGTGAATGGTCAAGCAGACTTCCGCTTGTCACGTTAATGGGTTAAGAGAAGAGCGAAATTCATGATTGAGAATCCGATTAAGCGTCGTCCCACTCGTAAAATTCGTGTTGGTTCTGTGTATGTAGGCGGTGATGCGCCCATCAGTATTCAAAGTATGACCAATACGGAAACCTGTGATGTTGATGCAACGGTTGCACAAATTGAGCGCTGTGCTGAGATCGGCGCAGATATCATGCGCGTGTCTGTACCCTCCATGGAAGCAGCAGCGGCTTTTGGTGAAATTCGTAAACGCGTGAGTGTGCCTTTGGTGGCCGATATCCATTTCGATTATCGAATTGCTTTGGCCGTGGCCGACGCAGGTGCGGACTGTTTACGTATTAATCCGGGCAATATTGGTTCAGAGGCTAAAATTCGTGAAGTGGTGGCTGCGGCCAAACATCACGATATTTCTATGCGTATTGGGGTCAATGCCGGTTCGTTGGAAAAAGATATTCAGAAAAAATATGGTGAACCGACTGGCCAAGCATTACTTGAGTCAGCGCTACGCCATATTGATATTTTAGATCGTTTAGATTATCAAGAGTTTAAAATATCCGTTAAAGCATCCAATGTCTTTTTGACCATGGATGCTTATCGTTTGTTGTCAAAACAAATTGATAATCCACTGCATTTAGGGGTAACGGAAGCCGGCATTTATCGTACTGGCACAGTGAAATCTGCAATTGCCTTGGGCGGTTTGTTGATGGAAGGCATTGGCGACACCATGCGTATTTCCTTGGCGGCTGATCCTGAAGATGAAATTAAAATTGGTTTTGATATTTTAAAATCATTAGGTCTACGTTCCAACGGGATTAATTTTATTGCTTGTCCGAGCTGTTCACGTCAAGAATTTAACGTGATTAAAGTGATGCAAGCCTTAGAAGAGCGTTTAGAAGATATCCGCACCCCAATGGATGTGTCAGTGATTGGATGTAAAGTGAATGGTCCGGGTGAAGCCAAAGAAGCTGATATTGGCGTTGTTGGTGCAAGTCCGCGTTCATTGGTGTATCGCAATGGTGAAAAAAGCCATTTGATCGATACTGATCAGTTGGTTGATGAAATTGAAACTATGGTTCGTCAACGTGTTCAACAGCTTGAAGAAGCTAAATCTAAAGAAATTATTCGTAGTTCATCATGAGTTCAATAGTCGCAATTAAAGGTTTTAATGACATTCTTCCAACGCAAACTCCTGCGTGGAGACGTCTTGAGCAACATTTAGCCTCGCTGATGGATGCTTATGGGTATCAGCAAATCCGTTTGCCGATTGTTGAACAAACGACGTTGTTTAAACGCTCAATTGGTGATGCCACTGATATTGTTGAAAAAGAGATGTATACCTTTTTCGATAAAGGTAATCCGCCTGAGTCGTTGACTTTACGTCCTGAAGGTACCGCTGGTTGTGTACGTGCGATGCTGGAGCATAATTTGCTGCGCGGTGCGACCCCGCGTGTGTGGTATATCGGGCCAATGTTCCGCTATGAAAAGCCGCAAAAGGGCCGTTATCGTCAGTTTCATCAATTTGGCGTAGAAACTTTTGGTGTGGCGACACCCGATCAAGATGCTGAACTGATTTTAATGACGGCACGGTTGTGGAAACGCATGGGCGTGGCCGATAAAGTGCAACTTGAACTGAATACGTTGGGTGAGTCGGATGAACGTGCGGAATATCGCACCGCCTTGGTGGATTTTTTAACCGCGCATAAAGCACAGCTGGATGAAGATTCGCAGCGCCGTTTAGCAACCAACCCACTGCGCATTTTAGATTCTAAAGATGCAGCGACACAAAAAATTCTTGAACATGCACCCAAATTACATGATTTTATGGGTGAAGAGACCATGGCGCATTTTGCAACTCTACAGCAGTATTTAACGGATGCCGGCATTGCTTTTGTGATTAATCAAAAACTGGTTCGTGGTCTAGATTACTACAATAAAACAGTCTTTGAATGGACCACCACACATTTGGGCTCACAAGGCACAGTGTGCGCTGGCGGTCGTTATGATGGTCTGGTCGGTCAACTCAAAGGCAAGCCAGAGCAGTCTGTTCCTGCCGTGGGTTTTGCCATGGGTATGGAGCGTTTATTGCTGCTGCTTGAGCAAACTGAACAAGCGCTGCCTGTACGCGATTGTGAGCTGTTTTTATTGGCCGATCCTGCATTACAAGGTAAGGCCTTACTGCTGGCAGAACAAATTCGTAATCAACTTGAAGCGGCCAACAGCTCATTGCGTTTGAAAGTCGGTTCGCAAGGTTCGATGAAATCGCAGATGAAAAAAGCCGATCAATCGGGTGCAATTTTTGCGGTCATTGTCGGTGAGCGTGAATGGGACGCCCAGCAATTAACGGTGAAAAAATTGGCCACTGCTGAGCAAAGCGAAATTGCTGTGGCAGATATTGTGCCGTTCTTCATTGAAAAATTTTCTTCAAAATAAGCTAAAAAATATAGGAAAAGGTAATCACATGAACGCATTGAGTGATGAAGAACAACTTGATAGCTTAAAATCTTTCACGAAAAAATATGGTTCTGCCATGATTAGTGGGATTTTAATTGCGTTGATTGCCTTCTTTGGCTGGGAATATTGGCAGAAGAAAAACTTGGCCACATCGCAGATTAATACGGCCAAAGTACAACAGCTGATGGATGATGCGCAAAATGTAAAAGCAGATGGCAATGCATTTAATGCGTTATCTGCCACGGCTGATAAAATTGTGAAAGAAGCGCCGGATTCTGTTCAAGCCATTCAAACCCAATTGTTGATGGCTAAATTGGCGTATGACAAAGCTGATTATGCGCATGCCGAGCGTGCTTTGAAAAAAGTTGAAAATTCAAAACTTAAAGATGATGGTTTGGTGCAATTGGTCAAGCTACGTTTGGCCTATGCGCAATTGGCACAGAAAAAATATGATGATGCCATTAAAAATCTAGCTTTGGTGACTGAGCCGGCTTTTAAAGCCACGGCTGATGAAGCTTTAGGCGATGTATATGTGGCTAAAAATGATATCGCCAATGCTAAAAAAGCCTATATGAGTGCATGGGATGCATTGATGGAGCGCAAGCAAGAGCGTCAAATTTTACAAATTAAACTCGAAAGTGTTGGCGTTTTAGTTGATGATCCTGAAGTCGAACGCCCAATTTTAGAAACACAAGTGGATGAGTCATGATGGATAGAAAATATAAAATACCGTTTGCACTAACAATTTTAACTGTGGCACTGCTTGGCTGTTCTAGTAATAAAATTAAAGTAGAACAGGTCAAACCTAATCCATTGCCAAAATTGGTCCAAGCCAAAGCTTTGGTACCGGTTTTTTCTCAAAGTGTTTCAGCGACCAGTAAAGAAGATCCATTACGTTTGCGTTTAGATGTGGATAATGGCGTGATTTTCGCTCTTGATCCCAAAGGTGAAGTGACGGCTTATCAAGGTAAGCAGCGTCTTTGGCAGCAAAAAGTGTCGAAACAGGGTTTAAGCTCTGGCGTTGAAGCAGCTGAAGGCACGGTTATCGTTGGCAATAAAAAAGGTCAATTGTTTGCCCTTGATCAAGCCACAGGTGAGCAAAAATGGACAGCGCAGTTGTCTGGTGCTATTTTATCGGCCTCATTAATTCAAGCCGGCCGTGTGGTGACTTTAAGCAATGACGGCACGGTTTATGCGCACGATTTAGCCACAGGTCAGCAAGTTTGGACATACAACCTGCCTGATGTACAATTTAGCTTACGTGGAACGGCATCTCCCATTGCGCTCGATCCACGAACTGTCTTGATTGCCTCATCGAATGCTTATGTTTATGCGCTGGATATTTTAACCGGCGTGCCGCGTATGCAGCGCCGTGTTGCGGTCAGCGATGGTCGTTCAGATGTTCAACGTCTCAATGATATTGATGGCGATCCTGTAGTGGCGGGCCAGTTCTTGGTCACCACCAGTTTTCAAGGACAAGTCACTGTTACGGATTTAGCGTCTCAGCAAGTGCTGTGGAGTGAAGATGCCAGCAGTATTCAGCGTCCGGAAGTATCAAATAATACCGTTTATGTGACACAAGCAGATGGCAAAATTACTGCTTACGCACTGACAACAGGCGAACAATTATGGCAAAACGATAGTTTGCTGAATCGTCAATTGAGTAACCCTGTTGTACTCGGACAAGACCTAGTGGTGGGTGATTTAGAAGGTGTTTTACACTTAATCGATCCAAACTCTGGGCAACTCATTGGTCGATCAAAAACAAGTGGTGAAGTTCGTTCACTGCGCGTGATTGATGGACAACTTTATGTCTCCACCAGAAAGGGCGCGTTAAGCGTCTGGCAGAATCGTTAATTTATGAAACCTGTAATTGCGCTAATTGGGCGTCCGAACGTCGGAAAATCAACGTTATTTAATCAGATTACCAAGAGTCGTGATGCACTTGTTGCCGACTTTGCGGGTCTGACTCGTGACCGCAAATATGGCGATGCAGTCTTCCAAAACAAATCTTTTATTGTGGTCGATACCGGCGGTATTGGTGAAAGTGAAGCCGGTATTGATTCTTATATGGCCGAGCAATCTAAAACTGCCATTAATGAAGCCGATATTATTGTTTTTGTGGTCGATGCGCGTGCCGGATTATTGGCCTCAGATGAGCAAATCGCACGAGAAATTCGTACACTGGGTAAAAAAGTTTACTTGGTTGCCAACAAAGTCGATGGTGTTCATGCTGAAGCTGCTGTGGTTGAATTTTTTCAACTGGGCTTTGGTGAGCCGTTGCATGTGGCTGCAAGCCATGGCCGCGGTGTGGCACAAATGCTTGAAGAAGTGCTTGAAGATGTGCCTGAAGATGAAGATCAAGCAGAACATGATAAAGCCACTGGTCTACGTCTTGCGGTGATTGGTCGTCCAAACGTGGGTAAATCGACTTTGGTTAACCGTTTGCTGGGTGAAGATCGTGTGGTGGTATTTGATATGCCTGGCACCACGCGTGATTCAATTTATATTCCGTTTGAACGTAATGAACGTAAATACACCTTAATTGATACTGCCGGTGTGCGCCGTAAAGGTAAAGTGGATGAGATGATCGAGAAATTCTCGATTGTTAAAACGCTACAAGCCATTAAAGATGCACATGTGGTCGTGGTGGTATTGGATGCACGTGAAGGTGTGGTCGAGCAAGATCTACATTTAATCGGCTATGCTTTAGAAGCGGGCCGTGCCATGGTGATTGCCATTAACAAATGGGACAACATGACAGAATACGATCGCAAGCAATGTAAGCTGGATGTCGATCGTCGTTTTGACTTTATTCCATGGGCCAAAGTGCATTTGATTTCTGCATTGCATGGCACTGGTGTGGGCGAGCTTTATCCATCGATTCACCGTGCATACGATTCTTCGCATCTCAAAGTCTCACCTGCGAAAATCACCCAAATTTTAAATGATGCAACTGAAGCGCATCAGCCGCCAATGATCAGTGGTCGCCGTATTAAAATGCGTTATGCGCATATGGGCGGACAAAATCCACCAACGATTGTGGTACATGGCAATAAAGTTGATAAGACACCGGCAGATTATCGTCGTTATCTGGAAAATGTCTTCCGCCGAGTGTATAAACTTGAAGGAACACCGGTTCGTATTGAATTTAAAACCTCTGAGAATCCGTTTGAAGGTCGTAAAACACAAATGGATGAACGCATTGCAGCGCGTAAACGTCGTTATGTACAGAAATTTAAAAAAGCGGAAAAGAAATTTAAAAATTAATCGGTAATATCTAAAAAAGCCTGAAGTTTACTTTGGGCTTTTTTGTTTAAAGCGCAGCAACTTTTTGAGGTTCAGGGCTGATAGATGAGTGGATTGATTCAAGTACAAGTCAATAAACTGGCACGTATGCTGAATTTATCAGCGCAGCTTGACCGTACCGCGCGTATTCAACAACAAAAGCAGCAGATTTATGCTTACCGTAATCAGTTGCTGTCGCAGCAGTTAAATTGCTTGATTCAAGCCGATGATATGGGCAGCACAGCTTATGGCAAACCCTATTTGGTCCATTTTCCTGCCTTTTATTTTAATCATAGTCACAGTCAAAAACATTATGCCTTGGCCAGTAGTTCGCAGTTGCAAGACTTGGGCGTGGATATTGAAGATTTGGATCGTAAGGTACGCTTTGCAGCGTTGGCACGTCATGCTTTTCATGCAGATGAGTTGCAGCACTGGAATCAATTGGGGCAAGATCCCGCCTATTGGTTTAAAGTCTGGACCACCAAAGAAGCAGTGTTAAAAGCCTGCGGTTTGGGTGTGCGGTTAAATCTCAATGAACTGAATACCCATGTGCATCCGCTTTATGATGCGGGCATCTGTCATCATCCGTTAATAGGTCATTTTGCTTATCAAAATTTTCAGCTGACCAACAGTATGTTGACTTTGGCATGGCGCTCAAGCGCAGCTGACATCGCACTGAATTGCCCGAAAATTGAATTATTGTGGTCTGCATAAATTACGTTACAAAGTTGTTTATGCAGATCAAATCTCTCTCTAAGCGTCAGTCACTTCTCTATTTTGAGAATCTAAATTTAACGCTTAGTTTTCTGGGCCAAAAGGCTGTTGCCTAGTCGGTTAATAAACTGGGGGCTGATTCTGGAAAAATTAAAGAATAATTTAGATTTTAAGCCCACGCCTTGATGGGTGGCGGTAAATATAGAGTCTTTACATTTGGCACGTTTATACACTTCTTCAGCCACATCTGCGGCGGTTAAATGAAGACCCATGTTTTCAATGCTGCCTGCTTGCATGTCTTTGACCATCGGGGTTTCTACAAATAACGGCATCACATCTAAGACACGGATACCATACTTTTGCCACTCAATATCGAGGCCTTCAGTGAGACCACGAACTGCAAATTTACTGGCAGAATAGGAAATTAAATCCGCTTGACCATAAATGGCCGAGGCAGAAGATAAATTAATCACCCGTGCAAAATCTGCTTGTTTTAAAAAAGGCAAAGCCGCATGACAGCCGTTAAGCACACCTTTTACATTAATATCAATCAGACGATGATGAGCGCTAATCTCGATTTGCTCAAAAGCACCGGAATAAAGAATGCCAGCATTGTTGACTAAAATATTCAGCTCACCTGCCCATGCATGAAATGCCTCTAATGCCTGCTTCCAACTGGCATAATCCGCCACATCCAAGATGCCTGCTTGGGCATTGGGCCCCAATTGTTGTGCTAATTTTTGTGCTTGAACGACATTAAGATCATAAATTCCGACTTTATAGCCACGTTGATAAAATAAGCCGGCAATGGCCGCTCCAATGCCTTGTGCTGCGCCGCTAATAAAGATACTGTGCATGCGATTTTCCTTATGGGTTTTGTTATTGTGCTGAAGTTTTTATTGCATTTGGCGTTAGCATAGCAAAGATCAAAAGTGAAAACAGCTGTTGAGCATTGTACAGTTAACCCGCAAGTCAAAAGGTGAAAACATGGATAAATTATTGGCGGTGATGCGTGAATTACGCGAAAAATGTCCATGGGATCAGCAGCAAACGCCGCAAAGCTTAACGCCATACGCCATTGAAGAAGCCTATGAGGTGGAGGCGGCAATTAGAGTCGGTCAGCCGGAGGAAATTCGTGATGAATTGGGGGATTTATTACTACAAGTGGTGTTTCAAGCACAAATGTATAGCGAACAAGGTGCCTTTGATTTTAACGATGTGGTACATGCCATCACTGAAAAGCTGATCCGTCGTCATCCGCATGTTTTTCAAGCAGAAAATTTTTCGCAGTTGAACTCAGCCGATGTAATGCTGCTGTGGAAACAGATTAAACAACAAGAAAAACACGGCAAGGCGTACTCTCGCTTGGATGAGATTAAGCATGGGCCGACCTTGCAACAAGCCGAGCAAATTCAAAAAAATGCAGCACAAATTGGTTTTGATTTTACCGATGTAGAGAGCGCCTATGAAAAGCTAAATGAGGAATTGGCCGAATTACAGCAGGCGATACAAAAGCAAAATTCCGACGAAATACTCGATGAATTTGGAGACTGTTTGTTTTCACTGGTCAATGTTGGGCGTAAACTCGGACTCTCAAGTGAGATGGCCTTATTAAGCACCATTCATAAGTTTAGAACGCGTTTTGCTTTTATTGAAGATCAAGCGCAACAACAAAATAGAAAAATTGAGCAGCTCTCTTTAGACGAAATGGATCGACTGTGGGAGCAAGCCAAAAATAATTAAAAGCATAGGTCGTACATGAAAACAATCCAACATCGTCTGAATTATATTTTTTATCTGGGTCTTGTGCTGATGCTGTTGAGTGGATCACAGAGTTATGCGCGACAGTTTGATCAACAGTACTTAGCATGGAAAGCGCAGCAGGAAGCACAAGATGCACGTTTAAAAGTGCCGCGTGTCTCTGAAAGTTCGAATTATTATTTATCCAAACCCAGTTTGCAGTTAAGCAATGCAGCAAAAATAAATTTGAATCAGGCCAATGTGGTGCAGTTACAAGAATTATCAGGAATTGGATTAAAAAAAGCTGAAGCGATTATTGCCTATCGACAAAAAAACGGAAAATTTCAAAATATTGAGCAATTGCAACAGGTGAAGGGAATTGGGCCGGTGCTATTTGCCAAAAATAAACAGCGATTGGCACTCTAATTGAGCCTTTAAGCGGGCAACAAGCCACCAACAATATATGCTGCATTGAGATAATCAAATTGCCCTTTGATTGTGTTAGATATATGATTAGCGTCATCTTAGATATTTTACGTTCAGACGTAGGAGACAGCGTCTTTTGCAAACTTTGCGCGCGTCAAAATGTGGTTTATCAACCGCTCAATTACCTTCTTCCATATTAGATGTTATCGATGCCTTAAATAAGGCTGGCTTTGAAGCCTATCTGGTCGGTGGCAGTGTTCGCGACTTAATGTTGGGATTAAATCCTAAAGATTTTGATGCCGTCACCGATGCAACACCGGCACAGATCAAAGAAGTCTTTGGACGACGTTGCCGTATTATCGGACGGCGTTTTGAATTGGCACATGTCTATTCGGGTCGAGAACTGATCGAGGTGGCGACTTTTCGTGCGCCGCCTAAAAAAGAAATTACCTCCGCTGCGGGGATGATTTTACGCGACAACAATTGGGGCAACATTGAGCAAGATTTTGCTCGCCGAGATTTCTCGATTAACGCCCTGTATTATCAACCGCGTAAAGGCATCGTGCTTGATTTTTGTCACGGCGTGGATGATGTAAAAAATAAAACTTTACGTTTGTTGGGTGAGCCGACATTACGTTTTGAAGAAGACCCTGTGCGCATGTTGCGTACCTTGCGTTTTGCAGCAAAACTGCATTTTGATATTGCACCGGAAATTCTGGAAATTTTTACCCCAGAAATGACTCAGTTGCTGCGTGATATTTCGCCGCATCGTTTATATGATGAGTCACAAAAATTGTTCACCATGGGGCATTTAAATCGTGTGCTGCCCATGCTGATTGATTTTGATATTTGGCGTCAATTGTTTGCCGATATTCCTGAACAGATTTCAATCTTTATTGAACGTGCTGCTATTAATACCGATCAACGTATTCAAATGGGCAAAACCATTAATCCGGCGTTTTTCTATGCCGTTTTACTGTGGGAATCATTTTTAGAGCGTTGTGCGTTTTATTTACACAAAGGTGTAGTGCCTGCGGAAGCACGTGCGCAAGCCGGTTTAGATGTGTTAAAACGCCAAGCTACGCGGACTGTAATTCCTCGCTTTGCCGAAACCTTCATTCGTGAAGTATGGGAAATGCAAACACGTTTGCTCAGTCCAAAGCCACAACAAATTCAAGCCTTATCGAGTCATGCGCGTTTTCGTGCCGGTTTTGACTTTTTATTGCTACGTGAGAAATCTGGTGATCCAACCACGCAAGGTATGGGAGCATGGTGGGAATCTTATCAGCTGATGAGCAGTGATGAGAAAGAACGGGTAATTAGTCAATATAACCGTCAACGTGCCAAAAGCCGTCGTAAGACCAATCTAGATGAAGTGGTTGAGTCGAAAGTCCAGTCGGTTGAAATTGAACCGTTGGTGAATGAACCTGAGCCGCGTGTACGCCGTGAACGTAAAAGCAGAAGCCGACCACCCGAACGTGCAGTACCAAGTACCGCATCAGGTGCAGCAGGTATTGCTTACGATCATCCTATATTGAAACGTAAGCGCGTCAAACGTGATTTAAATCAAGTGGTTTTTGGGCCGACGCAATGAGTGTGGTGACCTATATTGGTTTAGGCAGTAATTTAGGTGATTCACGCAAAATCCTAACCGAAGCGGTAGCAAAACTGGCGGCTTTGGGAAGGGTGAAAACATCGAAACTGTATCAAAGTCCACCGATGGGGCCGCAAGATCAACCGCATTATTTAAATGCGGTGGTTTGTTTAGAAACAGATTTAGCGGCTTTGGAATTATTAGATGAATTGCAGAAAATTGAGCAAGAAGCGGGTCGGGTACGTCTACGACATTGGGGCGAGCGCACTTTAGACTTAGATATATTGCTGTACGGACAAGAGCAAATTGAACATCAACGATTAACAGTGCCGCACATCGGGCTGCTTGAGCGTGATTTTGTCATTATGCCGTTGTTGGATTTAGATAAAAACATACAAATTAAAGCACAATGCTTAAAAGATTTAGCGCTGGCTCAAGATTCAACCTTGTTGGTGGTTGCTGATGAGTTTTGGTCAGCTGTTGACTAAGTCTGTGTTTGCCAAATGTTAGAGGAACATCTTAATGATTAGTCTCAGTAATTTAAGACAGTTTAAAACAGATGGACGCAAATTTTCCTGTTTAACTTGCTATGACGCCAGCATGGCCAAAGCAATGGAAATTGCTCAAATCGATACCATCTTGATTGGCGATTCGTTAGGAATGGCAATTCAAGGTCGAGATTCCACGCTTGCGGTGACTGTAGACGATATGGCATATCATACCGCAGCAGTACGCCGTGGTAATCAGCATGCATTTATTATGACCGACTTGCCCTTTATGAGTTATGCCACCTTAAATGATGCTTTGATCAGTGCAAAAACGGTGATGCAAGCCGGTGCGCAAATGATCAAGATTGAAGGCGGCGCTTGGTTGAGTGAGTCGGTTGAGGTATTAACCCGTAACGGTATTCCCGTCTGTGTGCATTTGGGTCTAACCCCACAATCGGTACATGTGTTGGGTGGGTATAAGTTACAAGCACGTACCCGTGAGGCCGCCGATCGGCTGATTGCGGATTGTCAGGCCGTGGTCGATGCTGGTGCAGCATTGTTATTGCTTGAGTGTGTCCCTGCGCAATTGGGCCGAGAAATCAGTCAATTGTTTCCGCAAATACCTGTGATTGGCATTGGCGCAGGGGTCGATACGGATGGCCAAGTGTTGGTGGTGCAAGACATGCTTGGGCTAACCTTTGGCCGTGTGGCTAAATTTGTCCGTAATTTTATGAAAGAACAAGCCGGCGAAACAGCAATTTTGGATGCTTTTAAAGCCTATCATGCCGCAGTACAAGAAGGCTCTTTTCCTGCGCAAGAACATACTTTTCAAGTCGAGCTGTAACCATGAAAACAGAAACCACCATTCAAGGATTAAGCGCTTCACTCAGTCCAGCTCGATCGGCGCGAAAAATTATTGGTTTTGTGCCGACCATGGGTAATCTACACGAAGGTCATTTAAACCTTGTACGTGAAGCACGTCAGTTATGTGACATGGTGGTGGTCAGTATTTTTGTCAATCCCATTCAGTTTGGGCCCAATGAAGATTTTGAAAACTATCCGCGCACCTTAGAGCAAGACAGTCGTGCGTTGGCTGATGTCGGCTGTGATGTGCTTTTTGCACCGACCGTTGAACAAATGTATGGTAATCAACCCAATTTCACCAATATTCACGTGTCTGAAATTAGTGAAGATTTGTGTGGTTTACAGCGTCCGGGTCATTTCGATGGCGTGGCTGTGGTGGTGACCAAGCTATTTAATATTGTGCAGCCCAACTTTGCTTTTTTTGGCCAAAAAGATTATCAACAATTGGCGGTGATTCGTCAGTTTGTGCGTGATTTAAACATTCCTTTAGAAGTGATTGGCGTACCCATTACCCGAGCAGAAGATGGTTTAGCGCTCAGTTCGCGCAATGGCTATTTAAGTGAAGAACAGCGTCAAAGTGCACCCACGATTTTCAGCAGTTTAAAAGCGGCTGAAGCACAGCTTCACAGTGGTCGCGCGCTGCTTGCAGTATTAGACACTATCCGTCAAACATTGACACAAAGCGGTTTTGTTGTAGATTATGTAGAAGCGCGCAGCCCAGATTTGCAAAAAATTAATGAATTTAATCAGGATGTTGTTTTATTCATTGCGGCTAAACTGGGCAATACTCGATTGATTGATAATTTACATGTTAAGCATACGGCTTAACATGGCCATAAGGACCGCCTTGCCATGAAGCGTATTTTAATCGTTACAGGACAATCTGGATCAGGAAAATCATCTGCTTTACAGGTGCTAGAAGATTTAGGTTATTACTGTATTGATAATTTACCCTTGGCTTTGCTGCCAGAGATCGTGGCGAAACTTGATCAAGAAAATAATTTAGAGCAATTGGCATTGGGCGTCGATGTTCGCAGTACGCGCGCGGATTTACAAGAATTTGATCATGTTTTTGAGCAATTACAAGGGCATGGCTCGGTTGATATTATTTATTTGACCACGCAAGATCAACAATTGATTTCACGTTTTAGTGCTTCGCGCCGTCCACATCCCTTGTCGAGTCGTTTTAAAAGTTTGAATCAGTGCATTCAGGAAGAAAAAATCCTATTGCTACCGATACAATTACGTTCAACAGTACATATTGATACCACGGATAAAAGTGTGCATGATCTCAAGCACACTTTGTTGTCTAAACTTGGACAATCCGATAAGTTAATTTTGATCTTGCAATCCTTTGGTTATAAGCACGGCATTCCATTGGATGCTGACTATGTCTTTGATGTGCGGCATTTGCCCAATCCGCATTGGGATTTGGAATTGCGAAAATATTCAGGCTTAGATTTGCCTGTGCAGCAATTTTTACTGCAAAGTGAGCAAACCAATGAAATGTTCCAAGATATTTATGGGTTTTTAGATAAGTGGTTGCCGGCCTTTGCTGAAGGGCATCGTCATTATATGACAGTGTCGATTGGCTGTACTGGTGGGCAACATCGTTCAGTATATATCGTCGATAGACTCAAAAAAGCCCTTGAGGGAAAATGGTCTATTCAAGTCTTACATAGAGAAATGAAGCACTGGTCATGATTGACACAACGGTTGACGTAATTAACAAACTAGGTTTACATGCGCGTGCGTCTGGAAAACTGATTGAAGTGACCACGAAATTTGATTCATCGATTCAAATTGGTAAAGGTCAGAAATTGGTAGATGCAAAAAATATTATGTCCTTACTCATGTTAGGTGCAGGCAAGGGCACCACTTTACGTTTAGTGCTTGATGGCGCAGATGAAGAACAAGCTTTATCGGCCATTCAAGCGCTATTTGCAGCAAAATTTTACGAGGCAGATTAATCGTGGCACGTCGACCGCAACAGCGTTTTACTGAAGATGACTTTGACACTTTAGAAGGGCGTGCAAGTAAAACCGCACAAAAAAAAGCAGTGCAACGTATGGCGGCTTTAGGTGAGCAACTCTCCCAGTTGAACCCGAAGCAAATTCAGAAACTTCCGGTAGAGGAACGTTTAGTGGATGCTTTACTGGAAGTGCGTAATATTACTGCGTATGAAGCGCGCCGTCGCCAATTTTTACGAATTGGTAAATTGTTGCGTAATGAAGATGAGGCAGTGATTTTGTCTTATTTAACCCCGCAACAAGGCGCGAAAAAAACCGCACAATTGCAGCGCTGGGTTGACCGCATGATTGTACAGGGCGATCCTGCAATCAAAGAGTTTATGAAAGCGCATAATGCAGCTGAACATCATCCGATTCGTCAGCACATCTTACGTATTCAGCGCGATATCACCAAACAATTGCCTGAAGAGCAACTTGCAGAATCGAAGTTAAAATTATTTAACTATATTCAGCAAGTGGCACTGATTTCCGATAACTGATTTTTTATTCAGTGCTCGAAATAAAAAAAGCGACCAATATGCGGTCGCTTTTTTATGACATAAATTTTGCTGTCAGTACAATCTAGTCGTTACTCCACTTCTGCTGCGGCACGTTCTTTGGCCCAATCACGTAGAATGAATTTTTGTAATTTACCAGTCGATGTTTTTGGAATCTCGGTAATCACCACATCTTTAGGTACTTTAAAGCGAGCTAAATGTTGTTTACAAAACTCAATTAACTCTTCAGGGGTTACGGTTTTGTTTGGCTTCAGCTCGACAAAAGCACAGGGCACTTCTTGCCAGCGTGAATCGGGTTTAGCCACCACGGCTGCTGTGAGAATAGCCGGATGTTGGTAGAGAACTTCTTCCACTTCAAGCGATGAAATATTTTCTCCACCCGAGATAATTACATCTTTGGAGCGGTCAGTGATTTTGGCATAACCATCGGGTTGGCATACCGCCAGATCGCCCGTATGGAACCATCCACCGGCAAAGGCCTCTGCGGTGGCCTGCGCATTTTTTAAATATCCTTTCATCACAATGTTGCCACGGAACATAATTTCGCCCATGGTTTGTCCATCGTGTGGGACTTCCTGCATGGTTTGCGGATCTAACACCTTCATGCCATCTTGTAGCGGATAAGGCACGCCTTGACGTGAGTGTAGTTGAGCTTGCTCTTGAATGGACAGCTCGCTCCAGCCGGCTTGTGAGGCACAAAGCGCAGAAGGGCCATAGGTTTCGGTTAGGCCATACACATGGGTCACATTAATGCCAATATTACGCATCCCTTCAATAGTCGCCGCAGGCGGTGCTGCACCGGCCACCATGACTTCTACCCGATGATCAAACGCCGTTTTTTGATCTTCTGGGGTATTAATCAACATCGATAACACCACAGGCGCACCGCAAAAATAGTCAACTTTATGCTCGGCAATCAATTTAAAAATCAATTCAGCATCGACTTTACGTAAACAGATATTGGTGCCGCCATTGGCTGCCATGGTCCAAGCAAAGCACCAGCCGTTACAGTGAAATAACGGCAGTGTCCATAAATAGCTGGCACGTGGCGTCATGC
>NZ_JXBK01000001.1:851473-851918 GCF_000816495.1 Acinetobacter harbinensis
GCAATAATATTACTGGCTGCATTGATATAAGCGCCGCGATGATGATAAACCACACCTTTGGGATTGCCTGTGGTACCCGAGGTATAACTTAAGCTAATGGCATCCCATTCATCCGCAGGCAGTTGCCAGTTGAAATTTACATCGCCTTTTGTTAACCAGTCTTCATATTCAATTTGACCAATCGCTTTGGTGCTTGCAGCATGCTCATATTCTGCATCTGCCACATCAATGACATAGATATCCTGTGAGATCAGTGCCAAGGCTTCTGTTGCTAAGGCGCTAAATTCAGGATCAACCAACAATACTTTGCTTTCTGCATGTTGCAGCATAAAGGCCAAGGTTTTGGCATCTAGGCGCGTGTTTAAGGTATTCAGGACGGCACCCGCCATAGGTACAGCAAAGTGTGCTTCTAGCATTGCAGGCACGTTTGGCAGCAGTGCAGAGA
>NZ_JXBK01000001.1:851928-883199 GCF_000816495.1 Acinetobacter harbinensis
GTATCGTTCTTGGTAATGCCCAGTTTTTGGAGTTGATCGGCAAATTGTCGGCAACGCTGATAAGTTTCACGCCACGTAATTTGACGCTGACCATGAATAATCGCTGCTTGATTGGGATAGATATGGGCTGCGCGGTCTAGATAGCGTAAAGGCGATAACGCAACAAAATTTGCGGGGGTGCGGGGTAATTCATCGTATGCGCTGACCATGTTGGAACTCCATTTCTGTATTTATTGTCATCTCTGTTTAAAACGATAGGCACTTCTTCAAGCGATTGCATTTATGCTTTAGTCGAGACGATTTTAAGATTTTTTTAAGCATTTGAATAATAATAAAATTATTTTTAAGAAAGCGATTTTTTGAATTGTGCGGTTCTATTGTTTGCTTTTTTAACTATTTTACTTTAACCCATGCATAGATGAATCTTCTTTGAGTGGGGGCTGCTAAAAATCACTATAACGTAGCTTTAAAATAAATCTCCAGTCAATCTGTCGCTTTCATGTTGGTTTTTAATTTTAAAGACGAATTTTATCAGAGAAAAGGTTTAATCACGGGGTTAAGACGTGTAAAATTCTAGGCAAATTTTATTTATCCACCGTTTTTATCTTTTGAGGTTCTCCTCGATCATAATCTCGCGGTGATATGCCCCATGGTACGGGGCATCACTCCTTAAGGATTTTTATATGCCCGTTATCACCTTGCCCAATGGCGATCAAAAACAGTTTGATCAAGCCGTATCTGTGATGGATCTTGCGTTAAGCATTGGTCCTGGTTTGGCCAAAAATACAGTCGCTGGTCGTGTCAATGATCGTCTGGTCGATGCATCTGAGTTAATTACTGAAGATGCCACTGTGCAAATCATTACCCCTAAAGATGATGCCGGTGTCGAGATTATTCGTCACTCGTGTGCGCATTTGGTGGGACATGCGGTGAAACAATTGTTTCCAGAAGCAAAAATGGTGATTGGTCCAGTCATTGACGATGGATTTTATTACGATATTTGGATGCCGCGTCCGTTTACTTTAGATGACATGGCCGCCATTGAAGCGCGCATGAAAAAGCTGATCGATCAAGATTATGATGTGGTGAAAAAAATGACACCACGTGATGAAGTAATTGCAGAATTTACCGCACGTGGTGAAGAATATAAATTACGCTTGATTGCAGACATGCCTGAAGAAATCCAAATGGGGCTGTATTATCATCAAGATTATGTCGATATGTGCCGTGGTCCACACGTGCCGAACACCAAATTCTTAAAATCATTCAAGCTCACCAAAATCTCTGGCGCATACTGGCGTGGTGATGCAAAAAATGAACAGTTACAACGTATTTATGGTACCGCTTGGGCAGATAAAAAACAGCTTGCAGCTTATGTGAAACGCATTGAAGAAGCTGAAAAACGCGACCATCGTAAAATTGGTAAAGCGTTAAACTTATTCCATATGCAAGAAGAAGCGCCCGGAATGGTGTTTTGGCATCCGAATGGTTGGACCATTTATCAAGTACTTGAGCAATACATGCGCAAAGTACAAGAAGACAATGGCTACCAAGAAATTCGCACGCCGCAAGTGGTCGATTTTAGCCTGTGGGAAAAGTCCGGACATGCAGCAAACTATGCTGACAATATGTTTACCACACATTCAGAAAATCGCAATTATGCGGTAAAACCAATGAACTGCCCATGTCACGTGCAAGTCTTTAATCAAGGCTTAAAATCATATCGTGATTTACCGGTTCGTTTGGCAGAGTTCGGTTCGTGTCACCGTAATGAGCCATCCGGTTCACTACATGGCATTATGCGGGTGCGTGGCTTTACCCAAGATGATGCACATATTTTCTGTACCAAAGAACAAATTGGTCAAGAAGTGGCCGACTTCATTAAATTGACTTTAGATGTCTATAAAGACTTCGGTTTTGAAGAAGTACAAATGAAATTGTCGACCCGTCCTGAAAAACGTGTCGGTGAAGATGCGCTTTGGGATATGGCGGAAAAATCTTTGGCCGATGCCTTAGATGAAGCCGGTCTTGCGTGGGATTTACAACCGGGTGAAGGCGCGTTTTATGGCCCGAAAATTGAATTCTCGTTGAAAGACTGCTTAGGTCGCGTATGGCAATGTGGTACTATTCAGTGTGACTTTAACTTGCCAGAGCGTTTAGACGCTTCTTATGTCACTGAAGACAACGATCGTGATCAACCGGTAATGTTACATCGTGCAATTCTTGGTAGTTTTGAGCGATTTATTGGTATACTGATTGAACACTATGCGGGTTTTATGCCACCTTGGTTGTCTCCAGTACAAGCTTGTGTTATGAATATTACTGACTCACAAGCTGCAGCATGTGGCAGTGTGGTTGAGAAACTTAAAGAAAACGGTATCCGTGCGATTTCTGACTTGAGAAATGAAAAAATCGGCTTTAAGATTCGTGAACGTACATTAGAGCGTATTCCTTACTTACTGGTTCTTGGAGACCGTGAAGTTGAGGAAGGTACAGTCAACGTACGTACCCGCTCAGGAACAAATTTAGGGACTATGTCAATCGAGGCCTTCGTTGACTTAGTGAAAGTAGCCGTCGCCGAACGTGGCCGGTATATTGTGGAGTAATAAAGATTAAACAGCCTGACCGTAACCAACAACAAGGTGCTAAAAGCAATCGTCCTGCATTAAATGATGAGATCCGTGCAAAAGAAGTACGTCTTGTTGATGCAGATGGCGAACAAAAAGGCATCGTTTCACTTGCTGAAGCGTTGCGTGCTGCAGAAGAAGTTGAGCTTGATCTTGTTGAGATCGTAGCGAATGCAGAACCGCCTGTTTGTAAAATCATGGACTTTAACAAGCATTTGTTTGATCTGAAGCAAAAGCAAAAAGATGCGAAGAAAAAACAGCATCAAGTCCAGGTAAAAGAAATCAAGCTGCGCCCAGCGACAGATGTTGGTGATTACAACATCAAGTTGCGTGCCATTCTTCGTTTCCTCGAAGAAGGGAACAAAGTAAAGATCACCTTACGTTTCCGCGGTCGTGAAATGGCTCACCAACAATTAGGTTTGGCTCAATTGCAAAAAGTTGAAGCAGACGTAGTTGAATACGGTACAGTCGAACAAGCACCGAAAATGGAAGGTCGTCAAATGGGTATGCTGCTTGGGCCGAAACGCAAAAAGTAAGCACTCGTTGATCTAAAAAAAGCACTACACCTGTAGTGCTTTTTTTGTCTTTATACTTTAGTATGCATAAAAATTACTCAAATACACGGTTGCGCAGAAGTGGCTTGGCGCTTCCCTTAGCTTTACGGCCACCAAAATCTTATATTTAACTGATGATTTTAAGCTCTGCACTTGGATTGAATCACTCAATAAGGATAAATAAATCGTGTTATTTTGCGCTTTAACTGCTCTACCTATCTGAATGAAACATGCTATAACTACAGATAAAGTAAAATAATGTGATGTAAAATGCGTAAAGTAGAAGGTAGAGCATATGATTGATCTATATTATTGGACCACACCGAATGGCCATAAAATTAGCATAGCATTAGAGGAGATGGGCTTGGAATACCAAGTTTTTCCCATTAATATTTTGGATAATGATCAGTTTCAACCTGATTTTTTACGTATTTCTCCGAACAATAAAATTCCTGCGATTGTGGATCAAAATGGTCCACACGGTGAAGCGATTTCTATTTTTGAATCTGGCGCAATTTTGCAGTACTTGGGCCGTAAAACCGGCATGTTTTATCCGGTGGATGAACAACAACGCGTTGAAGTAGAGCAATGGCTGATGTGGCAGATGGGCGGTTTTGGGCCAATGCTCGGACAAAATCATCATTTTAGTCAGTTTGCAGGAGAAAAGATTCCCTATGCAATTGAACGTTATGTCAATGAAACCAAAAGATTATATGGTGTGTTAAATACGCAATTGACGGGTCAAAAATATGTGGCTGGTGAATATTCAATTGCGGATATGGCGATTCTGCCGTGGATTTTAAGCTATGCATGGCAGCAAATTCAGATCGATGATTATCCCTATGTAAAAGACTATATGCAGCGCTTAACGGCTCGTCCTGCGGTGCAGCGTGCATTGGCGATCCAAGTGAACAACTGATTGCAAAAATAGAGAGCTGCTTTGTGCTAAAATCCTGTTCTCAAAAGCCCACTCAGCTTGCAAAATAAACCACCCGTGCTGGTGGTTTTTTACTGGATCAAATGATGATGAAAGATTCTTTCTTAAATTTAACCCGAATTGTTGAAAGTAATGCGAAAATTTATTGGGCGATTATTTTTGGTATCGCATGTTGCTTGCTGTTGTATATCGCCGAAGTGGTGCATATGCAGTTGTTGGCAGAGAGTCTAAAAGCCGATAGTGCCGTGTTGTCGGGTAAAGTCTTTGCCTTGATTGCGCAGCGTTATACATGGGCACGTTATGGCGCAATGGCTATATTTGTTCTATGGTCGATTTATGAGTACCAAAAAACCAAGAAAAAACTGGCACTATAATTTACGTCTTTTAGAACATGCTGGCCTATGCAGTGTTGTTTCTCTCAGCTTTTGCTGCGGCTACTGTTTTGCCTTTGCAGTCGGAAGCAGTGTTATTGGCACTGCTTGCAAAAGGCCATCACTCTGCCATTGCGCTGCTATTTTTTGCCAGTCTGGGTAATATTTTAGGCGCATGCGTAAATTGGTATTTGGGTCTGAAAATTGAACATTATAAAGATAAAAAATGGTTTCCACTTTCTGCCCAGCAGATGACTCGTGCGCAGCTAAGCTATCAAAAATATGGCTATTGGACTTTGTTGCTCAGTTGGGTGCCCATCATTGGTGATCCCATTACTTTAATTGCAGGTCTGCTTAAAGAAAATTTTGCTCGCTTTTTACTGCTGGTGAGTCTGGCCAAAGTAGGGCGCTATTTATTTTTATATGGGATTTTTTATCTATTTTAAAAAAGAGATGCTGGGGCATCTCTTTGTTCGCGATAACTACTGGCACTGCTGCAAATCAAACTTAATTTCATCTTTTAGCGTAGATTTTTTATGCAACCATTTACGTGGTACATCAATCTGTGCTTGAGATAGGGTCTGTATGATTTGTTGATCTAAAGCGTAAATACCGGAACCTTGCTTGATCTTAACGCTTTTTACATCGCCGTGTTTGTTAACTTTTAAACTGAATTTTACCGCGCGATTATGGCCATTTAACTGCTCGGTTTCTACAGTTAAAGTGGGTTGGCTGCGGTAGCTAAATGCAGTTTTTTGCTGCTGTTGCTGTGCTTGCCAGTTTTTAGATGCAAAGCTATAACTGCAATTTTCGTTATCTGGCTCGGCATGTAATTTTAAGCTAAATGCTTGATAGCCGATTTGTGGCACGGCACTGTCATTTTCAATATGTGGTTTTACTTGTGCTGCACGTACGGCTTGAAGCAGTAGCTGATCTAAAGCGTTAATGCCTGTACTTTCTTGCACCGTGGCTTTGTTGATTGTACCCATTTCATCAGCATAGACCCGAATAATCGCTGTTCTGTTTTGCTCTTTGAGGTCTTCATTTTTATAGCGTGGCTGTGGGAATTTCAACCACTGAATACGCGTGGTTAAATACGCAGCTGAAGCGACACTTTTTTGTACCGCAAGGGCTGTGGCATTTTCTGCTGTTGCAGCATTTGTGGTATGTAAGGCCAAGCCCATGAGCATAGAAAAATACAGTATTTGTTTCATAATTTTTTATTTCTTGAATTGAAGCAGAGGCTATGGTGCTAACCAAGCGGTAGAGCTGCGCAGTATTTCCTGAATTAGAAATACGCGCAAGTTAAAAATTAAAACTGGCTATTTTAGTGCTCTTTTTCCGTGATATTAACGCCAAATAGATCCTGAGTTTTTATCCAACTGACCACCACCACCGCCAAGGTGATTCCACCGCCTAACACTGTGGCCATAATGGTGCCGAAATATTTAGCCGCCAAGCCAGATTCAAATGCACCCAACTCATTACTGGAAGAGACGAACATACCGTTGACTGCGGCAATCCGGCCTCGCATATTTTCTGGTGGATAAAGTTGTAAAATGGTTTGTCGGATGACCACGGAAATACTGTCACATGCACCGGTCATGGCTAAAGCGAACAGCGACAGCGCGATATGGTTAGAAAAAGCAAACAACAGTGTAAATACGCCAAAACCGGCAACGGCCAGTAGCATGTTGCGCCAAGCATGTTGGGTCGGTGGAAACTTGGTGAGTGCCAGCATGGTGATCAGTGCGCCAATTGAAGGTGCAGCACGCAGATAACCCAAACCTTCAGGGCCAATTTTTAAAATATCTTCAGCGAATATCGGCAGCAGTGCAATAACCCCGCCAAACAGTACCGAGACTAAATCGAGGGAAATGGCCCACAACACAATTTTGGTCTTCCAGATAAAGCGAAATCCTTCACCTAAACTTTCGGCTAAATTGGTGCTTTCAATTTTTGGAAAACTGCGCTTTTGCAGCAAATTAATTAAGATAAAACAGATGGCCAGTAATACAGCTACAGTCAGCAAACTGGTTTCACGACCTAAAAAGGCCAGCATGAATCCGCCCAGCATTGGGCCGATAATCACACCACTTTGCCAACCAATAGTGGTCCATGTTGCACCATTGGCATACAGCTGCCGAGGAATCAGGAACGGTTTTAACGAGGTCGCAGATGGATTATAAAACCCACGAACGGTACCTAAGCCAAAAATAACCGCATAAATACCCCATGATAGGCTGTTCACAGTGATTTGGCCCAAAGCATAAGCATGGAACAGCGCATATAAAACCAAAGGCAGTGGCAGGGCAAACAGCAAACAAATTTTCATAATGGTTTGTTTGTTAAAGCGATCGGCAAAATAGCCGCCCCATAAAGACAAGGCAATAAACGGAATCGCCTCTGCCAGTCCAATCAATCCCAAGGTTAACGGGTCTTTGGTGATGTGATACAAGCAGTAGGCCACAATAATTTCTTGAATTAAAATAGCCAAGGTTAAACAAAACTGATTTAGGGTAACAATGGAGAAGTCCCGATAACGCAGTGCGGCAAAAACATCTGGTGCAGGATTCATGGCAATCCAATCGACTGAGGGGATCATAATTATAAAGGGCAATCTATAAAAACAGTGTATGTTGAGCTTAAAAAATAGACCAATTAACGCCATGCTTTTTGCGCTATTTTATGAGATTGGCTTTCGTTTTGCGCAAGGATAGATTAGAATGTGCGCTCCCTTACCTGCAGGTCGTTTTGCAATGGTGCAAACGTTCCAAACAGGTGTTCAAAAGAGGTTGTTATGCCTAAGATGAAAACTCGCCGTGGTGCAGCTAAACGCTTTAAAGCGACTGCTAACGGTTTTAAGCGTAAACAAGCGTTCAAACGCCACATTTTGACCAAAAAATCTGCTAAGCGTATTCGTCAATTGCGCGGCTGTGTAATGGTTCACGTGAGTGACGTTGCTTCAGTTCGCCGTATGTGCCCATACCTTTAAGGAGATTATAAATGGCTCGTGTAAAACGTGGTGTCCAGGCGCATCGTCGTCATAAAAGAATTCTTGCTCGTGCTAAAGGTTACTACGGCGCGCGTTCACGTGTATATCGCGTAGCGTTCCAAGCAGTAATTAAAGCCGGTCAATATGCTTACCGTGACCGTCGTCAGAAAAAACGTCAATTCCGCGCTTTGTGGATTGCACGTATCAATGCTGGTGCTCGTCTAAATGGTTTGTCGTACAGTCGTATGATTTCTGGCTTGAAAAAAGCTCAGATCATCATCGATCGTCGCGTACTAGCTTATATTGCGATGCATGATGCAGTTGCATTTGCTGCAATCGCCGAAAAAGCGAAAGAAGCATTAGCTGCTTAATCATCTTTGATGATTAATAAAAAAAACCGCCTTGAGCGGTTTTTTTTATGGCAAAAAAATTAACAGTCATCTGCATCTGTGAATTGCTTATCCAGCAATCGCATAATAAATACTCAAACCTGACTTTTAATCTTGAGCCAGCCTATTGTTTGAATATGTGCTGAAGATTGAGCAGCCCAAGATGCTAAAGCCCATGATCTGTAAAGCCAGAACCATTTGGTGCTGCGTGGCGAGCGCTCAAATTAAAATGACCATGGCAAGTAGGGCAATAAACAACAATACAGTTAAGGTATTTGGATAGCGTTGATCCGCCGTGCTATTTTGGCTTAAGCGCTTTAAGCTATATCTCGTCAGTGCAATCAGTAAGCTTATAGCGGTAAATAACACAGACAGTTGCTGTAGCGGAACGCAGATACATCATTACGCAGCTACCTAGACACAGCAGTAATTTAAATTGTTGCCTGATTTATACTGAGCAGTAAACCTGTGACATTATTTTTGCTCATTGGAGAGATTATTTTTATTGAGTAAGGATAAGGGCGAAAAGAGACAAATCGCTAAAGCCATAAAGCCAATGCCTTGTGCACCAGCCAGTAAAATTTCACCCTCTTGGATATGCATAAAAATCAGAGAAATTAACAGCGCAATAGGAATCCAAGTCAGCAGGCGATATAACCAAGCGGTGGGATTTTGACTTGCAAAATGCATTTTACAATAACGGCAAATCAAGAAAATAATGCCTGTGCCTAAGAACATTAAAATGGCATCAAGTTTTAAGGGTTCCATGCGATATAGCACGCCAGTAAGAAGGGCAATGAGCGCAAAGATCATCAGTTTACGGAGCATAGAGACGTGTGGATTAAACCAAAATTCGAGCATATTCTTCTGATTGGAAAATAATAACTGAGCGCACTTTAGCATAGCAAAGCCATTGAAGCACGCTTGCGGCATGACAATATGCTGAGCATAAAACACAAAAAGGAGATGTTAAACATCTCCTTTTTTGACTGTTATATAGCGTCTTTATTTACTGATCAGAGCAGCAGTAAAGCTTAGCTATTTTTTAATGGACCCCAATCATAAATTTTCTTTTGATAGGCATACCACATCATCCAGATCCCAATCAAAATCATCGGTACGGTTAGGAATTGACCTTTACTCATCCAGCCGATAAACAGTTGACCATTGTCTGGTTCGCGGAAGAATTCCACCACAAAACGCGCAATGCCGTAACCAATTAGAAATAAGGCGGAAACGGCCATACGTGGACGAGGTTTAGCACTAAACCACCACAGTACAATAAACAGAATTAAGCCTTCCCCCAAAGCTTGATAAAGCTGTGAAGGGTGACGCACCAGTTGCAGTGGATCGGTGGGGAAAATCATCCCGAGGGCAAAGTTGGGATCAGTCACTTGACGACCATACAGCTCGCCGCCAATAAAGTTACCAATTCGTCCGAACATTAAACCAGTGGGCACACAAGGGGCGATAAAGTCGAGCGTTTGAAACCAAGTCATCTGGTATTTTTTACACCAGAACAGCATGGCAATCATGACCCCCAAGAAGCCACCGTGGAAGCTCATGCCACCGGTCCAGACTTGGAATAACCACAGCGGATTGGCCAGAAATTGCTCGAAACCATAGAAAAAGACGTAGCCCAGTCGACCGCCCACCACTACGCCCAACGCACCATAGAAAATCAGGTCAGAGACCATATCGGATGTCCAGCCATCACGTTTTTTGGTGCGATAGGTGGCCAGTCCCCAAGCAAATAAAAATGCCAAGAGATACATTAGTCCATACCAATGCACTTGTAACGGCCCCAGTGCGATGGCGACGGGGTCAATTGTGGGATAGGTCAGCATTCCTGTTCCTTGTCATTATGTTTTGCACAGATTTTAGCTGAATGTAAGTAAAAATGTTGTACATTCAATGTGTAAAGATAACGAGGCAAGGATCATGTGTATTGTGGCTTTGGCATGGCAGCTGTTGGATGAGTTGCCATTATGCTTAATTTCAAATCGTGATGAGTTTTATCAGCGTCCAACAGTCGGGCTTCATTCTTGGCCGAATAGCCCAATTGTGGCTGGACAAGACTTACACTCTGGCGGAACGTGGATGGGCGTCACTGCATCTGGACGTTGGGCCGTGTTGACCAATTTTCGTGATGCGACAGATAAAACGCAGTATCCAACTTCGCGTGGCCATTTGATTGCCGATTTTTTACAGTCTGCTTTAATTCCCATTCGATTTGCCCAAGCATTAGAGCAACGACAATGTGACTACGCCGGTTTTAATGTTTTTTTTGGTGATCAGCATCAGGCGGTGTATATGAGTAATCGCGGTGAAGCGCCACAGGTTTTGGCCGCGGGGGTGTATGTGGTATCCAATGGCGCCATGAATGAGCATTGGCAAAAGACCACGCATTTGCGTAAGCGCTTTACCCAAGAATTTTTACCGATGCTGCAAGATCAGCGCCTTGATCCATCAGCGCTTGAATCTACTGTGTGGGATATTTTACAAGATGAACGTAAAGTGCTGACTGAATTGTTGCCAGAAACCGGTATTAGTCTAGAGATGGAGGAATTACTGTCCTCGACCTATATTCAAAGTCCGATGTATGGCACACGCTGTTCTAATTTTTTAACCCTGCACAAGCAGCAGTGGCGCTGGCAAGAAAAATCGCAACAGGGAATAACGCAAGGGCAGATCATACAGATTGATCTGCCGATTCATGCATAAAAAATGCCGACCCTAAGTCGACATTTTTGGATGAAAATGAAGTTTAAGTTTTGGCTGAATTGGCTTATTCTAAGGCTTCGGCTGCAATTTCTTTGCCATTGATGCGGGTAATTACCACCGTGGCAGAGCGCGGGCGCGTACCAATGCCTTTGCTCGAATTTAACGCAGCAGGATGATTGGACGGCCAGATGCCACCGGGATGTTGTACATTGACAAAAATGGCTTTGTAATCTGGGGTCATGGTCACGCCCGTGATTTCACACCCGCTTGGTCCGGTTAAAAAGCGCCGTAGTTTACTGTCATCTAAAATGGCACCGCTTGGTGTGGTTTGCATGCCGCTACCTGAAAAAGCTGCTGCGATTTGTCCATCGCCTGTTTGACCGGGCAATGCGGCCAGCATCATGCAGTTGGTTTCATCAGTGTAAGCGCCATCATCGGTCTGAATCCACAGTACACCGCGGGGGTCAAACCACATGCCATCGGGGCTTGAGAAATCATTGGCATCGCTGAGACCGGATAAATTGACATTTTTTAATGCGTCAGCTTCGGCACCAAACAAGAAAATATCCCAAACAAATTTCGTGGCAGAGGTTTGTTCATTCTGCTCACGTAAACGAATAATATGTCCGTTAATATTGCCTTTGAGGCTGGTTGAGCCACTGTCGTTATCGAAATAATGGCGTGGATTGGCTGCATCGGTTGGATAGGCTTTGCCGCGATTCGAATTGTTGGTTAAGGTGACATACACTTCACCATTGTTGGGATTGACTGCACACCATTCCGGCCGATCCATTTTGGTGGCACCCAGTGCATCAGCGGCCAAGCGGCTATGTACCAAGACATCAGCTTGATCTGCAAATTGATAGGCTGCATAGCCGGCAATCCGCGGGTCACGAATATTCAGCTCAAGCCATTCACCGCTGGCTTGTTGACTGCGCTCATCAAAGTCAAATTTTGCGACATATAGCGTGCCACTATTGAGGTATTTATCTCCGGCTGTGTAGCCGCCATTGATATCTTTTACCTCCCATTTGGCATCGGAGACATATTTATAAATGTATTCACCGGTTGAATCATCGCCCATATAAAAGGCCAATGCTTGTCCGGCCATGGCGCGACTGGCGCGGCAATCTTCATGAGCAAAGCGTCCCAGTGCGGTACGTTTTACCGGCAGTTGACGATTGTCAAAAGGATCGATTTCGACAATCCAACCAAAACTATTGGCTGAATGACGAAAATCTTCCGCGGCGCTCGCTGCGGTGATGGATGAATTCCAGCGCTGATACATCTCTTGCGGCAGTAAACTGGCTTGCGGAGTATTCCATTTATATTGTGCAGATTGGCCTTTTTTAATTTTATAACGGGTCAGCGCATATTCAACCTGTAAATCTCGATCATCATTGCTATTACGCGCTAAGTAACCATCAAAATTTTCTTCAGTGGTTAAATACGTGCCCCACGGTGTATAGCCATTGCCACAATTGTTGTGTGTGCCGAGGGTAAATAACCCTTCTGGACTGAGTTTGGTTTGCAGCAAAGCATGACCTTTGACGGGCCCTGAAAACTCAATTTTTGAAGCAGCCGTAATACGGCGATTAAACAGCGAACTTTTATTGATTTTAACTTCTTGGGTGATGGGGTCTTTCAGCACATGCAAGATGGAAACGCCATGACAATTGACCTCACGGATCACTTCATCTTCGGCACGAATTGCGGCTTTTATGGAGTTGTTGCTGGGATGCAGCTCGGCTTGATTGATATATTCATGATTAAGTACCAATAAGCCTTCGTCTGAGACGCTGCCATCATAATTGCCTTTGGCTTTGTTCATGCCAAAAAAGCTCATACCGTCATGATTGTCGCCTGAACGCAGGGCAAAGCTTGAACCGCTTGGAATATTGTTGTCATCCCATTCAGCTAACCCTTCAGTCAGAGGATCGCCCAAAGCATATAAAACCCGTGCCTGATAACCCTCTGGAACCGTGAAAGCATTTAAGGTGTTTTTATCGACGGTTTTAAACTGTAAAGAGGAGGGCGCTTTACTGTGTTCTGGGGCGGGCACGGAGGGTGTACCCTCATTTACACTAGAGTTATTTTCATCATTACAGCCGGTTAAAGTGGCCGCTAAGGTTAACGCCACGGCGCCGCCTGCTGATTTACTGATTAAGTCACGACGGGTAATATTTTTATTAAATAAGTCTTTAAATTCGCTATTGCCGGAACTATTGCTGTCATACACGTTATCTTCAGGCTGCGGTGTGAAATCGGTCATGTCCTTTTCCTAAGTGAAGTCTATGCTTGTTATAAAGTTGTCTTCAATCTAGGTGAAGAAGATGACAGTAAGCTGACGTTTAGGTGACACTCTGATGAAGAAGCTAAGTCATTTTGATGAAAAAAGCAGACCGAGGTCTGCTTAAAAAAGAAGGGTGAGTTAACTACTGCGCCGTTTTTCCAACAATTTGCCCAATAAGATGCCCATTTCAAACAATAACCACATCGGAATGGCCAACATAATCATCGATAAGGCATCGGGCGGCGTCACAAACATGGCCACGAAAAAACAACCCACCACAATAAAACGCCGTTTTTCAATCAGTTGTTGAGTAGACACCCAGCCCAATAAAATCAGTAACAGCGTTAAAATCGGGATTTCAAAGGTAAAGCCAAACACCAAAAAAAGTTTTAAGCAAAAAGCCAAATAACTATTGATGTCAGTCATCGGTGCCACCGTTTCAGGCGAGGCACTGATAAAGAAATGTAAAATAGACGGCAAGGTGATGAAATAAGCAAAGGCCACACCGGCATAAAACAACGTAATACTGGCGATCAATAACGGCAGCGCTAGATTTTTTTCTTTGGCATACAGCGCCGGTTTTACAAAGCACCACAGTTGATACAGCATAAATGGCATCGCCAGCATTAAGGCTAAAAAAAAGTTTAACTTAAACGGTGCCATAAAGGTGGCGGTCACATCGGTAGCAATCATGGAAGAGTGCAGCGGCAGCTGTGCCCGCAGCGGTTCAGACAACAGCTGATAGGTTTGATTGGCAAACGGCAATAAACAAAAAAACAGCCCAATCAGTACTGCCATAATTTTAAATAAATGCTGACGCAAGACCATCAAATGTCGGGTAATCGGCATTTCTGCCAGTGCATGGGCTGCTGGATCTATCCCAAGCGAGTCCTGCTCTATGGATTTATTCATACCGCCACCTGCAATGAATGAAATGAAGGCGTCATCGAGCTGCTCTGCATGTCATGGTGTGGCCTATGATCTGTACAAGAACTTGGCTGATTTAAAAAAACGTACTGTGGATAAGGCTGTAGCATCAAGTGATAGATGTGCTGATTGTCTTGATCAATCAATAGCGTAGCTTTTGCGGTAGAGCGCGGTGCCATCGCCGCGTGCTGAGTAAGTTGTTGCATCTGCGCCTGCATTTTTTGTTCTAATACTTGAATACGCTGCATTTCACTGTGCATCTGTTGCCTGAGTTCAGATAAACGCAGTTCACGATCCAAATCATGCTGCACATTGCTGATCATACGTTTCACTTGAGCGTAAAATTTTCCGGCAAAACGTGCCGCTTCCGGCAGTTTGTCTGGCCCAAGAATTAACAAACTAATGATGGCAAACATCAGCAATTCAGTCATACCAATATTAAGCATAACGATTAAGCCTGTGCTAGTTTTTTAGGTTGACAGGACCATCAGCAGGGGGATGTTGATGGTCAATGGTTGGAGTTGGTGCGTGAGCTGGCGCATCTAATAAAGAGGCCATGTCCTCCTCTTTAATCGACTTCTTAAAATCTTTTACCGCTCCGCCGACATCTTTACCCAAGTTTTTAAGCTTGGCGGTACCAAACAGTAAAATCACCACAATGGCAAAAATCAGTACGTGCCAAATTGAAAGTCCAGCCATCGGTATTGCTCCTCATTAATTACTCACCATCTGACCATGTTGTTATGACAAGCCTGTGACTGAACTATGGCAGTTTAAAGACAGGCTGAATTTGCTTCAGTGCCAGATGAGATTTGGTGCTAGCATATTTGTATGAAAAATGGTGAATCATGAGGTGACTGTGCTGTTGGCATTTTTAGGCTTTATATGTGGATGGGGACTGTCCTTCAGCTCGTTCTCTGGCACCTTAAAAGCAATGCTTTCTGCTTTACTTGCGCGCTTTTTTATTCCAGTGGTGATTATTTACAACATGGTTTTTTATCAAGCTGGCAGTTTGAGCTTGATGCTTTTTAGCTTTGTGGTGGCTGTTGCACTATTTTATCTTTTTCGTTGTATGCTAAAAGATCCGTTGCGCGCACTGTGTGTGAGTTACGTCAATTTGGCATGGCTGGGCTTTCCCTTGGCTTTGGCCCTGTTTGGTGAAAGCGTCAGTGCCGCCATGGTGGCGCTGTATATTGGCGGCTCACTCTTTGGTAATATTTGGGCCATTACTGCGGTAAGTACAAAAGCACAACCGCTGAGTACCGTGATTAAAAAAGTGGCTTTATCACCCCCTGTATTGGCCTTAGCAATTGCTTTAGTCTGTCGTAGCTTTGGTTTGCAGCATTTGCACCAGCATCATGGACTTGATCTGCTCTATAGCGCTGCAAAAGTGGGCATGAGCTTAACTGGAATGTGTGTACTGGGTATTTGGTTGGCACATACCAAAGTTGCCACACGCGATCTATGGCAGAGCAGTAAAATTTTCTTGATTAAAATCCCTTTGGGATTAATCATTTGTGGTCTGAGCTACTTTCTAATGCCCATCGCACATATAGAGCGCGCGATCGGGGTCATGTTCTTGTTGTTCTGTTTACCACCGGCGGCCAATATTGTGGCCTTAGAAACCCATTATCACGGCACAGGAATTTCTGCAAAGTATATTGCCTCAGGCACAATCGTCAGCTGTGTGGTCATCGCGCTCTATGTGCTGTCGTTACAGCTATACAGTGCTTTTTAAATCCCTCTTTTGATGCAGAGGGATGGTCTAACTGTTTTAACGCAAAGCCATACTGAGTTTAGACATTGATGATTATTTCTGGGCTAAACTTGCTTTAAAGCCTTGCATGGCTTGACCGCGATGGCTGATTTTGTTCTTGTCTTCTTTAGACAGCTCTGCACTGGAAATTGCAAGTGCGGGTAGCCAAAATAAAGGGTCATACCCAAAACCATTATCACCGCGTGGCGCGTCTAAGACTTCGCCGTGCCAAATGCCTTGGAAAATTTGTGGTAGCGGATCATCTTGATGTTGTACCAACGCCAGCACGCAGACGAACATTGCCTCAATCGCTTCTCCGTCTTTACGTAGCGGTTTTAAGTCAGCCAATAATTTTTCATTGTTGGCGGCATCATCGCCATGTTCACCGGCATAACGTGCCGAGTAAATTCCCGGTGCACCGCCCAAGCGCGGCACACAAATTCCCGAGTCATCTGCAATGGCGGGTTTGCCTGAAATACGGGCAGCATGACGGGCTTTAATAATGGCATTTTCGACAAAGCTTAAACCATCTTCAATGGCGTCTTCAATATCAAGCTTGCCTTGCGCAATGACTTCGACCGGTAAATTCAGTTCAGCAAACATTTTCTCAAATTCAGCAATTTTACCTGTGTTGTTGCTTGCAAGAACCAGCGTTCCTTGTGATAACCAATCGTGTGCCGACATAATTTAAAGATTCCCATGAGTATTGTGCTGATTTTACCTGAAATAACTGTCAATAATCAGTCCATAAAAAAGCACCCGAAGGTGCTTTTGATTATTTTTTAAGGTTATGAGTTTAATTCTACTGGGCTTGAATCCAGCGGTCGGCACGATCACGCGCTTGACGAATTTGATCTTGAGTCAAGTTGGCCGCCAAAGCCGTTTTTTTACCTTCAGATAAAGAAATCACTTTATTGTCCAGCATGCCGTCACGGGTCGAGAGTTCATACCATTGGTAAGCACCCATATAATTTTTCTTTTGCTCTTCCATCATGGCCAAATTAAAGCTGGCACGGTTATCACCATGACTGGCGGCTTTTTCAAAATATTGACGCGCTAAGGCTTCATCTTTTTTAATGCCAACACCATCTGCTAACATACGACCGACATTGAGCTGTGCAGCAGATAAACCTTGATCGGCGGCAGCTTTATACCAAGCAAAAGCTTGACGATCATCTTTTTGAATGTCTTTACCAAATTGGTATTTGGTGGCTAAATAAAATTGTGCACCGGCTTGGCCAGATTTAGCCGATTTAATCAGGCTATTAATATCCATCACCGAATACTGTGCAGCTTGACTAGACACTGAAGGGGTAGGTGCAACATAATCCGCATGGGCTTGAATGCTAAAAAATCCAGCTAAAAATGTGCCGAATAAAAATTTTTTCATAGTGCGCTCACTCGATAAATAGCGACTTCACCAAACAGATTCGGGATATGTTTACTGAGTAAACTACCTTGTTGATCCCCATTCACGGCAAGTCGATTAATAATCCGAATCTCATTTTCAGCACAGAGCGCCTCAAAATCACGGAAAGTACATAAATGAATATTAGGCGTGTTATACCACATATAAGGCAGCGCATCTGAAACGGGCATCATTCCCTTTAAAGCCAAGAAAGAACGGGTCTTCCAATAGGCAAAATTAGGAAAAGTAATAATCGCCTCTTTCCCTACACGCACCATATCACGCAACAATACGTCTGGTGCATCTACTGCTTGTAGTGCTTGTGCCATAACCACATAGTCAAAAGACTGGTCGGCAAAACGACTTAAACCAAGGTTCAAGTCTTGTTGGATAATATTTAACCCTCGACTGACCGCAATTGCAATCTTTTCCTGATCAATTTCCAAACCATATGCGCGAATATTATGCTTTTGACCCATATGTGCCAATAATTCACCATCGCCACAGCCCAAATCTAGCACGCTGGAATCGGGTTTAATCCACGTTTCTGCCAGTTGATGATCAATACGCATTACACCGTCTCCTGAGGCGTGGCTTTTAAATGTTCAGCGCCGCCTAAAAATGCCCGCAATGATTTGACGTAGAGCGGAATAGGGAACAAGAACGAATCATGGCCTTGTTCAGCGTCAATATCGACATAGCTGACGGGCTTATGATTGGTGATCAGTGCATCGACAATTTCTTCTGAGCGCTGCGGCGTGAAGCGCCAATCGGTGCTAAAAGACACCACCAAGAAACGACATTGGGTCTGCGCCATGGCTTTAGGTAAAGATGAGTTGTATTCACGTGCCGGATCGAAATAATCTAAGGCTTTGGTCATAATCAAATAGGTGTTGGCATCAAAGTTACGGCTGAACTGTTCGCCTTGATAACGTAAATAACTTTCCACTTGAAATTCAACGTCAAAACCATACATAAAATTGCCTGACTTTAAGTCACGGCCAAATTTTTGTTTCATGGCTTCTTCAGACAAATAGGTAATGTGACCGACCATACGGGCTAAAATTAAGCCACGTTTGGGATAACTGTCATTTTCTAAATAACGGCCCTGATGAAAATCCGGATCGGACAAAATCGACTGTCGTGCCACTTCATTAAAGGCAATATTTTGCGCTGAAAGTTTCGGTGCGCTGGCAATAATCACGCAGTTTTTTAAGTGATTGGGATAATCCACCGACCATTGTAAGGCTTGCATGCCACCGAGTGAGCCACCAATAATAGCGTACCAAACATCAATGCCCATTCGATCAGACAACATGGCTTGGGTTTTGACCCAGTCCCGTACGGTCACCAATGGAAAATCTGGGCCATACGGTAAATTGTCATTCTCAGGATTGGGCGAGATCGGGCCGGTTGAGCCATTACATCCGCCAATATTATTTAATGACACCACAAAGAATTTTGAGGTATCAATGGCTTTGCCTGGGCCAATACAGGCATCCCACCAACCTGCTTTTTTATCATCGACATGATGATAACCCGCGGCATGATGATGACCAGATAAGGCATGACAAATTAAGATGGCATTGGATTGATCGGCATTGAGCGTGCCGTAAGTTTCAACCATAATTTCGAAACGCGGCAGAACGCGACCACATTCAAGCTCTAACGGCTCTTCGAATTGGAACTTTTGTGGCACCACAAGGCCCACAGAATCAGCTGGAAAAGACACAGGAATAATTCGCCTTAAATCTTTAGAAGGTATAAATAAAAGGATACCACTTGGCGGTATCCTTTCTAAAGTCTTTTTAGTGCTTAAGCCGAGGCGTTAAACCGCTGCGGCAACCAGTTGATCGGTGCTTAAAACGCCTTGTTCAATCAAGCGATTGGTACAGGCAATAATTGCTTCAATGGAGGAGGTGACAATATTGTCATGGATTCCTGCACCAAAGGCAGAGCGACCCGTACCTTTGACTTGTAATTCAATTAAAGCCAAGGCTTTGGCATGTGCGCCTGAACCAATGCTACGTTCTTCATAGCTTAAGACATCAATTGGCAATTGAAGCGCATCTAAAATAGCTGAAATTGGCCCGTTTCCTTCACCGCGTAACTGCTGGGTTTTGCCATTCACTTCAACATCCAATTCAATCACTTGATTGCCATTGTCATCGGACAATCTGTAGTTTTTAGCTGAATAATGTGCATCTTTTGCTGCGACATAATTCTCTTTAAACAAAGCCCAAATATCTTGTGCGGTCACTTCTTTGGCTTGCTCATCGGTCACTTGTTGTACTGCTTGTGAGAATTCAATCTGTAAGCGACGCGGCAAGACCACATTGTAATTGGACTCTAACAAGTAAGCGATTCCGCCTTTACCCGATTGTGAGTTAACACGAATCACCGCATCATAATCACGCCCTAAATCTTTCGGGTCAATCGGCAAGTACGGCATGTCCCACATCTCTTGATTTTTCTGGAACTCAAAGCCTTTTTTAATGGCATCTTGATGCGAACCAGAAAACGCGGTAAAGACCAAATCACCGGCATACGGATGACGTGGATGCACCGGTAAACCAGTACATTCTTCTACGGTGGCAATAATCTCATTAATGTTGGAGAAATCTAAGTTGGGTGCAACGCCTTGGGTGTACATATTCAACGCAATCGCCGCGACATCGACATTACCGGTACGTTCACCATTGCCAAATACACAGCCTTCAACCCGATCTGCACCGGCCATAATGGCCAATTCAGAGGCAGCGATTCCACAGCCACGGTCATTATGACAATGCACGGAAATAATCACCCCATCACGACGTTGTAAATTGCGGTGCATCCATTCAATTTGGTCGGCATAGACATTTGGGCCGGACACTTCAACCGTTGCCGGTAAGTTTAAAATCACTTTATTGGTCGGTGATGCTTCCCAGATTTCGGTCACTGCATCACAAACATCTTTAGCGACCTCTAATTCGGTTGCAGTGAAACATTCTGGGCTGTACTGGAAAATCCAATCGGTATTCGGATATTGTGCTGCATATTCTTTCACTTTATGCGCAGCATTGATGGCCAATTTTTTTGCGCCCGCCACATCTACATTCAATACTTTTTCACGGAACGTCGGTGAATTGGCATTGTAGATATGCACGATGGCACGTTTAGCCCCTTGTAGTGATTCAAAGGTGCGTTGAATTAAATGGTCACGAGCTTGCACCAAAACTTCAATATAGACATCATCAGGGATGTGATTTTCTTCAATCAATTTACGGGTGAAGTCGAAGTCAATTTGTGAGGCTGACGGAAAACCAATTTCAATATGTTTAAAGCCAATTTTCACCAACATTTGGAACATTTTGAATTTTTGTTCAAGATCCATCGGCTCAAAAATCGCTTGATTACCATCACGAAGGTCGGTACTCATCCAAATCGGCGCTTTATTGATTTCATTATTCGGCCATTGACGATCGGGCAAGTCTACACGTTGATACATGCGACGATATTTTTTACTTGGATCAGCCAACATCATGAGGTAACTCCTTGTGTAGGTTAAGTTGCTGAAGTCTGATAAGAAAAGCAACGTATACTACTGATATAGATTGTGTCTATAGTAACCATTTACAAGTAATTTTCGGAGAATGATCGTCTAAAGTCGCATGCCTGAATCAAAATGTGGATGACTGCGCGGGCTTAAACGTGTTCATCTTGCAAATAGACTAGTTTATAGGATCAGTTTAAAAGATTGGGCTTGGAAAGAATTCTCTTAGTTTGCGCTATGTTTATATTTTTAGATAAAATTTTCCGTAAAATTTAATATATATGGGAAATAAATTCTTTATTCTGCTTTTATCCCTTAATTCATCTCATTTTTACTTTTAAGATAATTGAAAATAGTGCAAATCCAATTGGATTTGCTTACGCGAAAAAAGATCAGCTTAAAACCGCATAGTTGCTAGAGAGAGCTTGGTTTTAAGCTGGATCATTTGTAGAAGTTGCATCACAGTACCGTCAGAAGAAACTATCTGTCACACCGCTGAGCATACAAGCAGATTAAAGCGCTGTATTTTAAATTTTTTTAGCATACATTTTGAGTTAAATTTCAGCCCATTTACGCATTAAATTATGATACAGATTGGTTAGCTTCATTACTTCGTCATGTTGATCGCCCAATTGGAGACGTAAGTTTTGAATGGATTGATCCAAATTAAATAACATATGACGATTTGCTTCATCCCGAACCATGCTTTGCACCCAGAAAAACGAGGCAATACGGCAGCCTGATGTCACGGCTGTTACTTCATGCAAACTGGTCGATGGGTACAAAATCATATCACCGGCAGGCAGTTTAACTTCATGGTAGCCATAAGTGTCTTCTACCACCAAGTCGCCGCCTTCATATTCTTCTGGTTCGCTTAAAAAAACCGTACAGGATAAATCGGTACGTAAGCGCTCATTAGTGCCCCGAATCCGGCGGATTGAATTGTCGACATGAAAGCCAAAGGCTTCATTATTTTCATAGCGATTAAACAGCGGCGGAATAATATCCAGTGGAATAGCAGCGGATAAAAAGAGCGCATGCTGCCCTAAAGATTCTAAAATAAGCGTACTTAAATGATGGGTCAGCGGATGATCTTCTGGCAATTGTTGATTTTGTTTCACCGCAGCAGACAGGGTGCCAGCGGTAACTTTGCCATTAACCCATTCAATTTTTGCCATTTCCTCACGGAAATATTGCACTTGTTCTTTCGTCAGTACATTCGGAATATGATGGATCATGGCAAGATACCTATAAAAAAAGAAATTTTGAGCTATAAAATAGCCTCTACGAATAGAGGCTATTTTAGATTAAATCCATAATAGTTTTATGACTTTATTTAAACTTAGTATTTAAAGTTTAAAGACAATACTGCGCTACGACCTTCAGCTTCAGTGGCATAGTGTGATGCAAAGGCTTTCGTGAAATAACGCTCATCAGATAAGTTGTTGACGTTTAACTGTAAATCAACATTTTTATTGACGTTATAACGCGCCATTGCATCGTAACGTACATAGCCCGGAACATATTTGGTATTTGCTAAGTCACCATAAACTTTGTCCATCGCAATTGTACCAACACCTAAATTAAGCTGTGGTAATACTTGATACGTGGTCCAAAGAGTCGCGCTATTTTTAGCTACGTTTGGCATAACATTACCGTTATAAATGGTTTGGTCTGTACATGTTGTTCCACGACAACTCACACCGTTTTTAGTCGATTCGCTATCTAAGTATGTGTAACCTGCCGATACAGCCCATTTATCAGTAATATTACCGTTTAAGCCAAGCTCAAAACCATCAACTTTACTAGCTCCGCCATTTATAGATGTATTCGCATCAATCGAAATACGAGTATTCTGTTTTTCAGTACGGAAAATAGCGGCTGTTAGATTCAATTTATCATTAAGAAAATCCCATTTTGTACCAATTTCAAAAGTACGTGCTTTTTCTGGATATAAATCTTTATTTGATGCATTTACCGCTGTTTCGGAACCATCACCACCATCTACACCAACAGGGTTTGCTGAAGTTGCAAAGCTTGCATAAATAGCACCATTTTCAACAGGTTTGAAGGTTAAACCTGTTTGATATGAGAAAAAGTCAGTATTGTTTTCGATTTTAGCGCCTGTTGCATTGGTTTTAAGCTCAGTGTCGAACTTGTCCCAACGTACCCCTAAATCTAATAACCACTGTGGATTTAACTCAATATTATCTAATAGATAAACAGAAGTAGTTTGCGCAGTCGTTGTTGTTACGGCTTTATTCGCTGCAACATTACCTAGCCATGGGTCTTTTGAATTAGGATTGTAGGCAGAAGTACACCAATAATCAGATCCAGCACCAATGCCAAGTGAACAAGCACCAGTTGTTGGTGACCCTGTAATGGTTTTACCAGAATTTGAGGTAACAGTATAAGAACCTTTATCCGATTCTTGATCACTATATTCTGCACCCACATTAAAACTGTGTTTAAGTGAGCCAGTATTAAATTTACCCGTTAAAGAAAGCTGATCATTAAAACCAGTTGTATCTGTAATACGAGAGTTTACACGACGCCAAACTTCACCATTTGCGATATTTTTTTGGCTATCATCGGGTTGAGTCCAAATATAATTATTGGTCGATTTAGTATAAGAAGCAACATTACTAATGGTGAGATTCTCGGTTAAATCATGTTCTAATTTAAATGTACCAATTTGATTTTCTTGTTTTTGAAAATCACGATCTAACCAACCATAAAAGATGCCTTGTTTAGCATTTAAAGGTTTACCCGTTGCTGTATTATCTGATGAGTTCCAGTAAGGTACACCTGAATCTGGCGTATCATCCGATTTTAAATAGTAGTAGCTTAAAGTTGCACGCGTTGGGGTGTCTAAACCAAAACTAATACTTGGTGCAATACCCGCACGTTTATATTCAGCACCGTCCGATTGACCTGCTTTTTCATTTTGATGGCCCATGACGGCAACACGTGCTGCAATACCATTCCCAAAATCTTTATTACCATCTAAGGTAATACGTTGGTAATTATCAGTACCACCTGCCACTGAACCTTCTAAAAAGTCACCTTTTTTGGCCACTTTAGAAATCATGTTAATGCTACCACCAACAGATCCAGCACCACCCAAAGAAGAAGATGAGCCTTTAGTCACTTCAACTTGCTCAACGGCAAACATTTCACGGTTTTGAGAGGTTGAGTTACGGATACCATCGACATAGATTGAGCTTTCAGAGCTATAACCCCGAATAAATGGACGGTCGCCGTTCGGGTTACCCCCTTCACCTGCGCCTAAAGTAATCCCCGGTACATTGCGCAGGGCATCACTTAAAGTGGTCACTTGAGTGTCTTGAATCAATTGCTTTGAAATTACAGAAACTGATTTAGGCGTATCCAATAGCGGCGCGATAAACTTGGTATTTGCCGATTGATCTACTTTAAGACTTTGTTCTGTTGCAGCTTGAGTGCGAATGGTATCAAGTTGAGCCACTTGATCTTGTGCAATGGCATTGCCTGCCATCATTGAAAGAGAAGAGACAATTGCAGACGATACGAATTTTTTACGCGTTTTAATGAAGGCCATTTCTAACTCAAAAGTGAACTGTGAAAATGTATGAGAATAGTAATGATTCTTATTTTGAATAACCATTGATAATCATTACAATTGACGATTAATTAGAGTTTTTTAATCGTAAAGTAGAATGATGGAATTGAGTTTTACTTATATAAGATATTGATTATAAAAAATTATCTATTTTTTGATTATTTTTATTCATTTTGATTGTAAATACCGATTTAAAGTTATTTTACATTTTTAAGCCAAATTAACAACACAGTCATTCATTTTTAGTCCTCAATTTACAAATAGAGCAGTCATCATAGGGTGCGGTGATTATATGAAAATTACAGGCTATCTTGGCTTAAAATTTAAACGGCTTATTGAGAGTGGATAAAGTTCTTAACTCTAACAGGGCATGACTTCATTCAACATTTATTAAATTAAAGCATCCTGCAGTAGAGAATACAACTTGAACGATCAAGATAATATATCGCAATTTTTAGTGCTGAATGTTAAACATAAAGCTTTTAGATGAAAACGTCTTTAAAGCTTTGAAATAAAATTAATAAAGATCTACGTCAAAAAAAGCAAACGCTAATAGAATGCGCGGCAGTAAAATAACAGCATCGGGATGACTGAAATGGGTCATAAATCTTAAAAAATAGACAAAATTCGCTGATTTCGTTATAAAAGTAAGAAAATAGTACAATAAAACGGAATTTTTAGTTCAAGAAAGCTTAGAATTGGATGGTTATATCATCCTGTTTTGTATATCTTGCCATGTTGTCATATAATATGGCACTTTCAAAATTGCAATCACTATTTCTATATCGAGGAAGCCATGCAAGTAACTTCTGAAGCGGTTTCGGGCATTGCCCGTCGTTTAAATGTATCTGTACCAACGAGCCGTGTGAATGAGCAATTTGAAGCTCGTTTAAAACGCACAGCTAAAACTGCGAAGATCAACGGCTTCCGTCCAGGTAAAGTGCCTTTAAATGTGGTACGTCGTGAATATGGCGCAGGGATCTATCAAGAAGTGGTGAACGACGTAATTCGTGACACCGTATTTGAAGCGATTCAGCAAGAAAAAATCAATGCTGTGGGTATGCCAAACATTGATAAAGTTGAAAATAAAGAAGACGCTCTTGTTTATGAAGCAACGGTAGAAATCTATCCAGAAGTCGAAGTTAAAGCATTTGACAGCTTGGAAATTGAACGTAAAGCATCTGAAGTGAACGATAAAGACGTTGACCAAATGATCGAAAACCTTCAAAAACAACGTCAAACTTGGGCTGAAACCAAAGGTATGGCGAAAAAAGACATGCAAGTGACTTTCGATTTTGAAGGCACTGTCGATGGTGAGAAGTTTGAAGGCGGTACTGCTGAAGACTTTAAACTGGTTCTCGGTTCTGGTCGTATGATTCCAGGCTTTGAAGATGGCATTGTGGGCATGAAAAAAGGCGAAGAGAAAGTTATTGATGTGACTTTCCCTGAAGACTATCAAGCTGAAAACCTTGCTGGTAAAGCTGCCCAGTTTAAAATTACCGTTAAATTGGTTGAAAAACCAAAACTGCCAGAAATTGATGCTGAATTCTTAAAAACCTTTGCGGTGACAGAAGAAGAAGGCGTTGAGAAGTTAAAAGCTGACGTGCGTAAAAACATGGATCGCGAAGTAAAAAATGGTCTGCGTAACCAAGTGAAATCAGCGACTTTTGATGCTTTAGTTGCAGCCAATGATGTTGAAATTCCAAGTGCAATGTTGGCACAAGAAATTGACCGTCAACGTCAGCAAATGATTCAACAGTTCACACAACAGTTTGGTGCTCAAGGCGCGCAATCATTTGACAGCAGCATGCTTCCAGATGATTTGTTCAAAGAACAAGCTGAAAAAGCAGTTAAATTAGGTGTGTTGGTCAGCAAAGTGTTGGCGGATGCTAAAATTGAAGTTGATCCAGCGCGTGTTGAAGCATATATCGACGACATGGCATCTTCTTATGAAGATCCAACTGAAGTGATTGAATACTTCAAAAATGATAAACAGCAACGTGCTCAAATTGAAGCTGTGGTATTAGAAGATCAAATCGTAGATCACATTTTAGCATCTGCTAAAGTGACTGATACTGCAATTAGCTATGAAGATTTGTTGAAAGAGCAACAAGCTCGTCAACAAGGCTAAGCTTTGCGGATCTAAAAAAAGGCGCATCGTGCGCCTTTTTTTATATCTCACTTTGTAGTGAACATGTTCTAAATTGACCCTGCTGATATAAAATATTAGTTATTTGATGGGGAATATTTTGCAATTTTGGCAATTATGCCGCATATTGTGACTATGAGTCGAGTACCAAAAATTTAGGAATAAATAACATATGTATGTTCCAACAATTGATAACGCTTTAGTGCCAATGGTGGTAGAACAGTCTTCTCGTGGTGAGCGTTCTTTTGATATTTTCTCACGTCTTTTACGTGAACGTGTCATCTTTTTGACCGGTGAAGTTGAAGACAACATGGCCAACTTAATTGTTGCGCAAATGTTGTTTTTAGAATCAGAGAACCCAGATAAAGATATCCATCTTTATATCAATTCACCGGGTGGTTCAGTTACCGCAGGTATGGCCATCTATGACACCATGCAATTTATCAAGCCTGATGTCGTGACCTATTGTATGGGCCAAGCTGCATCAATGGGTGCTTTCTTGCTCAATGCAGGGGCAAAAGGTAAACGTTATTGTTTGGAAAATGCCCGTGTCATGATCCACCAACCACTGGGTGGTTTCCGTGGTCAAGCCTCGGATATTGAAATTCATGCACGTGAAATTCTCTTTATTAAAGAGCGTTTAAACCGCTTAATGGCTGAACATAGTGGTCAAAACTATGAGCGTTTAGCGCAAGATACCGACCGTGATAATTTTATGACAGCGCAGGCTGCGAAAGAATACGGTCTCGTGGATGAAGTATTAGGTAAACGTCCATAATTTTCAGATTTTAATATTGGAGTGAATATGTCCGAACATCCTCAAGGACAAAAACATTGTTCATTTTGCGGTAAAACGCAGTCTGAAGTCGGGAAACTGATTGCAGGTGAGGACGCGTACATCTGTAATGAATGTGTGGACGTATGTTTAGATTTAGTCCAAACCAGTCAACAAGTTGAATCGGGTGACTGGGCCACTAAGCCTTTGCCGAAACCACACGAAATTCGTGCTGCGCTCGATCAATATGTTATCGGCCAAGATGTTGCGAAGAAAACCCTTTCAGTTGCAGTCTACAATCATTACAAGCGTTTAAAAGTCACCCAAGCTGGGCATAAAGCAGATGATGCTGTCGAGCTTGCAAAAAGTAATATCTTATTGGTTGGGCCTACGGGTTCAGGTAAAACCTTACTGGCACAAACATTGGCGCGTCTGCTGGATGTTCCATTTGCTATGGCAGATGCAACCACACTGACTGAAGCGGGCTATGTGGGTGAAGATGTTGAAAACATCGTTCAGAAACTATTGCAAAAAGCCGATTATGATGTAGAGAAAGCACAAAAGGGCATTATCTATATCGATGAAATCGACAAAATTACGCGTAAGTCTGAAAATCCATCGATTACCCGTGATGTATCGGGTGAAGGTGTTCAGCAAGCGTTATTGAAAATGATTGAAGGCACGGTTGCATCTATTCCACCACAAGGTGGACGTAAGCATCCGCAGCAAGAATTCATTCAAATTGATACCTCTAATATCCTGTTTATTTGTGGTGGTGCGTTCTCTGGACTGGAAAAAATTGTTCAGCAACGTCAGGAAAAAGGCGGTATTGGTTTTAACGCAGAAATTAAGAAAAAAGACGAAAGTAAAAAACTGTCTGAGCTGTTCCGTCAAGTCCAAGCCAATGATTTGGTTAAATTTGGCTTGATTCCAGAATTTATTGGTCGTTTACCGGTCATTGCAACCTTGGAAGAGTTAGATGAAGATGCATTAATGCAAATTCTGACTGAACCCAAAAATGCCTTAATCCGTCAATACCAATATTTATTCAGTATGGAAAATGTTGATTTGGTTTTTGAGCCTTCTGCGTTACGCGCAGTGGCAAAAAAAGCCTTAGAACATAATACCGGAGCACGTGGTCTGCGTTCAATTCTAGAGAATTCTTTGCTTGAAACGATGTATGATTTACCCAGCCGTACCGATGTTGGTACCGTTGTGGTCAATGATGCGGTGATTAGCGGCGAAGCAAAACCAGAGTTAAAAACAGAGCGTCAAACCAAAGTAGAGGCTGAAGTGCCTGCAAAAACTGACTTAAAAGTCGTAAATTCTAAGTCTGCTTAAGCTACTGTTCGTCTGAAACGTGCGAAAAACCAGTGTTTTCGCACGTTTTTTATTCCCCAAAATAAAATCCAATGTTAGTCTTGAATTTAGGCGTGGATGCTTAAATAAAATCAATAGCGCAACGAATGGCGCTAAAAATGAAGTACTGAGTCGAGTACAAAAATAAAAAATACGCAGTGAGGGAAATCATGCGTGCAATCTATATGGTCATTTATACAAGTATTCTGTTATGCGGCTGTCATGGTAAATCTGCGATTCAGCCTGCGCAAATCACCGCCACATTAAAGCCTGCCCAGACACAACATGCACCTGCAATGTTAGAACAATATCGTTTTGGTCTGTTTACGGTGGGTGGGTGGGTAAATCAAAAGTCAGGACAGCGTTTTCATTCAGTACAGCCACAAAATAGCCAAGCTGCTATGGTGTATATGTATCGTCCTGATAGTGCATGGAATCGGCAAGAAGTGGTTGCGTCAAGTTTGTTTATTAATGCTGAGCGCATTCCGAGTTTGCTGAATAATCATTATTATTGGATTGAACTGCCGGCAGGAACCTATCGTTTATCCACTAGTCGCCCTTTGGGTGTGCAACATTTTCAAAAGCCAAAATATTTAGATTTTACGGTGCAAGCAGGGCAATCTTATTTTATTAAATATGATGAAGAAAACTTAAGCACGCGTCGAGATATCGCGGGGCCATTAAATATGGTGCCTGAAAAAATAGGCTTAAATGAAATTGCTTTTACCCAGTGGAAATCACAAAGTTTTAACTTTGTAGCGCAAGATCAACATACCGGAAAAGTACGTAAAAAAGCTCAGAAAATTAAACCTGAAAAATATGAGATGGCTACAGAAGTCCAGCTGACCCAACCTTTTAAAATTTGGGACCCTAGAACATGGTAAATATTGATATTGAGCTGAATTGATAAACATAAAAAAGCACCCTGAGTGGGTGCTTTTTTAACTGGAAAAATTAAACCGCCGCAGCGTCTACGACTGGAATTTTACCAATTTTAGCTTGCCAAATTTTGGGTGCAGTGGCATGAATCGAGGTACCATTCACATCAACTGCTACGGATACTGGCATATCTTCCACTTTAAATTTGTAAATGGCTTCCATACCCAGATCAGCAAAAGCAACCACTTCTGCTTCACGCACGGCCTTAGAAACCAAGTACGCTGCGCCGCCCACAGCCATCAAATAGGTGGCTTTATTGTCTTTAATCGCTTCAATGGCTGTTGGACCACGTTCAGCTTTACCGATCATGCCATACATGCCAGTGGCTTCTAAAACTTGACGGGTAAATTTATCCATACGTGTCGCTGTTGTTGGACCAGCAGGACCCACCACTTCATCGCCGACAGGATCGACAGGGCCAACGTAGTAAATAAATTTACCTTTAAGATCAACCGGTAATTCTTCACCGTTATCTAACATTTCACACATGCGTTTATGCGCAGCGTCGCGGCCAGTATAAATAGTACCGTTTAGAAGTAAAGTATCGCCCGGTTGCCAAGAATTCATTTCTTCTTGAGTGATGGTGTCTAAATCAACACGTTTAGAGGTTGAAGAATCCCAAGTTACCGCAGGATATTCAGACAGTTTTGGTGCTTGAATATGTGCAATACCTGAACCATCAAGTTGGAAGTGCGCATGACGCGTTGCGGCGCAGTTTGGAATCATACCCACTGGTTTGCCGGCGGCATGACATGGATAATCTTTAATTTTAATATCAAGAACGGTGGTTAAGCCGCCTAAACCTTGTGCGCCAATACCCAAAGCATTTACTTTCTCAAAGATCTCAATACGCAGCTCTTCCATTTGGCTCTGTGGGCCACGGCGCAGCAGTTCATCCATGTTGATTTCTTCCATGAGTGCTTCTTTGGCCAGCATCATGGCTTTTTCTGCAGTGCCACCAATCCCGATACCGAGCATACCCGGTGGACACCAACCTGCACCCATGGTTGGTACAGTTTTTAACACCCAATCGACAATTGAGTCGGATGGATTAAGCATTGCCAATTTGGATTTGTTTTCTGAACCGCCACCTTTGGCTGCAACAGTGATATCTACTTTATTACCCGGTACGAGTTTGTAGTGGATCACCGCAGGCGTGTTGTCTTTGGTATTTTTACGTCCAAATGCAGGATCGGCTAAAACAGAGGCACGTAGAATGTTGGAATTTTCTAAGTAACCCTGACGCACACCTTCGTTAATGGCATCATCTAAACTCATGCTTAAATCGAATTTAACGTCTAAACCCACTTCAAGAAATACGTTCACAATTCCCGTATCTTGACAGATCGGACGATGACCTTCGGCACACATACGTGAGTTAATTAAAATCTGTGCAATGGCATCTTTTGCAGCTTTATTTTCTTCACGATCATAAGCACGGCTCATCGCTTGGATGAAGTCCTGTGGATGATAATAAGAAATGAACTGAAGCGCATCTTTTACTGATGTGATTAAGTCATCTTGCTTGATAATAGTGGTCATATCAAATATCTCTTCAGCGGGCTGTTAGCTAGCGGGCTAAATTATAGGATAAAAATCATGTTGTGTGGGTGTTTTGGCGATCTTTTGGGCTAAAGTTTAATAGTTCAAAACAGTCTACTGATAGCTTCAGCACAGTGCTGAATTTGACTTAACTCAGTCATCAAGCGCTTATATTTCAATATTTATTCTCATTTTTGTTGTTAATTTGAGTTATTTAAAGATTTTTTATTTTAAGTTTATGATAAATAATAATAAAAAATTAAAAGTATAAATTGTCTTTAATCAGATGCCATTGTCATAAAGTTGTCATAATACTTTTACATAATGAGCCTATCAAAACGAGGATGTAAAACAGATGATTACAGCAGTTGTTTCAATAGTTGGCTTCTC
>NZ_JXBK01000001.1:883361-936291 GCF_000816495.1 Acinetobacter harbinensis
AATAACTTACATACTCACTAAACTAAGCATAATTTTTAATTCTTATAAGCATTATTCCATGCAATTTAGATACGATATTAATGGATTACGTGCAATAGCTGTACTTGCGGTTGTTCTATTTCACTTTAATCCTCATTGGCTTACAGGTGGGTTCGCTGGCGTAGATGTATTTTTTGTAATCTCGGGCTTTTTAATGACGTCCATTATTTTTAATGGGATCGAAAAAGATACTTTTAATCTTTTTAAATTTTATACCGCGCGAGCAAATCGTATCATTCCAGTGCTGGCTGTTATGTCAGTAGTTGTACTGGTATTCGGTTGGTTCTATTTATTACCTACTGATTATAAAGCGTTGGGAAAGCAAGTCGAAAAAAGCTTAATTTTTACCTCTAATATCTTATTTTCCGAAGGTGGAGGATATTTCGATACCAATGAAAAGACCAAATGGTTGCTGCATACATGGTCTTTATCGGTCGAATGGCAGTTCTATATTTTCTTTCCTATTATTCTATTGATTTTTAAAAAATATTTAAGCTGGATTAATCTTAAGCGTGTGGTTTTAGGTTTATTCTTACTGAGCTTTATATATTGTATTTATGCGACATATAAAGACAGTAAAACGGCTTATTTTTTATTAACCAGTCGTGCTTGGGAAATGTTATGTGGTGGTCTAGCTTTTTTATATCCCATCTCTATTCAAAAGACTAAATTTCGGATTGCTACTCAGGTTGTAGGTCTTTCACTAATAGTTGCCTCTTATTTCTTGATTTCAGAAAATATGGCGTGGCCAGGATATCTGGCCTTATTCCCTGTATTGGGGGCCTATCTTATTATTTTAAGTAATTATCAAAATAATATTCTGATTAATAATCCTATTTTTAGATATGTCGGTCAATGGTCTTATTCTATTTATGTGTGGCATTGGCCTATTGTGGTTTTGGGTGTATATCTTTCATTTAGCAATTGGTGGATATATGGAATCCCCCTGTCTATATTGCTAGGTTTTTTAAGCTATCAATTTATTGAAAAAAGAAAATCACCCACATTTAATTCATGGAAAGAAATTTTAAAAGTTAAACCTTTTTATATGTTTTTAATCATTGTGTGCTGTGGGTATATCGTCAAAAAAACAGATGGTATGGATTTTCATTACTCAAAAGAAATTTTAAATACACTTGCAGAAGTTGAAAATTCTAATCCCTATAAATGTGATTCAGGTTTAAGAGCGAGAGAGTTTGAAGAGTGTAAAATTGGCAATCAAAACAATGTTAAAGCAATTATTATTGGTGATAGTCATACAGACTCATTAACAACTGCAGTAGCTGCAACTCTCGATTTAAAGCAACAAGGTGTTGTATCAATCGCCACTTCAAGTTGTCCGTTCTTATTGAATATTAAATTCTATGATAGTAAAAATAACTGTTCAGCAATCAATCAAAAACGTTTCGCCTTAATCAAATCTAGAAAATATCAAGATGTACCTATTATCTTGATTTCCCGATTACCAAGTTATATCGAAGGGCAGAATGATCCTGATCGTATAGGCTTAGAAGGCACAGAACCTGCCATTTATTTTGGTAATAAGCAAAAGATGTCACGTGATGAGGTATATGCTTTGGTTTCAAAGGATATGACAGAAACTTTGTGCGAAATCTCCGCATTAAATCCAATCTATGTGATGCAGCCTATTCCTGAATTTCCATTAAATGTTCCAAAAACTGTTGCGAAAAATCAGCTATTGGGAATAAATACCCCAATTTCTTATTCCTATGAAAGCTATTTGAAAAGATCAGATAAGATTAGGCAGATAATCAAGAACAGTGCGCAAAAATGTGGAGTTAAAGTACTTGATCCAGCAAAAATACTGTGTAAAACAGGGCAATGTCTTTCAGAGTATAAAGGTCGACCAATCTATCGTGATGGAGATCATATGAGTGAGTATGGAAATAAATTACTTTCACCCATGTTTAAAGAAGTATTGAAAGATTAAATGTGGTTCTTAAATAATTTACCATTTTCATATGAGTATTTTTAATGCGATGTGAAAAGAGGATTTTTTATTGAATCGCTATCTTTAAGATCAAAATCAGCCATAAAAAAGCCACCGGATCGGTGGCTTTTAATCTTTACGAACTTATTTTGCTGCGGCTTGTTGTTCTGCCTGAATGGCAGTTAACGCAATGGTAAAGACAATATCATCCACCAATGCACCACGGGATAAATCGTTTACTGGTTTATTTAGACCTTGCAACATTGGGCCAACACTGACCACATTGGCCGAGCGTTGTACCGCTTTATAGGTGGTGTTGCCGGTATTTAAGTCTGGGAAGATAAACACGTTGGCACGACCGGCAACAGGGGAATCTGGTGCTTTAGACAGTCCCACACTTTCAACCGAAGCGGCATCGTATTGCAACGGGCCATCAATCAGTAAATCCGGACGACGCTGCTTGGCAATAGCGGTTGCCTGAGTTACTTTTTCGACATCTGCACCGGTGCCGGAGCTTCCTGTGGAGTAAGAGATCATGGCAATACGTGGCTCAATTCCAAAGGCTTTGGCTGAATCGGCAGATTGAATGGCAATTTCAGCCAACTCTTCTGCATTGGGATCTGGGTTAATCGCACAGTCGCCATAGACATAGACTTCATCCGGTAACAGCATGAAAAAGACTGACGAGACCAAAGAATATTCCGGTGCGGTCTTAATCAACTGAAAAGCAGGACGTACGGTATTGGCTGTGGTGTGGATTGCACCCGAGACCAAACCATCCACCTGATCAAGCGCCAACATCATGGTGCCCATAACCACAGTGTCTTGCAGTTGTTCTCGCGCTTGCAGTTCGTTAATTTTACCTTTACGCAGTTGTACCATCTTTTCCACATAATTAATGCGAATTAGATCAGGATCAATAATTTCTAAATCCGGCGGTAATTCAATGTTTCGTGCTTTGGCAATCTCAAGCACCACTTCAGGTTTGGCCAGTAAAACACACTGCGCAATACCACGTGATTGACAGATGGCTGCGGCTTGAATGGTGCGTGGCTCATCGCCTTCAGGCAGAACAATCCGTTTTTTTGCTGCAATTGATTTTTGAACCAGTTCATGGCGAAATGCAGAAGGTGATAAACGTGCTTTATACGAGCCATTTAACAGCAGCGCAATCCAATCGGAGTTAATATGACTTGAAACAAAACGAGTCACTTGTTCTGCGCGTTCTGTGTCATCAATTGGAATTTCATTGCTGAGACTCGACAGATTTTGTGCGGTTTCAAAAGTGGTTAATTCGGTATGTAAAATGGGTAAGCCATTTTTAATTGCAGTCTGACAGAACTCTAAAATCGCTGCATTGGGTTGATGCTTTTCAGTCAAGATCAGACCGGCAAGGGGAATGCCATTACTACTGGCTAAACTACTGGCCAACAGCACATCAATGCGATCTGAGGCACTGATAATCAGCTCACCGGCAACAAATTTATTCAACTCATGTTCAATATTAGAGGCAATTAAGCTGCTGTGTAATACACGGCGTTGTTTTGCTTCACCGCGGTTAATCCATTCACCTGAGATATGCACAGCCAAATCGGAAAAGCGCGGTACGCTTAACGTGTCACTAAATGGCACTAGACCAATAATTGGAAGTTTGGTTGAACCAATATGTGGATGGGTTTTTTGAATCGCGCTGGTAAATGTTTCAGTTTCACTAACTAAGCGTAAATTTGGATCGAAGGTCAGTGGAATCTGCGCGGACTCAGCAGGTAAGCCTTTGGTGCGCATAAACAAGACACCGGCCATACGCGTAGCTGATGTCCCACCAAAATAGCGCAGCTGATTTTCGATTTTTTCAGCGCTACGTTCCGGTGCGTTAATATCTGCATTGCTGACAATCAATACTTTAGCATCGAGTGCTTGCGCCAATGTGGCATTTAATTCATTGGCGAATGAATCACGGCTATTGGGGAATAAACCTTCAACAATAATCAGATCATGATGTTGGGCAATTTGACGATGTAAACGTACAGCATCTTCGAGTAACTCATCACTTTCGCCGCAGTTCATTTGTTGAATTAAGCGTGCATAAGAAATAGGTTCAACAGTTTGGCTTTTAGACAGATGACGATACAGGGCAGTTGAGCGCTCTTCTTCTTGATGTGCTTCTTGAGAAAAAGGTTTCAGAAAACCGGCTTTGACGCCTTCGCATTCCAAAGCATAGACTAAACCTAAGCAGGCAGATGTAAGACCTACGCCTTCCCCAGTCGGGACCAGTAAAATTGTTTTCATAGCGTGATTATTCTAAAGAGAAAGATTTAATAATGTGTAGGATAAAAGAGGTGATGGCTTTAAGCCATCACTACAGCAGATTCAGACTTTTTTTCGGCTGCTTTAGTTACCTCACATTCCACCACATGTTCAGTTTCTTTGGCAATCCGACCTTCTTCATCGGTTGGAATGACCCAAATTTGTGGTCCTGTACCGCTATCAATACGACCTTCAGTACCGCGTTTTAGCTCATTGTTTTTGGCTAAACTTAAGTCAAAACCGAAGTGGGGTAAATAAGATAAAGTTTTCTCACGAATGTAGGCTGAATTTTCACCAATCCCGCCCGTAAAGAATAAACCGTCAAGATGTGGTAAGCCACAGCTGAGCGCCGCCAAAGATTTGGCCAAACGATAGCAGAAGACTTCAATGGCAATAGTGGCATCTTCATTGCCTTGTTCAGAGGCTTCAATCAGTGTACGCATGTCATTGGATAAATCAGATAAGCCCAATAAACCACTTTGGTTATTCAGCATTTTATCAATTTTATAGATATCCCAACCTAAATTGCTGGCCAAGAAACTATGAATACTTGGATCGACATCACCACTACGAGTGCCCATAACCACGCCTTCAAGTGGCGTCAGCCCCATTGAGGTATCTACACTCTCACCATTCCAAATCGCGCAAGTTGAGCTACCGTTACCTAAGTGCGCCGTCAGCCAACCGCCTTGTTTATAACTGCCGGCAAGTTCTGAACCACGTTCAGACACGTAAGCGTGACTGGTGCCATGGAAGCCATAACGCCGTACATTGTGTTCGGTATAGAGGAATTTAGGCAATGCATAACGATAAGCATGTGCCGGCATGGTTTGATGGAATGCCGTATCAAATACAGCCACTTGCGGTAATTCTGGAAATAAACGCATGGTGGCATCAATACCGACCAAATGCGCTGGATTGTGTAATGGCGCAAGCGGTGTGGCTTCGCGGATGCGTTCAATAATCTCGGGGGTAAGTAATTCTGCTTTGGTGAGCGTTCCGCCATGTACCACACGATGACCAATAGCCTGTGGGTTATAATGCGATAAACGTTCTAAAATGGTTTCTAATGCTTTTTCATGGTCAGCAAACGGAATGGCCAATTCTAGCTCTGCACCGCCTGTGGTAATGCCTTTGATGCGTGCTTCTGCTGAGCCTAAATTTTCTGCCAACCCAAAGATTCGTGCTTCGCGGCGTTCAGAAACCAGTGCATATTTAATGGATGAAGATCCGCAGTTAATTACTAATACTGATGTAGACACGTTTTAATACCCGCATTCTAATTGAAATAAGTCGCCCGTAATGATCTTCATGCAGTGCGATTGGATGCAATCTGGATCTGTACTGACGTTTTAACATGTGTTTTTTTTCTGTCCAAGCTAGACTTTAGCCGATTAGACTTAAGCACTATCGACCCATTGGGCAATAATAATTAAAATTTATCGGTTGCTGATCTTCATTTTTTAAATAAATGGTGAGCAGCAAACAGCGTGTTATTTGTCTTAAATTACACCATAACACGGCTAATTCATATGCAGCAGTTTATCCGTGTTGTTTTATGCTTACTTTTGGTATTTTATTTCTGACCAACGCACGACCACATAGGCAATTAACGCCACCATAAAAAATAGCAGCATCATCCAAGCCAAGCCTTGTAATGTCTCAATAATGGTTCGATAAATTTCCAACACCCAACGCTCTTGGGTCAGTTCAATCACCACTTTTTTGTCATTGTCGCTATAACTCAGCGGCGTAATGTATTTTTCCATGTCATAAATACGAATTCCGGATGAGGTTCCGACCACCATGCCGGCAAATTTAGTGTATTTTGCCCATGCTGCATGAATGGGGTCGTGAATAATTCGTGCCAGAATTTGATTAATAGCGCTGGAAAAAACTTTCATGACCACAAAAGATACAATTAACGCCAATAGAAATGTGCAGATCATTAAGTAATAGAACATCGACTGCTCCCGTTATGTTTATTGTTTTGTTATTTAAGGATTCAAGGCAATTAAAAACAGTTGAGCTATATCGCACTGTTCAGCCTTAAGCCTAAGACTGAACAGCACATGTAGATTTGAATGAAAGTTTGGCTTATTGGCGAATTTGCCCATCCCCAAACACGATCCATTTTTGTGAGGTTAAACCTTCTAAACCGACTGGACCACGTGCATGAATCTTATCGGTAGAAATACCAATTTCAGCACCTAATCCATATTCAAAGCCATCTGCAAAACGACTCGAGGCATTTATCATTACCGAACTTGAGTCCACTTGAGCCAAAAACTGCCGCGCCAAGCTAAAGTTTTCAGTAATGATCACATCGGTATGATGCGAGCCATATTTATTAATATGCTCAATGGCTTCATTGATTCCACTGACCACTTTAATGGCTAAAATTGGGCCTAAATATTCGGTGTACCAATCTTCTTCACTGGCCGGTTTTACACTCGTACCAACTATGCGTTGTGTTTCGCGGCAGCCGCGCAGTTCCACTTGTTTTTCTGCATATAATTCTGCCATGCTCGGTAAAAAGTCTTCGGCAATTTTTTCATCCACCAACAAGGTTTCCATCGCATTGCATACACCATACCGATGGGTCTTGGCATTTAAGGCAATGGGTAACGCTTTTTGCAAATCAGCTTGTGCTTCAACAAAAACGTGACAGTTACCATCAAGATGTTTGATCACCGGAATACGTGCTTCATTGCTTACACGTTCAATCAGGCTTTTACCGCCACGAGGCACGATCACATCGACATATTCAGCCATGGTAATTAAATGTCCCACGGCAGCACGATCTGTGGTATTGATTACTTGAACCGAGTTTTCAGGTAAACCGGATACTTTGAGTCCGTGCTGAATGGCCTCGGCAATTGCGCTATTGGAGGCCAACGCTTCAGAGCCACCACGCAAAATAATGGCATTGCCGGATTTTAGCGCCAAGGATGCGGCCTCTAAGGTAACATTCGGGCGCGATTCATAAATCATCCCGACCACGCCCAAAGGCACGCGCATTTTACCCAGTTGAATACCGGATGGGCGATAGGCCAAATCGGTAATTTCTCCAATCGGATCGACCAAGTTCATGACATCTTTTAGGCCATGTAACATATCTTTAAAGCGTGCGGGCGTCAGCGCTAAGCGATCAAGCAGGGCACTGTCTAGATGGTTTTGCTGACCTTTGTGCATGTCCAATTGATTGGCAGCTAAAATAGCGGCTTCACGGTCTTGTAAAGCCGTGTAAATAGCGGATAAAGCATTATTTTTTGTTTGCGTAGAGGCGCTAGACAACACACGCGACGCTTGGCGTGCTTGTTGTCCGACCGTTTGCATATATTGTTCGATGGAATCTTGCATAGCGCGTTGATCACTTAAAAATTACACCTTCGATAGTATCAGTCTGGCACAGCACAATGAAGCATCTAGATAGAAAAATCTTGCAAACTTTTTAGTGGTTTATGGTTAAAAATATTTTGGACGTTAAAATTAGATAAGCGGTACGCGAATGAGTTGCTTGTCAAATCGTCCTCTGTATAAAATAAAAATAGGGACATTGACGTCTGATAATTAAAGTAAACAAGCCAGCCGCAGGTACGCAGCGATTCTATATTTATGTTTCTTGCACAATAACAATAAGGCAAGAATGGAGGAAGGGATATGCATTCCATGATGCAGATGGACGCACAGCAACCATTAATTAAGCCGCATCATCAGTTTTTTGATCTTTATCATAAACACAGTTTTAAACAACCAGCGCGTAGCAGTTGGCTGGATGGCTGGAAAATTGAGTATATGGCCATTGCTCAGCCGGAAACGCTGCATCACACACCGATAGTGATTATTGGTGGCGCGTTTCAAAACTTTAACTCTTATAAATACTGTGTCGAGCAATTGCTGAGTGCCGGGCCGATTATTTTAATTGATTTGCCTTCCATGGGCGCCAATCAACAAATTAGCAACCCTCAAACCGGCGTTTCTGCCGCGCACTTAGAGCTGTCAGATTTGGCAAAAATGCTGGGACAATGGCTAGATAGTGTTCACTTAAGTCAAGTTTCCGTGATGGGCATGTCATTAGGTTCGGTGGTGGCTTCAAGTTTTGCTGTGCAGCGCCCAGAATTGCTCGATCGCATGATTTTAATGGGCGTAATGCAAAAAACCCGTAAAAGTTGGCGCATGTTGCTTGAAGAATCTTTGCATTTAATGAAAGAGCAGCGCATGGATGAATTCGGCCAAGCGGTCATTTTATATTTGGTCAATCATGCCAAAATGGATAAAACGCGGATGTCGGCCACGGCAAAACGTTTGTTCTTTAAACAGATGGCACAATTTACTGCAACCGAACAAGAGCGCTATGAAATTAACTGTAATCGGTTGCTGCGCTTAACTGATGTGCCTATTCCAAGCTGTAAAGTACTGGTGGCGTGTGGGCAATATGACAGTTTTACCTTACCGTATGAAAACGCCAGTTTTGCTTTGCAATGTCCCGATATGGAATTTGCTCTTATTGCCAATGCTGACCATGTGCCGCAATTACAGCGCCGTAAAGAAACCATGAGTTTGTTTGCCAGCTTTTTACAAGGTCAATCGATTCAAGCATTAGACGGTATTATTGCCATGACACGCGCGCAGTTGTTGACTTTAGAGCGCCGCGGAGAAGCGCGAATTCAGGTTAAAAACAAGCAGACACGATTAAGTCATCGTTATTTAGATGTGCAGCTTGCGACACAGATTGTCGATTTAAATTATTTTGGTCTTTTATTACAATTTAGCGCAGATTTAGCCGTTCAAGCTGCGCAGTATCCACGTGATTTGGCGTTGCATTTACACGATGAAGAAGGCACATTTAAAATAGAGTGCCTGCTTTTTGAGCTGCACGCCACGCAAATCCATGCTTTGTTTAAACATGGCAGCTTTGAAATCGCTGAACGTTTAATGCGTTATATTCAAAGGCAGCAAGTCACTGAAACTGCTGCTTTAGAGGTAATCAACTAAAGCCAGATGTGGTAAATTAAAAACAGCGTCAATTGGCGCTGTTTTTTAATTGCGCGTGAATCATCCAGACCAAATCGCCCAAATGTTGTTCGCTTAAGCTTAAAGGCAAAGTGGAATGCGGTAAGTATTGCTGCGGTTGAACAACGCTTACCTTTTCAAAGCCCGCTTGTTTAAAAAAATCTTGTGCTTGCTGCGGCTGAGTGAAATGAAAACCAAAGGCACTTCTTGAAATCCATTTGAGTAATTTGCTGCTGCTCCAAATCAATTTGGCCAATTTGTGTTTAACCGGTTCTGGATAAATGTCAGTCAGATAATGGAGTTCTTTAAAGCCCTGACCATACACACAAATCGCCTGTAACAATTGCAATAACATAGCAGGATCAAAATAGTTAATTAAGCCTTCACTAATCAGCACCAATGGTCGTGCAGGATCAAAAACGTCAAAGGCCTGTTTAAAATCAGTGCTAAATAAATCGACCGATAAAACCGCTGGACTATGCGCATCAAGCTGTTGAAGTGCTTGGGTTTTAATGCGTGCCATATCGGGTAAATCGAGTTCTCGATACTCAATGGTGGGAAATTTCTGCCTAAAATTCCAGCCGCGCGGGGATAAGCCACTGGCAATTTCCAATACTTGTAGGTCTGGATGTTGCTCAATGAGCTGGGTTAGATGCTGATCAATCATGCGGTGGCGCTGTTTTAAAGTGCTGCGCATACTGCCACCGACACATTTTTCTGCCCAGCTTTCTAAGGGATGCAGCACTGTGGCCAATATTTTACCTTTTGAGGTGGCAAAAACCGCATGTGAGATGCCCATGCGATACCAAATATAGCCGGTATAATGGGCCGTAAATGAAATATGGCGATGCTGTGAAAGTGCTTGTGACATGTCATCCTGACCTTTTTTTGTTTTCAATATACAACTGATGGTTAATCACTAAGTGAGTGATGAAATTATTTTAAAATTATTATTCAAGTACGAAACAGTGCTTGCTTGACCTTATTTTTTAGGATGATAAAGAAAAAGGAACACCTTGAGGTGTTCCTTTGGTCGCATTAATGAAAGGATTGCTTAAATTGTTCGATTGTCTCACGAGTTGTATGCCACTCGGGGCCTAAGTCTAAGCTTTGTCCAATCTGTATAGCAGGGATTTTGCCGCGCATACGGGCTAAACGCTGTTGATTGGGCAGTGGTAAATCCGTAATCGCCTGCAAGGCGGTAGATGCTGCTGCACGGTCGTTACAGACCAAGCCCATATCACAACCGGCTTGCAGTGCAACTTGAATACGTACACCTGCATCACCGACCACACATGCCGCTTGCATGGTCAGGTCATCGGAAAACAACACGCCATCAAAGTTTAATTGTTGGCGTAAGACGTGTTGAATCCAATACGCGGAGAAACCGGCTGGATTGGGATCGACTTGATCATAAATCACATGGGCAGGCATTAAGGCATCGAGCTGTGGCATCAGTTGAATAAAGCTTTGCATGTCCTGTTGATAGATTTCCTCATAACTGCGTGAATCTATCGCGGCTGCCACGTGTGAATCTGCTTTGACTGAGCCATGACCAGGGAAATGTTTGCCGGTGTTGGCCATGCCCGCACGTTTCATGCCGTTTAAGAACTCGGCCGCCAAAGGCACAATATCTTGAATATTGTTGGCAAAGGCACGGTCGCCAATCACATCACTAACTGCATTTAAGTCCAGAACAGGGGCAAAGCTAAAATCAATACCCACTGCCAGCACTTCAATTGCCATCAGCCAGCCACATTGTTCAGCCAACCAGAGTGCTTGTTCTGGTTTATGTACATACAGCTCGCCCAAACGTCCCATAGCCGGCAGTGCAGTAAAACCCTGTTTTAAGCGTTGTACTCGACCACCTTCTTGGTCGACGGCAATTAAAATATCTGGTCGTATCCGGCGCATATGATCGGTTAAAGCACGAACTTGCTGCGGTGATTGTATATTTCGAGCAAATAAAATCATGCCACCCACTTGCGGTGCTTGCAATAGTTCAATATCTTCTTGAGTAAGTTCTGTGCCAGCAATGTCAAGCATCAATGCGCCAATCATATCGGTGTCCGTGTTAGATTTTTATAAAGAAAAAACAATACCCGAATTTTGCAATGATTTGCTACATTTTGACAGTATAGAATATGATAAAACTACACGACATACACATATTAAGTTGTTTAAGATTTTGAATATACTGCATTCATGTTGAAAAACGACGCTGTAATATTGGTCAAAGACCAAGGAAATACAAATAATTTATGAAACTTCAATCGTTAGCTTGTGCAGTTGCAATTGCAACTGGCGGATTTTTCTTTTCCCACGTCATGAATCAAGCCATTGCCGCAAATAATACTGTTGCCGTTGCTCAATCTATTCAGCCCACACAAGAACAAGCTTTGGTTTCGCGCCAGTTAGCGACGTTGGTGGATCGTCAACATTATTTAAATATGCGATTAGATGCAGATACCTCTAATCGAATTTTAGATTTCTATCTGGACAGTCTAGATGCCGATCACTCACTGTTTTTAGCCCCTGAAGTTGAAACGTATAAAAAGAACTATGGTGCAACTTTTGGCGCTGCGTTAAAGGCGGGTGATTTGTCTGGGCCGTATTTGATTCATGCACAATATCGTGAGCGCTTAAAACAGTTCTATAGCTTCATGTTGGCAGAATTGAAAAAGCCACAAAATTTAAAACAAAGTAATGTTTATATTGAAACTGATCGTGAAAAGGCCCCGTATTTTAAATCTACGCTTGAGCAACAACAGCATTGGAAAAATATGTTGGTGTCGCAGCTGATTAACTTAAATATTAGTAAAGAAGAAGAAGCAGCCAAACAAAAAGCCCTCAAAGCCGATCCAGCTTTGGCCAATGGACAAGATTTAACCAGCCCAGAAGATTTAACACCGGTACAGACGCTAACCAAGCGTTATACCCGTCAGCTTGAACGCATTACCCGTGTTAAAAGCGATGATGTGCTCGATAAAACCTTAAATGCCATGTTGCTGACCTATGATCCGCATAGCAATTACTTCCCACCGGTCGATGCAATGGAGTTAAACCGTCAAACCACGTTGCAATTAGAAGGCATCGGGGTGTCGATTCGTCCGGAGCGCGGCAATGAAGATTACACCAAGATTGAAATGATTGTAGAAGGTGGTCCGGCCAGTAAATCTGGTCAAATCAAATCTGGTGATCGTATTATTGGCGTGGCACAAGATGGCGATAAAATGGTCGACGTTGTTGGCTGGTCAAGCAATGAAGTAGTCGGTCTGATTCGCGGTAAACGTGGTACCAAAGTAAGTTTGCGTTTACTCGGTGCCGGTGCATCTATGGGGCAAGCGCGTACGGTCAGTTTGACCCGTGATGTGATTCAAGAAGAAGATGCGGGTGTGCGTTCACGTACAGTAGAGATTAAACGTGATGGTAAAAAACATAGCTTTGGGGTGATTGAAATCCCATCGTTTTATTTGAACTATCGTGCACGCCGCGCCGGTACGGATTATCGCTCGGTCTCGGAAGACACCAACAACGCCTTAAAAGCCTTGGCTGCGAAAAACGTAGAAGGAATTATTATTGATTTACGTAATAATCCGGGTGGCTCTTTAGAAGAAGTCGCACGCATGTTAGGTCAAGTGATTAAATCTGGCCCAGTGGTGCAAATTCGTGACGGTAACGGCAATGTCAGCGTCTTTGAAGATGATGATGGCGGTGCACAAACCTATGCTGGCCCACTTGCCGTGATGGTGAACTTGGCATCGGCGTCTGCTAGTGAAATTTACTCGGCTGCCATTCAAGACTATGAGCGCGGGATTGTGATTGGCAGTACCACCACCGGTAAGGGCACAGCACAAGTACAACTGGATACATTGGCGTATGGTCAAGCGACGTTAACGCAGCGTAAATTCTATCGTGTAACGGGTGGCAGTACGCAAAATAAAGGCGTGGTCCCTGATATTAAGTTGGTGGATATCTATAACGAAGATTTTGGCGAACGTAAGGCCAAGAATGCGTTGAAATGGGACACCATTCCGACTGCGCCGTTTAAGCGTGAAGGTGTCGTACAGCAATATGTGCAACCGCTGGCACAAATGTCACAACAACGTGTGACTGCCGATGCGCAATTTAAATATTTGGAACAGCGTAAAGCGATTGCCAAAAAAACCGATGAGCAAAAACGCGTGGTGTTGAATATTGATCTGCGTAAAGCAGAGCTAAATGCCTTAGAGCAAAAAACGCTACAGGCTGAGAACCAGCGCCGTGCTGTCATGGGGCAAAAGCCGTATCCAAACTGGGAAAGCTACCAAGCTTCGCTTGATGCATTGATTGAAGAGCGTTCAAAAATGAAAGTAGCGAAACGTCCTGTTTTGCCAGAAGAAGAAGCTTTTGTAACTGAATCGGCCAATGTTTTGTTGGACTATTCTAAATTACAGTCCGCGAAACCTGCGGCTCAATAAGCTGTTTGAAATCAGCGCACATACGCCGTCATTAAAAAAAACCAGTCAGACGCTCTGACTGGTTTTTTTATATCTCACTGTTTTAATTGTTGAAGTTAAAGCAGCGCTAAAGTGGGCTGAGGTACGTGTACTCAATTGGGTGAGTTCAAGATGACTATAGATTTATCCTCATAAATTTTAAGATGGCTGTGGCGCTATTGATCCAAAGCATCGCGATTCTTGCATAAGCTTTGTGACGATTGATCAAGTTTAGTTCATTTCAAAAGTTGGATGATCTGCTACAATATCGGCAAATTTTATATTGATCAGTTCTGATCTTTTTACGCTGCCTTTCTGCAGTAGGTATCTTTCATGAGTTTTAAAGACGAATTAGTCAAACAGGTAAAGGCGCGTAGAACTTTTGCCATTATTTCCCACCCCGATGCGGGTAAAACCACCATGACAGAAAAATTGCTGTTATGGGGTAAAGCCATTCAGGTGGCGGGTATGGTAAAAAGCCGCAAGTCAGACCGCTCGGCAACTTCTGACTGGATGGAAATGGAAAAAGAACGTGGTATTTCAATTACCACGTCAGTGATGCAATTTCCTTATAATAAGCACGTCATTAACTTACTCGACACCCCCGGACACGAAGATTTCTCCGAAGATACCTATCGCACCTTAACCGCAGTAGACTCTGCATTAATGGTGATTGATGGTGCAAAAGGGGTCGAAGAGCGAACCATTAAATTAATGGAAGTGTGTCGTATGCGCGACACACCTATTATCTCTTTCGTTAATAAAATGGACCGTGAAATTCGCGAACCACTTGAATTGCTAGATGAAATTGAAAATGTCTTAAAGATTCGCTGCGTACCCTTGACGTGGCCAATGGGGACAGGTCGTGATTTCGCTGGTGTTTACAATCTGTTAGAAAATAAGTTTTATGTATATAAAGCTGGTTTTGGTTCGACCATTACCAAGATTGAAATTCGTGATGGCTATGACTATCCCGACCTACGTGAAAAAGTTGGCGATTTGGCCTTTGCAGCCTTTGAAGAGTCTTTAGAGTTGGTGCAAATGGCCAATGATCCGCTGGATCGTGAGCTCTTTTTACAAGGCAAACAAACACCGGTATTGTTCGGAACAGCTTTGGGTAACTTTGCCGTCGACCACGTGTTAAATGCTTTTATTGATTGGGCGCCTGAACCGAAAGCGCATCCGACCAAAGAGCGTACGGTTGAAGCAACCGAAGAGATGTTTACCGGTTTTGTGTTTAAAATTCAAGCCAATATGGATCCAAAACACCGTGACCGCATCGCCTTTATGCGTATTTGTTCAGGCAAATATGAAAAAGGTTTAAAGATGAATCATGTGCGTTTGGGTAAAGATATTCGTATTAGTGATGCATTGACCTTTTTGGCGGGTGAACGTGAACAGCTTGAAGAAGCATGGCCCGGTGACATTATTGGTTTACACAACCATGGCACCATTCAAATTGGCGATGCGTTTACCTCGGGTGAAGATATTCAATTTACCGGTATTCCACACTTTGCGCCGGAAATGTTCCGCCGTGTACGTTTAAAAGATCCGTTAAAATCGAAGCAACTGCAAAAAGGCTTAAAAGAGTTGTCAGAAGAAGGCGCAACACAGGTGTTTATGCCGCAAATCAGCAATGATTTGATTGTGGGCGCCGTGGGTGTACTACAGTTTGAAGTGGTGGCTTATCGTCTTAAAGAAGAATACAAAGTCGATTGCGTGTATGAGCCTGTAAACATCCATACCGTACGCTGGGTCGCCTGCGACGATGAAAAGAAATTCAATGAATTTAAGAAAAAAGCCCATGATCAATTGTCGATTGATGGCGGTGGACATTTAACCTATTTGGCACCGAGTCGGGTCAATTTACAGTTGATGCAAGAGCGCTATCCGGATATTCAATTCCGTGCCACGCGTGAACACTAAGGATTAAGAAAAAACAAAACAGCTTCTTTATGAGGCTGTTTTGTTTTGTAAAAGCCTGTTGATTATTTATTATTTTTAGCAAAAGAGTGCGAGCATGAACGGCAAAATAGTGGCTACATCCATCATGGTCTATGCGCTGATCCTGAGTGCCTGTGATGCTTCTAAACAAGACACTCCAGAAAACGCGTCAGCAAATCCGGTGGCAGCAATTTTTAAAGCAGAGGGTGCTGAGGTATTGCCTTATTTAAGCATTCAAGAGCAAGCTGCAAAAATTGCCTTACCGTTTTGTGAAACTAAAAACTGTATTGATATTAATATTCAGACCGTACAAACCAAAGATAGTTGGTTAAACAGCTGGATTGCCACAAGCCAAGCACAGGTCATTCAAGATCAGATTGGGCTAAAACAAAATATGAGCTTGCAACAAGCCATCAACGCCTATGTGAAAAAGTCCGATGCATGGCAAGCTGAGTTTTCAAAAAATAAAGCCTATGCCTTGTCGATGTATACGCGCATTGCCTATCAACGCAATCAATACGTGTTGATGCAGTTGGGAGTCAATACCCAGCAAGAAGGTGTTCAGGTCAAGGATCGTTATTACTTTTTTGTGGCCGATCGCAAACAGCAAAAGGGCGTGGCTTTGTTGGAATTGGTTGGCTCTAAACAACAAATCAAGATGAATGATATCGTGCAGCAAGCCTATCAAAAATGGTTAAAACAACAAAGTGCAACCGTCAAACAGCATGCACCGAAAAAACTCTATTGGGGCCAAGCCGATTGGTTCTTTGATCAAGAAGGCATAGGTCTGCATTATCGAACCCATGAAATTGTACAAGATGGTACGCAATTGGATATTTACTTAACCAAAGAACAAACACAACAGATCTTGAAACCAGCCGTCTATCAGCATATGTTTTAAGAGATTGTGCTATAGCATGAGAATAGAAACGAAATTCATTTATCTGATAAAAAGGTACAGGTCCAAGCCATGCTAAACCATAAAATCCTCTTGACCACCAGTATGCTGGCCGCAGCCATTGCCTTAAGTGCATGTCAACCCAAACAGGCCGAACCCAAAGAAGAGCCTGTGGCTAAAACTCCTGCTGTGGTAGAAGATCTCAGTTTAAAGTTAATTGGCGACAGTGAGAAGCTCAGCTTGGCTTTACCTGAATGTGATGGCAACAGTTGTCCCGATCTTTCAATCAGTCGACTTTCCAGCAATCAGGCCTTTATTGATGAGGTGATTGATGAGGAAATTCTAAAGAAATTGGCACAGATTTTAGATGTTTCCCCGCAAAATCTAAATGCTGAAGCAGAGCAAGCCGCCTCTGATGCTGTAGCCTCTGAACCGGTAGTAGCGCAAAGCAAAGCTCAATTGGCCTTGGCCAGTGTAGAAACACCGAAACAAAAAATAGAACAAAAAGTTGCTCCTTACTTGGCGAATTTTTTAGCTTTGGATAAAGAGCTCAAAGCCTTAAGTGCCAATCATCAAATCAGTTTAATGATCAAACCGAGAATTTTAAATGCCGATCTGCCATTGGCAACGGTGGTGCTCAATGCCAGCAGTTACTTAGGTGGCGCACATGGTTCTTCTTCACAGCGTTATTATAATTTTGATCTTAAACAGAAAAAACAGGTTAAATTAAACGATATTATTGCTCCGAATCAAAAAGCCGCTTTACAGCAAAAAGCGCACGAGGCCTTTAGAGCATGGATTATTGAATCTAAATTGGCCGATAGTGTAGAGGAGTATGAACAGGCGTGGAAATTTAGTCTGTCGGATAATTTCTATTTATCCAACCAAGGCTTAATTTTGCAATATGCAGAATATGAAATCGGGCCGTATGTGGTTGGCTTACCGCGCTTAACCCTGCCTTATGATCAGTTGCAAAGCATCCTTAAGCCAGCGTATTTACCACAACCTCAGCCCGATGCCGCAGCACCTGCCAGCGCAGCGCTTGTGCCGAACGCTCAACCTTAATGTCGCCACGCTTATTTGACACGCATACTCATTTTGATCTGGCCGATTTCGATCCTGATCGAGACGCCTTGGCCATTGCTGCCAAAGCGCTTGGGGTTGAACGCTTGGTTTTAATTGGATTTGTGCAGTCACGCTTTGCCTCGTTACTGCACACTCAGCAGCGCTTAAATCAATTACCCTATGCTCCACAGAGTTATTTAGCGCCGGGTTTGCATCCGTTTTATATCGAACAACATCAGTGCGCGCATTTAAGTGATTTAGAAGCTTTATTAAGGCATCAAGAGTGTGTCGCGATTGGTGAAATTGGTTTAGATACTTTTTTAAAAGCGCATAAGCAGCCGGAAATTTTTCAAAAACAACAAGATTATTTTTCTGCCCAGCTTGGCTTGGCACAAGATTTTCATAAACCGGTACTGTTACATATTCGTAAGTCACATGCGGAAACGTTGGCGCTCTTAAAACAGCATCGCTTTAAGTTGGGCGGGATCGCACATGCCTTTAGCGGAGGTGTCGAAGAAGCCAAAGCTTTGATCAAAATGGGCTTTAAAATAGGGATAACCGGACAAATCACCAATCCACAAGCCAAAAAATTACACACTGTGGTGCAGGCGGTGGGGGCGCAGCATTTGGTTTTAGAGACCGATTGTCCAGATATGACTCCATTGTGCTGCCAACAACCTGAGCAGCCGCGTACGCGTAATACGCCGGCCAATCTACCGCATGTGTTGACCGGCTTAGCGGCGGCGTTACAGATGAAGCGTGATGTTTTAGCCGCACAATTGTGGCAAAATTCACTACAAGCTTTACAGCTTGAAGATTAAAAAAACTTTTTAGAGTATCTTTTAAGGATCAGTTTGGTTTGTACCCGATTCTTATCAAGTTAAGGGGCTGGCTATAGCGCGGTTAAAAATGCTGAGTCTACAATGATAAGAGCGGCTAGCTAGGCATGTACTTCGTCTACAAAACTAAATTTTCTATGCCTTAGATATGTTTATACTCTTTTAAAAATCTAAATTAAAAAACAATGAGTTGATTATGCAAAGTAACAATCCTATTTTAACCCGAGTGGACACGCACAGTGGCTTCGGCGAAAGCATGACTGTACAAGGTGCGATTCAAAAATCTGTGCTATTGACCGTGATTGCCGCTGTTGTGGGTTTATCACTGTTCTTTTATAGCTTCCTGACCTTAAATTTATCCTTGGCCTATGCGGGGGCGATGGTGGGTGCAATCGGTGGTTTTGTTTTGGCACTGGTGGCCACTTTTAAACCCAATACAGCACGCCTCTTGGCCATTCCTTATGCCTTGTTTGAAGGTGCTTTTTTAGGCGGTATTTCAGTTATTTTTCAATTGAAATTCCCGGGTGTGCCGTTACAAGCTTTACTGGCCACTTTTGTTACCACCTTGGTGATGTTTGCCTTATATCGTTTTCAAATTATTCGTGCAACGGAAAAATTTAAAGCCGTGGTGCTGTCGGCTTCCATTGCCATTGCCATTGTGTTTATGGTGCAAATTGTCATGCGTTTGGCTTTTAGCAGCAGTGTGCCTTATATTTTTGAAAGCAATTGGTTGGGCATCGCATTTGCCGCTTTTGTTGCCGTGATTGCATCATTAAATCTGATTCTTGATTTCGACTTAATTGAAACCTCTGCCGCAGAGCGTGCGCCAAAAGCCATGGAATGGTTATGTGGCATTGCGTTATTGGCCACCTTGGTGTGGATGTATTATTCGTTCTTACGTTTACTCAGCTTGTTACAAGGCGATGATTAGTTGTTAAAAGCTCGATTTTGATTGAAATGAAAAAATGCTCTCAAATTATGAGGGCATTTTTTATCGCTTTTACATAAGCCCTGAAAAAAAGATGCATTATGCAATGTCGTAAATGCTTCAGAGTTGGCATTATGCTTGTAAATTATATTGAGTGAGATTCACATGGCACAAGGACTATTGGCAGGCAAACGCTTTTTAATTGCTGGTGTGGCCAGCAAGCTATCGATTGCATTTGGTATTGCGCAAGCTTTACATCGTGAAGGTGCAGAATTAGCGTTCACCTATCCGAATGAAAAATTAAAAAAACGTGTAGATGGTTTTGCTGAACAATTTGGCTCTACGCTGGTTTTTCCTTGTGATGTGGCGATTGATGCTGAAATTAAGCAAACCTTTAGCGAATTGGCCAAACATTGGGATGGTTTAGACGGTGTGGTGCATTCCATTGGTTTTGCCCCAGCACATACTTTAGATGGTGACTTTACCGATGTGACCGACCGTGAAGGTTTTAACATTGCACATGACATCAGTGCTTATAGCTTTATTGCCATGGCGCGTGCTGCCAAACCTTTGCTTAAAGTCCGTCAAGGCTGCTTGTTAACATTGACCTATCAAGGGTCTGAACGTGTGATGCCAAACTACAACGTAATGGGTATGGCCAAAGCATCGTTAGAGGCGGGTGTCCGTTATTTGGCATCAAGCTTGGGCAGTGAAGGAATTCGCGTTAACGCGATTTCAGCAGGGCCGATTCGTACCTTGGCGGCATCGGGAATTAAATCTTTCCGTAAGATGTTAGACCTGAATGAAAAAGTAGCGCCACTGAAACGTAATGTCACCATTGAAGATGTCGGCAATGCCGCATTATTCTTATGTTCACCATGGGCCAACGGCATTACCGGTGAAATTATGTATGTCGATGGCGGTTTTAATACTGTGGGTATGAGTGCTGATTTAATGGCAGATACTGAATAAGAAATTTTTTGCTGATTTTATGAGCTAAAAAAGACCGCAAATGCGGTCTTTTTTTACTTTAAGCGATTAAGCTTGGCCTTCAGCTGCGACTTGCGCGCGTTGCATATTGGCTTCAAATTCAGCATCAAAGTTAATTGGGGTTAACAACAATTGCGGGAAACTGCCTTTGGTCACCATGTCATTTACGGCTTCACGTAAGAATGGGAACAAAATATTGGGGCAATAAGCGCCTAAAATATACGGAAGGCGTTCTTCTTCTACGCCATCAACCAAGAAAATACCCGATTGAGTCACATCGACAATAAATGCAGTATCACCCGCATTGTTGGCTTGTACGACCACCTGTAATGCCACTTCATAATGCGTGTCATCAATCTTTTCTGCAGAAGAGGACAGATTAATATTTAATTCTGGCTGCCATTCTTTGGTAAAGACCTGTGCCCCAGGAACCTCAAAAGAAATATCTTTGGTGTAAATACGTTCTAGCGCCAATTGTGGCTGAGCTTGTTGTTCACTCATTCTTTAATCCTTAATATGAAGAGGTGACTTAAATAGCGGGTTAAGCTAAAAGTTCGTTGAGTTTTCCTTCACGCTCTAGAGCATAAAGTTGATCGAAACCACCGATAAATTGGTCGTTAATGAAAATTTGTGGCACGGTACGATGATTGGTACGCTGCATTAATTCAAGGCGTACTTCCGGTGCTTCTTTTGACAGGTTAATTTCTTTATATGCCACACCTTTACGCTCAAGCAGTTGCTTGGCGCGAACGCAATAAGGACATACACTTGTTGAGTAAATGGTTACTTCAGCCATTGAAAATCTCCGAGCAAATTATTTGCTTTTAATGAGCGGTAAGCCTTGAGCTTTCCAATTGTTTACACCACCGTCTAAACGATAGCTGTCGGTATGACCCACTTGTTGTAAAGCGGTACCTGCGATTTGTCCAAGATTACAAATGAACACCAACGGACGGTCTGCGGTTTTTAACTCTTCAATATGGCTTGTAAGTTGGCTATATGGAATGTTACGGCTACCACTGATATGGCCTTCACGAAAGTCTTTTGCATCGCGTAAATCAATCAACATCGCATTTTTAGCTTTGACTAATATGCCTAAAGATTGTGCTGAAATCTTACGACCATTGCGTTGTCCTTCTAAGACAAAGAACAACACAATCAACACCCCAAGTGTTCCAAATAAAAAGGGGTGATTCCCCATAAATTCCAACCAACGTTCCACAAGTCACCTAATTTACAATTTTAAAATTGCGTAGAGTATAGCTCATAAATATGGCGATCAAAATCGCCGCTTCAAGGGCTAAGGGTTAAGAAAAATCAATTTTTTTGCTGTGCTTCGGTAATTTCATCGGTTAAACGTAAATAACTGTCTAAACGACGCTGTAAAATTTCACCCGATTGTGCTGCCAAACGCAGTGCACAGAGCTTTTCATGCTTATGGGTACAGTTGCGAAATTGGCAATGGCCGAGTAAGTTTTCAATTTCGGGAAAACCGGTTTGCACTTTGGCGGCATTTAAATGCCATAGACCAAACTCACGAATTCCCGGAGAGTCAATCAGTGCTGCACCTTCACCAAAAGCAATTAAGCGCGTTGAAGTGGTGGTGTGCTGACCCAGTGCTGAGTTTTCTGAAATAATATTGGTTTTTTGCGCAGCATCCGGCACCATGGCATTAATCAGTGAGCTTTTCCCGACACCCGATTGACCGACAAAGGCCACGGTTTCACCGGCCAAACGCTTTGCCAGTGTGGTTAAATCACCATCAGATTGAGTTTGAATCACTTCATAACCTAAGGCTTGGTATTCTTGCATCAAGTTGATAATCGGGTCATGTTCTTGAATAAGATCGGCTTTATTGAGCACCAAAAGGGCGGGAATATCGGCATCAGCACAAGCTACGATATAACGGTCAATCAGACTGGGTGCCACTTCAGGAAATGAAGCAAAAACAATAACAATTAAACTGACATTGGCCGCCACCGGTTTGACTTTATGATAACGATCGGGACGCGTAAGTAACGAGTGTCGGGGATGAATGGCGGTAATAATGCCTAAACCGGTATTCGGATCAGCTTGCCATTTAACGCGATCGCCCGTGACCAACGCTTCTAAGTTGGTACGTGTATGACAACGCCAAACGCTACCGATATCAATCGGTTTCCAAAAAGGATCCGGTTCACCGTCTTTGACCTCAGGTTTAATCGGATGCTCATCAGGCAGTGACAGGGCTTGAACTTCAAGTTGACGACCGTAGTGCTGCACTACCAAGCCCTCTAAATCACTTGAGGTGTCGAGTTCTTCTTGACGTGTTTTCTGTTGTTTCTGAATGCGGCGTTGCTGCTGTTCAGTTAAACGACGTTTACGAATTAAAGCCATTCATATCCTAAAAAAAACCATACACTAAGGATGGCAAAAATAGCATGAAGCGGGGTAGGAGTTACAGCCAAGTTGCAATAAATTTGCTACTATAGCCCTTTTTAAGCCCAATAAGATTGCACATTTATGAGCAGCACGCCTGATACTCGCTTAATTTGGATTGACCTTGAAATGACAGGTCTCGATACCGATAACGACCAGATTATTGAAGTGGCCACCATTGTCACAGATGATAACCTAAATATTTTGGCGGAAGGGCCAGTGCTTGCCATTCATCAGCATGATCGTGTGCTCAATGCGATGGATGAATGGAACACCCGTCAACATGGCCAATCAGGGTTGGTGGAGCGCGTACGCCGCAGCAAGTTAACCGCACAAGATGCGGAACAGCAAACCTTAGATTTCTTAAAAAAATGGGTGACACCAAAATCATCACCAATGTGTGGTAACTCTATTTGCCAAGATCGTCGTTTCTTGCACCGTTTAATGCCAGAAATGGAGCAATTCTTCCATTATCGTAATTTAGATGTTTCTTCGGTAAAAGAGTTGGCAAAACGCTGGCGTCCAGAGATCATGAGTGGCTTGAAAAAGAATGCTTCGCATTTGGCCATGGATGATATTCGAGATTCAATCGTCGAGTTAAAATATTATCGTCAGTATTTCTTTATTACCAATAAATAATACGTTATGAGTTTCAATTAAAAAAAGAGGCTTGGGCCTCTTTTTTGCTGTCTGAAATAATATGCCAAAGCGCTGCATGTTCAAATGTATGCAATCTTATCCAGATGACTGAGCAGATAGATGGTTTAAGCAAGAGAGAATTTGATAAAATGGCTGGCTATTTTTGAGATGCTAAAGAAGCCATGACCGATCTTGTTCAAGATGATGAATATGAACGCCGCTTTGCCGGAGTAGAAAAAATTTATGGCGATGAGGCCTTTATTCAGTATGAACACAGTCATGTGATGGTGATTGGCATTGGGGGGGTGGGTTCTTGGGCCGTGGAGGCCTTGGCGCGCACCGGCATTGCTGAGCTGACCTTGGTCGATATGGATGTGATCGCCGCCTCTAACATTAATCGTCAATTGCCGGCCATGAGCTCGACTTTGGGCCGAGAAAAAATTGAAGTCATGGCAGAGCGCTGCTCTTCCATTAATCCACGGATGAAAATCAATCTGGTCGATGACTATTTAACCCCTGACAATGTTGCCCAGCTGCTCAGTAATCCCCCAGATGTGGTACTGGATTGTATTGATGACGTGAAAGCCAAATTGGCCTTAATGCTGCATTGCCGTTTTAATAAAATTCCCTTGATTGTCTCCGGTGGTGCGGGCGGTAAAATAGATCCGCTTAAAATTCGCGTCGCAGATTTATCCAAAACCGAACAAGACCCGATGTTGGCAAAATTACGCAGTCAGTTGCGCGCCAAAGGCATTTGCAAAAAGAGCAAAGAAAAGTTTGGCATTACCTGTGTTTATTCGATTGATAATCCATTTTCCAGCGCTGAAGTCTGTGCAAGTGCTGGCTTACGCTGCGGCGGTTATGGTTCAGCCGTGGTGGTGACCTCAACGTTTGCGATGATTGCGGTTGCAGAAGTACTGAAAAAAATCGCGCTGAAAAAGCCCAAGCTGATCTAACCCAAAAAAATTATCGGTATTTTAAAACTGAAACTCGATACGCTGTAGCGAGTTTTTTGATCTCTATTTTATTTCCTGCTCTAAATAACTCATTTATATTTTTAAATTGATTGCATGTAGATGGATACCAAAAATCAAGCGGCTTTTTTGTATCCATCGCATTATTTTGTTCTGGTGATTTGTTGTGAGCATTGCGCGTATCTTGTATAGAACAAATGTATGAATTCAGTAAGAAGCGCGACGCAAGCATAAAAATCGCTCTACTCTAGAAAAATAATAACGGTCTCACTTTTGCTCAATAAATAGATCTGGATTCAATCTTCATCTCAGGAGAACAATAATGAACAATAGTCAAAATCGCGAAAAATTATGGGCTTTAATGAAAGATGTGCGCTTTTGCATGATCAGTCACGTCACGGAAACCGACGAATTACACTCACAACCGATGACGATGCTCAATTCTGAGCGCATGAATGAAAGTCAAAATCTGTATTTTTTATTAAAAGATAACAGTGCCATTGCCCATGCCATCAGTGCCGGTCGCAATAAAATTGGTTTATCTTTTGCCAAACCCTCAGACAGTACCTATGTATCGATCAGTGCGCATGCACAAATTAGTCGCGATCAAAGCCTGATTAATGAGCTGTGGAATCCGTGGGCGGACAATTGGTTTGATGGCAAAGAAGATCCGACAGTACGCGTTTTGATTGCGGAAGCGGTCAGTGCCGAATATTGGAACATCAAAGACAACAAAGTCACGCAGCTGTTTAAAATGTTAAAAGGCAGTGTGACAGGCGAGGCAGGTTTAGATTCTGATCATGAAAAATTAGAGCTGTAATGCAGGTTTAACGCGTTGAAGATAAAAAAAGGACAAGTCACAAATAAACTGGCTTGTCCTTTTTAATGCTTAGAATTGATCCTTTTAATTCATGAACGTATTAAAGTCCAAAATAATAGGCACAGACACAAATAATAATCGTCAATAAAATCAGTTTAATCACATTCGAAGCCCCAACTTTTTGCGGACTACCAATTTTTCGAGATTTTAAATCTTTAGCGCTTGAAGCGATATTTGAGGCACCGTCCAAAGGATTGGCCATGACCACAGGTGTGAGCTGTGCAGATTTATAATGATTGGCCACTTTAACAATAAATTTTGTGCTTAAGTCCTCGAGCTTTTGAGAGAAATGCCGCAAATTGAGTTGTTGTTCAGCAGTTAATTCACTGCCATCGGCATGGTATGGTTGTAGCTGTTTATGCTGAATATAATTGGCCAAGGCCTCTAAGCGATGTAACGTGCTATGGGCATAATCGGCTGAATAGTCTGTTGGCAGTAGCGCTAAATATTGACTGTTGCTTAAGGTTGAATCTGTCTCAGCAGTGATTTTTTCTGCTGCAATGCCGTAATAAGGTGAATCGCGTTGTACAGGTTCATTAAAACCTTGACTTAAGGTGCTGTTAAATAATTCATTGTCAGTATACAGCTGAATATCATCCCAATTTGGGGGCTGCAAATCGGCTTCTACTTGTTTGGCCAGTTTAGGACTTAGCTCAAAGCGCCAAAAGATTTCTTGTCGTGCTTGCGCCTGTTGCGACCTCGGGATGTCATAGTCTTGATCTGCGCTATACCATTCCGCCAATTCTTTGCCCAAAATCCATGCGGTTTTCTGCTGTTGCTTATGGCTCACAATAAAGTGCGCAATCGGTAAAAGTTCCACATTGGCATTGGGATTTTTTTCAGCACTTAAAATGCTGGAGCTGTGCAGGCTAATGCGTTGCACGCCTTGTTTTTTTAGAGCTTCAAGCCAAATTTGAAAATGTTGTGCCAGCAAATGTTGTGAGCTCAGATCACGAAAACTTAGACTATGCCGATTAAAAATAGAATGGTTCAGCCAATGCTGAAAGCTTAAATTTTGTTGTAAATACTCATTGCCATAGGTCACCAAAGTAAGTTGTTGTTTCCAAATTGGATCGAGCGCCATCGTGATTGATCTCATGAATATTGGCTTTATCTTATACTTTTTATAAATCTAGATGCCAATCTAATTTTTAGCGCATAGGGAACTTCATCACGGGCCTGAAAAACTGTTAGAATATCGGGTTTTATTATATTTTAAATTGTTGCTTTGAGAGTTAATATGTCACTGGAAGCCTTGACCACTGAAGCGCTTGCTGCCATTGCAGCAGCAGAGGACCTTGCTACACTCGACCAAGTACGAGTGCAATTTACAGGGAAAAAAAGCCAACTTGCCGAGCAATCCAAAGCGCTGGGTAAAATGCAGCCTGAAGAACGTAAAGTATTTGGTGCAGAAATTCACGCCGTTCGTGAAGCGATTACCGGTGCATTAACCACACGCCAAGCGCAATTACAAAAAGTGGCCCTAGAACAAAAACTGGCCAGCGAAATGATTGATATTACCTTACCGGGTCGTGGTCAAACCGTGGGCAGTATTCATCCAGTCACTCAAGTACAAGAGCGCATCTGTCAGTTCTTTACCAAAGCGGGCTTTACCGTGGCCACTGGCCCTGAAGTTGAAGATGATTATCACAACTTTGAAGCGTTAAATATTCCAGGGCACCATCCGGCCCGTGCGATGCACGATACTTTTTATTTTGATGTCAACCATTTGCTGCGTACACATACCTCTGGTGTGCAGATTCGTACCATGGAAACCAGTCAACCGCCTATTCGTATTGTCTGTCCGGGACGTGTTTATCGCTGCGATTCCGATCAAACCCATTCACCGATGTTTCATCAAATTGAAGGGTTGTATGTGGCTGAAAAGACCAGCTTTGCAGAACTCAAAGGTTTGTTGATTAATCTGTTAAATGAATTCTTCGAAGATGAATTAACGGTTCGTTTCCGTCCCTCTTATTTTCCATTCACTGAACCGAGTGCGGAAGTGGATATTATGGATGAACGCGGTCGTTGGTTAGAAGTTTTAGGCTGCGGGATGGTGCATCCGAATGTACTGCAAGCTGCAGGCATTGATCCAGAAAAATACACCGGTTTTGCCTTTGGTTTAGGCGTGGAGCGTTTTGCCATGCTGCGTTATGGCATCAATGACTTGCGTATGTTCTACCAAAATGATGTGCGTTTTTTACGCCAATTTGCTTAAACGAATTTATGATCTCTGCCTGAGCGCTCTGAAAATCCAAGCGACTGTCCGAATGTGCTTCAGGATTTTGCCTTTTTAAATGCAGGGCGTAACAGAGATTTGAAATACTGAAATGATAGGTTTTTATAGACATGAAAATTAGCGAAAATTGGTTACGCACGTGGGTCAATCCCACAATTGACAGTGATACTTTATCCAATCAATTGACGATGCTGGGTTTAGAAGTTGATGAAATGACGCCAGCTGCCAAACCCTTTACTGGGGTGGTAGTGGGTGAAATCTTAACGGTAGAACAACATCCGGATGCGGATCGTTTACGGGTAACCACTGTAAATATCGGTACGACTGAGCCATTGCAAATTGTATGCGGCGCACCAAATGTGTATGTCGGTATGAAAGCACCCGTGGCCACAATCGGTGCAGTATTACCGGGTGATTTTAAAATTAAAAAAGGCCAGCTGCGTGGTGTGGAATCACAAGGCATGCTCTGCGGTGCTTCAGAAATTGATTTAATTGATAAAATTGATGGTTTATTAGAGCTACCGCTTGATGCACCCATCGGTATGGATATTCGTGACTATCTTAATTTAGATGATCATGTGATTGATATTAGTATCACGCCGAATCGTGGTGATTGTTTTAGTATTCGCGGTATTGCACGTGAAATTGCAGTGATTAATCAATTGCCGCTTAACTTGCCGACGATTACAGCGGTTGCTGCCAGCATTGCTGATGAGAAAAAAGTGGCCGTGAGCACCGAGGGTTGTCCGCGTTATTTAGGCCGAGTCATTAAAAACATCAATACCAAAGCTGTGACCCCTTTATGGATGGAACAAGCGCTGGCACGCTCCGGTATCCGCCAACACAGTATTTTGGTGGACATTACCAATTACGTTTTAATCGAGTTGGGTCAACCTTTACATGCATTTGATGCGGCTAAAGTGCAAGGCACGATTCAGGTGCGTCAAGCGCATGCTGCGGAAAAATTGGTTTTACTCAATGAGCAAGAAGTAGAATTAAACCCAGAAATCATGGTCATTGCCGATGATGAAAAAGTCTTGGCTATTGCCGGCATTATGGGAGGATTATCTTCAGCGGTATCAGAGAGCACCACAGAAATTTTCTTAGAATCTGCTTTCTTTGCACCCCTTGCCATTGCCGGTCGTGCGCGCCGTTATGGTTTGCATACCGATGCCTCTCAGCGTTACGAACGTGGTGTTGATTTTGAATTGCCACTGTTGGCTATGAATCGGGCTTCACAGTTGATCTCTGAATTGGCCGGCGGTGACTTTGGCCCGATTACCGTGGTTGAGGATTTGGCGCGCTTGCCACAACGTGATGCCATTACGCTTAAGCAAGCTCAAGTTGATCAATTGTTGGGTTATGCCATTGCTGGTGAGTTTATTGCTGATGCACTACAACGTTTAGGCTGTATTGTGACGGTAACGGCGACCGGTGAGTGGCATGTTGTTCCGCCATCGCATCGTTACGACATGGCCATTTACCAAGACTTGATTGAAGAAGTGGCACGTATTGACGGCTATGACAACATTCAAATTAGTTTGCCGGTGATGGATGTAATGCTGGCCAAGCATCAAGATCAGTTTGAATTGCCCCAATTACGTCAAACATTGGTGACATTGGGTTATCAAGAAGCCATCAGCTTTAGTTTTGCCGATGCCAAATTAGAAAAACAACTCAATCCCGCGGTTCATCCTTTGATGTTGGCCAACCCAATTTCAAGTGAACTGGCAGCCATGCGCTCAACCTTGTTGTCTAGTTTAATTCCTTGTGTGCAATACAATCTAAATCGTCAACAAAATCGGGTACGTTTCTTTGAACTCGGCTTACGTTTTGACTATCAAGATGCACAAAATATTCACGATCTTAAGCAAATTCCAACTTTGGCTTTAATTGCCGTGGGCGCTAAAACCGCAGAATCTTGGCATGCAAAAACGCAAGCGATGGATTTCTTTGATCTCAAAGGTGAGGTGGAAGAAATTTTAGCCGCTGCGCGCGTGCAAGTAGAGTATGTTCGTTCAGAGCGTGATTGGTTGCATCCGGGGCAATCCGCTGAGATTTTAGTTGAGGGTCAATCGATTGGTTACTTGGGCCGTTTACATCCATCTTTAGAAAATGAATTGGATTTGGGCATCACTTGGGTGGCTGAACTGGATCAACAGGCTGTTTTGCAAACTTATGTATCTAATTTTACACAACTATCACGTTTTCCATCGATTAGACGTGATATTGCGCTTTTAATTAGTGATAAGATTAAAGTCAGCGAAATTCAGCAACTTATCGAACAAACGGGTGGAGCGCTCTTAGACTCAACTTGGTTATTCGATGTGTATACCGGTCAAGGTGTAGAACAAGGTAAACGCTCATTGGCATTTGCTTTGTTATGGCAACATCCATCCCGTACACTAGAAGACGCTGAAATTAAATCCGGTATGGATCAAATAATCGAAGTGTTGCAAAACACTTATCAGGCGACATTGAGGGCCTCATGACAGCATTAACAAAAGCAGAGATGGCTGATCATTTAAGTGAGCTTACGAGTTTAAACCGTCGTGAAGCGAAACAAATGGTCGAGTTGTTCTTCGATGAGATCAGCCAAGCGCTCATCTCGGGTGAGCAAGTTAAACTTTCGGGTTTTGGTAACTTTGAGTTGCGTGATAAGCGTCAACGACCGGGTCGAAATCCGAAAACGGGTGAAGAGATTCCAATTTCGGCACGCCGTGTAGTCACATTCCGTGCAGGGCAGAAGTTCCGCCAGCGCGTAGGAAATGAGCAGATCGATTGATCTGCTTTTTTTATTTTAAATTTTTATTATAGATGAATAGAATATTCAATAAGTTGCTAGTCAGCATAGATTGCTCTAAAGGGGCGCTATGTAGTTTAAATGAAGATAGATATCCAATTGTTTAGATTTAGCTTATTTTAGCTGTAAAAAAAGAGAGCCAATGGCTCTCTTTTTTTACTTCATAATCCGTTAGGATTATTGAGCAGGAGTTGCTTCAGAAGCAGCAGTAGCTTCAGCAGCAGCATCAACAGCTACAGCCGCAGAATCAGCAGCTTCAGATGCAGCAGCTTCAGCAGCAGGAGCAGCATCAACAGTCGCAGCAGAAGCAGCAGCTTCAGCTTCAGCAGAAGCTTCTACAGCTTCAGATGCAGCAACGTTAGCATCAGCAGCAGCGTCTTCAGCTTTTTTAGCACAACCAACGAAAGCTAAAGTAGTGGCAACTGCAGCAGCAATAGCGATTTTTTTGAATAACATGGCATCACTCTCTAAAATATGAGATTAAAAGAAACCTTTGTTAGCCTGTTGAGTGCTCTTATTCTTCCTAAAATTTGTTAGGCAGTAACAATGCAGAGGCAGTCTAACTGGTCTGCGAATATGCTATCACTGCGCATTTTGAATTACTACTGGGCAAGAGACGAAAAATGTCGAAAATGAGCTGAATTACGCATATTCTTAACAGAAAATAACAATCAATAGCGTGATTTATATTGGATAAGTACTAAATAACTTACTAAAAACTATAGGTTTTTTTATAGGTTATTTTTAATAATCATAAACTTGCATAAAAAATTACAAACCAAAAGGTTGATTGTAATTTTATGTAATTAAAGTCAACCAAATAAAAAGGCTATCGTTATAGATAGCCTTTTGATAAAAAATATTGATTAACGCAATTTAGCTGGTGGCTTTACGCTTCATTTGATCAAAGAAATCATCATTGGTCTTGGTTTCTTTCATACGATCAAGTAAAAATTCCATCGCTGCCAACTCATCCATTGGATGTAATAATTTACGTAGAATCCAAACTTTACGTAAGTTATCTTCGCTCATCAAACGTTCTTCGCGGCGTGTACCGGATTTTTTAATATTCATCGCAGGGAAGACACGTTTTTCAGAAATGCGACGATCAAGGGTAATTTCTTGGTTACCGGTACCTTTAAACTCTTCGTAGATGACATCGTCCATTTTACTGCCGGTTTCAATTAAAGCCGTCGAGATAATGGTTAATGATCCGCCTTCTTCAATGTTACGTGCTGCACCAAAGAAACGTTTTGGACGCTCTAACGCATGCGCATCTAGACCACCGGTCAAGACTTTACCTGAAGAGGGAATCACGGTGTTGTAGGCACGCGCCAAACGGGTAATTGAGTCGAGTAAAATCACCACATCTTTACGATGTTCAACCAAACGTTTGGCTTTTTCAATCACCATTTCAGCCACTTGAACGTGACGAGCTGGTGCTTCATCAAACGTAGAGGCGATCACTTCACCGCGAACGGTACGTTCCATCTCGGTCACTTCTTCAGGACGTTCGTCAATCAGTAAAACAATTAAAAAGACTTCAGGATTGTTACGCACAATTGACTGGGCAATGGTTTGTAATAACATGGTTTTACCGGCTTTAGGCGGCGCAACAATAATTGAACGCTGACCTTTACCAATTGGGGCAACCAAGTCGACTACACGTGAAGTTAAATCTTCAGTGGTGCCGTTACCCACTTCCATAATCAATTGTTCGGTTGGGAACAATGGCGTGAGGTTTTCAAATAAAATTTTATTACGTGAGTTTTCAGGGGTGTCATAGTTAATTTGATTAACTTTTAATAAGGCAAAATAACGTTCGCCTTCTTTAGGTGGGCGAATGGTACCAGTAATGGTGTCGCCAGTACGTAAGTTAAAACGACGAATTTGAGATGGGCTGACGTAAATGTCATCTGGGCCTGCAAGGTAAGAGCCTGATGCAGAGCGTAGGAAACCAAAACCATCAGACAGAATTTCAAGAACACCATCACCAAAAATTTCTTCGCCATTCATTGCATGGCGTTTTAAGATGGCAAAAATGATGTCTTGCTTGCGGTTACGCGCCATTCCTTCTAGGCCCATAAACTCAGCAATCTTGATGAGTTCGCCAATCGGTTTTTTCTTGAGTTCAGTTAAATTCATAGGTGGTCAGATAGGATCAAAATTCTGGAATACAGATGAGGAAAGGGAGCAACATTCAGCCGCTTGCAGGCAATAAAAGTAACGCAATTGTATTTGCACAATAACAATTCAGAGGTCTGATACATTGTTGAGAAGAAAAAAAGTGTAAAAACAATTTCTATTGCCGAGCGGCGATCTTATGTGTTGTGTCTTTTAAGAAAATGCTGGATTGAAAATCCTTGATTCCTTGAATATGCAATATAAGAGGTAATCGGCTGTTTGTCAATTTATAGAGCAAAAAAATACGCCATCTTAAGACAGCGTATTTAAATGGCTTAAAACCATGCACCAAGAGAGCATTCTATCTGCCTCAATTGAGTGCTTAGGCTCAGCTTAGATATTTTCTTCAATAAAAGCAGTTAATTTCGATTTAGGTGCTGCACCGACTTGTTGTCCGACCACTTCGCCATTTTTAAACATCAACAGCGCAGGAATGTTACGAATGTTGTAGTTTACCGCAGTCGCTTCACACGTGGTTACGTCAACTTTAACAATTTTAACTTTGCCTTCAAATTCAGTCGACAGGACTTCAAGTACTGGCGCAATCGCTTTACATGGTGCGCACCAGCCTGCCCAAAAATCGACCAGTACAGGCACGTCAGATTGTAAAACGTCAGCTTCAAAGTTTGCATCAGTGGTGTTTACGATATTAGCAGACATGGATAAGCTCCAAATAAGATTTTAAGTAAGATAGTTTTATGGCAATAAGTATTACATAGCCGCATTTAACTATGTACTGCGATATGTAAATTTTCAAACATTCTGTGTGCTTTGTCTAATTGATGCTGACGATAATGAGCATCGTGTAGTGCAATTGCAGATATAGAAAGTGCAAAACTCCTGCATTTGCACTGACAAATGACTTTTCAATTATAAGTATGTGAATTACTCTAAGCACAATTCTTATAGGTTTGTTTGAATCATGTCTGATTTTTTGATTGATGAAGAGTTACTTGCTGCCATCGATATGGGGTCGAACAGCTTTCATCTGGCGATTGCCCGTGTAGATCATGGTGAAGTTAAGAAAGTGGCCTCAATGTCAGAAAAGGTTCAGTTGGCGGCTGGTCTAGATGAAAATAAAAATTTAACCGAAGCGGCGCAGCAACGCGGCTTAGCGTGTTTGGCACGTTTTGTGGGACGTTTAAGTTCGGTACAGCCGACGCGTATGCGAATTGTCGCCACCAATGCTTTACGTCAGGCTAAAAATGGACAAGAATTTATTCAAAGAGCCGCCGAAATTCTACCCAAACCGATTGAAATTATTGCCGGTCGTGAAGAAGCGCGTCTCATTTATTTAGGCGTATCACATACCATGGCCAATAGTGGCCGTCGTTTGGTGGTGGATATTGGTGGTGGTTCCACCGAGCTGATTATTGGTGAAGAGTTTGAGCCGATTCATACTGAATCCCTACAAATGGGTTGTGTGGCTTTTACCAGTGCTTATTTTGGCGATGGTCAAATTAATCAGAAAAACTTTGATAAAGCCGTCGTCGCTGCACGTAAAGAACTTTCTGGCGTAGCCAATACCTATAAAGCAGCCGGTTGGGATACGGTAGTCGGTTCTAGTGGTACCATTAAAGCCTGTCGCCAAATTACCGTGAATATGGGCTGGAGTGATGAAAAAGAAAACTTAACCCGTGAAGGTTTAGAGAAACTCAAAGAAAAATTGCTTAAATTTAAACATATCTCTGAAGTAGATTTTGATGGTCTCAAAGAAGATCGTCGAGCAGTTTTGCCAGCCGGCGTAGCCATTTTATATGCGGTGTTTGATGTGTTGGAATTGGATCAGTTGGTCTATTCCGATGGTGCGTTACGCGAAGGCGTGATGTATGACTTGCTGGGGCGTTTTCAGCACGAAGATATTCGTGACCGCAGTGTGCAAGCCTTAATGGGGCGCTACAACGCAGATCCTAAACAAGCTGAGCGTGTGGTTAAAACCGCGCAGCACTTGTTTGAGGGTGTGGCTAAGTCACTGAATTTAAATAGTGAAGATAGTGATTTGCTACGCCGAGCCGCCTATTTACATGAGATTGGTTTGGCCATTAGCCATGGTGGTTATCATCGTCATGGGGCATATTTGTTGCAACATTCAGACATTGCTGGCTTCTCCCAAATTGATCAAAATCATCTTTCGCATTTGGTGGCGCATCATCGTCGTAAGTTACGCAGTGACAGCCGCGTGGATGTGATGAAGGTTGGAGGTAGCAAATTAGTTTACTTAAGTCTATTGCTACGTCTGGCTGTTTTGCTTAACCATAGTCGCAGTGATGAGATGCTTCCTGCCATTGAATTAACGGTGGCCAATGCGCAACAATGGCAGCTTAGTGTTTCTGGCGATGCCAAACAATGGCCTTTGCTTGTGGCAGATCTGCATGATGAACAACTGCAGTTTAAGCATTGGGATATTGAATTAAATATTCAGTCGGAACAATTTATCTATTCATAAGTAATTGGTTAACAATTGATTGTTAATTGAGGGATAAGGGTCGACCCATGAAAAACAAAGCCGCTCAATCTAAAGCATGGACAACCGTTCAAATTGCTCGTCATCCTGAACGTCCGCAGTTCTTGGACTATGTCGGTGAAATTTTCACTGAATTCGATGCTTTACATGGCGATCGAGTATTTGGTGATGATGGTGCCATGATTGGCGGTTTGGCACGTTTTAATGGTCAGCCTGTCATGATTGTTGGCCAACACCGTGGCCGCAGCACACGAGAAAAATTACAGCATAATTTTGGTATGAGTAATCCTGAAGGCTATCGTAAATCCCAGCGTTTACTGAATATGGCTGAACGTTTTAATCTACCGGTATTTACCTTTATTGATACCATGGGTGCTTATCCGGGGGTTGGTGCAGAAGAACGTGGTCAGGCAGAAGCCATTGCCACCAGTCTTGCTCAACTTTCCAGTTTAAAAGTACCAGTCATTGCCACCATATTGGGCGAAGGCGGTTCCGGTGGTGCCTTAGGAATTGGTGTGGCAGATCGGGTGATTATGCTGTCTCACAGTATTTATTCGGTGATTTCGCCTGAAGGTTGTGCCTCCATTTTATGGAAAACGGCAGACAAAGCAGAACAAGCCAGTGAAGCGTTATCTTTGACGGCAGATAAGCTGAAAAAAATGGGTATTGTGGAACATGTCGTGGATGAAGGTGAGGGTGCACATTTACAGCCTGACCAAGTCATGCAAGATCTTAAAGAAGTGTTGCAACAGGTGTTAGCAGAGTTGCAACCAATGGATGCGAATGAGAGATGCGAAGCACGTTACCAACGTTTAATGAAGTTTGGCAGCGACAATTTAGGACTCGCGTCTTAAAACAAATGCAGTGCTTTCCCCCAGAAAGCACTTTGTTAATTGGCTGTAGTGGGGGCATGGATTCCATGCTGCTGCTGCATGTCCTGTCCGCACTGTATCCGCAAAAAATCCGTGCCATCTATATTGATCATCAATTACAAGACAGCAGTGCCGCATGGGGAGCGTTTGTCTCTGCGCAATGTGCTGCACGTGGTATTGATTGTGTGATTGAAAAAGTCGACGTGCAATCTGGAAATTTAGAACAGCAAGCACGCGAAGCACGTTATCAAGCCTACTTAAAACATCGACAAGCGCATGAGATTTTAGTGCTGGCGCATCATCAACAAGATCAAGCGGAAACTTTAATCTTACGGCTGCTATCGGGTGCCGGTGTTGCCGGTTTAAGCGCCATGAAAATCTTGGATGTTCGTGGGCAATTGAGCATTTGGCGACCGCTATTAGATGTTTCGCGTGAACAAATTTGCCAATGGGCCACGCAGCTGAAGGTCGAGCATATTGAAGATCCCAGTAATTTAGATACCCATTATGATCGAGCATGGTGTCGCCGTGAATTGTGGCCACTTTTGCAAAGTCGCTATGCAAAAATGCAACAGGCATTCGCTCGAACCAGTTATTTAATGCAAGATGCCGATGATATTTTACAGCAGGTGTTGGCGCAAGATTTAAGCGCTTGTGGCTCAGATGGAGTGTTGGATTTGCAGGTATTCGCGCAATTGTCTGCTGCGCGGCAACGGCAACTGTTGTCGGCGTGGATGAAAGGGCAAGACAGCTATCGGCCTCATTTTGAGATGGTACAACGCCTGTTCAATGAAGTTATCCATGCAAAAATAGATGCTCAAGCGGCATTGCACTGGAATCAATATTACTATGTTCGCTATCAGCAGCAGCTTTTTCGCTTAAGTGCAGCTGAGTATTTGGCAGAAAAAAATCAATCAGCCGCTACAGTGGTGCATCTGCAATTGAGCTTAAATCAAAAAATTAATCTGTTATCAGGCAGCTATCAAGTGGCACCGGCGCAGATCGGCTTGTCTCACTGTTTGTTGGGAAAAGTGTTAAATGTCACGCAACGTCAAGGCGGCGAAAAAATACATTTATATGCGCGTGTTGGCGCATGGCCGCTGAAAAAGGCGTTACAAGAAGCACAAATTTTTCCTTGGCAGCGTTATACAATTCAAATATTAAGCATAGATAATGTTATGCTTGGCGTCTTTACCCCGAAAGGGTTTTGGTTGGCGCAATCGGACTATTGTGAAGTCGGAGGATGGCAACCGAATTTGAGTTCTTAGCGAATAAATCTCAGTCGAGTGGCATACATGGATACAGCGTTAAATTGTAATATTGGTTTTATCGGTGGTGGTAATATGGCCCAAGCCTTAATTGGTGGGCTAATTTCACGTGGTTTGGCGCCCAACCGTATTACAGTTTCTGATCCGGTAGAACAGATGCGTGCCTGCTTGGCAGAAAAACAGGTACAGGTCACTGAGGATAATTTAGTCGCCATTCAAGAGGCGGATATTGTTCTGTTTGCGGTGAAACCACAAGTTTTAGCTAGCGTATTAAAGCCATTAAAAGGTCTGCTACAAGGCAAATTGGTGATCTCAATAGTGGCGGGTGCAGAAATTAGCACCATCGCTAAGTTACTAGATACCGATCGCATTGTACGGGTGATGCCCAATACCCCAGCCTTGGTACAAACCGGCGCACATGGCTTATATGCAACCGATGCTGTAGATGCACATGACCGGGCGTTGGCCAGCCAAGTCTTGGCTGCAACCGGTTTAACCCTCTGGGTCAATTCAGAAGCACAAATTGATGCGGTTACCGCGGTATCTGGTTCGGGTCCTGCATATTTTTTCTATATGATGGAAAGTATGATTCGCGCGGGAAAAAATTTAGGTTTGGATGAAAAAACGGCCACCGCACTGACCTTACAAACAGCTTTAGGCGCGGCACAAATGGCCATCACCAGTGCCCACAGTCCTGCTGAACTGCGTAAAAATGTCACCTCGCCAAACGGCACGACACAAGCTGCACTTGAAGTGTTTGATCGTGCGCAAATCTCACAAAATATTCAGGCCGCTTTGGCTGCTGCTCAAAAACGCAGCCAAGAACTTGCTCAAGAGCTAAGTGAAAGTAGCAAATAACTCGTTTTTATTTAGGAAAGTTCCACTATGGGTGCAAATTCTGCGCTAATTTTTGGCATTATCATTAACGTAGCGATTTTGCTCGTATTCTTCCGTTTTCTTATGCAGTTGGCTGCCGTCAATGCATATAATCCAGTGGTAATGTCCACCGCTAAAGCCACAAAATTAGTAGACGTCTTTGGGCGTATTTTTCCAACGGTGGGTAAAGGTCGCGTTAATCTCGCCGCTTTGGCCTTGATCGTGGTTCTATATTTGCTCAAAATTTTTGGGGTGATGTATTTGTCCGGCGCGATGCCAAACAGTCCGATTCATTTGGTGATGCTCACCTTTGTCACCATGATTCAAGACTTGATCCGTTTTTGTCGCTATTTGATTTTTGCCACCATTATCTTAAGTTGGGTGGTAATGTTTACCCAGTCGCGTTCACCTTATATTGAAGTGATTCAAGAATTGGCCGAACCATTGTTGGCGCCTTTTCGCCGTATTTTACCCAATATGGGCATGATTGATCTGTCACCGATTATTGCCTTTTTAACTTTATATATTATTGAAATCATTATGAATCAAGTGGCGGTGGTGTTGTTAACCGGCCTGTAAAAATAAAGATTAAAAAAAGGACTCGATTGAGTCCTTTTTTTAGGCTTAAACATTCTATTTTACGATAAGCACAAAGCGCAGATTAATGCGCTTCATCCCAATTCATCCCTTTACCGACTTCAACAATTAAAGGCACAGAAAGTTTGACCACCGATTGCATCACCGTCGCCAATTTCAGCGCCAGTTCATCGGCAATATCGGCGTCCACCTCAAACACCAATTCATCGTGGACTTGCAGTAGCATTTTGGCCTGATCTTTGGGCAGCATTTTATCCACTTCGACCATCGCCATCTTAATAATATCCGCTGCGCTGCCTTGCAATGGCGCATTAATGGCGGCGCGTTCGGCACCTTTACGCACCATCATATTGCGAGCATCAATATCGGGGGTATATAAACGACGCCCAAAAATTGTTTCGACAAAACCTTGTTCTAAGGCAATTTGACGCGTACGTTGCATGTATTCATAAATGCCCGGATAACGCTGAAAATATTGCTTAATATAGTTTTGTGATTCTGCGCGACTAAACCCCAGTTGACGAATCAGGCCAAATTCTGACATGCCGTATAGCAAACCAAAGTTCACCGCTTTGGCTTGACGACGTTGATCGTGAGTCACATCGTCTAAGGCAATACCCAAAACTTCAGCAGCGGTGCGGCGATGCACATCTTGACCATGATTAAAGGCATGAACCAAGGCTTCATCTTGTGACAGATGGGCCATCAAACGTAATTCAATTTGTGAGTAATCGGCGGCCAGTAACACGCGTCCTTCAGGTGCAACAAAGGCTTTACGAATTTGACGGCCAATTTCAGTACGAATTGGAATATTTTGTAGATTGGGATCGGTGGAAGATAAACGCCCCGTTGCTGTTAGTGCTTGATGATAACTGGTATGTACACGTCGGCTGTCAGGATGGGCTTGTTTTTGTAAACCATCGGTATAGGTACTTTTGAGTTTAGAAAGTCCGCGATATTCTAAAATCAATGCACTAATCGGATGCTCAATTTTTTCTAAAATACTTTCGCTGGTGCTGTATTGACCAGTGGCCGTTTTTTTACCACCTTTAAGCCCGAGTGTCTCAAATAAGACTTCACCGACTTGTTTTGGTGAGCTGACATTAAAACTTTGCCCCGCCAATGCGGTAATTTGCTGTTCTAAATCGGCAATGGCAGTTGAAAACTCAACACTCAACTGATCTAAAAAATTCACATCCAGTTCAATGCCATTTTCTTCCATCGCGGTGAGCACACGCGCCACGGGCATTTCAATATTATGCAAAATCCCACTGAGCGCAGGAACTTCTGCCAATTTTTTCGATAAAACTTCAAACAAACGATAGGTCACATGCGCATCTTCTGCGGCATAGGGCGCTGCCTGCTCTAATTCAATTTGATTAAAACTTTTTTGTTTGACGCCTTTACCCGCCACTTGTTCATAGGTCGTAGTGAAATGACTTAAGTATAAGCGCGCGACATCGTCCATACCGTGACGGGTAGCCACCGAATTTAAAACGTAAGAGGCCAGCATGGTGTCGAAATACCAACCGCGTAATTCAATGCCGTGATTATGTAAAATATGTGCATCATATTTTAAATGATGGCCAATTTTTTCAATGGTGGCATCTTCTAAAATCGGTTTGATCTGCGCCAAAATAATTTCACGATTGAGTTGTTCGGGTGCACCCTCATAATCATGTGCCAATGGAATGTAATAGGCATCTTGGGCATCAAAAGCCACAGAAAAGCCGACCATTTGGGCAATGCGATAATCTAAGCTGGTGGTTTCAGTATCAAAAGCAAAACGCTTTGCAGTGCTTAAGCGGCTAAAGAGGTGATCCCAGTCCGCTTGACTAAGAACCGTATGATAGGTTGCTTGTCCGAGTTGATCATCGACACTGGTGAGCGCCGCGTGATCTGCTGTGACCGAGGTTTCGGCGTGGTGTACCGATTTTTCAATCACTTGAGAATTTTGTTTATAGGCTGAATTATTCGGGTTGTTGGGATGATCCAAGGACTGTAATTGATTGCGAAATTCAAGTTCGGTATACAGTTGACGCAGTTGTTCAACATTCGGGTCACGTACTTTTAGATCTTCATAGCTGAGTCCCATATCAAGATCGCAGACAATACTGGCCAATTGATGATCCAGCGCGATACCCTCGACATTGTCTTTAATATTTTGACCGACTTTACCTTTGATCTGATCGACATTTTCTAAAATGTCACCAATTGAGCCATATTCAGTCAACAGTTTGGCCGCAGTCTTGGCACCAACGCCGGGCACGCCGCGAATACCATCGGATGCATCGCCCATCAAGGTTAAATAGTCGATCATTTGATTGGGCCAGACGCCAAATTTCTCAAATACACCATTGATGTCCATCGGCTTGTCTTTAAAGCTGTCCTCTAGGGTGACTTTATCGCTGACCAACTGCGCCATATCTTTATCGCCGGTGGAAATCAGCACTTGATAGCCAGCTGCTTCGGCGCGTTTAGCCAGTGTGCCTATCACATCATCGGCTTCTGCCCCTGGCAAGGTATGCAAAGGAATGCCCAAGGCACGAATCAGGGCGTGCAAATAGGGAATTTGCTGTGAAAGTTCATCCGGCATACTTGGACGATCGCCTTTATAGCTTGCGGACAAGGCATGGCGAAAAGTCGGTTCGGGTGTATCGAAAATCACGGCCATATGGCTGGGTTGAATACGACGCATCAATTTTTGAATGGCAGAGATCGCACCACGAATTGCGTTGGTCTGTAAACCAGTAGAAGTGGTTAGTGGTGGCAGTGCATGGTATGCACGAAATAAAAAATATGAGCCATCGACCAAAACAAATGGTGGCATTGAAAGATTCCTAATCCAAATAACGGTCTTATTGTACGTGATTTTGTCCGTCAATATCGCCACATCATTCAACGGGGCTGTTACTGAATATCTGATGAATGCTTAAAAATCAAAGTCACAGCTGTTGTATGATCGGATCATTCCGCAGCGAGATATAGAAAAGATGCACAACGGGCAGAGCGAAATCCGGATGATTTGGCTAATGACATTGCTGATTGTCGGGGTCGGCGCATGGTTTTTAAAGATTCCGCTATTGAGCTATCTCTGCGCTGCCGCCTTGGTGATGAGCGTGATGCAATATGTAGATGCCATTCAAAAACCGCTTGAAAACATGACGCTGACCAATAGCGCAGCTGCGGCCTTAACCTCTAAAGTTCCATTATATCTGTCGTCTATTGTGGCTGTGGTGGCCGGCCTTATGGGCTGGAATCTAGTGGTGGGCTTGGCGGTTACCGTGTGGATTTTTTTCTTATTTAGATGGCTGCGCCGTTTAGAGTCTTTATTAATCCAACTGCAACGCTCGTCCGTTGGTAGGCTACCTCAGCAGGATTCTGTGCTTGATCCTGTTCTAGCAGCTGTCGTGGATGATCCGTCCAGCGCTGTTGCCAGCACACAGGCGTTGGGCTTAACTGCACAACTTAGACAATGGCTTTTTCACGGCAATCCGGTGTTAAAAGTCGCCATCGTGGTGTTGATTGTGGGCGTGGTGCTGTTGTTACGTTTTGCCACGGAACATTGGCAACTGAGTTTGGCGTTAAAGCTCAGCCTTGTGGCGAGTATCAGTCTTGCTGTGACGGCCTTGGGTTGTGCTTTACAGAGTAAAAATCGAAGTTTTGCTTTGGCTTTAGAAGGCTTAGGGTTAGCGGTATTGTTTCTGACGTTATTCTTTGCATATTACAATGCCGTGATCGCCTCATTTGCTTGGGCGGCCTTGGCTTTTGCACTGATTATGGCGTTAACACTGTATTTAAGTTTAAAACAACAAGCCATTGAATTGGCGTTGATGGCGATGGTCATTGCCTATGCCGCTCCCTTTACCTTGCCGGTTCGTAATGCCAGCGCCATTGAATTGGTGGCCTATTATGCGGTCATTAATCTTGCGGTGGCTATTTTAAGTACGCTTAGACCATGGAAAACCCTCAATCAAATTGCATTTTTAATCACGGTAATTATCGGTGGTGGCTATGCTTTTCAGGTTGGTGATCAATCACAGCGTAGTACCTTAAGCCTATTAATTGTGTTGCACAGCGCGATCTTTATTTGGCTGAGTTTTCGCTTTAGTCAATTGTTGGCCAAAGATGACCTCAGCCAATTTAAACTTAAACCGGCTTTAGATATTGCACTGATTTTTGGTGCACCGATTGTGGCCTATATCTTTATTTATTTAATCTATTTTGAAGAGACCACAGTGCAAGCTATGGCCAGCCTTGGGTTTGCCATTTTATATGCCGGCTTATATCAAGGTGCTAAACGCAATCAAGCTTTACCTTTAATTTCACAAAGCTATTTCAGTTTGATGCTAATTTTCTTGGTGCTCATTCCGCCTATTTTGCTGCCAGAGCAGTGGAGTGTGCTGGGTTGGGCGCTAGAAGGGCTATTGATTTTCAGCTATGCCTTGTGGATCAAGTCATCTATTAGTCGTTATTTGGCCATTGGGCTGTTGATTGTGGCCGGTTTATCCAGCTTGTACTATTGGGTGGAGTTGCCGTACTTTCCTCGTCAGATGTATTGGGGCTTATGTGTGAGCTATTTTGCGGTGGTGCTCATTTCAAACAGCCGTGCCGATTTTAGAGAGCAACTTAGTCCGGCTACCGTAAGCTTTAATGCATTACAAATGCTCTGCGCCACCAGTTTACTGTTTATTTTATTACTCGATCATCTTGATCATGCTCAGAAGTTAACTTTAAGCTTATTGATAGTCTGTGGCACTTATCTGTTGATGAACGAGCTGATGTTGGCCTGTAAAGCCAGCTCATCATGGTTATTTGCCAAATGGTTGGGCTTGGTTCCCATATTTGTTTTTGCCTTAATTCTGGTGATTGATCAAACTCAGCAGGGCATTATTGTATGGCCTTCTACTTTTGAGCGTCTAGGCTTTGCCGCCGCAGGTATCATGTTGGCCATCTTATGGCTGCGTCCACTATTGGGAGTGCGCACCGAAAAAGAATGGGTGAGTTTGGGCGTGTTAATAAGTCTAGCGATGGGCAGTTTAACCCTGCTACCGAGTATGCCGTATATCAGCGTGGTGATTTTACCGCTGCTGTTTTGTGCTTGGTGTTATTGGCAAGTGCATAATCCGGACTGGAAAATATTTTGGCAAGCCCGCAGTAGCTTAATATTGATGGCAACGTGGATCATCTGTTCGCAATTGTTAAGTCAGCAAGCCTTTCAGGCCTATTTGCTGCCGATTCTCAATCCTTTTGATGCGGTGAGTATTGCCATGCTGGCCGGCTTTATTTGGATGCTGTCGTTGCAAGTCAAGTCCGGTTTGGATAAAAGTATCGTGGCGATTTTAATGGTGCTGAGTTTGCTGTGGTTAAGCAGTTATATCCTGCTGCGCGCTTTGCATCTTTATCTGGCTACGCCATTGAATGAATTGGCGGTGTGGACGGATGGTACGGTACAACTGAGTTTGACTTTACTGTGGGTCGGATTGGCCTGCATGACCATGCGTTTGGCCAGTCATAAACAATTGCGTTCGGTGTGGATTTTGGGTGGCAGTATTTTGGTGGTGGTCACCTTAAAACTGGTGCTGTTTGATTTATCGCATATTGGCACCTTAACGCGGGTAATTTCCTTTTTGGGCGCAGGCTTTATGATGCTGATTATTGCTTATATTGCGCCCATTCCGGAACATTCGGAAAGTTAGGCTGAAGCTAACAGCATTTTAAAATACTCGCTTTGCTTTTAACCGATGCAAGAGTCTGTATTTTTTTAAACAGAACATAGGAATGCTGCGCTGAGATGGTCACGTTTCATTCCTATGCTTCTTACAGCGTTGCTGCTGATGTTTCTAGGTTGTAGCGCTTTTTAGGCCCCATCTATTACCCTTTAAAAGCAGTGATGCGCTATTTTGGATGACTTTCTCGTTTCAGTTCTTTGGCATTGGCGTATTGATCAAGATCATCATCAGTTAAAGGCTGCATTGCCGCAGGGCGATCGACAAAACCCATTTTCGGAACCGGAATTTCAATTTGATTATCGACAAAGCCATTACGGATACGCTCTTGCATCTCATCGCGTACTTTTAAGAAATTGTCCTGATGACACCAAATGGCAAACAACAGCTCTATAGAGGATTCACGAAATGCGGTTACCGTCACGGCAGGTTTAGGATCGGCCAAGACCAATGGATATTTGTTCGCGACATCCAGTAACACTTCACGCACTTTAATAATATCTTCGTGAAAGTTAATTGCCAATGTGATCGGAATACGCAGGATTGGAAATTTAGACAGGTTATATACCGGTGCACGAATGAGTTGCTCATTGGGCACGCGAACATAGACATTGTCTTGGGTGAGTAATTTAACTGAGAGTAAATCAATGGAAATGACTTCGCCCTCGACAGTGTGGCCGCGAATCAGCGTCATTTGTATGGTGTCGCCCACTTCAAAAGAGCCTTCACCAATCAAGAATAAACCACTGATTAAATTAGATGCTGAGGTTTGTGAAGCAAAACCCAAAGCCACAGTTAAAATACCGGCTGCACCCAAAAATACACTCAGTTTAAAGCCAGCTTCTTTTAAACTGGTCATGACAAAAATTAAGAAAATAAAATAGAAAATCCCGCGGCCCCAGACCAAACTTTGATGGGCATTGAAGCGCACACCAATGGTGCGAATAAAGGCATTCGAGACCAATCTGGCAATCACAAATCCAATAATCGATAGGATAATCGCCACTAAAATTTCACTTAAGCGTTCGGTGTTAATATTGGTGTAAATACCCTTAAGACTGTCGCTGATCTCTTTGGGGATATTAGACTCTGCCATGCGAACCTCTAGAAAAATGAATCAAACATATTGAATAACGCACTGGCAGGTGCGCGGGGTGGATGTACATACATCACTTCACCAGCATGCGGTGGGGTACGATTTTCAATGCGAATGCGCGGTGGCCGATCGACACTTTCTTGTAATACCTTAATTTGTGAGGTCCATAAGCGACCGGTACTTTCACTATAAAACAAAGGCAGTGCTGAAACGGGCACATTCATACGATCAAAACGTAACTGTTGATGACTGATATTGTGAAACTCAATGGGTGTCACTGCACGAAAAGAACGCGGTTTTAATTGATGTAACTCAGTACGCCCATCTACTGCGGTGGCATAGCAAATCTCACCACTACGATGATTCGGGCCAAACCACGTGTCTTTGGGTAAAATAATCGGAATATCAAACAGCGGGTCTTTTTGTCCTTCGACGAAACCGGCAATCCACAGCGGGGTACTGATATATAACGTGCCGCGTTGGCCGGCTGGAATATAAATGGGATCGACCGGTTTAATCACCACCGAACGATTTGCTAAACGCGGCATCAATTGCAGTTTATTGTGCGTGGCTTTAAACATATAGCGCTCAACTTCCACCGGCAGTGGAAAAGCAAAATGGGCATCTTCAATCAGATGCCATTTTTGTTCATAGTCGTATTGCACTTTCGGGCGATGAAACTCCAAGCGCCACTCTTGTAAACCACGCGTTAAGCGAAATAATAACGAACCAAATTGCCAAGTTTTGGGTTGGTTTAATTCAAAATGATGTTCACCCCACCATTTTAAATGAGCATGCTCAGGTTCAATCACAATATTATTTTTAGACACCAGCATTTTCCTATATTGCTTTAGCAGTAAAAACAGACTTCACGCTGCCATACGCTTAGAGTACACTCAAATTAATTTATTCATCATTATAAACCTTGATGCAAATACTTAAACAATTACAAATTCCGTATAGTTTTGCCAAACGTCATGGTGTGTTGCTGCGATATGACGGTAATCATGTCTTTATCGTACGCCGTGCCAACACGACCTTAATTGCCATACAAGAAGCAAGGCGTTATTTGGCCTATCCAGCCGAACATCAGTTATGTACTGAACAAGAATTTCAACAATTACTCAGCTCAAGCTTTGCCGGCGATACCGGTGAATCGCAGCAAGTGGCCGCAGGACTGGAAGATCATCCCGATTTACTCAGTTTGGCCGATTCTGTGCCCGAAGCTGAAGATTTGATGGATCAAGAAGATGATGCACCGATTGTACGACTGATTAATGCCTTGCTCTCTGAAGCCATTCGGGTGGGGGCATCGGATATTCATATTGAATCCTTTGAAAAAAAACTCTCGGTACGCTTACGTGTCGATGGGCAACTGCGTGAAATTGTGCAACCGCGCCGTGAACTGGCACCGCTGTTGGTGTCGCGGATTAAAGTCATGGCCAAACTTGATATTGCCGAAAAGCGCGTGCCGCAAGATGGTCGTATGTCATTAAGGTTGGCCGGACGCGAGGTCGATGTGCGGGTTTCGACCTTGCCGTCATCGCATGGTGAGCGCGTGGTGATGCGTTTACTGGATAAGCAAGCTGGACGCTTAAACATGATCCATCTGGGTTTAATGCAGCCAGATTATGAGCGTTTAACCCAACTGGTACATCGTCCGCACGGTATTATTTTGGTGACTGGTCCTACCGGTTCAGGGAAGACCACCACGTTGTATGCTGCATTATCAGACTTAAATGATGGCTCAAAAAATATTTTAACCGCAGAAGATCCGATTGAATATCAATTGGAAGGCATTGGACAAACGCAGGTCAATAGCAAAGTCGATATGACTTTTGCGCGCGCCTTAAAAGCCATGTTACGCCAAGATCCAGATGTGGTGATGGTCGGGGAAATTCGTGATTTAGAAACTGCTGAAATTGCGGTACAAGCTTCTTTAACGGGGCATTTGGTGCTTTCAACGCTGCACACCAATACCGCCATTGGGGCAGTGACGCGCTTAAAAGATATGGGGATTGAACCTTTCTTGTTGGCCAGTTCATTGATTGGTGTGGTGGCGCAGCGCTTGGTGCGTACTTTATGTTCGCGCTGTGCCACATGGCATGAAGCAGACAGCTTTGAACGTGATATTTTTCGTCATTTAGAGGCGGGTGCCGCCTTTAAGTTGCCTAAACCGCAAGGCTGTGAACACTGTTCGCATAGCGGATTTATGGGACGAACAGCAATTTATGAAATTGTTCCTGTGGATGATCAAATGCGCCGTTTGATTCATGGACATGCTGCTGAATATGAAATTGAAGCTTATGCGCGTAAACAATCGGGCTCGATTCGAGATGATGGTTTACGTAAAGTCTTGACCGGTAAAACCACCCTAGAAGAAGTACTGCGCGTGACCAATGAATCCGTCGACTAGGCTGATTCATTTTTTATTTATATTAAAATCTAGACGATAACAATGAAAAAAATAATCTTATTACTCAGTTTGAGTGTGGGCTTGTGTTTGAGCAATCTTAGTTTTGCTCAAGCAAATGACTTTAAAGTTTATAAGCAATGCAGCGATGAAACGGAGTGGTCTTGTGATGTGATACGCAAGGTCAATGGTCAAAAAGAGATCTACTTTGAGGGCATTAAATCACCCAATGTGGAACAGCTCAACGCAAATTATTACCATGTTGCTGCATCTTGTGGCAACTCTTGCCAAGTGCATGCTTTTGTTGCACGTGATCAAAAGCATCATGACACAACAGCTAGTTTCATTACGGTAGATTCTAAAACGCAGTGTTTAATTGAAAGTGATGATAAAAAGAATCGGATTACTGCACGACAACTAAGTTCACATAAAAAATTGAATTGGCAAAGCTGAATCAAAAGTCATTTAATGACCTCTGGATTCCTGATTATGGTCAATATATCCCTTTTCAGAATCACTCACATTTTGATGGGCATGGAAATTTAGTGTTAATGGCTGATTATATAGAGCCGATACAAGGCAAATCACAATTTAAACAGAGCTATTTGAATCCATGTAAACTCTAGGAATTACAAGCCAACATTAAAGAAAAGGCACGCTAAAGTTAGCGTGCCTTTTTTTGAGTTAAACCCTTAATTTTTAGAATTAAACAATGACATTTAAAGTGACATCAATATTGCCGCGCGTTGCATTTGAATATGGGCAAACAATATGGGCTGCATTGACCAATTCTTCTGCTTCAGCTTGCTGCAGACCTTCTAAATGAATATTAAGTTTAACTTCAATCCCAAACCCGGTTGGAATCGGACCAATACCGACTTCGCCTTCAATATAGGCATCTGGGGTGATTTTAAGTTTATCTCGGTTGGCTACAAATTTCATTGCACCCAAGAAACACGCAGAATATCCAGCAGCAAAAAGCTGTTCTGGGTTGGTGCCACCGCCAGCGCCGCCCATTTCTTTCGGAACGGCCAGTTTTACATCTAAAATTTCATCTGAAGAAGTCGCACGACCATCACGGCCGCCGGTTGCCTTGGCTTTTGCGGTATACACGGTTTTTTCTAACGACATTTTCTTATCCCTTTGAATTTTATATTAAGTTGTTATCGTGGGGGATTTTACACAAAGAATAATCAGGAGTTTTGTAATTTTATATAGTTACTATTTAAACAACTGATATACGCCCTGTTTATGTTACAGCTTCAGCAGTTGACGGTGTGCCATTAAAGGCATGGAACTGCGTAGATTGCGTTGCTCGCTCAAATCAAACGGCACGGTAATCAGACCACTGCCTTCATAGTCAATACAGGCCAATACTTGTCCACGACTATCGGTTGCGGCTGCATGTCCCCATGTTTGACGCTTTGATCCATGCCATCCTTGTTGCGCTGCGCCCAATACTTGACATTGACTGTCCATAGCGCGTGCTTGCAGCAACAATTGCCAATGCATTTGACCCGTGGTATGGGTGAATGCGGAGGGTGCGGTTAATACATGTGCACCTTGGGCGCGAAGCATTAATGCCAGTTCAGGAAAGCGTAAGTCATAACAGACCATCATGCCAATATTGCCAAAAGGCGTTTTTGCCAGCACCGGTTCTGTTCCGGGTTCAAAGAATTTAGATTCTTGATAGCCGCCCACCGCATCGCCGACCTGAACATCAAATAAATGAATCTTATCGTAACGTGCTTCAGTGCCATCTGGACTAATACACAAACTTGCTGTGCGTACTCGGCCATCTGCAATGCTTGAACCATCGGGACGAAATGGGCACGGCAGCGTACCGGCCACAATCCAAATTTGATATTGATGGGCCAGCTTTTCTAAGCGCTGTTGAATCGTTTCAAACTGCTGTGCAATCTCTTGCTGTTTCGCCCCCGCAAAACAGACAAAATTTTCAGGAAAAACGATCAGCTCTGCACCTTGTGCTTTACTTTGTTGTAGCAATGATTCAATCGTCAAAAAATTGACGTCAATATCATCTTGAGAATTCATTTGTACAACAGAAAATAAAATCATAGAGGGCAGAGCTCGTGAGGGGGAGAGGGTTTAGACGTTATGTGGTGACACCTTTTCAAGGCTCTCTTGTTCTTTTTGTAATTGTTTCACTAATGGCTCAAACATGTTTTGGTTGTTTTCATTCAACCGCATCAAGGTTTTGTGCGCATCTAAAACCGTGGTCAACATGGTGTTTTGCGTAATATGTTCTTCCATTAATTCACGTGTGCATACTTTAGGATCACCACAATAATTTAAAATCACAAACACCTGACCCAAACCCATACTGTTGGCCAAGGTGGTAATATCGGGATTGGTAGACAGCATAACAGCTTGAATATGATGGATTTGCTTAAGTTTTAGCCCAAGCTTTGCCAATATTCCTAATACAGTACTATCAATAAAGGTCGTTTGAGCGAGATCTACAATTGCACCGACAACGTTGGATTGTTGTTCAATTTTACTAAGCAGTTTGTCTAAACTAATACAAGATTGGGCACGCACTTCGCCAATAAGCTTAAAAATATGCGTTCCATTCAAGCTTGCATATTCAACATGACCTGTTGACATATAAATGCCATTTGCAGAGAAGGATCGTAAAATTATCACATAGCGCTACTCTAGACTCAAGTGGTCAACAGTCGTAGATGGCTTACTTGAAAGTTAACGTATTGATTATGTAGTTAATTCATTCTGTGTAAACTTAAGATGGCAATGTCATCTGCCACGTGTTCAGGGGCTTGGAAGGATTGATTTTGTAAATGAAACAGCAATTGTTCAAATTGTTCATTGAGTCCACCATCAAAAGGTTCTAAAGCACCGTCTGAACAAATAATAAACCGTGCATGACGATTCAGCACGCATTCAAACTCTTCAACCTCTAAATCTTCCGTTAAACCCAAAGGGAAGCTGCTGGTATTCAAAATTTTAGGGGCTTGGTTCGGTTCAAAGATAATCGCAGGAGGATAGTGTCCGGCACTCGACCAACGTAACTGATGCGTCTCTAGATTTAAAACCCCTGCAATCATGGTGATGTGTTTTTCAATATTTTCTTGTACCAACATGCCATTCAGCTTTTTAATTAACTCACGCGGTGTTTTCGCACGTCCATGAAAAGCTGCCATCCAAGAGGTCAATAAACTGCTGGTAACGCCATGTCCTGAAACATCAGCCAAATAAAACATGAGCTCTTTATCGCTGATTTTCCAATAATCATACCAATCTCCCGATAAATACGCAGAAGGTTGAAACAAGGTCTCTACTTTATAATTGATTAGCTCAATCGGATTGGGTAATAAACATTGCTGTAAATGCGCGGCAGAAGGCAAATCACGACTGTCCTGATTGCGTTTATATTTGGCATCAATTTTACGTAACGAAGCTTCAGGATCACTGGGTAATTTATTCCACACCCAACCTGCTAAAGCGCCCAACTCCCACGCCTGTGCCAAGGCTGTGCCTTCATTCTCGAAAGCCAAAACCAAAGTCGGAAGTGACCATTGATGGGTTAAATAATCCTGTACATCGGCAATTGCTAAAATAGTTGGATCATATAAATCAATATCATCAATGTGAATCATTTGCACGCAGGGCAGTGTATTAATGACCTGTTCCAGATAAGGAATATCGCGAGTCGGTTGAATGAAATACATAAAGAAGTGGGGTGATCCTTAAGGTGATAAAAGGTATAGCGCAAGATAACCCTGCAATGATCAAGAACGACGCAAGCCAAACTGATCATCGCGTGTATCAAGAAAGCGGCTTATTTGGATGGTTCAGCCTCTTCATCTGAGATGTCATTGTCCAGATCGTCAATAAACATATTTTCAGATTCTAGCCCTTTTTTTTCTGCAATGGCGAAATTTTTACGCTGTAAATAAATATCGCGAATAGCGGCATATTTATCGCCTTGTAAGACATCTTCGATATCTAAAATTTGCGCACGTGTATCTACAGCACGTAACAATTGTTCCCCCCAATACAGACCATCTTGATCATCTAATAGATATTTCTGTGGGCGAGCCTGACTGTCTACCGCTAAGCCTAAGGTGTCTCTTAAAGTGCTCGGTCCTAAAATTGGCAGCACCACATAGGCTCCAGAAGGCACGCCATAATAGCCCAAAGTGGTGCCGAAATTTTCTTCTTCAGAGGATAAACCTATGCGCTGAGCAGGATCTGCAAAACCCAATGTGGTGATGGTATTCACCGTGAAACGACCTAAGGATTTTGCGGCACGAAGCGGCCGACCTTGTACGAGTTGATTGACCGCATTCCAAGGTTCACCTAAATTTTTACGAAATAAGCGATATGAGCCACGAACATCTGAAGGTAATTTTTCTTTATATTGCACAGCTAAAGGGCGGGCAATATTGCGATCGAGTACATCATTAAAGGCAAAAATTTGTCTATTTAGGGGTTGTAGTGGATCTTTTTCACTCTCAGGTTGTGTGGCATTGGCATTTACTTTTAAGTCCTTGGCGGTAACACCTTTTAGCTCTTTTTTTAATTCTTTTAAGCCTTCAAGGCGAGCACGTGGCGCGGTTACACTGTTATCTTCTAAAGCAGATGTTTGTGCAGTATCTGTAGAGGCGGCTTCAGAGCGATCCATTGAGTCATTTGCAAACACTGGAGAAATGAATCCCACAGTTAATAGGCTAGCCCAAATATAATGAAAGTGGCGCATAAAAAATCCTAGAGCCTTGGAATAAGCCGATGCTTAAAGCTCAAAATACGTAATGAAAATATATTAACAGGTCTTTGACTGCGGGTATTAAAACAAATTTTGCCAAAACATGTCGTAAAAAAAGATAAAATGCCTAAAAAATACCCGTCTGATCGTTAAAGTTGAAAAAGGGGGTTGCATGGTAATTTTTTTCACCTATAATGCATATCCATCGGCGGTGATGTTAATTAAAACCTTTGATAAATCAATAGGTTGATTGGATTGTTAAGATTTCGAATG
>NZ_JXBK01000001.1:941826-967884 GCF_000816495.1 Acinetobacter harbinensis
AAGAGCCGTGACTCACTTAATTTATTCATCATAAAAATAGCACGAAGACTGTAATTCAAAAAGTTATTCATTCTCAAATTAGACATTCTTGGATAGATTGAGCAGTAATTTTTAAAACCATCGATTATTTCACATCTCAAAGTTTATATTATTTGTTAGTTATTAATTTCATTGATATTTTTGGTTTAAGTTGTTATAACCAGCCAGTTTTATTTATTTGATTTTTGGGGAATTACAATGCGACAGCGTATAGTTTGGGGCAGTCTATCCGTTATTTTTTCACTTTTGTTGGGATGTGGTGGGGGCGATGTACAAAATGATATCAATGGTGCGGGCACAATTAAGCCATCACAACCATCCAATCCTTCTATCGTGCCTAAGCCACCAGTATTGCCGAATGAGCCCGTTATTACAGATGCTGTTTATCAAGATCAGCCAAATATTGCAAATTGTAAGACGGGAACATTAAGTGAGGCGACCAAGCAAAATATGGTTAAGCGGCTAAATCTAATTCGTGCATTACATGGTTTGGGTTCGGTAAGCTACGATTATGAGCATGATCAAGAAGTCATGCAGGCTGCATTAATTATGTCCGCCAATAAGAAATTAGATCACGCTCCTTCAAGCAGTTGGAAGTGCTATAGCCAGATGGGTTATGCCGGTGCAGAACGAAGTAATTTATATATTGAAGGTGGTACAGCGCTGAATAACAATCACATTGCAGCTTTACAAAATGATTTAACAGCGTGGTTAATTGATACGGGAGTGGAGAGTTTAGGGCATCGTCGTTGGTTGTTAAACCCATTCCTAGCTCAAATTGCTTATGGTTCGGTGGCAGGGAAAGTAGATGGGCAGTCAATTCGAAGTTCTGCACTAAGAGTAAGCTATAGCGGTCCAGCTCGAGGTTTTGCCAAACAGGACGTCATTGCTTATCCAATGGGCGATTATCCAAAACAGTATTTCCAGCAAGGAGCTTATTTGTCGGTTTCAATTTTGGCGGATCAAAGTCGTTTATCTGCAAATACTTTGGTTGATTTCTCAAAAGCCATCATTACCATTAAGCCACGTGGTGGGGCGTCAAAAAGTCCAACTCAGATTTCATCGAATAATCAAGGAATGGGATTGCCTAATCATCTACAGTTTAAAGCAGGCCAGCTACAAGAAAATGTCATTTATGATGTGCATCTAGACAATGTACTGATCAATAATGTATTACGTAGTTATGATTATTGGTTTAGATTACAGTAAGTTTGGTATTGAATAGGATGGAATATGTTCATTATTTCATCCTATTTATTCTCTATTTTGATTTTTTTAAGTGCTCACTGATTTATATTTATCTGTTTAGGTAAATCTTACCCTTAATTTCTTATTTGCATTAATTTTGTAGGATTTTGCATAAGACTGTGCTATAAAATTATTAAGCGGCATGGAAATTGCTTATAAAATATGATTAATAATGAGCAGGGATTAGATGAAGTTATCGGTGGGATTGAAAGTCACAAATTCTTTGTCTTTGACGCCGCAGTTGCAGCAAGCCATTCGTTTACTGCAATTGTCGAGTCTAGAGCTTGAACAAGAAATCCAACTCCAACTTGACAGTAATCCATTATTAGAAAAAGAAGAAGGGCAACTGGAGACTGAAAATCTATCTGTTGTAGAGTTAATAGAAGATCAGCCTAAAGATTTAATCGATGAGCTGAATACGCAGACCTTACCCGATGATTTGCCACTCGATAGTCAGTGGGATGATATTTATATTCATCAGGCCACCAGTTTGGGTGCAGCTGAGTATGAAGAACGTGAAGATAACCGTCAGGGACATTTAAGTTTAAAAGAACATGTCAAGGAGCAAATTAATTTATTAAACTTTTCAGCAGTTGATCGCTTAATTGCCTACTGTATTGTGGATGCTTTAGATGACAAAGGATTTTTAGCGCTCGATCTTGTAGAAATTAATAATTCTGTGCAACAGCTGATCACTTCATGGAGTGATGACTATGAAGTGGAAGATGATGAAGTGGCCGTGGTATTAAAACGTATTCAGCAACTGGATCCGGTGGGGGTGGCTTCACGTAATTTAACAGAATGTTTGTTGATTCAATTAAATCATTTACCGCTGGAAACCACATATCGACATGAGGCGATGACTTTATTGCAGCATGCTGAGTTATTAATTTCCAATGACTTACCTAAACTACTTAAACATACAGGCTTAACTCAAAATCAATTAAGATCGGCACTGGATTTATTGAAAACATTACAGGCTCATCCGGGCTTGCAGTTTGAGGATAAAAATAGCAATTATCAAATTCCCGATATTGTGGTGATGAAAAAAAATACGCAGTGGCAGGTGGAGTTAAATCCCGATATTCTGCCGAAATTACGCATTAATTCTTTTTATGCACAGATGATTAGGCGTGCCGATCAAAGTCAAGACAATCAGTATCTACGTAACCAAATGTTGGACGCTAAAAATTTTATTAAAAGTGTCGATGAGCGCCATAAAACTTTATTGAAGGTCAGTCGGTGTATTGTTAAACATCAACAACGATTTTTAGAGATTGGTGCAGAAGGTATGAAGCCATTGGTACTGCGCGAGATTGCCGAGGAGGTGCAGTTGCACGAATCAACGGTATCCCGTGTAACCACCAATAAGTTTATGCTGACTCCGCGTGGTTTATTTGAGTTAAAATATTTTTTCTCAAGTCATGTGGCAACCACGCTAGGTGGCGAGGCATCTTCAACCGCCATTCGTGCCAAAATTAAAAAGTTAATTGCAGAAGAAGATTCACGTAAACCGTTGTCTGATAATCGTATTGCCGATTTATTAAAATTACAAGGGATTGAAGTGGCCCGTCGTACAGTGGCGAAATATCGGGAATCGTTACATATTGCCTCATCTTCTGAACGAAAAGTCTTGCTCTAAATTTTAAACTGTGGCTATTCTAAAGCGTCATTATGACAACATGATGAAACCTTTTTAACTTAAAGAATGCTGAAGTTTATTTTTATTGATATGAAATATATATAATTATTTTTATCAATGAAATTAATGAAGCTGTTCTGGGTTATCCTAAAAAAAGATGAGGGATGGGATTATGCAAATAACAATTCGTGGTCATCACCTAACAGTCACGCCTGCCATTGAAGAAAATATTCGACTTAAATTTGCAGAAATGATGCAACATTTGGATCAAATTAATAGCGTGCAGGTGAAGCTTTCAAAAGATCATCAAATTGATAAGTATTCAAAAAAAGGCAGTGATAATCATATTGCAGAAGCGATTATTCGTTTACCGGGGATTGAAATGTTTGCGCAGGCCAGCGCCGATGATATGTATAGCTCGATTAAAAAATTAACCGAAAGAATAAAGAGACAATTGCATAAACATCGTAAAATGCAGCTTGCATATTCGCCTTTGCCGGCATAGTGTGGGGTGGCAAAAAAGAGGTTGTTGATAACCTCTTTTTTTTATAGATAAAATCTTTACGATTAATGATTTATTTTTTGTATTTATAGTAAAATGGCGGGTTTTTACACCGTCGGTCCTATAAGAGGTCTTTGTGATGAATAGTGAACAGCTCACTGAAATTTTAAAAGCTGCTTTTCCAGAGGCTGAGGTTGCAGTTAGTGGGCAAGGCGGTAAATTTGATCTTCGAATTGTAGATGAACAGTTTGAAGGTAAGCGTCCTGTAGCACGTCAACAAACGGTGTATGCTCCGTTAAATTCATATATTGCCAGTGGCGAAGTACACGCGGTAACTATTCGTGCAATGACCAAAGAAGAATGGCGTAAAGCAAGCTTATTCGGAGCTTAGAACTAAATGGATAAATTTTTAATTCAGGGTGGCGTTAAGCTCGAAGGTGAAGTGCGTATCTCGGGGGCAAAAAATGCAGCATTGCCTTTGCTTGCTGCCATGATTTTAGCCGATAGCCCAACCACTTTGACCAATGTGCCTAATTTAAAAGACGTCAATACGCTAGTGCAATTAATTGCTGGACTAGGTATTCAGATGACTTATGCCAATGATACGGTTCAAGCAGATACCTCAACCCTTAATAACCAATTCGCACCTTATGAATTGGTCAAAACCATGCGTGCCTCTATCTTGGTATTGGGTCCATTATTGGCACGTTATGGTAGTGCGCAGGTTTCACTTCCAGGCGGTTGTGCCATTGGGTCACGTCCTGTTGATCAGCATTTAAAAGCTTTAGAAGCCTTAGGGGCTGAAATTGAAGTTGAAAATGGCTACGTGCATGCCAAAGTCGATGGCCGCTTAAAAGGCGGCGAAGTGATCTTTGATATGGTCACCGTCGGTGGGACAGAAAATATTTTGATGGCTGCTGTTTTAGCGGATGGTGTAACCACCATTCGTAATGCAGCGCGCGAACCGGAAATTACCGATCTTGCGCAAATGCTGATTAAAATGGGTGCACAGATTGAAGGTTTAGATACCGATACCTTGATTGTGACCGGTGTGGAAAGTTTACATGGTTGTGAATATGCTGTAGTGGCAGATCGGATTGAAACGGGTTCTTACTTAGCTGCCGCGGCCATTACCGGTGGTAAAATTAAAACCACGCATACCGATCCTGCTTTACTTGAAGCTGTTTTAGAAAAATTTGAAGAAATGGGTGCGGAAGTTACCTGTGGCGATGATTGGATTGAACTGGATATGTTGGGCAAGCGTCCAAAATCGGTGAGCTTTCAAACCTTACCGCATCCAGAATTTCCCACCGACATGCAAGCACAGATTATGGCAGTCAATACCATTGCCCGCGGTTTTGCCACCATTTCGGAAACGATTTTTGAAAACCGTTTCATGCACGTACCCGAGCTGTCGCGTATGGGTGCTAATATTCAGGTGGAAGGCAATGATGCTGTGGTCACAGGTGTAGAGAAGCTTTCTGCCGCACCAGTGATGGCAACCGATTTACGCGCTTCATTTTCTTTGGTGCTGGCAGCTTTGGCAGCAGACGGAGAAACATTGATTGACCGGATTTATCATATTGATCGTGGTTATGAAAATATTGAAGCGAAGTTACAGGGTTTAGGTGCCCAAATTAAGCGAGTAAATTAATGAACGATATGCGAAACGATGATCCAAACTTTGACGTAATGGGCAATTTTGATCATGGTTTAACGTTGGCCTTAAGCAAAGGACGTATCTTAAAAGAAACTTTACCGTTGCTTGAAACTGCAGGCATTAACTTACTGGAAGATCCAGATAAATCACGTAAGTTAATTTTCCCGACCACGCATAAGCAGGTGCGTATTTTAATCCTACGTGCCTCTGATGTACCGACGTATGTAGAAAATGGTGCAGCAGATTTTGGTGTGGCCGGTAAAGATGTACTGATGGAGCATGGCGCGCAGAATGTGTATGAGCCACTCGATTTAAAAATTGCCAACTGTAAGCTGATGACTGCGGGTAAAGTGGGTATGGTGCATCCAAAAGGGCGCTTAAAAATTGCCACCAAGTACGTTAATTTAACCCGTCAATACTATGCAAGCTTAGGCGAGCAAGTCGATGTGATTAAACTTTACGGTTCTATGGAGCTTGCGCCATTGGTTGGCCTCGGCGATTATATTGTCGATGTGGTCGATACCGGTAATACTTTACGCGCCAATGGTTTGGAAGCACTGGAAGAAATTTGCAAAGTTTCTTCGCGCTTAATTGTCAATAAAGCCAGTTTTAAACGTAAGCAAAGCTTATTAAATCCGATCTTGGCGCAGCTTGAAAAAGCCGTTGCCGAGCGTGAAGATAAAAAATAAGTCTGCTGCGGTAGAGAACTTAAAAAAACCGTCCAATAGGGACGGTTTTTTTATTTTTATAGAGCGTGGTTAAGCATTGATGGGTCGGTACGATGACTTTAATAGGAGGTTGATTAATATCCACAAACTTTAAGAAACAAGGTAAACTAAAGTCCTCCTATTTAGACCGTTTAGGTAAATTGATGCGACGTTTATCGACTCAAGAGCAAAGCTTCAAACAAAATTTTGCAGACTTGTTGGCCTTTGAAACTGTGAGTGACCCTGAGCTGTTAAAGACTGTGGACCAAATCATTGCTGACGTGCGTCAGCAGGGTGATGCACAGGTGCTTAAACTGACACAGCAGTTCGATCGACATCCAGCGCATCATTTTTCCGAGCTTGAATTAACCCAAGTCCAATTAAAAACAGCCTTTGATGGATTAACGGTTGAGGTGCGTCAAGCCTTAGAATTGGCCGCAACGCGTATCCGCGAGTTTCACCAAGCACAAAAACAAGAAGGTTGGACCTATGTCGATGCCTTGGGCAATACTTTGGGTCAAAAAATTACTGCGCTTGATCGGGTGGGTATTTATGTACCCGGTGGTTTGGCGTCTTATCCATCTTCGGTATTGATGAATGCCATTCCTGCCCATGTGGCCGGTGTGGCTGAAATTATTATGGTGGTTCCGGCACCCGATGGTGAGTTGAATGCATTGGTTTTAGCCGCTGCATATTTGGCCGGCGTCAGCCGCGTATTTACCATTGGCGGTGCCCAAGCGGTGGCTGCTTTGGCTTATGGAACAGAAACAGTACCCGCAGTGGATAAAATCACGGGGCCTGGCAATCGCTTTGTCGCCGCGGCCAAACGTGCAGTTTTTGGTCAAGTTGGGATTGATATGATTGCCGGACCATCAGAAATTTTGGTCTACGCTGAAGGCAAAAATAATGCCACATGGTTGGCCATGGATCTATTGTCACAAGCAGAACATGACACGGTAGCACAGGCTATTTTCATCACTCCGGATGAATCACTGCTCAATGCAGTGGCAGAAGCCATTGAACAACACTTGCTGAGTTTGCCAAAGGCCGGAATTGCTCGTACTTCAATTGCCAATCGTGGCGCTTTGGTGTTGGTGAAAAATCGTCAAGAAGCGATTGATTTAATTAACCAAGTCGCACCTGAACATTTACAGTTGTGCTTAGATGACGCCACTGAAATGGCTGAGCATATTCGTCATGCAGGGGCAATTTTTATGGGGCGTTATACTCCAGAAGCCATTGGTGATTACTGTGCCGGTCCAAATCATGTGTTACCAACTTCGGGAACCGCACGTTTTTCATCGCCACTGGGTGTGTATGATTTTCAAAAACGTTCTAGCCTGATTATGTGCTCGCAACACGGTGTAAAAACCTTGGCCAAGACTGCTGATATTCTGGCGCAACAAGAAAACTTGGATGCGCATGCACGATCTGCGCGTTATCGTTATCAAGATTAAGTCTTTATCACTGTCTAGAAGCCACTTTAGATATGAATAATAGGTTCCTATATCGATCATCCTCTATAACGCTGTGTAGCACAGAGGAATAATCATCTAAGCGCACTTATATGAATGTGCGCTTATTTTAAGATGTTTAATGTCTGTGTCTACATCAGTTTCAAGCGATACTTGAAGCAAAAGAGCGAATAGAAGAGAGTAAAAAAGAGAAATAAAATGTCAATTACTACAGAACAAAAGCGTTTTTGGAGTCCTGATGTACGTGAGTTAAAGCCGTATGTCCCCGGTGAACAACCCAAAATAGATAATTTACTGAAACTCAATACCAATGAAAATCCATATCCGCCTTCTCCAAAAGTGGTAGAAGCGGTAGAAGCGGTATTGGCGGACTCAGCCAATGTATTGCGTTTATACCCCGATCCAGATGCGCTACAGCTTAAACAAGCAATTGCCACACAACAGCATGTCGATGTGGATAATGTCTTTGTGGGCAATGGTTCAGATGAAGTGTTGGCCCATATTTTTAAAGCCTTTTTTGTGCAAGATCAGCCGCTACTCTATGCTGATATTAGCTATAGTTTTTATCCGGTTTATAGTCAGCTTTTTGCGGTAAACAGCAAAATTTTACCGCTGAATGATAATTTTGAAATTGTCATTGAGGATTATCAACAGCCAAATGGCGGTATTATTCTGACCAATCCGAATGCGCCCACCAGTATTGCGCTAGGCGTATCGGCCATTGAGCAAGTGTTAAAAGCTAATCCAGATTCGGTGGTGGTCATTGATGAAGCTTATGTTGATTTTGGTGCAGAATCTGCGGTCAGTTTGGTTAAAAAATACCAGAACCTCGTTGTCTGTCAGACAACTTCTAAATCACGTTCACTTGCAGGCTTGCGGGTCGGTTTTGCCATCGCACAGCCACATTTGATTGCCGCACTTGAGGCGGTAAAAAATAGTTTTAATTCTTATCCGATTGATCGCTTTGCCATTGCAGCAGCCGTGGCCTCATTTGAGGATCAAGCGTATTTTGAAGCACACTGTCAAAAAGTCATAGACAATCGAGAGGCTTTGGTCATGGCGCTCGATCAGTTAGGTTTTAGGGTGTTACCGTCAAAAGCCAATTTTATTTTTGCCTCACATCCTGATTATGATGCTGCGGAGTTGGCCACTCAATTACGTGAGCAGGGCATTATTGTGCGTTATTTTAATCAGCCACGAATTGATCAATATCTCAGAATTACCATTGGAACAGATGAGCAAAATCAGCGCTTAGTGGATACTTTAAAACATAAGCTATTCGCTTAAAAGTAGTCTACTGCTTAAACTTCTTTCTGCCATGTGTTGAGTAAATCCAGCATGGCAGCAACCTTATCAAAACATTCTTGATACTCTGCATCGCAATTTGAAGCAATTGTGATGCCACCGCCGGCCCAGATTGAAAGATCATCTTGATATTTTTGAATTGACCGAATCAAAATATTCCAACAGCCTGTGCCATCAAAATTAAAGTATCCCAGACTGCCACAATAAGCGCCTCGTGGTGCACCTTCTAGTTCATCAATAATTTGCATCGCGCGAATTTTAGGCGCGCCAGTAATAGAACCACCCGGTAACGCAGACATCAACATCTCAAATGGATTGATTGACTCTTTTAGGGTGGCGCTCACCTCACTGACCATATGATGAACTTGATTAAACGACTCAATTTCAAAAAGTTTAGGAGTTTTAACCGAGCCAATTTCAGCATAAACACTTAAGTCATTACGCAATAGATCGACAATCATTACATTTTCCGCTTGATCTTTTTGAGAGTGAATTAAGGTCTGCTTGGCCTGTTCATCTTGTTCTGGATTGCTATAACGCGGCATTGTGCCTTTAATCGGGCGAGTGATAATTTTCCGATTCTTTTCAAAATTGATAAATAGCTCCGGCGAACAGCTCAATAATTCAAAATCATGAATTTTTAAATAACCGGCGTAAGGCGCATCGGTTAGGTACCAAAAATCGGCTGCAATATCGATTAATTGACCTTCAGCTTTTGCTGTAAATTCTTGCGTTAGATTAATTTGGTAGCAATCACCCGCTTTAATATATTCTTGAACTTGCTTAAAAGCATGTGAATATTCATCTTTATTCCAACGCGCATGACAGGCTTGAGTAAGATAAAAAGACCGATCTTTTTTATGAAACAATGCCTGTTCAATCACTTGAAAAATTTGCTGTGCCTCTTCTTCATCGCTAAAGAATGTCCAACCTTGTGCAGTGAGTTTGAGGTAACTGCGGTAAATTCCTAGAAATAAACTGGGCTGATTTTTTTCTTGAAGTGTAATTTGTTGCTTTGCGGCATAGTCATAACCGATAAAACCAATTAAACCACCGCTAAATTCAGTGGAGGATATTTGAGGCTGCTGATTAAAAAAATCATTAAGCTGTATATCCTGTGATTTTTCTTGATATTGATAAAGTGATACACGTTTGAAATTTTGTATGCTTTGGCCACGGGCTAATGTGTATTCAGAGGCGAAAAAAGCAATGACAGGATGCTGCGTATTTTTTAAATAAACCAAATGCGGAAGGTGCGATAAAGCCGACAGTATTTCCGTCTCACTCAGGCAATTTTCGGTCAACAGGTTTTGAAAAATAACGGAATTATTCATACGATGTCAAAGGATCAAGGCTTGAGATGAGCACTATTCTATCGCATTGTGGAATGAAAAGAGTTGTAAACACCGTTTATCGGTAACATATGGATTGCGACCAACAGCAGTTGAACAAAAAATGACACCTCTATACCTTAAGTAGGGCAAACAGGCCACTCAAGGAAAAAAGTCATTGTTGTCTAAAAATAAAAAATGGCACGTGATTTCGAGTGGTTGACAATCAAAAAAATAATACTCTTGGGAGAGTACAACATGAAAAAATTTACCAAACTTGTTTTAGTTTCTTCATTGGCAATTAGTGCAAATGCTATGGCAATGCAAGCAATGGATGATGCTTCATTAGGCGCAACCACTGGTCAAGATGGTATTAACATCGGAATTGGGATTTCAAAAATTGAAATTGAAAAACTACTGATTCACGATAATGACGGTCTAGCTGCTGGTAGTTTAGTGGCAGGTCAAGCAGGTTTTGGTGGTACTGCTACAGCCGGCGCTATTGTGATTAAAGGTAACGGTAAAGCAGGTGATATCAACCAAAATAAAGGTATTGTGATTGGTGCAAACTATGCATCATTGTTACCTACCAATAATTTAATTGATTTACAGATTGATTCTGATGCTGGTGCAGGTGGTGGCAATACAGCATTTATCAATATTGCGGCGCAAGTGTCTGGTTTGGATATCAATATTGGTGAGATTGGTGTGACAGCCTCTAAAACAGCTCCAGCAACAGGTGCGACCTCAATTCGTCGTGGTGGTGATGACGCAAACTACAATGCGATCTTAAGTGGTTTAGCCATTAAAACCGGTAAAATGAATGCCAATATTCAATTGGGTGCAGCGCCTCAAGGTGCCATGATCAAATTGGATACAGTTATGCAAGGTGGGCTTGAAATTAAAAGTCTGGGTATCTTAGATAACTCAACCAAAACTGCTACACGTGCTTCTGGTGAGATTTTTGTTGAGAGTATCAAAATAGCAGATGCTAATTCTACTGATTTCACGATTAAACAAAATATTAGTGTTGTCGGTAAAGAAGGCGCGAATAATGGTTATATTCGTATGGTCAGCACTGCAGGTGCAATGGATACTTATGTGAAAGGCATCCATTTAGGTAGCCGAGAAGCAGGCTCAATTGGTGATATGGAAGTACAAGGTCTGCAAACTTACTTTAGTCCAGCAGCAGGCACATATCTTCCAGGTTCTATCATTACTATTTCTGGTCGTTAATTTAGATTTAGAAAAAAGCGCGTGATTTCACGCGCTTTTTTTTACAAAAATAATGGAATATTTTTTTATAAAGCTAAAAAAAAGCTGTTTTTTTTAATAAAAAAGGGTATCTTCCTTTTACACGGATGTAGAGTATTTACTCTAGAAAAATAATGAACACAGGCGTGTTATGCCGATAACTAGAAAAGTTAAAAAATATGTTAGAGATCGCATTAGGCTCGGCATTAATGTACTACTTTGCCACAGAAGCCTTTGATATTAAAAAAAAACCAGCAGAAGCTGTCTATTACACAGAAACATTGGATTCACGACAGAATTCATTTGGTCGAATGCATAGAGAGCCTGTCTTAATTAAACCAGCAGTTGAAGATCAGTTTCGTGGCATTGTGCGTCAGGCATATGATTACAGCTGTGGATCTGCTGCACTCACCACTTTATTAAATGGTTATGTGGGGACACAATTATCAGAACAACAAACCATGAATGGCTTGTTGAAGTTTGGTGAAACAGAAAAAATTGTTGAACGTCGTAGTTTTTCACTTTTAGATATGAAACGCTTTGTGGGAGCGTTAGGTTTAGAAAGTGGGGGCTATACTGGAGAATTTTCAGATCTAGTTAAACAAGCCCAACCCGCCATTGTGCCTATATCTTATGCAGGTTTTAAGCATTTTGTTGTCTTTAAGGCCTATAAAAATGGACGTGTCTATGTTGCTGATCCTGCCTTGGGGAATATTAGTTTTGATGAGCAACGTTTTAAAGATATTTGGGAAAATAATACACTTTTTTTAATAAATGTTGCTCCTGAACAAAGACAACATTTATTGGCCTTAAATGATAAGGACTTAAGGCATGTCGAGGATGCGACGATAAATCGCCATGCTTTCGTTGACTTGCAATATCCACAATTCTATATCGATAAAATTGCAGATAAAGCTTCGACGATTCGTCTAGATAAAAACTCAAATGAAGAATCAGAAAACTTTGGTAAGCCGACCTATAATTTTTTACGGCTCTATTACAAAAGTAAATAGTATTTAATAAACAACAGATTAAAAAAATAAAAATGGTGAGATGGAATATGAACCGTAAATGGATGAACAAAACTTTATTGGCTTTGAGTATTCAAATGGCAGTAGGGGTGGTATACGCAGCAGAAGCGCCAGCATTAGGGGAATATGAGACTGTAGATGAGGTGGAGTCAGCAACTCCAGCACTGACCAATCAATCCATGGGCGTTGAAGCACAAAAACAGATACGTGAGGATGCTCAGGCAGTAAATGCACAAAATGTATCCACTGCCGCAATAGAAAAGCCTGTAGATGAGCAGCGCTCGCAAGCCTCCTCCGCCTTGCAACAACAAGACGGCGACGCCAGTAAAGAAGCCAATTTACAAGAAGTCTTTACCTCCAATGAGCGACAATACTCCTTAATTAAAAAAGGTGATATTTCATCATTTTATGATATTGATTATACCTATTATCGTGATACACAAATTGATGCTGAGATGGCCAAAGGTCAGCTCTATCAACTGCGGGTACAAGAAAATGCAACTCACTCGCTTACCAATAGCTTTACTGCACAATACGGTGTGCTTGATAACTTAACCTTTACCGCATCACTTCCTTTAGTGGCAAAAACGGATTTATTAAAAGATACTTCCACGGCTGGCCTAGGCGATATCTCTTTTGGCGCGCGCTGGGAACCCTTTCCTTTAAAAGCTGGTCGCTTACCCCTAATTCTCTTTGGGAATGTTTCAACTAAAACAGGTGATAGTCCTTATGAAGTAAATGCCGCGGATGACTTACCTACAGGCAAAGGATATTACTCTGCCGGCGTAGGAGCCAGTACCCGTAAATATATAGATCCAGTGGTGCTATTTGCTTCGGTTTCTGCAAATTATGGCTTTAAAGAAACAGGACTCAATCAACGCCGTGGTAACCGTATTTTGGATGAATTCGAGCCGGGTATCAGTGGCGGTTTTGCTTTTGGCTTTGCCTATTCATTTAACTATGACGTTTCTATGACCATGTCATACCAGCAAAGCTTTAATACGGGATCAGAGTTTACCTATAGCAGCCAAGAAAACTATTCACCTGCTGATCAGACCAGTTCTACTTTGGCGATTTCCTTGGGTGTGCGTATTTCACCTGAAACTATTGTCAATGGAACGGTGGGCATCGGCTTAACGGAAGATGCACCAGATGTCTCTTTAGGTTTGTCATTCCCATTGGATATTTTAGGTTTCGGTAAGAAACTTCGCTAAGAGGGCGGTCGTATGTATAAAATCCGACTTCGTCCGTTAGTTACTGCAATTATCTTATCGGGCTGTTCAAGTGCGACTTTTGCACAATTGGGTCAAAATCTATCTGTTGATGTTCGCTCTTTAAGTCTTGGTAATGCAGTGACTGCTGATCCACCGGGAATTAGCGCCATTCATTTTAATCCAGCTGCTTTGACTAAAATCGAAGGTTTACAGACGGATGTACAGGGCATTTTAGCGAACTTTGATATTCAAAGGGAGTTCTCTGTTCCTGCCGGCTATAACGTATTTGGGTACTCTGATGATCCGGTTGTGTGTAATGACGGTCCAGAAATATCCTCAGATTTATGTACAGATTTTAAAGGGACGATTAATGGGGATGTTGAGTACGTCAGTCTGTATATTCCAATATTGAAAAAAATGGTGGATTTAGGCGAAGGTATGCCGCTGGCCGCACCTACTGCGGGTATTGCTTATAAGCCACCGGGTTCAAAAGTTGCATTTGCCACCGCCATGTACGCCCCGTTAATTGCAGGTTTCGGTGCAGAAAATGGCAATGCTGGTAATTATATGGGGCAACAAGTTGCGTTAGAGCGTGTCACTTACTTATCGCCTTCAATTGCTTATGAAGTCAATGATGAATTATCCATCGGTGCTTCTGTGGGGATGTCTTATCAAGCCATTGGCCTAAAAACGGATTTACGTTTTCCCAATGAATTGATTGGTATGCTTCGGATGATTGATGAGGTGGTGTGTACACCATTTAAAGAAAACTCTGACATTATTACCGATATTTTACTTTTGGGTATTTGTAACACCGAAGAAGGCATGAATCCGTTTGGACGATTTGGCCAAATGCAACTTGCTTTGGAGCAATCCTTAAGTCCCAGTTATAACTTGGGGGTTTTATGGGAGCCAACAGAGGATTTTAGCTGGGGCATGGTCTATCAAAGTTCGGCAAAAATGCGTTTAAAAGGTAAATATCATATTGATAATGCCAAAGCGCCACAAGAGCTGATTAAAGGCCTGATGTCATCGCCGACGGGACAAATTTTAGCGGCTATTTTGGGTTTTCCCAATACTGTGCCGGCCAGTGAATCGGGCTTGGTTTCTATGGATTTTGAATATCCTGCTCATTTTCAGACCGGAATAAAATATAAAATTTTTCCAGATTTACAAATTAATTTTGATGTGGGATGGACTGACTATAAAGCATGGGACAAATTTAAATTTGAATTTGACCGACAAATTTCAGTCTTAAAAATTGCCAAGTTACTCTCTGGAAATGTCAGCGAAACTTCTTTGGCACTACCGTTAGAATTTACCTCGCCGTGGAACTTTGGGGTTGGCTTAGAGTATTCCGCAACTGATCGTCTAAAACTACGTGCAGGATACGAGCCGCGAACCAGTGCCATTCCAGACCACAAACGCAACACCATGATTCCCATCAATAACGCACAGCTGTTTGGTTTAGGACTGGGTTATCGCTTTGATCCTGATACAGATTTAGATTTATCCATCGGATTTTTACGCAGCAGAGATAATATTCCGGCCAATAGCAGTAGTCTGGCCAATCAAACGGGGGTGAATAATTTATTGTTAAATCCATATGCCGGATTAAATGTTAAAACAAATACCAAAGTAACGGTTCTAGGATTGAACTATAGAACAAGATGGTAGGTGAATTAAAACAATGAAAGGGAATGTATTCAGTAGATCGATACTTGCGCTGGGGTTGGCGCACAGCGCTTTTTTATATGCTGGTGAGTTTTATACGATTATTGGTCCAGATGGTCGACCTATGGTGGTGCAACAACACAGCCAGCCACGTAAAACAGCTCAATCTGAACAGCCAAAGCCAACAAGCGCTACTCTACAGCAGCCTGTGCAGAGTATTCAAGCCGCTGCGCCTAGTGCTTTTGGCCCTGTCTCTTCAGTTCAGCAATTAACTGTCGTGGATGATAATTTAGGTACTGCTGTTAAAAAAATACCAACTAATTTGTCCGCTAAAACTGAGCAGCATATTTCAGTTATCCCTCCAAAACCTATTAAAGAGCCTATAGCTCAAGCATTTTCAGTCAAATCTAAGCTTGAATCTGTCACTGTGAAAGCAGCAATTCCTACCACTGTAGTGCAATCAAAACAGAGTGAAAATGTAGAAGATTTTGTCATGGTGGATGGAGAAAAGTATATTAAGAATGAGTATTTAGAAGATAAAGAATTTAATTTAGAAGGTAAAAAACGCTTTTATGCCATGCCAGAAGGCATTATTGATCGCAAAAATGGGGCCACGCGCTTACAGCTGATTGAACGGGAAAAAGGCGTCAGTAAATCAGTGCTACAGTCCTTTTTTAATCGCAATCAAAACCAAGATACTGGCCCGATTGTGTTGGCATCTACCTATTACCGTATTTCTCAAGCAGAGGCGATACAAAGTTTAGGCCAATCCTGCATTGCGAATAAAAAAATGAAGCAGGTTAAAACTTTAAAAATAGATAAAGAGGTCAACCTCTGGCCACGTGCACCTTTAAAAGAGCAGTTTGATTTTGAAGTGGTGCAGTTGTCTGCGCATATCCAAAATATTCACATCTACTCTTATGCCTCTAAGCAAAATGCTGCCAGCTTTTATTGGCCATTTATCGTTTTTTTAGATCATCAAGGCTGTGTACTTGAAGGTGCAGGCGGCTTTAGAAATCAGCAAAGTGCCAGTTCTTTTGCTACGCATGAAAATATTGAAGGCATTATTCATATTCCATCACAAAGCCAATATGTCTTATTTACACCTTTGGCCAGTGCCATTGATGTAGAAGACAAAGTACTGAGTAATCAAGGCCAACTAAAATTAATCGCCATACGATAAACACATAAAAAGAGATTCTAAAATGAAAAATAAATATTTATTGCCTTTTGCACTCAGCAGTATAGTCAGTGCTTTAAGTGGTTGCGGGGGAGAAAGTGCCAATATTATTCCTGAAGTCAATGATTCAAGTACTAAAAATGGTGCCTGTAGTGTGGGCACTGAAGGCTGCGTTGAGTTTGCTTTAGATTATCCTTTAGATGGGCTGAATTTTAGTTGTAGCAGCGACACGGCCAATAGCTTTATCTCTATTTTAGATTTAAATGAGGGCGCTGCGACAGGCAGTTGTCGCGCAGGGGACAAAGTCACGTTCTTTATTAAAAGTGAAAAAGATAAAAAGATTGATTTAGGCACGTTGGAGTTAAACAGTATTGCCCGGGTCAGTACCTTACAAGTACCGCGGTTAACGATTTTAGATATAGCGACCGGCATGACCAAGCAGCCGGCATCAGCATTAAGTCCAACCGATAACACCGTAAAAGTGGCAATGCAGTTGGCAAAAATTTTACAAGCCTTGGCATTACAAGAGAATAAAATAGCAGAGCCAACCGATATTCAAGCCCTGTATATCACTGATCCGATACGTAAAAAACTTGATTTAATCTTAAGCTCAGTCAGTGCGCAGCAAATGATGAGTGGGGAATATGTCGCCATCATTCGACCTTGGTTAGATGTATCCGTGATTAGTGATGAGCAGGCGTTTAAAGTGGTCAGCCAGTTGCTGACCATTGCCAATGCTGCGGTCTATCAACCCGAATTTTCACTTTTTTCAACCAGTGGTGCATTGGGTAATTTATTGTCGGGTTCAGACGGATTGGTCGGCTGTAATAAACAAGAATGTAATCCAACGGATAGCTCAACCAAGCATTTATTTGGACACTTTATGCTGATTACCGACCGTCAGGGCTATACTTTTGGTAGTGGCTTACAATGGAAAGGCGCTATAAAGACCTCGTTGTCGACCATTAGTGGTGTCAATGCAGAATTAATTCGACAGGTTAAGCCGGTGCGTATGACAGCGCCCGCACAATCGCACTGGATTAACCCGATCAATAAACGAATCGATCAAGACTATCAAATGCAGGTGGCAGATGAGGGTTCAGCACCGCTGATAATTTATCAAGGTCGGCTTTATCATGACTATATGATTGCCGGTAAAGAAAGTTTTTATAAATTACTGACCAATAAGACCACAATCAACAGTGAGGATTTAAAGGATTTAGGCCAATGGCGGCAGAATTTGGCATCGGGTGAGGTGTATAAAGGTAGTTTGGATTTATACAAAACCTTTCCTATTACCTATTTAGATAAAAAAGTATTCCAATCCATTGCCAATGTGCAGGTTGGTCAAAAATATCTTTTTCCTTTATATGCCGATTTAACCTTTAAGTTCACCGACAGCTCTGTAGCTGAAGTGAAATTGGGTATTGTGATTGATCGTCATGGTGATATTCGTTCCAATATTAAAGCCGATGCCACAGAAAATGATTTGTCTACCGCGGCGCAAGGCTGTAGTACTGCAGATATGTTGGATCCAAGCACGTTTAAAGATGCAAGTGGGGTTCAGCAATATCGTTTGGGTACGGTGGCGCGCGCGTTTACTGCCAAGCAAAGTATTTCTTTACGAATGATTTTAGCCAATAACGCTTTAGGAAAAATTAACGGCGGCTTAGTCGGCATGAACTCGACCATTAAAACCTCTGCGAATAGCGCTAGCAATAATGTGGTGGTCGGGGGTGCTTTATTAAATCTAGCCAATTTACTCGATCCGGCACTGAATAGCGGCAAAGCGACCACCAAATTTACTGACTCAAATGGTGAATCGGTAAAATGGGGCAACAGTTTAGCCAGTTTCCAAACAGTGTATAACAACAGCAATCCAACAGGGCTTAGTTCAGAAGATATTGCTTTGGCTAAATTAAGCGGCGGTACGGTAGATTTTGCTTTAGCAGATTGCTATAACATTGCAATTAAAAATAATCTTTAACATTTAAAATGCCCATCTTCCGATGGGCATTTTGTTTTTTGAGCAAGTAAGTTTTATTTAACCAGTGTGGTCTAAACGTGAACCTAAAGTTTCTAAATGCATCTGGAAAGAGTTGCTTTTACGGTCTTCAAAATAGTGCTTTAAGGTTTGTTCGACACTCGGAAAAGCTAGCTCAGACCATGGAATTTCATGTTCTTCAAATAGCTGACATTCGATACTTTCTTCACCTGCACCAAATACACCGTCAATCAAATTGGCTTTAAATAACACATAAATTTGCCCAATGCGTGGAATATTGTACATGCAGTACAGTTGCTCAATTTCAATCTCAGCTTCGGCTTCTTCACGTGTTTCTCGGGCGGCACCTTGCTCCATGGTTTCAAATAATTCCATATAGCCGGCAGGCAGTGTCCATAAACCATAACGCGGTTCAATGGCACGGCGGCACAATAAAACTTTGTTTTCCCAAAGCACCAAAGCACCACAAATCACTTTAGGATTGATGTAATGAATATTGTCGCACTCTATACAAACACGACGTAATTGATGATCGCCAAGTGGGACTTTTTCTATAGTTTTATGTCCACAAACTACACAGAAATTCATATTCATCGTCAATGATAGAGATGCTATCAGCATAACTGAAAAATTGGACTTTGGCATCATTTCTATCTTTTAGAATAAAAATTCAGCTATGATGAAATGAAGAGCAAATAAGGGAGCGCGTGCCTATGGATGATCATTTATTAATCCAATCGTTACAGCAAAGATTACGTTTTTCCAGTCGCATAAAAACCGCACAAGCTGCTGTATTAATTGCAATTACCAATGAGCCGAATCCGAAAGTTTTGCTAACACGACGTTCTTTGTATTTGTCTAATCATGCTGGAGAAGTGTCTTTTCCGGGTGGTAAGCGAGATCCGCAAGACACCAGTAATATTGTGGTGGCCTTACGTGAAGCCTACGAAGAGACCGCGTTAAATCCATTTGATGTGCAATTGATTGGTGATTTGCCGATGCAAAAAGCCCGCAATGGTATGTTGGTTAAACCGGTGGTGGGTCTCATTCCTCCCGAAGTGCAATTGATTGCCCAGCCCAGCGAGATTGACCGTATTTTCTTTGCTTCACTGGGCAGTTTGATGAAAGCACCCCCAATTCCTTATGAAGTACGTTATGCGCATCAATCTATTTATTTTCCCAGTATGCGAGTGGAAAATGAAATTGTCTGGGGATTAACTGCTCGAATGTTGGTTTCCTTGTTTCAATATGGTTTAGATTATCAAAAGGAATGGCCTTTTTTATTAAACTCACCGGCCTTTCCTTATAACAAGATTCAACGTGGTCAATAAGTGAAGGAAGACTAAAATGCTGTATAAATTTAAGGGATATTCTCCACAAGCCATGCATCAACCTTGGGATGGATGGGTGGCCGACAGTGCCACGGTACTGGGTCAAGTTGAACTGGGTCAGCAGGTCAGTGTTTGGTTTGGTGCCGTTATTCGAGCGGATAACAGTAAAATCAAGTTGGGTAATTTTACCAATGTACAAGAAAATGCAGTGTTACATACCGATGCCGGTATTGAGATGTCAATTGGGAATTATGTCACCATTGGACATCAGGCCATGTTGCATGGTTGCAGCATTGGTGATAACAGCTTAATTGGCATTAATGCGGTGATTCTAAACCATGCTGTGATTGGTAAAAATTGTATTATTGGCGCCAATGCGCTCATTCCAGAAGGAAAGATCATTCCAGATAATTCTTTGGTGATGGGCTCACCGGGCAAAGTGGTGAAAACCTTGGATGATGCAGCTGAAGTGAAATTAAAAATGAGCGCCATGCATTACGCTGAACATTTCAAGAGTTTTCAGCATTTAGAAAAAGTAGAACTGTAAGGATTGTGGATAAATTCAGCCAAGAAATGTCTTGGCTTTTTTGTATTCAAACACGGGAAAATCTCGCCTCCTTGGCGGAGGTGGAGTATGATATGCGTCATTTTTTATATTTAACTTAATTAAGGTTATGCATGAAATTGCTGGCATTGGAAACTGCCAATGAGCAGTGTTCCGTCTGTGTTGTAGATGAAACGCAAGAATTATTTTTTCAATTAGATACACGTGCCAGAGCGCAAACGCAAACTATTTTGCCGATGATTGAGCAAGCGTTGACGGGGCTTGAGCTGACAGCTGGCGCATTCACCGCCATTGCATTTAGTCGCGGCCCTGGCTCTTTTAGTGGCGTGCGCATTAATGCGGCTGTCACTCAAGCGTTGGCTTGGGCCAATGATCTGCCGGTGGTGCCCGTATCAAGCTTACAAGCCTTGGCACAAGCCGCCTATCGGGTTGCGGGTTTAACTGCGGTGACCGCAGTGCTGGATGCGCGGATGAAAGAAGTTTATCTGGCCAGTTTTCAGCTAGATGAGCAGGGCATTATGCAGGCGGTAGATGCTGAACAATTGTTGAGTTATAGCGATGCGCAAGCATGGATTAAATTTGATCTGGTTGGCTCAGGAGCTACTTTACTGCAGCCTGAACAAATACAATACAAAGACTTAAATGCCAGCGCACAAGATATTGCTACCATTGCGCGCGTAGATGTCAGGGATCAAAAATGGGTCAGTGCTGAACAGGCCTTACCGATATATTTACGTGATAACGCATGGAAAAAAATTCCAGAACAAGGTAAAGCATAATTAGGAATTTTTATGGATCTTTTACTGCTGCTGCAAGCGGCAATTATGGGTATTGTTGAAGGTATTACTGAGTTTTTACCTATTTCAAGTACTGGGCATTTAATTCTCGCTGCAGAATTAATGGATTTTTGGACCAAAGAAAAAAGTGATGTGTTTGTCATCGCTATTCAAATGGGCGCTATTATTGCGGTCATATATGAATATTGGGCTCGACTCTGGGGCGCTGCCACCGGTATGTTTACTGGGGAAATCAGAGGTCGTCGCCTTGGTTTTAGCCTGATTATGGCCTCTATTCCGATTATGATTATTGGTCTGACGTTTGGCCAAGCGGTGAAAGGGCTGTTGTTTAATGATATTGCCGTGGCCATTGGTTTAATTGTCGGTGGTCTGATCATTATGTGGATTGAAAAAAATCCTCGACCTGTCAACGCACAAGAAGTTGAAAATATTAGTTATAAAGAAGCTATGTGGATTGGTCTGATTCAAGTGCTGTCTTTAATTCCCGGTACTTCACGTTCCGGTGCAACCATCATTGGTGCCATGTTCTTGGGTATCTCGCGTAAAGCGGCGACAGAATTTTCCTTCTTTTTGGGGATTCCGGTAATTGTGGGTGCAGGATTGTTAGATCTGTATCAAAGTTACGATGTCTTTGAAAGTACCCAAGATTGGGCTGTGCTGGCCACCGGTATCATTGTTTCCTTTGTCTCTGCACTGATCTTAATTCGTGTTTTGGTGGCTTATGTGGCCAAACGTGATTTTATGGTCTTTGCGTGGTATCGCATCATATCCGGTCTGGTGATTTTATTGTTTGCATTTACAGGCTGGAAATTATGGTAAGCGAGCTCCGCTTATTTGTAGAGCCAGAATTCCATCCTGCAGCGCAGCACTATTTGAGCGTGCTGCAGGGCCGCGGAGTGGCTGTTCAGTTAGAGCTAATTGACAAGCTGAGTGCACGCTTTCTACGCTTAAATCCAGAATTGGCTTTATGTGTCGATCAGGCCGGTCTTTGGCTCTGTGCGCATGGCATGAAGATGCAACCGGATTGGCGTGCGGAAGTGCCGCGCTTAAAAAGGGCATCGCTTAAATCTGAGATGATTGCACGTGCTTGTAACTTAGCTGAAAAACCGAAATTGATTGATGCCACCGCCGGTTTAGGACATGACAGTTTGCTGATGGCACATTTGGGTGCGCAGGTGACCTTGCTGGAGCGTCATCCTATTTTGTTTACTTTGCTTGAAGACAGTAAAAAAAATGTAGCGCAGGATGCCTTCTTAAGTCCGGTGGTCGCGCGGATTGATTTGATCTTTGCTGACTCTGCCGACTATTTAAGCCAACAGGCCGCGCAGCATCAGTCTGTTGATGTGGTGTATTTAGACCCGATGTTTCCACAACGTGATCAGCATCAGCAAGCCATTAAAAAACAAGCACAGGTGAAAAAACAGATGCAATTATTACATCTGTTGTTGCCTGAAGATGGCAGCATGGATCTGGGCGATGCGCTATTGGGATTGGCGCGTCAAGTGGCCAAACGTGTGGTGGTGAAGCGTCCGCGTTTAGCGGTTTATTTGGCTGAGCAAGCACCTAATCACCAATGGCAAGGCGATGCCTGTCGCTTTGATGCTTACTTTCAGGAACTACTTGAAGCATAGTGTGCGAATCGCTTCAATATTGGTGCTTAATCTGTTATATAGTTAAAAACCTTATTGATAAAACGACCGTCAAGTATTCACTTCGATGGCGAATCAGCGAGCTGTGGCTAACCTATACTTTCTATGATCGACTTCAAACCCTCCATTAATTTTTGGCATGATTTTAAAAGCAACCAAACTGCCGGCGCGTGGCTTTTTTTAGGATCGCGGCGCTCTTTGCAAATTGTTCGGCCTTCGATTCTTCAATTAATTGTTTGGGGAATTTTAGGCGGCAGTGCCAACAGTTTATTTAGCTGGCTCAGTACCGGAGAAGTTGGAGAGTTCAACTCTCAAGGCCTGATCAGTTATGCCTTGTGGCCGTTTATTGCTTTAATTGTCGGTATTTTTTTATCACAACGCATTAATAACCCACGTCTGATGATGGTGCCGGCATTGCTGTGGCTGGTGCTGGATACGCATATTGCATTGTTACAAAGCTTTATTCAGTATTTGGGCTATATCGATATTCTGCCGTATTTTTTCTATGATTATTTGCCCATGATTTTTATGGTGCTGTTTGTCTGGCAAAGTTTGGCTGTGGTGTGGGTGTTTGCGCGTGAATTAAAATGGCCATGGTGGGAGCGCGCTTTAATTGTGGCGGCCACATTATTTACCTTGGTGGTCTGGCAAATGTCGGTTAAAGCCCAGCCCATTTGGAAAGTAGAAGAAATGCCTGCCACCTTTGCCGAAGATGCCTTTTATCTGCAAAGCCGTGTATTGAGTAAGGCGCTAGAGGGTATTCAATATGGTGAATTTGCTCAATCACATTGGTATTTTTTAGGCATTGCGGGTGCAGGCTACCAAGATGTATTTAAGTCGGAAGTTGAACGGATTAAAGAGCAATTTGATACGCGCTTTGGCACCTTTGGTCGATCCTTGGCCTTGGTGAATAATCCAGCCACACGCACTAAAATTCCGCTTGCCTCACGCACCAGTATGGATATGGCTTTGCGCCGTATAGGTCAGCAAATGAATCGCGAAAGTGATGTGTTGTTTTTATACATGACCTCGCACGGCTTGCCCAATCAGTTTGAAATGGAAAATGCCCCGATTGATTTAAAAGATGTCGATCCAAAATGGTTAAAAGACACGTTAGATAAGTCCGGTATCCGTTGGCGCGTGATTGTGATTTCAGCATGTTATTCCGGTAGTTTTGTGCCGGCACTGCAAGATGACAATACTTTAATTATTACCGCATCTGCGGCTGATCGAGCCTCTTTTGGTTGTTCCAACGAAGCCGATTATACCTATTTTGGTCGTGCTTTTTTTGACCAAGCCATGCGTGAGCAAAGCTCTGTTCGAGCCGCCTTTGACCAAGCCAAGCAAACCTTGGCACAATGGGAAACTGCGCAAGGTTTTGAAGCATCTGAACCGCAATGGTCAATGGGTAAAAATATGGAATTTATGCTGCCACAATTAGAACAACGCTTATTTCCAGCCACCGATAAAACTGGCAGCGCAGCAGAGAGTCAATCGTTAACCGTTCAAACCCGATAAAGGAATAAGTATATGAAGTTAATTCAACATCACCGCTGCTTTGATGGTGAACAGCGTATATATGCTTTTAATTCTAAGCATCTGAACAGTGAAACAAAATTTGCTATTTATTTACCGCCACAAGCATTAAGCGGGAAGTCTTGTCCAGCATTGTTTTATTTGGCCGGTTTAACCTGTACCGAAGAGACCTTTATTATTAAAGCACATGCGCAACGTTTGGCGGCGCAGTTGGGCTTTATTCTGATCAGTCCAGACACCTCACCTCGGGGTGAGCAGGTTGCTGATATGCAGGATTGGGATATGGCACAAGGTGCAGGCTTTTATATCAATGCCAGCGAAGCGCCGTGGGCAGCACATTATCAAATGGAAAGTTTTATCGCCGATGAACTCTATGCGTTGCTCCTTGCAGAATTTCCAGTACAGGCAGAAAAAGTGGGAATTCTGGGTCACAGTATGGGCGGACATGGCGCATTAACACTGGCCTTTAAATATCCAGAAAAATTTAAATCAGTCTCTGCCTTTGCACCTATTTGTGCGCCAAGTCAGTGTCCGTGGGGCGAAAAAGCCTTCTCAAATTATCTCGGCACTGATCGGTCTCAATGGCATAAGCATGATGCAACTGCTTTAGTGCTCGACAAAGGCGCATTGTTTAAAGCGATTTTAATTGATCAGGGCTTAGCCGATCAATTTTATACACAGCTGAATCCGGCATTGTTTAAACAGGCCTGTAGTGATGTCGGTCAAGCGCTCACTTTGCGTGAACATGCAGGCTATGACCACAGTTATTACTTTATCCAAAGTTTTATCGATGAACATTTACAGTTTCATGCGCTACAACTGACGATATAAAATCATATTTATCTAAGAAAAATATGCAGAAACAGCGCTGCGGTTCTGCATATTGATGCATGCGGGTGATCACTTATATGCTGAATAGCCATGCGCGCTGAAGTTCTATAAGTTAGTGTCTTAAAATCTGCAGTGAATGCGATTGTGGCATCAGCCTAACGCGAGTATTCGGCATAAAAATCCTATCATGCCTTTGAGTTTTAGCCGCTTTCAATGGAGCTCTTACAGACCGAAGTCAACCTTTTTGGATACGTGCAACTCCTGCGTGATAAATTTACAGATAACGTTTTATTTCGATTGATCGGTTTGATCCGCAATCCCAGCAGCAGATTCAAAAAATTTCAAGCCGCCATGCACGCTGATCTTATATTTGCGCCAGCATCAATCATCAGCACAGATTGGCATAGGCATTACAGCAACTCGGCGTAATTTGTTATCATAGATCAAATTAATTTCAATTCTCAGTCAGGTTCTCCCCATGTCTAAGCCCTACTTAATTGCACCATCCATTTTATCTGCTGACTTTGCCCGTTTGGGTGAGGAAGTTGAAAATGTCCTCGCAGCGGGTGCAGATGTGGTGCACTTTGATGTGATGGACAACCACTATGTGCCGAATTTGACCTTTGGTGCAGGGGTGTGCAAAGCATTAAAAAAATATGGCATTCAAGCCCCGATTGATGTGCATTTGATGGTGTCACCGGTAGATCGCATGATTGGTGATTTTTTGGATGCCGGCGCAGATATTATTACTTTTCACCCAGAAGCCACTCAGCATATTGACCGCTCTTTGCAGCTGATTAAAGCCGGTGGCGCTAAAGCAGGTTTGGTGTTTAATCCTGCTACGCCACTGCATTATCTTGATTATGTTTTAGATAAAGTGGATCAAGTCTTATTAATGAGTGTCAATCCCGGTTTTGGTGGACAGAAATTTATTCCGATGACCTTGGAAAAATTGCGCCAAGCTCGCAAAATGATTGATGCTTCAGGTCGCGATATTCGTTTAGAAGTAGATGGCGGCGTAACACCGGCCAATATTCGTAAAATTGCAGAAGCCGGTGCGGATATGTTTGTGGCTGGGTCGG
>NZ_JXBK01000001.1:967894-1044435 GCF_000816495.1 Acinetobacter harbinensis
TTGGTCAAGCAGATTATCAGCTGGTCATTGAACAAATGCGTGCTGAACTTGCCAAAGTCGGTGCAGTAAACGTTTAAGCCTACTAGCATAGTGTGCGCTGATAGATAGCATAGAGCATGCTAAACGTATCTGTCTGATGGTTTAAATCAGCAGATGCGTCTACTTTACGCAGCCTGCTTTTAGTGTTTAATCATGCAGCATGAAAATGATAAGAACGACTTTAAATCATCCTTGTTTTGGTTATTTTAACTGTCAGAGATGATTGATTTTAAGCTGAGTATTTCTGTTCAGCTTCGGCTTAAGCTCAATAAAATAGGAACAGCACATGGCTTGGATGGCGTTATTGCTGGCGGGTGTTTTCGAAATTGTCTGGGCCTATTCGATGAAGCTTTCGGATGGCTTTACCCGACTGACCTCGAGTATTGTGACCTTAATTTTTATGATGTTAAGTTTTGCCTTGCTGACTTATGCCATGCGTAGTTTGCCACTGGGTACAGCCTATACCATTTGGACCGGCATTGGTGCAGTGGGTTCTTTTTTAGTGGGCATTTTAGTCTTAGGTGAGCCTGCGACCGCCCTGCGTATGCTGGCCGCGGTGCTGATTATCGCTGGATTAGTCTTAATGAAACTGTCATCATAAAATTAAAGTTTTGCCATAAGGAGCAAGTGATGCAACTCCACTTTATAGACATGCCATCTCCTGTTGGGCGCTTAAAATTAGTGGCCAATTCACAGGCTTTGGTGGCAGTGATGTGGGAAAATGAACAGCCCAAATGTTTAGACTCTAAACAGCTGTTGCCCTGTGCTGATCATCCGATTTTATTGGCCACTCAAAAGCAATTAAGCGAATATTTTGCCGGACAACGCCAACATTTTGATCTGCCTTTGACCTTTGAAGGCACAGACTTTCAACAGAAAGTTTGGCAGGCATTGCTGAGTATTCCGTTTGCAGAAACTCGCAGTTATCGTGATATTGCTGCGCAAATTGGCAATGTCAAAGCAGTACGTGCAGTGGGTGCGGCCAATGGGAAAAACCCAATTTCCATTATTGCGCCGTGTCATCGGGTGATTGGTGCCAATGGCCAGTTGGTGGGTTTTGCCGGTGGATTGAACAATAAACACATTTTACTTCAGCTTGAACAACAGGTGGCTCAAACAAGCAACAGTTAAAGCCCTTGCCATTATTTCTGTCCTATACCATTGAGTAAAAGATGCTAAATGCCATATTAGGTCCCTTATTTTCAATATTGGGTTGGGTTGTTTTTGTCGTTATTGGCTTAGCAATTTTTAAGATTTTTAAGCCAGTTTTAAAAGGTAAGTTGGGGGAGTTTGCGGTCAGCCAACACGCCAAAAAATATTTAACCGCAGAATATATTGTACTGAACAATTGTACCTTGCCCGAGGTGCAGTTAGGCACCACGCAAATTGACCATATTTTACTCAGTCCCTATGGTATTTTTGTGATTGAAACTAAAAACTATAAGGGCTGGATTTTTGGCAGTGAACGTCAAAAAATGTGGACGCAGACTTTATTTAAAAAAAGCTATAAATTTCAAAACCCATTGCATCAAAACTATAAGCATCAAAAAGTGTTACAGCAGTTGTTGGTAGATTTAATCGCACCTGAATATTTGCATTCAATTGTGGTATTTATGCCAGAATGTGAGTTTAAAACAGTCATGCCGATGAATGTATTTAAAGGCAAAGACTGGGTTAACTATGTTAAAGCGTTTAAGCATGAGGTGATTCCGGCGATGAAACTAAAACGCATTCAACAGTGTATTGAAAAAGAAATGCTGGAAAAATCATGGAAAACCGATCGCTTGCATGTGGCCAATTTAAAACAACATAAAAATAACCGTTAACATTCAATCTGGCATACAAGTTTTGTGTTTATTTTATCGCGTGGACTGCAATTTAGTTTAAAAGCATAATCGACTAACTTGTCGTGTGTTGGAGTTGGTCGATTATTTCTTGCAAGTGTTTAATACGTTTGACCTCATTCCACAGGGTTTTTGCTTGAGGATAGTGTTTAGACATCATGCCGAGCCATTGTTTATAACGTCCGACCATATTAATTTCTTTTTTATAGTTGCCTTGTAAAAAACGACTTTGTAGCAGTAATAATTCATCCCACGTCAGTAATGCGGTATCTATATTTTGGCGAATACATTGGCTTAAATCGGGAGTGGTTACTGCGCCGCGGCCGAGCATTAAATCTGCACAGCCTGATTCGAGTCGGCATTGCTTGGCATCTTGATTGTTCCAAATTTCACCATTGGCAATCACATTAATTTTTAAAGCATGTTGAATCGGTTGGAGCTGATCCCAAAAAGCGGGCGGAGTATAGCCTTCGGCTTTGGTACGCGCATGTACGGTTAACCATGCCGCACCGGCATCTTCAATGGCGTGGGCATTTTCCAACGTATAGTTGCGGTCTAAATAACCCAAACGCATTTTGGCTGATACTGGAATATGGGCCGGTACGGCATCTCGAACGGCTTTGACCAATTGATGCACTACTTCCGGTTCATCCAAAAGCACGGAACCACCGCGGTGACGATTCACGGTTTTGGCTGGACAGCCAAAATTAAGATCAATAGCCGGCGCGCCCAGTTCAACCACACGTGCGGCATTGGCGGCCAACATCTCGGCATTGTTACCCAAAAATTGCACATGCACCGGTGTGCCCGCTGCGGTCTTACCATCAGTCAGCAGTTCAGGGCAATAGGTATGATAAACGTGGTCAGGCAGCACAGCGTCGGTCACTCGAATAAATTCGGTTACACACCAATCAAAGCTGCCGACATGCGTTAAAACTTCACGCATAATTGGATCAGTTAAGCCTTCCATGGGCGCAAGAATAAGTTTCAAGGAGAAAGACCTGTCAAGAGCAAAAAAGCGGTTATACGCACTTTATCATCGCTTGTCTAGCCAGCGCTTAAAGCACTGACCGGCAATGCGTCAAGTAAGCGATTTTTAGCGGCCTAAAATCATCTCTAAGACAAACTTAGAGCCAATAAAACCAATGGCCAGTAGGACAAAACCGATCAAGGTAAAACGAATGGCTTTTTGCCCGCGCCAACCAAAACGGTAATGGCCAATCAGTAAAGCGCCGTAAACAAACCATGAGATAATACTAAAAGCCGTTTTATGCGCCAAATGTTGGGCAAAAAAATCATCAATCGTAAAGAAACCAAACAATAACGCCACGGTTAATAGGGCAAAGCCGGTAATAATCAAATCGAAGAGTAACGATTCCATGGCTTGAAAAGAGGGCAATAAATTGACCCAAAGTCTTTTTTGTTTGTTCTTTAGTTCGCGGTCTTGAAACCATAAAATAACCGCTTGAATGGTGGCCATCAGCAGCACCGCATAAGCTGAAAGGGATAAAATAATATGGATATCTAGACCCAAAAAATGCTGTTCAATAAATTGATTTTGCTTGCTTAAACTAAAACCCATAATCAGGCCGACTGCGGCCACCGGAATGCCAATTAAATTGAGTGCTAAAATTGGCCGAAATGCACTAAAAATAAAACTCAGCAGCAGCATTAATCCTGAAGTGAATGACATGAGGACAAATACATCATAATTTACCCCAAGCGGGGTCAGCATATCGTTGTATAAGACCGCAGCATGCAGCACTAAGCCTAAGCCCAGTACCAGTCTGATAAACCAATGGTTTGGTTCACGTTTTGACACTAAATGAATCAACAAATACCAAAAAGAGCTGGTATAGGCCATTAATGCTAAGATCGTGTAAACCAAGGGGAGACTGATCATGTCAAACCTTTTTCAGGGTGATAAATATTCATTTATATAAATTCTACGCGAACTACAGTATCCTATAGCATCTTATGCATAAATTTTCTATTTTAAGAAAGATTTTTTTGCAACTAGCAATTTTAAGCGGATTTTGCAATGTTTGATACCTTAACAGAACGACTCACGCAGAGTTTAAGAAATGTTACTGGCTCAGGGCAGCTAACCGAAGACAATATTAAAGATACGTTACGTGAAGTACGTATGGCACTTCTTGAAGCCGATGTTGCGTTACCTGTAACTCGTGAATTCATCGCGAAAGTTAAGGAAGAAGCATTGGGTCAAGAAGTGATGACTCAGTTATCACCAGGCCAAGCTTTTGTCAAAATTGTTCATGATGAACTGACCAAAATGATGGGCGAGGCCAACGAAAGCCTTGACCTTGCAGCCAAACCGCCAGTGGTGATTTTATTGGCCGGTTTACAAGGTGCGGGTAAAACCACCACCGCTGCAAAATTGGCACGTTTTCTCCATGAGCGTCAAAAGAAAAAAGTCGCGATGGTGTCTGCCGACGTTTATCGTCCGGCGGCGATTAAACAGCTTCAAACTGTGGCAGGTGAAGTGGGCGCGATTTTCTTAGAATCCAGTGCCGATGAAAAACCGATTACCATTGTCACGCGCGCAATTGAACAGGCTAAAATTCAGTTTGCCGATGTGTTGATTGTCGATACTGCGGGTCGTTTACATGTCGATGATGACATGATGGACGAAATTAAACAGCTGCATGCGGCCATTAACCCAACTGAAACGCTGTTCGTGGTGGATGCCATGACCGGTCAGGATGCGGCCAATACCGCAAAAGCATTTAACGATGCATTACCGCTGACCGGTGTGATTCTGACCAAAACCGATGGTGATGCACGCGGTGGTGCGGCACTTTCAGTACGTGCCATTACCGGTAAGCCAATTAAATTCTTGGGCATGGGTGAAAAACTCGATGCGCTAGAGCCATTCCATCCTGAACGTATCGCACAGCGTATTTTAGGCATGGGCGATGTACTTTCTTTAGTCGAAGAAGTTGAACGTAAAATCGACAAAGAAAAAGCGGAAAAAATGGCGAAAAAACTGCAAAAAGGCGGTAGCTTCAACTTTGAAGATATGCTGATGCAGTTTGAACAAATGAACAATATGGGCGGCATGATGGGCTTCTTAGACAAGTTGCCGGGCATGAGTAATTCAGGTATTCAAGATGCCATTGCACAAGCGAATCCTGAAAAGCAAGTGAAAAAAATGGAAGCGATTATCCAATCGATGACCATTAAAGAACGCCGTAACCCAGACTTAATGAATCCAAGTCGTAAAAAACGTATTGCAGCGGGCTGTGGTATGGATGTGGTTGAAGTCAATAAGTTGATTAAACAGCACGCGCAAATGGCTAAAATGATGAAGAAATTCGCTAATCCATCGGGTATGGCGAAAATGATGAAATCATTAAGCGGGATGCAAAATAAATTCGGCGGTGGCGGCGGTATGGGCCCACTGTTCGGTGGCAATGATAAAAAGTAATTTTTATCTGCTTATCATAAAAAAAGATGCGATAAACGCATCTTTTTTTATAGCTGAATTTTTTGATTATTTAGAGGATTCAAACTCTTGCTGTTCAATATAAAATTGCAAACCGCTAAGCAGTAGATCTGGTTTAATGATCGGATTGAATTCTGTTAAAAACTGAGCAAATAACGGCGCATCACCACCGGTGAGAATTAATTGCCGTGGCTTTTGTTGCATGACTTGCTGGATGGTGCTGACCAAACCCAAAAAAATCCCATGATGTACTGCATCAATGGTATTGCGTCCGGGAGTTAGCTCATCAAAGGCGGCATCGGGAATTTTAATGCCTTTGGTGTTTTGAATCAGCGAGTCGCGCTGTAAATATAAATTCGGTAAAATATAGCCACCTAAATGCTGTAAGCCGTCGCTTAAGTCAATGGTTAACGCCGTACCACAGCTGATGATGCAATAATCTGCTGCCGGATCATGCGCCACGGCCAATACTTGTAACCAACGGTCAATCCCCAGTTGTGTCGGCTCATCATAGCCACAGTTTAAGCCCGCATATTCTGCATGGACGCGAGCAAAAATCACTGGAATATTCAGCGTTTTTAAAATGGCTTTAATCCGTGCATTGTTCTTTTTATCTTGCACAGAGGACACGCCCACATTGTGCAGCTGCAAAGCTTTAAAATGTTGAATCAGACCTAACAGTAAATCTGCGGGCGACTGTAAATGCATTTCTGCTGCATGTTCAATCACCTCATGGTGATCGGTAATCCAATATTTAAGCCGTGTATTGCCAATATCTAACCATAAATTTTTCATTGCCATGTCTCTATAGCGCGGCGTCTAAACGGCGTAAACGCCCTTGATAAAACTGTTGTATGCCTGCATGGGTTTCAATACAGACTGCGCCATCATCTTGAATGCCTAAAAAAATACCGCAACACAGTCCCGAATGATGTTCAAATTCAACCGCCTGCTGTATAAATGCGGCATTGTGGTTAAAACGTGCTGCCAAATGATAACAACCATGATCAAACCATTCACGTGCCTGTTGAATGGCCAGATACAGCTCAGCAATCAGTTCAATACGCATAATGTTTGTTAAACCGAGTTCTGCTAAAGAGCTGGCATGTTGATCAAGCTGTTCTTTGGCAATTGGCGCCAGATTAATCCCGACCCCCACAATGACTTGATGCGGCGACAGCGGTTCAACTAAAATACCGCCCCATTTACCCTGTGTGCTATACAGATCATTTGGCCATTTGACTTGTAAATCTAAACCTTTAAGACTGGGCATTTGTAGAATATTCAGTGCAATTTCAAGTGCAAGTCGGCCATCGATGGGTGTTTGTGTATTCAGCAATGTGCTTAAATAGATGTTGCCTTCTGGAGACAACCATTGCCTCTGACGTTGACCGCGACCTTGAGTTTGCTGCGTACTACACACCAAAACACTGTGCATACCTTTCAGAGCCAGTTCACGTACATCATCATTGGTGGATGTGGTGATGGGTTTGAGGATTAACACTTCAGGAAGCTGCTTGGCGTCATTGAGAATTTTTTGCAGTTGTCGCGTCTCTACATCCATTTAAATTAAACACCGTGGAATATGAAATATGGAGTTAATCATATATTTATTAATTGGCGCAATGGCAGGTTTTGCCGCCGGACTGTTTGGGGTCGGTGGTGGCATGATTATTGTTCCTATTTTATATATTGTCTTTACCCAGTTAAATTATGATCCGGCGGTGATTATGCATTTGGCGGTGGGCACTTCGTTGGCCACCATTATTGTGACCTCAATCAGCTCAGTCTCCGCCCATCATAAAAGAGGTGCGGTATTGTGGGATGTGTTTGCTAATTTAGCTCCGGGACTGGCATTGGGTTCATTTTTGGGTGCAGGGATTGCCGATTATATTTCCGGTCAAGGGCTACAATTACTCATTGGTTTTTTTGCAGTGTGGGTGGCTTATGGCATGTTTAACGGTGCCAGTAAACCCGTTGATTTATCCAAGCACTTACCCAGTAAAAAATTACAACTGTTGGCAGGCGGCGGCATTGGTATTGCATCGGCTATTTTTGGGATTGGGGGTGGCAGTTTAACCGTACCGTATTTAAACCGTCATGGTGTGGTGATGCAAAAAGCAGTGGCCACCTCCGCAGCAGGGGGGTTACCTATTGCCGCGGCAGGTGCACTGGGCTTTATGTGGTTTGGTTCGAATGCGTCGGTTGAAATTCCGCACAGTATTGGGTATGTACATATTTATGCTTTTTTAGGGATTAGCGTGATGAGCTTTATGACGGCAAAACTGGGTGCTAAAGTGGCGCATAATTTATCACCGGCAATGCTCAAACGCTGTTTCTCTGGTCTTTTAACCGTGGTCGGGCTATATTTTATTTATCACGGTTTTACAGCTTCCTTTTAATAGCCAAAAATTATTGCGCTGTTAAAGCGTCAGATGATTGAGCCGGTTATTATTGTTTTTGTTCAGCTCAGGGCATCCTCATTTAAAAAATGCCTTTTGAGTGATAAACAGGTCATACGGTTGAATTATCGCGTCATTTAAAGCCTGAATTTTTGAGCGCTTTAGGCTTAGATAGCTTAAATTTTCATCTATAATCAGCAGTATATTTTTTGTTTAATGCTGGCTTAACGCTTGAAGCTACTTTGATTGACTTTAGCGACTTAAAATTGTCTAACAATGTCATATTCTTTATGCTAAAAACACAGTAAAACGGCGGCTAGAGTATCTGAACATGCGTAAATTTTTCGATTGCATCTTATAAAAACAATATAGGGCGAATATGCAACAACAAGAAATCAATAGTCTATCTGGACAAATAGCTCAACACATTAGTGAGCAAATTATTCGCGGTGAGTTGGTGGAAGGGGAACGTATTCAAGAGCTGCGCATCTCCACTGAACTTCAGGTCAGCCGTGGTTCGGTGCGTGAAGCGTTATTGCTGTTACAGCGTACGCAGCTGATTGAGATTTATCCGCGCCGTGGTGCGATTGTCTCGGAAATGTCCACGCAACAAGTGCGTGCGTTATTTGATACCAGTGCTTTGCTGTTGGGGCAAATCGTGCAGCGTATGGCAGAGGTGTGGCGTGCGCATGAAGCAGACAATATTCAACAATTGCTCAATCAATTACATGATGAAACCCGTCAGGGCCATACTGAAAAATTTTATGATTTAATCTTTCAAGGCTTAGCACGGCAACATGATTTAATCAGCAATAGCTATTTAATGAAGTTTTATCACGACCTATTGCCAGCCCTACGACGGAGCTATTTTTTAACCTTAAATATCTCGCGCCGTGAGCTAGATGAATCCTTTGCCTTGTTTAAGTTGGTGACTGATGCGATTTTGAACCGAAAAGCACAACAAGCCACTTTATTTATGGATGATTTTTGTCGACACTTACGCAACCTCGTGTTGGAGTCGCTGACACGAATGAAACAAATCGAACTTGCATGGGCAAGACGTTCACGACGTTGATCAGGACATTATGCGTTTAAGCAGCTTAAAACTCTCCGGCTTTAAATCTTTTGCCGACAGCACCACTTTACATTTTAAAGCTAACCGCAGTGCTGTGGTGGGGCCAAATGGCTGTGGTAAATCCAATATTATTGATGCTATTCGTTGGGTGATGGGTGAATCCAGTGCGCGGCAATTGCGTGGTGGCAGCATGCAAGATGTGATTTTCACCGGTACCGCCAAGCGTAAGCCAGTGGGAGTGGCCAGTGTTGAACTGCGTTTTGACAATACCGCGGGCACTTTGGGTGGAACTTATCAGGCCTATAATGAATTGGCGATACGTCGGCAGGTCAATCGCGAGGGAAAGTCAGAATATTTCTTAAACGGCAGCAAGTGTCGCCGCCGTGATATTACCGATCTTTTTTTGGGGACAGGACTGGGACCGCGGTCTTACGCCATTATTGAACAAGGCATGATTAACCGATTAATCGATGCCAAACCTGATGATATGCGTGTGTTTATTGAAGAAGCCGCTGGCATTTCACGTTATCAGGCACGTCGCCGTGAAACCTTATTGCATTTAGAGCATACACAGCAAAACCTTGCGCGTTTAGACGATATTTTGGCAGAACTTAAAGCGCAGCGTAAAAGCTTAAAACGCCAGTCCGAAGCGGCTATTCAGTATAAAAATTTAAAAACGCAAATTCGTCGGTTAAATATTGAAATGCTGTCTTTTCAATATGAACAAAGTATGCAGGCGCAGCAACAACACAGTGGACAGATGACTCAGTTAGAGCACAGTCTTAAAGTGGTACATGCTGAACTTGGTACAGTAGAGCAGGCGTTGACGGCCAGTCAGGAGGTCTTTCAGCAGCTGATACAGCAATCGAGTCCGTTACAACAGGCATGGCAACAGGCAGAGCAAAAGCTGTCTGAATTAAAACGCGATTACGAACAAAAACAGGCACGCTATACGCACAATTGTTTGAGCTTAACCCAGTTACAGCAGCAACAGTTGCACAGCCAACAGCAGCTGCAACAGATGGATGCAGACCGGCTGAGGTTGCTTGCACAACAGCAGCAACAGCTTCAGCAGCAAGCGCAACAACAGCAACAGCTGCAGCAATATAGCCAAAACCTAAGCGCGCAAAAACGACAGCAGCAACAGCTACAACAACAGTTTGCAGCGATTAAAACGCAAGTTGAACGGCAGCAGCAGCAAAAAAACCAATGCGCGATGCACAGCGAACAATTGGCTAAAAATATTCTACGGCTAGAGCAGCAAAAAACCACTTTGCAGCAGCAAATGGCACACATCCATCAGCAGCATCCACCGCAGCAGGTTCAGCAGCTAAACGATCGGCAACATCAGCTTGCAGAGCAAATTGAGCAGCTACAGCAGGGCATTCAGGCCGATACTGCAAGCTTAGATTTAGTCCAAGCAGAATACGCACAGCAGCACAGTGATGTGGCGGATTTAAAATCCGAAATACATATTTTACAGATCGAGCAAAATCATCTGAGGCAATTGCTGATAAAAAATAATCCGCATACTCAGCAAGATGCGCAGCAATTGATGCAACTGTTAAAACTGAATGACATCGCCAAACCACATGCCGCTTTAATTGAAAAGTTTTTAGCGCAGTGGTTGTCGGCACATGTGCTTGATGCAGAGGATAGCTTTGCTGAAAATATCGCGCGGCAACTGAAACTGCAGACCAATAACGCGTGCATGCAATTGGCCAATTTACCCTGTTTGGCCGATTGGATTATTGCCCCGCAGCATTCAATTTGGCAGCAAGTGGCCGTGACAGAGCATTTGGCGCAGGCATTGTGTTTACAAGCAACACTGCGTGCTGGACAGTCGATCTTAACTTTGGATGGTTATCATGTGGCTGCCGATTGGGTGATTGGCTTATTTTATGACAGCGCCAGTCAAGCCGCACAAGGAACACTCACTCATCAAATTCGTTTAGATGAAATTGATGCCGCGCTCGGTGATGCGTGCTTGAAACTGAAAACCGCGGAACAGCAGTTACCGCCGCTGAAGCAGCAGATTCAAACGCTGCAACAAACGCTGCAACAGCAGCAAGCACAATTACAAAAACAGCATAATACTGTGCAACATACTGCGCTTGAATTGGCCAGCTTAAACAGTGCGCAGCATGCTTTTAGCGTGCAAAAGCAACAATTGACCGAGCAACTGCAACAGCTTGAGGCACAGCTGCAAGAAGATTTAATGCAAAAAGATGATTTAGACATTGATTTGCATGCGCTGGATATCAAACTTGCGCAGAACTTACCCAACTATCAACAGCTGCAATCTCAAGTCACTGAAACTCATCAGCAACTTGAAAAAATGCAAGAGCAAGCGCAACAAGTGCAACAACAGTTGGCGTTATTACAGCATCAACAGGTGCAGACTCAGCAGCAAATTGCATTGCTAGAAAAAGATGAGGGTATGCTCAAAAGTCAATTAAAGCACACTATTGATCAAATTCGCGATATACAACACACAATTGCCTCGTTACAATCAGAACTGCCAGCACAAGCGTCAGCGGTGGATCAACAAGCACAGCTGAGCCTGCAATGCCAAAATACTTGCAATAGCTGGCAAGTTGAACTCAATCAGATTCAACAAAAACAGCAGCAGTTGACAGAGCAGCGTCATCAGCAGCAACAGCAGCATGAAATATTACGCACAGAATTAGAGCATAGTCGTCTGGCGGTGCAGGCAGCAAAATCAGACGCGCAGCATTATGCAGAACAATTGAGTGCTTTAAATACGGTTTTTGTGAGTGGCTTGCAGATAGATTTAACGCTTCATCAGCAGCAATTAAGCACCGCCCAGCAGCAATTTACACAGTTGGGCGCGGTAAATTTAGCGGCTATGCAAGAATATGAACAGATCAGCCTGCGTTTTGAAGAACTTGATCATCAAATGCAGGATTTGCAAAAAACGGTTGATCAATTGCAAGCGGCCATGAAAAGTATTGATCAAGAAACGCGTAAATTATTTATGGCGACCTTTAATCAGATTAATCTTGAGCTGCAAGATTTATTTCCAAAAGTTTTTAATGGGGGAGAAGCCAGTTTAACCTTAGATGGTGACTGGCAATCGGGAGTCAAATTGATGGCCCGACCGCCCGGTAAGCGTAATAGTGCTTTGGCGTTATTGTCAGGCGGTGAAAAAGCTTTAACCGCCTTGGCCTTGGTGTTTGCCATTTTTCGTTTAAATCCGGCACCATTTTGTGTGTTGGATGAAGTTGATGCACCTTTAGACGATGCGAACGTTGCCAGATTTTGTAATTTGGTAAAAGAGCTTTCTGAACAAGTGCAATTCATTTACATTACCCATAATAAAGTTGCAATGACAATGGCAACCGATTTATTAGGTGTTACCATGCCAGAACCCGGTACATCAAAATTAGTCACTGTCGATTTGGAACATGCAAAAGAATACGGTTTAGTCGCGGAGTCATAAAAATGGAAATCACCACCGTTGTTGGGATTGTTATCGCCGTTATCATTATGTTATTCGGCTTAAGAATATTACTTAAAAAACCTGCCGATGCAACACCGTCACTCGATTCAGAACTGCATGTCGATACAGACAGCCAACAGCCTGTGATTCCTCGCCATGTCCGCGATCAATTGCAAAATACTGAAGCGACTTCGCTTGAAGCACGCGTTGAACCGACCTTAGCAGAGCCTGCGAGTCAGTTTGCCAAGCCGTCTGAAGATACGGCCAAAGCCAGCGTTGCGGCAATTAAGCCGGTGGAGAATGTGCCTGTGTCGGTTGACAGCACAGCAGCACTCAGCACAGATACTCTATCGACCGCCAAAACGGTCGATGCGAACAATGAGTCTGAGGCTTTGAAAGCGGTCGCGACTGAAACCAAAGTGGCTGATGCCAAAACGCCGACGGAGCTGAGTCTAAATGCGCATATCGAAAAAGCTGAAATTTCTGAATTTGAAGATGAAAGTAATATTTTAGATGAGCACTTACATGAGCAGCAACGTGTGGATGAAGAAAGCGCCTTGTCGACTGCGGTTGAGTTTATTACCCTGAATATTTATCCAGAGCGCCGTGTCTTATCGGGTGAAAAAACCTTAAAAGTCTTGCTGAAATATGGTCTGCGTTTTGGTGAAATGGCGTGTTTTCATCGTTATAATCAAGACGACACGAAACTCTTGTTTTCGGTATTACAAATTACCGATGAAGGTGCAGCAGGGTTTGATTTAGAAACCTTGTCGACTGAACAAGTCAAAGGTTTGGCCTTTTTCTTGGCTCTACCACACAGTGATGTGCAAAATGCGTTTGATACCATGGACAGTCTATCGCGATTAATTGCGCGTGAAATAGATGGCACGATTTACGATCAAAATAATCAAGAATTTACTCCACAGCTACGCGAGCAATGGCGTCATCAGGCAATTGATTATCGTGCAGGTCACACTGCTGAAGTTTAGTTTGAAAAAACATGCTTCGATTTCTATAATAGCAACAGATCAAATATCAACAAAGGGCGGAAATACCGCCCTTTTTTATGGTGTAAAAATGACCCACGATGTAAGCATTCCAGCACAAATGCGCCAATTGATTGACCTATTGGCCCAGCATAACCATGCCTATTATGTGATGGATCAACCGACGATTGAAGATAGTGAATATGATCAATTATTTCAGCAATTAAAAGCCTTAGAGGCGCAGTATCCTGAATATCTACAAGCGGATACACCCACCGATAAAGTCGGTGGAAAGGCGCTGCCTAAATTTGAAAATGTCACCCATGTGGTACCAATGCTGTCATTGGGTAATGTCTTTCATCAAGACGATTTATTTGAATTTGATCGCAAAGTAAAAGAGCGTTTACCGCATCAACAGGTTCAATATGATGTCGAGCTGAAATTTGATGGCTTGGCGATTTCCTTGTGGTATGAACACGGAGTTTTAATTCGTGCCGTAACGCGTGGCGATGGGGAAACGGGGGAACTAATTACCGAAAATGTGAAAACCATTCGTAATTTACCCAAAGTCCTTTGCTCTACGCATCAACCGGTGCCTGAACTGTTAGAAGTTCGCGGTGAAGTACTGATGCCCAAAGCCGGCTTTGAAAAACTCAATGCCCAAAATGCGGCCAAAGGTGAAAAACTATTTGCCAATCCACGCAATGCAGCAGCGGGTAGTTTACGTCAACTTGATCCGGCCATTGCACGTTCACGACCGTTGGCTTTTTATGCCTATGGCATTGCGCAATGTCAGCCGCATCATGAACAAAGTACTATGTCGGCCAGTTTAGCGTGGTTGACGCAGTTTGGTTTTGCAATTGGCGAACAGCATTTTATTTGTGACAGTATTGAAGAAGTACAGCAGCGCTATGATGAAATTAATCAGCTGCGCGCACAGTTAAAAGTTGAAATTGATGGCGTGGTCATCAAGGTTGATGACTTAAAACAACAACAACAACTGGGTTTTTTAAGCCGTGAACCGCGTTGGGCCACCGCCTATAAATTCCCAGCCGTGGCGGCGTTAACCACGATTGAAAATATTGACTGGCAGGTGGGGCGTACAGGCACTTTAACACCGGTGGCTCGTTTAAATCCGGTTGCAGTTGGTGGCGTCATTGTCTCCAATGTGACCTTACACAACATTGGCGAAATTCACCGACTAGATGTGCGTATCGGCGATACCGTCAGCGTCTACCGCAGTGGCGATGTGATTCCAAAAGTTGAAAAAGTCTGGCCGGAATTTCGTCCACAGACTGCGCTAGCGGTGCATTTACCAGAACAGTGTCCAGTGTGTGATTCACCTGTGGTCATGCCTGAAGGTGAGGCTTTGGCACGTTGTTCAGGTGGGCTGTACTGTGCGGCGCAGCGTATTGAAGCGATTCGTCATTTTGTCTCACGTAAAGCGTTGGATATTGAAGGTTTGGGCGATCGTTGGGTGGAATCTTTGTTACATCTAGATTTACTTAACAATGTGGCGGATATTTATAGCTTGCATCAACATCGTGAACAGTTACTCAGCATTGAAAAAATGGGCGAGAAATCGGTTCAGAATCTCTTTGATGCAATTGAAAACAGTAAGAAAACCACCTTGGCCGCCTTTATCTATGCCTTAGGTATTCGCGGGGTAGGCGAGACCACGGCACGGATGTTGGCGCAAACCTTCCAAACCTTGGATGCACTGCAAGCGGCCGATTTAGAAGCACTCAAAAAAACCCCTGATGTGGGCGCGATAACCGCAGAGTGGATTGTTGATTTCTTTCAAGCGCCACATAATTTAGAAGTGCTGCAGCGGTTATTGGCTGCCGGTATTCATTGGGATGCACCGATTGCACCAACGCGTCAGCCACTGAATGGCGAAAGCTGGGTGATTACCGGTACGCTTAGCCAAATGGGACGTGATCAGGCCACACAAATGCTACAAGCCTTAGGTGCGCGCGTCAGTGGTAGTATTTCCAGTAAAACCAAATGTTTGGTGGCAGGTGAAAAAGCCGGTTCTAAGCTTGAAAAGGCTGAGAAACTGGGGGTATCGGTTATGAATGAAACTGAATTCTTGGCCTTGATGGCAGAATATGGACAAAGTTTATAAGCTTTTACACAGCCCGTAAGCAGATTTTTTAGGTTATAAAGTATTAAATCTAAAGAGCATGATGGCTTATCAGTACTAGCGTGCTGATAAGCACAGAGAGGACTTATTTTTCTGTAAAACGTTAGCTCTAGCGATTCTAGTGCCTCGAGATTGTGCTGATCTGTCTCATTTGCGCTGCTGCTCACCAATCCTTACAAATTTTAAAAATCACTTTTTAGCACCAAAAGTGATTTGATGAAGTTGGCAGGCTGCGCGCAAAGGCTTATTTTATATATGGAAAATGTATTTTTGATTGCTGTAAATGCGTATGTTTCTCATTTTAATTTATAAAAATCATAAACTTACATAATTTATCTTTTGCATTATGGTGTTAACTTGGCCATAATCATAGCTAATCGAGTCGGGAGTAATTGCAATGCGTGGTAATCCAGAAGTCATAGACTATCTTAATATGTTGATTGGCGGCGAACTGGCTGCTCGTGATCAATATCTCATCCATTCTCGTATGTATGAAGATTGGGGCTTAAGTAAAATTTTTCAGCGTATCGACCATGAAATGCAAGAAGAAGCGGCCCATGCTGATGCAATTATTCGCCGTGTGCTGTTTTTAGAAGGCATCCCGAATATGCAACGTGATGATGTTGAAATTGGTGAAGATGTCATCAGTTGTTTAAAAGCCGATTTAAAGCTTGAATACGATGTACGTGAAAAATTAGCCCAAGGCGTAAAGCTCTGTGAAGACAAAGCCGATTATGTAACCCGTGAAATGTTACGTCAGCAAATGTCAGATACCGAAGAAGATCATACCTATTGGTTAGAAAAACAATTACGTTTGATTGAGTTGATGGGTTTACAAAACTATATTCAATCACAAATGTAAGCTGCCGTTGAAGTCAAAAAGCCCAGTGTATACTGGGCTTTTTAATGCGCTGATTTTTTTCCTGAGATTAAAATTTAGCGCTCAAAATCAATCTAAGTCAGACTTGCGCTTATTTGCTTTTGGTGAGTTTTTCAATATCTGCAAGCACTTGCGCAGCATGCGACTGAGTATTAACACTGTTATAGTGATAAACAATCGTGCCTTGCGGATCGATTAAAAAGCTTTCGCGCTTGGCAATTTGCGCAATACCAAAATTACGCACAATTCCGTACTGCTGAGCCAATTGCTGATTACTGTCGGCCAAAATAGGAAAGGGTAGGGCTAACTTTTCAGAGAACTTTTGATGCGATTTTACGTCATCTAAACTTACGCCCAAGACCACGGCATTATTTTGAATAAATTGCGGATACAGTGCTTTAAATTGATTGGCTTCTTGGGTACAGCCGGGTGAGTTATCTTTTGGATAAAAATACAGCACAATCCATTTGCCTTTATATTGACTCAAGCTATGCCATTTTGCATTTTGATCTTGTAATTTAAAGCTGGGTGCAGGTTTTCCAACCCATTGTTTTTGTTGATTTGCGCTTTTGCTGGCGATGTTGTTTTCTGCATGACTGAAGTTTGAAAATCCAATGCTGGTGCCCATACAAACCAAGCCAATACTCAAAATTTTTGTATAGTTCATATCGTTCACTATGATTTGGAAGTGCCACCAGTTTAGCAGAGTTTAAAATCTAAACACTTATGAAAATGCTTTTCAGCGCGAGGCATGAAGTAATGGCCATGGATCGCTGCATTTTGATCAGATGAAGGTCAAGCATTTATCAATCTCGTGCTTGAATAAATACGTCAATGGGACAAATTTTCTTATTTTAAGCATGCGCCATATATCGCGATGAATGTTGCCATTGGCAATAGCACAGTGGGATGCAGATTGAATATACTGAAGCTCCCTGATTTTATGCTGAGCATATTTTGAATTTCTCTATTTTACTGATCACTGGTTGGGGCGGCGGTACGCAACTGCTGCATCCACTAAAACAGGCTTTAGAAAATCATGCGCATCATGTTGAGGTGATCAATATTTTTGATGCTTTTGATGCTGCCGTTTTACAACAGAACGTCGCATTGGCACGTGCTTATGATGTGATTGTCGGCTGGTCGTTGGGTGGGCAATTGGCTGCTGTTTTGGTCAATGAAATTGAAAAAAAGTATGCTGAACACAAAATTTTAATTACCTTGGCCTCTAATCCTTGTTTTGTGGCGAATGATTTTTGGCCGCATGCCATGCCGGTTGCAACCTTTAAAGCCTTTAAACAGTCATTTGAGCATGATGCGATCAGCACGCTAAAACGTTTTGGGTATATGGTTTGTCAAGGCGTACTCAGCACCAAGACAGATTTACTGATTTTACAAAGTTTGATTCAGCCGCAACAAATTCAGCTGCTTCAACAGGGTTTAGTGCTGCTGGAAAATCTTAATGTGGTGGATATCTTAAAAAATTACTCAGGTCAGCAGTATCATCTGTTTGCCATGCAGGATGCCTTGGTTCCTCACCAAGTTAGCCATGATTTGCAAAATTTAGCCGCAAAATATCTCAATACGGACACTATTTTAGGCGCTCATGCTTTCCCCGTAACGCAGCCGCTCATGAGCAGTGATCAAATCTACCAATATTTAAGGCAAATTCAGTCAAGCTGAGTATAAATGCACAATCTCGCAATTTCTTTTTATCGGTACTGGGTTTAACATCCAAGCATTAGATTTTTTACACTGTTCGAGGCAAAAGGATGACCGAATTAACTGATCTAGAGTTTGATCTTCAACATATTTGGCATCCTTATACGTCCATGACCTGTCCATTGCCGACCTTTAAAGTGAAAAAAGCTTTTGGTGCAATGATTGAGTTAGATGATGGTCGTCAATTGATTGATGGTATGTCGTCATGGTGGTGCGCCATTCATGGTTATAACCATCCTGAACTGAATCAGGCGGTGACGGATCAGCTGCAAAATATGTCGCACATTATGTTTGGTGGACTGACTCATCAACCGGCCATTGATTTGACCCGCTTGTTGTTAACCATCATGCCACCCAGCTTGGATAAAGTTTTTTATTCAGATTCGGGGTCGGTGGCAGTTGAAGTGGCTTTAAAGATGGCAGTGCAATATTGGGCATCGTTGGGATCTGCGCACAGCAGTCAAAAAACCAATTTTGTCACGCCGCGCTCTGGTTATCATGGTGATACATGGAACGCGATGTCAGTTTGTGATCCCGTGACGGGTATGCATCAAATTTTTGGCTCAAGTTTACCCAATCGTATTTTTGTACCCGCCCCAAAAACTGCTTTTGATCAAGCGTGGGATCAAGCCGATATTGCCGAATTGGCACAGGTTTTAGCGCAGCATCACGCCAGTATCGCTGGTCTAATTTTAGAGCCAATTGTACAAGGTGCAGGCGGCATGCGTTTTTATCATCCTGAATATTTACGCCAAGCCAAACTGCTGTGCGAGCAGTATCAGGTGCTGTTAATTTTTGATGAAATTGCCACTGGTTTTGGCCGTACCGGTAAATTATTTGCATGGGAACATGCGCAAGTTGAACCGGATATTATGTGTATCGGTAAAGGCTTAACGGGAGGGTATATGACGCTGGCTGCTACCCTCACCACCCAAAAAGTGGCTGAAACTATTAGTCAGGGGCCGGCAGGGGTATTTATGCATGGCCCGACTTTTATGGCCAATCCGCTGGCCTGTGCAGTGGCACTTAAAAGCACGCAACTGTTATTGGGGCAGGAGTGGCAGGCCACTATTCAGCGCATTGAGCAGCAACTGATACAATATTTAACGCCGCTTTCAGAGCTGGAATATGTCAAAGAGGTGCGCATACTGGGGGCGATTGGCGTGGTTGAACTGTGCTTTAATGTGGATATGCAAAGCCTGCAACAAGAATTTGTGCGCCGTGGTATTTGGGTGCGCCCATTTGGAAAATTAGTCTACGTAATGCCACCATATATCATCAGTACCGCTGAATTAAGCCATTTATTACAACAATTGGTTGAGGTGGTACAGCAGATGCAGGAGATCAATGCATGAGCCTGTTAGATGGATATGCAATCAAGCTGGATGAATTAAAACAGCACGGTAATCTGCGTCAATTTCGCTCGAATCGGCAGCATGGGCGCTATATCGAAATCAATCAGCAACAGATGCTAAACTTGTCTTCGAATGATTATTTGGGATTGGCTGCAGACCTTCAATTGCGCGAACAGTTCTTTGATGAAACACCGTCTGATCAGCGCATCATGAGTGCATCTTCTTCGCGTTTATTAACGGGGAATTTTCCGGCTTATGAAGCGTTAGAAGCTCGTTTAAGTCAGGCTTTTCAAGGCCGTGCCGCGCTGTTATTTAACAGTGGCTATCACATGAATATTGGTATTTTACCTGCGCTGTGTGACGCAAAAACGCTCATCCTTGCCGATAAACTGGTGCATGCCAGCATCATTGATGGTATTCGCTTGTCCTCTGCAAAATATGTGCGTTATCGTCACAATGATTTAGAGCATCTGCGCCAACTTTTACAGAAATATCATCTAGATGAAAACTTTAATCGCATTATAGTGGTGACGGAATCTATTTTCAGTATGGATGGCGATGAAACCCATCTGGCTGAATTGGTGCGGATAAAACAGCAATTTAATAAAGTCATGCTGTATGTCGATGAAGCGCATGCCATTGGCGTGCGCGGTGAACACGGTCTTGGCTGTGCAGAACAGCATGGCGTTATAGATGAGATTGATTTTTTGGTCGGCACCTTTGGTAAAGCCTTGGCATCGATTGGTGGTTATTTGATTTGCCATCCTATTATTCGCGACTATTTAATCAATAGTATGCGGCCGCTTATTTTTAGTACCGCCCAGCCGCCCATTTGTATGGCGTGGAGCGACTTTATCTTGCAAAAAGTCTTTACCTTGCAGCAATCGCGGCAGCATTTACAGCAGATCAGTCAGTACTTAAAGCAGGCCGTGCAGGCCAAAGGCTTTGATTGTCCATCGACCTCTCAGATTGTACCGATCATTTTGGGTGAATCACAAAAGACCGTGAATAAAGCCCAAGCACTACAGCAAGCTGGTTTTTATATTATGCCGGTCCGCCCACCCACCGTACCGCAGCACAGTTCTCGATTACGCATCTGTTTAAACCGTCAAGTGAATACCGATGATCTTGATCAGCTGATTGCTTTGTTGTGAGAGCCAATAGTGAATATTGATAAGCGACGGGTGGCGCAGCGTTTTGCCAAAGCCAGCCAAAGTTATACTCAGCACGCGATTGTGCAAAAGCAGATTTGTCAGCAGTTAATCCAATTGATGCAGCAATATCTGCCAGCAACCGATGTGGATCGGGTGTTTGAAATTGGTTGTGGTTCAGGTAATTTAACCCAGTTAATATTGCAAGAATTGAGCGTACAACAGTTAATTTTGAATGATTTATATCCTCAAGTGCAGCAACATTTTACGGAAAATAATGCGCTACACTGGTATATTGGCGATATTGAACAGCTGGATTTTCCGCAGAATTTGGCCTTAATTGCCTCAAGTTCCGCTTTGCAGTGGATGTCGGATATAGACGCAATTTTTAAGCAATGTGCAGCTGCTTTAAATCAGAACGGTTATTTTTGTTTTTCCAGTTTTGGGCAAAAAAACTTACAGGAAATTAAAGCCCTTACCGGTCAAGGCTTGAAGTATCTAGAGCCTGAATGTATTGCTCAAAAATTAGAGTCACACGGTTTTGAAATTATTCATTTTTCAGAGCAGCTGGAGGTTTTAGATTTCAGCCATCCTAAACAGATTTTACAGCATTTAAAAGCCACCGGTGTGACTGCAACCGCGTCTCATCACCGCTGGACCAAGCAGTCATTACACCAATTTTATTTCGATTATCAACAATTTTCAAATGTAGATCAGCAGGGTCAAATCAGCTATCGTCTGACCTATCATCCTATTTATTGTATTGCACGGAGAACGCCATGATCACACCTGTATATTTTATTAGCGGTATCGATACAGGCATCGGCAAAACCTATACCACGGGTTATTTGGCAAAATTGTGGAATGAACAAGGGCAGAAAACCATTACCCAGAAGTTAATTCAAACCGGTAATGTGGATATTTCTGAAGATATTCAACAACACCGTGAAATTATGCAAAGCGGTTGGCTGGCTGAAGATGACAGCAAGCTGACCATGCCGGAAATTTTTAGTTATCCTGCATCACCGCATTTGGCCACTAAAATTGATGGCCGTGAGATTGATTTTCACAAAATCTCTGCGGCAACGATAAGCTTGACTGAAAAATATGATGTGGTGCTACTTGAAGGTGCGGGCGGTTTAATGGTGCCTTTAACCGATAGCTTACTGACCATTGATTATTTAGTAGATAAAAAATTTCCGATTATTTTGGTCAGCTCAGGACGTTTAGGCAGTATCAATCACACGCTGTTAAGTTTAGAGGCCCTCAAAAGCCGTGGGCTAGAGTTGTATGCATTGGCCTATAACTTAAATGATGAATCTCAAGATGAGTTAATTTCTAAAGATACCTCGGATTACTTAAAAAATTATTTGGCGCTACATTTTCCCCAAGCACAGTGGATTGATATTCCAAAAATTGAGTCGCAGCAGCTACGGAAGATACAACGATGACGGACCTAGAATTCTTACAATATACCGTTAATTTAGCCAAAGAAAATGTCGCTACAGGAGGCAGACCCTTTGCCGCATTGGTGGTTAAAGACGGTCAGATTATCAGTCGTGGGGTTAATCAAATCTTGATCAGTAATGATCCGACTGCGCATGCAGAATTAACTGCGCTACGTGAGGCATGTCAAGTCTTGCAAAATTTATCACTTGAAGGCTGTATGGTCTATGCCAGCGGTCAACCCTGTCCGATGTGCTTGGCTGCAATGCGCATGGTCGGTATTCACAAAATTATTTATGCCTATTCCAATCAAGATGCAGCACCTTTTGGCTTATCCACAGAAAAGATTGCCAATATTTTAAGGCAAGTACCCGATCAGCAAGAAGGTTTAGAGTTTATTCAGTTAAAGCTGGATTCTTCTTTTGCCGTATATCCGTTATGGCAGCAAGAAAATACTTAACAGTGGTATTTTTATCCGTTTATTCTAGGTTGAAGCATAAAAAATGGGGCTTACCATTGTATGTAAGCCCCATTCAGATATAGCTACGTAAGAGCGGTCAGCCCTTACGACTTAACCGCTTAAAACTTTTTAAAGCCTTTGTTGCTGCCAAACGGTTTACGTGGTGCAAATTTGTTTTCACCACGATTTTGATTGTCTAAAGTATTGCCATTACGCTCTGTGCTGGCGCGATTACCGCGATCATCGCCACGTGAATCTGAACGTTCTTGACGTGGGTAAGCAGAACGCTGTTCTGTTGCGCCCTCTGTGCGAGGACGACTATTTGGTCGGCTGTCGCGGGTGTTGTCAGTATTTGCTGGACGTGAGTCACGGCGTTGTTCAGACGGCTGCGCTTCACCTTCGTTGTCACGGCGTTGTTGACGCAAATAACCACCACGACGTGCTGCCATTGGTTTTTCTTGCATACGCTCGTTACGACGTTTTGCCATACCAAACAGACCTGTACCTTGACGTGGTTTTAATTCCACGGACTTGGTGAGGTTATCAATATCGTTTTTATCCAGTTCAATCCAACGACCGGTACGTAATTCACGCGGTAAAATCACTGTGCCATAACGGGTACGCAGTAAACGACTAACTTTTAAACCTTGTGATTCAAAAATACGACGAACTTCGCGATTACGACCTTCTTTAACCACCACTTGATACCAACGGTTGATCCCTTCGCCACCAATTTCAGAGAAGTTTTCAAATTTTGCTGGGCCATCATCCAATACCACGCCTTTGAGCATGGTGTTTTTGATGAGTGGCGTCACTTCGCCCATAACACGTACCGCATATTCGCGTTCAATTTCATTGGACGGATGCATTAAGCGGTTGGCCAACTCACCATCGTTTGTGAACAACAATAAGCCCGATGAGTTAATGTCGAGACGACCAACCATCACCCAGCGATCGCCTGCAATAGCAGGTAATTGTTCAAAGACGGTTGGACGTGACTCAGGGTCATTGCGCGAACAAATCTCACCTTCAGGTTTGTAATAAATCAGGACACGGCGACGAATTTCATCTTCAATTTGGAATTGAACTTTACGACCATCGATGCGAAGCTCATCACCTGGTTCAATGCGTTCACCCACTTGGGCAACGGTGCCGTTAATGCTTACGCGACCAGCGGCAATGACTTCTTCCATATAACGGCGAGAACCCAAACCAACGCGTGCAAGCACCTTTTGTAATTTTTCACTCATGACAGCATAACCTTAGAAATTATCATCAACAGTACGCCTATTTACGACATCGGTGCGTGAGCATCGAGCGCCATAAAAGCTTCCTTGGCATCCTGTAGGGGAGGCAATTGACCTAAAGACAGCAGGCCAAAAGCATTTAAAAATTGTGGCGTTGTAACTAACAACGCAGGTCTTCCTGGTAACTCTTTAAAGCCGGACTCTTTAATCCAGTTCCAATCAAACAATGAGCGTAATATTTGGCTATTGTTGGAAACTCCACGAATTTGTTCAATATCTGCTCGGGTCACCGGTTGGTGATACGCAATCACCGCCACGGTTTCAAGCAGCGTTGGCGATAAGCGAGTTGGTCGCTCTGGCCACACTTGGGTAATAATATCACGATATTTCGCACGGACCTGAAAACGGTAACCTTGTGCAGTTTCAATCAATTCAATTGAGCGGCCCTGTTGCAACACACTTAGTTGTTGTAACAGCAGGCGTAATTCTGTTTTGCTGTATTTATTTTGCAATGCTTCTTCTAAGCGTGCCAATGACACGGCAGTTTCACTGGCAAAAATAATCGCCTCTAACTGCATTAACGTTTCGTGTTGAGGTGCTACAGTCAATTCAGAATCTACACAAGTGTTGCTCATCTTTGCACCCCTTGAATAGCAAGTGGCGCGTCAATGCCATTGGCCACAATAGTGACCTTTTGTTGCCGCGTCAGTTCTAAAATAGCCATAAAAGTCACCACCATGCCCAAACGCCCTTGACTGGGTTTAAGTAACAGCTGAAACGATAAAACCTCACCGCAGTGTAATTTTTGTTCAATAAAGGCAATGCGCTCTTCAAGTAAAACCGGCTCGGCTTGAATATGATGAACAATCGGCTCGGGGCGGTTAAAGACACAGCGTAGCGCATCATGCAGCAGATCCACTGTATAGCCTTGTGGTTGTTCTAGCGTCTGACTTAAGCCCACATGGGTTAAGAAGGTATCGCGCTCTAAAACAGGGAGCTGGCCCAAACGTTCCGCCGCTTGTTTAATCCGTAAATAGGTTTCTAAACGATCAATCAATTGTTGTTTTGGATCTTTTTCAATGATCCGCGTTGGACTGGCTTTGGGTAACAACAGTCGAGACTTCAGATCGGCCAACAACGCCGCCATCACCATATAATCTGCGGTCAGCTCAATATCGAGCGACTTCATCGCATGCATATAAGATAAATATTGCGCTGCAATCGGGGCAATATCAAGCTGTAATAAGTCAAAACCATTTTTTTGAATCAGATAAATTAAAAAATCGAGTGGTCCTTCGAAATGCTCTAAAAGAATTTCAAATGCAGCAGGAGGAATATAGAGATCCTCAGGGAATGAGTTGTGCCACTCATCCATAACACGGATCAGTGTGGCTTGCTCCATAGGCTTATGGATAGATTGATTCATTGCAATTATAGGCCACGCGAATTTTCAAAGGCATGAAGATGCTATTTCGGATCAGCTTTTTGGAAAAAGCATCAGGGTGATGAGAAAAAGCACAGAATTAATCTGCGTAGTCTAAAGGAAAACGCAGCTCAAATAAATTACAAAATCTCACAAATAGCAAAAAACCTGAAAATAAGTAGGGATTATTAATGTTAAAGCAGCAAAAGTGGAGTGATACAGGATAATATTTTGCAGCAGATCAAGGCTTAGCGCGTAATTAAATTAAAATCCAACAATAAGAGATAAAATTTCAGATGAACGATCATCACCGCGTACACCAGAATGAATATGGACAAATGGTTGGGAGTTCGGTGCAGCTGAAGCCGATTCATTTTTTAGCCGATTCCTTATCTGGCACTCATGCCAGCTTGCAGGTTTTATCTACGGATACACTCACCCCAGCTTGCTTAAAGCAATTGTGGCAAGTGCTAAAGGATGAAAGCGATGGTCGTTGTTGGACTTATTTGCCTTATTCTGCTTTTAAAAGTGCAGCGGCGTTAGAAACATTATTGCAGCATAATTTTTCTATGCCCCATGCCATTCATTATTTAATTCAAATTCAGCACAGAATAGTCGGTTGGGTCGGTCTGCTGAATCTGCGCCCCACAGATGGGGTGATAGAGATTGGCAATATTTATTTTTCTCATCAGATGAAACAGTCTGTCGCCTCCACTGAAGTGATCTATCTATTATTAAATAGCTGCTTTGAACAGGGCTTTCGCCGAGTAGAGTGGAAGTGTGATGATTTAAATACGCCGTCAAAACGTGCGGCTTTACGCTTTGGTTTTCAGTATGAAGGCACATTTCGTCAAGATCGTATCTATAAAGCCCGCAACCGTAATACCGCTTGGTTTTCAATGTTAGACAGTGAATGGCCGCGGGTTAAAGCAGCCTATCTTGCATGGCTCACTATTGATAATTTTGATCCTGCGGGGCAGCAAAAAATTAAATTGGCCGAATTCATGCAGCAATATGTCTTAGATGAGACGCGGTAATCAGCTTGCAGTAGGCATTTAGATGTTTGCTTGGTGCATTGGTCATTGCGTGATCTAAAGCAATTTAAATGCAATCCTCCAAAGCGTGAGCGGCCAAAAACAATTATCTAAGCGAGAAAGTGAAGTCAGTCATGGGTTTAAGCTAAGTCAAATAGGCTTTGCTATCGCTTGATTGAGCGCAAATTCAAGCACGCGTTGACAACGCTCACGTAAGCATAAATTTTGCTGATCAAACTGAATTGACAGCTCATCAATGATCGAAACTTCTAAAAAGTAAGTGAACACGCGCTCATTCATCCGTATGAAGGGCGCGGCAGGATCCAGCTCAATGACTTGCGTCTGGGACTCTAGTGTCCATGGCTGTTCAACATACAGCGTATCCTGTTCTGGAAACTGGCCAATGTTCAGCAGCACACTGAATAAGTCCATTGCTTTATCTTAACAATGAAGCATCGAGCACTTATTCAAATGCGCTAACATCGCCAACACCGCGGCGAATCACTTCGGGATGATCACCAGATAGATCAATAATACTGGTGGTGTTTAAAATCCCTAAACCGCCATCAATAAACACATCAATACGATTGGCTAAGGCCATTTCAATCTCATACGGATCATCTAAGGGATCTTCGTGATTGGGCAGAATTAGCGTACTGGTCAGCAGCGGTTCACCCAATTCTTGAAGTAACATCTGACAGATTGGATTGCTGGGAATACGTAAGCCAATCGTTTTCTTTTTCGCATGCATTAAGCGTTTGGGAACTTCACTGGTGGCCGGTAAAATAAAGGTGGTAACAGCGGGCGTGTTGTTCTTCAATAGACGATACATGGCATTGTCCACTTTGGCATAGGTGGCAATATCGGATAAGTCACAACAAATAATGGCATATTGATGTTTTGGGCCTAAACCACGAATTTGGGCAATGCGCTCCATGGCGGCTTTATTGCCAATTTGACAGCCAATGGCATAAGCGGCATCGGTGGGGTAGACCACCACATCGCCGGCACGGATACGCTCTACCGCTTGGCTGATTAAACGCGGTTGAGGATTATCAGGATGTACTCTTAAATGCAGCATATTTATTCTCTCCCGACTTATTTTTAGTCATTATCTGTTGAATTTACAAGGTCTTGCAATCAAGCTTTAGTGCGTTTGTGTAATTTAATCTAACATTTGACGCGTAAACTCAGCACTTTGTAATCTTTTGCCACTTCGGGTACAGGCACAAATACAGGCAATAAAGTGTGCAGCGTCACGCGGAAGTTTGGCCTCTCTATTCAAATAGCGTTGCACTTGGGCATAAACATGGTCTTTAAACGTCGCGCCATTACCGCCATCACCGGTTAAATTATCGAGTGAGACACGGAATTTTCGCCCAAAAGCTTGCGAAAATAACCATTCAATCGCTTGCGGTTTAATTTCCACTTGCTCAAATAGAGCTTGCTGTTCGGCAGTTCGACCATCAGGTGCATACCAATAACCTAAGTCAGGCAATAAGCGTCTATGCTCGCCTGCAATGCTCCAGTGGCTAATTTCATGTAAGGCGCTGTTAAAGAAGCCATGCGCAAATTGAATTCGCGCGGGTTCATTTTTGTTGGCAGGAAAGTATTCTGGCTCAAAATCTCCGCGGATAAGCGTCACATTTAGGTGGGAAAACCAATAATTAAAGTGTAGTATAAGCCAGTCTACTTGTTGCGCTTCTGTTTGCAAATTAGTCCATAGCGTACGTTGCACTTGGTCTAAATTACTTGCAGGATTTGAAGTTAAATGAGTGGTTAACTGTAATGAAGTGGTGACTTCAGGTTGCGGCTGCAACTGATGCATGACTTGTATTACCCAAATGATCTGTCTAAATAAGTACAAAATTGTATCTTAATCTTTGACAGAGTACCCATGAATTTGTAGAATTGCCGCCTTAATTATGTCAGCAAATACCTTTCCGGCACAGATTGAGCCGTTTAAATGGGCTGAACAAGGCTTTACATGGTCAGGTACCCTGCCATTGTCTCGCTTTGTTCGTATTTCCCGTGAAACTATTGGATCAATTGATCATCAATTGATTAATATAAACTGTAAGCTATCAATGGATGCGTATCATCGTATCGTATGGTTAGATGGACATGTTGAAACGAAAGCACCAATGGAATGTCAGCGTTGTCTGAATACCGTTGAAATACCGCTCGTTTTAGATTTTCATTTAGCGCTTGTGGGTGATGAAGCACTGATAGAGCGCTTGGATGAGGATGCTGATTTCATCGTTTTAGGTGAAAGTGAAGCAACGACAAAAGGTAGCATTGATGCGCCTGCGTCGGCTGATTTACTCGCGCTGATAGAAGATGAGTTGTTATTGTTGATGCCTTTGTCTCCTAGACATGACGTTTGTGAGCATAAGCATCAACCTGCCGAAGAAGAGATTGTCGAAGAAAAACGGGATAATCCGTTTGATGTTTTGGCAAATTTGAAAGGCAAACTTAACTAATTCTTGTGTTATACTGTAAAGTATAAGACAACTGAATTTGTTCTGATCCATTTTTTCGATCTTTGTAAGGAGCCATCATGGCCGTTCAGCAAAACCGTAAAAGTCGCTCTCGCCGTGACATGCGCCGTTCACATGACGCTTTAACCGAGAATGCATTAACTGTAGACCAAACATCTGGTGAAATTCACCGTCGTCACCACGTGACTAAAGATGGTATCTACCGTGGTCATCAATTATTCGCTAAAGCAGTTGCTGCTGAATAAATGATGATGTATTAAGCGTTAAGCTTAGTAAAAAATTGGGAGCGAAAGCTCCCTTTTTTTGTGGCTGTTTTTGTTGTATTTGGCAATTACCAAAACAAAAATTAAGTGTTAAATTTCGCAGCATAAAACGAGCTTAGCTTCTTGAAAGGATTTTTATATGTCGTCTAAACGACTCGAGCAGATTGCTCAAGCGACAAAAACTGCATTTGTTTTTCCAGGTCAGGGCTCACAAAAAGTCGGTATGTTGGCTGATCTTGCTCAGCAGTTTGCAGGCATCAACGCTACTTTTGCCGAAGCTTCCGAGGCCATTGGCTTTGATTTGTGGCAGATTGCGCAAAGCGGCGAAGGTTTAAATCAAACAGAATTTACACAGCCTGTATTGCTCACCGCAAGTATCGCCTTATGGCGCGTGTGGTTAGAATTGGGTGGTGTGGCACCAAAATATCTTGCAGGTCACTCACTGGGTGAGTACAGCGCCTTGGTTGCAGCTGAAGCCATGAGCTTAGGCGATGCCGTTAAGCTTGTACATTTACGCGGTAAATTGATGCAAGAAGCTGTGCCTGAAGGACAGGGCGCCATGGCGGCAATTTTGGGCTTAGATGATGCTAAAGTGCTTGCGCTGTGTGCAGAAGTCAATGCACAAGGTCAAGGTTCAGTAGACGCCGCCAATTACAATGCACAAGGTCAAGTGGTGGTTGCAGGCGATAAAGCTGCCGTAGAAGCAGTGATGTTGGCAGCAAAAGAACAATCGGGTAAAGCCATTGCCTTACCGGTGTCTGTACCATCGCATTGTTCATTGATGAAACCTGCGGCTGAGAAGTTTGCCCAAGCATTAGAACAAACAAATATTGAGCTACCTCATCTTGCGGTAATACAAAATGTCAATGCAGCCATTGCCACCGATGTAGCACAACTACGTCAGGCATTGACGGCCCAATTGTACCAGTCGGTGCAATGGACCAAGACCATGCAATATCTGCAAGACCAAGGTGTGCAATATGTGGTTGAGTGTGGTCCGGGCAATGTGTTGGCCAATATGGCCAAGCGTTTGCCCAATATTGAAAAAGCTTTTCCACTTGACAGTTCAAGTCGCTTGGAAGATGCACTAAATGCCATTTTAGTGGCTGAAGGAAAAATTGCATGACACAGGAACGTAAAGTTGCACTGGTTACCGGTGCAAGTAGAGGCATTGGCGCAGCCATCGCAAAACAACTGATTTTAGACGGTTACTTTGTGGTGGGTACAGCAACATCTTCAGCGGGTGCAGAAAAGATTTCTGTAGAGTTTGCTGAAAATGGTGCAGGTCTGGTTCTAGATGTACGTGATGCCGGCGCAATTGATGCCTTGGTTACAGAGATTGAACAAAAATATGGACCGGTTTTAATATTGGTAAATAATGCCGGTATTACCAAAGATAATTTATTATTGCGCATGTCTGAAGATGATTGGGATGACATTCTCAACATTCATTTAAAAGCCGTTTACCGTTTATCTAAACGCGTTTTAAAAGGCATGACCCGCGCACGTTTTGGCCGCATTATTAATATTAGTTCTGTGGTTGCGCATTTTGCCAATCCTGGACAAGCCAATTATTCTGCGGCAAAGGCCGGTATAGAAGCGTTTGGACGTAGTTTGGCAAAAGAAATGGGCAGTCGTCAAATTACAGTCAATGCTGTTGCACCCGGTTTTATCTCGACTGAGATGACCGAGCAACTTAGTGAAGAAATTCGCAAGAAAATGAGCGATCAAGTGGCCTTAAACCGTTTAGGTGATCCACAAGACATCGCAAATGCAGTGAGCTTTTTGGCCAGCGAGAAAGCAAATTATATCACTGGAACTGTTTTACACGTGAATGGTGGTTTATACATGAGCTAATTGGCTGATGGATAAACTTTGCAAAAACAACATATTCAATTAAACTAACGGCATTAAAAAAGCCACAAGCAATGAGGAGAATTCCTGTGAGCGATATCGAACTACGTATCAAAAAAGCAGTTGCAGAACAACTGGGTCTTAAAGCTGAAGAAATCAAAAACGAAGCATCTTTCATGGATGATTTGGGTGCTGACTCTTTAGACTTGGTTGAGCTTGTTATGTCTTTCGAAAATGATTTCGACATCACCATCCCTGATGAAGATTCTAATGAAATCACAACCGTACAATCTGCAATTGACTATGTTTCTAAAAAACTAGGTTAATTGTTGTTTCAGCCTAGCTGAATAAAAAGGTCACCTTTACGGTGGCTTTTTTATTGCCTATTGAAAAGTATAATTACACATCGTTACCTTTGTTTTACTAAAGACAACCTTATGTAGGCAAAATTTTAGGTATAAAAATAGGGTACTTTTGCTTTAGATAGCGTGAATAACAATTACGGAGAAATACAATGGGTCTTTTTGATTTTGTAAAAGGTATTGGTAAAAAAAATACAGCACCAGCTGAACCACAAGCTGCTCCAACCACACCTGCTGAGCCTTCTGCACAAGAAATTGCAAACAAACTATTGGGCCATATCAAAGCATTGGGTCTGTCTGTATCGGGCTTATCGGTCAGTTATAACTCAACCAGTGATTTGGCCACAGTTAAAGGGCAGGTGCAGACTCAAGCAGATCGTGAAAAAATTATTTTGGCCGTGGGGAATGTTGATCATGTCGCGCAAGTGGATGATCAGATGACTGTGGCCACACCTGAGGCTGAAAGTAAATTTTATACGGTTAAATCAGGTGATAATCTATCTAAAATTTCTAAAGAATTTTATGGTGATGCTAATCATTACAACAAAATTTTTGAAGCCAATCGTCCATTGTTAAAAAATGTCGATGATATTTATCCTGGTCAGATGTTGCGTATTCCAGCTTAAATTACTCACTGATAAAAAGGCGCTTTATGCGCCTTTTTTGTTTAAAAGAGATATATAAAAGATACGTTAGCCTATAAACTGTATAAGTATTTGATAAATAATAATTAGGCTAAAAATGAAAGGACAAATATTAGATTACTCGATTCAAAGCAATAGCGGAGTAATTAGTGGGGATGATCAAAACCGTTATCAATTTTCGGGAAGTGCTTGGCGTGGACAGAATGCACCCGTTCGAGGTCAGAAAGTAGATTTTACGATTGATGCTACAGGTCAAGCCAACGAGATCTATGTGCTTAGCTCAACTTCTGTATTTCCTACTCAAGTGGGAGATAAAAATAGAATTGTTGCGGCAATTCTTGCATTCTTTTTGGGTGGTTTTGGTATACACAAATTTTATTTAGGCCAAATTGGCTTGGGCATTTTATATTTAATTTTCTTTTGGACATTTATTCCAGCTTTAGTCGCTTTTATCGAATTTATTATTTATCTATGTACTTCTGATGAAGATTTTGCCCGAAAATATGGCTAAATTTGAAACAAAAAAAAGGACGATATAGTCGTCCTTTTTTGGGTTTGCCTTTATTTAGCAGGCTGCCCCCATTGATTGGTTTCTTGTTTGGTCTCTGTTGCGAGCCATACAATTAATAAAATAGTACCAATCAGTGGAATAAGGGCAATTAGGAACCACCAACCCGAACGGCCTATATCATGTAAACGTCGAACTGCTGCTGCAAGACTTGGAATAAAGAGTGCTAATGCGGCAATCATATAAAAGATAAAGTCAGTGCTGAGGATTGCATCAATAATTTGCGCAATCACTAAGAGAATGAATTGAACTAAAGCGAAGAACCAATACTCTTTACGACGCGCACGTCCAGTAAAGTTGGCATAATTTTTTAAGCATTTGACGAACCAATCAATCATATTGAATTGTTCTTCAGCCTTATTTTGGTCAGAAATTTTATCTAGTTGATTGGAAATATTTTGTACAGAGTTGCTATGACCTAGGGCGTTAAAAATTTGAAGGGCATTACCTGCTGGGTCGATATCAAAATCTACTCGATCACCGCGTGCAGGAGGACGTTGTCCACGCCATTCTGCGCCTGTAAAGTTGTAACGGTTTTGGTCGTCCCCACTAATAATACCGGTATTGCTCTGGATTGAAAAATCCAAAATACTTCCTTTCATTGTTGCCTCGTGATTTTTATGACTATAAAGCGGTAGATTTACTATTTTTTATATGCGAATGATAATAACAGGATTGCTGTAAATTTAATCTAATTATCTTCTTAAGTGACTGTATTATAATTTATTAATAAAAAATCCCGCCATGCTAGGCGGGATTTTATCTATTTTCTTATTACCAGCTTAATGCGCCACCGGTTTGATAGTCTGTTACACGCGTTTCAAAGAAATTTTTCTCTTTACGCAAGTCCATCATCTCAGACATCCATTGGAATGGATTATTTACACCCGCGAATTGCTCAGGTAAGCCCAATTGCGCCAAACGGCGGTTAGCAATGAACTGTAAATATTCTTCCATCATGGCGGCATTCATACCCAATACACCACGTGGCATAGTGTCACGTGCATATTCAATTTCCAGCATGGTTCCTTCTAGAATCATTTGAATGATTTCTTCTTGGAATTCAGCTGTCCATAAGGCAGGATTTTCATTCTTGATTTGGTTAATCATGTCGATACCAAAATTCAAGTGCATAGATTCATCACGCAAGATGTATTGGAATTGCTCAGCAACACCGTTCATCTTATTGCGACGACCCATCGACAAGATTTGGCTAAAACCACAATAGAAGAAAATACCTTCTAGTACACAATAGAAGGCAATCAAATTACGCAGTAAAATTTGATCGTTTTCTGGTGTGCCGGTTTTGAAGTTTGGATCACATAAAGACTGGGTATACTTTAAGCCCCAAGCGGCTTTACGTGCAACCGAGGGTACTTCGCGGTACATGTTGAAGACTTCGCCTTCATCCATACCCAAAGATTCGATGCAGTATTGGTACGCGTGGGTATGAATCGCTTCTTCAAAAGCTTGACGCAAAATGTATTGACGGCATTCAGGGTTGGTAATGTGGCGATAAATTGCCAAAACCAAGTTGTTTGCCACCAATGAATCTGCGGTAGAGAAGAAACCCAACGAACGCATAACAATGGTACGCTCATCTTCGGTTAAGCCATTTTCAGACTTCCAAAGCGCGATGTCATGGTTCATGTTCACTTCTTGCGGCATCCAGTGGTTTGCACAACCGTCTAGATACTTTTGCCAAGCCCATTCGTATTTGAACGGTACAAGTTGATTTAAATCGGCACGACAGTTAATCATGGCTTTGTCATCAACTTGCACACGTTGTGCGCCCATTTCAAGCTCTTCTAAGCCGGGTGCAACATCAAGCGTTTCTAAGGCAGCAGATGCTCTTGCCATTGAATCGGTTGAATATACGGTCCGCTTTGAAGGGGCTGTAGCGGGTTGTGCAGCAGCCACATCCGACGGTGTGTGGTGTGCATCAGATACCATCTGCGAATCAGTCGCTTTTTGCGGTTCGATGCGCGCAGACTTGTGTTCAGGTACAGCCGGTTTTTGCGAATCATCTTCGAAATCGTCCCAACTAAGGATAGACATATCACTTCTCTCTTCGTTGCTTGCATCGGTTATCTGACATCTCACAAACGAAGATGTCTACTATACGCTTATTCTGTATAAGCCAAATCAAGTTTTGCCGATAGATGCTATCGTTCGCTTTGAAAATAGCAGCAATCTTCATTGATTATTTTACTTACGCTGTTGTTTACAAATGGCTATAAAGGCATAGACCATTGGTACATAGAAAAAAATAAAGGCAGAGACCAAAACAGCCAGTCCTAACATATAGTTATGGGTCATATGGTGCATGGTCTTTTCCTTTATTTATATTTTAATTTTCCTAAATCCTTCTTTGTTAATGAGGGGGATTACACGTATTAAAATTGGTGCAATCCCCCTCCTTTTAGGAGGGGTTAGGGGAGGTCATGCAAAGCTTATTGGCAAGCTTCGCAATCAGGATTATCAAGTGAACATGCCAATGGCACAGGCGCTGCTTGCGCAAAATCATCTTCAGCCACAATCGCTGCTTCGGGTTTTTTTGCCGCTTCAACTACAGCAACCGATGCGCTGGTTACCACGGGTGCGCCAGTATTTGATTTTACTGCGTTTAAAGCACCGGTATTAATGGTTGATTTTTCAGCAGATGTTGCACCCAAAGCACGTAGGTAATAAGTGGTTTTAAGACCACGTAACCACGCCATTTTATAGGTCATATCCAGTTTTTTACCATTGGCACCTGAAATATATAGGTTCAATGATTGTGCTTGATCGATCCATTTTTGACGACGTGATGCAGCATCCACAATCCAACGGGTTTCCACTTCAAATGCAGTTGCAAAAATAGCTTTGAGTTCTTCTGGGATACGCGAAATCTTTTGTACCGAACCTTCAAAGTGTTTCAGATCATTGACCATGACTGAATCCCACAGGTTACGCTCTTTTAACGCACGTACTAAGTACGGGTTAATGACGGTGAACTCACCTGAAAGGTTTGATTTCACATACAGATTTTGGAATGTTGGTTCAATCGACTGTGAAACACCACAAATGTTTGAAATGGTTGCGGTTGGCGCAATGGCCATCACATTCGAGTTACGCATACCGTCTTTTTGAACTTTATGACGTAAGGTATCCCAATCTAAACGCTGTGTACGATCAACTTCAAACATACGTTCAGGACGGGTTTTTGCAACCAAGTCTAAAGAATCAATCGGTAAAATCCCTTGATCCCACAGTGAACCTTTAAAGGTTTCGTAAGTACCACGTTCCACCGCCAAATCACTAGAAGTTGAAATCGCGTAATAGCTGATCACTTCCATAGATTCATCGGCAAATTCAACCGCAGCATCAGAACCGTAGGCCAAGTTCATTTCATATAGCGCATCTTGGAAGCCCATGATGCCCATACCGACTGGACGGTGCTTCATGTTTGAGGTGCGTGCTTGCGGAACAGCGTAATAGTTAATATCAATCACGTTGTCGAGCATACGAACCGCAGTTTTAACGGTGCGTGCTAGTTTTTCACGGTCTAAAATACCACCTTTAACGTGTTCAACCAAGTTGATTGAACCTAAATTACACACCGCAATTTCATCTTCACTGGTGTTTAAGGTAATTTCGGTACACAAGTTTGATGAATGCACCACGCCTACGTGTTGTTGTGGTGAACGTAAGTTACACACGTCTTTAAAGGTAATCCAAGGATGACCTGTTTCAAATAACATCGATAACATTTTGCGCCACAAATCTTTTGCACGGATTTTTTTGTGCAACATATTTGTTTCTTTGGCGATGCCTTCGTAATAGGCATAACGCTGTGCAAATTCTAGACCCGTTAAATCATGCAAATCTGGTGTTTCTGAAGGCGTGAACAAGGTCCATTCACCATCTTCAAATACGCGTTGCATGAATAAATCCGGAACCCAGTTGGCAGTATTCATGTCATGGGTACGACGACGGTCATCACCAGTGTTTTTACGTAGCTCTAGGAATTCTTCAATATCCAAATGCCATGTTTCAAGATAGGCGCAGACTGCACCTTTACGTTTACCACCTTGGTTGACGGCAACTGCAGTATCGTTAGCAACTTTTAAAAATGGAACCACACCTTGTGATTTACCATTGGTGCCTTTGATGTACGAGTTCAACGCACGAACGGGTGTCCAGTCATTACCTAAACCGCCGGCCCATTTTGACAACATGGCATTATCACGCATCGCGCCATAAATATTGTAGAGGTCATCGCCAATGGTGGTTAAGTAGCAGCTTGATAATTGTGGACGCAACGTACCTGAGTTAAACAGGGTAGGCGTAGAAGCCATATAATCAAAGCTAGAGAGTAAGTTATAGAACTCAATGGCACGATCTTCACGGTTTTCTTCATTGATGGACAAACCCATACATACGCGCATAAAGAACAATTGTGGAAGTTCAAAACGCACGCCATCTGAATGGATAAAGTAACGATCAAATAAAGTCTGTAGACCTAAATAGGTAAATTGGTTTGAGCGTTCAGGTTGAATCGCGGCGGCCAATTTAACCAAGTCAAAATTTAATAGCTCAGGTGATAATAGCTCCAGCGCAATCCCTTTTTTTAAGAAGGTTTCTAAAGCATCACCTTCTAAAGTATCACTTGGTAAATCCAAGAATGCTAAACCGGTGTCGACTAAATTATCACGCAGTAAACGCGCAGTCACATACGTGTAGTTCGGTTCTTGTTCAATACGAGTACGCGTCGCCATCATCATGGTGGTGGCGATGTCTGACTCTTTAACTCCGTTGTATAAGTTTTTAACGGTTTCATTGATGATCTCTTGAACATCAATGCCCTCTAAACCTTCAGCTGCTTTTTCGATGTGTGCTTTTAATGCAGCCAAATCTAAAGGTTTTAATTGACCATCTGCCGCAGTCACTTGCAAAGTCGGGTGATGATGCGCGCCCAGTTTTTTACGTGCTTCAGAGCGTTGTTCGCGGTAGATCACATACGAGCGAGCAACTTTTTGCTCACCGGTACGCATCAATGCCAATTCAACTTGGTCTTGAATTTCTTCAATGTGAATCGTGCCGCCTGACGGTAAACGACGATTAAAGGTATTCATGACCATTTCAGTCAACTGTTCAATACGATCGTGAATACGGCTTGAATCAGCGCTTTGTTGACCTTCTACAGCCAAAAAAGCTTTACCGATTGCTACAGAAATTTTTTCTGCATCAAAAGCGGCAACATCACCGGTGCGTTTAATCACCTGAAGTTGACCGGGAGTTGAGGTGGTTACGCTCATTGAGGCATAGCTCCATTATCATCTATGGTTATGTGTGTAGCTCACTTGAACGCGGGCGATATTTCGCTACAGCGTTTAAGGGCTAAACACAAGAACTAGTGGTTTAAAATCGAATTGAACACAAGATACGGGAAAATTGAGGGTAGATCAATATTGACATTTTAGTAAAAATTTTTCTATTTTTCCCCAGAATTCATTTGCAAAAAAATTCCTATTTTTATCTTTTTGGTATAAGCCTTATTAGACAAGGGCGTAGCATAACAAAGCTTGGGCAAAGCACTTAGAGATAACATTGTGGATAACTATAAACAGTGAAACTAATCAGTCATATTCTGTACAATCCGATAAAAGCCCTAAAATGCTCATAAAAACCTCAATTTGTAACATTATGTGTCAATATTGGCACAATATATTTTTATTTTTTATAAAAACTCAATTAATTCAATGCTTCATAAAAATATAACAAAAAACTACTTTGATGTAGCAGTTTGGTGAATGCCATCTTGTTTACAATGTAAACGTGTGTATATTGCTGAATATATTAAAAACGTATCTGTTGGATTTGAGGATACCTTAATCCATAGACAAGGGGCATTTTATGAGTCAAGAAGAAAAGTTACCAAAAGTCTTAATTGTTGAAGATGACGAGCGTCTTGCGCGTTTGACTCAAGAATACCTGATCCGTAATGGACTAGAGGTTGGGGTAGAGCCGGATGGTAACCGTGCGATTCGTCGTATTATTGCAGAGCAACCAGACATCGTGGTACTGGATGTGATGTTGCCAGGTGCTGATGGTTTAACCATTTGCCGTGAAGTTCGTCCACATTATCATCAACCGATTCTGATGCTAACGGCACGTACTGAAGATATGGACCAAGTCTTGGGTCTAGAAATGGGCGCAGATGACTATGTCGCTAAGCCGGTACAGCCACGTGTTTTACTGGCGCGTATTCGTGCATTATTGCGTCGTACTGACAAAGTGCCTGAAGATGAAGTGGCACAACGTATTGAATTTGATGACTTGGTTATCGACAACGGCGGCCGCTCAGTGACCTTAAATGGCGAGTTGGTTGATTTTACCAGTGCAGAATATGATTTATTGTGGTTATTGGCATCCAATGCCGGACGCATCTTGTCTCGTGAAGATATTTTTGAGCGTCTACGTGGTATTGAATATGATGGCCAAGACCGTTCAATTGATGTGCGTATTTCACGTATTCGTCCAAAAATTGGTGATGATCCTGAAAACCCAAAACGCATTAAAACTGTGCGTAGTAAAGGTTATTTATTCGTTAAAGAAACCAGCGGTTTATAATATTTGTACCTAATTTTTATAGGACACACCTTTGTTTAAACACAGTATATTTTTGCGCATTTATGCGGGCTTGGTCATTTTGGTCGCCTTGGTGGCAGTATTCGGCTATCTGTTGGTACAAATTATTAACTATCAGCGCGCGCAAGAATATCGTGAGTCATTAACCGATGGCGTGTCTTATATTATTAGTGAAGGCATTGCACGGCAGCCAAACGAGCAACAAAAAAAAGATTGGATCTCTGATGCTGCTGATTTACTGGAACTGCCGATTTACTATGTCGATGCCAGTAAAGTTGAATTGTCGCGTGCAGAAAAAAAACGCATTGAAGCGCGTAAGGCTGCAGTGCGTTATGATGCTGAACATTCTACCGCCTATATTATTATTGGTTTAAAAGATGATGCTAAACATCTGCTGTATATAAAAGTCGATAAAATTGGCGAGCGCCAAATGAAGGCCTTACCGATCTTTATTTTGGATTATTTGGTTTATTATCCCGGCCAAGAAAAAGAATATTTAGCTAAAATTCAATCTAATTTCTCTTATCCGATTCAAATTCAAAAAGTTCAAGATCTACCTCTAGACTCTGAACAAATTGGGCGCTTAAGGCTCGATCACAGCATTATTTTATACCGTGACAATGCTTCAGTGCGCGGCACCACCATCTCGATTGTATCACCGATGCCAAGTTCGCCTTCTGAGGTGTTGGTGTTAGGTCCTGTGCCGCTCTTTAATTGGATGCCTTTTCAGCTTGCCGCCGGTATTACTTTACTGAGTTTGTTTGTGTTAAGCCTAGGTGTGTATGGTCTGTTGGTGCCGATGCAACGTCGTTTGCGTGAAGTGAATTATGCGCTGCATCGCATGAAATCTGGTGACATGACATTACGTTTACCGATTGATGGTACCGATGAAATGGCCAGTTTGGCCAGTAATTACAACAGTATGTCCGATCATATTCAGCGCTTAATTGAAGCACAGCGTGAGTTGATGCGCGCGGTGTCGCATGAGTTACGTACGCCGGTGGCACGTATTCGTTTTGCCATGGAAATGCTGGCCGATGAAGATGATTACGATTACCGCATACAACAAGTCGAGATGATTGATAAAGACATTGAAGCCTTAAATACTTTAATTGATGAAATTATGACCTATGCCAAATTAGAGCAGGGCGCACCATCTTTAGATTTTGAAAAAATTATTTTATCTGATGTGTTGGATCAAGTCGTGGTTGAGACTGCAGCACTCAAAACTCAAAAAGACATTCAACTTAAAGCACCGCCTGCTGAATTGATGGTGGATGCTGAGCGTCGCTATTTACACCGTGTGGTACAAAATTTAGTCGGTAATGCGGTACGTTATTGCAATCAGACTGTGATTGTCAGTGGTGGGATTGATGAGCAAGGCTTGGCCTATGTGCAAGTTGAGGATGATGGGCAGGGCATTGCAGAAGAGGATCGCCAGCGCATCTTTGAAGCGTTTTCTCGCTTAGATGATAGTCGTACGCGTGAATCTGGCGGATACGGTTTGGGCTTGTCAATTGTCAATCGCATCGCGTACTGGTTTGGCGGCACGATTCATGTGGATGAAAGTCCAACCTTGGGCGGAGCGCGTTTTACCATGTCATGGCCTGCCGAGCGCTTTAATCAATCTAAAAAGAAAGGCATTTTAACCAAAGATGATATAGATGTTTAAGTAAAGCATTAAAAAAGCACCGAATTCGGTGCTTTTTTAATGCTTTACTTTCTGTATTTTTTATTCATGTAGCGTAGCATCAGGTTCGATAATTGGTTTGCCTTGTCTTAAGCTAACCAATGCATCGGGATTAAAATCCAGCAATAAAGAATTATTGGTGGCATCAATGGCGTAACGGCTAATCACAATTTGATCGCCATTAATGGTTTCCACTTTATATTGATCGGCAATATTTAAGATGGCATCCAAATTGGTGGTGGTAGAGGCGAAATCTTGGCGGAACAGCTCATAAATATCACGCAGATCAAAAATGGCATTTTGCGCATCTGGGTGTTTTTTAACATAGCTTTCTAAATGGCGCACCAGTAATTGTGCAAAGAAAAAATAGTCAGGTTTATGGGTGTATTGTAAGCTCATGCAAGTGTTCCTTATTCTATCTTTCGTCGTTATAAATACAAATAGCATAAATAATAGAGCGATTCATGAGTAGATACCTTTGAGTTATAAAAAAACACATAAAATATGCATTAGAGCTAATTTTTTATATCCTGATATCAAGTGTTTGTGAGCCAATGCTGTGAATATAGTAAGGTGATTTCTTCGGGCTATAGCGGGGGTTTTAGTTGATTTAATTGAAGCGGTAAATTTCTATCCGCTAGCGCTCAAAAGAGTACATTAAAACAGCCTATTTAAAAATTATTGAGCTTCGTTATGCTAAGGTGTTTAGGTCAGTATTAAAACAAAGCCCTTCAGATAAAGGCGGTTTGGAAAAATATAAAAAAAGAATCTATAAATTTGAAAAAAATAATCGGTTTGCTTTTCTTGATTTAATAAAGCGATTATTAAATCAATAAAACTGGCTAAGCCTTTAAAAAATTGCAAAATGATTAAAAATGCGCCTAAAGACTAAGTCTTATAAACTAGCAAGTGAAATCATAAATCAGGTACAATTGGCGGGATTAATTTTGTGTTTGGTGTATTTGAAGGCCAATACATACATTCTTTGTTAATAAATTAGGCCTGCCAGGAGTTATCCCCGCATGAGTGCCATTACTCCATACGACTGGGCAATTATTGCCTTCGTGATCGGCGTTACATTTCTTTGCGTCTTTATGCTCACAGTTCCGTTACTCCTTGGGGGTAAATCATGGGGCCGTGCCAAACAAGAGCAATTTGAATCAGGTGTGGTAGGTGCTGGTGGAGCACGTATTCGCTTGTCTGCTAAGTTTTACTTGGTTGCTATTTTCTTCGTGGTGTTTGACTTAGAAGCCCTCTATCTTTACGCATGGGCAACATCGGTTCGTGAAGTCGGTTGGTTTGGTTTTACCACCGTGGTGATTTTTGTGGTCGACTTATTAATTGCTTTGGTTTATGCCATCTCTGTTGGGGCTTTAAACTGGGCGCCAGTTGATCGTCGTAAATCAGGGGCACCCGCAATGAAAATTGGTTCTCCGAACATGAACCTTGCAGACATTACCCGCTTTAATTCTATCGAAGAGTTGGTGCTTGATCCTACGGGACAAATTCCGGCTCAATCTTCTGGTCGTGTGAAAGCAAAAACACCGGCTACATCATCTATTAAGGAGTAATACGGGATGAAATATACATTAACCCGTGCGAATCCGGATGCTGACGAATATCCACTTCAAGAGCGCCAGATCGTCAGTGATCCGCTAGAAGAAGAAGTGAATAAGAATGTATTCATGACTCGTCTAGAGGACATGGCGCATACAGCTGTCAACTGGGGGCGTAAAAACTCTGTCTGGCCTTTTAACTTTGGGACCTCGTGCTGCTACGTTGAGTATGCCACTACTTTAACCGGTGTACATGATATGTCGCGTTTTGGTGCAGAAGTTATTCGTGCCTCACCACGTCAAGCTGATTTAATGATTGTTGCAGGCACCTGTTTTGTTAAAATGGCCCCTGTAATTCAGCGTTTATATGAGCAAATGTTAGAGCCTAAATGGGTGATTTCAATGGGTGCTTGTGCAAACTCTGGCGGTATGTACGACATTTATTCCGTTGTACAAGGTGTGGATAAAATTATTCCTGTCGATGTGTACGTCCCAGGTTGTCCACCGCGTCCTGAAGCATTGTTACAAGCCCTAATGTTGTTACAAGACCAAATTCAATTAGAGCGCCGTCCACTTTCAGCCGTTTTGGGTGATGATCTTCAGCCGATATATAAGCCAAAGATGCAGCCAGAGCGTGACCGTAAAAATGCTGAACGTATTGCTGTGAAAAACTTACGCTCTATGGATGAAATTAAATAATTTTAGCGATGAATAGTGATGCACCCGTCTGGGTGTAATTGTCGTTAAAGTTGCCTTGAATTTGTATTAAATAGGAAGCCAAGACAATGGCTGAAACTGAAATTGCTATGCCAGAATCAACGCCTGTTGATTCACGCCCAGCATTTGCAATTGTAGAAGAGCTGAAAACCAAATTTGGTGAGAACTTCTATGTGCAAGCGACTTTTGAAGATTTTCCAACGGTCTGGGTTGAGCGCGCGCGTATACAAGACGTTTTAATGTTCTTGCGTAAAGTGTCGCGTCCTTACGTGATGCTGTTTGACTTATCTGCAGTCGATGAGCGTTTACGTACGCATCGTGAAGATTTGCCGCCCTCAGAATTCACTGTGTTTTATCACTTGTTGTCGCTTGAGCGTAACAGTGATATTCGTATTAAAGTTGCGTTGAATGAGAGCGATCTCAATATGCCAACCGCAACCAACATTTGGCCCAATGCCAACTGGTACGAACGTGAAGCTTACGATATGTTCGGGATCAATTTCGAAGGGCATCCTATGCTCCGTCGTATTTTGTTGCCGACCTATTGGGAAGGTCATCCACTGCGTAAAGAATACTCTGCACGTGCGACCGAATATACCCCGTATATGCAGAACCAAGCCAAGCAAGATTTCGAGCAAGAGCATTTACGCTTTGTACCCGAAGATTGGGGTCTATCGCGCGGTAATGCCGACGAAGATTTCATGTTCTTGAACTTGGGGCCGAACCATCCTTCAGCGCATGGTGCATTCCGTGTCATCTTGCAGCTTGATGGTGAAGAAGTTAAAGACTGCGTACCGGATATTGGTTATCACCACCGCGGTGTGGAAAAAATGGCTGAACGTCAAACTTGGCATTCTTTCATTCCCTATACCGATCGGGTCGACTACTTAGGTGGTTGCGCGCAAAACATGCCCTATGTAATGGGTGTGGAGCAATTGGCCGGTATTACTGTGCCGGATCGTGCGCAATGTATCCGCGTGATGATGTCTGAGCTATTTCGTATTAATAACCATTTATTGTTTATTGGTACAGCCATTCAAGATGCCGGCGGTATGACGCCAGTATTTTATATGTTTGCCGATCGTCAAAAAATCTATGATGCCATTGAAGCCATTACCGGTTTCCGTATGCATCCCGCATGGTTCCGTATTGGTGGAACCGCGCATGATTTACCCAACAATTGGCAGTCATTGATTCGTGACATCCTCGATTGGATGCCAAAACGAATGAATGAATACTATACCGCTGCACTGCGTAACTCTGTGTTTATGGGTCGTACTCAAAAGGTTGCACAGTACGATGCAAAATCAGCATTGGCGTGGGGCGTAACCGGTACTGGTTTACGTGCGACGGGTATTGACTTTGATGTACGTAAATATCGTCCATACAGTGGCTATGAAAATTACGACTTTGAAGTGCCACTGGAATATGAAGGTGATGCTTACGCGCGCGTGATGGTGCATTTCCATGAAATTAATGAATCGTTAAAGATCGTTAAGCAATGCTTGGACAATATGCCATCGGGTGCCTATAAAGCCGATCATCCATTGGCTGTTCCACCGCCAAAAGACAAAACCTTGCAAGACATTGAAACTTTGATTACGCATTTCTTAAGCGTGTCATGGGGTCCGGTGATGCCGGCCGGTGAAGCGTCGGTCATGGCTGAAGTGGTGAAGGGTGCGTCGAATTATTATTTGACTTCAGATAAGTCAACCATGAGTTATCGTACCCGTATTCGTACACCTACCTTTACCCATTTGCAGCAAATGCCTTCTGTGATTAACGGCAGTTTAGTCTCTGACTTGATCATTTATTTAGCGACAATTGATGTCGTGATGGCTGACGTGGATCGCTAAGGGGAAACGCATTATGATGATTTTGACTGATAAAAAGCCCCGTGTGAATGTTGAAGGGATTTTAACCCCTGAAGAAATTCATGATATTCAGCATCACATTGGCCACTATCCGTACCCACGCGCTGCATCCCTCGATGCATTAAAGGGTGTACAGCGCCGTAATGGTTGGGTAGACAATGCACAAATGAATGCCATTGCACAATTGCTGAGCATGAGTGTGGCAGATTTAGAAGGTGTAGCAACTTTTTATAACCGTATCTATCGTCAACCGGTAGGTCGTCACGTAATTCTACTGTGTGACTCAATTGCCTGTTTCTTGATGGGTGCAGAGACCTTAGCAGAAGCTTTTCAGCGTGAATTGGGCATTCAGTTTGGTCAAACCACGGCTGATGATCGTTTTACCTTGCTGCCTATTTGCTGCCTCGGGAATTGCGATAAAGGGCCAACCTTAATGATTGATGAAGACACTCACGGTTTGGTTGAAGTGACTTCGGTGAAACAGTTGTTGGAGAAGTATGTATGAATACTGAACCAAGACCAATTTATGGCGACGGTAATCCAGAAAAGTATCCATTGACTTGGCGCTTAAGCAAACAAGAACATGTGCGCAACGCCGATGATTATGAAGCTTTAGACGGTTATGCGGGCTTTAAAAAGGCCATTGAGCTTAAACCGGCTGAAGTGCTTGATGCGATTAAAGCGGCTACGGTAAAAGGCCGTGGTGGTGCAGGTTTCCCCGCGGGTATTAAATGGTCGTTGATGGCACCGAATGACGGTGGCCCACGCTACCTGATCTGTAATGCCGATGAAATGGAACCGGGTACCTTTAAAGACCGTTTGTTGATGGAAAAACTTCCACATCAATTGATCGAAGGCATGTTGATTGCAGCGTATACCTTAGAAGCCACACACGGATATATCTTTATCCGCGGTGAATATATTGAAGCGGCGCAATATCTAAATGAAGCATTGGTGCAAATTCGTGCCAAAGGTTATTTAGGTGACAACATCCTTGATACCGGTTGGAGCTTCGATTTACACGTGCATACCGGTGCGGGTCGTTATATTTGCGGTGAAGAAACGGCATTGATTAACTCGCTTGAAGGCCGCCGTGCTAATCCACGAACCAAACCACCGTTTCCACAAGTGGCCGGTGCTTGGGGTCGTCCAACGATTGTTAATAACGTTGAAACCTTCAATAACTTACCGGCCATTATTTTGCGTGGTGCAGAGTGGTATGTCGGTTTATCTGCGGGTAAATCCAAAGACCCAGGCACCAAAATTTATGGTGCATCGGGCAAAGTGAAATTCCCGGGTTTGTGGGAATTGCCCTTTGGTACCACGGCTCGTGAAGTGATTGAAGATTATGCCGGTGGTATGCGTGATGGTTTAACCCTCAAAGCATGGTTACCGGGCGGCGCTTCAACGGATTTCTTGGCAGCAGAACACATTGATTTGCCGATGGATGCTGAAAGCATCATGAAAGCAGGTTCACGTTTAGGGACCTGCTTGTTGATGGTGGTGGATGAAACCCAATGTATGGTGGCTGCAACCCGTAACTTAGAAGAATTCTTTTCGCGTGAATCATGTGGTTTCTGTACCCCTTGCCGTGATGGTTTGCCTTGGGCGGTTAAAGCGCTTAAAGCAATCGAAACCGGTCAAGGTAAAATGGAAGACATTGAACACTTGCAAGAGCTTACCCGTAAATTATGGATTGGTAAGACTTTCTGTGCTCACGCACCTGGTGCGATGGAACCATTGATGGGCGCCCTCAAATATTTCCGTAGCGAGTTTGAAGCAAAAGTGACCAACAGTCCGCTTGCTGCCGCCCGCCACGTAGAACAAGCTTAAGGAATTCGACTATGGCTACAATTCATGTCGATGGAAAATCGTACGAAGTCAATGGCTCCGAAAACTTGCTACAAGCATGTTTATCTTTGGGTCTTGATATTCCGTACTTTTGTTGGCATCCATCCTTAGGTTCTGTCGGTTCTTGCCGTCAATGTGCCGTGACCCAATATGCGAACCCTGAAGATACGCGCGGTCGCTTGGTCATGTCATGTATGACACCTGCATCTGACAATACCTATATTTCAATTGAAGACAAAGAAGCAAAAGATTTTCGTGCCTCGATTGTTGAATTTTTGATGACCAACCACCCACACGACTGTCCAGTGTGTGAAGAAGGTGGACACTGTCATTTACAAGATATGACCGTCATGACGCAGCACGATCGTCGTCGTTATCGCTTCACAAAACGTACGCACTATAACCAAGAGCTTGGCTCGTTTATTTCTCATGAAATGAACCGTTGTATCGCCTGTTATCGTTGTGTGCGTTACTACAACGATTATGCGGGTGGTACAGACTTTGGTGTGTATGCCAATGCCTCACGGGTATATTTTGGTCGTCCAGAATCGGGTACTTTAGAATCTGAATTTTCAGGTAACTTAACTGAAGTTTGCCCAACTGGTGTGTTTACCGATAAAACCCATTCAGAGCGTTACAACCGTAAATGGGACATGCAGTATGCGCCAAGCGTATGCCACGGCTGTTCGTCAGGTTGTAATATTTCTCCGGGTGAACGTTATGGTGAGCTGCGACGCGTTGAAAACCGCTTTAATGGTGACGTGAATCAGTACTTCTTGTGCGATAAAGGTCGTTTCGGAACTGGTTATGTAAACCGTGCCGATCGTCCGCGTCAACCCCAGTTCCGTTCGGATGAAAACATCAGTGATGTTTCAGTTGATCAAGCCTTAGACACTATTATTGCCAAACTTGAAGGCAAAAAAGTCTTGGGTATTGGTTCACCACGTGCAAGTTTAGAAAGTAATTTCGCATTACGTGAATTGGTCGGTCAAGAACATTACTGCGCGGGTATGTCGCAAAAAGAACAAAACTTGGTGGAACTTGCAGCCTCAATCATGCAAACCGAGGGTGTTTATAACCCAACGATGCGTGAAATTGAAAGCTATGATGCCGTGCTCATTTTGGGGGAAGACTTAACCCAAACTGCGCCACGTATGGCCTTGTCTGTACGCCAAGCGGCAAAAAACAAAGCCAAAGAAATGGCTGCGGAACGTCGCACGCAAGAATGGTTGGCAGAACCGGTACAACGTATTGCACAAGATGCAAAATCACCCATTTATATTTTGGCGGCAACACAAACGCGTTTGTCTGATGTGGCCACTGCTGAAGTGGTGGCATCACCAAATGATATCGCACGTTTAGGCTTTGCCGTTGCAGCCGCTTTGGTGGGTGACACTTTAAATGGTTTAGATGACGATGCCACTGCATTTGCTCAAACCATTGCCGATACCTTAAAAGCTGCGAAAAAACCGTTGATTATCTCCGGTACCAGCTTACAAGATCCAGCCATCATGGAAGCTGCAGCACAAGTGGCGCAGAATTTGGGTACGCATGCCGGTTTAACCTTAACAGTTCCTGAAGTGAACTCGATGGGTGCGGCAATTTTTGGTGGTCAAAGTCTCGAGCAAGCCTTTGCACAAGATTATGATGTGGTGATTGTGGTAGAAAACGATCTTTATCGTCGTCTACCGGCTGCACAAGTAGATGCGGCATTGGCCAAAGTGCAAGATTTAATTGTACTGGATCACTCAGAAACAGCGACCGTTAAGCAAGCATCGATTGTATTGTCTGCGGCCAGCTTTGCTGAAGGTGATGGTACGGTGGTGTCTCAAGAAGGTCGTGCACAGCGTTTCTTCCAAGTTTATGATCCAAGTTACTACAAACCAGAATTGGCCATTAAAGAGTCATGGCGCTGGTTGCATGCCCTTGAAACAGGCATTGCAGGTAAAGCCATTTCTTGGACAGTGTTGGATGACGTGATTGAATCGGTGGCTAAAAATGTTCCGGCATTACAAGCCATTCAAGATGTTGCACCGGATGCAGGTTTCCGTGTACATGGTTTGAAAATTGCACGTGAACCGCGCCGTTATTCAGGCCGTACTGCAATGCGTGCGCCATTATCTGTACATGAACCAAAACAACCGATTGATATTGATTCTGCCTTAACCTTCTCGATGGAAGGGTATGTCGGTGATCAAACACCATCTGCATTGATTCCATTTGCATGGTCAGCCGGTTGGAACTCGCCACAAGCGTGGAATAAATTGCAAGATAACGTCGGTGGCCACTTAAAAGGTGGTGATGCGGGTGTGCGTTTATTTGATCGTTTAAGCAAGCGTCCAGCACGTAGTTTTGTTGCACCGATGCCGATTTTAGTTCATGCCGATAGTTTCCGTTTAGTGCCGATGCATCATATTTTTGCCTCAGGTGAATTCACGGTGAAAACGCCAGCCATGGAATCTCGTATTCCCAATGCCATGTTTGCAGTGGGTGAGCAAGATGCAACGCGTTTAAATCTGCAAGATGGTCAAGAAATGACCGTGAAAGCAGGTGAGAGCACGATTCGTCTACCGGTTCAGGTGATTGAATATTTACCGACAGGTTATATTGGTTATCCAGTGGGTCTGGCGCCTACAGTATCTCTAGCAGAGCCTGTATCCGTTGCGGTAGGAGTGTAATTCATGAATCAAGAAGTTATACGTCAAACACCGCTTTGGGCTGAGAACTGGCCAATTGCTTATTCAGTTATTCAAGCAATTGTGATTTTGTTGGTGGTGGTACTGGTTGCTGCATTGATGTCGTTTATTGAACGTCGTCTGTTGGCACTTTGGCAAGATCGTTATGGTCCAAACCGTGTGGGTCCGGGCGGGATGTTCCAAATTGTCGCCGACATGCTTAAAATCATGTTTAAAGAAGATTGGACACCAAAATTTGCCGATAAACTGACCTTTCGTTTAGCACCTGCTGTGGCCATGGCCACTGCGGTATTGTCATTTATGGTGATTCCAGTCAGTCCAACGCTGGGCGTGGCTGACATGAGTATTGGCCTATTGTTCTTTATGGCCATGGCGGGTATTTCAGTCTATGCCGTACTGTTTGGTGGTTGGTCATCGAACAATAAATATGCCTTACTGGGCGGACTTCGTTCTGCTGCACAGACCATTTCTTATGAAGTGTTTTTGGGGATTTCATTGATGGGTGTGGTGGCAATTGCCGGCTCATTCAATATGCGTGAAATTGTTGAAGCACAGCGTGATGTCTGGTTCGTGATACCACAATTTTTAGGCTTCTTGGTCTTTGTTGTGGCCGGTGTTGCGGTAACACATCGTCATCCATTTGACCAACCTGAAGCTGAACAAGAATTAGCGGAAGGTTATCACGTGGAATATGGCGGCATGAAATGGGGAATGTTCTTCGTTGCCGAATATGTCAACGTGGTGCTTATTTCAGCATTGATTGTGACTTTATTCTTCGGTGGATGGTTAGCGCCATTCAACCTAGAAATTCCATTTGTTCCACCAGTGTTCTGGTTCATTATTAAAACTGCATTCTTTGTAATGATGTTTGTTTTGGCGCGTGGCTCGTTAATGCGTCCACGTTATGACCAAGTAATGAATTTTGGTTGGAAAGTTTGTTTGCCATTGGCGTTGGTCAACTTGTTAGTGACTGGTGCTGTGATTCTGATGAATCAGGCCTAGGACAGCAGGGAGTACAAAATGTATAAAATTCTAGCTGGATTCGGGTCAATCGTACGTTCATTGTGGATGGTTTTTAGCCACGTGACACGTAAACGTGACACCATTTTATATCCAGAAGTACCGGGCGAACAAATTGCTCCGCCGCGTTATCGTGGTCGTATTGTTTTGACCCGTGACCCCGATGGCGAAGAGCGCTGTGTGGCATGTAACTTGTGCGCAGTGGCTTGTCCGGTGGGTTGTATTTCACTGCAAAAAGCTGAAAAAGAAGATGGTCGTTGGTATCCGGAGTTTTTCCGTATCAACTTCTCTCGCTGTATTTTCTGCGGCATGTGTGAAGAGGCCTGTCCAACCACGGCGATTCAAATGACCCCTGATTTTGAAATGGGTGAATATGTGCGTCAAGACTTGGTCTATGAGAAAGAAAACTTGCTTATCTCAGGACCGGGTAAATATCCTGACTATAATTTTTATCGTGTAGCCGGTATGGCCATTACAGGTAAAGACAAAGGTCAAGCACAGCATGAAAGTGCACCTATTGATGTACGGAGCTTATTACCATGATTTGGCCATTTTATTTGATGGCACTCGTGGCCATAGTCTCAACCATTCGCGTGGTGACGAACGCGAACCCTGTACATGCTTTGCTTAGCCTAATTGTTTCGTTGCTGGCCGTTTCGGGTATGTTCATGATTGTCGGTGCGCCGTTTGCCGGTGCGCTTGAAATTATTGTCTATGCCGGCGCGATCATGGTGCTGTTCGTGTTTGTGGTGATGATGCTGAATTTAGGTCAGCATACTGTTGATCAAGAACGTAAATGGCTCAGTTCATCAGCATGGGCTTATCCTGCGTTGATGAGCTTCCTGATGGGTTTGGTGTTGGTGTGGATGCTCGGTTCTGATTACACCACTGCCGGCCCAGTAATGGGAACGACCGTGATTGGTCCTAAAGCCGTTGGTCAAGCACTCTTTACTCACTATTTACTATTGGTTGAAGTTGCCGCGATGTTGTTACTTGCCGCTTTGGTGGGTGCATTTCATTTGGGTAAACGTGAGCCAAGTGCAGAGAAGGAAAAAGAATAATGGGCAACATCCCTTTAGAACATGGTTTGATCGTTGCAACCATTCTTTTTGCACTTGGTTTTTACGGTGTAATGGTGCGACGCAATCTTTTGTTTATGTTAATGAGCCTTGAAGTCATGATGAATGCTGCAGCACTGGCATTCGTTTTAGCGGGCAGTGCTTGGGTACAACCAGATGGGCAAATCATGTTCATCTTGATTTTAACTCTTGCCGCTGCTGAGGCATGTATTGGTTTGGCCATTGTGCTTCAGTTCTATCATCGCTTCCATCACTTGGATGTGGATGCGGCTAGTGAGATGCGCGGATGAGTTATTTATATTTAACAGTATTGTTTCCGCTCATTGGTTTCATCCTTTTAGCGGCGGGGCGTAATAAGCTGCCGGAAAATGTTGCTGCAATCATCGGTGTCGGTTCAGTCGGTTTATCGGCTTTATTTGCGCTGATTGCGGGTATGGGCTTTGTGGCCAATGGTTCGGTGGCTCAAGTTCAGCATTTGTGGACATGGTTTAATGTGGCCGGTCTTGCACCGGGCATGAGTCTACATTTAGATGGTTTATCCTTATTAATGTTGGGTATGGTGACCGGTGTTGGTTTCCTTATTCATATCTTTGCTGCATGGTATATGCGCGGTGAAGAAGACTTTGCGCGTTTCTTCTCGTATTTCAACCTCTTTGTGGCCAGCATGTTGTTGTTGGTTCTAGGCGATAACTTGGTGTTATTGTTCTTGGGTTGGGAAGGCGTAGGTCTGTGCTCATATCTGTTAATTGGTTATTACTATCAAAATCCAGACAATGGGTTTGCAGCTATTAAAGCATTTACCGTCACGCGTATTGGTGATGTGTTTTTACTAATTGCTTTATTCTTGTTGTATCAACAATTTGGCACCTTACATATTGCTACCATCGTTGAAAATGCACCGCAGGTCTTGGCCGGAAATCATTCACTGGCCATCTGGACTTCATTAATGTTGTTCTTGGGTGCAGCGGGTAAATCTGCACAAATTCCATTACAAACTTGGCTTGCCGATGCAATGGCAGGTCCAACGCCTGTTTCTGCATTGATCCATGCCGCAACGATGGTCACCGCAGGTGTTTACCTGTGCTGCCGTATGTTCAGCGTGTTTGAAATGACCCCTGAAGTGATGATGTTTATCTCCATCACGGGTGCAGTTACCTTGATTGTGGCCGGCTTTGCAGCCTTGGTACAAACGGACATTAAACGTATTTTGGCTTACTCAACCATGAGTCAGCTGGGGTATATGTTTATGGCAGTTGGTGCAGAAGCCTATCAAGCGGGTTTATTCCACATGCTTGCGCACGCATTCTTTAAGGCATTGTTGTTCTTATCGTCTGGTGCGGTCATTTTGGCTTATCATCACGAACAAAATATCTTCAAAATGGGTGGCTTGTTCAAACATAACAAATTCCTATTTGCTTGCTTCGCCATTGGTGGGGGAGCACTCGCTGCAATTCCATTCTTAACCATTGGTTTCTTCTCTAAAGATGCCATCTTGGGTGCGGTTTGGGCACAAGGTCAAACTGTCGCGCTCTATGGCAGCTTGTACTGGGTCGGTGTTGCAGGTGCATTCTTAACGTCTATTTATACTTTCCGTTTAATTTGGGTGGTATTTTTTGGCGAAGAAAAAACAGCATATCACGACATCAAAGGGGCCACGTATTGGTTGCCTTTGGCAGTCTTGGCGGTACTTTCCACGGGTTTAGCGTACTTCTTAAAAGCGCCAGTGGAAGGAATTTTAAATGCTGCACATATTCCAGCCTTTGTGATTCCTGAAGCGCTTGAAGCCGGTGTACACAGTGCAGAATATACCGCAGTGGGTATTGCATTGGTCGGTTTGGTGATTGGCGTTATTTTATTTGCCTTTGCTTACAATGCGGTTAAAGGCTTTGCGCAAGGTTCATTTGGCGCCGGTTTGGTGACTATCTGCCGCAACGCCTTTGGTTTTGATGCCTTGTATAACATCGTATTTGTGAAGCCATATTTATTTATCGCGAAATTATTGGGTCGTGATCCAATTGATAATTTGTGGTTAATGCTTCCTGCCATTGTTAAAGGTGGTCATAGCTTTACCAGCGCACGTCAAACAGGTTCATTGCGTGAATACGCATCAAGTATGTCACTGGGTGTTGTGGTGTTACTGATGATCTTGGTCGTGATTCAGGTCGTGGGGAAATAAGATGGAAATCACAAACAACTGGATTTTACCCGCACTCATCCTCGTACCGTTCATTGCCGGTTTTATTTGCTGGTTGGTTGATAAATTTGACCAGCATTTACCACGTTATATCGCGTTAATCGGTATGCTGGTAACCTTAGGTTTAACGGTTGCGTTGTGGCAGTCGGGTAGTTTTACGTATGAATTAGGCGCCAAAGTTCCAACTTGGTCAGCAGAATTCATGTTGCCTTGGATTCAAACCCTCGGTATTAACATTCACCTTGCGGTGGATGGTTTATCTTTACTGATGGTCGGCTTAACGGCATTACTGGGTGTACTTGCAGTCGGTTGTTCATGGGGCGAGATTCAAAAGAACGTGGGTTTCTTCCACCTCAACCTTTTATGGTCGTTGGGTGGGGTGATCGGGGTATTTCTAGCGATTGATTTGTTCTTGTTCTTCTTCTTCTGGGAGATGATGCTGGTTCCAATCTATTTCTTGATCGCTCTTTGGGGTCATAAAGGCGCAGATGGTAAATCTCGTGTCTATGCAGCCACTAAATTCTTCATCTATACTCAAGTTGCCGGCTTAATCATGCTGATCGGTATCTTAGGATTGGTGGTGTATGGCTACATGATGACCGGTATGATCGGATTTGATTACGGTTACTTATTGGGTGTAGCAAATACACTGGATGCACAACTCCCATCAGTGGCTTATGCCTTAATGCTGTGTATGTTTGTCGGTTTTGCAGTGAAACTTCCTGTATTTCCTTTGCATGGCTGGTTACCGGATGCACATGCGCAAGCACCCACCGCAGGTTCGGTGGATTTAGCCGGTATCTTAATTAAGACTGCAGCTTACGGTTTACTACGTTTTGTGATTCCATTTTTCCCAGCGGCATCTGCACAGTTTGCAGACATCGCAATTATTTTGGGTTTAATTGGTATCTTCTACGGCGCGTGGTGTGCTTTCCAGCAAACCGACATGAAACGTCTGCTTGCCTATACCTCTATTTCGCATATGGGTTTTGTCTTACTGGCGCTTTACGCCGGTAATCTTTTAACCTTCCAAGGCTTAATGATCATGATGTTGGCGCACGGTTTATCCTCTGCGGCTTTGTTCATTATGTGTGGTCAAGTGTATGAGCGTTTACATACCCGTGATTTGCGTCAAATGGGCGGTATTCGGGGTCAATTTAAATACCTGTCTTTCTTCTTAATGTTCTTTGTTGCTGCATTGGTCGGTATTCCGGGTCTAGGTAACTTTATTGGTGAATTCCTGATTTTAATCGGTTCATTTGCCAAGTTCCCAACCTTTACTATTTTGGCCGCTATCAGCTTAGTCTTTGCCGGTCTATATGGTTTAATCCTGATCCACAAAGCATTATTTGGTACGCCAAACGAAGCACAAAAACCGCACTATAACCATCCACTCAAAGACTTAAATGCACGTGAAGTGGTTATTTTACTGGTGTGTGCCTTTGGTCTACTGTGGCTTGGTATCTATCCACAAAGCTTCCTTGATATTTCCAATTCAAGCATGGCGTGGTTAGCAAATAGCTATATTCCAGTTCAAGAGACAGTTGATGTGCTGCAACAAGCCAGTACTCAACTTGAAAATGTGGAGATCCAATAAGCCATGAACTTCACAATGTCATTTTCCGAGCTTATGCCGTTAGCTCCTGTGATGATCGTGGCTTTAACTGCGATCCTCGTGATGATTTTGATTACCATTAAACGTAATCATAATTTAGTTGCCACTGTATCTGTGGTGGGCTTAAACCTCGCCGCGGCTTATATTTTATATGCCATGTTTGGTGGGGCGTTTGCACCCGCCAACGTGATGGGCATGTTTATGGTTGATCCATTTAGCATGCTCTATCAATTGGTGATTATTGTTGCAGCACTGGCATGCTGTACCTTGTCACATGCCTATATTGAAACCTACACCGATAACCGTGAAGAGCTGTATATCTTGATGTTGTCTTCGGTGGCCGGTGCCATGTTAATGGTGTCAAGTTCACACTATGCCTCTTTCTTCATTAGCCTTGAGCTGATGTCGATTCCGATTTATGGTCTGCTTGCGTATACCCATCAGCGTTCACAATCGTTAGAAGCCGGCGTTAAATATTTGGTTCTTTCCGCAACAGCATCTGCCATGTTGCTGATGGGGATGGCCTATATTTATGCCTATACCGGTTCATTGTCTTTTTATGACAACGTTCAAGCACTGATGCAAGCCATTCAACAACCGATGGTAATTCTAGGTTTAGGCCTGATTATCTGTGCGGTGGCCTTTAAATTGTCTTTGGCACCATTTCATAAATGGACTCCAGACGTTTATGCAGGTGCACCGGCTCCGATTGCAACGTTCCTTGCCACAGTGGCAAAAGTTGCCACCATTGGTTTGTTCGTTCGTTATTTACTGACCTCTGGCGCAATCTTGATTGATTCGATTGTGACCATTTTGACCATTATTGCGGTACTTTCCATCTTGGTGGGTAACTTCCTTGCGGTGCGTCAAGTCAACTTAAAACGTATTTTAGGTTACTCCTCTATCGCACACTTTGGTTACTTGTTGATTGGTCTAATCAGCATGACTTATGCCAGCTTAGGTAACGTATCGGTCTATGTGATTACTTATGTACTCACCACAATTGGTGCCTTTGGTGTGGTGGCGTTAATGTCGAGTCCCTATAACAATACGGATGAAGCGCAAAGTTTGGCGGACTATCGTGGTTTGTTCTGGCGTCGTCCAGTGCTCACTGCGGCGTTAACCGTGATGATGTTATCACTGGCCGGTATTCCAATGACGGCAGGCTTTATTGGTAAGTTCTTGGTGGTGATGGCTGCGGTAACAACACAGCATTGGTTCTTGGCTGCCATGATTGTGGTGGGTTCAGGGATTGGTCTGTACTATTACTTGCGTGTCATGGTCGTGATGTATATGACACCACCGGATACCCCACGTATTGATGCCGATAAACATTGGGGTCAAAAAGTCGGTGGTATTATGGTGTTGGCTGCGGCTCTAGCGGTATTGGTGATCGGGGTTTATCCAGATCCAATTATTAAGCTGGCGCTACAAGCAGAAATTATGTCACCACTACATTTCATGCTATCTCAACAGTAATGTTCATAAATTAGTACTATTAACAAAAAAGCCCCCATAGATTGGGGGCTTTTTTACGCCTGAAGGATAAAAAGCACTTATAATAGTGCAAATTTTTATCTACTTTTTAGGTACTCTCCCGTGGCTATTCATGAAATTCGTCATCCACTCATTCAACATAAACTTGGTTTACTGCGCCGTGCAGACATCAGTACAAAAAACTTTCGTGAACTTGCACAAGAAGTCACCATGCTACTGACCTATGAAGCGACCAAAGACTTACCGATGGTCGATCATGAATTAGATGGTTGGAATGGCAAAGTAACGGTACAGCGTATTGCAGGTAAAAAAATTACAGTGGTGCCTATTCTACGTGCCGGTATTGGCATGTTGGATGGTTTTCTGAATCTTATTCCAAGTGCCAAAGTATCGGTTTTGGGTTTAGAGCGTGATGAAGAAACCCTAGAAGCGCGAACTTATTACAAAAAATTAGTGCCAGATGTACAAAATCGTATTGCTATGATTATTGATCCAATGTTGGCCACCGGCTCATCATTAGTCGCCGCCATTGATGTGCTTAAAGCCAGTGGCTGTAAAGATATACGGGTCATGGTTTTGGTGGCTGCGCCTGAAGGCATCAAGCGCGTACAAACGGCTCATCCAGAAGTGACTATTTTTACTGCATCGATAGATCAAGGTCTCAATGCAAATGGCTATATCGTGCCGGGTTTAGGCGATGCCGGCGATAAAATCTTTGGGTCAGTGCAAAAAGATTAATCTGTTTGCTTAAGCATGAAAAAAAGAGGCATACCGCCTCTTTTTTTATATACTACGACTATAGTATTTATAAAATAGGATCACGTTCATGAAACTAGCATTTCAATTTGGAAAAATTATTAAATATAATTCAGAGAAAGGGTTTGGTTTTATTTCCTCAGCAGGCGAAGATATTTTTTTTCATATCTCAGATTATCCTGTCACAGAAGGCGAGCCTCAAGTTGATGATAAAGTAAAATTCGTGATTGTAGAGAATGATGGTAAGCCCAAAGCCAGTCGTATTGAACGCTTAGATCCTAATCCTGCAAAAACCAAAAAAGCACAAATAAACGCGCATAACAATTCGATTGCTTCAAGCTTGTTATCCGGTTTGCGACGCTGATTGCTTGGTGGGTGTAAGCGCTGTATGTCTCAGTGTGGACTTTAATGGCCAAGTCGATCAACCTGTCAACCTCAACAGGCGCGAATGAATCTTGAAAAAGTTTAAAAATAGAGGCGTAATGCCTCTATTTTTATTAGAATGCAAAGATAATATAAATTAAAAGAGTGAGTTATGTTTGTTGAGGGGAAAATAAAAAGCTATATCACGGATCGTGGTTTTGGCTTTATTTCAATTGCCGGTGAAACAAAGGATTTATTCTTTCATATCCGTGATTTACCAAATAAGAACGTTGAACCTAAAATAGGTGAGCAGTTAAAGTTTCAGATTGTAGAAGACAACGGTAAATTAAAAGCTGAGCATATTATTCGTTTAGATCTAAAACCCGATACGCTTCGATACAGCGATGCACCAGCATCGACGCGCTTAAGTCGCAATGCTTCACCGCGCTTTAATGAACGCAGCCGTAAAGGACTGGTTTTTACTGTTCTAGGCTGTATCGTGATTGCCATTTTAGCCATGTTGGTCTATCAAAAATATCAGCATTATCGGCAGACTCAGCACCTTAAAACCCAGCAATTGATGGAGCAGCAAGCACATATTGTTGATCAGCAACGTAAAGCGTTGGGTGATTTACCGGATCGCGTATTATCCAAACAGGCTGAGCAGCGTTTGAATCTTCCGGATAGTTCATCTTTTAATAACAACGTTGTTCCGGCTACCCGCAGTAGCGTAGCGCAAGTAAGTGCACAATTTAAATGTGATGGCAGACAGCATTGTAGTCAAATGGGTTCATATGAAGAAGCTGTATTTTTCTTAAGAAACTGTCCAAGCACAAAAATGGATGGTGATAATGATGGAATTCCTTGTGAAGACCAGTTTGGTCGACACTAAAATATAGTCATAAAAAAGCGCCTTAGAAAGGCGCTTTTTTAATGTTCAGCATATTACTGAGAGCAAAATTCAATAAAAGCCTTTAGCCCCGGTCCTTGGTATTTTTGTCGATGTGCCAACATAAATAAAGGTCGGGTCAGTTGCCAAAATGGCGTTTCAATAATCACCAATTGGCCTTTTTCAAGTAAAGGTGCAATTGCCAGTTTGGAAATACAGGAAATACCAATACCGCCCGCGACAATTTTTAAAATGGCTTCATTATGACCCAAGGTCAGACGAATATGCGCATCGGGTAAATCTTTTAAAATGGCATGATCAAACACTTCGCGTGTGCCTGAACCTTCTTCACGTAAAATCCATTCAGCGTGGTCGAAATCTTTGGTTGTTACCACACGATTCAATTGCGCCAGTGGGTGATCGGGCGCACAGCACACGGCTAACTCATCATCGCGCCAATGAATACACTGCAATTGGGGTAAATGACATGAACCTTCTATTAATGCCAAGTCCAGTTGAAATTGATTAACGGCTTCAATCATCTGCCGTGTATTGCCGACTTGTAACTGTAAGCGCGCTTGGGGTTGAATGTGTAAAAAATCGGCCATTAAATCGGGGATTAAATAATCACTAATGGTTAAGGTTGCACCTAAACGTAAGTCGATGCTTTGTAATTCGCCTTTGGCGGCTTGCTCAAAGGTGTCACAGCGGCCCAAAATTTCTAAAGCTTGTGGCAGTAGAAAGCGGCCTAAATCATTCAATTGAAGGCGTTTGCCTAAACGGTCAAATAAAGGCGTCCCTAAACCATCTTCTAAGTCTGCTAAAGCCATACTTGCAGCACTTTGCGTGAGTTTCACTGCATCGCTGGCTTTGGTTACCGTACCTTCTTGAGCCACTGCTACAAAAACAGCCAACTGGCGTAAAGTCATGCGCATGAATAAAGCCTTAACATTTAAAAAATATTCATAAATTATGCGGTCATGCTACCATGAGCACAGTCTTTCATGCCACGTTGAAATCATGTCAATTGAAAAATATAGCTTAGAAAAAGTTTTATCTATACAGCCTTGGACCGATACTTTATTCAGTTTCACCATGACGCGACCTGCACATTTTAAATTTACCGCGGGTCAATTTGCCCGTATTGGATTAAAAGTCGGCGATGAATTGGTGGTTCGAGCTTATTCTGTGGTGTCATCACCGTTTGATGAAACCTTGGAATTCTTTTCAATTGTGGTGCCTGATGGTGCATTTACTTCCAATTTGCAGCATTTACGCATTGGGGATGAGCTGTATTTAGAAAAAATTCCGTATGGCTTTTTAACACTGGCACGTTATCAATTGCCTTTGCCCAAAGATTTATGGTTGTTGGCAACTGGCACAGGCTTGGCGCCTTTTTTATCCATGCTGCAAGACTTTGAAACATGGAGTAAGTATCAACATATCCACTTGGTTTACAGTGTCAGAACAGCATCTGAGTTGGCGTATGTTGAACGTATTCAAGAGATGGCTGAGACTTTTGGTGAAGGGCATAGTGGCTTTAAGTTTGTGCCGATTATCACCCGTGAGCCAAATGCAGTGCTCCACCAGCGCTTACCGCAATTGATTGAAAATGGTGAGTTGGAGCAATTTGTGGGCTTACAATTCAATCCTGAAAGCACACATGTGATGCTGTGTGGTAATCCAGAGATGGTGGAAGAAACCAAAGAAGCTTTAAAAGCACGTGGCTTAAGCATGAATCGTCGTGGTGAAGGCAATATTGCAGTCGAAAATTATTGGTAATATAGCGAAAAGTTAAAGTCTAAAAAGCTATGCAAGCAATCCATTGCTTTAATGCACAAACATATCAATATATTCACGGATTTCTTGAATGGCCGTTTCGACATCGCCAGTCAGCCATGTCGGTTCAAATAAACCAGCATAGTGTTCAATTCGCTCTTGCGGAACCACCAAGCGAATAGGGCAGTCTTCTTCCAATAAACGCCATGGAATAATCGGCACTTCATTGTCCAAAAAAGGCACAATATTACGAATATCAATCACCATAGCATCGATACATTCAGGAAAAGGCATCACCGACAGTTCTTCAGTACGGCGACGAAAATATTCCAGATCACCCCATTTAAGGATATGACTTGGCTTATTAAATTCAATAATGCCAATGAGATGTTCATCACGTGTGTAATGCAAGCCACATTGATGCGTGACATCAGTGTCTAAATCGAGCGTTACAGATTGCTGACGATACGCCATAAAATTAAGCAGCATGAAAAACGAGGTGCATAATTATAGCTCATTTTGCGTTTTTCAGCACCTACAGCCAAACAGCGGTTTATTTAAGTTAAATTTTAAAAATAAAATCTTGAGTGGATGCGAAAAGCGACTCAATTGATTTTTGGCTGACTCTAAAAATAGCATCTATATACAACAAGCTATATTAAGAGACAAAAATATCATCTGCCCGATGTGCTGCATCGTATCCTTTTAGTTCAAATGCTATTCCAAGCAAGACATAAAAATATCAGCATGATTGCGGCTATATCTAGACCACAATTTGTTGAAAGTGTGTGCATGGCGTATCTACCCATTTATGTCGCATCTGCTGTGTTGCTTAAAAAGTTTACATGTATTCACCATGTCACTATGCTTCTATACACAACCGTTTATTAGGCATTGTTACTATCAGAAGATGAAAACTAGATAAAAAAGAGGTCACTATGCCACATGATTTTAATAAACCGCCTCATGTTACTAGCCCAGAACATAAAGCACAAAAAAAACGTTTACCGGTTTATATCTTACTTCTCATCGGTATTTTCTTTATAGCAGTACTGGCTTATATGTTTGCAGATAATAAACCAAGTGCCAAAGATGCACCGCCAGATCATCCAAATCCGAACGCTCAGCCTGCCACGCCCAATAACAGCACCACAGGCACGCCAGGAGATGAAGCAACGGCAACGGATACCACCACGGCCACAGCAAAAGACAATTAATCTTGCTTAAGTGATAAAGATATAACCAGCATATGTTCGATGATTGCTTTATCGCCGTTTTCTTAGCTGGCGATAAAGCGCTTTTTAAAAGATCGGTCGACACTCCCGCAAATTTTACATTCATATCAGCTAGTGGGTTATGGCCCTTCTTTGGACTTATTTTTTCCTATGACAGAATCGGTGATTAGCCATTAGGCCGAGTGCATTGATTCTATTGAAATTGAATCAAGACTGAAGCGTGAGTCCGCAGATGTTTACCCTTTGCAATCTAATGTGCGGTTTTGTTGTAATTATGATGGTGGGTGTTGAATAAAAAACACGCAAATTCTAATGTGGTTTCTAGTTAGATTCGCTTTGTCAGCTTAAGGATTAAGTGACTGAAAATAATAGTGCGCTTCCTATGCAGTAGAACTTTAATAAGTAATAACAAGAGGACGTCATAATATGAATGAATATTTTTCTGGAGGCCCTAGAGGTGGGGAACTTGATGCCATGTATTATTGGAATCAATTTCATCCAATCCTAGCTGCTGTCGCTATATTATTGATTGGCTGGATTGTTGCACTCATCATTGCAGCAGGCATTAAAAAACTTTTAGAAAAACTTGGAACCAATAAACATCTTTCAGGTGCAACTGGACATCGTTCAAATGTTGAAAGCATTGTCTCGCGTGTGGTCTTTTGGTTAGTGATGATTATGGCGGTGATCGGTGCATTGAATGTGCTGAATCTAACCAGTGTCAGTGGCCCATTTAGCAATATGCTTCAACAGTTCTTATTGTTTATTCCACAACTTTTAGCCGCAGTCGCTGTTGGATTTGTCGGTTGGATTGTGGCAAATTTGGTCAAGGTTGGGCTACAAAAATTGCTTGATCGCACTCAAATGGATGAGAAGCTAAGTGCCGATGTCGGTGTCAGTCCAATCAGTCAAAATATCAGTGATATTGTTTATTGGTTGATTTTGTTGTTATTTCTTCCAATTGTTTTGTCTATTTTAGGTCTAAATGGACTGTTGTATCCAATCCAAAATATGTTGAATGAAGTCATTTCATTCTTACCTAATATCTTTATTGCGGGTGTGATTGTTTTTGTCGGTTATATCTTGGCAAAAATTGTACGCGGTATTGTAGAAGGTTTGGTGCGCGGTTTAAATTTACAACATGAAGCACAAAAAATAGGCTTCTTGAAAAACTCGAATTTACCGCAAATGCTCGGTTCATTTGTTTTCGCCATCATTATTATTACCACGTTAATTGTGGCATTTGATGCGTTAGGAATTAATGCAATTTCACAACCCGCGACCGCGATGTTGTATGAAATTATGAATGCCATTCCGCATATTATTGCCGCTGCACTAATTCTGATCTTGGCGTATGTGGTGTCACGTTTTGTGGCCAACTTGGTGGTTGATGTGTTGTCAGGCACAGGTATTGATGAAATACCGGCCAAAATGGATGCACAGCGTTTTTTAGGTACCACCAAAGTCTCTTGCATTATTGGCTACATGATCGTTTTCTTTACCATGTTGTTTGCGGTATCCGAAGCTGCAAACCGACTGGGCTTTGAGCAGGTCAGTGGTCTGATTTCGATGTTCATTCAGTTCGGTGCCAATATTCTCCTCGGCGCTGTGATCTTGATGATTGGTTTTTGGCTGGCCAACTTGGTCGCCAAAGTGATTGGGCGCGGTGAATATAACAGTTCACGCTGGTTGGCCAATTTGGTACGTATCTTAATTATTGGTTTGGTTATTGCCATGGGTTTACGTGCCATGGGTATTGCCGACTCGATCGTAAATCTTGCCTTTGGTTTAACCTTAGGTTCAGTTGCTGTAGCATTCGCCTTGGCCTTTGGTTTAGGGGGTCGTCAACCCGCCGAGCAAGTGCTGAACGATTTAATTGATAAGTGCAAAAAGGATGCGAAAGAGCCAAATCCTTTGCATGAAGACGGTTCAGATTTGATGACGAAAATGCAGGGTGCCGATTCTATTTCTGCCCATGCAGCGCAGGCATTTACTGAGCATGCAACGCCTACGCCAAATCCTTCCGATAATTCATCGACTGATTTCCAGATGAACAGTGGTGCGCCTTCCATACAAACCGAATTGTCTGATCCGACATTGGCCGGTTTAACCACTGCACCGCAAAATGAAAAAACTTTGCCAGACTCGGTACAAGTGGATCCACAGCAATCGGCGAGCAGCAATCCGTTTGGATCAACCGGTGAGTCAGAACCTAATGTTGATCTTGATAGTGAGCACGGCAATCATCCTTTGATTCCTAAGGATCACGATTAATAATCCATTCAATTAAGATCAATCGATCACAGTCATGTGGTCGATTTTTTCATTTTATCTAAGAGTGGAATTTAATATGTCAAAAAAACAGCCCAATAATTTTCTTGCACCTTTTGTGATTGCCGGAATTACCGCCGGATTTTTTATCAGTGCATATAGATTTGTCTTTGCGAAACCAATCGAAAAATCACGTCAAAAAGAATCTGATAATTCAGAAAATCAAACTGCACATACAGAAGTGCAAAAAGACTGAATAAAGAGTCGTGCTTTTTGATTTTTTATGCTATCCATGAAGTACTATTTCATAAACTACAAACATTTAGATAAATGTATTGAAATAGATATAAAGCATACTTAGATCAATGAAGAGTAATAATAAAGGGGACAAATCATGTTCATTCAGCAACTTTTAAAGTCATTTTCGCGCCGTTTAAATACGCATACAGCATCTTATTCAGCAGTGGCAAGCAGTAAAATGGAACTCACCATCGTACGCTTGCAACAGGCCAAACAAGTCGATTTATTGCGTACCGACTATTTAGAATAATTTAGCTTAAGTTAAACATATTGCGATGCGGCATGTGCCGAGGCCCATGCCCATTGAAAATTATAGCCGCCTAAATGCCCAGAGACATCTAAAATTTCACCGACAAAATATAAGCCTTTTTGCTTTTTACTTTCCATAGTCTTTGATGAGACTTCGGTGGTATCAACACCGCCTAAAGTCACTTCCGCAGTACGATAACCTTCGGTTCCTGAAGGTTTAACTTCAAAATGATGTAAACGATTGGCGATAGATTCTAGTTTATCATCACTTAAATTGCCGATTGCTATTTCAGCCGATTCTAACCACATTAGATTTTGTAGCTCTAGCACCACACTTTTGGGTAAATGCTCACTGAGTAAAGTGCGTAGTAGAACTTTGGGCTGACTGGCTTTTTTGGCTTTAAACAATTGTAGCAGCTCAATATAAGGCAAGAAGTTAATATTAAAGCGCTGACCAACATCCCAATAGTTAGACAATTGCAGTGAACTGGGTCCACTTAAGCCGCGATGGGTAAACAATAAGGCTTCAGTGAAGCTATTTAAGTCATTGGATAAGGTCGCATCAACAGCATTGCCACTTAAGCGCGTGGTGACTTCTTTGAATTGGTCTGAAAAGGTAAACGGCACCAAGCCGGCACGCGTTTGATGGATATGGTGACCAAATTGCTTGGCAATCTCATAACCAATACCTGAACCGCCTAAGGTTGGAACAGATAAACCACCACTGGCCACCACCACCGACTCAGCCTGAAAATAGCCACTTGAACTGGCCACTTGAAAGTTTGAGCTGTTCAGCAGAGTAACGCCTTTAACTTCACAAGCGCTTTTAATCTCCACTAAACCAGTTTTATCACACTCTGTCAGCAGCATGGCTAGAATTTCTTTTGCGCCATTTAGGGTAAACAGTTGTCCATGTTTACGTTCTTCATAAGCAATACCATGTGTGCAGACCAAGGCAATAAAGTCCCAGTTGCTATAGCGCGTTAATGCTGAAATGACAAAGTGCGGATTGTGGGAAATAAAGTGTTCAGGTTCCACCTCTAAATTGGTGAAATTACACTTACCGCCACCGGACATGAGAATTTTCTTACCCACTTTATTGGCTTTTTCTAAAACCAACACTTTACGGCCACGTTGCGCTGCCATATAGGCGGTCATTAAACCCGATGCACCTGCACCTAAAACAATGACATCATATTGATTTGTAGACATGCGCAACTCACGGGAGATAAAGCCGGCATTATAGCCAGTTTTGCTGCATATTTCAGAGATGCGGTCAGAATTTTTAACTCTACAGTGGGTTGGTCAATGCGGCACATCAGCTGCAATAATCAACAAAAATCAAAGCCTAGTCGCTGTAACATTTCTTTACGTTACTGTGATGAGTGTGGTGTAAAAAGCCAAAACATCCACGTGGTTATTAAAAATAACTATATTTATCAATATATTGGTGTTGGGTGGTAAAGCGTATTCATTTAAGCTATAGACTGTTAAATTTCTAGTAGGGGCTGGAAATGAGTAAAAAAATTATAGCTTTGGCCGTCAGTTCAGTATTGCTTTTAAGTGCATGTGGCGGCGGTGGAGATTCAAGCGACACAACAGGACAAACTACACCTCAGAAACCTGATGTCGATAATAGTCAAAACCAACAACCCAATCCTGATCAAAAACCTGAGCCGGCACCGGTTCCAGAACAAAATAAATTGCTTCAGGAGTTACGTTCGGCCGATGCTGCAACTGCAATTAAGAAAGAGCAGTTTGCTTTAGACAGTTGGAACCCAAGCGCATTGGCTGCTAGTAATGGCATTCTGTATATCGCCAATGATGGTGGAAAAGCCAATATTTTACGTTATGACTTAACGACTAAAAAATCACTGCCTGCGATCCAAGCAGAAAATATCAGTCGTATAGGCGCAGCATGGAACCGCTTAACCGACATCAGTATCTATAAAGATCGTTTATATACCACATCCTTGTCATCCAATCGGGTGGATATTTTTGATGTTGCCAGTGGTGAACCGCAATTGGTGATGTCATTGGGCACCGGTTCATGGTCAGGTGATCAAGAGAGTTTTGCAATTGTGCATGCACTTTCTGTTGCCGCAAATGATAACTATGTTTTTGTAGCAGATACGCACAATCGGATTAATGTCTGGAAACAGAGTGATGTGCTGGCAGACAATCATTTAAAAGCCAAAAAACACGCCCGCTTGTCTTTACCCAATTGCGGTAGTATTGACTGTGCGGTACGTTTAGAGGCAGTTGGTGATTTACTGTATGCCAGTTTCAACAATGGACAAGTCTACACGTATGACGTATCGACTGTGCAGCAAGGTGCAACTGGAAATACAATCTCACCTTTAAAACAGACCAATCCGGGTATTAATATTTTTAATACTGCAGATGATGGGCTGTTTTATGCATCACGTAATAATGGATATGTTGATAGTTTAGATCCAGCAAAATTAAAAACTGCGCCTAACTTTTTACCAGCAGCCGTGGATCGTTTTAATCAGTATCGTGTCGAGGGCAGTAGCAGTGATTTAACGCTCACCAAAGCCACCGATATGATTGTGAGCCAAAATCAAATTTTCCATTTAAGCAGTGGTCAGGTTACGGTATTACCCGTACAAAAGATTAAACAATATCAATCAAATAGTGTCGGTAGTGTGACCCAATTGCAGCAAAGTGCGGCAATCAGCCAAAACTATATGTTACAAGATGGCGAAAGTTGGGATACCTTAACCAATCGTAATTTACGTTATTTTAAAGTGGCTGGAATTTTATCTGCATCTGTTGAAAAAAATAATATCTTGGTTCAGAGCTTTAGTGCTGCACCGATTAGCGATTTAGACATCCAAGCGAAATTAAAAAATTCGAATCAATGGTTTACTTTAGCGCATCTAGATCAACTGAAAGCATTTAGCCAAACTAAGTTTAGTTTAGCCATCAGTGATGACAACCGTTTTCCTTTGGTGGATGGTACAGGCTCAATTAAACTGGAAGGCTTAAATCAATTTCAGCAGTTTTCTAGTGATTTATTTGATATTAGAATCACCTCTAAGACCGATAAACTGGTACAAAAGCTCGCGACCATTAAGCCGAAGTGGGGCATCTCTTTTGGTAAATATACGCCAGCAGATGGAGAGTGGCAAAAAATTAATCCAGTCTATGCGCGTGAATGGGTCATTATGATGACCAATTTTGCTTACTTGGTCAGTAGCCCTGAATTTGAACATGTTTGGTTTAATCAGAAAAAAGTCATCGGCAGTGATTTTTTTGGTAATGCAGGTCCAGTCGTCGCAAATGGTGGTTTTTTTACTCCTGAGCAATATATCGAGTATTTTGACAAGATCATGAACCGTGGTGATATTCGCTTAGGCATTACCACCATTGGTGGCGGTTTAGGGGGTGGAGATATACTCGGGATTGATCACTGGTATTTTTATTCGCATTATTTTAATGCTGATATTGGAGTGATTGGACATGAATTTGGTCATCATTTTGGCAGCCATGATAGTGCTTGGTCAAACTATTCGGTGGGTATGCAAGCCATCACCTTACAATTGCATCAATATTTCCAGCGTAAACAACAGCTACCGTATATGGACCCAGAGTTGAATAAATTCCATAAGGCACCGAAGGATCAACTTTATAATAGTATTGTAGAAAATATGCGTGTGCCACGTCCTGCAAAAGATGTGAATAATGTCGAAAGATACTTTTCTCAAAACCCGCTGTAATTAACTAGCCGAATCTATACGCCAACATTTGTCTAAGCAGATGTTGGTTCTTTTTTGCTGATTGATTGACTGTGATTTGGATCAAGACTGGCTAAACGCCCCTGTAAGCCGCCGCTATGAATCACCAAAATTCGACATCCTGCCGTAAAATATCCGTGTTGAATTAGATCAAAAATGCCATACAACATTTTTCCGGTATAAACCTGTTCAATAGGAATCGAAAAATCCTGTTCAAATTTTTGAATGAAGTGCAACAGTTCAGGTGAGGTTTTGGCATAGCCGCCAAAGCAATAATCATCAATAATGTTCCAATTGCTTTTTGTCGTCTGCTTTGCCACCTCAATATTCAAAAAATTTCCTTTTAACGCAGAAAAACCTAAAACCATTTGCTGATCTGAACTGGCTTCAATTAGTCCGGAAATGGTGCCACCTGTGCCGACTGCGCAGCAGATCACATCATAGTTTTTCAAATCATCAGCGCTTAAAATTTCGGCACAGCCTTGAACGGCCAAGCTATTGCTGCCACCTTCGGGAATAATGTAATGCTCAGGAAATTGCTGTTTGAGTTGCGCCAAAAAATCAGCTTGCTGCTTTTGCCGATACTGTGCACGCGGCACAAACCGTAACTGCATACCGAATTGCTGCGCCGTGTTTAAGGTGGCATTTAAGGTTTTATATTGCAGCTCTTCACCGCGGATGATCCCGACACTGTTGAAGCCGCAGAGCTTCGCTGCATAGGCCGTTGCCGCAATATGATTGGAATATGCACCGCCAAAGGTCAGCACTTTATTGAGGCCTTGCTGCTGTGCCGCGGCAAAATTATATTTTAATTTATAAAACTTATTGCCTGAAATAGACGGATGGATTTGATCCAAACGTTTTACGGTTACGCTGCATGTGGCTTGAGCGTGCAACTTCACATTTAACCACTGATACGCAATAGACGCTGCAGATCGATTAAATAATTCAGCGATATTCATGCATGAACGCTCATATACAAAAGTTAGATCTCATCAAAAAATAGCCTTATTTAGCTGTGGCAGCGGTGTCTACCGAAGTGACCACCGACATTCCCGGACGCAAGCGTTCAACGGCTTTTTGTTTAGGGTCAATGGTGATGCGAACCGCAATACGTTGTACCACTTTGGTGAAATTGCCTGTGGCGTTATCGGCTTTAATCACACTAAACTCTGAACCTGTTGCAGGGGCAATCTGTTCAACTCGACCGCTAAATTTTTGCTTACCCAATGCATCCACGGTAAAGGTGGCCGGTTGCCCAATCTGCATATTGGCAATTTGAGTTTCTTTAAAGTTGGCAATTAACCATGTTTTTTGTGGGATTAAATATAAAAGTTGTGAACCTGCCGCGACATACTGTCCAATACGAGGCGTCACTTCACCCAATTGTCCATCCATCGGCGCAATAATACTGCTGTAATTTTTGGTGGTTTGCGCCTGATCTAATTGTGCTTGTGCATTGTTCACTTGTGCTTTTAAGCCTGTTTCGGCCACTTGCGCCGTTTTCAGCGCTTGCTCAGCGACTTGTACATTGGCTTCTGCTTGTTTCATTAAAGCCAAGTTATTTTTTACATCAGCTGCAATTTGATCTTGTTCTATTTTTGAGGTTGCACCACTGTTGCCCAATTGTTGATAGCGCGCTAAAAGTTGTAGCGACAGTTGATACTGTGCGTTGGCTTGTTCCACTTTGGCCTGCGCCGCAGCGATATCAGCTTGGCGCTGCGCTATGGTCTGACTTTGGTTGGCTAAACTATTTTTAGCTTGATCGACTGAAGATGCGGCTTGGGTAACTTTTTGATCATAAGTGGTGGCATCAATATGCATTAAGGTTTGACCTTTTTTTACATAATCAAAGTCTTTAACCAAAACGTCAGCCACATAACCATTTAACTGTGAGGATAAAATAGTGGTCTGACCACGGATATAACTGTTATCCGTTTGCTCTACTGGCGTATTAAACGGACCAATCCGCCACGCCCACATAATGATGCTAATGCCCAGCAACAGCACCAATAGCATCCACCATAAAGTCGACTTTTTGGTCACAATCAGTTTACTAGAAGGGGGTTCTGTGGCTGTGGTTGAGCCTTCATCTGGTTCATTTTGTGCATTCAGTGCGGGCGCGGTATTGGCTTCAATTGTTGGCTGTGCTTCTGTTGTCTCTGCTGGAGAATGTTGAGGGTGCACCGTATTTTGCTGATTACGCTGATCAGGGTTGCTGTCATTTTGATTTAAAGGTGGGCTACTTTTATCTTCACTTGGATGTTGATCTTTTGGCATTATGTATCCTCGGCGAATGCTGTTAAATGGGAGAGTAAAAAACTAGACAATCTGCTTACGACTGCGCCATTTTGAGCGGGTAATATTGAAGGCTCCCCACATCAATAGAAAAATAGCAAAAACACCATTTAAAGCAATGACATCATTATAGGCACGCACTTGCGCCTCACGGCTAATCACTTGGTTAAGCGTTTTAAGCTCTTGGTTTTGCTGTAATACGGGATCCGTGGTGCTACTGGCAGCACTTTTTTGATACAGTGCCAGTCGCTGTGCCACTTGTGGATTGGTGGGATTCAATTGACTGATCAATTCGCTGCGATAAACTTGACTACGATGCTGCTGATACGTGGAAAAGAATGAGCCGCCCAACAGGCCACCAAAGGTCTGTGTTGCAGAAAATAGCACCGCAAATGTCACCATATGGGTTGGGCCTTGTTGTAGCACATTGACAATGCCGACCAACAATAATGGGCCAATAAACATGCCGCCGGCAAACCCCACCAAAAATTGACTGGCAAAGAAGTCCGAAGGGCGCACGTCACTGGTCAGGTTATAATCAAGTCCACAAGCAATCAGAATTAATAATTCTGCAAACAACAAATGTAAAATAATCACTTCTTTAGAAAAGGTGACCGCGCTAAACACAGTCCCAGCGGCAATACCGCAGAAAATTACCGTGTATAGCGGTACAAATTGATCGGGGCCCATGCCCATGACTTTTAAAAAATTGACGGCTGCATAACTTTGTTCGGACATTAAAAAGCGTAATGCCAATGCCCCAAAAATAAACTGCAAGGTTGATGCTGTGCCCAGCCAGCGCGTCATAATCAGGGGATTGACGCGGTAATGCTCATACACCAAACCGATGACCACCAACGTAAAACCACCGATAAGCGCATAGGCCAGTTCAGGGGCATCTAACCACCATAAAATAGGCCCTTGTGCCAACACAAAACACAACAAAGCAAAACCGGGCGCTAACAGTAAAAAGGTAAAGAAATCTTGCTTTTCAAATACCTGTATACGCATGCTGCGTGGCAGTTTAAGCGAGACCACCATGGCCAGACAACACAGTGCCAAGCCCAATTCAAAGGTATACAGTACAGCCCAATCATTAACGTTCACCAACGCAGGAGAAATGACCCATGCCAGTGGCAAACCCAGCTGTTGAAAGCCCAAACCTAAATATAAGCCTTTGGCCATATCCGCACGTTTAAAAGCCTGCATAATGTAATATAAGCCAAGCGAACCTAATGGGGCTGCGGTTAAGCCACTAATAAAACGGACAAACAATGCCATTTCATAGTTACGGACCACCAAATGTAAAAGCAGTACCGCAATAAAAATAATTAAACCAATTTCTGAAAAAATTCTTAAGCCAAATTGTTGTCTGGCTTTAAACATCACCAAATTTGAGCTGACATTGGCCATCACGTATACAGCAGGAATCCATGCCGCTTCTAATGGCGTTAAGCTATATTCACCCTGAATCGCCGGTAAATTGGCGGTAATAAAGCCATTACTCAGCCCAGCCGACAGCGCGATAAATAAGCCAATAAAGAAATATAAAAAACGCTTTGCGGGCGAATGTAAAATTGCAGCCGGTGAGCCGGGTAGAGTAGGTTTCTCTTCCTCTGTCCAATCTGGAACGGGCTCGAGGAAACGCGGTTCTTTTGCCATGATGCCGATCCATGTAGCCCGAATTTGAGGTGATTATAAAACAAATTTTCTGTGTGCTAATAGTCATTGCTGTGTAGCAAAGGTTAACTTGATCAGCCGTTAAGCAGATGATAGGCATATCTTTATATCTGCCTCAGCCCATATCGCCATTTGATGAAATAGTTATCAGTGAGGGTCTTTAGCTATTTTTTATATGCCGGATATACAATTAAACTGACATGTTAGGCTGAATATCTTTCACTTGTGCTGTGATGTAGTACAAATAAACTGAATCGATATTACATTTTTAGTTTGTAATAATTTTTTAAATAATTGAATTTTAATATTAAATATAAAAATGAAAAGGCGCACTCTCTGCTAAGCTAAACACTACAACAAGAATGAAAGCAAGGAGCAGAGAATGAAAAAATCATTGAGCCCTTTATTGCTGATTTTACTGCTCTTCCTGAGTGCCTGTGAGTTGAAAAACAATCCACCCACACCCAAAACTCAACTGCGCACTATGATTATTGGTGGTATGCCAGTACATGAACACGATTATCGGCTTGCTTTGCAGCTCGCTGACGACGACACAGTCAGCCGATAACCATAGACATCTTATTCAATTCTTAAATCAGAAGTGTAGCTTAGTCAAGATCGACTGGATTAAGAATTAAAAGTCAGGGCTAATTTTTTACTTTTAAATATAGGGAAAATAAAACAAGCCGAGTAATTGTTAGTGAAAACACGTAGAATTGCTGAACAAATTTTCTTGATTATTTAAGGTCATTGTATTGGAATCGTTGTGGATATTGGGCTCAATTACCTTGGCCTTGATGTTGGGCGCCATCAGTCCCGGGCCTACTTTTATTTATGTGGCTAAAAACTCAATTGCGATTTCACGTCAACATGGTCTATTTACCGCATTAGGCACGGGTACAGGCGCGGCTTTATTTGGCTTATTGGCCGTCTTGGGCTTGCAGGCGGTTCTCTTGGCCGTGCCATCAGCCTATTTAATGCTTAAAATTTGCGGTGGAATTTATTTGTTATGGTTGGCCTTTAAAATTATTAAACATGCCAAAGCACCGATGGATTCAATGGATGATGGGGTTCAGCCCATGAGCTATAAACAGGCTTATCGTTTGGGATTAATTACCCAGATGAGTAATCCTAAAATTGCGATTATTTTGGCCAGTATTTTTACGGCACTGTTGCCCAAAGAAATTCCTGCTTATTTTTATGTGGTTTTACCCATTTTATGTTTCTTTATTGACGCCGGTTGGTATTCGCTGGTTGCCGTGGCATTGTCTGCTGAAGGGCCACGTAAAGTCTATTTGAAATTTAAAGCTATTTTCGATCGCATTGCCGGTGGGGTAATGACTTTACTCGGTTTAAAACTGATCTTTGGAATGAAGTAGTTCTTTAAAATTCCTAAATTTAAATCCCAAGTGCGACATATTTGTAGTCAGTTGAAAATAAAAAAGACAAAATAAAAGGCCGACGATTCGAGTGATGTTAAAATCGTCGGCCTGAAAATGTGTTGCAAGTCTGAGTTTGGGCTGCTGTTCCGTACTCAGACTTGAAAACAAGTGTTGCTTTAGAATCAGTTCACCGAAAATATTGTGGATGCCGGTACAAATTAACGGGTTTATGAACCTTGTACTCTATATAACGTCGACCTTTTTAAATTGGTTGACAAGAAAATGAAAAAAAATTCATTTTTTTCTATACTGCTGCTCTTATTCTTCTTTTTGTAGGTCTAATGTGTCGTTAAATCGCTATTTTTTATGGTTTTTTATATTTTGTTTTATTTTTACCTGTATCTGCGGGGTAATTGCGGCTTTATTGCCGGTCGGTATGGGCAGTATTTTAACCATCGTGCCTTATTTAGCGGCCATGGTCTTGGTGCTGTATAAATTTTTAAAACAACAGCAGCGTGCGCCCAGTCAAACAGAACGCAAAAAAATCACCTTGGGCTTTACACTGATTTTTTGGGGCTATAACTTGGCCTTTTTACTGCTCGGTGTCTGGATTTTTGCCCGAACTGATCCTACGCTGTGGCAAAATTTTCTGCTGTATATTCAAAATCCACAATTTATGAGTGTGGTGTTGATCATGTTGTTATTGATTGCCATCCCGCTGTATGTACTCACCTATTGGTTTTATGGCAAACAAGCCCAGCGCATGGCCGATAAAATGTTTCGTTAATCTGTACGCGGCTAGGCTTGAGTTTTGTGTTGACCTGATCTATAGATAGAATCTATAAAGCAAACGAGCGCTGCGCATGCAAAAATTAAAAGTCTTGATCACCGGTGCCAGCGGGTTTATTGGTTCGCATCTTATCCCGTATTTATTGGCACGCAATTATGCAGTCATTGGCTTAACGCGGCAAAATAACAAAGCATCTGCGCATGCCGATTTAAGCTGGATTACACAGTTAAACCAGCTGAAAACCAATCAAATTGATTATGTGATTAATTTGGCCGGTGAAAATATTGGCAAAAAGCGCTGGAGCAAAAAAAGAAAGCAGCAATTAATTGCCAGTCGAGTAGACAGCACCAACGAATTATATCGCTACTTAGAAAAACAGCATATTCAACCTAAATGTATTATTTCAGGTTCTGCGGTGGGTTATTACGGTATTGACCCAACTGAACAATGGGCCACACCCTGTACAGAACAGGCGGTACCACAGGCAATTTTTATGTCTGAGCTGTGTCAATTGTGGGAGCACGCGGCACGTAATTTTGCCTCACAGCACACCAAGATTGTGCGTTTAGGCGTGGTCTTTGCCAACGATGGCGGTATTTTGCCGCAAATGTTATTGCCGATTAAAATGAATTTGGTTGGTAAAATTGGCCACGGTCGACAACCGGTGGTGTGGGTACATATACACGATGTACTGCGCGCATTGGAGTTTCTGCTGTTAAATGAGACGAAACAGAATACTTTTAATTTGGTTGCGCCAGAGCAGACTTCGCAAGCGCAGTTTGCGGCTACAGCAGCGCAGATTTTAAAGCGTAAACCGCTGCTGAGCTTGCCGGCATGTGTGCTGCGCGGTATGTTGGGTGAACAGTCGCAGTTGGTTTTAAATGGTCAATATGTGCAATCCAAAGCCTTAGTCGAGGCAGGCTTTGAGTTTAACTATCCAAGCTTAGAACAAGCCTTACAGGATATTTTAACTGTGCGCTAAACCTATTGGATTTAAGCGCGTACTGCTATATGCCGCAGGGTCGATGAAGGTCGGTTGTTGCAAGATCAGTTGTCTTAATAAACGTGCTGAGGCGGGACCCATACACAGACCATTACGGAAATGGCCAAAATTGGCCCACAGATTGTCAAGCTCTGGTATTTTCCCAATATAGGGCACACCGGTGGGGGAGCTGGGTCTTAATCCGGCCCATTGTTTCACAATTGGAAAGCTTGCCAATTCAGGCACCATTTCCAAACATGCACTTAAAATATTTTGCTCGGTGGCTTTATGCACAGTGGTATCAAAACCACAATTTTGCATGCTCGAACCGCAGACCACATGGCCATCAACGCGTGGGATTAAATACATAACCTTATTCATGCACATGCTAGGCAACCAATGTTGCGGTGTTTTAAACAACAGCATTTGCCCATGTACCGGCTGAACGGGAATATCGAGCTGTAATTGTTCCGCCCAATGCCGCGACCAAGCGCCTGTACTGAGTACAAAATGCTCAGCAAAATAACGAGTATTATTTTCGCTTTGAATCGATTGCACAGCACCGTTGCCAAGATTGAACTGCTTGATGGGACAATGCTCAAAGAACTGCACACGCGGATGTTGTTTTAAATAAGCGCTAATCGATTGCAGTAAGCGTGGATTACGAATATTGGCAATCTGTGAAAAATAAAGAGCCTGCTGAAATTTTGCATTGATCCGCGGATTAACCTGCTGAAGTTGCGCTTGCGACAAAGACTCGCAGTGTTGCATGGGTTGTTGAAATTGCTGCGCGTACTTTAAGCCCTGTTCAAAATCAGACTCATCAAAAATCAATAAACCACTTTCATGGATTTCAAAATCAATGCCTGAAATGGGTTTTAATTTTTCATTCCACTGCTTATACAGTGCCTTGCCATGTTGCGCCAATTGATTGACTGCATCTGGATAGCGCCATGGATACATCGGCGAGAGAATTCCACCACCGGCCCAAGATGCGGCTTGACCGGCTTGTTGTTGATCAAAAATGCTGATCGAACATCCTTGTTCTAGTAG
>NZ_JXBK01000001.1:1044445-1053993 GCF_000816495.1 Acinetobacter harbinensis
GACATCAGTCCACTGATGCCTGCACCAATAATGGCAATCTTCATGTTATCGGCTGGCAACTATTTAGCGCATATCTTTGAGTTTAAGCGCGGCTTCTTCAGCAAAATAAGTCCAAATACCATCTGCACCGGCACGGCGGCAGCTCATCAATGATTCAATAATCACATCATCCGACAACCAACCATTTTGAATGGCTGCGGCCAACATGGCGTATTCACCGCTGACTTGATAGACAAAAGTAGGAACCCCGAAGGTATCTTTGACTTCACGCACAATATCTAAATACGGCATGCCCGGTTTAACAATCACCATGTCAGCACCTTCTTGAATATCCAGTGCAATTTCATGTAATGCTTCGGCGCGGTTGCCAATATCCATCTGATAATTGTATTTGTTGCCCCCTTTTAAATTGCTCGATGAGCCGACCGCATCACGAAATGGGCCATAAAAGCTGGAAGCATATTTGGCTGAATAGGCCATGATATTGGTATAAATATGGCCATTTGCTTCAAGTGCGCTGCGGATTGCGCCAATACGACCATCCATCATGTCACTGGGTGCAACCACATCCGCACCCGCTTCAGCATGGCTTAAGGCCTGTTTAATTAAACACTCAACCGTTTCATCATTTAATACATAACCGCTGTCATCAATAATGCCGTCTTGGCCATGCGTGGTGTAGGGATCAAGTGCGCCATCAGTAATCAGCACCATCTCGGGTAATTCTTTTTTTAATAAGCGTAACGTGGTTTGCACCACGCCATCTTCGTGCCACGCTGCTTCAGCCGTTAAGCTTTTATCGTGCTGCGGTGTAACGGGGAATAACGCCAGTTTAGAGACGCCCAATTCCAGTAAGCGTTCTGATTTTTTTAGCAGTAAATCAGCCGATAAACGCTGGATATTCGGCATACTCGGAATATCTTGGCTTTGGTTTTGTCCCGGTAGGACAAATACTGGGTAGATGAGATGATCGGTCGTCAACTGTGTTTCACGCACCATAGAACGTAATTTGTCATTTTTACGAATGCGGCGCATACGGGTGGCCGGAAATGCAGGACGATTGAACGTATAAGTCATAACAATCTCATTGATCAGTATTAAACTAAGACTATTGTAGACCCAGAATTGAATTTTGGGGCAAAAGTTAACAGCTATTTCTCAAATTAAGGTATTCCAGTACATGACCAGTAATGCAGATAAAAAGTGGATGGGGGGGATTCATTTGGGCTCGAAAGTGGAGATAGATTTGGTGTTGCAACAATTGTGTCATGCCTTTAATCACGCGCCGTACTTTAAACATAACGAAATGCAAATGCGCGTAGTGGATGGACAAATTGAAGCCTATATTGATATGCAACCGTTTATGGTGGGCAATGTGGCTTTTCAGATTTTACATGGCGGTGTGGCTGCAACCATCTTAGACAGTATTGGCGGTATTGTGGCCATGGGGGAATTGTATAAAAAGACCGAAGCGGCAGATTTGCCGGACACCATTAAAAAAGTGACCCGTTTAGCCACGGTTGATATGCGAGTGGATTATTTGGCGCCAGGTCGTGGTCAATATTTTATTGCCCGTGCTGAAACCTTACGTTTAGGGCGTAAAGGCTGCACCATGCGTATGACGTTGGTGAATGATGCGGATAAAGCAATTGCAACAGCAATTGCCTCGTATGCCTATTAATATTGGGTTAAGCCGATTAAATTAAACTCGGCTCTCTTGCGCTTTGATGCATCTATGGATGAAAATTTACTTCTAAAATCATTTTTAAAACTGGTGAGTTGTGTTTTTATTCTCGCATCATGATTTTTTTATCATTAAAATGCGTCATCAATCAAATAAAGTGACTTTCTCATCGACACCATCTCATGACATGGATGGTCAGGCATAGCGGTTGGTTTTATTAGTTAGCACTACGTTTATGCCGTGTGGTGACCCAGTCTATCGAATTTAGGAATAATCGATGACAGATGCACAAAATTCTGAGTTAGACGGCGCAAAAACTGAAGAACTCTCTGATGCCGCTTTAAAGCACAAACGTAAAAAAGCGTTAACTGTTGTTGGACTGATTCTGCTGATTGTAGCCATTGCCTATGCAGTGTGGGCGATCTTTTTCAATCACTTTATCAGTACCGATAATGCCTATGTGGGCGCCGAGACGGCATCGATCACCTCGATGGTCAATGGTCAAGTGGCTGAAGTGTTGGTTAGTGATACCAAAGCGGTCAAAAAAGGTGATCTTTTACTGCGCATAGACAATCGTGACGCAGAAATTGCGCTTGCTCAAGCACAAGCTGAGCTCATGAAAGCCAAACGTCAATATAAGCAAACACAAGCCAACAGCAGTGCTTTAAATTCTCAAGTCTTTGTCAGTGACGATGGCATTAACAGTGCCAAAGCACAAGTGGCCAAAGCCCAAGCCGATCTAAACAAAGCCCAAGATGATTTGGCACGTCGTCAAACATTGGCCGCCTCTGGCGCGATTTCTAAAGAAGAACTGAGTACCGCACAAAGTGCGGTTAAAAATGCCGAAGCTGGCTTGGCTTTAAATCAGGCCGGTTTGGCTCAAGCACAATCCAGCCAAAAAGCCGCACAAAGCACTTTGGCTGCCAATGAAGCACTGATTCGAGGCAGTAATGAAACCTCGGCGCCTGACGTATTGATTGCCGAGACGCATGTTAAGCAAGCCTTATTGGATTTAGAACGTACCGAAATTAAAGCGCCGTTTGATGGTGTGATTACCCGCCGTAATATTCAAGTCGGGCAGCGTGTGGCGCCGGGCAGCGTGTTAATGATGTTGGTGCCAATTACGCAATTGTATGTCGATGCCAACTTTAAAGAAAATCAATTGCCCAAAGTAAAAGTGGGTCAAAAAGTTACCTTAATCTCAGATTTATATGGCTCTGATGTTGAATTTAACGGCACCGTAGTGGGCTTTTCTGGCGGAACGGGTTCAGCTTTCGCCTTGATTCCTGCACAAAATGCCACTGGAAACTGGATTAAGGTGGTGCAACGTTTACCCGTACGCATTGCGCTGGATCCGAAAGAGTTGGCCGATCATCCTTTACGGGTCGGCTTGTCGATGGACGCGAAAATTAATATCGCGTCGAAGTAACGCGCTATGAAAAATAATGATCTAGCATTTGGCGACCTGAAAGGGGGACGCTTAATCTTTGCTGCCTTTGTGTTGGCTTTGGCCAACTTTATGGTGGTGTTAGATATGACCATTGCCAATGTGTCGGTGCCGCATATTACCGGAAGTTTGGCGGTCTCCAGCTCACAAGGCACATGGGTGATTACCTCCTATGCCGTGGCCGAAGCAATTTGTGTGCCGCTTACCGGTTGGCTCGCAGGTCGTTTTGGCGGTGTGCGCGTTTTTGTGGTGAGTTTAATTGGCTTTACCTGCTTTTCAATTCTATGTGGTTTATCCACCAGTTTAGAGATGTTGGTGATTTGTCGAATTGGGCAAGGCCTATTTGGCGGACCGATTATGCCGCTGAGCCAAACTTTGCTGATGCGTATTTTTCCACCAGAAAAGCAATCGCAAGCCATGGGAATGTGGGCGATGACCACGGTGGTGGGGCCAATCTTAGGGCCGATCCTCGGGGGATCTATCAGTGATAATTTGTCGTGGCACTGGATTTTCTTTATTAATATCCCCGTTGGTATCTTTTGCGCCGTTGCAGCCATGCGCTTGTTAAAACCTGCTGAAACTGCCATTGCCAAAATTAAAATTGACAGTGTCGGATTATTTTTACTGATTGTTTGGATTGGCGCTTTACAGCTGATGCTGGATTTGGGTCATGAAAATGATTGGTTTAACAGCACCTTTATTTGTGCTTTGGCTGTCATTACCGTGGTGGGCTTGGTGACTTTTATTATTTGGGAGCTGACGGAGCGCCATCCCGTGGTCAATATCCAAATTTTTAGATATCGTGGCTTTACCGTTTCGGTGCTGTCCTTGGCCTTTGCCTTTGGCGCTTTCTTTGCCAGTATTGTGTTAATTCCCCAATGGGTGCAGATTAACTTGGGCTATACCGCAACTTGGGCCGGTTATCTAACGGCTACCATGGGATTTGGTAGTTTAACCATGTCGCCGATTGTGGCGAAAATGGCCACCAAATATGATCAGCGTGCTTTGGCCTGTTTTGGATTAATGATTTTAGCCGTAGCGACCTTAATGCGATCTTTTTGGGTGACTGAAGCGGACTTTATGGCTTTGGCCGTGCCACAAATTTTACAAGGCTTTGCGGTGCCATTTTTCTTTATTCCCCTGTCCAATATGGCCTTGGCGGCGGTGAAGCCATCAGAAATGGCTTCAGCTGCCGGTCTTATGAATTTCTTAAGAACCATGGCTGGCGCCATCGGTGCATCCATTGCCATTACCATGTGGGATGATCACAGTAAAATTGCCCGCAGCGAAATGGTGGCTACCTTGCACGTCGATGAAGTGCAAAATAACTTAGTGCAAAAGGGCATGAGCCCAGACTCGGCTTTGGGTTATATCTCACATTTGGTCGATCAAGAATCCTTAACGCTCTCTGCCAATCATGTGTTTTTAATTTTATCCATGGTGTTTGTTTTTGCAGGCCTGATTATTTGGCTGTGTCCGAAACCCAAACCCGGTGTCGGTGGACAACCTACGCATTAATCTAAAAATAACGATCTTCTATCGCGTTAAAATGCGCAGAAGATCGTTATGGGTTGGATGTTAATTTATAGGTCAGATCGACTGCGTCTTAACGCTGTTTGCCACTGATTCAAATGCATTTCTCGCTGATCATTATTCATATTCGGTTCAAACATACGATCGAGCTGCCAAGAGGCAGAAATTTCATCTAAATTAGAAAAGACGCCAGATTTTAATCCAGCCATTGCGGCTGCACCCCATGCAGTTGATTCCAACATTTTGGGGCGCAGTACCGGTACGTTTAAAATATCCGCCTGAAATTGCATCAACATATCGTTATGACTGGCACCGCCATCGACGCGTAATTGTTTTAACGGATGAGCAATATCAGATTGCATGGCGGTTAAAACATCGGACACTTGAAAAGCAATCGATTCTAACGCCGCCCGCGCAATATGGGCTTTATGCGTACCACGTGACATACCACAAAGTAAGGCGCGTGCATCACTGTCCCAGTGCGGCGCGCCCAGACCGGTAAAGGCGGGTACCAAAACCACGCCATCTGTATCACTGACTTGGCAGGCGAGTTTTTCAACTTCGTTGCTGTTATGGATAATTCCTAAACCATCGCGCAGCCATTGTACGATTGCACCGGCCATAAAAACACTGCCTTCTAGCGCGTAGGTGGTTTGTTCTTGGCAGTTCCATGCTACGGTGCTGATCAGTTTATTTTGACTCAACTGCACCTGTGAGCCTGTATTGAACAGCATAAAACAACCGGTGCCATAGGTATTTTTTGCAGTGCCCACTTCAAAGCAAGATTGCCCAAATAAAGCCGATTGCTGATCACCTAAAATACCCGTAATGGGAATATTGGCGCCCAATAAACCGCTTGCGGTATCGGCCACATAACTGTCGGATGAAATAATTTTGGGCAGTACGCTATGCGGGATATTAAACAGCGCAAGCAATTCCTCATCCCAAGTTTGGGTGTGCAGATTCATCAGCATCGTGCGCGATGCATTACTGACTTCAATCACATGCTCAGCACCTTGAGTGAGATTCCACATCAGCCAACTATCGACCGTACCAAAGGCCACATGGCCTTGCTCGGCAAGTTCGCGTAGACCAGCGATATTGTCCAGTAACCAGACCAATTTTCCGGCACTAAAATAAGGGTCGATGCGTAAGCCGGTTTTATGCTGAATTTTATCCTGTAGACCTTGCTCAGCCAGATGATTACACCAGTCCGTTGCACGACGATCTTGCCAGATAATGGCCGGCGCGAGCGGTTGGCTATTGCGTTTATCCCAAATCACTGTAGTTTCGCGTTGATTGGTCAGCCCAATGGCGTGGATGTCCTTGGCTAAAATTCCGGCAGAGGCCAACGCTTGCTGCACTACCGCAATTTGTGTGGTCCAAATTTCCTGAGCATCTTGTTCGACCCAACCTGAATGTGGGGTCTGAATATGGGTTTCACGTTGTGCTGTGGCTTGAATCTGGCCATGTTCATTAAAAATAATGGCTCGACTAGAGGTTGTGCCCTGATCAAGGGCAAGTAAGTAGCTCATAATTTTTCTGTTATTGGGCTGATAAAGGCAAATATTAGTTCAATTCTGCAACGCAGCGTATCAAGTTGTGTAAATTATGCGGAAATGTCTCGTAATTTTTAAGATTTATGCTATGATCGCTTTGTACTTTGGGGGTGTTTCTGGCTTCGACGCTGGTGATGAAACTCATAGATGCATGCCGAGAGCGCATTTTCTCTCGTTAATCAAATTTGCATTTTTTAGTCGCAAACGACGAATCATACGCTCTAGCTGCCTAAGGGCAGCTTGTCCAACTCTCCGAATACTTGTGGTTAGAGAGTTCGACTGAAGCGCACGCACACAAGGCCGTATAAAGTCAAGCCTCGGGGCTTTGTACTAAACTAAGAGGATCGCGATTTGTACCCTGTTCGTCGGGTCACAAAGAGTTAAAACAGTAGACGATATCTAAGCATGTAGTATTCTCGAGCGTAATGCTGGCGGACGCGGGTTCAACTCCCGCCACCTCCACCAAATACCTTCCCAAACATGGCAAAGTATGCCAAGTTTAGGAACTGAAAGGCTTAATCCTAAAGGGGTTAAGCCTTTTTTTATGCCTGAGTATAACCAAACATAACTAGCTATAGTGTACATGCGCCGTGTACGTTGGCATGTACATTGCGTATCCTGAACGAGCAAGTGCAGGTAAAAAGGCTAGAGAGATAATTATGGGTATTTTATACGGCGATAATCTAATCATTACCAAGTAGGGACGTAATCGATTAGAACGAAATAATGCTCAATGGTGTTTTTCACATCGAATTTTTAAATCACTCAATTAAATAAATTTTTCCAACCAATTTTTTACCCCTTCAAACTGACTGAAATCATCGAAACTTCTAGCCTGAACATTAGGCATGGTTGCGCTGATCATGCGGGTTAATGCATTGCCTGGACCTATTTCTAAAATAACATCGGGCTGATATTCACGAATAATTTCCATGCATTTATGCCAGTTCAAAGCATGGTCAATTTGCGCTGCTAAAATAGTAATGGCTTGTTGTGGTTGGTAGTATTTTTGACCATCAGATGCACTGATGATTGGGATGTGCATATTGTTTAAGGTCAAAGACTGTAGATAATCAGCAAAACCTTCCGCTGCATCTTGCATAAAAGAAGTGTGTGAGGGAATGGAGACTTTAAGCTTGCTGGCTTGTTGTGCACCATGCGCTTTGGCACTGTCAATTAATTGTTCAAGAGCAATCTCTGTACCCCCAATAATATAATGCGTGTCATTCAGCTTAATTGAAATCTCTGTGCTGCTATGCTGGAGTAACGGGAGAAGTTGCTTAAGATTCAAGCCTTGAATCGCGGCCAAGCCACTTTGTGTGCACAGGTTGTCCATCAGCATGGCACGCTTTAAAATCAGTTGGGTGGCGGCGGAAATATCCAGTGCCATACTACAACACACCGCACTGGCTTCACCCAAAGAATAGCCAGAGAGTAACATTGGCTCAGGAAAATGTGCTTTAATTTTTTGCCATCTTAAATATTGCAGTGCAAAAATAAAGGGCTGTGCAACTTGATTGTCAAACAACTGCGCAGGATTAAAGTCTGCATCGGATATCTGATGGATTAACGGTTGAAACTGTTCACTTAAGCCTAATTCTTGCGCCGTGTCTTTAATTTCTTGCATATGTTTGATGGACTGCAAGCCTTGTCCACTAAAGATGATGACAAAGTTCATGTTCCACCTTATAAAAAAATAGCGTCACACCCAATAAATCTGCACTGCCACCTGGGCTAAGCCGATGTTCGGTGAAATACTGGTTCATCTGATGCAGCTGCGTTTGCCAATTTAATTGTAAAACACCGCCTTGATTGAGAAAATTTTGTGCCATTTCCTGAACAATAAATAAAGCACTCATTCCGCCGCGCCATACAATATTGGTATCGGATAACTGGCTGATCAGTAATACCAATGTCTGTAGTGCCGCAAGCTGATGATTGCCGGTGGCCAGTAGTGTGGATTGATAGCAGGGCAGCGCTTGATGTTGAATAATCTGAAAACCATCTGCCACCAACTCAATGGCACCCGCGATTCCATATTTTTTTCGCATTTGTTGACCGTGGCTTAGTGGATTCCGCGCCAAGCTATAGCGTAAATCCGATTGCCAGTTTTGTATAAGCTGCTGACAGATCTGTGCGCTATTCAGGGATAAATCTTTTTTAATGCATTGCCCTACAGCGGCACAGGCAAAGCCAAGATTAAAAATAGCCCCTTTATGGGTGTTAATCTGTGCAGTGGCTTTTAACATCTGCTGTTCATAGTGCAGACCACTTTGTTGTAAATGGCTGAAGGGACGCTGTGCAAACCCCAGTTGGCAAATCTGTGCGTAATAGCCTTGCATAGCGCGAATACTTTTTTGGAACAGTGCATAATCCATATCGCTGTGGCTGCCGACACTGGATGGGCAGACCAAACCGGGTTTCAGTTCAAGGCTGACTTCATCATGTAAAGCGCTTAATGCCAATTGTTCAACCTGTGCCGCAAGGCGATGGATGGTCGTATTTTTAGCCGTTGCAAGTACGCTATTGTTGGAATGCATTCAGATTCCCTCCACAAATGTCTGCAATATTTTGCAGCTTAATATCGCGCAGTCCTTTGACGATTATTTGTTCCTGTTGATGATGGAGTGCAAAAATAAGCTCATTAAAGGAAATGTTTTGCTTATGCTCTAAAGCAATTTCACCATCAATTGGAATACAGAGCTGTGCTTTAAATTTAATAATTTCAGCAATAATTTGATCTAAGGCATGGCGGTGTTCAGGCTGAATCAGTAAATCGAGATCGGATTGGGCATGTACAAAAATATCTGGATTAAAAAACTGGTTGGCATACGAGCCATACACATATACACAGCAGGACAGTTGCTGCATCGCGCGGATAAAATGCTGTAGCATAGTTTGAATTTCAGCCGAGAAACGGTCTAATATTCTAGCCAATAGCAGGGGGCGCTGACTTAAAGTAGGCGTTGCGTTTAAGCCAAGCGCGACGCGATATTTTCGTTGTTGCAGCATGATGTTGATTGCCACTTTGAAATAATCTTCGGATTCCTGTCGGCATACAGTAAAAGGAATATTCTGTGAAATCTGTTCCTGTATTTTCTGTTTAACCTGTAAGGGCAGCGAGGCATCTAAAAATCTGTATGAATCGCTGGCTTGAAGATAAATTAAATCGTGGCGGTTCATGGCAAAACTCCTTATGCACGCAGTACCGCGGCCACGATTTCATGACTTAAATGCCGCCCTTGTCTTTGCTGGGCAATCTCCCGACGCTCATCATTTAGGTAGCTATTGATCTGACTTTGCTGCTGTTGAATGGCTTTTTCGG
>NZ_JXBK01000001.1:1054003-1060022 GCF_000816495.1 Acinetobacter harbinensis
AGTCCGGATTCAAATCATGCCAGATCTCTGAAATAGCGCCCATTTTGTAAAAATTCTCAACCCCGGGGGCAAAAATGGCAGAACTTTGTGATAATTCTTTTAGGCGCTCAACCGGAATTTTAGTCACCCGCGACATGGCATTTAAGTCCATAACCTTGACTTGGCTACTTTCCAGTGCAAAAACCTGATTGGCCATTAAACCATAAGAAAGAAAACCGCCACTGACCGCCTCTCCCAAGATAATTGCTAAATTCGGATGTTGCTGTCGACGCAATAAATCGACGCAAGAGGCAAGATGCGCAAAGCTGCGATTTAAGCACAGCACTTCATCCGCACGAGAGAGTGCTTGTCCTTGAGTGTCGACAATAAAAATCACCGGCGTCTGATCATTCAGTGCAATAATTTCCAGCACTTCTGCTGCAATGTGCAGAGCAATCTCATGATTAATCGGCGCAGAATTGACTGTGCCCACAATACGCACTGGACCTGCGGCGGTTTGCGCAGCACCTTTAATGAAATGACCCTGAATCTGGTAAGTTAGATGATCCGGAAACAGCTGACTTAAAATAACTTCAGTTTCCATAGCCGACTCCTTGTTTAATCTGAATAACCGCTGCTGCACTCAGCATCGGGATGTGTTCAGCGTGCTGAATGTGCATGCCTTGCCAGATCTCTAAGCCATCTTTTTTCCCAAACCACTGATCAAATTGCTGTTGAATCAGCTGTTGTTTGTGTTGTAGTGCCGTCAGCGTTAACTGTTCCGGTGCTTGGGCCAGTGCAGTGATAATCTGCTCGCGGATCTCATCGGTATCATCTTCAGTGAGCACCTGTATCTGATCCAGCAAGTAACGGTTTTTACCGCCGGTGACACGCCACACCAAGGCACGGTCTTTAGAGTCAAACTCCTCGACACCTTTTACCGTTTCAATCACTTCTGGGCCAGAAAGCGCCAAGCGACCTTCTTCTGACATGATAATGTGACTGCTTAAACAGGCGCTGATGCCCATGCCGCCAAATGCACCACAGGTTCCACCGATGATGCTAATAATCGGAATGCCGGCATTTCTTACTTTAAGCATGGCGCGCATGATCTCAGAAATCGCAATCAATCCTGCATTGGCCTCATGCAGTCGAACACCGCCGGAGTCAATGAAGAAAACCACCGCACGGGACTGATCTTGAATCGCTCTTAGCAATAAACCAACGATTTTTGCGCCGTGAATTTCACCGACGGCACCACCCATAAATTGCCCTTCTTGCGCAATGAGATGGACAGGCGTTTTATTGATGCATGCCGTGCCAATAATCACGCCATCATCAAAACTGCCGGGGATATCTAAGGCTTGTAGATTGGGACTCAGTGGCAATGCGCCGGCTTTTAAAAACTCATTAAAGCTGCCTGCATCGACGATGCTGGAAATTCGATTTCGTGCGGTTTTCTCATAAAAGCTTTTTTTAATCATATTATGCATGTTCATTATCCTTCAGCAGGGTAACGGCTTGACTGAGTCGTAAACTGACCACGGCAGGCGTTGCACCCATATCATTGAGTTGGAATTTTAGACCACCGACAGCGTGGCGATTGCAAAACTCACTCAGTACCGCAGTCCAAACCTCTTTAAAACCAGTGGCTGAGGTGTTGACAATAATGTCGCATTTTTCTGTCTGTTCAATTGCGCTGACGAAGACTTCTAAATTGCCAGAGCCGACCACCCCACAAATCATTTCATGTTTGGTCAGCGGGGTACTTTTTGAGTGAAGCGAAAAATTCAGTTGTTCCATAATAATCACCAGTTTCTAAAGCGGCTTGGCGGGGAGTACAGACCTTCAGACCATTTCACCAGATCTTTCACCGACTGTGCGGCCAGTAGGTCGCGCGTGGCTTTTGAGGTATCAATACCCAAGTCTTCAGGGCGCTGGATAATGCCACGCTGTCTAAGTTCCTCGACTTTGGCATGATCGCGCTGCATTCCAATGGGGGTATAACCGGCAACACCGCGAATCGCTTGTTCGCGCTCTTCGGCACTCCGGCATAGCAATAAATTGGCAATGCCTTCTTCGGTCACAATATGCGTGACATCTTCGCCGTAAATCATAATCGGCGGGAAATCACTGCCCATTTTGTCTTGCAATTGCCATGCATCTAATTCTTCCACAAAGACTGGATGCATATGTTCACGATAGGTTTCTACCAGCTGTACCACCAGTTTGCGTCCTTTAATGACTTTGCCATCAACCGCCTCTTTACCGGCTTTGTTATAGGCAAAACTGGAATGGCGGCGTCCGTGCGGATCAGACCCCATATTCGGCGCACCACCAAAACCAGCAATACGATCGACCGTGGCAGTAGAGCTGTTGCCTTGTAAATCAATCTGTAACGTTGAACCAATAAACAAATCACAGGCATATAAACCTGCGGCCTGAGAAAATGCGCGATTCGATCGCATGCTGCCATCGGCACCGGTAAAGAACACATCGGAGCGATTACGAATATAATCGTCCATGCCGACTTCAGAACCAAAGCTATGAATGGATTCTACAAAGCCACTTTCAATGGCGGGAATGAGGGTCGGGTGTGGATTGAGTGCCCAATTGCTGCAAATTTTGCCTTTTAAGCCCAGCTCATTGCCATAAGTGGGCAACAACAGTTCAATGGCTGCGGTATCAAAGCCAATACCATGATTTAAACGTTGCACTTGATAAGGCGCATAAATACCTTTAATCACCATCATGGCCATTAAAATTTGTACTTCAGTGATTTGTGCCGGATCACGGGTAAACAGCGGTTCAACATAATTGGCTTTCGGGCTGACAATAAAGAAGTCGACCCAGTCCGCTGGAATGTCTACGCGTGGCAGCTGATCGCTCAGTTCATTGACTTGCGCAATCACAATACCGCTCTTAAATGCCGTGGCTTCAACAATGGCAGGCGTATCTTCGGTATTGGCACCTGTATATAAGTTGCCTTGCGCATCGGCTGCCTGCGCCGTAATCAAGCAAACATTGGGGATTAAATCAATAAAATAGCGACCATACAGCTCTAAATAGGTATGAATTGAGCCAATCGAGATTTTTTGCTGTTGTACCAATTGCGCAAGGCGTAGGCTTTGTGGGCCAGAAAAAGAGAAATCAAGTTTTGAGGCGATGCCTTTTTCAAAAATATCCAGATGACTTGGTAATGCCAGCACCGATTGTAATATGTGTAAATTATTCAATACCTCTGGATTACATTGACTTAAAGCCTTGGCTAGAAAGTCAGCTTGCTTTTGATTGTTGCCTTCTTGGCAAACTTTATCGCCGCAGGCAATCACAGTCTCTAGCAGTTCAATCACACGATCATGCGCGACCTGCTTGTCAAAGCCTTTAATTTTCGCTTGTTCTAGTTTGTTCAGGCGTTTGGTTTTTTGACTGTTCCATACGCGCTTATTTACCGTATTATTCATTCGATCACCCGATACTTAACCAAAAATTGCATTGACGGTCAGGAAAAAAATAGAGGGGCCAAGCAAGCAACCTAAGCCAGTGTAAAACGTGGCAACCAATGCACCATAAGGCACCAAACGTACATCTGTACCTGCCAGTCCTGCTGCAACGCCACTGGTGGTTCCTGCCATTCCGCCAAAAATCATGGCTGAACGTGGGCTTTTCAGATACATGAATTTGGCCAGTAAAGGCGTGCCCACCATAAAGAACACGGACTTAATTAAACCAATGGCAATAGACAGTGCAATCACTTCAGAGCTTGCACCAATGGCGGAGCCTGTAATCGGACCAACAATATAAGTCATGGCACCTGCACCAATCGTGGTCATGGAAACCGGATCTTTATAACCCATCAGCCAAGCCACACCCGCGCCAATTACAAATGGAATAACGCAACCGAGTAAAAGTGCAATCAATCCCACTTTGCCTGCTTTTTTAACTTCTTTAACATCCACTTCAAAAGCGGTAGAGGCAATGGCCAAGTCACGTAGCATCGCGCCGCCCAATAGCGCAAAACCTGAAAAAATCGCAATATCAGAGATGCCTTTCGTACCTTGGGTATAGACACCGGCAAAATAAGCAATCACTAAACCCATCGTGATGGCAATGGCAGAGCTTTGTAATTTACCCTTGGTCAGATATTTTGAAAGCAGATGAGACACAATCATCATTAAGCCGGTAACTGCAAGTGCAGTGATCAGCGCATTTTTTGTTAATACTTGAATTAAAACATCCATACGATAACTCCCTAAATTCCTTTATATGAGAGATGGGATTAATTTCTAGACTTTCGCTGTCTGAGCTGGATTTTCAATCGGCCATTCATAGCTGTCATAGTCATTGCTGTATTTATTTAACCAGCGAATCACCAAAACCGTACCGACCAAAGAAATGACTGCAACCACCACACCCACCATGCCACCCGACATCGCAGCCACGACATTTTGTCCTGCTGACATTGCAACAACGATAGGGATATACATACCGGACCAGTACAGCACGCCGAATTGAGTGACTTTAGGTAAATAGCCCTTTCTGGCCAGAACTTCCTTGCTGGCAATCAGCAGAATCATGGCGATGGCCACACCACCGACATTGGCTTTTACGCCCAGTAAAATACCCAGCATGTTGCCAAAATAATCACCCAGCAAATGACAGATTGCGAGTAATGCCGTACCGTAAATAATCATCTTGAATCCTCCATGGATTGAGATTTTCTAGTAATAAACGTCCATTTATTTTGTTATAGTTATAAACAGAATGTATTCAAATGACAATATATTTGTACTCAAAATACATAATATTGTATACAAAATGGTGAAATATGAATTTAATCAAAGACTTGCCCTTATCTATTCAAGTGAGTAAAAAGATAGAGGATGATATTATCTTTGGATATTTTCGGCCGGGCACAAAACTTGATGAAGCTGAGCTATGTGAACGCTATGGAGCGTCTAGAACGCCAATACGTGAAGCCTTAAAATTACTTTCAGCAGAAGGCATGGTAGAGATTCGCCCAAGACGAGGCGCGATTGTGCCGGAAGTGAATCCAATGACGCTATGCGAAATGTTTGAAGTGATGGCCGAGCTAGAAGGCATGTGTGGTCGATTGGCCGCTAGACGGATTCAAGAAGATGAGAAAAAACGATTACTTGAGCTGCATAAACATTGTGAAGAATATCTAGAATCCAATGATTCAGAAAACTATTACGAGAAAAATCGTCAGTTTCATTTTCAAATTTATGCCGCCAGTCATAACAGTTTTTTAATTGAGCAAGCATCTAGTTTGCATAAAAGATTACATCCTTATCGCAGATTACAATTACGTGTTAATAATCGCATGAATCACTCTTTTTCCGAGCATGAAGCGATTGTGCAAGCCATTATTCAGGGCGATGAAGTGGAAGCTGAAAAATTATTACGTGGCCATGTGGTGATTCAGGGGCAGAAGTTTACCGATTTAATGTCGACGATTAATCTGTCGAGCAAATAAAGTATTTACCTAATTGGTAGGTGATCAAGCCAAAATCATTCAGAAATAAAGATGAGTGGTTTGATAGAGTCTTTTTATTTATGCTTTGGGGAGAAAAATAAACTGCATGTAAATACTTATCAAAGCAGTCTGGCAAATTTGAATAAGGATCGATGAAGAGGGAATGTCTATAAATAGCGAGTGAGTCAGGTTCAAGCACGACTGAAATTTTACGACTCACTATACATCAATATTAGATAGTGATATTGCATACAGTAAAATGCCACCCTGCATGCTGCTGAAAAGATTACAGGCCAAAAGGCAGTTATTAAGGCTATTCATGATGCTTAAGATGCACTTGATATGACCAGCCTAAGGATTTATGTTTAAATTGAGCTGATTTTTTAGACTAAAACTGCAAATTTTTATTCAAATAGCCGAAAAAAACAACACCCGAGTGAAATAACGTGAATCAGGGGTTGCGCTGAATTTTAAAGTGTATAGAATACGCTGCATCCCGACGAGATAGACGGAAACGATTAAGGCACGAAGTGCTGAGATGTT
>NZ_JXBK01000001.1:1060061-1065463 GCF_000816495.1 Acinetobacter harbinensis
AAATTATTTTCATTGATTGAATGGTAGAAATTACTCGAAGTTTATTTGAGAAAGATTTGTCAGACAATTGATGAGCCAAGATTGGTGCCCTTTAAGGCACTAGAAATGATATTTAACTGAAGAGTTTGATCATGGCTCAGATTGAACGCTGGCGGCAGGCTTAACACATGCAAGTCGAGCGGGGAAGAGTAGCTTGCTACTTAACTTAGCGGCGGACGGGTGAGTAATACTTAGGAATCTACCTAATAGTGGGGGACAACATCTCGAAAGGGATGCTAATACCGCATACGCCCTACGGGGGAAAGCAGGGGACTCTTCGGAGCCTTGCGCTAATAGATGAGCCTAAGTCGGATTAGCTAGTTGGTGGGGTAAAGGCCTACCAAGGCGACGATCTGTAGCGGGTCTGAGAGGATGATCCGCCACACTGGGACTGAGACACGGCCCAGACTCCTACGGGAGGCAGCAGTGGGGAATATTGGACAATGGGGGGAACCCTGATCCAGCCATGCCGCGTGTGTGAAGAAGGCCTTTTGGTTGTAAAGCACTTTAAGCGAGGAGGAGGCTCCCAGTATTAATACTACTGGAGAGTGGACGTTACTCGCAGAATAAGCACCGGCTAACTCTGTGCCAGCAGCCGCGGTAATACAGAGGGTGCAAGCGTTAATCGGATTTACTGGGCGTAAAGCGTGCGTAGGTGGCCAATTAAGTCAAATGTGAAATCCCCGAGCTTAACTTGGGAATTGCATTCGATACTGGTTGGCTAGAGTATGGGAGAGGATGGTAGAATTCCAGGTGTAGCGGTGAAATGCGTAGAGATCTGGAGGAATACCGATGGCGAAGGCAGCCATCTGGCCTAATACTGACACTGAGGTACGAAAGCATGGGGAGCAAACAGGATTAGATACCCTGGTAGTCCATGCCGTAAACGATGTCTACTAGCCGTTGGGGTCTTTGAGACTTTAGTGGCGCAGCTAACGCGATAAGTAGACCGCCTGGGGAGTACGGTCGCAAGACTAAAACTCAAATGAATTGACGGGGGCCCGCACAAGCGGTGGAGCATGTGGTTTAATTCGATGCAACGCGAAGAACCTTACCTGGTCTTGACATAGTAAGAACTTTCCAGAGATGGATTGGTGCCTTCGGGAGCTTACATACAGGTGCTGCATGGCTGTCGTCAGCTCGTGTCGTGAGATGTTGGGTTAAGTCCCGCAACGAGCGCAACCCTTTTCCTTATTTGCCAGCGGGTTAAGCCGGGAACTTTAAGGATACTGCCAGTGACAAACTGGAGGAAGGCGGGGACGACGTCAAGTCATCATGGCCCTTACGACCAGGGCTACACACGTGCTACAATGGTCGGTACAAAGGGTTGCTACCTAGCGATAGGATGCTAATCTCAAAAAGCCGATCGTAGTCCGGATTGGAGTCTGCAACTCGACTCCATGAAGTCGGAATCGCTAGTAATCGCGGATCAGAATGCCGCGGTGAATACGTTCCCGGGCCTTGTACACACCGCCCGTCACACCATGGGAGTTTGTTGCACCAGAAGTAGGTAGTCTAACCGCAAGGAGGACGCTTACCACGGTGTGGCCGATGACTGGGGTGAAGTCGTAACAAGGTAGCCGTAGGGGAACCTGCGGCTGGATCACCTCCTTAACGAAAGATTGACGATTGGTAAGAATCCACAACAAGTTGTTCTTCATACGATGTATCTGAGGGTCTGTAGCTCAGTTGGTTAGAGCACACGCTTGATAAGCGTGGGGTCACAAGTTCAAATCTTGTCAGACCCACCAATCTAACGAACTTAAAGATTGATGAAGCAATTCATTGAACTTGAGTAACAGATAAACAGATAGATCAAATCTAATGATAGCTGGGGACTTAGCTTAGTTGGTAGAGCGCCTGCTTTGCACGCAGGAGGTCAACGGTTCGACTCCGTTAGTCTCCACCAAATTTCAAGATCAGAAAAGCATGCTTTTCCTTGAAATTTAAGCAAGAAGCTTTGCTTCGCGCAGACTATAAGTCTATAGATTATAGAACTTAATAAAAGAAACCTAGTGTTTAAGTTTATTAAGTTCTGTGATTTATCACAGCGTTAAACATGACCTGACGAAGGCATGTTAACTCATTAACAGATTGGCAAATTTGAGTTGAAATAATTGTTTAACTCAGAACTGATTTTGAATTCAGTTTTAATCGATTGTCACTATTTATAGTGATGTGAGGTTAAAGTTGAATGAAGATAAAGAACTGAGCACTAGCGAATTAACTGAATCAAGCGTTTTGGTAATATTAAGATTGAAGCTGTACCGTGCTTAAGTGCACAAGACTTTGAACGATAAGTTGTAAACACTCACTTGTAGGTGTTGACGACTGTTTGGGGTTGTATAGTCAAGTAATTAAGTGCATGTGGTGGATGCCTTGGCAGTCAGAGGCGATGAAAGACGTAATAGCCTGCGAAAAGCTCCGGGGAGGCGGCAAATATCCTGTGATCCGGAGATTTCTGAATGGGGAAACCCACTTACCATAAGGTAGGTATTGCATGATGAATACATAGTCATGCAAAGCGAACGGGGGGAAGTGAAACATCTCAGTACCCCTAGGAAAAGAAATCAATTGAGATTCCCTTAGTAGCGGCGAGCGAACGGGGACCAGCCCATTAAGTTATCTAAGTTCTAGTGGAATGCTCTGGGAAGTGCAACCATAGTGGGTGATAGTCCTGTACACGAAAGGGCTTAGATAATGATGTCGAGTAGGGCGAGGCACGTGAAACCTTGTCTGAATATGGGGGGACCATCCTCCAAGGCTAAATACTCCTGACTGACCGATAGTGAACCAGTACCGTGAGGGAAAGGCGAAAAGAACCCCTGTGAGGGGAGTGAAATAGATCCTGAAACCGCATGCATACAAGCAGTGGGAGCCGACTTGTTCGGTGACTGCGTACCTTTTGTATAATGGGTCAGCGACTTATATTCAGTAGCGAGGTTAACCGTATAGGGGAGCCGTAGAGAAATCGAGTCTTAATAGGGCGCATTAGTTGCTGGGTATAGACCCGAAACCAGGTGATCTATCCATGAGCAGGTTGAAGGTTGGGTAACACTAACTGGAGGACCGAACCCACCGTCGTTGAAAAGCCGGGGGATGACTTGTGGATAGGGGTGAAAGGCTAATCAAACTTGGTGATAGCTGGTTCTCCCCGAAAGCTATTTAGGTAGCGCCTCGGACGAATACCATTGGGGGTAGAGCACTGTTTCGGCTAGGGGGTCATCCCGACTTACCAAACCGATGCAAACTCCGAATACCAATGAGTACTATCCGGGAGACAGACTGCGGGTGCTAACGTCCGTAGTCAAGAGGAAAACAATCCAGACCGCCAGCTAAGGCCCCAAAATTATAGTTAAGTGGGAAACGATGTGGGAAGGCATAGACAGCTAGGAGGTTGGCTTAGAAGCAGCCATCCTTTAAAGAAAGCGTAATAGCTCACTAGTCGAGTCGGCCTGCGCGGAAGATGTAACGGGGCTAAAACTATATGCCGAAGCTGCGGATTTACAATTTATTGTAAGTGGTAGGGGAGCGTTCTGTAAGCCGATGAAGGTGGATTGAGAAGTCTGCTGGAGGTATCAGAAGTGCGAATGCTGACGTGAGTAACGACAATGCGAGTGAAAAACTCGCACGCTGAAAGACCAAGGGTTCCAGTCCAACGTTAATCGGGGCTGGGTGAGTCGACCCCTAAGGCGAGGCCGAGAGGCGTAGTCGATGGGAAATTGGTTAATATTCCAATACTTCTGTGTAATGCGATGAGAGGACGGAGAAGGTTAAGTCAGCCTGGCGTTGGTTGTCCAGGTGAAAGGCAGTAGGCATGCATCTTAGGCAAATCCGGGGTGCTCTATGCTGAGAGCTGATAGCAAGCTGTACTTGTACAGTGAAGTGGCTGATACCATACTTCCAAGAAAAGTCTCTAAGCTTCAGTTACACAGGAATCGTACCCTAAACCGACACAGGTGGTCAGGTCGAGTAGACCAAAGCGCTTGAGAGAACTCTGCTGAAGGAACTAGGCAAAATGGTACCGTAACTTCGGGAGAAGGTACGCTGCCGACGGTGATTCCCCTCGCGGGATGAGCGGTTGGCAGCCACAGAAACCAGGCCGCTGCAACTGTTTATTAAAAACATAGCACTCTGCAAACACGAAAGTGGACGTATAGGGTGTGATGCCTGCCCGGTGCTGGAAGGTTAATTGATGGGGTTAGCGTAAGCGAAGCTCTTGATCGAAGCCCCAGTAAACGGCGGCCGTAACTATAACGGTCCTAAGGTAGCGAAATTCCTTGTCGGGTAAGTTCCGACCTGCACGAATGGCATAATGATGGCGGCGCTGTCTCCAGCAGAGACTCAGTGAAATCGAAATCGCCGTGAAGATGCGGTGTACCCGCGGCTAGACGGAAAGACCCCGTGAACCTTTACTGCAGCTTGACATTGAACTTTGATCTTACTTGTGTAGGATAGGTGGGAGGCTTTGAAACTTGGACGCTAGTTCAAGTGGAGCCAATCTTGAAATACCACCCTGGTAATATTGAGGTTCTAACTCTGCTCCATAATCTGGAGCGAGGACCATGTCTGGTGGGTAGTTTGACTGGGGCGGTCTCCTCCTAAAGAGTAACGGAGGAGTACGAAGGTGCGCTCAGCGTGGTCGGAAATCACGCGTAGAGTATAAAGGCAAAAGCGCGCTTAACTGCGAGACCCACAAGTCGAGCAGGTACGAAAGTAGGTCTTAGTGATCCGGTGGTTCTGTATGGAAGGGCCATCGCTCAACGGATAAAAGGTACTCTGGGGATAACAGGCTGATACCGCCCAAGAGTTCATATCGACGGCGGTGTTTGGCACCTCGATGTCGGCTCATCTCATCCTGGGGCTGAAGCAGGTCCCAAGGGTATGGCTGTTCGCCATTTAAAGAGGTACGCGAGCTGGGTTTAGAACGTCGTGAGACAGTTCGGTCCCTATCTACCGTGGGCGTTGGAAATTTGAGAGGATCTGCTCCTAGTACGAGAGGACCAGAGTGGACGAACCTCTGGTGTACCGGTTGTCACGCCAGTGGCATCGCCGGGTAGCTATGTTCGGAAGGGATAACCGCTGAAAGCATCTAAGCGGGAAGCCTTCCTCAAGATAAGATTTCCCAAGGACTATATGTCCTCTAAAGAGCCGTTGAAGACTACAACGTTGATAGGTTGGATGTGGAAGTGCAGTGATGCATGAAGCTGACCAATACTAATTACTCGTGAGGCTTGACTATACAACACCCAAACAGTTGTATGACTTCACTTAATATCCAAATATAACTTGATTTAGTTAATCAAACGCTAGACAATATTCAACTCAAACAGCCCAATCTGTTCAAGATTTGGAAAAAGCAA
>NZ_JXBK01000001.1:1065612-1087219 GCF_000816495.1 Acinetobacter harbinensis
CAAAAAATTTAAATAAAGAGAAGGAAAAGCCGGAATAAAGGAAAATTCTTAGCTAATTGCTTGATAAATATCTAGGTTGAGTAAGGTTCTTCTTGAAGTCATATTTTACTAAGATATGAGGATAAAAAACCAAAAAATGATTATCTAACTACCATTGCTGAATCAAGATTTTTATAAAATTTGAATTTTAAAGTGAGCCATTTAATCGGCATGAAAAGTGCTTCCAGCTAAGCAGTAGCTTGAAAATACTCTTTATGATATGTGTAGCTGTAGTTGCACTATATTTGTTATTATAGTGCAATACCTTGGTTAGAATTTTTCGAATGAGCACTAATTACAAATATCTATATACATTTTTTCATGTATCTGGCTCACTCCTACCCACGCATAAAGTTTTTAAAAGTATTATAGATAATCAATCGAAATTTGTATTTGCAGATAATTCCTGTACCTATGCGGTAATCTCCGACTGGATGGCGAATAATAGACATCTTGACACGCGTAAATCGACTTGGGCTGAAGAATCAATGCTATTTTTGGAAAATGAGTTAAAAGCATTGACATTATATAGAGCTCGTCATCCTTCATTTAAAACTGAAAAAAATTTAGCTGAATAATAAAGTGGATCTTTGGCTATTTTAGGACCAGTTTTCTTTTTGAGTAGCTTCTATTTTTTTACGATATGAAATCTAAAACTTGTATATGTTTTTATTATTTTACATTTTCCAAATATTATAAAATTTTCAGCCTAGTGAAAAATAAAAACTGAAATTCCCATCTATTTATATCTTTGAAGCTTATAAAATAAAATCTATTTGATAGGTGGTTCTTTAGGGTTTTAGATGTTCTTCGATTTAGTTTTATCAGTAACGAGCTCTATCACCCTTCTATGAGTTTGGCTGGTTTAGATAGGCTTTACAAAATATTTACCATAAATTCTAATTGAATAAATAGATAAAATTAATTATCTCACAAGTAGGGTATAAGTCGTAAAAATAGGCCAGAAGTTTCGTTTAGGCTTATTAAAAAAGAGAGTAATAATGAAAATATTGCAGCCTATTGCTATTGGTGGCGTCATTTTTAAAAATCGCATTATGTTTCCTCCGCTAACCACCGGATATGAAGCTAAAGATGGCCGTATTAGCTCGCAAAGTCGGGCATTTTATACACGTCTTGCTCAGGGCGGTGTGGGATATATTGTTTTAGGTGATGTTGCGCCAATCCGCAGTTTTGCAGCTACGCCAAAACTATTTGAAGACAGTCAAATCGAGAGCTTTCGCCTTTTGGCTAATAATCTACACGCGTATGGTGCTAAATTGGGTGTGCAAATTTTCCATCCTGAATATGACTGTGATGCGATTAATGCTCTGTTTGACGCAGGCGAGATGGACAAAGTCCGTAGCCAGTTAAATCATGACATGCAATTTTTTGTTAACGAAGTATCTGAAGATTCATTGCTGGATATTATCGATAAAATGTGTGCTTGTGCAGTACGTGCACAGCGTGCGGGGGTGGATGTTATTCAAGTTCATGGTGACCGATTGGTCGGTGCACTATGCAGCACAAAAATGAATAACCGTACGGATCAGTTTGGTGGCTCGCTTGAGAATCGCACACGCTTTGCTTTAATGCTGGTACAGGCATTAAGACAAGCAGTTCCGCACATGCTTCTTGATTATAAATTGTCAGTGGTTACGCCCACACGCGGTAAAGGGGGTATTGATGAGGTTGATGCACCGCAGTTTGCACGATGGCTACAAGCCGCCGGTGTGGATATGTTGCACGTGGGGCAGGCAAATCATACGGGCAATATGGCAGACACTATTCCACCGATGGGTGTACAACCGTACTGCTTTTTTGCAGACATTACTGCGGCGGTGAAGCAGGCAGTTTCTATTCCGGTGAGTACCTCGGGACGTATTATTGATCCGGATATGGCAGAAGAGTTATTGCATCAGGGTAAAGCCGATATGATCGGGATTGGTCGTGCGCTTTTAGCCGATCCAGATTGGCCCAATAAGGCTGCGGCAGGAAAATCTCAAGCCATTTGCCGCTGTATTTCCTGTAATGAAGGCTGTGTTGATAATGTGCTTAATCGCTCATTTATTGCGTGTGTGGTCAATGCTGAAAATGGTTTTGAAGAAACACGCATCATTACACCCGCCATCAGGCAAAAGAATGTGGTGGTGATTGGTGGCGGTCCGGCTGGGCTTGAAGCTGCACGCGTGGCTGCAAAAAAAGGCCATTTCGTCACCCTATTTGAAAAAGAGACATGCTTAGGTGGGCAATTGAATATTGCTGCCGTACCGCCGCGTAAGGCTGAAATATACCGTGTCTTAGAGGATTTAACCCATGCTGTGCGCATACAAGGTGTCACATTAAGGTTAGGGCAAATAGCGACCATTCAAAACCTACTGCAGTTAGCCCCTGATGCGGTGATTGTGGCAGTAGGTGCCTCTAATTTTAGACCTGAAATTATCGGTGTACATGGCGTAAATGTTTATGATGCTTGGGAAGTTTTGGCGGCTAAACATCTAGTCGCAGGTCGTGTAGTGGTGATTGGGGGTGGGATCGTAGGTGCTGAAACGGCTGAATATTTAGCTGAGCAAGGCTGTACCGTATCCATTATTGAAATGACAGATAAGATCGCTGATGGTCTTAGTAGCACTATTTTACCCACCATGCTTGAGAATTATAAAAAATATGGTGTCAAGCAATATACAGGATATAAGGTTACAAAGATTGATCTCAAGCAAGTGCGCTGTGAAGATAAATATGGTACTGCGCTATATCTTGCTTGTGATTGTGTGGTGCTTGCGAGCGGCGCACGACCAGTTATATTTGATACGACTGTACTGACTGAAAAGGGAATTGAAGTGGTAAAAGTGGGAGATTGTGATGAAGTCTCTGATATTTCTTATGCCATTAAAACTGCCTATGATGCAGCCAATGCGCTTTAAATATTGAGTTTAACAGAGAAAGCATTGTCGGAATTTTACAAGGTAAGTCGCTTAAAGCGTGATGTGTGAAGATGCCTATGTTTTTATGCTTTGGTATAGCTTTGTTGCACAAATAATTAACCATATGATTTTATTGGGTTTATATTTTTAGTGAAAGTTAATATAAATCCTTAAAAATCATAAATTTATAAAATACTTATACAAGGAAGCCATCCACCACTAGAAGCTGCGTTAATTGAACGGACTATCCCAGATAAAGCTAAGAGCTCTAAGCAGCGCTATAGATTGATAAGCGTATGATTTATAGTCGGCTGTTTTTAAATCCCTAAAACGACTTGATAAGGTCTAAAACCTTCCAATACAGCATCCGCAACCAATTGATTAAAGAACTCAGTTTGTCCAGAAGCCATCCATTGATCCAAAGCTTCATAGTAGGCAAGACGATTCTCAACAGTAATTACACAGGGTGGATAGCCAGCTTTCATTAACTCTAAATTCATGAGAAGGCGAGAGGTACGACCATTACCATCAATAAAGGGGTGTATGCCGACAAAGTCTGCATGTACTTTTGCAGCTCGTGCAATTGGGTGTATTAGATCCGCTTCAGTATTATACCAATCAATGAATTGCGCCATCTTGTCATTCAGTAAAGTGTAATCTGGCGGCGTATTAGTAGCACCTGAAATCAGCACATTTTGTTGACGGTATCGACCGGCATTTTCATCATCGATATTTTTTAAAATCAATTGATGAATATTGCGAATTTGCCATTCAGAAAAAGGCTCTTCTTTTTTGATGATATCTTCAACGTAATAAATTGCATTACGATGATTAATCGCTTCAAAGTGCTCTCGAAGTGCTTTGCCACCTACAGTAATGCCTTCCAAGACAACTTTTGTTTCGAGTAGAGTAAGTGTATTGCCTTCAATCGCATTGGAGTGATATGTCCAACGCAGAATCAAATCTTCTTGTAAATTTTTAATGATAGAAGGTGAGAGAGGGCGCTGAGCATCAAGTTTATTTTTTAATGAATCGATAGTCTCAAACACGATATATACTCTAAAAAGATGATGAGATAAAAATAATAATAACTGAATCGATGTGATTAGACTATGCAGATTGTGAGTTTACCAAACCGTCATTCATGCAAAATCTTTTTTAATTTGTGTACAGTAGTCTGCCCATTTCTGCATCATCACCTTTCTTTTCTCTAAATGTTTGGTTCGGTTATAAGCCCGCCCATGCATATCTTTTACCTGATGGGCTAGTTGTTGCTCAATCAATTCAATTGGAAAATCTAAAATCTCTTCTAAGATAGTCCGAGCTGAGGCACGGAAGCCGTGACCACAGGCTTGTTCACTGGTATAACCTAAGCGACGTAACGCTTGATTGATGGTGTTTTCGGACATTGGTTTTAAGTTTGATGTGGTTGCAGGAAAAACAAATTCACTTTTATAGCGCGTAATTTGAGCCAGTTCAGACATTAAGTGAATGACTTGAGTTGACAGAGGGACCATATGCTGAACACCTGTTTTAGCTTTTGTTTTTGGTGGTGTATAGCTCCATAAACCTTGCTCTAAATCAATATCTTTCCATTGCGCATGTCTGAGTTCTCCGGGGCGAACAAAAACCAGTGGGGCAATACGTAGGGCATAGCGAGTGATTGCGGAACCTTGATAGTGATCGATATCCTGTAGGAGTTGGGCAAAGTCTTTAGGTTCTACCAAAGCCGCCATGTGCGTTACTTTAGGCGTTTTTAAAGCGCCTCTTAAGTCCTGTGTGACATCACGTTCACAGAGTCCAATAGAAACGGCATAACGTAAGATCTGGCCGCATTTAACTTTGACCTTTTTAGCAGTTTCTAATTTTTCTTGTTTTTCATAAATCTGACAAACCTTAAGAATATCCGTTGGTTTAATTTCATGAACAGGAATTTGACCAATGTATTGATTGATTACTTCTAATAAGCTTTGCTGTCCTTTAACTGTGGATTCAGCAAAGTCTTGTTTACTCATCCATTCCTTAGATAGTTCACTGAAAATATTCTTATTAGCATTTAGTATCTCATTCTCAATTCTGGCTTTTTCAGAATGAGGATCAATGTTTTGAGAGAGTAGTGTGCGGGCTTCATCTCTTCTAATGCGAGCTTCAGCTAAAGTTACTGTTGGATAAGAACCAAAACTTAGTGAGTTACGTTTCTTGGTGTAAGGGCGTGAATAATCAAATCTCCAGTTTTTATCACCAGTTTTGGAAACGATTAAAAATAAGCCATTACCATCGGAGAACTTCTGAACTTTCTCAGAGTCTGCTTTTGTAGTTTTAATCTTTGTATCTGTTAGTGGTATAACGATTTTTGGCATTTTTACGGTAAGAATTTCTGCGGTAATACATCTTACCGTAAAAATTACCGCAAAAAAATATAAATTATAATAGGGTTTTATAGATCGACTTAGATGGTGTTTTTGCGAGTTAATTGATTTTGATGTTATTTATCTGTTGGTGTGGATCGGTAAAGTTAAATATAAACCATAAAATGGTGCGCCCTGCGGGAGTCGAACCCGCGTCGGTCACTTAGGAGGCAACTGCTCTATCCAGTTAAGCTAAGGGCACCATACGGCGCTAATTTAGCGTAATTAAGTGCAAAAAAAAAGTTATTGTCGAAACAATAACTCTTTAAATGGCTTAATAGACTATTTTTGCTTAAGATTTGTTCATTTTCAGTAATCTAAATAAACCAAACATCAGGACAATCCAAATTGGAATCATCAGAACTGACTCTTTAAAACCTTGCGTCCACATAATATAAAGTACGGTGGCAATAAAAATCAGTACCAAATAATTACTAAACGGTGCCCAAAGTGCAGGGAACTTGGTTTGAATCGCAGCTTGTTTAATGGCTTGTCTAAATTTCAAATGCGTCAAACTAATCATTGCCCAGTTCAACACCAATGCACCAACCACCACGTACATTAGATGGCTTAAGGCATCTTCGGGTACAAAGTAGTTCAACAGTACACAGCCAAAAATGAGCAGCGCTGAGAATAAAACCGCAGGAATGGGTACACCTTGTTTATTCACTTTCATGAACACTTTTGGTGCATTGCCTTGTTGAGCTAAACCATACAGCATACGGCTATTGGCATACATGCCGCTGTTATAGACAGAAAGTGCAGCAGTTAAAATAATAAAGTTCAGTAAGTGCGCTGCCCAGCCAATTCCCAGTTGACTAAAGATCATCACAAATGGGCTTTTATCTAATCCGCCCAATTCTAATTGATCCCAAGGCACCAAAGACAACAGAATCACCAAGGAGCCGATATAAAACAACAGAATTCGAAAAACCACTTGATTGATGGCTTTGGGAATGGTTTTTTCCGGATCTTTGGCTTCAGCTGCGGCCATACCAATCAGTTCAATACCGCCAAAAGCGAACATTAAGAAGGCCAGCATGTAAAATAGACCTTCAAAACCATGCGGAAAAAATCCACCATGTGTCCAAAGATTACTAAATGATGAGGTTGAGCCAGCATCTGCTGTCAGGATTAAATATAAACCGAAAATAATCATCGAGACAATTGCCGTGACTTTAATGATGGAGAGCCAAAATTCTGATTCGCCATAAAATTTCACATTGCCGAGATTAACCAAGGTAATCACGATAAAAAAGAACAGCACTGATGCCCATGCAGGGATAAACGGCCACCAATAGTTAATATATTTAGCGACGGCGGTCAGCTCGGTCATGGCCACCAAAATATATAAAATCCAATAATTCCAACCGGCTAAAAAGCCGGGAAATTTCCCCCAATATTTAAAGGCAAAATGGCTAAATGATCCTGCAACAGGCTCATGTACGATCATTTCACCCAGTTGACGCATAATCAAAAATGCAATCAAACCACCAATGGCATAGCCTAAAATGATGGAAGGACCTGCAGATTGAATCACCTGTGCGGAACCTAAGAATAAGCCTGTACCAATTGCGCCGCCCATGGCGATGAGTTGGATGTGCCGGTTCTTTAAGCCACGCTGAAGTGTAGAAGACTCGTTGTTCAAAGTACTCAGCCCGACAATGGATAAGGCAATGATTGTAATTGATTGATTTGTATTAGCCTAGTACCACGATTGGTCAGTTATGCTGAAGTGAATAGATTAAATACTCTATTTATTGTAATTAAATTATAAATCAACAACTTAATTGCATTAATACAGTGACTTATGAGTTATAAAAGCTATTTTTTTTATGGTTTTAGTGCAGTTTTTTATACTTAAGTCCGGTAATCGGTGTTTTGATTGAAAAAAGCCTTATGATAAAAGCAATCAGTATTGCAAAATATTGTTTAAAACAATGATAAATATCAACGATCAGTGAATAAGGATCAATGAAAATGAATTTTGCGCCACAACTTAAAATTGCCGCCACCTATATGCGCGGCGGCACCAGTAAAGGTGTGTTCTTTAAACTGGATGACTTACCTAAAGCGGCGCAGCAGCCCGGAAAAATTCGTGATCAATTGCTGCTACGGGTGATTGGCAGTCCCGATCCTTACGGTAAGCAAATTGATGGTATGGGCGGTGCCAGTTCCAGTACCAGTAAAACCGTGATTTTGGCCAAAAGTACTCAACCTGAGCATGATGTGGACTATTTATTTGGTCAAGTGGCGATTGATCGCGCTTTTGTCGATTGGAGTGGTAATTGCGGTAACTTAACCGCAGCGGTAGGTGCATTTGCTATTTCCAATGGTTTGGTCAGTGCCGAGCGTATTCCCGAAAATGGTCTGTGTACGGTACGCATTTGGCAAGCCAATATTCAAAAAACCATCATTGCGCATATCCCGATGAATAATGCTCAAGTGCAAGAAAGTGGGGATTTTGAACTGGATGGCGTGACCTTTGCAGCGGCAGAAGTGCAGGTAGAGTTTATAGATCCAGCAGATGATGATGCAGATGGTGGCGCAATGTTCCCCACAGGCAATGTGGTGGATAGTTTTGATGTACCAAATGTTGGTCGCTTTCAGGCCACCTTTATTAATGCCGGTATTCCCACCATCTTTTTAAATGCAGAAGAGATTGGTTATAGCGGTACTGAGTTACAAGAGGCGATTAACGGCGATGCCGATGCACTGGCACGCTTTGAAACGATTCGCGCCTATGGTGCAAAGCAGATGGGTTTAATTCAAGAGATCTCTGAAGCACAGCAGCGTCAACATACACCAAAAATTGCTTTTGTCTCTAAACCCAAAGCCTATACCTCATCCAGTGGTAAACAGATTCAAGTTGGTGATGTCGATTTACTGGTTCGCGCGCTATCGATGGGTAAACTACATCATGCCATGATGGGTACAGCAGCCGTGGCCATTGCCACCGCCGCGGCCATTCCCGGTACAGTGGTAAATTTGGCAGCGGGCGGTGGGGCGCGTGAAGCAGTATGTTTTGGTCATCCTTCAGGCACGTTACGTGTCGGTGCGCAAGCGGTACAACAGGCTGGACAATGGCAGGTAAAAAAAGCGGTGATGAGTCGCAGTGCGCGCGTCTTAATGGAAGGGTGGGTGCGAATTCCGGCAGAGAGTTTGAATTAAAATCAGAATAGAGAATCTGTGCAGAAAGCAGTATCATGCTGCTGGTGATTGCTCAGTTAAGTGCCTTAAAGTGTGGCTTAATGCAATGATCAGCCTACTCTTGTCTAAAAAGCAGCAGGTTTTTTATCGAGTAAGATCGCGCGCTATCGATATGCGCGATCTCGATTTTTTAGACGTACTCATCCAGCAAAGTATTCGAGGCTCATGTGTCATCTTTAACTGATGTATCTGTAACTGTATTAGGCTCTGCACAGCAACGTATTCAACATGATTTATTGACAGCATTGGCGGCTTTTTCTATTCCAGAGCCGTTGCAAGCTGCCGTCCATCATACCGTGATGCTCGGCGGAAAACGGGTGCGTCCGGCGCTGTGTTATGCCACAGCAGCTTTAAAGTCGAATGATCATTTTGCTGCGGTACGCCGTGCTGCGGTGGCCATTGAAATGATTCATTGCTACTCACTGGCGCATGATGACTTACCCTGTATGGACAATGATTTACTGCGCCGTGGACAACCGACTTGTCATGTGGCCTTTGGTGAAGACACGGCTTTATTGGCCGGTGATCTTTTGCAATCGATGGCCTTTGAAATTTTAGGCAGTCGCCTGTTTGATCAAGGCGCTGCGGTCAGTCCGGCTATTGTGCTAAAACAAATGCAGATTTTAGCCACTGCCAGCTCGAAAATGGTCTGTGGTCAGGTCATGGATTTGCAAGCTGAAGGTCAACAGGTTGATCAAGTGGCTTTGGAAAATATCCATCGCAATAAAACCGGCGCATTGATTACCGCAGCCGTGATGATGGCAGCGGTGACGGTATTTGAAGGCACCGATATTGCTATTCCGAAATTACGTGAATACGCACAGGCCATTGGACTGGCATTTCAGGTACAAGATGATATTTTAGATATTATTTCTGACACTGAAGTGTTGGGCAAAACCGCTGGTAAAGATCAGCAGGTAGAAAAATCGACCTATCCAGCATTAATGGGTTTAGAAAATGCCCAAACCTATGCCAAACAGTTACATGATCAGGCCTTTGCTGCTTTGGAGGTTTTTGCTGAACAGGGCAGTGAACTGCGTCAAATTTCACAATTTTTGTTGTCTCGTAAAAGCTAACAACGCCATTTCTTTCAATCAAAGTATGGCAAAGGAGGACATCGCGTCCTCTTTTTTATTTTCTTTGATGCGGTGGATAAGAGAATGAAACTAAGACTTGCAGGATCGGGCACAATACTTTCAGAAAATAATCTGAAATCTATGCATAAAGTTAGCGGTCTTGCCGATTTTTTTCACAGCTGAAAGAACAATAGACAGCCCAAGCTGTCTATTGATGAAAACTGAATAATTATCAGTTTACGGATTACGACCCATCACACCGCGAATGGTGCTCATAATGTCTGCTGGTAAGATCACTGTCTTGGCATTGTTGGATTTGGCCATTTCTTGCATGGCTTTAACGTATTGCTCGCCCAAAAGATAAGCCACAGGCACTTCTTTATCGCCCACAGCGGAGGTGATCATTTCAATGGCCCGTTGCGATGAGGCAGCCAAGACCACTTGTGCTTCTGCATCACGACGTGAGGCTTCTAAACGGCCATCTGCTTCTAAAATCGCGGCCTGTTTTTCACCATCAGCACGGCTAACTGTGGCACGGCGCTGACGTTCCGCCGCGGCTTGTGCTTCCATGGCTGACTGCATAGTAGTGGACGGTTGAATATCTTGAATTTCAACGGTCTTTAAGGTGATTCCCCAATCTGAAATATCATCTGAAATGGCGGCCTTGAGTTTGGCTTTAATGTGATCACGCGAAGACAGTGCATCATCCAGATCCATTTCACCGACGATAGAGCGCAACGAGGTTTGCACCAAGTTCTGAATGGCCCAAGTATAGTTTTCAATGCCATAGACGGCTTTTTCCGGTGAGGTGATATTGATATACGCCACCGCATTCATCAGCAAAACTGCGTTATCGCGAGTAATCACTTCTTGTGATGGAATATCCAAGACAATATCTTTGGTGGTGACTTTATAGGCCACATCATCAATATAAGGAATGACAAAGCTCAATCCGGGGGTTAAGGTGACGTGATATTTACCCAGACGTTGCACAATCCATTTATAGCCCTGTGGAACAATCCGAACCCCTTTAAAAATGGTCACGCCTGCAAAAACCAAAATGGCTAAAACAATAATAAATCCACCCGACATACTATTTTCTCACTCTATATATTTTCATTATTGGAACTGTGTGGCTTAACCACCAAATCGTTACCCAAAATATCCACCACGCGTACACGATCACCGACCTGCACCGGTGCTAAGCTACGGCAATTCCATTCATCTGCGCCTAATACCGGCATTGGGAAGCGCACAATAATTTGGTCATGTTGTAGATGGGTTTGAATCACCATGCCGACTTGACCAATGGTTGACTCTCGCGATAGGCCGGCTTTGGTTTTATCAATAGACAGTGGCTTGATAAACTTAAACCACAGCAGGGTACACAAGATAGACAAGATAATCCAAGTCACGACCTGGGTGGTGATGCCCATCATCGGGAACATCCAAAATAAAATACCCACCATAATGGCTGCAATACCAAACCACAGGGCGGCAAAAGCGGGCAGTACCAATTCTGAGAGAATCAGTACAACACCCAATACAAACCAATGCCAAGGCTCGAACGCAAATTCCATACATCGACTCGTTTATCGTTAAAATGAATATAGACGCCGTGGCGTCTATATCAATCTAGCAGATGAATAAGTCTTTGAGTATTAAAAAAGCATAATTCTTAGATTCGGGCTTTGGGCGCGGCTTTAAAAGCAGCTGGAGAGAGTTTGAAATCGTGAATAACTTTTTCAATTGCACGAATTTTCAACTGTGCCGCTTTTTCTCCTTCTAAAATTGCCTGATTGCTGGCTTTTAAATCTAAAGCGCCTAAATGGCCGACTTTCGGTTGAATGACAATATTGGCCTGCCCCAGTTCTTCATTAATACTTTGTTGTCCCATAATATTAATGGTCTGATCGAGTAAACCCCACATGCTGAGTGGCTGACCACCGACTGGACGCGCTGAAATATCCACAGCAATCACAATATCGGCCCCCATGGCTTGGGCAGTTTTCACCGGAATTGGACTAACCAACCCGCCATCGACATATTTTTTGCCCGCAATGGTTGCAGGTACAAATACATTAGGAATACTGCATGAGGCGCGTACCGCTTGACCGGCATTGCCGCGCACAAATTCTGCTTTATGCCCATCATCGAGTCGCGTGGCCACTGCGGCAAAGCGAATCGGGAACTGTTCAATCGGTTTATTGTTCACATGTCGATTGACATAATCTTGCAGTTTTTGCCCTTGCACGATACCTTGACTATTTAAGGTTAAATCACGAATATCGGATTCTTTTAAGGTTAAGGCAATTTGTTGCAGTTGAAAGGGGGTTTTACCGCTGGCGTAAATACTACCGACAAAGCTACCGGCACTGGTACCGGTAATAATTTTGGCTTTAATGCCGTGTGACTCTAATACTTTAAGCACACCAATATGTGCAAAGCCTTTGGCACCGCCGCCGCCTAAAGCAATGGCAATCACCGGTTCACGGGCTTTAATGGTAGTGGTTTGTGTAGGCGTTTTGGTGGCTTTATCGCAGCCGAATAGACCAAGCCCCAGTAAGCCAATCAAGGCATATTGCGCAAGTTTCATGGTGGGAATTGAACATCAAATAAACAAAAATTGCGCCTATCAGAGCAGATTATGGCTATTTTGACTAGCCATTTTTAACACGCTTTTGTAACGGTTTTGCCAGCGACACTGGATTTTCTGTAAAAAAATTGCTTCATAGCACATTAAGATTTGCGCTAAATTCGGTTGGTACTCTCCAGTGGAATGGAACATACCCAAATAACGAATAGCGCGCTGCGTGTGGTCAAATGAAATGACAGCAGCATCATGCGGATTTATGCACTGAGGGTAAGCTGATAAAACCACTGTTGATGCTTTCTGCACTTTTACAGCTATCTTATGGTGTCATCTCTTAAGTGCCAATAAAATCAATCCTGTCCTAAATTCAAGTGTGCTGTGATGGACCGACATCAGGCCAACTCAATGCATTAGTGGCTTGAATGCGGTGTTAAATAAATTCTGCGTGTCAAAAATCGTAACTTTTAAGGCTTAGTTCCAGATAAGCAGTAAAGCCAGACCACGCATCCATATTTAAGCTGTGTGGTGCCAGAATCACCACTGCTTTACGAAAATGGAGAAACTCGCCAATAAAATGCCAGCCTTGGGCTAGATATATTGTTTAGAAAACTCCTCGAATCAGGTAATTCACTTTATCCAGGCACCTGATCGGACAAATGAGGGAAATGTGCAGTCATGCTGTTATATGCCATATGCTGACCAAAATAGGTAAACTATTGAAGAAATTAAGTTTTTATAAAACAATATGCAGCGGCAAAGAAACCTGCATTCTTCGGCTGATTTGATCGCAATAATCCATCCGCTTTTGATCTTATGGGCACGCTATGCCAAGCACACCACGACTCTATCTCGTATTATTCTCATTGTATTGGGCGCAAGGTTTACCCGTCGGTTTTATGACCCATGCCTTACCAGTGATTTTACGCGCACAAGGCGTCTCACTGGCACAGATTGGCGGCTTTGGCTTATTGATGTTGCCGTGGTCAATTAAAGTATTCTGGGCGCCGTGGGTCGACCGTTTTGGGGTGTCAAAATATGGACATTATCGAAGCTGGATTATTCCGAGCCAACTGTTCAGTGTGCTGCTGCTTATTTTTTTATCCTTTTTACCGATACAGGCGTTAAATCAACCCGAGTATTTACTGGCGTTTTTTGTCGCATTATTTAGCTTAAATTTAGTCGGGGCGACGCAAGATATTGCCAGCGATGCGTTAGCGGTCAGTATGTTAAAAAATCAGCAACAGCATTGGGGCAATATGCTGCAAGTGGCAGGTTCACGCTTGGGTTTTATTGTGGGTGGCGGTGCAATTTTATGGGCATTGGATTGGCTTCAATGGCAAAGCACTTTTTTAATGTTGGCGACGCTGGTGTTTTTAAATACGCTGCCGATTTTATATTTCAAAGAGCCGCAACAGCTTAAAAGTAGGCAAACTCGCGCTGCACCCGACATATTCAAGCGGCACAAGATTAAAGCCTATGTGGCTTATTTTTATCAAACTCGGCATTTGGCATTATGGCTGTGGGTGCTGATCAGCTTTAAGATCACCGATGGTTTAAGCGGGCCATTATTAAAGCCACTCATGGTCGATTTGGGCTTAAGTTTTTCGCAAATTGGAATTTACGTCACCATGTTTGGTGCATTGGCGGCATTGCTGGGCGCAGCACTTGCGGGTTTAAGTTTAAAATATATGGCGCGAGCACAGGCATTGTTAATTTTTTCCGTGCTTAAAGTGTTGAGCTTGGCCGCTTACACGTGGTTGGCTGTGCAATATCAAGCGCAAAAAACAGTCGCAGCTGGGCTGATTTATTTGATCAATGCTGCTGAGGACTTTATCTCTGCCATGTTATTGGTGGTGATGTTAACGCTGGTGATGCAATATAGCCGTCAAGCGCATGCCGGTACGGATTTTACCTTTCAAGTGGCCATTTTGGCGACCGTTAGCGGGGCACTGTATAGCCTGAGTGGCGTGTTGGCAGATATGTTGGGCTACGCAAATTACTTAACCATGATTACCGGATTGGCCGTGCTTCTTTTATGGCCCATTCTACGCTGGAAAAATAGTCTGACGTGAAAGCCTAATACTAAATGATTCAATGGATGGGCTAGCTAAGATACTTTTTAAAAATGCTATAAAATTAAATTGTTTAGAATAGCTAAATTTTATACTGGGCAAGAGTAGATGCCGTAAAAAGGATTATTTTGCTTTAAGTGAGGTTTAAGTTTCAGGTTGTACTGTATGGCATCAATAAAAAGATTCGTACCGAAATGATGCCGCAAACCTTGACTCGATTACGCCAAAAAATTAAGCCGATTTCATTAAGCCAATTTAATATATTGTTGGCGCTGTGGTTAGGCTTGGCACTGAATTTTGCCTTTTTTCAACAAATCCAAAAATTAACGCCCTATCAAGGGCCAAAGGCGTATTTATTTTTAGCGGCCACTGTATTGGTGATTGTAGCGGCTTATAACCTGATTTTTCAGTTTTTCAATTGGCGTTATACGGCCAAACTTTTTGCTTATATTTTATTGATCATCGGCGGATTTACCGCCTATTTTGTCAATAGTTTAGGGGTGATGATTTCACCTGAACAAATTCAGAATATGATGCAAACGGATCCGCATGAAGTGCAAGATTTATTGTCCTTGCGCTTTATTCTGTGGAGTATTTTACTGGTATTTCTGCCGATTATCTTTGTTGCTGTATTGCCGATTCAAGCAGAGAAAATCTCCAGTCAGTTGCTAAAAAAATTACTGCATGCTTTTGTTTCATTCGTTTTACTGTGTGGTTTACTGTTTATTTTTTATGTGGATTACGCCGCAATTTTTCGTGAACATCGGAACTTGAAATCGCTGATTTCTCCGCAAAACACCATCTCTGCGACATGGTCATATTATCGAAAGTCTGCACCGAAAAAGAATTTACCTTTAGTGCAATATGGACAAGATGCACATCTGCTTGAGCACGTCAGTCAGTCAAAACTGCCTAAACTGATGGTCTTGGTGGTGGGCGAAACCGCTCGCGCAGAAAGCTTTTCTTTAAATGGCTACGCAAAAAACACCAATCCTGAACTGTCTAAACTGGATATTATTAATTTCTCTCAGGTCAGTTCTTGCGGTACGGCCACCGCAGTGTCTGTGCCATGTATGTTCTCTGGTATGCCACGTACAGATTATGATCAACAGTTGGCCAGTTACCGTGAAGGCTTACTGGATATTGCGCAGCGTGCAGGTTATAAAGTCACATGGATTGACAATAATTCAGGCTGTAAAGGCGCGTGTGATCGGGTAGAGCAGTACGTAATTCCACAACCGATTAAAGACAAATGGTGTGCTAAAAATGGTGAATGTTATGATGAGATTTTACTGGACAGTTTAAAAGCCTATCTTGCTGCCATTCCTGAAAATGACAAGACGCCGCGTTTGGTGGTGTTGCATCAGATGGGCAGTCATGGCCCTGCTTATTATCAGCGTTCAACAGCGCCGTATCAGCCGTTTAAACCCAGTTGTGATACCAATGCCATTCAAGGCTGTAGTAACAGCGAACTATTAAACAGTTATGACAATTCCATTGTGTATACTGACCATGTATTAAGTAGCTTGATTGGCATCTTAAAAAGCAATACCGCTTATCAAACTGGCTTTTGGTATTTGTCTGATCATGGTGAATCCACCGGTGAGCATGGCATGTATTTACATGGCTCACCCTATGCCATTGCGCCAAGTCAGCAAACGCATATTCCGATGTTGATGTGGTTTTCATCGGCATGGCATACTGGAAATCCGGCGCAAATTAACTGCTTAACACAACAAAAAAGTCAAAAATTAAGCCAAGACAATCTCTTTCCAAGTCTACTCACCTTGCTGGATGTCAAAAGCCAAGTGATTGATGGGAAAAATAATATGTTGCAGCAGTGCGGTTTAAAACAGAAAGTGTGAGGTTAAAGTCAGATGAACATATTACTGATTGAAGATGATTTCATGATTGCAGAATCGAGCATGACCTTGTTGAAAGATCAACAGTTTGCCGTGCAATGGGTGAATAATGGCATTGAGGGCTTAAAAAAGCTTGGCCAAGAAAAATTCGATATTGTGTTGCTGGATTTGGGTTTGCCGCAAATGGATGGCATGCAAGTGCTCAAGCAAATTCGTCAACATTATGCCAGCTTACCGGTTCTGATTATCTCTGCACGCGATCAACTGCAAAACCGTGTGGATGGCTTAAATAGCGGTGCCGATGATTACTTGGTGAAGCCGTATGAGTTTGATGAATTGCTGGCGCGTATTCATGCATTGCTGCGCCGTAGTGGCGCAGAAGCGGCCGGTTATGACAGCGCCAAGATTTTATCGTATGCCGATTTAAGCCTCGATGTAGAGCAGCATATTGCCAAGTTTAAAGGTCAAGCCATTGATTTTTCTAATCGAGAATGGGCGATTCTGATTGCCTTGGTCAGCTATCCAAATAAAATCTTTTCTAAAGCCAATTTAGAAGAGAAGTTATATGACTTAGAAAGCGAAATTAGCAGTAACACCATTGAGGTGTATATGCATCATTTACGCGCTAAACTGGGTAAAGATTTTATTCGTACCATTCGTGGATTAGGCTATCGCCTTGGACAACTCTAAAGTGAGCAAGCTGTGCTGTCGCAGTATTCATTAAAAAAACGTCTGATTCTGTATATTTCTGTTTTTAGTATTGCTTTGGGCTGTCTGCTGATTTTTTCTGCTTATCGCATAGCATTGGAAGAAATCAATGAAGTGTTAGATGCGCAGATGAAAAATTTAGCCGAACGCGTGGCGCTGCATAACCCCAAACCGGTTGAAAGTCAGTTTGACCAAGAGCAACACTATCATGAAGAAGATTTATTTGTAGATGTGTGGGCTTATAGCAGTCAACAAGATAAAAATCATGCCATCAATTTATTGGTGCAGCCAATGCAAAAAGCAGGGTTTTATACCCAAAAAACGGCAGACGATATTTGGCATACGTATGTATTGCCCACCGCACATTATCAAATTCAGATTAGTCAGCAGCAATCGGTACGGCAGCGTTTGGCTTTAGAGTTGGCCAGTAGCATGTTTATTCCTTATTTGTTGTTTATGCCCTTTGTGATTTGGGGCTTAAGTTGGATTGTAAGACGCAGTTTACAACCACTGGATGATTTTAAAACTGAATTGGCACAGCGAGATTCGCATGAACTTAAAGCCATTGAAGTCGAGCCGTATCCGGTTGAAATTGTGCCCAGTATTGTGGAAATTAATCATTTATTTCAGCGTATTTCATTGGCGCAACAAGAACAGCGCCAGTTTATTGCCGATGCAGCACATGAATTGCGAACCCCAATTACAGCATTAAATTTACAGATGCAAATTTTGTTAAAACAAAATCCAGCCAGTACTGACTTGGTTAATTTAAGTAAGGGTTTAATTCGGATTCAACATTTAATCAGTCAGCTGTTGAATTTGGCCAAACAAGATGCCTCGATTATAGAGCTTGAAAATAAGCAGCCCTTTTTACTCAATCAAGTTGCAGTGGATTGCCTTGAGCAGTTGATGGATTTGGCGCTGCAAAAAAGTATTGATTTGGGCATGGAGCAGCAGCAACAAGTGCGAATTCAGAGCCAAGCCTCAGCAGTGCATTCCATTATTTTTAATCTGATTGACAACGCGATTAAATATACGCCTGCCCATGGCATCATTAATGTGTCGGTATTTCAGCAAGCGGGTTTTGCCATCATTCAAATTGAAGACAGTGGCCCCGGCATTGCTGCCGATTTACATGATAAAGTGATCAAACGTTTTTATCGTGTTCATCATCATTTAGAAGTCGGCAGTGGCCTAGGTTTGTCTATTGTGGCCAAAGCCACGGAACGTTTGGGCGGCAGCTTGTTCTTTACCCAAAGCAATAGTTTGGGTGGATTACAGGTTAATGTACAACTGCCGTTATAGACTGTGAACCAACAACGCTAGGCAGAGACTGCTGCGTTATTCAGTTTAAATTTGCGGTAATAAAATAGATAAACAATGACATTCACGAACCAAATAATCCAGCCCGTCCACAGGTTATGACTTAAAAAATGTGCTCCACGCATCATTTGCGCCCAGCCCATCGCAAAGCCTAAAATCACACCCGCGATGAGAAAGAAATAAGCCCGTTTAGGCTGCGACAGTCGAAAGACAAAAAAACCAGCCATTAAGGCAAAACCCGTGGAGGCATGTCCACCCGGGAAGCAATGACCTTGAGTGGCTGAGAAATCCCAGAAAAAGCCTTCTGCGCTGGGCAGCGTACTGTTCCATGGACAGGCATGTGCCGATTGTGATTTTAAGAGGCCAATGACTGAGGTGGAAATAATCACCATGACCAAAAAATAGCCATAACTAAAGCGCATGGCTTTAAGTTTCTGCACTTTAAATGATGCCAGCCATAACAGCAAAAAACTGCCATATAGCGCGATAATCAGGTCTTTAACATAACGATGATTCAATTCGGCCAAATACCAGTTATCTCGCAATAAAAATTGCCCTGATGGACTGATCCATGGATGGATTAAGGCCAAATCTAGCGCGCCACCTACCGGAAAAAAGATCAACAGCACACAAAAACTGATCATTAAGAAGCAGCCTTGATACAGCGTAAAGTGTTGCTTGTCGTGCATAGCAGCAATCAGATGATTTGAATATGGGAATTAGACCAAGAAAAACTTAATTCAGACTTAAACCAAACTGTGCTATTTAAAATAAAAGTAAAATAATACGGATAAAAAAAAGCAGATCATTTGATCTGCTTTTTAAAAGACGCTAGGCCTTAATGTAGAATTTTATTTAAAAACTGCTGGGCACGTTCACCGCGTTGGCTATTAAAGAAATCCTCTTTACTACAGTCTTCGACAATTTTACCTTGATCCATAAAAATCACGCGATTGGCCACTTGACGGGCAAAGCCCATTTCATGGGTCACACACATCATGGTCATGCCTTCTTTGGCCAAACCGACCATCACATCCAATACTTCGGTGATCATCTCAGGATCAAGCGCTGAAGTCGGTTCATCGAACAACATGGCAATCGGATCCATGCTTAAGGCGCGGGCAATAGCAACGCGTTGTTGCTGTCCACCGGAAAGCTGCGCAGGGAATTTATCGGCTTGTGCGCTTAAACCGACGCGATCTAAATAGGCCAAGCCTTTTTTACGTGCTTCGGCTTCAGAGCGCTTTAGCACTTTAATTTGCGCAATGGTTAAATTTTCAGTAATGGTTAAATGCGGAAACAATTCAAAATGCTGAAACACCATGCCGACGCGACTACGCAACAGGTTTAAATTGGTTTTCGGATCTTTAATGGCAATCCCATCCACCACAATATCGCCCTTTTGAAAGGCTTCTAGACCATTGACGGTTTTAATCAAGGTCGATTTTCCTGAACCGGATGGGCCACAGACCACCACCACTTCACCTTGGCGAATTTGCGTGCTGCAATCGGTTAGAACTTGAAATTTGTCATACCATTTACTCACGTTCTGAATGTCGATCATGACTTTATGCTCATTCATACGCGTAACCTTCTTTGTAATTTCTGCACAATATATGTGGCCAAAAGACTAATGGTGAAATACACCAAACCAGCAAATAAAATGTATTGCGTGAGCAGCGACATCAGGTCACCGCGCACATAGTTGGTTCTGAAAAAATCCAATAAACCGATGGCATACACCATGGTTGAGTCTTGAAATAAAATAATACTTTGCTGCAGCAATAATGGCGTCATTTTACGAAAAGCTTGCGGCAAAATAATTAAGCGCATCGACTGCCCATAACTCATGCCCAAAGCGGAGGCTGCAGATGATTGTCCGCGTGAGATTGACTGAATGCCGGCGCGAACAATTTCAGAGAAATAAGCCGCTTCAAACAGCATAAACGCCACAATACTAGAAACCAATGCCGTGTCCATGGTCAGATAACTGCCAGTGGCTGCGGTATAAATAAACGGCACAGCAAAATAGAACCACATCAACACCAACAGCAGTGGAATAGAGCGGAACAGGTTGACATAACCTTGTGCAATCCAGTTAAACACTTTAATGCTGGATAAACGCATTAACGCCAGCAATGTACCAATAAAAATACCGCCTAAGATGGCAATAAAAACCACTTTAAGGGTAATGGTAAAGCCATGCCACAATGCCGGAGCCGACTGTTGTAAGTCCGCTAAAAAGACCGAGAGCCATTCCATTATTTCGCTCCTGTCATCAGGCCGGGCACATGCAAGCGTTTTTCCAACAAGCTCATGGCTGAGATTAAACAGACGTTAATCACAATAAAGATGATGGTCACCACAGTGTAGACCTCAATGGTATTTTGCGTATATTCACTGATGGTTTTCATCTGCGAAATAATTTCTGCCACACCCACCAGTGAGGCCACAGAGGTGTTTTTGACACAGTTGGTCAACTCAGAACTTAAAGGCGGCAAAATAGTCCGAAACGACTGCGGTAAAATCACATGGCGATATAACTGTGCCGTACTAAACCCCATGGCATAGCCGGCATTAATTTGACCTTGAGGTAAGGCTTCAATTCCGGTACGCACTTGTTCACAAACTCGTGCCGCGGTAAATAAACCCAAACCGACACTGGCAGAAATCAGCGCCGTGGTATTGGCACTTAAATCATTAATCCACCACTCACGAATGGTGGCTGGTAAAAAATTGGGAACCACATAGAACCAGATAAACAATTGAATCAGCAGCGGCACATTACGAAAAATAGTCACATAGGCTGTGCCAATACCGCGTGCAGTTTTATTGGGCAGCGTGCGCATAATGCCTAAAATGCTGCCCAAAACCATGGCCAGTGTCCATGCCACCACAGCAATGACCAACAACCAACCCAAACCAATCAGAATCCAACTTAAATAGGTACTGTCACCCACACCGGTGGGTTGCCAAAATACGGCCCAATTCCAACTATAATTCATAGTAACTCCGCATTAAGCATCAGATAAAACATCCATTTTTATCTGATGCCAAGAATAGACTGTTTTTAATGCTTATTGATCACGATCATGCGGAGTGCTAATTAAAGCTTTAAGTTGATCGGACATTTTAAAGTTGAGGTTAATATTCTTCGGTGGAATAGGTTGTTGGAACCATTTTTCATACATTTTGTTAATTTCACCTGAACTATAGGTGGCTTTAATTGCATCATCCACCACTTGTTTAAAGCCTGTATCGCCTTTACGCAGCATACAACCATAAATTTCATGGATAGGTGCGGTACCGACAATCACCCAATTGTTTGGATCTTTGGCTTTGGATTTTTCACCCGCCAATAAAATGTCATCCATCATAAAGGCCGCAGCACGGCC
>NZ_JXBK01000001.1:1087229-1101389 GCF_000816495.1 Acinetobacter harbinensis
TCAAGAATGATTCAGCATGGTCTTTGGCAGAAATAATTTCACCAATACCCAATTCTTTTTCATGTTGACGGATATAACGCTCAGAGGTAGTGCCAGCAGTGGTGACTAATTTTTTACCTTTTAAATCGGCAAAATCTTTAATGCCAGAATCTTTGGCTGTCATTAAGCGTGAACCGACTTCAAAGAAACCAACCGAGAAATCCACTTGTTGCTGACGTTCTTTGTTGTTGGTGGTCGAGCCGCATTCAAGATCGACTGTGCCATTTGAGACCAAAGGAATACGGTTTTGGCTGGTGACCAAGTTATAACGTACTTTTAAATCAGGCATATTGAGTTTTTGCTTCACCGCGTCGACCACTTTTATTTGTAAGTCATGCGCATAGCCAACCGGTTGAGTCGGGTCGTTGGCAATATAAGAAAAAGGAATAGAGGAGTCGCGGTAGCCTAAAACAATCGTGCCAGATTTTTTAATTTTATCCAGTGTGCCGGCCATTGCTGTATCAGTGGGTTTTGCTGCATCCGTTGCAGCCGGTGCTTTGTTATCATTACATGCTGTTAAGCCAAACATAAAAGCGCTGGCACAAAGTACAGAGGTCATGGTGCGTTTAGAGATCATCGATAAAACTCCTTTTAAGATATGAAGACATGCTGTGTTTATTATCGTGGACTTGATCCGTCTATCCATTTATACACAATTGATGCCATTGTAATTATTCATGCACTACTGCAATCCATTTCATCTTAAGCGACTTGTCTAGCATTGCTCAAGCGAAATTTTTACAGAATTTGTTAAGTATAAATGTTGAAAAAATAAACAGTTTTTGTGCTAAAAGCCCTATGAGTCATGACTTTAGTGGTTGCAATAAACTTGCCAGATTTTCTCTGCTCACGACTAAAGTTCAACGGCTTAAATTAAAAGAAAGCCGAAAAAGAGGTACCGCTTAGATTTATTTATCGAATTACTTGCGCATTGATGGCTTTGGCCCAACGTTTACAGCCACAGCGCGTACATGGCTGATTGTGCTGATTAATTTTTTCCACAGCACCGCAGTACATGCAGGCATAAAGTTGTTCTGGTTCAATCTGATGAACAGGGTGATAGGCTTTAGGAAAAAGCGGCAGACCATAACGGATATCGTCTGGTTTAAACAACAAAATACTGAACTCACCATCTGTTTCTAATAATCCAGCACGGACTTGCCCCAAATGTTCAATGCCTTGTTGGCGCATTTCGGCAAAGAATTCATCGTGGGACATTTTACCTTGTTTGATTTTCTCCAAAACCAACATACCATCTTCCACAATATACAGCGATTTGCCTTCTAGAAAGTCCTCAAAGGGTTGATATTTCATCATCAGCCATGTGGTGAGCCGATACAGAGAAATAATAATCGCCATGATTAACACGGCTTGAATAAGTGGTAAATCTTCAGTAAACATGGGGTCGCCGGCGATAGAGCCGAGCGATAAAATAATGGTCAGTTCAAAAATAGACAGTTGCCGCACGCCACGTTTGCCGGTTAAACGTAAAAATAAGATAATCATGCTAAACATGATCACAACGCGAATACTGATTTCAGCGGCAAATAACCAAGTGGTGTCATGAATAAAGATAGCGGCCCAATCCATGTTGTGCATCCCTTTTATAATTTTGGCTGTGGCTTTATCTTAGCTATTCACAGTGCGCTATATCTGTGTAATTGGGTAAATAATTGCTATCGTTTGAATCACTTAGTGGACTGTTTAAAGATAAAATTTTAGAAAATTAGTCCAGATAAAGTCATTTAAGTGTAATTGACTTCTATTTTCTGAATGGTTTGTGAAGTAAGTTGATCAATTTTTTGTGCATGTTGAATTAAATTGAGTTGATGGGTAATCCATTTTTTCTCCGAAGGTTGGCTTAAGTGTTGCGAAAGAATTTCTTCGGAATGAAACAGCTCAAAGGCCAGTTGGTTTAAATGTTCATCGTAAATATTACTGTGCACAAAAATATGCAGTTCTTTGGCAAAGACCGGCACCAAATTTAAATATTCAGACTCTAATGTGGTGATGGCATCAATTTCATGGTCTTTTTGATGCTGAAATTCTTGTAAAAAGGTCGCGGTGGTATTGCGCAGTTGATAGAGCATGGGCAGCAACACAATAAAAAACTTTTGTTTTTGATGTTGTAAGCTTTGTTGTTCGTATAAACGCTGTTTACGGTCAAAGTAGATAGGCACAGCCACCGCCACAAAAATAGCAATGACAGAGCCAACCGCTTGTACCCAAGCAGCAAGTTCCTGATTAAAGATAAGATTCGCTTGAGTGAGTGCCATATGTTGCTCATCAGTTTTTATTGTTGTGTTTAGTCTAGTCTATATTTGCGCTTTTATCCTGATTTTATAAATATAATTAAATCAAATACTTATTTTAATTTTAATCATTTTAAAAGTACTCATCTAATCGGGAAATATCTAGATGAGTACTTTTGATATTTAGCCATGTTGAGATGGACGTGTCTTAACGGCACTGGCCTTGGGTATTGCCATTCACACGATTTTTAACCGTGATTGGACGCTGCGTATTATTGTCGCATTGTAGATTGCCTTTGATTTGATTCATTTTAACCACAACGTTATGACGGTTTTGTTTGAGTTTCACGTTGCCATTAATGCGGTTTTGATTTAAAGCGATGACCTGACCGCCTTGCAGTTGTACGTTGCCATCAATGCTATTGCCAATGGCGGTGACTTTTTTAAAGTTCGATTTTGACTCTAAGTTGCCATTTATTCGACTATTCTTGACGATTAAAATCGCATTTTTTTGTACCGTAATATTGCCATTAATTTTACTGTTCATGATGTTGCAATGCTGCGTTACTTTAACATTGCCATCAATATTACGGTTGTTGATTGTTCCGTTACAGGTGGTGTCTTTTGCAAATGCAGCAGTGCTGAGCATGGCACAGAGCGAAAGTAGAACCAGTTTTTTCATTACGCGACCTTTATTGTGGTGGGGAGGAGATGTGCTGGAAATTGTATGAAACAGAGCGCGTTAAACGATGGAGATTAAGTGATTTTTTGAAACCAAATGCGCTAATCGTGGATGAATGGACTCAGCATGATGAAATGGATGGGGTCTAGTATGCAGAAACAGCAGCGAGTTAAATTTCAACGCTGTCATCCATTACCAATTATTGCTATAGTTTTTCTTTTGGCTTTTTCCTCCCGATGTCGTTCGATTTAAAACTCAGTGTGCAGCAAGAATCAATAAATCTATCGCCCCAACAAAAAAAGCTCAATCGCCTGATTGCGCAGATTGAACAGCAAAAAATACAACTCGAAATATGGCAACAAGCCCAAGCACAGATTCAACAACAGGCGGCTAAAAGTCTTGTTCCGCTTTATAATGAACTGTATGAAATTTTATTTGGACAGCTCGAACAGTTATGGGGCAGTTTACAGCGTGATGAATTCTCCAAAGCCGATCTGGCACAACTGGATGATAAAATTCAACATCTTGTGAGCATCTTAAACAACTCGCAAGTGCTGTCAGAACTGCAGAGAGCAAAAGTCAGTCAAATTAATGAATTTTACCAACAGCATGCAGAACATACCCAGTCTAAAAAGAACAAGAAAAAGCAGATATTTGAGCGTTATGACCCGACTGAAAATGATGCGCAGTATATAGAGGATGAACCGCTATATTTTGATGCAGAGAATGAGGTTTATGATGAACAGCAGCATCAATTGGAACGTGAACAGCACCGATTAAATCGACAAAAAGAAAAGCGTGAGCAAGCGCAAAAAATGGCAGAGCAATCGCTGCGAATGGTCTATCTTAAAATTGCCGCCATTATTCACCCTGACCGTGAGCAAGATGAACACATTAAAGTTGAAAAAACTGAGCTACTGCAACAGGCGAATCAAGCCTATGAACAGCAAGATTTATTTTATTTGCTGAAACTGCAAATACAGGTGGAGCAGAATAGGGGTACCACCCAAAAAGCTTTAAGCAATGAGCAAATTAAGTTTTATAAACTGGCACTGGATGCACAAAAACAGCAGTTAGACAGTCAAATTGATGAAATTATTGAGTCACTGAATTGGACCAAACAAGCGAAATCGAAAAGTCAAAAGTCCTCAGGCAGCATTCAAATAGCAGATGTGTATAAGCAGTTAGAAGCAGATTGTGTTGTATTAAAACAGCAAATTAAATGGGAAAACGAACGACTCAAACAGATGAGTCGGTTAAAGGGTTTGCAGATGTTGTTGGAGCATGGGGTTTTGTGATTTTAAAGGAACCTCTCCCTAGCCCTCTCCTAAGAGGAGAGGGAACTTCATTGCGTATCAAGTAATTATAAAATTCACAAAGAATTCTCCCTCTCCCTCAGGGAGAGGGTTGGGGTGAGGGTGTTCGAATAATAAAAAGAGGATAAGAATGAAAATAGACCCACAATTATTAGTCTTCGCCAAATCCATGCGCCACACAGCCACTGATGCCGAAAGCCTCATGTGGCAACTTTTACGCGCCAAGCGTTTTATGAATCTGAAATTTCTCCTTCAGCATGTAATTGCGCCCTATATTGTAGATTTTTACTGTCATGAATTGGGTTTGGTGCTTGAGCTTGATGGTAGTCAGCACAATAAGGAAGATGGTCGCGCTTATGATGCTGAACGAACTAAATTTTTAGAGGCTTTGGGATTAAAAGTGGTGCGGTATCGGAATTATGAGGTATTGGAGCAGACGGATGTGGTGTTGGAGGATTTGTGGAATATATGCTCTGAATTATAAACAAATTATTTGAAATGTTTTGATAACCTTTAGATGATAAGCAAGTGTATTATCATAAAAAATTATGTTGCGTTGATAAAAATGGAAATTTTTTTCTTGGAGTTGAAAGACCTTAGTCCTAAAGAAATTTTAGAACTTTTGGATAAAAAAAAGTTAAATAGCAGCTCAAAAAAAGGCGAAATTTGGGAAATTACAAACGAGATCAAACCAATTGATTTATTTTGCTATTTATCAGCAAAATACGGTGACCCTAATGGAATTTTAACAATATTAAAAAATGACAATTCAGATAATTTAATTCATTGGGATTGGATGTTAGATTCCCCTAAAGGATTAGTTCATATTCAAGGACATAACTTCAGAACAGAAATACATGTTAGTGGTGAGGTTATCGAGTCTGGACTAAATAAGTTCGACTTCATTAGCCAAATTAAAGCAGATTTTAAAAATTATGGACAAGGTATATCTATAACTAAAAAGTCCTTAGAAAAATGGACTGAATTTATTAATCCTTATTATCGTATTAAGTCTACGATTGAACAAAGCTTTATAAAGTTAAATGAGCTGAATTTAAACTTAGAGCAAGACCGTATCGATTTAAAGATTACTCAAAATCAATTGGAGTTTGAGGAAGTAAAAGAAAGGTGGACACAAACACTTCAAAAATATGATTTTGCAGTTGGGCAAGTTTTTGGTTTAAGAGCCATGTTACCTGTTATGGCAGAATCTTTTGTAAATTTTTTATTATTTATATTAGCTAGGCCTGAAATTAAATCAAATGACAGACTCTATCAAACAACTATTAGGCAGCCTATTGATATTAGAGTTCAATCACTTCATTTAAATTGTAATGGGTTCTCATCTAATGTTGATTATACTGCTGAAGAATGCAAAAAATTTCAGACTTTGATGAATGAAAGGAATGATCTACTTCATGGTAATGTAAATATAAATAAACAAGCATTTGGAAATGTATATTTTGATAACAAAATGCCTATTTTTGATGAATATGAAGATTTTTGGGAAAAAAGTATAGGTGTATCCATTCGTACTATGAATATTGAATCAATTCATGGTGAATATGAAGTTGTGAAAAATTTCATAAATTATATTTTAAGTAAATTAAATGAGAATATTAAAGAACAAATAGAACATCTTTTAGAAACATCTAGATTAGGCTTTAATGAGGAAACAAAAAGGGTAGGTATTTTATTTTCACCTTATCTAGTTGATATGAGAGGATTTACCAAATAAGAAATAAAGGGCTGAATAATCAGCCCTTATCTTATAGATTAAAATGTGAACTTTAAAGCATTAAAGCGCCGCAATCTGATCCATATTCGCTTTAATTTTCACGAGCTGATCTGCAAATTCAGCCAATTTGACTTTTTCGCCTTCAACCACCGCGGCAGGGGCTTTTGCCACAAAACCTTCATTGGAAAGTTTTCCGGCAATTTGGTCATGCTGCTTTTGAACTTTATCAAAGTCTTTTTGCAAACGACCCAATTCTGCTTTCGGGTCAATTAAACCCTTCATTGGCACAAAGACAGACACATGACCGACCACACTGGATGAAGACAATGGTGGCTGTTCAGCATCGGTTAAGAAAGTAATGCTTTCCACTTTAGCCAAGGCTTTCACCAACGGTTCAATACGGGCAATCTGTGCTTTTTCAGCATCGGTGGTGTTCTGTAACAATACAGGCAATAAACGTGCATTGCCTAAGCCCATTTCACCGCGAATATTACGTACTGCACCAATTAAACCTTGCAGCCACAGCATATCGGCTTCAGCTTGATCATTAATCTTCGCTGGGTCGGAAATTGGATATTGCGCAGTCATAATGGTGTCGCCGCCCAAACCAATCATTGGGGCAAGGGTCTGCCAAATTTCTTCGGTCAAATATGGCATGATTGGGTGTGCAAGACGCAGTGAGGCTTCCATCACCGCAAGCAATACGCGGCGTACTTCGGCTTTACGTTCTTCACTGATATTTTCATCATTCAGAACCGGTTTGGTTAGTTCAACATACCAGTCGCAATATTCATTCCAAATGAACTCATAAATCGCTTGTGCCGCTAAATCTAAACGATACGTCGCAAAGGCTTGATGTACTGCCGCTTCCGCTTTTTGCAAACGGCTGATGATCCATTGTTCAGGCAATTCCCAAAGATCAGGACGCGCTTCTTGACCAACAGTCTGACCTTCCACGTTCATGAGTACAAAACGGGTACCGTTCCAAATTTTATTGGCAAAGTTACGGTAACCTTCAACACGTTTCATGTCGAATTTAATGTCACGACCGGTGTTGGCTAGTGCGCAGAAGGTGAAACGTACTGCATCGGTACCGTAAGCTTGAATACCTTCTGGGAATTCTTTACGAGTTGATTTTTCAATCTTCGCCGCTTGTTTCGGATTCATCAGACCCGTGGTACGTTTTTTGACTAAAGTTTCTAAATCCACACCGTCAATTAAATCTAAAGGATCAAGCACGTTGCCTTTAGATTTTGACATTTTCTGACCTTCACCATCACGCACCAAACCATGCACATACACGGTTTTAAACGGCACTTGCGGCGTACCATCTTCATTTTTCATGAAGTGCATGGTCATCATGATCATGCGCGCCACCCAGAAGAAGATGATGTCAAAACCGGTCACCAACACATCGGTTGAATGGAAAGTATTGAGGAAATAGTTTTCCGCATCTTTTTTGGCATCACCCGTCCAATCTAAGGTCGAGAACGTCCATAAACCGGATGAGAACCAAGTGTCGAGTACATCTTCATCTTGATTGAGGATGATATCCGCGGCCAAATTGTTTTCAGCACGGACTTCCGCTTCATTACGACCGACATAAATGTTGCCATCGACATCGTACCAGGCCGGAATGCGATGACCCCACCACAATTGACGTGAAATACACCAGTCTTGAATGTTGTTCATCCATGCCATGTACATGTTGCTGTACTGCTCTGGCACAAATTTAATTTCGCCATCTTTAACGGCTTTAATGGCCGGTTCTGCCAATGGCGCAATTTTCACATACCATTGATCGGTCAAGAGTGGCTCAACAATCACGCCTGAACGGTCACCGCGTGGTGCTTTCAAGTCATACGGTTGAATTTGTTCGAGCCAACCTTCCGCTTGCGCTTGTTCCACTAATTTTTTACGTGCAGCAAAACGCTCTAAACCAATATATTCAGCAGGTGCAGCAATGGTTTTTGAGATTTGCTCGCCCGCTTTGGCAATAAACTCAAACTCCGCCAACACTTCGGCATTTTTGTTGAAGATATTGATCACCGGTAATTCACAGCGCTTCCCGACTTCATAGTCATTGAAGTCATGCGCTGGGGTGATTTTGACACAGCCGGTACCGAACTCTTTTTCAACATAGTCATCGGCAACAATCGGTATTAGACGACCTGAAATTGGCAGTACGATATTTTTGCCGACCAAGTGCGCATAGCGTTCATCTTCTGGATGTACTGCCACTGCGGAGTCACCGAGTAAGGTTTCTGGACGCGTGGTGGCAACCACCAAATAATCTTTGCCATCTTGAGTGCGTAGTGACTGATCTTCAAAGAAATATTTAAAGTGCCACAGTGAACCTTTTTCTTCTACCGATTCCACTTCTAAATCAGACAGGGCAGTTTGTAGTTTTGGATCCCAATTGACCAGACGTTTACCGCGGTAAATCAGACCTTCTTTATGCAAACGCACAAACACTTCTTTCACTGCATTGGATAAACCATCATCCATGGTGAAGCGTTCACGTGACCAATCCACAGATGAGCCTAAACGACGAATTTGGTTGGTAATATTATTACCCGATTGTTCTTTCCATTCCCAAATTTTGTCGATGAATTTTTCACGACCCAAATCATGACGGCTAATGTCTTGTGCCGCCAATTGGCGTTCCACCACCATTTGCGTTGCAATACCGGCGTGATCTGTGCCCGGTTGCCACAAGGTATTTTTACCCATCATGCGGTTATAACGCGTCAAGGCATCCATAATGGCATTGTTAAAACCATGACCCATGTGCAAGCTACCTGTGACGTTAGGCGGCGGAATCATGATGGAAAATGCATCGCCTTTTTGAGACGGTTTAAAGTAACCGTTGTCTTCCCAAGTTTTGTACCATTTTTTCTCGATCTCGGTAGGATCGTAAGTCGTAGCAATATTTTGCGCAGAATCAGTCATAGTTAGAACAGATCAAAAGTGAATAAAAAATTAGATCTATTGTAGCAAGAAAATCAACAATTAGGCATGTTCAGCAAATGCAAACTTTATGCAATTGGCAGCGCTGTCATAACTGCTTTATGATGAGGCTTTATAACAACAAGACCTCAAATAATTCTAATCAGGACAGCCGCAGCATGAATGACCGTATTTCTTTAAAGTTAAGCCTACAAAGCTATCAACGTTTTGAGCAACTGCATCAGCAATTTAATAGCGCTCATAGTCAAAGCCTCGCGCAACCTTTGGGTGCGGTATTGGCCGATATCTCTGTTGAAATTATCGAGCAAGTGTTTGGGGAAATCGCCCGTGCGTCAACCTCGGACGATCAAGAGTCAGAAAAAGTGCTGCAACAAATTCTAGCCACTTTGCGTAAATATATGCCGTGGTCCGTGTCTTTACTGGGTAATGAGCGCTTAACCCCGATGGTCAATTATCTACAGCAGCTAATCTATACCGAACATGAGCAAGCTTATATTTGCTATCCAGTGGATCATCTGTTGGTACTGGAATTTTTAGAATGTATCCAACAAATGCAGCAGGGCAATACGCAGTATCTCTCGCCAGCTTTAAAAGCCTTTATCCAAGTGGTCGATCAAGGGGTCAGTTGCCTGATCCGTCAGCCTAAAAAAATATTAAAATTTAATCTGGTGGTGGATAAAACCTTAAGCGGGGTGATTCAGTTAACCACCCAACTGGGCTATAAGCGTTTAGAAAAACTGGCGATGCAAGATAATCCGCAAACCACGCAGCATTATTTTGAGCATTTTTTACGGTTTTTACAGCGCAAACCAAAATCTTTAGCCATTTAAACCCATTCAATAGTCACTCAACTTAAGCACAAAAATAGGAACCATGATATGAAACAGCGGAGCAATTTAGCGCATAAAGTGGTATGGATTACCGGTGCATCTTCAGGTTTAGGCAAAGCTTTGGCGCAGCACTGTGCTTTACACGGTGCCGAAGTTATTCTTATGGCGCGTCGTTTAACAGAGCTTGAAAAGGTGCGACAAAGCCTGAGCGATCCGCATCGGCATATATGTATTGCCGCCGATATTACCGATGAAAACCAAGTACGCCATGCTTATGAGCAGGTGCTGGCTGAAAAAGGTCGGGTCGATTGGCTGATTAATAATGCCGGCTTGAGTCAGCGTGCGCTCATTGCCGATACCAGTATGCAGACTGAACGCGCAATTATGGAAGTGGATTATTTCTCGCAAGTGTTTTTAACCAAAACAGTGTTACCACTCTTTTTAAAGCAAAAATATGGCCGTATTATTTTTGTCTCTAGTGTTGCCGGTTTGTTGGGCACGCAGTACCGCGCCTCTTATTCCGCCGCCAAAGCTGCCATTCATATGTGGGCCAACAGTTTGCGCGCTGAAGTGGCGGCACAAGGCGTACAAGTTTCAGTGGTGTTCCCCGGTTTTGTGAAAACCAATGTCTCATTTAATGCCTTAGATGGTGCGGGTAAGCCACAAGGGCATCAAGATGCTGCAATTGAAAATGGTCTAGAACCGCAAGCCTTTGCACAGCTTGTGGTGGATGCCTTACTTCAGCATGAAGAATATATTGTGGTCGGTGGGCGTAAAGAGAAATTAGGCGTACTGATGTCCAGATTGTCACCCAAAACATTGTATAAAATGATTCGTAAAATAAAAGTGAAATGAGTCTGAGGCAGCTAAAAAAGCCTCATTGCAGTGCAGTGGGGGTAAAGGTTCGGTTTGGGTACTGTAAACGTTAGGCAGCAAAATCAATTAGACGGTTTGCCTGACTGATTGCCTGATCATGCGAAATGATCTGTGTGTGCGGCCTTGCGCGATATCCCGTATTTTTGTCGAGTAAAGTTGTCCTGCCATGTTTGAATACAGCAGGACAGTATTTTATTTGCAGTGCAGCTGCAGGATGGCTGTACCATAAGCCAAGACTTCGACCATGCCGCCTTGCATGCCCAATTCTGTGGTGCTTAAGCGCACGCCCATAATATGCGTTGCGCCATTTTTTTCAGCTTGCAGTTTTAAACGTACAATGGCCTCGCGTCGACCACGTTCCAGCACACTTTCATAGTGGGTTAAACGACCACCGAAAAAGTTTTGAATATTGGCCAAGACATATTTAAAGTAGTCATGTGAAATCACCACATTGCTGCTAATCAAATGTCCTGCATCCGCTGAGGTTTGAAAGCGGCTATTGTCCAGTGTGATATAAGCCAGACGCTGCTCTTGCTCAGCCAAGGCATCTAAATGCTTTTTTTCAGTATGTCGACCAAAACCCCAACCAATGGCAAATAAAATCACAAAGATAATAATTTTAAAAATTAAAGCATCCATTGCTTAGCCTTCGCTCGTAAACGGATCAGGCAATTTTGGGCTATTTTTTTCAACCACCACAGCGGTGCCATATACAAACAGCTCTGAGGCACCTTGTGCAATGTTTGAGGTCGAAAAGCGAATTCCCACCACGGCATTGGCGCCGATAGATTGTGCTTTGCTGATCATTCGATTCATGGCTTCTTGACGCGACTCTTCTAGCAGTTCGGTATACGCCGTGAGTTCGCCGCCCACAATGTTTTTTAAGCCCGCCATGAAGTCACGGCCCACGTGTTTACTGCGTACAGTACTGCCATAAACCACATCAATTTGGCGCAAAATGGTGTGTGCCGGTACCGATTCTAAATTACTGAGCAGCATGTTTGATTGTCAACGAAAAGAGATTGCACTGAAGATAGGAAATTAGAGCTTAAAAAGCAATCAAAAAAGCCTGCATGGTGCAGGCTTTTTCTTCAGGCTTGAAAAGAATTAGGCTTTATTGTGCGTAGCGCTCAGCGCTCAGCGCTAGACGGCTGTTGTGCCGGTGTATCCGCGGTATTGGCTTTTACACCACCACCTAGGGTTTTATACACTTCCACTTGGTTATTCATGTTGGCTTGTTCAAGCAACAATAAACCTTGTTCAGCGGCATACGAAGTACGCTGCGCATCCAATACGGTTAAATAGCTATCAATACCAGCACGGAAGCGAGCATTGGACAGTTTGTAGGTCACATTGGTGGCATCAACCAAACGACGCTGCGCCGCTAAACGATCACCGATGTTTTGACGTACTGCCAAGGCATCGTTGACTTCACGAAAAGCCGATTGAATCGATTTTTCATAATCCGATAGGGCAATTTGCTGATCGGTTTCTGAAATTTTGATGTTGGCTTGACGCGTGCCCCAATCGAAAATAGGCAAATCAATACTTGGTCCAATCGACCAAATAAAGCCGCCCGATTTAAACAAATCGCTTAAGCTGGTAGAAGCATAGCCTGCATTTCCAGTCAAACTAATGGTGGGGAACAAGCGTGCTTTAGCTGCAGCAATATTAGCGCCTGCCGCAGAGAGTTTGTATTCAGAGGCACGAATATCCGGACGATTATTCAGTAAATCACTCGGTAAACCGGCACTCAGCACATTGCTTTGGCTAATGCGAGTAATCCGTTGATTGGGCAACAAGTTGGCTGGCACTTGCTCACCCACCAGTAAATTGAGCAAGTTTTTGGCTTGCGCAATTTGCGTCTTGTAATTCGCAACATCATTACGTGCAGTTTCTACAGAAATTTGTGCCTGACGAACAGGAACTTCACTGTCGATACCCACATCGAAACGTTTTTTGTTGAGATTAAAAGACTCAAGTTGTGCTTTGAGTGTTTGATCTGCAAGTTTTAAATTTGCATTTGCAAACGAGTAGGATAACCACGCTTGTGCCACTTGACCCACCAGTGCAATTTGCGTTGCATCACGTGCACTTGAGGTTGCCAAGTAAGTGTCTAAAGCATTGTCTTTTAAACTGCGGACACGTCCCCAGAAATCCAATTCATATGCTGTAACACCCAAACCAACATTGTAGCTGGTCATCGCGCCATTGGTGTTAAGCGTGTCTTGACGAAGCACGCCACCACTGGCACCAATAGTGGGTAACTGATTGTTCTGAGTAATTTGATATTGCTGCTGCGCGCGTTGAATATTCAAAGTTGAAATACGCAAATCACGGTTATTGGCGACAGCCAAATCTAGCACTTGTAATAAGCGCTGATCAGAGAAAAAGTCTTTATAGCCTTTTTCAGCAATAGAAGGACCAGCAGTTGGGGCGATATACCCTTGTTCTGGAATATTGGCTTGAGCCACCGGCTCTGGACCACGCATGCTTTGACAAGCTGTCAAAGCAAGCGCAAGTGCAGATACCGCAATGCTACGACCTGAAACAGACCATACCTTGTGCATCACGAGATTTGCTCCTGATTATTTGGTTTTTTAGGTTTGTATTTAAAGATACTTCGAATCCAGACATAGAATACAGGAATAAAGAAGATACCCAATAAAGTTGAACTGATTACGCCACCCAGTACACCATAGCCGACTGAGTGCTGGCTACCTGCACCGGCACCTGAAGAAAGTGCAAGCGGAAGGACACCAAAACCAAAGGCCAAAGTGGTCATAATGATTGGACGCAAACGCATTTTTGCTGCATGTAATGTTGCTTCAAGTAAAGGTTCGCCGTGATCTTCTTGAAGTTCTTTTGCAAACTCTACAATCAAGATTGCATTTTTTGCAGCCAAACCAATGACCGCAATAATCGCTACTTGGAAGTAAATATTATTCGACAAGTTTGGATCATTAAGCAGCACCATGCCTAGATAAGTCAAACCTACTGCACCGACAATACCTAAAGGAATAACCATAAGGACTGAGAAGGGAATAGACCAACTTTCATAAAGTGCAGCAAGACATAAGAATACGATTAACATAGATAACGCATACAGTCCGGCTGTTTGCGACCCTGCTTCACGTTCTTCTAAAGACAAACCAGTCCATTCATAGTCAAAACCATTCATTCCCATTTCAGGAAGTTTGGCAATAATTTCTTCCATAGCAATCATGGCATCACCAGAACTGATACCAGCAGCAGGTGTTCCTTGAATGTTCACTGATGAAATACCGTTATAACGTTCAAGACGTGGTGAACCATAAGTCCATTCACCTGTTGCAAAAGCAGAGAATGGAACCATTTGACCAGCATTATTACGTACATACCACTTGTTTAAATCTTCAGGCATCATACGTGCATCGGGTACGGCTTGAACATAAACTTTCTTCACACGACCGCGATC
>NZ_JXBK01000001.1:1101399-1289016 GCF_000816495.1 Acinetobacter harbinensis
ATGAAGTCATTAATATATGAACCACCCCAAGCAATACTCATGGTGCTGTTAATTTCAGCAATGCTCACGCCCATCGCCGTGGCTTTTTCATTATCAATATAAACTTTATATTGCGGTGTATCTTCTTGACCATTCGGACGAACGCCTGCAAGACGTTTATCTTGAGCAGCCAAACCTAAAATGGTATTACGTGCAGCAATCAGTTTTTCATGACCATTTCCTGCCGCATCTTTAAGCATAAAGTTAAAGCCTGCCGACACACCTAGTTCTGGCATTGCTGGAAGCTGTAAAGGCATCACATAAGAGGCATCTTTAGCAATCACATTGAGGGCCATACCACGTTGTATCACCGCACCAATTTGCGATTCAGGACTCGTACGCTCGCTCCAGTCTTTTAACTGAATAAACGCCAGACCTGCATTTTGACCGACGCCTGTAAATGAGAAACCTGAAACACTGAAGATCGATTCAACGTTGGCTTTTTCATTTTCCATAAAGAAACCTGTCATTTGGTCAATGACTTTATCAGTACGGTCAAGTGTGGCATTCGGTGGAAGTTGAACCAAAGTCATCACTACACCCTGATCTTCATCAGGTAGGAAAGAACTTGGTAAGTTTTTAAACAGGAATAACAAGCCCACAATCACCACGGCATAAATTGCGCCTGCGATTAATTTATGAACTAAAAGTTTACCCACCCATTTCTGATAGCCTTCAGCCATACGATCGAAACGCGTATTAAATCCACGAAAGAAACGAGCAAAGAAGCCGTTATTCTGTTCTTTGTTTTTATCATGCTGTTTCAACAAGGTTGCACAAAGCGCAGGTGTAAAAGTCAAGGCCACAATCAAGGACAAAACCATGGCCGTGACAAGCGTAATGGAGAACTGGCGGTAAATTACGCCTGTGGTTCCACTAAAAAATGCCATCGGAACAAATACTGCGGTTAAGACCGTCGTGATACCGATCAACGCACCTGAAATCTGTTTCATAGATTTTTCGGTTGCTTCGACAGGTTCAAGATGTTCTTCTACCATCACCCGTTCAACGTTTTCGACCACGACAATCGCATCATCGACCAAAAGACCAATCGCAAGCACCATGGCAAACATAGTGAGGGTATTGATTGAGAAGCCGAAAACATTAATTACCGCAAATGTACCCAACACGACAACAGGAACTGCCAATGTTGGAATAATGGTTGCACGCCAGTTCTGTAAGAATAAGAACATGACAATGAAAACCAAAATAACTGCTTCAACTAAGGTGTGAACAACGCTTTCAATTGAAAGTTTGATAAATGGCGTAGTATCAAATGCTAATTTGTCTTTTAAACCGGCTGGATAGTTTTTACGTAATTGTTCTAAACGCTCTTCAACCGCAGTTGCTGTATCTAAAGCATTCGCACCTGTTGCAAGTTTAATTGCTACACCACCAGCAGGCTTACCATTAAATTTAGAGGTAAACTGATAATTGTCCGAGCCTAACTCAACCTTGGCAACATCTTTTAAGGTTACTTTTGCTCCAGAACCCATACTTTTTAGAAAAATATTTTGGAACTGCTCAGGTGTTTGTAGAAGGCTTTGTGCATTTACCGTTGCATTCAGAACTTGACCTTCAACTGATGGTGCACCACCCAATTGACCCACTGCAACTTGTGCATTTTGGGTACGTAACGCAGCGACAACATCACTTGGTGTAAGTTGGTAGCTGCTTAATTTCGCAGGGTCCAACCAAATACGCATGGCATATGAACCACCAAAGACTTGAACTTCACCTACACCTGCAACACGACTAAGCGGTTCAGAAATGTTTGAGTTTACATAATCTTTAATGTCGGCATCGGTTAACTCACCATTCGGTGAATAAAACGCCAAAACTTGCAAGAAGCTTGCACCAGATTTAGTGACTCTTAACCCTTGACGTTGTACATCTTCAGGTAAAAGCGCCGTGGCCGATTGCAATTTGTTTTGTACTTGAACTTGGGCAATATCAGGATCAATCCCTTGTTCAAAGTTTAAAGCAATAGAAGCCTGTCCGTTACCTGCACTATTTGAAGAAATATAGCGCAAGCCATCTAGGCCATTCATTTGTTGTTCGATAATTTGCGTGACTGTATTTTCTACAGTTTCAGCAGATGCACCAGGATAAGTCGCAGAAATGCTGACCGTGGGCGGTGCAATGGTTGGATATTGTGCAATCGGCATTTTGCTGAGGGTTAAAATACCCGCCAGCATAATCACCAATGCAATCACCCAAGCGAAAATGGGGCGATGAATAAAAAAATGAGCCATTAAATCTACCCCTTATACACTTGAAGTAGCTTTTTGTTCGGTTTTAGCAGCTGCCGGTGCAGCAGGTTTCTCTGCTGTATTGGCATTGCTAGCGGGTGCTGCACCTTGTGGTGTTGCAGCTTGTGGCTGGTAAGGCTTGGCTTTGACAGTCGCGCCATCTTTCACTTTAGCCACACCTTCAACAATCACTTTATCGCCAGTTTTTAAACCGCTGGTGACAATCCAGTCTTTTCCTTCAACACCGGCAGTATCAACCTGACGGGTTTCTACTACACCTTTTTCGTTTACGATCATGGCCACAGCCTGACCGGTCGGAGTGCGGGTAATGGCTGCTTGTGGAATCAAGATGGCATTTGGAATGATGGCTTGCACAATTTGCGCCGTAGCATACATGCCCGGTAACAACAAATGATTCGGGTTAGGGAAGACTGCACGTAAAGTGACTGTGCCGGTGTCTGGATTCACGCTGGCATCCGAGAACGCCAAACGACCTTCAACCGGATAATAACTGCCATCTTCAAGTTTGATTTTGACTTTGGTGTTGTTGCTGCTGTCTAAACTACCTTGGCTTAATTTTTGACGTAAACGTAATAATTCAGCACTAGATTGATTCATATCTACATAAATCGGATCTAAACGTTGAACCGTCACCAATGGATCAGCTTGACTGGCCGTAACTAAAGCACCAACCGTAACCGTTGAACGGTTGGTTTGCCCAGAGATGGGTGCGCGAACGGTTGAATAGCCCAAGTTAATTTGGGTATTTTTAAGTTCAGCTTGGGTTGCCGCTAAATCAGCCTCAGCCAATTTTACTTGTGCATTGATGTCGTCATATTCTTGCTTGGAAATGGCGTTGCTGCCGACCAGTTGACGATAACGGCCTTCTTTCACGCGTAATACATTTAAGTTGGCTTGTTGGCGTGTGAGTGCAGCACGTGCGCTATCAACGCTGGCACGATTCGTACGATCGTCAATTTCATACAACGCCTGACCTTTACGTACATAACTGCCTTCGGTAAAGAGTCGTTTTAAAATCACACCACTGGTTTGGGGGCGGACTTCGGAAATCTCAAAGGCCGTGGCACGACCTGAAAGTTCTACCGATTGCTCAACACTTTGCGGTTGGGCAACAATAATACCTACTTCTGTCGGCGGCATTTTTTGGGCTGCTGCAGCTTGCTGCGCATCCTTTGGATCTTTGCTACAACCAACAAGAGCAATACTTGTTGCTAATGCGCAAGCGGTTAGGGCGGGAGCCCATAGCTTTGCAGACATCATTATTCCACCTCGATTAGATTCTTATCTAAAAATTAATTTGTCTTCGCTCTACTGAACTTGGCATACCCTAAATACAGCAGCGAGATCCAAATAAAACTTATGCTCCAACCTGCTAATACATCAGAGGGAAAATGTACGCCAAGATAGACTCTTGACAGTCCCATGATCACTAGCCACAGCACAGCACAAAACCAGATGATGTGATGCTGGGGATGTTTTTGACTAAGATAAATAGCAAGACAACCCAAAGTAGCTGCATACATACTGTGCGCACTAGGAAATGAAGCACCATAGCTTTCAACCAGATGATACATTTCAGGGGGACGAGGTCTTGAAACTAGATATTTAAGTAGCCAAACAATGGCAATACTCCCTACCAGCCCTAAAGCAATAAAAACCACACGCTGATATTTTTTATACCAAACTTGATATAAACACCAGATTGTGGTTAAAAATAGCACAAATAGCATGCCACCTACAGTAGATAAGGTACTAGAAATTATATTTAAAGTGCTACTGCGTTGCTGACTCATCCAAACCACAATCTGTAGATCGAGTTGACTTAAGGCCGGAACAAAAAGCATTAATACACTGAAAATAAATAATAAAAATCCTATACCAAGCAAGAAGTAGGGCATGTCATAGACCTGTATAATATGAGCAGATTAGAGCATATGACTCATGATTGGGTAAAGTGTACTCATCAGTACACTTTAATTCAAGTCTGTGAAATAACGCTCATTTCCTTTTGTACTGAGTTTTTAAGCACAAGTAAAACAAAATAACCCACTCTTTAGATCAAGATTTTGGCGATGAAGAACCATCTTCAACTTCCAATGGGGTTTTGGGTGGCCAAAAAAAGTCGCTGGGACGGGTTAAAAAATGTGTGAGTACCAGTTTGGCCAGCGGTTTCCATTGTTCAAAGCGAACGCGCCGTGCGCGTAAAGCCACAATAATGGTTAAAGTGAAACTTACAAATAAGTTGGTTAAACCAATTAACAACACCCCAAGAAAGGAGACAAAAATCAGACCAAGCTCAGGCGTATCATTGAGATTGATTAAACCTTGAATAAAGTTGGCCGAGGCAAAAGCAATATGGCGAATATCCAGCGGTAAACCTAAAATAAAGCCAATCGTGCCCATACTGCCCAGCATAATACCGAATAAGAAATTCCCTGCCAGTGCCCCTAAATTACCTTCAATATAAACCGCAAATCGGTTCAGTCGCTCTTGACCTAAAACCTGTTTAAGTTTGGCATGCGCTTTTAAGCGTAAGCCAACTTTGCGATAAATGGCCATATTGTCAAAATAACCAGCAATTAAGCCGGAAAAAAACAAACAGATGCCTGCAATCGCGGCATGCGGAATGGCCAATGAAGTAAAAGGATTTAGAGAGTGTAGCGTGTGACTGGCTTTGGTGTGAGTCAGTAATGGCTCGTGCAGACCGTATTCCCACAATAAAGTAATAATAGCCGCCACTGGAATGGCAATTGAGATGTTGCCTAAAATAGCAATAAATTGGGTACGAATAATATTAATAATCAATGCCGCAAGTTCAGCAATTTGTGCCGTTTTAGAGCCTTTACGCTGCTGTACCGTGGCTGCCAATGCTGCAGCCGTCATGGCCGGTTGTTTGGTGGCTACGGTAAAATGTAGCACATGAATCAGCATAAAACCAAAAGAGTAATTCATGCTAAAGACAAATGCCTGCATCATCGGTGCCAGCACCAACCGTGCAGATAAAATCTTTAAGGTGGCCATAATGGCAATAATCACCCCAGCACCCGCCGCCGATTTGTACATCGACCAAAAACCTTGCTTATCGGTACTTACATAATGACCACCGGTTTTACTGGCATTTTCAGTCACTTGTAGAGCAATTAATTCACTGTTGGTAGCCAGTAGTGAACGCACGCTACGTTCGCTATAAATGGCCGTGGTGATATCCACCATCAGTAAGCCTAACGATTCATAACGAACTTGATCTTCATCGACAATCAGGCTGAGCAATAACTCAATCCGATCAAGACACTGTTCCAGTAAAGACAATAAATAGGTCAGACTTAAACTCACACCAATTCTTTTGGTGGCACGGCGGATTTTTAACACCACATCGCGGCACTGTTCCATCATCACCAAAGCTTGTGCAGCATCAGGCGGGACAATCACAGCCATCGGGTCAGTATTGTGTTCGAGTTTTTTGTGCGCTTGAATAAATTCGACAATTTCGCGATTCTGCACCAAAAATGGCGATTCATATTCAGTTAAATTGGGCTGAGCATCAATAAATTCAGGATGCAGACCAATGCCACTAATGCGATAAGACAAGACCGTGATGGCTTTAATCAGCTCACTTTTGATTTTTTGTTTTTCGTTTTGATTGCTGTGACCTTGGTTGATTAAAGCAAATAATTTTTGCCAATCCGCTTCATCAATGCTGTCGAGCCAATATTTATCACTACGTTGATGAAACACGCGCCGTACTAAATCTTGCAGTTGGCTTTCATCATTAATCAGTGGCAAAAAATGTGCGCCGAGACGCTGCGAAAGCTGATTCCAAAAACCATCGAGCGATAAAATGCCCGTATCGGCATATAAACTGGTTTGTTTGTACTGATTGATGAGCTTTAACACGAAATTTTGCAAAGTAATTGCAGCGTTTGGTGTGATCAGTAAAGATTGCACGAAAGCTTGAAATTTTTGATCAATTTCTTCGTTATTACTGGCATCTTCAGGACGAATGCGCTGTACCAATTCAATCAGTAATGCACCTTCTAAAACAGCCTGATCTGCATCAAGCTGTTGCTGCATACGCAAAAATAGATCGTTAAAATTTATATACATAAGAGCGTGATGAAGCTATTTGCGGAGGCTTTCATTATTGAATCCGGTTTAAGGCAAGTTGGGTTAAATTAATCAAGGCTTGGCGATATTCACTCTCAGGCAGATGTGCTAAAGCCTGTAAGGCTGCTTCAGTTTCTTGCAAGGCGCGTTGGCGACAATAATCCAGTGCACCACAGTTTTGTACAATACTGACCACACGATCCAGCTGTGCTGTACCGCCAGTGGCAATACTGGAGCGAACAATTTGATGCTCTTCACCTGAGGTTTTTTGCAAGGCTGAAATTAACGGTAAGGTCGGTTTGCCTTCCATCAGGTCATCGCCAATATTTTTGCCTAAGGTTTCAGCATCCGAGGTGTAATCTAAAATATCATCAATAATTTGAAAGGCATTCCCAAAATGACCGGCAAAGGTGCGCAGTGGTTCGCGGTACTGCGGTGTACCGGCTAAAATGGCTGCACCTTCGGTTGCCAGTTCAAACAAGCGTGAGGTTTTGCCGTGAATAATATCGAGATAGGTTTGTTCTGTAGTATCGGGTTGATGCTGTGCTTGTAATTGCAGTACTTCACCTTCAGCAATTTCACAAGTGCCGGTGGAGAAGTCTTTGAGCAAGGTCATGTTGTTTAAATCAACCAGCAAGTCGAAGGCACGAGAAATTAAAAAGTCTCCGACCAAAACAGCGGTTTGGTTATTCCATGTGGCGTTGGCCGTTGGACGACCACGGCGTAAGCCAGATTCATCCACCACATCATCATGCACCAAAGTGGCGGTATGTAGCATTTCAATGATCGCGGCAAGCTTACGATGAGACTCTAAGTCGGTTGCACCGCAAGCCTTGGCAGCCAATAAACACATAATCGGACGCATCCGTTTGCCGCCAGCTTCAACCACATGCTTACTAACAGCCATGACTAAGGCAATTTTTGAGGTAATGCCTTCATTAATAAATGTGTCCATCGCAGCAAAATCTGAAGCAACAGGAGCGAGAATGTCTTGCTTAAAGTCGATGGCCATACCCAGAGGAACCCTTATAAAATTGAATTGCTTATTATATCGTGGCGCAATTATAGCAAGTGATAAAGCCAAGATCTGAATTTGGCTGGTTAAATCTATACTCAGCAGAAATTTATCAGCAGTGTATCCATCTATAATTCGCTAAATAGCTGATTGCGCGAGCATTGCCAGTCTATACTAGCGAATTGATTTTAAAAATCTATTTCATTTTATAAAATTAAGAACTCAAGATGTATAAAATATTTATTTTTTGAACATTTAAGTGAAGATAAAATAAACAATATTGAAAAGCGAAAAAACACTAAAATGGCTTGTTGTTTGATTTATTATCACTTAATATGTTTGCCCTTATAGATACCCCAGTGGCGTCCGTCTTAAGAGCGGTATATTCCAGTACCGACACGACGACACGGGCATGTTTGGAGTACATTATGTACGCAGTAATCCAAAGCGGTGGTAAACAGCACCGTGTGATCGAGGGTGAAACCCTTAAAGTAGAATTGTTGAAAGCTGAAACTGGCGCAACCATTACGTTTGATGACGTATTGATGCTTGTAAACGGCGACAGCATTCAAATTGGTGCTCCAGTTGTTGCTGGTGCTACAGTAACTGCTGAAGTAGTTAGCCACGGTCGTCACGACAAAATTCGTATTATCAAAATGCGTCGTCGTAAACATTACCGTAAACAACAAGGTCACCGTCAATGGTTTACCGAGTTGAAAATTACTGCTATTTCAGGCTAATTACGAGGAGTAATAAACATGGCTCACAAAAAAGCCGGTGGTTCGACACGTAACGGTCGTGATTCAAACCCTAAAATGTTAGGCGTTAAAATGTTTGGTGGTCAATCTGTGACTGCAGGTAACATCATCGTTCGTCAACGTGGTACAGAATTCCACGCGGGTACAAACGTTGGTATGGGTCGTGACCATACTTTATTTGCAACCGCTGATGGCGTGATCAAATTTGAAGTGAAAGGTCAGTTTGGCCGTCGCTACGTAAGAGTTGAAGCTGTATAAGCTTTAATTTTTAAGAAAAAACCCACATTTAATGTGGGTTTTTTTATGCCAATTGTTTGATTAACACAATGATTCAATCTTCATCATGATGAAGAAATCCCTACAATCCATATTAATAACCATACAAAACTTCTTATTTTCTCAATTATTAGCGCTAAAAATTGGTTTAAGATAAAAGCTTAAAGAAATTGCGCTCTAGCAAATAAAAAGGTGATGATATGAAAATGCTTCGTAAAACTCTATGTGCGATAACCTTTGGGGCAGCCACACTGGCACCCGTCATCAGTACTACTGTTTTCGCTGCGCCTGTTGCAGCATCGGAGCAACAAGCCACCACGAATTTGGTTAAACAGCTGAGTGATATTCGTAGTTTGTCAGCAAATTTTGAACAAACCACCAAAGCCACTTCGGGTGCAAAAGCGCCACAGAAAAAAGGACTGACTGGACAACATATGAATCAGACCTTTACTGGAGTGATGAAAGTTGCACGTCCGGGGAAATTCTTCTGGGAAACCAGCAGTCCATCGAAACAGACCATTGTTGCTTCAGGCAAAACCGTCTGGATTTATGATCCAGATTTACAACAAGCCGTTCGTCAAAGTTTAGATGATCAAGTTGCCAATACACCGGCACTGTTGTTGTCGGGTGACACCAGTCAGATTATGAAAGCTTATCGTGTTACGCAGCCCGATAAAGGCAAAACCTATTACACCTTGCTGCCTAAAGATCAAGATGGTGCATTTCAAAGTTTAACCATTAGTTTTGGTGCCAATAAAGCCCCGACTTTAATGATTTTACAAGATTCCTTGGGTCAAACCACGCATGTGAAGTTTAACAATGTCAAAGTAAATCCAAGTATTCCGGCCTCAACCTTTAATTTTACCCCGCCAAAAGGCACCGATATTATTGACCAATAAGCTGTACCTATTCAAACCACCTTCGGGTGGTTTTTTTATTGTTTTTTTACGATCACATGCATAAATCGACAAAAGATAAAATGCAGAGTCTTGGTTTAATTGATGCTTTAGGCTGATGATTGTACGGCTTTATTTTTGAATAAAGTCATCTCATTTAAAGCGCTACACAACACGACTGAATATTAGGTTGCTACATTTCTGTAATTTTATCGCGATCGCATTATTCGTATAGTGGCAGTATTCATTTTAAGTACAGGATACGGTCGCCGGATGAAATCCACTGCATTAAAATCTTGGTTAATCAGCAGTTCACTGCTGCTGAGCGCCGTAGCACTCAGCGCATGTCAGCCCAAAGGTGAAGGGACTGCCGATAGCGCCAAGCCACAACAGGTTCAAGAAAATACGATAATGGCCATTCAAGCCAAAGTGGTTCCGGTAAAATTGACCAAGTCTGAAGCCTGTGATGCTGAAGGTTGTATGCAATATGATATACAGACCATTCAAAGTAACCTGAAATGGATTGATGATTATTTTATCGACCGGATTCAAAAAGCCGATCCGATTGCTTTTTCAACCGCGCCAAACGAAAAAATAAATACTGCTGAAGGTGCGGTGCCGAATTTAAGTCAAAGTTCCACTTATGTGCGCTTTGTGGATCAAAATTATAATCGAGCGACTTTTGCGCTGCAAAGTTACAGCTATTCAGCAGGTGCTGCGCATGGGATGCATCACCAAGAATTCGTTAATTTTGATTTAAAAAGTAAAAAACGCTTGGCTTTACAGGATGTCTTGGTTAAAGGTGCCGAGCAATCTGTATTGGATGCTGTATATGATGCCAATACAATTTGGTTAGAGGAACATAAGATTGAGCGCAGTAAGCTGAACTTAAGTGATAATTTCTATTATGGGGCCAATGGTATTGTCTTTGTTTATCCATTGTATGAGCTAGCCTCTTATGCAGAAGGCATGAGTGAATTGACCTTGCCGTATGTGGCGGCGCAAAAATTGATTAAAGCTGAATATCTGCCCAGTTTACCCAGCTATCCCAACTCTTAAGTTTAAATAAATGCGAGGAAATTTGCGCTAATAAGCCGCAGCTAGACAGGTGATTACTGTCTTTTTTGCGCTTTAGCGCTTACACTATAGCCAGTTTTTTTCTTTGTAAAAGATTGGCGATGATCGACCCAAAATTAATCCGAAATAATATTGAGGCTGTAAATTTAGCCTTAGCAAAACGTGGTGTTCAGCTGAATGTAGCGGAGTGGGCTTCACTCGAAGCGCGGCGTAAAGAGCTTCAGTCTAGAACTGAAGCTTTACAAGCTGAACGTAATGCAGGTGCTAAGCAAGTCGGCCAAATTAAAAAATCCGGTGGTGATGCCACTGAAATTATGGCGCGTATGTCTGCCATTGGCGATGAAATTAAAGCTGCTGAAGTTGCACTGACTGAGCTACAAGCCGAAATTGAAAACAAATCTTTAACCATTCCCAATATGCCGCATGAGTCTGTACCTGAAGGGAAAGATGAAGATGACAATGTTGAAGTTTTAACTTGGGGCACACCGCGCCAGTTTGATTTTGAAATTAAAGATCATACTGACTTAGGTGAATGGATGGGCGGTTTGGAGTTTGAAACTGCGACTAAATTGACCGGCACGCGCTTTAGTGTGCTGAAAGGGCCATTGGCGCGTCTACAACGTGCGCTCACCCAATTTATGCTTGATACTCACACGCTCAAAAATGGCTATACCGAAGCCTATGTGCCGTATTTGGTGAATGCGGAATCTTTGCGCGGTACAGGTCAACTGCCTAAATTTGAAGAAGATTTATTTAAACTGCAAGGTGAAAAAGAATATTATCTAATTCCAACTGCTGAAGTGCCAGTGACCAATTTTGTACGTGATGAAATTGTTGATCCAGAGCGTCTACCGCTTAAATATGCTGCGCATACGCCTTGTTTTCGCAGTGAAGCAGGTTCTTACGGCCGTGATACGCGTGGTTTAATTCGTCAACACCAATTTGATAAAGTTGAAATGGTGCAAATTGTTAAACCTGAAGATTCAATGCAGGCGTTAGAAGAATTAACCGGTCACGCTGAAGGCATCTTACAAGCACTGGGTCTGCCATATCGTAAAATTATTCTCTGTGGTGGTGATATGGGTTTTGGCGCGATTAAAACCTATGACTTAGAAGTTTGGGTGCCGAGTCAAAATAGCTATCGTGAAATTTCAAGTTGTTCATGTATGGGCGACTTCCAAGCACGTCGCATGAAAGCACGTTATCGTGTCGATCAAAAGAAAACTGAATTTTTGCATACCTTAAATGGTTCGGGTTTAGCGGTTGGACGTACTTTACTGGCGGTGATGGAAAACTATCAACGTGCCGATGGTTCTATTGAAATTCCAGTGGCACTGCGTCCGTATATGGGCGGTACAGAATTCATTAATTAATGAATCGATTAAGCGTAAAACTTATGCTGTACAGCACGCTTATTTCAGCCTGAAGACCATCAGATTTAAACTATTGAGGTAGTGTGTGGATATTTTTCCAATCTCTTTGAAGTTGCAACAGCAACCGTGTCTGATTGTCGGAGGCGGTGCGATTGCCTATCGTAAAGCGGTACTTTTGGCCAAAGCCGGCGCAATTATTCATGTGGTTGCACCTGCGATTGAAGCCAAGTTATTGCAGTTGGTACACAGCACGCAAGGGCAGTATCTGCAAGCGCCGTTTAGCCTAGATATGCCGCTGCGGCATTATCGATTGGTTATTGCGGCCACCAACGACAAAATGGTCAATATCCAAGTCTTTGAATGCTGCGAAGCGGAAAATATTTTGGTCAATAGTGTGGATGATCTGCCGCATTGCCGTTTTATGGTGCCTGCGATTGTGGATCGTTCTCCGTTGGTGCTGTCGATTGCCAGTAATGGCACATCGCCAGTGTTATCGCGGCAAATCCGAACCCAGCTCGAATCTATTATTCCGCATGGCATGGGCAAACTGGCAGAATTTTCCGGTAAATGGCGCGCTGCGGTGAAAGTTAAAATTGTTAATCCGGATGAGCGCCGTATTTTTTGGGAAGATTTATACGCCAGTCCGTTAAAAGAGCAAGTGTTTAATGACAATATGGCAGAAGCTGATCGTCTTATTGAACAGGCTCTAATGCAGTGGCAAAAGCCCAAAGGTGAAGTGTATTTGGTGGGTGCAGGGCCGGGTGATCCGGAATTACTTACCTTAAAAGCATTACGCTTGATGCAACAGGCCGATGTGGTGATTTATGATCGTTTGGTTTCGCCTGCAATTTTAGAGTTGTGCCGCCGTGATGCCGATAAAGTTTATGTTGGCAAAGCGCGTTCCAATCATAGTGTGCCACAAGAGGGCATTAACGCATTATTGGTTGAATATGCCGGAAAAGGTAAACGTGTTTGCCGCTTAAAAGGCGGTGATCCATTTATTTTTGGGCGGGGTGGTGAAGAAATTCAAGAACTGTTTGCTGCTGGCGTGACTTTTCAAGTGGTGCCGGGCATTACCGCAGCGTCGGGTTGTGCTGCATATGCCGGTATTCCTTTAACGCATCGTGACTATGCACAAAGTGTGCGTTTTCTAACCGGTCATTTAAAAGAAGGTTCACCCGAGTTGCCGTGGCAGGAATTGGTTTATCCCAATCAAACCTTGGTGTTGTATATGGGTCTAGTGGGTTTAGAAAAAATTTGCGCCCAGTTAATTGCCCATGGTCAACGCTCAGATATGCCCGTGGCACTGATTTCTAAAGGCACCACCCCTGAGCAAAAAGTGGTGGTTGGAACCTTGGCGGATATAGCTGACAAAGTGACTCAGCATCATATTCAAGCGCCGACTTTAACCATTATTGGTGAAGTGGTCAGTTTGCGCGATCAATTACAATGGCAAGGCTAAGACTGGCCTTGTACTATTCATCCAGTCGAGAAAATTTGTGATTCATGTTGTTTTGTATGAGCCTGAAATTCCAAGTAACACTGGGAATATCATTCGTTTATGTGCCAATACTGGTGCGCAATTACATTTGGTTAAACCGCTCGGTTTTGAACTGGATGATAAAAAGCTCAGACGTGCGGGTTTAGATTATCATGAATGGGCGCATATGAAAGTGTGGGAAAACCTTGCAGAATGTCTGGCTTATTTACAAGAACAGGGCATTGACAGTGATGCGATTTATCCGCTTACCACCAAAGGTGCCCAAACACCGCATACCTCTGATTTAAATCGTCCAGTGGCCTTGTTAATGGGGCCAGAGACGCGCGGTTTGCCTGAATCGGTACGTATGCTGTTTCCAGAACAACATTGGATTCGTTTACCGATGGCGCCGACGTCACGCAGTTTGAATCTCTCCAATGCAACGGCTGTGATTTTATATGAAGCATGGCGTCAGCAAGATTTTAAAGTCTTGCTCTAAAATTTAAGCCTAAAAAAGGCTGCCTTAAAGTGGTCTTTTTTAGGCTTAAAATGTTTTGGCATCATAAATATTTGGCTATTTTAACTTGTATGATTTGATACTTTAGCTTTATGTTTGAGTTGCATGCTGAGTCAAAAATAGGCATTTAAGATATAAAAAAGACGCAATTGAGCGTCTTTTTTATATGCATGAATCGACAGATTAATGAGAGTCATCAAACTCATTGTGTTGTGGTGCAGGATGTTTAAAGCCTTTGGTTTTATAACCCAAGTATAAAACACCAAACATGGCCCACCATAAACCAAATTTAAGTGAGGTTTCTTCAATTTCTAGCCACAGTGCAAATACACTAATGAAACCGAGAAGCGGTACAACCACAAAGTTTACAATGTCTTTAACGTTTTTGGTGCGTCCATCACGTAATGCATAACGTGAAATGACCGACAGGTTAACAAAGGTAAAGGCCGTGAGTGCACCAAAACTAATCAATGAAATTACCGTGTCTAAACTCATAAAGCCAGCAGTTAAAGCCACCAAGCCCACAATTAAAATATTGTAAGATGGGGTTAAACTTTTCGGACTAATATGACCAAAAATTTTCTTATTAATTACGCCATCACGGCCCATTGCAAACATTAAGCGTGAGACACCAGCGTGTGCTGAAATTCCAGACGCCATCACTGTCACAATTGCAAAAGCCAATACATAAGATTGGAACAGCGAACCACCAACCAACATTAAAATATCTGGTTGTGTTGCAGCGACATCGGCAAAGTAACTTTTTGGATCATTTGGAAAGTAGATTTGCATGAAGTAGGCACTGATAATAAAGATCACACCGGCAATTAAAGCAGTCAGAAAAATTGCTTTAGGCAAGGTCTTTTCAGTGTCTTTAGTTTCTTCAGCCAATGAGCTTAATGAATCAAAACCGGTGAAAGAGAAACACAGTAAAGTGGCACCCGTCACCAATGCACCCACTGAGGTGATCTCATTCCAAAAAGGCTCAAGACTCCACAATTGATAACGCTGATCTGCTGAAATCGGACCATCAGCATTAAAGCCCGCTTGTAATTTGCTGTAGACCAAATAGGTGAATACTGCAATCACAATCAATTGAATCAGTACAATTAAACTATTAAAGTTGGCAACGAAGCGCGCCCCTTTTAAGTTTACCGCGGTCATAAATGCGGTCAGAATCACCACCCACATCCAGTGATTAACCCCTGGAAATAAAGCTTCAAGGTAAATCACAGCCAAAATAATATTGACCATTGGCGACAATAAATAATCGAGCCAAGAGGACCAACCGACCATAAAGCCGATATTGGGATGAATTGATTTTTGCGCATAAGTATAGGCCGAACCCGAAGACGGATAGCGGCGAATCATATGACCGTAACTCAAGGAGGTTAATAAAATTGCAATCAGTGCAAATATATAGGATGTCGGTACGTGAAAATGACTTTCTTCTGATACTAAACCGAAAGTATCAAACAACGTCATCGGCTGTATATAGGCTAAACCGATAATAATAATGTGCCAGAGTCCCAGCGTTTTTTGCAGTTTAGCTGCCGATGGAGTCCCAGAGATATTTGTCAACGGCGTTATCCTCTTAATCGTTGATCAAGGATCAGTCATATTTATAAGGATCGTTTGAGACCAACGATCCTCCCGAGATGAATAAAATAAAAGTGCGCCAATCTACCCCAGTTTGAGCGCTTTTGCCAATCCCTTTCGCATTTTTATGGTGAAAAGTCACGTATCGAGTAAAAATGCTGTATTTCATGGCTGCAAACAAAAGCCCGATGTTTTTAAAACATCAGGCTAATGGGTGAGCAAGAGCAAGCTATTGATTAAGCATTACCATGCTTGTTTTAAGATCGCCTTTAAATCATTTAGATTGGCTTCTTTTGGATTATAAATAATAGAGCCATCATTTAAGGCCTTTTCCGCCACTTCATCGAGTTGTGCTTCGGAGACCTTGCCCGTTTCACGCAAGGTGCGCGGCAATTTCGTTAATACATATAAACGATCACGCATGGTTAGAATGGTCGCAATGGCTTTATCGGCACGTAAATGAGCAGGAGTCTGCGCGTAAATATCGGCACCAGCTAAAGGCAGCAACAGTTCCGCAATTTTATCGCCATTCACTTCTTTGTTGTATTCCAGCACATAAGGCAAGAACAGGTTCATGCATAAGCCATGCGGCAAGTGTGCTACTGCACCTAAAGCGTGGCCCAATGAATGTACTAAGCCGACCATTGAGTTAGAAAAGGCAATACCGGCCATGGTCGAGGCTTGCGCCAATTCCAGACGACCAAATTCTTCGCTCGGGTTATCGAGCACATTAAATAAGCTGGTGCTGACTTTTTTAATGGCCGCTGTAGCATAGGCATCACTAATCGGATTGGCCGCCATACAAGTATAGGCTTCGACTGCATGTGTCAGTGCGTCCATTGCGGTCATTGCGGTTAAGTGTGGCGGTAAGGTTTGCGTCATGCGTGGATCAAGAATGGCAGCATGCGGCATTAAATAATAAGAGGCAAAAGCCATTTTGACATTTTTTTCAAGGTCAGACACCACCGCAACCATGGTCACTTCAGAGCCGGTGCCTGATGTCGTGGGAATCACAAAAAATGGTTTGAGTGGTTTTGGCAGGTTATGCGCGCCTGAGAATTTCAGTAAGTCATCGCCGCCTTCGCTCACCAAAATATTGGTGGCTTTGGAGGTGTCAATCACAGAACCACCACCGACAGCAATAATGGCATCACAGTTATGCTCGCGATAAGCTTTTGCCGCCAGACGAACGGTTTCGACACTGGAGTCAGGTGGAACATCATCAAAGATATAACCAATCACCGCATCGGTAGATTCAAATGCAGCTTCAATTGGATTTAATAAGTTGTTAGCGCGCACGCCTTTATCGGTAATAATCAGCGGACGTTTGGCACCTAATGTGGCAAGTTCAAACGGAATGTGTTCTAACGCGGCATGACCTGCGATGATTTTTACTGGACAGAAAAATTCGTAATAAGGCTTAGCCATGTTATGCACTCCGTTTAAAATATGATTGGGCGAGTTTTAAATAAATGTGGGCAGCGCCAGTAAGTTTTTCTTTTAGGCCCAATTCATGTGGATATTGTTTAACAGCCAGTTCAGCAAGCAGTTTAGGTAAAATCAGCGCTTCCATTTTATTTAAGCAACGTACCAAACGAATGGCATAGCCGACATCGCCATCTGCAATCATACGGTCATGGGCAAAAGCTTGCGCAGTACTTTCTTGAAATGAAAATACTAAAAATGCATGACTGAGATGCTTAAAGGTAATGGTCAGGTCAGGCTTATTTTCGACACTGTGCAACAGTTCTAATTGATGATCGGGCGTGACTTTGGCAATAAAAGCGGGCCCATGTGGAAATACATTCATCGACAGAACGAATCCTACAGGAAATTTAGCCACTTCTTGTTTTACTTCTTCATCGACTTGACTCGCCATGACTAAGCCTCTGCCAATCACATCCATCATGAGTTTGACATAGACCAGTTGTAAAGCGGGCTTGACGGATTTGGTTGAAATCACTCGCGCATCCCTTATCTAAAAATATTCTATTAATTTAGAGTAAATACTCTAATTTATTTTAATGTTAAAAGCAAAGTTATTGTTGCTTAACTTGAACTTCATTAAAGTAACCGCTGTGATTTAAAGTTTCAATCATATCGCAACATAAATCCTTAAACTGTGGATAGGGGTGTACCAAGTCCATCATGCGAATCATTTCCAGTCCTGCATAGCCACACGGGTTAATGGTGTGAAAGCCGGAGAGGTCACAATCAATATTCAGTGCAAAGCCGTGATAGCTGCGTCCTTTACGAATTTTAAAACCGAGTGAACCAATTTTTCGATCCGCAACATATACCCCCGGTGCATCGGGCTTTGCATAGGCGTCAATGTCATACTTTTTTAAAAGTTCAATCATTAAATTTTCAGTATACGACACTAAGCTGCGCACATTCCAACCTAAGCGGTTCAAATCAAACATAAAGTAGGCCACAAGCTGTCCTGGGCCATGCCAAGTGACTTGACCGCCGCGATCGGTTTGCACCACCGGAATATCACTGGGCAGTAAGATGTGTTCAGCTTTCCCGGCTTGTCCTTGCGTCAGTACCTCAAGATGCTGCAAAATCCACAGCTCATCAGCCGTATTTTCATCGCGGTTTTCAGTGAAACTTTTCATGTGCTGAAAACGATCGAGATAGGGCGTAAGTTGATTAAATTGGCGAATAATTAAACTGGGTTTGAGAACAGCATCCGTCATGTGCAGCGCGTCCTTAAATTTGAGTAAGATGAGTAATTATAATCAAGTCAGCACTAGATGGCAGTCAAAAGTATTATTAGAATTCATTTTTATTTTTAAAGATACAATCATGTGGTTATAAAAGAAAAAACACGCCAATCAGCGTGTTTTTTATACTATTAAAGTGCGGTCTTAATCAAAGGACAGGCCGCTAAATCGGCATACAACGCATGCACTTGTTCAAGTTCAATAAACACAAGTTGCGCAGTCAAAGAGTGATATTTACCAGTGCGCGATGGCTGCACTTTCAGGCTTGAGCGATCAAATTCAGGGAAATGTTTCACTAAAATTTCGACCACTGCAACGTGTAAATCGTCGCCTGCTTCGCCAATCAGTTTAATAGGATAATCCATTGGGAAAACCCAAAGATCTTCTCGTAGTTCACGAGACGGTGTACGGTCTAACATGGTCATAGTCGACCCCTTTATCTGAAACGCCTGCTGATGCAGGCGTTGTGTGTCTTGAATAATAAATGGGGTTCATGAATAACTTTTCAAGTCCCCATGGCTATTCTTAAAAATTAGTCATTTTCTAAGAATGAGCGTAAATGCTCCGAACGCGATGGATGACGCAATTTACGTAATGCTTTGGCTTCAATTTGACGAATACGTTCACGCGTTACATCAAATTGTTTACCGACTTCTTCCAAGGTATGATCGGTTGGCATATCAATACCAAAACGCATTTTCAATACTTTGGCTTCACGTTCAGTTAAGTTTTCAAGCACTTCACGTGTGGCTTCTTTTAAGCCTTCTGAGGTCGCTGCATCAATTGGAGAGGTGATATTACCATCTTCAATAAAGTCACCCAAATGCGAATCTTCATCATCACCAATTGGAGTTTCCATCGAAATCGGTTCTTTGGCAATTTTAAGTACTTTACGTACTTTAACTTCATCCATTTCCAGACGTTCGCCTAATTCTTCAGGGGTTGGCTCACGGCCCATTTCTTGAAGAAGTTGACGTGACACACGGTTGATTTTGTTAATGGTCTCAATCATGTGTACTGGAATACGAATGGTGCGTGCTTGGTCGGCGATTGAACGGGTAATTGCCTGACGAATCCACCATGTCGCATAGGTTGAGAATTTATAACCACGACGGTATTCAAACTTATCCACGGCTTTCATCAAACCGATGTTGCCTTCTTGAATCAAGTCGAGGAACTGTAAACCACGGTTGGTGTATTTTTTCGCAATTGAAATGACCAAACGTAAGTTGGCTTCCACCATCTCTTTCTTCGCACGACGCGCTTTGGCTTCACCGACTGCCATACGTTTCGAGATTTCTTTAATATCTTTAACGGTTAGACCCAAGTCTTTTTCAATATCGGCAATCTTTTGTTGGAACGCCAAGACATCAGGACGTACTTTTTCTAAATAAACTTTTTGCTCAGCAGGTGCTTTGGCAATTTGTTCGTCTAACCATGCTGGGTTGGATTCTTGATCGGGGAACGAGGTACGGAATTGGGTGCGATCCATACGACCACGACGTACAGCATAACGCATCACTTCACGTTCAGAAGTACGAATTTGTTCGTGCGTGCCGCGAATCATTTCAGCCACAATATCAAATAAACGTGGGGTAAATTTAAACATCATAAACACAGATGCCATTGCTTCAAGTGCTTCTTCTGCTTGCTTGCTGTTGCGACCATGTTTTTCAATCGCGGCTTTGGTGACTTTCCAGGTATCTTCTAACTGGGTAAAACGCATACGGGCAATTTCTGGATCAGGACCTGATTCGCCTTCCGTTTCATCTTCCGTTTCAGCTTCTTCTTCTTCGTCATCATCGAGTTTAACGTCTTTGGTGGCTTTTTCGTCTTTTTTGACGATTTCAACTTCTTCTTCGATAACTTCTGGAATAACTTCATCAGATTCTGGGTCTAAATAACCCGATAAGATATCAGCAAGACGACGCTCACCTAGGCTGACATCATTATATTCTTTAAGCACCACTTCAACCGCATTCGGCCAATAGGCAATAGAATGCAGAACGTCACGAATACCTTCTTCAATACGTTTGGCAATACTAATTTCGCCTTCACGTGTTAAAAGTTCGACCGTACCCATTTCACGCATATACATGCGCACAGGATCGGTTGTACGACCTGGCTCACTTTCAACAGAGGCAAGAACAGCAGCAGCTTCTTCTTCAGCAACTTCATCAGTGGCTTCGGTATTGTTACCGTCGAACATGGTGTCATCAGCTTCTGGTGCACGTTCGTGTACCGGAATGCCGACGTCTTGAAGCATTTGAATAATGTCTTCAATCTGTTCGCTTTCAGTGATCGAGGCTGGGAGATGATCGTTAACCTCAGCGTAAGTTAAGTAACCTTGCTCTTTGCCTCGGCTAATCAGAGCCGCTACTTGCGAAGTAGGGGAAGTTTTATCGCTCATCTTTGCTTACTCTTCGTTGAATCTGGGGCAGTGAAAAACCGTGCATGATAGCACAATCCGCTTAAAATAGTCTTGGCCATTGCTTGCTCAAGTGTCGTATTGAAAATATGACTTTGATTTAATAGCTATTCTCGATATTGGGTTGGATTTTTCTTTTTCAAGCCCTATCCGCACAATCTCTTTAAAATACAATTAATTTAAAGCAATTTTGAACACTTATCAATACAGCATATTCCGGGCTTAAAACCGGCATAAATTGAATTTATAGGCTAAAAAATTAAAAAAAACTTGACAAGAATTCCGAACAGAGATAAATAGCGCCTAGACCCATTTACTTTTTTTCACCATGAGGTGGTTTTAGTGTCTTCTACAGATTTTGAACTAGAGGAAAGCTTCAGTGAAGATGAAGTTAGCTTTGATGAAGTTTCGAGCAAAATTACAGCCAAAGAGTCTTTAGAGAAGCGTCGACTGATTGACGATCTACTTGCACAACGTCGTTTAGAGCGCCAACTGAAAGATTTTGATTACGATTTAGATGATGACGATTTTGACGATGAAGAAGACTAAATTGTGATTTAGCATAGCCCGTTAAAATGTTATGCTAGGCGCAGTTATTTTATTGAATTTGGATTTTAAATGAGTGCTTTAAATTTAGACCTATTGAGCGAATATCTAGATGGCGACCAAAATGAGCATGGTCTAGATTTTGCAGCCACTCATGGTTTTTTATGTGCAATTGCCGTTGGCCCAACTTTTGATAAATGGCTCGATGAACTTTTCGATAATAATCAAAAGAAAGTTCCTGCAGAGATGTTGGCACAAGTGCACGCATGGTTAGAGGCTATTCGTCAAAATTTAGCCAATGAAGAAGGCATTGCTTTTCCTTTTGAAATTGAAGAAGCATCTGTTGAATCAAGCTTAGGTGATTGGAGTGTTGGCTTTGTTGACGCAATGTTCCTAAACGAAGATGCATGGTTCACGCCTGAATATGAAGAACAGTTGGTTGATTTAACCCTGCCAATGATGGTCTTTAGTGGTGTAGATGATGAAGATCCACAAATGGAATCTTTCCGTCGCAATGGCGAATTGATGGATGAAATTGCTGAAGAAATTCCAGACAATTTAAATGAAATTTATTTGATGTATCACACACCTGCTTAATTTATTGCCATAAAAAAACACCTCAATCGAGGTGTTTTTTTATGGCTTATTTATACATTTAGCTTTTGTGCACAGCGATTGGCATACCAACCAAAGCTGACAAAAAATACCGCTGCATGAACCAAAATAAGCAGCAGCATCATTATGGCAATCAAAATAATATTGGTGCTTTTAACCACATTTAGAATATTGGAGGTAGCAGGACTCAGTAAGCTGTAGAAGAACAATACCAGACTGGTAATAATCAAAGACGTGATAGTACAACTCCAAATCAGTTGAATTCTTTCATCATCACTTGGACGTCGTTGTTCGCGTTTAACAAAATGGCCGGCCGTGATAAATCCAGCAGCAATCAGCGTGGGTATACTGATTGAGGTATTTAAGTTTAATAAGCTAAATAAAATACCCAGCAGCAGCAATGCAAAACTGTAAACAGCAGCAAAATAAACCAGATAATGTTTCATGAATCTAAAGCCCCAAACCAAATTTAATGAAAATATTAAAACGACTTTCTTTTATGACGATATCGGCGATAAGCAAGCCACAGTAGAAAAATTGCCAAAAGGCTCAAGATGATATAGCTGGCTTGACTAAAAATTTGCTGCATCAGAATTTGGTTTTCACCAAAATAAAAACCTACGCTGGCCAAGAATGTGGTCCAAATAATGGTACCTAAACTGCTATAGAACATGAATTTCCAAAAAGGCATGTGGCTCATGCCGGCAGGAATACTAATCAAGGAGCGTACAGCAGGAATCATGCGTCCAAAAAATACAATCCGATGGCCGTACTGTTCAAACCAGTCGAGTGATTTTTTGACATCCACCGATTTTAAAAATAAGAATTTTCCATAGCGATCTACAAAACGAAAAATACGCTCATGATTGAAGGTATAACCCACCCAATACAACAATGCAGCAGCAATAAGTGAGCCGATGCAACCGGCAATCACGACACCCACCAACAATAACTGGCCTTGTGAGGCAGTGTATCCGGCCGATGGCATAATAATTTCAGATGGAATGGGAGGGAAGATATTATCCAGAAACATCAACAGGGCAATCCCGAAGTAGCCCAATTGTTCCATAATGGATGTAATCCACTGGGTTAGATTCATGTGGTTATACAATGATAAAGGTATCTAACCTATCCTAAAGACTATTTAGAGTGTGGTAAACGTCAATCTAAAATTAAACCGTTTATTCTTGGCTATGTACCAACGTATGGATATAGACTTTTCTTAAGCTATAAGACAACGCCAAAGGAATAATGCTGAGTAAAGCATAAATTCCTAGATTAATTTCTGTCAGATGATAGGCAATAAACAAAGAAAAAATTGTGCCAATTATTGCACCTAAAGTCACAATAAATAAATGTGATTCTTGATTTAAACTATTTTTGAGTTGTTGTATTTTTTGATTATTTTCATCATGTACACGCGAGGACGATCTCATATTCTCAGCTGAATTAGATATTGTTTTGAGCATGATTTAATTCCTTTTTCACGTTATATATTAATAAGTTAGTTTTTATTTGTGATTTAAGTCACACATTAGCAAATTATTAAGCGCTTGGTATACATTAATAGTGAGAATTGGTAATATTTTTTATCTATTGTTGTTTTTAGGTAAACAAAAAAAGCCCTCTATAAGGGCTTTGTTAGCAAGAGCGAATTTCGAGGCTTAGAGACGTTTACGTTTAGCCGCAGTAATTTGCGACTGACGCATGCGAAAACCTTCTTTTTGTTTCTCGCTGGTTTTTTCAATACAGTGCTTGCACGAAACTCCATGCTCATAGCTGGTAAGCTGTACTTCTTCAGGCAATAAAGGCCAACCACAGGCATGACATTTAATGTTTTGACCTTCTTCAACCCCGTGAGTGACCGCAGTACGACCATCAAACACGAAACATTCACCTTCCCACATACTCTCAGCGGCTGGTGTTTCTTCTAAGTATTTTAAAATCCCACCTTTTAAGTGATAGACCTCTTCAAAACCTTCTTGTAACAGCAATGAGGTCGATTTTTCACAGCGGATGCCACCGGTACAAAACATGGCAATCTTTTTATCTTTATGTTGCTCAAGATTTTGTTTTACATATTCAGGGAATTCACGAAAGCTTTCTGTTTTAGGATCGAGCGCACCTTTAAAGGTGCCGGCTTTATATTCGTAATCGTTGCGCGTATCAATTAAAATCACATCATCGCGGGCAATTAAATCATTCCACTCTTTGGCATCTAAATAGTGACCGACCAAATCGCGTGGTTTAACTTCAACGCCTAAAGTGACAATTTCACTTTTAAGCTTAATTTTCATTTTACGAAAAGGCTTTTCATCACTATGAGATTCTTTGTACTCTAGGCTATTAAAGCCTTCATTGAGCAAAAATTGATGAATTTGATCGATTGCATCGCGATCACCCGCCACAGTACCATTAATGCCTTCACCGGCTACAATCAGAGTTCCACACAAATTAATGCTGTTGACCAAGTCTAAAAGACGTTGTTGAAGATCGGTAGGATCTTGAACTTCTTTAAATTGATATAGCGCGGCAACAACCCAACTTGTGGTCGCTTGCTGTTCTACAGGTGCAAGCTGTTCTACAGTAGCGTTCATGGAGACTCCAAATGTATTATGATAGGACAAAATTCAAGGCGCGTATTTTAACGTGAATTGTATGAATAAGCGAGAAAACCATAACGAATATATGGTTTTTAAGTCCGACATAAACATGAGCGATTCGTGGTGAATTTTAGCTTTAATCTGATTTGATAGGATGATTTTGGTCATGGTGTACATAATGGGAGCGCAAGGTGAGTACTGAGCGTCGAATTGCCTCGTTAACCCCTTGTGTCGGACGCTGTTCGACAGTCTTTGGTGATGCTGTTTGTCGTGGCTGCCGGCGTTTTAATCATGAAGTGATTCAGTGGAATACCTATACCATAGAGCAGCACAGCGTGGTGTGGCTGCGGTTAGATGCACAGCTTGATCAAATTTTAATCCCGATGTTGCCTTTGGCTGATTTGCGTCATGTACACGGTTTTATTTTATCAAAGCGGGTTCGTTTTCGTGAGGATGCATCGAAGGGGCGTAAGCTCTATCATGCGCTTAAACTGTGTGAAAAGAATAAACATCTTGCCGAAGAAAGTGGCTTGGGTATTCATAGTCAGCAAGTAAAAGGCATTTGGCAAGAGTTCGAGCGCCGCGTACTGGCCTTGGCGACAGCAAGTTACGATTTCGCTTTTTTACGTGCAGATGGCATTCATCATAATCTACGGCATATGCTCGAAGAGGATTAAAATACTTTATGCTGTTTTTGAGCTATTACGCTAAATAAAGCACTGAACTGGGTATGTGAATCGCATGAAAAGCAGATAAAGACCCAATGCTGTTAAAGCAAGAAGAATGAATTATCTTAATTTTTATGTTCTTTGCAGCATATTTTAATGATTTAACCTACATAAAAAAGCCCGCCAAGTGCGAGCTTTTTGAATCTGTTGATTGCTTTAAGCGACTTGAACCGGAATACAGTTTGCGGTATGGCTGACGGTATTGTTCGGGTTGGCATAGACCAAACGTGGTTTATGCGCATCTGCTTCAGCTGGGGTAAAATCACCAAAAGTCGCAATAATTAATAAGTCATTTACATCAGCTTGATGAGCTGCGCCACCATTCACTGAAATAATACCGGATTTTTCTTCACCACGAATGGCGTAGGTGGTAAAACGTTTACCATTGGTGACATTCCAAACATGAATTTCTTCGTATTCACGGATACCAGCTAAATCCAATAAAACGCCATCAATAGCACATGAACCTTCATAATGAAGTTCTGCATGGGTCACTACTGCACGGTGAATTTTTGCTTTTAATAAACGAGATAGCATAGCTGGCGTCTCCTTAGTCGACCTAAGATTTTATCTTATGGTTAAATCAATTACTTATTACGGGGTAGCTAATCCACAGAAAACGCATTTTGCTCTGAAAAAAGCAGCATGGCAAGTAGGATTATTGAATAATTGTAGAATGATCAGTTTGGTTTGTAGGCGTTGATTTGATTCATAGCCTGTTGTATTTCACCGCTAACCAGTAATTTAATGCGCGATAAAGCGTGATGAATCGCATCATCCATTAAATTTTGTTCACTGCTTGGGGCTTTGCTGAGCACATGACCGGACACGCGTTCTTTTGAACCAGGATGACCAATACCAACACGTAGGCGATGGAAGTTGGCACCCAGATGCGGCACAATATCGCGTAAACCGTTATGTCCACCGTGACCACCGCCTGTTTTTAGGCGAATGACACCTGGATCCATATCCAGTTCATCGTGTGCAATTAACATGGCTTCAGGGTTAACTTGATAGAATTTTGCGAAGGGGACAACACTTTTACCAGAGGCATTCATAAAGGTTGTAGGTAACAAAAGACGAACGTCTTGACCTTCAATATTACCTCGACCACTGATTCCGTAGAATTTAGGATCGGCTTTAAGGGCAATGCCATATTGTTCTGCTAGGCGTTCAACGAACCAAGCGCCTGCATTATGGCGGGTCTGGGCATATTCCTTACCAGGATTGCCCAAACCAACAATTAGCGAAAGTTTTGACACTAATTATACCGTCAACACTTATGCGCGTTTAAAGTCAGCGTGCATAGGCGTATTTTTAGCTGGGTGACGTTGTAAAGCTTGGATTTTAACGCTTTCAACTTTGTCGCCCACTTGGATTTCGATAACTTCTTCAAAGAATTTGTTATCTTCAAGTGCTTTAACAAGTTGACGAAGTTCTAAAGTTACAGTTACTGGAGCAGCTTCGCCGCCATAGATGATTGCTGGAACTTTAGCTTGAAGACGAAGGCGGCGGCTCGAACCTTTCCCTTGTACTGATTCGTCACGAGCTACTGCATTTAATACGAAGTTTGCCATGATGACATTTCCTCATTGAGTTTAATTGACTGAACCTTCGACCAGTTCAGTGATAGAAAGCTCTGCGTTTAACGGCAGAGCTTTAAAAATTTTGCGCTTATAGATAACTATCGAACATTGCGCTAATAGATTCTTCGTTGTTAATACGACGAATTGTTTCGGCAACCATACTGGCCACTGAAACTTGGCGAATCTTGCCAATTTCTAATGCTTCTTGAGAAAGTGGAATAGTATCTGTCACGACCAATTCATCGAGTACAGAATTTTTCAAATTCTCTAGTGCTTTACCAGAAAGTACAGGGTGTGTTGCATAAGCAACGACACGGCGAGCACCGAATTGTTTCAATGCTTCAGCAGCTTTACACAAAGTACCGGCAGTATCGACCATGTCATCCACAATCACACAATCACGATCTTTGACATCACCAATCAAATGCATCACTTGTGATTCATTCGCTTTTTGACGACGTTTATCAATGATTGCAAGATCGATATCACCCATTTGTTTAGCCACAGCGCGCGCACGTACTACACCGCCAACGTCAGGAGAAACAACCATAAGATTATGGTGTTGCTGTTGACGTAAATCAGCAAGTAACGCAGGAGTACCGTAGATATTGTCTACAGGAATATCGAAGAAACCTTGGATTTGGTCAGCATGAAGGTCGATCATCACAACGCGGTCAATTCCTACCGTTGTAAGCATATCTGCTACAACTTTGGCAGTAATGGGCACGCGGCTTGAACGAGGACGACGATCTTGACGAGCATATCCGAAGTAAGGGATGACAGCAGTAATACGACCTGCACTTGCACGACGTAATGCATCAGCCATAACGAGGACTTCCATAAGGTTGTCATTCGTTGGTGCACAAGTTGGCTGAACAAGAAATACGTCTTTACCACGAACATTTTCAGTAATTTCGACAGCAATTTCACCGTCAGAAAAATGACCTACAGATGCTGCACCTAAAGGAATGTGCAGGTGGCTTACAACTTTTTGAGCGAATTGTGGATGTGCGGTTCCACTAAAAACGACAAGATTGGGCATGAAGCACCCTTGGCGGTTGGAATGTTTGGAATAGATGGTAGGGGCGGCTGGATTCGAACCAACGGATGCCGAGATCAAAACCCGGTGCCTTACCACTTGGCGACGCCCCTAATGCGGCAGAACTTTAATATTTTTAATGCTCTATGTCAAGGTATATTAACAAATCAAGCCTTAAAATTTGTTCTATCTTTTTTGAGAAAATGGCAGGGGTAGCTGGATTCGAACCAACGGATGCCGAGATCAAAACCCGGTGCCTTACCACTTGGCGATACCCCTAAATTTGATCACTGTAATTTTTACTTAAACACTTGTTTAAATGGCAGGGGTAGCTGGATTCGAACCAACGGATGCCGAGATCAAAACCCGGTGCCTTACCACTTGGCGATACCCCTAAATTTGATCACTGTAATTTTTACTTAAACTCTTGTTTAAATGGCAGGGGAAGCTGGATTCGAACCAACGGATGCCGGGATCAAAACCCGGTGCCTTGCCACTTGGCGACGCCCCTAATGCGGCAGAACTTTAATATTTTTAATGCTCTATGTCAGGGTATATTAACAAATCAAGCCTTAAAATTTGTTCTATCTTTTTTGAGAAAATGGCAGGGGTAGCTGGATTCGAACCAACGGATGCCGAGATCAAAACCCGGTGCCTTACCACTTGGCGATACCCCTAATACAGTAATCTACAGATGTAATAATGGTAGGGGCGGCTGGATTCGAACCAACGGATGCCGAGATCAAAACCCGGTGCCTTACCACTTGGCGACGCCCCTATCACATAACTTGTAAATGACGTAATGGTGATTCATCTAGACTATTAACCAAGTAAGCTTTACAAGGTGAATGGGCTAAAATCTCATCAATTTTCATATTACGCGTTACTTCAGCAAAAACACAAGCACCTGTACCTGTAAGTTTTGCAGTCCCAAATTGATTGAGATACTGCAGAGCTTCATTTACTTCTGGATATAAACTTGCCGCCAAAGCGGTAAAATTATTTCCAAAGTTAAAAGGCTTTAACTGATAGGCGCAAAATGTAGATGGCTTCGTGTTTCTTGTCAATGTTTTTTGTGAAAAAAGCAATTGAGTGCTGATAAAACAGTCAGGTTTTAGCACAATGTATTGTTTTTGATCTAAGTCTATGAATGTTAATTGTTCACCAATGCCTTCTGCCCATGCATTGCGGCCATATACAAAAACCGGCACATCCGCGCCAAGTTGTAGCCCTAATACTGCCAACTGTTCAGTAGTTAACCCACATTGCCACAGTTGATTGACCACAATTAAGGTACTGGCGGCATTAGATGAGCCGCCGCCGAGTCCTGCACCCATTGGAATATTCTTTTCTATAGCAATGAGCAGTCCGCTTATTTTCTGTGCGTAGGGCTTTAACAGGTTGATGGCTTTGTAGATCAGATTGTGCTCTAAATCGACGCTGTCTAACCCCGCAATTGAAATATCTAAATCTACTGTTTGGGTGAATTGCAACCAGTCGGTTAAATCAATCAATTGAAAGATACTTTGCAATTCATGGTAGCCGTCCTCACGACGACCAGTGATATGCAAAAACAGATTAAGCTTGGCAGGAGAGGGAACACGGATCATAGGATTTTAAACTTTTAAAAATTAACGATTTTGGATCACCATGGTAATACGGTTTTCCTGACCTGATTCAAGCGCTTGCTTTAAAATTAGCTTATTGGGTAATTTCGCTTGATCGTTATAACTTAAATCCACCGTCCAGCCTGCTTCTAAAAACTGAGTGGGACGATTATGGGTATCTTTACTAATTTTCGCCTGACTTGTCGCGGGTTTGGCCTGAATCCAGTCGACTAAATGGGTAATGGGTGCTTGCCAGCCGGTTGCACGTTCTAATAGTTCTTCTGGCGTGGTTGCTTCAATTAAGCCAGTTTTGGCACTGTTTAAGCTGACTTCGCCGGGTTTGCCGGTAATTTGCGTTTTACCGACGCCTAAAATGCCACTTAACTCAATATCAAATTCTTGTTGTTGCTGTACCCAAGTAAAAAAAGCGCTACCAGATTGCGCCGGCGTTTTAACTCCAATTTTACCTTGAAGATTAAAACTATTCGGCGCTTCTGGAATCTGAGCGATATTTTGAGATTGTGGCTGAGTATACGGCTGACAGCCACTTAAGATCAGGGTGCTGGTTGCAATTACAGTTAAACTGATTTTTGAAAAAATACGCATAAAGGTCAGGAGTTCTTTTTTAGGTGAGGGGTTAACAATAATGATTTTAATTGCTCTAATTGCGGATCATTGGGATGTTTTGTTTGCAATTGTTGTAACACCGTACTGAATTTGGTTAAATCACCTTGCATATACAGCGCTTTGGCATAGCGCACGCCAATTTGAATACTGTGACTACTGTCATAGGCTTTTTCCAATACCCGTGCTGCGGTTTTAAAATCATTTTGTAAAAAGCTAATATAGCCCAAAGTATCTAAAATAGAAGCTTGTTCAGGTGCCAGTTCTAAAGCATGTTCCACGTATTGCCGCGCTTCATCTAAACGTCTATTTTGCAAGGCCAAGGTATAGGCATAGGCATTGAGATAAGTGGGGCTGTTCGGTTCAATCTCGAGAAGTTTTTTTAATAATTTATCCAGTTTATCTCTGTCTTGATAAGCATCCAGCAATAAAACTTCTGAGTAAATTAGCTCGGGATCATCTGAAATATTTTTAATGGCTTCATCTAATAGGCGCATAGCAGCTTTTTTATTGCCCATTCGCTTTAAAATATCGGCTTGCGCTTGATACAGAAAACTGGCCTGTTGCGGATAATTAACACGTTCTTGGGTTAAAAAACGCAGGGCATCACTGAGTTTATCTTGTTCTGCAAAAATATTAATCATATTGCGGCGCGAGACCGTATATAAGCTGCCATCCACCAAACGATAATAGGCTTTTGCAGTTTCAAAGTGCTGCTTTCGCTCTGCATTGACTGCTAGATAATAATAAGCTTCGTTCTGATATTGATTTGAGTAACGCAGTTCAACTAAAAAGCGTTCTGCCTTTTCATATTCTTCTAAGTCAATACTGGTTAGACCGGCAATAAATAGCGCTTCATCTTCTTGTGGCCATTTTTTTAAAATATCTTCTAGTTTATCTAATGCGAGTTTGGACTGATTGATTTTAATTAAATATTTAACCTCAGCTAAACGCACCTCTAAGTTACTCTTGTGCTTATAGCTGGATCTTGCATACCATTTTAAGGTGTCTTTTTCATTGCCCATGGCGGCCAATAAGTTGGCTTTCATGAGGATGAAACCTGTAACTTTTGGCCGTTTTTTCAGTGCACGATTGACTGTGACAAGTGCTTGCTCGAATTGTCCATTTTGCGCCTCTATCCCCGCAATAAGTAACAATACCGAAGGATTATTCCGCTGCTTGCTGGCGTGTAAGGCGGCAAGCAAAAAATCACGGTCATCCGCTTGTTCAGGGGTAATTCCTGCCAGAATTTTTTCTAAATCTGCATCAGGATCAATTTTTAAAATTTTATCTAAAGTCTCTGAGGCCAGTTCATATTCATGGGCTTTTAAGGCAATATGCGATAGATAAAATAAAGCCGGTACATCGGTAGGTTCTTGCACCACCCAATGGGTGGCAATGTCGAGCGCCGCTTTTAAGTCATTTTGTTCTAAGGCAATATTGAGTGCGCGCTGCTTGACCATGGTGGAGTTGCTTTTAATTGCCAGCACGGTGTAGTTGTGTAATGCTGTAGCAACATCATGGTTGGTCAGGGCAAATTCTGCGACCATGCTTTGCTGTATAGCATTATAGTTTGAATTGGCATGGTAAATATCTCCAGATGCTCTAATATGAACACTAGTAGCCATGCTCCCCACAAGTAAGAATGTGGTAGAATATTGCTTAATTGTCGCGCCGCTTATTCGGCTATTTGTTTGACGCAATTTTTCTTGATCCAAGTAATGCTTTTTATGACACCAATATTGCACAATAGCATAAATTTAGCGAAATGATGATCTGATATGTCTTTCTTTGCATTGGGTGTCAACCATCAAACCGCTTCTGTAGAACTACGTGAGCAAATTGCCTTTAACCCTGAAAAGTTAACGCAACTGCTTGCCAAGCAAAGCCAGCATCATGAATTGAATGATATGGTCGTGGTCTCTACATGTAACCGAACTGAAGTCTATGCCATATCTGATGATGCAGACATGGTAATGAATTGGCTCGCCCAAGCAAATGGTTTAGATGTTAAACAATTGTTTAATCATGTATATCGTTATGAAAATGCACAGGCCATGACGCATCTGATGCGTGTGGCCAGTGGATTGGATTCACTGATGTTAGGTGAGCCGCAAATTTTAGGGCAAGTTAAATCTGCGTTGGTGCTGGCCAAAGAGGCACAGACGGTGTCGAGTGATTTAAACCGCATTTTTGAATATGCTTTTTATGCCGCCAAACGGGTGCGCTCTGAAACGGCAGTGGGTAGTCATGCCGTTTCCATGGGGTATGCTGTGGCACAGCTTGCGCTACAAGTGTTTAGTCAACCTGAAAAATTGACGGTCATGGTGGTGGCTGCAGGCGAGATGAATAGCCTCGTAGCCAAACATTTGGCTGAAATGGGTGTGGGCAAGGTGCTGATTTGTAACCGTACTTCTGCACGTGCCGAGCGTTTAGCCGCTGATATTGCCCATCAAGTGGATGTCGAAATTATTCCATTTGCAGCGTTGGCCGAAAATTTATATCGCGCCGATGTGATTTGTAGCTGTACCGGAAGTTTGCATCAAGTTATTTCGTATGTAGATGTTAAAAAGGCTTTAAAAAAACGCCGCTACCAACAAATGTTATTGGTGGATTTGGCTGTACCGCGTGATATTGAACCTAAAGTTGAATCACTCGATGGCGTCTATTTGTATGGCGTGGATGATTTACAAAGTGTCATTAACGATAACTTGGCGCAGCGTCGTCAGGCAGCGGTTGAAGCTGAAGTCATGGTCAATCAATTGGCCACTGAATTGGTGACGCAGCAAAAAGTCAAACATGCCGGCAGCACCATCCATGCCTATCGTGAACAAGGCGAAGCCTTACGCCAAGAAGAACAGCAATTGGCTATGCAGCGAATGAGTCAGGGTGAAGATCCGCAACAAGTGCTACAAGAATTTTCCTATCGTTTAACACAAAAATTATTGCATCCCACCTCGATTTTACTGCGCCAAGCGGCTAAAGCTGAAGACCCGAGTTATTTTGAATCGATGCGCGATGATTTGGGTGAAATATTGACTAAGCGCCGTAAAATCAAACATGGCCATAATGACTAAGGTTTAAAGCAGAAGATTTTTTTCTAGCAAGCTTTTGATTATTCTTCTAATAAGCTGAGTGAACGTTTACAGTCAATTTCATAAATACGTTGTTTCAGATTGCGCATTTCAGCAATGCTGGTAAATTTCTTCGATTTAATTTTTTGCTGTAAACACTGGTATTGCAATTTAATTGAAAAATCTTCTGCCAGTTTGTCTGCTTGTTCAGGTGATGCTGTGTAATCACTGATTTGCGTATTTAATAAAATATGCTGTAAGTCATGATGATGATTGGCACAAGCGCCCAAAATATAATATTGAGAAAGCTCTGGATCATCCGGTAAGTCATCAAAAATACAATTAAAAATATTTAGAATCTTAAACAACAATTGATCGTGAGAAATTAAGGCGCGTAGCGGTTCAAAATGAATATATAGATACGGATGATTCATTAAAATGGCAATCACGTATTGTTCGGCATCAATTTTGGTGCTGAAACTTAAAGAGGCATCATTGTTGACTTGCGGTTGCCATTTGCGATTAAACCCTAATTTTTCCCTAAAAAATTGCTGCAATAAGTAGCGATATGAGCCGTGTTTTGGTAGCAACTCTGTCAATTGGCGTAATTCGCCCATCACCTGACTTTTACCTTCGGGCTTGCTGACATCATGATTTTGACTGAGGTGAGCAAAAACAAAGTCGGACAACAGCGGTGCTTGTTGTAGCAGGCGATTAAAATTTTCAAGCCCTTCACGGCGGATTAAAGAGTCTGGATCTTGATCATCCGGCAGGACAAAAAACTTCAACTCACGGCCATCACTGAGTAACGGCAGTGCAATCTCTAAGGTACGTCTGGCGGCTTTTTGTCCAGCGGCATCGCCATCAAAGGCAATGGTAATTCGGCTATTTTGTTTAAATAAAATGGTTAAATGATCGGTGTTACTGGCTGTGCCCAATGTTGCGACAGCCCCATAGATGCCGGCTTGCTGTAATGCAATCACATCCATATAGCCTTCGACCATTAACCAGTCTTGTGCTTTTTGCTTGCGACCTTCATAGAGTCCATACAACAATTGATTCTTATGGAAAACTTCAGAATCGGGCGAGTTAATATATTTGGGTTTAATCTCGTCATTGAGCGCACGTCCACCAAAACCGACTACACGACCTTTGGCATCGCGAATAGGGAAAATGACCCGATCTCGCAGCAAGTTAAAATCACGGCCATTGTCACTGGTGCGAATTAAGCCCAGTTGTCTGAGGCCTTCAATATCGTAGGGAAACGCTTTTTCTAGATGCTGCCAATCTTCCGGCGCATAGCCTAAACGCCAGTATTGAATGGTCTCAATGCTTAAACCACGTTGTCTAAAATACTGCTGCGCCGTTTGGCTGCGTGGTAATTGCTGCTGATAATACAGTGCAATATTTTCCAGTAAGTCGTATAGATTGCCGTCTTGTGTACTGTTTTGCTCAGCTTGTTCAAAGGCAATAAATGGATCGTGAGGATTAAATTCACTGTCTAGATGACTATTGTGTTGAAGCTCTTCAAACGGATCATGTTGGGCCACTATCGGCGGCTGATCGCTGCTGTTGTTTTCAGGCGCCGTGGCTGTCTTTTTAGGCGCTATAGCCGTCGGTTTAATTTCACGCTTATAAGAGAGGCGCTTGGTGTCTTGATTGTCTTTGGGAAGTTCAATACCACTTTGACTGGACAAGTCTTTCATCACATCGACAAAATTACGCCCATCAATGTCCATTAAAAAGCGAATGGCGTTACCGTTGGCTTGGCAGCCAAAGCAATGAAAATATTGTTTATCCCGATAAACATGAAACGAAGGTGACTTTTCCTGATGAAACGGACAGCAGCCAGAATAGGTGCGACCCGTTTTCTTAAGTTTCACGCGTTGACCAATCACATCGACAATATCGGTGCGATCTAATATTTGATCAATCGTGTGTTGAGGAATAGCCATACGTATGTTATCGAGTCGTGATTGATGGGATAAATAACTGACCTAAACTTAAATCAGGATTATATTTTAGCTAAAAGCAGGAAGATGTTTAAAATGAACTTGTATACCTTTTAGACACAAGGGTCAAGTTGAGCACTTAAAACAATAAAAGGGCAAGTATGATAACTTGCCCTTCATGAAAATGCGACTGCTAAGCGTGTTTATTCAGCGTTTGCTTTGGACTCATTTTCGGCTTTTGGTGCAGGAATATTGCTTTGACTTTCTGGGCGATCCAGCAATCCAAAACTTAAACGATTGGTCAGACTGCGTTTTTCAGTGGTCTGCATCTCTTGCTCTTGGTCCATGCTATTCGAGGTCTGTGCTTCGCGGCCTAAAATACCCAAGGTGGCGCGGTTAATCCAACTGCCTTCACTGCGTGCTGCACGTAGGTTGACGCTGCCATCGGCTTTCACTAAATTTGGATAATTCAGTTTAAGCACGTCAATATACTGTTGAGCGGTTTGCGTGTCACCGAGTTTTTCATAGCCATAGGCAATGGTTGCCAGTGCTTCAGGAACTTGTGGGGTTTGTGGGAAGTGCTCAACCACCCAATGCGAACGCTCAATAGCAGCCAACCATGCTTTACGTTTAATATTAAAACGTGCCGCATTCATTTCACTTTCAGCCAATTCATTGCCAATAAACTTCATGCGCTGCGCAGCATCTACTGCATAGGTACTAGAGGGGAAACGGCGGATGAAATCGACAAAATTTTGATAGGCAACTTTTAAATAACTAACATCACGGTGCGATTGTTTTAATGAGGTATAACGCAGTAAACCATCATAATTTTGTTCCATATTGGCCACACCACGAACATAGTAGGCGTAGTCCACATTTGGATGTTGCGGATTTAAACGGATAAAACGCTCAGCTAGGGTAATGGCTGTTTCATAATCTTTTTGTTGGAACTTCACATACAACAACTCTAATTGCGCTTGCTGCGTATAGTCACCGGTAGGATAGTAGGTGTCTAGGGCTTCAAGCTGCTTGGCTGCTTCAGTATATTGGCCACGTTCAAGGGCTTTTTCCGCTTTTTGAATATAAACTTGCTCGCTAGATTGCGGTCCTGTATCGACCACTTCTTTCTTTGGATTACTGCTACAGCCCACGATTGCCGTTGCAACGCCTAAAGATAAAGCAAGCATTGTCATTTTATAACGTGGTAACGACATAAAAATTCCTCTGTTAGTACTGGCAATGAGCTACAATTGCACCATTAAACCACTTTTGTCTGAATGAGCAAATGAGTCAAGCACAATCTTCTAATCCTGATTTACCTGAAACTGATTTTAATTTACTTGATGATTCTGAGGATGCAGATAACCATACTTCAGACTCAACTGCAACACGTTTATCGTTGCAATTTCAACTGGATGAAAGCTATTTAGGGCAACGTATTGATCAAGTCGCCGCACTGGTTTGGAATGATTTTTCACGTGAAAAACTGAAACAGTGGCTCAAAGACGGCCATTTGTTGGTAAATGGTAACGTTGTCAAGCCAAAATATAAATGTGAAGGCAATGAGTTACTTAGCCTTGATGTTGAGCTTGAGGTGCAAACCAAAAGTCTGCCAGAAAATATTCCATTAAATATTGTCTACGAAGATGACGACATTATCGTGGTGAACAAACCCGTCGGTATGGTTGTCCATCCGGGTGCGGGCAATGGTTCGGGCACATTGGTCAATGCTTTACTGTATCACTATCCAAAATCGGCAGAGCTGACGCGTGCTGGTTTGGTGCATCGTATTGATAAAGACACCAGTGGCTTACTGGTCATCGCTAAAAATCTTGAATCGCAGTTTGCTTTAAGTAAGCAATTGGCTAAGAAAACCGTGTACCGCGTTTATGATTTAGTGGTCTACGGTAATATTATTGCCGGCGGTACTATTGATGAGCCGATTAAACGCCATCCGGTCGATCGTATTAAAATGAGTATTTTACCGGGTGGTAAAAATGCAGTTACGCATTACAACGTGAAAGAGCGCTTCCAGAACTTCACACGCGTACAAGCTCGTTTAGAAACAGGACGTACCCATCAAATTCGTGTGCACTTTAGTTATCTAGGTTTTGGCTTAGTGGGTGATCCGGTGTATATGAATCGCGTTCGTGTCCCTGCAGGTGCATCTGAACTATTGACCGATACCTTGCGTGGTTTTAAGCGTCAAGCCTTACATGCGGTGAAACTCGGTTTGGTTCATCCACGTTCAGGTGAAGAAATGATGTTTGAAGCGCCATGGGCGGAAGACTTTAACCAATTGGTTGAAGTGTTGCGTAGCGAAAATAAAGCCTATTAAGTTATTTTTGCTTACTGCTTAAAATAAGGACACAGACATGCAATTTGTTCAAGGGCTTCCATTGGGTGTATATGTTGGGCAGACGCAAGTTGAGCATGCGCAGACTCAGCCAACTGCGCGCGTTGAACTGACTGGATTTAACTTGGCCTTGCATGTCGGCGATGATGTAAAGCGCGTGCAACAGCACCGCATGGCATTGTTGCAACAGTTCGCTGTATTTGGTGTTGATAAGCTTACATGGTTGAGTCAAACCCACAGTACGCTGTGTCACAGGATTGACGATGTGCTTTGTTTTGATGCATTAGAAGGCGATGGTTTAATTACCCAGCGTAAAGCTCATGCCTTAATGATGATGACCGCAGATTGCTTGCCAATCGTCTTGGGCAATGCCGCAGGCACAGAAGTGGCGAATGTGCATGCGGGTTGGCGCGGGCTAGCACAAGGCATTGTTGAACAGACCATTTCGGATATGCACACTCAGCCGACGTGGGCATGGTTGGGTGCAGCCATTAGCGAAGCGCATTTTGAAGTGGGTACAGAGGTTAAACTGGCTTTTTGTACTCAATATCCTGCACTACAATCGGCTTTTAAAGCAGGTATTACAGACAGTAAATTTTATGCAGATCTATATGCCATCGCACGCTATATCTTGCAGCAACATGGGGTTGAAACGGTGTTGGGCGGTGAGCAATGTACTTATTTACAAGTAGACGATTATTTTTCTTATCGCCGAACAGCGCAAACAGGACGTATGGCAACATTCGTGTTTATGACTTGAAACTGTTAAACTGAACGAAAATTTACTGCCCTTATTCTATGTCCTTATCTTCGAAATCTCTCGCAATCGTTTATCACAGTGCCTATGGGCATACTGCAAAGGTTGCCTCTGTTATTGCTCAGGGTGCCCAAAAAACGGGTATTCAAGTGCATCTTATGGATGTTGAACACGTAGATTGGGATGTGCTAGATCAAGCGGATGCACTTATTTTTGGCTGTCCGACCTATATGGGCAGCATAAGCTCTGCTTTAAAGCTATTTATGGAGCAATCCTCTAAGCGTTGGTTGGCGCGTACTTGGCAAGGGAAATTGGCTGCCGGCTTTACCAATGGCGGTGGGCTCAGTGGCGATAAACTTGCGGTATTACAGCAAATTAATTTATTCGCGATGCAACATGGCATGCTCTGGTCAGGCTTACCTTTTATGCCGACAGGACGCAGTTCACAAGATATTAATCGTATGTCGAGTTTTTTGGGTTTGATGACGCAGTCTGATAATGCCTCGGCTGAAATCACCCCACCGGAAGGTGATTTGGAAACAGCGGCTAAATTTGGTGCGCATGTGGCCTTGTTGGTGGCGCGTTTAAACTGATTTTAAACTATCTAGATGTATATTAAAAAACCTCCAAATGGAGGTTTTTTGTTTGTTATGGCTTAAAAATTATTTATGGAAAATACGCGCCTTATCACGTTGCCAATCGCGATCTTTTTCTGTGGCCCGTTTGTCATGCATTTGCTTACCTTTTACCAAAGCAATTTCAATTTTGGCTAAGCGACCTTTCCAATAACAAGCAAGGGGTACGCAGGAATAACCTTTTTGATTGATTGCACCCATGAGCTTTTCAAGTTCACGCCGTGACAAAAGCAACTTACGTGTACGCGTCGCTTCAGCCACCACATGCGTGGATGCAGACAATAGCGGTTGAATCTGTGCGCCAAACAAAAAGGCTTCATTGTCTCTAAACAGAATATAGCTTTCTGTAATGGTCATACGACCCGCGCGTAAAGATTTGACTTCCCAGCCTTGTAATGAAAGACCCGCCTCGAACTTCTCTTCAATAAAATAATCGTGACGTGCGCGTTTATTCTGCGCGATCGTGCCACCATTATTTTTTTTAACTACGATTGATTTCGACATAATACTAATATTCCAAGATTAACCACATTTTGCCTTAAACTGGCCCTAAGGTGAAGTTTTTTCAAATTTAAGGAGATTCTTCACTAAAAAAACAAGTTTTTGTTAAAATGAACATCTACCTAATAAACTAGAGTACAAATGGATGTCTAAAACTCGCGTCATTTATCCGGGCACCTTCGATCCTATCACCAATGGTCACATTGATTTGGTGTCACGTGCAGCGAAAATGTTTGATGAAGTGGTGGTGGCCATTGCCATTGGTCATCATAAAAATCCAGTCTTTAGTTTAGAAGAGCGCGTCGATTTAGCCCAGCACTCATTAAGTCATTTGGCCAATGTCGAGTTCGTTGGTTTTGATGGTTTGTTGGTGAATTTTTTTCATGAACAAAAAGCAACAGCTGTATTACGCGGTTTACGTGCAGTATCGGACTTTGAATATGAGTTTCAATTGGCCAATATGAATCGTCGACTTGATTCAAGTTTTGAAGCGGTGTTCTTAACTCCTTCAGAACAATATTCCTTTATTTCATCGACCTTGGTCCGTGAAATAGCCCGTTTAAATGGTGATGTGACCCAGTTTGTACCTCAAGCCGTGGTTGAAGCCTTTAAGCGTAAAAAACAGCAAGGTTGGTAACGTGTCGTTATATATCACCGATGAATGCATCAATTGCGATGTATGCGAGCCGGTCTGTCCCAATGAGGCCATTTATATGGGGGAATTGATTTATGAGATTCACCCCAATTTATGTACCGAATGTGTCGGACATTTTGATGAGCCGCAGTGTCAATTATTCTGTCCAGTGGATTGTATTCCTCTTGATCCTGCGCATGCAGAATCACAAGAACAATTGCTGGAAAAATATAAAAAACTAATTGCGCAAAAAAACCTCAGCAATTAGTGCAGAACTTTGATAAGATTCGCCCCGAAGTGAGCTAGACGATCGCTGCTGTGTAGATCTTCGTGATTGAAACAGGGGAGGAAAGTCCGGGCTTCATAGGGCAGGGTGCCAGGTAACGCCTGGGCGGCGAAAGCCGACGGCAAGTGCAGCAGAGAGTAGACCGCCATCTTTGCAATCTCCTTTTTAAGGAGACCTAGAGAGATGGTAAGGGTGAAAGGGTGCGGTAAGAGCGCACCGCGTGTCTGGCAACAGTTCACGGCAAGGTAAACCCCACCAGAAGCAAGACCAAATAGGAATCCTGAGGCACGGCCCGTGCTGGATTCGGGTAGGTCGCTTGAGCGTACGAGTGATTGTACGCCTAGAGGAATGATCGTTCACGACAGAACCCGGCTTATCGGCTCACTTCACTAATTTTTTACAATTATTGTGTGATAATACTTGACTTGCTACTTGTTAGTGAAGATAATACGCGCACAGTTTTGGCTATGTAGCTCAGCTGGTTAGAGCACAGCACTCATAATGCTGGGGTCACAGGTTCAAATCCCGTCATAGCCACCATTTTCATAGGCCACGTTTTCTAAAAGACGTGGCCTTTTTTTATCTTTAGAATTTGTGGTGCTGCTAATTTATTCACATTGAATTGCACTGGCGGCTAATTTTACTTTGGGAAATTGCTGATCATACTGCTGTAAAATAGTGTGCTTTTTATCTGCACCAAAGATCAGCTCTTGCAATTGATTGATCTTATTTTCGCTGAGGTATTGGTGTGCGCAGTGCAGCGCAATTTGGTTTTGTGTGGCAAGCGCTAATTTTTGCTCTACTGGGATTTTGTCGATGTAATACAGTTGTTGTTGGGCTTTGCTGAGTTGCACCAAGCTTCTTTTTTGTTGCATGCTCAGCAGTTGCTGATGATTGATCCATTTGGCCACATCACGACGTACACCATTGTAATCGACAAACAGTGGTGAGATGACTTGACAGCCTGCACTGATACTTATAATTAGTCCCAGTGTGATTAATTTAAATGAGTTCATATTTGCTCGATTTCTTAAGATTTTTATGACTGCGATATTTAGAAAATATCATAGAGAGTAAATGCTGCAGTTAGGCTTGTGTTAATGCTTGTGTTAATGCTTGTGTTAATGCTTGTGCTATGGCGCTTGATAAAAGCAAAAGCAAAAGCAAAAGCAAAAGCAAAGCAAAAGTGGTTGTGGTGTGGTCTATTGTGGATTGTCATCAATTTTTAATTGAGTATAGCCAATGATAAAGCCATGAGCGTGAGACTCTTTATCAGCTCGTTTTTTTAAAATAAGATTAATGATCTCAATCATTTGAAATTTTGTTTTAAAAGTGGTTTATGTGAGTTTTTTATCCAGATCCTAATCAGTACCAAGACTTAATTTGCTGTGGTTGTTGCTAGATAAATCTTAAATATTCGGTAAAATCTTTATAATTGCTTAAACTCTGAACGTTCGACAGCCAAAGGGCTTGACGCTACGGGGTTAAATTTAGATAATGCGCACACTGTTTATGGCTATGTAGCTCAGCTGGTTAGAGCACAGCACTCATAATGCTGGGGTCACAGGTTCAAATCCCGTCATAGCCACCATTTTTATAGACCACGTTTTCTAAAAGACGTGGTCTTTTTTTTATGCTTTATATTTTATTAAATGAAAAACTTTAGGAATCACTATTGATCTTGCATGTATTGAGCGATGAATTGGTGGGTGCTAGCGCTGTAATAAAAAGGTGCGATGAGTCGTTTGAGAATATCATCTAATACACCCTGTTTTTCTAAGCTCTGTAAGGTATACGGTAAAAAACGCTGTGCTTCTTGTTGCAGGTCTTGTTCAGTAAGTCCGACTGATTGCAATAATTCTTGTAGTGGATAATCAGCAAAATAAGCATAAAACTCTGCTGCTACATCTAAAATTAGTTGCTGTAAATATTCACCTTGTCTTAACTGGCGCCATGTTTCATAGACCAGTACAAAGAATTCTTCAAAATCGATGGCTTGAAACTGAGAAAATATTTCTTGAAGTGTTTTGTGTTTAATATCGAGCCAAAGCTGCAGGATAATTTCAGTTAATTCAAGGTTGGGAAGTAAAATCAGTTGACCCAATTGTTTAATGAGGGCGTGCGCCAGTTGTTGTTCAAGTTTAAGTTCAATATTTTGCTGTTGATCTTGAATGAAGCTCAAAATTTGAGCCGCTATTCCACTGTGCGGTGTTTTTAATTTACGTAAGTGATCCAGCCAAGGCGTGTTGCTTTCTAGAATTTGATTGGCCAGTTGTAAGCTTATATAGTTAATGTGCGGATTGTGCGCTAAATTGGTTTGAATATAATGACGTAATTGATCTAATTCAACAATCTTGGAGAGCCATAATTCAAAAGACTCATCCGAGAACACTTGATTGATTTGCGTATCACTATTCACCGTGAGCTGATGAATCTTTTGTGCGCTCACGCCGATAAACTCTAAAAGTCCTGCACCTAGGTTTAATTCAAAAGCATATTTTTGAATGACTTGTTGTAATGCTGGAAGCTGAATAAAGTCTTTAAGTAAAATTTGATCTGAATAGAGATAAAGTTGATGAATAAACTGGTGTAAATAAGGATTGTTTGGCTCTGCCAATAATTGTTGTTTGATAAAGCGAGTTTGCTCAAGCATAAGCGCTTGAGCAAACTGTTGAGCAAGCTCGGCTTTAGACACCTGCAATCCAACCATTCATGATTGGGTAGCGACGTTCACGGGTAAAGGCGCGTGAACTAATACGTGGGCCAATGGCACCTTGACGACGTTTATATTCGTTGCGGTCTACCAGTTGAATCACTTTGGTTACCACATCTTTATCAAAGCCTTTGGCGATGATGTCATCTTGGCTCAGTTCTTCTTCAATATACAAATAAAGAATACCATCCAATACATCATACGCAGGTAAAGAGTCTTGGTCTTTCTGATCTGGACGCAGTTCAGCCGAAGGTGGGCGCGTAATCACACGTTCAGGAATGACAGGTGTTTCTGAGATGCTGTTACGATATTTTGCCAATTCAAAAACAATGGTTTTATACACATCTTTTAAGACGGCATAGCCACCAACCATATCGCCATACAGGGTGCAATAACCCACAGAAAGCTCTGATTTATTACCGGTTGAGAGAACCAAATTGCCAAATTTATTGGATAAGCCCATTAAAAGCGTACCGCGTGTGCGCGCTTGTAAGTTTTCTTCTGTGCTGTCTGCTGGACTATTGCCAAAGAAGGGATATAGGGTTTGCATGAAGCTGTTAACAATAGGATTAATTTCAGCAATACCAAAAGTGACGCCCATATTCTTGGCTTGAGCGGCAGCATCTTCAACACTGATTTGTGCAGTATAGGTATACGGCATCATGACAGCTTGAACTTTGTCTGCACCAATGGCATCTACCGCAATGGCCAGTGTTAATGCAGAGTCGATTCCACCGGATAAACCCAAAATCACGCCAGGGAAACCACAACCTTGGATGTAATCACGTGTCGCCATAACCAAAGCTTGATAAATTTCAGCCATGGTGTCTAATACTGGTGTAATTTCAGCCGTTTTATAATGCTTTTGAGTGGCATCATAATCGACGTAGTAGCTGCCTTCTTTAAAGCTGGGTGCTTGCAGGGCAACTTGGCCATCATTATTAATAACGAAACTGGTGCCATCAAAAATCAAATCATCTTGACCGCCGACTTGATTGACATACACCAAGCTGATATTAAGTTGCTTAGCTAGCTCGCTCATGGTGGTTACGCGGTGCTGCGGTTTGCCGACTTCGTAAGGCGAAGCGTTTAATACTAAAATAGTTTCAACATTAAGTTGAGAGAGCTGCTGTGCTGTGCTTAATGACCAGACATCTTCACAGATCAGTACACCAAATTTATGCCCTAAATATTCAAAAATCAGATGTTGATGACCTTCGCTAAAGTAGCGTTTTTCATCAAACACACTGTGATTAGGCAGGTTTTGTTTGTTATAAATACCCAGTACTTGTCCGTCTTTCATGACTGCTGCGGAGTTGTAGCGCTGAGCATCTTCAGTTTGATGAACAAAGCCAAAAACCAAAACAATATCTTTAACCGCGCTTAGGGCTTTAAAGGCTTGTTCCATGCGTTTGTTGAGGCTTGGGCGCAACAACAAATCTTCTGCAGGGTAGCCTAAAGTTGAAAGCTCGGGGAAGATAATTAAATCAGCTTTTTGTTGTTTAGCTTGATTGATTTGCTCAAGCATTTTTTGCACATTTACTTCGATATTGCCAATCTGCGGAGAGAGCTGCGCAAGAGCAATTTTAAAACTTTTCATTCCAACTTAATCCTATACCTATAGGGACATACACAGACTTCTGATTTATTATGGCTATCGGCTCAACGCTGTGTACGTAACGACAAACAAATAGAAATATTAATAAATAATTAGCAATTCAGTACTATATACGAATTGCAGCATCTGTTGAGAGAAAAACAGAAAAAAATCCAGATTTAGGCAAGACTTAAGCAAGAGCACAATGGAAATCGAGACCAATAAATGCTAAAAATAAAGCGTGCTTGCAGCGTAACAGGACAGGGTTAATGAAGTGGATTGCTCGGAGTTTAAGTCATGTATTTGAAGTACACAGTCGCCAATTAACTTTGGGCGAAAAGCAGCTGGCTGAGTCTGTTTTTGGTACCCATTTGCAACTGGATAAGATTAAAATTATTGCGCATCGTTTGGTGCTTAAAAATTATGCCATTAGTCCAAACGGTAATATTTATTTTCATCCTGCCAGTTGGAGCAAGGATTTTTCAAAACTGTCTTTGGTTAAGCAAGCTTGGTTGATTCACGAGTTGACCCATGTCTGGCAACTTCAGCAAGGATTGGCTGTGGTGCGTAAAGCATTGTTTGATCGTCAATATCATTACGTGATGCAGCAAGGCAAGTTATTTTTGCATTATGGCATTGAGCAGCAGGCACAAATGGTACAAGACTATTTTATTAGGAAGTCACAGGGTCAGCAGTGTCAGGCCTATGAAGCCTGTATTCCATTTTTAGCTCAAAAACAGCAGCGAACGTAGAATAATTATGCATACTAAGCCTTACTTGTTTTAAGAATAAAAAACCACCTTAAAAGGTGGTTTTTTTATTGACGTTATTGCGTGAGCAATTAACGACCTTGGATGTCACGTTGCACTTCACCTGTGTAAAGTTGGCGTGGACGACCAATTTTGTAAGGACCGCTGTGCATTTCTAACCAATGGCTGATCCAGCCCACGGTACGTGCAAGTGCGAAAATTACAGTAAACATTTCAGTCGGAATACCAATCGCTTTAAGAATGATACCTGAGTAGAAATCTACGTTTGGATAAAGATTGCGCTTAATGAAGTATTCGTCAGACAACGCAATACGTTCAAGTTCCATCGCCAATGCAAGTTGTGGATCGTCGATGCCAAGTGCAGCAAGAACTTCATCACAGGTTTCTTTCATGACTTTAGCGCGTGGATCGAAGTTTTTATAAACACGATGACCGAAGCCCATCAGTTTAACTTCTTTAGTTTTTACTTTTTCCATGAACTCAGCAACATTTTCTACAGAGCCGATTTCATCGAGCATCTTCAGAACAGCTTCGTTCGCGCCGCCGTGAGCAGGGCCCCAAAGTGCAGAAATACCCGCAGCAATACATGCATAAGGATTTGCACCAGTAGAACCCGCTAAGCGTACTGTTGACGTAGACGCATTTTGTTCATGGTCAGCATGTAGCGTAAAGATACGATCCATTGCTTTAGCAAGAATTGGGTCAACTTTATAATCTTTGTCTGCAGGAGTTGCAAACATCATATATAGGAAGTTTTCAGCGTAGCTTAAATCGTTACGTGGATAAACGAAAGGTTGACCCACGGTGTATTTATAGCTCCACGCAGCAAGCGTAGGAACTTTAGCAATTAAGCGAATTGCTGTAATTTCACGATGATTGACATCTTCGATATCAAGATTGTTGTGATAGAACGCAGAAAGTGCGCCAACCACACCCACCATGATGGCCATTGGATGCGCATCACGACGGAAACCATTAAAGAAGCGACTGACTTGATCGTGAACCATGGTGTGGTTACGAACTTTAGCATCAAATTCTGTTTTTTGTTCAGCAGTTGGAAGTTCGCCATTTAGCAATAAATAGCAAGTTTCTAAATAATCTGCTTTGGTTGCAAGTTGGTCGATCGGATAACCGCGATGTAAAAGAACACCTTTATTACCATCGATGAATGTGATTTTTGATTCACATGCAGCCGTTGCCATAAAACCCGGATCAAAAGTAAAGTGACCTGCGGCCAATATATCTTTAACGTCGATTACATCTGGGCCCAATGTGCCGCTGTGAATTGGTAATTCAATTTCTTTGCCATCAAGCTGTAAAACGGCTTTTTTGCCAGTTGCTTCAGACATTCAATAGATCTCCTGTCCCGGTGAATGTTTTATCCGACTCGTGGTACTCATCTTTTAAGCGCGAATCAGACAGATCAAAAATTTGCTATAAGATTAGTAAGTACTGAAATTTTGTCAATTATACTTATGGATAAAATGACACTTGCGCAGAGCTTGGGTCAAGAATACTCCAATATGTAAGTTAAGGATAATTGCAGCACCGACACCGTATAATAAGACATATTGTTGTGAAGTGGCAGAAAAAAATATACCTACGCTTATAATTATAAGCAAACTTTAACGGTTAAAAGCTCTGTCACTTGCGTATTTCTTAATTGAGCGGGTGCAGTAAATTATTATAATCGCTATGGCTTGTAAGGGTTCTATTTTTTATCTGCGACTTTGGTATTCAGGATTAAAAGCAAAAACCCGATCATAAAAGTAGTGCTGTTTGGTTAAAAATTAATTCATTCATCTGAGCTGCGGTGTTGGTTTTTTAAGCTTTTTGCCATGAGAGGGTAGTGTTTAAGGTTATTAATTTTCCTGAGTGATTTTTCTCAAAGCGTTTTTTGTTCGCTAAGTGGTTATTTCATTTCATGATATTGGTCTGATTTATCTTGAATAAATACTGTATATTTATTTAAAAAATAATGAATCATATTTTTGTTTGTACTAAATCAAGAAAATCAATAATTAACAGTTAATAAAGCAGAATTATTTATCTTTAGTCTAAATAAATAAATTTAATTATTGCGATGGAAAAAAGCCCATCTGATTCTCTTTTTATCAATATAAAACAAGGTGCTGTGCTGCTTTATTACAATGCCTTTTAAGTGTTAAAACCTGTGCTTTTGCTTGAATGATTCTCATTTGATGGTTTTTTATTAAAAAGCTAAATGTGATTGTTTGTGTTTTAATAATTAGCGTTTTATAATTCATTGTCGTTTTAATTTTAGACAGTGCTAGATATAGCAACGGCCTAAAAATGCTAGCTTTCCTTCGAATTAATTCCAACAAACTCCGGATGGAGTTTTTACTTACAGGATGCCCGCTGTGAAAAGCAACAGACCTGTCAATTTGTCCATGGGTCAAGTTTTAGAAGTAAACTTAAAATCCCCTGTGGCTATTGCATCAATTCTACACCGTCTATCTGGTGTCATCGTATTTTTACTCGTACCGGTACTTTTGTGGCTTTTAGACAAATCCTTGTCTTCTGCGGAAGGTTTTGCACAAGTGCAAGCCATCTTTGGTAGCTTCATCGTGCGCTTTATCGTATGGGTATTTGTAGCTGGCTTAATTTTCCACTTTATCGCAGGTGTTAGACATTTAATTGCTGACATGGGCGTGGCAGAAGAGCTACAAAGTGGTCGAATCGCAGCTACTATTTCATTGATCTTGTCTGCAATCGGTATTATTGCAGCATTTGTATGGATTGTTCTCTAATGAAAAGTGCTACAGGTTTAACGGGTTCAGGTACTCGCGATTGGTTCCTCCAACGCGTGAGCGCTGTGATCCTTGCTGTTTATACTGTTGTGGTCTTTGGTTGGATTCTTCTTAATGGTGGATTTAACTATGAACAGTGGTTTGGCTTTATGATGACATTACCAATGAAGGTTTTATCTTTATTGGCGGTCTTATCTCTTGTTGCACACGCGTGGATTGGCATGTGGCAAGTATTCACAGATTATGTGACTACACGTCAAATGGGTCCTTCGGCTTCAGGCTTACGTTTGGTGCTAACATCAGCAGTCATTATTGCTGTATTTGCATATGCAATCTGGGCAATCCAGATTTTTTGGGCGAATTGATAGGAAAATATCATGGGCGCAATAACCCCTAAAGAAGATTATACAAACATTGAACACCTCACTTTTGATGCAGTTATCGTCGGTGGTGGTGGTTCGGGTATGCGTGCTTCATATCAACTTGCTCAAGCAGGTTTGAATGTTGCAGTGCTTACCAAAGTATTTCCAACACGTTCGCACACTGTGGCGGCGCAAGGTGGTATCGGTGCATCGCTTGGTAATATGCAAGAAGATAACTGGCACTACCATTTTTATGACACAGTAAAAGGCGGTGACTGGTTAAGTGATCAGGACGCTTGTGAATTTATGTGTCGTGAAGCACCAAAAGTGGTGTATGAATTAGAACACATGGGTATGCCGTTTGACCGTAACGCCGATGGTACAATTTACCAACGTCCGTTTGGTGGTCACTCTGCAAACTATGGTGAAAAACCAGTTCCACGTGCATGTGCTGCAGCCGACCGTACAGGTCATGCTTTACTGCATACGCTATATCAAAGTAACGTGAAAATGGGTACCCAGTTTTACGTAGAATGGATCGCACTTGATCTTATTCGTGACGAAAATGGTGATGTGCTGGGTGTAACCGCAATTGACCAAGAAACCGGTAAAATTGCAGTATTCCAAGCCAAAGCAACTTTGTTTGCAACTGGCGGTGCGGGTCGTGTTTACCGTGCATCAACCAATGCCTATATCAATACTGGTGACGGTTTGGGTATGGCGGCGCGTTCAGGTATTCCATTACAAGATATGGAATTCTGGCAGTTCCACCCAACAGGTGTGGCTGGCGCTGGAGTATTGTTAACCGAAGGTTGTCGTGGTGAGGGTGCAATCCTTCGCAACAAAGATGGCGAACCATTCATGGAACGCTATGCACCAACCTTAAAAGACTTGGCGCCACGTGATTTCGTATCACGTTCAATGGACCAAGAAATTAAAGAAGGTCGTGGTTGTGGCCCTAAAGGTGATCATATCTTATTAGATATGACGCATTTGGGTGCAGATACCATTATGAAGCGTTTGCCTTCAGTGTTTGAAATTGGTAAAAAATTCGCCAACGTCGATATCACCAAAGAGCCAATTCCAGTGGTACCAACCATTCATTATCAAATGGGTGGTATTCCGACCAATATTCATGGTCAAGTGGTTGTGCCTGCAACAGCAGAAACCATTCCTTTACAAGCAGGTTATGATCCAGTAACGGATACGTATACCACCAACAATACCGATCGTGATTATGTAAAACCAGTTAAAGGGTTTTATGCAATTGGCGAGTGTTCTTGTGTATCTGTTCATGGTGCAAACCGTTTAGGGACCAACTCCTTGCTTGACTTGGTGGTATTTGGTAAAGCTGCCGGTGAACACATCATTGATTATGTGACTAAACATCACGGTGATGACTATACCCCAGTTCCACATAATGCCTTGGTCAACACCATGAAGCGTATGAATCATTTAGATGATTCAACTTCGGGTGAAAATGCACAAGATGTTGCTGATGCCATTCGTGACATCGTTCAAGACCATGCGGGTGTATTCCGTACACAAGCATTGTTGGATGAAGGTGTAAAACAAATTCTTGCCATTGAACCGCGTGTTCGTAACATTCATTTAAAAGACAAATCTAAAGTCTTTAATACCGCGCGTATTGAAGCGTTAGAAGTAGAAAATCTATATGAAGTGGCTAAAGCGACTTTGATTTCTGCTGCTGCACGTAAAGAATGTCGTGGTGCGCATACTGTAGTTGACTATGAGTTGCCTGCAGATCATCCGACATACTCGTATGGTCGTCGTGATGATGAATGGATGAAGCATACGTTGTGGTATTCATCAGACAATCGTCTTGAATATAAGCCAGTACGTTACAGACCATTGACTGTAGACGCTATTGAACCTAAACCACGCACATTCTAATTGGGAGACTTAAGATGAGTAGAGGTATCCGTACATTTCATATCTACCGCTATGATCCTGATAAGGATAAAGCACCGTACATGCAGACGTTTAAACTAGAGTTAAACGATAAGCATCGTATGTTGCTTGATGCGTTGTTGGCATTAAAACTTCAAGATGAAACTTTGACGTTCCGCCGTTCATGTCGTGAAGGGATTTGTGGTTCGGATGGGGTGAACATTAACGGTAAAAATGGTTTGGCATGTTTGTGGAATCTCAACGATTTACCAAACGAGATTACCATTCGTCCGTTACCTGGTTTACCTGTGGTCAGAGACTTGGTTGTAGATATGAATCAGTTCTACGATCAATACTATAAAATTCAACCATTCTTGATTAATAATCAGCCAGCGCCTGCTAAGGAACGTTTACAGTCTCCTGAAGAGCGTGAGCACTTAAATGGTCTGTATGAGTGTATTTTATGTGCATGTTGTTCAACATCATGCCCATCATTTTGGTGGAATCCAGATAAATTCTTGGGTCCAGCGGCATTGTTAAACTCATATCGCTTTATTATTGACTCGCGTGACACCGCCACACAAGATCGTTTATCACGTTTAGATGATCCGTTCTCCTTATTCCGTTGTAAAGGAATTATGAACTGTGTTGCAGTATGTCCTAAAGGTCTTAATCCAACAAAAGCAATCGGTCACATCCGTAATTTGTTGTTAGATCAAGCTGGTTAATCTTATTTTTTCAAAAAAAGCCTGCCAAATGTGGTGGGCTTTTTTTATGCCTTAGTTTATTGGATGGTGATTTTTAACCATAAAGCCGAGTATAGCGTAACGAGATAAATTTGAATTTTTGATCAAAAGTAGAAAAAGTGTGCGAGTGCAAATTGCAGAGCGCTTTATATTGTTGTGTTGTTGTTTTATTTCTTAAATTCAGCGGTTAATCAGCGGACTGAGTCTGCAAGGCTGGCATTAAAATGTTATCATGTAACACGAATGAAGGGGGCCAGTTTAAATATTGCGCTCTCTTTTATTGTATGTGCGGTGCAGGGTGTAGGACTATGGTCTACATTGAATCTGAATTGCAGATAAAGCACCATAGCTGAAGTGGAAATCTTATCTATGTATTTCGCTGGTTTATAGGAGGTATGTGTCAAAAAAATCAAGTGTAACAAAAGAACATGTTACGATTTAACACAGTGTTATATGTAGAAAAACTATTGGTTTGCGTACAATTTTTCAACATTTGGCTGCTGTAGAAGGTTTATAAATAGGAAAGAAGTCGTTTTAGTAAAATTAATGCATCGCGTTGTTTTTTCTAAGTCGATTTTGCAAAAAATTGCTCGATTTGGGTCGAGTATTTTAATGAATGGTGATGCCGCTGAGGGGCGTTATGATTCATTGTTCACATTGGGTTCGTCCTGATGTAGTGATAACGCCCGCTGGCTTATGCCTTATGGGGGATTAGTGTCATATTACCAATTTGACATTATTAATCATGGGTTCGCTTAACAAGCATCCTGAAATGTTTTGCAATAGGAAATGGGTCCACAAATGCAAGAAGTTGCTGACGCACTGCGTCTTGACACTGAACTTTCCGCTGACAGTGCAGCGTATATTGAAGAACTTTATGAGCATTATTTGACGTCACCAGATTCTGTAGGATCAGACTGGCGCGAATATTTCGATAAATTCCCTAAAGGTGATCAACCACATAGCAATGTACGTGAGCAATTCCTTTTATTAGGTCGCAATTCAAGCCGCGTTCAATCTGTTGTTCAAAGTAGCGTAAGTTCTGAACATGGACGTCGTCAAATTGGCGTTTTACAGCTGATTGCTGCTTATCGTAATCGTGGTCATCAAAAAGCAAAATTAGATCCATTGGGTTTGGCTAAACGTGAAGACGTGCCAGATTTAGATCTTGCTTCACACGGTTTGACCAAATCGGATTTAGACACGGTATTTAATGCCGGTAATCTAGCGCTGGGTAAAACGGATGCGACTTTAGGCGAAATGGTTGATGCCATGGAAGCAACGTATTGTGCTTCGATTGGTGTTGAGTACATGCATATTGTTGATACCAAAGAAAAACGTTGGATTCAGCAGCGCCTAGAAGGAACGCGTGGTCAGTTTGGCTTTACCGCTGAACAAAAGAAACATGTCTTAGAGCGCTTAACCGCAGCTGAAGGTCTAGAAAAATTCCTTGGCAATAAGTATGTAGGTGCAAAGCGTTTTGGTGTGGAAGGCGGTGAGTCTTTCATTCCAATGGTCAACGAACTGATTCAACGTGCAGGTTCTGTGGGTTGTAAAGAAGTTGTGATTGGCATGCCACACCGTGGCCGTTTAAATTTACTTGTAAACATTATGGGCAAAAACCCAGCTGATTTATTCGGTGAGTTTGAAGGTAAGTCAATTCATAAAAAAGGCTCTGGTGACGTTAAGTATCATCAAGGTTTTTCTTCAAACGTTATGACACCGGGTGGCGAAGTACACTTGGCATTGGCGTTTAATCCATCACATTTAGAAATTGTTGGACCGGTTGTTGAAGGTTCGGTACGTGCACGCCAAGTTCGTCGTAAAGACATCGGTGGTGATGACGTATTGCCAATTATCGTACATGGTGATGCCGCATTTGCAGGGCAAGGCGTAAACCAAGAAACCTTCCAAATGTCACAAACACGTGGTTATACGGTAGGTGGTACAGTTCATATTGTGGTGAATAACCAAGTTGGTTTTACCACTTCTGATCCGCGTGATGCGCGCTCTACTGAATACTGTACTGATATTGCAAAAATGATTCAGGCGCCTATCTTCCATGTCAATGGTGATGATCCTGAAGCGGTATTGTTTGTATCACAGTTGGCACATGATTTCCGCCATACCTTCCGTAAAGATGTCGTGATTGATATGTTCTGCTATCGTCGCCGTGGTCATAACGAAGCGGATGAGCCAGCAGCAACACAGCCTATGATGTATCAAGTGATCAACAAAAAAGCCACGACTCGTACGCTTTATGCCGATCAATTGATTCAACAGAAAGTATTAGATCGTTCTTCAGCTGATGCCATGGTTGAAAATTACCGTGCCGATCTAGAAGCCGGTAAACACGTGGCCAATGCTTTGGTGCTTGAACCAAACGAAAAAATGTTTGTCGATTGGAAGCCTTATTTAGGTCATGACTATACCGATATTTGGGATACTACTTTCCCGATTGAGCGCTTAAAAGAACTGGGCACGAAAATGCGTCAGCTTCCTGAAGGCTTTGTGATGCAGCGTCAGGTCTCTAAAGTGATTGATGATCGCTTGAAAATGCAGACTGGTGAAATGCCACTTAACTGGGGTGCTGCAGAAGTTTTAGCCTATGCCACCATTCTGGATGAGGGTTATTTGGTTCGCTTAACTGGTGAAGATGTCGGTCGTGGTACGTTCTCACATCGTCATGCCAAACTGCACAATCAAGTGGATGGTTCTGTTTATATTCCACTGTGTCATATTAAAGAAAATCAACCACGTACTGCAATTTATGACTCATTGTTGTCAGAGATGGCTGTGTTGGCCTTTGAATATGGTTATGCCACAACTTTACCAAAAAGCTTAATTATTTGGGAAGCTCAATTCGGTGATTTCGCCAACTGTGCGCAAGTGGTGATTGATCAGTTCATCGCATCAGGCGAAACCAAATGGGAGCGCGTATGTGGTTTAACCATGTTGCTTCCACATGGTTATGAAGGTCAAGGCCCTGAACATTCATCTGCACGTTTAGAACGTTTCTTACAGCTGTGTGCTGAAGACAATATGCAAGTGATTACACCGACCACGCCAGCGCAAATTTTCCATGCGATGCGTCGTCAAGCGATTCGTCCAATTCGTAAGCCAATGATCATCACTTCGCCGAAGTCGTTACTTCGTCACAAACTTGCAACCTCTACATTAGAAGAACTTGCAACCGGTACATTCCAGACCGTGATTGATGAAGTGGATCAAATCAACAAAGCTGACGTTACGCGTCTGGTGCTTTGTGGTGGTAAAGTTTATTACGATTTGCTTGAAAAACGTCGCGCAGAAGAACTCAATAACACTGCTGTAGTTCGTATTGAACAGTTATATCCGTACCCAGAACAACGTATTGCTGAAGTACTTGCTTCTTATCCAAATGTAAAAGAAATTGTTTGGGCACAAGAAGAGCCGAAAAACCAAGGGGCTTGGTTATTTATCGCACCACGTTTATATGACGATGTGATGAAAGCGGCGAAACAAGTTCGTATCAGTTACGCAGGTCGTCCAGCTTCTGCTGCACCGGCTTGTGGTTCACCTTATTTGCATGCAAAACAACAGGCTCAGCTCGTCAATGACGCATTAGCGATTGCAGCTGAACAATCATCAGGAGATTCTCAATAATGGCAACCGAAATTAAAGCACCGGTATTCCCAGAGTCAGTTGCTGACGGTACGATTGCAACTTGGCACAAACAACCGGGTGAAGCTGTATCACGCGACGAAGTGATCTGTGATATCGAAACCGACAAAGTTGTTTTAGAAGTTGTGGCTCCTGCTGACGGTACGATCGCATCAATCCTTAAAGGTGAAGGCGAAACTGTACTTTCTGATGAAGTGATTGCGCAATTTGAAGCGGGTGCTGTCTCTGGCGCCGCTCAAACGCAAGCCGTTCTGTCTGAAGAACAAGTTGAACAAGCATCCTCGCAAACTGAAGCAGGTGCTGCACCTGTGGTTGAGCGTGCACAAGCGGTATCTGATCAAGCGCCGGCAGTACGTAAAGCTTTAACTGAAACTGGCATTCCTGCTGGTGATGTTTCAGGTACTGGTCGTGGTGGTCGTATCACCAAAGAAGATGTGGTTAATCATCAAACTAAACCAGCTGCTCCTGCGGCTGCGCCATTGACTGCGACTGTGGGTGAGCGTATTGAAAAACGCGTTCCAATGACACGTCTACGTAAACGTGTTGCTGAACGTCTGCTTTCTGCGACACAAAATACAGCAATGTTGACGACGTTTAACGAAGTGAACATGAAACCTGTGATGGAGATGCGTAAGCAATTTAAAGACGCATTTGAAAAACGTCATGGCGCACGTTTAGGCTTTATGTCTTTCTTTGTGAAAGCTGTCACTGAAGCGCTTAAACGTTATCCTGCTGTAAATGCTTCTATCGATGGCGATGATATTGTTTATCATGGTTACTACGATATTGGTGTTGCAGTATCTTCTGAGCGTGGTTTAGTGGTGCCTGTTCTTCGTGATACAGACCGCATGAACTATGCTGAAGTTGAATCAGGTATTGGCGCATATGCTGCAAAAGCACGTGAAGGTAAATTATCGATTGAAGAGATGACTGGCGGTACGTTTACCATTACTAATGGTGGTACTTTTGGTTCATTGCTTTCAACGCCAATTTTGAACCAACCTCAAACAGCTATTTTGGGTATGCATAAAATCCAAGAACGCCCTATGGCGGTAAATGGTCAAGTTGTAATCTTGCCAATGATGTATTTAGCGCTGTCTTATGACCATCGTATGATTGATGGTAAAGAAGCGGTTGGTTTCTTGGTAACAGTGAAAGAGCTGTTAGAAGAACCAGCTAAACTCATTCTTGATCTTTAATACTTACCATTTAAATATACCAAGATAGAGCGATCCTCTATCTTGGAACTTGGAGATAAAAAATGTCTCAACAGTTCGATTTAGTTGTTATTGGCGGTGGACCAGGTGGTTATGAAGCGGCAATTCGTGCAGCTCAACTTGGTTTTAAAGTTGCGTGTATTGAAAAACGTATTCATAAGGGCGCACCTGCTTTAGGTGGAACTTGCTTAAACGTGGGTTGTATCCCATCAAAAGCTTTACTTGATTCTTCACATCGTTATGAAGATACCGTTCAGCACTTGGCTGTACATGGTATTTCAACCGGTGAAGTGTCTTTTGATTTGTCGACCATGCAAGCGCGTAAAGACAAAGTGGTTGAGCAGTTAACCGGTGGTGTCGCGCAGTTATTGAAAGGTAACGGCATTGAATGGTTACAAGGTACGGGTAAATTACTTGCGGGTAAAAAAGTTGAATTCACGCCATTTGAAGGTGAAGCACAAGTTTTAGAACCTAAATATGTGATTTTAGCCACCGGTTCTGTGCCAATCAATATTCCAGTAGCGCCAGTAGATCAGGACTTAATCGTCGATTCGACCGGTGCTCTTGAGTTTGCTGAAGTACCAAAGCGTTTAGGCGTGATTGGTGCCGGCGTGATTGGTCTTGAGTTAGGTTCAGTTTGGCGTCGTTTGGGTTCGGAAGTTGTCGTATTTGAAGCCATGGATGCATTCTTGCCGATGGCAGATAAAGCATTGGCCAAAGACTTTCAAAAACTATTAACCAAGCAAGGTATGGATATTCGTATCGGTGCAAAAGTTGCTGGTGCTGAAGTGAATGGTCGCGAAGTCAACGTTCAATACACGCAAGGTGGCGAAGACAAAACCGCAACTTTCGATAAATTGATTGTTTGTGTCGGTCGCCGTGCTTATGCTGAAGGCTTATTGAGCGATGATTCGGGCATTAAATTGACTGAACGTGGTTTGATTGACGTGAATGATTACTGTGCAACGTCTGTAGATGGTGTTTATGCCATTGGTGACTTGGTGCGCGGTCCAATGCTTGCGCATAAAGCAATGGAAGAAGGCGTGATGGCTGCTGAACGTATTCACGGGCATGCAGCACAAGTCAACTATGACACTATTATTAGTGTGATTTATACGCATCCTGAAGCAGCTTGGGTCGGTTTGACCGAACAGCAAGCCATTGATAAAGGTCATGAAGTAAAATCCGGTCAATTCGGTTTTGCTGTGAATGGTCGTGCTTTGGCAGCGGGTGAAGGTGCAGGTTTTGTGAAGTTTGTTGCTGATGCGAAAACTGATCGTTTACTTGGTATGCATGTGGTTGGACCTGCGGCATCTGACATCGTACATCAAGGAATGATTGCACTTGAGTTTGTATCTTCTATTGAAGATTTACAACTAATGACCTTTGCACATCCGACTTTCTCTGAAGTAGTCCACGAAGCTGCTCTGGCAGTAGATGGCCGAGCGATTCACGCGATACAGCGTAAACGTAAATAATACGAAAAGAGCGACTTAGGTCGCTCTTTTTACATTTGGTGGTTGTTTTTATTGGAATAATCATCTAAAAATAAAGATAACGATTTAAAAAAATATCAATACTGCTTTGACGGATGTCTGGGTATTGGGTGTTCATAACCAATTGAAGAAGTAAGAAAAGGTTATTCAATGAATTTACATGAGTATCAAGCAAAAGCGTTATTAAAAAAATATGGTATGCCGGTTCAAGAAGGTGTGCTTGCCACCAATGCTGAAGAAGCAGTATCTGCTTTTGAGCAACTGGGCGGTAAGTTTGCGGTGATGAAAGCACAGGTTCACGCCGGCGGCCGTGGTAAAGCAGGTGGGGTAAAGGTGGCGAAGTCAGCGCAGGAAGCTGCTGATTATGCTAATCAAATTCTTGGTACACGTTTAGTGACCTATCAAACTGATGCCAATGGACAGCCTGTAAATAGTATTTTGGTGTGTGAGGATGTTTATCCCGTAGAGCGTGAGCTTTATTTGGGTGCAGTGGTTGATCGCTCAAGTCGCCGTGTGACATTCATGGCATCCACTGAAGGTGGAGTTGAAATTGAAAAAGTTGCAGAAGAAACGCCAGAAAAAATTATTAAAGTAGAAGTCGATCCTCTGGTGGGATTAATGCCGTTTCAAGCACGTGAAGTGGCCTTTGCCTTGCATTTAAAAGATGCGCAAATTAATCAATTTGTGACTATTATGACGGCTGCTTATCAAGCCTTTATTGAAAATGATTTTGCTTTGTTTGAAATTAATCCACTTTCAGTACGTGAAAATGGAGAAATTTTATGTGTCGATGCCAAAATTGGTATTGATTCCAATGCGCTGTATCGTTTACCTAACATCGCTGCATTACGTGATAAATCTCAAGAAAACGAACGTGAATTAAAAGCGTCAGAATTTGATTTAAACTATGTTGCTCTAGAAGGCAACATTGGCTGTATGGTCAACGGTGCAGGCCTTGCCATGGCCACCATGGATATTATTAAACTGTATGGTGGTCAGCCAGCCAACTTCCTCGATGTGGGCGGCGGCGCGACCAAAGAGCGGGTGATTGAAGCATTTAAAATTATTTTAGCGGATAGCTCTGTGCAAGGTGTATTGATTAATATTTTCGGTGGAATTGTACGCTGTGACATGATTGCCGAAGCCATTATTGCCGCGGTTCAAGAAGTGAATGTTACTGTGCCTGTCGTGGTTCGTTTAGAAGGCAATAATGCGGAATTAGGCGCAAAATTACTGGATGAATCAGGTCTAAAATTAATTTCTGCTCAAGGCCTTGCTGATGCCGCAGAAAAAATTGTTGCTGCAGTGAAAGGGTGAGGGAGTATCAATCATGAGCGTATTAGTTAATAAAAACACCAAAGTATTGGTACAAGGCTTCACCGGTAAAAATGGTACTTTTCACTCAGAACAAGCCATTGCTTATGGCACAAAAGTAGTCGGTGGTGTAACACCGGGTAAAGGTGGGCAAAGTCATTTAAACCTTCCAGTATTTAACACCATGCAAGAGGCTGTCAGAGAGACTGCTGCCGATGCCACTGTGATTTATGTGCCGGCACCGTTTGTATTGGATTCAATTGTTGAAGCTGTAGACTCTGGCATTGCGCTGATTGTGGTCATCACCGAAGGTGTACCAACCTTGGATATGCTTAAAGCCAAGCGTTATCTTGAAACTTGCGGTCAAGGTACACGTCTGATTGGTCCCAACTGTCCGGGGATTATCACACCAGGTGAATGTAAGATTGGGATTATGCCGGGTCATATTCATCAACCGGGTAAAATTGGTATTATCTCGCGTTCAGGTACACTTACTTATGAAGCAGTGGCACAAACCACTAAATTAGGCTTGGGGCAGTCCACCTGTATTGGAATTGGCGGTGATCCAATTCCGGGCATGAATCAGATTGACTGCTTAAAATTATTCCAAGAAGATCCGCAAACTGAAGCGATCATTATGATTGGTGAAATTGGCGGTACGGCAGAAGAAGAAGCAGCAGAGTATATCCAAGCCCATGTAACCAAACCAGTGGTGGGATATATTGCGGGCGTCACTGCACCCAAAGGTAAGCGTATGGGGCATGCCGGTGCAATTATTTCAGGCGGTAAAGGTACGGCGGAAGAAAAATTTGCCGCTTTTGAAAAAGCGGGTATGACTTATACCCGTAGCCCAGCAGAACTGGGATCGACCATGTTGCAGTTATTAAAAGATCAAGGTTTAATGTAATAATCATCTAAATACGATCGAAAAATTTGCACTCTATAGACTTAAATTTTAAGTTTTATGAGTGCATTTTTATGCTTGAAATTTAGCGATGATGCATTAATTCATTCTAGTAAAAGAGAAATAGGTTCTCTGAATTTAAAATAAACAACTTAAAATGACTATGCATAAAATTTAATTTTGATGATTTTTCGCGCTGTGCAAAGATTATTTTTACGTGATGTACTACTTGTTGATTGAAATAGAACAAGCTCAACAGCACATTTGAGGTAATTTACTCAAAGTGATAATCTATATTCAAGTTTCTGATAAGGAGTTGTTTATTGGATAGACTTATTTGATTGAAAATGTAATATTAAGCTAGCTAAATTGATCAAAATATAGGCTATGATTGTATTTCGAGTTATGTATTTAAATAAAGTGATTAATATCACATTTAAAAATAAAAATATGAAATAAATGACAATATTTAACGAATTATGTTCATTTGTAGTACATTTTTGATTACAATAGCACCATTGATAATAACGAATGCAGAATATTTTAATTATGAAATTAAATTTTAATAAACTTACGTTGTCATGTGGAACACTACTATTTTCAACCTTATTACATGCAGAATTGATATTTCCAGACACCGATTCGATTGATCAACAGCGTGAAAAAACGGTTATTTTAATCAAACAAGGGCAAGTCGATGTCGGTTTAGAAAAACTTAGACAGCTTTTAAGCTTGCAACCGAATCATCAAAAACTGATTGCCGACTTTGTGGTTTTGTCATATGCCGCACATGCGTTTACTGAATCCGATATTTCCTACTTAAGCAACATTCAGCCCACTCAATTTCCTCAATACGGTAAAGTGAGTGTGGTAAAAGCACTGCGCGACTTAAAACAATTTGCCTTGGCTGAGCAGTATGCCAAGCAATTTTACGCCATCGACCGTGATCCGAATTGGCAAGTCTTGATTGGGGTATTACAAGCAGAATCTGGTCAAAAAATCGTGGCTAAGAAAACCTTAGCTACGCTGAATCCTGAACAAATTGACGCAGATTATTTGGCGCAATTGTCATATGCCTATCGCATATTAGATATGCCCATTGAAGCCTTAACCACCGCAGAGTTGGCTGTTCAAAAAAGAGCTGATCTGAGCACGCAAGAACAGTATGTGCTGGCCTTAATGGTGAATGCAGAGCATGACAAGGCTGAACGCTATATTGAAAGCAAAGGCTTGAATAATCAGCTTAAATATTTAGTTCAAATTAATCAATTCTCGATTCGTATTCAAAACGCTATTCAGTATTATCGAATATCGACCTACAGAGACCCCTACAATTCACCCTATTTAAAATTAGATCAAGTGCTTACGGATATGGCCGCATTTGAAGCCGAATTGCCGCAGGATGCGAAGATTCGTCGTCAGTTCTATTATGAATATATGTATGCCTTGAATGCTCGAAATCGCTCTGATCAGGTGTTGGCGCAGATTCCCAAAATAGGACTGCGTATTGCTGAGATGCCGGCATATGTGCGACACGCGATTGGCGATGCTTATCTTAAAACTCAGCAGCCTCAATTGGCTGAAGTGCAATACCTCAGTCTGTTAAGTGAAAAAAATTACGCAGACTTTAAAGTTTATTCAAGCCTGTATTACGCATTAATCGAACAAGAAAAATTTAATCAAGCCAATCAACTTATTCTGGCGATGGATAAATTACTGCCGACTTTTCGCTATAGCAGTGCAAAAGGTGTCGATCGGGCCACTCACGATGATCGCAGTGAATATTTAAGTCTAGTGGGATTGAACTATGCTTATCGCAATGAGCATGCCAAAGCCGAAAAATATTTTCAAGATTTGGTCGCTAAGGCTCCGAATAATGTCGGTTATCAGAATAATTTGGCCTTAATTCAGCGCTGGCGTGAAAAACCACAACGTTCAGAGTGGACACTGGCGCAGTGGAATGGAATTGAACCGGTTGATCAAGCCACCAGTTTGAATCATTTGTTGAATATGCAAGCCATGACCAATATTGCTGAATGGCGCAAAATGAATGATTTGTTGCAACCTATTATGGCGGACGATACTGGCATGATTAAAAGCCGTAAAGAGCTAGCCGATCGTAATCACGCATCTATTCAGCATCAGAGTACTTTTTCTAGAAGTAAATCAGATAACACTGATTTGCTGAATCTTTTAAAAGGCAGTCGAGAGCAGGAAAATACGACGCGAATCAACAGTCCATGGTTTGATGATAATTTTCGTGCCTATGCCGAGCATCACAATCGCTCAGCACGATATCAAGAGGGCAATATTGATGATCAGCGCATTGGCCTAGGACTAGAATGGCAAGCCAATCGTCAGGCTGCCAGCATCGCTGTGGCACAAAGTACGGATGGCGATCGTTTTGGTGTGCAATTAAATTGGTCGCAATGGCTCAATGATCATTGGCAATATGTATTGGGTTTCACCAGTCAGGCCGATATTCCTTTACAGGCCTTGGCACAAGGCTATGAAGGTAAAGCCTATGCGGCTGGGCTCAATTGGCAAGCCAACGAATCGACCAAAGCCGGTGCAGCTTATCAGTTGACCGATATTGATGATGGCAATAAACGTAAAGAATATTCAGCTTACTTCCAGCAACGCATTTATCAGTCACCGCATCATATTACCAGTGCCAGTTTAACGGGTTATTACGGTCAAAATGATGATGTGCCGGTAAGTTATTTTAATCCAGAAAAAAGTCACAGTGTGGAGCTGACTTTAGAGCACGATTGGATGACATGGCGCAATTATGAGCGACATTTTAATCAGCATTTTGCCGCAACCATTGGTAGTTTTGGTCAAGAGGGATATTCCTCAAAACCTGTTTATAACGTGTTGTACCAACATGAGTGGCAACTTTCTCGGACTTGGAACTTAAATTATGGTCTAGGTTGGGGCACTCATCCGTATGACGGTGAAGATGAAAAGAGAACATATGCAATGGTTGGTTTTGAGGGGCGTTTCTAATGAAATTATTATTAAAAAATCTATTAGCCGTATGTGTGACCAGCACCATGTTGCTGCCGATGAGCAGTTATGCAGGCAATACCAGTAAATTTGCAATCGAAAATCAAGAATATCAATTTGTGACTTTAACTTTTCACGATGTCAGAGATGATGTGGCTGCGGTAGGCGACCGCGATATGTATGCCATTAGTACCAAAAATCTAGCACAGTATTTTGCTTGGCTTAAACAAGAAGGTTGGAATCCGATTCGTTTGGAAGATGTGTGGCAGGCACGTGTAGCTAAAAAGCCTTTGCCGCCTAAAGCGGTATTGTTAACCTTTGATGATGGTGCGCTGAGCAGTTATAACCGTGTTTTCCCTTTACTCAAACAATATGGTTATCCAGCAGTTTTTGCCATTCCAACCAGTTGGATTAATGGCAACACCAAAGATCCATACGAAGCTTATGGCGTGGGTAATATTATGACTTGGGATCAGATGCGTGAAATGCAAAAATCAGGTTTAGCTGAGTTTGCCTCACACTCGGATAATATGCATCATGGTATTTTAGCCAATCCACAAAAAAATATGCAACCTGCGGCCATCACCCGTGAATATTTGCCACAAACACAAAATTATGAAAGCGAGCAAGCTTATCGACACCGTGTGGTAGATGACTTAAAAAAATCTAAAGAAGTATTAAAGCAAGAGTTGGGAATTGACACGCAAACCGTCTTTTGGCCGTATGGTGCAGTGACTAAAGAAAGTGAACTGTTGGCCAATAGAGCAGGTTTGCCGATGTCCTTTAGTTTAGGCAGCGTGTCGACCTTGGCTGATTCCGTCAAAACTTATCAACGTGCTTTGATTATGTCGAATCCGACACCAGAAATGATTCATGAGGAAATGCTGGATTTTCTGACCTATGCGCGTGCGCCTTATAAACAAGCCAAGCGTTATGTTGCTTATGATTTATCTGAAATGGTGAGTCCAGACAACCCCAGCTTCGATGTAAAGTTAGGACAATTGCTGAATCAAGTGAATGCATTAAAAACCAATGTCATGCTGTTGAAAGTGGTGGGTGATGAAAATCACGATGGTAAAATTGATGTGGCATATTTCCCGAATCAGCAATTGCCAATGCGTCAAGACCTATTAAATCGTACAGTTTGGCAAGCGCGCACGCGTATTAGTAATCGTGTTTATGCAGAACTACCGTTAAGTTTAGAAACCAAACAGCATATCGATTTGGCAAAGCTTACCGCTGATTTGGTGAAAAATAATAGCTCGATTGAAGGTTTAATGCTAGAAACTGGCGATGAGCTTTCCTGTGCGATTGAAAATCGACAATGGGATGCCAATTGTACTGCAAAAATTGCACAGGTTTTAGACGTTAAAGAGCGCACCAAGGCACAGGCCAAGTATTACTCCAATATCAGTAATAACTATCAAACTGCACTGAAGATGAGTGTTAACAATAAACGTCTAGAGGGTTTAAAACCGCTGCTTGAACAAAGTTTAAAATATGCTGATTTTCTCTATCTTGAGCTTGATCCAATTGAAAACCCAAGCACATTTAAGGCATTGAAAAAGCAAGTAGCACAACTTAACGATCAGCAGCAACAACATTTAATAGTCAGTTTTACCATTAAACCCAATGCTTCAGCAAAGCAGTGGAAGCAGTATCAACGTGATTATGAGATTTTAAAGAGTCTGTCTATTCAGAAAATTGGTATTGCAGACTATCAATTAGATATGGGTAAAAATATTCAAGAGCATCTTTATGCGCAATTGAGTGCCAATGATAGTCCTTTGAGTTATCGCAATCCCTATGAAACCAATGTTATGAAGGGGATTAGATAATGGATAAGTTTAATTTATTGAGCTTCAGTGATTTTTATTTTGGTTTCGCTTTTTTCTATCCTTTATTTATGGCTTGGATTTGGATTGCAGGCGGACTATGGTTCTACTTAAAACATGAACGTAAGCAAAGTGTACTTCCCAAGCCGAGCGAGCATGGCTGCAGTATTATTATTCCCTGTTTTAATGAGGAAGCACAGGTTCGCGAAACCATTAAATTCGCCATGCAAACGCAGTATCCAGATTTTGAAGTGATTGCGGTGAATGATGGTAGTCAGGATCGAACTGCTGAAATTTTAGATCAGCTGATGTTGGAATATCCAAAATTGCGTGTGGTTCATTTGGCTGAAAACCAAGGTAAAGCCTATGCACTACGTGCTGGAGCCATGGTCAGTCAACATGAATATCTGGTGTGTATTGATGGTGATGCTTTATTACATCCGCATGCGGTATTGTGGATGATGCATCATCTCACCAGTTATCCACGTGTCGGTGCAGTGACCGGTAATCCACGTATTATTAACCGCTCTAGTATTTTGGGTAAAATTCAGGTTGGGGAGTTCTCCTCAATTATTGGCTTAATTAAGCGCGCACAGCGTACTTATGGGCGTATTTTTACCGTATCAGGGGTGATTGCAGGGTTTCGTAAAACCGCATTAGATCGCATTGGCTATTGGCGTGATGACATGATCACTGAAGATATTGATGTGTCGTGGCGTCTACAATTTGACCATTGGGATTTGCAGTATGTGCCACGCGCACTGTGTTATATCTATATGCCAGAAACCCTAAACGGCCTGTGGAAACAACGTCTACGCTGGGCACAAGGTGGAATTGAAGTATTATTCGCTTATTTGCCGCGTTTGTTTAATCTAAAGTTACGCCGTATGTGGCCCATTGTTATCGAGTCAATCGTTAGTGTGGTATGGGCTTACGTGATGTTTGGGATTATTGCTTTATATTTCTATGGGCTGTTTTTCTCTTTGCCGGGCGAGTGGGCAATTCAATCGCTGTTCCCGCAGTGGTACGGCATTATCTTGGGTATGACCTGTCTCATGCAGTTCTTTGTGAGTCTGTTTATTGATAAACCGTATGATAAAGATCGCCTGTTTAGGAACTACTTTTGGGTGATTTGGTATCCATTGTTCTTCTGGATTTTAACCATGTTGACCACCATTGTGGCCTTACCGAAAACAATTTTTAAAACGCAAAAACGGGCACGTTGGATCAGTCCAGACCGTGGGTTTAGAGGAGAGTTAGAAAATGACTAATATGAATTCATCGGTTATTATTGAAGACGAATCTAAACTGGAACTGCCAGAGTATATCGATCGTCCTGAATACGTGCGTAATAAAAGCGTCGGTTATAGTTTACAAATAGCCGGTTGGTTTTTGTTTATGTGGTTATTTATGCCACTGCTTACCATCTTTTTTTGGTTATTTGAAGGTAAAACCATTTATCAGCAAATGATTGTGCAAGCAGAGCCGACCAGTCCTTTAAGTTTGGTACATCTTGCCACAATGATTTTGATCTTTATTGTGGTGTTACTGCTTTGGGCCACTTATAACTGGGTACGTTTCGCCGGCAAGGAGCGCCGTAGCGCTCCTGTGTCGGTGAATGAAGAACAATTGGCAATTAGCTTTAAGGTTAATCCTGTGGATATTTTAAATATGCAACAGGCCAAAAATTTAACCTTATATTATGATGAAGATGGGCGACTGGAGTTTTTTGAAACTAATCAAAGTTTGAAAAAACGACTTTAATTTTGCTGGCGTCAGGATGTTGGCTGACAAAATCGTCAGGATAGTAACCAATATGTTTGACCCCGTGTTTTTCTAACCACTGCATTGTGTCAATTAACTCTTGAGTGGGAATTTTTTGATTATTATGCCAATTGACTGCTTGTAGCTCGAAAATTGTACGATCCAAATTTGGGTCGTATTTTTTTGTTCGCTCAATTAAGTCTAAATAGAATTGCTGATGATTGGTGGCTTCTTCCATATAAGGCATCGCCATGATGGCATTGTAGTCATAATATTGGTAAGTACTGGGCATGGACTGACTAAACCAATTTTCGCTTTGCGGGTTAAGCACAACCGGTGCATACATATTACGTGCTGTTAAGAGCTGGGGATTTTGTTGTTTTAAAATTTTGGTAATGCCTGCGGCAAATTGGTCCAGATATGCAGTTTTAAATTGCGCGAATTCTAATTGTTGTGGATGATTGGGTTGATTTAAAAGCTGCTTGGCATTAAAGCCCAACGTTTGATACATTTTTTGCGCAGCAGGTGAGGCATCCTCATAATCGCTTAGGGTAATATCATCATGATACAAAATGCCATCTACTGCATTATTTTTAAGAAAATCTGAAAAAATATCTGCCACATAGCTTAGATTTTTCGGATCAAATGGCGATACTCGAATATAGCCAGATTTCCCACCTTGCATATGCGACACATAAGACAGATTATAGTTTTTGGGAAATTCCCATGCCATTAAAGGCAGCCATGCATAGACTTGTTGAACTTTGGTTTTGCTGCGAATTTGGTTGAGCAATATTGGAAAAAGATCATCTCTTAACGGAATATGGCGGTTTTTAAAATACACTTGATCCGCTGAACCATTGGCATCAGGATCGGCAAAAGCTTGTAAGAAAATAGTGTTTGGTTGAATGATGTTGATACGCTTTAACAGTTCATTAATATTGTTTTGTTGCTGCTGCTTATCTTTATCATAAATATAATCGATATCAATGTGCATGATGCGCATTTGATTAATTTTATGTACGGCTGTTTTTGAAGTGAAAGGATTGGGGTTTTTATTTTGCTCGACCACTGCATCAATCGGATGATTTTTAATTTCGACCAAACCTGCTGAACAGGCCGATAACGGTAGAGACGCTAAACTTAAATATAGGCTGGAGCATAAAATATTTTTATAAAAAGGCTTTAGATTAATCATGTTGAGTCGTACTCTTTTTTAGTGATAGAAAAAAGGATGGTTTATAAAAGGCTTAAAAATGGACTACAAAATCAGGACTTAATTGCTTAAATAGTTCGGCATAAAAATTCACCATCTGTGTAAAAGACATTAAGCTCTTTATTTTTTATTTCTGCTTATTTTAAATACAGCGGTAAATGATGACGTCTATTTATACGTTCTCATCCATGCGGCTGTATGGTTGCAGCGTATTATAAAACAAATAGACAGATTGTTTGTAAAGTGTGATTTAGTTTTTATATTTAGCATGCTGCTGAAAAATTCTATCTTTATTGTGATTTTTATGCGGCTGGTCAATGATCTACTTTTCTGTATATAGCGCGCTGCTGTGCCTAAATCAATGGATTAGATGAGTGTGAGCAGGCTAAAACGAAAAATGCAGCCCAAAGGCTGCATTTTTTAACATCCAAACAGATTAATGGGCCGCTTTAACCTGAGGCTTTAAGCTTTGCGTAAGACCATTAATATCGCCGCCTTGTATACCCAATTCATTCATCAAGCTATCAATCAGCGGTGCTTGGGTGCGATAACGCAGGGCACTATTCACCACTTGATCCGATAATGCCGTTTGTGCATGTGGTGAGGTTTCATCAGCATGTGCGGTACTGCTGCCCATACCGCCTAAGCCATTGACTTGTAAAATTTTAATTCCTTCAATATTTTCCATCGGTTTTACGCTTTCACGGATAATCTCTGGGAGATATTTTAATAAGGCCAAGCGAATTTGCATTTCGACCTGTTCAGATGACAAGATATTATTGGCTTCATTGACCGCGCGTGTACCTTCTGCATCAACTTGATATTGTTTTTGCATCGCTTCAGCCAACAAAATTTTCGCATCTGCTTGACCTTTGGCTTTTAAGCGTTCTTTTTCTGCATCCGCTTCAGCGCCAATCCGTACCGCTTCGGCATCATCAATTGCTGCTTTTTTCCCTGCTTCGGCAGCAACGGTAATGGCAATGGCATCTTTTTCGGCAGCTTGTTTGGCTGCAACCAATTCAACCGCTTTTTGACGTTCTGCACGTTGTGTTTCACGTACGGTAATAACTTCTTCTTCTGCTTTTACCGCTTCAGCACGCGCACGATCGGCCAATGCTTTCGCTTCAGATTCTTCACGAGATTTTTCTGCAACGGCAATGGCACGGATTTGTTCAGCCAATTCAATGGTTTTTTTCTGTTCTACTTGTGCTTGTTGAATAATTTGTGATTTTTGAATATTTTGATTTTCAACATCGCGCGCTGCGGTAATGCTTTTTAAATCCACTTCACGTTCAGCAGCAATACGGGCTTCTTCGGCTTCACGCTTTTTCGCTGCTTCTTGGATGGCAATTTCCGCCATTTGTTCAGCTTTACGAATTGAAATTTCACGCTCTTGCTGCATTTTTGCATATTCTTCTTCACGCAAAATTTGTAAACGAGCTTGTTCTGCTTCTAGGTTTTTGGTTCGAATGGCCAGATCAGTATCTTGTTCAATATGATTGCGCTTACGGCGACGATCTTCAATAGTTTCGGTGAGCTTGGTTAAACCTTCGGCATCAAAGACATTTTGCGGATTAAAATATTTAAAGCCAGTTTGATCTAAGCCGGTTAGAGAAACTGTTTCTAGTTCTAAGCCATTTTTAAATAAATCTTCGGAGACCACTTGCTGAACTTTTTGTACAAAGTCGACGCGTTTTTCATGCAGTTCTTCCATCGCCATTTCAGCCGCGACGGCACGTAGAGAGTCGACAAATTTGCCTTCAACTAGATTTTTGAGCTCATTCGGTGACATGGTTTTTTGGCCCAAGGTTTGCGCCGCTGTCGCAATCGATTCAGCCGTAGGTTTCACGCGAACATAAAACTCTGCCATGACATCAACACGCATCCGATCGCGGGTGATGAGTGCTTGATCATCTGCGCGGCGTACTTCTAAACGTAGGGTATTCATATTTACTGGAATGGTTTCATGCAAAATAGGCAGCACAATAGCACCACCGCCTAGAATCACTTTTTCCCCACCAAAACCGGTTCGCACAAAAGAAATTTCTTTACTCGAGCGGCGATACAGCTTAGCAATTAGCATACCGATAATGACAAACGCGGCAAAAATGACACCCGCGATAATTAAGATATTGTATAAATTTGACGTTAACATTGTTGTCTCAATGGTTTTATTAAAAGTAAAAAATTAAAGGGTGATGGCTTGAAAACCAATTTTGGTTCTTTGGGTTAAAATGACCGATTGACCTTGTTGAAAAATTTCATCTTGTTCTGGCTCAACCATGACATAGTGCATTTGTCCAAACTGATCCTTTACTTTGGCTTGGGCAGGAGAATTGATTTTGGCTTGACCTAAAATGATTAGCGCTGTGCGGCCAATCAATTCTTCACTATAAATAGCGGTGCTTTCATCTTGGGGCAGAATTTTAGCCAAAAGCATACTGCTATAACGCACCAAAGGCATGCTCAGAAATAAACAGGCGGGCGCAATAATCCAAGCGCTAAAAAATTGTGCGCTAAAAGAATAGAAAATATTTTGAAGAATAAAACCGCTTAAACCATAAATGGTTAAGAAAATAATCAACCAAACAAACAGTGGAATACGGCCAAGATACAACCAATCCAAAACCTGACCAAAAATACTAGATGCAGTATCTAAATTGAACGCTGTATTTGACCCAGCGCTAAAATCATCGGGTAAAAGTTGTTCTAAAAAGCCTTGTGAGCCGCCACCCAACAACAGTAAAACCAGCTCTAAAATGCCGAATAACAACATCAAGCAAATTGAAATGCTAAAAATGAGGTTGGATGGATGAGCAATGAGTTCCCACATTAATTTTTCTCTATATTTGTTTGAGTTGCTATGTAAGCGTTATTAATTCTTATTTACAAAATAAATTCGAGTCAAGATAGCATCCAAGCGGGGAGATGTCTAAATAAAAACGCAATTTGTCGTGTAAATCACCGCTGAATTACCTATGCAGTGTAGGGTTTTTAATCCAAAATATACAGTACGCTTCATCTGCTTAAAAAATCTCGCACAAAAATCTCTATATAGGATTATCAAATAGATGCAAATTCACAGTAAGCCTTGTGGCCGTACTGAGGTGTTTTCAATCTTATCATTTAAATATTGTTCTCAAGCGTTGCATAGCTGTTTGTCGGCTTATTCTTGATCTTAGTGACATCCTAAAATGAGCTATAACAGAGTACGAATTTTGAGTCAGTGGACGCGTTGATGGAGGTTTTTATCTGTTAATTTTGTATGTAGAGATAAGTCAAATTTTTATAAAAACTACTTATTTTAAACACAGTCTGAGCATCAATTGAGCTTTATCATCGGATCGTTTTTATATGATAATTTTGCATATTAATATCATAAAACAAGCAATAGTTGCGCTAACTAAATCTTTATAATGAATAAATATTTTTTTAATAAAGTGTAATCAATACACGTTGATCTGAGTTGGTGTTGTCGATGTCCATAAATGAGGAAAGACTTACTCATCTTAAACAGCTTGAAGCTGAGAGTATTCACATTATCCGTGAAGTGGCTGCCGAATTTGAAAATCCGGTCATGTTGTATTCTATTGGTAAGGATTCAGCAGTCATGCTGCATCTGGCGATGAAAGCATTTTATCCAGCCAAACTTCCCTTTCCATTATTGCATGTCGATACTGGTTGGAAGTTTAAAGAGATGATTACCTTTCGTGACAACATGGCAAAAACCCATGGTTTCGATTTGATTGTGCATCAAAATAAAGAAGGCAAAGACGCTGGAATCAACCCATTTGATCATGGTAGTTCCAAATATACCGACATCATGAAAACCCAAGGCTTAAAACAAGCTTTAGATAAATATAAATTTGATGCCGCCTTTGGTGGCGCGCGCCGTGATGAAGAAAAATCACGTGCCAAAGAACGCGTGTATTCATTCCGTGATCATAAACATCGTTGGGATCCGAAAAACCAACGTCCTGAATTGTGGAATTTATACAACGGTAAAGTCAATCAAGGCGAAAGTATTCGTGTCTTCCCATTGTCCAATTGGACTGAACTGGATATTTGGCAATATATCTATTTGGAAAGCATTCCTTTGGTGCCGTTATATTTGGCCGCAGAACGTCCTGTAGTTGAACGCAGTGGCACTTTAATTATGGTTGATGATGAACGCATGCCACTCTTTGAGGGCGAAGTTGCACAAATGAAATCGGTACGTTTTCGTACTTTAGGCTGTTATCCGTTAACGGGTGCGGTTGAATCCAAGGCTGATAACTTGCCAGAAATTATCCAAGAGATGTTGCTTGCCACCAGTTCAGAGCGTCAAGGTCGCATGATTGACCATGATGAAGCGGGCTCGATGGAAAAGAAAAAGCAAGAAGGTTATTTCTAAGCTTTATGTCTTATCTAAAACGATTTCAATATATTGTGGAGCTTTGAGCATGTCTCATCAGTCGGATTTAATCAGCCAAGATATCTTGGGTTATTTAAAACAACATGAAAATAAAGACTTACTGCGCTTTTTAACCTGCGGTAACGTCGATGATGGTAAAAGTACCTTAATTGGCCGTTTACTGTATGACTCGAAATTGATTTATGAAGATCAATTACAAGCGGTGACCCGTGACTCGAAAAAAGTCGGTACCACGGGAGATGCACCTGACTTAGCCTTATTGGTGGATGGTTTACAAGCCGAACGTGAGCAGGGCATTACCATTGATGTGGCTTATCGTTATTTCTCGACAGAAAAGCGTAAGTTCATCATTGCCGATACTCCGGGGCATGAGCAATACACGCGTAACATGGCCACCGGTGCATCGACCTGTGATTTGGCAATTATTTTGATTGATGCGCGTTATGGGGTGCAAACGCAAACCCGTCGTCATACTTATATTGCCAGTCTTTTGGGTATTAAGAACATTGTGGTTGCCATTAACAAAATGGATTTGGTGGAATTTTCTGAAACACGTTTCAATGAAATTCAAGCTGATTACGCCAATTTTGTTAGCCAGTTGGGCGCGCGTAAGCCTAGCAATATCATCTTTACCCCAATTTCTGCCTTAAATGGCGATAACGTGGTGAATGTTTCGGAGCATACACCGTGGTACACGGGTGAAACCTTAATGGGTACGCTGGAGTCGGTGCAGATTAACCGTGAAACGATAAAACGCGATTTTCGTTTTCCGGTGCAATATGTCAATCGTCCGAATCTCGACTTCCGTGGTTTTGCCGGCACTATTGCACTTGGTGAAATTCATGTCGGCGATAAAATTATTGCCTTGCCATCAGGGAAAGCCTCAACGGTGAAAGAAATCGTCACTTTTGATGGCAATCTTGAGCATGCTTTTGCCGGTCAAGCGGTGACATTAACCCTGAACGATGAGATTGACGTCTCGCGCGGCAATATGTTGGTACGTGCCGATCAGGGTGTACCGACCATTTCCCGTGCAGTGAAAGCCACTGTGGTGTGGATGGCCGATCAACCTTTGGTACTGGGTAAATTGTATAACATTAAGATTGGCACACAAACGGTGCCTGCCAAAGTCACAGCAATTCACTATCGCACCAATGTGAATACGCTAGAGCAGATGCAAGTTGAAAGTCTTGAACTCAATGCAATTGCCAATGTTACGGTTGAATTTGATGCACCGGTGGTGTTTGATCGTTATCAAGACAGCCGCTATACCGGCTCGTTTATCTTCATTGATCGTTTAAATAACGTCACGATTGGTGCAGGCATGGTGGAAGAGTCTGTGGAATGGTCTGCGCATAGCAATCCAGTCACAGCGGAAGACCGTGCGGCACGTTTAGGACAAAAACCTGCGTCTATTAGCGTGCCTGCCAAAGCTTTGCAACATGCACAAGCACTTGAAAGTTTATTGCTTCAACAAGGGATTGTGGTGATTGCCAAAGCAGATTTAGATGCTGCACAAGTGGCCTTGCTACGTGAAACCGGAATTGCCGTGATTACGGCTGTGACTGAAGGTACCGATGCAAGCTTTGCTGAAGATAGCATTGAAGAGTTGGCAGAAAGAATTGGGCAATTGGTTCGTTTATAAAATCGAGCGCATTAAAAAAAACCCGCTTAAAGGCGGGTTTTTTTGATTCATTTTTATGATGCTAAGGATGAAAATAGAGTGAAAATAAAGTTTTTAAATTAATTTCTTTTGCGTTTAAGCTGCTCGCTACGGTTATTCTCAGCACAGCAAGCAGTGATAAAGAATATGAGTATCATAGAAATAAGGAATTTTATTATCTCAAGTTCCAAACATAGCCCACTTTGCCTGCATTCTTTAAATGCTTAACATCAGAGCGGAAACTTAAAAATCAAACTTACAGGCCAAGTTGTTTAAAAATTTGCATGTATTCAGCTAAAGTCTTCACGCCTGCAATGCGTTGTATAACAACACCATCCTGAAAAATAAGCGTCGAAGGTAAGCCGTAAACGTTATAGCGCAAGGTCAAAATAGGCGCTTGGTCGACATTTACTGTGCCAAACTTTATATGCTGCCCAAACATCGTGGTTAATTGCTCAAAAACAGCATAGTTTTGCATACAGGGCGCACACCATCTGGCATAAAAACGAATGACTGCGAATCCTCTATATTGCTCATAATCACGATAATTATTTTCATTATATTGCATTATTTCAGTCATACATTTCTCTCGATCAAGCGATTAAATATATCCATGATTATACATAAGTCCACTGTTCTTCATTCTGTTCGGGCTTTATGTTCAAATACAATCAGCACCATTGAAATCCAAAATAAAAGGGAAGTCTTCACATGTCACAGGCACAGATGCAACAGGTTATTATTAGCGAAGTTGGTGGTCCAGAAAAATTAGCCTATGAAACGGTAACCATTCCTACTGCGCAAGCAGAGGAAGTTTTGGTGAAAGTGCATGCTTTTGGGATCAATCGTCCCGATATTTTACAGCGTCAAGGCTTATATCCGATGCCTAAAGATGTCACACCTGTACCGGGCTTAGAAGTTGCAGGAGAGATTGTGGCAGTGGGTGCAGAGGTCACTCAATTTAAAGTAGGCGATAAAGTCTGTGGTTTAACCAATGGCGGCGGTTATGCCGAATATTGTGTGGTGCCTGCAAGCCAAACGTTAGTGATCCCTGAAGGGTTGAGTTTTACCCAAGCCGCAGCCATTCCTGAAACCTTCTTTACGGTATGGGCAAACGTGTTTCAAATGGGCCAAGCCAAAGCCGGCGAAACCGTTTTGGTGCATGGTGGAAGTAGTGGCATCGGTACCACTGCTTTAATGCTCTGTAAAGCGCTTGGCATTCAAACCTTTGCCACCGTCGGTTCAGACGATAAAATCCAAGCCATTGCGCATTTAACCACTGGCATTAACTATAAAACACAAGACTTCGAACAAGTCATTAATGAAAAAACCGACAACGCTGGGGTGGATATCATTTTAGATATGGTCGGCGCACCGTATTTAGAGCGTAATTTAAACTTACTGCGCCGTGATGGCCGTTTGGTTTATATCGCTTTCTTAGGGGGTGCTAAAGCCAAAGAGGTCAAACTGGGTCAAATTATGATGAAGCGCTTGACCATTACCGGATCAACCATGCGTGCACGTACCACGGCAGAAAAAGCTGAAATTGCCCAAGGTTTACAGCAACAGGTTGCACCGTTTTGGGCCAAAGGTGAATGTTTGCCGATGATTTATAAAACCTTTAACTTTGATCAAATTGTTGATGCACATATCGCGATGGATACTGGCGAACATATCGGTAAGATTGTGGTGAATGTGCTTTAAGTCTGAATGATGCAGGTCCCTTTATCTGCTTAAGATAAGGGGGCATTGCTGTAGAACAGCAAGAGAATATTTGATCATGCAAAAGAATATGCTGTGCTGAACGTTTGATGTTTGATTTCATCGCTACTGAAATAACAGACATAAAAAAACCAGCACTAAGCTGGATTCTTTATTCACCATTTTAAAGTCACTTTAAAATGGTGCCCGGGGCCGGACTCGAACCGGCACGCTTTGTGGGCGGGGGATTTTAAATCCCCTGTGTCTACCTATTTCACCACCCGGGCGTTACACAAGATTGGAGGCGGAGGTCGGAATCGAACCGGCGTACACGGAGTTGCAGTCCGCTGCATGACCACTCTGCCACCCCGCCATCTCTTGGTGATGCACATATTAGCAATCTTTGAAAAAAAAACAATACTAGAAACAGTGTATATGCACATAAATTCGGCAGATAGAATAAAAATGCCTAAATAATCATGTATTATTTGCAAAATTGATTCAGATCTACTTTGGAGGTGTGCCGTGGCATTGGTTTTAGATGGTCGTGCATTAGCAAAAAAAATTGAAACTGACTTATTCGCACGTGTAGACGCGTTAAAAGCAAAAACCGGTCGCACTCCAATTCTGGCGACTATTTTGGTCGGTGATGATGGTGCATCTGCAACGTACGTGCGCATGAAAGGCAATGCTTGCCGCCGTGTGGGCATGGATTCATTAAAAGTTGAACTGGGTAGCGAGACCACCACTGAACAATTATTGGCTGAAATTGAAAAACTCAATGCTAATCCAGATGTGCACGGGATTTTGTTGCAACATCCTGTACCGGCACAAATTGATGAACGCGCATGTTTCGATGCCATTGCCTTAACCAAAGATGTCGATGGTGTCACCTGTCTCGGTTTCGGTCGCATGGCGATGGGTGAAGCCGCCTATGGTTCAGCCACACCTGCTGGGATCATGACTATTTTACAAGAAAACAAGATTGAAATTGCCGGTCAGCATGCTGTGGTTGTCGGTCGTTCTGCTATTTTGGGTAAACCAATGGCAATGATGTTGTTACAAGCCAATGCCACCGTGACCATTTGCCATTCACGCACTAAAAATCTGGCTGAACTGGTGAAACAAGCCGATATTATTGTTGGTGCCGTCGGTAAAGCAGAATTAATCCAAAAAGATTGGATCAAACAGGGCGCTGTTGTGGTTGATGCTGGTTTTCATCCACGTGAAGGTGGTGGTGTAGGCGATATTCAATTGGTTGGGATTGAAGAAGTCGCTTCTGCCTATACTCCCGTTCCGGGTGGCGTAGGTCCGATGACCATTACCACTTTGATTCGTCAAACTGTTGAAGCGGCTGAAAAAGCGTTAACTTAAAGTCCCATCCGGTTTGAATAAAAGCTATGTGAATTTTAAGTTTGCGTGGCTTTTATTTTATATGAAGGAGGGTGCTCTCTAAATAATGTGTGCTCTCTTTATAAATTGAGTTTTTGGAATAATCTTCGGTTTGATCTGTTTTAGTTTTGGCAAAACTAGGCAAAATCATTGTCATCCACAAAACTCGTCATAAAACATCACTTATCCTATCAATCGCAGCTACATTAAACTTTAAATGTAGCGCTGCCTCGAATAGTTAGTGAGTGACGATTACGCGTATTAGATTTTTTGAATTATTTCATACATATATAAGCACAAAGGTTTTATTTACATGAGCTGTACGTTTCAATGGGCTAAACCTCCCGAACATTTAATTCAAGCCCTGCATGAAGTGATTCCAGACTGTGAACTACTTGCACAGCAATTGCCTGAAACGCCTATTTCGCTGTGGCTCATTCCACCGGTTTTTCCAACCGATCGTTTAGATGATGAAGTGATTCGCCGAATTTGGAACGATACGCCATATTGGATTTTCTGTTGGGCATCGGGTCTGGCAATGGCGCAGTGGTTGCTGGCAGAGCCACAGCATGTCAAAGGCAAAGTGGTACTCGACTTTGGTGCAGGATCAGGCGTGGTGGCGATTGCCGCGAAGATGGCAGGGGCAAACCGTGTGATCTGTTGTGATATCGATCCAATTAGTTTAGATGCTTGTCGTGCCAATGCAGAATTAAACGGGGTGGAACTGGAATATTTAGAAGATTTATATCAAGCAGAACCGGTTGATGTGCTGTTGGCCGCAGATGTTTTATATGATCAGTGCAATCGTTTTTTCTTAGATGAATTTTTAAAATTTTCCAGTGAAGTTTGGGTCGCAGACAGTCGGGTGAAAAATTTTAGTCATCCTCAATATCAAAAACTGGATGAGCGCAGTGCCACCACGTGGCCGGACTTAGATGAATCCAAAGAATTTCGCAATGTTAGTTTTTATAAGACGCTGTAATTCACAGCGTCTTTGTATTGAAGTCGTGCCTTAATTATCCTTAAGAACACATATAGCGCACAACATACAGCGTGCTTGGACGTGCATCTAACGATTGGCGATTGGCAATATTTTCATTGTTGTACAAGTCAGGAGTATTGCTTAAGCCAATGCTGGTGCGACTTTGTCCGAGTTGACGGCCATATTGCTCGGTTTGCAGCGCAGGGTTGGCAATTTCATTAATACTTAATATGGTTAAACGATATTCATTCTGCGCGCCCAGTACTTTTTGACAAGCGCGTTGTAATTTGATTTTATCCAGTTCTTGGTTTTTGCGACCGGCCAAGGTATAAGCCAAAGTGGCAGATGTTGCGGACTGGCTTTCGATTTGATAGCCGACATTGCCATTGTATGCATGCGGAGCACTTTGACATGCCGCTAAGCCAAAGCTCAGAAAAGCCAAACCGAGTAATTTGTAAGTGTTATTCATATTCAAAAGTTCCGATTGTTCTTGTCGATTTAAGTATGCCACAGGCGGGGTTTTTTAACGATCGAATCCAGTGCTATTCGGGTAGAAGCTTTGGATTGGTGCTTATAAAAAAGCCTTTCACAAAGAGAAAGGCTGCTTAAAAAATGTTGAGGGATTAGTGTTCTTTAATTTCTGAATTGTATTTGGTGTCTTTCATAAAGATATACACCACCAACGAAATTGAAATTAAAATGGTGACATAAATAAAGAACCACGATTCATGACCGGCTTCTTTAAAGCTCAGTGCAAAAAACTCCGCTGTTCCACCAAACAAGGTATTGGCCAAAGCATACGGCAGTGCAACGCCTAAGGCGCGAATATGCGCTGGAAACATCTCGGCTTTCACCACCGCATTAATTGAAGTATAGCCCGTGACAATGACTAAACCAGCTAAAGAAATCCAAAATGCCGACCAGTAATCATGAGTTTGACCTAGTTTATCAAACAAGAAGTAGGTAAATAATACCCCCAGAACACCAAAGCCAATCATCAATGGTTTACGACCAATTCGATCTGATAAAGCACCGGCAAAGGGTTGTAAGCACATAAAAATAAACAGTGCGAGGGTGGTGATTTGTGTGGCTTGCGGTTTACTAAAGCCAGAGGTGTTCACCAAGTATTTTTGTAGATACGTGGTATAGGTATAAAAGGCCACTGTACCGCCGGCGGTTAAAAATAGCACGGTAAAAGCTTGTTTTGGATAGTTTTTAAACAATGAAAACATGCTGGATTGAGGTTGATCTTTGTCTTTTTTTACATTTTTAAAGGACTGCGTTTCAAGTAATCCACGGCGGATATAAAACACCACAATGGCTAAACATGCTCCAATAAAGAAGGGGATTCGCCAGCCCCAAGCATGCAACTGCTGCTCAGTCAGTACAAACTGTAAAATGAGTAATACACATAAAGCGGTAAGCTGTCCGGCAATTAAGGTCACATACTGAAAGCTAGAGAAAAAACCACGTCGGTCTTTATCGGCCATTTCGGTTAAGTAGGTGGCACTGGCACCATATTCTCCACCGACACTTAAGCCTTGAATTAAGCGCGCCACAACCAAAATAATGGGTGACAATATACCGACTTGATCATGCGTTGGAGCGATGGCAATCATTAAAGAACCAATACACATCAGGGTGACAGAGAAAGTTAGACCTGATTTTCGGCCCTTTCTGTCTGAATAAATACCCATAATCCACGCCCCAATCGGGCGCATTAAAAAGCCGACGGCAAAAATGGCAGCAGCTTGTAGCAGTTGTGCGGTTTGGCTGCCTTTGGGGAAAAATGAGTGCGCAAAATATAAGGTGAATGCAGCATATACATACCAGTCATACCATTCGACTAAGTTGCCCGCTGAGCCGCCCAAAATAGATTTGACCCGTGTTTTGGTGTCTAATGTCACTTGTGGCACATTGTTTTCAATCATAGCGAGCAGTCCATTTTGTTGTTATTTCTAAATACTAGGCCAATTATTTTGTGGGTATAAGCGCCGCAGTTTTTAATTTTGTATGAAAAGTGTGCAAAACTGATGATTTAAATTCTAATAATTTGAAGGCAGTATTTAAAAGCATCGTATGCGTTTTAATTTTTCAGCCATCTGATGCTGGTGTTATTTTATCTTTATCTGGTGATTCAGTCATTTCTGGGTGTCATTTCATTTTGAATAGTGTTAAGTTTTTAAGAACAATAAAAAATAAATTCTCTACTTTACGCCCGATAACAGGAGGTGCGCATGCCAGTAAATCATCCAATTTATGATGTTGTGGTTATTGGGGGTGGCATCAATGGTGTCGGTATTGCGGTGGATGCCGTGGGGCGAGGGTTATCAGTTTTTTTATGTGAAAAAGATGACTTGGCCAGCCATACCTCCTCTGCCAGCAGTAAGTTAATTCATGGTGGTTTGCGTTATTTGGAACATAAAGAGTTTCGTTTGGTACGTGAGGCATTGGCGGAGCGAGAAGTATTATTGGCTAAAGCGCCGCATATTATTCGTCCATTACGCTTTATCATGCCGCATCAGCCACATTTACGTCCGGCATGGCTGATTCGCACCGGTTTATTTTTATATGATCATTTGGGCAAACGGAAAAAATTAGCCGCATCCAAATCGATAAGGTTTGCTGCCAGCAGCAGTCCTTTAAAAGCAGAAATTACACAGGGCTTTGAATATTCTGATTGTGTGGTCGATGACGCACGTTTGGTGATTTTAAATGCGCTACAAGCACATGAACTCGGTGCAAAAATAGCCACACAAACGCGTTGTATATCCGCACATCAACAGCATGGCCTTTGGATGGTCGAGTTACAAAATGCACAAGGGATTTACCACGTGCAAGCAAAAGCCTTGGTCAATGCTGCTGGGCCTTGGGTGGCGCAATTTATTCAAAATAATTTACAGCAAAAATCGCCACATGGCCTGCGCTTGGTGCAAGGCAGTCATATTATTGTGCCAAAAATCTACGCTGAAGATAAAGCCTTTATTCTACAAAATGAGGATCAGCGTATCGTTTTTGCTATTCCTTATTTAACGCAATATACCTTAATTGGCACCACCGATCGTGAGTATCAAGGTGATTTAGACCACGTTCAGATTACTGAGACAGAAATTGATTACTTGCTCAACGTTTATAATGCGCATTTTAAACATCAATTAACGCGGCAAGATATTTTTGCGAGCTATTCTGGGGTGCGCTCTTTATGTGATGATGAGTCGGATAATCCCTCGGCCATTACCCGTGATTATACTTTGGCTGTATCACAGCAGGAAAATGCCGCGCCACTATTGTCAGTCTTTGGCGGTAAACTTACCACCTATCGAAAGTTGGCAGAATCGGCCTTAAAACACTTGGCCATATTTTTTCCAGAGATGAAAAAGCCATGGACCGCCACAGCTTTATTGCCCGGTGCGGAAAATTTGCTTTCAGTGGAGCAGTTAATTGCGCAAATCATGCAAACGGTATCAGATGTGCCGTTTGAGTTGGCTTTTCGTTGGGCACATGCTTATGGTTCGCGGGTATGGATCTTTTTACAGGCGGTAAGGACACTGGATGATTTGGGTCAAGATTTTGCTCATGGCTTATATGCCAAAGAAGTCGATTATTTGGTCGAGCAGGAATGGGCAATCAGCAGTCAAGATATTTTATGGCGTAGAAGCAAGCTTGGTTTTCAGTTCAGTCTGGATGAAATTCAAGTGCTGGATCAGTATCTGTTAAAACTGCATTTAAAAAGAGCGCAAGCCAACGCCGCTTAAAGTGTTGAGCAGATAAAGGTTAAAAAATAGCTATAAAAAAAGGTCACCGAAGTGACCTTTTTATCTTAAAGCTTGATCAATAAATCAGACTTAAGCAGATTCTTGAACCGCTTTTAAAAGTTCGTTTTGACGAATTTTCAATGCAGCCGGTAAGCGATCACCTAATTTCGTGAACAGTTCGGTGTGGCTTTCAAGCTCTTTAATCCATTGTCCTTTGTCTTGCGCTGTAACGGTATCGAATTGCTCTTTAGAGAAATCAATGCCGTTCCAGTTCAATTGCTCATACGTTGGAACTAGACCAATTGGGGTTTTAGTCGCTTCAGCGCGACCTTCACAACGATCGATCATCCACTCAAGCACACGCATGTTTTGACCGAAACCAGGCCATACGAAGTTACCCTCAGCATCGCGGCGGAACCAGTTTACATTAAAGATTTTCGGTAATTTGTTGCCGGCAGCTTCAGCTTTCACTGCAACTTGCTCACCCATTTCTAACCAGTGTGCGAAGTAATCTGCCATGTTGTAACCAACAAACGGCAGCATCGCAAATGGATCGCGGCGCACAATACCTTGTTGACCCACAGCAGCTGCAGTGGTTTCAGAACCCATGGTGGCAGCTTTATATACGCCATCGACCCAGTCGAATGCTTCAGATACTAAAGGCACAGTATCAGCACGGCGACCACCAAAGATGAATGCAGAAATTGGTACGCCCGCTGGGTTTTCCCAGTCCGCATCAATTGAAGGGCATTGACCTGCACCTACAGTAAAGCGCGCATTTGGATGAGCGGCTTTTTCACCAGCCGTATGTGTTTGACCTTTCCAGTTGGTTAAATTGGCTGGCGCTTCTTTGGTCAGACCTTCCCACCACACTTCACCGTTGTCTGTCACAGCAACGTTGGTATAGATCACGTCGTGTGTCATGGTGGCCATACAGTTTGGATTGGTTTTGGTGTTGGTACCGGGTGCTACACCAAAGAAACCAGCTTCTGGATTGATGGCATATAAGCGACCATCTTCACCTGGTTTGATCCAAGCAATATCGTCGCCGACAGTTTCAATTTTCCAGCCTTCATAACCTGCTGGTGGAATCAACATTGCAAAGTTGGTTTTACCACACGCTGATGGGAACGCCGCTGCGATGTAATGTTTTTCACCTTGTGGATTGGTCACACCAAGGATCAACATGTGTTCAGCTAACCAGCCTTGTTGACGACCCATAAATGAGGCAATACGTAAGGCCAAGCATTTTTTACCCAGTAATGCATTACCGCCGTAACCTGAACCATAAGACCAGATTTCACGCGTTTCAGGATAATGTACGATGTATTTTTCAGGATTACACGGCCATGAAACGTCTTTTTGACCCGCTTCAAGCGGCGCACCAACAGTATGTACGCAAGGTACATATTCACCATCTGTACCCAAAACGTCATAAACCGCTTTACCCATACGCGCCATTTTAGACATGCTGACAGCAACATACGCTGAGTCAGTCAGTTCGATACCGATATGTGCAATATGGCTGCCTAAAGGCCCCATAGAGAAAGGTACGACATACAACGTACGTCCTTTCATTGATCCTGCAAATAAACCGTTCAAACGCGCGCGCATTTCTGCAGGCGCTTCCCAGTTGTTTGTCGCACCTGCGTCTTCTTGTTTTTCTGAGCAGATATATGTGCGACCTTCAACACGAGCAACGTCAGAAGGATCAGAATTGGCTAAGTAAGAACCAGGATGCTTGTCTTGGTTAAGCGCTTGCATGGTGCCGTTCGCGATCATCAAGTCGATAAGACGTTGATATTCTTCAGCGCTGCCATCACACCATTCAATTTTTGCTGGTTGCGTTAATTTTGCAATTTCTTCAACCCATGCAATAAGCTTAGGGTGACGAACGAATTCTGGTGCGTTCACTTCGGTCATGGTGAGGCCTATCTCAAATGTGTACAGTTAGAATGTACAAAGTACAATCGAGGCAATGGGGTACATCGCCTAGATGAAAATATAAAAAAAGTGGCTGTATTAAAGCATAAAATCGCGGAAAAAATAAGACCAAGCCGTTAGCCCAAATAGGCGTGAAGCAGAACAATGCGCTTTATAAAATTGTATATAAACAGTATCTTAGATTATGTTACTGGTTTTAATTTTCACATTTTAATTTTTGATGGTTGATATTTACTTTGATTATGTTTTTAATAAACAGTAACTTATGTTTAAGTTGTGGATAAGAACTATTATTGATTAAACAAATGCTAAAAATCTGAATTTTACATAAACAGCCTTTTAATTGTTGATAAATTGGACAAAATTAGAGCAATTACTTCATAAAGTATAGAAAATGTCAGAACACTTAAAACCATTGTCGCTTATTTATAATGAAAAATCGGGTTTTCATGTCGCGCATAAAGATCAAATTTATCAAGACCTCATGGTATGTTTAAGCGCCTATGGCTATGAAATTCAAGCCTTTGAGATTGGTGCCGAAGCCGACTTTGCCGCGTTAATGCAGCGTATTATTGCACGTCATCAGCAGGCCTCTGATCTTGGTGTGGTGGTGGCCGCAGGTGGTGACGGAACCTTAAATGCAGTTGCGGCAAAGTTGATGAATACCGATATTCCGATGGGAATTTTACCGCTGGGTACTTTTAACTATGTGGCGCGCTTACTGCATATTCCACTCGAGGTATTAAAAGCGGCCGAGGTGATTGCAACCGGTACAGTGCGAGCTGTGCATGTGGCACAAATTAATGAGCATATTTATTTAAACAATGCCAGTTTGGGTTTATATCCGTTATTTATTCAAAGGCGAGAATTATACAATCAACGTTTTGGCCGCTTTGCCATTAATGCCTATACCTCAGGGCTAGATGTCATGATTCGTGATCGTAAAGAACTTAAGTTAGAACTTGAAGTGGATGGCAATAAATATCCGCTAAAAACTCCGCTGATTTTTTTTGGCAACAATCAACTGCAATTGGCTGAAATGAATCTACGGATTGCCGCCGCGGCTGAGCAGGGCAAAGTTGCAGGCGTGGTGGTGGCAAAAAGTGATAAAGCCACTTTGTTTAAAATATTATGGCAACTGATGCGCGGTGGTCTAGAACATGCACCCGATGTGTATAGCTTTGCAGCGGATGAGGTTCAGGTCCATTCAAAGCGTGCCAAATTAACCGTTGCGGTGGATGGTGAGATTTTTGATATGCGACCACCGCTAAAAATTTCAGTGCGTAAAAATGCCTTAAACATAATGGTGCCGCATGATTCTACATCTGTCTGACTTGCATTTCGGTACACAGAAGCCGGCGTGTATGGCAGCTATTCGTTTATTTTGCCAGCAACATGCCTTTGAAGCGGTGGTGGTGAGTGGTGATTTAACCCAGCGTGCGCGTTACACACAATTTTATGACTGTAAGCAGTTTTTAGAGAGTCTAAACCTGCCGTATTTGGTGGTGCCGGGAAATCACGATATTCCGCTGTACCAATTGTGGCATCGTGTCTTTAGTCCATTTCGTCGCTATCAACTGTTTTTTGGCAATATGGAAAGTACTTTAGAAACCCTGCATTTTTATATTGTGGGGGTAAACAGTATTCGGCGACGCTATCACACCCGTGGTCATATCTCATTGGAGCAAATTCAACAGATCGATCAGGCGTTAAAGCGTGCTCCAGCAGAAAAAATAAAATTGCTGGTTGCCCATCAACCTTTTTATACGCCACCGAACGATCCGCACGGGGTAAAAGACTGTCCTGTGCTGGGACGTATGGCATTAGAGTTATGGAGTCAAAGCGGTTTAAATGGTTTGTTACATGGCCATCTGCATCAATCGGCAGTTTATGATTTAAATCAAATTTATCATTTGGCTGCGCCTCATCCGGTACTGGATATTCATGCCGGTACAGCAACTTCCTACCGATTGCATCACGGCTTGCCGAACAGTCTGAATATCATCGATCATCACGCCGATGTGCAGCACTATTATTTTGATGAAGCGCAAAAAGAATTTGTATTAGATGAACAAAATAGCGCACAAATAAGCAAATAATGATAATTGGCTAAAAAGCAGACAAAAAACAGCACTTTTTTTTCGCTTAGCCCTTGAAGCGTTTTTTTCCATCCCCACCAAAGTGTCATCGGAATTACTTTGATGATGATCTTTGCAATCATGCAGTCATCATCATTTCACTAACTATAAAGACTTAGTCTGCTGGAGTTTGCAATGAGCAATATTCGTCCGTTACATGATCGTGTTGTTATTCGTCGTGTTGAAGAAGAAACTAAAACTGCAGGTGGTATTTTACTTCCAGGTTCTGCAGCTGAAAAACCGGCTCAAGGTGAAATTATTGCCGTAGGTAATGGCCAAATTACTGACAATGGCGTGCGTGCTTTAGACGTTAAAGTTGGCGACAAAGTATTGTTTGGTACATACGCGGGCGCCACGGTAAAAGTACAAGGTGAAGAACTTCTTATTATGAAAGAATCGGATATTTTAGCCGTTCTTGAAGGTTAATCGTTAAAAGACGTATTCAACCGGTTTTATTGAATCAACTTTTTAAAAATTAAAAATATGTGGAGTAAGTTATGTCAGCTAAAGACGTAAAATTTGGTGATTCAGCGCGCAGCAAAATGATTGCCGGCGTTAACGTACTGGCAGATGCAGTAAAAGTGACTTTAGGCCCTAAAGGCCGTAACGTGGTGATCGATCGCTCGTTCGGTTCACCGCACATCACCAAAGATGGTGTAACGGTTGCAAAAGAAATTACGCTACAAGATAAATTTGAAAACATGGGCGCGCAATTGGTTCGTGAAGTATCAAGTAAAACCAACGATATCGCTGGTGATGGTACAACCACTGCAACCGTCCTTGCTCAAGCCATTTTAAATGAAGGGATTAAATCCGTAACTGCGGGTATGAACCCAATGGATTTAAAACGCGGTATTGATCTTGCTGTACGTGCTGTAGTTGAAAATATTAAAGCAACGGCTAAACCAGCATCAGATACCAAAGCCATTGAGCAAGTCGGTTCAATCTCTGCAAACTCTGACACCACAGTCGGTAAATTGATTGCACAAGCCATGGAGCGCGTCGGTAAAGAAGGCGTAATCACGGTTGAAGAAGGTTCAGGTTTTGAAGATTCGCTTGACGTGGTTGAAGGTATGCAGTTTGACCGTGGCTATATCAGCCCGTACTTTGCCAACAAACAAGACACCTTAACCGCTGAACTTGAAAGCCCATTCATCTTGTTGGTGGATAAAAAAATCAGCAACATCCGTGAATTGATTTCAGTATTAGAAGCCGTTGCTAAAACAGGTAAACCCCTGCTTATTATTGCTGAAGATGTTGAAGGCGAAGCATTGGCTACGTTGGTTGTAAACAACATGCGCGGCATTATTAAAGTCTGTGCGGTTAAAGCGCCTGGTTTTGGTGATCGTCGTAAAGCAATGTTACAAGATATCGCAATCTTGACCGGTGCAACGGTTATTTCTGAAGAAGTGGGCATGTCACTTGAACAGGCTTCTTTAGAGCATTTAGGTACAGCACATAAAGTGACTGTGTCTAAAGAAAACACAGTACTGGTTGATGGTGCAGGTAATGCAGGTCAAATTGCAGAACGTGTTCAACAAATCCGTGCACAAATTGAAGAATCTTCATCTGAATACGATAAAGAAAAACTTCAAGAACGCGTGGCTAAATTAGCCGGCGGTGTTGCAGTCATCAAAATTGGTGCAGCAACTGAAGTTGAAATGAAAGAGAAAAAAGACCGTGTAGATGATGCACTTCATGCAACCCGTGCAGCGGTTGAAGAAGGTGTGGTTGCGGGTGGTGGTGTTGCGCTAGTACGTGCAGCTTCTGCGCTAGACGGCTTAGTCGGTATTAATGATGACCAAAATGCCGGTATCAATATTCTACGCCGTGCCATTGAAGCACCACTACGTCAAATTGTTGCCAATGCGGGTGATGAGCCTTCTGTGGTGATCAATGCAGTTAAGAATGGTGCCGGTAATTTCGGTTATAACGCTGCAACTGGCGAATATGGCGATATGCTGGAAATGGGTATTCTTGATCCAGCCAAAGTAACGCGTTCAGCACTTGAGCATGCAGCATCGATTGCGGCATTAATGCTGACCACTGAATGTATGATTACCGATTTACCAGAAGACAAATCTGCAATGCCTGATATGGGCGGCATGGGTGGTATGGGCGGTATGATGTAAATCATGCAGATCATACGATCTTAAAAAATCCCCGCAATATGCGGGGATTTTTTTATGCTTTATTTTGCATTATTTAATATTAATATACGCCGCAGTATTGGCTTTTGGATACGTAAAGGACACCAATAGATATTGAGTCGTGTTGGAGGCAATGGGCGCTATTGGACTGTCTTGAATAGAGGCTTTATGTTCATTGTTGTGTTGATCGACTAAAACAATATCGCTATTTCTTAATTTAAGTGCATGCTCTGCATGATTATTGACTTCAAAAAAATAAGTTAATTGCGTGCTGGGTATATTGTTTAAAAGTACCTGTTCGGTACTGGATAAATCTGCCTGTATATCGACATATTTAAGAGCATTATTCACTTCAATATTTTGTATCGCGGCAATTTTGTATTTTGAGGCTTCTAAAAAAGAGTGTTTATGATGATCTAAAAACTCCACTTGTTGTGGATGTATAGACAAATAGCGCATGTTCTTGTTTTTGCCATTCAGCAATTGCAGGATATTTGCATCCTGCGGATCAACAGTAAATGTTCCGGTCGATTGTTTTTGTTTGATGCGCTGTTTAAAAAAATAAACTTCTTTTAAGGTGTAGCTGTGGTCTTTATTCAGTTGCAAGGAGACCAATATTTTTTCACAATCCTCACAGGCAATAAAACCTTTATAGTCGGCTATCCAATCCGGTATTTTAGTACTGGGCTGTGTTGCTGCACGATCAGTTGATGGCATGTTGTCTGGAGCGGTAGATGATCTAGATTGATCACAGCCATTTAAACCCAACATGCAAAAAAGGCTAAAAGTGAGCATCGTTTTTTTCATAAAGGACAATCAGTTCACAAAAATATTTTGCTAAACATAAGCAGAATTTAGGCATCTGACTAGTGTTTGAGCGTGAAATAGCGGATTTATTTGTAGCAAATGATAACAAGCGACCCATAAAATTTTGCAAACAAGCCTGAACTCAGGCTTGTTTTCAGAAAAAATCCTGTTGTTAAACAGTCACATATAATTTAAATGATTTATATCATGGTGAATAAATAGAAGCATGAATTGACTATTTCATTTCTTTTTGAAGTGTGTAATTGAGTTTAGATTGTGCCGCTTCTCCGGTAACTTTGTCACGGGCTTCGACAAAATTTTCACCAATGAAGAATTTACGGTTATCGCCTGCGGCATCTAAACTAATTAACGCAGGATTATTTGTATCGAAGCTAAACGTTCCCTTTACTTTAGATTCGTTCTCTTTGCCCTTACCTAAATAGGTTTCTTTTAATTCATAGCGATTGTTGGGATTTAATTCTAATTCGATCTCAATACCTTCGCAGTCAGCACAAGGGAAAATACCTTTATATTCACCCGCCCAGTCTAATGCTGTTTGCGGTGTATCTGTCATCGGTGTGCTAGTTGTTGGCGTTGTTGTATGTTCAATTGCCGTTTTGGCCTGTGTAGCATCTGTGGTCGGTTTGCTGCATGCGCTTAAAGCTAAAGTTGCCAAAGACAAAATGAATAATGTTTTTTTCACGACATGATTCCTTATTTGTATTTTAAATGAAAAGCTAAGGCTATAGAAAAAGTGATTTTTTTTAAACAGAGGTCTTGTTTGGTTTTGGTATTGTCTGGCGTCATGAGTCTAAATGGAGCTGCGTTAATAGTTTGCCTAAATTTTTGATTGTGATAACGAAAAATAAACGCTAAAGACTTCATGAGTTATTTTATACATTTATATATTAATTGATGGTTTATTGTTCAAGCTGCTCTTTCTTATTTTAAAAGTGTTGTTAGAATCTGCGCACTTGATTAGGGTGTGGTGTTTTTAGTGTTCGAGAAATTAGCTGAACAAAGTTTGAAGATGCTGGGGTGGGAAATTGACAATCATTGGCCCCTTGATTTAGAGCAATGTGTGATGATTGCCGCACCACATACCAGTAACTGGGATGCGTTATATGCACGCTTAGCGTTAAAGGCGCTAGGGGTCAATGTGCGCTTAACCATTAAAGACAGTTATATGAAATTACCTTTTGGCCCTTTTGTTCGTGCCATGGGCGGAATAGGTATTAATCGTGCACCAAAAAAACCCGGTGAGCCTTACTTAAGTATGGTTCAGGTCATGACAGATTTATTTAAAACTCATCCTAAATTGGTGATGATTGTGACCCCAGAAGCCACACGGGCCAAACAAGAACAATGGAAAACCGGTTTTTATCATGTGGCTTTGGCTGCAGGTGTGCCGATTGCACTGGCTTATATGGACTATGTGCAAAAAAAGACCGGTGTGGGAAAAATTATCTATCCAACTGGAAATTATGAGCAAGACATGGCAGAAATCATGGGCTTTTATGCAAAAATTAATGCTAAATTTCCTGAGAAATTCAGTATTGATACGCGTTATCCACCTCAAGATTAAAAACTCAATTGAATATCAGACAGGGAGTCATTCCTGTCTGATGCTCTAATGGTATAGATAAAAAATGACGAGATTGAATTGAGATGAGCAGAAAAATCGCATAGACGATTTAGCCTAAATTAGCACCACATCAACGATCCATTTTTGTCGCATCTACATGACGTTGCATGATTATAGATCACGCATTTTTAAGGGTGCTTTTGTCTATATTTTTATTCATTGGTGGTGGCCACGATACCGCCTAAACTCTGACATGCCGCCTGATACACTGCATATTGTTGTTCGATAATATCTGTTAAGGGTAAATCGAACAGCTCTTCGCCGGCTTTATAGCTTTTTACATAGGCTTCGGCTTTTTGATGACTAGCCGCCAGTGCATGTTGATGGTATGAGACAATAGAACTATACGACATCTGTGTGCTTTCAATTTTATTGCAATGAAAGCCCGATAGCATTTTTTCTGCACGTTTAATTTCGCTTGAAGTTCCCAATGTGCAGCCGCCGATAAACACTGTTACTGCCAATAAAATCAAGCTTTTCATTTTAAGTAAAATTAAAAAAATAGGATGGGCTATTGTATAAAGCTTTTTTCAACATACCGAGGGTTATACGTAACTAATTGCCTATTTTTTGATTAAACATCATTTATCGCAAAGGATTAAGCTTGTGTTGCTAAAAGATATTCAATTCAACTTAACTCAAAGCCAAGATCAAACTACCGAACCAAGATCTATTCAGCGCTTAAAGCAGGGTTTTGGGATTGAATAAAATGCTGATCAAAGCGTGTCATTTAAACAAGAACAATCTGATCTATAAAACAAGCAATATGATGATCTTTTAACAATGCATAAAATATGAATAAATCATCACAAGACTACAACAGGTAATCACTTCACTGTCTATCAAATCGTTTGATACTAAGATCAGTGCAATAACAGGTGATGACCATGATGAAAAAAATGCTATTACTCTCTGTGTTGGCGGTAACGATAAGCGGTTGTATGGTTTCACCGTATGATGATGACCAGCATCGCCATTCAGATCGCGATGGACGTTATGATCGACAACATGGCGATAGGGATTGGAACAACAATCAGCGTCCGCATTGGAATGATCGAGATGCAGATCGACATGATCGCCGTTAAATCCGTTAATCTTGGCTAAGTATTAAAATTAGATACCTTGTTTAACCCAAAGGATTTCATCTCGAAATCCTTTTTTATGGCGTTAAAGTTAGCCTTAAAATCTAGAGCGCAATTTTCTGATACAACCCACAACGTACACTGCCGGCTTTGGTGTTTTTAATTTGCTGCCAAGAGCGCGGCAGTTGTAGTTGAGTTAAATCACGATCTGCTTCGACATAAATAAAACCATTATTTTGAATCAGTGGATCAGCCAATTCAGCCAATTCTTGCCATAAATTTAAAGCATAAGGGGGATCTAAAAACACCACATCAAACTGTTCTTTTAAATTGGGCAGGGCTTGTTGTGCGGTGGTGACTTTGAGTTTTGCATGTTGACTGGTGACTTTAAGCAACTGTAAATTATTGGTTAGAAATTCAGCTTGTATTCGATTCGGTTCAATCATCACCACTTGCGCGGCACCACGGGACAATGCTTCAAAGCTTAAAGCGCCTGAACCGGTACATAGGTCTAGAACATTGGCATTTTGAATATCCCACATTAACCAGTTGAAGAGTGTCTCTCGAATCCGATCTGGCGTTGGACGTAAACCTTCAGCACTGGTAAACGTCAGTTGGCGACGTTTCCATTGCCCACCAATAATGCGCAGTTGATTTTTCATGGCTTTAATCGCTCTCTACAAGTTGGGGTGCAGCTGCTATGGGAGGAGGGCTTACAGGCTGCGCTGTATTTGTGGATGTGGTCGCTGTAGCAGTAGTGCCTATATCATTAGGCAGCTCACCGGGTTTAATGCCAGCGGTCATCAGTCCGCCACTCATTTGATGGTTGGCCGGGAGAATCGGATTTTTTTTACTTTTCAACAGCCAATAGTCAAAAATTGGACGTGCCAACTGCGCAGCCGATCCACCGTGACGACCATTTTCCCAGACCACGGCAATCGCGATTTCTGGATTTTCTGCCGGTGCAAAACCGACGAATAAACCATGATCGAGCTGTCGTTCAGTTAGCAAAGATTCGTTATAGCGTTTGCCTTGTGCAATACTTTTTACCTGTGCGGTACCGGTTTTACCTGCAATTTGATACAGCGGGGTACGAATACCACGGCCTGTCCCGCTTTGAACTACATCGACCATCACATCACGCATTTTAATCCAGTCTTCAGGCTTGCCATTAAACTGAATTTTGCCATCAGGTGCATTGTGTACGGTATAGGGTTTCGCGCCATGACTTTCACGCAGCACGTGCGGTGTAATATGTGCGCCTTGATTGGCAATAATGGCGGTTGCCATACCCAGTTGTAAGGGCGTTGCGGTAAAGGCACCTTGGCCAATACTGACCGAAATAGTTTCGCCTTTTAGCCATTTACTCTTTCGAGTACGCATTTTCCATTCAGGATTGGGGTATAAACCGGTACTTTCACTGGGTAAATCGACGCCGGTTTTTTCACCAAAACCGAACTGGCGCATCCACGCATTCATTTTTTCAATGCCCATACGATAGGACAGCACATAAAAGTAAGTATCGCAGGACACCACTTGTGCTTTATGCATGTTGACCGTGCCATGACCGCTTTTTTTATGATCGCGAAAACGATGGCTATCACCCGGCAAGGTAAAATAACCCGGATCTGAAATAGCCGTGGCCCAATCGACATAACCATAATGAATACCGCCTAAACCAAACATCGGTTTAATGGTTGACCCTGGAGGATAAGCCCCTTGCACCGCGCGGTTGTATAAAGGCTGATCCAGATTGTCGCGTAGCGCACTATAATCGGTATGGCTGATGCCGGTTACAAATAAGTTTGGGTTAAAGCTTGGACTAGACACCAGCGCTAGAATTTCTCCGGTGCGTGGATTCATGGCCACAATGGCACCGCGATGCCCGACCAATTGCTCGGTGGCCACCACTTGTAAACCATAATCAATGGAAAGATATAAATCATTGCCACGAACCGGATCTTTACGGCCTAAATTACGCAGCACGTTACCGTGCGCATCGGCTTCGACTGATTCATTTCCCGGTACACCGTGTAATAAATCTTCGTACGATTTCTCTACGCCAATTTTGCCAATTAAGTTGGTGCCTGCGTATAAATCTTTATCAATTTCTTTTAATTCTTTGTCATTAATCCGCCCGACATAACCAATCACATGGGCAAATAATTCACCATGCGGATAATAGCGTGTCATTTGCGTTTCGATATTCACACCCGGAAACTGAAATTTAACTTCACTAAATTTAGCAATATCTGTTTCGGTTAGATTTAATTTAAGTGCGACCCGTTCTGTTTTTTTAGAGGTCTTAATTCGCGCATTAAAACGGTCAATATCGTCATCACTTAAGCTTAGCAGCGGGGTTAAACGTTGAACTGTGCTTGCAATATCTTGGACGTCGGCCCGTGACATGGTGGCTGAAAAGACCGGATAATTGTCTGCCAATAAAATCCCGTTACGGTCATAAATATAACCCCGTGCTGGCGGCAAAGGTTGCAGGCGAATACGGTTTTGATCAGATGCGGTTGAAAACGTCTCATAATTTGCAATTTGCAAATAAGCATACCGCACAATCAACAGCAGTAAAAAGAAGGCGACAATCCCCACCGAAATGAAAATACGATTGCGATAAATGCGCTTTTCTTGCTGAACATTTTTTAAAGGAAAGTGCTGCTTCATACGTGATTGACTTGGATACAGGAGAGTGGTGAAAACCGATGCTGTATTCTAACGCATGTCATCATTTTTTGATATTTGTTCGGGTGAATAGTATAGTCGCTTTTACTTAAACCTTGACTTTACAGACATTAAAATTCTAAGGCGCAGTCTATAAGCGTCAGGATAATTCTGCTAAAGTCGAAATCGAAAAAGGACGATATTAAAATAAGACTAGGGACCACAATGAAAAAAATGATCAAACACGTTTCTTTGTTGGCGTTTTTTACGCTAACGTCTGCAGTATATGCACAAGATAATTCAAATCCATATCTACCAGATGCCAAATTAACCGCACAAAGTGCCTCGACATGGAATGTTGGAGTCGGTATTACGCAAAAAATACTGCATTTGAATACTGAATGGGTGAATCCTTACGGTATTGCCTATGCCAAAGCAGGGGTGTTTATTGATGATGACTACACGCCTGCGGCTCAAATCGGCTTTCGTTATCCGTATCATCTGACCGGTAAAGACAGCAATGGTTATTATGTTGGTGTATATGCTGGTCACATCGAAAGTAAAAATGTCGATAATGAAGAAAAAGCCAGACTGGGTGGCGGAATCGATTTAGCCTACGTGTTATTGAGTACGGAACGTATTAGCACCTTTAGTGTGGGCATTGGTGCAGGTGAAAAATTAGAGGATAGTGCAGGCAATGTTGTGGCCGATATACAACCTAGACTACAATTTTCCTATACTCTAAGTATCGGTTTATAGTGAAAATAGCCCACTTTATAGAATTTAGTATTTTGTAATTAGAAAATTAAAAATGGATATTATACATGCTTGAGTACGTCAACGAATTGTGGCAAACCTTCTTGAATCGCCCTGATTTTTGGGCAGTACTTAGCATTATTCCGGTGACTGCTTTTGTGACTTGGGCGCATGTATGGATGGCGCTGAAGATGGTCTTTTACCCGATTACCTTTTGGGGCTTTCATTTAGGCCCACTGCCTATTGGCTGGCAGGGTATTGTGCCGCGTAAAGCTGGCCGTATTTCCGGCATCATCACCGACAACACTTTGTCTAAACTGGGATCGTTGCGTGAATTTTTAGATGCAATGGATCCGGAGGATATGGCGCGGATTATTGGCGAACAAGTCGGTCTAGACCTTGAATATCTGATTGATGAAATGATGATGGAGCGTAATGCCACACTATGGCAAAACCTGCCTTATTCATTAAAACGACGTATTTATTCACAAGCCCATAAGCAATTACCCGATGTTTTAAGAAATTTAGTGACTGAGCTGACCATGAACGTCGAGTCACTGGTAGATATGCGTGACATGGTGGTGCGTCAAATGGAAGGCGATCGACGTTTGATGGTCAATATGTTTCTTAAAGTCGGTCAAAAAGAGATTAACTTTATTTGGCATATCAGCGCATTAATTGGCATGATGTTTGGTGTTTTTCAAATGATTGTTTGGTTTGTGGTACCTTGGCATTGGACCATTCCGTTCTGGGCATCAATTTGGGGCTTCTTAACCAACTGGATTGCAATTTGGATGGTGTTTAATCCGCTTGAGCCGCACCCTGTACGTTATCCGCAGTTTTTTGCCTTAACACAAGATCGTAAGTTCCCGTGGTTAAAACCGGTTATTCCGCGTATTGGTACATATAATGTTCAAGGCGCATTCATGAAACGCCAAGAAGAAGTGTCCGATGTTTTTGCACGTGTAGTCACAGAAGACCTAATTACGTTAAAATCGATTATGACGGAGATGATGTATGGCGGGAAGAAAGATAAAACTCGCCGTATCGTTAAACGCCACATCAATCAAATTATGGAAACACCGCTGGTTAGAACCTCTTTACAGCTTTCATTGGGGCCAAAAGAGTACGCTAAACTGAAGACAGACTTGATCGATCGCTCGATTGAAATTACGATGGTGCCTGTATGCGACCCTGCGTTTAATGCAAGCCGTGCACAGAAAATCTATCAAATGTTTAGAGAGCGTATTTTAGAGTTAACGCCACGAGAGTTTCAGAACCTATTACGTCCTGCTTTTCAGGAAGACGAATGGATTTTGATTCTATTGGGCGGTGTAACGGGATTTATCGCTGGTACAATACATTTGTTTGTGGCTTTCTTATAATTAGATACCAAACTGCATGTTCATTCGATAGATGAAAACATGAATAAGGTGTCATATACATTGTTAAAATGAGGATGTTTTTTTATGCGCATTATATTACTCGGACCACCTGGGGCAGGTAAAGGTACACAGGCTCAGTTGATCTGTAAGCGCTATGATATCCCCCAAATTTCAACCGGTGATATGCTTCGTGCTGCAATCCGTGAAGGTAGTGAATTGGGTCTTCAAGCTAAAAGCGTGATGGATAATGGGGGCTTGGTGTCTGATGAGCTGATCATTGGTTTGGTCAAAGAACGCATTGCTCAACCCGATTGTGTAAATGGCTGTATTTTTGATGGTTTCCCACGCACCATTCCACAAGCAGAAGCATTGGAAAGTGAAGGGATTAATATCGATCACGTGATTGAAATTGATGTGCCGGATGAAGAAATTGTTAAACGTCTGTCAGGTCGCCGTCAGCATGCAGCGTCAGGCCGTATTTATCATATGATTTATAATCCACCTAAAGTGGAAGGTAAAGATGATGAAACAGGCGAAGACTTGGTGCAACGTCCAGATGACCAAGAAGCCACGATTCGTAAACGTTTGGGTTCATATCATACCGAAACTGAGCAATTGGTTGGTTTCTATCAAAGTCGTGCAGCGTCTGGTGAAAATGCGCCAAGCTATAATAAATTAGATGGTCTTCGTCCAATTGATGAAGTTCAAACTGATTTGTTTGCAATTTTAGGTCAAGCAAAATAATTCATATCCAGCCAAGCTGGCGGTGAATGTTTTGACATTAAAAGAGTCCTAAGTCATATTAGGGCTCTTTTATTATGTGTTCATTTTGAGGATCGTATTTTGCTGAAAGTAGGCTTAATGGTGTTGGTGGTGGTCTGTGGTCTACTACTCTTGGCTTTAATGCTACAAAGTTTTAAATTTTTACGCAGCATTCAAAAGCAAGAAGCAGCTGAAAAAAAGCACAATCCTGTACCCGTGCAGCGTCAGTTACATCCCAAATTACAGCCCAAAGCCAAAGATAAGCCATAGACTCTAAACTCAGGTCAGATCTTCTTGCATTTCGATGGCTCTGCCTTTGATTGCACCAAATTCAAAACGATCGGGCCATTGGCAAACATCCGCCACCACACATTCCTGACATTTAGGCTTACGTGCGATACAGCAATAACGTCCATGTAAAATCAGCCAATGATGAGCATCGACCATAAACTCTTTTGGAATCACTTTAAGCAGTCGATGTTCAACTTCAAGTACATTTTTCCCAACGGCTAAACCAGTACGATTACCGACTCGAAAAATATGCGTATCAACGGCCATGGTGGGTTGACCGAAGGCGGTGTTGAGCACCACGTTGGCGGTTTTACGCCCTACACCGGGCAGCGCTTCTAAAGCAGCACGATTATCAGGCACCACACTATTGTGCTGCTCGATCAATATTTTGCAGGTTTTAATAATATTTTCAGCTTTGGTGTTATATAGCCCAATACTTTTAATATATTTTTTTAATCCTTCCACACCTAAGGCGTAAATAGCTTCTGGTGTATTGGCGATGGGAAATAGTATGTCGGTGGCTTTATTGACACTCACATCCGTGGCTTGTGCTGATAAGGTAACGGCCACCAATAACTCAAAATGATTTTGATAATTCAGTTCAGTTTTGGGACTGGGTCTTTGTGCACGTAAACGCTCAAAAAATAGCTGAATTTGCTTTTTGCTCATATTTTTTACGGCCATGTTTATGCTCCTTGTAAAAGCATTAACTGCTGATGGTATTCTGCCAATTGCATGCGTTTTTGCGCATCTTCACGTACACCAAGCTGCTTTTCTAGCTTCTTGATTTGCGTTCGAATTTTAGCCAATTCAATGGTCGATTTTGCATCGACTGGCGTAAGCGTTTCAGGCGTATTGTGCACAACAGCAGGCGAGATGATGGTTGAGCTAGAGGTTGAAAATTGGCTAAATAAAGCCGTATCAATATCGGCACGTACCACCGGACCTTTACGTTTACTGCGTTGTTTTTCTTCACGCTGAATATGGGCATAGTAACGCTGACGTAAGTCATTTTGTTCTATTATGCGCAAGGCATCGTCAGGGAGTGCCTGATGATCTTCAACCAAGTCAATGCAATCTACAGGGCAGGGTGCAATACAGAGCTCACAGCCGGTACACAAATCAGTTAAGATGCTGTGCATGAGTTTGCCTGAACCAATAATGGCATCCACCGGACAAGCACTGATACATTTGGTGCAGCCAATACATTCATCTTCACGAATAATGGCTTTCATGCGCTGCGGACGACCATCGCTTTGAATCGACCAGACACTGGCTTCGGCAATGAGGCGTGGACGCTGTAATAATTGTGCTAAAGCATCGGCCACCGGTTGACCCCCGGGGATACACTTATTGGCGGCTTCACCTTCAGCCATAGATTTTGCATAGGGTAAACATCCATCCCGATGTCCACATAAACCACATTGGGTTTGCGGCAGTAAGGCATCAATTGTGTGGATGAGGGAGATTTGCAAATTCATGTGTAAAACCAATGCTGCTTAAAACAGAAAAAAAGAGAATAAAGATGAATGATCAAGCTTTTGAATGTTAGCACGATTTTGCGCTTTAATCTTGCGCGGTAAAAGCGCGCTTAGCTGGTTTTTAGTGCCTTTATGCATGCTTATTGTTCCATTAATAGGGGCTTTTGATAGAGATTAATAACGGTGATAAATTTGAAATAAAATATTGATATACAAAAATAATTAGGATTTTAAAAGAAAAGTGTTGTGCAATGTGTGTAAAAGATATTTAATAATTTGCGCCAAAATTTACCTTTCATTGTAAATTCGCCCAATTTTAATCCAACTTTCTGCTGAGGATTAAGCGTTGAAATATAACAGCCTTAATGAGTTTCTAGATTACGTTAAATCACGTGATGCACATCAACCAGAATTTCTACAAGCTGTAGAAGAGGTCATGACTAGCCTTTGGCCTTTCATTGAAAAGAACCCACAGTATGCTGCTTATGGTCTACTTGAACGTTTAGTTGAACCAGAACGTGCCATTCAATTCCGTGTGTCTTGGGTCGATGATAAAGGCCAGACGCATGTCAATCGTGCGTTTCGTGTACAGTATAATTCGGCCATTGGTCCATTCAAAGGTGGCATGCGTTTTCATCCATCGGTGAATCTTTCCATTCTTAAATTTTTAGGTTTTGAACAAACCTTTAAAAATGCATTAACCACATTGCCTATGGGTGGTGGTAAAGGCGGTTCAGATTTTGATCCTAAAGGTAAATCTGAAGGCGAAATTATGCGTTTCTGCCAAGCCTTAATGCTTGAGCTATATCGTCACTTAGGCGATAACACGGATATCCCTGCGGGTGATATTGGTGTCGGTGGGCGTGAAGTCGGCTATATGGCCGGTATGATGAAAAAGCTCAGTAACGACACGTCATGTGTATTTACCGGTAAAAGCTTATCCTTTGGCGGTTCACTGGCACGCCCAGAAGCAACCGGTTACGGTACAGTTTATTTTGCTGAAGAAATGCTCAAAGCCAAAGGTGCCAGCTTTAAAAATAAAGTCGTGACCATTTCAGGTTCTGGCAACGTGGCGCAGTATGCTGCTGAAAAAGCCATGTTCTTAGGTGCTAAAGTGGTTTCATTGTCAGATTCTGCCGGTACGGTCTATGTAAAAGACGGTTTTACCGATGAATTGCTGGCTGAAGTGATGCAGCTTAAAAATGTAAAACGCGGCCGTATTTCTGAATTTGCCTCAAAGCATGGTTTTGAGTATTTAGAAGGTCAACGTCCTTGGGCGATTAAATGTGACATCGCATTGCCATGTGCCACTCAAAATGAGTTAACCGGTGAAGATGCTGCAACCTTAATTGCAAATGGCGTGATCTGTGTGGCGGAAGGCGCCAACATGCCATCTACTTTAGATGCAGTTGAAAAATTCATCGATGGTCACATTCTGTATGCCCCAGGCAAAGCATCAAATGCAGGTGGAGTGGCGACTTCTGGTCTAGAAATGTCACAAAATTCGATTCGTTTGGGTTGGACGTTTGAAGAAGTCGATGAGCGTTTACATGCCATTATGAAAGAAATTCATCGCAACTGCGTAAAATACGGTACTAAAGAAAACGGTACAGTGAACTATGTGGATGGTGCAAATATTGCAGGCTTTGTAAAAGTGGCCGAAGCGATGTTGGCGCAAGGTGTATTTTAATTAAATAGATCTAAAGAAAAACCGATGCTCAGACATCGGTTTTTTTAACGCTTTAATGTGCTGATTATTTTACTGTTGCGCGTTCAACCGTCATGTCATGTACATAGGCATATTTAGATTGATGAGCCGCAGGGTTTTTAATTTCATAACGTTTGACACGAATGATTTGGCGCTCTTTAGGATTATGTTCAAATCCTTCAATTTTGTCGTAAAACAAGTTCCAATTCTTATCAACTTGCATTTTTACGCCATTCTCAGCATATTTAATTTCACGTACTTGTAAACAGGTTTGTGCTGCAATACCTTTACAGGGTTTAGTTTGGGGTGCAACTTCAAGAAAAATAGTTTCAGCCTGAGTTTGATATTGGGTTTCAGGTGTCATTTTACCGCTGAATACATATTTCTGCCCACTGGCGGCAATAAGGGTCAATGTCGGTTTTTGAGGATCTTTGGCATCTAAGACAAAAGGTGCTTTACGATTATTAAATAAATCTTTGGCGACATTTTCTTGTTGCATTGAACTGCTGTCGCAGGCCATTTGCGTCGACATCAGGTTACCAGTCACAATCTGATTGTTTTCTACTTTCCAGTTGCTGCCCATGCCATTGCAGCTGGTAGAAATCGATAGGCGATCTGCCTGTTGAAAGTTCAATACCAATGGTTTAGGTGCAGTACCCGTATTGGTGCTCCACTGATAAGCAGCCAGTATTTTATCTGCATTTTGTTGTTGTAAGACGGACACAGCTGAATCTCCTGCGTGTTGGATATCGCCAGATTGGCAAGCTGCAAGCGCAAGAGGGAAAAGAGCAATTGCTAAAAATTTAAGTTTCATTTTAATCGACTTTTTATAAAATAACTTTTTGAATAATAGCGTATTTTTAGCTGAACAATATGAAGATATCATGCAGTATTGAGTAATAGAATGTATCTATAACTCAATTTTTGTGAATTGTGTATCAAATTGCAATATTAATCAAAACGATAAATATCCATGCCCAATGAACCCATACTAAAACTGCTGTGTACAATACTAAAAAGCTGGCCTGTGCCCATGGCAAAAAACAACGGCGCCAAGTGCTCAAGCGTCGGATGATTCTGCTGCATATACGGTATGCTTGAATAGTTGAGTATCGCCGGATAATCACGGTGTGCAAGTTTACTGACCACGTAATTGCGAAAGCCTGATGCCCATTTAGGCACTTGTGCTGCGTCACCATGCCAAGTCAACTCGGCTAAGTTATGCGTGATACTGCCTGAACCAATGATTAAAATTTGCTTTTCACGTAATGCAGCCAGTGTCTGACCTATTTTATACAGCTCTTCTGCGGATTGATCGATCGGTAGAGAAATTTCGATTACTGGAATATCGGCTTCTGGATACATGTGTAAAAGCGGCATCCAGACCCCATGATCGCGTGGCCGTGTGCTATTGGCATGCGCTGCTAATCCAGCATCAGCAAAAAGATGCAGGATGTCTTCAGCCAGTGCCGGTTGACCGGGGGCAGGATAGCGAATGTCATATAATTCAGGTGGGAAACCGCGAAAATCATGCCATGTTTCAGCACGCACACTGGTGCTAACTTCCAGTGCATGACTTTCCCAATGTGCCGACATCACGATAATTGCCTCAGGTTTGGGTAAATTTAAACCCAAACGTTGCAATGCCGGACCCACTTGTTCGGGATTCAGCGCAAGCATTGGAGAACCATGAGAAATAAATAACCCGGGTAAGGTTTGTAAATTCATATTAATCCATCCAAGGTTAAGAAGATTCACGAAAAGAGCATTGCTACAAAGCATAGACAACGCTGTGTAAAAATTGCAAATCAGTGCAGCATAAGGCGCAGATTCAACTGGTGCGCGTGGTGCCGAGAAAAACAAAATACTTTAAACCTAAACTAACCTGCGCGGTGATAGGGGTGATTGTGATTAATGCTCATGGCGCGGTATAGCTGCTCGATCAGCATCACACGAACCATCGGGTGAGGTAAGGTGAGCTTAGACAATGACCAATGCCATGCTGCGGCCTTACGCACTGCTTCTGAGTGACCATCTGGACCACCAATGGCCAAAACAACATCATGACCCTCGAGCATCCAGTGTTTCATGGTTTGTGCCAGCGTCTCCGTGCTAAATTCTTTGCCACCGACTTCCAGTGCAATGAGTAACTCATTGTGCTTTAGTGCATTTAAAATACTCTCGCCTTCAATTTGACGGTATTTTAAAATGTCCGCTTCTGAGTCATTCTTGCCGCGTTTGGCCATGGGTAATTCAATCATTTGCGTTTGGACAAAAGGTTGAATACGTTTGAAGTAATCTTCAAAGCCAGTGAGCACCCACGCGGGCATTTTTTGACCGATACTAATAATACGGATTTTCATAAGATTTGTAGCTGTAGACGTCCTGTGTATTATAAACATTAAAAAAGGTTTTACAGCGCTTAAGCAACAAATTGCCATTGAAAGGTAATTGAGGATGCTGCTTTAATCTGCATGAAGGGATTAACGATAAATAACCAGAGTGAAATAACAATAAATGAGAATAAATCATCCATCTTTTGCCTGTTGGCTGCGCGCTTTACTGTTGTGTATGTCTTTAGGTGTCTCCAGCGTTGTCTGGTCCAGCGTAACGCCGGCCAGTGCAGAGAATTTAACCGTGTATCTACAGCAAATTATTGGCCAAGACAGTTATCGAAATTATAAAAATGTACAAGAATTACAGCGCGTATCGGCATGGATCAAAGAACAGATGCGCTTATTTGGCATTCCCTGTCAGTATCAAAATTATATAGTGAATGGGCTGAGTTACCGTAACGTGGTGTGCAGCTTAAACGCAGGATATGCCGATAAAATTATCGTTGGCGCGCATTATGACGTGTTGGGTGATCAGCAGGGTGCCGATGATAATGCCTCTGGTGTGGCAGGAGTGATTGAAACGGCGCGTATTCTGATGCAACACAAAGCTCAGTTGGCACAAAATATAGATTTTGTTTTTTATACGTTGCAAGAAGCGCCATTTTTTAAAACTGAACAGATGGGCAGTTATATACATGCTAAATCTGTGCAGGCAGAAAAAGACCAAATTCGAGGCGTGTATATTTTAGAGATGATTGGCTACTTTGATGAGCGACTGGTGCAAGAATATCCTGTTGGATTAAAATGGGTCTATCCGCAGCACGGTAACTTTATTGCGGCCATCAGTAATATGAGCTCTTATGATTTAGGTGCCAGTTATTGCGAGTCCATGCGCAAGTTAAACCGCTTGGCGTGTCAACGTGTGGTCGCGCCGGCTTTTGTCTCGGGTATGGAGTTCTCAGATCATCTGAATTACTGGCAATTGGGAATGAATGCAGTGCTGATTACCGATACCGCTTTGTATAGAAATAAAAATTATCACAGCCGTAAAGATACATTAAAAACGTTAAATGTCGGCAAAATGGCCAACGTCGTAGATGGCTTAGCCAATACCTTGCTGAGCGTACGCTGATACTTCTGCATTTATTTAAAAGTAGGGCATATAAAAAACGCAGTCCGCCAAGACAACTGGGACTGCGGTCAAAAGGTCATCTACCTGGAGATGTAGACGACCATTTCAGCTTGAACAACAACGTGAAACGTACAGTAATCTGCGGTTTCTATGCTAAGAGTATGCGGTTAAAATTTAAACTTTCAAGTCTTTGTAAAATAAAAGTACAAATAAAATAAATTTCCATAAAAAAAGAGAGCCGCAGCTCTCTTTTTTTAGTTATCTAAAATTAATGACGCGCCGCTTTGCCTTCTTCAATTGGTTTAACAATTGGATTTTTAGGCAATGGTTTTGGGCTTTCAACCAATGCCATCGGCAAGATATCGTCGATACTTTTCACGGCTTTAATTTCGAGACCTGCTTTCACATTGTCTGGAATTTCCACCAAGTCACGAACATTTTCTTGCGGGATAAACACCAATTTAATACCACCGCGATGGGCAGCCAAAAGTTTTTCTTTTAAGCCGCCGATGCGCATAGCACGACCACCCAAATTGGTTTCACCCGTCATGGCAATATCAGCACGAATTGGAATGCCGGTAAAAGCAGAGACCAAAGCCGTGGTTAATGCCAAGCCTGCTGAAGGACCATCTTTCGGTGTGGCGCCTTCAGGTAAATGCACGTGAATATCGGTTTCTTCAAATCGTGATGCTTCAATCCCGAGTGAATCTGCACGTGTGCGTACCACAGTCATAGCGGCAGTAATTGATTCTTTCATTACATCACCAAGTGAACCGGTGGTAATGAATTTACCTTTGCCTTTTACTGCTGCAACTTCAATCGACAGTAACTCACCGCCTACTGATGTCCATGCCAAACCATTGACACGACCAACTTGTGCTTCTTCTTCGGCCATACCGAAGTCAAATTTATGCACGCCCAAGTAATCCGATAAGTTCTCAGCTGTGACATCAATATGCAGATTTTTCGCTTTGCTGCTGACCGCTTCTTTAACCACTTTACGGGCAATTTTGGACACTTCACGTTCTAAGCTACGCACACCGGCTTCACGCGTATAACGGCGCACGATGTCACGAATCGCTTCTTCGTGAATGGTCAATTCTTTGCCGCGTAATCCATTGTCTTTGATGGCTTTTGGCACCAAATAACGATCAGCGATATTGACCTTTTCTTCTTCGGTATAACCCGGCAGACGAATCACTTCCATACGGTCCAATAGGGCTTCTGGAATATTCATGCTGTTGGCCGTACAGATAAACATCACTTCTGATAAGTCTAAATCAAGATCGAGATAATGATCATTGAACTTATTGTTTTGTGATGGATCTAATACTTCCAGCAAAGCCGAGGCAGGATCACCGCGGTAATCTTGTGCCATCTTGTCAATTTCATCGAGCAAGAACAACGGGTTTTTTACGCCAACTTTGGTTAAAGACTGCACCACTTTACCGGGCATCGCACCGATGTAGGTACGACGATGACCACGAATTTCGGCTTCATCACGGATACCACCCAATGCCATACGCACAAACTCACGACCGGTGGCTTTGGCAATCGACTCACCCAGTGAGGTTTTACCGACCCCTGGAGGACCAACCAAGCACAGAATCGGGCCTTTGAGTTTTTTCACGCGAGACTGTACTGCCAGATATTCGACAATACGTTCTTTGACTTCATCTAAACCATAGTGATCGGCATCGAGAATATCTTGCGCTTTGCTTAAGTTAATGCTGACTTTGCTGGCTTTGTTCCACGGCGTATCTAAAATCACTTCGATATAGTTACGCACCACCGCCGCTTCGCTTGAAGCAGGTTGCATGGCTTTTAACTTACGGAATTCAGCTTCAGCTTTTTTACGCACATGTTCCGGTAAATCGGCTTCTTCTAAACGACGTTCAATTTCAGCAATATCATCTTCTGCGCCGCCGTTCATGTCAGAAAGTTCGCGCTGAATAACCTTCATTTTCTCATTGAGGAAATATTCGCGCTGATTTTTTTCCATTTGGCGTTTGACCGAGTCATGCAAAGTTTGTTCAATCTGTTGTTCTTCAGATTGTTGTAACAAATAGGTCATCAGTTCAGTCAAATGTGCTTCGAAGTCATCGTGTTCTAAAAACTTTTGTTTCACATCAATGTTCAGTGGAACGCGAGTAGCCACGAAAAACAACAGCTGCAATAGATCATCAATTTTATTGGCCGCAGTAATCAACTCACGTGCATTACGTAATTTTGCTTCTGCGTATTGAGCGAATAAAGTCCGCAGTTCTTGCACGCGGGTTTCTTCAGAGTTCGCCTCAAGATTAACGGTCATCGGGCTCAGTTCATGTTCAGCGGATAAATATTCATCATTTTCGATGATTTTAACCAGTTTAGAACGATGCAAGCCTTCAATTAATACTTTGATGCAGTTTTCATCATTTTCATGATTCACAACTTGTACAATCTTAGCGACCGTACCGTATTGATATAAGTTGTCGTGATCAATTTCTTCTGTAAGAGAGTCTTGTTGTGCAACTACAAATACAAGATTGTCACTGTTACGAGCCACCTCTACTGCATTGATCGATTTTTCACGACCGACAAATAGCGCAATTTGCATGTGTGGGTAAACCACGACATCGCGTAACGCTAAAAGTGGTAGTACACTTGGAATGGGTGCATCTACGATTTCTTGATTCATGATAATTTCAGACATGGGCACTCCTAGTGAGTAACAATGGTGTTGCCATGTTTTTATAGTGATGGGTATTTGAAAAAATACAAGGGTTACTACAATTAAAATCTATAATAAATGACTAAATATTTGATTTTAAGATATTAGTTTTAAATAAAAAGCAGTTTAACGTGTGAAATGTAAAGATTTTGTGGGTGTGATTAGGCCGTCGAGCGCTTGATCCCAAGGTTTACGCGGTAAAGGATTGGTAACCAGTTGAAAGTCGTGCGCAATACCGAAACGTAGCGGGCGATGTTTTGCACTGGCCAAGGTTCGATCATAAAAACCACCGCCCATGCCAATACGTGTACCGAGCAGATCACAGGCCAAGAGCGGTAAAATGAGTAAATCTAAATGCGACACATGCACACCACGAGAGGCCATGGGTTCTTGCATACCCAAGGCATGATGAGAAAAACGTTGATTACGATATTGTCTTTGGCTGATTTTTACCCAGCGTAATTGCTGATTCATGGTGCAAATCATCGGCAAATAAACCTGCTTATGTTGTTTAAAACAATATTCAATGATTTGCCGCGTATGCACCTCACCAAAAGCATGTAGATAAATCCCAACTTTGTGTGCTTGCTGAAATTTTTTGAGTCGAATCAGGCGCTGAAAAATCTGTTGTTGTGCGCGTTGATGCTCAAAGCCAGAAACAGATTTACGTTGTTGCTGTAATTGTTGTCGTAATTTTTTTAAATCCACTGACATCACGTGTTCTGTTCCTCAAAAATATCAGCCTATATTGCTTTAACTGAGTTTACCTGTTTTTAAGTTCTTTCAAAATTGGACAGCCACTTTCATTGGAGGTTTTACATTCATCTAGCCATGTGGAGAGCCGTTTTTTAAAGCTATTGAGCTCTTGAATACGTTGATCAATTTTATCCAAACGCTGTTGAATGACATGCCGGACTTGTTCACGATCTTCCAGTTGCAATTGCAATAATTCCTGAATTTCACTCAGTTGTAAGCCTGCATCTTTGGCCTTTTGAATAAAGTTTAAGGTTTCAATATCTTGCTGCGTATAATAGCGATAGCTTTGCTGGCTTTCTGGTACACGTATTAAGCCAATACGTTGATAATAACGAATGGTTTCAACATTAAGTTGGCAGTGCTGCGCAAGCTTGCCGATCGTGAACATAATTTTCCTAAATGACTTGACTCTGTACCTAGCTACAGACTTTATGCTAGCACAATCTAATAATAAATGAGATGCGCCTGATGAATGAGCACCAAGAATCATGCTGCTGTACCCAACCCGATGCAGAACTAGCGCCGGTTCAGATTGATCCGGTCTGTGGGATGAGCGTCAGCGATTTATCTAAACCCAATATTGAATATCAAGGGCAGCGTTATTATTTTTGCGGTAAAGGCTGCTTGAATAAATTTCAAACGCATTCTGAGGATTATCTAGCTGCTTTAAGGGCAAAAAAATCGGCTTGTGGCTGCGCCGTTAAAAAAAATCTAACTGAGAAAACCAGCGCATGTTGCGGTACTGAAAAGCAGCCAGCCAGTTTAAAATCATCCAGTGGTTGCAAGGCAAAGCAAACATCAAGCACAGCGCATGACGTGAGCGCTGCTGTTGATCCTGTTTGTGGTATGCAGGTCAAAACAGATACGCCGTATCACACGCAGGTTAAAGCTCAAGAGTATTATTTTTGTGGCAAAGGCTGTTTGGATAAATTTAAGCAACAGCCTGAAGATTATTTACAAGGTACACAGCAGACAGATACTTGTTGCGCTGCGCCATCGCAAGCAATGGTCAAAAAATCGGCCTGTTGTGCGGCACAGTCACCGCAAAGTGCTTTAGCTCAAAGCGTAGTCGATCCAGTGTGTGGCATGTCGGTAGAGACCTCGACTCCGCTGAAAACCGATTATCAGAACCAGACTTATTATTTTTGTAATCCGTCGTGCTTAGATAAATTTAAAGCCGATCCTGTAGCTTATTTAATTCCAATTGAGCAGCGCACTGTACCTGAGGGTGCCGCGGATATGGACTACACCTGTCCGATGGACCCTGAGATTGTACAAAAAGGGCCGGGAACATGTCCCATTTGCGGAATGGCGCTAGAGCCGATGCAACCAAGTTTAGACGATGCTCCCAATCCTGAGTTGGTTGACTTTAGCCACCGATTTTGGCTGACATTGCCATTAAGCTTAATTGTATTTGTACTGGCGATGGGTTCACATATTCATGCCTTTATTCCACAGCATATTCAACCGTGGATTGAACTGGTTTTAGCTATTCCTGTGGTGCTGTGGGCCGGTAAGCCGATTTTGGAGCGTTGTTGGACCTCCTATAAAACGCGCAATTTAAATATGTGGAGTTTAATTGGTGTGGGGGTAATGGCGGCCTTTATTTATAGTGTCGTGGCCACTCTTTTTCCGGCACTGATTCCAGTCGAAGCCAAAACAGGGCATGGCGTGGCAGTGTATTTTGAAGCGGCCTGTATGATTGTCTCCTTAAGTTTACTGGGGCAAATTTTGGAGCTAAAAGCACGGGCAAAAACGGCTGATTCGTTAAAGTCTTTACTGAAATTGCAACCGCATACGGCCAAGTTAATTCAAAATGAGCAAGTGATTGAAGTAGACATTGCCATGGTCAAGCAAGGTGATATTTTACAAATTTCATCCGGTGAGCAAATTCCGCTTGATGGAGTAGTGGTCGAAGGTAAAACCTACGTCGATGAAGCCATGATGACCGGCGAACCCGTACCCGTCAAAAAACAAGTGCAAGATTTGGTGATTGGCGGTACGGTTAATCAGCAAGGCAGTATTCGTATTCAAGCCACAGCGGTGGGCGCCAATACCACCTTGGCGAAAATGATTCAAACCGTGGCTGAAGCACAGCGCTCTAAAGCGCCGCTACAACGCTTAGCAGATGTGTTTGCTAAATACTTTGTGGTCACGGTTTTAGCCATTAGTGTTTTGACCTTTATCGCATGGATGCTGTTTGGCGGTGCACAATTTGATTTGGCACTGATGTGTGCGGTCTCTGTATTAATTATTGCCTGTCCATGTGCATTAGGCTTGGCCACGCCGATGTCCGTGATGGCCACCACAGGTCGTGCTGCACAAAAAGGCGTACTGTTTAAAAATGCCGAAGCGATTGAAGCCTTAAGTAAAGTCACCACCTTAATTATTGATAAAACCGGTACTTTAACGGAAGGTAAGCCGAGCTTAAAAGAAATTAAATTACTGGCCAATTCGCTTGAGCAAGCTCAAGTCGAACAGTGGATTGCATCGCTTGAACAATATTCAACGCATCCGATTGCGCAGACATTGACCAAATTGATTGCTGCCAATCAACTATTAGCAGTGACTGACTTTGAAGAGGTCACAGGCTTTGGGGTGAAAGGTCAGATTGATCAGCAGCCACTTTATGTCGGCAGTCAAAAATTGCTTGAGCAATTGAATTTAAAACTTGATGGCGCAACCCAAGTACAGCTAGATCGGCAACGGGCTGCGGGCAATGTGATCAGTTTTTTACTTAATGAGCAACAGGTCTTGGCGTATATTTCTATTCATGACGCCATTAAACACAATGCACAGCAAGTGATTCAGCAATTGCTGGCCGATGGCATTGAAGTGGTGATGGCCACCGGTGATCATATTCAAAATGCCAAGTTGGTGGCGGCTGAATTAGCTATTCCACAAGTCTATGGCAACTGTAGTCCGACAGAGAAATTAGAGATTGTTAAAAAATATCAAGCACAAGGGAAAATTGTGGCGATGGCCGGTGACGGCATTAATGATGCACCCGCACTGGCTCAGGCCAACATCGGCATTGCCATGGGCAACGGCACGGACATTGCCAAGCAAACGGCACAAGTGACTTTGGTCAAAGGCGATATCCGCGGTGTAGCTGATGCAATTCATATGGCTCAACTTGGAGTGAAAAATATGAAGCAAAACTTAGCCTTTTCTTTTATTTATAATGGTTTGGGCGTACCCGTCGCTGCAGGCATATTTTATCCACTCACCGGTTTATTACTCACGCCAATGTTTGCCGCCGTGGCGATGTCGTTAAGTTCACTGTCGGTGGTGATCAATGCTTTACGGTTACAAAAATCCAAATAGCGCATCCTGTTTGGACCATGAATTGCTTAACCTGAATCTGGCCGTTAATTTTTGAATGAACGGCTCAGATTCAGGTAAGACCAATTTCTAAGGCTCAATTTTTTAATTCATGTGGGTTCAATCTCTGCTTTTATACGCTACAGTGCTGAAGTTTCAGTGATGAATCAGGTGCGATCGATGCATAACATCATCGGGCGCACACGCAGGCCATTACATCGTTATAGACAGTCTGATTTCAAATGTGTATTTAATCTTGCTCTGATAAAAATGTCCGCTACAGGGTTATATTTGATCGTTCGTTCAATTTAAGCGTTAAAAAATCATTTTTTTGTAAAGTGTCGTTAGCGCGCAACTGCCCTTTAATTTTAAAGCCTAGCTGAGAGAAGTAATTCAATTCCCTCACTATTTAGTTCTCGGTGAAGCATCCGCCCTCATCAAATTGAGCGTTTGTACGCAGTTTAAGCTTAGCCTGAAGCCATACTGGGCGTGAAAAGAAAGACATTCTGTGAAAAAATAAGCCGCTAACGACAAGATTTTTTTAAAATCGTTTAAATCAGGACGTATCAATGATTAGTGGCTATCGCAAAGTAGCAATGGGGTTATTTACAACCGGTATGACTGTGCCGGCAATCGCAGCAATCACCTTAGGCAATGCAGAAAGTTCAACAGGAGCGCTTACGGCCTCCGCCACATTACGCGCCAACTATCAAGATCAGCATTATGGCGAGCCTTCAGACGATCAGAAGCTTCACTTTGATGTGGCAATTTTCAGTTTAGATTATGATTCGCCGGATTGGTTTGCCGCAACCCAATACAATTGTTATCAATATGACACCTTGTGTGATTTTTCCACTTTGGTGTATGGCTACGTGGGCTATCATTTAAATGAAAGTGATCATTTCACCTTGGGTTTGCAACCGATTCCATTCGGTCCCGGACGTTTTTGGGACAGTAGTTTTTATGCCGGTATTAATAACACCATGGGCCTACAAGATGTCAATAATTTAGGGCTGAATTATCACCTGGAATTAGCGACTCAAACGCAAATAGATTTGGCTTACTTTGCTAAAGATGGCGGTAGTTATGTTGGCAGCAGCACAGACGCTGCACGTTATAGCGCCAATATGCTGACCTCGATAGATCCATTACACACCGATTTAAACGAAAAAAATATGTGGATGGCGCGTATTAACCAACCACTGAATTTTTTAACGCATGAGGATTTAAAAGTTTCAGTCGGTGGCAGTTATTGGTGGTCGGAAATAGACAACAATAAAAATTCAGCCCAAGGCACAAGACAAGCTTGGGCGCTTTTTAACAGCATAAATTATAAGAATTTAGCAGTGTCGTTGACGGCCGGTCAGCTGAATATCAACAATAAAGATGCACTTAGTCCGTATGCGTCCACCTTCGGTTCATTTGAAAGTGAATATTTGCTGGCCAATCAAGGATATTTTTATACGTTCGATACGCATTACACCTTTAATAATGTCAAAGGCGCTCTAAATATTACCCCGTATATGGTCTATAGCGGTTTTGATAAAACCCAAAAAGGCTTTGCCGATTCTATGCGACATATTGTGGGTGCAGCCTTTGATTATAAAAAATTCTCAGTTTATGCCGAATATGTAATGAGCAAGAATGATCCTTTCATTGGCGGAACAGCGGATTCCTTGGCTTTAGGCGATGACGGGCGCTGGAATACTTTGTTGAATCTGACTTTTATCTATAATTTTTAAAAACCTGCTGCATATTGGAAATGGCTGCTGATCGGTGGTTTGTTTTTTCATTCGCTTTAAGCACGTTTAAGGAAAATAAATGACCTTCTCTCCTTATATCAACACCTTCGCTTTATTCTTTTCATTGCTGAATCCATTTTTGATGAGCATCTATATGATTGGTTTAATCCGGCACACTGAAACCAAAGTGTTTAATAAAGGCTTAATTCAAGGCGGTTGCATTGCCTATCTGGTGTTTCTTCTCTTTGCTTGGGGTGGCGAGGCTATTTTTAGTAATTACTTAAATGTACGTTTTGAATCGTTTCAAATTTTTGGTGGTCTGATCTTTTTGGTGATTGGTTATCGCTATGTGTTTCAAGGTGCCGATACCATTGGCGAGATGCGCGGTGCGCCTGAACATTTGGCCGGTACGGTGGCGATGCCGTTTATGGTGGGGCCGGGTACCATCAGTGCTGCGGTGGTTACGGGAATGAGCATGTCAATTGGCGAGGCGGCCTTGGTGATTGCATTCACCATGTTTTTAACCTGTGGTATTTTAATTTTAATGAAGTTCTCGCATGACCATTTGCGTTATAAGCATTCTAAATATATCGATCGTTATTTTGATATTGTGGGACGTTTATCGGCTTTATTGATTGGTACCATTGCCATTGATATGATTGTCACGGGCATTACACGCTTAATTGCCAAGGCTTAACGCCTATCAAGGTCAACCAGAATACGGGCTATCGCTTTACAGTACGCGCCAGTGAAAGAAGTGATTTTAAATTGCGGCTTATTGCCGATGCGATATTACACGGCGATATATCGCTCAGCCGCAGATCACAAAATCAAAAACAGCACAATTTTTTTGAGAATTTACTGTATAAACAATAGACATATTATTTTTATAGCTTAAAAGCACAGCAAAATCAGCATAAAAAATCAATCTGAGCTTGTTGCTTGCTTTATCGCAAGGAAAAAATGAATGCCCAATGTTTTAAGCTCAATCCCTATACGTTTGCTGTTTGCACTCACGCCCATCATGTTGGCGATGAGCGGCTGTAGCACCACTGAATCCCAAAAAACCATGACAGCGCCATCTCAGTTTACTAGCAGCGTGGCTTATCCTGCGGTGGACAGTACTTTGGGTGAAAAACTCTATCCCAATGAACATGCAATAGCTGAGGATATCTCTACAATTATTGCGCAGTCGATCCGGCAGGAATATGCCGCAGGTCAAGCGCGCCGTGATGCACATCCTAAAGCGCATGGCTGTGTGCGTGCAGAGTTTCAAGTCTCAGAACAATTGCCGCCTTCACTTGCGCAGGGTATTTTTGTGCCGGGTAAAATCTATCAAGCGTGGATTCGTTTTTCCAATGGTTCGCGTGATGCAGAGCAAGCGGATATTAAAAGAGATGCACGCGGCATGGCCATTAAAGTTATGGGGGTCGCAGGCCAAAAACTTTTACCCGATGAGCAAGCCACCCAAGACTTTATCATGATCAATCATCCGGTGTTTTTTGCCAATGATCCAGTGCGTTATAAGTCTTTAATGCAAGATGTGAATAGCGACAGTTTATTGAAAAAACTGCATATTCCATTTGCGCTGGGCATCAAAGGTGCGCTGATTGCTTTAAATACAAATACTAAAATTGCCGATCCTGTACAAACCCGTTATTGGTCGATGGTGCCTTATCAATTAGGCATCGGTGATACACGTCAGGCAATTAAATATTCTGCTCGCGCATGTACGCCCGTGAAAACATCGATACCCGATCATCCGAGTGATAATTTTTTACGTGAGACTTTAAAAAATAATCTGCAAAAAAGCGATGCCTGTATGGAGTTTTTGTTACAACCTAGAACCTCCGCAGATTTGTCGGTTGAAGACTCAATGACCGAATGGAAGGAAAGCCAAGCCCCATTTTATAAAGTGGCCACCATTCGCATTCCTCAACAAGTGTTTGATACGCCAGCGCAGAATGAATTTTGTGAAAATTTATCCTTTAGTCCGTGGCATGCCGTAGCCGAACATAAACCGTTGGGTGTCACCAATCGCTTGCGTAAGGTGATTTATAATCACATCAGCCAAGTTCGACATGAGATAAATTCAGTACCAAGAGTAGAGCCAAAATAAGTACAGTTAACAATTCAAAAACCGCCCCTGATGATGATCTTCATCAGGGGCGGTTTAATTAAGCTAAAACGTGTCAGTCCAGCAGTTGAAATGCAGTGCTATAAAGCTATAGCGCATTGAGACCAAGTCTCTTGATCAGACATTAATAGGCAATCGCACCTTCAGTGTGATGGGCAAGATGGCTCTTACTTAAACCAAAAGTCTGATAGCGCAATAAAATCATTTCTGCCCAATTGCGATGCGTGGCCGGTTCTAACATCGAACCATGGCTTTTAAACACACTTTTGGCATCTTGCGATAGAATTTGTTGCGCCTCATAAAAATCTTCGGCATTGACCTGAAAAGCATGATGAATAATTGGAATTTGTGAAGGATGAATCGCGGTTTTGGTGTGAATTCCGTTATTCATGTCTTGGTATAACTCATCGATCAGCAATTGTGTGCGGTCAATATGTTCACATACCGGTGAACTCAGTTGAAAGCCCGCTGGTATAAATAAACCGGCCAACTGTGAAATTAAGATACCAACCGGAGTTTGATAAATGGTGCTGTTTTTGGGTCGACGTAGATGTAAACACGACAGCAGATCATTGCCGCCAATTCTTAAACACAGTGTTTTATGAAAATCATATTTAAGCGCTTTGCTTAGCTCAATATTGTGTCCCATATCAAAGATTTCTTTGGTTTCAAGCGTCGGCATTAAATTCAGATTTGCCGGTAAAACCTCCATCCACTGGGTTAAATCATGCAGGGTAAACTTGGGTAAAATCATACCGCTATAGGTATGGTTTAAGTCCCAATCGACAATGTGCTTGGCCATTTCAATATTTCGAGGGCGAATAAACATGGCCGGTGCTTTTAAATTGGGCTGCTCTAAGCGCTTTTGTAATAACAGCTTCAGATTGACCATCGCCGTTTGCACATCTTTTTCAAGCACGGCATCTTCTAAACACACCGCAATTGATTTGAGGATGGGAAATTTAATCCCTTCGGTAACCTCCCATAATTGTTCGTGGGTGGCCGGAATATACATGGTGGCGCCCAGTTCAATGGCATGTTGCAGTTGTTTCATTTATTTTTCTCGACTTTCTTAATCAGCGTCACGGCATGATATGGGCCCAATTGAGCACCTAAAATATCCACCGGAATATGCTGTTCCTGTGCAAAATGTAATAGAAGTTGCACATGCGGATTGGCTGGATCACGGATTAATATTCTTTCTGGCACACGTCTTAAGACCGCCCGTGTGGCTTCTGCAATGCTGGGTTTAATACGATTAATATTCTGCACATCATAGGTTTGAGAAATCCATGCAATGGTCTCTAAACAAATTTTTTGTTGCGTCAGCCGAATTTCATTGTTCCACTCGACGCATTCTAAACATGGGTTTTGTGCAATCCGCGTTAAAATTTTCTCGACAAAATCGACCGAAATATCCTGTTTGGATAAATGTTGATAGATTAAGCAGCTGTGCCAGTTTTGCGATTGATAGCAATTTTGTTTGGCAGATTCAAAATCAATCTGATCTTTTAAAATCGTACGTGAAGTTAAACCTGAAATGACCGAACCCAAAATACCAAACGGAATGAGCCAATCTTCACAGCTGGCACTGAGCCATGAATAGCCACCTAAATCGGCTAAAGTCACCAACCGTGGAATGTCCCATCCTGCATCAAACAGCGCTGGATAATCGGCTAAATTTTGGGTTAGCTCACGGCAGATGGCACCTTTGCCTGTCCAACCATCGACAAACACAATATTTTCTGCAGCATGCTGATCAATAATGGCATGTAAGGCTGCAAAATCGATGCCGCGGTCACGAATAATACTGATACCGTAATGCAGGCAAGGCTGATGCTGGGCAATGGTGTGTTTTAGCAGTACACCCAAAGGCACACCGGCACGCACCAAACTGACCAAAATAATTGGCTGCTCTTTAAAGCGCGTGCGTAAAGAATTGGCAATTTTCTGTACATCGCTTGCAAGACGGTCTGCACCTTGCTCAAAAGCGTAGTGGAAGTGCCGCATTTGCTCATCCGAAGGCGGTTGTTCCACACTAATCATTTGTGAATAATGCTTTTCTCCCGACTGAATGAGATACTCTTTTTCTGCCAATGGCGTCGGCTCAAGATCATCAATTTGCAGTAAAAAGGTCACATCTTGCGGTCGATAAGAGCCATGAAAACCTAAGGTGCTTAGGTCGTGTGCAGGTTGCTGCTGTTTAGACATGACCTAAATATCCTTTTGATTGATAATCTTGCATTAAGCTTTGCGCTAAAAATTTATCCAATTGGCTGTTTTTAGGCATACCAAACCAGTCGCAACACGCCAAAAAGCCTGCATCGGACAAGCTATCGCCCCAACCTAAAATGACGCGTTCACGGTTCGGATCATATTTATTAATAAAAAATTCAACCGCTTTTTGCTTAGACACAAATTTAGGAATAATGGCCAAATTATTGCCGTTCACATGCACGTAGCAGTGTTCAAGTACTTCAGCAGGCAAGTTGTCAATAATTTTGGATAAAAATAAAGGTTCAGGATCATTCTGTTTGGCCACGGTATAAATTTTGCCGCCATTTTCTTCTACCGTCCATGTACGGATTGAACCAAAAGGTTTGGCGTAATCCAGTAGCGCATGCGGTAAATCATTCAGCAAATCTTCTAATTCTGCGGCTGACTGTTTTTGCAAACTGAGCCATTCTTGATCAACGTTTTGGTCTGCGGCTAAAATGGTTCCGCCATGTGAGCAGACCGCGCCGTGCTGAAAAGGAATATGTACACGCTGTAACGCTTCCACAGAACGCGCAGTCACCGGTACAACTTCAGCCGACTGCAACAACCAATTGACGAAGATTTGTTGTTTGGGCAACATATACGACAGCGGCTCACCGGATTTATCTGTGGTGGCAACTTTGTGCTGTGCTGTTGGCGTGCTTTTGCGATGGGTCTGAAAAAGGGTGTCATCTAGATCAACAAAAATTAACGGCTTAGTCTGCATAACTGATCACTTCCAAATTTTTTATTTGTTCAAAAAGTATCGGATCGACACTGTCTTGGGCGGTTTCAATCACCAATAGCACACGGTCAAATTGTTGATGCTTTACGTTGTAGGCATAGTTATTAATATTTAAGCCGTAATTGTCTTTAAAGCCGCAAATGCTTTCAATGGCATGGCCTTGCTTGATTGGAGAACGCGTGGTGGCACTGTAATACACCTCAGCGCCTTGCTGTTCGAGTTGCTCGGCAATCAGAAATGGAATCCAGCTAAATTCACCCGAACCCAACACCAAAATTTTCTCGTTGGCACGTGCCGGCGGAACATTTGGCCACGCGCTACAATTTAAAAAGGTCGGTTCGCGTCCCCAATCTTGCGGGGCAATAATTTTTTGGCTTTGTTGCTCGGTGGAGCTGACATCTGGCATATTAACAACAATCTTTTGGTTGTTCTCTTGCCATTGCCAATGCCCTTGTAATAAAGACACCACTTCCACCGGAATGCCTAAGTCATCGGTAACCAGATGCTGTTCGGCCCAGTTGACCAAGGTCACTAAAACAATGCGTTCTACCTGATCTAAACCGGATTTTTTTAAGCTAAGAATTAAATTTCGAAAGGTTTTTCCAGTCGAGATTTCATCATCGACCAAAATCAGGGTTTTTGAATTGACCACATGTTGATGCTTGATTGGATCATGACTGGATAAAATAAACTGATCTTGTGCATGACTATGTTCTTCTAAAAACAAACCCAGAGTGGGCAAGCTTGCAACGGGATGGCGCGTGGTGGTTAAAAAAATCGCATTTTGCCCGACGTGCTTTTTAAACTCACGATATACCCCAGCGCCTAAACCGACCGCGGTTTCTGCCATACCAATCACCGTGATGGGATAAGGCAAATCTTGCGGAATAAGGGCGCTTAAATCTTGATAGCTTTTTTGCATCACCGATGGTGCAACCGGAATATGTTTACCCAAGACTTTTGAGACAAATAAAAAGGCACGTTTCGGATTGATACGTTCTGCAAAGCTGAGTAAATCATTCAATTGCCATTCAGGATGGTGCTGATTAACCGTGACGCTAATTCGGCCACGGCTTAAATCAATATGTTTTATCAATGTGTATCATCCATTTTTATACTTTGCATGACCGGCAAAACTTGCACCACCGCAATTGGTTCGGGGCGCACTAAAGCCAGTTGTAATTTTTCAGCCAACAGTTCTGCCACTAAATTAATACCGGTATGTTGGGTATAGGCAAAACCGCCGGCGGGGCGTGGATTAATTTCTAAAATGTGCCATACGCCTTGATCATCTTGCTTAAATTGAATATTAATTAGGCCGTCACATTGGAAATGCTGTACTAAGGTTGTGCAAATAGCATGACAAGGATGCTCGACATAACATTCTTGATAAAACTTAAACTTAATCCGAGTCACCAAAGCCAAAATCTGACCGTTGCTACAGGCAATATCGACCGAACATTCTTGCCCACTTAAAAAAGGCATGATCAAATAGTCAATCGGCGACTCTAGTTGCGCATACGCTTCGATAAATTGTTGGGTATTGCATAACGTATTGGATTGAAAGTGCTGAAAATAAGACACCTCATCACTTAATCGTACAAAGCCTGCACCATAAACGCCGTAGACCGGTTTTGCACAAATACTGTGATAGCGATATTGATACGCTTGAATTGCTTCGATTAGGCTTTCACGGCTCTGTACTTGAGTGGCCGGAATATTGGGTAAGTTTAAAGCTGCACAAATTTGCCCAAAAGCAAATTTATTGTTGATATGGTCATGCTGATTTACACCGATTGCACCAGTGATGAGTTGAATCCCATTTTCACTAAACTCATGACGAAATTTTTCAATAAATTGTCCATGTTTACCGCAAAATAACAGCTGAATATTATGCAATTTACATTGGCTTAATAACCAAGCTACGCTGTCTGCCACAGCAGGCTGTTGCACAAAATGATCGGCATATAATTTTAGTTCAGGCCGCTTTAGGCTATGTGAACAAAAAATAGTGAGATGAGAAGATAAATTTGAATGTTTTAAGTGTTGAATGATGTCGTTTTGACAGGAGTAACTTTCCGCAATCCAGATGTTGTAATGCAATTTCACAGTAAATTTGATCTCAATTTTCTTTAATAACGATTATGAATTTATGTTCGCATTATACACAGCGCGGGGGAATATATAATTATTCATGTTATAGATGCAATGATTTTATCGCAGCAAAAGAGAAGTTATAAAAATGAATGGAAAAAAGCAATTTAGCTAGGGCGTATAAAAAATATATGTTACAACATTACAAACTTATTTAACTCGTTGTTGACGAGTGATTTCAATTTTTATATTAATATAATTCAGACGTTTAATGAATTAAAATTACTACCATAATCTTATAAGAGGGTTTGTATGCAACTTGTTGCTGGCGGGAATATTGCTCTAGTCTCTGAAGTCATTGAAGTTTTAATTAAAACCACCGTTCCTAACCCAGTTGAACTCGATCTGACCGCCTATCTTTTAGCAGAAACCACACAAAAAGTACGCGGTGATCAGGACATGATTTTCTATGGTCAAACCCAAACGGCCAATCAAAGTGTGGTTTTAGTACAATCGGTCTCGAACAGTCCTTTTTTAACACGCTTTAAAATTAATACCGCACTGATCGATCCGCAAATTCAAAAAGTTGTGCTATGTGCCACATTAAATGCCCCACATGATTTTAGCCGACTTCCTGCGGTGCAGATTGACGTTTTATCTGGTCCACAAATGCTGGCACAAGCACAGGTTGAGACCCAAGCAAGAACTGAAAAAGCCTTAATTTTGGCCGAAGTGTATAAGCATAACCATCAATGGAAGTTCCGATTTATTAATCAAGGCTTCAATGGTGGTTTAAAGCCTTTGGCGGAAAATTTTGGTGTGATTATTGATGAAAGTACAGCGCATACTTCACCAACACCAACACCAACACCAACACCAACACCTATAAAGTCGAATATTAATTTATCCAAGATTAAATTGGATAAAAACAATTCGAGCATTAATTTAACCAAGAAAGGCTCGGGCTTTGGCAAAATTTCAGTCAATTTAAACTGGAATAAATCGCAACCTAAATCAGAATCCTTTTTTCAAAAACTGACGCGTGCCAATGCGATTGATTTAGATTTGGGCGCCATGGTGCAACTTAAAGATGGCACGATTGATTTGGTGCAACCTTTAGGCAACCGATTCGGACATTTTGACCGCGTTCCCTATATTCAATTGGACGCAGATGACCGGACTGGCGCATCGATCAATGGTGAAAATTTACATATTAACGGCAATCAATGGGATCAGATTGAACGGGTGGTGATTTATGCCTATATTTATAAAGGTGCCGCGCAATGGGCTGCCACAGATGGTGTGGTCAGCATTCGTATTCCAGATCAGCCAGAAATTGAAGTGCGTTTAACCGAAGGCGACCAACTCACCACCTGTGCCATTGTTGAATTAAAAAATGTCAAAGGTGCAATTCAGGCCAACCGTGAAGTACGTTATTTCAAAGATCAACAACTTTTAGATCAGTTTTATCATTTTGGCTTTCGTTGGACACAAGGTTCAAAAGATTAAGTCGATTCATTTAATTTTAAGTAATCAAGCAGAGGAAAAAACATGGCTATTTCATTAAACAAAGGTGGCAATCTCTCGTTAAGTAAAACCGATCCATCGCTGAACCAAGTGTTAATTGGCTTGGGCTGGGATGCACGCGCAACCGATGGCGTCGATTTTGACTTAGATGCCTCCGCATTTTTATTGGCTGCCAATGATAAAGTTCGTGGCGAATCTGATTTTATTTTTTATAACCAAATACGCTCTCCTGAAGGTTCGGTTGAACATACTGGCGATAACCGTACCGGCGAGGGCGATGGTGATGATGAAGCCGTAAAAATCAACTTGGCAAAAGTACCGGCTGATGTACAGAAAATTGCCATTACCGTGACCATTCATGACGCACAAAATCGTGGGCAAAATTTTGGTCAAGTACAAAATGCCTTTATTCGTGTGGTCAATGATCAAACCAATGTCGAAATCGTGCGTTTTGACTTAAATGAAGATTATTCAACCGAAACCGCCATGATTTTTGGCGAATTATATCGTCATAACAATGAGTGGAAATTCAGAGCTGTAGGTCAAGGCTATAACGGTGGTCTAAGTGCCATGTGCAGTCAATACGGCATTAATATTTAAGCCCAAGCCTAGGTCAAAAAATGAAACATTTTCGTTTTTCCATCATTTTTACCATCATTTGCTTGGCTATTTCGGCCTATTGGGGTTTTACCCATGGGCCACAAGCCGGCTTAATGGCCATGTTCAAAGTCTTGGCGATTACGGCTATTTTAGCGGTGATGGAAGTGTCACTGTCGTTTGATAATGCCGTGGTCAATGCTTCAGTACTTAAACATTGGAATCAATTCTGGCGTACGTTGTTTTTAACCGTCGGTATTATTGTGGCTGTGTTTGGTATGCGCTTAATTTTTCCCTTGCTGATTGTTGGTGTTACTGCCGATATGAGCATGGTTGAAGTGGCGAAATTGGCTTTAAATGATCCGGCCACTTACTCGGCAAAATTATTGGCCCATCATGCTGAAATTGCAGCTTTTGGTGGCACATTCTTATTGTTGGTATTCTTAAATTTCTTGTTTGATGATGAGAAAGACGCGCATTGGTTTCATTGGTTGGAATCAAAACTTGCCAGTCTAGCCAATATTCAAGCGATTTCAGTGTTTATTGCCTTGATTGCACTGCTGGTGATGGCAAATTTTGTACCGGATGTATCAAAACTCGCCGTGACCATGTCTGGCATTTGGGGCATTGTAGTGTATGTCGGCGTGCAAGTCATTGGACATCTGCTTGAAGGTGGCTCTGATGAAGATGAGGCAGACGAGGCCGTGCAAGGCAATAGCGCCAGTGTCACGGGCACCATCGTGAAAGGCGGGATCGGTGGCTTTTTATATTTAGAAGTCTTAGATGCCTCTTTTAGTTTTGATGGCGTGATTGGCGCCTTTGCCATCACCAGTGACGTGGTGGTGATTATGCTCGGCTTGGCCATTGGAGCGATGTTTGTGCGTTCCATGACCATTTATCTGGTGGAAAAAGGCACACTCGATGCCTATATTTATTTAGAACATGGCGCGCACTATGCCATTGGCGCATTGGCCTTTATTATGTTGGCCAGTGGTACCGGTGTTCATGTGCCAGAAGTGGTCACTGGTTTAATTGGAATTGCCTTTATTGTGTGGGCGGTTCTATCCTCTATTGCTTATCGTAAAAAGCAAAATCAAATTTAAACTAACAACTGAATAAGGAATATAAAACATGGCGATTAATCTTTCTAAAGGTGGCAACATCAACCTATCTAAAACTGCACCGACCATGAACAAAGTCGATTTAGGTTTGGGCTGGAATCCACGCGCCACCGACGGTAAAGCCTTCGATTTAGATGCAGTGGCATTTTTAACGGGTGAAGACGGTAAAGTACGTTTAGATGGCGAATTTATTTTCTTTAACCAAAAAACTTCACCATGTGGTTCAGTCAATCACAATGGCGATAACCGTACTGGCGATGGCGATGGCGATGATGAAACCATCTCGGTTGATCTGTCTAAAGTGCCGCAAGAAGTGGCTAAAATCGTTTTTGCCGTGACCATTCATGAAGGTCAGCAAAATGGTCAAAACTTCGGTATGGTCGATAAAGCCTATATCCGTGTGATTAACCAAGATGCCAATGCAGAAGAATTGGCGCGTTTTGATTTGTCTGAAGATGGCAGCACCGAAACTGCAATGATTTTCGGTGAATTATATCGTCATAACGGTGAGTGGAAATTTAAAGCCGTGGGTCAAGGCTTTAACGGTGGTTTAGGCGCTTTAGCAGCAAGCTACGGTGTGGCTGTTTAAGCTTAGAATTGAAGTACTAAAAGAGTAATCTTTTAGTACTTGAAAGGGAGGCGTCTAAAATTTGGTTTAGATAGAATCCTTTTCAAGTACTAAAATAGAGAATACCCATGCAATTGGTGTCGGGACAAAAAATAGCACTGCATTCACTGCTTCAGAATGCCGAAAAATTTTCTTTAATCGTTCGTATTAATGCGCCCTTTGCTGTCGATGTTTCAAGTTTTGGGATCGACTCAAATGATCGGCTTTTCCATGACGATTATATGACCTTTTATAATCAACCACAGACGCCCAATGCAGAAGTGCACTATCGTCAATCCGCCGATGAGCATGTATTCAGTTTTGATTTAAGCAAAATAAATCCCGCCCAAACCGTGCGATTTGTGCTGTGTGCTAGTATTGCTGATGAGCAGGCCAGCATGCAGAATATGCAAAATGGACAGGTGCAATTGCTGAATCAGCACGGGAAAATCTTGGCGACGTATGCGCTGCAAGTTGCTGCTTTTAGCCAAGAGAAAGCGCTGATGCTGGCGGAGATTTATTTTAAAAATAATCTATGGCGCCTTGCTGCAATTGGGCAAGGTTTTAATGGTGGATTAAAAGCCTTGGTGCAATATTTTGGTGCTGAGGTTGCGCAAGATCAATCCTCAATACCATCCACACCTGTTTCAACATTGGATTTAAAGAAAAAAGTAGTTTTAGATAAAGTCGAAAAAGCAGCACCTTATTTAATGGATTTGACCAAAAAATCACTGCTGAGTTTAGAAAAGCACAATTTGCTCAATGTTAAAGCTCGTGTGGCGTTAATACTGGATTATTCTGGGTCGATGTCGCAACAATATAAACGCGGTGATGTACAAAAAGTCATCGAGCGTATTATGCCTTTGGCACTCAATTTTGATGATGATGGCTGTTTTGAATGTTGGGCATTTGCAGAAAAAGCCTTGCGTTTACCAGATGTAAATTTAGAGAATTTAGCAGATTATATCAGCTCGAAAAAAACTGGCTATAAAACGTGGAAGGCCGGTGCAGGCTATAACAATGAGCCCGCTGTTTTAGCAGCAGTCCTAGATTATTTTATCAAACAAAGCCCATCGACCTTACCAGTTTATATTATTTTTATCTCGGATGGGGGCGTGTCAGAAGCCGGAAAAATTAAAAAAATCTTGCAAGCGGCATCTTCACAACCAATATTTTGGCAATTTGTCGGCATTGGCGGTCGTAATTATGGGCTGTTAGAGAAACTCGATACGATGGAGGGGCGTGTGGTCGATAATTGTAATTTTTTTCAAATCGATCATATTGACAGTATGTCGGAAGCAACTTTATATGATTTGTTGCTGCAAGAATTTCCAATTTGGCTCAAAGAAGCCACGCATAAAAATATTTTAAGAGGATCGGTATAGTCATGGCTGAATTTAACTTGGTGGGTAGTCCAGAACCTTTTTTACATGTCAGTATGAAACAAGGTGAATCGATTTATTGCGAATCCGATGCCATGGTGATGGTAGAGCAAAACCTTGAAGTGAGCGGTAAATTGCGTGGCGGAATTTTCCAAGCCTTTATGCGTAAATTTACCTCGGGTGAATCGTTATTTCAGCAACAAATTAAAGCCAGTCGCGGTGCCGGTGAATGTTTGTTATCGCCCAATTTAGATGGCGATATGCAAATTCTGGAAGTAGGCCAGCGTCAGTATATTTTATCCGATGGCTCTTTTGTGGCCGCAACCGAGCAAACCGTGATTAAAGCCAAAGTGCAAAGTAATATTGGTGGGGCTTTATTTGGGGGTACGGGTGGTTTTGTGGTGATGGAAACCGGTGGGCAGGGTCAAGTCTGTATTTCCGGTAGCGGCACTTTGTTGGAGCTGGATATTACGCCAGAGCAAGGCGAGGTCACCATTGATAACGGCCACGTCACGGCATGGGATGCCTCTTTAAATTATAATATTGGTATTCCCAATTCAGGCACTGGCGGCTTTGTCGGGAATATCTTCAATAGTTTTACAAGTGGTGAAGGGTTGGTGATTAAGTTTCGCGGACACGGCAAAGTGATTGTTTGTTCGCGTAATCGTGCCAGTTATTTACAATGGTTAGCGACTGCTTTAGGTCGTGGTGGTTCAAATTCAAACTGAGGGAAATGAGAGATGGGCATTAGTTTAGTTAAAGGGCAGAAAATTTCGCTAGAAAAGAGTGATGGTTCATCTTTAAGCAAAATCTTCTTGGGTGCCGGCTGGGATGTTGCAAAAAAAGGCGGTTTATTTGGCATGTTTGGCGGCGGTGACGGCTCTATCGATCTAGATGCATCAGCGATTCTCTTTGATGAGAACAACAACGTGGTTGATAATGTTTGGTTTGCTCAATTGAAAAGCCGTGACGGCAGTATCCAGCACTCTGGTGATAACCGTACTGGTGATGGTGATGGTGATGATGAAGCCATTCATGTTGATTTGACGAAAGTTCCCAGCCAAGTAAAATCGATTGTATTTACCATTAGTAGCTTCCGCGGACAAACCTTTGCCAAAGTTGAAAATGCCTACTGCCGCTTGGTGGATGCAACCAGTAATACTGAAATTGCAAAATATAATTTATCCGCTAAAGGTGATTTTACTGCCTTAATTATTGCCAAAGTATACCGCCATAATGGCGCATGGAAAATGTCAGCCTTGGGTGAAGCCTGTAATGGTAAAACCATTCAGGAAATGATTCCGGCGATTTTACCGGTGTTATAAAAGTGTAAGAGTGCAATACATAAAGCCTGATGAATGCATGGTTTGTTTCATCAGGCTTTTTAATCAGCATGAGTTGCTATTAGGCTTTATTTTGATCGAGTATTTTTGTGCGTTAGGTCAATCAATAGCGCATAAATGGCTTCTATTTTGCTTGAATAACGATTTGCTACAGAGCCATAGTGGCTGCGCCCTAGACGAAGATGCGCTTTATTTGTAGAATACGCCGCAGTGTATAACTACTAAAAGAACGCATGATTAACAATATTTATTCTGCATTAGAACAACTTGGGTTGACCGCACACAAACGTGCGCTGCATATACAATTTTCAAACGCATCCTTAAATGCACAGCTGTTCCTGCAACGCGTTGAGGGTCAGCATGCGCTCAATCAAGGTTTAAGCGCCACGCTGATCTGTTTATCGACCAATCCCTTCATTGCATTAAAACAATTTATTGGCAGCCAAGTTGCGGTGGATAGTGTCACCGATCAAGGCACGCTCAGTCGCATGAGCGGCATCATCACCCAAGCCGATATCGGCGCCAGTGATGGCGCTTTGACAATTTATCGCTTGACCTTAGAAGACCCGAGCAGTTTATTTAAACAGCGCCGCAATTCCCGCGTCTTTATGAATAAATCTGTGGTCGATGTGGTCGATCTGTTATTTCGTGAATGGCAGGACAAAAGCCCCTTATTGGCTGCCAGTTTAAGTTTAGATCACAGTGGACTTACCCAAGACTACGATATTCGTCCCTTTATCATGCAGGCCGCTGAAAGTGATTTTGACTTTATCACCCGACTGCTGCGCAGTGAAGGCATCAACTGGCTGATTGATGAAGCTGAGCTGACGGTTGCGGATGCATCGGCGCAGATTCAAGCGCAGAAACTTCGCCTGATTGATGACAATAACCAATATTCAGCCTTAGCGCGTCGAAACATTCGTTTTCATCGCAGCAGCGCCAGCGAACAAAGCGACAGCATCACCAGTTTGATCGGGCAACGTGTCTTACAACCCAGTGCAGTGCATGTACAGCGTTGGCAAGCCGATGTCTTAGAGACTGAAGAAGGTTCCGGCAGTGTACACAGCACACACAGCCAAAGTGAGCACTTCGACAATGCCAGTTTGGGCTTAGAGCAAGCTTGGCATTTCTCACCGGCTTGGATGCAAGACCTCAATGGCGAGGATGGCGCCACTGCCTCGGGTAATCATCAAATTGAAACATTGAATCAACACCTCAGCCATTACTACGCCTTACAAGCCAAACAGTTTATTGCCAATTCCACGGTACGTGATACGCAAGTCGGTTATTGGTTTGAACTGAATGAACATCCGGAAATAGATCAACATACGGGTGCGGACAAAGAATTTCTGATCACCAGCAAAACCTTTTACAACCAAAACAATCTGCCCAAAGACGTAACTGAGCAAGTCAATCAACTGCTTGCGCAAAGCCATTGGCAGCATCAACGTCAGAGCAGCAGTACTTCTATCGCTAGCATCACATCACAACAGAGCGATGAACGTCAAGGCAATTGCTTAACCTTACAACGTCGCAGCATCCACACTGTGCCCGAATACCATCCACTACAGCATCGCCCTGCGGCGACGCCGCAACGTGCCAAAGTGGTCGGTCCAAGTGGTGAAGAAATTCACGTCGATGCCTGGGGCCGGATTAAAGTCCGCTTCTTGTTTACCCGTAGCGATGATCATGCACATGATGGTGGCGCCGGTGCCAACGATAATGACACCGACTCGGCTTGGGTAGATGTGCTGACTCCGTGGGCCGGTGAAGGCTATGGCGCACGCTTCTTACCACGTGTAGATGAAATTGTGGTGATTGATTTCTTTGATGGCAATATTGACCGGCCGTTTGTGCTGGGACGTATTCATGAGGCACAGCGCTCACCGACCCAGTTCGATGCCAAAGGTCAACTACCCGAGACGAAAAAACTGGCCGGCATTCGCTCTAAAGAAATCGGCGGAGCGGGCTATAACCAACTCAGATTCGATGACAGCACAGGCCAAATCAGCAGCCAATTACAAAGCAGCCATGCTGCCAGCCAATTAAACTTGGGCAATCTCAGTCATCCCAAAGAGAGCCAGACCAGTGATGGGCGCGGTGAAGGCTTTGAACTGCGCACGGATCAATGGGGAGCACTACGTGCCGGCCAAGGCTTATTACTGTCGACTTATAAACAAGCGCAAGCCCAAGGCCAGCATTTGGATGCTGAAGTGGCGAAAAAACAGCTGGAAGGCAGTGAAAGTCATGCCAAAAGCTTAAGTGATATAGCCAAGAACCAACACACCGATGAGATTGAATCGGTTGAACAACTAAAAGCATTTGCACAGCAGATTGAACAAGATATGGCAAAGTTTAAAAAAGCCATGCTACTGCTAAATTCACCGGAAGGCATTGGATTAAGTACCGCTGAAGATATTCATTTATCCGCGGATGGGCAAATTAATCACATTGCAGGCGATAGTATTAATCTGAGCACACAAAAGAATTTAATCGCACATGCACAAAGTAAGATTAGTTTATTTGCAGCCCAAGAGGGCGCGCGATTGTATGCCGGTAAGGGTAAAGTAGAGATTCAAGCGCAAAGTGATGGTGCAGATTTAATTGCACGTAAAGGCATTCAAATTATTTCAACCGAAGACCGCATTGAAATCACCAGTCCTAAAGAAATTGTACTGACTGCAGGTGGTTCTCAGTTAAAAATTAATAGCTCAGGCATATTCCCAAAGACTGGTGGGAAGTTTGAGGTCAAGGCAGGGCAGCATGTTTTTACACCAGGTGCAAGTATCAGTAAATCCATGCAATTACCTGAGGCTAAACCGCTGAAAGGTGCTTTAGAATTATTAAAAAGTTATGGCGGACAAGATTTCTTTAAACAAACGGGTTTTAAAGTTTTGGATTCGTTGGGCAAACAAGTTACTGGAAAATTAGATGGAAATGGTTTTGCGGCCATTACCGGTATTGCTCCAGGACCTGCAAAAGTTGAGTTTGAAAAAGATTTACGAAGTGCATGGGATCAAGGCAGTCATTTTGTCGCTCGTGATTACACGTGGACGGATCAAGTGGTGAATAGCGCAGCGGGATTTGCGCAAAATGCATTAACTTCATTGGGACAAAATATGATGTCTCAACTTAAAAATAATTTATTTTCCTTAAATGGCGATAGCTTAAAAAATATAGGTAAAAATGCTTTACAAGATTTAGGTCAGCAAACCTTTGGACAGCTTAAAGAGCAGGCCACCAATCGTGCATTGGGTGGTATTTCATCCCAGTTAAATCTGAATTTATCGCCGCAACAATTGATGAGTGTTGGCCAAATGGTCAGCAATCCAAATCAGTCGGTTAAAGCTATCCAAGAACAAGGAATTGATTTTTTTAAGGATCAAGCCTCGGCCATGTTGCAAAAAGGTAACAGCTCTTCATCCATGCCAGTTTCTAATACTTTTGTTGATAAAAACTCTCCAGTGGTCGTGACAGATAATTTTATTGATCAAAAATATTATCAATCGAGTAGCTTAACTTATACAGAAACTACGCGTGCTAGGTCTTCAAAAAACACGCCCGTATTTCAAACAGCAAGTAGCAGCAGTACAGACGCTAATTCTTCATTACAGAAAGCGAAAATCACTGAAAAACCAATCGGTACAGTGCCGGTCAATGAGCATTTTATTAGCCAAAGTATTTATGAAACTCGAAATTTAACTATTAAAGAAACTACACGTGAAGTATCACAGGATAATAATCCAGCTTTGAGTGCACGTAATACGCCTAAATAGATATTGGCTGAATACGTATTATGGCAATTGAATAAAACAGTAAAAAATAAATTTAAAGGTTTGAATCTTAAATGACGACAGTAAGTACACAACAACAAAGTTCAACAGAACAATTTAATCAAAACCAGCCATCTGCAGTAGAGCTGGCGGTTTTTAATTTAAGTAGTGTTACCCATTTAGCCGATCATCAAATTATTGCGCATCAAGTTCAAAAATACTTACAAGTCTGTGGGAATACCAGTCTTCAACAGCTACAAAGTGCTGCCAGTGTTGTAACGATAGCTAATATTTTTGCATTAACAGGGAGCGTTTTAGACTTACTTTTATTTGCCACTGAACAAAAAAAGGCAGATGCAGGTATTCAGCAAGCGGCTTTATTGAGTATGAATCTAATTGGACTGTGTGCAGAACCAAATCATGAAGCACATGCGCGGATCGCTTTACGTCCCATGCTGGGTTTAATGGCTCAGTGTTTATATCCAGTCGACGGTAAAATTAAAAATAGTGATATTCGGCGTTTAGAATTACATTTAAATGCCATGATTGCAGGGGATTTAGAGCAATTCTTAAAAGAGACTCAAGCTAAACTTGCGACATTACTTTCGGAGGCAAGCACTTTAGGCATCACTATTTTAAAAAGCTTTGCCGCGTCTGCACCAACTACAGTGCCAATAGTCGCTCTCTCTGCTGGAGCCACTGCGGAAAAACGTGACCCTAAAGAAAATTTTCTAAATTGGGCTACACCGCTAATTGATTTGATTGCTGCACCTGCGCAAGCAGATATGAGCTCTAAGTTAACGCCACAAGCCAATTCCAGATTACAAACAGAAGTTACTCAAGCGTTAACGGTATTGGCAACGACTATTCAACAGCAGGCCAATGCAGGACAAAAATATACACTGGCTTGGTTACTACAAGAAACATTAAAAGCACTTAAATCACAAGCGAATAAAGCCAATGCCAGTGTTCCTGCCAACCAAACGGGTGAACATGAGCAGCATCTTCAAGGGGATATTCTAGAGTTTGTCACATTACAGGCCGATGCTTTAAAGGCGCCGCCTTGTGAAGGCGCTGATTCTCAATCCGGAAGAAGTATTAGCTACTCAATTGGTGCAGAACGAGTAAATCATGCAGATTTCTACTTACCTAAAGTAGATTTTGCATTTAGTCGGCAATACAACTCACAAATGAATGAATTTGACCAGAGTATGATGGGCGCACGTTGGATGATGCCATTTTCTAATCTAATCATCCAAAATAAAAATGGTTACTTATTTATTGATGGAAAAGGGCGAAAGCATCAATTACCCGCATCTATTCTTAATGAGGCTTATCAAGTACCTTATGAAGGTTTTATGATTCAACCGCTTCAAAACAGCGACTTAATGTTAAATTTTGGAGGAGACTGGAATTTTCAATTTCATAGCTTTAATGCTGGAAAGCACTACCATTTGATTCAGCAATTTAATGGTCAAACCAATGAAAAAGTTGTTCTGAGCTATTTATTATTTGAACAATTTGCATATCTACAAGCAGTTGATTTTAAATTGAAGCGTGGCAAAAATAGTCTTAAATTTGCCTTTAATGATCAAGCCAAAATTATTGCAGCCTTTGTCGATGAACAACCACAGCCTTTGGCACGTTATGAATATGATTTACAGGGCAACTTGATTCAAGCGATTGACCAAAATGGGCATACACGTCGTTATGAATATAACAATGCACATCAATTAACCCGTTATACCGATCGTACTGGACGTGGGCAAAATGTTCGCTATGAGTCGATTGAACCGAAAGCCAAAGCCATTGCAGAGTGGGCCGATGATGGCAGTTTTAAAACCCGTTTAGAATGGCATCCGCGTCTGCGCCAAGTGGCGGTGTATGATGCTTATGATGTTCCGACCTATTATTATTTTGACCTTGATGGTTTTACTTATCGTACGCGTTTGGCCGATGGACGAGAGTCATGGTTATCGCGTGACAGTCAAAAACGCATTACTCGACAAATTGATTTTGCAGGTTTTGAAACAGAGCAAGTTTATAATGATCAAGATCAATTAATTAAAATCATCCAACCGAATGGTGGAATCATTCGTTTTGCTTATGATGATCAAGGTAACTTAACTGAAACTAAAGATCCTGAAGGCAATATCTGGAAAAAAGAATATGACACTAAGGGTAATGTTATTAAAGAAATTAATCCGTTGGGTCATATTACGCAGTATAAATATAACAATGATAATCAAATTATTGAAGTGATTGATGCTAAAGGTGGCTCTAAAAAGCTGCAATATAACGATTTGGGGCAAATGATTGCGTATACCGATTGTTCAGGCAAAAGCAGTGCTTGGCATTATGATGAAGCAGGTACATTAATAGCTAAAGGCTCTGCTGATACTCAACAGGTTCGATATATTTACAGTACTCAAGGTCAAGACCAAGGGCAACTCCAAGCCGTTATTTATCCTGATGGATTAAAAGAACAATTTGAATATGATGAAGAAGGGCGTTTGCTAAAGCATACCGATACTAAGGGATTGAATACTGAGTATCAATACAATGCAGTTGGCTTGCTTGAAAAACGAATAGATGCCAATCAGCACCAAATTGGTTATCAGTGGGATAAACAAGGTCGCATTGAAAAACTCATCAATCAAAATCATGCAGAATACCGATTCGATTATAATCGTTATGGGCAACTTATCCGAGAGCAGGCTTTTGATGGTGAAGAAAAGCATTTTAGTTACGGCGATAACGGGCAACTGTTACAAATTCGTCAACCGAATATTTTAACTAAATTTGCTTATCATACGGGTGGAAAAATTGCCTCAAAGACCTATACCCATCTACAAACACAGCATAGCCAAACCGAAGTCTTTGAATACAATTTAAATAATCAATTGAGTAAGGTGAGTAATTCAGAAAGCCAAATTGATTTTTATCGAAATCAATTGGGGCAATTAGTACGAGAACACCAACACTATAAATTAGCGCATCTCACGCCACTGACTGCAGTGCTGCGTTATGAATATGATGAGCTGGGAAATCTTACCCAAACGATTCGACCAGATGGGCAAGTACAAAGCAATCTAAGTTATGGCTCAGGGCATACCTATGCGGTAGCATTTAATCAACACGACCTTGTGGCGTTTAAGCGTGACGATTTGCACCGTGAAACTGCACGAATGCTGGCCAATGGTTTAATTCAAACCAAGAATTATAATAATGTAGGTTTACTTGTTTCTCAATTGATTCATCCAGAACAACAAACATTTGACCGAGTACAACTGCAAGCCGAACGTCACTATAAATACGACAAAAACTATTTACTGACGCAAGTTAATGACAGTCGTTTGGGTAAGTTGCATTATCAATATGATTCGATTGGACGTTTAATTAAAACTCAAATGCCACATAAAGTAGAGAGTTTTAGTTTTGACCCTGCAGGAAATTTGATTGATTCTAGTGCTACGCAAGAATCATACGTAAAAAATAATCTAATTAAGAGCTATCAAGGCAAACAGTATAAATACGATGCTCAAGGAAACATGATTGAAATCAGTCAGGCAGATAAAACCCTTAAACTAACGTGGGATAACTTAAATCGACTGATCCAAAGTAATCATAATGGTCAAATTACTGACTATGGTTATGATGTTTTTGGACGTCGCCTATTTAAGAAAAATCATCAAGAAAATAGTTTAACGCTGTTTGGTTGGGATGGTGATTTGATGATTTGGGAATCGATGAAATTAAATAAAGTACAAGAAAGTTATACTAAACATTATGTGTATGAACCGAATAGCTTTGTGCCCTTATTACAAACAGGCTATACAGATTTTATCCAACTAATTAAAACACCGAATTACGAACAATTTAAAACTGAAGCTTATTCTATAAAAAAAGATCCAGTGTGGCGAACGGATACACGGAAAAATAAAGCAGAATTAGAATACGTTACATTTTATCATTGTGATCAAGTTGGTACTCCGCAGACCCTGAGTAATGAGTTAGGCGAGTGTGTTTGGGAAATTAAACAGGATACGTGGGGCATAGCTCTAGAAATAAAAGCAAGTGATAACTTGCTTGAACAAACGAATTTGCGCTTTCAAGGTCAGTATTATGACGATGAAACGGGGTTACATTATAACCGCTATCGTTATTATGAGCCATCTAGTGCGCGGTATTTGAGTAAAGACCCGATTGGGTTATTTGGTGGGCTTAATAATTCAAGTTATGTAAGTGATCCAAATCAGTGGGTTGATTCGATGGGGTTAATGGCTGAAGATAAGAAATTTCCTGATGTTAAAAAATTAAGAGAAGATAATATAGAATTTCAACAGAAAACTTACGAAAAAATTAAATCAGAAAGTGTATATGGAGAAATTAATAGTAATGTTGAAAAAATTAAAAAAACGCATAAGAATGTTGTTGAGCGTCAAGCATCACAATTTTCTAGTCGAAGTATTCAACAGAGTAAAAAGATAGAATATTCTTGGGGAGAAGAAGATCCAAGAAGAAGAGGGTGTCAATGTAAGGTATACGACTATCTTGCTTGTAGTGGTAGCCTATTAGGACAGAACGTAACTCTAGTAAAAAATTTATGGGGAAATGAACAAGAGGGATGGTATATATCAGGCTCTAAATCTGCTCTAATAACTCAAACAAAAACCCCTCCTAAAAGTATTAAAGATATGGTTGGAGCAAGTTGTGCTGCTGGAATTATACATAATTTAGATAAAGTTGAAGTTAAAAGATATGGTATGAAGCGTATAACTCATGAGTTTTTAAATGGGGCTTCTGCCTCCGTTGGTGCTGTTTTCGGACCGGGTATTGGTATTGGTGCTAACTATGTAGTTCCCATGGTTGATAAGAAGAGTATGGTATATGGGGCTAAATCAGCTGAAGTAGTGGTCGGAACAGTAGGATATAATATTGATGTAGGTATCACTAAGAAACTTTCAAGAGAAAATTACGGGGATTAATAATGAAAAATTTTATCTTAATATCGTCACTACTGTTAATCGGTTGTTCTTCAAATAATAAGAATTATGATAAATCTGATAGTGAAAAAAATAAATATTTTACTAAGCAAGCTGAATTATTTTTTGGTAACATTTTAGAAAATAAAATGAGTTTTTCATCTTATAGCTCGGATGATGTTTCTTATACTATTAACCCTAATCATTTTGATCCTAATATTATTTTAAATGATAGCAAAAAAATGCTTGCGACTAATGGATGGTATTTTTATAAAAAATACAATCAGAGCTATATTTTTTGTAAAGGAAGTGATCAATTAGAAATAATTCCTCCTAGGAGTAAAGTTGGTAATAAGATAATTATGGAGGGATCTAGTGGTATGCAATTAGAGAGCGAGTGGAATATTCTCTTCGCACATCCTAAAAACTCAACATGGTTTGAATGTAATAAAGATAATTAATAGATCTCTCTTGCGGAAATAAAAAATTGGGTAGTGCTCAAATTCGACGTGTTATCCACTTATCTTTCATGTCTTGATTGTATTGCAGTAAAAATATATACAAGACAGCTTCATGATTTTCTTTCTTCTTCGAAAAGCTTAATGTTTTCCGTGTAAAACGTCCTAAGCGATTCCTTAATGTGGCATTGAATCGCTCAACATGGTTGGTTAAACCTGTATGTTTACCCACAGAACGATGATTATCAGGATCAAATACCTCAGCATAACTTGATCAATAATCACTACATGTTGCTAAATTAAAATAGGCTGTAGGGATACCGCAACGTAAATCTGTGCATGCTTTATCATTGCGTTGACCACATACATAAGCGACGACCTGACGTGTACGACGGCATAGTGCAATCCAAGTCCAAACCTTATGACGACGCGTTTTTACAAAGCTCCAGAGTTCATCCAATTCGAGTACATCTGTAGGATCAGCATCCAGTAATTCGTCACTGAGTTTTCTTATTTTTACTTTTTTTATCCAGCCCATGAGTGTTTCAGGCGCAACACCAAATAAGCGCTGCATGCCTCTTAAACTGCCTCGTTCAAGATAAGTATGGATGATGAGTTCTTTTTGCTCTTCTGTGTATTTGATTTTAGGTTTGAGCACACTTGATCGACCACAGTCTTTACATCTGAACTGCGCATTCCCACTTTTATTGTGCCCATTCTTATAGATATTCGCTGATTGGCAACGGGTACATACGTAGCTTATCGTTTCTATGATCATTTTTAGGGTCTAATACTCAGATATTTCCGTTTTTATTATAGATTAAAACACGTTGTTTTTGGGCATTACCAAATAATGAAATCCTGCTAAGCAACAGGAGTAATCAAAAAATTTCTGATTACTCCTGTCTAAATCAAAACTAACTTTATAAAGCCACAGCCTTAGCACGTGCCGTATGTAATTTTTTATAGCTGTCAATCAAACGTTGATGTCTATCTAAGCCTTCTAATTTCATACTGGTCGGGGTTAAACCAAAGAAGCGTACCGAACCTTCTACAGATCCCATTACTGCATCCATTCGTTCATCCCCAAACATGCGGCGGAAATTAACCAAATAATGGTCGAGTTCCAGTTCATCATCTAATAACACTTCTAACACCACATTCATGCATTGATAAAACAAACCACGCTCAACGGTGTTGGTGTTGTACTGCAAGAAAGTCTCGACCAGTTCTTTGGCTTCTTCAAATTGCTTTAAGGCAAGACAAATCAGTAGCTTTAACTCTAAAATAGTGAGCTGCCCCCACACAGTATTGTCATCAAATTCAATGCCGATTAAGGTTTTGATCTCAGTATAATCGTCTGAGTCACAGTCCTCTAAACGCTCAAGCAGTGCTTCAAGTTCTGCATCTTCTAAACGATGTAGATTCAAAATGTCTTCACGGAATAACAAAGCTTTATTGGTGTTATCCCAAATTAAATCTTCCACCAGATAAACTTCTGAATAATCTGGTACCAAAATCCGGCAGGCGGTTGCACCCAAATGTTCATAGACAGCCATGTAGGCTTCTTTGCCCATACCTTCAAGAATTGCAAACAGTGCCGCGGCTTCCTCAGAGTTGGAGTGTTCACCTTGAACAGAGAAATCCCACTCTACAAATTCATAATCAGACTCTGAGCTAAAGAAGCGCCAAGATACGACGCCACTAGAGTCAATAAAGTGTTCAACTGCATTGTTCGGTTCTGTGACGGCATTACTGCTAAAAGTAGGCTGTGGTAAATCATTCAAGCCTTCAAAACTACGACCTTGCAATAATTCAGTCAGACTACGCTCTAATGCCACTTCTAATTTTGGATGTGCACCGAAAGAGGCAAACACACCACCAGTACGCGGGTTCATTAAAGTTACACACATGACAGGATACTGACCGCCCAAGGAAGCATCTTTGACCAAGACTGGAAAGCCTTGCTCTTGTAAGGCTTGGATACCGGCCAAAATGCTTGGGTATTTTGCCAGAACTTCTTGCGGTACATCGGGCAGTGTCATTTCGCCTTCAATAATTTCACGCTTCACGGCACGCTCAAAAATTTCGGATAAACATTGCACTTGTGCTTCGGCTAAGGTGTTACCGGCACTCATACCGTTACTGAGGAAAAGATTTTCCACCAAGTTCGATGGGAAATACACCACTTCACCATCGGATTGGCGTACATACGGCAGCGAACAGATGCCGCGTGCGATATTACCGGAGTTGGTGTCGTATAAATGCGAGCCGAGCAATTCATCATCTGGGTTATAAATTTCTAAGCAATATTCATCCAAAATTTCTGTTGGTAGCGCATCGTTAGCACCCGGTTTAAACCATTTCTCATTTGGATAATGCACAAAGTCAGCCTGAGCAATCTCTTGACCCCAAAACTGATCATTATAGAAAAAGTTACAGTTTAAACGCTCAATGAATTCACCCAGCGCCGATGCCAAGGCACTTTCTTTGGTCGAGCCTTTACCGTTGGTAAAGCACATCGGTGAGTGTGCATCACGAATATGTAGTGACCAAACATTGGGTACGATATTGCGCCATGAGGCAATCTCAATTTTCATGCCCAAGTTGGCTAAAATTTCTGACATATTGGCGATGGTCTGTTCTAACGGCAGATCTTTACCCACAATATGCGTGCTGCTTTGTGCTGCTAAACTTGGCATCAGTAAGGCTTGAGCATCGGCATCGATACTTTCCACTTGCTCAATGACAAACTCCGGTCCAGTTTGTACCACTTTTTTCACGGTACAACGTTCAATCGAACGTAAAATACCTTGGCGGTCTTTGTCCGAAATATCGGCAGGGAGTTCGACCTGAATTTTAAAAATTTGGTTATAACGATTTTCAGGATCAACGATATTATTTTGTGATAGACGAATATTATCGGTTGAAATATTGCGGGTTGAGCAGTACAACTTGACAAAATAAGCGGCACACAGCGCGGATGAAGCCAGAAAATAATCGAACGGTCCCGGCGCTGAACCATCACCTTTGTAGCGAATCGGTTGATCGGCCACCACTGTGAAGTCATCAAACTTGGCTTCTAGCCGAAGATTATCGAGAAAATTGACTTTGATTTCCATGCTGGCACCTAACTATTTTAGCGATGTACGATAGTACAGAATTATTTTAAGGAATTGACGAATTTTGTCTGTCTTTCAGGCCTTTTTATTCAAGATTATTAAAACAACAACGATTTGCTGGGTGATTTTGATTGAATGCTAAGACAATCTTATTTTTGTTGATGGTGATGCAGTCGCTTGCCAATGCCAATGAGCAGGTAAAAGTGGCGGCAACATCAATCTGTGGACTAAACAGAGCATATAAAAGTCTAGCGTGGTTTTGGTCTGATCAAGATGATTTAACGTTGCCAATTGCGGGTCTAAGCCAAGGTTATGATCAGCTGATGATTCGCGGCGATCATCATGTAGGACAGCTTTTTATTTTAAAAATGACCAATTAATTGCTGCTGATTGTGTTAATCGTCCACAAGAGTTCATGCTCAGTAAAAAAGTAATTAGCGAAAAAATCGCTATTCACATCACTCAACTGATAGATGAATCAGTTTCCATAAAAGACATGTTGCAGCGTTTATCACCTCGTTAAAATACAGCACGTGTTTGACATCATTATGCGAAAGATTTTGAGTCTTTATTCAAGCGGTAAATAGATCAACCGTAATATCCGCATTGATTGAGTTTAATCTGAATTTTTACGCTAATTTTACGCGCTCAGTCATTTCATCAATAGAAAGTTTACGCGGTTCTTTTTCATACTAAGACTCGAAATATCTTCGATGTTTAGGATGGAAAAGATGGATGCTAAATCGATAGCTCATCAACAGCGACAAGGCTGTATTAAGACCTTAGAACAGAATAACTTTAAAAACATCACAAGGCTTAATGCAGTTTTATATCAAGGAGCACAGTCATGTTAGAGCTGGTGCTACTTTTACTGATCGTCACGATTTTGGCTTTCCTGTTGGGGAAATACCTTGCCGCGATTATGCAAAATAAGGTGATGAAAATTGATCCACTGTTTAATTGGATTGAAAAACCGATCTATGCTGTTTTAGGCACCCATCCTCAGCAGGGCATGCAGGTTAAGACTTATATCTTCAGTTTCGTTTTTAGCTGTTTGAGTATTGGTTTTGTGGTCTGGGCTTTATTCATGCTACAAGCATATTTGCCGCTTAATCCCAATCATGCACCCAATATGTCATGGGATTTGGCCCTGCACAGCATGATTTCATTTTTGACCAATACCAATCAACAGCATTATTCCGGTCAGGCGCAACTGTCTTATTTATCTCAAATGGTTGGGATTGTCGGCCTGCAAATCATCACCCCGATGATGGGATTGGCGATGGTGGTGGCAACTGTACGCGCTTTATTCTTTAAGCCGGCTGTTACTCCAATAGAAGCATCTGCTGTTGATGAAAGTTTTAATGAAAAAATAAAAACCATTAATGTCGGCAATTACTGGGCCGATGTGATTCGTCCAACGTTTCGTTTCTTGTTACCACTGTGTGTGGTCTGGGCGCTATTTTTAAATAGCCAAGGGGTACCTGCTACTTTTAAAGGTGGGCCTGAGGTTCAAGTACTGGATCAGACATCGACACTCAGCACGCAAAAAATTCCACTCGGTCCTGTGGCACCGATGGTGGCGATTAAGCAATTGGGCAGTAATGGCGGCGGTTGGTATGGCCCAAACAGTAGTGTGCCTTTAGAAAATCCAACGCCGTTGTCTAATTTTATGGAAATGTTGGCGATTTTACTGATTCCCATCTCCGTTATTTTTATGTTGGGCTTCTTTACCAAACGACCTAAATTTGCCGCTTTTGTGTTTGCTTCAATGTTATTGATGTCGGTGATGTCAGCATCGAGTGCCATTTGGTCGGAAAGTCTATCCGCCAGTGCCACGCAAATCTCTGTTATGGAAGGTAAAGAGATGCGCTTTGGCGAATCTTCTTCTGCGCTATGGGCGGCCATGACCACGCAGGTCAATAATGGCTCAGTCAATATGATGCATGATTCTGCCGCACCATTGACTGGACTAGTTGCGTTATCAAACATGTTGATCAATTCAATTTGGGGTGGGATTGGCTGTGGTTTACAGCAATTCATTATCTATTTGTTTTTAGCGGTATTTATTGCCGGTCTCATGACGGGGCGTACACCGGAGCTTTTTGGTCGAAAAATTGAAGCAGGCGAAATTAAATTATTGGCGGTGGTGATTTTAATTCAACCCATTGTGATTTTAAGTCTGACCGCAATCACTTTGTTTTTGCCACAATTAACCGGCAACAGTAATCCTGCCTATCATGGGATTTCTCAGGTGTTATATGAGTATGTGTCGGCCTTTGCCAACAATGGTTCTGGTTTTGAAGGACTGGCAGATAACACGCTGTGGTGGAATCTAAGTTGTAGTCTTGCCTTATTGTTGGGACGTTTCCCGACCTTAATTATTCCGCTGATTATTGCCACACGTTTGGCGGCTAAACGTCAGGCACCCGAGAGTAACGGGAGTCTAAAAGTTGAAACGCCGACCTTTGCGTTAACCCTGATTGCCATTGTGGTGATGTTGACCTTGTTGCAATTTCTGCCGGTCTTGGTCTTGGGCCCAATTGCTGATCATTTGTTATTGGCACAAGGTTAAGGAGTAAAATATATGAATCATTCTATATCTGCTACGCAAAATAGCTCGACATGGTTTCAAGCTGAAGCTTGGAAAAATGCCTGTATTAAATTGCTTCCACAACATGCCATGAAAAATCCGGTCATGGCAATTGTCTGGCTCGGGACACTGATCACTTTTATCAGTACTGTATTGGGTAAAGCCAGTTTAGTGTTTGGCTTAATGGTGACGTTCATTTTGTTGATGACGGTACTCTTTGCCAACTATGCCGAAGCCATTGCCGAAGCCAAAGGTCGCGGTCAAGCATTATCGCTGAGACAGGCGCGGCAGAACCTGACTGCACGACGGATACTCAGTTTACAAGATACTGAGGGCACAGAAATTTCAGCCTCAGCTTTACAACGTAACGATTTAATTGAAGTTCGAGCCGGCGAGTTAATTCCCTCCGATGGTGAAATTGTGTATGGCTTTGCCACCATCAATGAGGCCGCAGTCACCGGCGAATCCGCACCAGTCCTTCGTGAAGCAGGCACGGATCGCTCCGGCGTGATTGGTGGTACCAAAGTATTGACCGATCGAATTATTGTGCAAGTGACGGCCGAAGTCGGACATAGCTTTTTAGACCGCATGATTGCTTTGGTGGAAGGCTCGAGTCGCCAGAAAACGCCAAATGAAATTGCACTGGGCATTTTACTGACCGTGATGACCGTGACCTTTATTATTGTGGTCATTAGTTTGCCGATTATGGCGCATTTTTTAAATATTGCGCTCAATCCAATTCTGTTGGTGGCCTTGTTGGTGTGTCTGATTCCCACCACCATTGGTGGCTTGCTGCCCGCGATTGGCATTGCGGGAATGAACCGCGCGTTAAAAGCCAACATTATTGCCAAATCAGGTAAAGCCGTTGAAATTGCCGGTGATATTGATGTTTTGTTATTAGATAAGACCGGTACCATTACCTATGGCGACCGTCAGGCCACTGCTTTTTATGCACTGGCTGGTGTTGCTGACCCAGAACTACGTCAAGCCGCACTATTGACTTCGTTGGCAGATCCGACACCCGAAGGGAAATCCATCGTTGCGCTGGCAAAAGAACAGGGAGAGAAAATTCAAGAGCCGGAGCAGGCGGAGTTTATTGCTTTTAATGCCTCAAGTCGTATTTCGGGTGTGGACTTAGCCCATGGTCAACATATTCGTAAAGGTGCGCTAGATGCCATCTTAAAATTTACTTCACAGGATATTTCCCAACATAGCGAATTAAAAACGCGGGTGGAACAGGTGGCCTCTAAAGGTGCGACACCGTTGGTGGTGGCGCGCGGTCAAAACATCTTGGGTGTGATTGAACTGTCTGATGTGGTTAAGCCGGGGATAAAAGAAAAATTTGCACGCTTACGTGAAATGGGCATTAAAACGGTGATGGTGACCGGTGATAATCCATTGACCGCCGCGGCCATTGCTGCTGAAGCCGGAGTAGATGATTACATCGCTGAAGCGCGACCGGAAGATAAATTAAACTGTATTCGTGCGGAACAAAATAAAGGGCATTTGGTGGCGATGGTGGGTGATGGCACCAATGATGCGCCCGCACTGGCGCAAGCCGATATTGGCCTTGTCATGAACTCCGGCACCCAAGCCGCCAAAGAAGCCGGCAATATGGTGGACTTGGATTCTGATCCTACTAAATTATTGGCAGTGGTTGAAATTGGTAAACAGCAATTAATTACGCGCGGTGCGTTAACCACATTTTCCTTGGCCAATGATATTTCAAAATATTTTGCCATCTTACCGGCGCTTTTCGTCTCAGCTATTCCGCAAATGAGCGTGCTCAATGTTATGCATTTACACAGTTCTGAAAGCGCCATTCTTTCAGCCCTGATTTTTAATGCGATGATTATTCCGCTGCTGATTCCGATTGCGCTGCGCGGCGTAAAATTTAAACCCTCAACATCGACCCAATTATTGCGTCGTAACATGTTGATTTATGGTTTGGGCGGTGTGCTGTTGCCTTTTGTGGCCATTAAAGCAATTGATTTAATCATTAGCCCAATATTGATGTGGTAAGGAGCTGAACATGAATACAGTAGATACCGCTGAGTTAATCGCGCCATCTTACCCATCGCTTATGCGCGCATCACTTGGACTGACGCTCATCAGTTTAGGCTTGTGCGGCTTTTTATATAGCGCGGCGGCCACAGGATTTGGGCAGCTTTTATTTCCACAGCAGGCCAATGGCAGTCTAATTGAAAGGGATGGCCAAGTTTTGGGTTCAAGTTTAGTCGGACAGCCCTTTCATGCAGCGCAATATTTCCAAGGGCGACCTTCTGCTGCCAATTATGATCCGATGCTGATGGCCGGCAGTAATTTGGCCAGAACCAATCCCGCGTTGAGCAAAATGATTGAGCAACGAATCGTGGCGATTGAAGATCAAGATCAGGTTAAGCGTCATCAAATTCCCAGTGATTTGGTTACCGCCTCCGCCAGTGGAATTGACCCTGAAATCAGCGTGCAATCGGCCATGCTTCAGGTGAAGCGTATTGCAAAACAAAGAACTTTATCTGAGCAACAACTGATTGAGCTGATTCAGCAACACACTACAAAACCGACCTTTGGCTTATTGGGACAACCGCGTATTCATGTGCTGAAGTTAAATTTAGCTTTGGATCAAATCAGCAAATAAGATTCAGCGCATAATAAGGCTTTAATCGTATTTAAAGCCTTATTGAGATAAGTTTCTTTAGACTGATCTTAAGTCAGCTTTAAATGGCTTATGCTGGATTTAAAGCATGAGTTGATCGGGTGTACAGATAACACCTTAGATCAAGTACAGATGCAAATTAATAAAATAAATGAGTCTAGTTCGTATGAAAGATCATCTTTATGACTGAAAATCGAAACAATAAAGCCGATGTTTTACTGCAGCAAGCCAAGCGTTATCAATCGGGACGTTTAACCATCTTTTTAGGCGCAGCACCCGGGGTGGGCAAAACCTACGCCATGTTGGTACGTGCCCGAGATTTATTGCAGCAAGGGCAAAATATTGTTATTGGCTATATTGAAACCCATGGCCGTATAGAAACTGAAAGCTTGCTGGCTGGTTTGCCCATCATTGCACGTAAAAAAATAGCCTATCAGGGGCATACGCTAGAGGAAATGGATCTCGATGCGGTGTTAAAAAGTGCTGCCAAAATGGTTTTGGTGGATGAATTTGCCCATAGCAACGTGCCGGGAAGTCGGCATGAAAAACGATGGCAGGATATTAATGAGCTGCTCGATGCCGGTATCGATGTCTTAACCACAATGAATATTCAGCATTTAGAAAGTTTAAATGATGTGGTCTATCAAATTACCGGTATTCGCGTAAAGGAAACGGTGCCCGATCGGGTGTTTGAACGCATCCGTGACATTCGCCTGATTGATTTACCCGTCAATGAATTGCTGGAGCGGTTAAATCAAGGCAAAATTTATATTCCTGAGCAGGCACAACAAGCCTTACATGGTTTTTTTAATGTCTCTAATCTCAGCGCTTTACGTGAACTGGCTATGCAAACCGTGGCCAGTCATGTCGATAGTGATGTGCGTGAAAATTTTGCTTTACAAGGCCTAACACCCATTCCGTTAAAAAATCATGTCTTGATTATGATTGATGGACAAGGGCAGTCTGAAGCATTGGTGCGAGCAGGTTGTCGTTTGGCAGAAAACCGATTGGCGATGTGGACGGTGGTGGCTTTTTTAGATAAATATCAACAGGATGAAAAATATTCACAACTTATACCCGTCGATACGCAAAGCCGCGAAATAGAACGTGCTTTAAATTTATGTCGGCAACTGGGCGGTAGAACTGAAGTTTTATACGGTCAGCAACATGCCAAAACGCTATCAGAATTTGCCCTTGAACGCGGAATTTCGACCCTGGTGTTGGCACAAACAGCGCAAAAATCTTATTTTTATTCCTTTAAAGCCAGTTTAATTGAACAAATTTTGCAACATTATCCACATTTTGAACTGAGTATTCTGCCCCTTCAAGCAGCCCAACCAACCATTCGAGCAGAGCGTAAAATACATTTTTTACTCAGCGTCAAAGAAGTGATTTTGGTGCTAATGACCAGTATCGTTAGTATCAGCATTGCCAGTTTGGGTGAAAAATATCTGGGCATCGAAGAGCTTTCTGTGGTGTTTATTACCGCGGTGGTTTTCGTCGCCTCCAAAACCCGCATGACAGCCGCGGTCTGTTCTGCACTGATTTTCTTTTTGGCCTATAATTTTTTCTTTATTTCTCCAAAATATACGCTACAAATTTCTGCCCATCAGGGTGTAATTACAGTGTTGGCATTTTTAGCGGCAGCATTGATTGCCAGCCGTTTGGCCTCACGATTACGTGAACAAGTCACTGCGTTAAAAGCCGCCAATAGCTATAACAGCATCATGCAGGATTTAGGGCAGAAACTTTCTAGTGCGGTCAATATCGAGCAAGTTTATGCAATTGCACAACACAGTTTAGAAAAAAATCTTCAAGCACAGGTGCTGCTGTATTTTCCGCATCAAAGTATTATTTTGGATACTGTTCAGCCGATTGAGCTGTCCGATAAAGATAAAATATCGGCTGAATGGGCAATCTCGAATCAACAACCGTGTGGGCGTTTTACGCAAACCTTAACACAGAGTCAGTGGTGGTTTTTGCCACTGTTGGCATCTAGACAATGTCTGGGTGTGATTGGACTGAAATTTAATCATGAGATGAATAAAATACTCAGTGTCGAACAAAAACGCTTGGCTGAAACCATGATTGAATATCTGGCACAGGCCATTTCACGTACCCAACTGACCAAAGCATTAGAAATTGCCAATGTGACCTCAGAAACTGAAAAGTTACGTTCAGCGCTATTGTCCTCGGTATCACATGATTTGCGTTCACCTTTGGCATCCATCATTGGTGCGGCAGAGACCTTAAGTAACTATCGACATGCCATGGATGAAGCCGATCAGAACAGTTTATTAGCAGCCATTCATTTAGAAGGCGAGCGCCTAGACCGTTATATTCAGAATTTATTGGATATGACCCGTTTGGGGCATGAAGGTTTAAGTTTAAAAAGAGACTGGATTGGTGTGGATGAGTTGGTCGGTTCTGCGGTACGCCGTTTAAAGCGTTACTTAGCACAAGTCGATGTAGAGATCTTTATACCGGATGAACCGATCAGTTTATTTGTGCATGCCGCCTTAATTGAACAAGCTATTTTTAATGTGCTGGAAAATGCAGCTAAGTTTTCACCTCAAGATGAAGCAGTTGAAATTGAAGTGAAAAAGCTGAATGATGCGTGCGTACAAATCAGCATTTGTGATCACGGGGTCGGTATACCCGAAGAAGAACGGAATCAAATTTTTGATATGTTTTATACCATGCAACGCGGAGATCGTGGACAGTCGGGCACCGGTTTGGGATTAACCATTGTTAAAGCCATCATTGGCGCACATATGGGACAAATTTCAGCCACAGTAGGACAAGATCAGCGTGGCACCTGTATTCGTATTGTGTTACCGATCCAGCCAATCATCAGCGAATAGAGAACAAAAAAGATGGAGCATTCCACACGATCAAGTAGTGCAGTCAAAGTATTAATTATTGATGATGAAACGCAAATTCGTAAATTTTTAGATATTGCATTACGCGCACAAGGTTATAAAACCTTGTTGGCAGAAACTGGGCAGCAAGGCCTAGAAACGTTGGCATTACATGGGGCTGATTTGGTGGTTTTAGATTTAGGACTGCCGGATTTAGATGGTCTAGAGGTTTTAAAACAACTACGAGAATGGTCTCAAGTACCGGTGATTATTCTTTCAGTTCGCGCAGATGAAACTGAAAAAGTTGCACTGCTGGATGCCGGTGCCAATGATTACGTGACCAAGCCCTTTAGTGTACAAGAATTAATGGCACGGATACGAGTGATGCTGAGAAGTAGCCTTGGACAGACCATCGAATCGGTTATTTTTGATGATGGCATCTTGAAAATAGATTTTGCGCAACGACAGGTTTTTTTAGCCAACGTGCTTTTGTCTTTAACGCGTAAAGAATTTCAATTGTTAATGCTATTGGCGCAGCACCGTGGACAACTGCTGACCCAACCGCATATTTTAAAAGAATTATGGGGGCCGACTCATCAACAAGATACGCATTATTTACGCATATTGGTGGCGAAATTAAGAAATAAGTTAAATGATGATGCCATTCATCCAAAATATATTTCAACTGAGCCAGGGGTCGGCTTAAGATTTTTAGCTTAAGTGTGATTTGTGCATAGACATCAGTCTGAAAGCGTCATGCTTTACTACGCGTGTCGCTTGAGGATACGGGGGAAACAATCTATTTTATATTCGATGAATCACTTTCAATCCGACCATCCACCAGATTAATGGTTCGATCGCAGGCTGCCGATAGACGCGGATCATGTGTGACCAAGAGTACGGCACAATCTCGTTCTTGATTGACTTTACGGAACAATTTAAAAACCTCAGCAGCAGTTTGGGTGTCCAGATTTCCAGTGGGTTCATCGGCCAACAGTAATGCCGGTTTGGTGATCAGCGCCCGTGCAATGGCCACGCGCTGTTGCTGACCGCCCGAAAGTTGATTCGGTTTTCTGTCGGCAAATTTTTCCAGACCCACCGCAGCCAGTAATTCACGTGCGTGCTGTAGCATTAATTTATCCGGTTTTCCTTGTGTCAGCATCAACGGCATCAATACATTGTCCAATGCAGTAAAGGCATCAATTAAATGATGAAACTGAAACACAAAGCCAATGCTATTGCCACGTAGCGCAGTGCGTCCTGCATCTTGCATAGCACTGGTGGCCTGACCCAGTAAATACAGCTCGCCACTGGTGGGCTGATCCAGCAAGCCCAATATATTTAATAAGGTACTTTTTCCTGAGCCAGAAGGGCCAATCAGTGCGGCAAAGTCATTGCGATGAATAGACAAATCAATCCCATGCAGCACTTCAACTTCATTGGCTTGGCCAATATTGTAAGATTTACGCAGCGCATCTAGACGCAGTACTTCAGTAGATTGATCAGACATGACGAATCGCCTCGACAGGATCCAGTGCGGCTGCGCGACGTGCGGGTATTGCAGCCGCCAATACGCCTGTGAGCGTGGCCAATAATAAGGCTACGATCACCAGTTCGATTGAGATTGGAATATAAAACAAACCGGGACCAAAGGTGTTAAAGACCCATACCAGCGCAAAACTGGCCACACTGCCGACCACTGAACCAAACAAGCCAAACAGCGCACCTTGAAATAAAAATATTCTTAAAATTTGCTGCTGCGTGGCACCGGTGGCACGTAAAATACCAATTTCTCGGGTGCGCTGCACCACACTGACCGACAACACACTGGCAATGCCAAAGGCCACTGAAATCGCCACAAAGATAATAATCATGTTGGTGGACAGGCTCTGGGCTGAAATCGCATTCATCAGTTGCGCATTGGTTTTAATCCAGCTTTCGGCCTGTAAAGAAGTCAACCGTCCGACCCGCGCCGCAATGTTCTCTGCCTCAAAAATATCGGCCACGGTCAGATCGATTACGGTCACACCGCCGGGAAGGCTCAGTAAGGATTGCGCTTGTTTTAAATCTAAATACACATAACGCGCATCCAGTTCGCGTACGCCCAGTTCAAAAATACCGGCAATATTCACCACCGCACTATTTTGCTGACCAGTATCGAGTCGCAGCTTATTGCCGACTTGTACGCCTAAATCCTTGGCCAATTGGCTGCCAATCAGCACTTCATTGGCACCGACCCGCATTTGACCACTGAGCAAATAATCTTTAAGCGGAATAATTTTTTGATAACGCTCCGGATCAATTCCAACCAAGGCCACTGATGCTAAGCCATCACCGCGTCTAACAAACGCAGGTCCAGAGACAATCGGGGATACTGCGGTCAGTAAAGGCAGCTGATCTAAAGTGGCGATAATTTGCTGCCAGTTATTGATTGAGCGTAAGCGCTGTGCGCGTTTATCCTCTTGTAACAACTGTACAGTTCCGGCAGGAGGACGCTGTATTTGATTAACTTCATCCGGTGACAGCAAGCGAATATGCGCCTGAGTGCCTAGGGTGCGCTGGATAATATTAGACTGTAGACCTTGCATCAACGCCGTGACAAACACAATCACCGCCACACCTACCGCCACGCCCACGGTAATCATGATGGACTGCGCACGTCCTTCACGTAAAAAACTGATCGCAATGGTCCATTCGATCCACAGTCGCCCGAGAAATTTTTTCAATCGAATTTCACCGGTAATTCATTTTTGCTGTCGGTGTTATTACTTGGCTCAGCGGCGGATATTTTTTGGAGCGTTAAGCGTGCTCGCGTACCATCTTTTAACGGCGATACTGCATCTGCCAATACTTGTTCGCCATCTTGTAAACCAGAAACAACTTCAGACATGGCCAAACCGCGTAAACCCAAAGTGACTGTCTGACGGTGGATTTTACCATCACGTAGCAGCAATACGATTGCCTTATTGCCTTGCACATTGCCTAAAGCATCATTGGGAATGACCCGTGTATGTGCACGCTGATCTGTTTCGATATTCACTGACACGGTCATATCCTGACGTAAAAAATCAGGCACAGGGTCAACTGTTAATCTGACCTCTACCGTACCGCGCTCTGGATCAATACTCGGTGCAATAAAATTAATTTGGGCAGGAAAAGGTCGATCTGGATAAGCATCCGCAATTACACTGGCATTTTGCTGTAATGCCAAGCGAGGTAAATTTCGTTCATCTAATGGCACACGAATTTCGGTATTGCCATCTAAGGCAATGGTGAACAGGGTCATGCTGGGCTGTACCAAATCACCGGGTTCGACATTGCGTGTCAGAACGATTCCTGTCACTTCGCTACTCACTTGGGTTTTGGCCAGCTGCGCTTGTAGGGCAACCAGACGTTCACGCAGCACAATCTCTTCGGCTTTACCGGGGGCGAGTGCAAGTGCTTTTAAACGCGCTGATTCCACATTATTACGTGCCAGACTTTCCGCTTTTTCAGATTGTTCTAGCTCTTCTTTTGAAATAACTGAATCTTTGGCTAAAATCCGTCTGCGCTGTAGTTCACGGCTGGCTTGTGCCAACTGCACTTGCGTATTGGCCAAGTCGACGCTGGCTTGGGGGCGCGTGCTGCTCATCAGTTCATTTAGCGCCGCTTCTGCTTGGCGCACTTGTGCGGTCAGCTCATCCGATCTTAGCACTAACAGTAAATCGCCTCGTGTAACGCGGTCACCTTCTTGCACCAAACGTTTAAGTACTACTCCGGTAATTTCACTGCCCACTTGCGTACGCGATACCGTCACCACGCGTCCAGTTGCCACCACGGTTTGCACCAACGGCATCGAGTTAATGCTATAGCCTGATAATAATGGACCTTGCCACCAGCGAAATACAGCAAAACCGGCTGCAAGTATGAGCAGTAGCATAATTACCGCAGATTTATAGCGGACAGCGCGCAATGAGATTCTCCAATTGAGAGTAAAGCGTAGTCTATTTATTGTTAAAATAGTGTCATTTCTTAATCATTTTAAAAGTCAGAACAACATATGGTTTTGAAAGGCTTTTAGATGCTGTAAATTTTAGCGCTAATGTGTTCTGGTCTACCTTTAGCATAGGCTGATTTCAGCATAAAAGCTTTTAGACCATGGAATAGTAGAGCAAGTGGAGACATTTGAATAGCGCGTTTTAAATGGCTATTCGCAGGCTTTGCTGAAAATGTTATCAGTATGATTCACGAAAACAGGCAAGAGTGGTTTTAACTGGCTTTTTTAAGTACGAAATAGCGCTAGAGGTCTATCTTTTATATCGCTGAGCGCAAATGGTGAAGCGCTTTAAGCCAAACAAGTAGGGGGTTTCGAGGCTTAAATTAATGAGATATTTCTGGATGATAAAATGCTTATTCTTTTAATGCTAAATAAAATGAAAAACTCCGAGGATGCCGCTGCATGTCATTACCCTTGAACCCTAAAGTTCAAGGTGGACGCGGCGCATACTTGCTGGGTTTCCTACTCGAAGGCAGGCATACACTCTAAATATACAGAACGCATCCGGGGGTGTAGATATCGGCTCAGGGGAATCTGACTCGCTGGCTAACACCTCAGAGGTGCATTCAGTATAACTAAAAAACCGCAGTTGGCAAATCTTCACTGTGCAACAACTGTAATCTTAGATTGCAACTGTTGTTAGTTTAGCCAATTTTGTCTAAACAGCTAAGTTAACTCTGCCACATCTTCTAAAATGGTGCTTAATAAACGTTCACAATGCGCATATTCTTGCAGTGATTTATTCATCGCTAACACTTCTTGCATCAGCTCAAGTGCCACCATAATAATCAGTTTGCTTGGTTCAAGTCGCGGTGCTTTACGCCGAAATTCATCGTATTTTTCATTTAATAATTCAGCAGCACGCTCTAGATCACCTTTTTCAGTTTCAGTGGTGGCCAAACGGAAATTGTGTCCCAAAACCCGCAGTTCAACTGCAATTTGTTCACTCATGGCGAAATCTCCTCATTGCTTTCTGTGGGATGGGCCAATTGTTGAATTTCTTGTGCATGTTGATCTTGTGCCGTACCCAAAATAGACAAGCGCTGAATAATCGCTTCAACTTTGGCTTTGGCATGTTCATTTTTTTGTAACAATCTTTCACGTTCTTGCTGTAACGCTTGAATTTCCTGTTGCGCAAGACGCTGCTCATTTTGCATTTTCTCTTTTACCACCCGTAGTTCGTTACGTTCGGCTAAGATTTCCTGAAAACGATTTTTCAGATCGGTACAACTTTTTTCTAAACGGCCATAACGATCTGCCAAAGAGGTGGCATCGGTATTTAATTGCTTAAATTGTGACTGCGCCTCGCTAAGCTGTTCGCTTAAAGTGTCTATTTCTTCTTGTTTGTGGGTGATGATGCCATTTTTTTGTACAATTTGGGCATGGTGATGCGCAGCAGAATCTTCTTTTGCCGCGTTGAGTGCACTATTTTCACTTTCATAATGCGTAAGTCGCGTTTTTAAAACGCCAAGGTGCGCCTGTAGACGCTGTAATTCTTCTAACATATCGTAGTCGCACAGTATTGCAAACAAAGGTAATATACACGAAGTATAGAGATTGGATAAACGAATGCAAGACGATATTTCAGGTTGGTCGCAGTGGCACCACAATTTTTCAAAAATTGAAGAACTTTCAAGCCCAAGTGAGTTACATGGCTTACTTACAGGTATTGTTTGTGTTACTCAAGCACCGACCAGTGAAGAGTGGCAGCAAATCTTAACCACGTTGGAAATTCCAGCGTTGGATGAGCAGGTATTAAATGCTTTGGTGGATGAGGCCGAAGATGTTTTTCATGCTTTATCGGATGATGAACTGGATTATCTGCCGCTGTTGCCTGATGATGAACATGCCTTGGTCGATCGCGTGCAAGCATTAGCCGATTGGTGTGCCGGAGTGGTTCTCGGTTTTGGTTTGGCTTCAGGTCATATTCGCCCCGATGAAAAAGAGCTGATCGAGCATCTGCAAGATGTGGCGGCAGTTGAATTTGAAGAATCCGATGATGATGAAGAAGGCGAGCAAAGCTATCAAGAGTTATATGAATTTGTGCGCTTAATTCCAGTCAGTCTGTCTTTAGGGCGTCAAAAAGTCAGTATTACAGAAACACCGTTGCTGCAAAATATTCATCCGCAGGTAAAATCGATACTGCCAAGTACAGAAAGTAGCAGTGTGGTAGAAATGTTTACCCCAGACCGTCCGAGTTAATTTAAACGATTCTGTTTAACTCGCATGCTATTTTATAAAGCTATCCACCTTACTCATAAAGATAAAAGTAAACTCAATGATGAAACTGACTCAAGCAGATTTTCAGGAACGTCGTGACCGCCTAGCAGAAGAAATGGGTCCCCACGGTATTGCCATAATTGCCACCAGCGCGGTGGCGATGCGTAATCGTGATGCAGATTATAAATTTCGCGCGGACAGTAGTTTTTTCTACTTAACCGGATTCGCTGAACCTGAAGCCGTGGCCGTCATTGAGACTTTTGAGTCAATTGATGAAGGCTATACCTATAGCTTGTTCTGCCGTGAACGTAACCGTGACTTAGAAATTTGGAATGGTTACCGCGCCGGAGTAGATGGTGCAGTGGATGAGTATGAGGCTGATGAAGCCTATGCCATTGATTTGCTCGATCAAGAAATTATTGAAAAGCTGCTGAATAAACAGAAACTATTTTATCGTATAGGTCAGCAAGCTGAATTTGATGCGCGTGTTAGTCAATGGATTGCTGAAGCTGATGCGCAGCAACGTCGCGGTAATGGTTCACCTGCATATGTAATTCAATTGGATCGCCTGTTGGATGAAATGCGTTTGCATAAGTCAGCCAAAGAAATTGAGTTGATGCAAATAGCGGCCAATATCAGCAGCGAAGCGCATATACGTGCCATGCAAACGGTTAAACCGGACATGATGGAATATGCTTTAGAAGCCGAGCTAAATTATATCTTTGGTCAAAATGGTTGTGTACCCGCGTACAACAGTATTGTTGGTGGCGGCGCCAACGGCTGTATTTTACATTATGTTGAAAATGATCAAGTGCTCAAAGATGGCGATTTGGTGCTGATTGATGCCGCCTGTGAATATCAACTTTATGCATCTGATATTACCCGTACCTTTCCGGTTAACGGTAAATTTAGTCCTGAGCAAAAAGCCTTATATGAAGTGGTGTTAAAAGCGCAATTGGCGGCCATTGATGCCGTACAAGTGGGCAATTCCTACAAAGAGCCGCATCATGTTGCGGTGCGTATTTTGGTGCAAGGCTTACTGGATTTAGGTTTGATGCAAGGTGATTTGGATCAGATTATTAAATCAGAGCGTTTCAATCAATTCTATATGCACGGTACTGGGCACTGGCTAGGTATGGATGTGCATGATGTCGGCTCCTATAAGGCTGAAGGCGATTGGCGTGCTTATGAAGCAGGCATGGTGGTGACCATCGAGCCGGGATTATACATTGCACCCGATGATGAAACTGTCGATGCCAAATGGCGCGGCATTGGTATTCGTATTGAAGATGATGTGGTGGCAACAGCCGAAGGTCCATTGGTCTTGACCAAGAATGTGGTGAAGTCAGTTACTGATATTGAAGCATTGATGGCAACAGCATCTTAGTACAAAAATAGTAGTCGATTAAAAAAGCTGGTTTTATACCGGCTTTTTTATATCAGTCACTTTACTGGTCTACTTTAAATTCAAGCCATGATGATCGACTCATTTTACTCAAAGACAATTCAGTATCTGAATGATTTTTTATTTACATAATTATTTATAGGGGATTTCCGTACCATAACCATGCTGTTTATTTTTAATGCGACCCATCCTGCAGAGTTTGAGCAGGTGATTTTTAAAGCTTAAACCAATCTATCTTTTTGAGTTTGATCAAACTAAGCACACACAACCGCGTGCACGACAATGTAAAAACGGTTAGGCTTCAGGTAAGATAAAATCCATTACAGATGATAAGTATTGCCGCTCATTGATGAGTTTGTAATACCTGATAAAAAGGATGAAAGCATGCAGCAAGAAGTCATTATCGTGGGCGGTGGCATGGTTGGGCTAAGTTTAGCGCTCATGTTGGCCAAAGCAAAGATTGCGGTGAAATTGTTAGAAGCGATTCAGTACCCAAATTATGAGGATGCCGATCTTGCGCCTTATCACTCCAGTTTTGATGCGCGAAACAGTGCCTTATCCCGTCGTAGCGTGCAAATTTATCAAGAATTAGGTTTGTGGGATGTGCTGCAACAGCATGCCACACCCATTTTACATGTACATATTACCGAACAAGGCAGTTTTGGTAAGGCACGCTTGCTTGCAGAACAAGAAAAAGTCGAGAATTTTGGGCAGGTGATTGAAAATGCGTGGCTGGGCCGTGTATTGCTGACCCAAGTGCGTCAGCAGCCCCTCATTGAATTGATTGATGGCGTGCAAGTGACCGCATTAACCCAAGATCAAGATTATGCATATATCAAAGCGCTGCGCGGACAACAGCCTCTATCTTTACAAGCGAAACTACTGATTGCAGCCGATGGTCGCGATTCTTTTTGTCGTCAAGCTTTGGGGATTGGGGTTGATGAGCATGACTATGATCAAGTTGCCATTGTCACCACGGTACAAACCTCTAAACCGCATCAGCAGGTGGGTTTTGAGCGTTTTAGTCCTTTAGGGCCTTTGGCGTTATTGCCGCTACCGGGGGAGTATCGCCGTTCTGTGGTGTGGCCGGTGAAAAAAGGCACCGAACAGGAATGGCTGGGTGATGACAATGATCAACACTTCTTGGCTGCTTTACAACAAGCCTATGGCGATCGCGCTGGGAAATTCCAAAAAACCGGTAAACGCTTTAGTTATCCATTGTCACAAGTGTTGGCAGAAAAACAGGCCAGCGGCCGAGTGGTGTTAATGGGCAATGCTGCACATACCATTCATCCGGTTGCCGGTCAGGGTTTTAACCTATGTATGCGGGATGCCTATGTCTTGGTGCGCAGCTTAACCGAGCAATTGGCGAAATCATCCGATATTGGTGAGCCTCGCATGCTGCTGGCCTATGAAGCGGCACGTTTAACCGATCAACAACGGGTGATTAAATTTTGTGATTCAGTGGTACGCGGTTTTAGTAATCAAAATCCGATTTTAAAACTCATTCGCAATACCGGTTTACTGGCATTTGATGTGGTGCCCGGAATTAAACCTTTGATTGCCAATTACGCCATGGGGTTAAAAGCATGAGCACTGTTGTGGATGTGGTTATTATTGGCGGTGGTTTGGTGGGTGGTTTAACGGCCTTACTGCTGGCTGAAGGTGGTGTTCAAGCCACTGTTTTAGATGCAGCGCCCGTGCTTGATGCTGCCCAAACCTTAGCGGTGGCCAATCCGCGTGTTTTAGCGCTCAGCCAAGCCACCATTCATCTTTTAAAAACCGTCAAGGTTTGGGACAAACTTGCGCGTCAAATGCCGTACAGCGGTATGCAAGTCTGGAATAAAAATGGCTATGGCGACATTAATTTTGGTCAAGTCAGTGTGCATACGCCCAGTGATCAACAAGCTTTGGGTTCGATGGTTGAACCTAGTGTGTTGAACTTGGCCATTCAAGAAAAAATGCTCGAGCAGCTACACGATTATCGCACCAACGTACAAGTGACGCGTGTGGAGCAAGGCATTGATGTGTGGCATATCCATCTGGCCGATGGAACACAGCTGAGCACCAAGCTTGTGATTGGTGCAGATGGGGCCAATTCCTTTGTGCGTGAACAGGCTTTTATTGCTCTGGATGTTCTGGATTATAAACAAGCCGGTTTAACCTGTGCGATTCGAACAGCACAACCACACCAACATGTGGCGCGGCAAATTTTCTTGGAAACAGGGCCGTTGGCCTTATTACCCATGGCCAGTTTAGAGCCTGAACAAGACGGTTATTGGCAATCTATTGTGTGGACACTACCGGATGATTATGCCGAAGAATATGCCGCTTTAGATGATGCTGCATTTACCGCACTGTTAACCCGAGAAAGTCAGCATATGTTGGGTGAGGTGTTACAAGCCACGCCGCGGGCACAATTTCCACTTAAAGCACGTGCGGCACAGCAGTATGTGAAAGCAGGCTTGGCCTTGATTGGGGATGCAGCGCATGTGATTCATCCGTTGGCCGGACAAGGGGTGAATATTGGCTGTTTAGATGCTGCAATCTTATGTGATGTCTTGCTGCATGATCGAAAACGTGGCGTATGGGCGCATGAGCAAACTTTACAGCGCTATGAACACCGTCGTAAAGGACAAAATGATGCCATGATGCACAGCATGTCAGCGATTGGTTGGCTAGAAACCACTTCACTTTTTCCTGTGGTATGGGCGCGTAATTTTGGCTTAAAACAAGTGCAACAACGTCCTGCGTTAAAAGATGCATTTATGTCACAGGCCAATGGATTACATCTTTTAAAGGACACCTGTTACGCCGTTTAAGCACAAACAGCTGCTTTTTGTACAAATAGTCATATAAGTTTACTTTTTTGGTTAAAAAAGATACGATTTATCTGTGTTTTGCTCTATGCGAAATCCTGAGAGATTGCTAAATTTCTTCCTAATTCGCAATCAATTTAAATTAGATCAATAGCAGTGGTGGATGGGGAGAAACAAAGATGTCAGATATGAATGATTATGACGAAGTAGAGGAAACAGCCGTTGATGATGACGAGGCCAAAGCGGCTGAAAAAGGTGCATCTGACAGTGAAGTAACACCGACCGATGGTGATGTGGCTGAAGCAGAAACCTTAACCATTACGGCTAAACTTAAAAAGCGTCAAGCCTTAGAAGATCAACTGGCTGCTTTTTTGGCACAGGGTGGTCGTATTGTTGAAGTGCCACCTGATGAGGCAGCAAGAGATTAATTGTTTACACTGCTCAATTGAGTAATATAGATATAAAAAAGCATCACCAAAGTGATGCTTTTTTATGGGCAAAAATAAATATTTAAACTTTATCACTCAGCTCTAAAGCACGTTGATAAGCAATTTTCTTTTTCACTCCCGTTAAATCAGCCGCCAATTGCGATGCGGCTTTCACGGATAAATCTTGTAGTAAGCGCGTTAATAACTGATCAAGCTTTTCTTGCTCTAAATCTTTTTCTTGCGTCGCACCGCCCACCACCAAGACAATTTCGCCTTTTTGTTGGTTACGATCAGACTCAATAAACTCAACCAAATCGGCCAGTGTCATTTTTTTAATGGTTTCAAAGGTTTTGGTGATTTCACGGGCAAAACCCACGGGACGATCTGCACCAAAAACCTGCGCCATATCCTTGACTGATTCTAAAATACGATGCGGCGCTTCATAAAAAATTAAAGTTTGTGTTTCATCTTTGAGTTTATTGAGTTGAATTAAACGTTGCGACTGACGCGAAGCTAAAAAACCTTGGAAACTAAAGCGATCACTTGGCAGACCCACCGAACTTAAAGCGGCAATTGCAGCACAAGCCCCCGGCACAGGAATGACACGAATATTATGTTCTTGTGCAGCACGCACCAATTTAAAGCCTGGATCACTAATTAATGGCGTACCTGCATCACTAATTAAGGCCATATTTTCGCCTTTTAGTAATCTTTCAATTAAGATGTCAATTTTATTGCTTTCATTATGTTCATGACATGCGGTCAATGGCGTTGAGATATTATGATGTCTTAATAATTGCGCCGAGGTGCGTGTATCTTCTGCTGCAATAATACTGACCGACTTTAAAACCTCAATAGCACGATAAGTAATGTCATCTAAGTGCCCAATTGGGGTCGCTACAACAAATAACTGAGCACTCATAAGGTTTTTCCAATGTTAAATAATAAAAAATTTTTAATCGGCTTAATGCTATATGGCATGTTGCATTATGCACAAGCGGAAGTATTGGTTATTTTACCTGAATCGGGGCCTATGGCGCGAGCCGGATTAAGCATCAAACAAGGTTTTATGAGTGCTTATCAGGCGACGGATCAAAAAACGGTAATTAAATTTGTAAACTCGGATCAAAAAAGCATAGCGCAGCTGTTAAAGCAGAATCTTAATAAAAAAACCAAAATGATTGTGGGGCCTTTGGCGCGCAGTGAAGTTGAAGCCTTAATGCGTGCGCAACCTAAAGTGCGGGTCTTGGCTTTAAATGATGTGGTGCCACAAGCCAAAAATGTCTGGCAGTTTAGTTTGTCTAAAAAAGATGATGCCTATGCGCTGCATCAAGTTGTGCAAAAAGATCAGATTAAGCAGCTGTATATTGTGCGGCAAAAAAGTACCGAACAAGACAGTGAGTTGTTTATGATGGCGCTCATCGGACAGGCCGACTATCCCATTCGCGTATTAGATGAGGTGCCTTCAAAATTACCACGACAAAGCGGTTTGCTGTTGTTGGGCAGTTATGACTGGATTAATGGACTTAAAAAGCTGCCGAAGAAAAATTTATATGTACTGGCCAATAGCATTGAGCAAAATCAGACGCTGCCGCGCGGTGTGAAGTTCTGTGATACACCTGCACTGTACGGTGCTATATGGCCTGATGTGATTCAAGCCTATCAACAAAATCCAGTGTCGATGTCCTATCAACGATTATTGGCCTTTGGTGGTGATGTCTGGCATATTACTGAACAGTATTTACAGCAACCGAAATTAAAAACCATTGAATTTCAGGGGCGAACCGGATGGATTCAAATCAATGACAATCAAATTCAACGCATGCCGCAGTGCTATGAAAATAGCAAAAAAGGCTTAAGGATGTTGTAATGTTAAGCACAACCGGCACCGGATTAAATTTAGGCCAGTGGGCTGAACAGCAAGCATTAAGTATTTTGCAGGCACAAGGTTTTAAATTGATTGCTGCGAACTATCATTGTCGCTATGGAGAAATTGATTTGATTGTCGCCAAAGATCAGGAATTGATTTTTGTGGAAGTAAAGGCGCGTTCACTCACCCAATATGCGCAAGCTTATGAAAGTATTTCCTTAAGCAAGCAAAAGAAAATTATGAAATCTGCTTTAACTTTTTTAAATGCGAGGCCTGAGTTTGAAAATTTTTATTGTCGTTTTGATGTGATCTGTTTTGATTTTTTTCAACATGTTGCAAAAAAGATACAGCAAGATTTTTCTAAATACCCGTATGATCAGCAGTGGATTGAGAATGCTTTTACTTTCGAGTCAGAGTCGATTAATCTTTGAATAAAATCAGCATAGAAATGCTGAACAACATAGAATTGAAATTAATGTGAGGAGTCTTGCTGAGTGTTTAATCGTATTGCAATGACGTTGCTGTGTGTAGCAAGTTTATCAGGTTGTGCAAGTTTTATATCAAGTGGCACGGGGCCTGCGGCAGTGGGTACAGAAAGTGGCGCACGTTCATTGGGGCAAGTTTTTATCGATTCATCTATTGAGCGCACAGCCAAGATTAATCTATATAAATTAGATTCACGTTTTAAACAAGCACGCGTAAATATAGAAAGTTTTCATGGCAATGTGTTGCTGACCGGTCAAGTGCCTGATGCGCATTTAAAACAGTTGGCAGAAGATAATGTTCGCTCTATGAGTGATGTTAAAACCATTCATAATTATATTACGGTTGGCAATCAGATTGGTTATAGCACCATTATGCAAGACACCACAGTTACCGCCAATACGCGTGGGCTGATTATGAAAGCGACGGTTGTGTCCGACAGCAAAGTGCATGTCCATACCGAAGATGGGGTTTTATATGTGATGGGGCGCTTAAATACGGCTGAAATTAATGATTTAAATCAGGTGTTAGAGCAAGTCAGTAATGTCACTAAAATTATTACCTTAATTGATAATGTAGACCAAGCGCGTGCGGTGAATTCTAGTTTTAGCAGTCCAGTTATCAACGCACAGCCGATTGAACAAACACCAGTGGCGATTGATCCTGATGAAGCTGAGCCAATCAATGCTCAATAAGGTTATACATCAGGTTAAACGTGGGCTAGATCAAAATCTATTTTTGCTCAGAACCTTATATAGCGATTTTCGGGTTTACGATTTTGGCAGTTATGCTTTAAATCGTTTAACACCGCGCAAAGGCTATACGGTACGTGAAAATATTGCCTATGGTTTAAAGGCAAGACAGCGCTTAGATCTGTTTTATAGCCAAACACCGCGTCAGAAACGGCCATTAATCGTCTTTGTACATGGCGGTGCATGGTCACATGGTGATAAAAAAGACTATCGTTTTGTCGGTGAAGCTTTTGCTACTGAAGGCTATGATGTGGCGCTGATTAACTATCATCTGGCGCCAGAGCATATTTTCCCGCGCTCCATTGATGATTTAAGCGTGGCGTTAAACTATCTGGGTCAGCAGCAGGGCAACTTAAATATTTGCACTGATAATCTTATCTTGATGGGACATTCAGCCGGTGCTTTTAATGTGATGTCAGCCATGTATCATCCCACCGCTTATGCGCTGCAATGTCGTGCACAAATTCGGGCTATTATTGGATTATCGGGGCCTTATCATTTTGATTATAAAGACGATCCGCTGTGTGCGGATGCCTTTGATCAGAGCGTGCCTTATCAGCAGGTGATGCCGTATTATTTTGTCGAGCCGAATCAGGTCAAGCATTACTTGTTTTTGGCATCGAACGATCAAGTGGTGTCGCACAGTAATGCCATAGACTTGCAAGATAAGTTGAAACAAACCGGCAACCATAGCGAAATTATTCGTATTCCGCGCACAGGGCATATTTCAATTGTCGGTTCGCTTTCAAGTTTATTCAGTCCTTATTTTCAGACCAAGAATAAAATTCTGGTGGCTTTAGAGGATGCCTTAAAAGCCTAATCTATCGCATTGCTTTTATTTATAGCCATTCACGCGTGTCATCTGCAACCGGATGACCGTCAATTACATGTTTGATCATGGCGTAAGCAATACTGCCTTTAAATGGAATTTCTGGCAGTTGATCAAATTTAAAGAATTGAGCGTCGCTAATTTCTTCTTCTTGCAGCTGAATTTCACCATCGGCATATTCAGCACGGAAAGCAATCATTAAATTGCTGGGAAATGGCCATGGTTGGCTGGCAAGATATTGAATATTTTTTAACTTCAGTCCGACTTCCTCGAACGTCTCACGGCGTACCGCTTCTTCTAAGGTTTCGCCAACTTCGACAAAGCCAGCAATTAGGCCATACATATTGCTTTTATTTTTGGCATTTTTTGCCAATAAAATCTCATCGTCACCGCGCGTAATCAGGGTAATGACACAGGGTTGAACCCGTGGATATTGGCGATAACGGCAAGCAGGGCAGACCATCGCATGTTCATTGACATGCGCTTCGGTGGCATGACCACAGTGACTACAAAATTTATGGTTTCTACGCCATTCTAAAAGCTGAATCGCCCGACTGGCTTGTTCAAACTGTTGGATTGTCCACACCGTTAATAATTGACGGATGGCCACCAGTTGTAAGCCCGCCGGAATATCTTCATCTTCTAACAGATCGCGGGCAATCACTTGATCTCCCGCGTGAAAATATAGATCACTGGCTAAACTTTCCACTTCAGGAAGGTTAAAGTTCTGATCGACCAGAAGTTGTTGTTGATGGAAAATATAAGCAAGTGATAATTTAGACATTAGGCAACAGTTTTCAGTTTTTCGCTACTGCGTAATGCTACATCAAACATCGACTGTAATACAGGCTGTTTCTGCTTTAAATTATCAATCATCATATCGGCGCTGGCCAAGGTATCCAAGATGTGATTGACTTGCTCTGCACTCATTGCGGTTGAATGTTCAAGCTGCTGTTTAACAAAATTTTCTGCGGTTTTTAAAGCAGTTTGACCGACTTCTGCATTTAAGAATAACAATGCACCGCCGACTTCACCCAATTGCGTAGGCAGATTGGTGAGCGTCGCTAAATCATGGTCTTGTAAATATTGCACTAACATTTGGCTTGATAAATCAATCACGGCTTTGGCTTCATTTAACAGCGCAGCATGTGCTTCATCTAAACGATCGAGCGAAATATTCATGTTATTTACGCGCAACTGTAAACGACTTGAAGTGTGATGACGCTCCAATACCCCAATTGAGTTCATGGCCGATAAAATGCCATTCATCAATTCTTGAGCAAAGTTTTCATCTTTTAACACTTCAGCATCATTTAACAGACTGGCTTGTTTAGATAAATCATTAAAGGCTTCATTTAAATTCAACACTTTAAAAATATTGGCCAAGTTATACAGCTTTTGCTGTAATGCTTGGGTCTTTTCGGTGCTGAGGTTTTGATAGTGATATTCAATGTCATTGCGAATTTGTGCCATTTCCGTGGTCACAAGCTCACTAATGGTGTGCATGGTATCAAAATCAGGGCCATACAGATGACGGCTGAACACTTGTAACTGGGTGTCGGTTAAATGATCTTCACCCACATTCAACTGGTCACGAATCTGCTGTGCCGTTGCATCTTCTTGGCTAATACACAAACTTAAGATGTTGGCCAAGTCGACTAAATTGGCTTTAAAACGTTCTGGTGCATTGAAGTAATGTGCCATGTTGCGCTCAATACCAATCAGGCTGCGCAGACGTGGATCATTCAGCAATAAATCATCAATTTGGTTAAACGCCACATAGACCAAACCCCAGTATTGCTTGCTTGGTGTGGTTTCTGCTAAACCAGCTACATAAGCACCTACCAATTTAATCGCTTGTAGATCAAATTCAGTTTCTTCTTGCTTAAGCAGTTTGTTTAGACAGCTTTTATATAAGCGATGCACATACTGAGATTTTTCTAAGCTTGGTGCTTGAGGAAGTTGAAAGTCGGGGGTGATGTAATCCAGTAAAAACTCAATATGCTGGCCTTCGTGGGTCAGCGGTTTACCCAATACGATTTCTAAACGGTTCAGCGTATCGAGTAAAAATTGCGGAATTTTAACTTCACGCAAGCAAATAAATTCGATATAGCGTTTTAACATGGTGGTGCCTTCACTTAAGGCAATCACTTCTTGCGTGTTAATCTGCGTTGGATTGAGCATGATTTTACGCATTAATTCAGCAGAATATTGAGCCACTTTGGCCACAGCTTCCATATCAATTAAAGCCAGCACTTGGGCGCATTGCTCAAATTGATTCAGCGCATCATCAATACCAAAAGGTAAAGTTTGATCTTCTGCTAAGGTGCTAACCGCTGATTCGACTAATTTAATTGAGTTATCAACTTCATTTTTTATTATCAACAATGCAGTTGGGTCAAAATGAATAGAGGTTTGGTAAGACATGTATCTGCACCTTTCCTAGTGTTTATCTGTTTATGAGCAGCCCATTAAAGGCCAAACTTCTTTATGTTTAACTATAGCGTAACTGTTAAACGTTTAAATACAAAAAAACACTAGAAAAATAGATTTTATTTTGCAAAAAGACAAGCTGTTCCATGTTTTACCTCAAATTCCTTGACCCACGTCTCATGTGCGGTCAATTCTTGTGCTGAGGGTAAAATGACGGCAAGGTCAAGGTGAATGCTTTGCCGTGCGCTATGTGCATCTTGCTGTTCGCTCTCGGTTAAGCTGTCCATATCAAAGCTTACTTGACCACCAGTCATGGCCAAGTAGACATCTGCTAGAATTTCAGCATCCAGTAATGCGCCATGAAACGTACGATCACGCTGCGGAACTTCATAACGCCGCACCAAGGCATCGAGAGAGTTTTTCTGGCCCGGATGTTTGCTCTTGGCCATGACCAAGGTGTCGGTTACGCTACAGACCTCAGACAAGGCTTTAAAACCGGCGCGTTTAAACTCCATATTTAAGAAGTTCATGTCAAAATTGGCATTATGGGCGATAATTTCAGCGCCTTTTAAATACTCAAACAACACATCGGCAATGTCGGCATACACGGGTTTATCTTGTAAGAAGGCATCGGAAATGCCATGAATGTTTTCAGAATCACCGACCGGTTTTTTCGGATTGATATAAATATGAATGGAGCTGCCGGTTAATTTGCGATTCACCATTTCCAATGCGCCCACTTCAATAATGCGGTCGGTGTCTTGGAAATAAAAACCGGTGGTTTCTGTGTCTAGAATAAGTTGCCGCGGCCCATGCACATGCTGGGTACGCGGCGTAATCACAATATGCGGATGATCTGTGGTTAATAGCGCCGGCGCAATGTCCTCAAAATGCGCTACTTCCGTATCAACATCCGCCGCTACAGATTGTTGTTGAGCTGATGATGCGCGCTCTAAAGCTTCAGCTTGTTCTTCTATTTCCGGCTCGGTTTCTAATAGAGTTAAATCATCTGCTTCTTCAGGCTCCGACAGATCGGCTTCCATGAAGTCAAAACCAAACGGATCATCTAACAACCAGTCTTTTTCAGCTTTTTTTTTATCTGGATTTAAGCTTGCTTCAAATACGCTATCAATTTTTGCACTGGCCGTTTTCATGTGTTCTAGGGTTTGGTCTGCGCCTAAATTGGCCAGTTGGTCTGCCATTTCATTGCCCGGATGGCCTGCGTGGCCTTTAATCCAGTGCCATTCAATGTCACGACCTTGGCAGGTGGCATCAAGTTGTTTCCACAGATCAGGGTTTTTTACATCTTTCCAGTTTTTCTTTTTCCAGCCATGAATCCACTCTGTAATGCCTTGTTTGACATAATTTGAGTCTGTCCAAAGTACCAGTTTGGCATCCATCGGGCAAAATTTAATCCCTTCAATGGCGGCCATTAATTCCATGCGATTGTTGGTGGTTTGCGGCACACCGCCAAAGAGTTTGTGCTGCTCCGATTCAGTAATGATATATGCTCCCCAACCGCCTAAACCAGGATTGCCACGACAAGCGCCATCGACATAAAGGGTAATTGTTTGCGTCATATAAACCAAATCCGAATCAGTGAGTGAGCGTAAAATTGCCCCAAGTGAGTGCTATATTGTAAACATAATTGCCGTTTAGAACTGTAATACCGTATTCTTTTTTAATCTCTTGTAACATTTATACTGAACTCGCGTTAAATTATTGCCTTGTGTCTACGACATGCTTCACTACAATGGCATATCTAAAAAATAAATTTTATACGAGTTGTTTGGATTCTTTTATGTATAAACCAACCGCGATTTTGTGGCAGCCTGCATTACCCCATTTTTTTAAAATCACTGTACTAGGTTCAGCATTAGCTGCGCTAGGACTGACCGGCTGTTCTTCAGGCCCCAGTACCACACAAGGGTCAAAATCGAAACTGGTTGGTTCTGGATATTTAGATGCCAACAGCTTGGATTCTTTGGAAGATCTACTTTCAGCCACCGATATGCGTGCAGTGGAGGGGGATCGTCTGTTAATTTTAAAGCATGGTGATGTGTGGAAACGCATGACCGTGGGCTTTAAAATGGATCAAACCCATTATGATTCACGTATTGAAGCACAGCGCGGTTGGTTTATTTCTCGCCAGCCCTATTTAGATCGCTTAAGTGCGCGTGCTTCACGTTATTTGTATCACACGGTGAAAGAAGCAGAGCGCCGCGGTTTACCAACTGAACTGGCTTTATTACCGATTATTGAAAGCTCATATGACCCTGCGGCCACCAGTAGTGCAGCCGCTGCCGGTATGTGGCAGTTTATTCCCAGTACCGGACGTATTTATGGTTTAAAACAAACCAATTTATATGATGGTCGTCGTGATGTGGTGGAATCTACCCGTGCTGCCTATGAGTTTTTGGGCGGCCTATATAATCAATTTGGTTCATGGGAATTGGCTTTGGCGGCTTATAATGCTGGCCCCGGTCGCATTCAACAAGCCATTAACCGCAATAAAGCTGCCGGCTTACCAACCGATTATTGGTCGCTGAAACTTCCACAAGAAACCATGAATTATGTACCGCGCTTTTTGGCTGTGGCACAAATTATTAAAAATCCATCGGCTTATGGTGTGGCATTACCACCGATTGCGAACCGTCCACACTTTAGAGAAATCACTGTGGGGCCAGTGGATTTAAATGAAATTGCCTCGATTACCGGTTTAAGCCGTGCAGAGCTGTATCAGCTAAATCCGGGGCATCGTGGTGATCGTATCGATAGCGAAAGCCCAATGCGTGTGATTATTCCTGCCGATTTAAGCCCAGCAATTGATGCACGCTTAAAAAAATTACAATCGGGTTCAGGCGGTATATGGGCCAATACGGCGAAACCATTTACCCCAGAAAGAAACAATCCACCTGAATTAAACACCCAGACCATTAGCCCCGTTAAAACCGCGCCGCCCATTTTGGTCAGCAGTACTGTGGTTAAAAAGCCAACAGCTGCAGTAACACCAAGCGTTCAACCCAGCAATCCAGTTAGTAGCATGCCCTCTATTGGGCGTACGCCAACAAGTGCGGCGGCCTTGGCTTCATTTGCAGCCAATAGTGACATTCCAAGTGCGCCGCGTATTCCAGTGGCAGTGACTCAAGTGACCACTGTTAAACCGATTAATGTAGAGCCGCCATTGTCAGCGGCCGAGCGTGAGCAAATTTTGGCTGCGGTGAAAGCTGAAGGGCAAAATAAAACGGTTGAACAAGTTTTACAACCTGTGGCCAGCAAAGCAGAACAAGATCAGGTGGTGGCTGAGATTAAAGCCATTGCACCGCAAGGCACTGAAATTGTCGATCCATTTGATGGCAAAATTAAATTAACCGCTATTCAAACCAGTCAATCAGTGGCAGAGCAACAAGGCAAAGAACTCACCAAAGGCTTCTCTTACCCTAAAAGTGTGGCGCAAAATACCGCATTAAATTCTGATGAAGCCAAACGCAATCAAGGTAAAAATTACGTCAATACCGATTCAGAGCTGGTTTTGGTGCCCTCTAAAGCCAAACGCAGCACCTATACCGTATTGGCAGGCGATACCTTAGCTGTGATTGCCATGAAAAACGGTTTGAACTGGCGTGATGTGGCCAAGTGGAATCAAATTGATCCGAACTCTCCGCTGTATGTGGGAACCAGTATTTATTTGTATGATGCAAAACCACAAAGCACAGACAGTACTGTAATTAAGGCAAAAGTTGCGCCTGAAAGTTATGTCGTGCAAGCCAATGACAGTTTGACCGGTGTGGCCAGTCAGTTTGGGTTATCGGTCAAGCAATTGGCGGATTACAATGATTTATCGGTTAGTAGCGGTTTACGGGTCGGGCAAAAATTATCGTTAAAGGAAAGCGCTACAACTCGTAATCCGATAGAAAGCAAGATCAGCAATGCAGGGGCTGCGGTTAAAATAAAGACCAAGTCGTATGTGGTCAAGCGCGGTGAGTATTTAAAATTACTGGCAGATCGTTATGCCTTGTCCAATCAGGAACTGGCGGATTTAACCAGCGGTTTAACCTCAAGCAGCAACTTGTTGGTTGGACAGAAAATTAATGTCCCCCTACAAGAAGTGAGTGCTAAGCTTGAGCCGAAGTCAGAGGAAAAAGTTAGCCCTGCTAAAGTAGATGTGACTGCAATCGCGGTAAGCTATAAAACTGAAAATTATCAAGTGCAACGCGGTGATACTTTATCCAGCATTGCTGCACAGAGCAAAATCTCTTTAACGGAGTTGGCGCAATTAAATAAACTCAATAACAGCAGTGGCGTGCAAGTGGGTCAAACCCTTAAAGTACCTGCTGGGACAAGTACACCTGAAAGTTATACCGTACAGTCGGGCGATAGTTTGTCGGGTATTTCTGCTAAATATAATTTAAGCATGGATTATATTGCCAATATTAACGGCATCAATCGTAACAGTGGTGTGCGCGTGGGGCAGCGTTTAAAACTCACCGGTGAAGACATTGCACTCGCCCCTAAAATTGAGCTCAAAAATGAAACGATCAAGGTGGATAAAGCCACAGATACGCATGTGGTCAAAGCCGGTGAAACCTTAAGCAGTATTGCGAAAAAATATCATCTACAGTTAGATTACTTATCCGATTTAAACGGTTTAACCAAAAATAGCAATGTGCGTGCCGGCCAACGTTTAAAAGTAGATGGAGATCTGCCCAAGGTAGAGGCGAAAGTTGAGCTTGCGCCAAGCAAAGCCGTTAAAGCGAACAAAAGCGGTATCAGCTACACGGTCAAAGCAGGTGAATCACTCATTGGTATTGCCAATCAAATGGGCATCTCCGCTGCTGAGTTGGCGGCATTGAATGACTTAAATAGCCGTGCGGGTTTACGTATCGGTCAGCAAATCATGGTGCCTCAGACGATGGTGGACTATAAAGTTAAACGTGGTGATACGCTTATCGGTTTGGCCACGCGTTACGGGGTAGAAACCGGAAAACTGGCTGAAATGAACGATCTTCAACCAAATACGCAATTGCGTATGGGCGAAGTGATTAAAGTTCCCAACCTATAAAAAAACGCCAACAGCAGGAGTGCTTTGACATGTCATTTGCTCAAGCAAAATGTTTGAGTCTTGTCTGTGGTGTGGGGTTTTTAATGCAAGGGGCGTGGGCGGCAGTACAGACCACGCCTTATATTGCCCTGCATAGCCAACCTAAATATGCCAATTTTTCAGCCATGCCGTATGCCAATGCCCATGCGCCCAAAGGCGGCTATTTAAGTACGGCCAGCAATGGCACATTCGATAACTTAAACAGTATGAATGGCAAAGGGACATCGACAGAAGGGGTGAATTATTTATTTGATTCGCTGATGTCCAGTTCATTGGATGAGCCCGGCGTCATGTATCCTTTATTGGCGGAAAAAGTCACTTTTGATCCAGAAAAAACCCAATATGTGCTGTTTCATTTAAACCCCAAAGCACGTTTTAGTGATGGCAGTGCCGTGACTGCGCAAGATGTTAAGTTCAGTTTTGATGCCTATCAGACCAAGTCTAATCCCGGCTTACAAATGTATTTATCCGATTTAGCCAAGACAGAAGTGTTGTCTAAATACGTGGTGAAAATGAGTTTTAAATCGGATAACAATGCCGAAATGCCACTCATTCTGTCACAACTGCCGATTTACTCGAAACAGGATTGGCAAAAAAAGGATTTTAGCCGTGTAACTTTGCAGCCTATTTTAGGTTCAGGGCCGTATTTGATTGAGCGTATTGATGCAGGGCGCAGTATTAGCTATAAACGTAATCCCAATTATTGGGGCAGGGATTTAGCGGTCAATAAAGGCCGTTATAATTTTGATCGTTTAAAGTATGTTTATTATCGTAGTTTAGATATTGCCTTTGAGGGCTTTAAATCTGGTCAATATACGCTGCATGAAGAAATGACGGCGCGCAAATGGGTGACTGAATATAATTTTCCCGCGCTTAAAGCCGGTATGGTGGTGAAATACAAATTCCAACACCAAAACCCAATTGCCACGCAAAGTTTTGTTTTTAATACGCGCCGTGCGCCTTTTCAAGATATTAAATTTCGTCAAGCCATTACCTCTGCCTATGACTTTGAATGGCAAAATAAAGCGTTGTTTTATGGGCAATATCAACGCCTACAGAGCTATTTTGCCAACAGTGAGCTTGAAGCCAAAGGCGTACCCAGTACCGCAGAAATGGCGATTTTAAGACCCTATTTGGCGCGCTTAAATCCGATACAGCGCCAAGGTGTATTGCAAAACTGGAAATATCCCATCTCTGATGCCAGCGGTTTTAACCGCAATAATTTACTCTTGGCACGGCAACAATTACTGCAAGCCGGTTATGGTTTCCAAAATGGACATTTGCTAGATCCGCACGGGCAGCCGATTCAAATTGAATTCTTAATTCATCAAGAGGGTTTGCAGCGCACGCTGATGCCGTTTATTCGCAATATGAAGCGTCTGGGGATTCAAGTGTCCATTCGTCATGTCGATGTGCCGCAGTACATTGAGCGCATGCGCAGCAAGGATTTTGATATGACCACCAACGTGATGCCGCAGTCGCTCACCCCAGGGAATGAACAAGCACAGCTCTGGGGCAGTGCATCGGCAGATCAAGTGGGTAATTATAATTATGCAGGTATCAAAAATGTAGTGATTGATGAGGTGATTGAGCAGGTGACTCATGCACCGAATCGACAGCAATTGGTCGTGCGTACCAAGGTGTTAGATCGCTTATTACGCGCAGGTTATTATCAAATTCCGACCTATGGTAAAGGTGAAAATTGGTTTGCCTATTGGAATATGTATCAGCAGCCTAAAGTTAAACCCAAGCTTTCATCGGGGATTGAGTATTGGTGGAGTGATGCTGCACAAGCGCAAAAGGTCAGCCAATATTTACGTCAAAAATAACTATATTTTAAACTCACAATACACCGGCTAGGCACAAGGAACATTGTTTCGATGGGCATTTATATATTAAAAAGACTGCTGCTGATTATTCCCACGCTATTTTTCATTTTATTGATCAACTTTGTGGTCATTCAAATTGCACCCGGCGGACCAGTGGAGCAAGCCATTCAGCAAGCAGAAGCCTTTCAAGGCATTGGCACAACCGGTACTGAAACTGTGAGTAGCAAAAGTGATTATCAGGGGGCCAAAGGTTTAAGTGACGAGATGGTGCAGAAGATTAAAACTCAATATGGTTTTGATCAACCGATCCATCAACGCTTTTGGAGCATGCTTAAAAGCTATGCGCATTTTGATTTTGGGGTCAGTTTTTTTAAAGATAAGCCGGTGACACAATTGTTGTGGGAAAAAATGCCCGTGTCTTTGTCTTTGGGGCTGTGGAGTACCTTGCTGATTTATCTGATTTCTATTCCATTGGGTATTCAAAAAGCCCGTCGTCATGGCACAGCATTTGATAAAGCCAGTTCGTTGTTGCTGGCTGTTGGCTATGCAGTACCCTCCTTTATTTTTGCTGTTTTATTGATTGTGTTTTTTGCCGGTGGTTCCTATTTTCAGTGGTTTCCACTGCAAGGTTTGGTCTCTGAAAATTTTCATAGCTTAAGCCTGCTGGGTAAGATTCAAGATTATTTTTGGCATATGACGCTGCCATTACTGGCCATGGTGATTGGTGGTTTTGCAGGCCTTACATATTTAACCAAATATTCATTTATGGAAGAATTAAGCAAGCAATATGTCTTGGCGGCGCGCTCCAAAGGCTTAACAGAGCCACGTGTGTTATATGGCCATGTGTTTCGTAATGCCATGTTGATTGTGATTGCCAGTGTGCCTGAAGCGTTGATTGGGATTTTCTTTGTCGGCAACTTGTTTATTGAAATTATTTTTAATTTAGATGGTTTGGGTTTATTGGGTTTTGAAGCCATTCAACAGCGGGATTATCCCGTTATTTTCGGGACTTTATTTCTATTTACCTTAATGGGATTGGTGTTGCGTTTAATCAGTGATGTGCTTTATCAAGTGATTGATCCACGAATTAATTTTGATGCACGCGGAGTAGAGTAATGTCACCGTTAATGCGCAGCCGGCTGCAACGCTTTAAAGACAATAAACTCGGCTTTGCTTGTCTGATTTTATTTATGCTGATTTTTGTTTTATCGCTGTTTTCAGAGTTGATTGCCAACGATAAACCGCTGTTAGTGCGCTATCAGCATCAACTCTATGTACCCGTACTAAAAGCCTATCCGGAAACCACTTTTGGCGGTGTCTTTGAAACCGAGGCGGACTATAAAGATCCTGCCGTGCAGCAGCTGATCAATCGTCAAGGTTGGGCCATTTGGCCGCTGATTGCCTATTCCTATCAAACGCCGAATTTAGAATTGGCTGTTCCAGTGCCTTCACCCCCAAGTACACAAAACTGGTTTGGTACAGACGATCAAGGCCGAGATGTTTTGGCGCGTATTTTATATGGCTTAAGGGTATCGCTGCTGTTTGGCTTTGCCTTAACCTTTGCGGCGGCCATTTTAGGCGTTGTAGTCGGTGCGGTGCAGGGTTATTACGGTGGCTGGATTGATCTGTTGGGGCAGCGTTTGCTTGAGGTGTGGGGCGGTTTGCCCACCTTATTTATGGTGATGATTTTGGTCAGCATGTTTACCCCGAATGTGTATTGGTTATTTTTGATTATGCTGTTGTTTGGGTGGACCACCTTGGTGGGCTTGGTGCGCGCAGAATTCTTAAAAGCGCGACATTTAGATTATGTCCGCGCAGCACGTAGTTTGGGTGTTGCCGATCGCACGCTGATTTTTCGGCATATTCTGCCCAATGCCATGAGTTCCAGTTTATCGCAGTTGCCATTTATGCTTACCGCCAATATTACCGCCCTGACTGCGTTAGATTTCTTGGGCTATGGCTTACCGCCGGATGCTGCTTCATTGGGTGAGTTGTTGTTACAGGGTAAAGCCAACTTAAATGCACCATGGCTGGCTTTGTCGGGCTTTTTTACGCTGGCGTTGGTGTTGTCGTTATTGATTTATATTGGGGAGGCGACACGCGATGCATTCGATCCAAGACGTCCATAAAGAGCCACCTATTTTAAGCGTTGCACAATTAAGCATTCAGCATCAACAGCAAGTGTTGGTCAATCAGCTAAGCTTTCAACTGCATGCCGGTGAAACATTGGCCATTGTGGGCGAAAGTGGTTCGGGTAAATCGATCAGTAGTTTGGCTTTATTGGGCTTGCTGCCGGCAAGTTTAACGGTTACAGGTCAGGTGTATTTAGACGGTCAGTCAATACTGGGCTTTAAGCCTGAACAGTTTAGAGCCATTCGTGGACAAAAAATGGCGATGATTTTTCAAGAACCGATGACCGCATTAAATCCGCTACATCGGGTGGAAAAAATTATTGGCGAAACTTTACTGTTGCAGGGCTTATCCAAACAGCAGACTCGCGCACGGATTATTCAATTGCTTGATGATGTCGGTATTCCCAGCCCTGAAGACAAGCTGCGTCGTTATCCACATGAGCTTTCCGGTGGTCAACGGCAACGGGTCATGATTGCGATGGCCTTGGCTTTAGATCCGGACATTTTGATTGCTGATGAGCCTACTACAGCCTTAGATGTCACGCTACAAGCGCAAATTCTAGATTTACTCCAATCCCTACAGCGCAGCCGCAATATGGCAATGATCTTAATTAGCCATGATTTAAATTTGGTGCGCCGCTATGCCAATCAGGTGGTGGTGATGAATCAAGGGGTGGTGGTTGAACAAGGCAATGTCATCGAAATATTTACCCATCCCAAACAGGCCTATACACAAAATTTGCTCAATCATGATTTTGGTGCGGCCATTGAAGTGAATGACACGGACGCCATACTGACTTTAACGCAGCTGGCGGTTAAGTTTCCCATTAAGCAAGGTTTACTCAATCGGGTCAAAGATTATGTGGTCGCAGTTGAACCACTGAATTTAAGCTTGGCACAAGGTCAGTCAATTGGCATTGTGGGTGAAAGTGGCTCAGGTAAAACATCCTTGGCTTTGGCCATTAGTCGACTGATTGCCAGCGAAGGTGAAATTGTTTTATTGGGTACGGACTTAAATCAATGTAACGAAAAAAAATTGCGTCCGTTACGCGCTGAATTTCAAATGGTGTTTCAAGATCCGTTTAGCAGTTTAAATCCACGCTTAAATGTTGAGCAAACTATTGGCGAAGGCTTAGCATTAAAAGCATATACTCAAGCTGAAATATCACAGCGCATTGATGCTGCTTTACAACAGGTGGAATTGCCACTGAGTTTTAGGCTGCGCTATCCGCATGAGCTTTCGGGTGGTCAGCGTCAGCGGGTGGCACTTGCCCGCGCTTTGATTCTACAGCCAAAGCTGCTGATTTTAGATGAACCCACTTCTGCGCTTGATCGCACCACGCAGCGTGCCATTGTACAACTGCTCAGGGGGTTGCAACAGCAGCATAGAATCAGTTATTTGTTTATTAGTCACGATTTACAAGTGGTCAAAGCCTTGTGTCAAAAGGTCTTGGTATTACGTCATGCGCAGGTCATGGAATTTCAAAGCACTGAACAATTGTTTTTAAACCCACAAACTGAATATACCCAGCAATTAATCGCTGCCAGTCAGTATCGTTAAGTTACTGACAAGTCATATTGTCAGAATGTCATTGACGGCCACGATAAACAGTTTAGAGTTTTAACTCTACGTAAAAATCAGGATATAGGGATAAAAATGAGCCATCTTGCCAAAGCCGCCACCATTCGTGACATTCAATTTAAAAATCGTATTATTAAAGGCGCGATGAGTGAAGCCTTAGCCAATTATCAAGGCCAACCCAGCCAATTGCACTGTGGTTTATATGAAGCGTGGGCCAAAGGCGGATTGGGCTGTGCCATCACCGGCAATGTGATGGTGGACTTTCGCGCTAAAAATGAACCGGGCGTGGTGGTGATTGAATCAGAACGTGATTTGGCAGCATTAAAACAATGGGCGCAAGTCGGTAAGCGCTATGGCATGGTGCAATTGGTGCAATTGTCACATCCGGGGCGTCAGTGTCCCAAAGGCTTAAATCAAGAAACCGTAGCACCTTCTGCGGTACCGTTTAGCCCGATGTTGGCCACCACCTTTGGTACGCCACGTGCGCTGACTGAAGCTGAAATTTTAGATATTGTGCAACGCTTTGCCACTGCCGCGCAGATCTGTGAAAAAGCCGGTTTTGAAGGCGTACAGTTACACGGCGCACATGGTTATCTGATTAGTCAATTTTTATCGCCCTTAACCAATAAGCGCCAAGATCAATGGGGCGGCTCAATTGAAAATCGTATGCGTTTTTTATTACAGATTTATCATGCGGTGCGTGCGGTGACCTCGGAGCAGTTTATTATCTCCGTCAAGCTCAATTCAGCAGATTTTCAACGTGGTGGTATTAGCGAAGAAGAAGTTGTTGCGGTATTTAAAGCCATTGATGCCGCCGGTATTGATTTAATTGAAATCTCCGGTGGTAGCTATGAAGCGCCCGCAATGGCGGGCTTAAAAGCCAATAAACGTGAAGCCAGCACCATCTCCCGTGAAGCTTATTTTCTTGAATTTGCCGAGAAAATTCGCCAACAGGTCAGCTGTCATTTGATGGTCACAGGAGGCTTTCGTACTGCCGCCGGTATGAATGCAGCACTGGACAGTGGGGCATGCGAATTTATTGGTTTGGCGCGACCATTGGCGGTGGAAACCGATTTAACCAATCGTTTAATTGCCGGACACGATGTACGCTATGCGGTGGATAAAATTAAAACCGGTATTCCGATGGTGGATAAAATGTCTATTATGGAAATTATTTGGTACGCCGCGCAGTTTAAAGACATTGCCCAAGGCAAACAGCCGAATCCTAAATTATCTCCGTTAAAAGTATTCTTTAAATATGCCAAAGGCAATATTAAAGCCATGATTAAAGGTCAGATTAATTCGCGCCGCCGTGCTTAAATTTTTATGAGTTTGCGCTGGCCCAATACGATTCAAAGATACCAGTAGACCAGTGTCCTGTCTTGCATGCACGTTGAAAGGCCGGTCTACTTTGTAGCTGTAACAGATAGCGTTGAATATGCACGAAGGCTTTAAATTCTGTGTTGCATGCTGTACATGCCTGTAATGGAAACCATAATAAAATATCCGCCAAGCTAAATTGATCACCTGTAATATATGCGTGGCTTTGCAGCTGATCTTCAATCATCTGCATATGTTGCTTTAAACTTTGATTTAAATAACCGCGATCAAAGCCCAGCTTAAACAATCGACTGACAAAGCGGACCGGTAACGGTGTTTTGCTGACAATCGCTGCAAAAATTTGTTTTAAGGCTAAATCCGGCATAAAGGTGGCTTCAGTAAAATTTTTCCAATAATAATACTGTATGACCTCTGGGGCCGTTAATTTGGAGATTGCCAAATCATTGCATAGGTAGCTTAAATAATCGGCAATTGCTGCTGTTTCAGCAAGGGTAATTACCTCTAGCGAGTGGTTGTGATGAATTTGTAGCGTGGGAAATTTTCCCAATCGGTGAGGGTGATCAGCCTGTTGTAGCGCTGGATTCAATGCAGCGCTATCGCAAAAAATTAATTCATAATCAAGCTGTAATTCTTCTAATAACCAGACAATGCGCTGTGAGCGTGAGTTGGTTTTATGAAAGAGACGAATCTGCATCGGGCTGTCATTTGTTGTTGTATTGCCGTGCAGTATAAAACATCGAGAGGTTGTTAAAAGTAAATTCGCTGAAAACAAAAAAGCCTAATCGATAATGATTAGGCTTTTTTGTGAGATTTTTCAATCTCGAATATGGCGACCCTACGGGGATTCGAACCCCGGTTACCGCCGTGAAAGGGCGATGTCCTAGGCCTCTAGACGATAGGGTCATCTATACAAAATTGGCGTCCCCACGGGGATTCGAACCCCGGTTACCGCCGTGAAAGGGCGATGTCCTAGGCCTCTAGACGATGGGGACGTTTCAGAGGTGGGCGTATAATAGGGTGGATATGAAAAGCTGTCAAACCTTTTTCGCCGATAATCTGTGAAAAAGGTCTCAAGTGAATAAAAATAAAACAACTGTTTAAAATATAAACTAAAATGCGTTATTTCTTCAGCATTAAGCCATCTAAAATGCTTTGAATCACCGCAGGATGTTCTAAATAGCCATTAATTTGATGCGGATTGTTAATGGGTGTTTGAATTGATTGATTGATAATGGGGGGTTGGAAATCAAAAGGCGCTTCGCACAAGGGAAAAGCGGTTAAAAAATCAATGGGCGAGTAAAAATTGAGCCAATCGCCATGAAGTTGTGTGGGTCTGGAAATGGGTGATTTCAGTTTTTCTTGCACCACTTTAAATGCAAGCGGTGAGCCTAAAGTAATAAAACGTTTAACTTTAAAGCCGGTAAATTCATGCAGTAGATTATAGGCAATCACCGTGCCCAAGGAATGCGCCACAATAATATGCTCTTTGGTGGGATGTAAATCGCGCATAATTCTACGATGTACCTCATGCATAAAGCCTGCATCGGATAAGTAGAGATACGTTTCAATTAAAAATTGATGAATAAAGCTTTCATGTATTTTGGGGTAATGATTCATCAATAAGCTTAACTCACGAAAAGCATGATCTTTGGTTAACTCTGAAATGCTGGCAATGCGCTGTGTTAATGATTCTGCTTGATTGGGATTAAAGATGGGTAAAGCGGCCTGACACGGGATATGTTCTTCGACCAAGCTTTGATGTTTTAAATGAAAAGGCAGGTGCAGATGCGTGAGTGATTTAGGTAAAAAGGTATTTAAATCTAGACTGTTATAGAGTTTATGTTGGGTAAGTAAATCGCCGTAAAAAGGCAGTTTGATATGTAATGAGCTTACATTAATACTGAAATGAGCATTGATTAGGCCAGTTTGAAACGACTTTAACCAATGCTGCGTTAAAGACTGTTCATCGTAATTTTGTTGATTCATGCCATGAATAAAAATAATTTTCATACAAGGTCAGATTTTGATAATAGAGGTTATTGTCTTTATTCAGCTTAATAAAAAGAGTGGCACTTGGCCACTCTTTTATTGCTTAGTTTTGCTTTCGATAGAAGATGTAATAACTGAGATAACAGCCGGCAATAAAAATAAGACAGCCAATTAAACCCGCCAACATATCTGGGTCGAAGGCCATACTAACGCCAGTGATCAAACAGAACACAAAACCTAAGATAGGCACCACTGGAAACCACGGTGCAGCAAAGCCCAATTCTTTAGCGCTATGCCCTTGTTTGTACCATTGGCGACGGAAATTGAACTGGCTTAAGCAAATACTCATCCAGACCACCACCATGGTAAAGGCAGCTACCCCAAGTAGATTTTTAAAAATAGTTTCAGGGGCGAATTGTTCCGAGAGTAAACCCGGTATGGCACCAAACATGGTGACAATGATGGCAATAAACGGAATACCGCGGCGGTTGACCTTGGAGAATATCGCAGGAAGTTGTTTTTTGTCTGATAAAGACCACATCATGCGTGAAGCGGCATATAAACCTGAGTTGGCAGCAGACAGCAGTGCGGTGATGATCACGAAGCGAATAATATCTTCTGCATATGGAATACCAATATAGGTAAACACGGTGACAAAGGGACTGCTACTGACGCCATCTGCGCCTAAGCCGGCCATTTGATGCGGCAGCAGCGCACTAATCACCACAATGGTACCCACAAAGAAAATCAGCAGTCGCCAAATGGCTGCATTAATCGCTTTGGGTACATTTTTTGCCGGATCTTGGGTTTCACCCGCTGCAACACCAATCAGTTCTGTGCCAGAAAAAGCAAAGTTCACAATCAGCATGGTGGTAAAAATAGGAAATAGACCTTGAGGAAACCAGCCTTGTGCAGTGAGATTGCTCAGCAAGGGTGCAGATGAATAGCCTTCAAATGAAAGTATCCCGACAATCGCCAAGAGCCCCAAAATAATAAAGCTAATCACGGTAATGACTTTCACCAAAGACAGCCAAAATTCAGATTCGGCAAATAATTTGGTCGAGATCATATTCAGGCTAAACACAATGGCGGCAAAAGCAATGGTCCAAATCCAGACAGAAATTTGCGGAAACCATTCTTGCATCAATAAAGCCGCTGCAGTAAATTCCGTGCCTAAAGTGGCGGTCCACGTCAGCCAGTACAGCCAAGTAATCATGTAGCCTGTGCCTGGACCAATAAACTTTTGTGCATAACTGCCAAAAGAGCCAGATTCAGGCATGTGAACGGCAAGTTCACCCAAGCACAGCATCACCGCATACGCGATTAAACCGCCAAGAATATAAGAGAGGATTGCACCTACAGGCCCCGTTTGTGCAATGACTTCACCCGAGCCTAAAAATAGGCCAGTCCCGATTGCGCCGCCTAGCGAAATCATGACCAAATGTCGAGTACTCATAGCGCGTTTTAATGGCGCAGAATTGCCCTGATGCGAAGCATCATTCGGAGTATGAGATGACTGCATAAGAGAAAATAAAAAAAGAGAAAAGGAAGCGAGCTATTGTAGTGAAAAACTACAAATCTGCAATGTAATAATGATAAGGATTGAAGCTTGAATGATCGTATAGCACGATATATGGCGTCCCTACGGGGATTCGAACCCCGGTTACCGCCGTGAAAGGGCGATGTCCTAGGCCTCTAGACGATAGGGACGTTATGAGGTGTTGGGTATACTATGGATTTTTCATAAGGCTGTCAAACCTGTAAGCGGATTATTTTAAAAATAATGTATTGATTGCATAGAAAATGACAGATTTATACTTAAGTGCGCAAGTGAGGGGTAGTTTTAAGCCATCATTTTTAGTCTTGGTTGAAAATGAAGATATCTATTGGCTGGGGGTTTAATGTGTATTCACTGCTCATTGCTATTCATAAAATCAGTTGGCTACTACTTAAAAATTAAGCCTTAAAGTAAATAAAGCACAGCGCGACATGCTGAGATCGGCAATGACTTGATAGGCATATACATAGCAGACTTGAAAGTGTGATGAGAGTGCAACTTAGCCTAGATCAGTGATCGAGCAAAAAATCAGCCAAATCAAAGCAGCGTGAGAAGAGATCAAAGGTTTGAGGATAGAGACAGATTTTTTATTGATTATATGGATGTCGCGGGCAGCACTATTTAGATAAATTTTTTAAAAATAAAGATTAGCAGATATACAGCGATGAGAGTGTTTGAAAACAGCTCAGCTTGAAAAAATAATTGGCGTCCCTACGGGGATTCGAACCCCGGTTACCGCCGTGAAAGGGCGATGTCCTAGGCCTCTAGACGATAGGGACGTTAGAAGATGGCGGTATCTTATTGATCCGCCGTCAAAGTGTCAAGTAGGTGAGGTGCGAGTTTGTTCAAAATATAGCAAAACAGTTCCGCTGTTTTTTGCGTGTCGTATAAAGCAGAGTGTGCTTCTTTACCATCAAACTCAATTCCCGCTTGAATACACGATTTTGCCAGTACTGTTTGCCCAAACATGACCGCACTTAAAGTGACGGTATCAAACACAGAAAAACTGTGAAACGGATTTTGATTTTTGGTTGCAGTACGTGCAATCGCGGCTTGAACAAAGCCCAAATCAAAATGCGCGTTGTGCCCGACTAAAATAGCATGGGTACAGTTTTGCTCGCGGCGTACTTCATTAATGGCTTTAAAGATACGTCTTAAGGCCGTTTTTTCATCTTCTGCCATCGCCATGCGCATTGGATTTGACGGATCAATACCAATAAAATCGAGCGAGCGACGATCTAGATTCGCACCTTCAAAAGGATTGATATGTGCATGATGTGCTTTGCCGGGCACAAACTGACCTTCGGCATTATAAATAATGGGAATGGCTGCAATTTCCAATAAGGCATCGGTCTGCGAATTAAACCCTGCTGTTTCAACATCGACAACTACAGGTAAAAATCCACGAAAACGTTGACCAATAATGGGTTGGGTTTCATCTGTCACACTTTTCTCCATTGAATGGTTTGACCGGCATAGAGCGGGATAATTTTTTCACCATCCAAGTAGTCTAAACTTGTTGGAATAACTTGCGGTTCTTTCACCAAGGTAATGCTATTGGTATTACGTGGTAAACCATAAAAATCTGCGCCAAAATGACTGGCAAAACCTTCGAGGCGTTCAATTTTACCCACTTGGTCAAAAGCTTGCGCATACAGTTCAATGGCAGTTGGTGCGCTATAACAACCGGCACAACCACAGGCATTTTCTTTGGCATCTTTTGAATGCGGCGCGCTGTCTGTACCTAAGAAAAACTTAGGATTCGAGCTGGTGGCCACTTCAAGTAAAGTTTGTTGATGGGTCTGACGTTTTAAAATAGGCAAACAATAAAAATGGGGTTTGATGCCGCCAACCAGCATGTCATTACGATTAAACAATAAATGTTGTGGAGTAATGGTGGCGGCGACATTACGATCTTGTTCAATCACAAAATGCGCAGCTTCACTGGTGGTGATGTGCTCTAAAACCAATTTAAGCTTTGGAAACTGTTTAAGCAGTGGCGCTAACACTTCATCTAAAAAGCGTTTTTCACGATCAAAAATATCGACATGACTGTGGGTCACTTCGCCGTGCAATAAAAAAGGCACTTGATGTTCTTCAAGTTGCTCAATCACCGCATAGACTTTACGAATATCGCTTACGCCATTGTCTGAATTGGTGGTCGCTCCGGCAGGGTAAAGCTTGACGGCATTGACATGGGCTGAGTCTTTAATTTTTTTGACTTCACTGACAGGCGTCTGATCCGTTAAATACAGCACCATACGCGGGTCGAAGGCAATACCTTCAGGTACGTGCGCTAAAATGCGTTCACGATACGCAATCGCTTCTGCTACGGTTTTGACCGGAGGAACAGTATTGGGCATACAAATTGCGCGCGCAAACTGTCGAGCCAAGTCGGGTGCAGTACGTTTTAAAGCAAGACCATCACGAAGGTGAGCGTGCCAATCATCTGGCTGGAGGAGAGTGATTGTATTCAAGGCCATTTCAATCAAGCAAATAAAACAAATGATAATGCATAAACTGCCAAAAAGGTAACCAGAATTAAAGACAAATGCTGACAGATAGCCAATTACAAAGAATAAAATTATGTTATTTTAAGTAAATATAAAAATAACCTAATACTTGAGCATGAACTATAAATATAATCTGGCTAAATTACAGTACGATAAGGAAAAAATAGAACAATTGATTGCTTTGCAAATACATCATGTTGGTCAAACTTTCCCTATCGAAATGGAACATACGTTTTGGTTAAAAAACTTACAACGTGCGCGTAAACATATCGAAAAATCTTTTTGGTTGGCACTTTTATCTTACTTTATTTTTGTATTGGTGGTTATACCCAGTGACTATGGCATTATAAATCGCTCGGTTTTTGCACATGACTTTACCCACTGCGTATTATCGATCATGAACGGAGGCCTGTGCTTACTGCTATTGTTTTGTTTTGCTGCGCAGCCAAAACTTCAGCATTATTTTCTCCATGCCAGTCTATTAATTATGTTTTGGGGAATTGTGTCGATTGCGTGGCTGATTATTACTGTGCAAACCATTGAGCTACAGCATCAAGCCATGGCCGTGATCGCAATTATTTATATGCTGAGTTATGTTATTAGTGGAATAAAACCCACTTATATTCTGATCAATGGTTTAGTGGCCGCGATTGCGACGCTTTTGTTGTTTACTCTTTTGCATGTTGACTTTGATGTGATGGTTTTGGGACGGGTGATGGCCGGCAGTTGTGTATTTGGTTATGCCATTGCCCACATGATTTTTGCCCGTGAACGGATGATTTTTTTATACACACTACGCGCTCGAGTCAGTGAGGAAATTCATCGTATTTATAATTCTGAATTACTGCATTTAAGTCAGCATGATGCGCTGACTACAATTTCTAATCGGCGTACTTTTGATGAGATGATGATGGTGTTTTATCAGCAAACTCGTGCTGATCAAACGGCATTGTCTATTTTATTTATTGATATTGATTATTTTAAAAAATATAACGATTTTTATGGTCATCAAAAAGGTGATGAGGTTATTTTGGCGATTGCCAAAGCGATTAAAAGTGCCATTCGTCATATGGATTTTGTTGCGCGTTATGGCGGCGAAGAATTTGTAGTGTTACTGCCTGCAACCGATGCACATGGCGCTTATGCCGTTGCATCAAATATTTATAAAGCCATTGATGGTCTGGCCATTTCACATGCCAGCTCTTTAGTTTCAAACAATGTCACCATCAGTTTGGGGATTACCGTATATCGCGGGGAAGAGCAGATTAGCAAAGAGGAATTATTAAGCATTGCCGACCAAGCGTTATATCGGGCCAAACAACTTGGACGCAATCAAATTTATTATCAATCGCTTCGTAATACATCTGTGATTTAGTATGTAAACGTATTAAAAAACCGCCATTTAGGCGGTTTTTTAATACAGCTAATGCTTATTTATTTTTGTCTTTAAGTTGTGGAATAGCAGAACCCTGACCCACAGACAATAAGCCTGTACGGGTATATAGCGCTAATTTGGCACGCGTATCGGTAATGTCTAGGTTGCGCATGGTTAACTGACCAATACGATCCATTGGGGAGAACATAGAATCACCTTTTTCCATGGTCAAACGCTCAGCTTCATAAGTGAGGTTTTCTGATTCAGTGTTCATAATGGTGTAGTCATTACCACGGCGTAGCTCTAAAGTAACTGTACCCGTAATGGCTTTGGCCACCCAACGCTGTGCAGTTTCACGCAGCATCAACGCTTGAGAATCGAACCAACGACCTTGATACAATAGACGACCTAAACGTAAACCGTTAATACGGTATTGTTCAATGGTGTCTTCGTTATGAATACCGGTGACCAAGCGCTCATAGGCAATATGCAGTAGCGCCATGCCCGGTGCTTCATAAATACCCCGAGACTTGGCTTCAATAATACGGTTTTCAATCTGATCCGACATACCTAGGCCATGACGACCACCAATACGGTTGGCTTCTAAAATCAGCTCAACAGGGTCGGTAAAACTTTGGCCATTTAAAGCAACAGGCATGCCTTCTTCGAAGGTTACCGTCACTTCTTCCGCTTTAACTTCAACGTCATCTTTCCAAAATGCCACACCCATAATTGGATCGACAATTTTGATACCTGCATTTAAGTATTCAAGATCTTTGGCTTCGTGTGTTGCACCCAACATGTTCGAGTCTGTTGAATAGGCTTTTTCTTTTGACATTTTATAGTCAAAGCCATTATCAATTAAGAATTGCGACATTTCTGAGCGACCGCCCAATTCATCAATAAAAGTTTGGTCTAACCACGGTTTATAAATTTTTAAATTCGGGTTGGTGAGCAAACCATAGCGATAGAAGCGTTCAATATCATTGCCTTTATAGGTTGAGCCATCGCCCCAAATATTAACGTCATCTTCTTTCATCGCGGTCACAAGCATGGTGCCTGTGACTGCACGGCCAAGCGGGGTGGTATTGAAATACGGCACGCCACCAGTACTGATATGAAATGCGCCACATTGAATAGCCGCAATTCCTTCTAATGCCAATTGTAAACGGCAATCCACCAAACGGGCTTTTACTGCACCATAGGCTTCAGCTTTCTTTGGAATCGCATCGTAGTCGTCTTCATCCGGCTGACCCAAATTTGCGGTATAGGCATAAGGTTCTGCACCTTTTTGCTTCATCCACAATAAAGCCGCTGAAGTATCTAGGCCACCAGAAAAGGCAATCCCAACTTTTTTACCTACAGGTACGTTCTGCAAGATCGTTGCATTATCAGTCATTGTTAGTCCTAACGATATGAAATAGGCACCACGATAATTGGTAGCCAAGGAGAATCTTATAGTTGTCTCAATTATAGCACTTTTAGCAAAATTTGCTTTCGCCAAAAGCCGCTAATCAAAAAATATCTATAATTTTCTTAGCAATATCACCGGTTGGAATGATGCGAAATTTAATTTAAGCAAAAATCAAAGTACTTCATCGGCCATGAAAATGAGGCAACGGCATTCATTATCACCGGTTGGAATGATGCGAAATTTAATTTAAGCAAAAATCAAAGTACTTCATCGGCCATGAAAATGAGGCAACGGCATTCATTATCACCGGTTGGAATGATGCGAAATTTAATTTAAGCAAAAATCAAAGTACTTCATCGGCCATGAAAATGAGGCAACGGCATTCATTATCACCGGTTGGAATGATGCGAAATTTAATTTAAGCAAAAATCAAAGTACTTCATCGGCCATGAAAATGAGGCAACGGCATTCATTCTCGTGTTTATCTTTGTATACGCTATTTTTTGCTGAGGAAAGCCTAAGTCGTATTTGAGCGTCTAAGTAATACCGTCGCTACAGGTGAAGGTGAAGTTTTTTATAGCCGCCATATTCACTTTGAAAGATCAAAAGTAGGTTGATGACCTCTAAAAATCAAGCATTCGACTAAAGTTGTATGTAGAGAAAATTCACAAGCTTTCATTTATAAAAATCAAATAAAAACAAAGCTTATTAACAAGGCTGAATTATTGATCAGTGATTAAAAAGAATAGGATTGAGTTTTAGTTTGATTATTTTTGGTCTGACCAATATTAAGTTATTGTTGATCTTTGGCGCTCTAAAATCTACTGTTCCGAGTGGAATATCAATTATTTTTTATTTTACTCTCAATTGGTCTGACCAATAATAACTAAAAAATTGGTTCGAGTGATTGAAAAAATAGCAGTGAGCATTTCAGGGAGAAGACAATGCTTCAATCTTGGCAACAAATTTATGATCCGATGGCCAATATCTGGCTATCGAGCGCGATTGCGCTGATTCCAATTGTGTTCTTTTTTCTAGCTTTGGCCATTTTTCGCTTAAAAGGCAGCGTCGCAGCCACCATTACCGTGGCTTTGGCGTTGTTGGTGGCACTTTTTGCTTATCAAATGCCGGCTGCAACTGCGTTTGCTTCACTGGTGTATGGTTTTTTTTATGGCTTGTGGCCAATTGCGTGGATTATTATTGGTGCGGTATTTCTATATAAAATTTCGGTCAAAACCGGCCAGTTTAATATTATCCGTTCTTCTATTTTATCGATTACCGAAGATCAACGTTTACAAATGCTGTTGGTGGGCTTTGCCTTTGGTACGTTCTTAGAAGGTGCCGCTGGTTTTGGCGCACCCGTGGCCATTACTGCCGCGCTGTTGGTCGGTTTAGGCTTTAAACCACTCTATGCCGCAGGACTTTGCTTAATTGTAAATACTGCACCGGTGGCTTTTGGTGCGATGGGCATTCCGATTATTGTCGCCGGACAAGTGTCTGGGGTAGATACCATGGAAATCAGTCAGATGGTCGGTCGTCAATTGCCGTTTATGGTGCCGATTGTACTGTTCTGGATTATGGGCATCATGGATGGTTGGCGTGGTATTAAAGAAACGTGGCCAGCGGTGATTGTGGCCGGTGGGTCGTTTGCACTGGCGCAATACTTGACCTCTAATTTTGTTGGGCCGGAGCTTCCTGACATTACTGCGGCAATTGCAGCCTTGGTCAGCTTAACGATTTTACTTAAGTTCTGGAAACCGAAACATATCTTCCGTTTTAGTGCAACAGAAGGCAATGTGGATGACAGTTTATTGGCAGATCAGCAACAACAATACAGTTTAGGCCAGATCGCCAAAGCATGGTCGCCGTTCATGATTTTAACCGTGATGGTGACCATTTGGAGTATCAAACCATTTAAAGATTTGTTTAGCAAAGATGGCGCATTACATGATTGGGTGATCTCAATTCCAGTACCGTATGTCCATCAATTGGTGCAAAAAATGCCGCCCGTGGTGGCAGAAATAAAAGACTACGATGCCATTTTTAAATTTGATTGGTTCTCTGCAACCGGTACTGCCATTTTTATTGCTGCACTCATCACCATTTTGTTCTTAAAAATGCAGCCTAAACAGGCAGTGCTGACTTTTGCTGAAACCTTAAATGAGTTAAAAACTCCGATTTATTCCATCGGTATGGTGTTGGCCTTTGCTTTTATTGCCAATTATTCGGGCATGTCAGCCACCTTGGCACTGGCGCTGGCACATACTGGCAAAGCCTTTACCTTCTTCTCGCCATTTTTAGGTTGGATTGGGGTATTTTTAACCGGTTCAGACACCTCTGCCAATGCCTTGTTTGCTGCACTGCAAGCCACCACCGCGCAACAAATTGGGGTGCCAGAAGTGTTATTGGTGGCGGCCAATACCAGTGGCGGCGTCACTGGTAAAATGATTTCTCCGCAATCGATTGCCATTGCCTGTGCGGCGGTGGGTTTGGTTGGTAAAGAATCTGATTTATTTCGCTTTACCGTTAAACACAGTATCGTGTTCACCATCATGATGGGTATTATTATTACCTTACAAGCGTATGTGTTCCCATGGATGATTCCATAACACGCAATTGAGGTGAGCAAATGAAAGTCTCTGACAAAGTGGTACAAAGTCTGCGCATATTGATTGAACACAACAATATGCAAGTGGGAGATCGTTTGCCTGCGGAACGCAAATTATGTGAACAACTCAGCGTTTCGCGTTCCTCATTGCGTGAAGCGATTCAGCAATTGACCAGTATGGGCATTTTACAAAGTCGAGGCGGTGCAGGCACCTTCTTGCAGCAATTATCCAGCAATTGGTCACAACATCAAATTGTACAGCCGTTAAGTCATTTGATTGATCAAGATCCGGCTTATCGTTTTGATGTGCAAGAAGCGCGTATCGTTTTAGAAGGTGGCACGGCGTGGTATGCAGCACAGCGTGCAACGCCTGAAGATCTGTTGAATATTCGCCGGTGCTATGAGCAAATTAGTCATTCTCAAGGTTTGGGCAATGATGATCAAGCCGCACAAGCCGATGCTAAATTTCATCTGGCGATTGCCGAGGCTTCACACAATTTGGTGCTGATACAGATG
>NZ_JXBK01000001.1:1289026-1292027 GCF_000816495.1 Acinetobacter harbinensis
GCAGTTTGTTTGATTTGTTGCAATTTAATGTGGTGTTGGGGCGACGTAAAGTCTATTCCGAACCACGGCGTTTTGACCAATTACACCTACAGCATCATCAAGTAATGGCGGCAATTGAACGCCGAGACCCCGAAGCTGCCCGTAAAGCAGTCTGCGGTCATATTGAGTTTGTTATTCAACAAGTGCGTTCGCTTGATGAAGAAGATGCGCGTCGTCAACGTGCAAGTCGATTAAACAGGATATAAACATGATTATTTCTTCTGCCAATGATTACCGTGAAGCGGCCAGACGTCGTTTACCGCCTTTTTTATTTGATTATATCGATGGCGGCGCATACGCAGAATATACCCTTAAGCGTAATGTGGAAGACTTATCCAAAATTGCCTTAAGACAACGCGTATTAAATGATATGTCGGCATTGAGCTTAGAGACGAAACTCTTTAATGAAACTTTGGCCATGCCAGTAGCATTATCGCCAGTGGGTTTAACCGGTATGTATGCGCGCCGCGGTGAAGTGCAAGCCGCAGTTGCCGCAGATCAAAAGGGCATTCCTTTTACCTTATCGACTGTGTCGGTGTGTCCAATTGAAGAAGTTGCGCCAGCCATTTCCCGCCCGATGTGGTTTCAATTATATGTACTGCGTGACCGTGGTTTTATGAAAAATGCACTAGAACGTGCGAAAGCTGCCGGTTGTTCGACCTTGGTTTTCACCGTTGATATGCCGGTGCCGGGTGCGCGTTACCGCGACGCGCATTCAGGCATGAGTGGCCCCAATGCCGCTATGCGCCGTTACTTACAGTCGGTGATGCATCCACAGTGGGCGTGGGATGTCGGCTTACTGGGGCGGCCGCATGATTTAGGTAATATCTCTAAATATTTAGGTCAACCGACGGGACTTGAAGACTATATCGGGTGGTTGGGCAATAACTTTGATCCGTCGATTTCGTGGAAAGATTTAGAATGGATTCGCGATTTTTGGGACGGTCCGATGGTGATTAAAGGGATTTTAGATCCTGAAGATGCCAAAGATGCGGTACGTTTTGGCGCCGATGGCATTGTGGTTTCCAATCATGGTGGTCGTCAATTAGATGGCGTGCTGTCTAGTGCGCGTGCGTTGCCTCCGATTGCCGATGCCGTGAAAGGGCAGATCAAAATTCTGGCCGATTCAGGTATTCGTAATGGTCTAGATGTGGTGCGTATGCTGGCCTTGGGCGCAGATACCTGCATGTTGGGGCGGGCCTTTATTTATGCACTGGGTGCAGCGGGTGGTGCAGGCGTGTCTAATCTGTTGGATTTAATTGACAAAGAAATGCGTGTTGCAATGACCTTAACCGGTGCTAAAACCATTGCCGATATTACCTCAGACTGTTTAGTGAAATTGAATAGAGAGTTGGCAGAGTAAATCATGTCTGGATGAAGGGGTCTGATCAGAGATCTGGCTTAGCATTGAATATGCTTATAGAGCCAATGTCTTACTTTTGCAGGATCAAAAGCAATAAAAGTCCTGTGTTGTGCAGAAGGCGCGTCCATATTCCTTCTGTACAAGCGCGGCATCATGTCGCTCATCAGCATGGTTAATATCAGGAATAACGTATAGTGCGTTTAAAACTGAGTTGCTTCTTTGGCTGATTAGGCAGGATTAAAAACGAGAAATTTTCAATGCGCAGGAGCTCAGATGCAGCCTCAATTCAATTCCCAAAAGACCATTCAAAAACTGATAGATATTGTTGGTAAAGCCCATGTCATGACGCGTGACAGTGAAACGCGGTTATATCGGCAGGGTCGTCGTTATGGTGCAGGGCAAGTGTTGGCGGTGGTGGTTCCCGGATCTTTGCTTGAGCAATGGCATGTGCTACAAACGGCCATTGATGCCGATTGTATTGTGATTATGCAGGCGGCTAATACTGGCTTGACCGGTGGATCAACACCATTTGGTGATGATTATGATCGTCCAGTGATTTTAATCAGTACGCGGCGTCTCACCGGCATTCAGGTGATTAATGAGGGCAAACAAGTGATTTGTTTACCCGGCGCCACGCTTGATCGCTTAGAAAAACAGTTGGCGGTATTTAATCGGGAGCCACATTCAGTGATTGGTTCATCTTGTATTGGTGCCTCGGTTTTGGGCGGTGTATGTAACAATTCCGGTGGGGCATTGGTACGCCGTGGCCCAGCATATACCGAATTGGCACTGTATGCGCGCGTTAACGAATCGGGACAATTGCAACTGATTAATCATTTAGGCATAGAGTTGGGACAGACGCCGGAACAGATTTTATCTGCGCTTGAGCATCAGCACTATCAAACCGATGATATTCAATATGACACCACGGGCTGTGCCTCCGATCAGCACTATGCCCATGATGTCAGACAAGTCGATCAAGATACGCCGGCACGCTTTAATGCCGATCCCAGTCGTTTGTTTGAAGCCTCAGGTTCAGCGGGCAAAGTCTGTGTTTTTGCCGTACGGCTGGACAGTTTTGAAAAAATTGCCAGTCAGGTGTTTTATGTCGGTAGCAATAGCCCCGCAGATTTAACCGCAATTCGACGTTTTTTACTTCAGGATTTAGCACGCTTACCGATTGCCGGTGAGTATATCCACCGTGTGGCCTATGACATTGGGGCTAAATACGGCAAAGATACTTTTATGTTTATTGAGAAATTTGGTACGGCCAACGTGCCGGCCGCTTTCGCCATGAAAGATAAAGTTGATGGCTATTTGGAAAAATTCGGCATGCAAGGCTTATCGGACAAAGTATTGCAATTGGTCACGAAATTTTTACCCGCACATTTACCCAAACGCATGAATGCGTTTCGAGATTTATATCAACACCATTTGGTATTGCGCATTGAAAATCAGGATGTCGCGCAGGTTCAGCAATTTTTGACTGAATATTTTACCGCCAAGGATTCTGGTGATTATTTTTTGTGTGATCAGGATGAAGGGCGCAAAGCCTTTTTGCATCGTTTTGCCGTGGCGGGGGGAGCCATTCGTTTTCGG
>NZ_JXBK01000001.1:1292062-1333379 GCF_000816495.1 Acinetobacter harbinensis
CATTCGTTATCGGGATACACATCGCAGTGAAGTGGAAGATATTGTGGCTTTAGATATCGCCTTACGCCGTAATGATTCGCAATGGGTGGAGACGTTGCCGCAAGACATGGATGATTTGATTCTGCATAAATTGTATTACGGTCATTTTTTATGTCATGTTTTTCATCAAGATTATATTGTGAAAAAAGGCGTTGATCCTGTGGCGATGGAGCATCAAATGTGGCATTTATTGGATGGTCGCGGTGCAGAGTATCCGGCAGAACATAATGTCGGGCATTTATATGTGGCTAAGCCTGCGCTAAAGCAGCATTACCAACATTTAGATCCGGGCAATTGTTTTAATGTCGGTATTGGTCACACCTCTAAATTAAAAGATTGGCAAGCCTAAGCTTTAGGCTTTAAGGCTAAAAAGAATAGGGTAATGTTAAGCATTGCCCTATTTTTTGTCTGGATTGACTGTTCAGTTGAAGAATGTTGCAACAAATGCCATAAACAAAATAAAAAAAGTCGGTAAAGTGTTATGCAACAAGTTGCAAAGCTAAACTAAAAAGGATTGATGATGACAAATCGCTATGAAAATCTATTAAAGCCGCTTCATTTAGGCTTCACTTCGCTTAAAAACCGCGTCGTCATGGGATCGATGCACACTGGCTTAGAAGACCGTTTTTATAACTATCCTAAATTGGCGGCTTATTTTGAAGAACGTGCCAAAGGCGGCGTTGGGCTGATCATCACCGGTGGTATTTCACCGAATCGTCAAGGTTGGTTACTGCCTGCGGGCGGCACCATGAGTAACATTGCCGATGTCGCACCGCACCGTTTAGTCACGCATGCTGTACATAAGCATGGCGCAAAAATTTTACTGCAAATTTTGCATGCTGGACGTTATGGTTATCAGCCTTTTGTGGTGTCGTCGAGTCCCATTAAATCGCCTATTTCGCCATTTAAACCGCGCCAAATGAGCGAAAAACAGATTTTAGCCACCATTGATGACTATGCACATACTGCGCATATTGCGAAAAAAGCCGGCTATGATGGCGTAGAAATTATGGGGTCAGAAGGCTATTTGCTCAACCAGTTCTTAAGCCGTCATGTCAATCAGCGTAGCGATCGTTGGGGCGGTGATATTCAAAATCGTATGCGCTTTGCGGTCGATATTGTGAAGGCAGTACGAGAAAAAGTTGGTGAAAAATTTATTATTTGTTTCCGTTTGTCGATGCTGGATTTAGTACACGACGGCAATACCATGGAAGAAGTGATTATCGTTGCGCAAGCTTTAGAAAAAGCTGGTGTGACACTGTTAAATACCGGTATTGGCTGGCATGAAGCGCGTATTCCGACCATTGTCACTTCGGTGCCACGTGCCGCATTTGCAGATTACAGCGCTGAAGTGAAAAAGCATGTCGCTATTCCAGTGATTGCCTCTAACCGCATTAACATGCCGGACACAGCCGAAGCGATTTTAGCGGCCGGTAAAGCCGATATGATTCAAATGGCACGTCCATTTTTAGCCGATGCTTTTTGGGTCAATAAAACCGCCACCAATCGTGTCGATGAAATTAATACCTGTATCGCCTGTAATCAAGCCTGTTTAGATCATACTTTTAAAAATCAGCGTGCCACCTGTTTGGTTAATCCGCGTGCGGCGTATGAAACAGAATTGTTGTATCTAAAGACCAAAAAACCGAAGAAAATTGCGGTGGTGGGTGGTGGTGTGGCTGGTATGTCAGCTGCAACTGTGGCTGCAAGTCGTGGTCATAAAGTCACTTTGTTTGAAGCCAGTCATGAAATTGGTGGGCAGTTTAACTTGGCTAAAGTGGTGCCAGGTAAAGAAGAATTTCATGAGACCATTCGCTATTTTAAAGTGCAAATTGAAAAAACGGGTGTTGAGCTGCGCTTAAATACCAAAGTGAATCGCGAGCAACTGGAACGTGAAGGCTTTGATGAAGTGATTGTCGCCACAGGTGTGGTGCCGCGTAGTTTAAAAATTACTGGCAGTGATGCCCCGCAAGTTCTGTCTTATGCTGAAGTGTTGCGCGGTGCCCCAGTAGGCCATAAGGTGGCAGTGATTGGTGCCGGCGGTATTGGGTTTGATGTATCGGAATTTTTATTGAAACCTGAACATCAGCCACAACCGCAACCGTTAGCCGATTGGCAACGTGAGTGGGGCATTGATCCCAATCCAAATTATTGCTCAGAAGGCGGGATGCAAGCTGCGCAGCTTGAAGCGCCAGTGCGTGAAATTTATTTACTACAACGTAAAACTACTCCTGTGGGCGCAGGTTTAGGTAAAACGTCGGGCTGGGTACACCGCGCACAATTGAAAAAACACGCCGTAAAAATGCTACGCGGTGTGCAATATAAATCGGTGAGCAACGAAGGTTTATGGATTGAAATGGATGGTCACGACCAACTGTTACGCGTGGATACCATCGTGGTCTGTGCCGGGCAAGAGTCAATTAAAGAGATTATGCCGGCTAAAGACGAAAATACGTTGGCTAATTACCATATTATTGGTGGCGCAAAACTGGCAGCAGAGTTAGATGCAAAACGGGCTATCCGTGAAGGTGCAGAATTGGCGGCTAAATTATAAGCATTTGGTGAAACAATATTCATTTGAATGGTTTAGTTGTAATTTTTACTTGTTAGTTTTTAAAAACATCCGTATTATGGCGCACATGGAAGCGTGGCAGAGCGGTTTAATGCACCGGTCTTGAAAACCGACGAGGGTGTGAGTCCTCCGTGAGTTCGAATCTCACCGCTTCCGCCAAATATTAAAAAAGACTCTTGATCATCAAGGGTCTTTTTTTATCTTTATTTTTTGGATTGTAATTTACATAAAAAATTAAAATAAATTTTATCTTTAAGGTTATAGCTTTTATGCAGTACAGAGCCACTGGATTATATTTTTTAGATTAAGGCGATGGCTTTCATTTAATATTCAAATCATCTTGCTCAGTTTTTTTATTCATGTGCTTGAATACTTTGCTTCAGCTCACTTAATTTATTGGGTCTTAAATTTCTGGAAGATCAAACCAAATCAATTGACTGTCTTGTAAGGCTTTAATCTGTGTATCTTCTGCAAACAGCAGTGCATCACCTGCTGTTAAAATCCGCTCTTCAATGGAGATTTTCCCAGCAATCACATGGATATAATTGACCTTTTGTGTGGCTTGTACCGCTAAATGGCGATATTTTTCCAAAATAGCAGTTTTGATTTCGGTCTGCTGTTGTATACACATGGCAGTAGTGCAAAACGCACTGGCAATTAAATGCCACCGATTGGGTTGATCATGGGAATGACATCGCATCTGTTGATAATGCGGTTCTGTATCTTGAATATTCGGATGAATCCAAATTTGCAGCATACGCACTGGATGATTCTTTTGGTTCATTTCACTATGCTGCACACCTTGACCTGCGCTCATCAGCTGCCACTCTCCGGCAGTAATATGGCGTTCATTGCCTAGACTGTCGCTATGGCATATGGTTCCTTCTAGCACGCAGGTTAAAATTTCCATGTTGCTGTGGCTGTGCGGTGCAAAACCATGCTGTGGAGCAATAGTTTCATCATTAATTGCACGCAAAACGCCCACGCCCATATAGTTGAGGTTATACCAACCACCAAAAGAAAAACTATATTTGGTGTCTAGCCAATCCGCTTTGACATGACCTCGATTTTCACTCTGATGCAGAAAAGCATTCATCTTTGATGCCCTTTATTATTTAAAATTAGAATGATCATATCGGGCTATAAAAATAATATTCAGCCTTAAAAGCCATTCATCGTGTATCTATGCCCATTTACTTATAGTTATGTTTTATCTTTTTCAATATAGGTCACGATTATGCGTGTTTTTTAAACAAATGACTTTTTACTTTTTGTAAAAAAAGCCCACATTATTGTGGGCTTTAATAATTAAAGGATGAGTTATTCAAGAAATTTAACGGTTACACCAGATTTAACTTTTTTACCTAAATCATTGGCATCCCAGTTGGTCAAACGAATACAACCATGCGATGCTGTTTTTGAGATCGCAGATGGATTAGGCGTACCGTGAATACCAAAAGATTTTTTACTTAAACCAATCCAAATGTTGCCCACTGGACCATTTGGACCCGGTGGTAAAGACAATGGCTTGGTGTTTTTACCTTGCACAAAGTTACTTGGTGAATAGCTATACCAAGGATTTGGTGCAACACCGGTAATTTTATAAGTACCTGCTGGAGACGGTGTGTCTGAGCTACCGATCGTGGCAGGGAATGATCCAATCATTTGATTACGACTGTTAAATAAGTACAGTTGTTTGGCACCTTTATGCGCCACAATCAGATGAATATCTTCTGGAACTTCATTGCGAATATTGGCCACAAGGATTTTTTCACCGGCTTTTTTAAATGTCGCCTTTGGATTCAACTTTTTCAAAAAGTCTTCATCCATGTGGAACTTTTCAGCTAACATTTCGGTATTACGTGTGTAATACAGTCCTTTCATTTTTGACTGTAAGGCGTAGTCATGCGGAATAGAAGCGGCATACGGCCCACTCAAATCTGCATCTGTAATGCTATATTCAATGAAAGCGGGTTTAGCACCTTGTTTCGCCAGTAGCATGTCCCATGTTTCTTGAGTCAAAGTACCGGTGGGTTTTAAGCCATTCATTTGTTGAAATGAAGCAATCGCTTTAAGGGTATTTTTACCGCTTGAACCGTCAATTGCACCAGGGGAGGCATGTGCGTTGTTCAACATAACATGCGCACGCGCGTAAACTGGGAATTGACCTTTACCAATATTTTCATACCAAGAAGCATTATTTAGACCCTCTAAGGTCCAAGAGGCTTTGGCTGCAGCTGCACTTGCAGTACTAACGGGCGCTGAGGTCTTAGGACTAGGCGCACTCGGAGCTGTACCAATTTCATCGCTGTTATTTTCAGATCGTTCAAGATCTTGTAAGGTTTTTGAAGCCTTATTTAAGTCTTGCTGTTCTTGTTGTGTGATCTGAGTTTCATTGCTGCTTTGAGCACTGGATGCTGCATCCGTCGCCAGAGGATCAATGGGGTCTTGAACCGCGATATTGGCAATTTTTTGAGGAGCAAGCGGTTGTTCAGCAGTAGATGCAGCAAACGCGTTACCTGCAAAAATGCAGCTTAAACTCATAGCGAGTAATGTGCGAACAAACATGTAATTCAACCTTAAGAATCATTCATTAACAATGTGATAAAACTACACGAGTATTGCAGAAAAATTAAGGATGTGCAGTATTTGTTTTGTGTAAAAAATATTTTACATTTATCTTAATCTGTTTTTAGATACGATAGAAGTTATTAAAATTTCTACCTTTTTGCTATGATGGTACAAAGCTTAAAAATGAGATGGGAAAGTAAATGACGGCTCTAAAAAATGATCGTTTTCTGCGTGCCTTAATGCATGAGCCTGTAGATTGTACGCCGGTGTGGATGATGCGTCAGGCAGGGCGTTATTTGCCTGAATATCGTGCAACGCGTGCGCACGCAGGTGATTTTCTTTCCTTATGTAAAAATAATGACTTTGCCTGTGAAGTCACGTTACAGCCTTTGCGTCGTTATGACTTAGACGCCGCGATTTTGTTTTCAGATATTTTAACCATCCCCGATGCTTTGGGGTTAGGTTTATATTTTGAAGCGGGTGAAGGGCCAAAATTCCATAAAACCATTCGTACTGAACAGGATGTGGCCAATTTACCCAATTTCAATGCCGCATCGGATCTTGATTATGTGATGAATGCGGTCAGCACCATTCGTTCCGCCTTAGGTGGACAAGTGCCATTGATTGGTTTTTCCGGCAGTCCATGGACGCTGGCGACCTACATGATTGAAGGTGGTTCAAGCAAAGATTTTCGTTATACCAAGCAAATGATGTATGCACAGCCGGAAGTACTGCATGCGCTGCTTGATCGTCTAGCGTTGGCTGTGATTGATTATCTAAATGCACAAATTGATGCCGGCGCACAAGCTGTACAAATTTTTGACAGTTGGGGCGGCGCGCTGGCGCATCGTGAATATATCGAATTCTCATTAAATTATATGCAAAAAATTATTGCTGGTTTAAAACGTGAAAATGAAGGGCGTAAAGTTCCGGTGATTTTGTTTACCAAGGGTGGCGGTCAATGGTTAGAGCCAATGGTGGCCAGTGGTGCAGATGCCTTGGGGCTAGATTGGACCACGCCATTAAATGTGGCGCGTAAAACTGTCAATGGACGTGTGGCTTTACAAGGGAATTTAGATCCTGCCACGTTATATGGTAGCAAGGCCGCAATTGAAAAAGCCACCAAAGCGATGCTTGATGATGCTTATGCGGGCGGTGAAACCACGGGTTATATTGCCAATTTAGGCCATGGTATTACCCAATGGGTTGATCCGGATAAACCGAAAATCTTTATTGATACCGTGCATGAATATAGCGCTAAATATCTCTAAGATCCTGTAAATCAATCTATTGTTAGGATTCAATCTTGATTCGTCTTTTAAAATCATGTTTTGAGTTCTCATTTAAGGCAGCTTCGGCTGCCTTATTTGGGATTTTATTGCTGATTGCTTTTGCGCTCACTTCATCTATGGCCAGCCAAGAGTTTTTTGGCTTTTTTCGCTACGACTATTTATTATTTTACGCACTGATTATTCAAGTGTGTTTGTTGTATTTAAAATTAGAATCTTGGGCAGAGGCCAAAGTTATTGCCTTATTCCATCTGATGGCGATGGTGATGGAAATTTTCCTCACCCATCCTCAGATTGCCTCATGGCAGTATCCACAACCGGCCGTGTTTAGAATATTAACCGTACCGCTATTTGCTGGATTTATGTATTCAGCGGTGGGCAGCTTTTTAGCGCGCTCATTAAGGTTGTATCGAGTGTCATTTGAAAAGTTGCCTCATTTCTTTAATATGATCACTTTGGCCGTGCTTTCTTATATTAATTTTATGAGCAAATTCTTTTGGCCCGATATTCGTTTGTTGCTGTTTGCGTGGAGTGTGATTATTTTCTGGCGGACTAAAATTCATTTTCAATTACAACACCATCAGATAAAACTTCCGCTGTTGCCAGTGCTGGCGCTGTTGGCTTTCATTATTTGGATTGCAGAAAATATCAGTACCTTTTATAAGATTTGGTTATATCCCAGTCAAGTGGATGCTTGGCATATGGTCGGTTGGGGTAAATTAGGTTCATGGTATTTATTGTTATTGTTGAGTTTGGTGTTGGTGTTAAAAATCCTCGGCAATCGTGATGAACAAGGTGGTTGGCAGTTAAAAGATCAATAAAATTTGCAAAATCTAAATATGCTGATTTTAATATAAAATGTTTTGCCTTATAAGTCAGATACCGCTATCTTAGTCACGTGTAATGAAGTGATTACACAACTGTAAATAATTAAAAACAAACCGATAAGAAATTCTGGAGTATACCCATGTTGAAAAAATTAGCTTTAGTTGCAGTCGTGGCGCTTGGTTCTACCGCTGCATTTGCAGATCGAGATGTGGGCTGTGGTATTGGTTCACAAGTTTGGGCAGGTCAATCAGGTAAAGTACCTAAAATCTTAGCTGCAACCACCAATGGTATCTTTTTAAACCAAGTATTCGGTATTACTTTTGGTACATTGGGCTGTAGCGGTACGGGTACAGTGACTGCACAAGCAGTGACTTTTACCAATGAAAATGCTGAATCTTTAGCGCGCGATATGGCTGTAGGTCAAGGTGAAAGCCTGAATGTATTGGCTGAATTATTAAACATTCAATCACAAGATAAAGCACGTTTCTTTGCTGTATCTAAACAGAACTTTGCTGAAATTTACTCAGCACAAAACCAAGACTCTCTACAAGTGTTGGCATCGCTACAAGCAGTTATGGCTCAAGATGACGTATTAAAAGCTTACGTATAATTGTGCAATAAAAACCCTGTCATTGTGACGGGGTTTTTTTATTCAATAAATAATATAACCTCTAAATAAAAGATTTAAATGAAATTATTGCCGTTAGTTCTTTGTTTAGCATTCCCTATAGCGGCTTATTCAGCCACGCCAGTCTCTATTGTAGACGCTTATATACATCGCGCTGAACAGCAAAAATTAGACCAAGAGATTACTTGGCAACGACTGATGTATGCCAATAGCAAAGGGCAGAGCGAGGTTACTTATTCTAGTTATTTTCTTGCCGCAAACGGTCAGACCGAATTAAAAAAAGAATTACATACCAATATTCAGGCTTTATTTAAAGATGCAGCTCCCAATCAATCAGTTCGTTGTATTTTTCCTGCACGTAGTGACTGGTTAATCCAGAAATTAAATATTCAGCAGTCGCAGCTTCCTACAATAAACTGTCCAGAATTAGACACATGGATGGGGCAAATTAAACCCTATAAAGCCACACTCATTTATGCCACCGACTTTATGGGTAATCCCAGTTCCATGTTCGGGCATACTTTATTGCGTCTTGATCCAAAAGATCAGCAGCAATTAAATTTAGTTTCTTATGCGGTCAATTATGCGGCCAGTGTCACCGATAGTGACAGTTGGTCTTTTGCTTGGAAAGGCTTAACCGGAGACTATCCGGGTGAATACTCCTTAATGCCGTATTACCGTAAAGTGAAAGAATATGGCGACTTAGAAAGTCGTGACTTGTGGGAATATGAGTTAAATTTAACTGAATCTGAAACGCAATTTCTGGTTAAACACATTTGGGAAATGAAACATGTCACTTTCCCTTATTATTTTGTCAATGATAATTGTGCTTATCGGTTATTGGGTTTAATGGATTTGGTACGACCTTCGCTCAATTTAAGTGCAGATTTTAAGGTTGCTGCTATTCCACTAGAAACCATTAAAGCCATCGAACAACAAGGCTTGGTGCAAGAGGTGATCTACCGACCTGCGTTAGAGACGCAGTTATTGGCACAAGCCAGACAACATGGTAAGCAATTGGCTAAAGTGGCACATCAAGTGGCTTTTGCACAGTCAGAAGATGGAATGAAAATTTTAGAGTCGTATTCAGCTTCAGATCGTGCCAAAATTTTAGAAATGGCTTATGACGATCTCTATTTGAAATTTACCGCGCGTAAAGTGCAAGCCAGCTTTGCTCAGCCACAATTGCGCCAATTATTAAGTTTGCGTAGTCAAATTGATGTGGAAAAACAGCGCCAAGCTCCGGTACAGCCGCGCGTTGATCCTACTCAAGCACACGATGCACGTCATCTGACGCTAACCGGTGGGAAAATACAAGACCAGAGCTTTATCCAATTAGAGCACCGACAGGCCTATCATGATTTAATTGACCCTCAAGGCGGTTTACGGATAGGCACACAGCTCTTGTTTTGGGATGGTTCAATCCAATATCGTGATGATCAACTAAAGCTCAACCATTTTGACTTTTTAGCAGTTAATTCTTATAACCCCATTACTCCATTTAAAACACCACTGAGTTGGGGGTTTAATCTGGGCTGGCAGCAAGAAGCATTAACCCCGGAAGGGCAGTTTAGTGAAAGTCAGCAGCATGGGGTGGCCAATTTAAAGGTCCAAATGGGCTATAGCTATGCCGATCAAGCACGTCAGCATATATGCTATGCCCAAGTGCAAAATCACTTACAAGTTGGAAAATCTTTAGATAAAGCATGGCGCATAGGTCTGGGTCCGACTGTAGGTTGTCAAAATATTTGGTCGGATAAAATCAATAGTTTGCTACAGCTAGAATTACCCTATTGGCAAGACTCACAGCAATGGCAGTTGAAACTCAATACCCAACTGCAATATGTGTTGAATAATCAAAATGCAATTCGTCTAAAATGGCAATACCAACAACAAGACCATAAAGACTGGAATGAAACCAGTGTGGGGTATGTGAGATTTTTTTAATATGGTACAGCCAAAAGTTAGTGCAGCTTTAAGCGATATACGCATAAACTGCGCCAAAAATATTGAGAATAGCGTACCTATAGCCTCGTGCAATATTGAGTAACATGCAATCCAGTCCTGATGTTTGATCAGGGCTGGATTGTGCAGCGCCTTATGTAATTATTTATCTTTTGATTTGGTCTTTTTGGGTTTTGAATCTTTATTTTTCACATCTTTGTCTTTAATTTTTGAATCTTTACTTTTACCGTCCTGATCTGTTGATTTAGCGTCTTTGTTTTTGGCTTTTTTAGCTTTGGCATCTTTATCTTTTACCTTTGAATCCTTGTCTTTGACCTCTTTATCTTTCGATTTGCTGTCTTTGGTTTTAGCCTCAGCTTTGTTCTTTGTATCCTTTTCTTTGCTTTCACTTTTTGATTTTTTTGCTTTACTGTCTTTTTCTTTTAAGTCTTTCGCTGACGCTGATTTAGACTTGGTTTTTTGATCTGTCGCTGTGGGCGCTTTGTCTTGCTTTTTCTTCACAGTAGCCATGTATTTACTCCTTATGCAGTGATATCAACATTTAAAATAAGTAGAAATGAAAGATGCCTCAACAATGTAGCGCTTTAACGCGCGGCAGTTTGAAATGCTATGTTTCTAATCATTTCAATGTAAGCTAATTATTTTTAGAGGGTTGAAACAATAAGATTTATTTAGATAACTTCTAAATAATTTTTACAAGATCACCTATCTTGGTTACTAAGAAAATGTGCCTCTATCTTTCAGCGCAGGCAGCAATGGGATAATTTTTATCTGTCTACACTTTAAGAATACTTAAAAAGATACACTAAAAGATGAACTCTGCGGTTGAAAATTAAAGAATTGAACATAAAAAAGCCCCGAATATTCGGAGCTTTTAAGCAGTAAAAATCTTAAATATTTTCAGGCAAGGCCGATAGAAACTCACGACGATCATCTTTGTTGGTTTTGAAGTCACCAATAAAAGACACAGTCCGTGTGGTGGATTCTTGTTTACCCACACCGCGCATCATCATACACATATGGGCAGAATCAATCATCACTGCAACACCGCGCGCTTGAGTCACTTCAGCCACAGCTTCTGCAATTTGTTGGGTTAACTGTTCTTGAATTTGTAAACGACGCGCAAACATTTCGGTAATACGTGCAAATTTAGACAGACCCAAAACATTGCCTTCAGGTAAATAGGCAATATGTACACGGCCGTAGAACGGCAATAAATGATGTTCACACAGTGAATAAAATTCAATATTTTTGACCAAAACCATTTCGTGGTTATCGGACGGGAAGACCGCATTGTTGGTCACTTCTTCTAAGCTTTTGCTATAACCAGACGTTAAATACGAAAAAGCTTTAGCAGCACGCATAGGTGTGTCTTTCAGACCTGGACGATGAAGATCTTCACCAACGGCGGTTAAAATGTTGGCGTAGGATTGCTGCATAGACATAAGACGTGTTCACTTACACTGATATTGAACAAGGACGGCATTGTAGCAGAAAACCGCTAAAATGCCCTGTTTTAGGAAAATTTTTCCCGATTACTGTTTAAATTTAGGGTTTTTTTCACTGCGTTTCAGCAAGACCAGAACTGCACCGGTGCCGCCTTGCTTTTCTGGCGCACTGACAAAGGCCAAAACGTCACGGTGTTGACGCAGCCAACCGTTCACATAAGTCTTTAAAATGGCTTGTGGGCCTTTACCATGCACAATTTTAATGACATTTTGATTGTCATCTTTGGCCATCTGAATAATTTGTAGTACCGCGCTGCGCGCGTCTTCCACCGTACAGCCATGCAAGTCCACTGCTTCAAACCAACGCAGATTGCCGGCTTTTAAATCTTCAAAGACTTTATGTTGCAGCGTACCAATGCGATAGCTGAGCGTGGCTTGACTGGCCACCGGATTGAGCATGGCTTGAGTATCAGACAGTTCAGCATTTTCAGTTAACATTGGGCCAGTGGCTGAAGCACGCTTGGCTAGAATTTGGCTATCAGGCTTTTTCTTTCGACTTTTTTCAAGCTGTGCGCTATTGCCCGCGGCCATTTTTTTGACCCCTTGCACCGACTGTCGAAATAGCTCAGCGCTATCTTCAGGCGCAGCAGAAGTGTCAGCTTGAGGTGCGGCTTGCTTTTCAACAGCACTATTTTTGGCGGACGTTGCCGTCAGTTGCTTTTTAAAGGCGTTGAGTAAATCAAACTGACCTTTAGAAAGCGAGGAATCATGTTTACTCATAATCGCTCTTAATTAAATTGTTTCAGGCTGACCAAATAATGCGCTAAAAGCATAATCTGGACGTGGCTGTTTCATAAAACTTTCACCCACTAGAAAGGCATGAATGTCATGCTGCTGCATCATGTGGACATCATCTGGTGTAGCGATACCGCTTTCGGTGACCAATAAGCGTGAAGAAGGAAGTTGTTTTTTCAAACGCAGTGAGGTGTTTAAGTCGACCTCAAAGGTTTTTAAATTACGATTGTTCACGCCTAAAATGCAGCGCTCTGAAAGTCGCATAGCGCGTTCTAGCTCATGTTCATCATGGACTTCCACCAACACATCTAAATTGTGCTCAAATGCAGTGTGTGACATTTCTTCTAATTGCTGATCAGATAAACACGCCACAATCAGTAAAATACAGTCGGCCTGTAAAGCGCGTGCTTCAATCACGCCGTAAGGGTCAATTAAAAAATCTTTGCGCAGTGTCGGCAGCGCACAATTGTTACGTGCAAGGGCAATATTTTCATCCGCACCTTGGAAAAAATCAACATCGGTCAGTACCGATAAACAAGCAGCACCGGCGTGTTCATATTGCTGTGCAATTTCGGCCGGATTAAAGTTTTCGCGAATCACGCCTTTTGATGGAGAGGCTTTTTTGATTTCCGCAATGACGCTTGGACGTTTGGCCTGTAAGGCAGCAGCAAAGCCACGCACCGGAGAGGCGATGCGCGCCAGTTCTTCTAGATCTTTTAAACTGTATTGTTTTAAGCGCAGGGCAAACTCTTCGTGTTTACGTGCAATAATTTTACCCAAAATGGTATTGGCGATATCGGTCATCACATTGATTCCTGTCAATTCTTAAGCTTGATATTCTTTGAGTGTTTTGGTGAATTCAGACAAAACGCTCATTTTTTCTAAAGCTTGTCCACCATAAATAATGTCATGTGCCAATGCCACGCCTTGTTTATAGTCCTTGGTTAGACCTGAAACATAAATGCCTGCACCTGCATTTAAAGCAATCATGTTGGCTGCTTTTTCACCATTTTTTGATTTTTTCTTGCCTAAAGCATCTTTAATCAATGCCAGACTTTCAGTTGAATTTTCAACCATTAAACCGGTCAGCGTTTGTGACTCAATCTCGACATCCTCAGGATTGATCATCCATTCGCTGATTTCACCTTGCTTTAGTTCTGCGACATAAGTGGCTGAAGCTAAACTAATTTCATCTAAACCATCTTTAGAGTGCACCACCATGACGTGTTCAGCGCCAAGTTGTTTCATGACTTCAGCAATCGGGCGGCAAAGTTCATTAGAGAATACCCCAATCACCAAGCGTTTTACGCCAGCCGGATTGGTCAGTGGGCCAAGTAAATTAAAAATACTGCGAATACCCAATTCTCGGCGCGGTGCTACAGCATATTTCATGGCTTTATGATGATTGGGTGCAAATAAAAAGCCAACGCCCATTTCACGAATACAGCGTTCAGTTTGTTGCATGTTTAAGTCCAGATGAATTCCGGCTTGTTCCAGCAAATCCGATGAGCCTGAATTTGAAGACACACCGCGATTGCCGTGTTTGGCAATGGTGGCGCCCGCCGCAGCAATAACAAAGCTAGATGCAGTTGAGACATTAAATAAGTTTTGACCATCACCGCCTGTACCGACGATATCAATTAAATACGGCACATCGCTGACATCAATTTTAATGGCAAATTCACGCATCACCCGTGCTGCTGCGGTAATTTCATCAATACTTTCGCCTTTTAAGCGTAAGCCCATCATCAGCGCACCAATTTGTGCATCTGTTGCTTCACCATTCATGATGCTGCGCATGACTTCTTCCATTTGGCTTTGGGTCAAATGGATATTTTTAGTTATATGATTTAATGCTTGTTGAAGATTCATAATTTTTCACGACGCTCATTATGCATAAATTTCGAGGAAGTTTTGGAAGATCTGATGGCCATGTTGGCTCAAAATAGATTCAGGATGAAACTGCACGCCTTCAACTGGCAATGTCTTATGTTTGACACCCATAATTTCTTCCATGCTGCCATTGCTCTCGTTGGTCCAGCAAGTCACCTCTAAACATTCTGGCAACGAGGCTTGATCAATCACCAATGAATGATAACGCGTTGCAGAAAATGGAGAGGGCAGATTGCTAAAAATACCTTGATCACTGTGATACATATCAGACAAACGTCCATGCATCACATTTTTGGCACGAATAATATCGCCGCCAAAAGCTTGTCCAATGGCTTGATGACCTAAACATACACCCAGCAGTGGAATTTTACCGGCAAAGTGCTGAATCGCAGGAATAGAAATACCGGCTTCAGAAGGTGAACAGGGGCCAGGACCAATCACCAAATACTTCGGTTGCCATCGTTCAATGTCTTCCAATGTCACGGCATCATTACGCACGACTTTTACTTCTTGATTTAACTCGCCAAAATATTGCACGATGTTATAGGTAAAAGAGTCATAGTTGTCGATCATTAAAAGCATGAGATAACCTATTGAAATTTAGTCACTTGAGTGTGCTTGAATAGTCCAAGAAGAGCCTGAATGATCAATCTTTTAATCAGAAGCTTGCTATAAATAAAGCCGATTCATAAAAATTAAAAATGCAGGGTGAATAATCATAGCAAAAAATCAACATTTTCTGCTGAACTATTTGCATGATAATGATTTTAGAGAATTCTTTATCTATATATAAGCTGATTTATGTGCAGCGACGATTGAATAGAATTGATTGGTTTCACTTCAGTTGCAATCATGAATTTTAAATTACCAAGCTTAAGTCATGGAAATTTTCAAACGCTAAGCAACATCAAGACAGATGAATTTACCGAGCACTTCAATTTAACGCACAGAGTTACAACACGGAACGCTCTTGATCGCATTAAAATAAGCCACACGAATTTTAATCTTCAATAAAAGCTTGTACAGCAAAAAACTAGTCAGTATTGGTGCTTAATTGAGCGTTTATGCCTTAATTTTAGCACTGCTGTGTGGGTTAAAAACTGAAGAAAAAAGGCCAGTTAAGTTTTTTAAAAGCTCGGTTGCACTATTTTGAGACATTCACTAAAAATTTCTTATCAAAAATGATGAAGAGTGAGTGAATATGGTGCATTTGGCTTAGTACACAGTATAATAGCGAAAAAGCAAAATCCTAAAATCGACGATTCTAATCAAGAATTTATGGTTTTTACTTTGCTTTTAAAAGTTGGTATGCAAATTGCTTTATCTTTATCAACTACTGACGCGCACTTAGCATGTGCAATAAAAAATCATCGGAGCAAAATGAGCATGGCGAACAAGGTCCTTCAACTCATCCAAGAAAGTGGCGCAAAATGGGTCGATTTTCGTTTTACGGATACCCTAGGTAAAGAACATCACGTCACCTATCCTTCAGACAGTATTGATGAGGATACCTTTGAAGACGGCAAAATGTTTGATGGTTCTTCAATTGCCGGCTGGAAAGGTATCGAAGCATCGGACATGATTTTACGTCCAGATCCAGTGACTTGTTTCCTTGATCCATTCTTTGCTGAAGCTACAGTGGTTGTGACTTGTGATGTCATTGAGCCATCTACCGGCCAAGGTTATGAACGTGATCCACGCTCTATTGCTCGTCGTGCTGAAGAATATTTAAAGTCGACAGGAATTGGTGATACTGCATTTTTTGGCCCTGAACCAGAATTTTTTGTATTTGACGAAGTGAAATGGGACATCGATATGTCCGGCGCTCGTCACACCATCGTGGCTGAAGAAGCGGCTTGGTCAACTGGTAAAGATTATGAAGCGGGTAACTCAGGCCATCGTCCGCGCGTTAAAGGCGGTTACTTCCCCGTTCCACCGGTCGATTCTTCACATGATATGCGTGCAGAGATGTGTGCAAAAATTGAAGATATTATGGGGCCTGGCCGTGTTGAAGTGCATCACCATGAAGTGGCCTCTTGCCAATTAGAAATTGGTGTCAGCTTCAATACCATGGTGCGTAAAGCCGATGAAGTGCAACAGTTTAAATATGCGGTGTGGAATGTTGCCCATCAATATGCAAAAACTGCGACCTTTATGCCAAAACCAATGGTCGGCGATAACGGTTCGGGTATGCATGTTCACATCTCGATTGCCAAAGAGGGCAAGAACTTGTTTGCAGGTGATGAATATGCAGGTCTGTCAGAAATGGCGCTGTATTTCATTGGTGGTGTGATTAAGCATGCGCGTTCATTGAATGCGATTACCAATCCATCGACAAACTCATATAAACGTTTAGTGCCACATTACGAAGCACCAATTATGTTGGCGTATTCAGCACGTAACCGTTCGGCCTCTATTCGTATTCCTTACGTATCAAGTCCGAAAGGCAAACGTATTGAAGCGCGTTTCCCAGATCCAATGATGAACCCGTACTTAGGTTTTGCCGCATTGTTGATGGCTGGTCTTGATGGGATTCAAAACAAAATTCATCCAGGTGAAGCTGCTGATAAGAACTTGTATGATCTTCCACCTGAAGAAGAAGCGAAAATTCCGACAGTTGCACATAGCTTAGAAATGGCGCTTGAAGCACTTGCGGCTGATCATGACTACCTGTTAAAAGGTGGTGTGTTCACTAAAGATATGTTGAATGCTTATATCGATGTGAAAAGTGAAGAAGTTCGTCGTTTAAATACCACGACGCATCCTGTTGAATTTGAAATGTATTACAGCTTGTAATTCATATGCGAATTTAAGCAAAAAGAAACCCGCCTTGTGCGGGTTTTTTTGTATGATGGCTTTAGTATTCAATCATTTTATGAAAACCTATGGCACAACGTAAAAAAGAAACCAGCTTTTACCCTTGGGTCGATATTCAAGATCACAGCAAGGGCTTTAAAATGAATTTTTCCACGGTTGTTTATATCGAACTTGGGCGTACACCGGAAGGCTATAAGCAGGCGCAATTCGTGGCCTTAAAAAATCCGGCATTGGCTTTAGAGTATGCTTATCCTGAGTATTTTTTTCTCAGCTCTGAGGGTTTTATTCTGCATAAAACCGCCAGTGGGAAATTTGAAGTGATTGCAAAGACCGATAAGTGCTGATTTTGCCTTATTTTATTACTTTAGGTGAAATGCAAGGTGCTGCATTTGGCCAAGGTGGTGACAAAATAATGCATAAATTAAGCGCCAGTACATCACATTTAAAAAATCATCTTTAAAGAGCAGTCGGTCTATGCAACATAAGCAGGCATGTAAGATACAGGATTCGCAACTTCCTGCTGAATTAAAAGCATGGTTATATGCATCAGGTTCGTTAACCCAACAGCTTAAAGATTTAGCAGGCGGGGAGTTTAGTGTTAAACCGATTAAAGAGCATTTTCAGCGCTTACGTTTAGTTGATAGTCGCTGGATGAACATGCCGCCTCAACATACCTCGTGGGTACGGGAAAGCTACTTGTATGGTTGCCAAGAGCTGCCGTGGGTGAAAGCCAAAAGTATTTTTCCCATTTTAAGCCTACAAGCACGTGCACGGATATTTCAACATATTGGTAAAAAGCCGATTGGCTGGTTTTTATTTCAACGTACACAGCCACATTGTGAACGCCGTGTCATTCTGCTAGAGGAAGGTTGGACACGGCAAAGTTGTTATACTTGGCATGGCTGTAAATTTATTGTGCAGGAAACTTTTTTACCTGCGTTTGAGCACTTTATTCAGCCAAATACTTCATCATAAAATACAGAATAGTCATTGGGTTAGGATCATTCATGCATACTGCACAACACACAACGTGGCGTGAGCGTTTGGCCGCGTATTACTATTTATGCCGTTTCGATAAACCAATTGGTACTGAATTGGTGTTTTGGCCCACCTTATGGGCCTTATGGATTGCATCCCAAGGCACACCTGATTTAAACATCCTATTGTTGATGATTTTAGGCGTGATTTTTATGCGTGCCGCGGGTTGTGCCATTAATGATTTTGCAGATCGCAAAGTGGATGGTGCGGTGGCCAGAACCAAAAACCGCCCCTTGGCAACCGGTATTATTCAGCCGATAGAAGCAATTTGGGTGTTTTTGATACTTGTGGCCGCCAGTGCCATGTTATTGTTATTTTTGCCGATAGAAACCTTTTATTGGTCTTTTGGCGCATTATTTTTAGCCTTTATTTATCCCTTTATGAAGCGCTACACGCATTTGCCGCAAGTATTTTTAGGTGCGGCATTTTCATGGTCGATTCCGATGGCCTATACCGCAGTTGGACAAACGCCCGACCTTACTTGTTGGTTACTGTATTTTGGAAATTTGGCTTGGACGGTGGCTTATGATACTCAATATGCCATGACGGATCGAGAAGATGATTTAAAAATTGGTGTGAAGTCGACTGCAATTTTATTTGGCCAATATGATATTGCTACAATTGCATTACTGCAATTCATCAGTGTGCTACTGATTGGCTTTGCATTATATATAGAGCATTTATTATTTCCTTATGGCTTGCTTGCTTTATTGGTGGTGCTTGCTGACTTTATTTACCAGTGGTTAAAAACCAAAGATCGTAATCCGCAGCACTGTTTCTGGGCATTTCGTCATAACCGTTGGATAGGATTAATTATTTTTATTGGAATTTTTATTGCGCTGTTCTGATTTTAGTGTGCTCTGAAAGTGAAGTTTAAAAAAAGTATCCTAGTCAGATACTTTTTTTTATGCTTAATTATTTAATGAATGTCTTTTTGCAATTGTCGCACTGAGGGGATTTTGGTGTATCTCAGTACGGTGTAGCCGGCTTCTTCTAGCATGGCATCACGTTTTGCATCTTCCTTTTCTTTACCCACATGCGTTGGGTCATCTAGTTCAATAATGCATACCACATCAAGATGGTGATTTAAAATCACAAAGTCGGTTACTTTTCGATTAAATTTATTGCGGGTTGCCATATAGTTGCTGGTCACTAATGCACTAAAGGCGACCTGTGTTAAAACATGATGATCTGGAAAGGCTTTTTTTAAGCGTTCAAACATTTTAATTTCAAAATGACTAATCACCGGTCTAGCATAATATTCTTTTTTAGGGCTATCCGTTTCCACATCACCTTGTAATTTAATTTTTTCAAGACTGATGAGTAGGAATATGGCAAGAGTTGCGATACACCCAATCATTAAAAATATAATTTGACTTGAAGTAAGCACAATATTTGTCTTTCGATGAGCTAAGAAAAAACCCACTCAAAAGAGTGGGTTTTTAGAATTTGGCTCTCCAACCTGGGCTCGAACCAGGGACCTGCGGATTAACAGTCCGTCGCTCTACCAACTGAGCTATTAGAGAATCTGTACGCATTCTATGTATCGCAGCGATCTGGGTCAAGCGCTTATCGCTAAAAAAAACCTGAAAATGATTTGAGTGTTTTAAAAGTAATCTGATTAACGATTATTTTAAACTTTTAATGGCATTGATATAGTCGAGTTGAGATTTTACAGGATTGGCTTTTCGGCATTGACTGAGCAATTGCATTAAGTCCGCTTGTTTCATTTGCGCTTGTACTGAGTTTTGAATATGTTGAATTAACGTGGCGTGTTGTGAGTTTTTGAGTTCACCTGTGCATTGATACAGTTTTTCATACATCAAGGTGGAGGCTGTTTTATTGGCTTCTGACTTTTGGCTGCATTGAAAAATGAGCACGATAACGATAATAAGGATAATCCAAAACAGCAGAGATTTAAGCCAAGGTAAGTTCATTTTATATATTTTTAATCGCTTATGAAGACTTGAAGCATAAGGGTGAATCTCAATACTGCCAAGCTTGTAATATGATGGAATTTATTATTTTAAAAATATCCATAAAAAAAGCCCACTTTAGAATAAGTGGGCTTTTTAGAATCTGGCTCTTCCACCTGGGCTCGAACCAGGGACCTGCGGATTAACAGTCCGTCGCTCTACCAACTGAGCTATGGAAGAATAGATGGCTCTCCAACCTGGGCTCGAACCAGGGACCTGCGGATTAACAGTCCGTCGCTCTACCAACTGAGCTATTGGAGAATCTGATGCGCATTTTAGGCATGAAAGCAGGGCGCGTCAACTGCTAAAGCTAAATAAATGAATCATTTGCCTTATAAATATGCAGATAAGGCTTAAAAATCAAAAAACCGCCCAATTAGGGCGGTTTTTTTAAAGAGAAAACTTAAATTATTTTTCTACACCAGCTTCTTGGCCTGCATATTTAGCATTGGCATAGTCCCAGTTCACTAGGCTTTCTAAGAAAGTAGCGATGTATTTAGGACGCGCATTACGGAAATCGATGTAATAAGCATGTTCCCAAACGTCAATCGTCAATACTGCAACTTTACCGTGAGCAAGTGGGGTATCTGCATTGGCTGTTTTCATAATAGAAAGTTTGCCATTTACTTCGTCAGCCACTAACCATGCCCAACCCGAACCGAATTGCGTGGTTGCAGCAGCGGCAAATTCTTCAGCAAACTTTTCATACGAACCAAAAGCTTCATCAATTTTCGCAGCTAAAACACCAGTGGCTTTACCACCGCCATTTTTAGCCATACAGTTCCAGTAAAATGTATGGTTCCAAACTTGTGCTGCGTTATTAAATACGCCGACTTTAGCCGAATCACCTGCAGTTGTGGTGATGATTTCGTCTAATTCTTTGCCTTCAAGCTCAGTGCCTTTAATTAGGTTGTTTAAGTTCACAACGTAAGTGTTGTGATGTTTGTCATGATGGTATTCTAAAGTCTCTTTGCTAATGTGTGGAGCAAGATCTTCGTAACCGTATGGAAGTGCCGGTAAAGTAATCGTTGTCATTTTTCAATTCCTTGCATTGTGCTGGGTTTTGACATTAAGTGCTTTATTGTAATAGATTCTTCGGCTAAATTGCGCATTGCTTATAAATAACCATACACAATCAAAGCTGAAGTGATACGTATACAGCAAAATGCCAAACGCACGTGTTTTAAAAATTAAATCGGATTGTTTAATTCAAAATAACTATACTCAATATTGAACTGTTCTGAAATAGCCTTTGCAAGACGTTGTACACCGTAGCGCTCTGTTGCGTGATGCCCGCAGGCGTAATAATGTACATTTAACTCTTTGGCTTCATAAAAAGTGCGTTCACTTACTTCACCCGAGATATACGCATCACAATTTTGCGCAGCGGCTTTATCGATAAAATCTTGTGCGCCACCTGTGCAGTAAGCTACTTTTTGAATCTGAGTTTTTGCAGCAGGCAAATGAAGCGTATTAAAGCCCAAGCGTTCAGTGCAATGCTGTTTAAAGGCTTCAGGTGACATTGGCTTGGTTAAATAAGCAATATTGCCAATGGGGTAGCGTTCAGTTGCATCTAAGGGTTCTATATTATGTAAACCTAAAATTTCAGCCAATGCTGCGTTATTGCCCAAAGTTGGGTGGGAATCTAAAGGTAAATGGTAGCCGACCAAAGAAATATCATGTTGAATTAAGCTTTTAATACGCTTTCCACGCATACCGGTAATTGGATAAGGTTCACCTTTCCAAAAATAACCATGATGAACCAACAGCATATCCGCACCTTGTGCAATTGCTGCATCAATGGCGTCTTGTGAGGCGGTCACTGCACATACAATTTTACGTACTTCAGCTTTGCCTTCAATTTGTAAACCATTTGGCGCATAGTCCTTGAACTCAGCTGCTTTTAAGGTTTGGTTGCACCATTGAATAATGTCACTGAGTTTTGCCATAAATTTATCATCCACCTAAAGATTAACCATCATCAAAACATATTTTTAATTGTAACTAAAGCATACAAAACTCTTGTGCTGTTTTTATGTTTCCTCTGTGATTTCATTTTACAATGTGGCATAAATGACTGAGTCATCAACGAATTAAAAAATTAGAGGACATTAACGTGCGCCGCACATTTTCATGGTTACCGTGGGTTTTACTTATTCTGGTCACTTTAGGTTTCTTGGGTTGGCAACAATATCAAAAACCGAAATCACAAGTGGCTGCCGATGGCATCAAAATGCCTGTAGAGAAAATTGAGCCTTTGGTTGATACCAAACGTGCTGGTGGTATTGACTCTTATAGTGCTGCGGTAAAAGTAGCCGCGCCTGCCGTGGTTAATATTTTTACCACGCAAAAAGTTAAACAAGTTGAGCATCCTTTATTAAATGATCCTGCTTTTCAGGAGTTTTTTGGGGATCAACTGCCCGAACAATTTGCGCAAGAACGCAATGAAAATAGTTTGGGTTCAGGTGTGATTGTGCGCTCGGATGGTTATATCTTAACGAATAATCATGTGATTGCGCAGGCAGATCAGATTGTTGTGGGATTAAACGATGGTCGTCGTGCGCTTGCCAAAGTCATTGGAACAGATCCTGATTCTGATTTGGCAGTGATTAAAATTGACTTAAATGAATTGCCTGTTTTGCCGTTTAAGCTTAGTGGGAATGATGTGGGTGATGTGGTACTGGCCATTGGTAATCCATTTGGCGTAGGACAAACCGTGACACAAGGGATTATCTCGGCCACCAATCGCTCAGATTTAGGCATTAATACCTATGAAGATTTCATTCAGACCGATGCAGCCATTAATCCGGGTAATTCAGGCGGTGCACTGATTGATGTGGCGGGTAACTTAATTGGGGTGAATACCGCAATTTTCTCTCAATCCGGTGGATCGCTCGGGATAGGTTTTGCTATTCCAGCTAAAGTGTGTCAGCAAATTTTGAATTCCATCTTAAAAGATGGACGTGTAGTGCGCGGTTGGTTGGGTATTAGCTTAATGCCGATACAGCAAGATAATATTCTTGAGCCGAAGCAAGCAGGCGTGGTGGTTGCAGATGTACTCCCGAATGGGCCTGCTGCAAGTGCAGGAGTGAAGAAAGGCGATAAGATTATTGAAGTGAATGGTGAGGCCATTACTTCAGCTTCGCACTTAATTAATTATGTGGCTTTACAAGCACCGAATAGTACGATCAAAATAGCCGTGGTACGAGGCGAGAAGCCATTAACGCTTGACGTTGTGGTGGGTGAGCGTAAAGCACAAAATAATACGTCACAGTATATTCCGTTGCCGAAACGTTAAAAATATTTAAGCTTGTTAATTTTAAAAAGCGCATCTCGATGCGCTTTTTTTATTTGATTTTAAGCTCTAGGTCTTATGGGTTTAAATGAATTATTTTTCATGTTCGATCATGCTGAAAATTAAAGACGGCGTGGAATAATTTAAAATTTGATCCAAAGCTATGCAAATTGTGCCTGACGCAATATAACATTGTAGATCAAATATTTGAGCCAAAAAAAAGCCCACTTTAATGCTGTGGGCTTTTTGATATTTGGCTCTCCAACCTGGGCTCGAACCAGGGACCTGCGGATTAACAGTCCGTCGCTCTACCGACTGAGCTATTGGAGAATCTGCATGCGATTATAAGGAGATTTTCTAGACGGTCAAGCTAAAACTGTCATCATTCCTTAATTTGTGTGCTGTATGCTTTTTATTTAGACAAATGAAGCAAAAATGCTAAAAAAACTTGCACCGCTAAACTTCGCTTGTTAGATTAAATCCAGAACAGAACATTTGAATGAAAGTTCAAATAGTGTGGATTTAAAACCAACTTGCCAGCACTAAAATGGCTAAACAGGAGAACGCGCATGCGTACGCTAACAATTGCTGAAATTTTTTCAAATTTATCTTTTTATCAAAATAACTATTTGTCTATTTTACAAGACCCGCAGCGTTATCAAACCGCAGTTGAAGATGCCTTTATTCAAGTCTGGCCCGTAGGCACGCAAGCTTTATATTTGGGTGATTTGCTGCAATTGTGGTTCAGTGACAAGTGGTTGATTAACTCACCCTGTCAACTTCTGCTTGATAGCTATTCAAACGGTCGCAAGCAGCCTTTACAGCGTGAGCATGATCTGTATTTATATCAGTTAAATGGCAGTGCTTTATCGGGTCGAAATAATTCAAAAGTTTGGTCGGTGTCGGAACAGAAAAAACTTTCGGTATCTTTAGATAGTGTTTTTAAATATTTATGTATTTATAAAGGTACAGACCGTCCACAGCTAACCCAAACCAATCTGATTAACAATTTTAAAAAAGCCATCTAAAGTAAAATGCACAAAGCTTATTGTGCTGAGAAAATTCAGCACGATTATTTGTGGTCTATGATTTGCTTGAAAGTAGGGATAACTGAATTAAAAAAATAGAGTCGATTGGTGATGCTTTAGATGAATAATTAAAGCTGAATTGAGTGTATTTATTCGTGTGAGATGAATCGTTGAATCTAGCGCCGAAGCGTTGTCGCAAGCAGATGTAAACTTATTGTTGGATAGGGACGTTTGGCAATGCGATTAAAAATAGTTTTGGCAATGCTGGCCTTTGCTGCAAATTCGGTATTGTGTCGCTTTGCATTGGCTGAACAGCAGATTGATCCATTTAGTTTTAGTCTGATTCGCGTGTCGAGTGGCGCGTTAATGTTACTGCTGCTGTGGTCGCTAAGTCGTACGCGGTGCGCTATTCAATGGAACTATTATAGTGCGTTGGCTTTGGCTGTTTATATGGCAGCATTTTCTTATGCCTATATAAAAATTGATGCAGGCGTGGGCGCATTGCTGTTATTTGGTAGCGTGCAGCTGAGTATGGTTGTGTATGCGGTTTTACACGGTGAGAAACTAAACTTAGCCCGTGCACTGGGATTGCTCATTGCACTTATTGGAATAGTGATTTTACTCGTGCCCGGAGCGCGCGCACCTCATTTTGCATCTTGTATCATAATGATGCTGTCGGGTTTGGCGTGGGCGGCTTATAGTATTTTAGGCAAGACCATCAGCAGTCCTTTATCAAGTAGTTTGGGAAACTTTCTACTGGCAGTGCCTTTAATGGTAGTTGGCTATTTTATTTTTAAGCAAGACACTTATATAAGTACCGAAGGTATAGGTTTGGCTGTCGTCTCGGGCGCATTTACCTCCAGCTGTGCCTATGTGCTGTGGTATTCAATTGTGCAGCATATCGATCGTATCAATGCCAGCGTTGTACAGCTGAGTGTGCCATGTTTGGCGATTATAGGTGGCTCATTATTTATTGGCGAAGCGATTGGCGTGCGTATCATGGTCTCTGCAGGCATTGTGTTGTTGGGTATTTTGCTGGTGATTTATGCAGGTCACAATAAACTGAGTACATCATCAAAATAATGCATGGCTAACTTTTAAATCAGACCATTAAAAAACCCGCAAAGTTGCGGGTTTTTTAAAAATTTAATCCCCTGAATGGGAGGATTAAAGCGCTGAATTATTTTTCGGCAGCAATTGATGCAATTGCAGCGTCTACGCCGTCAATAGAATCCGCGGCTTTTTTGATTCGTGCCAGTGCATCCACCAATACTTCATCAGCAGTAGCATAAGAGATACGCATGAAACCGCCTAGACCGAAAGCATCACCGGGAACAACGGCAACACCGGTTTCTTCCAATAACCATTCCGAGAACTCTGTGCAAGATTTTAAACCTTTGGCACGAATTAACGGTTTAATATTGGCATAGGCATAAAATGCACCATCAGCAGGTAGGCAAGAAATACCGTTGATGTCGTTTAAGCCTTTCATGACCAAGTCATGACGGCGTTTGAATGCTTCAATCATTGGCTCAAGCACATCTTGTGGGCCATTTAATGCCGCTTCAGCTGCCACTTGGGAAATGGAGGTTGGGTTAGAGGTTGATTGAGACTGAATTTTCTTCATCGCGCCAATCAGTTTTGCAGGACCTGCCGCATACCCAATACGCCAGCCGGTCATAGCATAGGCTTTCGATACACCGTTCAATACAATGACGCGGTCATACAAGTCTGGAGCAACCGTAGCGATATTGTAGAACTCATTATCCCAACGGATTGGTTCGTACATATCATCTGATGCTACCAACACTTGAGGATATTTACGCAGCACTTCAGCCAAAGCTTCTAGCTCAGCTTTGGTGTAGATCATGCCTGTTGGATTGGATGGGCTGTTTAAAACCACCAAACGTGTTTTATCGGTGATCGCAGCTTCTAATTGTGCAGGAGTGATTTTGAAACGTTGTTCTTCACCACATTTTACGACAACTGGAATACCTTCAGCGATCAGTACCATATCTGGATAGCTTACCCAATAAGGTGCAGGAATAATGACTTCATCACCTTTGTTTAACAAAGCCAAGGCCAAGTTAAAGAAAGACTGTTTACCACCACACGACACCAAAATTTGGTTGGCTGCATAGTCAAGATTATTGTCGCGTTTAAATTTAGCAATAATTGCTTTTTTAAGACCCGGAGTGCCGTCAACAGCAGTATATTTGGTAAAACCATTATTGATAGCAGTAATGGCTGCATCTTTGATGTGTTGCGGGGTATCAAAATCTGGTTCGCCTGCACCTAAGCCAATGACATTTTTACCCGCAGCTTTTAGTTCAGCAGCTTTATTGGTCACAGCAAGTGTAGGGGACGGTTTGATGGCATTAACACGATCAGAGAGACGTACGTCCACGGCAGTATTCCTTCTTTATGGGGATTAAAAAACAAAAAAGCACACTATCTTAGCCTAAAAAATACAAGAAAGGGGCTTAAGGGGAAAGTGATGTGTAAAAAAATATACGCCTATATTTCCATACATGCACTATTTTTGAGGTAAATAAATGAGCTTAAACTGTACTTAAGTCTTTAACGTGGATGAGTAAATTAAAAATTAATAATATTTTTTATTTGTAGGGTTTGTCTTGTTATGCAAAGAGATTGAAAAATGGCCGCCGTTAATTGGCAGCCATGTGGATGAATAGAATCAACTGACTTAGCTGATGAAGCGAGATAAATCTTCTTCAGGACGTGCGGTCAGAACTTCTACACCAGTTTTGGTCACTAAAAGAGTATGTTCATATTGTGCAGAAAGCTTATGATCTTTGGTCACCACTGTCCATTTGTCGCCCAGTAATTTGGTTTGCCAAACACCGGCATTGACCATCGGTTCAATGGTGAAAGTCATGCCTTCTTCAAGCACCATGCCGCTGTCGGGTTGACCATAATGCAGCACTTGCGGCTCATCATGAAACACGGTGCCAATGCCATGACCACAATATTCACGAACCACAGAGAAGCGTTCTGATTCAACATATTGCTGAATGGCGTGGCCAATATCACCAATGGTTGAACCCGGTTTTACAGTCTGTATACCGCGGTACATGGCTTCTTGTGCTACGGTACAAAGACGATTGGCTAAAATTGAAGTTTCACCGCCGACCACATACATCATGTTGGTGTCGCCGTGATAACCATCTTTAATGACCGTCACATCAATATTTAAAATATCACCTTTTTTCAAAACTTTGCTGTCAGATGGAATGCCGTGGCACACCACATGATTTACTGAAGTGCAAATAACATGCTGAAAAGCGGCACGGCCTGGGGCTGCGCCATAGCCTAAACAGGCAGGAATGGCATCTTGTGTATTGACAATATAGTCGTGACAAATCGTATCTAGCGCTAAGGTTGTGACACCCGGCTTGATATACGGTTTGATCATATCCAAAACTTCAGCCGCCAGTCGTCCCGCCACGCGCATTTTTTCAATTTCATCGGCGGTTTTAATGAGTCGACGCGGCGCTTGGTAAGTACTGTTCATGATCTCTAAAAACTTTTGGAAATTTGTGTGTACCTATGGTATAAATAGCCGCCCATTTTATCAAATGCTTTTTCGTGAATAAATTTCACGGGCTTTGTTGGATGGGGCAACAAAATCCGCACATATATCGACACATTTCTCTGGGTGCCCTCTGGGTGGAGAATGCGGATATATGGAGGCCTAACCCAAACTTTAAGGTAAAGAAAATGGCAGATTACAACGTAAGCATGCGCGACCTTCTTCAAGCAGGCGCACACTTTGGTCACCAAACTCGTTTCTGGAATCCAAAGATGCGTGAATACATCTTTGGTGCGCGTAACAAAATTCACATCATTAACCTTGAGCACACTGTGCCTGCGTTAAATGATGCCTTGAACTTTGTTAACAATCTTGCTAGCAAAAAGAACAAAGTATTGTTTGTTGGTACTAAACGTGCTGCATCTAACATCATCCGTGAACAAGCGCAACGTGCGGGTCAGCCGTATGTTGATCATCGCTGGTTAGGTGGTATGTTGACGAACTGGAAAACGCTTCGTCAATCGATCAATCGTCTAAAAGATCTTCAAACTCAAGCTCAAGACGGTACTTTCCTTAAGCTTACTAAACGTGAAGCTTTAGAGCGTACCCGTGAGATGGATAAACTTGAACGTGGTTTAGGCGGCGTTAAAAACATGGGTGGTTTACCTGACGCATTATTCGTAATTGACGTTGATCATGAATCAATCGCGATTAAAGAAGCTAAAAACCTTGGTATTCCTGTAATCGGTATCGTTGATACAAACTCTAACCCAGACAACGTAGACTACGTTATTCCGGGTAATGACGATGCAATCCGTGCGGTTACACTTTATGCTTCTGCGATGGCTGATGCGATCCTTGCGGGTAAAGAGTACGCTCAAACCCAAGCAAACGCTCAGGTTAAAGTTGAAGAAGCTGCTAAAGAAGCTCCAGAGGCTTAATGCATTTTGACGCAGATTTGTCATTTTTTGCTATGTAATACTGGCAAATAAGCGTCAAAAAAGCAGAACGGCCCAGAGAACCCTTTGGGCCGTTTTTGTTGAACAGATTCATTTTTCTACCGTATTTAGGAGAACAACATGACTGCAGTTACTGCCAGCATGGTAAAAGAATTACGTGACCGTACTGGTCTTGCAATGATGGAATGCAAAAAAGCTTTAATTGAATCTAATGGTGATGTTGAATTAGCAATTGATAATCTTCGTAAATCAGGTCAAGCAAAAGCCGCTAAAAAAGCCGGTAACATTGCTGCTGATGGCGCGATCACAATTGCCCAAGAAGGTAACAAAGCAATTTTACTTGAAGTAAACTGCCAAACTGACTTCGTGGCTAAAGATGACAACTTCGCTGGTTTCTCAGCTCAAGTTGCTGCTGCTGCACTTGCTGCAAACGAAACTGATGCTGCTAAAATTGTTGAACTTAAACTTGCTGATGGTTCAACTGTTGAAGAAGCGCGTATTGCATTGGTTCAAAAAATTGGTGAAAACATCCAAGTGCGCCGTGCAAAAATCATTGAAGGTGAAAACCTTGCAATTTACAAACATGGTTTGAAAATTGGTGTAGTGGTATCTTACACAGGTGATGTTGCAACTGGTAAAGGTGTAGCAATGCACGTTGCTGCGTTTAATCCAGTGGCTGTAAATGCTGAAGGCGTATCTGCTGATCTTATCGCTAAAGAAAAAGAAATTGCTGAAGCGAAAGCATTAGAATCAGGTAAACCTGCCAATATTGTTGAAAAAATGGTCACTGGTTCAGTTGAAAAATACTTGAATGAAGTTGCTCTTGATCGTCAAATGTACGTGATGGATAATGATAAAAAAGTTGCTGACGTATTGAAAGCAACTGCAACCAATATTGTTGAATTCGTTCGCTTTGAAGTAGGCGAAGGCATTGAGAAAAAAGCAGAAATGAGCTTCGCTGAAGAAGTTGCTGCTGCTCAGGCTGCTGCAAAATAATTTTTACGTTCAGTAAAAATATTCTGTAAAAGAAGCCCCGATAAGGGGCTTTTTTAATGAAGAATAAGAGTGGGGAAATTATAAAATGGCAAATAAAACCAATATCGCGATGGTAACCGTGATTGGCATATTGATTGCTGCTTATTTTGCAATTGATTTTAAGCAACAAGCGCGCTTTCCGCAGCCGTTTATTGCTCATTCAAAGCCCTATGTTGAGGTTTCAACGCAAGCCAAACATGCTGAACCTTACGTCGATCTGCAATTGTCCAATTTAAAAATGCATGCGGATGACATCAAAATACAAAAAGCCTTTCAGCAGCGCATCAGTGATTTGCAAGTTCACTCAGCAGGACAGGTTCAAGCGGTTCTGCCCGATGATCAGCAAGGTTCGGCGCATCAAAAATTTATTCTCAAATTAAGTACACAGCAGACGGTTCTGGTTGCTCATAACATTGATTTATCAGCACGCTTACAGAACTTAAAACAAGGTGACACTGTTGAATTTTATGGGGAATATGAGTATAGCCCGCAAGGTGGCGTGATTCATTGGACGCATCATGATCCGCAAAAGAAGCATGTCGATGGTTGGTTGAAATATAATGGACAAATTTATCAGTAGTTAAAATAAAAGTAATACTGTATTTAAAAGAGGCCTGAATCAGCGGTGCTTGACTGAATTTGCTATTCAAACGATTGGTTAATTAAAATCGTAGGGCATGAGTTATTTGCTGGTTCGTTATTAGGGCTGATTTAAGCCTTTATTTGATTTATATTTTGCTAGATTAGACTTAGGAAATTTTACTGAATTTGTGCCTTGTTTTGCGGGGTTCTTATTCACTTTAGAGCCATTTAAACAAAAAGACAGTGAACTCAAAACAGCTTAAATAGTGAGTTCACTCAGAATCATGCTAAAAAGCCAGTTTTTGGCGTGTTTTCCATTTTGGTATCACTTTACCTAAATAGGCATCCATGCACCATAGTGGGCCAATGAGGAGGAATTGCAGGTCTTTAAAGAATGAAGGCTTTTTACCTTCCACTTTGTGGCCATAAAATTGACCAATCCAAGCCAGAATGAACAGTCCGATATAAAATCCCACACCTACCGGTAAGATAAAAATAAGCCACGCCATCACCACCACAAGTGCAGCCATGGCCACAGCCAAAACCAAATCTAACCGCGCATAAAAAACCAGACTCATAATGACCAATAAAGCCGTTAATAACGCACTAAAATGTGCCAATAAGCCAATAATTGAAAAAAGGATGGCCGGTACACACACCCAATGAATGCTTTTGTTGGTCGAGTTTTGATGACTGTCACTGTATTCATCTAACCATTGTTGAATTGTTTTCATAACTTGTTCCTTGTTATCTGTTAATCCATTCGATTGTATCTATCGATTTTCAAGCATATAGCCTGTTTAAAAATATAGGTCTCGCGATCGTTCACTTAAGTGAAGTTAGCTATCGCGAGAGGTTCAGCAGTCAGAATTTATAATGTTAATTAGGGTGTTTCATCGGCTGTGGGTTTAGGCTGGAGTGTTGATAAATTTGTTGTCCTTCTTTGTAGGTCGCCAATATTTGAATATCTTTAATGCTGCGACTTGGTACGGTGAGCGGATTGTCGCTTAAAATCACGAAGTCTGCCAATTTACCTCCTGTTAATGTGCCTTTGTTATTTTCTTCAAAATACTGATAAGCCGCCCAATCGGTAATAGATTTTAGCGCAATATATGGGCTGACCTTTTGATCCTCGCCCAAAGTCACACCGCTACGCGTCACTCGATTAACCGTGCTGTCTAAAACCATCATGCTGCGTGGTGGAATAACCGGTGCATCGTGATGCTCGGTAAATATTATACCTTTACGTAGTGCCGAGCCGGTAGGTGAAATCTGACTTGCTCGTTTAGGGCCGAGTGTTTCAAGTCGATGCCAGTCACCCCAATAATAGGTATGAACAGAGAAGAAAGAGGGGATAAGATGCAGAGACTTGGCTTTATCTAATTGGTCTTCACGTATGGTTTGTGCATGAATAATCACATTCCGCCGATCAAGCGTTGGATACTGGCCTGTGGCTTTTTGAATGGTATTGAGATATTGATCAATTGCGGCATCGCCATTGGCATGCGCTAAAATCTGCCATTGATGTTCAAAGGCTAAATTAATCGCATCTTGTACTGTTTTATTTTTAGGGTAAGCCGGATAACCGGCATAAGTTTTAGGTTTACCTTCAGGTGGAATCAAGTAGGGTTTGGTTAGCCACGCAGTTTTCCCTTGAGGTGAGCCATCTAAACTAATTTTTACCCCGCCCACACGAAAATGGTGATCATACATTCGACTGGTGCCATGCTTAAGCATATAGGCTTGCTCATTCATCAGGTCTGGATAAGACACCAAATCGATGTGTAATTTTCCTTGTTGACCTAGACTGCGCCATAATTCGGTGGTGCCTGCATCTGCACGACCTTCTTGTACGGTGGTGTAGCCATTTTCTACGTAGGTATCAATTGCTTTAAGGGCCATTTTCTCCATCATGTCTGGTGGCACAGTTTTAAATGCCTGCATCATAGCCATAAAAACGACGCTTTCTTCCAATACACCGTTGGGCTGCTTCGAATTTTTGACGCGTCGAATTACACCGCCTTCAGGGTTAGGCGTATTGGCATCAATGTTTAAAAGCTCTAAGGCTTTGTGGTTGGCCACCGCCAAGTGTCCAGACTGATGTAAAATTAATACCGGTTGATCTTTAGAGATTTGATCCAATTCGGTTGCGGTCGGATGGCGTTTTTCTTTTAATTGTCCATCATCATAGCCATTGCCCATAATCCAGCCCGAGGTGGCTTGAATAAATTCTGGATTATTCTTTTGCCAATTTTTTATATTCATAATCAGGGAAGGGATGTCAGTGACGGTTCCATCGGGTGGGGCATATAAGTTGGCCACGGTTTGTTGCAGGCCAACAGCACTGACGTGGCTGTGCGCATCAATAATGCCCGGAATGACGGTACGCTTTTGTAAGTTGATGCTTTGTGCGTGAGGAGAGATTTTGCGTGCCTGTGCAAGGTCTCCACTAAAGCGAATACGACCTTGCTGAATCAATAGCGCTTCAACGTAAGTGGGTTGCATGCCTTGCATGGTTAAAATGGGACCACCATAAACCAATAAGCTTTGGTTGTTTTGTGCTACAGAGGAAGGTTGTGTGCTGCTGAAGTGCGTACATGCACTGAGGAGGGTCAGCGGTAAGGAGAGGGCCAATCCCTTAAAGAGTAATCTTGAGCGCGTAGGCTGTTGCGTATCTGACATAATATTCATCCTCAATACTTATTATTATTATTTATAGACTATATTATTAACATATCACGCACAGATTTAAAACAAAGGTTTATTCAGCGATTAAAAAAGCCACATCAAGTGGCTTTTTACGTCAAATATATTAGAAGTCGTTGCTGAGCTTATGAATTTGGACCATCTACACGTTCAATATTTACTTTGGCCGTGCCGGCATTGGTAATACCCAATTGCTTCGCTGCACCGTAAGATAAATCTAACACACGATTACCATGGAATGGACCACGATCGTTGACTTTTACCACAACACTTTGACCATTGGTTTTGTTGGTTACGCGGATATAGCAATTCAGCGGTAAGCTGCGATGTGCTGCGGTTAAGCCATTCATATCGAATGTTTCGCCACTGGCTGTTTTACGGCCATGAAATTGACGACCATACCAAGAAGCTGCACCAGTTTGGCTAAATTTGCGCACAGTGTTAGATGCGACGGTGTTTAACTTTTCAATCACTGAAGGCTCATCTTCAGGGATTTCAATTTTTGCTGCAATCGTTTGACGACGGATTTTATCGCCAGAACGCTCAGTGATTGAAAGGCTGTTTAAATTTGAAAAGTGTGAATTAAACTTTTGTGCGTCTTTATTGATGACACGTGCCGCTAAACGAGAGTTATCGCTATCGGTGTTAAATGATGATTGCACCATTTCTGCTTGAGATTGGCTCAAAGCAAAGGCGGTGGTTAAAGCTAAAACATACTTAAGCGTGGACTGCATTATTAAACTCCTAAAGACTGTTGACTTAATTTCACCTAACTTATTGAAATATAAGCAATCGGGTCTGTTAATTCTTTTTTGCAACTACATTTGACGAAATGGATAATATTCATGCCACACTAAAGCTGTCTAGTTTTTACTTAAAATAATTACAAAAAGGACATAAATAGAACATTGCTTGATCAAATATTAATCAATATTGTAACAAGGTGTTTTAATAGCTCTATTTATGTGCATCAGGTCGCAAAAAAAGCTTGACTTTGTTTGCGTTGAGTAAATTCAAATGTTAACGGTTGGCAATTTCTGTACCCAATTGCCACACTGCAGTGGCATACATGCGACTTTTGTTATAGGTGGTAATGACCTGAAAATTAGGATAGGTAATGTAGTAAATCGGGCCATAACTTTCTTGCAATTGAATGACATTGACCATGTCTAAGTCATCAATTTTAACCAACGGATTAATTGGGCTAATACCTTGATTTTTCAGTGCTCCATACGGAGTTGGTTGCTCTAAATCTTTGGCAATAATAGCATCCGGTGTATTGCCGTTATAACGTGCAGCAAAGCCGATAGGTTGATTACGTTGCCAACCATACTGTGCGAGATAATTTGCGATTGAACCAATGGCATCGACTGCAGAATTGCGAAGGTCAATATGACCATTGCCGTCATAATCAACTCCTAGTTTTGGAATGTTACTTGGCATAAATTGTGGATAGCCAATTGCGCCAGCATAAGAGCCGACTACAGAATTGGTGGGCACGCCATCTTTATAGGACCAAGCAATTAAAGCGGAGAGTTCATCTTGGAAATATTGTGCGCGACGTTCATAGCCAAAACCTAAACTGGCCAAGGCATCACGCGTGACAAAATTACCTTTATTGGCACCAAAACCAGTTTCTACGCCTAAAATACCCAAAATGATGGCTTGAGGTACACCAAACTGCTGTTCAGCGCGATTTAACGTGTCTGCATATTGATTTTTAAAACGAATACCCCGTTGAATAGTGCCTTCCGCCATGAAATTGGTTTTATATTCATACCATGGCTTACTTTCACCCGGACGGTTCATAATGTTAATAATGTTGGGTAGATTCTTTGAGCCATTCATAGCCCAATCAATTTGTTCAGCAGTTAGATTATAATTCTGCATGGTTTTTTGTTTAAAGCTGTTATAGCTCGGATGAGTATAAAAATCATTGGCTTGGCAGAAACTGGTAATGGATAACGTAGCCAGCAGTAACGGAAGACGCTTAATTTTGTTATAAACGTGGGTATTTAACATATTGCTCAAAGTTCCAAAAATATTATCTGTGGGTATGAATCGACATCACAACGCCAAAAGCCGCCATTAAAGTAATAATTGCCGTACCGCCATAGCTCATAAAGGGTAGCGGAATACCTGTCACCGGTAAGATACCACTGACCATCCCAGCGTTAACAAATACATATACAAAAAACGACAAACCTAAGCCGCCTGCAAGCAAGCGACCATAGTTGTGAAAACAACTTAACCCGATGTGAAGTGTTCTAAAAATAATAGCAAAATATAAAACAATTAAAATCAATAAACCAATAAAGCCAAATTCTTCAGAATAGGCCGCAATAATAAAATCGGTATGACCTTCGGGTAAAAAGTGTAGATGAGACTGAGTGCCGTTTAAAAAACCTTTACCGGAAAATCCACCCGAGCCAATGGCAGTTTTGGATTGAATAATATTCCATCCTGCACCTAAGGCATCTGCTTCGGGATTAAATAAAGTCATCACGCGCTGTTTTTGATAGTCATGTAAGACAAATTGCCAAAGTACAGGCCCAGCTAAAGCACAGGCCGCGAGCGCACTGCCAATGAGCCACCACGACAAACCACTTAAAAACAGTACAAAGATGCCACTGGCCAGTACCACGGCAGCTGTACCTAAGTCTGGCTGTTTGGCAATCATCAACAGTGGAATGGCAATTAAAATCAGGCTACTGAAAATTCGCAATGCAGAAGGCGGCAGTGGATGCCGCGCTAAATACCAAGCGATCATCATCGGCATGGCAATTTTCATAAATTCACTGGGTTGAATACTGCCTACGCTTGGAATATCAATCCAACGTTGTGCGCCCATGTGTGCATCCCCAAACAGCATCACTACAATTAAAGTGAACAGGCTAAACAGATAAAAAATGGGCGAAAAGGCTTGAAACACTTTGGGCGGAATTTGCGCAATAAAAAACATCAGCAAGAAACCAATACCAAAACTCATGGCTTGTTTATAGACCAAATCAAGATCTTGTGCAGAAGCGCTATAAAGTGCTGTTAGTCCGAGTAAGCCATTTAAAAAGATAAACAGGCTTAACCATGGGTCGATGTGTAAACGTTGCCATTTTGATGGCAGCATACGGGTGCTTAAGCCATCACGTGGCGCGTGTCTAAGAAATTTATACTGCGGAGGAGATGACATGCGATATTTTAAGAATAGATCAATACACAGGCGATGCTAACATAAACCAATCTTTAGACAATCTATATCCGGATATTGCAAGAAAAAGCCCAGCAATTGCTGGGCTTTTAGGACGGTAAACTCATTTAAGATCAGATCAATAATGAAATAACGTGTCGTGATATTCTGCCATGACCCTTAATTCATCTTTACTTAAATGCGGAATAATTTTATTTGCAGCAATATGCACCGCTTTAATCACGGTTGCAGAACCGATATCAGCCGCTTTACGTTTAATCATGCCCAAATCGAGGGTTTTATTAAAGTCATTCATAAAATGCCGCACGGTGGCTTCTGAAAACTGTTTATAGTATTCAGTTAAAGCAGCTTTGTTCACCTCATTGCCGGCTTTAATTTCAGCAAAACTATGCTTAAGATTGGTCACTAAACTTGCATCTAATGCTTCGCCCACACGAAAGTTGCCTTCTGCATCCTTAAATAGACTTTTTTCAGAAAATTCAATCGATTGTTGTACCACATCATTCGACGATTTGCTCATCAACTGTTTCAGTAATACCGCCACGGTTGACTTGATATAGCCCGCCAGTTTTTCTGCACTATCCCGTTTATCGCTGACAGGAAAACGACGTACCAATTCGGTCAAAATAGCATCAATAATTTCTTCATTAATTAATAAGGCTGTTTTGTCCCGCAGTGGATAAAGCGGTTCGGTTGAATTTTTCTTTTGCTGCGCCGTTTGAATGGTGCTCAGTAATTCTTTAGAAGGAATAAAACCAAAAAATGGCATATTAAAAAACCTCAATGTTCTTCATTTTATTGTCGCGCCAAACGAATGGGGCGAGGCATCCATGTTAAATCCGATACACGACACGGATTAATATCTAATCCACCCCGACGTGTATAGGTTGCATATACCATCAGTTTTTCTGGTTTCAGATTTTGCCAAAGATCCGCAAACATCTGCTCCACGCATTGCTCGTGAAAACCATTATGCTGACGATAGGAAATAATATAAGCTAAAATACTGCGATAACAAGGTTTTTTGCCCTGATAACGAATAAAAACTGTGCCCCAATCGGGTTGACCCGTGACAGGGCAATTGCTGCGCAGTAAGTGAGAATACAGTTGAATTTCACCTTCTTCGGCAAGTTCTGTATCTAATTTTAATAAACTGGCATCTGGATGGCGCTCTAAGCGTGTTGGACTTAAATCATCAATACATAATCCCTCAGGTTTAGAAATCGCTAAATCATCAGCATCAAACAACTGTAGCGTTACCGGTGCAGTTGCGGCTATGGATAAATCTTTTTCAACGGTCGCAATAAAAGCTTCTTTGGAGTCAAATTGCGTAAAGTTCAGACTATTAAAGTACAGCTTTAGCGATTTTGATTCGATCAGGTTTTTAGAGGATGCAGGTAAGGTCATACGGCCAATGGCCACTTGTGGAACACTTGCAGCATTTAACCAAGAAATTTCAAAGATATGCCACCAATCAAGCCCTTGTTGAATACCCTCAACATGCGCATAATTTTGACGCGCAGGCGCACGTGCAATGGGAAATAAAATATCCGGTTGATATTCTGTTGGGTAATTGGTGTCTTGACCTAATAAGGATAGTTCTACACTCATTATTCACGCATTCCTGAGCCACGAGAAAGTAAATAGTAGGCAATACCATAAAGCGCAACGCAACAGAGCGTAATGATACTTAATGACAGTGAAACATTAACATCACTATGCCCTAAAATGCCGAAACGAAAAGCATTGACCATATATACAATCGGATTAATTAAAGAGAGATTTTGCCAAAAAGGACTTAATGCACTAATGGCATAAAAGACTCCGCCTAAATAGGTCAGGGGAGTTAATACAAAAGTGGGAATAATTGAAATATCATCGAATGATTTGGCATATACCGCATTGATGAGTCCACCGAGTGAGAATAATAACGAGGTCACCAAGACGGTATAAATTGTCACAAACCAATTGGTAATATACAGATCGGTAAAGAACATACTCATCGCGGTAACGATAATACCCACCAACACACCACGGCAGATACCGCCAATCACATAACCCCACAGAATCATGTGCAATGGAACGGGGCTCATAATCAACTCTTCAATGCTTTTTTGAAATTTTGCACTAAAGAAACTGGAGGAGACATTGGAGTAGCTGTTGGTAATCACCGCCATCATAATCAGACCGGGCACAATAAACTGCATATAGCTAAAGCCACCCATTTGCCCAATTCGTGAACCGACCAAATTACCAAAAATTACGAAGTACAGACTCATGGTAATGGCTGGTGGTAATAAGGTTTGGGGCCAAATCCGCATAAAACGGCGGATTTCTTTATGCACCAAGGTATACAGCGCAACACTTAATTGAGTAAAGTTCATTGCGCCGCTCCTTCAAGATTTTTCTCAACCAATTTTACAAACAACTCTTCAAGACGATTCGATTTATTGCGCATACTGTGTACTTGAATGTCTTGTGCTTCTAAAAGTTGAAACAGCTGATTTAAACTATAATCTTTGCCCATGGTTACTTCTAGGGTCACAGGGTCGATTAAATTAAAACGGACGCCAATAATTTCAATATGCGGTGCTTGAATGGGGGTTATTAAATCAAAAATAAAAGACTGCTCACTCATTTGATTTAAAAATAACTTCATGCTGGTGTCTTCTTTAATCACACCGCGATCAATAATGGCAATTCGACGGCACAACATTTCAGCTTCTTCTAAATAATGAGTGGTCAAAATGATCGAGGTGCCTTGTTCGTTCATCTCGGTCAAGAAGTCCCACATCGAGCGGCGTAGTTCAATATCTACACCTGCGGTGGGTTCATCTAAAATAAGCAGTTTAGGTTGATGCATCATGGCGCGTGCAATCATTAAGCGGCGTTTCATGCCACCTGATAACATACGCGCTTGAACGGCACGCTTATCCCATAATCCCAGTTTTTCTAAATATTCTTCAGCACGTTGTTGGGCAATTTTTTTCGGAATACCGTAATAACCGGCTTGGGTCACTAAAATATCAAAAGTTTTTTCAAACTGTCCAAAGTTAAATTCTTGCGGCACAATTCCTAAACATTGTTTGGCGGCAGATGGATGGGTATCCAAATTATGGCCAAAAATCTCGACCGTGCCCGAGCTTTTTTTTGTGAGTGAACTAATGATACTGATGGTGGTTGATTTACCTGCGCCGTTCGGCCCAAGAAGAGCGTAAAACTCACCTTCAGGCACACTCAAGTTCACCCCTTTTAGTGCTTGAAAACCATTTCGATACGTTTTAGATAGGTCTCTCAAGGTCAGAGCATCAGTCATGAAATTCTCACATGGTGAATAGTAAGCGTATTGTGAGTGAAGTTGAGCAATAAACCAAGTGAATAAGGCGGGATTGTATAGGGTGCTTGCGTAGGTTTGTATAAAGTATGAACATGAAAAATGATGAATTCTAGATAGTTGCTTTACCTTTTGATTTTTTTTGTTATGATGTGCAGCGCGCGCTCATAGCTCAACTGGATAGAGTACAGGTCTCCGAAGCCTGTGGCGTGGGTTCGAGTCCCGCTGAGCGCACCATTTTTAATATTTTATTATATAAAATTCACAGTTCAAAATTAATTCAATGAGAGTTTTATTTGAATAATGTGGATAAATGTTGAGCAGACTTGCTTAAGATTATTTTCAGATCTATATTAGACCTACAGTAGGTCGTGAAGACGCTACATAGTAGTTGGACGGATAAATGACAGCTCGTTGAGTTTTCAACCTTTAGGTAGAAACAATAAATCAGCACTAGCCTTCCAACATAAAAGCCCGCAGAGATGCGGGCTTTCTTATTCTGCTTTAAAAAATTTATTAAATAGTCTGCCTAAATGCGTCAAGTTTAATATTTAGCTTATTGCTGAATGGATTTGATCGTACTTAAAAATCTTAATATCTTCAGCTTATAGCTGCCGCTAAAAACTTATTAGGACAGCTGCCAGAAATATTATTCGCCATTTAAAGCTATATTTTAGCCAACGTCGCAGTTTCAATGGCTTTACGTAGGTAAGGGTCTAAGTCTTCTTGACGCAGTAACCACTGCATATAGTCTGCTGGTAACGCAGATATAGCCGTACCACGATGTTTACCAAAATTAATAGTGCGCGGAATACGGGCATCTTCTGAGGCTTGATACAATTCTTCCAGCGTTTGAATTTTGAGATGATGGATTTCATGCATTAAAATATTGGCAGTTAAAATAATATCCATATCTGCACGATGGGCTTTTTTAATCATGCTGCGTGCTTTGTCACTGCCGTTGGTGATCATATAAATAAGTGCAGAAATATTGTGTGCTTCTGCATCCGGCCAAACTAAACGTGCCAAAGCCAGCGTACAAATGGCTTTAATGTGAGAGGTATCGACGCCGCATTTTTCAATAGCACGAATATCGTAATCAATATTGTGCCCAATCATATACACCGTTTCAGGCGGTAGTTTAAAGCTGGTATAGTGCGGCTGATCGACCAACTCTGATTCTAAAATATGATGCACCGCCATTGCTGCAAACGAAATGGGTTCGTCGACACTATACAGTTGATCAAAAATCTGTGTTTTATCTAAGCTTAGCTTTCCTGCATCAATTTGAACAGGTGCATAGGCAATCTCAATGGGTTGTCCATTTAACGTATGGGTTTCTGTGTCGAGAATAATCGCTTGCATGACCGAATCCAAAAGAGCAAAAGTTTGAATAAATTTAACACTTTCAATTGCACAGATACAAACTGAAAACCCTTAAGCAGCTTAATTAACTGCTATTTAGCTAAGAGCATGGTGTTTAAATCAGCATCTATCTACAAGTTAGTGCTGATGGTTACTTTTTATAAAATAAAGACCGGAATATAAAGTGCTGAAAACTCAAAATAAGGACGATAAATTTTTTAAATACTGAGTTATATAAATACTGAAATATTTTTAATGGCTTGCAATTCAATTGGAAGGCTGATCATAATTTTTTATAATGGGGTCTTGATATGTTGTATCTATTGATGTGGTTCCGTTAATTAGACCACTCAATCTAGTTTTATAAGTGATAAATCCGCTCTAAATATTTAAATT
>NZ_JXBK01000001.1:1333777-1373415 GCF_000816495.1 Acinetobacter harbinensis
ATGTACGTGATATCTGTACACCAGACTTGATTAGAGTGATCTATAACCATGTTTTTCAAAAGATATGGAAAAATACGGTGTGCAAGATTAGGCTTACTGGTATTGGGCTTTGGATACAAGGCATGTATTCTCATCAAGCGCATTAAACGTCGGACTTTACGCCGACCTATTTGATATCCTTGACGCTGTAGCATGTCTCGTATCATTCGACTGCCCATAAATGGGTAGTCGATGTGAATTTCATCAATTAGACGCATTAAACTCAAATCAGTTGATGAAATCTCTTTGGGCTTGTAATACAACGTGCTGCGATTGATTTGAATCAATTGCGATTGTTGTCGTACCGAAAGTTGATGGGTCTTATCGATCATTTTTTGCCGCTCAGTTGCCCTGTTTTTCTGAGTGCACCTTCTAAAAAATCAATTTGCAATGCCTGATGTCCTATCTTGGCATGTAAAGCTTTAAGATCAATCTCTGGTTCTTGTTGTGCTGTTGGTCGTGAAAAAATATTGATCGATTGCTCAAGCAGTTGATTTTTCCAATCAATGATTTGATTTTGATGTAAATCGAATTGAGTAGAAAGCTCAGCGAGTGTGTGGTCGCCTTTAATTGCTGCGAGAGCAACTTTAGCTTTGAAATCTGCTGAGTGATTACGACGTTTTCTTCGTGTCATGGTTGACTCCAGAAACAAGCATTTCCCATGCTTATTGGGGAGTAGATTATCACTTATAGACGTGGTCTAAAATCATAGATCCACATCACTATATAGAAAAATTCAACTTTTTAAAATATATATCATCTATATATAGCCAAATAACAAGAAGTAACTTTTTTCTGATTTTTGAATTTTAAATAAAATATTATTAATTTATTGTTTAAAAACAATATCTTGTAATTTTTTGGTGTTCAATTTACATGCATGGTTTTATATTTATTTTTAAAATCTATTGTGAAAACTAAAAAATAAAGGTATTGATATTGATCATAATTTAGTTCATTACAACAAAAAATGTATAAGGAAATACAAACATGAAAAAAACATTGCTCACAATGTTAATGACCAGTTCCGTGCTTTTTCTAACTGCTTGCGGAAGTGATAATGATAATTCAATCACTTTGGCACCGAGTAATGATGTTCCGGTAAATACTATAAAAGATCCAGTGGTAAGGGTGGAATTGTATGACGCAGATGGTATGTCTGAAGCCGCGGCAGATAGTCAGTTAATGACTTATAAAATGCTTGGGGTCGATAATAAAGAAGTCATGGCAACCGCTTTGGTATTTGTGCCTAAAACGCCTGAACCTGCAAATGGTTGGCCGATTGTGGCATGGGCGCATGGAACGACTGGAGTGGCCGATAAGTGTGCACCAAGTCAGCAAGGCTTAAATGGTACTCAATATCTTCTGCAAAAGTTATTGGCAGCCGGCTATGTGGTGGTAGCGCCAGATTATGAAGGTTTGGGAGAACCGAGCGGAAAAGAATCTCATCCATTCCTGAATCTAAAAAGTGAGGCGTATTCAATTACCGATGCTGTGGTGGCAACACGTAATTATTTAGACAAACAAGGTAAAAAAACTGCTCGCCAGTGGGTAACGGTGGGACACTCTCAAGGCGGGCATGCAGCTTTGGGTGCTGCGCAATATGCGTCAAGAGCAAAACTTGATTATAAGGGAACGATCGCTATTGCACCGGCCTCTAATCTCGATACGATTTTTGATTTTGGTACCGAGTATGCGAAGACTCTAGCTCCCGCTGATAAAATAGGCATATATGCATCATTAAATACTTATGCTGCATTGATTGTAGCAGGTATGCAAAGTCAACTAAATCCCGCAACGTATACACAAGTGTTTCAGCCTGAGGCGGCAATCACTGCGGCTGATGCAACTACGATTTGCGCTCCGCCATTAGGTGGAAAGTTTGCGGCACAAATGGATGCGGTATACCCAACTAATCCATCGTTATCAGGTTATCTAACCCAGACTAATTTTATGCAAGTACCTATGGTGGCAACTTTTATTAACAAAACGGCTCAACCATTAACAGTGAAAGTAACTACACCGATTAAGATTTATCAGGGTCAATTGGATACTACAGTTCCTAAAGTTGCCACTGATAAACTGGTTAATTCGGCGAGATCCAATGGAACGGTTATAGAGGATAAAAATTATCGAATTGGGCTTTGGGATCATACGAGCGCATATACCTCAAATATTGATAATATCGTGAATGATGTTAAAGAGATGATGCCAACACCTACTCCATAATTTGCATTGACATAAATAGCTCATGTTTTTAATTAAACATGAGCTATTTTTATTTAAAACTGAACAAAGTTCATTCTCGATATTTATAAACTTCATGCTACAATACGCGCCAATCTTAGCACGGCTTAAAAGCCCTAATTATAGGACCTCGCTAATGTTTGCCAATATCTCGATTTCTGAATTTGACCCAGAATTAGCCAAAGCAATTACTGCTGAAGATGAGCGCCAAGAAGCGCACATCGAGCTAATCGCTTCTGAAAATTATTGTTCTCCAGCAGTAATGGAAGCGCAAGGTTCAAGACTGACCAATAAATATGCGGAAGGCTACCCTGGTAAACGCTATTATGGCGGTTGCGAATATGTAGACATCATCGAACAATTGGCTATTGACCGTGCTAAAGAATTATTTGGCGCTGACTATGCAAACGTTCAACCACATGCGGGTTCACAAGCCAATGCGGCTGTTTACTTGGCATTGTTAAACCCAGGCGATACGGTTTTGGGCATGAGCCTTGCTCACGGTGGTCATTTGACTCACGGTGCAAAAGTTAGCTTTTCAGGTAAAACCTATAATGCTATTCAGTACGGTTTAGACACTGAAACCGGTGAAATTGATTATACAGAAGTAGAGCGTTTGGCTTTAGAGCACAAACCACGCATGATCGTTGCAGGTTTCTCGGCGTATAGCCAAATTGTAGATTGGCAACGTTTCCGTGAAATTGCGGATAAAGTGGGTGCTTATTTATTTGTTGATATGGCGCATGTTGCAGGTTTGGTTGCAGCGGGTGTTTATCCAAGCCCAGTGCAAATTGCCGATGTAACCACCACGACGACCCATAAAACTCTACGTGGCCCACGTTCAGGTTTAATTCTGGCCAAAGCAAATGCAGAGATTGAGAAAAAACTGCAATCTGCTGTATTCCCAGGTAACCAAGGTGGTCCATTGGTGCATGCAATTGCAGCTAAAGCGATCTGCTTTAAAGAAGCAATGGCACCAGAATATAAAGAATATCAAAAACAAGTGGTGGTAAATGCTAAAGCGATGGCTGAAGTGTTAATCGCTCGCGGTTATGATATTGTATCGGGTGGCACTGAAAACCATTTGTTCTTATTGTCACTGATTAAACAAGATGTGACCGGTAAAGAAGCAGATGCGTGGTTAGGTGCAGCGCATATTACTGTAAACAAAAATGCAGTTCCAAATGATCCGCGTTCTCCGTTTGTGACTTCAGGTATTCGTATTGGTACACCTGCAGTTACTACACGTGGTTTCGGCGAAGCTGAAGTACGTGATTTGGCGGGTTGGATTGCTGACATCTTAGATGCTAAAGGCGACGAAGCTGTGATCGATGCGGTTAAAGCAAAAGTTGAAACAGTGTGTGCTAAATTCCCAGTTTATGCAAAATAACCAGTAACTTGAGAAAGCCCCTCAAAAGGGGCTTTTTTTATAGATATCTAAAAGTCATATTCTTCAAATATTATATTTCTGCTATGACAGAATAATAGTTCATAAAAGATATAAATCATTTTGCTGTTGCTGTAATGACATCTTTCGTTCAAAGGAATCAGGTAAATGGCTAAACCCACGATTATTATTTCACAACAAGATTTACAGCGTTTAGAAACCATGCTGGATCATCAAGCTAAACTCAGCCCGACCATGGAGCATCTTGAAGATGAGTTGGCGCGTGCAGATGTGGTCGCTCCGCAAGATGTCCCTGCAAATGTAGTCACCATGAATGCGCGCGTATTGATTGTGATTGCACCTGCTGTTGAAGCCATGGAAATTACTTTGGTTTATCCGCATGATTTCCGCGGTGATAAAGGTCAAGTGAATGTCATTGCACCGATTGGTGCGGCCATTTTAGGCTTAGCTGAAGGTCAGGAAATTGAATGGCCGCAGCCTGATGGTCATTTAATGAAAGTGAAAATTGAAAAAGTGCTGTATCAGCCAGAACGTGAAGGCGATTATTTATAATCTTGGATCGATTAAAATGCTGCGGATTAAACGCAGCATTTTTATAGCTACTGCTTTAAAGGATATCTGTTGATTCGAGCTTGATTTTTTAAAGCCCCTTAAAGTGATTTAAATCAAAAATAAGAAATCGGTGATCTTTTTTAGCCATAAAAAAGGCAAAGTAAAAACTTTGCCTTTTTTTGATCATAACGATCTTAGTGGTGGTGACCACCTGCGCCGTGTACATGACCATGTTCTAATTCTTCAGCAGACGCTTCACGAATTTCAATCACTTCAACGTCAAAGGTCAAATCTTGGCCAGCAAGTGGGAAGTTGGCATCAACAAGAATGTTGTCGCCTTCAATTGCTTTAACCGTTACAACTTGAACACCGTCATCAGTTTGTGCTTGGAACTGCATACCCGGTTGAATGTTGTCTACGCCTTGGAACATTTGCGCAGGAACTTCTTGTACGAGTTCTGGATTGTATTCGCCATAGCCTTCAGCCGCAGGAATACTAACTGTGAATTTTTCACCAACAGTTTTGCCTAATAAAGCATTTTCTAAACCAGGGATGATGTTACCTGCACCGTGCAAATATGCAAGTGGTTCACCTTGTGATTGGTCGAGAGTTTCGCCCTCTGCGTTTGTCAACGTGTAGTGGAAAGAAACCACGAGGTCATTTGCAATAGCAGTCATGTTATTGGTCCATTCAAATTTTTAAGGGTACATCATAAAGTGAAAAGCAGATTTTGTAGACCTTATTTAGCAAAAATCTACGTTTTCTCGCTTTTTTATGACGTTTTTCTAATAATAGGGACGTTTTTTAGAATTTCAATGCAATTTTATCTTCGGTCCAATTTTTCTTGTGACAAAATCTTTAGCGGTTAACACGCCGGCATGTGCATAACCATGAATTGTGGCTTGATGTAGGCGATATAAAGACACATACATGGACTTGGCCACAAAGCCTTGTACATTGATTTGCCCCATAAGTTCGCCCACCGCATTTTGCTGACTTAACGACACCAAAGAGCCTTTATCTGAGAACTTAAACATCGGTTGAGCTTTACCTCGAAGGCGCGCTTTCATTGCAGCGACTAAAAAGTTGGCTTGCTGACTGGCCACTTGCGCACGTGGGCCAAGTGCAGGCTCATCTGCGGCAAGTTGGCAATGGGCGCAGTCCCCAAAAGCAAAAATATTGGGGTCTGATACAGTTTGCAGCGTCGCAAATACTTTTAAGCGTTGAATATTATCCTTTTCAAAACCTTTAAAAGCATCTAATACCGCTGGCGCTTTAATACCGGCTGCCCAAACTTTAATTTCGGCTTGCACCGTGCTGCCATCGGTAAAATAAATGGTATCGGCGTCGACTTTGGCCACACGATGTTGAGTTAACACCTGAATACCAAATTTTTTCAATTGCTGCATGGTATTGTGCGCACTGGTTTTGGATAGGGCAGGCAAAATGCGTTCGGCAGCTTCAATCACCGTAATATTGACATTTCTGGGATCAATTTTATTTAGACCATAATGAAAGAAATTTTGTTTGGCTTGTACCAGTTCCGCCGCCAATTCAATACCGGTTGCACCGGCGCCAATAATAGCAATGTTTAAGCTGCGATGCTGACTTTGATTTTGTGCATCTAAATATAAATGCAGCAAATCTTGCTGGAATGTCTCTGCTTGCTGACGACTATCCAGAAAATGACAGTGTTGCTTCACGCCTTCAGTATTAAAGTCATTTGAAGTTGAGCCAACCGCCATAATTAAGGTGTCATAATCTAAATACATGCTGTCTGTTGTTGAGTTTCTTTTCGATGAAGATGGCGTGTTGAGCATGATTCGTTTGTTGTTGGGCTCAATTGCGCTGAAGCTGCCTAAAACAAAGGTGTAGTGATGCTGAGCAGCATGGGCGAAATAATTGGTTTCTTCGCTATGCGGATTGAGGGTGCCGGCAGCAATTTCATGTAACAGCGGTTTCCAAATATGGGTAAGCTTCTGATCCACCAAGGTGATCTGTGCTTTATCGGTTTTGCCGAGTGCTTGACCTAAACGCGTGGCCAGCTCTAAACCGCCTGCACCACCACCGACAATAACTATTTTATGTAGAGATTTCATTTTCAACCTATTTGTTATTTTTAAAGATAAAAAAAGATGGCCTCAATATGCCATCTTTAATTCATTGCTTTGGTTAAGATTGTTATACAGCTTACATAATGTCAGTAAGTTTTGTTCGATTAACCCAGTGGATAGGTTTTAACTTCAGCTTCATTACTAGAGAAAAATGTAAACAGCTGTTGAAACCAAAAGATGATTTTTTGTAAAACATTGGCTTCTTCGATGCGTACGTCGTCTTCAAGGCTGATGGTTTGAATCAACTGGTTATTTTGATAGACCTGTACAGTGGCCAATTGCATTATTTTAGCCAACGGTGCAGTCAGTGTTTTTTGGTTAATTTCGACATTTAAGTGGGTTTGGGTTTCTTGTAATGGTTCAATCGCTTGAATAATGCCATCACCACGATTGAGCATAATCCGCTGATTGACCATATCATAAGTTTTTAAATCTATGGCGTAGGGTTGATCATAAAGGGATGTGGTAATAATTTGCGGTTTAGGGCTTTCAAGTTTAAACATCTTTAAGGTGGATTTAATAACCGGTAATTCAGCAATCAGCTGTTTGTCTTTAATCGCCACTTCATTACGCGTATAGCTATAGGCCATATTCATCAGTGAGTAGGCTACTTCGGCACGTTTTGCGGCACTGGGTGTGCCCATGACCACCACCACTAAGCGACGTTCAGGACTATCTGGCTGCATGGTTGGGCGCTTGGCGGTTAAAGCCAAGTTATAACCGGCGGCTTTGGTAAAGCCGGTTTTTAAACCATCAACAGTCGGGTCGAGTTTTAGCAGGCGATTGGTGGCATTGTGGAAGCGGTTGTTATAAGAAAAACTCTGTTGTTTAGAGTAATTTAAATAATCTGGCGTTTGATTAACCAAAGCCTGACCTAAACGTGCTAAATCCGCTGCGGTTGAATAATGTTCAGGCATGGTAATGCCAGCGGGATTTTGAAAATGCGTATCTTGCATGCCCAGCGCTTTTGCTTCTTGATTCATGCGCGCTACGAATTTTGGCACATCACCGGCAATCCGTTCGGCTAAAGTCACTGCGGCATCATTGGCAGACATCACCACTAAACCTGCCAGCAGATGATCAATTGAAATTTGCTCACCGGCTTTGAGATACATCTGCGACTCATCCCACATCACGGTGCTAACCACCGGTGTGGCGGTTAAGATTTCATCTTTACGCAAACGACCCGCTTGAATTTCTTTTAAGGTGATATAGGCCACCATCATTTTGGTTAATGAGGCCGGTGCGCGCTGCACATGACTATTGTGTTCGGCAATGACTTGTCCAGATTGCGTATCTAGAATAGTCCATGCTTGCGCTTCCACACTCTCTGGAACAAGGTTTAAGAGTGCGGCATTAACAAGTGTCGAGCAGAAGAAACTAAGCGATATGATAAGGTAGATGACAGCTTTCAATGATGTTCCTTTAACCGCCAATCCATTGGCGTAAAAATACAAAAAATATGGGGGCATGCTATGCTTTTTTTTACCGAATGGCTAGTCAGAATTGTAGACAATAGCGACAGTTCTGCATTGCTTTGTGAAAAAATGCTAAGCTAATTGCCAAGTTCTCTTTTTTATTTTGTATCAATCATTATGTTGCATTATCAAATCGAATTTGACGACTATCGTCAGCATTTAATTCACGTGACACTGCGCTTTTTAGCCGACCCGACGCAAGTGTTATCGTTACCAACTTGGATTCCGGGAAGTTACCTTATTCGCGAGTTCTCCAAACATCTTGAGTCAGTTAAAGCTTATGATGAAGATGGGCGTCTTTTACAAATTAGTAAATTTGAAAAGAATAAATGGCGTTTGTTTAATACCGATCATGAATTGATTACGGTTGAATATGATGTCTATGCCTATGATTTATCCGTGCGCGGTGCTTATGTTGACCAAAGCCGTTTATATGTTAATCCTGCCTGTGTCTGTCTTGGTTTAGACGGTCAAGAAGATAAAGCGATTGAAGTGGAAATATTCTTGCCGCCCGAGCTTAAACATTTTCAATTGGCGACAGGCTTACCACATAAAAGCTTCGTTAGCGGCCGTTATACCTTAAAAGCCAAAGACTATGCAGAGCTAATTGATGCACCCTTTGAGTTGGCCGAGCAAAGTCGTTTTAGCTTTGAAGCCGCCGGTATTGCACATGAATTCGTGATTTCTGGCAAACACGCGATGAATGCTGCGCGTATGCAGCAAGATTTAGAAAAAATCTGTGGTACAGAAATTGCCATGTTTGGTTCTGCACCTTTTAAAAATTATACCTTTATGACCATGGCAACCGGCAACAGCTATGGCGGTTTAGAGCATCCCAATAGCACCAGTTTAATTACTCCGCGTGATGACTTGCCACAAGCCGATGAGCTTTTAGAACCCTCTAAAGAGTATCAACGATTCTTGGGTTTATGCAGCCATGAATATTTCCATTCTTGGTTAGTGAAGTTTATTCGACCGGAAAATTTTGCCCACTATAATTTAAATAAAGAAGGCTATACCTCTTTATTGTGGATTTTTGAAGGCTTTACCTCCTACTATGACGATTTGATTTTGCTGCGTAGCGGCGTGATCAATCAAGAAAGTTATGTGACTTTGCTTAAAGCACAAATTGAGCGTTATTTGCAAAATCCGGGTCGTACTGTTCAAACCGTGGCAGAGTCGAGTTTTGATGCATGGGTAAAATTTTATCGTCCGGATGAAAACACCAATAATGCCGGTACCAGCTATTATAATAAGGGCTGTTTAGTGGCGCTGTGTTTGGACTTGGGCTTACGTTTACGTGGTTCAAGTTTAGATGCCTTAATGCGTAAGCTGTATGAAAATGCACAACAGGGCATTCAGGTTAGTGAGCGGACTATTTTTGATTTGTGTCGTGAGCTGACTGGACAAGATTGGGCGGAGCAGATTAATCACCTGATTAATACCACCGATGAATTGCCGCTGGATCAATTATTACCTGAGTTTGGTTTTTCTTTTGAACTTAAAAATGAACAAGCGTTACCGTTTGGTTTAAAAGTCGTGGATAAACCAGAAGGTGTACTGATTCAAACTGCCCGTCGTGACGGTGCAGCGGCAAAAGTCGGTCTTTCTGCCAATGATGTGATTCTTGCCATTGATGGCTTAAAAGCCTCTGAAAAATTGTTAGCAAAATATGTCAAACAAGCCGGCACTTATAGTGTTTATGCGTTTCGCCGTGATGAGTTGATGCAATTTGAACTTCAAGCGGCTGAAACCAGTTTAACCACAGTTGAGCTTAAAGTTGAAGATCAAGCCAAAGCTGATAAATGGTTAAAGGCTTAAGAATTGATTGATATATGAAATCAAAAACAGAGCATTTAGATGCTCTGTTTTTTTTGATGCGAATGTGATTGCATGAATAGCAATTAAGTCTTTAAATTATTGTTTTTAAAAATAAATTATTTATAAATTTTACTTATCGTATGCTGATGCGTTGATTGACTTTAATTTTTCGACATTCGCGTTGGCTTTCGAGCAAGGTGCGAAATTTAAAATCATTAAAATATGCATGACGATTTTGTATATTCATATCTTGGCTACTTTTGATTTCTAAGCACTGAAACGGGTGTAAACCCAACAAAATTTCTTGATCTTTTTGGCTTAAATTGGTGGTAGATAAATAAATCCAGCCGATGGTGGTGGCAAACTCAATATTATTATTCACCACTACAGGTGAGCTGGTTAATTTAATGGTATGTGTTTTAAGCAACTTACAGCCGGTCATGGATAAGCTAAAAATGGTTAATAAACCAAGAAAAAATATTTTCATATACATATGTATGCAGAGATCAGCGCTGATTTTGCCGAATTATAATCTAGAAAGATACGCTTGTTTTTAGTAAATGATCAGCAGTTTTACGAACTACTATTTTTAGTGTGATTGCATGTCATTAGTTTTTTGTCACGTGAATAAACATTACCGTACAGATTGAGAACCCATCTTGTTACTCAGCTATATTTATCGCGATTAAAAAAGCTCACATGTGTGAGCTTTATTTCAATCAGAAAACTTAGTTACCGCGATAGGTTGAATAACCGTATGGGCTTAAAAGTAGCGGAATATGATAATGCTCGACCGAACCATCGACTTCAAAAATTACTGGAACTTCAGGGAAGAATGATTTTTGTTTGTGCGCTTTAAACCAGTCACCTGTTTTAAAGGTCACTTTATACATACCTTTTTCTAACTTCTTACCTTCAGGATATAAAGCCGGAATACGTCCTTGCTCATTTGTCGTCGCTTGAGAAAGTTGAACCCATTTGCCATTTTTCTGTTCTTCAAGGCTGACTTTAACTTCTGATGATGGTAAGCCATCTTGTAAATTTAAAACATGCACACTGAGTGGGTTTTGAGCATAGCTTAAGCTTGCGACCAGTGTGGTTGCAGCAGTTAACAGTAATCTTTTCATCATAATGGTCTCAATTAAAATAAAATTAAAGTGAATTTAAAGTGGTTTGAATACCTTGGCTGGCACAATTATGGTCTTGTTCTGAGCCACCTGAACCTGCCACACCCACTGCGCCTAAAAGTTGTTTTTTATACATCACCGGTACACCGCCACCGAGTAATAACAACTCAGGTAGGGTATTTAAATTTTGTGCATCAGGGTTTTTTTGTGCATTTCGCATAAAATCCAGTGTGCTATTTTTACTTGAATATGCAGTAAAGGCTTTACGCTGTGCAGCAATTAAATTATGTGGACCAACTGATTCATGACGTTGGCTGGCAATGACATTACCGCCCTGATCAAGCACGACCACGGCCGCGGCTTTAGACTGACAGGACTGCATTACATTACGTGCTAATGTATTGGCAATGTCGAGGCTCATGACATATTCAGTTTTTAATTCGGCATGTGCCACTTGAGATAAAAGTAGTGGCAACAAGGCGCTTGCAAATATCGAGGTGATTAATTTCATCGGGTTCACACATTCGTTTTTATCTATAGCAACTAATGTAATCTATATTTTCCAAACAAGAGATGACAATCACATTACGCTTTTGTAATCTTGTGCGATATAAACGAGCGTTAAAATACAGCATGAATATTTTAATTGTTGAAGATGAATTCAAAATTGCCCAATTCTTGGCGCAAGGGCTGAATGAATCTGGTTATCACAGTACAATTGCCAGTGACGGTTTAGAAGCCTTATCGCTGCTACAACAGCAATCTTTTGATTTGGTGTTGCTGGATGTCATGCTGCCTAAATTAGATGGTTGGGGCGTGTTAGAGACGCTACGCACTTTTTCTAAAATTCCGGTACTAATGCTGACGGCTAAAGATCATGTCTTAGACCGTGTTAAAGGGTTGGAACTGGGCGCAGATGATTATCTGATTAAACCTTTTTCCTATATTGAATTATTGGCTCGCGTGAAAAGCCTATTAAGACGTATTCCACAGCCGGAATTAGACTGTTATCAAGTTGAAAACTTAATACTTAATCGTCTCAGTCATGCGGTATATCGCGATCAACAAAAAATTGAGCTGACCAGTAAAGAATTTGTGTTGTTGGAATTGCTCATGCAGCATCATGGGGAAGTTTTAACCCGAACTCAAATTGCCTCAATGGTATGGAATATTAATTTTCAGACCGACACCAATGTGGTGGACGTCGCCATTCGACGGTTACGTGCCAAAGTCGATGATCCGTTTAATCCCAAACTAATTCAAACCGTGCGTGGTATGGGGTATAAATTGGGTCTATTAGAATGAGTTTTTTTCGACGCTTGAGTTTGGAAATGCGATTAAGCGTGGCATTGACACTCATTTCCTGCATTGTTTTTATGAGCATTGCCGGACTGTCGTATCAAAATATGCAACAGATGTTGAGCGAACAACAAAATCAAATTTTAGCGGCGCGTATTCAGCGCATTGAACTTTTTTTAGATGATGCGGCAACCTTTCAAATCTTAGTCAAACATCCCAAACTCTATGAAAATATGCTGGGGCAGGAAGACAGCTTACTGATTTTAAATAATTCGCAGCGCAATTTAATTCAGATTAATCCACTGCATATTCAATTACCAACATTGCCATATTCTGCGCAAGTACAATTCACTGACAACCAAGCACGTCAAGCCACCACGCGTTTGGCGTATAAAACGGTGCATTTTGAAGGTCAGTCTTATCAATTGATTGCCGGTAAACAACTGGCACCCATGCAGAGCATTCTCAAAGACTATGTATGGAAACTCATTTTAAATAGTGTGTTGGGCGTATTGATTTTAAGTGCATTGGGCTGGTGGGTTGGACACTATTTATTGCGTTCCATACGTTCACTTATTTTAGAGACTCGACAAATAAATGCTCAGAAACTATCACATCGGATACCACTTGAGTCGAATAGCTTAGAGGTGCAACAACTCAGTCAAGCCATGAATGAAATGTTGGATAAAATCCAAGGCAGTTATCAGCAATTGGCGCAGTTTTCTGAAGATATTGCGCATGAATTGAGAACGCCATTAAATAATTTAATTGGGCAAACTCAAATTACCTTATCGCAACCGCGCAGCAGTGGTGAGCTCGAGCAATTGTTATATTCGCATTTAGAAGAATATGATCGCCTGACCAAAATGATTGAAAATATGTTGTTTATTGCCCGTTCTGAACAAGGTCAATCGACGCTTGAAAAGCAGCAAGTACCCATCGATGAGGTGCTGTCTCATTTACTGGATTATTTTGAATTTGTGGCGGAAGATAAAAATATCACTGTGCAAATTACCGGAGCAAAACAGGTACAGGTATGGGCAAATATGCAACTGTTGCAACGTGCCTTATCCAATCTGATGATTAATGCCATCGATTATGGTTTGCACAATGGTAAAATAAGCATTGCCATTGAACAGCATGCAGCACAGCTGGAAATTAACGTGCTGACCCATGATGTATTTATTGCCGAGCAGCATTTAAACTCTTTGTTTGATCGATTCTATCAAGTCGATGTCAGTCGCCATGCGCATGCACGCACTGGAGGTCTGGGCTTAGCCATAGTGCAATCGATTATGCATTTACATCAGGGCACGGCTTCGGTGGAGAATTCTGCACAAGGTGTGGTATTTCGTTTGTTCTTTCCGATTGAATAGTCTTTTGTATGGACAGCACATTTACGCTGATAAAATCGGCTCGATGCGCGATATACATAAAAGACGTTAATCGATCCTTGATGGTGACATAAAAAATAGTTCATCACGACAGTTTTTAATGTGGTGCTTCATCATGCGCCGCAACATTGCAGTTTAGGCTTTGGCTGCATGGTGGATGATAGGTATGCGAAGCTTTTTTGATCGGGTCTATTGATTAAACCTGTCTGGTGTTCGTAGCCAGTTGAGCTTTGCTGTTTCAGTAGATCCTCATTAGGCTGGCTTTAGCGCATTGCTCATACGATTTGGTGAATGTTTGTGCGCTAAAAAGAGGCTATATTTCAAAAAAAAAGACATTCTGATTAAAATATCAGCATTTTTAAGCAATATGCGCTATGTGTCATTTCGTAGCGAAATGTCGTTATCACCGATCTTACGTTGACTGAAAGGCGGTGAAAGTCGATAATCTTAAGGTTTTATTTAAGCAAATCGGTTTAACACAACCGGTTCACAGGGGTTGGGCCATAAGCTCACTCCCTCAAAACTCAATTCAACACAAGGGGCTATATATGGCTGGTGGAAAGTCAACAATCATTTACACATTGACCGACGAGGCGCCACTGTTGGCGACTTACTCGCTACTGCCGATCATTGAGACCTTTACTAAGCCTGCTGGCGTCGAGATCGTTAAAACTGACATTTCTGTAGCCGTACGTGTGCTTGCAGAATTCGCGGATTATTTACGCGACGAACAAAAAGTGCCAGACACCCTCGCGGAGCTAGGCCGTCTTACTCAAGACCCAAATACCAACATTATCAAACTCCCAAATATTAGTGCCTCTGTTGGCCAATTGATCTTGTGTATCAAAGAACTCCAGTCAAAAGGCTATGCTATTCCTGACTATCCAGAAAATCCGACCACCGAAGAGGAAAAGGCGCTTAAAGTCCGTTATGGCAAGTGTCTTGGTTCGGCCGTGAATCCGGTATTACGTGAAGGTAACTCTGACCGTCGTGCGCCTGCTGCAGTCAAGAACTACGTTAAGAAACATCCGCATTCAATGAGCGAATGGAAAGAGTGGTCACAAACGCACGTTTCACATATGGAACATGGCGACTTCTATCACGGCGAAAAGTCGATGACACTAGATCGTCCGCGCAATGTGAAAATGGAGTTAATCACCAACAGCGGTGAGCGCATTGTGCTTAAGCCGAAGTTGGCATTGCTTGATGGTGAAGTCATCGATTCCATGTTCATGAGCAAAAAAGCGCTATGTGAATTCTATGAGAAAGAACTTGAAGATTGCCGTGAAGCGGGCATCTTATTCTCGTTGCATGTTAAAGCGACCATGATGAAAGTTTCGCATCCAATCGTTTTTGGACACTGCGTTAAGATTTATTATAAAGATGCCTTTGAAAAGCACGGTAAGTTATTTGATGAGCTGGGTATTAACGTCAATAACGGTATGTCGGTGTTGTACGAAAAAATTCAAACTTTACCGACTTCTGTACGTGAAGAAATCATTGAAGATCTTCATGCATGTCAGGAACATCGTCCTGCACTTGCAATGGTCGATTCAGCAAAAGGCATCACCAACTTCCATTCACCAAATGACGTGATTGTAGATGCTTCAATGCCTGCAATGATTCGTGGTGGCGGTAAAATGTGGGGTGCTGACGGCAAGCCTTACGACTGTAAAGCAGTGATGCCTGAATCAACTTTCGCGCGTATTTATCAAGAAATGATCAACTTCTGTAAATGGAATGGCAATTTCGATCCGAAGACCATGGGTACCGTACCGAACGTCGGTTTGATGGCACAAAAAGCGGAAGAATACGGTTCACACGATAAAACTTTTGAGATCACTGAAGCCGGTGTAGCGAACATCACAGACCTTGAAACAGGTGAAGTGTTGATGTCGCAAAACGTGGAAGAAGGCGATATTTGGCGTATGTGTCAAGTCAAAGACGCACCAATTCGTGATTGGGTGAAGCTTGCGGTCAGCCGTGCGCGTAACTCAGGCATGCCTGCGATCTTCTGGCTTGACCCGTACCGTCCGCATGAAAATGAGTTAATCAAGAAAGTTGAGAAATACCTGAAAGATCACGATACCACTGGTTTGGATATTCAAATCATGTCTCAAGTGCGTGCAATGCGTTACACGCTTGAACGCGTAGCACGTGGTCTTGATACCATTTCAGTGACCGGTAATATCCTACGTGATTATCTGACTGACTTGTTCCCGATTATGGAATTGGGTACGTCGGCGAAAATGTTGTCAATCGTGCCGTTAATGGCCGGTGGTGGCATGTACGAAACTGGTGCAGGTGGTTCAGCGCCGAAACACGTTCAACAGTTGGTCGAAGAAAATCACTTACGTTGGGATTCACTGGGTGAGTTCATGGCATTGGCGGTTTCTTTAGAAGAAATGGGCATTAAAGAAAATAATGCGCGCGCTAAATTGCTGTCAAAAACACTCGATCAAGCGACTGGTAAATTACTAGACAACGATAAGTCACCATCACGCCGTACTGGCGAGATTGACAACCGTGGCAGTCACTTCTATTTGGCCAAGTATTGGGCGGAAGAACTTGCTGCACAGGACGAAGATGCTGAGTTAAAAGCCAAGTTTACTCCGCTTGCAAAAGCATTGGCTGAAAACGAGCAGAAAATCGTTGCTGAACTTGCAGAAGTGCAAGGTAAGCCTGCGGATATTGGTGGTTACTATGTGGTGGATCAAGCCAAGGTAAATGCCGTCATGCGTCCGAGTGCGACATTCAATACTGTTCTTGCTGCTGCTCAAGTTTGATCAGTTGATGCTACTGACGATCTAGTCAGTAATTGATGTGAAAAGCCGGTGCATATGCGCCGGCTTTTTTTCGCTGCTAATTTATAGCAGGTAAATTTTCCTTTAAAAAGTGCAATCGATGTTACGCCGTGCTGCTGGCTTAGATTCTGAATCTATATAAAGATGAAATTGTTACGGAAGATTCAGCTTAATAGATGATTTTTCATTTTTTATCAGGTGAATTGAAGGTCATATTTTTTCGCTAAGAGAATACATCTCATCAAATAAATTTGATGGAATAGATGAGTGAATTACGCGCCTGAACTTTTATTTTTTGCATAAAAAACCGCAGTACAAGGCTGCGGTTTTTTTAAAATCTAGTGCTTAGCGTTGACGACGACCACGCGGGGTTTTGGTGTTTGGACGTGTTGTACCATTGGTCTTACGACGTGGCTTATCCGCATCATCCATTTGCCAAATACGCGGTGTACCGCCACCGAGCTTACGTTTGGCTTTAATTGGTGCTTCACCATTTTCTTCGCGTGCTTTGTCTTTGGCAATTGAGAAATGCGGTTTTTTACCGGTAGTCTTTTTCGCAAACGAGCGACCTTCATACGGTTTATCCGCAGGAACATCTTTAAAGTCAGGATAAAGTAACGGTTCAATTTCGATTTGTTCACCCGGTTGTAAACCGAGTTTGAGCAGACTAATCGTACCAATTTGCGTACGAATTAAACGTAAAGTCGGGAAGCCTACCGCGGAGGTCATGCGACGCACTTGGCGATTACGACCTTCACAAATTGAAATTTCTACCCATGAGGTTGGAACAGAAGCACGGAAACGAACAGGAGGAATACGTTCCCATAACCAATCTGGTTCATCCACTTTTTTTGCTGTGGCAGGTAAAGTGATACCATCTTTTAGCTCTACGCCTTTACGAAGTTGCTCAAGGGCTTCTTCAGTAATGTCGCCGTCAACCTGAACCACATAAGTTTTAAACTTTTTGCTGGCTGGGTTGGTGATGAATTGGTTCAAACCACCGTGATCGGTTAAGAACATCAAGCCTTCTGAATCTAAATCAAGACGACCTGCGATACGAAGATCGGGGTCTTGAGTAAAATCAGCCATGGTTTGATGTTTCTCATCGGCACGGAATTGGGAGAGAACGTCATAGGGTTTATTAAGAATGACGATTTTCATAGAAAATGACTACTTCGCTAATGATAAATTTTGGAAAAGCTGAGCTTATTTTATGGAGAAATGTTGTTATTTCCCATCTAAATCTCAAAAACACTTAAATTCGATTAAAGTATTATGCGTTAAGAACTGTTGAAAGTATTGCTTATTGGCAATTATTTTTTTAGATTTGCAAGCGACATGAGGGAGAACCTATCTTATGGGTTATCAGAAGATCGTAGTTCCTGTGGACGGTAACAAAATTACCGTGAATGCAGACTTGTCATTGAATGTGCCCAACCATCCGATTATTCCTTTCATTGAAGGAGACGGTATTGGGGTAGATATTACGCCCGTAATGAAAGCGGTGGTAGATGCTGCAGTGCAAAAAGCTTACGGTGGCAAGCGTTCGATTGAATGGATGGAAGTCTATTGCGGCGAAAAAGCAGATAAAATTTATGGCTCGTTTATGCCAGAAGAAACGCTTGAAGCACTACGTGAGTTCGTGGTTTCAATTAAAGGTCCATTGACTACGCCTGTGGGCGGCGGTATGCGCTCTTTAAATGTGGCCTTACGTCAAGAATTAGATTTGTATGTTTGCGTACGTCCAGTACGTTGGTTTGAAGGTGTGCCTTCACCGGTTCATCATCCTGAACTAACGGATATGGTGATCTTCCGTGAAAACTCAGAAGATATCTATGCTGGTATTGAGTGGAAAGCAGGTTCTGTAGAAGCTAAAAAAATTATTAAATTCTTAAAAGAAGAAATGGGCGTCACGAAAATCCGTTTCGAAGAAAACTGTGGCATTGGAATTAAACCTGTATCAAAAGAAGGCACACAACGTCTAGTGCGTAAAGCCATTCAGTTTGCAATTGATCATGATAAGCCCAGTGTGACTTTGGTGCACAAAGGTAACATCATGAAGTATACCGAAGGTGCGTTTAAAGAATGGGGTTACGAAGTCGCACTCGAGCGTTTTGGCGGAAAACTGATTGATGGTGGTCCGTGGGTCAGTATTAAGAACCCGAAGAGCGGTAAAGAAATCGTGATTAAAGATGTAATTGCCGATGCATTTTTACAGCAAATTCTAATGCGTCCTGCTGAATACTCAGTCATTGCCACACTGAATTTAAACGGTGACTATATTTCAGATGCACTGGCGGCTGAAGTGGGTGGGATTGGTATTGCACCGGGTGCAAATATCGGAGGTGCGATTCAAGTTTATGAAGCAACGCACGGTACTGCCCCAAAGTATGCCGGTCAAGATAAAGTTAATCCTGGTTCAATTGTGCTTTCTGCTGAAATGATGCTGCGTGACATGGGTTGGAGTGAAGCGGCTGATTTGATCATTACCGGTGTATCCGGTGCGATTGCTGCCAAAACGGTAACCTATGACTTTGAGCGTTTAATGCCAGATGCAACATTGCTGCGTTGTTCTGAATTTGGTCAGGCAATCATTGAGAATATGGAGCAGTAATATTCACTTCAGCTGGTTTAAAGAAAATCCGCATTTATTGCGGGTTTTTTATTTGGATAGTTATCGAGCAGAACAATTAAAAATATAGTGCCCAATATAAACCACCAAAAATTAGATTACACAAAAAAGTATTTTTAAGCAGAGTCTAATCATAGAATAACCCGAATCCTGCCTAAGCCAATGATTCCATAATTTGAATTGTTGGCTTATTGCGATGAGTTAATTGATAGGCACATAGTGATGCGTAAATTCCACTTAGAAATCCATGAATACTTCGAGCTTTACTCGTCACTAAGTTGTATTGTCCTTTTAATAAGCTGAATAACGTTTCTATCTTATTACGCTGTTTTAAGTGATATTCATCTGATGCAGATAGTTGAATAGACTGCATATTCTTTCGGTGATAAGTAATCAAATCAACACCTTGTTCTTTTAATTTGCTTTTTAAATCTTGGCTGATATAGCCACGATCCGCATAAAGCTTTGCTTCGAAGCCTTCAACCAATTGTTCAACCATTTTAATATCAGCGATATTCCCATTGGATAAAGCTGAGTTTACAATCTCGCCAAATTCATTCATCACAAGATGTAACTTGCAGCCATAGAACCAACCCATCGAGCTTTTGCCACGAGATGCAATTTTGGCTAATGATTTATGACGTTGAATGCGCTGATTTTTACAGACGGGTAGCGTCGTTGAGTCAATCCATAGATATTGATTACATTGACCTTTCATCATCGCCACATGTAAAGCATGTAGTGCCAATTGATGCATATTGATCAGGTGAATCACTCGTTGATAACAGGGTAAGCTTTTAAATAAATGACTTTTATCCTGCTTCAACCATGAGAAAAAGGCTTTGAAATTATTGAAGTGAGAACATTTATACCAAATGGCAATAAAACAAATTTCCGAGATCGTCAGTTGTGCATTTCTGATTCTTAAACAGTGCTTGCTTTGTTTAAGAAATTCCCAATAAGTAGCTTCAAATTTAAGAAAGAAATCATCAATTACGCAGAATAATTCGGTACTATTAAACATCAGGACTAGGGCTTTAGGTTTGGTGTCGTAACTCAACTGATGGCTCTAGTCCTCCTATTTTTCAAGTCAATTTCTTATCCGCGATTCGGGTTAAAATATAAATATAATTCATTTAAATCAAAGATAAAATTCAATGCACCCTCAACCCTTTAAAATTAGGCACAGTTTGGTTTTATTATTCAGCCTGATGCTCTTGTCTGGCTGTCAGCCACCAGCTTCTGGTGAGTCGGCAGGTCTACGCTATCCTGTTTTATATATGCAATTGCAACAAACAGCGCTACCCCAGCAGCTTCCAATGCCCGTTCAAGATATCAAGCCGCGTCAAATTCAAGATACGTGGGGTGCAGCGCGCAGTGAGGGACGAAAACATCAAGGAATTGATATTTTTGCCAAACGCGGAACAGCAGTGCTCAGCACCACGCAAGGCATAGTGGCGAAAGTCGGGCTAGATTCTTTAGGTGGGAAAGTGGTTTGGATTATAGGGCCTGATTTAACTCGGCATTATTACGCCCATTTAGATGATTATGCTGAGCAGATTCAAGTAGGGGATTGGGTAGAAGTGGGTCAAGTTCTTGGATATGTAGGCAATAGTGGCAATGCCAAAACCACTCCACCTCATCTGCATTATGGTCTGTATTTAAATGGACAGGGCGCAATTAATCCTTATCCATATTTATCCACAGCTTCGCTTTAAGTTTGTGGCGTACTTTTATAAGCATGACTTCGGGTAAACCAAAACAGTTGCAATGTACCGAATAATAAAACCAATGCCGCTAAACTAAACTGTTGCTGATAGGTCACTGCAAAATGCTGTAATGCACTAAAACTTAAACCGCCTATTAATTGTGTAGCGGCAAAACATAAGGTGGCGATGCTCCAAAGTTTTTTATAAGCCAGACCATAAATCTGCAAAATGGTGTAAGAGGTTAAAAACACCACTGCTGGATTGAGTAGGCCGGTTAAAAAAGAGGAGGCCAAAGTTAAAACGGTCATTGGACTAAGCGCGGCAATAAAAATAGCACCAATATAGACGCTATATAACAGGCGAAGCGCGGTAAAATTACCCAACTTTCTGGCCAATAAATACGCTGAAAAAGCCCCGAAAGCACTGCCTAAGCCATATAAAACCCAATTTAAGTTTATCCAAAATAAACTGAGTTGTTGTTCTTGGCTTAAGTAGTCAATCCAAAACAAGGAATGCGGGATATAGGCAAAGGCACTACAGGCATAGACCAGCAATAAGCTATAGAACAATGCATTTAAAGGTAATGCTGTTTTAGTTTGTATATTTTGCGCGGATAGACGCTGTTTAAAAGGCTTGAGTAAAAGATGCATAATGATACAAATAATGAAGGCAAATCCGCATAAAATTAGCCATGCACTTTGGATGGAGATTCGATCTAAATAGGGTAAAAACAAGGTCGCCAGTAATACGCCCATGCCAATACCACTAAAGCCAATAAAGTTAATTTTAAAGCGATCTTGAAGATCACAGCACTGCGCCACCACGCTTGGCGATAGAATCATTAATAAACCCCCACTGATTCCAGACAGTACACGCCAAAAAATATACCAAGCTTCACTCAAGCCTGAAAATGCACAACAAAATAAACTGATCATGCCAGCAACGGCAGCTGTTTGAATAGCCTGTGCCATTATTTTATTTTGGGGTAAACGCATGGCTAAAAAAGCTCCGATCAGATAGCCAAGTAAATTGGCACTGCCCAAGATGCTGGCAAAACTCAGACTCCAACCAAAAGCATCACGCGTGGTGGGCAATAAGGCAGTATAAGAAAACCGCAAAATGCCAATCCCAAGGCACATACTTAGGCACAAAAAAATACTCAGTTTAATATTGTTCGAGGACATCCTTATGCTCGCCGTTATTTAGTGTTGATTAACCATAGTAATTAACATGCGTGGAGATTTTTTGATAGCATGAGAATGCATAAAAAAGTAGCCCGAGCGGTTCTGTATTTTTCATGGTTCAGAACATAAACGTCAAAATATTGACTAAAGTTGCAATTTTAAATAGAAAATACAGAACATAAAAAACCGCGTTAAAGAACGCGGTTTTTTATGTGAGACATTAGCGCATTTTTGCAAGAAAACGGCTTAAACGACTAATCGCCTCGCGTAATTCATTTTCAGCCGGTAGAAATACCACGCGGAAGTGATCAGGTGTGGGCCAGTTAAAGCCAGTGCCTTGCACCAATAAAACTTTTTCCGCACGCAACAGATCGAGCATGAGTTTTTCATCATCTTGAATCGGATAAATTTCAGGATCAAGACGCGGGAAACAATACATCGCACCTTCTGGTTTTACGCACGAAACACCCGGAATGTCATTCAGCATTTCCCACGCAATATTACGCTGTTCATATAAGCGACCGCCCGGACGGATTAAATCGTTAATCGACTGATAGCCGCCCAAAGCCGTTTGAATGGCATATTGTGCTTGATGGTTGGCGCATAAACGCATAGAGGCCAACATATCTAAACCTTCAATGTAGTCCATTGCTCGTGATTTATCGCCAGTAATAGCCATCCAACCCGAACGGAAACCGGCAATACGATAGGCTTTAGATAACCCATTAAACGAAATACACAGCTGATTACCGGCAAGCGCAGCGACCGAGACATGCTCAATACCGTCATAAATAATTTTATCGTAAATTTCATCGGCAAATAAAATCAGGTCGTGTTTTTTAGCCAACGTTACGATTTGTTCTAATACATGTCGTGGATAGACAGCACCGGTTGGATTGTTGGGATTGATAATCACAATACCGCGCGTATTGGGCGTGATTTTACGTTCCATATCGGCAATGTCGGGATACCAATAGTTTTCTTCATCACATTTATAGTGAATGGCCGTCCCACCAGATAAATTTACCGCAGCCGTCCATAAGGGATAGTCAGGCATTGGCACCAGCATTTCATCGCCATCATTGAGCAAGCCTTGCATGGCCATCACAATCAGTTCGGAAACCCCATTGCCGATATACACATCATTCACGTGCATATCAAGAATGCCTTTTTGCTGGTAATACTGGCAAATGGCTTTACGTGCGGGAAAAATACCTTTGGAGTCGGTATAGCCCACTGCATTGGGTAGATTTAACGCGACATCGTTAATAATTTCTTGCGGTGCTTCAAAGCCAAATGGGGCGGGGTTGCCGATATTCAATTTAATAATTTTATGTCCGGCTTCTTCCATCTCGTTGGCCGCTCGTAACACAGGTCCGCGAATGTCGTAGCATACATGCTCGAGTTTGGATGATTTTTTGATTTCGCGTGATGTAGTGTTACCTAAAACGGACATAGTTGTATCCAATCATATCGGTGTAAAAAAAATAGATTACTGAAACAGCACAATCTATATTGAAATTTAGCTAGATATTTGTTTAGCTCTAGCGTAAATATGAGTTACTGAAGCATGACATCGAATGTCAAAGATTTAAAGGAGTTAGTGATGGGAAAACTCAATAAAACCGACCGAGAATGGCAAAGAGAGTTATCACCAGACGAATTTCGCATTGCGCGACAAAAAGGCACTGAGCCAGCATTTACTGGAAAATATTGGAACAGCAAGCAAGAAGGCACTTATGTGTGTCGTTGTTGCGGTGCAGCGTTGTTCTCATCCCAAACCAAATATGACAGCGGCAGCGGTTGGCCAAGCTTTTATAAGCCGATCAATAACGCTGCTATTGATGAAAATCAAGACAACAGTCATGGTATGGTGAGAACCGAGGCGCTGTGCCATCAATGTGATGCGCACTTGGGCCATATTTTTGAAGATGGACCACAACCGACTGGATTACGTTATTGTATGAATTCAGCTTCATTAGAATTAAAAACACAAGAAAAAAATGACGAGGAAACTTATCCATGACCGACATTTATCAGTTTGACGCTGAGTTGTTAGATGGAAAAAATAAAGCTTTTGCCGACTATCAAGGCAAAGTTTTATTAATTGTAAATACTGCCAGTAAATGCGGTTTTACGCCGCAATTTGCCGGTTTAGAAAAATTATATGATAAATATAAAGACCAAGGCTTTGAAGTGTTGGGCTTTCCGTGTAATCAGTTTGGTGGGCAAGACCCTGGTTCGAGTGAGGAAATTGGTGCATTCTGCCAAAAAAATTATGGTGTGAATTTTCCGATGTTTGCCAAAGTGGATGTTAAAGGCCCAGAAGCGCATATTTTATTTCGTTATTTGACCAACAACAGTAAAGGTATTTTGGGCAATGGCATTAAGTGGAATTTCACCAAGTTCTTGATTGGTAAAGATGGCAAAGTATTAAATCGCTTTGCTCCCACCACCAAACCAGAAGAGCTGCAAAGTGAAATAGAAACCGCCTTGGCGCAGTAATTTTGGATTAAAGCAGGATAAAAAAAGGCGATCTATCGATCGCCTTTAATGTTTAAAAAAATACCGCTTAAAATAATTAAATTTAATCTATTCTAAAATAGCTTTCAGACGCTGGATGGCTTGCTCGCACTGCGTAATGTCTGCCACCAAAGCCAAACGCACATGATTTTCACCAGGATTTCCCTGTGCTGTATCACGGGATAGATAGCGTCCCGGTAGGACTTTAATATGCGCTTTTTCCATCAGTAATTTAGCAAAAGTCTCATCATTATCGACTTTTAACCAGTAATAAAAGCCGGCATCGGGTTTCTTAAGCGGCAATAAATGCCCCAATTCAGTTTGAAATAGCTCGAACTTAGCACGATACAGCTGTCGATTTTCTTCAACATGATGTTCATCATCCCATGCCGCAATAGAGGCCAGTTGATGTTGTACTGGCATGGCTGCACCGTGATAGGTACGATATTGCAGATAGGGTTTGAGTAAAGCTGCGTCACCGGCCACAAAGCCTGAGCGCATGCCGGGTAAGTTTGAACGCTTTGAGAGCGAGTGAAACACCACACAATTTTTATAATCGTCACGTCCGAGTTCGGCACACACTTCAAGTAGACCCACAGGTGCTTCATCAAACCAAAGTTCCGAGTAGCATTCATCCGAGGCAATCACAAAATTATATTGATCGGACAGTGCAATGAGCTTTTTAAATTGATCTTTAGATAAAACGGCACCGGTTGGATTACCCGGCGTACAGACAAACAGTAAAGCTGTTTTTGCCCAGACTTCAGCGGGAACGGCATCAAAGTCGCCCAAATAGTTATTTTCTTCAGTGCAGTTAATGAAATAAGGCTCTGCGCCTGCCAGTAAGGTGGCACCTTCATAAATTTGATAGAACGGATTGGGCATCACCACATACGGTGTATCTTCGCGTTTTACCAAGGCTTGAACAAAAGAGAAAATGGCTTCACGCGTACCGGAGACCGGTAAAATATTGCTTTCAGCACTGATCTGATTCAGGCCAAAGCGCCGCGTTAACCAGTGCGCAATACTACTGCGCAGTTCAGGTAAACCCTTGCTATTGGGGTAGGTCGATAAATGCTGAAAGTTGTCAATGATTGCTTGTTTTACAAATTCAGGTGCTGGATGCTTCGGCTCACCAATGGATAAGGCAATCAGTGGTAAATCCGCAGTTTGAATATCTTGAAAAAGTTTGCTTAATTTTTCAAACGGGTAGGGATGCAATAATGACAAGCTAGAGTTCATAAAATCGATACCGCTAAATATAAGTTAGTGTTGAGCAGAGACTTGATTAGACGCCTCATCCAGTGCCAATTTTAATTGTGTAGCAAAGGTTTTGGCTTCAGCATCAGACATCGCAATGCCTTCTTTTTTGGTGACAAAGAAAATATCTTCAGCGCGTTCACCTAAGGTGGCAATTTTGGCTGAGTGAATATCCAGACCTTGCATCATAAATAAACCGCCAATTTTGGCCAGTAATCCGGGATGATCTAAGGTCGCAATTTCCACCATGTTTTGTTGTAAGGCTGCATTTAAGGTGATTTCAACGGTATTTTCAATATCAAAATGGCGCAATTGCCGGGGAATACGGCGCTGCATTAAACCGGGATAGCGATCAGAGTGACTCAGTGCATTGACCAAGGCCTCAACCACCGTAGCTTGACGTTCGGGATCAGTCAGCAAAGTTCCAAAACGATCCAACACCACATAGGTGTCTAAGCTAAATGCGGTACTTGCTGTAATAATACGCGCATCTTGAACATCAAGATTCATGCGATCAAATACTGCAACCGTGGTGGCAAATAAATTTTGTTGATCTTGAGTGTAAATAAAGATTTGCACCGCATCTTGTGCGGATTGACGATGCGCACGCATCAAAACCAACGGTTCGGTGTTGTTACCATGTTGTAAAATGGCACGTGTATGCCATGCAATTTCATCGGCTGATTCTTTAATGAAGTATTCATCGCCCAATTCTTGCCACACGGTTTCTACATCGTATAAAGAAAAATCATTCACCAACAGTTCGCTGGCTTCAAATTTTGTGTCCTCAATCAGCATTTGGTAGTCCACCGGACGGCCCAAACCAGAACGAATCACATCGCGTGCCTGTGTATAAAGTTGACGCATTAATGATGCGCGCCACGTGTTCCACAATTTTGGATTGGTGGCGTTAATATCGGCTACGGTTAAAGTGTAGAGATAATCTAAATGCTGCATATCGCCCATTTTTTCGGCGAATTCTTGCACCACATCGGGATCGGAAATATCTTTTTTCTGTGCCGTAACTGACATGAGTAAATGGCTTTGAATCAGCCACGCCACCAATTTACATTCACGTTCGGTAAAGCCGTGGGTGCGGCAAAATTGAATGGCATCTTGTGCGCCCAGTTCACTATGATCACCGCCACGGCCTTTGGCGATGTCATGAAATAACGCGGCCAAATAGACAATATCGCGTCGTGCCAGACGTTGAAACACCGAGCTGACCACCGGAAAATCTTTGGCAAATTCAGGTTCTTTAAAGCGGTTCAGATTACGTAGCAATAATAAGGTGTGTGCATCTACGGTATAAATATGGAACAAATCATATTGCATCAGGCCCATAATTTGCCCAAATGCAGGAATGTAGTTGCCTAATACACTATAGCGTTTCATCGCCAACATGGTTTCATACAAACGGTGCGGCGAGCGGATAATGGCCATAAACAACGCTTGATGGGCAGGATTGTTGCGATAGTTGTGATCAATCCCTTTGGCTGCTAAAATTAACAGCCGTAAGGTACGTGCACGAATGCCTTCAATTTCAGGACGATTGGCCAGTAAATAAAAAATTTCTAAAATGGCGCTTGGACGTTCAGAGAAAATTTTATGATGTTGCACCGCCAGTTTGCCATCGACCAATTTAAAATTGTCATTAATATCTTCAATTTTTCGTTCATAGTCCGGTAAACGCGGGGTAATGACAGATTCGTTAAAGTAGGCCAACAGCATCTCATTTAAGGTCGAGACTTGCTGCGCACTACGATAATAACGCTTCATAAACTGTTCAATGGGATAGTTTGGCGGCTTGCCTTCAGGGCGGGTATAACCAAACAAAGTCGCAATATCACGCTGATAATCAAACAGTAAACGATTTTCATCACGCTTGGTTAAGCGATGTAAATGATGGCGAATTTCCCATAAAAAGCTTTCGGCTTCTTCTAAGACACCCAGTTCAAAATCGGAGATAAAACCCAAATGCACCAAATCGTAAATCCGATTAACCCGAAAATGACGTTTTGCAATCCAACCAATTTGATTAATATCTCGAATACCACCGGGAGCAGTTTTAATATCTGGCTCTAAATTGCTTTCGGTATTGTTGTGCTGAATATGACGCTTGGCTTGCTCGGCCATTTTGGCATCGAAGAAGGTTTTATCCGTCCATGTTTGGGACACGATACGCCGTGGCCATTTGGCCAAGTGCGGATTGCCGATAATTAAGCGTGACTCAATCAGCGCGGTGGCCACGGTTAAATCATGCGTGGCTTGTTCCACGCATTGTGCAATAGTACGCACACTGATGCCCGGTTTAAAATTACCCACATCCCATAGCGATGCAATAAAGGTCGAAATTAATTTTTCTTGATCGGGCGTTAGGTCATCTTCGGATAAAATCATAATGTCGACATCGGAGTACGGCAACATTTCCTGACGACCATACCCCCCGACGGCAAACAGACCTAAATCGGTCTGATCAAGTTCAGCGTGTTTCCATAAAAAGCGCAAGGCTTCATCAATTAAGTGGGAGCGACTTAAAATAACTTCACGAATGGATTGTCCATTTTCAAAACATTCTTGCAGCTGCTTTTCAGCATCGGTGCGCCATTGGTTGATGGCTTGAATATCATGGTTGCTGGTTGCGTAATTGAGCAGCGGAGAAGTATTGATCATGAACAAGAATCCGTAAAGAAGAAGACAAATTTACTGTGCTTGGACACGCACTTGTGCTGCACTGTGCAGCGCAAGTTCGCGTGCTTGTTCGGTGGTTTCAGCTCGCGCTGTTGCAACACCCATACGGCGACGTTTAAATCCTTCAGGCTTACCAAATAAACGTAAATCTGTGTTGGGATTGAATAAGGCAAGATTTAAGTCAGAAAAAGATAAATTATCCGCATCTACACCAGCATAGATCACGGCACTGGCTGCGGCGCTATGGCGTGCGGTATTAATTGGAAGACCCAAAATTGCGCGGGCATGCAGTTCAAATTCACTTTGGAATTGTGAGGCAAGCGTGACCAATCCAGTGTCATGTGGGCGCGGTGAGACTTCGCTAAACCAAACGTGATCGCCTTTAATGAACAGCTCTACACCAAATACCCCACAACCGCCTAAGGCTTTGGTGACTTTGTTCGCAATGCGTTTGGATTCCTCTAAAGCGGCTGGCGTCATAATTTGTGGCTGCCAGCTTTCGACATAATCACCGGCATCTTGACGATGTCCAATTGGGTCGCAGTATTGGGTTTCAATCTCACCGGTTTCAGCATTTTGAGCACGTACCGTGAGCAAGGTGATTTCAAAATCAAAGTCGATTTGTGATTCCACAATGACTTTACCCTGATTAATGCGACCACCGGTTTGCGCGTATTCCCACGCAGCATCCACCTCATCAAAACCCTTAACGCGAGACTGACCTTTACCTGAGGAGGACATAGTGGGTTTAACAAAGTTCGGATAGCCAATATCATCACATGCCGCACGAAATGATTCTAAAGAGTCGGCAAAACGATAGGCCGAAGTGGGTAGACCCAATTCTTCTGCGGCCAAACGACGAATACCTTCGCGGTTCATGGTTAAGCTGACCGCTTTAGCAGAAGGAATGACGGTGGCTATTTTCTGTTGTTCGATATCCACCAAAACCTCGGTGGCAATGGCTTCAATTTCAGGAATAATTAAATGTGGTTGAACCTTTTCAATCAGCTGTTTGAGTTGCTCGGCATCAGCCATATTTAAGGTATAGGCGTAATGTGCAACCTGCATGGCAGGTGCATGATCATAACGGTCAGCAGCATGGACTTCGACACCTAAACGTTGCAAAGAAATCACCACTTCTTTGCCTAATTCTCCTGAACCTAACAATAAAACCTTAAACGCAGAAGCTTGAAGTGGAGTACCGATGGTCACGCTCATATGAACCGTCCTTGCTAAATTGAGCTTTTAGCATAGCAGAACTGTTCTGTGTGTTAAGCGCTGATTCACATAAATTAATCATATCGTCTAACAATTTTATCTATAACGATTGAAGCCAAGTCAGATCCCTCTAGAGCCGACGATTAGCGTTAGCTTTAGATGTATCTGAAATTGTCATTGCTCGCGTCACTATGCGCTAAAAAGAGAGCGGTACGTAGGTATAAATCAAACCATAAACCACGGCGGAGGTCAGGGTTGCCAAGACAATTTTTTTAAATTTAAAATACAGACCGGTTAAGGTTAAAAAACCCATCAGCATGGCAAAAACTTTATTGGGTGCTGCAATTAAAGGCGGTAAAGTGGCCACCACCAACATGGCGCTAATCGCGGCAATACCAATGCTACCTAAGGCAATTTTGATCCACACAGCACCGCGCTTAGAGGCATTTCTTTGCTGTTTTTGTAAAACATAAAAAGGCCCAAAACGAGAAGCGAAATTGGCAATTCCAACCACAACACCAACCACAATAATTTCAAGATTCATGTGCTTCTCCAAATTCATCGTCGTGTTGCTTTAAAACATAGTGCTTAAATAAGCCTGCCAAGATGCCGGACAAAATACCAATAAAAATAGCCGCTGATAAATTAATGAAATAACAGGCAATTGCTGAAACAATTAAACAGACCACCACCAAAAACGTATGTTTCTTTTCAAAGGCCGCGAGTAGGAAACTTAAGAACAATGCCGGTAGCAGAAAATCCAATGCCGCTTGTAAAAATTGCGGCAAGTGACTAACTTGATCGGCAAACAGTCCACCCAATAACGAGCCGAGTGCCCATGCCAGCCAGCTAAATAAACTTAAACCCAGCATCCAAGACTCTGACCATTCTTGTCGGCGCTGTGACAGTTTAATCATGCCAGAGGCAAACACTTCATCGGTCAGTCCCCATGACCAGAGTGCAGTCTTTTTTAAATTCAGCTTATCTTGAATGAGATTTTGTAAGGCAGGGCCATATAACAGGTGGCGAATATCTAAAGCAATCACGGTCAATGCAGTCATCCAAATGGATGTGCCACTACCGAGTAAAGCCACCACTAAAAACTGACTGGCACCTGCATACATTGAACAGGATAAAAATAAAGCTTCCCAAGGGGTAAAGCCAAATTGTGTTGCGGAAACCCCAAAAGCAAAAGACACCGGAAGATAGGTGAAAATAATTGCTTGACTGTCTTTAGCGCCTTGCCAAAAACCAGCGGGTTGTACACAGGAGAGGTTGTGTATAGACACGATACACCTAAGAGCGTTGACGAATATGAAGGTAAATGATGATTGAGTATTCTAACCGAATTCACTAGCATAGTAAGGAAATGTTTATAGAGTCAGCTGATATGTTTGCGTTTAAATCACGTGCAATCACCATGATTGCTCTGCCATGCATATTGTTTGTATTGCAAGCGTGCAGTCAGCCTTCTGAAGAAGCCAAAAAAGTGGAAATTAAACCTGCACAGCAGTTAACCAATGATGCCACCACCTATGCCAATAAAGCATGGATATTGATGAATCAGATTGATGGTTTGGTATATGCGCAAAAGCTGGATGTGATTGAAGATCAGGTGCGTAAACCCGTGCGCAAATTAACCACGGATTGGCGTATTAATGTCAAAATGACCGATTCAGTAACAGAGGGTAAATATGCTTTATGTCGTAAGGCATTAAGTAGTTTAGATGTTTGGGCACGCGAAAGCTTAGAGCAGTCTGCTACGCTTCAACAAAAACAAGCCGATTACGAACGTGATAAACAGCAATGTAAAGAGGCGATTAGTCATCCAGAGCTGGGCAATACTGATCCGAAAAAGAAAGGCATTTAAAGTTTCTTCAGCAAAAAAGCCTTTTTTTTAGCCATTTAATGAATTTTGGCTTAAGTATGAATTGTTAATATTTAAAGATGAAATTAATTTTTGGACTGGTTTTTTTATGATAGATGAAGCATCTGGCTTGATCATTTATGATTAGCAGTATCAAAGTTAGCCTTAATCATGTCTAGGCAGTTTCATTGTTGAGATGATTTTTTAACTATAAAAAAAGCCAGTGAAATTCACTGGCTTTTTGCATGAAGGTTTATGGGTTTTTCATGGTGTTGGGTGCATCTGCTTTGGCTTTGGTTGCCTCGGTTTTGGCTTTTGCAGCATGAGTTTTTGCCGCTTCAGCGTGTTTAGTGGATTTAGCCGCCATATGGTCGGTTTTCATGGCATCTTGTTTGACCATTTTATTGTGTTGAGTCATTTTCTCTTGTTTGGTCATTGGAGTGGTTGTAACACATTTTCCACCTTTATGATCTGGACCTGAACCACCTGCTAATGCTGTTCCTGCTGGACAGGCTGCAAAAGCAGTTGCACTGAGCATGGTAAGTAAACCTGCTGCTATAAGCGTGCTTATTTTTTTCATTTTGGATTACTCTGATGAGGCATTAATACCTGTACTTAGCTTAGTGCTAATCGCGCAGCATAAACGTGTCAGTGTTGTTTGTTATTGATCATCATGGACAGCTGATTGGTTATTTAATGCATTTTTTAAGCGTAGTTTAAGCAGACGAAAAAAAGCCCCGAAATGTCGGGGCTTTTACCATCAACGCTTATACGTTAAAACGGAAATGTAGCACGTCACCATCTTGTACGATGTAGGTTTTACCCTCTAAACGCCATTTGCCGGCTTCTTTTGCGCCGGCTTCACCGTTGTATTGCACAAAGTCTTCATATGCCACACATTCAGCACGAATAAAGCCTTTTTCAAAGTCAGTGTGAATTACGCCGGCTGCTTGCGGTGCGGTTGCACCCACTTTCACAGTCCAAGCGCGAACTTCTTGCACACCCGCAGTGAAGTAAGTCTGTAGACCCAATAAAGCATAACCGGCACGAATCACTACATTTAAACCGGGTTCTGCCATGTCCATCGCTTCTAAAAACTCAGCGCGATCTGCATCTTCAAGTAAAGAAATTTCTGCTTCAATTTGGTTGCATAAGGGCACCACAATCGCATTTTCTTCAGCTGCTAATTTCTTCACTGCATCTAAATGTGGATTGTTTTCAAAACCATCTTCAGCCACGTTTGCAATATACATGGTTGGTTTTAAGGTCATCAGGCCAAAACCACGCACCAATCGACGTTCGTCATCATCTAATTCAGTGGCACGTGCCGGTTTGCCTTCATCCAATATCGGTTGGATTTTTTCTAAGATTGCTTTGGTCGCAATGGCATCTTTATCGCCACTTTTTGCAGATTTAGCCAAACGAGTAATGGCTTTGGCCACGGTTTCTAAGTCAGCCAATGCTAATTCGGTATTGATGGTGGCAATATCATCCAGTGGATCAATTTTACCATTCACATGAATCACGTTTTCATCTTCAAAACAACGAACAACGTGAGCAATGGCATCGGTTTCACGGATATTGGCCAAAAATTGATTGCCTAAACCTTCACCTTTAGATGCGCCTGCAACTAGACCTGCAATATCAACAAATTCCATGGTCGTTGGAATGACACGTTGTGGCTTTACAATCGCTGTTAATTTGTCTAAACGAGGATCGGGCACTGGCACAATCCCAGTATTTGGTTCAATGGTACAGAAAGGGAAGTTTTCTGCAGCAATGGCAGCTTTTGTCAAAGCGTTGAAAAGTGTAGATTTACCTACGTTCGGCAAGCCGACAATACCGCAATTAAAACCCATGAAATCACTCACAAAGTATGATTTAAAAATTGTGGCTGATTTTACATGAAAGCCAGCACAAAGTCAGGTCATGGCTTTGATGTTTACTGAAAACAGCCAAAATAGAATCTCGACTAATTTTTTAACAGAATAAAGTTAACTACTCGGTTTTGAAGATTAGCTGGATGCGCTGTGCAGGAAATTTTTTTTTAAAGCATACTGCATCTAGTTGTGAATGATTCTTTTTTGCAGTAAAAGGACATTGTATTTCTAAAATAGCCTGACTAAAGTAGAGCACTTACGGTAAAGGTTATCTTGATAGCCAGAATTAAAAAATAATTGCGGAGATTTTATGCGAATTTTATACCAGTTTCCTTTGTCTCATTTTTGTGAAAAAGCACGCTGGTTACTCGATCATAAAGAGTTGGATTATGTGGCACATAATTTAATTCCCGGTCTGCATCGTGCCTTTGCGCAATTAAAAACCGGTCAAAATCTTTTGCCAATTTTACGTGATCAGGAGCGTTGGATTGCAGATTCAACTGAAATTGCGCTGTATTTAGATGATATTTATCCAGAACATTCCTTGCTACGTGCCGATCCACAGCAACGCGATTTAGCTTTAGCAATCAATCATCAAGCAACCGAGTTGGGCATGCATGTGCGGCGTTGGGGATTGGCACATACCTTGACTGAAAGCGAAGAATCTTTAGATATTATGATTGGTGAAAAAGGTTATTTACGCCAATTTGAAAAATATTCAAAACCGCTGATGAAAGCTTTATTGTCAAAAAATTATCAGCTCAGTGCAGATAAAGTGGCTGAGTCGAAAGAGCGTATTGATAGTTTGGTGGTGCTGTTAAACCATCAGTTAATTGAAAATCACGGTCGTTATTTGGTGGGTGAGCGTTTAGGTTTAGCAGATATTGCAGTGTGTTCAATGCTGGCACCGCTGCTAGAAATTCCGGCTACGCCGTGGGAAAGAGAAAATACTGAACTGTTATCCGATGAGTTTAAACACTATAAAGAAATTTTAACTGAACTGCCTTTGGGGCAGTATGTGCTGCGTATTTATCAAACAGAACGTAATGCGCGGGTGGATTGGCGCGGTGTTTAAATGTAGGTAAAGAGTTGCGTCATCTGTTTTTAAAATGCTCAGTGAAATTAATGTAGAGTAATCAGCATTCAGCTGCTGATCTGATGACTTGCTTATCTTTTTTAAGCTGTGCAGGTATTATTGCGGTAATGATCGAAATGATGAAAATAATTTTCAAAATAGTGCTCTTTTTTTAGTTTTTTATTCATAATGGGCGCTTAAGCCTTATATTATTGATATCTAAAGCTTGTCTAAAAATAGAGCAGCTCAAAGCGGATTAAAATCATCATTGGGCACTTTTATCGTAATTTTAATTTTCTGAAAATATTCCCTTATCGCGGAGCTTAGAATGCAACTGGATCGTTTTGATAAACAAATTTTAGAAATCCTCAACCAAGAAGATGTCAATCTAAATGAGCTGTCAGAGCGTATTAATCTTTCTGTTAGTTCGGTACATCGGCGCATCAAGCATTTAATTGAAGCGAATATTTTGACCCATTTAAAGCGTGATATTAATTATGCAAAATTGGGTTTTAGCTTGCATGTTTTATTGCAAGTGTCGTTAAACAAACATGACACCGATACCTTCGCTACATTTTTAGAAGAATTACAAAGCATTCCTGAGGTGATTAATGCCTTTTTAGTCACTGGTCAATCGGCCGATTTTATTGTTGAAGTGGTGGCAAAGGATATGGAAAATTATAGTGAAATTTTGCTTAAACGGATTGGTAAAATTGACCATGTGGCTGCATTACATTCTAGTTTCGTGATTAAAGAATATAACGTTTTAAATTGTAGTGGTCTGCTAAATCGCGTCTAGGGTTTAATTTACATGCATAAAATCTTGCCGCGCTTTAGCTGTATTGCTCTAGCGCTGCTGATACTTTGGTTGCTGATTGATTTTATAGATGTCAAATCTGGACAAATTTATATTCAACCTGCCTTTGCTTATGTCTGGCTGATTTTTCAGTATTTTTTTTGGCTCTGGGGTAGCAGCATTTTATTTAGTGGACTGCCAAAACTTAAAAGATGGTTGTTTCAACTGGTGATTGCCGCGATACTTTGGCTGCTTTTCATCATGCTAAATACTGTTATTGTAATGGGTTTTCATGTTTGGATTGGTGGGCGGTTTTAAGGCTGACTTGGCGCTAAACGTAAAAAAACGCACGATAGCGTGCGTTTTTTATGATGATTTTAGTGGCCAGTGCTTTAATTTAAGCCTCTAGCTGTTCTAAAACATCATCTGTGAATTCAACGTTGGTGTATACGTTTTGGACATCGTCTAAATCTTCAAACATATCAATCATTTTTAAGATCATTTTGGCTTGATCAATGTCGGTAATTTCCGCTTTGGTCGATGGACTCATCACCACTTCGGCATTGTCAGATTTTAAGCCTGCCGCAGATAAGGCATCTTGCACTTCACCAAAGCTTTCTGGCGTGGTAATCACCAGAATTTCATCTTCAGAAATTTCGATATCTTCTGCACCCGCTTCTAACGCCACGTCCATGATTTTATCTTCTAAAGAAACATCTTCAAAAGTAATTTCACCGCGTTTGGTAAACAGATAAGCCACAGAACCTGCGGTACCTAAATTACCATTGGTTTTAGAGAAGCAATGACGAACGTCCGGTACGGTGCGGTTTAAGTTATCGGTCATGGTTTCAACCAAAACAGCCACGCCACCTGTGCCATAACCTTCGTAAGTGACTTCTTTTAAATCATCATTGTCATCACCACCGGCACCACGTTGAATAGCGCGGTTAATGATGTCACGAGTCATATTGACCGATAATGCTTTTTCAACCACTGCACGAAGACGTGGATTACTTGAAGTGTCTGAACCACCGAGTTTAGCTGCTGTGACCAATTCACGAATATATTTGGTGAAGACTTTACCGCGACTAGCATCTTGTTTTGCTTTGCGATGCTTAATGTTGGCCCACTTGGAATGACCCGCCATGCGAAATATGCTCCTGATAGATTGGCTGTATGCCGAATCGAATGGGTTGAATTCTACCATAAGCGCTTTTTTCTTAGAAAGAGCTAGCTTTTGACTTTTTAACAAAATAGACCTTAGTTTTTAATATCGGGGATAACAATATCCAAGTCTACCTTATCTTTATAGAGCTTTTTTAGCAAAGCCAAGTCGTGGTTAATCTCGGTCGGATAGATTTTTCCTAAAATACCGCCTTGCTTGGTGCTGGAATTGGCATACAGTAAAACAATGGGAACGCCGGCAGCTTTGGCAATGTGCCAAAAACCAGTACGAATAGGGCGTCGAGTTTCTCCGGTTTTTGCACGTGTGGCTTCAGGGGCAATGACTAAATTAAACTGATCATTTTCTTGAAAATGCTGCACCATGACCGAAACAATATCTTGATTGGCATTACGATCCACGGCAATACCACCCAAACGCTTGAGTAAAGGCTTCATCGGGCCTTTAAATAACTCTTTTTTAATCAAAAGATGGATTTTCATATCCATAATTTGAAATAGAGCCAACGACAGCACGGCATCTCTCATGGAGGTGTGTTCAAAGCCGACAATCACTTGTTTTTTTTCAAGGACATTGGGTTCGATATGATAATTCCAGCCTGCAAGTTTAAATGCAGATTCACCAAGAAGTTTTTTTAACATCGCAAGAAAGCACATAATTGGGAAGTGGCTTAATTTCTGCTTGTTCTGATTTAGAGTCAATAGTCTAATGTACAAAAATGACAAATAAATACATTGCACAAGATGAGCGCTTATAAAATACAGAGATGAATTTTACAGCCTTGAACAATTGCTCTATTACTGCGCAAGTAAAATAAAATCACTTGTTTTTTGAAAAAATCTTGGTTAGTATGACCTCGCTTAAACTTGTTGATATATAACAAATTCGGCATATAAGGGCCTATAGCTCAGTTGGTTAGAGCAGCGGACTCATAATCCGTTGGTCGACAGTTCAAGTCTGTCTGGGCCCACCATATAAAACAACCACTTAGGTGTATTAATCCTCGGTGGTTTTTTAATGTCTAAATTTATATCATTCCTGTTCAAGTTATCCTCAACATGAATCAAAATTGTGCTACAGAGCCGCTATTTAAGATATTCGAGCGAGCTTTAAGTAGCCTATTGAGAATTAGGTTTTAATGAACCGAGGATTGCTTATAAATTAAATATTAGTAGATATCAAAGATAAGCACGTAAGAGAGATATAAAATATTGTCTAACATAAGAAAAAAACTATCTCGCACTAACACTCAGTATAAGTCACATAGACCGGCTTAAATATTCGATCAGATTCTATTTTTTAGAAACGACGATATATAGAAAAATACTAAAAACCCCTGTGTTGATGGAGTACTCAAACAACTTTGCCATGATTTAAAAATATCATTGCTCTATCTATTCATTTTAGTGATCGGCCCAGTACAATGCAGTTATCATAATGATGCGAACTGGCAGATTGCCAAAGTCGCTGTGGAGATTGACGTGGAAATTTGTATTGAAACACCAGATAAAGAGACGTGGGATAAAGCTCAACAGGCTTGCTTTAAGCGTGGATGGGACTGGGAAAGAGAGGAATGGCCTGAGTGGGATGATGAGACTGGCAAGGATGTGTGGAAAGAAGATCCTGAATTTACATTAAATGATGATAGCTGGGATGAAACAGTGACTCATCTTTGCGTGGTAGAAGGCATGTTGTGCACCAATAATATTGAAGATGGTGATCCGACAGAAGATGACTACAAATTAATGACCATTAAAGATTTAGAAAAACTGGCCGTTAAATAATAGCCCAAAAGCCTCAATTCACCCTATTTAAGATAAGCCCTATTCATTAATGAATAGGGCTTTTTCAATGTCTGGGACAAGTTATAAAATCTCTCATAGCAATTGCAATATTAAGATAACTTCTATTGTTAATTTATGTATATTTTTGTGTGTTTATGTATTTATTTTCTAGCTAAACTATCTTATGATGAATGTGATCAGAAAAATAAATAACACAGAGGCTTGCATGAAAAAGATACCCAAAGGAACACAAGTCATTCACTATCTTTCATTCTGGAAGCGAGCCTTCTATAAGGAAGAAAATAATATGCTCATGCTTTGGAACCAAAGTGGATGGGAGAGAGCATCATTTGACAGTATTGAAACGATGATACAGAAAAAGTTTGAGTTAGTAGATTTAAGAGTTTAATCGTCATCATCATAGAAGGCATTTTTAGGGCTGCGGTGAAGCGATAATCTTCGCTTTAAGCCGTCTTTCGTTTTAGCCCTTCCCTGAGATGGGCTTTTTTTTAAATTTGATAGCTTGTAATTTGATCTTTTTAAAATCACATTCAGGCAGAGTCAAATGGTTGAACCATGAAAGTGATTGTGCCTTCATGTAGCTCATACATACGCTGCTAAGTACGAGTGTGGCAATGTGATCACGTTAAAAATAGTTAGACGTATAACGGCATAGAAAATTCTGTCACATTCTTCTGCTCTCGTGTGTCTTGAATCTTTATAGTTTTCTACCTGAAATTAAATTGAGAATAGATCAATCACGAGAGGGATTTGGACTGATAACCTGTCATAAAAAAATTAGCGCTGTTTGAGCGGTTAAATTTAAAAATCCTTGATATATAGCAACTTTAAATCTCCCTTAATTGTCTAAACCTCTGTAATTATTATAATTCTAATGTGGGTTCTAATATTGCTACATTTTAAGTTGTATGTAGCATTTTATATCATATAAAAGTTGTTACAAAATACTGCCTCTATTTCGTACTTTCCGCAACAAACCACGATTAATTTATTTGAATTGTCTTTAAAATGTGCTAATAAATAGGAGTGATTTTTTAATCATATTTATATTTCAGGATGAGATATATTTTAAGACATTAGATTTTAAAAATAATCGGAAAGGAGTTTTAAAAATGCTTCAATTGCTTATGAAATTATTTTGCTTACATGTTTATGAGTATGAACATATGCAAGAAATAGGGGAACATAAGGAATGTAGGAAGTGTGGGATTAATAAATCACTGTAATGCTATTTATCACTAAAAAGTGAGCTTGTTGCTCACTTTTTTATGTTTGAAATGTCTATTCAAAGTTATCTGGTTCTATGTCTTTGAATTCGAAGCTATTAAATAACTAAATATAAATCAATAATTTATGTTGTTAATTTTTAGATATGAAAGGTGTTTATTTAACCACTGTCTTATAATTTTTTTAAACCATTTGCTAGGATATTGTTTTCTTTTTTCATCTAAAATATCGAGACTGTTCTAAATTTTGTGTAAGTACTTAATTTTCATTTATCCTCATGAGGATAATAAAAAGAGGTACTTCAC
>NZ_JXBK01000001.1:1374529-1374809 GCF_000816495.1 Acinetobacter harbinensis
AATATCTCTGATTGAATCGTTTTAAGAAGATAGTTAATTTTTAATTGAATGTGACTTATTTTGCATTATTTATAAATATTATTAATTAATTATCTTTATTTTGGCTTGGATTGATCTGTTAAGTGGTTTAAAAAAAATAAGTTAAAGCAGATTAAATTAAAAACAGCTCTTGATTTTATATAATCATTTGCTTTGTACAAGTATAATTTTACTGTTAAAAATGAGTGACTATTCCTGTAATTTAAATTTTTAGTGATTCTGTAGATATGAGTGCAATACA
>NZ_JXBK01000001.1:1374819-1409650 GCF_000816495.1 Acinetobacter harbinensis
AATTTCAAGCTTCCGCGTTATGTAGTAGACGAGCATTTAGCCGATACGCTGACGTGGTTATGCCATCATCAAGAGAGCTTTGATTCCTTTAGCTATGATGCAATAACTCAACAACTTACCGTGCAACATTTAAATGGTATGGATGTTATTCGGGTGGGTGATTATTTAAATGCCAGTTACGGTATGTTAATCACTGCACATAACTTTGTAGAATAGCGCTAGAATAAATTAGAACAATAAAAAAGCCCAAAATGGGCTTTTTTATCTGCTTAGGGCAAACCAATTAACTGGCCATCGCATCCACGGCTAGCTCTTTTGCGCTAGGTTTGGCTTTTTCAGCTACTAAACCCAATTTATCAAATAACTGTCGATCTTTACCTTCGCCCGCATTTGGTGTGGTGAGTAATTTTTCGCCTGAGAAAAGCGAATTGGCACCGGCCATAAAGGCTAAAGCTTGGTCAGATTCAGACAATGATTCACGGCCAGCCGAAAGGCGAATATAACTGTGCGGCATAATAATCCGTGCCACGGCAATGGTCCGAATCCATTCAATCACATCGAGTTTTTCGACATCTGCCAGTGGTGTGCCTTCAATAGGCACCAACATATTAATAGGTACAGATTCAGGATGAATGGCCAAGGTTGCCAATTCATGTAATAGGCCAATACGGTCTTGCAAACTTTCACCTAAACCGACAATACCACCACTACAGACTTTCATACCGGCTTGACGCACCACATCTAAAGTATCTAAACGATCATCAAAGGTACGCGTGGTAATAATCTGTGAATAGTATTCACGCGAGGTGTCTAAGTTATGATTATAGTAATCTAAACCGGCTTCACCTAAGCGCTGTGCTTGTGACTGATTGAGCATACCCAAAGTCATACAGGTCTCTAAACCCAATGCTTTGACTTCACTGACCATTTCTAACACATAGGGCATGTCGCGCTCATGCGGATTACGCCATGCAGCACCCATACAAAAACGTGATGAACCTGATGCTAAAGCTTCTTTGGCTTCTTGAATGACTTTATCCACCGCAATACGTTTTTCAGCTTCAAGTTTTGAATCATAACGTGCCGATTGAGAGCAATACTTACAATCTTCAGGGCATTTTCCCGTTTTAATGGAAAGTAAGGTGCTGACTTGAATTGTATTTGCATCAAAATGTTCACGGTGAATACGTTGTGCTTCAAATACTAAATCTAAAAAAGGTTGTGTATATAAAGTGTGAATTTCTTCTCGTGACCAGTCATTACGTACATTCATTAGCGAAAATCCATAATCATCATTATTTATTGTGTCCTATCATACCGAATTTATGCCAAATCCAAAGGCATAAAAAGCCAAATATAAGGCTATTTTTGAATTTATTTAGCCTGAATTTTCTTATTCTAAAATTGCATATTTAGTTACAAAGTCTGCTATTTTTCTCAGAAGATGACAACAAACTATTTTTGAGCTGCAAGAAATTTGCCAAGAACGAGAGACTAAGTTTTTTCTAAGCTTTAAACTTTGTCATTATCTGTAAAAGTATAGATTGCTTCAATGATTTTAAATAGCCTAAGTATTAGCCATGGATTTGGCGATTTGTTCTGCAATTGCCCAATCAATATGGACTTGCACAATTTCATCATGGGTCGCGTAGGTTTGCCGCAAGCTATGCAGAATCTGCGCAGAGAAGGGCGCGTTACCTAAGCCGATGGCAATATTGCGCATAAAGCTTTGATAGCCGGTACGCCGCAGTGGGCTACCTTCGGTGTTGGCTAAAAAGGTTGACTCATCCCAGTGCCATATATCCAGTAAACTGATTTGGTCTAAACCATAACGCGGATTAAAATCCTCAATACTGGCTTTCTTTGCAAAACTGTTCCACGGACAAATCAACTGACAATCATCACAACCAAATACTCGATTACCAATGCCACGACGTAATTCTTCAGCAATAATGCCTTTGTATTCGATGGTTAAATAGGCAATACATTTACGCGCATCGAGCATATATGGTTCAACAATGGCTTGCGTCGGACAAATATCAATACAGGCACTACACGAACCACAATGTGCAGTCGTTGGTCCATCAAAGGGTAATTCCAGTGAGGTAAATAATTCACCCAAGACAAAAAAAGAACCGGATTTTTTTTCAATCAATAACGTGTGTTTACCAGTCCAACCCATACCTGCATTTTCAGCCAAAGATTTTTCAAAAACCGGCGCAGAGTCAGCAAAAGGGCGTGATTCAAAATCACCGACTTTTTCACGAATACGCGTAGCCAAGGTTTTAAGACGACCGCGCATGGTTTTATGATAATCACGTCCACGCGCATAACGCGCAATAATGGCGGCATTTGGCTCATCGGGGATATAACGCGGTTTTGGGGTTTCAACCAAATAATTCATACGTACACAAATAATGCTTTGCGTACCCGGAACCAGTAAGGTGGGATCAGCGCGTTTTTCTAAATTTTCTTCCAAAAACTTCATGTCACCATGATAACCACGCTTTAAATACTCTTTAAATCGCGCTAATTCTGCTTGAGCATCTGGTTTGGCAATGACACAATCAGCAAAGCCAAGATCTAAAGCTTGCGCTTTAATCCATGCTTTTAATGCTTCAGGATCAATCTGCTGTAACTGAATATTAGGTGAAGATGGGATGGATGACATAAATTATAAACAGGACAAGAATAATGCATCAGCAAGTTTATCATAGCCGAGATATTCAAGCATGGGAGCAACGTTGGTTTGCCAAACAAAACAGCGCTTATGGCTTAATGCAGCAAGCAGCTTGGAGCATTGCTCAGCGTTTAGATGGTTTATTTCAATCCACGACAGTATCCAATCAAAAAATTAAAAAAATTGCGGTGTGGTGCGGCACAGGAAATAATGCCGGTGATGGTTATTGTATCGCGAGTTATTTACAACAATTCGGTTATCAGGTGGAAATTTTTGCCGCGATGGCCGGTGAATCTGCGGACTTAGATCAGGCCATTGCATGTGCAGTCCAACATGGGATTGAAATTCATCCACATTTTAAGATAGCCACTCTCTTTGATTGTCATATTGATGCTTTATTTGGCATTGGCTTAAATCGTGCTTTAGATGGCTCTTGGCAAAGCATTATTCAAAACTTTAATGCACAATCGGGTTTAAAAATTGCGATTGATATCTCCAGTGGTTTACATGCCAATACAGGGCAAGTGTTGCCTTGTGCGATCAAGGCGGATCGAACCTTTACTGTATTGGGTTTAAAAGCCGGTTTATTTACTGGACAAGGCAAGGAATATGCGGGACAGATTGAGGTGATCTCGCTGATTCCTACCGATAGCGCCTTGACCACACTTGCACAGCTTTCACCTACTGCTATTGAGTTACCTAAGCGTCAGGCATTTGGTCATAAAGGCAGTTATGGTCATGTATTGGTGGTGGGTGGTCATGCCGATATGGGCGGCGCAGTGATGATGGCGGCTGAAGCTGCATTTAGTGCCGGTGCAGGTAAAGTAACTGTGGTCTGTCATGCCAAGCATCACACTGCAATTTTAGCGCGCGCACCGAATATTATGCTGCGTGATATTGATGCTTTAAGTGATGGAGAGATTGAGCAATTATTAGAGTATGTCGATGCTGTCAGTTTTGGAATGGGCTTGGGACGAGATGCATGGTCAGAACAGCAATATGGCAAATGGTTTAGCAGAATTTATCACGCTACTCATCTACAGGTGGTACTCGATGCCGACGCACTGTGGTTTTTAGCCCTGCAACCCACGCGATTAAACACTAAAAGCTATGCCACACCGCATTCAGGTGAAGCAGCAAAGCTGCTAAATTGCTCCGTTAAAGAGATAGAGCAGGATCGAGTTGCCGCGATTTATCAATTACAACAAAAATATGCCGGACAATGGCTGCTCAAAGGTGCAGGAAGCCTAATTTTAGAAGATCAGCTGTGGATTTGTACGGCCGGCAATGCAGGTATGGGCACGGGGGGGATGGGCGATGTATTGGCCGGAATGACTGCAAGTTTAAAAGCGCAATTCGCTGAGCAGATACATCTACATGAAATTGTCACCTTGCATGCTTTAGCCGGTGATTGGTTGGCGAAAAAAGGCATGCGTGGCCTACAGGCTTATCATATGAGTGAGGCGGTTTATCATGTGGTCAATCAGGGCCGTGCCGATGACTAAAGCCATCAAGTTAATCATTCAAGGTCGGGTGCAAGGGGTGGGTTATCGCCGTTGGTTTCAGCAGCAGGCGTTAGCATTGCAGCTAAACGGGTATGTGCGAAATTTAGCTACAGGTGAAGTTGAAGCGGTCATTATTGGATTACAAGCTGCTTTACAGGAGATGGTCGAGCGTAGTTATGAAGGGCCAAAGCATGCACAAGTGCTCAATATTATGTAAAGTGTGAGCAGTATTGAACAGCCATTTATCCGATTTGAGATATTGCGTTCATAGCAGTTTTTAAAAAGATCAAACTACAGAGTGAAAATAATGAATAAATATTGGGTGGTGGCAATCGTGGTCATCGTTTGTATTTTGGTGGTCATTTACACGCAGCGCAGCAGTTCTCACGTGAGCAAAAAATCATTAAAGCAAATTCTACAAAATGCTTATCCGCAATATCAAGTGATTGAAAAGCAGCAAGACCTCATCATTTGTGAGGTGGATCATCGTAACCTGCTGCAGGAGCTGGTGATGATCCGAATTGATCCCCAGCAGAAAAAGAACATGCGAACTTTTGGTCGTCGCGTGACCTTTACCTATCCTAAGCCACCCGCGCTTCGAGAAATGCGTAAAGACTTCGCCGTGTATTTATCCACGCATTAATTTATCTTTTGCGACTGCTGGTTCGACCACGTCCACGTGCCATACCGCCAAGCGCATTCAATACGGCCATTTTGCTCATACTGCCTGAGGCATGTGCATGGCAAATGGCTGCCGCTAAAGCATCTGCGGCATCTTGTTGCGGCTTAATGCTTAAATTCAAAATCCGCATCACCATCATTTGTACTTGTTCTTTATCCGCTGCGCCATAACCCACCACCGATTGTTTGATTTGTCGGGCAGTATATTCCGCCACTTGTAAATCTAAATTCACCAAAGCTGCAATGGCTGCACCGCGTGCTTGGCCCAGTTTTAAGGCCGAATCTGGATTTTGTGCCATAAAAACTTGTTCAACCGCAGCTTCCGTTGGCCCATGAAACTTCACAATACGTTCCACACCAGCAAAAATACGTTTTAAGCGTTCTGGCATTTCTGGTGTTTCAGTGCGAATGGTGCCTGCATCTACAAAAGTCAGTTTTTGCCCATCTTTTTCGATGATACCGTAGCCTGTCATACGTGAACCTGGATCGATACCAATAATTAATGACATATAAAGACTTTAAAAATAAAATAATGCCCATATTGTTACATAAGCGTATCAAAAAAGCTTGGTCGTGATTAAGCACTTGAATATTGCCCCCTATTTATTTTGTTGAGATTAGATTAATTTTTATGAAATTATTTCTTATTGTGCTTGTTGGCTTAATCCTTGAAGTCTTCGTTTGGATTGGCGTGGGTGACCTCGTCGGTAGTATGTGGTACGTGTTTTTCTGGTTTATTGTGGCCTTTTTTATCGGTATCAATTTAATCCGTAAATATGCGGGCGGTTTAATGCCGCAGATGCAACAAATGCGTAGCGGACAAATGAGTGGTGATCCTGCTTTAATGGCCAATCTGCCTAAAATTCTAGCCGGTTTGCTGCTACTTATTCCTGGTCTGATTAGTGATGTTTTGGCTGTATTAATCCTGATTCCAAGCGTGCAGAATCTTCTAAAAAATGCGTTGATGAAAACCATGGCAAAACGTCAACAAGCGATGATGGAAAAAATGATGGGTGGTATGATGGGGGGCATGGGCGCAGATGCTTCCGGCCAAAATCCTTTTGCAGATATGATGCGTCAGATGCAAGACATGCAACAGCAAGGTGGCACAGGATCACGTCAAGATTCCAATGTAATCGATGGCGAAGCGCGTGAAATCACACCAGAAGCTAAAAAAATTGAAATGAAAGATCTGAATAAATAACTTTATTGATCTGACCTATTAAAAAAGCTGAATCTGAGGATTTGGCTTTTTTATTACGTGACTTTTATAGAAAAATATTACGAGCAACCATACAAAAATTTGAACAAACGATATAATACGCTTTTTAAAAATCTGCCTTATTTCTATGTCATTACTTCTGACTATTTGTGCTTTGCATTTTGTGGCGCAACTCAGCCCCGGTCCTGATGTTTTATTGATTGCTAAAAGTGCAGCATCCACATCAAGAGCCAATAGCTTAAAAGTCGTTTTCGGTATTTCAGTGGGTATCTTGGTGTGGGTGGCATTAACGCTACTCGGTTTTACCGTACTTATTGAACATTTTCCTTGGATACAGCAGTTATTAATGTTGGTCGGTGGCTTGTTTTTAGCCCGCATGGGGTGGGCCATGTTGCAAGAAGGTTTGAAACAGCGTCAGCCAAACGTGCTGCTTGAGGATGAATCTGTTGTTACGGCAAAAACTAAAAATTATTTTCTACTAGGCCTAATGACCAATTTGGCCAATCCTAAAACACTGATTTATTTTAGTAGTGTATTTTCTTTGGCGTTAAGTGCATCTGCTTCCACGCATTTAAAAACACAATTGGCCTTTATTATTCCAATCCAAACTTTCTTGGTGTTTAGCGGCTTAATGCTGGTGTTGTCTTTGCCGAAAATTAAAATCGCTTATCAGCGTTCCGGTAGTTATATTGATATTATCTCGGGTGGCTTATTCTTAATTTTTGCATTTTGGTTGATCTATGACGCTATCAGCCTACTTTAGTCCTGTTGAACAGGCTCAGCAGCAGGCTGCGCTGGTGGAATTGTGGTAACAGTGGTGTGCTGATCTTTTTCAGCTTGTGAGTAACGATTGGGCTTTAATGTACTTTCTGTATTTTCTGAGCCTTTATAGCTGCGACTGCGGTTGGCGCGTTCGCGTAAACCGCCTTTTTTAATCAATTGAACCATAATATAAACTCCAAAATTAGCTCGACTCTTTTAACCAACATATCCAGAAAATGTAGATCATCGCTAAGACCTAAATTTCACGATTGCTTTATGACATCGCATCGAATAAGTATATTTTATAGCGCGAAGTGATGAAATCAATGCACTAAAATAAAAGTGATATCTGAATATTTTTTAAAAAATAAAACACAGCGTTCTAATTTTTAATAAATGCGCTTGTGTCTGTATAAAAACTGACCTATGATTTTATACAGATTACCTTTCAGCATATTTAGATCATGCGCTGAAAAGATAAAAACAAAAATATATGTAATTAAGGAGAATAGCGATGTTGTATCAATGTCATTGTGCGTGTTGCGAACGGGTGGTTGAAGCTGGCCAAAAGCAATGTAGTCATTGTGGTTCACACACAATTAAAAGCCCATATAGTTTTTGGATGTTTTGCATTTTAGCCTGTTTGGCGGCAGTGATTGTGTTTAAAGTGGTGCATGTCTATTTGCAAGATCATCAGGAAATGCCGGTACAGCAAAGTTTACTCGATGTTCTGAATCAAAATAATAAGTCTGGGCGCTAAACTTTAAAACCTGAGTGCCGATCAGGTTTTAATTGCAGTGTACTTGATGTTTATTAAAGCGGTGCATGGTTGATGGCAGAGAGTTCATGGTTAATCTCAAAAATACGGCCACGAATATGCTCTAGACCAAAATTTTGCAGTCGCGCAGTATGCATGCTTAGGTATTTTTCAGCATTCTCTGCGCAGTCAAACAAATAAAGACCACCCGCTTGCTGTGTCTGACTATTTTCCGTCCATATTTTCCACAGCATACCGGTTTCTTGATTGATGCTCTGTGCCAATGCTTTAAAGGCTTCAGACATCTCTACACCAAAAGGGCCTTGCGTGGGAAAGTCGACTTGTAAAATAACCGCCATATTAAAGATCCTACAAAAAGATGAATGCTAAAAATTATACACTTGATTGATTGGTTTTAGTTTTACATCGGCATTAAAAAAGCCCACATCATGTGGGCTTTTTTGAGACTGAAATTACAGTCCAGCAGAGGCTTTCAGCGCTTCTACTTTGTCGGTTTTCTCCCATGTAAATGCAGTGTCTGAACCTTCACGGCCAAAATGGCCATAGGCAGCAGTTTGCTTATACATTGGTTGAATTAGATCCAGCATACGGGTAATGCCGTATGGACGTAAGTCGAAGTGTTCACGAACCAATTGAATGATCAATTCTTCAGACACTTTTGCAGTATTAAAAGTATTGATTGAAATAGAGGTTGGCTCTGCAACACCAATGGCATAAGACACTTGGATTTCACATTTATCAGCAAGACCCGCAGCGACAATATTTTTAGCCACATAACGACCAGCATAAGCAGCAGAACGATCGACTTTAGAAGGATCTTTACCTGAGAATGCACCGCCACCATGTCGCGCCATACCACCGTAAGTATCTACGATAATTTTACGACCAGTTAAACCGCAATCCCCCACAGGGCCACCAATCACAAACATTCCTGTTGGATTGATATGGAATTTAGTCTCTGCATGGAACATTTCAGCAGGGATGACTTTTTTCACAATCTCTTCAATGATCGCTTCTTTTAACGCAGCTTGAGTAATATCAGGATCGTGCTGGGTTGATAGAACCACCGCATCTAAACGAACCGGCATACCGTTTTCATAAGCAAACGTTACCTGACTTTTTGCATCTGGACGTAACCACGGCAAACGACCATTACGGCGGAGTTCGGCTTGTTTTTCCATTAAACGATGCGCATAACAAATTGGCGCAGGCATTAGAACGTCAGTTTCGCGGCTGGCGTAACCAAACATTAAGCCTTGATCGCCTGCACCTTGATCTTCAGGTTTTTGACGATCGACCCCTTGAGCAATCTCAGGTGATTGCTTGCCAATCATATTAATAACGGCACAGGTCGAGCCATCAAAACCTAAATCAGAATGGTGATACCCAATTCCATTTACGGTTTGACGGACAATCGCTTCAAAATCGACATTGGCTGTTGTTGTGATTTCACCGGCAAGTACGACAGCACCTGTTTTGACAAGCGTTTCACAAGCAACCCGCGCATATGGGTCTTCTGTTAAGATTGCATCCAAAATAGCATCACTGATTTGATCAGCCATTTTATCCGGATGGCCTTCGCTTACAGATTCCGAAGTAAATACAGCGTACTCGCGCATAAGTCCTATCACAGTTTTTTCAAAAGACGCAATATGTTACATCGAGTTCGACTTTTGGACTAGTTGTATGCGACTAAAATGCCTGAAATTATTTCAATTCAGCTATTTTTAAGCCCAATAGCGCAGTAAAAAATGCTCAATCGATGCAAATTAAGCGCTAAAGAGGAGGTTTGTCGCTGTGAATTTTTAATACTTGAATCACTGAAAACCAACCATTCGGCTTGGTTTTTTAAGAAAAAATAGATATTCAAAGACTATTGGGTTGTGTTTAATTTTTATAATTAATGATGAATATCATAATTTTAAATTAAATAAGCCCATACATATTATGAGCTTTAAACTTGCTGATGTGTTGCTTTATTTGCTTGAAAATTTATTTTGATCGTTCGCTATTGATTGGTATTTTCAACTCATTTTTAATAAAGTGAATTTTATTCAACTTTTAGGCTCGTACATTGCTTAATTGATCAATTTTTACTCAATCTGTTTTTAAGGCGTTACTTTTTCAGCACAAAGCGGTTCATTTCAACAGAAACAGGCAGCGGGGACTTAAACCGAATTAGAATCTCTAAATACTCTTTTAATTCATTCGAGACTTCACAAAGCTTAGATTGTAGACAGAATCAGAGAATTTGTTTTTAGCTAGACGCAATTTTTTTGGGTACTACGCCATCAATATCATTCATTCTTCAATCCTGAAAAATCCGTCATTTTTCAGAAATAGTGCATGCTTCAATTCAGTTACAATTCCAGTAAAAGTCTTAAAAGGATTCTGAATTTAAAATTTAGGCTGTTTAAAACATACCTCGTCACGAATAAATGTGTAAATGTTGACTATTAAGCTTTACCCCTTGCTGTTTTTTTAAGACAATATAGCCAGCTTTGAATTTTTCGATTCATCATCTTCTTTAAATGATTTAGTTGGACTCCGACCTATGACAACCCCGCTTAATGAACGTCGTATTGCAAACGCAATTCGTGTATTGGCAATGGACGCTGTACAGAAAGCAAATTCAGGACATCCAGGTGCTCCAATGGGGATGGCAGATATCGCTGAGGTATTGTGGCGCGAATTTTTAAATCATAACCCGAGCAACCCACAATGGGCCAATCGTGACCGTTTTGTCTTGTCGAATGGTCATGGTTCAATGCTGCATTATGCGTTGTTGCATTTGACGGGTTATGATTTGTCGATTGAAGACTTACAGCAGTTCCGTCAATTACATTCAAAAACGCCGGGTCACCCAGAATTAGGCTATGCACCAGGTATTGAAACCACCACAGGTCCATTGGGTCAGGGGATTGCCAACGCAGTCGGTTTTGCCTTAGCAGAAAAAACTTTAGCCGCACAATTTAACAAAGATGACCTGAGTGTTGTTGATCATTTCACTTATTGTTTCTTAGGTGATGGTTGCTTAATGGAAGGTGTTTCACACGAAGCCTGTTCATTGGCCGGTACTTTAGGTTTAGGCAAATTAATTGCTTACTATGATGACAACGGTATTTCAATTGATGGCGAAGTTGAAGGTTGGTTCTCTGACGATACAGAGCAACGCTTCCACGCTTATGGCTGGCAAGTGATTAAAGTCGATGGTCATGATGCTTATGCACTGCGCCAAGCGACTTTAGCGGCTAAAGCTGAAACCACGAAACCAACACTCATCATGTGTAAAACCATTATTGGTTTAGGTTCACCGAATAAACAAGGCAAAGAAGATTGCCACGGCGCACCATTGGGTAATGACGAAATTACCTTAACCCGTCAAGCTTTAGGCTGGAAAGAGGAAGCCTTTGTGATTCCTGCTGATGTCTACGCAGCATGGGATGCAAAAGACAAAGGCGCTCAATCTGAAGCTGCTTGGAATGACCTGTTTGCAGCGTATGCGGCCAAATATCCAACTGAAGCTGCTGAACTTAAACGCCGTGTTAGTGGTGATTTACCTGCAGATTTCGTGGCTAAAGCCGATGCTTATATCGCGGAAGTCAATGCAAAAGGCGAAACAATTGCGACGCGTAAAGCCAGCCAAAATGCGCTACAAGCCTTTGGTCCATTATTACCTGAAATTTTAGGCGGTTCTGCGGATTTAGCCGGTTCTAACCTGACGCTTTGGAAAGGGTGTGAAGGCGTACAGGACAATCCTGCCGGTAACTATGTGCATTACGGTGTACGTGAATTCGGTATGACCGCAATTGCCAACGGCGTAGCATTACACGGTGGTTTCATTCCTTATGTTGCAACATTCCTGATGTTTATGGAATATGCGCGTAATGCAGTGCGTATGTCTGCGCTGATGAAACAACGTGTGATTCATGTCTATACCCATGACTCCATTGGTCTAGGTGAAGATGGTCCAACGCATCAACCGGTTGAACAAATTGCCTCGTTACGTGGTACACCAAATTTAAATACATGGCGTCCATGCGACACGGTTGAAGCAGCCATTTCATGGAAATCGGCTTTGACTCGTGCTGATGGGCCTACTGCACTGATTTTCTCTCGTCAAAACTTAGCGTTCCAAACCCGTACTCAAGCACAAATTGATGATGTTGCTAAAGGCGGTTATGTATTGGCGGCTGAAAAAGGCGCATTAAAAGCCATTATTATTGCGACAGGTTCAGAAGTGGCCTTGGCAATGGATGCTTACGCACAGCTTGACGGTGTACGTGTCGTGTCTATGCCATGTGCCGAAGAATTTGTAAAACAAGATGCGGCATATCGTGAAGCGGTTCTGCCTGCAAATATTCGTGCGCGTGTGGCTGTAGAAGCTGCACATGTGGATTACTGGTGGAAGTTTGTGGGTCTAGATGGTCGTGTAATTGGCATGACCACTTATGGTGAATCTGCACCAGCCAAAGACCTGTATCAACATTTTGGTATTACGGTTGAAGCTGTGGTTGCTGCGGTTGCAGAAATTACTGCTTAATTATTTTAATTAAATAAGATAAAAACGCTCCCTAAGGAGCGTTTTTATTGAGATTATTTTTAAATGATATTCTACTGGCAGTTTATTTGAATCAGTATATAGTGATGCCATTCATTGGATATTCATTTTGAAATGACATTTATTCAGTGTAAGTGAGGAAAATATGAGTCTTTATAATCAAATTAGTGACGAAATTGGTCAAATGGCAGCGGGCGAACAAAAGTGGATTGGTCAAGATCTGCCGCTTGAGTCGATGATGGCTGTGGTATTGATGCTGAAAGACTTAGATGAAGAGAAAGTCATTAAAGTACGCAGACAAAACCGTGAAACCCATACCGGTCGTAAACAAGTCGATCGCGTATTGGTTGAAAAGCTGTAAAAGATTAAGCATCTTTTAAAAAAAGCCCCGATGGGGCTTTAATTATTTTTAAATAGCGATTTTGAGCCACTGAATTTTTGCTGCATGAAACACTGCGTAGAGCAGATCATAACAGGGATACGGCTGTTGTTTTTTTGTATTTAAGGCTATGCTGAATTGAGCATTAATGCACAGAAATAATCATATTAAAGTCAGTAAAAAGTGTGTCTTAAATAAATTAATAATAAAAATCAAAGCACTTGACACTTAAACAGATAAGCTTGTAAGGCAATAGCGCTTTAATAATCCACATTGTTCTATTGTTGCCGTCTATCGTGTTCTTTAGAGCAGTCAATTAAGATAATAACGTACCCATACCAACAATCATTTAAAGTGAGATAAAAAACATATGAACTTAAAAGCACTGACCTTGGGTCTTGTGGTTGCATCCGCTGCGACCTTTGCAATCGCTAAACCAGTGGCGTATCAAATTGATCCTACACACTCAGCCACGGTTTTTTCTTGGAGCCATTTTGGTTTTTCAACACCTTATGCGAATTTTAGTGATATTCAAGGCACGATTAACGTTGATAATGAAAAGCCTGCTGCTTCATCGGTGAATGTGACCATTCCACTCTCGAGCATCAATACCAACGTAGCAGCATTGGATAAGCATATTCAAGGCGCAGAATTTTTTGATGCTGCTAAATATCCCAACATTACCTTTAAAAGTACCAAAGTAGAAACCAAAGATAAAAAGCACTTTAAAATTATGGGTGATTTAACCATAAAAGGTGTCACTAAACCTGTTGTTTTAGATGCGACCTTAAATAAACAAGCCGTTCATCCAATGACCAAATTACCCACCATTGGTTTTAATGCTACCACATCTTTTAACCGCTCAGCCTTTGGTGTTGCCGCTTATGTTCCGAATGTCGGTGATAAAATCACGGTCAATATTACGACTGAAGCTTCTGTGCCTGCAAAAAAATAAATCTAAAATTACTTAAAAGAAAAAAGCACCTCTACAAAGGGGTGCTTTTTTTAAAGCTTGATTTGATCAGTTGATTTAATCTACATAAAAATGAATCTAAAACCTGATCTAATCAAATCTAAGCCATCAATTTAATGCAGTTTAAGCCACAGTAAGTCTTTTTAAATACTGTTGTAAAATCAGCTGCGCTTGGCTTTCTAATTGATTCGCATATTGCGTATTGTCTTGACGTAAATTGGGAATATCAATATTGGCTTGGCGTAATTGAACGTGATGTCCAATTAACCATTTTTCTAAATTTGCTGCTGCAACCTCTACATGAAATTGCAAAGCTAAAATATTATGGCCCACAGAAAAGGCTTGATTTGGATATAGCGCTGAGCTGGCCAATAATTCAGCCTGTTCAGGTAAATCAAACGTATCGCCGTGCCAATGTAAAACTGGAATATCCTGCAAAGGACTGAGTGGATTATGTTCAGTATCGGCAATATCAAGGGTGCTCCAGCCAATTTCGGCTTGCTGTCCTGCATACACTTTGGCACCCAAGGCGTGTGCGATCAATTGTGCACCTAAGCAAATACCGAGTGTGGGAAGATTTTGGCTTAAACGTTCGCTAAGTAAGTCAATTTCTGGTTGTAAAAAAGGGTAGTCCGGCGTGTCATAAACGGCAATGGGGCCGCCTAAAAGAATAGTTAAGCCTGCATAAGTTAACGCTTGCGTAAGGTCTTCAACGCCCGCTTCAAAGTAACGCACCCGAAAACCGAGTTGATAAAAAATATCTTCCCAGTGGCCTAAGTCCTCAAAGGCAAGGTGTTGAATGGCGTAAATGGTATCCGGTAATGGGTTTGATGCACGGCTCATAGTCATAGTTTTAATTAAGTGATGAATGCGTTCAATGTAGCTTGAATGGCTTAAAAGTTGAAGCTGCAGTTTGTGTTTATTGTGGCTTAAGAAAAATAAATAGACATACGATAAAGCGAACCGAAGTTCGCTTTATTACTGATGCGTTAAAATCTGCTGCTGAGCTTAAAAGAAGCCCATCGCTTTGGTGGAGTAGCTGACCAACAGATTTTTGGTTTGTTGGTAATGCTCAAGCATCATTTTGTGGTTTTCACGGCCAATCCCTGATTTTTTATAACCACCAAAGGCTGCATGTGCCGGATAAATATGATAACAGTTGGTCCAGACGCGTCCGGCCTGAATAGCGCGTCCCGCACGATAAGAGGTATGTGCTGAACGTGACCAAACACCTGCACCTAAGCCATAAATAGTGTCATTGGCAATTTTAATTGCATCATCAAAGTCTTTAAAAGTTGTTACCGCAAGTACCGGCCCAAAAATTTCCTCTTGGAAAACTTTCATATCATTGGTGCCTTTAAAAATGGTCGGCTCAATGTAAAAACCTTGACCCACTTCATTGCGTGCATCACCACCGGTGAGAATTTTTGCACCTTCAGAGCGGCCTGTTTCAATACACCCTAAAATTTTATTTTGCTGTTGCAAAGACGCTTGTGCACCAATCATGGTGTCTGTATCTAAAGGATGGCCCGTTTTAATGCGTTTGACTCGTTCAATGGCTTTTTCCAAGAACTGATCTGCAATACTTTCTTGTACCAAAGCCCGCGATGGACAGGTGCAAATTTCGCCTTGATTTAAGGCAAACATGGCAAAACCTTCCAATGCTTTATCTAGGTAATCATCATCTTGTGCCATGACATCTTCAAAGAAAATATTTGGTGATTTACCGCCCAATTCCAGTGTAACCGGAATAATATTTTCAGTGGCATATTGCATGATTTGTTGACCAACAGCGGTAGAGCCAGTAAAGGCAATTTTAGCAATACGCGGATTGGTGGCCAATGGACGACCGACTTCAACGCCGTAACCATTGACGATGTTAAGCACACCCGGGGGTAATAAATCTTGAATAAGCTCGGCCAAGACCAAAATACTGACCGGAGTTTGTTCTGCAGGTTTTAAAACAATACAGTTGCCGGCTGCTAAAGCAGGGGCCAATTTCCATGTCGCCATTAAGATTGGAAAATTCCACGGAATAATTTGTCCGACCACACCTAAAGGTTCATGGAAATGATAAGCAATGGTGTCCTCATCAATTTCAGAGATACCGCCTTCTTGTGCGCGAATACAGCCGGCAAAATAACGAAAATGGTCAATCGCCAAAGGAATATCTGCGGCCAAGGTTTCACGTACCGGTTTACCGTTGTCCCACGTTTCAGCCACAGCCAAAAGCTCTAAATTGGCTTCTAGGCGATCGGCAATTTTTAATAAGGTATTCGAGCGCGTAGTGGGTGAGGCTTTGCCCCATTGTTCTTTGGCTTTATGTGCGGCATCTAATGCAAGTTCAATATCTTCAGCAGATGAGCGCGGAATTTTTGTGAATACTTTGCCATCGACAGGGGAGAGATTATCGAAGTATTCTCCTTTAATCGGTGCGACCCATTGGCCGCCAATAAAATTTTCATATTGGCTTTTAAAGTGAACTTTTGAACCATCTTGATTGGGATCGATATAACGCATATGAATTTTCCTTTGCTTATTTTACTGATCTAAACTGTATCTACAGCTTTGGTATAAGGTACTTTTGCACATTATTTGATTAGCATACGCTGTATAAGGTTGGAGAAAGGTTGGATACAAGAAGGTTTACAATTTTTTTAATAAACTCTAAAACGAGAGTCATTACAGTGGATGTAAATTAGAAATTGTCGAGAGCATAATGCATGATGAGCAAAAAAACGTTAACTCAAAAAAGACAAAATATTGATCAAGTGAAGCAAAATAATCATCTACCCAGCTTGCATGAACAGCAACTGGAACAAAGTATCGTCAGTTCGTGGCAACGTTCAACCTGTGCCGAAATTCCCAAAGATCGCTGTGCTGCACCCTTGGTGTCATTACAAAAAGAAGGAAGTCCCAGTGCCTTAGCCTATGCCTTAGAGCATTGCGCACAGGATTTAAAACATATTGCGCAGCAGTCCTCGATGGTATTGGCCATAGGCGATATTGGCAGTACCATTATTTGGACCGCAGCCAGTGCGCAAATGCAACGTGCTGCTGAAAATGTACATTTTATTGCCGGCGGGCAATGGCGCGAGGAATTAGTCGGCACCAATGCTTTGGCGTTGGCTTTAAAAACCCAGCAATCCAGCTGTGTGTTTTCCAATGAACACTATATGTCCTCGATTCATGATTGGGTCTGCTATGCCGCACCGATCATTGATCCCTATTCAAAACAAGTTTTGGGGGTGATTGATTTATCCACCACGTGGCAAAAGCACAATAGTTTGGGCGTGTTGGCGGCTGAACGCTGCGCCGCGATTATCCAGTCGGCTTTACTGGAACACCAAAAACAACAATTGTTTATCCGTGCTTTTTCTGTGCCGCAAATTTTATTTAATGGCAAAGTTTTGGTACTTACTCCGCGTCAAATTGAAATTTTAACCATTTTGGCGCTGTGTCCGCAGGGCTTAACCTTAGACAGTTTACATCAAGCAGTTTATGGCGAACGAAAAGTCAGTATCGGAACCTTAAAAGCAGAAATGTCACAACTGCGTGATATTTTGGGCGGTATGCTCGGTTCACGGCCTTATCGTTTATTGGTACAGGTGCAAGCTGACTTTTTACTGACCGAACAATCCTTAGATGCCGGCTACACCGATTCTGCTTTAAAATTTTATACGGGGGTATTCCTGACCAAAACCGAAAGTCCTTTTTTGTGCGCATGGCGCGACTGTTTAGAATCGCGCTTAAGTGATGCGATTTTTAAAGCCAATGAAACCGATGTGCTACTCAAGCATCTGGCACGTTCTCCAGAAGCGATTGATGCGGTGGAGCGCTTAATTGAACTGATGCCAAAAACGCATCCCATCCACCAAACTTTATTAAAATATAAAGACCATTAAGCGCATAATGCAGCTTTTTTTATACACCTTTCTGTTGTAGCCATGCAAAAAGTTGTCGATACACCTGCTCACGGACTGATTTTTCTGACAAGACCAAATCATGTAAACCTTTTTTAATGTCACACAGAGTGACATCGCCCTGAATTTTTTGCGCGTAATGAGCGATATGCTTTACATCTAAAACAATATCACTCGACTGAGCATCCAGATGCCATTTTTTGGGATGTGTGCTTCGATCAGAATGCATCACCAAGATGGGAATGCTTAAGCTTACGCCGTGATGAATTTCTTTTTGTGCCTCGAAAATGGCGCGTATAAAACTTAAACGTACCCACGGATAAGATTTGGGTTTCCAGTCCAAGTTAAAATCCCATTCACCTTTTAAGCTTTGATGCAGACTGGGTACATACCATTTATTTAATTCACTGGGCAGCTTTAAATTTGGGCAAAGCTTGGCTATACGGCTTAAACTGGGTAGCGCCAGTTTTTTCTTTATTGGATGCATATTAAAATCATAAAATGGACTATTGACCCATAAGGCTTTTATCAATGCATGATTTGGATGATGCGCAGCATATAACGTGGTGATTAATCCGCCGGTCGAATGACCTGATAACAGCACCGCATCATGACCTTCTTGAGCAATCATGGCTAAGGCTTCGGTAATTTCTGCATCGTATTCTGTAAGCTCACGCACATTATAAAATTGTTGGTGCGGCAGGTGCGAGCGGCCATATTTACGTAAATCAAGTGCATAGAAGTCAAAGCCATGCTGATTAAACTGCTCGGCCATTTCCGTTTGAAAGAAATAATCGATAAAGCCATGAATATATAACACTGCTTTTTGCGTGGGTATATTGGCTTTTTTTCGCACCAAAGTGGCGGTGACTTGTCCTTCATAATCATCAGGGAAATTTAAGCGGGCTTGTTGATAATCTTCACCCAAAATATCAGTTTGATAGCGATCATGCTTCGTCATTTGAAGGGCCTATGGATAGAGTTGTTTTTATTTGAATGGATTAATTACTATAGCTTATTTGATTTGGATACTCACCGCTCACCGTCCAAAATGAGGCAATGAGTATCCGGTGGAATATTAAGCAATGTTACAGATACTGTTGGACCAAATCATAAGAGAGGTCATTGAGCTGTTGCGCCAGTTTTAAATTTTTCGATCGAGGCGAGGAAATCGCTGGTGTTTGTACACTGGCATAGTGGCCATTTTTTTGTCCCCATGCTGCATCTAAAGCCATTTTTTTAATCAGCTGTGCCGGTTTGCTCGGGGGAATTAATGCCAAAGACACCACTTTATATTGCAGTTTGGGAAGCTGACGGTACAGATCAGAATCCACGACCCCAGGATGGACCGCGTTACTGGTCACAGAACTGCCTTTAAGTTGTTGAGCGAGTAAATTACTAAACAGAAGATTGTGTAATTTACTGCTGCCGTAACTTAAAAAGGTGCGATAGTGAGTATTATCTTCGGCTAAAAATTTTTCCGGTTGTAGGTTGCCGGCCCAGTGTGCAATAGAGGATAAATGGATAATCCGGCCTTGTTGAGCTTTTTTAAGCAGCGGAAGCAGTTTTAACGTCCATAGATAATGTCCCAGAAAATTCACGCCAAAATGTTTTTCAAAACCATCTACCGTGCTGTCAAGTTGATTTGAAATCAAGCCGGCATTGTTAATCAACACGTCAATATGTGGATACTTCGCCAGTATTTCATCAGCAGCCTGTTGGACTTTTTGTAAGCTGTCTAAATCCAGCTCAATCACATCGACTTGGCCTTTACCGAGTGCTTGTAAGTGTTGTTTTGCCTGTTCAGCTTTTTGCATATTTCTACAGGCCAGAATGACATGATGATTTTCGTTTAATAATTCTTCAGCAGTTTTCAGGCCAATACCTGCATTTGCGCCGGTAATGAGGATGGTTTTCATATCTGTATTCTATGTTTTGTAAGGATATTGCATTGTTTATAAACTGAATCAGAAGGATGCGGAAGGGGTAATTACATATTTTAAAACAATAAAAAAAGGAATATCACCGAAGTGATATTCCCAAAAGAGTAATTCAACATGGATAAAAGCGTTTGATTACATCGCCGCTTTAAAGATGTTAACCACTTGTTCGTGCGTTGCTTTACGTGGATTGGTCAGCATGCAAGCATCTTTTTGCGCATTTTCTGACATCACTGCAAGATCAGCTTCTTTCACCTTCAATTCAGCTAAGCCAGTTGGAATACCAATAGAGGCTGAAAGGGTGCGAATGGCATTAATGGCTTCAAAGGCGGCTTCGGTTACAGTTAAGCCTTCAATGTTTACGCCCATTAATTGTGCAATTTTTGCATAACGATCAGGACAAGCAATTAGGTTGAATTCACACACATGCGGCAATAGGATTGCATTACAGACGCCGTGAGGAAGATTGTAGAACCCGCCTAATTGGTGTGCCATGGCATGTACATAACCCAGTGATGCATTGTTAAAGGCCATTCCTGCAAGGTACTGGGCGTAGCTCATTGCATCACGTGCTTCTAGGTTTTCACCATTGGCAACGGCTGGACTTAACCATTCGCTAATCATGGTAATGGCTTTTTCTGCACAAGCATCGGTAATCGGGGTGGCAGCGGTTGATACATAAGCTTCAACGGCGTGAGTCAGTGCATCCATACCGGTTGCCGCAGTTAGGCTGGCCGGTTTTGCAATCATTAATTTAGGGTCATCAATGGCAATCAGCGGCGTACAACGCCAATCGACAATCGCCATTTTTACATGCGTATCGGTATTGGTGATAATACAAAAACGCGTCATTTCCGATGCTGTACCTGCGGTGGTGTTAATGGCAATCAGCGGGGTCATGGCGACAGTACTTTTATCAATACCTTCATAGTCACGGATATGTCCGCCACCTGCGGTCACTAAGCCCACACCTTTAGCGCAGTCATGTGATGAGCCGCCACCTAAAGAGACAATAAAGTCACAGCCATTGTCATTGTAAGCTTGCACACCATTGTGTACGTTAATATCGGTTGGATTCGGTTCTGCGCCTGAGAAAATATGGCAATCAACGCCTGCTTCTTTTAAGTAAGCGGCAATGGTGTCTGCAACACCAAATTTAAATAGACCGGCATCGGTCACAATGAGCGCTTTTTTCGCACCTAAATTTTGTGCTTTAGCACCAATTTCTTTGGCACAACCGGGGCCAAAAAGAGAAACACAAGGAATATAAAACCCGTTTGTTTGATCTGCAATATTTTTAAAAGCCATGGTGCGATTCCTTCTACCATTCATTATGTTATCGGCTATTCTTGCCGTAAAATAAGTATTGAATGAATCGTCCATAAATCCTACCTACCAAACACCTACCATCTTAAAGACATTCAATATTCTAAATTTTGCACTGACTTTTATCGCTATAAAAGTCTTGAATTTAAGATTTAAATACTTTCATATACAAATGCTTATGGATAAATAAAGCCGAAAATTTAAAGATATATGCGTTCTGTGTTTTTTCAGAAAATAAAAATATGCGCTCAATATTAAATTCAGCGCATATTCTAAAATCAGGGATTGAAATAAAGCGGTTCCACAAATGCAGTCTCGCTTTATCTTTATATATATGGACTTATAAGGTTTTTTTAGGGACAGATGAAAACCCATATAGTCTAGATTGAGCTGATCAGGATTCAGCCTGTTGAATGTCTTGCATCACTTCGAGTGCAGCGCGGAACGCTTCTTGTGTGGTCGGTGCGCCGCAATACGGTAAGCTATGCAGCAAGACTTCTTGAATTTCCTCAATCGTCGCACCGTTATTGAGTGCGCCGCGGATATGGCCTTTCAGTTCGGCCGGGCTTTTTTGTGCCACCAGAAAAGCAATGGTAATGAGTGAGCGATATTTACGCGGCAACACGCCTTCACGTTGCCATGTTGAACCCCACGCGTGTTCATTAATCCAATCCTGAAGGGGTTGAGTAAACGGCACAGTGTTGTCCTGCGCGCGTTTAACAAAAGATTCTCCCATCACTTCGGTGCGTACTTTTAAGCCATTTTCATAATCTTGTTGTGACATGTTTTTCTCTTTACAATCTGGGTTAAAGCAGTGGCTAAAGTTTAAACTGCATAGGCACAGATACCTATCATTTTATGTTGCTATTCAGATTGAAAGTAACCGTTTTATTGCCATCCACATACGCCAGTAAAATCAAATTCATCTTAAAGGGTAGTTAGCGCGTGAGCTGTATGAGGCGATATTATTTGGTGTATTTGATAACGAGGACAGGAATATGGCTAGAAGTTAGAATGTCTTGTGCAACACTACCGATTATGGCTTTTTTAAAACCGGTTCGACCATGTGAGCCAACCACAATTAAATCAACATTTAATTCATCTGCCAGTTTGGTAATGGCGTTACTAGGGGATTGCGCGGTTAGAATTTTGCTCTCTGCGCTAATACCTTGCTCAATAAATTGATGACTCAGTTCAGTCAAAATATTTTTTGCGTGTGCTTGAGCTTGCATAGAATAATCGGTGATACCGGGTACATTCTTATAAAAACTGACGCTGGTTAGAGGATCAGTCACCACCACACTGGCTATGGTGACTTGACTGCCTAAGGCTTTGGCTAAAATTCTGACTTGCTCCGCAGCAATAAAAGCAATCGGTGAGTCATCCACTGCCAGTAAGATGTGTTGATAGTTCATCAGGCTTCTCTTTTTTGAATATGGATTTATTGATCTTAAGATTAGCACAGGGAATCTAGCGCAATGGAAAAGGGTAAAAATCGCACTTTTCTTCACAGATTTAAAATATTGAGATAAAGCAAAAGATCAGTTTTTTTGAAGATTAGCAATAACCTTATAATTTATAGGGATATTCAAGTTACAAAAGAATCTGAAAGCATTTTAATTTTTGAAGATCAGTTTTATGCAGCACTTTGAGGCTTGAAGGCCAGATAAAAAATATGTATGAGGGGATGGACTGTAAATGATAAAACGATAGAGATGAAAAAAAGCCCTTATCAATTATGATAAGGGCTTTTTCGTATTTTGGAGCGGGAAAAGAGACTCGAACTCTCGACCCCAACCTTGGCAAGGTTATGCTCTACCAACTGAGCTATTCCCGCTTTATGGAGTGTATTATAGAGGGTTTTGTGCTGCTGTCAATTGGCTAACGTACCAAGTGATCAATTAATCAGCACGACGCCAAATGGTGCCTTGTCGTGTATCTTCTAAAACAATGCCTTGCTCAAGTAAAGATTGACGAATTTCATCGGCTTTGGCAAATTCTTTGGCTTTTTTGGCATCAATACGCTGTTGAATAAAGCCTTCAATTTGTTCTGCGCTTAAATTCAGGGCTTCTTGACCAATATCAGACTTTAAAAAGTCATCTACGTTATGCTGCACCAAACCTAAAATATCGGTTAAATGGCGTAAAGTAGAGTAGTAAACCGTGGCTTGTTCTGCATGACCATCTTTGACCGCACGGTTCAATTCTTTGTTGATTTCAAATAATACGGCAATCGCTTCAGAGGTATTAAAGTCATCACGCATGGCACTGTTAAAGCGCTCAACGAAACTCTGCTCTAAAGCCTGCGTGGTTTTTTCAGCATAGACTTGTTGATAGGCTTTAAAGGCATGATAAAAACGTGACAGTGTGTTTTTCGCTTCTTTTAATGCGGTGTCGGAGAAATTCACCGGACTTCTATAATGTGATGAAACAATAAAGTAACGGATGACTTCAGGATGGAACTTGTCCATCACATCACGAATGGTGAAAAAGTTGCCCAAAGACTTCGACATTTTTTCGCCATCGACATTAATAAAGCCAACATGCATCCAATAATTAACATATTGCTCATCTGTTGAGGCTTCTGATTGTGCAATCTCATTTTCATGATGGGGGAACATTAAATCTGAACCGCCACCATGAATATCAAAATGATTGCCAAGGCAGCAGGTGGACATGGCTGAACATTCAATATGCCAACCGGGACGACCATTGCCCCAAGGAGAAGGCCACGCAGGTTCATTTTCTTTGGCATGTTTCCACAGTACAAAGTCAAACGGATGTTTCTTTTGTACTTCTACATCCACACGCTCAGATGCACCCGCTTGCATATCGCTAAGTTTACGGCCAGATAAACGGCCATATTTGGCAAATTTTTCCACTTGAAAGTAAACGTCACCGTTACTTGAAGGATAAGCTGCGCCTTTATTAACCAAATTACCGATCATGCTTTGCATTTGATCAATATAGTCGGTTGCACGTGGTGCTTGATCCGGTGCAACACAGCCTAAATTGGCGGCATCGGTATTCATGGCATCAATAAAACGGTCGGTCAGTTGATGAATATTCTCGCCATTTTCATTGGCGCGTTGAATAATTTTATCGTCAATATCGGTAATATTCCGCACGTATTTTACTTGCCAGCCTTGGCTGCGTAAAAAGCGAATAATATAGTCAAATGCAACCATGACCCGAGCATGTCCAATATGACAATAATCATAAACCGTCATACCGCAGACATAGATATCAATTTGTCCCTCAACACGTGGCACAAATTCAACTTTTTTACGTTGCTCTGAGTTATATAGGACAAATGGTTGCATAGGTCTTCAAAAGGCGAAAGAAAAGATACTTCATCTTAACCTAAGCATTATTTTTCATAAAGTTTTATGCGGTTTTTTTATCGATCTACGAAAAAGTTATACATTTAAAAACGTCTGATTTGCACAGATATGATAAAATTACAAAAATTATTTTTCGCTTACTTAGAGTCAACTCTGTATAGAGTAAAGGTAAATCTATTTTGAACCCACCAAATATGCCCAACCAAGTCGACTTTCAAAAAGTCGCATTAGCCACTTTGCGTATCGAAGAGCAGGCGTTAGAAATACTGGCCACTCAAATTGATCAGCGCTTTAGCGATGCCTGCGAAATTATTTTGCAATGCCGTGGGCGTTTAGTGATTACCGGCATGGGCAAGTCAGGGCATATTGGGCGCAAAATGGCAGCGACGTTTGCCTCTACCGGAACACCGTCTTTTTTCATGCATCCGGGTGAAGCTGGACATGGCGATTTAGGCATGCTTGTACATGGTGATGTGGTAATTGCTATTTCAAACTCGGGGAAGAGTGATGAAATTATGATGCTGATGCCATTGATCAAGCGTCTGGAAATACCGTTGATTACCATCAGTGGTGATAATAAAGGGCCAATGCCGCAAAGTGCCGATGTGGCGTTAACTTTGGGTGATATTCAAGAAGCCTGTCCACTGGGTTTAGCACCGACCTCTAGCACCACTGCAACTTTAGCACTGGGCGATGCCTTGGCAGTGGCTTTACTGGATGCGCGAGGTTTTACCGCAGATGATTTTGCCATGTCGCATCCGGCAGGGGCTTTGGGTAAGCGCTTATTGTTACAAGTAAAACATCTGATGCATACCGGCCAAGAGTTGCCGCAAGTTTCTCCAGATACACCAATGAATCAAGTTCTATACGAAATTTCGAATAAACGCCTAGGTTTAACCACAATTGTCGATCAAAATGAAGTGTTGCTGGGCATATTTACCGACGGTGATTTACGCCGTTTAATCGATAAGCAACAAGGTTTTGATGTCAATCTTAAAATTTCTGAAGTCATGACGGAAAATCCACTGACCATTTCAGCCGAGGTTCGTGCGGTGGAAGCTTTGGAGCGCATGAACGAGAAAAAAATTAATCAATTTGTGGTCGTTGATGATCTACATAAAGTGATTGGGGTAATTAGCATGCATGACTTGATTCAAGCTGGAGTAAATTAACACATGGCTTCTTATGTTTTATTAGAGCAAGCGCGTCATGTTGAAGCTTTGGTCTTAGATGTTGATGGTATTTTAAGTGATGGTTTCGTTACCTTAACCAATAGTGGCGATGAAATTAAATCCTTTGATATTCGTGATGGTTTAGGCATGAAGTTGGTACAACAAGCCGGCGTCAAAGTCATTATTATTACGGGACGTAAAAGTAACATTGTCGATAAGCGGATGTCGGATTTGGGCGTCGATTTGGTTTTTCAAGGCCGTGAAGATAAAGGCGTGGCATTAACAGAAGCTTGCGCGCAGCTGAATCTTTCTCCCGATGATTGTTTATATATGGGGGACGATTGGCCGGATCTTTCAGCCTTTGCAATTGCCGGAATGAAAGTCACCGTACCCAATGGGCATGTCGAAGTGCGCCGCCGTGCGGATTTAGTCACGCAAGCCATGGGCGGGCGAGGCGCAGTACGTGAAATCTGCGATATGATTTTAATGGCCAAAGGCGCTTACGATACACTGCTTGAAAAATACAGCGCTAACCCGTATTAATAATTGAATAATTCATTCAATTTGAGTTAAGTACCCCACTTATGGATACAAAAGTTTTATACGTAACTGCTATAGCCATTGCAGCTATAAGTGGTGGTTACTACTATTATAGTGGTAAAGGCAATAAACTTGAGGTTGATTCAGCAAGGAATATGACCTATTCGGCTGAAAAAATTAATCTCACCCAAACGGATGATCGCGGTAATTTATACGTGCGCGCTCAGGTTGATCGTCTTGAACAAGATATGCAAAAACAAACTTCAAAAATGACCAATCTAAATGCTTCCATGTATAAAGATGCTGTGGTAAATGCTACTTTTTATGCCAAAATTGCAAATAGTTACGACGACAATCAACGTATTGTCTTGTCACAAGAGGTATTAATTAAAAAATTAATGCCACAAGGTGAAATGCAGTTTAAGACCACAGCGTTGACGGGCTACCCTAAAACCAATGAAATTGAAACCGATAAACAGGTTATTGTGCAATCTCCGCAAGCTGAATTTGTAAGCCAAGGTTTGAAAGCCAATCTAAATGACGGTCAATACGAATTTTTTAATATTCGAGGAAAATATGAACCAAAATCTTAAGCTTGTATGGTCTAAAACTTTGCTTAAGCAAGCAGCTTTAGCCAGTTTGGTCGTATTCTCATCGGCTGCGGCGTTGGCTGTACCTTCGGATAGAAATCAGCCCATCTCCTTGGTGGCAGATCGTGCAACGTACAGTGAAAAAACCGGAGTGACAACTTATACCGGTAACGTCATCATTGAACAAGGCACCATGAAATTACAAGCCAATTCTATTGTGGCCAATTTAAACAGCAATAAAGAAATTAGTATTATTACCGCAACTGGCGGCCCTGCACGTTTCCAGCAAAAAATAGATGTCAATAAAGGGTTGGCCAAAGGGCAAGCGCAAAAGATTATTTATAATGCACAAACCGGTATTGTGACTTTAACCGGCAGTGCTTTGTTGGAGCAAGATGGGGCAAGTATTCGCGGCAACACCTTAAAATACAGTATGAATAAGGGCGATGTAGAGGCCACTGGTACACCAAATAGTTCAGGTTCATCATCTGGACGTGTACAAATTGTGATTCCACCTTCAAGCGCAAAATCTTTCCCGGGAGCGCGTGATTAATGGATCAGTCGCTCAAACAACCGCAAAAGCTCTGTATTAAACATTTGGCCAAAAACTACAATAAAAGATGGGTGGTTAAAGACGTCTCGTTACAAATGCACAGTGGTGAAATTGTAGGCTTACTAGGTCCCAATGGCGCAGGTAAAACCACCAGTTTTTACATGGTGGTGGGTTTGGTGCGGATGGATAAAGGTGAGATTCATTTAGATGATCTAGATTTATCTGATTTAGCCATGCATGAACGAGCACGCAAAGGCATTGGTTATTTACCACAAGAAGCCTCTATTTTTCGCAAACTGACCATTGCTGAAAATATTATGGCGATTTTAGAAACCCGTAAAGATTTAAACAAGCAGCAGCGTTTACAACGTTTAAGTGAATTACTGGCCGATTTTAAAATTACCCATATTAAAGACTCTTTGGGCATGAGTGTCTCGGGCGGTGAACGTCGCCGTGCAGAAATTGCCCGCGCTTTGGCGGCAGATCCAAAATTTATGTTATTAGATGAGCCATTTGCCGGTGTCGATCCTATTTCGGTCGGTGATATTAAGGATATTATTCGTACGCTAAAAGACCGTGGTATTGGGGTGTTAATCACCGATCATAATGTACGAGAAACCTTAGCCATTTGTGAGCGTGCTTATATTGTCAGTGAAGGTGCGGTCATTGCCGAAGGAACACCAGAAGAAGTACTGGCCAATGAAACCGTGCGTCAAGTCTATTTGGGTGATGATTTTAGAGTCTAAGTATGATTTTAAAGTGGCTTGAGTGGTATGTTTTATCTGTTAAAACTGCTTTTTCTACAGCATAAACTGGCTTGAATACAAAAAAACTTCCGCGCTTAAGGCGGTTTTTTTGTATCTGCAAGGTGCTGAAAACCAGTTATACTGACAGCATGTTGTTCTTCATTTTAGATTTATGTCCTTTACCATTGCCTCGCAAGTTACTTTTGAACAAGACATTAAAAAAAGTCGCTTTCAAGCGATTGCTGTGCCCGTACAATCTGAGCAAGCCGTAAAAGACTTTTTAGCCCTGCATAAAGACAATACCACCACCCATCAATGTTGGGCATGGAAAATTGGCAACAATGTACGCTTTAATGACGATGGTGAGCCTTCTGGAACGGCTGGACGTCCCATTTTGGCCACCATTGAAGGCAACGAATTAAGTAATGTTTTGGTCTTGGTCAATCGTTGGTATGGGGGTATTAAATTAGGTACAGGCGGATTGGTGCGTGCTTATGGCGGTTGTGCAGGGCAGTGCTTATTGTTGGCTGAGAAAATTGAACTTATCATAAAAATAAAAGTCAGTTTTCACTGCCAGTTTAATGAGTGGGCTATTTTGCAGTATGAACTGAACCAACAACAGATTGAATTTGAAGAACACTATACCGATACGGGAGTTGAGGTGAAGGCTTCCCTACAAACGCCACAAATAGCCATTTGGTCCTTAAAAATTCAAGATATAAGCCGTGGCCGTGAACAGCTGAGAATCCTAGAAGAGCCAGAAGATGACTGAATCAGATCCGCTATTAAAGTATCGTGAACAGCATAAACATCGTTTAAATTATATGCCGTGGCTGTATGGGTCATTAAAGCCTAAAAATCGTGCTTGGGCAGAGGCGTGGCAAAAAGAATATCAAGCCTATCTAATGCAAATGGAAACAGTAGAAATTGGTGAAAATTGTTTTATTTCACCTTTGGCGCATATTTTTGCAGAACCAGGACGTCAAATTAGCATTGGAGATAATAGCTTTATTGCTGCGGATTGTACTTTGCATGGCCCGCTACAAATTGGGAATGAAGTCGCAATTAACCATCATTGTATTTTAGATGGTGGACGCATGGGCATTAAACTACATGATCAGGTGCGTCTTGCTGCCTATTGTCATTTATATGCCTTTGATCACGGCATGCAACTAGAACAACCCATCTATCAACAAGCGGTTCGCTCACAGGGAATTGAAATTGGTCAAGATGTTTGGCTAGGCGCGCATGTGGGCGTCAAGGACGGCGTTACAATTCATGCGCATGCAGTGGTTGGTATGCACAGTATGGTGACTAAAAATATTGAACAGGCCGCGATTGTGGCTGGCAATCCAGCAAAATTTATTCGTTATCGTGATTAATTTTTTTTGATAATCTGGCTAGAGAGTTTTCGAAATTTACTTACATAAAAGCATGCACAGCGCTCTACAGTTATGCTAAGTTAAAAAGCACCAATAGACTTAAAAGCTATAATAAGCAAAAAGCGAGGCAAAAATGAAGCGTGTAATCGCCTGTATTGACTCTTCTCCATGCGTGAATGCAGTTGCTGAAGCAGCGGCATGGGTGGCAAAACAAACCAATCGTGAATTGGTTTTACTTCAGGTTTTAGATTATTACCCTGCAAGTTATCATTTGGGTGAAATTAGTGGTGTGATCGGTTTTGAAAGTAATGCAATGTTACTCAAAGAACTGGCAGAACTTGAGCAGAAACAAAGTGAACTCGCACTGGATTATAGCAATAACTTATTGGATCATATTTCTGAGCTTATTCAGCAAAAATATAATATTACTGCAACGCATATTCAAGAAAAAGGTGATTTTTTAGAGCAAAGTTTTCAAGTCTTACAAGAAGAAGATGTGGTTGTTATTGGCCGAGTGGGTGAGCGTTCAGCCGAGTTAAATAAACCCATTGGCAGTAACGTAGAAAACTTTATTCGCGGCGCAAAATGTACTGTGATGACGGTGGGAGAAAACTTTAAGCCACCAACACGTTTTATCTTTGCTTATGAGTATTCACCGACCTGCGTCAATATGATGAAACGCGTAGCACAAAGCGATTTGTTAAAACTGCTGCAATGTCATTTGTTGTATGTGGGAGACCATCCTGAAGTATTGAATGAGCCTTCACAATACTTAAAAAATGCGGGGTTGGATGTGGTCATGGAATACCGTTATGGCGATGTAGCAGAAAATATACTTGAATATCAGGCCGAACATGCGATACAACTGATTGTATTGGGTGCTTTTAGTCAAAGTAAAATTCGACAGTTCTTTTTAGGTAGTGTGACCACCGGTATTTTTCGAAATTCGTTAGTGCCACTCTTGGTGGTCAAGTAAAAATATCCACGGAGATATTAATTCGTGGCTCAATATAGTTATCCGCATAACTTGTGGATAACTATATGGATAATACTTATAAGTTGCTCATAAATAAACAAAAAAACACGACGAATGTTTTTTGATCTGTGTCGTGTTTTATTTCACTAACACCAAAGCTAAGCCATCATGCCCTTTACTTCCAACGGTCTGTAATGCCGTGCAAGATAAAATTTTAGGATGATTTTTTAGTGCTGTAAACATCTCGCGAATGCCTTCAATACTCGGCTTGTGATTATCACATTTAATGATGTCACCTGCACGAATGACGTTATCTAACACAATAATAGTGCCGGAATGCGATAAATTTAAGCTCAGTTCTAAATACTCGGCATAACTTTGTTTATCGGCATCAATAAAAATAAAGTCAAAAGCTTCGGTGTCATCAGGGAGTGCTTTTAACAGCTCGGCTGCACGTCCCACTTGAAGCTCGATGGTGGGTTTAAGTTGGGCATGTTCAATATTTTCTTGAGCAACAATGGCGTGAGCCTCACGACCTTCAATGGTTAAGATATAACCATCATCGGGTAAAGCGCGCGCCAGCCATAAAGTGCTATAGGCCGCAAAAGTCCCCAATTCCAATACGCGTTTGCAATGGTTCATTTGAATCAACATTTGCAACAGCATGCCTTGATTGGGTGCAACAGCCAGATGATCAGGATAACCGCGATCTTCAGTGTTTTGTAAAGCGTGCAGAAGAATAGGGTCTTCTGGAATTAAATGTGAATCGATGTAAGCATCAATCTCTGTCCACATTTGTTGCATAGTTCTGTCACCGGTATTTTGATGCAAGCATTTTAAACCTTTCCGCTCAGAGTGCAATTTTTTCATCTATAGCTCATGCAGAAGAGGCGTATGACCGTGCTTTATCTTCTGTTAAGCATGCATCGACTTAATAATTACACATCGAACTATTACGCGATAAGTCTGGCCCCCAAGTGCGATAACCTTGCGTATCAATATGGATTTGACCTGAGGCATACAGTCCCAGCCCCATATTTAGGCTTTGACCGTGTTGCGCCCAAAATTGGCATAATTTAAATTTACTGCTTTCAATAAAGGCATAGTCATTGGCTTGTGGATAAGCCGGCCCAATGCGAAAATCGATGGCTGAATTAAATAAATGACGCGATGAGTTAGCACCGCCAGCACATTGATTGAGTGGTAAATCACGATAAACAGACGTCACTTCAAAATCAGTCAGCACTTTTGCCGCAATAAGATATTTAAACACCCGTAAAGTCGAGACTTGATTGTTCCATAATTCTTGGTTTGGAATCATGTATTGTGAGCGCGCGCATTTCTGCCAATCGCGTGCAGTGCGCATCAATTCAAAACTTGGAATAATATTGCCCACGCCATTACGATCGAGAAACATTTCGTACTCACGAACCTGTCGTAAATTATTACTGGTGGCCATCCAAGCGTTATAAGTATAAGGAACTGTTTTAGGTGCAGTTGTACGTTCAATACTAATCCGCTCTTGAGGAATGAAAATTCGCTTTCCACTAGGCGTCGTATGTCCTTGTTTTGAAGGAGAAGAGGTACAGCCAATCATAACCAGAGGAACTAAGCTTAGACCCAGTAATCCCTTTAGAAAATGCTTCATTATACAAATCAAATATTTATAAATACGCGGCCTATTTTAGTCTAATTTTAAGGAGAGAATTTGGAAAGATTGCAATCAAATGTTTGCTTTGAGTACAAAAAAAGATCAGCAGGTGCTGATCTTTTTTTGAAAACTTGCAGAGGAAATTACTTTTCTAAGTATTGTAACTTATTCGGTTTGCCATTCCATTCTTCACGATCAGCAGGTTGTTCGCCAATTTGAGTGATGTTGGGCCATTTTTGTGCAAGCTCTGTATTCAGCTCAATAAAGACTTCTTGTCCCTCGGGTAACTCATCTTCTGAGAAGATGGCATTGGCTGGGCATTCAGGTTCACATAAAGCACAGTCGATACATTCATCAGGATCGATCACGAGGAAATTTGGACCTTCGTAGAAACAATCTACCGGACAAACCTCTACGCAATCTTGATATTTACATTTAATACAATTTTCAGTGACAACAAAGGTCATGGCGGCAGCTACCTAAAATATGGTTCTAATTACTCTTGCTGTATTCTAGGCAAAAACACTGCCAAGTAACAATTGCTTTTATTGATATTTGTTATATATAGGGCTGTTAATTTTAATAAAAATTACATATCAACCTAAATATCGCAAATAAGGATCAAAGACTTCATCTTGGAAGTCTTGTTTGACCGATGAAATGCTGGATTAAGCCTGTAACGCATCTTTTAAAGCATAGATCTGTTGCAAGGCTTCACGCGGTGATAAATTATCCACATCTAAGGCTCTTAATAAGTTCAGTGCTGGTGTGTCTTTTTCCACTTCCACAATACGTTCCACCACTTCAATACTGGGTTCATCGACAATACTGAATAAATCGTTTTGGACCACTTTATTCACTTGTCGCTGTTGCTGTTTTTCTAAAATCTTTAAGCGATTTTGCGCCTCTTTAATCACGCTGGCAGGAATACCGGCCAATTTGGCCACTTGTAAACCATGACTCTGACTGGCAGGGCCTTGCTGAACTTTGTGTAACAGAATTAAGTTGCCATTGAGTTCTTTGGCGGTGACGTGATAGTTATCAATACCCGATTCTTTGGCCAATTCGGTCAATTCAAAATAATGGGTGGCAAATAAGCATAAGCATTTAATTCGTTTGCTCAGGTCAAGCACACAGGCCCACGCCAAAGACAGACCATCATAGGTGCTGGTTCCACGTCCGACCTCATCCATCAGCACCAAAGATTGATTGGTGGCATGATGCAAAATTTGTGAGGTTTCCGTCATTTCCACCATAAAGGTTGATTTGCCGGTGGATAAATCATCTGCTGAGCCAATGCGAGTAAAAACCCGATCAATCGGGCCTAAAATAGCGGCTTGTGCGGGCACATAACAGCCACAATAGGCCAATAAACTGATTAACGCAGTTTGACGCATAAAGGTTGATTTTCCGCCCATGTTGGGGCCTGTCACAATGGCCATGCGGTGATTAAAATCTAAACTGGTGTCATTGGCAGTAAAGGGAGTTTTACTGAGCGCTTCCACCACCGGATGCCGACCTGCCACAATTTTAACGCCAATTTCTGGACTAAATTCAGGACGGCACCAATTGCGTAAGCGCGCTTGATGCGCAAAATTGGCCAATAAATCGAGCTGAGCAATTGCGCTGCTCATCATTTGTAAATTGCCAATATCCGCGCGTAATTCATCTAGTAGCATCTCAAACAGCATTTTTTCACGTGCCAGCGCTCTGGATTCACTCGACAGGACTTTATCTTCAAAAGATTTGAGTTCTGGCGTGATATAGCGTTCTGCATTTTTTAAGGTTTGCCGGCGAATATAATGCTCAGGCGCATGCTCAGCTTGGGCGCGCGTTAATTCGATATAGTAGCCACTGACGCGGTTATAACCAATTTTAAGGGTAGACACGCCAGTATTTTCACGCTCTTGGATTTCAAGATCAATCAAGAATTGACCGGCATGATCACGGATTTTGCGTAATTCATCCAGTTCGCTGTCAAAGCCTTCCGCAATGACGTTGCCATCACGCAGTAATACGGGCGGATGTTCAACCACTGCGGCCATTAAGCGTTGATACAGTGCTTTAAAATCCCCCAATTCATTATCCAGTTGCTCAATTAAGCCCGTTGGATGATTGTGTATGATGGGCTGAATCGCGTGGCGTAATAAGGGAATTTGCGCACAAGCTTGGCGTAGTTGGACTAAATCACGCGGACGTGCGCTGCCTAAGGCAATTCGGCTGAGCACCCGTTCAATATCGCTGATGTCTTTTAACACCAAACGCGTCGGCGCTTCATGGTAGCCTTTTAATATGCAGCTAATGGCATCTAAGCGGGCATCAAGTAATTTGGTGTCACGTAACGGTTGCATGATGGTGCGACTTAATAAGCGGCCACCCATTGCTGTTTGGCAATCATTAATCAATTGAAATAATGAGGTGCCATGATCAAACAACGGTTCAACCAATTCCAGATTACGCCGTGTGACCGGATCTAAGGCAATAAAGTCACTGCTTTGTTCCAATTGAATCGAGCGAATATGCGGTAATGCTGTTTTTTGCGTTTCTTTGGCATAGTGAATCAGCGCTGCAGCCGAGGCTTTGGCCAAAGGTAAATGATCAATGCCAAAGCCAGCAAGAGTGGACACTGCAAATTGATCGCATAAGGTTTTTTGCGCATTATTTAAGTTGAAATCGACATTCGGACGCTTGGTAACTGGACACTCCAGTTGCTTCTTAATTTGCTCAATAATATTTTGATCAATAATATCTTCATCAACCAAAATTTCACTTGGCATGAGCCGTGAAAGCTCAATCGCCAGTTGTTCTGGTTGAAAATCTTGTTGTTGAACTTTAAAAATACCCGCGCTTAAATCCAGTAGCGCTATTCCAATTTGGTTTTGTTGTATGCACAGAGCGACCAAATTAGACGATTGATGGCTGTTGAGTAAGGCATCATCCGTCAGTGTACCCGGCGTAATGATGCGTACCACACCACGTTCCACCGGCCCTTTACCCGTCACTTCACCCAGTTGCTCACAAATAACGACAGTTTCACCCTTTTTAACCAAGCGCGCTAAATATCCTTCAGCCGCGTGATAAGGCACACCTGCCATAGGAATCGGTTCGCCATTGGCTTTACCACGATGGGTCAGGCTAATGCCCAAT
>NZ_JXBK01000001.1:1409660-1421726 GCF_000816495.1 Acinetobacter harbinensis
AATGCCCAATAATTTTGCAGCTTTGTGGGCATCATCAAAAAATAATTCGTAGAAGTCACCCATACGATAAAACATCAGTGAATGCGGATGCTGCATTTTTATGGTTAAATATTGCTGCATCATGGGGGTTAATGTAGAAAAATCAGCCATGATTTCCGGATAACTCATGTGGGTAAAATCCTTAAATATTTGAAGATATCTAGCGCGTTAAAAAGAATCGGGCTGCTTTGGCATCGATTTTGATCTGCAATACAGTCCAGTGCATAAAAAATACTGAAACTGCTTAAAGCGATATTGCTTGTAAAGCGTGGGCAAAAATAATTCTCTATAATTGCTCAGCGTCATTACACAGGCTTATCTTAGCAAATTTGTGCCAGTTGAGAAAAATGCTTTGCAATAATTGCTCAATAATCGAGAAAAGCACAATCAAACCAAGCGATATACTGACTGACAATCTATATCAATTTTGCATTAAAAAAGTCGATCCTGCTTTTATATCAAACAGGACCGACTAAATGTGAAGCAGGTATTGACGTGGCTTAAGGTTGACGTAAACCCAATTGGGTTAAATGCAAACGCAAGATACGGCGCAGCTCTAAAATGGCTTCAGGCGTTTCTTGAATAGAATGACCACCTTTAATGATTTTTTCTGAGGCTGCACCCTCTAAATGCGCACTCTTATAGGCCACAACATCATCACTGATGATATTGAGGTTATCACTGTTGCTCTTATTGCCGATGATGGAGTGAAATATTAAACCTTTACGTGGCTGAATATCATGCGTTAGTTCCATAAACTTAGATTGGTAACTTAAATCACTTGGCCCATTTTGAATAAAACCGGGATCGATTTGCGACAGAACCTCTTTTACATCAATATCCTGACTTTGTAAGCTATCGCCAATGGCAGAGAAAAATGCACCGGGTAAACGAATAATCTTACGCGCAGCTTTGGTAAACCAGCGATCAGCAAATTCTGTGCCTTTATGAGGAGTGGCCAAGAAAATCGCGCGCGTAAAGTTAGGAATATCCTTAATCACTAAGCGCTGCGAGACAATCGGTAAATTTTTATATTTATTCAGCTGACGATTGTTCATTAGCGATAAGGCTTCTTGGGTCACATCGGCATCGCTCACCAATAATCGGGCAATAATACCGCCCATACTATGACCGACCAATACGGCATCTTTTTTGGCGGCTGCTTTGTTGTCGATTTGAGAAAAAGCCTGCGTAAGAAGGGCATAGATCTGAAAACGACTTTCAATAATGGGCATATTGGTTGAATAAAACACCTGCCAAACTTGAAAATTCTCTCGCAGCACCGTATCCCCCATAATATCGTTGGTCAGACGAATCCATGCCTCTGGACTGCTGGCCAAACCATGCACCAAAACGATAACTTTTTTATTCGGATTATACGGTTCTAACATATACAGATGCGGCATAATCAGATGATCATCACGATCGATCAAGGTTAAATAAGCCGCTTTGCCTAGATTATTTTGTGCCAACCACAAGCCATAAGGCGTTGAAAAGTTGCCGGCCAAAGGATAGGTCTTATTCGCCATCACAACTTTTTCATATTTATAAGGATCGAAGGCTTTCAGTTCAAACTCAGCGTTGGTTAAAATATCTTCAATACTGGTGGCAGACTTTGGCTGAGCAGTCAGGGTGGCCGCCAAGTAGCGTGCTTGATGAATGTTTGGATTTACGCCATTTTTATAGCTAAAATTTAAAGGATCGATAATATATTTACTTTTATCTTGGCCTAAATCGTCTTGGGTTTGCGGTAAAACCACAACAAATTCGGAACCAAAACCATCACGGCGGTTAATCGAGCGTAAACCTGAAAAATTCAGATTATAACTTGAGATTAACTGTTCAATTTTTTGTTGTTTAAGCTGTGGATAGTAGTCGAAATTAATACTATAGATACTCTTCCCGACTTTAATCTGAGGTGAAACTTGCTCCGGTTTATGGCGCAGCGCATAGGCTGAAACCAATTTGGCGATGGCTAAGTTATAAAAGTCACGAATTTGGACTTGTCTGTTGTCAAAAATACGATCCTGCGGGCCACGTTCAGTCTTAAACATATAGGCATAGCTGTAGCGAATACTTTTATCCAGCATATACAATTGTTGATCAAGACATTTATCATAACTGGCTTGCTGAAGTTTTTGTTTTTCCTCAGACTTTGTACCAGTTAAAATGTTGACCTTACAATCGGCTGACCCTTCAAAGGTTAAGGCTTTGGCCAAATAAACTTCACTGGCAGTAGATAAAAATTGTTCGTCTTGAACTTGCGGAATTTGCTGTAATTCTTGGATACATTGTTCAGGCTCATCAGAGCAAATTTTGGCTTCACGTCCGGTCATGGACAGTACATTGAGACTGGCTTCACTTAACTTGTTGCGGGTAAGGATGCTTTCGCGTTCATTGGCAATGGTGACATTTAGGGCTTGCTTTTTGATACTGACAATTTGACAGCCGCTGAGGAGAGTGCTCCCCAACAGCACGGTAAAGAGCACGTGATATATCTGTTTTGGCATAAAGGTCATCTACACTGAGTATTTATTTGAATTTTATTCATCATACGATAATTTTTTTCATTTTCCATTTATTCAAATAAAAATAGACCGTACTAGACGGTCTATTTTAAATACTGACTCAACAAATTCATTAAGAGGCTTTAGGTGCACTCAGAATTTGCCACACGTTCCAGCGGCCTTGTTTTTCAATTTCTTCAATTAAACGATCCGTGACTTCAGCTTCTTGCGGATATTTAATTTTATAATTTTTTAAGGTTTGAATCGCGTTTTTCTTCTGTTCCATCGCAATGTAGTTATTGGCAGCAGACAGATAAGCCTCTTGCACGCCAGCTTTCATTGCTTTGTCTAAATAAGGAATGGCTTCACGTTGACCACCACCTTCGGATAAACCAAAACCAAACCAGAAATTGGCTTCGGCATCATCTTGATTGATTTTTAAAATGCGCTGTGCATAGGTCAAAGACTTGGTGGTATACACTGAACCCAAGTCAAGGTTACGCGCCATGACGCTGGCTTTAAAGGCGCGAATCAGCACATCGAAAGAAGCATTGTCTGCTGCGGCCAAAGTATCTAAATGTTGAGTCAGTTCTTTGAGCTTGGTTTCAAAACCTTTACGTTCTTGGCGTTCAGTAAAACGAGGCGGGTAGTGACGTGCTTTACCTTCGACCAATTGTAAAAAGTCATCAATTTCGGTGACATCAATTTCATTTTCACCGGCCAGTACCGCATATTTCACATTACGCTGTTTACTGTTGATGGTCGGTATAATCAGTTTATTTACATCTAACGTTTTTTTGTTACTTGGATCACTGGCCAGATTGACTTGCATTTTGGTTACAGGCTGTGCAGCTGCTTTTTGTAATTCAATTTCAAATGGAGGCGGTGCATCATAATTAAATGGATTAAGCGCATAAAATGGAGGCGTGATATCCGGTTCGGTGAAAATAATTGGAGTGATTGGTTTTTTATCTTCAATCGGTGTGGTGCTACAGGCAGAAAGCAAAGACATTGTTAGCAATGCACATGCCAAAGGCTTAAGGGTCATAGGGACATCCATTTATTTAATTTAGAATTAATTTCTAAGCATGTTCTTCAGTCTAAAAAAACTCTAAGGAACATGCAAGTTAAGGCATGTTAATATTTAAACCAGCGCATTAGGCTTTGGATTGGCTACTTTGTGCTTCACATTCACGGCGTATATCTTCAAAAATTTGTAGCTCTTCCATGCTAAATGGCTGCTCATTTTGTTGCGGTTTTTTAAAGGACGGATCGAGTAACGATAAACGCTGGCATAAGGTATTCATGCGTTTTTCATTGAGTTGAATACGATCGAGCAAGACACGCATGCCATCTAAAATGGGATCGGCCTGATCTTGCGTAGTGGCATAAGGCTGAAAACCTATGCTTTGTGCGTAATCACGACGACGTGCTTCTTCATCATTCTTCGGCTTATCTTTGGTAATAAAGCGCGCAGGATTGCCCACCGCTGTGGTGTTGGCCGGTACTTCTTTGGTCACCACGGCATTGGAACCCACTTTGGAGTTTTTACCGACGGTAAAAGGACCTAAAATTTTAGCCCCTGCACCGACCACGACGCCGTCTTCTAATGTGGGATGACGTTTGCCTTTATTCCATGTGGTACCACCAAGCGTAACCCCATGATATAGCGTGACATCATCACCAATTTCAGCAGTTTCTCCAATCACCACACCCATGCCATGGTCAATGAAAAAGCGATGACCAATTTTTGCCCCCGGATGAATTTCAATTCCAGTGGTAAAGCGGCTAAAAGAAGACAGTAAACGAGCAGAGCCTTTACACTCTTTTTTCCACAGTTCGTGGGCAATACGGTGCATGATCAGCGCATGAATGCCCGGATACGTGGTTAAAACTTCTAAAGTATTTCGAGCTGCAGGATCGCGCGCGAATACAGCTTGTATGTCTTCTTTGAGCTGTTTAAGCATTAGGTTGATCCTCTTAAGAACCTGTTGTTTTGTCTGTGGTTTTTTTCCACGTACCATTATTCATCGCTTGTACTCGCGTAAATATGCCACGTAATAAATGATATTCCATAGTGTCTAATTGTATACGTCCGAATAAACGACGCAAGCGTAAAGGCAGTAATCTTGGATTTTTTGGGTCCATAAATTCAATTTCTGCCAACATTTTTTCAAGATGCGGGTAAAACTGCTGCATTTGATCATGAGTGACCAATGGCTCATCCCACTGCATGCTTTGGCTGTCAGTCACTTGCATGGTTGCTTGCGTGTCTTGGGGTTGTTCAATCAGTTGCAGCGCTGCCATACGCATCTCATAACAAATCACCTGAATGGCTTGTGCAACATTTAATACACCGTAATCGTCATTGACGGGAATGGTGACATGGTAGTTGGCCATGGCCAATTCTTCATTGGTTAAGCCACGATCTTCACGGCCAAAGACAATCGCAATTTCTTGTTGCTGTTTAACCACGGCATGCAATGATTTTTCCGCGGCTGGACGGGCATCCAGTAATGGCCAAGGAATTGTACGGCTACGCGCACTGGTTCCAAACACCAACTGGCAGTCTTGAATGGCATCTTCTAAACGGGCCACAATTTCAATCTGATCGATTAAGTCCGCAGCACCGGCCGCTAATGCATTGATGTCTGGATGTGGATAGGTCTTGGGTGCAACCAACACCAACTTAGACAGGCCCATGGTTTTCATGGCGCGTAAAGCACTGCCGATATTGGCCGGTAAAGTGGTATTGACCATGACGATACGCACATGGGAGAGATGCGCTGAAACCACCGCATTGTCAACTTGACTCATAAGATATCCAATTTGAAGGTAAAAATTTAAAAATTAAGAATATTGTTGTACTTCAGCCTGATAGGAATCCATCGCCTCATCCATACTCATCCCACTCGGCGGAGCCACAATTTTTGTGGGCTGAGTATACTGGACTGCTTTGGCGGCTTTGGATTTCACCTGATATTCAATATGAATGACTTCTTTACCAAAGTAGTCGCGTAATTGTGCCAACAAGGCATCTTGCGGTGCAACCTTCCAGTTTAAGCCCAAATGTACTTCTGCACTGGCATAGGCATAGTCAATGTGCAGTTGTAGTGGAATGTGATTACACATATCGACATCGCAAAACGGCAGCAGAATTTTTTGCAAATCTTGACTGAGTGATGGGCTGAAGTGCTCAGGTAATAGTTTAATTTGAATACTGTTGGCACGTTTTTGACGAATCTCATTTAAGCTAAATGCTTTGGTCAAACGCCCCATAGGACGATCATAACCTTCACGTTCATAGATTTCACCTTCGATCACCACCACACGATCGACTTGAATTATCTCTTTAAAGCGTTGGAAGCGTTCATGGTTGGCAGACACTTCAATGCGTGCTGTGCCGTCATCTAAGGTGACCATCATCCGGTTGGGAAAGTTAACCACATCCAAAACCAGTCCGGCAAAGACGGTGGTGACGCCGCGCCGTGTTGGCGTAAGTTCATTAATGCGTACAGAGATAAAGGATTTTAATTCGGTGCGATAGACATCAATTGGATGTCCGGTTAAATACAAGCCAAGCGTGTCTTTTTCACCCTTCAGGCGAACTTCGTCTGACCATGCTTTTACCGGTTTCAGCGGTTTACGTTGTACTTCTTCAACCTCACCAAACAAATCCATGATTCCGGTTTCACGGTTATGCCGTGCTTGATCAGCTGCCTGAACCGCTTCAGGCAGTTGCGCCATAATACTGGCCCGATCAATACCTAAACAGTCTAAAGCGCCAGAACGAATCAGTGCTTCTAAAGTTCGTTTATTGATTTTTTTCAGATCAATACGATGGCAAAAATCAAATAAATCAGTATAAGGCCCATCTTGCACACGCGAATCAATCACCGATTGCATGGCTTGCTCACCGACGCCTTTAATCGCACCCAAACCATAGACAATGGTTTTTTCATCGCTGGCATGGAATTTATAAAATGACATATTGATTGAGGGCGGAACCACTTCTAATTGATTGCTACGGCAGTCATCAATTAAAAACACCACACTGTCGGTGTTCTGCATCTCTGAAGTAAGTACCGCTGCCATAAATTCAGCAGGATAATAGGCTTTAAGCCATGCAGTTTGATAGGCAATCAGGGCATAGGCTGCGGCATGCGATTTGTTAAACCCATAACCGGCAAATTTTTCCATGTAGTCAAAGATATGATTGGCGGTGGCTTCATCAATCTCTTTTTCTGCGGCCCCTTCAATAAAGATTTGGCGCTGTTTGACCATTTCTTCGGGTTTCTTTTTACCCATCGCACGGCGTAGCATGTCTGCGCCGCCCAGTGTATAACCGGCACAGTACTGCGCCGCCTGCATCACCTGTTCTTGATAAACCATAATGCCGTAGGTCGGTTCTAAAACCCCTTCAAGTAAGGGATGCAGATATTCAAATTCACCGCCATGCATACGATGAATAAAGTCAGGAATAAGATCCATCGGCCCCGGACGATACAGTGATACGAAAGCAATAATCTCTTCAAATTTACTTGGTCGTGCTTCTTTGAGCATTTTTTTCATGCCGACGGATTCAAACTGGAATACGGCAGTGGTGTTGGCTTCAGCAAAAATTAAATAGGCTTTGGGATCATCCAGTGGGATATGCACAATATCAACCGCTTGATCTGGGCCAATGCGTTTATTAATATTTTGAATGGCATCTTCAATCACGGTTAAGTTACGCAGACCCAAGAAGTCGAATTTCACCAACCCCGCAGATTCAACGTCATCTTTATCGAATTGTGCCACGCGGTTAGTGCCATCGGCATCACACATCACCGCAGAATAGTCAGTGATTTTCCCCGGTGCAATCACCACACCACCGGCATGCTTACCGGTGTTACGGGTAATGCCTTCTAACTTGAGCGCCATTTCCCAAATTTCAGCGGCATCTTCATGATCGGGATTGGAGGGATTGGTAATAATATCTTTGAGCTGCGGTTCGATATCGAGCGCACCGCGTAAATCGACCCCAATTGGTTTGGTCGGGATCATTTTTGAAATACGATCGGCCAGACCATATGGTTTGCCCAATACCCGCGCCACATCACGAATCGCACCTTTGGCTGCCATGGTACCAAACGTGGCAATTTGCGACACTGCTTCACGGCCATAATGCCGTGCTACATAGTCAATGACGCGGTCACGTCCGGCGATACAAAAGTCAATATCAAAGTCGGGCATCGAAACCCGTTCTGGGTTTAAGAAGCGTTCAAACAGCAGGTCATAACGTAATGGGTCAAGATCGGTAATTTTAAGACTATAAGCCACCAACGAGCCAGCACCTGAACCACGACCTGGACCGACCGGCACACCGTTACTTTTCGACCATTGAATAAAGTCCATCACGATCAGGAAGTAGCCCGGAAAGCCCATATCTAAGATGGTGCCAATTTCATAGGCCAGACGATCATCATAAACTTTACGAATTTCGCTCCAGTCTTGATCGCGTTTTTCAACCGGATACAGAAAGTCTAAGCGCTCTTCTAAGCCTTGCTCAGACACATGCGCAAAGAAGCTATCAATGGTGTGACCATCTGGAATCGGATAGTCAGGAAGGTCATTGAAACCCAGACGTAAGCTGACATTACACCGTTTAGCAATGTGGTAGCTGTTTTCAATGGCGGCGGGAATGTCTGAAAATAATTCAGTCATTTGTGTCGCAGTTTTAAAATATTGTTCCGTGCTATACGAACGTGGACGACGGTTGTCACCCAGAACATAGCCATCGGCAATACACACACGTGCTTCATGTGCTTCATAATCGGTTGCTGCAACAAAATGCACATCGTTATGCGCCACGACACCAATATTGTATTTTTGCGCCAGTTTAATGGCTTCGGCAATAAAATATTCTTCATCTGGTCGATCGGTGCGGGTTAATGCCAAATAAACCCGATTACCAAATTTCTCAATCCATTCTTCTAGTAGAGGCTCAGCTTTTTGCGGATTGGAGGAATTCAGCATTTTACCGACATCACTGTGCAGACCCAGTAGCACGATCATGTCTTGATTTTGATCTAGCACCCATTGTTTTTGAACGCAAGGAATATCCAATTGCTGGCCTTCAATAAAGCCTTGTGACACCAATTCGGTCAGGCTACGCCAGCCGATATTGCTCATGGCCAGTAACGTGACTTTTTGTTCTGCGTTGTTTAAGCGAATCACGCTGCCTAAAATCGGCTTAATGCCTTGATCGAGACATTTTTTATAAAATTTAACCGCAGCATGTAAGTTGGATAAATCCGTGAGTGCCAAAGCGGGCATGTCATCATTCACCGCAGCTTTAATCAGATCCGGGATACGTACGATCGATTCCGTAATTGAAAATTCGGTATGTATACCAAGATGAACAAAGTGCATAAATGAGTCCTTACAAAAACCGTCGGCTATTTTAGCATGCTCTGAATCGCGCGATGCTTAATATTGGCAAAATTCAGCGCTGATCATACAGCGACTGTTGAATATGTATAGGGTTAAGCGTGTTACTGTTTAAGCGAGCTGCTGTGTTAGCTGTCGAGTATAAAAAATAAAATCCCCAAATTTGAGGATTTTAGTCACAGATGAGGGCTGAGCTTTTATCTTAATTTTGCCAGCCATTCACCGGCAGTCTGTACAATCTGAACCAAGATTAACAAGACAATCACGGTTAAAATCACCACGCTGGTATCAAAACGTTGATAGCCATATGAAATGGCCAAATCACCAATACCACCTGCACCGACAGCACCGGCCATCGCCGTTGCACCAATTAAGCTAATGGTTGCAGTAGTGAGATTTAGAATTAAAGAGCTACGCGATTCAGGTAAAATAAATTTAAAAATAATCTGTAGCGGACTTGCGCCCATCGCTTGTGCCGATTCTACAATTCCAGCATTTACTTCAAGGAGCGAGGTTTCAATCAAGCGCCCCATGTATGGGCCAATATAAATGGTTAATGGCACAATAGCAGCCCACGTTCCAATGGATGTGCCGACTAAAAGCTTGGTCAAAGGAATGACTGCGATCAATAAAATAATAAAGGGCAGGGAGCGTAGCGCATTCACAATCGGGTTTAAAATATGATAAACCGCACGATTGGGCAGTATGCCGCTTGGACGCGTTACCAATAAAATAATACCTTGAATAAAGCCCCAAATTCCACCAAACAGCATAGCGAAAAACACCATGTGAAAGGTTTCTTGTAATGCGGTAACAAATTGGTCAATCGATAAAGAACTGTGCCAAAAAGGGGCGGTCAACTCTGTGAGCCAGCGTACGATGAAATCTCTCATACTTGATGCTCCGAATGTTCAACTTGCACGCCACTTTGCTGTAAAAAATCAATAGCCTGTTGAATAGTGGCTGGATCACCGAGCAACTGGATAAACATTTGCCCAATCACTGTGCCATTAATTTCGGTCATATTGGCAAATAAGATATTTAAACTGATATCAAATTGTTTAATCACGGCTTGTACCACGGTTTCTTGCGCAGATTTACCTAAAAATTGTAGGCAATAAATACTGTGACGATTTTGATTTTCAAGATTTTTTAGAATACTTACCGGCAATTGCTGTTGCAACACGGTTTGAATAAAGTTTTTCGTGGTCGGATGCTTGGGTTGACTAAAAATATCCAGTGTTGAGCCCGTTTCAATCACTTGCCCTTGTTCCATGACTGCCACATAGTCACACACCGTTTCGATGACATCCATCTCATGCGTCACCATGACTATGGTAATACCTTGTTCTTGATTGATTTTTTTTAACAAGGCCAAAACGGATTTGGTGGTTTGCGGATCAAGTGCAGAGGTGGCTTCATCACAGAGTAAAATTTTAGGATGATTGGCCAGCGCGCGCGCAATTCCGACCCGTTGTTTTTGTCCACCGGACAATTCATCTGGAAAGGCATCTTTTTTATGCTTTAGATCAATAAAATCCAGTAATTCATTCAGCCGTTTTTCACGTTCAGCTTTGTGTATGCCCAAAAGCTTCAACGGCATTTCAATATTTGCGGCCACCGTTTTGGTTTGCAATAAATTAAAATGTTGAAAAATCATGCCAATATTTGTACGTTCTTGACGTAATGAGCGCGCATCTAAAGCGGTGAAATCCGTTTGATTAATCATCACCTGACCTTGATCGGGTCGTTCGAGTAAATTAATCAAGCGAATCAGCGTACTTTTACCGGCGCCACTATAACCAATAATGCCAAAGATACTGCCTGCTGGAATTTTTAAATTAATCTGATCCAGCGCGCGTATGGTTTGGCCTTTGAGCTGATAGTGCTTTGAAATATTTTTAAATTCAATCATATCGTCAGAAACTAAGCGGGAAATAAAAAACAGGCAAATCACTTTGCCTGTTTGGTTAAAAGGATTATATGCTTATTTTGTTGCGGTTAAATAAGTAATTGGTTTATTCACATCAATTTTAGTGCCACCAAAGTTTTTTTGCACATATTGGTTGACGGCTTCAGTGTGATACAACGCGCCAACTTTTTGTAAAATCGGATCATCTTTACGTGATTCAGCCGTGGCTAAAATATTGACATTTAACTTGGTGCTTTGATCAACTGGTTCGTAATAAATAGAATCTTTTAGGACATTTAATCCGCCTTCCATTGCCAAAGTATTGCCCAATACAATCGCATCGACTTCATCTTTTACGCGCACTGCAGTTGCCATTTGAATCGGTTTAATCACCACTTTTTTGGCATTTTCAATAATATCGTTAGGTGTGCCAGTTGCAGGATTAAAGTCCGCTTTAAGTTTTAACACGCCTGCTGATTGAAGCAGTAATAATGCACGTGCTTCATTGGCTGCATCATTTGGAATGGCAACGGTTGCACCATTGTTAAACTCTTCCACTTTTTTTACTTTGCTTGAGTAAATCCCCATTGGCTCAAGATAAGTGGTCGAAACGGGTGCAATTTTATCTTTGTTCGATTCATTGAATGCCACTAAATAAGCATACGATTGAAAAGCATTGATATCGACTTCTTTATTGGCCACTGCGCTGTTCATCGCGACATAGTCCGTGAAGTTTTTCACTTCAAGCTTAATGCCGGCTTGTTTGGTTTCAGGCAAGCTGGCAATAAAACGCCAAATATCGGCATCTGAACCTGTCGATGCCATCACCACCGTGTGTTCTTTTGTGGTATCGCTTTTTGCTGCATCTGTTGCAGGTGTTTCAGGTTTAGAACAGCCCGCTAAACCAACGGTCACGCCCAATACCAGTCCAAGGAGCTTTTTCATATATTTATCCTAGTCAATTTAATTTTGGCTTTAATTTTACACATACTGATTTGAGCAGATTAAGTCAAAACTACAATCTATAAAGACTCCGAAAAGGCAAATTATCTAAATAGCCTAAATGACGTAGACCTTTGCCGATCATTCTTTCGTATCACAACAAACAATTGACAATCTATCAATGCCGATCTTAAAACTTTAAATAAACAGTTTAAGGCATTGTATTCATTAACG
>NZ_JXBK01000001.1:1421736-1454636 GCF_000816495.1 Acinetobacter harbinensis
TATTTTGACTCAATCAAAATTTTCCTTATCATAGCAATAAATCTATATGCAATATAGTGAATAAAAACTCAACAATTAGCTTTATTTTTGCATAGTAAAAGATAATTTTTGATAAATTAGTTATTAAAAACAATGTATTAAATAAAATATTAACAATAAATGGATCATTTTTTATTTTACAGCGCTCTTTATAACTTTTTTTTCAGTGCAAAGCTAAAAAATAGATAATAGGTGAAGTGTGCTTTATAGGCTATTTTTTATAAAAATTGTTTATTATCGTGATTTTATCTAATTTTCTTTATCGAGCCCAATATTTTAAAGTGTATTTATTTTCATGAAGACTCATGCTTTTAACGTTGATAAAAAGTAAAAAAGCCTGCTGAGTGCAGGCTTTTTTATAATAATTCTAAAATGGCTTAAGCGTTTTCACGGGCAATGGCACGGTAGCCAATGTCTTTACGATATTGAGCGCCATCAAAAGTCACTTTTTCACACAGCGCTAATGCTTTGGCTTGTGCTTCACCAATGGTATCGCCAAGTGCGGTTACACACAGCACACGACCGCCAGCAGTGATCACTTGGCCTTTTTCATTATTTGCTGTACCGGCATGGAAAACTTTAGCATCAGTCATGACGGTGTCTAAGCCTGAAATCACATCGCCTTTACGCACTGTTTCAGGATAACCTTCAGCCGCCAACACGATTCCTACGGTTTTACGCGCATCCCATTCAGCTTGTGCCGGTAGTTGACCTTTAATTCCAGCTTCGACCAGTTCAACCAAAGATGATTTTAACCGCATCATAATTGGTTGTGTTTCAGGATCACCAAAACGGCAGTTGAATTCAATGACGCGCGGTTGACCTTGTTCATCAATCATGAGTCCCGCATACAAGAACCCTGTATAAGCATGGCCATCGGCGGCCATACCATCTACAGTTGGACGCATCACTTCTTTCATGACTTTATCAAATACGTCAGCTGTAACCACCGGCGCAGGAGAGTAGGCACCCATACCGCCAGTATTTGGCCCTTGGTCTGCTTCAAAAATACGTTTGTGATCTTGTGAGGTTGCCATCGGTAAAATGTTATGACCATCAATCATACAAATGAACGAGGCTTCTTCACCATCTAGGAATTGCTCAACCACCACGCGTGAACCGGCATCACCAAACTTATTGCCAGACAACATGTCATCAATGGCCTCAAAGGCTTCTTGATTGGTCATGGCAACAATCACGCCTTTACCCGCAGCTAGCCCATCGGCCTTGATCACAATCGGTGCGCCATTTTTTTCGACATAGGCTTTCGCGGCAGCCACATCGGTAAAGACATCATAAAAAGCAGTGGGAATGTTATGACGTTTTAAGAAATGTTTGGCAAAGGCTTTAGAGCCTTCTAATTGTGCTGCAAATTGTGTTGGGCCCCAAATTTTAACATCGGCCGCGCGGCAGGCATCAACCACACCATTGACCAGCGGTGCTTCTGGGCCAACAATCACTAAATCCACCTGATTCGCTTGAGCAAATGCGATAATGGCTGGATTGTCTAGAATATCTAAATCGACATTTTTACATTTAGGTTCAGTGGCTGAACCTGCATTGCCCGGTGCGACAAAAACTTGAGTGACATTTTCATCCTGAGCGATTTTCCATGCCAATGCATGCTCACGACCGCCACTACCCAAAACTAAAATATTCATTTCTGATTCCTTCGGTGAGATCCAGCTTCATCCTTCTAAGCTTTAATCTTCTTTTATGTAACAGAAGAATTAAATAATTTTTCTGCGCAACCTATATATGCAGAAAAACCCTCCTTAAGCAAAAGAGGGTTAGGATAAAGACTGTATAGATTAATTAGTGACGGAAGTGACGCATACCGGTGAACACCATGGCAATACCAGCTTCATCTGCTGCTGCAATGGTTTCTTCATCACGCATAGAACCGCCCGGTTGAATAATGCATTTAATGCCTGCTTTGGCCGCGTTATCAATACCATCGCGGAAAGGGAAAAATGCATCCGATGCCATCACTGCACCTTCAACCACAAGTCCTGCATGTTCAGCTTTAATGCCAGCAATACGTGCAGAGTTAACGCGGCTCATTTGACCTGCGCCAACACCAATGGTTTGACGATTTTTAGCATAGACAATTGCATTGGATTTTACATATTTTGCAACTTTCCAAGCAAAGATTAAATCGTCAATCTCGGCATCCGTAGGTGCAACTTTAGTGACCACTTTAAGATCATCTTTGGTGATCATACCCAAATCTTGTTCTTGAACCAATAAACCGCCATTGACACGTTTGTAGTCAAGCTGTTGATTACGTGCATCGATGTGAGGTAAAGCACCGCAGACCAATACGCGGACATTTTTCTTCGCGCCTGTGACGTCAAGTACACCATCGGCAATACTTGGAGCAATAATTACTTCAACAAATTGACGATCAACAATCGCTTGAGCCGTTGCAACATCTAATTCGCGGTTAAAGGCGATGATGCCACCAAAAGCCGATTCAGGATCAGTTGCATACGCTAAATCATATGCGGCTGCAATACCCTCTAAAGACACTGCAACGCCACATGGATTGGCATGTTTAACAATTACACAAGCAGGTTTTGCAAATGATTTCACACACTCTAGTGCTGCATCAGTATCGGCAATGTTGTTATAAGAGAGTTCTTTGCCTTGTAATTGCTGCGCAGTTGAAACAGATGCTTCAGTTGCAGTGCTTTCGACATAGAAAGCCGCAGATTGATGCGGGTTTTCACCGTAACGTAAATCTTGCGCTTTATTCAATTGTGTATTGAAAGTACGCGCAAATTTATCCGCTTGATCTTGTTCTTTGCCGACGCGAGCGCCCAAGTAAGAGGCAATCATACCGTCATATTGCGCAGTATGTTCAAACGCTTTAACCGCTAAATCAAAACGTGTGGCATGAGACAACGCACCCTTTGCTTTCAGCTCATCAATCACGCTGTCGTAATCAGCGGCATTCACCACAATACCGACAGATGCATGATTTTTTGCCGCAGCACGGACCATGGTTGGGCCACCGATGTCGATATTTTCAATCGCATCAGCCAGTGAGCAGTTTGGTTTAGCAACTGTCTCTGCAAATGGGTATAGATTAACCACGACTAAATCAATGGCATCAATATGGTGTTCTTGCATCACGGCTTCGTCTAGACCGCGGCGAGCTAAAATGCCGCCATGAATTTTTGGATGCAGCGTTTTAACGCGACCATCCATCATTTCTGGAAAACCTGTGTGCTCTGAAACTTCAATCACTGCGATATTGTTGTCTTTAAGCAACTTATACGTACCGCCAGTAGATAAAATTTCTACCCCAAGAGCCACAAGATTTTTAGCAAATTCAACGATCCCTGATTTATCAGATACAGAGATTAAAGCGCGTTTAATAGTCATGATTTTGGTCAACAATATTAAAGGTCTAGATTAAAACGGTAAGCAAAGAGAAGATAAAAAAAATGCCCACGGTAACCGCGAGCATTTTATCATTTATTCACTCATTAAACCGTGAGCTTTCAACTTTTTGCGTAGAGTGCCTCGGTTGAGTCCGAGGATCTCGGCAGCGCGTGTTTGGTTACCGCGCGTATATTCAAGAACTACAGATAAGAGAGGTTTCTCCATTTCTGCCAGCACCATGTCATATACTTGAGAAGGTTGCTCGCCTTGCAATTGGGAGAAGTAATGACGAACTGCGCGATCTACGTGAATACGAAGAGCGACATCAGATTGTGCAGTAAAAATAGGAGATTTGCTATTCATGCGAAGTAATCCGAAAAATCAAATATCACTTGGGTAAAGAGATATAAAAGTGGTCTAAAAATTAAATGAACTCTCGTTTTAGGTCCTAAAACGGAAGCTCTAAAACTGGTACATTTAGCTTGCCACAACTCGACGTTCTGGTCGAAAAATAAGCGTAACAATAGATTAATATTTGTTACAGACCAAAATCAAAACAAAAAATCTACTCAATACGCCATATTTGGATAAAGCGCATATAAGCTAAACTATATTTGTCGTGAAAATAGCGAGGAGTTTGCAGCACAAAGCTTTCGTGGCGCGTATGATAGCATTGTCTCAGAAAAAGTGAGCAAGAAAACTGCATTTTTTTCATATTTTTTTGTTTTTTTTGATGCTTTTGTTGGATATTACGGCCGAATAATTTCCAAATTGTAAGTGTCAAAGCTTTTACGTGACACAGGAAGGCTGAACTTGAATTTAAAAGGACTATTTTGTGGGATTCGTTGGATACGGCTTAAGCTTTCCACCAAGTATTCAGAAGATCGAATAGAGTAGACCGCAGTCACTTGTCCTTTATTTTTTAAATTCACCCGAATAATGGGTAAAGCTAAACTTTTAGAATGGTAGTTAATCAGCTGCCCGCTAAACTGAACTTCCTGTGCTGAGATTTGCTTTAATTTAACTTTGTTGATGGAAATCAGACGATAGTTTTTATCTGAAAATGAACAATTCACAGCCTGACATGCACTATTGAATAATGCACTGAGTGCCGGACTATTGTTTAAAACTCTCGGATTAAACCAAAAAAACTGAAAAACCAGCAAGCTGATTAAGGCAATATTGACCAAGCTCCATAGAATATAATATGAAGGCCCGTGTTTTTTCTCTTGTTCGGATTTTTCAGCCCAGTTTAAGGCAGGATAATTGCCAATCGGCTCTTTACTGAAATAGTTAAGATTATTGAGATAGGTTTTTAAATCAATATTTGAGTTTTCTACTTTGCGATCAAAAATGTCTAATAAATGTTTCGCTGGTGGTTCTTGATCGGTAAAAATATTTTCATAGCTGTCGTTGTTTTGAGCGTAATCCGCTGTGATGGACATCACAGCATTGGATTCAGGTTTGGCAAGTTCTGCTTTTTGTGCAACCAAATGAATTAATGCATTAAAGTTGGTTGAGCATTTAGCACAACAAACCATGCCCTTAGCAACTGTTAGTTGAGCCACTGTGACTTTATATTTGGTCAAACAGTTAGGGCAGTAGGTTTGTTTTTCGCTCATAGTCTATTCAGAGTTTGAAAGGGGTATTGAGGCGCTTTCCGGAAATGCGGCACCAATGTTCGTCACGTTTTTCGACCTGTAGTATATCAAAAAAATCAGAATAAACATTAGAAACATCAGCTACTTGCTCGTCTAGTATTCCTGCAAGTGCGAACTCGCCCTCAGATTTGATTAAAGTTGCGAATTCAGGCGCAAGCATCATCAGTGGGCCAGCCAGAATATTAGCCACAAAGACATCGGCTTTTTGATCGGCCAACGCTAGATTAAAGTCTTCGGGTAAACCGACATACAATTTGTCGAGTACGCCATTTAATTCAGCATTTTGCTGGGTTGCCAGTACTGCTTGTGGATCAATATCGGTGGCATACACTTTTTTAGCACCAAGTAGTAGTGCAGCTACGCCTAAAATACCTGAACCACAGCCATAATCGATGACCACTTTATCTTTGACATCGGTATTGCCTAACCATTGTAAGCATAAGAAGGTGCTGGCATGGTTGCCTGTACCAAAAGCAAGACCCGGATCAAGCTTGATGTTTACGGCATCTGCATCAGGCGCTTGCATCCATTCCGGCACAATCCAATATTTATCACTAATTTGAATGGGCTCATAAGCATCCATCCATGTTCGTTCCCATTCTTGATCTTCAATGAATTCATGCGTGAGTGGCGCAGCAGGCAGTTGTAGGGTAATAAAAGTGATTAACGCATCGACATCAATGGTTTCGTCATCTTCTTGTGCATAAATCCCCGTGACAATCACTTTGTTCCAAAGGGGCGTTTCACCCGGAAGCGGTTCCAGTAAATCCTGATTTTCAGCATCATCTAAAGTTACGCTGACCGCACCCAGTGAATTAAGCAGTGTTTCAGTAAAATCAACTTGAGCTTGCTGAACAGTAATATGAATTTGTAACCACTTCACAGAGATACCCTAAATGTATATTTTAAAAATGCCATTGTAACGGAATTGTGGCTGAATCCCCTAGAATTTGTTGAATATTCAAAAATGCAAGGCACCGTCTAGATAGCTCAATTGAAAGCTGGGTAATAGAGGCCATCCGGCTGAGGTTAAAATGTTTTGAGCATCTCACAACAAGGTACTGATAAATTTAAGCCGGCAGAATCACCGGCTTAAGCAGTGTAAATCATTGTGTATTTAAAATGAGTTAATTCAAGACCGCCACCGGTTGCGGTGCAAACCGATTTAACAGCATGCCAAATACTGCAGCGAAGACATACATGAAAATAGAGTATACGGCCGCAGGCATTGCTACGGTTGAACTGGCCATTACAGTCAGTGCAATGGTCATAGCAAGGGTGCTGTTGTGAATACCAATCTCAAAAGCACATGCGCGAGCTTGAGCGCTATTAATGCCTAAAATACGCGGTACAAAATAACCGACGATTAAACTGCAGAGGCAAAAAACCACGGTGGCCAAGCCAACTTGGGCTAAATAGTCTAAAATTTGATGACGTTCTTTGGTAATGGCACCGATAATAATCAGAATTAAAAAGCTTACTGCAAAAATCCGCAGCGGTTTATTCACTTTCTGCGTAAAGTTCGGCGCATAGTGTCGAATCAGCATGCCAATGCCAACCGGAATAATAATAATGGCGAAAACTTGTAAAATTTTACTCAGCTCTAAATGAATTTGTTGTCCATCATTCATAAAATGTTGAATAGAAAAATTCACAATTAAAGGTAGGGTAAAAGCCGCAATCACCGAGTTGATCGCGGTTAAAGTAATATTTAACGCAATATCCCCTTTAAATAGATAGCTAAATAAATTGGCCGTACTGCCCCCTGGCGATGCTGCAAGCAGCATTAAGCCCACTGACAGCAGTGGCGGGAGCGCTAAAACCTTACAAATAATAAAGGCAATACTCACCAGAATTACCAATTGGCAAAAGAGTGCAATCAGCACCGCTTTGGGATGTTTCGTGACTCGGGCAAAATCTTGAAGTCTAAGTTCAAGGCCTAGACCGATCATGATAATGGCCAGTGCTAAAGGCAGTAAAATGGTGATGATTCCTGAATCCATTCGAAATCTCCTGTTCGAGTTAGATTTTCTGATTAAAAATAAGTTTTTATTCTGTGGGTTGTTCTAAGTTTAAGTTGTATTACGTTTTAATCTTTATGTGTAATGATTCAAGAATATATCCACTTTAGGGTGGATGGGTCTTAAAGCTTAGAACAAGGTATAGCGAATAAACCATTAAGATGAAAGCTTGATGCGCAACTTTAAGCGCTTGCTTAATCAAGTTTTTTTCACGCACTAGATATAGGGTCTTGTTTTTTGCTGTGTCATTCATTTTATTTAATCGAAATGACACAGCTGTACATCATAAAATCGCTTTAAAAGTTCAGCAATGTGGCGAATTTTAAGTGTGGTATTTTTTGCTGGGTAAAATAGAGCGTCTGGTTAAGACATAGCCAAATAAAAAGGTGAAAAAATACATAAACAGTGAGTAAATGCCGGCAGGTAAAGCAATCGTACTGTTGGCCAAAACAGAAAGTGCGATCGTTATGGCAATACTGGCATTATGAATACCGGTGACAAAGGCGCATGTACGTGCTTGTTGCTCTGCAATGCCAGCAAAGTACGGCAGTAAATAGCCGATGAATAAGCTGATTAAGCAAAATAATGCAGTGGCAAGACCAATTTCGGCAAAATATTCCAAAAGATTATGCTGTTCTTTATATAAAGCATAGAAAAAGATCAACAGTAATAAGAGCGCCGAAAGTATGCGCATCAGTTTATTAAGCCGAGGCATCAGATTGGGGATCATGGAGCGTAGCAACATGCCGACACCCACTGGAATCAAAATGATTAAAAAAACTTGTAGAATTTTATCCGTCGGCAGGGTAATACTTTGCTGATCACCCAAAAAATAATACAGCGAAAGATTGACAATAAAGGGTAGCGTAAACAGGCAGATTAGCGTGTTCATAATCGTGAGCATAATGTTTAATGCCACATCGCCTTGATATAGATAGCTGATTAAATTTGCACTGGGGCCACTGGGTGATGCTGAAAGTAACATTAAGCCGACAGCTAAGAGGGGCGGTAATTTTAAAAATACACAAAGTAAAAAAGCAATGCCCACCAAAACAATCTGCTGTGTAAATAGTGCCAAAAATATGGCCTTGGGCTGAAGCTTTAAGCGAAGAAAATCTTTAATACTGAGTTCAAGCCCCAAGCCTGTCATCATGATAGCAAGGGCAAGAGGTAAAAAAAAAGTGAATAGCCCTGAATCCATGTAATATCCTTATAATGGCTTTTCCTTAAAAACACTTTGATTTTAAATAATTTGTTTAAATTAGCAATCAAAAAAATGAGCAAAAATATTAAAATCTTTGCCCATTTTCTGAACTGGTTAACCAAATAAGAGAAATATAACGATTAAGGACGTGGTGCTTTAAATCCCAATGCGCATTTACCTTTAATTTCTTTGCCTTCAATGTTGATTGAGGTCGCTTGAGGATTGCTTTGACAAATAGAGTTTAATTCGGCTTCATCACCTTTAAGCATGACTTTAGATGAAGAGGGGAGAAATTGAGTTTCGCACGTGCCATTCCAAATAATACCACGATAAGCAAAACTGACCGGTGCGCCTTGCATTTTACCCTTACATACCTGGTGATACTTTTGTGCATTATAGGTGCTTTGAACTTTATCATTGGCAAATGCTGAAAAGGACGCTAAATATAGACCACACAGCATAGTCGAGAGGAAAATATTTTTATTCATCTTTTATACCTTTGTTTGTTATGGATCAATCTATAGCTTAAAAAATAACCAGAATAAAACAAGAGTAATCAGGTAATCTTTATCGGCTAAATGTTTTATTTATACGGCAGCTGTGCAAAGCAAAATTACATTTTAATGCCTGATGATGAATAGGGTGTTGAGGCTGGATTGTTAAAATCGACGTATTTTGTCAACTTATTTTGCGAAGTTTTGATATAATGCTCTGTCATTCTTTTTTATCTCTCAAACCATTATGCATTATCCTAAAGTTTACGATGTCATTGTTATCGGTGGCGGTCACGCAGGTACCGAAGCAGCCCTTGCTGCGGCGCGTATGGGTCGACAGACTCTGCTCTTAACTCATAACATTGAGACTTTGGGGCAGATGAGCTGTAATCCAGCCATCGGTGGTATTGGTAAATCGCACTTGGTGCGTGAAATTGATGCTCTAGGCGGTGCTATGGCATTGGCGGCCGATAAAAGCGGTATTCAATTTCGTATTTTAAATTCGCGTAAAGGCGCTGCTGTTCGTGCCACACGTGCGCAAGCCGACCGTATTCTTTTTAAAGCCGCGATTCGTGAAACTTTAGAGAATCAAGCCAACTTAGATATTTTTCAACAGGCAGCCGATGACTTAATTGTTGAGGGCGACACGGTTAAAGGTGTGGTCACGCAAATGGGTATTCGCTTTGATGCCAAAACGGTGGTATTAACCACTGGCACATTCTTGGGTGGCGTCATTCACGTTGGACTTGAAAAATCAAGTGGTGGTCGTGCCGGTGATCCACCCTCGATTTCCTTGGCAGCGCGTTTACGTGAGCTAAATTTACCGGTAGGACGTTTAAAAACCGGTACACCACCACGTATTGATGCGCGCTCAGTTGATTTTTCTGTCATGGATCAGCAACCGGGTGACTTTCCATCGCCGACTATGTCCTTTATGGGTAATGCCTCGATGCATCCGCAACAAGTGAATTGCTACATTACCCACACCAATGAGCGTACGCATGAGATTATTCGCGGCGGACTTGATCGCTCACCAATGTATACCGGTGTGATTGAAGGGGTGGGGCCGCGTTATTGCCCATCGATTGAAGATAAAATTCATCGCTTTGCTGATAAAAATTCGCATCAAATCTTTTTAGAGCCTGAAGGTTTGACCACGCACGAACTGTATCCAAATGGTATTTCAACTTCTTTGCCGTTTGATGTGCAATTTGAATTGGTGCGTTCAATCAAAGGCATGGAAAATGCGCATATTTTACGTCCCGGTTATGCCATTGAATATGATTATTTTAACCCGCAAGCGTTAAAATTCTCACTTGAAACCAAAGCCATTAGCAACTTGTATTTTGCTGGGCAAATTAACGGTACAACGGGTTATGAAGAAGCCGGTGCACAAGGTTTGCTGGCCGGTCTAAATGCCGCCCGCCGTGCTTGGGATCAAGAACAATGGACGCCAAAACGTGATGAAGCGTATATGGGTGTGTTGGTCGATGATCTAATTACGTTAGGCACCAAAGAGCCGTATCGTATGTTTACTTCACGCGCCGAATATCGTTTGATGTTGCGTGAAGACAATGCAGACCAACGCTTAACCGCTATCGGGCGTGAGCTAGGTTTGGTGGATGACACCCGTTGGGCGGCATATTGCGAAAAGATGGAAGCGGTAGAAAAAGAAACTGCACGTCTACAACATTTGTGGGCAGCGCCGAATAATCCAATGGGTAAAAAATTCGTTGAGATGACGGGTGCTGATCTATCGAAAGAATGTAGTGCTATTGATTTATTGAAACGTCCAAATATCAATTTTGCTCAAATTGCTGAGTTAACTCAGTCTGAAGTGACTCCATTTGTCGGTGAGCAAATTGAAATTGCGGTAAAATATGCCGGTTATATTAATCGTCAGCATGAAGATGTTGCGCAGTTAAAACGTTTGGAAGATACTCTTATTCCCGTTGATTTTAACTATGATATTGTCTCCGGTTTATCGCGTGAAATTACCTTGAAATTAAAAGATGTACGACCTGAAACATTGGCACAAGCCAGTCGTATTCCGGGGCTGACACCTGCTGCGGTACAATTGATCATGATTACGATTCGTAAAAACACCCAGACCAAACAGTCTGCTTAATTGTAGCCATAAAAAAAGCCCGCATATTGCGGGTTTTTTTATGACTACAATTTAAAGCGCATCAAGGATACTTTGCTTTAAATCGGCTTTAGCGGATAAGATTAAAGCGATTTGATGATGATTAATGTGCTGATTAAATAAATGTATTTATCCTTGAAGATGTTTTTATTATAAAAACAGCTGGAAAGCACAGCGAAGTTTAAATAATTTGCTAAAATATAAAACTAACACACAGATTTCTTTTATATGCCTTATCAACTTATTGCACTGGCCATTGAGGCAACCGACAATATCAGCTGTCCGCACTGTCAACATCTCGTGATTAATTGGGCAGAGGAGCAATATGTACAACCGTGTGTGCATACCTTATTTATTGCCATGGATATTGGTTTTGAATATATCACCGATGAATTTGAACAGACCATGCCACGTTCTGTAGATGATCTGCATGCGCATGACGATCAAGTGAATATGTTTGCAGAGATTACCCAATCAAGCTATGCCGATTATTTGGTTTATCAATCTGATTTAGGCATTGCAGGCTATTCACGTTATATTGGTTTTACGGCTTAAATGCAGTGCAATAAAAAAGCTCCTCAATGGAGCTTTTTTATTTTTAGTCAAATTGGGGTTAAATTTCGACTATTTCATCTTCAACGTCATCTTCAGCGGTATCCATACCCAATTCTTTTAATTTGCGCGTTAAAGTATTGCGTCCCCAACCCAACAGTTCAGCTGCGTGACGTTTGCGTCCACGGGTTTGTTGCAGTGCTGCGGTAATTAAGGTGCGTTCAAATATTGGCGTGGCAATATCTAAAATTTTCATCTCACCATTTTTAAGCTTTTGTACTGCCCAATCATTCAATAAAGCATCCCATTGTGGTGCTAAAACTAAATCTGCCGCAGGATCACGCGGCGCATCATCTACTAAGCGTTGAATAGGGATTTGTTTCAATTCTGCCGGTAAGTCTTCAGGATAAATTTCACGACCAGTGATCATGACGGTTAGCCAGCGACAGGTGTTTTCCAATTGCCGCACGTTGCCTTGCCAAGGTAACTGCTGCATATAGGCTTGGGTTTCTGGGCGTAATATTTTGGCATTGACGCCCAATTCTTTACCCGCGCGCGCCAAGAAGTGCTGCGCCAAGACCGGAATATCTTCACTGCGATGTGCAAGTTTTGGAATGTGAATCCGAATGACATTTAGGCGGTGATAGAGATCTTCACGAAAGCGTCCATCATGAACTAATTTTTCAAGATCTTGATGGGTGGCTGCCACAATACGTACATCCACTTTGATGGGAATATGGCCGCCAACGCGGTAAAATTCACCATCAGCCAAGACACGCAGTAAACGAGTTTGTGTTTCAAAGGGCATATCGCCAATTTCATCTAAAAACAATGTGCCGCCATTGGCTTGCTCAAATCGTCCTTGACGTTGTGCATTGGCACCAGTAAATGCCCCTTTTTCATGGCCAAATAGTTCGGTTTCAATCAAATCTTTGGGAATGGCGGCCATATTTAAGGCAATAAAGGGTTTGCTGCTGCGCGGTGAGTGGCGATGTAGCGCATGTGCAACCAACTCTTTACCTGTGCCCGATTCACCATTAATCAGTACGGTAATATGCGATTGTGATAAACGGCCAATGGCACGAAAAACCTCCTGCATGGCAGGAGATTCACCCAAAATTTCTGTTGATTTAATAAAAGGCGCGGCTTTGGCGGATTCTTGCTGCTGCAATTTGGTGATGTGTAAAATGGCGCGATTCACCAAGGCTAAGGCTTCATCGATATCAAACGGTTTAGGCAGGTACTCAAACGCTCCAGTTTGATAACTGGATACGGCAGATTCTAAATCTGAATGCGCCGTCATAATAATCACCGGTAAATCAGGATGAGTGTTTTTGACTTGCGCTAAAAAGCTCAGGCCATCAATGCCGGGCATACGAATATCACTTAAGATGACATCGGGCGTATCCAGCTTGAGTTGATTGAGTGCCGATTGTGCTTCTTCAAAACTGGTTACCTCAAAACCTTCTTCTTTAAAGGTCTTTTCCAGTACCCAGCGCATGGCACGATCATCATCAATGACCCATATTTTATTTCGTGGCATGACGCGACTCCCAAGGTAAATATAAGCTAAAGATGGTTTTTCCGGCAATGGACTGACATTCAATCATTCCGCCGTGTTGATGCATAATATTTTGTGCAATGCTTAAACCCAATCCAGTGCCATTGGCACGACCAGTGACCAGTGGATAAAACAAAGATTCGAGAATATCTTCTGGAACACCGGGGCCATTGTCGGCAATATCAATACGTACTGCAGAGCGATTTAACACCCCATTAATCGTGACCAAGCGCTGAATACGCGTGCGTAAGATTAATTCAGGTTGATGCTCGACAAAAAAGGCCGGATTTTCTAACATGGCTTGTAGTGCATTGGCGCTGATGTTAAGCATGACTTGAATCAGTTGATCTCGATCTGCCATCACATCCGGTAACGACAAATCATAGTCACGGATAATTTTAATTTTTTGTTTGCTTTGATTGTTGATAAGCGCGCGCGCACGCTCTAAGGGTTCATGCACATTGACCAATTGATAGCTGGGTAATTGACGCGAACCCAACATGGTATCGGCTAAATTGCGTAAACGATCGACTTCACTAATAATAATGTCGGTAAATTCTGAATATTTTGGGTCATTTAAGCTGCGTGCTAGAAGTTGCGTCGCACCGCGAATTCCGCCCAGCGGGTTTTTAATTTCATGCGCAACGCCACGAATTAGTTGCCGTGCCACTTGATGCTGTTGAATCAGGTTTTCTTCTTTGGATATTTTTAACATCCGATCAATCGGATTTAATTCAATTAACAGAAGGGGGTGGTAGGATTTTTGAGCATTAATTTCTGAGACCGTGTAGTCAACATGAATGTCTTTAAAATTCACACTAATGGTGGCTTCACGTCGGGTATAGGGTTGTCCGGTACGAAAGGTATTCAGGAGCGCGTCTTTGGTGTTGAATTCATCATTTGGCATGTGCAATAAGTTTAAAACAGGCTGCCCCGAAGCACGAAGTAAGCTGATGTCAAATAGTGACTCACAAGAAGAGTTTAAATAAAAGATATTCAGTTGCTGATCGACCAGTAAAATGGCAGTGGTTAAGTTATCCACCAAAAGCCGATAATCAATAGTAACGGTGTGGTCCATTAGCGAAATTGTCCTGTATAAAAAAGCGTAATGGCCTCTGCATTTCTTCTCATTTAGAGCCTATTAAAGGCTTAAGCAAATAAGAGATTATTGAAATAAAGCAAAATGTACGCCAACTTTAAGTAGTGATGTGAATAAGAGTTTTGATGTCCTAAAGTCGGCTATTGTTGTTATTTAATCGCAGAAACTTAGCCTTATAGTAAAGCAATTAAAAGTATTAGTGAACCAAAATGGTGCAGTGAAAAGATTTGCTAAAAATTTAGCCATATTTTAGTGCGTTATATAAAGAGTCGGCTTTCTGTCTGTTTTTATGATTGGAAAAGACATACAATACGCGCATTATAGTGGAGCAAAGATTCATGAAGTCCCCCAAAGTCGGTTTTGTTTCTTTAGGTTGTCCTAAGGCATTGGTAGATTCTGAACGAATTTTAACCCAGTTAAAGACTGAAGGTTATGATGTGGCATCAGATTATGAGGGTGCTGATCTGGTTGTTGTAAATACCTGTGGTTTTATTGAATCAGCAGTACAAGAATCCCTAGATGCAATTGGCGAAGCCATCAGTGCAAATGGCCGCGTGATTGTGACGGGTTGCTTGGGTAAAGATGAAGAAAAAATTCGTAAAATGCATCCTAGCGTCCTGAAAGTAACTGGGGCTGCGGCATATCAAGAAGTGATGGAGGCCGTACATCAGTACGTACCTGAACCACCAAAGCATAATCCGTTTATTGACCTTGTCCCTGAACAAGGTATTCGTTTAACTCCGAAACATTATGCCTATTTAAAAATCTCAGAAGGCTGTAACCATCGCTGTACATTCTGCATTATTCCAAGTATGCGTGGTGATTTGGTTTCTCGTCCTGTGGGTTCAGTGTTAAGCGAAGCACAAGCATTAAAAAATGCTGGCGTAAAAGAAGTATTGGTCATCTCCCAAGATACGTCAGCGTATGGCTTAGACACCAAATACAAACTCGATTTTTGGAATGGTCAGCCAGTCAAAACCAAGTTCTTTGACATGTGTGAAGCCTTAGGTCAACTCGGTATTTGGGTGCGTTTACATTACGTTTATCCTTATCCGCATGTCGATGCGGTCATTGATCTAATGGCGCAAGGTAAAATTTTACCGTATCTGGATATTCCTTTTCAGCACGCCAGTCCACGCATCTTAAAATTAATGAAGCGTCCAGCGCATAGTGAAAACACTTTAGAGCGTGTCAAATTGTGGCGTGAAAAATGTCCTGAATTGGTCATTCGCTCCACTTTTGTGGTGGGTTTCCCCGGTGAAACTGAAGAAGATTTCCAAATTTTGCTGGAATGGCTTAAAGAAGCACAGCTGGATCGCGTCGGTTGTTTTACCTACTCACCAGTAGAAGGTGCAACCGCCAATGATTTACCCGATCATGTGCCAGAAGAAATTAAGCAAGAGCGCTATGAGCGTTTCATGCAAGTACAGCAAGATATTTCAGCCGCTAAATTGCAAAAACGTATTGGTCAAATTATGACGGTACTGGTGGATGATTTAGAAGATGAATTTCCAGTGGCTATCGCACGTTCGTATGCCGATGCACCAGAAATTGATGGCAATGTCTTTGTTGAAGATATTGATCGCAATCTGATTAAATCAGGTGATTTGCTTGAAGTGGAAATCACTGATGCCGACGAATACGACCTCTATGCCAAGTTAATTCAAGTCAAGTCGGCTTGATTGCGCATTAAAGTCTACAAATAAAATTTTAAAGATTAAAAGATTCGGAGAATTTCTGATGTTGGATTCAAAAAAACCACGTTACGAACGTATTTTGTTAAAACTCTCTGGCGAAGCATTGGCCGGTAACAAAGACATGGGTATTGATGCCGAAGTGCTTGATCAGATGTGTTTGGGTATTGCGCATTTGGTGGGTTTGGGCGTGCAAGTCGGGATTGTGGTTGGTGGGGGTAATTTATATCGCGGCAGCCAATTGCAAAAAGAAGGCTTGGTTGGCCGTGTCACCGGTGATCAAATGGGCATGTTGGCCACGGTAATGAATGGTTTGGCATTACGTGATGCACTGGTGCGTCGCAATATTAAAACCCGTTTAATGTCAGCATTACCAATTGGTGCAGTGGTTGAATCCTACTCAAGCCGCGATGCGATTCGTCATTTAAGTCAAGGCGAAGTGTGCGTATTTGTAGCCGGTACGGGTAATCCATTCTTTACCACCGATACCGCAGCGTGCTTGCGTGGCATTGAAATTGAAGCAGATTTGATTTTAAAAGCCACCAAAGTTGATGGTGTTTATAATAAAGATCCAAGCAAATATGATGATGCTGTGAAGTATGAAACACTGACTTTTGATCAAGTGCTTGATGAAAAATTGGGTATTATGGATTTAACCGCCATTTGCTTATGTCGTGATCATAACGTGCCGCTTCAAGTATTCGATATGAATAAATCAGGTTCGTTACTTTCAGTCGTAATGGGTGAAAAAGAAGGGACTCACGTTACGAATTAATGTACGTGATCCTGAAAGCTCTTTATACTACCCGCTATTTAGCAATTACATCTCTTAGAATTAAGTAAGGAAGATCATATGATTAACGATCTTAAGAAAGACAGTGAAGACCGTATGAACAAAACGCTGGAGTCTTTAGAACAAGGCTTTGGTAAAGTTCGTACGGGCCGTGCCAACCCTTCTATTTTAAATGGCGTTATGGTGTCTTACTATGGCTCTGACGTCCCTTTAAACCAAGTGGCGAACGTGGGTCTTGAAGATTCTCGTACGCTTGTGGTACAGCCCTTTGAGCGCAGTATGGTGTCAGCCATTGATAAAGCGATTCGTGAAGCAGGTTTGGGTCTAAATCCAATTACTGCGGATGCCATTCGTGTGCCAATGCCTGCATTAACTGAAGAAACACGTCGCGATATGCAAAAAGTGGCACGCACTGAAGCAGAAAATGCCAAAGTCGCCATCCGTAATATCCGTCGTGATGTATTGGGTGATATCAAAGCCTTATTGAAAGAGAAAGATATTTCAGAAGATGATGATCGCCGTGCAGCGGATGATATTCAAAAAATCACCGATAAATTTGTGGCTGAAGTAGACAAACGTCTGGCTGCAAAAGAAGCTGAATTGATGAAGGTCTAAGATTTAATGACCGCATCAGAAGAAAATTCACTTCTGCCAAAACATGTTGCCATCATCATGGATGGCAACAATCGTTTTGCAAAGAAAATGCAAATGCAACAAGGTGCTGGACATCGTGAAGGCAAGAACGTTCTTGACCCTATTGTTGAGCATTGTAGAAAAAATCAAATTCAAGCGTTAACCGTTTTTGCATTTTCAAGCGAAAACTGGAATCGTCCGCAATTTGAGGTTGATCTGTTGATGAAATTGTTGCAAGAAACAATTCAAGAGCAGCTGCCTCGAATGGAAAAATTTAATATTGCTTTACGTTTTATTGGTGATCGTTCTCGTTTGCCTGCACATTTGTGTGAGTTAATGTTGCAAGCTGAACACAGGACTGCTAATTTCGACAGCATGACTTTAACCATTGCTGTAAGTTATGGTGGCATGTGGGATATCGCAGAAGCGGCAAAGAAAATTGCAGCGCAAGCGGTGGCCCAAAAAATTGCTGTTGATGATATAGATGTCGCGTTGTTTGGGCAGCATGTCAGTATGGCAAACTTACCTGCGGTAGATTTACTCATCCGTACCGGTGGGGATTATCGCTTGTCGAATTTTTTACTTTGGCAAGCTGCGTATGCTGAGTTGTATTTTACTCAAACTTTATGGCCTGAATTTACTGTTGACGAATTTGATGATGCATTGGCAGTTTTTGCTGGTCGCGAACGTCGGTTTGGAAAAACTTCAGAGCAAATCCAACAAGAGAAAATCGAGAATTAATAAATGTTAGAGCGGATTATAACCGCATTGGTATTGGTAGCAGTTGTACTGAGTTGTATGTTTGCTACGCAGTCTCAGTATCCAATGTTTATGCTGATGATTGTTGCAGCCGGAGTTGCAGGCTATGAGTGGTTTAAACTCATGCCAAAAGAAAAGAATAAGCTGACTAAACCACTGGCTTGGGGGTATGGCGTTGTAACTGCTGCTTTATCGGCTTTGGCTTTATATTTTAATGATATTGCCTTGTTGCTGTGGGTCGCCTCTATTTTATCGTGGATTTTAAGCGTCTTTTGGGTTAAAAATTATCCAAATTACGATGGTTGGTACAATCCGACCTTGAACGTAGTGGGTTTCGTTTTAATTTCTGCTGCTGTAACCGCAATTTTTTCTGTTTGGCATACTTCGCCTTGGTGGCTGATGTACCTGTTTCTACTGGTATGGGGTGCAGACAGCGGTGCTTATTTTGTTGGACGTAAGTTGGGTAAGAAAAAACTTGCACCCAATGTGAGTCCCAATAAGTCAGTTGAAGGTTTGTATGGGGGGATTTTTACCGCCATGCTAATTGTGGTGGTGGTCGAAGTGGTCTATTTAGATTTAACTTTCGCGCAGCATATTCTGTTTTTAATCTTATCGGTCATCACAGTCTTTAGCTCGGTATTGGGCGATTTATTTGAATCTATGATTAAGCGCCGAGCCGGTATTAAAGATTCTGGGCGTATTTTACCTGGGCATGGCGGCGTACTCGATCGTATCGATTCATTGCTTGCTGCGGCGCCAATTTTTGCCGCGGGTATGTATGTGTTAAAACTTATGGGTGTAGATTTATAGATGTCACAATCGGTTTGTATATTAGGTGTCACTGGTTCTATTGGTCAAAGTACCTTAAAAATTCTGCAACAGCATCCTGAACAGTATGCTGTTTTTGCCGTCACGGCACATAGTCGAATGTTGGAACTTGTGGAAATATGCAAACAGTATCATCCGAAAATTGTAGTCGTACCTGTGGGTAAAGTAGAAGAATTACAACAATATTTTAAGCAGCATCAACTGACCAATATTGAAATTTTAACCGATGAAGCGGGTCTCATAGCGGTTGCTGAACATCGTGATGTTGATATTGTGATGGCGGCTATTGTGGGTGCGGCAGGTTTGTTGCCGACATTGGCTGCGGTCAAAGCCGGTAAGCGTGTTTTACTGGCCAATAAAGAAGCATTGGTTATGTCGGGTGATTTGATGATGCAGGCCGCGCATGATTCTCATGCTGAATTGCTGCCAGTCGATTCTGAGCACAATGCTATTTTTCAGTGCTTACCCGAAGGTTATTTTCAGAACGAGCGTAATGGACAGCCAAAACAAGGCGTGTCACGTATCTTGCTGACCGCATCTGGTGGGCCATTTTTAAATCATTCCTTGCAACAATTAAAAACGGTGACCGTGGCCCAAGCCTGTAAGCATCCAAAATGGTCAATGGGGCAAAAAATCTCTGTCGATTCTGCCACTTTAATGAATAAGGGTTTGGAATTGATAGAAGCGTGTCATTTGTTTGCAATTTCAGAACAGTTTATAACAGTGGTGGTGCATCCACAGAGTATCATTCATTCTATGGTGCAATATGTGGATGGTTCAACCTTGGCACAAATGGGTAATCCCGATATGTGTACACCGATTGCGCATGCATTGGCGTGGCCAAAACGGATTAAAACGCATGTGCCTGCATTGGACTTATTTGTGATGCAACAACTGGATTTTCAAGAACCGGATACCACACGTTTTCCTGCTCTAAAGCTTGCACGACAAGCCATGCAGAGCGGAGGCTTAGCACCGACTATTTTAAATGCGGCCAATGAAATTGCAGTTGCTGCTTTTTTAAATAATCGCATTGGCTTTACAGAAATATCGCAAGTGGTGGAGCACACCTTGAATCAGGTGGAGACCGGTGCTGCTGAGTCAATCGAGCTTATTTTGCAGGTCGATCAACTGGCGCGTTCCACCGCGGAAAAAATTGTCATGAACCACGGAAGCTAAAACATGAGTGCCTTGTTTATTATTGTGGCAGCAATTCTTCTGCTCGGACCTTTGATTGCCATTCATGAGTTCGGACATTATATTGTGGCACGTAAATTGGGTGTGAAAGTTTTAGTTTACTCCATCGGTTTTGGGCCTACTTTGCTGAAGTGGACGTCTAAAAAATCCGGTATCCAATATCAACTTTCTGCTTTACCGTTAGGCGGTTATGTGAAAATGTTGGATGAGCGAGAAGGTGATGTCGCTGAAGAGGACTTGCCGAAAGCGTTTAATCGTCAGCATGCGTGGAAACGTATTGCTATCGTTGCAGCGGGACCATTGATCAACTTAGCTTTTGCTGTGGTTTTATTTTGGATCTTATTTTTACCCTCACAAGAGCAACTCAATACTCGTGTTGGTAAAGTGTTACCAAATACGCCTGCAGCCACAGTGCATATGCAGGTCGGTGACAAAATTACCGCAGTAGATGGCACAGCAACTCAGACATGGGAAAAGTTAAATTTTGCCTTGGTTGATCGCGTTGGTGAAAGTGGTTTTATCGATATTCAAGCTGACCGCAATGGTCAAACTGAAAATTTCAAATTGCCCATTCAAGACTTCTTAAAAAATCAAAACCAATCTGCCTTAGACAGCCTAGGCTTTATGCCGTATCGTCCGCATCTAGACGCTGTTGCTTCAAAGCTCAGTGAAGATGGTGCAGCAATCCGTCAAGGCATGAAAGCCGGTGATAAAATTATTGCCATTGATGGGGTGAAAATGAATGATTGGTTTGATGTGGTGCAAACCGTGCAAGCCGCTCCAGAAAAATTATTAAAAATTGATGTATTACGTCAAAATAAAGTTGTACATTTACAAGTCATGCCACAGGCAAAACGGGACAACATGGGCAATGTGACTGGCATGCTCGGCGTTCAAAACAGTCCGGGGAAAATAATCATTCCGGATGACTATAAACAAAAGATTCAATACACACCAGTTGAAGCGTTTGGCATGGCCATTGAGAAAACCGGCCAACTGTCTGGCATGATTTTTAACTCGATTGGTAAAATGGTACGTGGTTTAATTGGTGTCGATAACTTATCAGGCCCAATCACTATTGCTAAAGTGGCCGGACAAAGTGCGGAAATGGGCTGGCAAACCTTTATTTCATTTATGGCTTTAATGAGCGTAAGTTTAGGTATTTTAAACTTATTACCTATTCCTATGCTCGATGGTGGACACTTAGTTTACTATTTTATTGAACTGATTCGGGGTAAACCTGTTTCTGAACAAATACAATTGGTTGGTTTAAAAATTGGTATGGTACTGCTCGGCAGCATGATGCTGCTGGCATTATTCAATGACTTCATGCGTTTATAATAGCGTAGACACGAAATAAATTAACATCGGAAAAGACTGGCATGCAGCACAAACATTTATTTATGCCTTTGGCACTTCTTAGTGCAATGGCCGTAGTACAACAAGTATATGCAGCAGATGAATTCATTGTCCGCGATATTAAAATTGACGGCCTTGTTCGTTTAACGCCAACCAATGTCTATGGGATGTTGCCTGTAAATGCAGGTGATCGTGTCAATGATGCAACAATTGCAAATGCAATTCGTGCTTTGTATGCCACGGGTCTGTTCGATGATATTAAAGCATCGCAACAAGCAGATACGCTGACCTTTGTCGTGGTGGAACGTCCACTGATTTCAAAAGTTGAGCTTAAAGGCAATAAACTCATTCCTAAAGAAGCGCTGCAAGATGGCTTGAAAAAAATGGGCATTGCAGAGGGTGAGGTTTTAAAAAAATCGGCACTGCAAACCATTGAAACAGAGCTTGAACAACAATATATGCAACAAGGTCGTTATGACGCTGACGTAACAGTTGTGACCACGGCTAAACCCAATAACCGAGTTGATTTAACCATTAACTTTGTCGAGGGCAAAGCGGCAAAAGTGGTTGATATCAATATTATTGGCAATAACGTTTTTAAAGAAAGTGAAATCAAGCAAGCTTTTGCGGTAAAAGAAAGCAGCTGGAGTTCAATTGTTACGCGTAATGATCGTTATGCGCGTGAAAAAATGGCCGCCAGTTTAGAAGCTTTGCGTGCGCTATATTTAAATAAAGGCTACATTAATTTTAATATTACCAACTCAAGTTTAAATTTGAGTGAAGACAAAAAGAATATCTTTGTTGAAGTCAGCGTAGATGAAGGCGAACAGTTCAAATTTGGGCAAAGTAAATTTTTAGGCGATGCACTGTATAAGCCTGAAGAATTACAAGCTTTGCAAATTTATAAAGATGGCGAAACCTATTCACAAGAAAAAGTAAATGCAGTGAAACAACTTTTGCTGCGTAAGTATGGCAATGCTGGCTATTACTATGCTGAAGTGAATGTGGTTCCGCAAATTAATAAAGACACCAAGCAAGTCGATTTAAATTACTATATTAATCCGGGCCAGAAAGTTACGGTACGTCGTATTAATTTCATCGGTAACACCAAAACTGCAGATGAAGTGTTACGCCGCGAATTCCGCCAAATGGAAGGCGCTTTGGCCAGTAATGAAAAAATTGACTTGTCTAAAGTTCGTTTAGAGCGGACTGGTTTCTTTAAAACCGTGGATATTAAACCAGCACGTATTCCTAATGTGCCTGATCAAGTCGATTTAAACGTCCAAGTTGAAGAACAACAATCCGGCACCAGTACACTTGCAGTTGGTTTCTCGCAAAGTGGCGGTGTTACCTTTCAAGCGGGTTTAAGTCAAACCAATTTCTTGGGAACAGGCAATAGTGTGGCTATCGATTTGTCACGTTCAGAAACCCAAGATTATTATAATTTAAGTGTGACAGATCCGTATTTCACCATCGATGGTGTACGTCGTGGTTACAACATGTATTACCGTAAAACCAAGCTGAATGATGACTATAACGTTAATAACTATGTGACGGATAGTTATGGTGGTGGGATTAACTTTGGTTATCCAATTGATGAAAACCAAAGTATCAGTGCTGGTTTGAATATTGACCAAACAAATGTCACCACAGGGCCGTATGTGTCGACTTATGTACGTGATTACTTGTTGGCCAATGGTGGCGGAAAAACTGGTGCACCAGGACGTTATTGTCCAATTCCTTTAGTCGATCAAAAGTGTGGTGCTGCTGATGATCAGTGGATAGCATTTGATGACGAGTTCAAAGGCGACTTCTTAACTTATAATTTAAATTTAGGTTGGTCATATAACACTTTAAACCGTCCAGTATTCCCAACGTCAGGAATGTCGCACCGCATCAATGGTGAAATCGCATTGCCGGGCAGTGATGTTGAATACCAGAAATTAACGTATGATGCGCAAGCTTACTTCCCATTGGGTAAGGATTTTGTACTGCGTGGCTATGGTAAGTTAGGTTATGGTAATGATTTACCATTTTATAAAAACTTCTATGCCGGTGGTTTTGGCTCAGTGCGTGGCTATGACAACAGTACACTGGGTCCAAAATATCCAGGCGTCACTTATAATGAGTCTCAAACAACTGATTATGACCCAGAGGAAGTGGGTGGTAATGCACTGATTCAATTTGGTGCAGAGCTGGCATTGCCATTGCCATTTAAAGGAGATTGGACACGTCAAGTGCGACCAGTAGTCTTTGCAGAAGGTGCACAAGTTTTTGATACGCAATGTAAAATTCCAAGTGGAAAATTATTTATTGATGGCACAGCAGGTATTGATGCCAAGCAATATTGCGAAGATAACTTTGGTTTTGACGTAGGCAACATGCGTTATAGTGTTGGCGTTGGCTTTACGTGGATTACCATGATTGGGCCACTGTCACTCAGTTATGCATATCCATTGAATGAAAAATCTGGCGATCAAACTAAAAACATCCAGTTTGAAATTGGTCGTACGTTCTAAGTACGACCTCACACAGGTTTAAATAAGGATATTGATATGAATAAAGTGTTAATGAGTATTCTGCTGGCGGGCCTTGCCAGTAGTTCAATGCTACATGCGGCGGGCTACGGTGTGGTTGATTTAGAAAAAGTGATTGAAAATAGCACTTATTTAAAACAGCAAAATATGAGTTTGCAGCAAAGTATGAAGCCGCAAACGTCAAAGTTGGAGCAGTTGGGTAAAGAGTTGGAAGCTATCCAGCAACGTGCGCAACAAAATCCTAATTTAGCCGAAACTGAGAAGCAAAAAATGCTGACACAGTATCAGGCTAAATTAAAAGAGTTTAATTTAATTCAACAGGGATTGCAGACCACCGTTCAGGCCTCTATTCAAGTGATGAATAAGACCTTGGATGGCCGAGTCAAACAGGTTGCAGAACAATTGCGTAAAGAAAACAACTTGGATATCGTTTTGAATCGTAATTCAGCGCTTGCTTATGACCCTAAATATGATTTAACTGATAAAATGATTCAAAAGGTTAATGTTATTAAATAATCCATGAATCCTCGTCAGTTTCGTTTAGAAGACCTCGCTCGCCTTGTACAAGGCGAGTATGTGGGTCAATCCGATTTAATATTGAATGGGCTTGCAAGCTTAGAGCTTGCTGAGCAGCAGCATATCGCATTTGTAAATGCAGATAAGTATGTAGATCAGGCGCGTGCCTCACATGCAGGCGCACTAATCGTCACCAAGGCTTTAAAAGCCGAGTTGACCAACCATCATAACTTTATCGTGGTGGATCAGCCTTATCTGGCATTTGCAATGTTGACACACGTATTTGAGAAAAAAAATACCCAAAGAGGTATTGAAAGTACAGCGCAAATTCATTCCTCGGCTTTAATTGCTGATAGTGCTTATATTGGGCATTATGTGGTGATTGGTGAGCATTGTATCGTCGGTGATGACACCATTATTCAGTCACATGTCAAAATTGACGATGATGTCGAAATTGGTAAGCAATGTTTTATAGATTCGCATGTTACGCTCACGGGACAAGCTAAAATTGGTAATCGTGTGCGTATCCATGCCAATAGTGTCATTGGCAGTGAGGGTTTTGGTTTTGCTCCTTATCAAGGAAAATGGCATCGTATTGCTCAGTTAGGTTCGGTTAAAGTCGGTCACGATGTACGAATTGGCTCAAATTGTAGTATTGATCGTGGGGCGTTGGATGACACAATTTTAGAAGATGGCGTCATTATTGATAACCTTGTGCAAATTGCCCATAATGTAAAAATTGGTGCAAATACTGCAATAGCTGCAGAATGTGGCATTGCAGGTAGCACCACGATTGGCAAAAACTGTATATTTGCAGGTGGTGTTGGCGTAGTGGGTCACGTTAATATTGCAGATAATGTGACCATTACAGCGATGTCAATGGTCACAAAAAGTATTTCTGAAGCAGGGCGTTATTCTTCAGGAACACCGTTATTGGAAAATTCACACTGGAAACGTGCAGCCATACGCTTTAAACAATTAGCAGATGTGCCATTGACCCAATTGCTTAAACGGCTTGATCATATGCAGACTCGAATTGAGTCCCTTGAATCAACTTTTAAGCGTAAATAGAAATATGATGACTGATTCCATTTCCCCTGCATTTATTAAGCCCGAATTGCCAATGCACACTCAGCAAATTCGTGAGTATTTACCGCATCGTTATCCATTTTTGTTGGTCGATCGTATTACCGATGTGACCGATAATGCTATCGTGGGGTATAAGAATGTTTCGATTAATGAAGAGTTCTTGCAAGGCCATTTCCCAGATTATCCAATTATGCCGGGTGTATTAATTGTTGAGGCGCTCGCCCAAGTCTCTGGTATACTTGGTTTTATTATGAATAACGAAAAACCAAGTCAAGGTTCTTTGTTTCTTTTTGCGGGTGCTGAAAAAATTCGTTTTAAGAAACAAGTCGTCGCTGGCGATCAATTGGTTTTAAAGTCTGAATTAGTGATGCATAGACGTGGCATTTACAAATACCATTGTGTAGCCACGGTTGATGGTATTGTGGCAACAACAGCGGAAATTATGGTTTCGCATCAAAAAATAGAGCAGGCATGAGTAAAAACGATTTAATTCACCCCACCGCCATTATTGATGCATCTGCAGTTATTGCTGCAGATGTAGAAATTGGTCCTTATTGTATTATCGGGCCACAGGTCACTATTGCTGAGGGCACTAAACTGCATTCACATGTAGTCGTAGCGGGTTATACTCGAATTGGCAAAAACAATGAAATATTTCAATTCGCAAGTGTGGGTGAAATTTGTCAAGATTTAAAATATGCAGGCGAGGAAACTTGGCTTGAGATCGGTGATCACAACTCAATTCGTGAGCACTGTAGTTTGCATCGCGGCACCGTACAAGACCAGGGTTTAACCAAAATTGGTAGCCATAACTTATTGATGGTGAATACGCATATTGCGCACGACTGTGTGATTGGTGATCATAATATTTTCGCCAATAACGTGGGTATTGCAGGGCATGTGCATATCGGTGAATATGTGGTGGTGGGGGGCAACTCAGGTATCCATCAATTTTGCAAAATTGACTCTTATAGTATGATTGGCGGTGCATCGTTAATTTTAAAAGATGTACCGGCTTACGTTATGGTTTCAGGTAATCCTGCACATGCCTTTGCTATGAATGTAGAAGGTATGCGTCGTAGAGGTTGGTCTAAATCAGTGATTCAGGCCTTACGCCAAGCTTTTAAACTTATTTATAAAGAAGGTTTAACCACAGAGCAGGCGATTAAGCAAATTCGTACTGATATTCTGCCTGATGTACCGGAAGCACAATTACTGATTGATTCTTTAGAGCAATCTGAACGCGGTATTGTGCGTTAATCCAATAGTGCATCAGCTCAAAAAGACACCTGATACGGTGTCTTTTTTTTAGATTATTTTTTTACAAAACCGGCTTCTTCTGATTTTGGATACTCTTTAAGGAGCTTGCTTTTAAGTTGGTTGGCGCTAGTGGTATTACGATCTACATCTTTAGCAATATTATAAAGTTGATAAAGTGCACGTGCTGCTTTGGCTGAATTGGGATATTGATTGACGACAATATTGTAATTCTTTTTGGCCTCGGCATAATTGGTGGGCTCAATGGCCAGATTAAACTCCGCTAACCAAAAATAAGCATTACTGATATAAATACTATTGGGATTGTTCTTGATAAAGTTTTGCATCGGCGCAATGGCTTTTTTTGCACCGCCTTGTTTATACGCATCTAAAGCAACCGTATAAGCGGCTTGATCAAGATCAGTTGAGGCTGTGGTTGTTTGCGCCTTTGCTGGATTGACATTTATGCTGTTGGGTTTGCTGGCATTACTGGGAGAGATATCCTGTTGTTTATCCTCCTCTGGGGCGGCACTATCGGGATCAACCTTTTGCTGTAATAGCTCTAGTCGTTGATCTAAGTCGGTATAACGATTGCTGAGTTCGTGTTTAAGTTGCGCAATTTCATTGTCTTGTTCTTCAATTTTTCCCCGTAGTGTGCGAATATCATTTTCTAATTGTTGGGTTTTTTGCATAATTTGCCAGTTCAGATTGGTTGGCGCACTTGCTGTATCTGTAGCAAGGGCAGTAGGCTGGACAGTAGATTCAACGCCATTTTGACTTAATCCACGTGATTCAATAGGAATGGCATAAAGTGAGCTTGAAGCCAATAAGACTGCTGCATATAAAGCATGCTGTTTGCGCATCATAAAAACATCCATTTCGTATTCTTAACCATATTCTCAATGTTTAGGGTTAAGAGCATATCTATTTAAAAGACCTGCGCACATTAAAAACGCCCATGCCTTGAAATGCAATATACATTTACAATCTTGTTATAGTTTTAAAGTGGGCAATTAGATAGCTAAAAAATAACAAAAAAAGCAATTTTCAATCAATATTGTTTTTTTAATAATCAAATGAAAGTGTGAGCCGTATAAAAGGGATTTCAATGCTTGCAAGTTAGATAAAAATCTCTATACTCTGATCTTGCAATGGTAGCCCCGCTGGTGGCTTCGCAATTGTAGTCTGTGAATCCCGCCAGGACCGGAAGGTAGCAACGGTAATAGATATACGATGTGCCGGAGTTTTGCTAGTGGGGTTGCCACCAGTTTTGATCATAATAAATTGATTTACTATTTTAAAAATCTTCTTCTTTTCGGCTAATTGCTTTCATAATCGCATCCATTTCAAAACCTCGATACATCAAAAACCGAACCTGTTTGGCTTTAAGCTTTGCTTCTTTTTCAATCGCCGCCCCAAATTTCTTGACCTTTAATTGATAGGCTTGTTCATGCCAATCGGTTTCTTTTAATTCCTCTTGTATTAAGCTACTGTCAATTTTTTTGGCTTTTAAAGCCAGTTTAATGCGATTCGGTCCTTTGCCTCTTCTTTTTTGACTGGACAGCATAATCTCAGCCACACGCTGATCACTTTGATAGTTTTGTGCTGCAAACTCATCTACCAGTTTTAAAACTTCCTCACGATCTACGGCATAGAGTGCCAGTTTTTCAATCAGCTCAGCTTTTGAATATTCGCGCCGCGTCAGTACAGCAAATGCATATGAACGTAAACGCGAGCCTGTAAGCCCTGTTGCTTTTGGGATGGGTTCATCTGCAAAATACAGCGCATCAACTTCTGCCAAATGCGTAGACAGATCTGTGGAGGCTTCTGTGGTGGGATCGTCATTCAATTCTTGCTGAAGCGCGGTGTAGTCCAATAGTTTTGGGAATTTTGCATTACTCATAAGTCTGTTTATCGCATCTAATAAAAAACGCCCCGTAGGGCGTTTTACAGTTTAAGATTTTTAGCAGATTAAAACAAATTGCGCGCGTTAAGCATCCAACAAATCTGCGTCTTCTTCCTCTTTGGTATCCACCGGTGTGGTAATTGGCGTCAAGAGTTTTTCACGAATCAGGCGATCTAACTCTTGCGCAATTTGAGGATTTTCCTCTAAATGGCGAATGACGTTATTTTTACCTTGACCAATTTTACTGCCTTGATATGAATACCAAGCACCAGCTTTTTGTACCAACTCTTGTGCTACGGCAAGATCAACCAGTTCGCCCAGCTGATTCACGCCTTTACCGTACAAAATTTGGAATAATGCTTCTCTAAAAGGCGGTGCCATTTTATTCTTCACCACTTTAACGCGGGTTTCAGAACCTACAATTTCATCGCCTTCTTTGACTTGACCAATACGACGAATATCTAAACGTATGGAGGCATAGAATTTAAGTGCGTTACCGCCTGTGGTGGTTTCAGGGCTACCAAACATCACACCAATCTTCATTCGGATTTGGTTAATGAAGATGACCATGCAGTTTGAGCGTTTAGCATTACCGGTAATTTTACGTAGCGCCTGACTCATCAAACGTGCTTGTAAGCCCATATGAGAATCACCCATTTCGCCTTCAATTTCTGCACGAGGCGTAAGTGCAGCCACGGAATCGACGACGATCATATCGACTGCGCCAGAACGCACCAACATGTCGGCAATTTCAAGCGCTTGTTCACCGTTATCGGGTTGCGATACCAGTAAATTATCCAAATCGACACCTAATTTACGCGCATATTGTGGATCTAGTGCGTGTTCAGCATCGATAAAGGCACATGTACCACCGGCTTTTTGACACTGTGCAATGGCTTGCAGCGTCATGGTGGTTTTACCCGAAGATTCAGGACCGTAAATTTCGACAATACGTCCTTTGGGTAAGCCGCCAATACCGAGTGCAATATCAAGCGTTAACGAGCCAGTAGAGACAGCTTCAACTGCCAAAACGGTGTTATCACCCAAACGCATTACGGTATTTTTACCAAATTGTTTTTCAATTTGGCTAAGAGCAGCATTTAGTGCCTTGCTTTTATTATCATCCATCTTACAACCTCAAAACGATGTCACGAATCTATTAATTTCAGTGGATGTCTTACATTTAAACGTGTTCCACCCAAGTATAGTGACAGATTCATGCTTTATGTTCTATATCAATTCAGTCAGACGCGACAGAATATGACGCCTAAATTAATCATCATGATAAGACCAAGCTTGGTCAGATTGTTGATCATTATTGTGTTTAAATTTGCTGATCTCTCGTCGATCTTTTTTACTGGGTCGATGTTCAGGTCGGGCTAGATTATGCAACTTTCTTTGCGTGCTAAGCAACTCTCGTCGTGCCACACTGACGTCAGTTTCTGCATATAACAGCTGCGCCATAGCTGCGCTGCCACGCTGTGCTGATAATGCATGAATCACAATTGTTTTGCGCTCAAAGCCTTGTTGAATCGTCAGTTCCATGCCCACACGGATTTCTTTAGATACTTTGACGCGCTCACCATTGTGATGAACTTTACCGCCTTCAATAGCAGACTTAGATAAGGAGCGCGTTTTAAAGAAGCGAGCCGCCCACAGCCATTTATCAATGCGCATGCTTTCAACGGAATGGATCGGAGACGATTTAGGCATATATTTTTAAATCCTCAGCGTGTTTTAACATAACCATAAGATCGCTCAAATCCGTTAACATTGGATAGGCGCTTTCAGTTCTTACTGCTGCTAGAGATGAGGGTTGAGCAATACTGATTAAATGCTGAATGCCAAATTTTTCTGCAGCTGCAAGAACTTTTTCGGTGTCATCAATAAAATAACTAGACTTGATCTGAAACGGGTGTAAAGCCTGCAGTTTCTGCCAAAACCGGAGATCTTCCTTGGGATAACCAATGCTTTCACTGCTGACAATGACATCAAAATATGCGGCAATTTGAGTGTGTTCAAGTTTGAATTTTAAGCCTTCACGGTCTGCATTGGTGGCAATCCAGCAAGCATAACCGTGCTGCTTTAAATATTGAAGTAATTCCAGACAGCCTGTGCGTAGCGCGACTTTGTGCTTGAATTCTTTTTGCAATGCAAGAGTATCAACGCCAACTTTATTCGTCCAGAACTGGCTAGAATACCAATTAAGAGTATGATTGTATTGTTGATAAAATTGCAACAGCGTCTGTTTGCTCTGTTCAAGGCTACAGTCATGTGTGGCTGCATGACGAAGAGGGAGTTGATGATTCCAAATGAAATCATCATAAGCAAGATCGAGTAATGTGCCATCCATGTCGAAAATGATGGTCGGTTTTTCTGAGTAATTTGGCATATAAAGGTAATCTATGTTTAAAACAACCAGCGCACCGCAAGATGCTTTGATTTTAAAGTTAGTCCCCATTGTGACACAGGCGTGTGAAATTTTGCGAGCAGAATATCAGGCCTATTGTGCAGGTGAAACTTTTGCGGTGCAGAAAAAAAGTGATCATTCACCAGTGACGCAAGCTGATTATCGCGTTAATGAATTTATCACTCAAGCATTGCAAGAAAAATTCCCGCAGCTTCCGGTATTGTCAGAAGAGGGGGATAACGCCGCACGTAAGCACTGGCAAAGTTTTTGGTTACTCGATCCTTTAGATGGCACCAAAGAGTTTTTACATAAACGGCCTGAATTTACGATTAACTTAAGCTTGGTAGACGGTGCAAAAACCACTTTTGCAATTTTAGCGGTGCCCGGTGAGCAAATGATTTATATCTGTCCTCAGCAGGGTTTGCCTTTGAAATTTGAGATACCAACTCAGCAGTGGTGGGTATATACAGAGCATCAATTGTCAACCAAAGTGCATATTGGTTTAAGCCAAAGCAGTCAGGCTCAGCCGCTCTATGTTGAATATCTCAATATCTTAAAGCGCGATGTGGAAGTTGTGGCATTAAAGGCAGGCAGCGCTTATAAATTTTGTATGATGCTTGAAGGAAAAGTTGATATTTATCCGCGTTTTCATCCGACTTGTGAATGGGATACCAGCGCAGGGCAATGCTTGATTGAACGGATTGGCGGTGGGTTGGTCGATTTTAAAGGTCGACCATTTTTATATAATCAGCGAGACAGCTTACTCAATGGCGGTTTCATTGCATTTAGAAATATCGAGCTGAAAAAACTGGCTTTCTTGGCGTTAGCACAGATGTCTCATTTGCCTGAAATTTAGCTGAGCATGTTATAGTGATCCACCATGTTTAATTTTCTGGCTGGATCATGGCGTTAGAACTCCTCCCAAGCAGTATGCTTAAAGCAATTGATTTGCTGCCTGATGTAAAGACTCCGGTAACTTTATTTACCCGCCATTCTATTCGGGAATTGGCTGCGGGTCAGGGTTTGGCGGGCTATGATTTACAATTGACCGCACAAGGGCGTGATTTGGCGCAACAGTGGGGTCGATATTTAATCGACCATACTAATCGTAATATTCAGCATTGTATCTCTAGCCCCATTCAACGCTGCGTAGATACGGCGGTATTGATGATTGAAGGCGCCGATTCAAGTGTGCTTGCACAAAACACCCATTCCATTGAAATTGTTGAGCAAGGCCTATTGGTTGAGCCGGGAAGTTTTGTGCTTGATATTCAGCAAGCCGGTCCTTATTTTCAGCAGCAAGGCGCACTGGGATTTATCAATAGTTTTGTCAATAATGCCTTACCGGGAATGAAGCATCCGATTTCTGGGGTGGTGGATGTATTAGAGCTGATTTATAACACGCATCCACAGGATCATTTTGGTCTGAGTTTGGCGGTGAGTCACGACACTATTTTAGCTGCGATTATTGCGGTTATTTCTGGTCGTAATCGGGTCAGTCAAGATGATTGGCCAGAGATGATGGAAGGATTATTTGTCTGGTTTGAAGGGGATGAATTTTTAGAGTCACAGCTTAAGTGGATTTGGCGTGGAAAACTACACAGTTTGGATATTGCTCAATTTAAGCAGCAATATACTCAGCAGAAAATTAATCAGCCTCATTAAAACCTGCGCTGAATTAAAAGATCTCTCTTTTTAAGTCAGGACTGAGAGCTTGGATGAAAAATATAATCTGATATTTTCTTCACTTATTGC
>NZ_JXBK01000001.1:1454646-1500373 GCF_000816495.1 Acinetobacter harbinensis
AACGCGCCATTTCTTTGCATGAACTACACTTCGTCGGTTTTCTTGAATATAAAATTACAAATTACAATATTTTTAATCCGAACATTGTTTAGTTAAAATAATATTTTTATAAGGTCTGGGTTATATTTTGCATTAAATAACTGAATAGACATCACATTTCCAAATTTTTATTATTAAGATATTCTATTTAATTATTCTTATTTTGATTATTTATATTAATTAATTAAATTGAAAATATCTTTGATAACAAATACACTACAATAATAAGTATATGATTTTTATTAATTTTCGCAGTAAGTGGGGGTTTTTTATGAAAACTGTGACCAAGTTTCCAATAAATATATTAAATCTGTGTATCGTTTCAGTAATGCTAACGGCTTGTGGCGGTGGTGGAAGTGAAGGTTACTATGCAGATAACGATAAAGGCTCTACACAAAAGCCAAGTGGTGATTCCAATCAAGAGCCGGTGGATGATGAAACAACCACCCCAGGAACAGATGCCCCTTTAACACCAAGTGAACCGGATACACCTGCTACACCCGGCAGCAGTATTCCTGCCACGCCAATCGGGCCGGGTACACCGAGTATTCCCTCAACGCCAATCGGGCCAAGTACGCCAGTAAAACCAGGAACCAGTATTCCTGCAACGCCAATCGGACCAAGTACCCCGAGTATTCCTTCAACACCAATTGGACCAAGTACCCCAAGTATTCCTTCAACCCCAATCGGACCAAGTAAACCGATCAAGTATCCAGAGCCGAAAAAAGATGTTGCTAGCATAACTTCTTTGGGTTTTTTTGATCATAACGATAGAGCGGGAACAATTCGAACTATTCGTCCAGATCTGGTTGGTTCTTTTCAGGCCATGATTCAGTTTGGCCAGAATCACACCGTTGACCCACAGGGTAATGAAGCAAACAATATGCCGCGCTTGACGGCAGAAAAAGAAGCTATCTTATTGGTCACCCCAACGCTTGAAATGGGTGATATTGATAAACTCGTGGCTGAAATTTATAAGGATGGGCTTTTCCTAAGAACAGTTAATCTTGCTGATCCGACTCAAATTCCAGCCACGGATCAGACCAATACTGATGCGCGTCCTCGCGTTTTTTATAGTAAGCGTGCATGGTCGACTAAACTTAAATGGGATGAGGTACAGGGCGGTCTCAAAATTCGCATTATCGATGGAAAAAATCGGAGTGGTGAATTATCAGAAGATAAAATAGATTTTGCCGCACCGGGTGAGTTGATATTAACCAATATCCGTCTAGGCATGTTAACCAATCCGCCTCAATCTTGGGGGCATTACATGTTACGTGACCCAGAAAGAGCCGGATCGGATTATTTCCAAACCATTCCAGCGGCAAGAATCACCGTTGCTCAATATGATGACATGAAGCTTGAAAAAGTAATGGTGTCTAATGGCACTATTTATGATTCGGTGAGTAATTCAGATGGCGGCGTTTATGACGGCGATATGCGTGAAAACACCGCAAAAGCTACCTTTGGTGTCGGCATTAACTTGGCCAACTGGGGCGTAACCAGTGCCTCTATGCAAAGTCAAGAGCAGCCACAGCTGACCCAAAATGTGAATGCGCATCACGCGCGCGGTAAGTATAAAAATGGTGAACATAACCACGGTTTAAGCGGTGGTAATGGCATGCTGACCATTATTGACTCGGTCGGGAATGAGTTTAGTCACGAAATTGGCCATCATTATGGTTTAGGACATTACCCAGGCGAAGTAAACGGCGATTATTTCTGGGCAGAGCATCATGCCAACAGTGGCTGGGGCTTTAATGGTATCAGAAATAAAATGCGCGCTAATTTAGACTGGCCGCGACAAGTTTCAGGTGATGGTCTCACTGGTAAACCGCTTTTCTTGGCCACCTATGGCTATGGTCGTGATGCAATGTCTGGCGGCTCACAGAGTGGGGCTTATTCAGACTACACCCATTACACCGGTTACAGTACCAAAATAAAAATACAGCCAGCATTTGATCGTGCAGTTTTTGCTAATGATTCAGCAACGGGCTATAAAAAGTGGAATGCAGCACTTAGAAAAATGGAAGTGATCCAACCTAAAGTGCCAAAATCTACCAATGTTTGGTATAACAGTGCCGATGGTAATTACTTAAAACCACGCTTACAAGGTGTACCGGTTTTCACTCTATTGGGCGGTTATGATCCTGTGACGCAAAAAGGGATTATTTATCCTGCGTTACGTGGTAATTGGGGTAATATCTTTAACTTACCTGCACCAAACAACTCAGCAGAGGCAGCAAGCTGTTGGTTGACCGTCACTTATAGTAATAACACGGTAAATAATATTGCCTTGTCGCCTAATCGTATGAATGGCAACGCCAATAAATTCCATGTCAATTTAGCCATTGCTGAAAATCCGAAAAAAGTAGATTTGTATTGTAAAAAAGCCAATGAAGCGCAAGCATTGCTCGCATCAGCAGATATTCCTCAATATAGCGATACCATTAAACCCGTCGTGACTTTCGGTAAGCAAGATGGTTATACCGCACTAAGAAAAGTGGAGTTGCCAAGCTTAGAGGAAAAACTTCTTGCACAAGCAGAGAATGCTACGGTTAGTTTAGATGCAAATACAAAGTTGTTGTATGACTCTTATAAAGACTATCGTAGCGAATTAAGCCCTGCAGCAAGTCAGGTATTACAGCGTTATGAGCAGCAACAAGAAACGATTTATCGTCTAAATCGTTGGGTTAATGTTTACCGAGAGGCTTTAACCACCAAAGATCCTGAAGCGCTCACTGATTTTCAAAATTTCATGAAGACCTTGGGTTTGCAAGATGATAAACCTTTAGAAAATGTCAAAACTATAATGAATGGCAAAAACTGCCTGAAAGTGGAGAAGTTAGCAGACGGCAAGTTTAATAGCTTTATCAGTGGTCCAAGTGCGTGTACTGGGGATGACTCTGAGCAGTGGGTTTATGATCTTAAGGGTAAAATTCACAGTAAAATGGCACTGGATCAGTGTTTAACACAACAAGACGCTTGGGTCGTTTTGGGCGATTGTGGTTTAGACTCACCAACGCAAATTTGGAATATGAATGGTGCCACGGAAATTAAACAAGGCAATAAATGCTTTGATTTACGCACGGGTAATTTAAGCAATAACCGCGGAAGCTTAATTGTTTATAACTGTAGTGGTGGTGGTAATCAAAAATGGACAACCATGACCAAAAATTCAAGCTTGATCTTGGCGACAGCCGGTAGCAATCTACCATTAATTGTGGATAGCATGCAAAATCAATCAGCAATGATGAGAACTATGCAAATGCAATCATTAAGTGTGGATAGTGCGGAAGAGCCATCAATGCTAGAGAAATTAGGCACAATGATCAGTGATTGGGTTGATGAGCTGTTAAGTTAAGCGTTTATACACAAGCTTAATGTGCTATCACCCAAGTAGTGACAGTTAAAAGGGGATGAGCATGATCAATAATCCAAGTTTAATTCTGGCAACCGCAGGGAATAATCTACCGTTGATTGTTAAAAGCATGCAATAAGTCATAAAGTTGATAAATAAATAAAAAATAAGCCCATTAAGGGCTTATTTTTTATCTGAATTTTATGCTTGATTTTAAATATCTTCCCAGTCATTTATTTCAATTCAATAAAAAATAATGACATTGTTACTATTATTGATTGAATAAGATTAAATTTTAGATACAAAAAAAGCCCTTAACGGGCTTTTTTCAATGCAACAACTTAGTTAGCCAAAGCTTTAACTTGTGCATTCAAACGGCTCTTATGACGAGCTGCTTTGTTTTTATGGATGATGCCTTTATCAGCCATACGGTCAATTACAGGTACAGCAGTTTTATATGCTTCTGTAGCAGCAGCATAATCACCAGCAGCAATAGCAGCTACTGTACGTTTTAAATATGTACGAACCATTGAACGTAAGCTTGCGTTGTGTTTGCGCGCTTTAACGTTTTGACGGGCACGTTTTTTAGCTTGAGCTGAGTTTGCCACTCGTGCACTCCTTGAAATAGATTGGTCTGGGCGGGCTGAAATTGCAACTGAAAACCTTCATCAGAAGAATTATCACCAGCCCGTAAACAAGTGCCATATTGTGATTAAACTACAACGTTAAGTCAAGACTTGACTTGCTTTGACAACATTTTAGATGCATAAAAATTCTAAAGAAACCGTTAGATTAGTAATAACTTGAAGAGATTGCTTAAAAAATGACTGAATCAATTAAAAGTGTAATCGTAATTGGCGCAACTGGCCTTGTCGGGCGTGAACTGCTAAAACAACTCAATGCACTTCAAAGCTGTGAAAAAATCACTGCTGTTGTGCGCCATGAAGATGCTGAACTCAAAAAATTAGCCAAAGTGCAGCAATTTATTATTGATGACTTTTTATTACTCAATGATGAAGATGTCCAGGGTTATAGTCATGCATTTAGTTGCTTGGGCAGTACGCTTAAAAAAGCTGGTTCTAAGCAGAATTTTTACAATATTGATTACGAGATTAATGCCCATTTTGCTGACTTGCTGCAAAGTAGTGCAACGCATTATCTATTGATCAGTGCAATGGGTGCCAATCCACAATCTAGAATTTTTTATAATCAGGTGAAAGGCAAGTTAGAACAGTATATCCAAAGTTTAACACTGACACGGGTCTCTATTATTCGCCCTTCTTTATTGTTGGGACAACGCCCTGAACAACGTGGATTAGAAGATGCTGCACAAAAGCTCTATCAAAAATTATCCCATTTGGTTCCAGATCGCTTTAAGTATAAACCGGTGACTGCGCAGCAAGTGGCGAGTACCTTGGTCGATGCAGCGCAAAATCAAACTACAGCATTTGAAATGTATGATAATTTACGCATACATAATTTTAAATAAGGATACTCAAACATGTCTGATGTGGCTTTTGTAACTTGTGATTTGCTCGATGATTATCCAGAAAAAAATATTCAAGTGGTTACGCCGTCAATGGATGGCAAATCCTTTAAAAGTTACGGCGCACGTAAAATTTTTGCTGGTCAAGTGGTGACGGTAAAATGTTTTGAAGACAATTCGCGGGTGAAAGAGCTGTTGGCAACCGATGGCACAGGTAAAGTGCTGGTGGTCGATGGTGGCGCTTCTATGCGCTGTGCGCTCATGGGTGACATGATTGCCGAATCTGCCGTTCAGCAGCACTGGAATGGCGTGGTGATCTATGGTTGTATTCGTGATGTCGATGCAATTGCTGAATTAGATTTAGGCGTACATGCCTTGGCCGCTATACCGCAAAAAAGTCAGCGTAAGGGTTTGGGTGAAGTCGATCTTGGCTTGTGTTTTGGCGGCGTGACGATTCACTCGGGTGATTACTTATATGCCGATAATAACGGCATTCTCATTACACAAGAAAAATTAGTCGATTTCTAAGCACAATTAAAAAAAGGATAAAACAGTGAACCATCAAATTAAAGTTATACAAGCCTTAGCATCCTCATTGTTAGAGGGCGGACGAGGTATGCAGGGTACAGCCTTTCCTCAGCAACCTGAAAAACCCCTGCAATTATACGAGTTTGAAGGTTCGCCGTTTTGTCGCCGTGTACGTGAAGTGTTGACCTTGTTGAATTTGGATTATGAGGTTTATCCTTGTCCCAAAGGTGGAGAGAAATACCGAAAAATAGTGCAAGAAAAAGGCGGTAAACAACAATTTCCTTTTTTGGTGGATGAAAATTCTGGTGTGGCGCTGTATGAGTCACAAGACATCATTCATTATTTATTTCAGCATTATGGAAAAACTGGCAAAACGCCGCAAAAATTTGCCCATTATCCTCAACTGCCTGTGGTGGCACTGGCAGGTACGCTGGTAAATGGCGCACGTGGTATTTGGATCAATAAAAAAATTATTGATCGTGCTGCACCGGCTGAATTATTAGAATTATGGGGTTTTGAAGCCAGTCCATTTACTCGCGTGGTGCGCGCAAGCTTAGCTGAGTTAGAGCTGCCGTTTATCTATCACAATGTGGCGAAAGAGCGCTGGCAGGATATGGGGCCAGCAGTTTTGCGTTTTAAACCAGGGAAATACCAAGCGTTAGCCGGTGGCAAGCGTGAAAAAGTGATGAATGTGATGGGGCGCGATATTCAAGTACCGTATTTGGTCGACCCGAATACGGGGGTAAAAATGTTTGAATCTGCAGCGATTGTAAAATATCTCAATAAGCACTATGGCTAATGACTAAAACCTAAAGCTGAAAATAAAAAATAGCTCAATCAAGAGCTATTTTTTTGAATTTAAACATCAATCAAAGTATTTGCTTTCTGACTGATGGTTTATTCTTCATCTGCAGGTGGTAATAACATCAAAATAGATTGATTGAGCAATTCTGCTAAATTTTCTAAAATATCATCCTGTTGCAAGGCCGCATCCAAAAGTAAAGGCTGACCATCGGCCAGTGCTTGCAGTTTCTCAGTGAAAGCCTTGGAAATGCATAAGGCATCGCCATTGCCCCAAAAATGAGTTTGACCATCTTGCTGGGTGTAAAGTAGGCGTGACGCTGGCTCAAGCATAATTTGATAGCCTAAACCCATGGCTTCTTCTAAATCACCTGTGCCAATTTCATCCACTTCCGGAACATCGTTCGGATAGCCGGGGCGTGAAATCAAGCTCATTAAGGCGTGATCCAATAAGTTGGAATGTTGCAGCCCTTTGAGTAACTCTGCTTTTAAATAAGTCAGCTCTGCGCTATTGATCTGTCCGATTTGACTAGACTGCTGACGTGCAACATCGATTAACGGATTTTTCAGTAAGTCATTTTCAGCACACTGATCACCAACACTATCAATCATGTCAGAGACGTTTGGCATACGAAAGCCAAAAGAGTAGGTTAAGCAATCATCTTCTGCTACGCCATAATGGGCTAGACCCGGTGGAACATAGAGTAAGTCACCCGGAGCCAGTACTTCATCGAAATTGACGTCTATCTCATGCAATAGTTTTAACGGCTGACCAGCCACAAATGGCGTGTTTTCATCACACATTTGTCCCAATTGCCAGCGGCGATGACCATAACCTTGGACTAAAAATACATCATAAAAATCGAAATGCTGACCGACTGATCCACCTTTTGGCGCATAAGAGACCATAATATCGTCACGACGCCACTGTGGAATAAAGGGGAATTTTTTCCATAGTTCGGCCAAATCAAAAGAATAGTGATCGACTGCCTGAACCAACAGCGTCCACAGTTTAGGCATTTTTTGGAAATCAGCTTTGATTAATGGTGAGGATTTAACCGACCATTGCTTAGAATCTTTATCCTTTTGCTTGATTAAACGTGCAGTAATATTTTCATCGAGTGCCAGTTCCATCACATCGCTCGGCTCTAGCAATTGCGTAATTTCAGGCAATGCATTACGCACCAAGAGTGGTTTTTTTTGCCAATATTCGGTAAGGAATTGTTCAGCGGTAATCCCGCCCAAGATATCTAAAGTGTGTGACATATATACAGCCTAAAAATTAAGGAACTAAAATATTGAGTTGGCGAAGAATTTTACACAGCTGAATCATCGGCATGCCCATCAGTGTGGTTTGATCTTGTCCGATCATTTGTTCAAACAAGCTAATGCCCAAGCTTTCACATTTAAAACTGCCGGCACACATGAGCGGCTGTTCCACTTCGATATAGCGTTGAATTTCGGCCAAGCCCAGTTTGCGGAATTTCACTTTATAGTGCTCAACCAAGGTCTGTTCAAAGCCTGTTGACAGCTGTTGCACACTTAATGCGGTACTGAAATAAACAATTTTATCCGAATTGGCCTGTAGCTGTTTGACCGCTTTTTCTACCGTTAAAGGTTTGCCCATAAAAATATCGGGTGCGCCTTCACGCCAAGCCACTTGATCTGATCCGATCACAATCGCGTCGGGATGCTGCTTAGACACGGTGCTGGCTTTTTCAAAGGCCAGTCGTTTGGCCAAATGATCGGCATGATTTTCGCCACGCGGTGATTCATCAATATCTGGAACAATACTTTGATAATCAATCCGCAGACGATCCATCAATTCTTTACGTGTTTGGCTACTTGACGCCAAAATAATTTGAGAATGAGTCATTAGATCGCGTATTCCATTAAGATATTAAGCGGAACGTAAGACAGCACCGCTTGATGGCAGGCTTGCAGTTTAATCGGCGGTGCAACGCCAGCTTGGTAAGCATCGACCCAACGCGTGACACAGATACACCAAAAATCTCCGGGTGCTAATCCGGGGAAATCGACTTCTGGCAGCGGCGTAATTAAGTCATTGCCCACTTTTAACGAAAAATTAAGAAATTCAGCAGTCATCTCTGCACACAAAGTGTGTTGCCCTAAATCGGTGGTGGCGGTATGACAAAAGCCATTGCGAAAATATCCGGTAATCGGGGCATAACAACAGCTAGCTAAAGATTCGCCTAAAACATTTAAACGATTGATGTTTGGATCGGGGTGAATAGACATAAGCTCTAAATCATGATGTGGCTTTTGCCTATCATAATCAAAACTTTGCCTTTCGGCAGCTTTTCTACAAAAGAAGCTAACCTTTTTCTACACAATCATTTAGAATCAGGCCGTTTTGATATCGATAAAGAGAGCTATACATGAATTTTCAGCGTATGACAGACCTTGATTTAGCAGGTAAACGTGTTCTTATTCGTGAAGATTTGAACGTTCCTGTAAAAAATGGTGAAATTACCAGTGATGCTCGCTTACGTGCAGCATTGCCGACCATTAAAGCCGCCCTTGCCCAAGGTGCTGCGGTGATGGTGTGTTCTCATCTTGGTCGTCCCGTTGAAGGTGAAGCTCAAGCTGAACAATCTTTAGCACCCGTTGCTGCGTATTTAACTCAAGCTTTAGCTCAAGATGTCCAATTATTGACTGACTACTTAGATGGCGTTGAAGTTGCCGCAGGTCAAGTGGTTTTGCTTGAAAATGTGCGTTTTAATCATGGGGAAAAGAAAAACAACCCTGAGCTTGCACAAAAATATGCGGCACTGTGTGATGTATTCGTGATGGATGCCTTTGGTACAGCGCACCGTGCTGAAGCATCCACTGAAGGTGTGGCACGTTTTGCTGCAGTTGCTGCTGCTGGACCTCTGCTTGCGGCTGAATTAGATGCATTGGGTCGTGCGCTAAAAACTCCTGAGTCGCCAATGGTGGCAATTGTTGCGGGTTCTAAAGTATCGACTAAGCTTGATGTATTGACCTCACTCTCAAGTCTGTGTGATCAAATTATTGTCGGTGGCGGGATTGCCAACACCTTCCTTGCTGCGGCCGGTTACAACGTGGGTAAATCATTGTGTGAAACTGATTTAATCGACACAGCTAAAGCCATTGCCGCGAAAGTCTCTGTTCCATTACCAACCGATGTGGTCGTCGCGGATGCAGCTGAAATCAACTTTGCTGATTTCCTCGGCTCATTGGCCAAAGCCAAAGCTGTAGTGAAAAAGGTTGCTGATGTAACCGATAACGACATGATTTTGGATGTCGGCCCAGAAACAGCCAAAGCCTTTGCTGAAATTATTAAAAACTCAAAAACTATTCTGTGGAATGGTCCAGTTGGTGTATTTGAAGTCGATCAATTCGGAGAAGGCACCAAAGCCTTATCTTTAGCGATTGCAGAATCGGCAGGTTTTTCAATTGCTGGCGGTGGAGACACTTTAGCCGCCATTGATAAATACCATGTGGCCGATAAAATTGGTTATATCTCAACTGGTGGTGGTGCATTCCTTGAATTTGTTGAAGGTAAAACCCTTCCTGCGGTGGCCGTATTACTTGAACGTGGCTAAGCGCTAGCAATGTCTTAGTGGCTATAATAAAAAAGGTTGATCATGTGATCAGCCTTTTTTATGCGTAGGATATTTGGGCTTCATGGCGTGGTCATCAAAATGACATATTGCTGCAATAAAATGATGCTCATTCAATCTGCTGGGATAGAAAAATCGAATGACTTTAAAATTAACACTTGCAGCACTGTTGGCTGCATCTTTGGCTTTAACGGCGTGTAGTAAAAAACAAGATACCACCAGCGCGACCTCTGCTGAAAATAGTGCAGCAACTGAAAAAATCACTGCTGAACAACAAGCGGCCATTGATGCGATTGATCAGCCTGTTTTGGATGAAAAAAATACCGATGTGGCGGCAGAGATTGCGAATCTACCGGCAGATGAGGCCACAGCAGTTGCTGAAATGCCAGCTTCTAGCGCGGTTGCGCCTTAACTTTTCAGGTTTTATCTGGAAGTCTCTGCAAATGCAGGGACTTTTTTTGAAATAGTGTTTTTTCTTGCTGAATTGAAAGTCATCAGCATGTAGAATATGGGGCATTACCTGGGAGGACATTATGGCACTTATCTCATTGCGCCAGCTCTTGGATCACGCCGGCGAACACAATTACGGCGTACCAGCATTTAACGTAAACAATTTAGAACAAATGCGCGCCATTATGTTAGCGGCAGACGAAACCAATTCACCTGTTATCGTACAAGCATCTGCCGGTGCGCGTAAATATGCAGGCGCGCCGTTTTTGCGTCATCTCATTTTGGCTGCAATTGAAGAATGGCCACATATTCCAGTGGTAATGCATCAAGACCATGGTACTGACCCTGATGTTTGTCAACGCTCAATCCAACTGGGCTTTTCATCGGTGATGATGGATGGTTCACTGGGTGCAGACGGTAAAACGCCAACAAGCTACGACTATAACGTAGATGTTACGCGCCGTACTGTTGCCATGGCACATGCCTGTGGTGTTTCAGTTGAAGGTGAAATTGGTTGCTTAGGTAGCCTTGAAACCGGTATGGCTGGTGAAGAAGATGGCGTAGGTGCTGAAGGCATACTCGACCATTCGCAGCTGCTTACTTCAGTTGAAGAGGCCACGCAATTTGTTGCTGATACCAATGTCGATGCTTTAGCGATTGCGGTAGGTACTTCACATGGTGCGTATAAATTTACCCGTCCACCGACAGGTGATATTTTAGCCATTGATCGTATTAAAGAGATTCATGCCGCGTTACCGAATACACATTTGGTGATGCACGGTTCAAGCTCTGTGCCACAAGAATGGTTAGCGATTATTAACCAATATGGTGGTGAAATTGGCGAAACTTATGGTGTGCCAGTTGAACAGTTGGTTGAAGCGATTAAACATGGTGTACGTAAAATCAATATTGATACTGACTTACGTTTGGCATCAACCGGTGCAATGCGCCGTATGATGGCTGAAAAACCAAGCGAATTCGATCCACGTAAATTTTTCTCTGCAACTGTTGATGCAATGAAACAAATTTGTGTCGATCGTTATACCGCCTTTGGTACAGCGGGTCATGCTGATAAAATTCGTCCTATTTCATTAGAAAAAATGGTTGATCGTTATAAATAAGGTTTAATCCTTAGCGACCAGCCAAAGCCCACATTGATTGTGGGCTTTTTCTATTTAACTGTAAAAACAAGGCTCAAGATGGAACTTATATTTGCTGCCGCCTGTTGTAGTGTGATTATTTCAATCCTACTCAAGTTGGCAAAAGCCCACGGTTTTGATGCGCTACAGATGATTGTTTGGAATTATGCTTCGGCCAGTGTGCTGTGTTTTTTATGGTTTAGGCCCGATATACAGCATATCTCTATCGGTGATACGCCGTGGTTGTTAATCCTTGCTTTAGGGCTGTTGCTGCCGAGTGTTTTTTTATGTCTTGCGAAGTCTTTACACTATGGCGGCATTGTCAAAACTGAAATTGCCCAGCGTTTATCGGTGATATTATCGCTGTTGGCTGCCTTTTTTATTTTTCAGGAACATTTTAGTGCGCTTAAAATGCTTGGTATTATTTTAGGTATTCTGGCTATATTCACACTTTTATATTCACAGCATAACAATCAAGGGCAGCAGACCCATCCAAAACGCGCGATTATGTATTTGGCTTTGGTGTGGTTGGGCTATGCACTGGTTGATATCTTGTTAAAGTACAGCACAGGATTAGGGTTGCAGTTCGCGGTGGCGCTGAATCTGATATTTGGCTGCGCGTTTATCCTGTCCTTGATTTATATTGTTGTCACCACAAAAACAGCCGGCAGCAACAAGAATATCTTGGCTGGTTTGGCTTTGGGGATCTTAAATTTCACCAATATTGCGCTTTATGTGCAAGCGCATATGCTACTTAAAGACACGCCCGCCGTTGTATTTGCAGGCATGAATATGTTGGTGATGATTTTGGGGGTGTTCAGTGGTGTGATTCTTTTTAAAGAGCAGTTAAAGCCTGTGATTTTATGTGGTTTAGCTTTGGGACTCAGCAGTATTATTTGCTTAGCGTATGCGATAGCTGTTTAAACAGGGTTTGTACAAAGGTTTTGGGATGCTTAATCAGATCTCGTTTGTCCGCAGTACCCAGCAATAAGCCATCTTTTTTACAGGTTGGGCAGGCCGGATAAGAAGTCATATTGTGCATCGTGTAGGGATACATATAGATTTTATTACAGGTGGTACATTTGAATTTCATGGGCATTTTAGCTGCAACAGACATGGTTCAGTATTCCCGTTTAATTTTTGCGCAAATATACCTGATTTCGGCTCAAAAAATAAGCCCCTAAAGACAATAAAATGCCAAAAATATCACACTTTACTGTCTTTAGGCTTAAATTAAAGTTGAGTGAAAATTTCTTCGGCACTTAAGCGCGATTTTGGCAGCTCAGCATTGAAATCATGTTGACTACGATAACCCAGTGTCAGTAACACTGAAGGAATCAGGCCTTTTTCTTTTAAGTGTAATTCTTCACTGAGAATCTGCTCATCAAAGCCACCCATTGGCGTTGCATCAATACCTTCAATGCCGGCGGCGAGTAACAATTGCCCCAAAGCAATAAAGGTTTGATTTTCTGCCCAGCGCTGAATATCACCTTTTTCATTGCGATAGTAATCGACATAGCCTGCACGTGCGTCTTTTTGTCCTTGTTTGGCATTTGCATCTTTAAAGCGCCCCTGAATTTCATCTTGACTGAGTAAGTGATCAAGATGTTGCGGGTCAATATCGGCTTTGGTACAAAATAAAATCGTGTGTGATGCATCTAAAACTTTCGCTGCGTTATAGGCATATTTCCCCACCAAGGCTTTGGCGATGCGCTGCTTTGCAGCATCATTATCGGCAACAAAGAAATGCCAAGGTTGAATATTAATCGAGGAGGGCGTCAGGCGCAGAATTTCCAGTAAGCGTGCAATTTTTTCTGCTGGAATTTTTTGAGTGGCATCATACGCTTTAGTGGTATAACGCGTTTTAGAAACAGTTAATAGATCCATCAATGAACACTCCATTTATTCAGTATATTTAAAACAGTCTACCTTAAAATTTAATATAACAGATTAGGCTTAGACCTTAGTTGTTTAGCACTATTGACTTTAATACGCTACAGTTTTTAGAAGCAGAGATTTGAATTATATAAAAAATTAATTTTCATTTGCCATGCTGCAAATGGTTCTAATACGATAAAGATTACTTTAATGATTGCTTAAAATACAGCAAACGCTTACAACTAAAAAAACTCAGTAGCACCATGTTTTTAGTTGTAAGTCTTGCTCTGGTTGATTGTCATCTATTTCTAAAATTTGTGCTTCATGTGCGCGCCAATCACCCAATACAATACGTTTTTTATTATTCACCATATGAACATTCGGACGATGCGTATGGCCGTGAATTAGGACATCTACCGACTGCATGGCCTGTACAACTGCCTGCTGATTAACATCCATAATGGCATAAGATTTTACTTGTTTGGTTGCTGCACTTTTATGACGGAAGCCATTGGCCAGTTTTTGCCGGAAACTTAAAGGCATGCTTTTTAGAAAACCCAAAAGTAGCGGATTGCGAATGATTTTACGGAATTTTTGATACGAGACATCATCTGTGCAGAGTAAATCGCCGTGTTCTAAACGAATATGAAGATGACCGATGGTTAAGGTGTCGATATCTGGCAGTAAGCTGGCATGAAATTGCTTTAAAAAGCGCTGACCAAGAGCAAAGTCGCGGTTTCCCACTTGAAAATAAATCTGATTGCCGGCGTGATGAAACTGTTTTAGCGCTTCAACCACTTCATCTAGCCATGCAGCGCTGTAGTCATCGCCAATCCACGCATTAAACCAATCTCCCAAGATATATAACTGAGTATTTTTATTTTGGTAATGGATTAATAAATCTAAAAACCCCCGAACCAGTCGAGGGTGTTCAGGTGACAAATGTAAATCTGCGATAAACAAATAGGTCACGCTATTTCCTTTTAAAGTATGTCGCCTTCGCAAAGTTGTGCTTCACAAAGGCGACACTAAAATTATTCAGAGATAATTTTAGCAGATTCAATGACTACGTTTTCTAAAGGTACATCAGCGTGATAACCACGGTTGCCAGTAGGAACGTTTTTGATGGCTTCAACAATGTCTAGGCCTTCAACAACTTTACCAAATACGGCATAACCCCAACCTTGCGCTGTTTTACCGCTGTGGTTAAGGAATGAGTTGTTTTTAACGTTGATAAAGAACTGAGCAGAAGCAGAATGCGGCGCTTGCATACGTGCCATAGCAACAGTACCTTCGTCATTGCTTAAACCGTTGTCTGCTTCATTTTCAATAGAATCGCGTGTGGCTTTTTCTTTGAAGTTTTCATCCATGCCGCCGCCTTGAACCATGAAGTTTTCAATGACACGGTGGAAAATCACACCATCATAAAAACCGTCACGTACGTACTGAAGAAAGTTAGCCACCGTAATTGGAGCTTTTTCATCATTCAGTTCAAGAACAATACGTCCTTTATTGGTGTTTAATTCAACTTGAGGAAAACTCATTGTGTAATCTCCTGATCATGGGTCTAAAAACCCATGGTTTTTTGGTTGAGAGAAGCATAAGCAAACTGTAAACTACAAGGCAAGCAAAAAACTTTATTTTCTTTGTTAATACGCACAGAAATGCGGTTTTATTATCCTATTTTATATTATAGAAGTGATTTATCAACTATGAAGCCGAATGATGTTGTTTCATCCCTGCCAAATAACCCGACAACAAACACTCAATCTGTCGATGCTGTGCAGCAAGAACAACAGCTGGGCTTAGACTTTGTCCGTCAAGTCATCACTGACGATCTTGCAGCAGGTCGTACTCAGCAGGTGGTGACTCGTTTCCCACCCGAACCAAATGGTTATTTGCATATTGGCCATGTTAAAGCCATTTGTTTGAATTTTGGCATTGCCCAAGAGTTTGGCGGCGTATGTAATTTACGTTTTGACGATACCAATCCGGATGCCGAAGAACAAGAATATGTGGATGGCATTGCCAACGATGTAAAATGGTTAGGCTTTGAATGGAATGGCGAGCCGCGCTATGCCTCAAGTTATTTTGAGCAATTGCATGCGTGGGCGGTACAGCTGATTGAGCAGGGCGATGCCTATGTTGATCTGCAATCGCCAGAAGAAATTCGTTTAAACCGCGGTAATTTTATCGAACTGGGTAAAAACTCTCCTTATCGTGACGGTACAATTGCAGAAAATCTAGCACGCTTTGTACAAATGAATAATGGCGAGTTGGGCGAGGGCAAAGCGGTACTGCGTGCCAAAATTGATATGGCCTCTCCTAACGTGCATATGCGCGATCCAATTTTGTATCGTGTACTGCATTCTGAGCATCATCAAACGGGCGATACATGGAAAATGTACCCGATGTACGACTATGCGCATCCATTGTCTGATGCCATTGAAGGCATTACCCATTCGCTGTGTACTTTAGAGTTTCAAGATCACCGTCCATTTTACGATTGGGTGGTACAAAAAGTTAAATCGGCTTCAGTACCGCATCAGTACGAATCGAGCCGCTTAAATATTGATTACACCATTACCTCTAAACGTAAATTACGTAAATTGGTTGAAGGTCACCATGTACAAGGTTGGGATGATCCGCGTATGCCAACCGTGGTTGGAATGCGTCGTCGTGGCTTTACCGCGGAAGGCTTACGTGATTTCTGTAAGCGCGTTGGGGTCTCAAAAACTGATGGTATTGTCGATGTGGCCATGCTGGAGTTCTGTATTCGTCAATCGCTGGAAAATAATGCCGCACGCGGTATGGCAGTGCTGAATCCTCTGAAAGTGACCTTAACCAACTTACCTGAAGATATGGATTTAACCCATGCGCGCCATCCGAATGTGGATATGGGCGAACGTGTTATTCCCTTGTCTAAAGAAATTTACATTGATCGTAAAGATTTTGAAGAAGTACCGCCAAAAGGCTTTAAGCGTTTAATTCCACAAGGCGAAGTGCGTTTACGTCATGCTTACGTGATTAAATGCGATGAAGTGATTAAAGATGCCAATGGCGAAGTGGTCGAGCTGAAATGTTCAATCGATCCAGACACGTTAGGGAAAAACCCTGAAGGACGTAAAGTCAAAGGCGTTCTACATTGGGTCTCTGCAACACAAGGTATTGCCGCAGAAGTTCGAATTTATGATCGTCTGTTTAACAAAGCGGCACCGGATGCAGATGATGACTTCTTAGCCAACTTAAATCCTGATTCTTTAACTGTATTACAGGCGATCATTGAGCCTGCACTAGCACAGGCAAAAGCAGAAGATCGTTTTCAGTTTGAACGTGAAGGTTACTTCGTGGCGGATCAATATGATCATACGACTGAAAAGCCAGTGTTTAACCGTATTTTAGATTTACGCGATAGCTTTAAACCGGGTAAATAACTTAAGCACTCTATTTCAGGCAAAGATTGTCATTCAATCTGAATAGCACTATGCTGAAATAAGCCACAAAAGCTCAACTTAGGTTGGGCTTTTTCATGTATATCGCTCAGGAATTGCCGTGATTATTCGAGATAAAACCAATAGTTTTGCACTGCTGTTTGCTTGGCATGGCACCATTTTGCCTAAAGTCTTTCTTGCGCTGATGATGGTGGTATTCATCTCGACGACCTTGGTGTATTTATCCGTCCATCATTATGTTTCAGTGCCGGAAGTTCCCGCGATTGGTTTCACTGTTTTTGGAGTGATCTTGTCGATTTTTATGAGCTTTCGAAATACGGCCTGTTATGAACGTTGGTGGGAAGGGCGGCAGTTGTGGGGCGCGTTAATTGCCAGTTCACGGCATGTGATCCGTGATAGCCATGTGCTAGAGGATAAGCCACGTCAAGTGTTGCTGTACCGCGTTATGCTGTTTAGTCATTTACTGCGTGATCGACTACGTAAGCAAACACACGCATTTGAACATGATCACACACAGATTCAATGCACAGCGCAGCAATGGCAGATACTGAGTCAGCATATCAATCCACCTCAGTATTTATTGGAAATCACGCAAAAAGATTTGGCTGCACTTTATAAGCGTGCTGAGATTAGCGATATTATTTATAGCAGCTTAACGCAGCATACAGTTGCCATTGGCAATATTCATGCCGGTTGTGACCGAATTTCATCAACCCCGTTACCATTTTCATATTCGGTATTGCTACACCGCGCCGTGTATTCATTCTGCTTTATTCTGCCGTTTAGCTTGCAGTCCAGTTTGGGGATTTGGACACCAGTGATTGTTGCGCTGATTGCGTACTTATTTTTAGGTTTAGATGCCTTAAGTGCAGAGCTTGAAGAACCCTTTGGCATTCAGGAAAATGATCTGGCTTTAAATTCGATTGTCCGCAGTATAGAACGTGAAATACTCTGTTCGCTAGAGCAGGACTTGCCGCCTGCCATTGCGGCGCATCAAGGCAATCTGCTTTAAACCTGTATAGAGTTTTGCACGCAATTACGGGTTTTTATGTTCACTGGCTTTGAGCAGTAAGTCATCGGCATCTTTATGTTTGGCTTTATCACGTAATTTTTTCTTGATATACAGCACCAATGCAAAACAGGTGGTGGTGATGGTGAGCAACATACTGCTCATATAGCTCATGATCGAGCTGATATAGCCAATAGTGGTTAGACGGTTCATCATACGCAGAACCTGCGGACTGCTTTCTACACCGGTAATGGCCCATGTGCATAAATGTTCGCAATTATTGATAATCAGGTGATAGTTGTTTTCATTCATGCGTGAGCGCATGCGCCGTACCACTTTGCGCCCTTTAAATTTTGGGTGCTGATAGTCTTGCTGAACAATGGTTTTACCAAAGCTAAATTTTTCAATCGAGGTGATTTCAATCGGGCGTTTTTTAAAGAGATGTGCAAAACCTGAATAATGAATCACACGACCACGCCCTGCATAAATACCATGATGGGAATAGCCTAAGTGTTTAACAATAAGGTGTGCGCCTAAAGGAAATCGTATATTTTGCTGTTGCATCCTAGGTATGACCAATAACGTTGCCCATATAAGTTATGACGACGCTAGTTTACTGCGTCTACGGCGAAGAATCGACTATTTTAATCCGCTTAATGATTTATTCGACATAGCGCATAAACAGCTAAAATCGTGCTGAATGAACTGTTCAGAATAATCGAAACCGGCGCTTAAAACGAAGATAAGCGCTTTATCACTGGAAATATCTCAGATTTAATCTTTAAAAATAGCGTGCTTATTTAGTCACGCGAAAGAAAATTTCCGATCAAACTTTTAAAACAAAAAAGCACTTGGGATGAGCCAAATGCTTTTTTTTGCTTAATCTGTACTATTGCAAGGGTAAATGCTGTAACTCATTCAGCTCTTTGCGGCTATAACCGCGTGAAGCTAACAGCTTTTTAATGCCAATGATGACATCTTCATCGACTGCCTTTGATAAAGTCTGAATCAATTGTTCATTTGACTTACAAGAATAATCATTTTCAACACACGAGATTTGATTCTTGTGCTCATTTTGCTGTTGATCTGCAATAAACAGCTTCTGCCAAAAACTCATATAGACTTCACATTCAACCTAACATAGAACGAAATATAGCCAATTCCCTAAATAATACAAGGCCATATCAGTGATAAAAGCAGCAGTTGAACTCTAAATTTTCCGATGCTAATGGCTAAATTTAACGGGATTATGACAGTTACATATTATATTTTATTATAAGTAATTCATTTTCAATGCAATAAAAAAATGAAGTCTGCTCAGACTTCATTTTTTTAAACAGCATCAAGATGTTAACACTGAAATAAATTGTTTAAATCTTTTGCAGTAATACACCACATTCCACATGGTGGGTATACGGAAATTGATCAAACATCGCAAACTTAGTGATTTTATGTGTGTTGGATAAAGTCTTTAAATTGTCTTCTAAGGTATCTGGATTACAGGAAATATAAATGATACGTTCAAAACGCTGAATCAGTTTCAGTGTTTCATCATCAATGCCTGCACGCGGTGGATCGACAAAAACGCTGTCAAAATCATAACTACTGATATCAATACCTGCTTCTTGCAGACGGCGGAATTCACGTTCACCATTATAGGCTTGGGTAAATTCTTCGGCTGACAGGCGCGCCACTTGAATATTCTCAATCTGGTTTTGTTCAATGTTCCACTGTGCCGCATAAACCGATGACTTGGCCAGTTCAGTGGCTAAAACACGATTAAACTTGGTGGAAAGCGGTAGGGTGAAATTACCATTTCCGCAGTACAATTCCAGCAAATCTTTCTCAGACTGTTCCGCGGCATGACATGCCCATTCCAGCATTTTTTGGCAAACTTTGGCATTTGGCTGTGTAAAACCACCTTCAATTTGCTTATAGATATAAGTGCGCTCGAACACTTGCAGTTTTTCAACCACATACTCATCGGATAAAACAAATTTTTGTCCGCGGCTACGACCAATCAATTTAATGTTGAATTGTTCAGCCAGCGCTTTGGCTGCCACTTCCCAATCGCTGTCTAGTTGACGGTGATAAATCAGCGAAACCAGTATTTCACCGCTTAAAGTCGCTAAAAAGTGTGCTTCAAATAAACGTGATTCTAAAACAGGATTGGCTTTTAACGCGGCCAATAATTGAGGCATTAAAGCGTTAATGCTTAGATCGGCAATGGGGAATTCATCTATGCGCAGTACGGTCTTTTGATTGCTATCGTCGTTGCGTTCAAACATGGCATAGAACATATCGTCATCGGTATGCCAAATCCGAAATTCTGCGCGCATACGGAAGTTTTGTTCAGGCGACTGAAACACTTCTAAAGCAGGTGGGTTGAATTCGGCAAATTGAGCAGAAATACGGGCAATCTTGGCATCAAGTTGTAACTGATAAGCTGAAGTCATATGCAGTAAAAATCACAAACACATAGAAAACACGGATGGTAACAAAGTTTGAATCGGATGACTAAACTTATTGCCGATTCAGAGCTAGAAATATGCGCTAAAGATGCAATCTGCGTGGCGTGTTAATGCAGTATGGATAGAATACACTGGCTAAAATATCGAAGCAAAAATACCAGAGAGCATTAATAAGAATAATCAAAAGACACCAAATCCACCGCATTGGGGAGTTGTAGATTTGGCGAAGCGGAAAATGAACCGGTTTAAAATATACCGATCGAACAGCTGCTTTAAGTTAAAGTCATGAGACTGGCATTACCGCCGGCCGCGGCAGTATTAATGCTAATCGCGCGCTCAATGACCAAGCGCTCTAAGGCAATATCCTGCTGCAATGGTTTTAAATGCGTGATCCCGATAATTGCACCTTGGCGTGCGGCAATTTGACGTTGCAATTGTTGCAATTGCTGTTCGCTACCATGATGAAGTACTGCATCAAAGTCATCGCGTTCAATATGCTGAATGACTTTTAGACTATGACTGATCTCTTTTGGCATCTGCGCCAGATATTTTAAAACAAAAGGATTGTCGGCCATGACCACAGGCTGACTGCCGACTGCAAAAATTGCACACCATTGCTGAATTTGATCCTGCTCATGAGTAGCTAAAGAAAGCACACGGTTTCTAGGGAGCACCACGTATTGATTACTTTCACCGGTTGGCCCTTGTAATTCATAATGCTGTCCGGCACAAAAGGCGGGTACTGGCGTGAGTGCATAGTGCGGGAAAGTCTGTGTGGCCCAAGTATGAAATAGCTCGTATAAAGGCTGAACAGTCGCTTGCTGTGGAGCCGCTTGTGTGGCAAATGGCATGGCTAATTTTTTAGCAGAGCAGTGCTGCATTAAACGGTAAAGATAAAGCGGTCCGCCAGCTTTAGGCCCTGTACCCGATAAACCTTCACCGCCAAACGGTTGCACACCCACCACAGCACCGACAATATTACGGTTAATGTATAAGTTGCCCACTTCAGCATGCGCAATCACAGTTTGAATGGTTTCATCAATACGGGTATGCAGTCCCATGGTCAAGCCATAGCCTTTGGCATTAATTTGTTCTAGTAGCTGCGATAATTGGCCATATTTATAGCGAATTACGTGTAAAACAGGGCCAAAAACCTCGCGCTGTAAATCATCTAAGTTTGGCAGTTCAATCAGCGTGGGTGTAATAAAGGTACCTTGGCTGATGCTGCTGTCATTCTGTGCATTGAACATAAGCTGATGTACTGCATGACCTTTACTACGCATTTGTGCAATATGTTGTTCAATATTACTTTGTGCTTCTAAATCAATCACAGGGCCAATGTCAGTTTTTAATAAGTGCGGATGACCCAGCTGTAATTGCTGCATTGCACCTTTAAGCATGTTAATCACGCTATCGGCATTGTCCTCTTGTACGCAGAGCACACGTAAGGCTGAGCAGCGTTGACCGGCACTGTCATAGGCTGAGCTGACCACATCTAAGACCACTTGTTCAGTGAGTGCAGATGAATCAACGATCATGGCATTTTGACCACCAGTTTCAGCAATCAACGTAATGGGTTGACCTGAGTGACTTAAGCGCTGTGCCAGTGTATTTTGTAAAATTTTGGCGACTTCGGTAGAGCCGGTAAATAAAATTCCTTGAATACGCACATCTGCCGTTAACTGCGCACCGACGGTTTCACCTTGGCCGGGCAAAAGCTGCACCACATCCTTAGGAATACCGGCTTGCCATAATATTTGAATGGCGAGGGCGGCAATCAGTGGCGTTTGCTCGGCCGGTTTAGCAATCACGGTATTGCCTGCAGCCAAGGCCGCAGAGATTTGTCCAGTAAAAATAGCCAGCGGGAAATTCCACGGACTAATACAAAGCACCGTACCCAAAGGCTGAATAAGCGTGTCGTGGTCTAAATCAAGAATTTGTGCTGCGTAATAACGTAGAAAATCAATCGCTTCACGAATTTCCGCAATCGCATTTGCTGCTATTTTACCACTTTCACGGCACAGTAAAACGATTAACTCGGCTAGACGAGCCTGCATCATATCCGCAGCACGTTGTAAACAGGCCGCACGTTCATTTTTGGCTGTCGCTGTCCAATCCATTTGCGCATGCGCTGCATTTTCAAGCGCTTGATTGACTTGTGCTGTGCTGGCTTCATGTACATAGCCGACAATATCGCTATGCTGCGCTGGATTTAAAATGGCAATCGGGGCAAGGCTTGTATCAAGTGCTGCGTTTTCAAGCGTTAGATTTTTACCCAAAGGCTGGGCTTGCCACTGCTGCTGATATAAATTTTGAGCCGTGTTGTTTAGGCTGATTAAATCTTGATCATTGGCTAAATCGAGACCGAATGAATTTGCACGTAGTGCGCCGTATAAATTATCGGGTAAAGCAATTGCGGGATGAGATTGACCAATTTTTGCTTCTTGTGCAGCATTTTTTAAAATTTCGCTTTGTGGATTTTCGATTAAATCTTCCACTTTTAAAGTTTTATCTGCAATGCGATTCACAAAAGAGGTGTTGGCACCATTTTCCAGCAAACGTCGCACCAAATACGCCAACAAGGTTTCATGATTACCAACAGGCGCATAAATACGGCAGGGCACACCCAGTTTTTTATCACTTATTGCACCGACCACTTGTTCATACAGCGGTTCGCCCATGCCATGTAAGCATTGGAACTCATATTGACCACTGTAATAATGGTTTGGATCGGCTAAATGGTAAATAGTGGCCAGTGTTTGGGCATTATGCGTGGCAAACTGCGGATAAATTTGCTGCGGTGCGGCCAGTAATTTCTGCGCACAGGCAATGTAGGATAAATCGGTATGTACTTTACGGGTAAACACCGGATAGTCGCTCATGCCATCCATTTGCGCTTTTTTAATTTCGCTGTCCCAATAGGCGCCTTTAACCAAACGAATCATTAAGCGTTTATCACTGCGTTTTGCTAAGTCGACGACATAATCAACCACATAGAAACAGCGTTTTTGATAGGCTTGAATCACAAAACCAATGCCTTTCCAGTCGGCAAGGGTGGGTTCAAAGCATAAGCGCTCTAACAATTCTAAAGAAATTTCTAGACGTTCTGATTCTTCAGCATCAATGTTTAAACCAATATTGTAATGCTTGGCCAGTTCTGCCAATTGCAACACTTTGGGATACAGCTCGCTATGAACGCGCTCAATTTGCGCACGTTGATAACGCGGATGCAAGGCGGAAAGTTTAATTGAAATACCGGGGCCGTCATAAACGTCTTTATCGGTTGAGGCTTGACCAATGGCATGAATAGCGTTGCTATAATCTTGATAATAACGATCGGCATCATGCGCCGTTAAAGCAGCTTCACCCAACATATCGTAAGAATAACGGAAACCTTTATCTTCTAAGGGTTCAGCATGTTGTAAGGCTTCTTGGATGGTTTCGCCGGTCACAAACTGTTCACCCATCATGCGCATTGCCACATCGACGGCTTTACGGATAATGCCGCGACCACTGCGTGCCAATAAACCGGTTAATGCACCCGATAAGCTATTTTGCTTAGGCGTTTCCATCAGTTTACCGGTCAGCATTAAACCCCATGCCGCAGCATTGACAAACATCAGGCTACTTTGCCCAACATGATCTTTCCAATTGCCTTGATTGATTTTGTCACGGATTAATAGATCACGTGTTGCACTGTCTGGAATACGCAGCAATGCTTCTGCCAAACACATCAGCGCAATGCCTTCTTGCGAAGACAAAGAAAATTCTTGTAACAGACCTTGCACAATGCCGGCTTTACCGGCTGATCCTTTGCGTTCGCGTAAAGTATGTGCCAGATTAAACGCCAGATCATAAATACGCTGATTTAATTCGCTAGACATTTGGCTGTAGTCGAGTAGATGTTCAACGCATTCAGGTTCAGCACGACGCCAAGCCGTATTCATTTGCGTTTCATATTCGGTTTTTTCTTTGAATTCAGTTAAAGCGTCCAGCTGAGCTTTTGCTGAATTGAGCGGAGTCTGTGTATCCATCATCTTTATACCAACGTCCTGTTACGATCAATATTTTTGTTGAGAGCACTACCTTATATAATTTATAATTACAGAAAGAACGACGAATAACTCACTATAATTTTGATTCATTTTAGAGAATAATTCAGATGAGCAGCCCAATTTCGACATTGGACAAAACGGATATCAAAATTTTAGATATTCTGCAAAATGATGGCCGTATTTCCAATATAAAACTGGCGGAAGCCGTTAACTTATCTGCCACCGCTGCTTTGGCGCGAGTGCAAAAGCTAGCCAAAGATGGTTTTATTTTAGGCTATGAAGCCAAGTTAAATCCTGAGATGCTCAATGCCAGTTTCGTGATTTTTGTTGAAATATTACTGGATAAAACCACGCCAAATGTTTTGGAAGAATTTTCAGACGCGGTAATGCAGTATCCAGAAATTGTTGAGTGTCATATGACCAGTGGGGGATTCGATTTTGTGGTGAAAATTCGCTGTGCCAATATGGAGGAATTTCGCAAAATCTCTGGACAAATTTTATGGCGATTGCCCGGAGTCAAAGAAACCCGAAGTTATCCAGTCATGGAAGTGATTAAAGAAAGCTCAAAAATTTATCTAAAAAGTAAACCCTCAAAATAAAGACAAAGAAAAAGGGGCAGTTGCCCCTTTATTCCTATCTGTTGATTAAAGCAATTTTTAGCTGTTTAGCCCTGATTTTTCAGTTCGGCCATTTCTTTTTTATACAGTGCATCGGCTTGTTCAAAACGTTGAACCACTTCTGCTGAGGGTGCTTTTTCAAGTAAGCTTACCACCACAATACTGATAAAGGACAAAATAAAGCCAGGGATAATTTCATATAGTCCAGTACTGGCCAATAGATTTTTCCATAAAATGACCGTTAGCGCACCCACGATAATCCCGACAATTGCGCCGTTTAAAGTCATGCGTTTCCACAGCAAAGACAAGATAATCAATGGCCCAAAAGCTGCACCAAAACCGGCCCATGCATACGCCACTAAACCTAAAACTTTACTTTCTGGGTTGCTGGCCAGTGCAATGGCCAATACAGCAATGGCCAACACCATAAAGCGACCGACCCACACCAATTCCTTTTGTGAGGCGGTTTTACGTAAGAATGATTTATATAAATCTTCGGTTAAGGTACTTGAGCAGACCAAAAGCTGACAGCTTAATGTGCTCATGACTGCGGCTAAAATTGCGGCTAAAATAATGCCGGCAATCCACGGATTAAATAAAATCTTGGTCAATTCCATAAAAATGGTTTCAGGATTTTGAGCCACAGCAGCTGCCAATTCCGGATGTTGTTGGAAGTAAGCAATCCCGATAAAGCCTGTACCTACTGCACCGGCTAAACATAAAATCATCCACGTCATACCAATACGGCGCGCAGCGGGAATGGTCTTAACCGATTCAGCTGCCATAAAGCGCACCAAAATATGCGGTTGACCGAAGTAGCCTAAGCCCCATGCCAGTGAGGACAAAATTGCTACACCACTTAAACCAGAAAGCATGTTGGTGGCGTGTGGTCGCGCAGTTTCAATCAGCATACTGAATTGTTGAGTATGATCACCTAAGGCCAAATACGCCATAATTGGGGTAAGTATCAATGCAAAAATCATCAGTCCTGCTTGGAATGTATCGGTCCAGCTAATCGCTAGGAAACCTCCAATACACACATAGCTGATGGTGGCAATGGCACTAATCCATAACGCGGTGTGATAAGACAGGCCAAAAATACTTTCAAATAATCGGGCACCGGCCACCATGCCTGAAGCACAGTAAATCGAGAAAAACACCAAAATCACTAAAGCGGAAATCACCCGTAAAATACGCTTACGATCGGCAAAACGGCTGGTAAAGTAATCCGGTAGTGTCAGGGCGTTGTTTTGAATTTCAGTGTATACACGTAAGCGCCCAGCCACCAACAGCCAGTTCAGCCATGCGCCCACAATTAGGCCAATGGCAATCCAAACTTCTGATAAACCAGACAGATAAATGGCGCCCGGCAAACCCATCAACAGCCAACCGCTCATATCAGATGCACCGGCGGATAGCGCAGTGACCACACTGCCTAAGCTACGGCCACCCAAAATGTAATCTGAGAAATTCTTGGTGGCTTTGTAGGCATATAACCCGATGGCCACCATAACGATAATATAAAAAATAAAAGTAATTAATGTGGGGTTGAGTTGACTCATGCGCTCATCCTTATGTCCTCAATGGCTACGTCCGTGCAAGATGAATTTTTATACATATTCAGCAAGGAGCTGATTCAAGCACAAAACTAAAATTACGTTCCGTTACAATTGCGCAGGATTTCATAGTAAGTTGTGTAGCGCAATGTATTTTCAGATACAATTCAGCCGAAGATGTGCGCTATTTAAGCAAACAGCAATCAAGAGCGCACTTTTGATCATTTATAAAGCAAGGTTTTTTTCACTGCATCCACTTCATCACTTTCGCCTGTTGTTGAACCTTCTCTTAGGTGTGGTTTGGCTGTATCGGGTCGAGTTTTTATTAACATTACACGTTGTTACACTTGTTACGTAAAGTTTGTATTTAGTTGTAGAGCATTGCCAAATAAATATCTTTTTATGCTGTTTAAAATCATTTAAAGGTATAGTATTTTTGCTATTGCACAATCTTGGTGCACAAATGTGAGTATATTAAAGTGTCTATTGTTAAATTAGAAAATACCCGACTGGAACATGATTTACTCGGCGCCAAGGAGGTTCCGGCTACATGTTATTATGGTATTCATACTTTACGCGCTTTAGAAAATTTCCAAGTATCGAACCAAAAAATTGGTGATTATCCTCATTTTATTCGCGCTTTGGCACAAGTGAAAAAGGCTGCGGCACAAACCAATTTAAAATTTCAACAAATCCCTGAATCTGTCAGCGACGCTATTCAATTTGCCTGTAATGCAGTGATTGCTGCACCAGAACAGTGGGGTCATGCTTTTCCGCTGGATGTGTATCAAGGCGGTGCGGGGACTTCGGTGAATATGAACAGCAATGAAGTCTTGGCCAATATTGCCTTAGAGCATTTGGGTTTGCATAAAGGTCAGTATGAGCATGTCAATCCGAATGATCATGTTAATAAATCTCAATCGACCAACGATGTATATCCAACTGCTTTACGCATTGCCACGTATTCAGGTCTAGATGACCTATTCCTGCCGCTGCAAAACTTAATTGACAGTTTGCAAAGCAAAGCCATCGAATTTCAGTTTGTATTGAAAATGGGGCGTACCCAATTACAAGATGCAGTACCCATGACGTTGGGACAAGAATTTCGTGCTTTTGCCACATTGCTTAAAGAAGATTTACGCCTGATTCGTAGTACACGTGAGCTGTTATTAGAAGTGAATTTGGGTGCAACTGCCATTGGTACCGGAATTAACACTCCAAACGGTTATGCTTTTGAAGCCATTCAAGCCTTAAAAAAAATCACCGGTTTGAATTTAGTTGCCGCTGAAGATTATGTAGAAGCTACCAGTGATTGTGGTGTATTTATTCTTTTATCTAGCACGCTTAAACGTCTTGCGGTTAAATTATCAAAAATCTGTAATGATTTACGTCTGCTTAGTTCAGGTCCGCGTGCCGGTTTGGCTGAAATTCACTTACCAGAATTACAAGCCGGTTCATCTATTATGCCGGCTAAAGTAAATCCAGTTATTCCAGAGCTGGTGAATCAAATTGCTTATAAAGTCATTGGTAATGATTTAACCGTGACTTTGGCCGCAGAAGCAGGGCAATTACAGTTAAATGTTATGGAGCCAGTGATTGCGGTGTCGATGAACGAGTCGATTGAAATGCTGACGCGTGCCGTAGTTAGCCTAGATCATAAATGTATTCAAGGTATTCAGGCCAATGAGCAGACTTGTTACGATAATGTGATGCGCAGCATTGGTATTGTGACGCTGTTGGATCCAATTTTAGGTCACGCGCAATGTGATGAGATTGGTAAACAATGTATTGCCGAGAATAAAACTGTTCCACAAGTGGTGTTAGAGCGCGAACTGCTGACTCAGCAACAATTAGATGAGATCTTCTCATTTAGTAATTTGGTTTCAGAAGTGATTAGTCAAAATGAGCCTTTATCACGCGTAAGCTAACCAGACGCCTTAGTATTTAATATTTTTTATATTTATAAAAAGGTGGTGCATTCAATGCACCACCTTTTTTTGATCAAAATCAAACTGAACACACCCTACGCTTGCGTTAAAATAAGGTCAATCTCAAAGAGCATATATCGCAATGTGGCATAAATTAACCGGTTTATTTAAAACAGATCAACTCTCTGCTGAACAGCAGTTTTTACAAGACCATCAAATTGAATTTGATCCACTACAAGGTTATATCGTGCAGGGTGTGGTGCTCAATGATTGGTCGGCACGTTTGTGGTACTTTTCAAACCGTAAACTGAGCAAGTTTGATGATTTAAAAGCCTTATATTTTGCTGCAATTGTCATCAATGAGAAAATTGATTTAGAAATTGCTCATCAACGCTTTATTCTACATTTAGGCAATACTGAAGAAAATCTATTACAGTTGAAGCAGGCGATTCAAAAATTAAATGATTATTATCGCCAGTTTATACGCGATCAATAATTTAAGGATTGGCCTTTAATTTCTAACACGAAGATCCATGTCGCGTAAATCATCAGTGGATGATAAAAATAACGCAACCACGAAAAAACCCATGTTAAGATATTGCCTATGTCATTTAGACCAAAAGCTATCTACATGTTCCAACAAGAAATTTCTCAACTTAATTTACAACAATTAAAAGCTGGCGAAAAACGCTGGGTCGGTCATTTACAAGGCTCATCTGCGGCACTGTTGTTTAAAGAAATTGCCAGCCAAAGTCAGCAATTGTTCATTGTGGTTGCTCGAAATAATCAGCATTTGGGGCAATTGGAAAGTGAATTAGAGTTTTATGGCATTAAGCCGACAATTTTCCCCGATTGGGAAATTCTGCCTTATGACCGCTTGTCACCGCATCAAGATATTGTCTCAGAGCGCTTATCCATTTTATCCAATATGCCTAAACATGGCGTATTGCTGTTGTCTGCCTCGACCTTGGTGCAGCGTGTTGCACCGACATCGTGGGTGTTGGGTGAACATTTTGATATTCAAGTGGGGCAAAAATTTCAATTAGAGCAACAAAAAATTCGTTTGATACAAGCCGGTTATCATTTGGTTGATACGGTTTATGATCATGGTGAGTTTGCAGTACGTGGCAGCATCATGGATATCTATGCATCAGGACAAGATGCTCCCATTCGTATTGATTTATTTGATGATGAGATTGAAAGTTTAAAATTCTTCGATCCAGAAACCCAAAGAACCACACAAACCCTAAAACAGTTTTTAGTATTGCCCGCCAAAGAATTCCCCTTAAAAGAGGGGCGCTCTATCTTTCGTGATCGCTATGCGGAAAGTTTTCCAAATGCCAATCCAAAGAAAAATCCAATTTATCAAGATGCCTTAGAAGGTATTGCATCGCCCGGGCTTGAGTTTTATTTCCCACTATTTTTTAGCAAACAGGCCATGCAAAGCCAAAGCAGCTTAATGGCGTACTTACCCAGTAATGCCATTGTCATTACAGACAAACAATTGGATGAAAGTTTAGCCAATTTTTGGCAGGATGTAGCGCGTCGCTATGAAGATCGTCGGCATAATATTGATCAACCCATTCTGCCGCCAGAAGATATTTTCTTAACGCCAAATCAAGTGTTAGAAAAATTAAATACTTTTGCTCGAATTATCGCATCGCCTGATGAATTTATACAAAAAACCGGTGTCATCAATTTAAAAACTGAATTGCCGCCGCGCTTGGCAGTCGACCCAAAACAACAACAGCCTTTTTCCGTGGTTAAGCAATATATTGATGCCGCCAATCATCCGGTATTGTTGGTGGCCGAAAGTGCGGGCCGCCGTGAGACGTTAAAAGATGCCTTGCGCAGTGCATTGGGTGATATTCCCACCGTTGACAGTTTTGCAGAATTTAGACAATCTTTATATGCCATCGCGATTACCAGTGCGCCACTTGACCGTGGTCTGGTCATTCCAGATTATTTAACCGTCATTTCAGAAAATCAGCTGTATGAGCACCGCGTAGTCCAACGCCGACGTAAACGTCAGCAGGAAGTGTCCGAAGAATTTCTCATTCGTAGTTTAACCGAGCTGAGTATCGGTGCGCCGGTGGTGCATATTGACTATGGTGTAGGGCGCTATGCAGGACTGGTTAAACTCACCATCGATGATCAAGAGTATGAGTTTTTACAGCTAGATTATGCCGATGCAGCTAAAGTTTATGTGCCAGTCACCAATTTGCATTTGATTAGTCGTTACAGTGGTGGCGACCCTGATTTAGCACCTTTGCATAAATTAGGCACAGATGCATGGAATAAAGCCAAGCGTAAGGCTTTAGAGCAAATTCATGATGTTGCCGCTGAATTGTTACATATTCAAGCGCGCCGTCAGGCAAAACCCGGCTTTGCTTTTGAGCTGGAGCAAAGTCCGTATATGCAATTTTCCAGTGGTTTCGCTTATGAAGAAACCCTTGATCAGGCCAATGCCATTGAAGCCACATTGCATGATATGCAGTTGGCTAAACCGATGGATCGTCTGGTGTGTGGCGATGTCGGTTTTGGTAAAACTGAAGTGGCCATGCGTGCGGCATTTTTAGCAGTCCAAAACAATAAGCAAGTGGCCGTTTTAGTGCCGACCACCTTACTTGCACAGCAGCATTATGAGTCGTTTAAAGACCGTTTTGCCGATTGGCCTATTCGTATTGAAGTGCTGTCGCGTTTTGGCTCAAACAAAAGCCATCTTAAAATTGCCGAAGACTTAAGCAATGGTAAAGTCGATATTGTCATTGGCACACACAAAATATTGCAGCAAAGCATTGGATTTAAAAACTTAGGTTTGATGGTGGTGGATGAGGAGCATCGCTTTGGGGTACGTGATAAAGAGCGTATTAAAGCTATGCGTGCCGATGTCGATATGCTCACTCTGACGGCAACGCCGATTCCGCGCACCTTAAATATGGCCTTTAGTGGAATGCGAGATTTATCCATTATTGCCACACCGCCGGCGCGCCGACTGGCTGTAAAAACTTTTGTACAAGAGCAAACCAGCGATTCCATTAAAGAAGCCATTTTGCGTGAGTTACTGCGCGGCGGTCAGGTTTATATTTTACATAATGAAGTGGATAGCATTGAACGGGCAGCACAGAGTATTCGTGAGTTGGTACCCGAAGCGCGTGTGGCAGTGGCACATGGTCAAATGCGCGAACGCGAACTGGAGCAGATCATGCAGCAGTTCTATCACAAAGAATATAATGTCTTGGTTTGTTCGACCATTATTGAAACGGGAATTGACGTTCCCAATGCCAACACCATTTTAATTGAACGCGCGGATAAGTTAGGTTTAGCGCAGTTGCATCAATTACGCGGTCGTGTCGGACGTTCACATCACCAAGCCTATGCCTACTTATTGGTGCCATCAATGAAGGGTTTAAAAGGTGATGCAGAAAAACGCCTTGATGCCATTCAACGGGCTTCAAATTTAGGCGCAGGTTTTATGCTGGCCACTGAAGATTTAGAAATTCGTGGGGCGGGTGAGCTGTTGGGTGAGCAGCAAAGTGGTTCGATGCAAGCCATTGGTTATAGTCTGTATATGGAAATGCTAGAAAAAGCCACCAAAGCCATTCAAAAAGGCAAAACGCCTAATTTTGATGCGCCATTATCGCTTACAGCTGAAATTAATCTGCATATGCCCGCACTTATTCCAGATGATTATTTGGGTGATGTGCATCAAAGACTATTGTTTTATAAGCGTATTAGTAATACTGACACGCAAGAGAAACTCGACAATATTCGTATGGAGTTAATTGATCGTTTTGGCGTACCACCGCAACCAGTGAAGCAATTGTTTGCAGTGCATCAAATGCGTCTCAAGGCTGAGCAACTGGGTATTACCAAAGTAGATATTGGCGCACATGGCGGACATATTGAGTTCTCTCCAGATACGCCGGTACAAGCTTTGAGTATTATTCAAATCATGCAAAAACATCCTACATTTTTTAAAATGGATGGTGGGCAGCGCTTAAAAGTGATGGTAATGCTTGAAGACTATGCAAAAAGAATTCAATTTATTTCTGATTTGTTAACCAGTTTGCTAAAAGAAATTCAATGATTGTGCTGCGAGTGCATAAATACTATGCACTCGTATTTAAATTTGAGTTTTAGCTTGCAGTAATTACCAAGAAATACTTGATTTTTTAGAGAAAATTATTATATTGATAGCCGCTTCGTGATTCAAAATAAATAGTGGTTTATTTGTAATGAAACACATTGTATAGAATATTCACGTCCTAACGGATGTGGTAGTATTAGCCATCATTCTAATTTTGCGTCATTTATAAAGATATGTTTAGTTTGCATCCTCAACTTGCTCAAGATACTTTTTTTGTAGGCGACTTTCCACTGTCAACATGTCGTTTAATGAATGATATGCAATTTCCGTGGCTCATCTTAATTCCACGTGTACCTGGCGTCACTGAATTATATGAATTAAGCCAATCTGACCAAGAACAATTTTTACGTGAATCGAGTTGGTTGTCTAGTCAATTGGCTCGTGTATTTCGTGCGGATAAAATGAATGTTGCTGCCTTAGGAAATATGGTGCCACAACTACATTTTCATCATGTGGTTCGTTATCAAAATGATGTAGCGTGGCCAAGACCAGTTTGGGGCACACCTGCTGTACCTTATAACAATGAAGTTCTTGCACATATGCGTCAGACACTAATGCTTGCCCTACGTGGTCAAGGTGATATGCCATTTGATTGGCGTATGGATTAATTCATCATTAATTTGGTTTGTAATATAAAAATGATGATGTGGATAATCCGATCCGGAGCAATTGAGTGTCTTTAGACGACTGGATTAGAAAAGAGCCAAGACAATTTGAGTATTTTCATCGTTTGATGGGCTATCTCATATTGTCTTTGCTGATTACCGTCTATTATTACACTTCGCCTGATACGCACTATCAGCTATACGTGCCGATTTTTTTGGTGTTGGTTTTAATCATTACGCCGCGATTATCCAATTGGCTGTTGTATCGTTATAATACAAAAATAAAACGTGCCATCTTATTTGTGATGGATATGGCGGTGATTGCCGTTATTTTATCTGCTATTCATTTAAACCTTGTACTGACTTTTCTGACGATCTTCGTCATTCTCTATACCACGATTAGTAATAAAATCTCGTTTTTGGTGCTGTCATTGGCCGGTTTAATTGGGATTGCCATTTTCTATCTGTGTAATATCTTTATCTTCGGTTTTGGTGAATATTTTGAGCAAACCACCGGTGAATTAACGGTACTTGGTTTTGTCTGCTTATTGACCTATTTTGGTGTCGGTAGTCTGTATCAGCGTAGTCAAATTCAATATATCAGTAATCGAAAATCCTATTATTACGAACAAATGAATCGTTATATGGAATTTGCCAACCAACTGAGTCGTTATGCACCAGTACAATTGTGGCAATCGATTATGAAAGGCGAGTCGGAAGCAAAAATTGAATATAAACGTAAGAAAATGACTATTTTCTTCTCGGATATTCAAGGCTTTACTGAACTTTCAGAAACACTGATTCCTGATGATTTGGCTTTTTTACTGAATGACTATTTAAGTCATATGACTGAAATTGCAAAACAATATGAAGCCACCGTCGATAAATTTATGGGCGATGCAATTTTAATCTTCTTTGGCGATCCGATTTCTCAAGGCGTCGAACAAGATGCAAAAACCTGTTTAGATATGGCCATCGATATGCGCCAGCAAATGAAGTTGCTGCGTGAGCGCTGGATTAAAATGGGTTATCCGGCATTGCATATTCGTATGGGAATCAGTACAGGCTATTGTCACGTGGGTAATTATGGTGCTGCACATCGCATGGCATATACCATTGTGGGGCGCGATGCCAATTTAGCGGCACGTTTACAAAGTGCGGCTGCGGTAGATGAAATTTTAATTTCTGATGATACCTATAGTTTAATTAAAAATGATTATCTCTGTGCGCCTAAATCTCCAATTCGATTGAAAGGTATTCAACACTTGGTGAATACTTGGCAGGTAATGGAGAAATATACATCGCGTAAATCGGACTATCAACGCTGGTTTGACTATGAATATAAAGGCTTTCATCTATTGTTAAATTTAGATGAAGTACAAAATTATGAATATCCAGAACTGATTGGTGTTTTGGAAAAAATGATTGTTAGAATTCAAAAACAACAAAATATGACCAACTCCCAAGGAATTGTAAAACTTAATTTAGCCGATGAAGTGATTGAAGAGCCAATCGATCATCATTAATGGGTTTAATCTTATACGCTTAAACTCAAAGTTTTTATATTAAAAAACCACGCCGAAGCGTGGTTTTTATTGCAGAATCAATTAGTGATTTTCAGAAGCATGGTTAATTGTATATTTCGGAATTTCAACTTCTAAATCTTCATCGACAATTTTAACCTGACAAGAAAGGCGTGAATCTGGTTCAAGTCCCCAAGCGCGATCGAGTAAATCTGCTTCGACGTCGGTCATTTCAGTCAAGCTGTCAAAACCGCGGCGAACCACCACGTGACAAGTGGTACAGGCACAAGACATATCACAAGCATGTTCAATCTTGATGCCATTTTTTAATAGGCTTTCACAAAGATTGGCATTGGGTTCAACTTCAAACTCAGCACCAGTCGGGCAAATTTGCGCATGTGGAAGAACTTTAATACGTGGCATAATGTCTACCTATTTATTTGTGTGAATTTGACCAGTCATCGAGTTGTGTGCCTTTTAATGCAGAATCAATATGTTGATTCATACGTATTCCAGCAAAGACATCGCTATGTTGTTTAAGTTGTTGCACTGCTTTTTCAATCGCGTCGATATCTGAGGTTAATAATTGTTGCTCAAGTTCAGTTGCTGCATGCTGCAAAGCAAGCAATGGTTCAGCATCAAGCAGCTTTGAATCGACCTTTAATGCTTGAGTGAGTGCTTCAAGCTCACGCTGTGCTTCCACTTTGGTTTCTTGTAAGTGACGAAGATTTTTATCTTCTTCGGCAAACTTAAAACCTTCAATTAATAAGCGTTCAGTATCGGCATCAGCCAAACCGTAGGATGGCTTAATATCAATGTGTGCATATACACCAGAGGTGGTTTCTTTGGCAGAAACATTCAGCAAGCCATCGGCATCGACTTGAAACGTCACTTCAATTCGTGCTTGACCCGCAGTCATTGGTGGAATGCCATGCAAGACAAAACGACCTAAGCTACGGCAATGTTCAACTAAATCACGTTCACCTTGTACCACATGAATCAGCATGGCGGTTTGGCCATCTTGGTACGTCGTGAACTCTTGACGACGCGCCACAGGAATTGCGGTATTGCGTGAAATCAAGCGTTCAACGAGACCGCCCATGGTCTCTAGACCTAGTGATAGTGGCGTCACATCGAGTAACAAGGAGCCATCTGTGCTGTTGCCAATTAGTTGGTCAGCAGTAATGGCTGCACCAATTGCAACCACTTCATCGGGGTTAATGGTACACAACGGTTCTTGATTAAACACATCACGCACGGCTTTTTGTACTGCATAAGAACGCGTCGATCCACCGACCAAAACCACGCTCTGAATATCATCTAACTCAAGTTTGGCATCACGCATCACGCGCTTACATACACTGATGGTTTTATCTAAAGCCACTTTAATGATTTGTTCAAATGTTGCCCGATCTAGTGTTAAAACCTGATCTAAAACGGGTAACTGAGTTGATTCAAGTGTGGTCAGTGCTTCTTTCGCTTCACGTGCAGCAACAATGACATGCGCGTATTGCGTATCATCGAGCGTTTCAATATTGAGTTGTTTTTTAGCCCATTTTACAATCAGACGATCTAAATCATCGCCGCCCAGTGCAGTATGTCCGCCAGTGGCTAAAACTTCAAAGACACCTTGGGTGAAACGTAAGATAGATACGTCAAAAGTACCGCCGCCTAAGTCATAAATGACATAGTTACTGTCAGACGCTAAGTTGCTGGCTTGATCTAAACCATAGGCAACCGCAGCAGCCGTGGGTTCATTCAATAAGCGTAGGACATTTAAACCGGCTAATTCAGCAGCATCCCGCGTGGCTTGACGCTGTGCTTCATCAAAATAAGCTGGAACGGTGATGACTGCACCATTAATAGGATTCTTTAAACTTAATTCAGCACGTTGTTTGAGTTGTTTTAAAATTTCAGCTGAAATCTCAACCGGTGTTTTACGGCCTTGATGGGTTTCAAAAGCGGGCATTTGATGGTCTTCACCGACCAAAGTGTAGGGGTGTTGAAATTTAATATCTGCTTTTGAACGCCCCATAAAGCGCTTAATTGAAACAATGGTATTTTGAGGATCACTGGTCAAAAATGCTTTTGCGGCATCGCCATACTGCGCCCCATGTTCTGCATAATGCACAATCGATGGGAGTAACACGCGACCCTGTTCATCGTTAAGAACTTTGGCTTTGCCCGATAGAACCGTTGCCACTAAAGAGTGTGTGGTACCTAAATCGATACCAATGGCAATGCGGTGTTCATGAGGTGCACTTGATTGACCAGGTTCTGCAATTTGCAAGAGAGCCATTGTGTTACATCCTTTGAACGTCTAAAAGTAAAATAAATTAAAAATCATCGTCAAGATCAAAGCTATCGTCATCTAAAAAACGATCTTCAGCTTTGTCAATATCAGCCATGACTTTTTGAAAGAAGCGTAACTTCCGAACTGTATCTCTGGCTTCTGTCCAATCTTCTTCAGTATAGTCAATTTTAAATTCACGAACCAAGCTATCCATCCATTGTTGGACTTCTTGCTTCAGTGAAATCAGATCATCCGCAGCGTGTGCTTCATCAAGATGTTCACGAATTTCTAAGGCCGATTGTAAAAAATCAAAATCACCAATAGATTGATCGAGTAAATGATCTTGTTTTTTTAACGCCAGCAAATAAGCGGCACGACTATCGACTTGAGATAAAATTTTATAGGCTTGATTGATGTCGCTTGACTGGATTAAGGCCTGATCTTTGTTTTCAGCCTTATCGGGATGATATTGTTGCTGCAATTTTAAAAATTCAGTTTTTAAAGTTGCTAAATCAATATCGAGTGCCACAGGAAGATTGAACAGCTCAAAATGATTCATGGGAGATTTGATCCGCGAGAGTTTTATAAAAATAACGACCAGTATAAATGCAATTAAAACAGTGTATTGTACACTGTTTTAAGGCTTTAAAAGAGTATGCATATAACGGATTAAATCGTGAAAGATTCACCGCAACCACATTCGCCTTTTTTATTGGGGTTGTTAAATTCAAAGCCTTCGTTTAAGCCATTTTTCACATAGTCCATTTCTAAACCTTCTAAATAGACACTGCTTTTAGGATCAACAAAAACTTTGACATCAAACTGCTCAAACATTTGGTCATGCGTATCGACTTCATCAACGAATTCGAGTACATAGGCCAAACCAGAACAGCCTGAAGTTTTCACGCCAACGCGAATGCCTTCACCCTTACCGCGATTTTTTAAGTAATTGCTGATATGAGTTGCTGCATTTTCAGTTAAATGAATCATGAAAACTCCGTTATTCCTAATTTAAAACTTAAAGCAATTAAGCTTTAGCTTTTTTGCTGCGATAGTCTTCAACAGCAGCTTTAATCGCATCTTCAGCAAGTACTGAACAGTGTACTTTTACTGGTGGAAGCGCAAGTTCAGTTGCAATATCAATATTCTTAATGGCTTGTGCTTGATCAAGAGTTTTACCTTTTAACCATTCAGTGACCAGCGAACTTGAGGCAATAGCAGAGCCACAACCGTAAGTTTTAAAGCGCGCTTGTTCAATGATGCCGTTGTCATCCACTTGGATTTGCAGACGCATAACGTCACCACAAGCAGGCGCACCAACCATTCCAGTACCTACATTTTCAGCGTCTTTATCCAAAACACCGACATTACGAGGGTTTTCATAATGATCAATTACTTTTTCGCTATAAGCCATGATGCATCTCCAAAAATCGGGGTCAGCCTAATAAGATTTAATATGGGGGCATCTTATAGAATTGCCATAAGATGCCATGAATAAATTAGTGTTCAGCCCATTCGACTGTCGATAAATCGATGCCGTCTTTGTACATATCCCAAAGCGGAGAGAGATCACGTAATTTTTGTACAGCAATTTTAGTGACTTCAAGAATGTGATCAATATCTTCTTCAGTGGTGTACTTACCAAAGCTAAAGCGAATTGAACTGTGCGCAAGTTCATCGGTCAGACCTAATGCACGAAGTACATAAGACGGTTCCAGTGTTGCTGAAGTACAAGCAGAACCTGAAGAAACCGCAGCATCTTTCAATGCCATCATCAATGATTCGCCTTCAACAAAATTGAAGCTGATATTCAACCAGTTGGCCACATTGTGTTCAGGATGGCCGTTTAAGAATACTTGCTCTAAACCTTGTAAACCATTCCACAACTTGTCACGTAATACACGAATACGTTTTTGCTCAGATTCTAGATTTTTACCTGCAAGCTCGAATGCTTCACCCATGCCGACAATTTGATGCGTTGCTAATGTACCAGAGCGCATGCCGCGTTCATGGCCACCACCATGCATTTGTCCTTTAAGACGAACGCGTGGGCTACGACGGACAAATAATGCGCCTATACCTTTAGGGCCATAGGCTTTGTGTGCAGAAAAACTCATCAAATCAATTTTCATTGTTGAAAGGTCAATTTCAATTTTACCGGCGGCTTGCGCTGCATCGACATGAAAATAAGTTTTATTGGCACGGGTAATTTCACCAATTGCAGCGACATCCGTTACCGTACCAATTTCATTGTTTACCATCATCAGTGAAACAAGAATCGTATCTGGACGAATCGCCGCTTTAACCATTTCTGGCGTGATTAAACCCGTCTTTGGTTCTGGCTCAAGATAGGTGATTTCAAAGCCTTGTTCTTCAAGTTCACGACAAGGATCTAAAATGGCCTTGTGTTCAATTTTACTGGTAATAATATGTTTGCCTTTAGAGGCATAGAATTGTGCAATGCCTTTAAGTGCAAGATTGTCAGATTCAGTTGCACCAGAAGTCCATACAATTTCGCGTGGATCTGCTTTAATTAAATTAGCAACCTGTTCACGTGCATGTTCTACTTTTTCTTCTGCTTGCCAACCGTAAGCATGAGAGCGTGATGCCGGATTACCGAAAGTGCCGTCAAATGTTAGACACTCCATCATACGTTCTGCAACTTGAGGATCTACAGGAGTAGTGGCTGCATAATCAAGATAAATCGGACGTTTCATGTCAAATACCTGTAACCGATAAAAGGGCTGAATCAAAACTTGGTGAATTTTGGCGGATTGCAACGGTTTGTACGTTGTCTCGTGCTACTAGATCAGCAAGTGTAATTTTTGCTAAATAATCGGCAATGTGGTCGGAGAGTTCTTGCCATAAATCGTGGGTTAAGCACATTGCACCATTTTGGCAATTGGCTTTATGGTCGCAACGGGTTGCATCCACGGTTTCATTGACTGCTTCAATAATTTCTAACATGGTGATTTCTTCAGCCTTACGCGCTAAATGGTAACCACCATTGGCACCACGAACGCTAGAAACCAAGCCGTGACGCTTTAATTTCGCAAATAACTGCTCAAGATAGGCAACAGAAATAGTTTGACGCGCTGCAATTTCGGCAAGCGTGATCGTTTGTTCAGTTGGCTGCAAAGCTAAATCAAGTAGAGCAGTCACTGCGTAGCGACCGCGAGTAGTAAGACGCATGATTCGATACACATGTTAAGACTAGATGTGCCAATTTTATGAATCCTGACTAAAATAGTCAAGTTTTAATTGAGCTTTAAATTATTTTATTTTTTAAGAGAAATTATATGTTTATGCAAGCCATAAATTATACACTAATAAGCCAATCAGCAGAGCGATGCTTACAATAAAGGCGATGTTGATCCTTTTTTGTTTCTGTTGTATACGGCGCAGACGGTTTTTGTATTGTTTGACTTCAACTTGCAAAGCGCTAATGGTTGAGCGCTGTTGGTCAATTTTTTCTAAAAGCGGTGCAACACGCTTTTTAGAGGCAACCATATTTTGTTCATCAGTGGGTTCAGTTAACCATTGTTTCCAATCAGATAAAACTTTAGGCACACTAAACAATAAAACCAAATCGCGGAACTCATCTTTTAAGCTCATCTCACCATCTATACGCATTTTTTTAATACTGCGACGATTGGCAAAAACAAAGACTTTGATTAAATCCATAAGTGTGGTGCGAATATCTAAATCAATGGCTTTATCGGGTGCGGCAGTATCAAAAAGTAAACCTTGTTCGGTAAATTGAACATAAAAATCAAAATATGGTAAATAGCTATTAATTTTAATGCATATTTTTTGATCTATAAATTTTTTAGCCTGCAACCCAGCCACACGATCATGCTTTAAAATGAAAGTGAAAATTGTTTCTAGAACAATCATAGTCATTGTGAGCAACAAATGTGATTGATGATGACTTTGTTGCGATGTACTCATAAAACTCAATCCTTACCTGAAAAGAAAGCATCCGATACTTCAACTGTGCTTCAGGGCTTAAACCAAATATATAATAATCTTGCTTTGTAGAACAGTTTAGCAAATCGATCAAGTGTTTAATTTGTTATTATGCGGGTATTTTGTGGGAAAATAGATTAAATAGTATGGAAAACAAGCAGGAGCGACAATGAATGAATAATACAATAAAAAATCAGCAGGACGTGCAGGACAAACCAGAAACCACTGATAAGAATAAAAATAGTTTAAGTTCTGGACGTAAATCAGGTTTGGATTTTCGTAAATACACACAACAAATTTGGTTGGCTGGCTTAGGCGCTTTTTCACGTGCTGAAGAAGAGGGCACTAAACTTTTTGATTCCTTGGTAAAGGTGGGTGAAGAACTAGAATCTAAAACGGTTGATATCGCCGATCAGGCCGTTGAAAAAGTTTCGTTTAAGGCCAAAGAATCAGTCATAGACACCAAAGATAAAGTGGAGAAATTACTCGATCAAGGGGTAAATCACTCTTTAAATCGATTGGGATTGGTCACGGTGAAAGATATTCAACACTTAGAAATGCTCATCTTGCAGCTGCATACTAAAGTAGACTTTTTAATTGAAGAAAATAAGACTCTAAAATCACAAAATGTAAAAAAATGAAACAAATGGGGTATTTATTCATTTTTCAACAATTTTTTTCGCATTTATTTTGCAAAAATGCATATCTAGAGTATTGCCTTTTGCCCCAGAGCATTGCTATAAAGGTGTTATGGAATCCTTAGACCTTAAATAAACGATATTAAGAGGACGTAATCTTCATGAATAAATCAGAATTAATCGATGCAATTGCAGAGAATGGGGGATTGTCTAAGACTGACGCGGGTAAAGCCTTAGATGCAACAATTACCTCAATTACTGAAGCACTTAAATCTGGTGATACAGTTACCCTAGTTGGTTTTGGTACATTCAACGTTAAAGAACGTGCAGCACGTACTGGCCGTAACCCACAAACTGGGGCAGCTTTAGAAATTAAAGCCAGCAAAGTACCAAGCTTTAAAGCTGGTAAAGGTTTGAAAGATTCTGTCGCTTAATCTTTCTAAAACCATAAACGCGCCTTATTAGGCGCGTTTTTTATTAATAATGCTGATTTAAAGTTCGAACTCGTTCATTCGTTGGGAGTTTTCGGATAGAATTCCCCACAAATAAAATATTGGAATACTTATGGAATCTTTTCGTAAAGTTATTAAGGGTTGGCTGGGCAAAGTTTTGCTCATTTTGTTCTTGACGCCTTTAGCACTTGTAGGTATTGAAGGATATTTTAGTGGGGGCAAGTCAGAAGATTCAGCAAAACAGGTCAATGGCCAAGAGATTTCTAAAAAAGAATTAGAAGCACTGAACAAAAGCTTTAAAGAGCAATACTTAAGCTATGCCAAAGGTGACGAAACTTTACTGAATCAATCTTTTATTGAAAATAAAGCGATGGATACGTTGGTTGCGCGTACTTTGTTGTTGCAACAAGCCGAGAAGTTAGGCATTTCATTAAGTGATGCACAAATTGAACAAATGGTGGCGCAACAACCAAGTTTTCAAGAAAATGGTAAATTTTCAAAAGTTTTATATGCCAACTATTTGCGCTCTGTCGGTATGACCAATGATGCGTTGATTACCAATTTACGCCAAGATCATGCGTTAAAAATGTTGACCTCGACCTTTATGGATTATACTTTGGTCAGCAAGTTAGATATTGAGCAAATTGCCGATTTACAAACGGAACAGCGGACTTTGCATTTGGCGAGCATTAAATTGGATGACTATAAGAAAAATATAAAAGTCACTCCGGAAGAAATTAAAGCCTATTACAACAAGCATCCCAACCTCTATAAGCAAGTTGCGCAAGTAGATGTGGATTATGTACTGTTAACACCAACAGACGTGGCTCCAGCCAATACTGCTGTTACAGATGCTGAGTTACAACAAGCCTATGCAACATTTGTTGAGGCACAAAAGAAAAGTATTAAACCGCTGGTTAAGCATATTTTAATCACCACCGATAACCGCTCAGATGCAGAAGCCAAAAAATTAGCAACCGATGTGGCTGCAAAAATTAAAGCGGGCATGCCTTTTGCGCAAGCAGCTAGTCAATATTCAGAAGATACAGATTCTAAAACCAAAGGTGGTTTAGTTTCTGCCTATGAAGCTGGCATATTTGGAGATTCATTTGACCAAGCAATTGGTTCTTTAAAACCGGCTGAACTCTCTGCGCCGATTAAAACCCAATATGGTTATCATTTAATTGAAACGCAAGCAGCCGCTGTAAAGTTGCCGTCATTTGAAACTGAAAAACCACGTTTAATGGCCGAAGTACAAAAAAGTAAATCAACCAATGCCTTTGCAGATACCGTGAATGGCTTAAATGAGATGGTGGTTGGCAGTGATTCACTGGATGTTGTGGCGCAAGAGGTTAAAGGTGTAACCGTTCAATCAGTGAAGGGAATGACCTTATCAACACAGCATCCTGTACTGAGCGATGCCAACGTTAAAGTAAAACTGTTTAATGATGATGTCAAAAATGGGGATCGCAATGCCTCAAGCAGCATTCAGCTGGCCAATGGCAATACAGTATGGGTGAAAGTACGCGAATATCATGCTGCGGGTGTACAGAACTTAGCTGAAGCAACACCGCGGGTGAAAGCTGAGTTAATTGAACGAAAAGCAATTGATGCGGCAAAAGCGAAGATCCAAACTTCGTTAGATCGATTTAAATCACAACCTGCGGCCACAGCACTGGCAGAAAGTGAAATTAGCTTTGAAAGTGCCGGCGTCTTTACTCGCTCAGCAGGTTTAAGACGTGAAATTGAACGTGCCGCATTTAGTGTGCCTACACCCAAAGCAGGCATGTGGTCAGTCACTACAGCAGCATTACCGAATGAATTGGTCGTCGTTGCGGTATCCAACGTGAATAAAACCACGTCAAATGCCTTAACGGATGAGCAATTGGCTGAATTAACTAAGTTATATCAGCAATTACGCGGTCAGCAAGAATTAGATGATTACACGCAATATTTAAAATCTAAGGCGAAAATCAAATAATTCCAACTGATAAAAAAACCTGCGTTAACGCAGGTTTTTTTATCACTCAAATACAGGATTACTCAGTACGTAATTTCAATTCATAGCCTGAATATTTACGAATATTAATTACGCCATTGTCTAAAATAAGATATTGACCTTTTATGCCCAACAATACGCCGCGAATGATCGGTGTTTTATCTAAGTTATGAGATTTTATTTTTTCAGGATATTGCTCTACAGGATAGATAAATTCACGCGGTAACTCGTCTTCCAGCAGTTCAACTGTTTCGTTGAACTCTAAATTCTGACTAAATTCATCACGAATGATTTTAATCTTTGGCGCGAATTCTTCAATTAATTGAGCCCGCACTTGCAGCAAATCTAAAGGTTCTGCTTCACCTTTAAGCAGTTTGCGCCAATCTGTTTTATCCGCCACTTGTGTGCCAAACATGATTTCCAGTTGACCGGATAAACGACGTGAGCCAACTTTCATTATGGGTAAGGCTTGTGTTGCACCTTGATCAAGCCAACGTGTTGGCATTTGGCCTTGACGGGTAATCCCGACTTTTAAGGCACTAGAATTGGCTAAATATACAATGTGTGGCTGAAAGCACACTTCATGGGCAAAACGATCTTCGCGGCATGTACCCAAATGGTAGTGACAGGTTTCTGGTTTCATAATGCACAGATCGCAGGAGGCTTGGGTTTTAAAGCACTTAAAACAGTGGCCTTGTGCATAAGATTTTGGCGTTTTTTTGCCGCAGGAAACGCAATAAATATTGCCAGTATGTTCAATCTCGATCTCTTGACCGAGCTGAAAAGGAAGATCGGTTTGCGCGCGGTCTAGAACAAATTTATATTCTACATTTGCCTTACAGGTCTGTTGATCAGTTACACTAAGGTGTTTTAAACCTGCATGCATTTTATGGCAAACGCCTTGTAGTTCCATGAAGAATACTCTCTTAAATAATAAGGATGCAGTTATGGCTGAACCCAATCTCATTGCGTTAATGCTTGAGCATTTATACGCAGAACAGCCGATTCATACTGCATTGTGTATTGGTCAAAACCTTAGCCAATACGATCATAATCAATCTATTCAATGGCGCTATTTTAACGTAACTGAATTTTTAAATCTGCCTTTTCAGCAGCGCTATGATTTGGGCTTTATTTGGCTAAATTACAACGAATTCTTGCAGATAAGTCCGATGCAAAAAGCGCAAGTGTTGGTTAAATTACGTGATTTAATGGCCAAACGTATTGTGGTGGCCGCTCAATTAGACGATGAAAAATTATTGCGTAGTTTGGGCTTTACTCGGCTACTTGAACACAGCCAACAGGCTGCTGATTTTGAGTTTTGGCAATTTAATATTCTAACGTATAAACAGGTACCTGATTGGTTAAACGCTAGGTTTTGGGCAAACCCTGAAAATTGGAATAAATTTCGTTGGTAAAAGATTTATTTGTACTGCCTTTAACTATTGCAAATTTTAACAATTTGTTTAATGCAGCATGATCAAAGCATCGTATGCTTTTATTAAGTTGAAATAAGGACAATACGATGACAAATCTGAGTAATATTGTAGAGATATTGGCTAAGCAGGCTTTAGGTAGTAATCAGCAGACTCAATCACAGCAGTCTGGTTTGGTTGGAATCTTGGGTTCGGTGCTTGGGCAACTGGGTGCCAATAACAATCAACAGAATCAACAGAATCAACAGAATCAACAAAGTCAGCAAGGTGGACTAGGCGGAATTTTA
>NZ_JXBK01000001.1:1500383-1524505 GCF_000816495.1 Acinetobacter harbinensis
GTTCAGTTCTTGGGCATTTGAACAATAGCCAGCAGAACTCAAATAATCAGGCGCAACAGCCCAACTCACAAAGCAGTAATAACAGTGGTACAAAAACCTTATTAATTGCAGTTTTGCCTTTGGTTTTGGCATGGATTCAACAGCAAGGCGGTATACAGGGCGCTTTAGAGAAGTTGAAAAGTATGGGTTTAAGCAAGCAAGTTGAGGATTGGGTCTCCACTGGATCAGGTGAAAATGCCAGTGTCGATCAACAACAGCTACAAAGCCTATTTGATGAGCAAGAGGTCGAACAGGTGGCCAAAGATACGCAAGTACCGAAACAAGATATCTACAGTGCTATTGCTAAGGTGTTACCCACTATTATTGATTCACTTACGCCACAAGGTGAGCAAACCAATAAACAAGAAGCCAATAATGATATTCAGCAAGTGATGAATTTGGTTTCTGGATTTTTAAAACGTTAAGCGGTGTTTTAAAGCCAGTTCAGTATTGAACTGGCTTTTGTTTTAACCATAGATTTGATGTGGTTATTTAAGCGTAGTAACTGGATTTTTCATGCTAAAGAGTGTGTTGGATTTGGATATTTTTTTAGCAATATAGTGTGATTTTTTTAAACGAATTAAAATTACTTGAGATTGAAATTCAAGCTCACCAAATTCAGGTTCAACTTGTACATAATGCAACTGACCAAAACTGTCTCTGACACGTGCTTGTGCTGAAAAGCCGGGACGTGCATTGCCACTGGAAATGGTGGCCAGTTGACCGAGTAAGCTCACTTGTTGCGCATGAATCGGTTTGATCACTTGATCTAAGCAATGAATCATAAAGACCGTAAAGAAAATCGCCACGATTAACGCAGGTAAAATTAAATAGTAGGCAGGTAAAAATTCTTGCTGCTGTGCGTAAATACACAGTTGTAGAAAATATCCTGCCAAACTAAAGTTCATCAGTAAAAAAACCACAATCAGGGTTTTAGAGAATTTAACATTCAGCAATGGAGATTCAGTGATTTTTTTGGGCCACAGTGCTCTTAAATATTGAGTTGGACGAATATTAAAACAATAGCCGATGGTTTCGACCATGCTGAGTAAAATTAAAGCCAATAAACTAAAATGAAAAGGCGCTAGATCATAGCTTTGCAAAAACTCAAGCATGGCAAAATTCCATTTATTTTAAGCTTGGTTGAGGTAAATTCCACCATCGGAATGTACGTTAATGTCGACCTTTTGCAGGGATTGTCCTAAGCACGGCCCAGAAATACATTCACCCGTTTCTACCACGAACAGTGCACCATGGGTTGAGCATTGAATAAATTCTTGATCACCATCTAAAAATTGGTTTTCTAAAAATTCTAATTCAACTTTTAAGTGTGGACAGATATTTTGATAAGCAAAAAATACCCCATCACGCTGAGTAATGAAAATCGTGTCGCCATTTGGGGTTTCAAAAGAACGTGCTTCACGTTCAGGAATCTCTTCTGTGACAGCAATTTTAATCATTAAGCACATTCCTCTTGAAAGCTATTTAGCAATTTTGCATAACTTTCTACTTCTAAACGTGGCCCAAACTGTGAAACCACTTCACTCGAAATTAAAATTGCCAATTCTGCGGCAACTTTAAGGCTTAAGCCGGCATTTATGGCATATAAGAAAGCACCGGCAAAGGCGTCTCCAGCACCATTGGCATCCACGGCGTTGACCGCACGGCCAGTAACTTGAATGGTCTGTTTAGAATCACAAATTAAAGCACCTTCAGCAGAAAGTGTAATGACAGTGTATTTACTTTTTAATTGCAATTGTGCAAGTGCCGCTTCAATTGAGTCTGTTTGCGTATACATTAAGGCTTCTTGCTGATTACATAGCAGTAAGTCAACGCCATCATCTAACAGCTCATCTAAACCTTGGCGTGCGTATTGCACCATGGCGGGATCAGAAAGAGTCAGCGCAATTTTCACGCCATGTGCTTTGGCAATCTCACGCGCCTGTTTCACTGCTTGACGTGCAGAATCACTGGTTGATAAATAACCTTCAATATACAGCCACTTTGCAGTCTTCAGGGGTTCAAAATTAATTTGCGCGGCACTCAGTTCAGCAGTACTTCCTAAAAAGGTATGCATAGTGCGTTCAGAGTCTGGGCTCACCAAAACCATGCACGTGCCTGTTACGCCATCACTAACCGATTGCGCGGTGGTCTGAATACCTGCTTCATTTAAGCCTTTTAAATAAACCTGACCTAGTTCATCATTACCCACACGGCAGGCGTAAAAGGCTTTACTGCCCAAAGCACTAAAAGCCACAGTGGTATTTGCAGCAGAACCGCCAGAGGCTTGACCTTTGTAGACTTGCGTTTGTTTTAAATTATTATATAAATTTGCTTGTGTTTCACCATCGGTCAACTGCATAGTGCCTTTTTGCAAATTTTGTTGAATAAGGAAATCGTCAGAGATTTTAAATTCTTGGTCGATTAATGCATTACCAATTGCAAAAAGATCAACAGTTGTCATGTCTTTTATTCACATTTTAAATTAAAGCGCTAAGTTTACACCAATGCTCATGATTGCTGTAGGTTGATGAATAAAATTCAATATATGACGGATTGATGGGTTAAATATGTCGTATAGGAAAGTATAAGGAATATGAGATGAATATCACGATTGATCAAGCTGAACAGTTACCAGCACAAATTCACGAATTGTCAAAGCAGGCACAAAAAGAAGGCTTTGATCTTATTGATCGATTGATTGAAGAATATGACAGTGGCAAAAATCAGTTTAATCAACCCGGTGAATTTTTGTTGTTTGTTTATGATGATGAAAAGCTGATTGCCTGTGGGGGCTTGAATCAGCAGTGGAATGAAAACCAAATCGACAGTCGTATTGGCCGTGTCCGCAGATTTTATGTATTACCCAAATATCGTAAACAAGGAGTGGGTAAGCAGCTGTTACAGCATTTAGAAAAAAATGCTCGTCCTAATTTTTCCGCGCTGTGCTTAAGTGTCGATAATAAATCGGCGGCACATTTTTATCAGAAGCAAAATTATGTTTTTGTCGAAAATCATCCCAACTATAGTTACTTTAAATATTTGCTCTAGTATTTGAGCGGTTGAATATGCTCGAAATTTTAATTTTAAATGTATAGGCGCTGCACTTAGAATCTTTGCTTGGGTAGTCTCTGAGCATGTTGCATTACTTTTTTAAATCATTGTATTGGTGGAGCCTATGTTTATAGGCTCTTTTTTTTAACTGGATAAAAATAACAAGTTGAAATTTGATGAAGCAGTTTATTGCAGTCTTTTGATAATTTTGCTTTATGCCGCTTTGCTACATCAAGCAGCATATTGATTATCGTTTTAGGTTATAGGTGTTTATGCGCCACCTGCCGCTTAAAGCAGTGGAATTGAGTCATAAATTGATTATTTTTTATGGATTTATGTAGCAAAATCGCGGTAATAATCAAACAATCTCTAACCAAATAGAGCGAAATTAGTCGGTGTGGCAATCCATCGACATGAAAGATTCAGGTATAATCAAAGTCATTTAAAATTATATTGCTTTGGAGATCACATGACTGTAGATGTTACTGAAACTATTAATCCCACGGTTCATCCTGCGTTTCAGTTGATACGTCAACACCATGTTGAAGCCTTAGATGTTTTTGTCTCTGAATATAAACATAAAGTGACGGGTGCAACCCATTATCATTTGGCCAGTGATTTAGATGAAAATGTCTTTTTGGTAGCATTTCGTACCCAGCCAATGGATTCAAAAGGTGCAGCGCATATTCTGGAGCACACCGCGCTATGTGGTTCAGCAAAATTTCCTGTCCGCGACCCATTTTTCTTGATGATTCGTCGCTCACTCAATACTTTTATGAATGCCTTTACCTCTGCGGATTGGACGGCGTATCCATTTGCAACTCAAAATAAAAAAGATTTTCAAAACTTATTAGAAGTCTATTTAGATGCCGCATTTGCTGCCAATTTAAACGAGTTAGACTTTGCCCAAGAGGGCATTCGTATTGAGCTTGAAAATGGCGAACCGGTGTATAAAGGCGTGGTTTTTAATGAGATGAAAGGGGCGATGAGCTCACCTTCCGATCAACTTTATCATCAATTGGCACATCATTTATTTCCAAAGACCACCTATCATTACAATTCCGGCGGTGATCCCAAAGATATTCCTGATTTAACCTATGCTGAATTGGTGGATTTCTATAAGTCGCATTATCATCCCAGCAATGCTGTGTTTATGACGTTTGGCGATGAGTCGGCTTATCATTTGCAAGAGCAATTCGAAACCTTGGCATTGTCTAAATTTAAAGCCGGACAAACCTTATATTCAACTCCTGAAACACGTTTAACTGCACCGATTGAAGTAACAGAAAGCTATGCGGTAGATGCAGAAGATTTAACCGATAAAACCTATCACATTATTTCATGGTTACTGCCTGAAGCCAGTGATATTAAATTGCGCTTAGGCATGCGTTTGGTGGAAGGAATTTTACTGGAAGATTCTGCATCACCGCTGCGTCATTATTTAGAAACCTGTGGCTATGCACAGTCAACCGGCCCAATTATGGGTGTGGATGATTCCAATTTTGAAATGACTTTCTTCTGTGGAATACAAGGTTCAAATGCCGAACATGCAGAAGAATTTAAAAACGGCGTGTTTAAGATTCTTGAAGATGTTGCATCAAAACCGGTTGATACCGATATGGTGGAGGCGATTTTACATCAAATTGAATTGCATCAACGTGAGATCAATGGCGATGGTATGCCGTATGGTTTAAGCTTGATTTTAAATGGTTTAAGCAGCGTGATTCATCACAGTGACCCGATTGATGTGTGGGATGTCGATAGCGCCATTGAGCTGGTGAAAGAAGAACTCAAAGATCCAATGTGGTTATCGAATCTGATTAAAACCTATTTGATTGATAATCCACATCGTGTGCAAATGACCTTGGTGCCTGATGCAAGCAAATCCGCCATTGAAGCTGCGGCAGAAAAAGCCCGTTTGGCTGCAATAGGTGCGCAACTGAGCGATGAGCAAAAGGCAGAAATTATTCAGCAAACTGAAGCCTTAAATGTTCGTCAAGATACACCTGATGATTTGAATTTGTTGCCAAAAGTGGGATTAGAAGATGTGCCTGCTGACTTGCATATTGTACAAGGGCAATTGCGTGAAATTATCAGCAATGGTTTAGATATGCCGCTGAATTTGTATCATGCTGGAACCAATGGCATTTACTACCAACAAGTCACCGTTAAAATTCCCGATGAAGTGGTGCAATCACCGTATTTTAATTTACTTTCAGTGCTGTTGGGTGAAGTCGGTGCCGGTGAGTATGATTATCTTGAGTTGCAACAACTCCAAACAGCAGTCAGTGGCGGCGTGGGGATGGGGGCATCTTTACGTTCTAAAGTAGATGATAAAAACAAAATTAGTGCTTTATTAACCCTGACGACCAAATCGTTGGTGAATAATTTTGAAGCCATTGGTTTGTTAAAACTTGCCTTTGAACAGCTGCGTTTCGATGAAAAAGATCGCATTATTGAATTGTTACAGCAACGTAAAGCGCGTTGGCAGTCTCGTGTTTCTGATTCAGGTCACAGCTATGCCATGCAAATTGCCTCACGTAATTGTAGTGCACTTGCGCAGCGCGATTATCAAAATACCAGTTTAGGTGCCTTGAACTGGTTGACGGCATTGGTCACTAAAATTGAAAAAGATGATGTCGCTTATGAGGCATTAATTACCGAACTCAAAGCGATTCATCGTTTACTTTTACAAGCCCCAACACAATTCTTGTTGGTGTGTGAAGAGCAGCAATCCGATCGTTTGATTGAGGAAGTACAAGAGGTTTGGGATAAATTAGCAATAGATCAAAGCCCAGTACACCTGTCGACACCTAGCACTGAAAATAGCAGCAATGATGAAGCATGGTTAATTCAAGCCAATGTACAGTTTTGTGCTGCCGCGTATCCTGCGGTGGAAGTCTCACATGCGGATGCTGCACCTTTAATGGTGTTGGCTGCATATTTGCGTAATGGCTTCTTACACAGCGCCATTCGTGAAAAAGGTGGTGCGTATGGCGGTGGTGCAAGTTATGATGGCAACGCGTGTTCATTTCGTTTCTACAGCTATCGTGATCCACGTTTAGCAGAAACTTTTAAAGATTTTGACGCGAGTATTGCTTGGTTGTTAAACACGGAGCATCTGTCGCATCAATTAGAAGAAGCCATTTTGGGATTAATTGCCAGTATGGATAAACCCGGTTCGCCGGCTGGTGAGGCGATTAGTGCGTGTTATGCGCTCCTGCATGGCCGTACACCTGCTGTACGTAAACAGTTACGTGCGCGTTTGCTTGCTGTCAATTTAGAAGATTTAAAACGGGTTACAGAGCAATACTTGGTGCAGCAAAAACCAATAAGAGCAGTGGTTGCGCCTGTAGCGAAGCGTGACACATTGATCGAACTTGGCTTTGATATTAAACAAGTCAACTAAAAAATAATTTGAGGTTAACCCCTATGGCGTTCAACAGAATTGAACGCACGACATTGCAACTGAGCATGCTTATGCTCAGTTCATTGTATGTGACGAACGTAAATGCACAAAATCCAGAATCTTTAATTACGCCGGCAAGCCCTGAAGCATGTGTGGCCTTAGAATCCAATGCGGATCGTTTGGTCTGTTACGATACTTTGTTTAAAGTGGCGGAAGCGGATAAAACCTCTTTGGTTTCTGAGCGTCAGGCGGCCAATCAACTGGCGCCCAAACCGACTGAAGCGCCGAGTATTAAGGAAAAAATTAGTCAAGGCGTAAGCCATGTGATTTCCTTTGAAGGATCGAAGATTGATCCCAATTCTTCTTTATTGGATAAACGTTGGGAATTATCAGAAAACAGTAAACTGGGGACATGGAATATTCGTGCGCATCAGCCTGTATATTTAATGCCAGCATTTTGGACTTCAGAGAAAAACGAACGTCCGTCTAGCCCGAATGTAAATAACACTGTAAAAGTCGTGGATGAGCAAAATCTGACCTCGATGGAAGCCAAATTCCAGTTGTCATTAAAAACCAAAGCCGCAGAAAACTTATTTGGCAATAATGGTGATATTTGGCTGGGCTACACCCAATCCTCGCATTGGCAAGTTTATAACGGTGATGAGTCGCGACCATTTCGGGAAACCAACTATGAGCCAGAAGCCAGTTTAATCTTTCGTACCAATTATGAACTTTTGGGCTTAAATGGACGTTTATTGGGCTTGACGTTAAACCATCAATCCAATGGCCGTGCCGATCCGTTGTCGCGCAGTTGGAACCGCGTCATGTTAAATGTCGGCTTTGAGCGTGATAATTTTGCTTTAATGTTACGTCCTTGGTATCGCATTGAAGAAGATGCAAAGGATGATAACAATCCAGATATTAAAAACTTTATGGGCCGTGGTGATGTCACCGCATTTTATCGTTGGAAAGAGCATGACTTTTCATTGGTATTGCGCCACTCCTTTAAAGGCGGTGATGATGCCCATGGCGCAGCACAATTTGATTGGGCGTTCCCAATCAGTGGTAAGTTGCGTGGTCATTTCCAATTGTTTGATGGTTATGGCGAAAGTTTAATTGATTATAACCACCGCGCCACCTATGTGGGCTTAGGTATGTCATTAATGAACTGGTTCTAAAACAGATTGAATCGTGATAAAAAAACCACTTTAAAGTGGTTTTTTTATCACTAAAATAAAGGCGACATCAGCCAATTTGAATATCCGCTGGTGGATGTTTTAAATGACTTTTTTGTGGTGTAGCAATCAAATAAGCCAAGGTTAGTGGTCCTAAACGTCCTGCGAACATTAAGCAGATTAAAACCATTAAACTGCTTGGTTGTAGCTGTTCAGTCACACCACGTGATAAACCCACGGTACAGGCTGCAGAGACGGCTTCAAACAATAAATCTAAGAAATTTTTATCTGGCTCGAGTAGAAGCAAACTAAACATGCCAATGAAAATTAAAATGGCAGTAATAGACACCACGGCTAAGGCTTTAAACGAGGTGTTTTTAGATACAGAATGATTAAAAAGACGTAATTCCTCGGTGCGGCGCAAAAAGGTAATCACACTTAAAATCACAATAATAAAAGTCCCGACTTTAATGCCGCCAGCAGTACTGAGTGAGCCGCCACCAATAAACATCAGCATCATGGTGACCAAGGTCGAGGCATTGGTCATGCTTGAAACATCTAAACTGTTAAAACCAGAGGAGCGTGGCACAGTGGCATGAAACCATGCGTTGACTGCTTGATCGCCAAAACTCATGTTGGCCAACGTGAGTGGGTTATGGGCTTCTAAAATCCAAATCAGTATAAATGCTGTGAGATTTAAGCCAGCAATGGTGGACAGAATTAACTTGCTGTTCGGGCTGAGTTTTTTCCAACGTCCGTTGCGTTTAATGTCCATCAGCACCACAAAACCAATACCGCCAATAATGTACAGCATGCTGATGGTAAAGGTAATAAAGTACTGACCTGAAAAGCTCATCAAACTATTGGGAAACAGTGAAAATCCCCCATTGTTAAACGCAGAGACACTGTAAAAAGCGGCATAAAAAAAGGCATGCACAAAATCGTATTCCTGCATCCAAGCAATGGTTAAAATAATGGTACCCATGGCTTCAAAAAATAAGGAATATATCAGTACGCCTTTAATGGTCACCGACACTTTGGTCAGACTGGTCTGGCCAATGGTTTCTTGCGCCATCATTTGTTGTCTGAGTCGGACATTGGAAGACAGACTGAGCGCCGCCAAAATTGCGAAGGTCATAAACCCTAAACCACCACATTGCAGCAACATCATAATAATGACTTTGCCAAAAGTGGTGTAAGCCTCTCCGACATTGACCACGGACAGCCCAGTAATGGTCACTGCTGAGGTTGAAGTAAAGAGGGCTTGAATCCAACTTAACTCCCCATGATGTGAAATGGGCAGTTTCAGCAACGATGTACCAATGAGAATAAAACTTAAAAAACCCAAGGCCAATAGACTTGGAGGGCTGAGATTTACCAGATGATGTTTGGTATTTTGCAGTGAGGTCATAGCTTATTTAAACCGCGCAGACAGTCTTCGTAATGATTCAATTTCACCTTCAATCACCAGAATATCGCCTTGTTGTAAAATCAAATTGGGATCTAAGCTAAAGCTAATATCCTTACCGCGTTTATGTATAAGAGTTTTAATGTCAAGCGCACGTTCCATCAGGTGGCTAAAGCGCTCGCCATGTAAAGCCTGTTTAATTTCAACCTTCACAATAAAACGATTGTCCTCTAAAGCCATATAACGACTGACCATCGGATAACTTAGCGATTGAGCAATTCTAACGCCCATATCCTCTTCAGGATGAATAATTTTACTGATGCCCAAATGACTTAAGATCATATGATGCGGTTTGGACTTGGCTTTGGCCCAGATTTTTTCAATACCTAAATTTTTAAGGTGTAAAACACATAAAATACTGGCTTCAATATTTTCACCAATCGCCACCACCACAGCTTCACATTTTTGAATATTTAGCTCACGTAGTACGTGCTCGTCTGTGGCGTCTGCAATCACTGCATGGGTAATTTGATCAGCAATACTTTCAACGTATTTTTTATTGCTATCGATACCAATCACATCATGATTTAAACCCACCAGTTCGGTGGCGATGGTGGCGCCAAAACTGCCTAACCCAATTACTGCGAACTGCGCCATTTCAAGCGTTCCTTATCTGTTGTATTCATTTTCATGCATAGAATAAATTAATATCGGTTGATTTTATAATTTTATAATTCAATCAGCGCTTAAGCTTACAAAACTATATACAACACACGTGCCTTTTTTAAGTCACGCTTAAAGCGTCAGGACGTATTTCTTTAAGAGTTTAACCGCTAAAACGGTATACAGCTACGTTACTCAGAAATTCAAAAAAATTGAAAAGTACATAATTGATGGTATAAGTGGGTTAAAAATGAATGTGAGATTGCCGTTAATATCAGCGGTTGCAGAATAGGATAATAAAAAGCCCTGATCCTTGGACTGTACAAAGATCAGGGCTGACAAGCAATGAGTTTAGATTTTCAATTTAAAGCGCGCTATTTCAGCACTTACTTTAAGAAACGTTGATAACCTAAATTGTTGGTGATTTCTGCATACGGATAGGTAATCGTCTCTAAGGTCTCAATTAAACCATCAGGATTTTGCTTGGCATCGGTGGCTTCTAAGCCAACCAAAACACGACCTTCGGCTGCGCCGTGATTACGGTAGTGAAAGAGGGTAATATTATGCGTCGGGCCTAAACGTTCCAAGAACGTCAGTAGCGCACCTGGGCGTTCGGGGAATTCAACGCGAAATAAACGCTCATTTTCAATATCCGCATGTCCACCAATTAAATAACGAATATGCAGTTTGGCCACTTCATCATCCGATAAATCATCGACATCGTATTGCATGGTGAGACTTTCATAAATCTCATGGCGTTCCTTCTCGCCGCCTTTTAAGCTAATACCGACAAAGACTTGTGCTGCACTGGCATTGCTGGCGCGGTAGTTGAATTCGGTAATATTACGACCGTGTAAAGCGCGGCAGAAATTCAGGAATGCACCTTTTTCTTCTGGAATGGTTACTGCAAAAATAGCTTCTTTACATTCACCCAGTTCAGTACGTTCCGCAATATAACGCAAGCGATCAAAATTCATATTGGCGCCGCAAATAATCGACACCATATTTTTATGTTCTATGCCATGTTGTGCGACATACTTTTTAATTCCTGCCAATGCCATGGCACCTGATGGTTCAACAATACTGCGACATTCATCATAGGTGTCTTTAATGGCGGCACAAATTTCATCGGTATTCACCAACACCACATCACGTTCAACAATGGGACCTGAATTATCTGATTTTTGTAGTTGAATCACTTCAAATGGCTTTTCACCAATTTGTGCCACCGCAGTACCGTCTGCAAATAAGCCGACTTGTGACAAAATGACACGTTCATTGGCTTCAAATGCAGCTTTTAAACAGGCAGATTCATCATATTCCACCGGAATAACTTTGACATGCGGTGCAACATCGCCCAAATAAGCCGCGACACCGGCAATTAAACCGCCACCGCCCACCGCAACAAAGACATACTCAACATCACGCCATTGACGCAAAATTTCATTGGCAATGGTGCCTTGACCGGCCATGACCAGTTCATCGTCATAGGGCGGAATAAAGCTCATGCCTTCATCTTTAGCGCGTTGAATGGCGTATTTATTGGCCACATCAAAGGAATCGCCATGTAAGACCACTTCACCGCCCAAGCGTTTAACAGCTTGTACTTTAATATCCGGTGTGGTTTTTGGCATCACGATAATGGCGCGAACACCCAGTTTTTGCCCTGACAATGCCACGCCTTGTGCATGGTTGCCGGCGGATGCGGTAATCACACCACGTTCTAATTGAGATTTGGGCAATTGACTAATACGGTTGTAGGCACCGCGTAATTTGAACGAAAAGACGGGCTGTAAGTCTTCACGTTTAAAACGAATATTATTATTCAGCTTCTCACTAATTCGTGGCGCTGCTTCGAGTGGAGTTTCGATTGCAACGTCGTAAACAGTTGCTTGTAATATTTGTCGAACCAAACGAGACAGCATGTTAATTTTCCATCTAACAGTTTAAAATAGGCGGTTATTGTAACAAAACCCTGTACATTTAGGCTGTAAAATCAGCGATAAATGTCAAAAAATAGTTGAGCCAAGTTATGAGTCTGTATGCAACCCAAGATGAAAAGAAACAAGCTGCTGCTAAAGCGGCATTGAAGCACTTGCCAAAGGGCGGGATTTTGGGTGTCGGTACGGGAAGCACAGTTAATTTTCTGATCGAATTATTGCCAGAATTACAACTTGAAGCGGCAGTTGCAAGCTCTGAAGTGACCGCACAGCGTTTAAGAAAACTTGGCATTGACGTGCTTGATATGAATCATGTCGGTGGTTTAGATGCCTATGTCGATGGTGCAGATGAAATTGACCGTCATATGCATATGATTAAAGGCGGTGGTGCAGCCTTAACGCGTGAAAAAATTGTGGCCTCAATTGCTAAAAAATTCGTGTGTATTGTGGATGACTCAAAATGGGTTGAACAATTGGGACATGACTTTCCTTTGCCGGTAGAGGTGATTCCCATGGCGCGTTCTGCGGTAGCGCGTAAAATTGTTAGCTTGGGCGGTGATCCGGTATATCGTGAAGGTGTGGTCACGGATAACGGCAATGTGATCTTAGATGTGTATAATTTAAATATTCTCAATGCCTTGGAACTTGAAAAAACACTCAATAATATTCCGGGTGTGGTGTGTAATGGTATTTTTGCTTTGCAAAAAGCCAGTATTGCCATTGTGGCAACCGATAACGGTATTGAAGAGCGTACTGCGGTTTAATACGTTTTCTCTACTTTTGCTTAAAAAAGGGAAAGACAAAAAAGCTCTTTCCCTTTGCTCTAGCTAACTTTAGGCGAGGGAGATTAAAACCATAAAAATGAGTATCCATCTTTCTCAGCTACCTGAAATTAAAATTGTCCGCCATGCGCGGGCGAAGTGTTTACGCTTAAGGGTGCAACCAACTCAAATTCGTTTAACAGCGCCTGTACTGTGTAGTAAACGCCAAATTCAAAATTTTATTGAGCAATCTGAAGTCTGGTTGCTAAAAACATGGCAACAGCAACAACAAAAAATAGCCACACAAGACCAATCTTTACCGACTGAATTAAAACTGTTTAATCTAGACTGCTGTATTCAAGTGGCTTATCAAACTCAAAAACAAAATTTTATTTTTGATGTTGAGAATTTACACTTATATATAAGTGATCGTGAGCCTAAAACCTATTTAAAAGCGTTTGTGATGAGCTATGCCAAGCAGCATTTGCCCATTTATTTACAGCAGATTGCTCAGACATGTGTTTTAGACTTTACGCAATGTACGGTACGTCAAGCCAAAACACGATGGGGCAGTTGTACCTCTAAATATGCCATTATGTTGAATAGTGCTTTGGTGTTGATGTCTAAAGAAATTACACGCTACGTTTGTGTGCATGAGTTGGCGCATACCCAACATTTTGATCATAGTGCACGATTTTGGTCATTGGTTGAAAAGCACGATCCTCATTTTCAACAGCATCGGAAAATATTAAAAAGTACTGCAATGCCTTTTTGGTGGCAGTGCTAAAAGTTTGATCATCTGAATGATCGAGAGTTGTTTTTTATTCAATCATCCTATGCTTAGATTTTTTGATTTTAAATTGCTTGCTCGTTGTTTCTAATGGTGATTTCGTATAGTCAATTGTGAAAATCACGGTTAAATCATGCTTGCATTCATAAAACCGAGCAATCCTTAGCAAAATGGTTTAGAAAACTTAAACTTCCTGTCATACTTGCCGGTTACGAAATGAAAACTTTTAATTTGAGGTAGTGATCGTGATTACTGTTGGTATTGTCGGTGGTACAGGTTATACAGGCGTTGAATTGTTGCGTCTTTTACTACGACACCCAAATGTACAGGTGAATGTACTCACATCACGTACTGAAAATGGTCGCCGTGTTGATAACATGTTCCCTAGCTTGCGCGGTCATACCGATCTTTGCTATTCAGATTTAAACATCGATGCACTAAAAAACTGTGATGTGGTATTTTTTGCGACACCGCATGGTGTGGCCATGAAATATGCCGCAGACTTGCTGGCTGCAAATACAAAAGTAGTTGATTTGGCTGCGGATTTTCGTTTGCAAAATTTAGAACAGTTTGAAAAATGGTATGGCCTTGAACATAGCTGTCCTGATATTTTAAAAGAGTCAGTTTATGGTCTGTCCGAGCTAAACCGTGAAAAAATTAAACAGGCCAATGTGGTTGGTAATCCGGGTTGTTATCCCACCACAGTACAATTGGGTTTAGCACCTTTATTTAAGCATAGCGATGCCTTGGTGAAACCTGAAAGTATTATTATTGATGCAAAATCTGGTGTATCTGGTGCAGGGCGTAAGGCCAGTCTGGGCATGATTTATTCTGAAAATGCGGATAACTTTAAAGCCTACGCCGTGAATGGTCATCGACATCATCCGGAAATTGTAGAAGCGTTGGAAAATATTTCTGGTCAAAAAGGCGTGTTTAATCATATTGTATTTGTACCGCATTTGGTACCAATGATTCGTGGCATGCTGAGCACCATTTATGTCGATTTAACCGATGTCGGTGACGCATTAGACTTGCAAAGCTTATATGAGCAGTTCTATGCCAATGAGCAGTTTGTTGATGTTATGCCAGCGAACAGCTCACCTGAAACCCGTTCCGTGCGCGGGGCAAACCAACTCCGGATTGCGCTTTATAAACCGCAACCAAAAAAACTGGTGATTTTGTCTGTACAAGATAATTTGGTCAAAGGTGCGGCCGGTCAAGCTGTGCAAAATATGAACTTAATGTTCGGTTTGAGCGAAAGTGCAGGCTTAGACGGGATTGGTCTATTACCATAAAAAACGTTTTTCAACTTCACACACATTTAGATTTAGACTTAAATGTGTGTTTTGAATGAATCAAAATAAGAGATGACGATGCTGAATATTGAATCAAATACTCCGTCACAACACAGCGAAAGCATTAAGCCGCCATTTTTAAAAAGCAATTTACCTTTGGCCATTGGCGCTGTCATTCTGGTGATTGGCAGTGGCTTTTTGGGCTACTCCATTGGCCATCGCCAAGGTTTAACCGTGGTTGGCTTTGAAGCAGATGCAGAACAACTGGTTGAAGTGGTACAAAAGCAAAAAAGTAGTTTAGAGACGCTGAACAAAAGTTTAAATTTGGCCATACAGGAACGTGATGTTGCTGTTGGAAATGCCAATGATTTATTTGCCACCATGACGCAAGCGCGTGAAGATCAAGTCCAAGCTGAAGGTTTAGGGATGACTTATCGTGAAGTGCTGCGCCAACGCGGTGGTTTAAGTCTGTCCGTGCAAAATGTCGGTATTAAGCCTTTGCCGGATAATGCTTATGAATATGAGCTCGATTTGGTACAAGTCAGTCCCAATAAACGTAACGTATCGGGGAATGTTGAATTGCGTTTAATTCAAGGAACTGAGGTTCTACTGGTGCCGATGCAAGATAAAAACTTTAATTTTCAAGATTATGAGCGCTTAACGGGGCGCTGGACGATGCCAAAAGGCTTTTCTCCAGAGTTTATTGAAGTGCGTTTAACTGGAACCAGTACGCCAGTCACCAAACGTTTTAGCTGGGGCCGTGGAAAACCGATAGAAAGTCAATCCGCATTTATTTCTGAAATTCCTCAAGCAGAAGCAAATGCACAATAAATGTGAATTTTAAAACCTATGCCAATCAATAAGCGTCAAAATTGTTTACATGACATCAAACATTCTTTTCATCAATCCGGATATATCGACTGGCATATTAGCCCGCGTTTAAGTAACGATACGCATGAAGAAGATGACAGTGACATTGTTGTACAAACTGCGCCACCTGAACTAAAGCGTCCACCGCTATATGTGGTTGTGTTAATGAATGACGATTACACACCAATGGACTTTGTAATTGAAGTTTTACAACAATACTTTGCTTTGAATCTTGACCAAGCCACCGAAGTAATGCTAACTGTACATTATGAAGGAAAAGGTGTTGCAGGCGTTTATCCACGAGACATTGCGGAAACAAAAGCGAACCAAGTCAATAATTACGCTCGGTCACAAAGCCATCCATTGCTTTGTCAAATTGAGCCAAAAGATTAAGGGGATTACATGCTCAGTCGTCAATTAGAAGTATCGTTACGTTTGGCTGTAAGCATGGCTCGTCAAAAGAGACATGAGTTTCTCACGGTTGAACATTTATTATTGGCTCTACTTGATAATGATTCTGCGGTCAACGCGCTTAAAGCTTGTGGGGCAGACATTGTCACACTGCGTAAAGAGCTTGAAGAATACGTTGAACAACATACCCCTAAACTTGGTGAACACAGCGATCAAGCACCACATCCGACTGAAAGTTTTGACCGTATTTTACAACGCGCAATTTTCCATGTGCAATCTAGCGGTGGGGATCGAACGGTAGAAGGTGCGGACATTCTGGTGGCCATGTATTCAGAACGTGATTCCTTTGCGGTTTATTTGCTTAAACGTCATCAGATTAATCGTTTAACGTTAACGCAATATTTATCGCATGGTGCACACAAAGAAGAAGTGCAGGCTGAAGAAGAAACTGAAGATTTAGAAGGTGAAACCAGCGCTTCTGCAAATGCTGGCCCACTAGATTTATATACCACCAATTTAAATACCGAAGCACAAAAAGGAAAAACTGATCCTTTAATTGGTCGTGAAAAAGAAATTGAGCGCGCTGCACAAATTTTATGTCGACGTCGCAAAAATAATCCTTTATTGGTCGGTGATCCGGGTGTGGGTAAAACCTCAATTGCCGAAGGCTTAGCATGGCTTATTGTGCATGGTAAGGCGCCGAAACCATTGGCCAATGCGGAAGTGTTTAGTTTAGATATTGGCGCTTTGGTTGCTGGGACTAAATATCGCGGTGATTTTGAAAAACGCTTAAAACAATTGTTGAATGCGTTAAAGAAAAAACCCGAAGCAATTTTATTTATTGATGAAATTCATATGATTATTGGTGCAGGCTCTAGTATGGGCAGCACTATGGATGCATCAAACTTAATTAAACCAGCGCTATCTAACGGATCATTGCGTTGTATCGGTTCGACCACATTCCAAGAATATCGCCAAGTATTTGAAAAAGACCATGCGTTGTCTCGTCGTTTCCAAAAGATTGATGTCAATGAGCCGTCTATTTCTGAAACCATTGATATTTTACGCGGTTTAAAATCGAAATTTGAAGATTTTCATCATGTGAAATATGACGATAAATCTTTGGTTGCCGCAGTTGAGCTTTCGGCCAAATTTATCAACGATCGCTTTTTACCGGATAAAGCCATTGATGTGATTGATGAGGCAGGCGCACAGCGCCGTTTAAAAGTTGAACAAGATGACAGTTTAATTACGGTTGAAAATATCGAAGATATTATTTCGAAAATTGCCCGTATTCCACCTAAAACGGTCTCTAAAGATGATAAAACCGTATTGGGTAATCTTGAGCGCGATCTTAAACGTGTGGTGTTTGGGCAAGATGCAGCCATTGAAGCACTTGGCTCAGCGATTAAATTATCACGTGCTGGTTTGAAATCCCCTGATAAACCGGTCGGTAGTTTTGTTTTTGCCGGTCCTACAGGTGTGGGTAAAACCGAAGTCACGAAACAGTTGGCAAGATTGCTGGGTGTGGAGTTGGTACGTTTTGATATGTCGGAATATATGGAGCGTCATGCTGTTTCACGTTTAATTGGCGCACCTCCTGGCTATGTCGGTTTTGATCAGGGCGGTTTATTGACCGATGCGATTCATAAAAATCCGCATTGTGTCTTGTTGCTCGATGAAATTGAAAAAGCCCATCCCGATGTGTTTAATTTGCTTTTACAAATCATGGATCATGGCGCATTAACCGATAACAATGGCCGCAAGTCTGACTTCCGGAACGTTATTTTGGTATTGACCACTAATGTGGGTGCAGAAAGTATTTCTCGCAGCAGCATTGGGTTTGTCGAGCAAGACAACAGCAATGACAATCAAGATGCGATGAAGAAAGCTTTTTCTCCAGAGTTTCGTAACCGTTTAGATGGCGTGATTCAGTTTAATTCATTGCCAACCACGGTCATTGAAAGTGTGGTGGATAAATTCTTAACCGAATTACAAGCACAGCTTGATGATAAAAAAGTGATTCTGGAAGTGGATCAAAGCGCACGTGAATGGCTGGCCGAACAAGGCTATGATCGTTTAATGGGTGCACGACCAATGCAACGATTGATTCAAGAACACTTGAAAAAACCACTGGCTGAAATGATTCTGTTTGGTGAGTTGGCTGAACATGGTGGCAATGTGGCTGTATCAGTCAAAAAAGAAGATGGCAAAGCCGTCGGTTTGATTTTAGAAGTATTTGAAGATCAAACTGCTGAGCCAGCATAAACTTTTCAATCGTTAAAAAACCCGTGCTTGCACGGGTTTTTTGCGGCTGATACTTATTATTGTGAAGTATAAATCATCTATTTTAGGTTAAAAAAAGAAGGTTAAAGCGAAGTGAATTTATGGATATTGATATTACCAAACTGATCAGTACGTTTGCATTGTTCTTTATGACGGCATTGGCGGAAATTTTAGGTTGTTATTTTCCCTATTTAATCTTAAATCAAGCCAAATCAGCTTGGTTGTGGTTGCCAACAGTGCTTAGTTTGGCATTGTTTGTGTGGCTACTGAGTTTACATCCGACAGCGTCGGGTCGAACCTATGCGGCTTATGGTGGGATTTATATTTTTAGCGCCTTGCTGTGGCTGCGTTATGTAGATCAAGTGGCTTTAACCCGTTGGGATATCGTCGGTGGCTTGGTGGTAATCTTCGGTGCAATGCTGATTATTTTACAGCCACAAGGATTGATACGTTAGCGTACTAACGCATCAAGCTAGAGAATTAAAATTGGCATTGGCTATTTTTAATTTTGATGGCATAGCTTTTATCTGTAGCGCTTAAATGGACTTGTACATAATAAGGGTTAACACGCTGAAATTCATGCTCAAAAAGGAGTGCGCAATTTTGAATCAGATTATCTTTGATCAGTTTTTTAATGGCTTTATCGCCGATGTCTGCTGCAAACTGAGAGAAATCTGCTGTGGTAATAATACCTTGAATATCAATATGGTCTGAATATAAACGTAATTTTTCAATTAAAGTATTTTGATCAACTTGATAGGGCATGGTGCGTGAATCTTCATCGCTCATGACGGTTAAAATTTCATTTAAAGCCTTTGGATTTTTAATTTTATAAGCAGAATCGATTATTTGTTTATTGATAAAGTATTGATCTAATTCAGTAGCTTCAGCATGTGCAAGATGGGTTAAAGATAGAATACTGAGGCATAAAATAATTTTTTTAAATAGCATATGTATAAGCTCTTATCGAATTTATGAATTGGATGTTTCGGTTGTGTAGATAAAAAAAGCACCCGTGGGTGCTTCATTTTAAATATCTTTTTTATCGCTTAGTTTTTTTTCAAGTTTTCATTGAGTAAGAACTCAACCAATGCTTTTTGTGCATGGAGACGATTTTCTGCTTCATCCCAGACCACGGCATTTTTATGGTCCAACATATTCTCAGAAACTTCTTCCCCGCGATGCGCCGGTAAACAGTGCATAAATAAGCAATCTGAATGGGCCAAATCCATCAATTTTTCATTAATTTGAAAATCAGCAAAGGCTTTTTCGCGAATTTTTTGCTCTTCTTCTTGTCCCATGCTGGCCCAAACATCAGTCACGATAAGATCTGCATTCACCGCAGCATCTTCGGCTGAACCGACCAATTCCACACAATGTGCAAATTCTGATAAGAATTTTTCTTGTGGCTCATAGCCTTTCGGTGAAGCAATTTTTAAATTAAAGCCCCACATATGCGCCGCTTCAATGTAGGAGTTGCACATATTGTTGCCATCCCCAATCCACGCCACTGTTTTGCCTTTAATCTCGCCGCGCTGTTCAAGGAAAGTTTGCATATCGGCAAGCAATTGACACGGGTGATGATCATCAGTTAGCGCATTAATAATAGGAACTTTGGAATACGAAGCAAAGCGTTCTACGATGTCATGACCAAAGGTGCGGATCATAATAATGTCCAACATGCTTGAAATCACTCGTGCGGAATCTTCAATCGGTTCGCCGCGACCCAATTGTGTGTCACGCGAAGACAAGAAAATTGCACTGCCCCCAAATTGACTCATACCTGCTTCAAACGAAACACGTGTGCGGGTGCTAGATTTTTCAAAAATCATACCCATTACTTTACCGACAAAAGGCTGGAATACCTCATGGCTATGTTGCTTGCGTTTTAACTCAATGGCGCGCTGCAGAATTTGATTCAGTTCTAAAGTCGATAAATCACGTAAGGTTAAAAAGTGACGTAGAGCCATGGTTACTCCACAATAATTGCTGAATAGAAAACAAAACAACAATTAGTTGTTGGTTGGTTAAAAGTGAAAAGGGAATCGATTAATATACTATAAGCGAACAGAATTGCAAAAAAACTAAACTTTTTGATGGCCTTTTAAAAACAAATCGACACAATAATTAATGTATTCGATGGTTTCTTGATCATTTTCTTGGTTAGGAATGCCCATTAAAATACGCCATTCTAAATTTCTTAAAATACCAAAATAAAATTGTGCCGAATAAATCGGATTTTCACAGAGCAATAAACCATTAGAGTGGGCCTTTTCTAAGGCGCATGCAATGGCCGATTGAATATGTTTAGGGCCTTGCTCGTGAATATACAGTGCAAGTTCTGCACTGTGTTGGGTGCGTTCTAACACCAAACGCATAAATGCTGCATTTTCAGGTTGTAATAAATGGCGATGAAAGTTCAATAAATTATCAATAAGATAGGCTTTTAGATTGTCTTGATCGTGCTCAAAAGGGGAGCAAATGTCTTTAAAAAACTGTTCACGGCGATAATCACAAATGGCGGTAAATAAACCTTCTTTATTGCCAAAAAACTTATAAATCGATGCTTTAGAGCCACCGGCGTGATGGACAATATCATCTAAAGAGACTGCATCATAACCGCGTTCTAAAAATAGCTCATTTGCGCTCAGTAAAAGTGATAGGCATCGTTCATGACCACGTTTTGTTTGTGGTGTGTCGCGACCTAATGTTTCTAATTGAACAAATTCGTGCATAGAGCCTTATAACGTCAACAGTCAAAGAAATGAAAACAATTGCAATGATAGCAAAAATATGCACAACTTTCTTGCTTAACGTAAGGGCCGCCTAAGGCAGTGGTATGACAAAATAAAATAACACTATAGTTTTGCTGAATATTTGACTAAAGTTTTAGAGTATAGATTCTAAAAAGAATGAGTGATCAATAATTTTGCAGCTATACTCAAAATTCGATCAATAAAATGAAACTGTGGAAAGGAATATGACACAACAAATGTCTGCAGGCTTAAAATTTAGACAAGCACTGGAAGTGGAAAAACCTTTACAAATTATTGGCACAGTGAATGCCTATGCAGCCATGATGGCAAAAGAAGTCGGTTATAAAGCCATTTATGTGTCTGGCGCCGGCGTTGCTAATTATTCTTATGGTTTACCTGACTTGGGCATGACCAGTTTGGACAATGTGTTAGAAGATGTGCGCCGGATTACCGAGCGTGTAGATACACCCTTGTTGGTCGACATTGACACGGGTTGGGGTGGTGCATTTAATATCGCGCGTACCGTCAAGCAAATGATTGCAGCAGGTGCTGCGGCAGTGCATATTGAAGATCAAGTGGCACAAAAACGTTGTGGTCATCGTCCAAATAAAGAAATTGTCACGCAACAAGAAATGGTTGATCGGATTAAAGCGGCAGTCGATGCCAAAACTGATTCTGATTTTGTGGTGATGGCACGTACCGATGCGCTACAAAAAGAAGGCTTACAAGCTGTGATTGATCGTGCTTGTGCCTGTGTAGAAGCGGGTGCGGATGCTATTTTTGCTGAAGCGATGACGGATATCACCATGTACCGTACGGTGTGTGATGCCGTTGGTGTACCCGTTTTAGCCAATATCACCGAATTTGGTGACACGCCTTATTACACCGTGGATGAATTGGGCGAGCAAGGTATTTCAATGGTGCTTTATCCGTTATCTGCTACACGTGCCATGCAAAAAGCAGCGTTAGAAGTGATGCGTTCCATTCGTGAAAATGGCACACAGGTCAATGTGCTCGATTCGATGCAACAACGCAAAGAGCTATATCAATTTCTTGATTATCATACCTTTGAGAATACTTTAGATAAACTGTTTAAATAATGACTTAAAAATGGAGAATTAAAAAATGGCTGAAGGAAAAATACTCTCAGGCGCAGGATTGCGCGGACAAGTGGCCGGAAAAACAGCACTTTCAACCGTAGGTAAAAGTGGCGCAGGTTTAACCTATCGGGGTTATGACGTGCAAGATCTTGCCGAGAACTGTCAATTTGAAGAAGTGGCTTATTTGATTTTTTTTGGTGAATTGCCCACTGCTGAAGAATTAAAAACTTATAAAGCCAAATTAAAATCATTGCGTACACTGCCGCAAGCGTTAAAAGAAGTCCTTGAGCGTATTCCTGCTGACTCCCATCCAATGGATGTGATGCGTACGGGTGTATCAATGCTGGGTAACTTAGAAACGGAACAGTCGTTTGAGCAGCAGCAAGATGTCGCCGATCGTATTTTAGCGACATTACCGGCCATTATTTGTTATTGGTATCGTTTTAGCCATGATGGCGTACGTATTGAAGAAAATACGGATGACGATTCAATTGGCGCGCAATTCTTGCATTTGCTGCGCGGTGAAAAGCCGAATGAGTTGCATGAACAAGTAATGAATGTGTCGCTTATTTTATATGCAGAGCATGAATTTAACGCCTCCACCTTTACCGCACGCGTTTGCGCATCAACCTTATCCGACATGCATTCATGTATTACGGGTGCAATTGGTTCATTGCGTGGTCCATTGCATGGTGGTGCCAATGAAGCCGCGATGGAGATGATTGAAAACTGGACTTCGGCCGATGAAGCTGAGCGTGAAATGCTGGGCAAACTTGAGCGTAAAGAAAAAGTCATGGGCTTTGGTCATGCCATTTATAAAGACAATGATCCTCGTAACGACATTATTAAAATTTGGGCAGAACGTTTGGCCCAAGACGTTGGTGATACGGTACTTTACCCAGTGTCGGTACGCTGTGAAGAAGTGATGTGGCGTGAGAAAAAATTATTCTGTAATGCTGATTTCTTTCATGCTTCGGCCTATCACTTTATGGATATTGCCACCAAACTGTTCACGCCAATTTTTGTCATGAGCCGCGTTACGGGTTGGGCAGCACATGTGATGGAGCAGCGCGCAGACAATCGTATTATTCGTCCAAGTGCGGAATATACGGGTCCAGAACTGCGTAAAGTACTGCCAATCACCGAGCGTACTGCCGCGTAAAAGTAAAATTGATTCATAAAGCCTCTCATGAGGCTTTATTTTTTGGCGCTCAATAAAACGGCATCTTCGATGCTGTAACCGCTTTCAAAAGGAATGCCTAAGTATTTAACCGCCACCACTATTTTTTGCTGCTGTGGAATTTTATAGGCTTGTGAGACGCTTAAGCCTTGGCCATAATCTACAGCTTGCTGCATTTGACTCTGATGATGATTCATTTTTAGCTGGTAGCGATAGGTATATCGAGGGATATAAGTGCTCGGGTCAAAGTAAGACTTCTCCTTTGATGTGGTCTTATTGACGATCTGAATTTTGATATTTTCTTGATGAATCGGCTGAAGTGGTTGTAGCCGTTTTTTAATCTTAAGAATTTCTTGATCAAATTTTCGGCTATCTTGATCGTAGTCGATTTTTTGAGTTTTTGGATTGATATAGAGTGAATTGACTTGAATCAGTTTTTCAGGTTGCTGAGTGTTTTTAAATTGATAATAGTACAGCTGCGGTAAGCGACCGCGACCATCTTGGTAATGTTTAAGTAAATAGACTTTTTGCGCTTTTGCCTCATAACCTAAAAATTCTACAGTCTGCGGTCCGCCGACTGTTGCAAATGCGGTGCAGGGCAGTAGAGTTAAAGCATAGAATATACCGTTCAATTTTATCATCAATGCAATCCTTCAAGAATCGTTATAATTGCTTCAGCCACATATTCTGTGAGCAGTATCAGTCTTTTTTCTGCTGTATCCAGAATAAAATAATCAAAGTTATAGCTGTTATTTAAATATAAAATTGAGATAAAAAATGTACCTTCGGGTTTTATTTCTGTAGCACTGCCGCCGGACTTAAGTAATCCTGTGCAGGCCACCACCATATCCGCTCTGCTCAATAATATTTTGCCCTGCCGCGCCATTGCTTCTGTGACTTGCTTGGATTCCGCCGTGTATTGCTCAATCAGTCTGGCTGAAATGTTTAAAATATGAATCTTTATCCATGGATCATAGCTGATCAG
>NZ_JXBK01000001.1:1524515-1594751 GCF_000816495.1 Acinetobacter harbinensis
AGCAAAATATCAGCCCCACTATTTTTATACAGCGCAAACTGACTAGACAGATAGCCAGCACTGGCGCTTTCAATAAAGCCAATAGTTAAATGATGATATTGCAATAAATCACAGCATTTTTTAATCATTAGTGGAACATTCCATTATTTGAAGTCATCTTGAAAATATTATTGGTTTTTTAATTTTTGATAAAGCGATGAGTGTAATAGTCAGAATATAATAAATATGCTACTTAATGATTTAACTTTAAAGTATATAAAAATAATATCGTTTTAAGAATAAAAAACGAAATATATAAGATGTGTTTTTTATCTGTATATTTATGATTTAAAAAGAATTAAATTTATAAAATTTTAAAGTGATAATTATAATAATTTGTATTTAGAGGAATAAAAATGCTTAAATTCTTAAGAAGTTTTAATATAATCGATACCTATTTATGGCTTTCACTATTTCTGCTCATTTATCTTTTAGTGTATTTTTACCTTATTAATCCGGTGAAAGTAAGCTAAAGGATTAACAGTTATGGTGCCATGAAGCTAAATAGAAAAATATGTTCTAGAATCACGATAAAATTAATATTGCGTGGTTTTAAATTTAACTAATAGTACAGTTTTACTGGCAAGAGCACATATAAAGATAGATCCATTGAATAGACAATAAAAAACCCAGTATCAGCACTGGGTTTCTTGTATTTTAAATTAAATTGAACTTAGTTGTTAAGTGCTGGCGTTGCAGCAGCAATGGCCGCCGCAATCGCATCATCTTCAGATTGAGAGCTAGCACTGCTTGGTTTACTTGGCGTTGGTTTGCTTTCAATTTTCGCTGTTGGTGGTTTAGGAGCTTCTACTTTGGGTGCTGGTGCCGGCGTCGGTTTTGCTGGTTCAACCTTGGTTGGCTCTTGTGCTGTAGGTTCAACTGGTCGCACTTCTCGGCGAATTTCAGTGGTGGTGTTGGCCGTTTCCTGACGTTCAATTTCTACGCGTGCAGGAATTTCGGGTTCATCGCTTTCAATGGGTTCGAGTGGTTGCATGGGTGCAGGCTCAATTACAGTCACCGTTTCGGGTTGTAAGGTGGTTTCAGGCTGTTTTGGTTCATCTTGCTTGGGCTCTTCTTTTTTTACACAAGCAGTAAGTACAAGAGCAGCAGCAATTGCCCCACAGATTAAAAGTTTTTTATTCATAATTGCACAAAATAAAGCATCGATAGGATGCAACTATTATAACAGTAAATATGAATATAGAAATCCTGCTTCAGTACACTAATTTTTTATCGGAAATGCTGATAGAATAACCAATTGTTTATTGTTCTATGAATTGATGCGGATTGACTTTGCTTTATAGGTACAGAGTAAAGTAAAATTGCGCAACATTGTAGGCCGCTTTAGGCTCGATCGTACGAGAAACCCAATGACCCATTTTATTTTCGTGACTGGTGGTGTAGTTTCATCACTAGGTAAAGGTATTTCAGCTGCTTCAGTTGCTGCACTTTTAGAAGCCCGTGGTTTAAAAGTAACCATGGTCAAAATGGATCCATACATTAATGTCGATCCAGGGACAATGAGCCCATTCCAGCATGGTGAAGTTTTTGTTACCGAAGATGGTGCTGAAACTGACCTAGATTTGGGTTATTACGAACGTTTCTTGCGTCGTGCAAAAATGACCAAATTGAATAACTTTACTTCAGGTCGTGTTTACCAAGATGTCTTAAACAAAGAACGTCGTGGTGACTATCTGGGCGGTACAGTCCAAGTTATTCCCCATATTACCGATAATATTAAAGAACGTGTCCTTCGCGCAGGTGAAGGCTACGACGTGGCAATTGTTGAAATTGGTGGAACAGTTGGTGACATTGAATCTCTCCCATTCATGGAATCTGTTCGTCAGTTAATGGTTGAGCTTGGTCATAATCGGACCATGCTGATGCATTTAACCTTGTTGCCTTATATTAAATCGGCCGCTGAACTTAAAACCAAACCAACACAGCATTCGGTTAAAGAGTTGTTATCTATTGGTATTCAGCCGGACATCTTAATCTGTCGTACTGAATACGATGTCGATGCAGATACGACGCGTAAAATTGCTTTGTTCACTAACGTTCAAGCGCGCGCTGTTGTCGTGTGTAAAGATGCACGCTCTATTTATGAAATTCCACGCACGTTTTACGAGCAAAATGTGGATGATTTAATCTGTGAACGTTTTGGTTATAACGACTTACCTGAAGCGGATTTAACCGATTGGGATAATGTGGTCGAAGCATTATTTAATCCTGAATATACCGTGCGCGTTGCCATGGTCGGTAAATATGTTGAATTGCCAGATGCCTATAAATCGGTCAATGAAGCACTATTGCATGCCGGCATTCAAAACCGCGTTAAAGTTCAAATTGAATATATCAATGCTGAAGAGCTTGAAAGTCAAGATGTGGCCAGCGTATTAAAAGATATGGATGCCATTTTGGTGCCGGGCGGTTTTGGTGAGCGTGGTACAGAAGGTAAAATGCAAGCCATTCAATTTGCGCGTGAAAACGGTGTGCCATTCCTCGGTATTTGTTTAGGGATGCAACTTGCAGTGATTGAATACGCACGTAATGTGGCCGGTATTACTGATGCAACCTCGACTGAATTTAATCGTTCAACCAAATCGCCATTGATTGGTTTAATTACTGAATGGTTGGATGAGCGCGGTGAAGTGCAACAGCGTTCTGTTGAGTCTGATTTAGGCGGCACTATGCGTTTAGGTGCACAAAAATCAGAATTGGTTGCCGGTACAAAAATTTGTGACGTGTATGGTAGTGCTGATATTATCGAGCGCCATCGTCATCGCTACGAGATGAACAACCGTTATATTCCGGTGCTTGAAGAAGCGGGCATGAAAATTTCTGGTTATTCACCGGTGCAACACTTGGTTGAAACAGTTGAAATTCCTCAACATCCTTGGTTTATTGCGGTACAATTCCATCCAGAATTTACCAGTTCTCCACGCGATGGCCATCCATTATTTGCAAGCTTTATTGATGCCGCTAAAAACCAGTATCAAAAAACCAAGTCATAATGTGTTCGGATTAAACTAGGGACGTTTAAATGTCATCATTAAAACCACAAGAAATTGTACGTTTAGGCGATATACAAATGGCAAATCATTTGCCATTTGTATTGTTCGGCGGTATGAACGTACTTGAATCTAAAGACCTTGCTTTTGAAATAGCTGAAACGTATGTGGATATCTGTCAGCGTTTAGAGATCCCATACGTCTTTAAAGCCAGCTTTGATAAAGCCAATCGCTCTAGTCTGAACTCTTTTCGTGGCCCAGGGCTAGAAAAAGGTCTTGAGTGGTTAGCTGACATTAAAAAACAGTTCAATGTGCCGATTATCACGGATGTACATGAACCGTATCAAGCCGAAGCTGTTGCACAAGTGGCGGACATTATTCAGTTGCCGGCTTTTTTAAGCCGTCAAACTGATTTGGTTGAAGCCATCGCAAAAACTGATGCCATTATTAACATCAAAAAAGCTCAATTTCTTGCACCGCATGAGATGCGTCATATTCTGAATAAATGCTTAGAAGCCGGAAATGACAAGCTGATTTTATGTGAACGTGGTTCAGCCTTTGGGTATAACAATTTAGTGGTAGATATGCTGGGCTTTGATCTCATGAAAGAGATGAATGTGCCAGTATTTTTTGATGTAACACACGCGCTGCAAACACCGGGTGGTCGTAGTGATTCAGCTGGTGGTCGCCGTGCGCAAATTACCACATTGGCACGTGCTGGTATGGCAACCGGTTTGGCAGGCTTATTTTTAGAAGCGCATCCAGACCCAGAACATGCCAAATGTGACGGTCCATGTGCACTGCGTATGTCGCAACTGGAACCATTTTTGGCACAATTAAAACAATTGGATACTTTGGTTAAAGGATTCAAAGCGTTAGATACTCATTGATGCACTCATCGCATCTCGTTATTCAATCAACTGAGGAATTGTTCATGAGTCAAATCGTTGACATTCGTGCACGTGAAATTTTGGACTCTCGTGGTAATCCTACCATCGAAGCAGATGTAATCTTAGAATCTGGTGTGGTTGGTCGTGCATGTGCACCCTCTGGTGCTTCAACTGGTTCTCGTGAAGCTTTAGAACTTCGTGATGGCGATAAAGCACGTTATTTAGGCAAAGGTGTTCGCACTGCGGTAAATAACGTAAACACATTAATTCGTGATCTTTTGATCGGTACTTCGGTATTTGAACAAAAAGAAATTGACCAAAAGATGATTGATCTTGATGGTACTGAAAATAAAGAAAAACTAGGTGCAAATGCCACTTTAGCCGTTTCTTTAGCAGCAGCACGTGCAGCTGCCAATGAAAAGAAAATTCCATTGTTTCAATATATCGCAGACTTACGTGGTCAAACAATTTTAACCATGCCTGTACCCATGATGAACATTATCAATGGTGGTTCACATGCAGACAATAACGTTGATATTCAAGAATTTATGATTGAGCCAGTAGGCTTTACTTCATTCTCTGAAGCGTTACGTGCCGGTGCGGAAATCTTCCATTCTTTAAAATCAGTGTTAAATAAAAAAGGTTTAAATACTGCAGTTGGTGATGAAGGCGGTTTTGCGCCGAACTTACGTTCAAATGAAGAAGCAATTACCGTTATTCTTGAAGCAATTGGTCAAACGGGCTACAAAGCAGGTTCTGATATCATGCTTGCACTAGACTGTGCAGCAACTGAATTTTATAAAGATGGTCAATATATTCTGGCAGGTGAAGGCAACAAAGCATTCTCAAGTCATCAATTTTCTGACTATCTAGCTGGCCTAGCCAAGCAATATCCAATTATCTCAATTGAAGATGGTTTGGATGAGTCCGATTGGGAAGGTTGGTCATATTTAACCTCAATTTTGGGCGATAAAATCCAATTGGTTGGTGATGATTTATTCGTAACCAACCCTAAGATTTTACAACGTGGTATTAATGATAAAGTCGCCAACTCGATCTTAATCAAATACAACCAAATTGGTACCTTGACTGAAACTTTAGATGCCATCTACATGGCAAAAGCCAATGGTTACTCGACGGTAATTTCGCATCGTTCAGGTGAAACTGAAGATTCAACCATTGCTGATTTAGCTGTTGGTACTGCAGCCGGTCAAATTAAAACGGGTTCACTGTGTCGTTCTGATCGTGTTGCTAAATATAATCAGCTGCTTCGTATTGAAGAGTTGACGCATGCTGCATATCGCGGTAAAGCTGAATTCAAAGCTTTGAACTAAGCGGCTGAATGCGATTTATGTTAAATATATTTGACTCCTTGATGAGTAAAATATTATTGGGCCTTGCGATCATTTTGATCGCAGGGTTTCAGTATTTATTTTGGTTTGGGGAAGGTGGTTACAATGACCATCAAAAATTAGCACAAAAAATTCAACAACAAACAGAAATAAATGGCGAATTAAGAGAGCGTAATCGCGTTCTTGCAGCCGAAGTCTACGATTTAAAAAATGGTATTGAAGCCATTGAAGAACATGCCCGTTTAGATTTAGGTTTAATTAAGCCGCATGAAACCTTTGTGCAAATGAGTATGATTGGCACGCAGTATAAACCCATCTATATCGATCCCAATGCTCAAGTGGATTTAAGAACCAATGAAGACGCCAATCAAGTTTCTAGCGCAGACACACCCTAAAATTTGGGCGGTCATTCCGGCTGCCGGTTCTGGACGTCGTTTTTCTCAGACTGCGCTTAAACAGTATCAAATGATCGACGATCAAACTGTTTTAGAACACACCATTGGTCGTTTAAATCACTTGTCATTAAGCGGTTATGTTTTAGCCATTGGCGCGAGGGATGATTTTGCCCGAACGCTTAATTTTGCTCAGTCCGATCAAACGCATTTTTGTATAGGCGGGGTAGAGCGTGTTGATTCTGTTTTGAATGCTTTACATTATTTAAGCCCAATAGCCAGTGATGATGATTGGGTTTTGGTGCATGATGCGGCTCGTCCTTGTGTTACGCAAAAGTGCTTGTCACGACTGATTCATACTGCCATCACCGAAAACTGTAGTGCAATTTTAGCGATTCCCGTTCGAGATACGCTCAAATGTGTGAAACAGGCCGAGCAGATTCAAAGTACGGTCAGCCGCGACTTTTTATGGCAAGCGCAAACGCCGCAGATTGCAAAACTAGGACTATTAAAGCAAGCCATTGAGCAGGCTTTAAAAGATGGTGCACATATTACGGATGAAGCCAGTGCGTTAGAGCATATGGGCGCAGTCGTGAAAGTTGTACAAGGCCGTTCAGACAATATTAAAATCACCTATAGCGATGATTTAGAGTTGGCCAAACTCATTCTCAATGCACAAAAATAAAATTAAAATGTATCGTAGATATAGGATCTGGTACGCTTTGAATTTATAATTCGCCATCTCATTTACACGTCTAAACATTTCAAATGATACCATCTCAGCAGTATCGTTTTTTACGTCACGCTTTACGTGATGGTAGAAGCATTAAACATGACGCATCACGTTGGAAAAAACTACATTTAGATCCGTGGTTATTGTGTTTTTTACTTCTAAACGCCGCCTTAGGTTTAATGGTGGTGTATAGCGCCTCTGGACAAGACTCACAAATGGTATTACGCCAAGCAATCAGCTTTGGTGTCGGTTTTATTGCGCTTTTTATCTGTGCGCAAATTCCACCGAAAGTCTATCAAGCAATTAGTCCATTTTTCTATGTCTTGGGTGTGGTGTCGTTAATTTTGGTGCTGTTGGTGGGTGAAACACGCATGGGCGCAAGACGCTGGATCAGTTTACCCGGTATTGGCAGTATGCAGCCCAGCGAGTTAATGAAATTTGCAATGCCATTAATGATGGCATGGTTCTTTGCTCGTCGGCCGTTTCCACCTAAACTTTTGGATATTATCATCGCCTTGGTGTTGATGCTGATTCCTTTTGTATTGGTGGCCTTGCAACCCGATTTAAATATCGGACTGATTATTCCGGGTATTTTTGTACTGTTTTTAAGTGGCATGTCGTGGAAGTTAATTTTAGGCGCATTATCTGCACTGGCCGTTGCTGCACCGGCATTATGGATGTTCGTGTTTCAGGAATATCAGAAAAAACGTGTGATTACATTATTTGATCCAGAGTCTGACGCTTTGGGTGCAGGTTGGAATATTATTCAATCTAAAATTGCCATTGGTTCAGGCGGCTTAACCGGTAAAGGCTATCTCGGTGGCACACAATCGCATTTGGGGTATTTGCCTGAACACCATACCGATTTTATTATGTCAACCTATGCTGAAGAGTTTGGCTTTATTGGGGTGTTTTTGCTGATCAGCTTATTTGCCGCCATTATTATTCGTTGTTTAATGATTGGCATGGACTGTTTTCATAATTTTGGACGTTTATTTGCCGGCGCAATTGGTCTGACCTTCTTCTTCTTTGTCTTTTTAAGTACCGGTATGGTCAGTGGTATTTTACCCGTAACAGGCGATCCTTTACCTTTGATGAGTTACGGCGGAACGGCGGTCATTTCAATGCTGGCCAGTATGGGGATTGTGATGTCGATTCACACCCATCGCTGAGTGATAAATCTATAGATTATTTAATTACAGCGATAAAGCATGCCAAGATAAAATGAGTCAGCAGGTTAGGAATAGGGTAATGCGACAAGCTGACCAAAGTGAATGTTGAACGTGAAGCAGATTCTATAGATAGAATCTGCTTTTTTAATCGGCTTAAATTATCAATCTGATCCTATACACTAAAATCAATGAACTCCTACATCTACTCAGCAACAGAATAAAACACTCGGTCTTTAGGCCAATCAATCGGATGGTTGAAGCTCACTCTTAAAATAATAAAAAAATTTCAGTTCTATGAGGTTTTGTTGGCTTACGTGGTGGTTGTGATACTTTTTTGCTGCTGGCGCTATGCGATTGCACTAAAGCACTTTATGTTGGATGTGCATCGCATGATTTATAGATGCTGCGCTATATTCAAATTATAACGATACACTGACTGGAGATTTTTATGGCTTACCAATCGGTAAATCCTGCTACAGGCGAAGTTGTTAAAACATTTACTCCTCATGATCAACAAAAAATTGACCAAACGCTAGCGCGTGCACAGGCACTGTTTAAATCAGACTGGTCACAGCACGATCACTTGCCGCAGCGATTAGACGTGTTGCTAAAATTTGCAGATCTTTTATTAGAACAAAAAGAACAGTTGGCTACTCTGATGAGTAGTGAAATGGGTAAATTAATTGCCCAAGGCCGAGATGAAATTGAGCTTTGTGCGGGAATTGCACGTTATTACAGTGCTCAGGCAGCAGAATTTTTGAAACCGGTGCAATATCCGACTGACTTGGGTGAGGCATGGGTAGAAAATCATCCGCTGGGTCTAATCATGGCAGTAGAGCCGTGGAATTTCCCGTTTTACCAATTGATGCGCGTTTTTGCACCAAACTATGCCATTGGTAATCCGGTCATGCTGAAACATGCCAGTATTGTGCCGCAGTGCGCTGAAAAATTTGAAGCGTTAATTCGTGATGCTGGTGCGCCAGATGGTGCTTTCACCAATCTATTTATTAGCCCTGATCAAGTGGCAGAAATTATTGCTGATCAACGGGTTCAAGGTGTGGCGTTAACAGGTTCAGAAGGTGCCGGTAGTGTAGTTGCTCAGCAAGCGGGTAAACATCTGAAAAAATCGACGCTAGAGCTCGGAGGGAATGACGTTTTTGTGGTGCTAGATGATGCCGATATGGAAAAAGCCATTACCATTGGTTGTCAGGCACGTCTCAATAATGCAGGACAGGTATGTACCGCCGCTAAACGTTTTATTTTGCATGAAAAGATTGCAGCGCAGTTTAGACAGGGCATGTTAGAGGCCTTTAAAGCGATAAAAATTGGTGATCCGCTCGATGAAAGCACTCAATTGGGGCCATTATCATCAAAAGATGCCACAGATAAGCTGTATAAACAGGTACAAAAAGCCGTTAAACAGGGTGCGACATTGCTCACAGGCGGTAATCCCGTCCAAGGTCAAGGTTTCTTCTTTGAACCTACGATTTTAGAAAATATTAGTATCGACAATGACGCATGGTATGAAGAGTTCTTTGGCCCAGTGGCACAGATTTATATTGCCAAAGATGATGATGAGATTGTTGAGATTGCCAATAACTCAAATTATGGTTTAGGCGGTGCTATTCATTCAAAAGATATTGAGCGCGCTAAAAAATTAGCATCGCGTATTGAAACCGGTATGTTGTGGATTAATTGGTACACTGCATCTTCACCTGAATTACCCTTTGGTGGGGTAAAACGTTCAGGTTATGGGCATGAATTGGCTGATATTGGATTCTCGGAGTTTGTTCAAAAAAGGTTGGTGGTGGTCAAGTCTGCCGAATAAATTATCGATATATAAGCTGAAGCGATTGTTTGTTTTTATAATGCGTCTGCTTGTTAGATAAAATTTAGTGATGGTTTTGATGTTTAATCAGCTATTTCGATGGTTTAAAAACAGGCATGAAAGCCATTAAAAAAGCCCTCAGATGAGGGCTTTTTTAATTTAAATCACGAACCAAGTGTAGTAACCCCAAAGCATAAGTGGCCATGAAAGAAAAGGACTAAACATCCATTTCCATAACCAAAACTTTGGAATAAAGCCTACCCCGTAAACAAAGCCACCCGAAATGCCGATCATAATCAACATCATCACGCGGTGACTATATTCACCATTGGCATCTAAAATTAATGCTGGATGAATGAGTAAAACAGCTGCAAGCGGCAATGCCAACAAAAATGAAATGGCCATAACCAACTTGTTAGGCTTTTGGCTCTTTTCGGGCACTACAACGTCAGTCATTTTTTATTCCTCATCCAAATCTTGATTGTGTTCGATATAAAGCGCACTTAATATACCTGCAAAACACGCCATTAAAATTCCAAGAATCCAAGCGAAATACCACATATCTATTCTCCTTGTACACGCACTCAATAAAGAGTGTGTGAGTTTTCCTGAACGTGTTTATTGGTGATAACGCCCCACATTTTGTAGTAACACCATGTGGTGTAACCCAAGATAAGAGGAACAAAGATGCCTGCTGCTACGGTCATTACTGTAAGCGTATGTTTACTTGAAACAGCATCCCACATGGTTAAGCTGATCGCCGGATTAATGCTAGATGGCATCAAGAACGGGAACAACGCGAAACCTGCGGTAAGAATGGAGCCAATCACAGCAAGGCTTGAACCTAAAAAGCTAAAACCGGCTTTATTTTTACTGGCGCCCAACACCACAATTAAACCACCGAGCAGACCCATAATCGGTGCAAGCATCATAATCGGATAAGTCGTGTAGTTGTTCATCCAGCCGTGGTTACCTGTGGCCAGTACTTCTTTGGCTAAAGGATTCGCCACGCCATTGGTGTCAAATGGTTGAACCAAGGTATAGCCTTCAATACCACCGAAGTATAACCAAGCGCCTGCGCCCAAGAAGCAAACCAAGAACAGGATGCCCATAATTTGCGTCGCTTTGGCTGAACGCATGCGTAAGTCACCATCGGTACGCAGCATCAGCCATGCACCACCGTGTGCGCAAAGCATTGATAGGCTGACTAAGCCACAGATTAAAGCAAACGGGTTGAGTAAGGCAAAGAAGCTACCGCTATAGGTTGAACGCACTGTTTCATCTAAATTAAACGGTAAGCCAAGGAATAAGTTACCGAATGCCACGCCAAAAACCAGCGCAGGAACTGCACCACCAATCGCCAAACCCCAATCCCAAGAGGTACGCCATTGCACGTTTTCTAGTTTTGAGCGGTAGTCAAAGCCTACCGGACGTAAGAATAGCGCGAACAGTACCAACAGCAGTGCCCAGTACATGCCGGAAAAGGCAGTGGCATACACCATTGGCCATGCTGCAAATAATGCACCACCGGCAGTGACGAACCAAACTTGGTTGCCTTCCCAGTGCGGAGCAATAGTGTTAATCGCGGCGCGACGTTCGTTATCATCTTTACCGACAAATGGCATGAGAGCCATGGAGCCCATATCAAAACCATCAGTTAGAGCAAAACCAATCAGCAATACCCCAACCAACACCCACCAAATAATTTTGAGCAGTTCATATTCGATCATGATTGCGCCTCATCATTGACTTTGTTTTGTGCTTCAAGTTTTTCGAAGTGATATTTACCCGTATGCAATGAGCTTGGCCCAAGACGAGAGAACTTAATCATTAAATACATTTCGATAATCAAAAGCACGGTATAGAAGGCAACCAGTGCAATGATTGAACCCCAGATGTCGCCAGTACTTAAAGTTGAAGTAGAAAGATGGGTCGGTAAAATTTCACCAATGGTCCATGGTTGACGACCGACTTCGGCCACATACCAACCGGTTTGACCGGCAATCCAAGGTAGCGGAAGCGAAAACAGTGCAAATTTAAGTAACCAAGGTTTGCTTTCTGCGTTGCGTTTTGCCACTGCATAGGTTGCAAGAGCGAACAATAACAACATAAGGAAACCAGACGCGACCATGGCACGGAATGCCCAGAATAAACTTGGAACGTGTGGAATGGTATCTAGAGCGGCAGATTTAATATTGGCTTCAGTTGCATCCACCACATTCGGCGCATACTTTTTCAGTAGTAGGCCATACCCTAAATCTTTTTGAGATTGATCAAAAGCAGTTTTTAATTCTGGTGAGGTATCACCCGCACGCAGTTTTTCAAGTTGTGCATAGGCCACCATACCATTGCGGATACGTTCTTCATGCTGAATCAATAAGTCTTTAATACCGGTAACTTGTTGAGTGGTCGAGCGTGTTGCAATAATCCCCATGAGATATGGGATTCTAACTGCATAATCTGTGGTCATGGTTTCTTTATTCGGAATACCAAATAAAGTGAACGATGCTGGTGCAGGATGCGTATCCCATTCTGCTTCAATAGCTGCAAGTTTGGTTTTTTGAACATCACCAATTTCGTAACCCGATTCATCGCCCAGTAAAATAACCGATAAGGTCGAAGCTAAACCGAAGATAGCCGCGATAGCGAATGAACGACGTGCAAAGGGTAAATCACGCTTTTTCAGCAAGTAGTAACTTGAAATTGCCATGACAAAAATGGCACCAGTTACATAACCGGCTGAAACGGTGTGGACAAATTTAACTTGTGCCACGGGATTAAAAATCAATGCGCCAAAGTCAATCAATTCCATTCGCATGGTTTGATAGTTGAACTCTGAACCGACGGGATTTTGCATCCAACCATTGGCAATCAGAATCCACAGTGCGGATAAGTTAGAGCCTAAAGCCACCAACCACGTTACCGCCAAATGCTGAACCTTGGTTAGTCGGTCCCAACCAAAGAAGAATAGACCAATAAATGTCGACTCTAAGAAAAATGCCATCAGGCCTTCAATGGCCAAAGGTGCACCAAAAATATCACCCACATAATGTGAGTAATAGGCCCAGTTGGTACCAAACTGGAACTCCATGGTCAGACCAGTCGTCACTCCTAAGGCGAAGTTAATACCGAAGAGTTTTCCCCAGAACTTAGTCATGTCACGGTAAATTTCTTTACCTGAAATCACATAGGTGGTTTCCATGATGGCTAAAATAAAAGCCATACCTAAGGTCAGTGGGATAAAAATAAAGTGATACATCGCGGTCATTGCAAATTGGAACCGCGAAAGATCGACCACGCTTTCAGAAATCATCAACGTGTCTCCTTGATTGGGGAAGGACTGCCGGCAATACGCTCGGCAACTTGAGTGTCAAAATTTTTGGGAACAGTAGGGGCGTCAAACCAGATGCTTTTAATAGTCAACAAAATAACAATCTTAATTATTAATATGATTGTGATCTCTCGAACTAATTTCTGGTTGAAGTTTTTCGGTATTAAGCTCATGCGCATAAGCCTATCTGTAAAACATTATGTTGCTTATTATACAAAAATTAACCAAAGATAAACAGGTTAAATAATTAAAATAGATATATATTATTTTATATATAATTAACAGTAACTTATAAATAATTAATGTTAAAAAATAAACTAAATTTTGTTATTTTAAAGTTGATTAAAATGCTTTGTATTGTTGTTTTTAATCCCGACTAAAATGGTTATATATTATATTTAAAGTTGACTAAAATGGTTGAATATTATTAATGCATTAAAGAGTATTTATAAATGAGATTGATTGATATTTTAATTCAAACTTAAATACATTGAAAAGTAATAGCGGAAAATCAAATATCGGTATGCTGATGAGCAAGGCAAAGGTTATCGGGACTGTCATCAAAAGACCACCCGAAGGCAGTCTTGGATTACATCAAAAGGACAGTAAAATGTTAACCAGAGGATTATTAAAAGTTAAGTTCCATGCCCAAGCCAAACACCGATTGTGAATCTTCTGCGCCCCAGTCACGTTTTTGCTGAGCCAGTAAGCCATACAGTTTGGCTTGTTTGTTGAGTGTATAATCCACAGCGACACCATATTGATCTACTGTGCGGTCGTTACCTGTCCAAGAGGTATCCGCCGTTTGGTATTGTGCTTTTAGTGTCCAAGGTGTAGTCGCAATTTTATAGGTGGCATTAATTAGCCATGCTTGTTCTTCTAGGTTTAAGGCTTTACCTACCGAAGAGGTCGCTTCAGCCGTTTGATACAGTGCATTTAAGCCTAAACCTTCCACACCAACTTTGGCTAAATCATAAGAGCCGGTTAAGCGAAAAGCATCACTGGCTTGTTTGCTGCTGCCAAAACTTGAGGCAGAGTATTTGCCTTTCACATCAAAGTCACCGGCCAAAGCCAAAGCTAAACCTAAATCTTTATTTTCATAAGTGATTGAAGTGGAAATTGCATCACCAACGCCATTGTCGCCGTCAGCCTTATTTTCTTCACCTTGTTGCAGCATGATATTAAGACCGACACCGGCCAGTCGTTTTGGATCGGTTTCAAAACCAACCACGTTTTTTAGGCGTTCTTCGCCATAGATCATGCTGGTCATGTCAAAGCTATGATCATTAAAAATATCATTTTTACTGGCTGCGGCTGTTTTAAAGTAGGAGTCATAGTTACCGGCTTTTAAGGTGCCAAAACCATTCCATTTTAATCCTGCATAGATATTACGTTTCTTAAAGGTTTGGCTATCATCTTCATCGCCATCGACACTAATTTCCCACTCTGCTAAATATAAAGCCGAAAGTTGATCTGAAATTTTTTCTTCGCCTTTGACCCCAATACGGGATGAATTAGAATTCACCTCGGTGACATTTTCACTGCCAAAACTTTTATTATTAAATTGATCAATGCTGACGTTTACTTTACCGTAAAGTGTAGGCGCAGCTTGTGCTGCATGTAAGCTTAAACTGGTTATTGCTACGGCAAGAAGCAATTTTTTCATTGATATTTCTCCAAAACACGATCTTTAAAGGCGACAGCCTGACATAGCTTTTTAAGTACGCTGATGTAGGACAACCTACACAAGCTCACCTGCTTGCAATGCAGTATCTGTAATCTTTATGACAGTGCAGTGAACGATCAATGACAGTTTAATGAACTGTTGAGTGAGGTGGAGATTAAGAAATTCTTTATTCTTATTATATGCTTATAAAAAATGGAGCCGAAGCTCCATTGGATCAATTAAAAATGAGAATTTAAAGCGCGGCTTTAATTTTTTCAGCCAAGGCTTTAATTTTTTCCTGATCACCCATTTGTAAGGCATGTTTACCCAGCTCATGAACTGAACTTGGAATAAGATGAAAGTGCACATGCGGTACGGTTTGACCCGCTGCTGCACCGGAAAGTTGCATCAACACAATGCCTTTCACTTCTAAAGCTTTTTCCATCGCCTGTGCAATTTTTTGCACAATTTGAATGGTATAAGCCGCAGCTTCTGGCGGTAAATCAAGCAGGGTTAACGCAGGGGTTTTGGGAATCACCAGCGTGTGACCTTCAGCTTGCGGCATGATGTCCATAAAGGCCAACACTTGATCATCTTCATATACTTTTATGGCAGGCAATTCGTTGCGAATAATGCGTGCGAAAATATTTTGCTCATCGTAAACCATGTCTAATCCTTGAAAATGCTTGAAGCTGTAATTATTTACAGTTCAATTCTTTCTGACGATCTTTAATGGCGTCAAGTCGTTGTTGTTCTTTATCCGAAAATTTTGGCTTGGTGGTATAGCAATTGTCATTGCCATATTTTGCCTTCGCTTCGGGGTCTTTAAAGCAAAAACCTTTTGATGCATAAATAACATCATGGTCATTTTTCAATTTTTGACACTCTTCTTCAGTGCTGGCTGCAAAAGTGCTTGTCCCCATAAAGACTGCAAGGCTTGTAAGTATTGCAGCGGTAAATTTGCTCATGAGCATTTCCTTAATTTTAACTGGTGTGGACGCATATAATCACAATATTAGGTTTAGTTATCATTATTCAATGGCCAGTTCTTACTCAAGTGTAATTTTACTCCATGATTCATACATTTTTACAGCACTAGAAAAGTCACTGTCTTTTTCTGCTAAATCACTGGAAGCTTGAATTAAACTTTGGGTTAAAGCAATGACCGGTGCCGAGAGTTTTGCTTCACGCACCAAGTCTAAAGCAATTCCGGTGTCTTTGGCCAATAACGGTAGGGCAAAGGTGAGTGGGAAACTGCGGTTTAAAATACGCTGCGGTAAAACTGTTTCAGTCACACCACTTTTTCCACTTGAGGCATTAATACAATCTAAAGCCTCATTTAAATTAACGCCGTGTGCTTTAAGGGTTGTAAATCCTTCTGCAACCGAACATAAATTAACAGCCAGTAACATATTGTTGACGGCTTTAACGGCAAAACCCGTACCTGAGTCGCCCACATGCTTAATCAATTGCCCGAATGCTTGAATCGCAGGTCGTGCTTTTTCAAAAGCTTGCGTGTTACCACCGACCATCACCGTTAAGGTAGCATTCTGCGCACCAATCGTTTGACCACTCACTGGGGCATCGAGAAAGTCGACATTCTGTACTTTTAATTGTTGACTCAGGTGTTTGGCGGATGCAGGTACACCGCTGGTGCAATCCACCCAAATTGCCCCAGATTTAATGCTTAATGGCGCAATCAGTGCTTCAAGATCTGTACTGGTGGGTAAGCAAGAAAAAATAATATCCGCCTGAACCGCGTGTTGTAGCTCGACCGCTTGTGTGCCGTATTCAGTTGCATGTTGTTGAGCTTTTTCAAAGTTACGGTTCCAAACATATACCGTGTCGAAATGTTGCGGTAAATGCGCAGCCATACGATAACCCATTGCGCCTAAGCCGATAAATGCCACTGACTGAATCATGTTCTATCCTTTAGATTTTGCTCGATCTTTGTTTGAGCCAATGGGTCATAAATGGCCAGAACTCGTTGGCACTGGCTTGACTAGACATTAGCCCCAAATGACCACCGGGAATAAGAGTAAACGTGACATCTGTACTATTTGTCAATTTGGTTAATGGTTTAACCGCATTAATTGAGACAATTTGGTCACTACGGCCTGCACCGACCAATAACGAGCAACTGATATTTTTTAACTCAATATAATGATTTTGCAGTTGAATCGCGCCTTTTTTCAGGGGGTTTTGTAGCCACACATTTAAAATCATATCCTCATTGATGCCGCCTGGATAATCAATCATACGATTGAGAAAATGACCCATCGTGGCATGTTCATACAGGGCTTGGCGATTATCTAAATTCAGCAGTAAGCGTTTTTGACTTTTTAACCAGCCTTTGGGATCAATCATTTTAAACACCAAGGCATTTAACAGCCCGGGGGTGTGGATGAACTGTTTAGGTACGTGACCTGAATAAATTTTACTTTGTAAGCTTAAGCTTTTATGAATTAGATGATTAAGCTTTTTAACTATAGTGCCGATATATCCAGAAGCATAGCTATCAACTGGGCTGCCCAAAACAATTAAGTTTTTAACCGGATTAATCGGGTGTAAAGCGCTATATAGCATCACAAATACACCGGACATACTCCAGCCATGTAGTGAAATTTGCTCGCTTTTAGAATGCTGACAAATCTGCTCAATACAGTGTGGAATGGCATCATTAATAAAAGACATAAAGTTTAAGAAACGATCTTGATAATTAAATTGTCCCCATTCCATTAAGTACACATCAAAGCCGCTATTTTGAAAATGTTTCACCAAAGATCGATAGGGATATAAGTCGTAAATCGCCATATTAATGGCCAAGGGTGGCACAAATACCAATGGCTCTTTATATTGCCTATTGGGAGAAGCGTAATAACGCACACGCGTTTGTTTATATTCTGCAATCACCTCATAGGCTGTGCTTTGAGATAACACCAGTGAGTTTGAATTAAATAAACGGGTAGATAGATTTTTAAGTTTCTTGGCCTGTTTGTTAATTTTATCTTTAACTCGAATCATGGGATGTATGCTGATATATAAGTGCATTAAACACAGTGTAAGCGATATTTTTACATTATGCCTTGACCTTAAATGTATTAGACGCTCAAAATATTGGCAATTATTCGCAAAAAGCAATTACAGGATTGGGTAATACACATGAGCCGACCAGACGATATTGAATATCAATTAGACACTTTAGCCATTCGTACAGGTCATACGCGTAGTTTTGAAGGCGAGCACGGCGAACCTATTTTCTTAACCTCATCCTTTGTTTATGAAAATGCAGCAGAAGCCGCGGCTAAATTTTCCGGTCAAGAGCCGGGTAATATTTACTCACGCTTTACCAATCCGACAGTTGCAACGTTTGAAAAACGTTTAGCTGCCTTAGAAGGCGCTGAACGTGCTGTTGCCACCAGTACTGGTATGGCGGCCATTATGGCTGTGGCAATGTCGTATTTAAAAATGGGCGATCATGTGATTTGTTCACGTGCCGTATTTGGCTCTACGGTTTCTTTATTTGAAAAATATGTGGCTAAATTTGGTGTGGCGGTTGATTTTGTCGATTTGACAGATTTACAGGCTTGGAAAAATGCCATCAAAGCTGAAACCCGCTTATTGTTTGTAGAATCACCGTCCAATCCATTGGCAGAGATTGCTGATATTCAAGGCTTGGCAGAGATTGCCCATGCCAATGGTGCATTACTGGCCATTGATAACAGCTTTTGTACCCCCGTGTTGCAACGCCCTATTGAATTAGGTGCAGATTTGGTGGTGTACTCCGCCACCAAATACTTAGATGGTCAAGGCCGCGCTTTGGGCGGCGCCGTGGTGGGTAATCACAAGTTGCTTGATGAAGTGTTTGCCTATGTACGTACCACAGGCCCATCGATGAGTCCGTTTAATGCTTGGGTGTTTTTAAAGGGTTTAGAGACCTTGCATTTGCGCATAAAAGCGCATTCAGAAAGTGCACAAAAACTGGCTGAATTTTTAAATCAACACGAAAAGGTTGAAAAAGTTTATTACGCAGGTTTAAGCTCTCATGTTGGTCATGCGATGGCCGCTAAACAACAAAGTGCTTTTGGTGGCATTGTTTCCTTTGAAGTTAAAGGCGGACGTGAAAGCGCATGGACAGTCATCGATCAGACGCAATTTATTTCAATTACCGGTAATTTGGGCGATACCAAGTCGACCATTACCCATCCAGCCACCACTACACACGGTAAACTTCCTGCTGAAGCCAAAGAAATTGCCGGTATTCGTGAAGGTTTAATTCGGGTATCTGTTGGTTTGGAAGATATTGATGATATTATTCGCGATCTTAGTCGTGGTTTAGACTTAATCTAATTTTAACCTTTGTGGTTCGGAGATTTTTATGAACATTAATATGTTGATGCAGCAAGCACAGCGCATGCAAAAAGATATGGAAGTTAATGTTAAAAAGGCAAAAGAAGAACTTGCTCAAACAGAAGTACACGCTGAAGCGGGCGGTGGTTTGGTTAAAGTTACCATGACTTGTCGTAACGTGGTAAAACGCATTGAAATCAGTCCTGATCTTTTGCAAGATGATGCCGATATGATTGAAGATTTGATTGCCGCAGCAATGAACGATGCAGCACGTCAAGCCGAAGCCGTTTCAGAAGAAAAAATGAAAGTGGCAAATTCGGGTATGGGCATGCCACCGGGCCTTGCTGGTTTATTCTAAGGAAGACGTTAAGTGTTTAGTGATCGATTTGATCAGCTAGTGCAAGCTTTACGTATTTTACCTAGCGTTGGGCCGAAATCGGCTCAGCGTATGGCATTGCACCTGATTATGAAAAATAGACAAGGTGCAGTGGGCTTAGCGCATGCATTAAATGAAGCGACCAGTTATATTCATGAGTGTCGTCTATGTCACTCACTGACTGAAAATGAGATATGTGATATTTGTCTCTCACATGAACGTGATGATCAGCTTTTATGTGTGGTTGAATCGCCAGCTGATGTTATGGCCATTGAACAAAGTGGCAGTTTTAAGGGTAAATATCATGTTCTAGGCGGACATTTATCGCCGTTAGATGGTATTGGGCCTGAAGAAATTGGTATTCCATATTTAATACAGCGACTAACACAAGGTCATGTGGTTGAAGTCATCTTGGCCACCAATGCCACAGTAGAAGGACAGGCGACTGCACACTACTTGGTAGAAGCCACCAAACACTTACCATTACAAATGACGCGAATTGCACAAGGCGTTCCGCAAGGCGGAGAACTTGAGTATGTCGATAGTCATACCTTAAGTCAGGCTGTGCATAATCGTATGCGAATGAAGTGATTTTGGCCTGTACTTAGATCAAAAACCTCTAACTGATGGCTGGGTTTCTACTTGAGGTGTCAAATTACGAGCAATAGACGCTATAGACATAAAATTTGTTATAGCCAAATGTTATATATCGGTTAATATGCTTTTAAAGAGAATCTGATCTTAGACTCGATAATATGTTCCAGTTCATTCAGCAACAACAAGACTTAGACAATATTCTGCATTTAATGAGTCAAACCTCGGTTTATGGGTTAGATACAGAATTTATTAAAGTTGATACGCTGTGGCCCAAATTAGGGGTCTTTCAAATTAATGTTGCGGGTCAAGTGTTCTTGCTCGACGGCACACGTCTAGAACTGTCAGCCTTTTGGGAAAAATTATTTCAAGCGCAGCAGAATATATTTCATGCCTGTAGCGAAGATATTGATTTAATTTATCACTATGCGCAGCAAAAAAGTTTAAGCAATGTCTTTGATACGCAAGTCGGCTTGTCCTTTTTAGGCCATGGACTGCAAGTGAGTTATCAAAACGCCTTAAAGCAAATGCTCGATGTGGATATTGATAAAGATCAGACGCGTTCTGATTGGTTGGCGCGTCCATTGACTACCAAGCAATTGGATTATGCGGCCAATGATGTGCTGTATTTGATGAATTTGTCGCATAAAATTCAGCATCAACTCAGCGATAAGTATCTACTTGATTTTGCCCTTGAAGATTGTCGTCACTTGACCTATGAAATCGGACAAGAAACGCCTTTAGAGTTACTGTATCAGGATATCGGAAATTATCGTCATTCACGCCGTCAACTGATGCAATTACAACAATTGGCAGTGTGGCGTGAACAGATGGTCAAAGCCTTAAATTATCCGCGCAGCTTTATTTTAAAAAGCTCAACCATGATGGATTTGGTCGAGCAAAATCCACATAACCAGTTTCAACTCTCTGGCATCAAAGATATTCGGCAAAATATTGTTCGGGACTACGGTAAAACCATTTTAGATTTACTGAAATTTTTACCCGAGCAAAATGAATGGCCACTGCGTATGGCACGCCCAATTCGCCATTCCTCTAAAGATATTGGCGAAAAAGTGGATACCGTGATTCAAGCTGTCGTGCAACAGACGACCGTGCCTAAAGAAGTGCTGATGCGTAAAAAATGGCTGAATGCCTTATATCAGCATGTGGTGTTTCATAACGATGAACAAGATTTACCGTCTTATCTTTTGGGTTGGCGCTATGAGTTATTAACCAAGCCACTGATTGATGTTTTACATAGCGATGAAAGTTACCTTTCTACCCAAATGAAAGTCATGGAATAATTTTTAGGCAGATTGCCAAAAGAGTGGTCATTTATATAAAATCGGGACGGGTACCTGAGCATTGCTTAATGTACCGGTCTTTTTTTTACTGTATGCTTGAGCTTAAGTTTTATGAGTACTGTTTCAACTATGCACTGTTCAATTTATAAATCTAGCAAAAAAGATGAAATGTATATGTACATTCCTCGTCCTGTGTCGAGTGAAAACGAAGCAGAGCGCGCGGATCCGCTACTGGCTTTACCTGAAGCAATGCGTAGCGCATTTGGTCGAGCCATCTTTATTATGGATTTAGAACTATCTGAAAGCCGTAAATTGGCACGTGTGAATGTCTTACACGTTATGGATTCAATTCAAAACAGAGGTTTCTTTATTCAGGTTCCACCCGAAGGATTAATTAATCCCAATGCAGTTGCCCCTGAGGGATTGCGCGGTGCTTAAGGTTCATTCAGGAGTTGCACAATGAATAGTTTGCTTTCACTGCTAGATTCAATTCCTGAAGACAGCATTGCTGTTACGGTTTATTTGCTGGGCAGCATGATTATGCTGTGGGCGTGGTATGGCGTTGCCAAACGCTTACCGAAACCTTTGGGTGGAATTACGTGGATCGTAGGATTTGCAATTTTACTCACACCTACGGTTTCTGAAGGCAATAATGCCTCAATTGCTCCAGCAATTTTTGGCTGGGTTTTTGGGATTCTAACCAAAGAAAAAGATTTGGTTTGGTTCAATGCCGCGCTCATTTTATTTGTGATTGGATTGGGTTTGTTGGTGGGCTATCTATGGTCACAATACAGTGCCAAAAAAGCAAAATTTGTCATCAACAAAAAAAGTTCACCACTTTAAAGTAAAACAATAAGGTCAAATCATGTCTGTGGATACTCAACAATTTACTGGTACCAACCAATACATCGCAACTGAAAGTCTAAAACTGGCAGTAAAAGCTGCGCGCGCACTCCAAAAACCGCTTTTAATCAAAGGTGAGCCGGGCACAGGTAAAACCTTACTGGCAGAGCAAGTGGCGCAAAGTTTAGGCATGGAGCTGAAAACGTGGCACATTAAGTCCACCACAAAAGCCCAACAAGGTTTATATGAATACGATGCCGTATCACGTTTGCGTGATAGCCAATTGGGCGATGATCGTGTTTATGATATCAAAAACTATATTAAACCGGGTAAATTGTGGGAAGCCTTTACCAGCGATCAGCGCTGTGTGTTATTGATTGATGAAATTGACAAGGCGGATATTGAATTTCCAAACGACTTGTTGCATGAATTAGATAAAATGTCATTTTTTGTCTATGAAACAGGCGAAACCATTACTGCCATTCAGCGTCCAATTGTGATTATTACCTCAAATAATGAAAAAGAATTACCCGATGCATTTTTGCGTCGTTGTTTCTTTCATTATATTGAATTCCCTGATGAAGCCACCATGCGTGCCATTATTGATGTGCATTTTCCGCGTGTTTCTGCCAGCTTGGTCTCTGAGGCGCTACAAGTATTCTTTAAGTTGCGTCAAGTTCCGGGCTTAAAGAAACCGCCATCAACCTCTGAATTAATTGATTGGTTAAGTTTGCTGATGGCAGATGACATGCCTGCCGATGTGCTACGTAATCATGATAAATCTGAAGCTATTCCACCGCTGTATGGTGCGCTGATTAAAAATGAGCAAGATGTACAGTTGCTGGAACGTTTAGCCTTTATGTCACGACGTTAAGGAGACATCGCTCATGTTCGTGCGACTGTTTTATACCTTGCGACGTTACGGTATACCGGTTTCAACGCGTGAATTAATCGACTTAAATCAGGCGGTGAGCGAAGGATTGGTGTTTGCCGATCAAGAAGAGTTTTATCAATTGGCCAAAACAATTTTGGTCAAAGATGAACGCTTTTTTGATAAGTTTGACCGTGCCATGAAGGATTACTTTGAAGGTATTTCCACTTTTGATATAGATGATGTGCTCAAGCAAGTACAGCAATTGCCCAAAGAGTGGTTAGATCTTGAATTGCTTGAAAAAAATCTTACGCCAGAGCAACGAGAAGAACTGAAAAAAGCCGGTTCACTCGAAGAATTAATGAAGATGCTTGAAGAGCGTCTACGTGAGCAACATAAAAAACACCAAGGTGGCAATCGAATGATTGGCACCGGTGGCACATCACCATTCGGTGCGTTTGGTGATCATCCCGAAGGCGTGCGTATTGGTGGGCCGGGGCGTAAGCGTTCGGCAGTTAAGGTGTGGGAACAGCGTAAATATAAAAACTTAGATGATGAACAAATTTTAGGGACACGGCAAATGCAGATGGTACTGCGCCGTTTACGTAAATTTGCCCGCCAAGGTGCAGCTGAAGAGTTGGATATCAATGGCACTATTCGCGAAACGGCCAAGCAAGGGGTGCTCGATGTCCAGCTGATCCCTGAGCGACGTAATCGCGTTAAAGTTTTAATGTTGTTTGATGTTGGTGGCTCTATGGATTCTCACATTGCACAATGTGAAAAACTATTCAGTGCAGCCAAAACAGAATTTAAAACCCTCGAGTACTTTTATTTCCACAACTGTTTATATGATTATGTGTGGAAAGACAATGTGCGCCGCTCCAACACGCGCATGAACACCTTTGATTTGTTTAACACCTATGGGCGCGATTATCGGGTGATTGTGGTGGGTGATGCCAGTATGGCACCTTATGAACTAAACTCAGTTGGTGGCTCGGTTGAGTACATGAATGATGAAAGCGGTAAAGTCTGGTTACAACGCTTAAGACAGCATTTTGAAAAAACAGCGTGGCTCAATCCAGAAGAAGATCGCTATTGGCATTACACGGCTACGATTGGTCAAATTCAACAGCTTTTTGAAAACCATATGTATCCTATGACGCTAAAAGGGGTTGAAGAAATGACCAAATATTTAGCGCGTTAGATGATTTACTTTTCGCTTAGATAAAGTATTACAGCAACACCAAGCGAGACTGAATAGGTAAAAAATCAGCACTAAAAAAACCTCTGATGTGCAGAGGTTTTTTTAGTGCTGATTAAAATTAACTGGCAATATATTGTTGTAGTTGTTCAATTAATTTACGCTGATCATCCATCACTGCTTTGACCAAGTCGCCAATTGAGATAAAACCGACTAATTTTTCATTTTCAATTACGGGAAGATGGCGTAAATGACGATCGGTCATCAAGTCTAAGCAGTCCTCAACACTGGTGGCTTTTGTCACTGTCACGACTTTTGTGGTCATAATTTCACTGACCAAGGTTTGTTTTGAAGTACGTTCCATCAGCATCACTTTACGCGTGTAATCACGCTCAGACAAAATACCTACGACTTTATCTTGATCCATGACCACGACTGCTCCAATACCTTTTTCTGCCATAAGCGAAATCGCTTCAAGTACGGTTGAATGAGGAGCAATAGTAAAAATGGTTTGTTGACTTTTATCCTGAATTACTTGTGCCACATTGGTCATAATTGGTCATCCTTCATTGTTTTTTATTTGATCTTAAACTTAGCGTGAAATTGAAAAAATGCAAATACTTTTAAGTCAAAAACTAAGTCATTGATAGTTTATGTAGCACTTTAACCTATAGATGAAACCTGTTGCCTAAGTGCTGATGATTCAGTGAAAAAGAAATATAGATTTGTTGTGTGGTTAATTTAAATTTTTTACTAGCGGCGTTGCCCTAGCACAATCATCACAACATATTTTTAATAAAGAAATTTTGCAAAATAAATTTTAGGCAAGAAATTGTGATGACTGAATACACTTTATCTCAAAAATAAGCTTTCATCTCAGTACATTATAAAAATTTTAGCTGAAGCGTGAGTGAAAGCTTGAAAGCGTAATGTAAATAAATATATCTCGAGAAAGAATAGGCATTAAAAAACGCCACCTTGGTGACGTTTTACTAAGCTTGCATGGTAGCTAAATTTTGCCAGTACTGCGCTTTGAGCGAATCGCGTTCAACTCGAAAGCCTTGATAATACAATTCGGCCAAAAATAAAGCGGCTTTACCATGTCCTGCGCGTGCCACGTCTTCCAACTGTTTAACGGCATCGGCAAAATTCATTTGTGATTGAATGGTATTGACTGCTTCTGCATATACATGTTCTAAATCTTGATGAGAGAGTTGTTGAATCATATTAAACTCCTTATTGTAATTATGATTACTGTAAAAGACCTTTCGCTTTGTCTTACGATTACTTTAACGTAGTCATATTAAAGTAATATTACAATAAGTATAAATTGTCAAACAATAAGTCTGGACTAAATCATTTAAATTGGATTTACAGGATGATACAACGCTCGAAAAGATTTTTGCATAGTATAGAGATGCTGCAAGAATTGTAGAGATAAGGAGAATAATATGACAAGAACATTTGATGGTTTGAATTTTGATTTTCCTCCAACAGCGGCTCAAATTGTCGAGCTTGCACATCAACATCGCAGAAATTTAGATGAAGCCGTTTTTCATCAGGATATTCACTTGGGAAATTTTTGCCTTTTGCAACGTAAAAGGGTTTACGATTTTACGCGTGATTTAGACAAACAACAGCGTAAAGACTTTTATGGTGTCTACAATGGCGAATTGCTGCGTATCGCCGATGACGATGAACTACATCCTCAAGATGCAGAACGGGGCGTCGGCGTTTTTGCAATTGTGTTGGTATTGGCGATTATTGCATTGGTGCTTTATTTCGCAGTCATTAAAAATATTGTCGGATAGTGCATGACTGAATGCTCAATTTTCATGTGGGTGCATGGAAATTGAGCAGCTTTGCTTGTGCTTCTTTATACCACGCCCTAAACTACCTTAAGTTCGAGGTAGTTTATGCATATTGCTATACAAAAAATTGCTCAATTAAAATCTGAAATCAAACTTGAAGATGTCTATAACGTACTCATTGTGAGTATTATTGTCATTATATTGGCACTGGCATTAATTGCGCTGCACCGACCGATCTCGGTGCAGCAGTTTGAAAATGTGACCAAACTTTCCTCACAAGCCAATCATCCTGATACCCAAGCAATGGCCTTGCAACTTATGCAGCAACCTGAAGTCGCTTATGGTCAGTATTTTAGATTGCTTCAGGCGCATCAGTTGGAAACGACACGGGCAAATCAATTACCTCCTTTTCAGGTGGATTAAGAATATTAGGAAGGTTTTCCGTGGGTAAAGGTTGGGCAGCCTGCGGATTCAGATCTTGCTTTAATCTGGTTTCTAGTGCAGTTTTATCTAATTGGTCATTGACTACGATCAGCGTTAAACGTTCGGGATGTAAGTGTTTCTGAATGGCATTTTGTACATCTTGGGCATTAATTTTTTCTAATAATTTTGGATATTGACTAAGATAGTCTGCTGCTTGGTGATAAAAACCCATTGCGCCCAACTGTGCATTGATATTGGCATTACTACTGTAATTGTTGGGAAAGGCACGCAACATGCCGGCTTTGGTTTCTGCAAGCTGATTTAAGTCAATGGGCTGTGTAACGAAATCAATAAGTGCTTGATGTGCCACTTGCACACTGCTTAACAGTTGATCTTGTCGCGTTGAATAGCTAAAACTAAAGGTACCCGGTACTTGGCTAAATGAAAAAGTACTATATGCGCCATAAGTATATCCACGCTTTACCCGTAATTCTTGCATTAAAATGGAGTTAAATCCGCTGCCACCAAACATCTGATTGGCAATTTCTAAGGCCAAGCGATCTGAATCAAAACGGCTGGTGCCTAAATGCCCCATCATCACGTGTGCTTGACTGGAGTCAGAGGCAATATGACGAATATCAAAGCTCGATTTATCTATAGGTTCAGGCAAAGCTTGAGCTTTTTCGCCTTGTTTTAAGTTGCCTGCAATTCGCTCAGAAAGTTTAAGCGCTTCTTTTGCGCTTAATTGTCCCGTGATGGCAATATTCATATTTTGCGCCACCAAAAATTGATTGCTAAATTGCTTGAGTTGTAGCGGAGTAATTTTGCTAATACTGCGCTGCGTGCCGCTAATCGGTTCGGCATAAGGATGTTTGCCGTATAAAGCCCGATAAAATTGTACGTTCATCATCCGGCTGGGGTTTTCTTGGATCTGTTTTTGTCCAACCTGTGTATTGCTCAGAATTAAATTAATACTCGATTTTTTAAACGTCGCGTGATTGAGTATCTCCATCAACATGCCTAAAGCCGGTTCAAGTTTTTTAGGATGAGATAAGACCCGTAATTTAACAATAAACATATCGCGGTAAGCTTTAACGCTCAATTGCGCACCCACACGCTCAAAAGCACGAGCAATTTCATTGGCAGTATATTTTTCTGTACCTTCATCCATCAATTGCGCTGCCATATTGGCAATACCATGTAATCCTGTCGCCACTTCTTCATCGCGTGCTGAGCCTGCATTAAAGGTCAGTTGTATATCCACAATGGGTAAGTTTTGTGACTCTACAAATAAGCTGCGAACTTTATAGCGGTTTTTTAAATCATGCACATATGGTGCATTAAATTGCATGGCAGTTTGCGGGCTTTTTAAGCTCTGTAATAAAGCAATTGATTTTAAAACGCGTGGATTATGATCGAGTGTAACGCCTTCTAAGTTCACATCAGCAATACAGGCTTGAGTTAAAAAAAGTCCACTCAATGCAGTCAAAAAATACGGCTTAATCATGTGAATAATCCATTACTGTGTTTTATTTTCAGGAGAGAGATATAAAGTGCTGAGGTTGTCACGAACAAAATAGATATTGGCCACACGTTGAATATCTTGCGGAGTCACTGTTTCAAAATGCTGCGGTAATTCATCAATAAGGCGATAGCTTAAACCGTTAATTTCTAAATTACCGATCATCTTGGTTTGACCGGCAATATCATCTTGGCTATACACTAAACCAGAGACAAATTTGGCGCTTACGCGTTCCATCTCATCAGGCTGAATCAGCTCAGTCTTTAATAAGTCAATTTCATTTTGAATGGCTTTTTCAGCATTTTGCAGACTCACGCCTTCGGTTGGAATGGCAGAAATACTCAGCACGCTATCGCCACGGCTATAAGGGTCGTAACTGACGCTTATGGCGGTCAAGATTTTTTTATCTCGAACTAGTCGGTCTTGTAAGCGCGAGGAAATACCACTGTCTAATATATTCTGAATGATGGTGAGTGCGTAGGCATCCTGCGGATTTTTGGCAGTTTTGAGTGAGCGGACATTCCACGCCATATATAAATTCGGCACGTGTACAGGTAAGTTAAGCTCCATATGGCGGTAACCGACACGCTCAAATTCTAAGACATCATTGCGTTCGGGTGTTTTTCTGGGGGCAATATCACCAAAATATTTTTGTACCTGTAGTAATATTTTTTCAGAATCGACATCCCCGACAATAATTAAGATTGCATTGTTCGGGGTGTACCAATCTCGATACCATTTTTTTAGATCGTTCAATTGAATATTTTGTAGATTTTTCATATAGCCAATCACCGGTTGGCGATAATGACTGGTCGGATAGGTGAGCCACTTAAAACGTTCAAATGCCAAGGATCGCGGATTATCATCTGTACGTAAACGCCGCTCTTCCATCACCACTTTAATTTCAGGTTCGAAATCTTGCTGACGCAGCAGTAAATTGCTCATCCGATCGGCTTCAAGCTCTAAAGCCATCGGTAAATAGTTTTTCGGATACAGTTGATAGTAATTGGTGTAATTGGCTGTAGTAGCGGCATTGATACTGCCGCCATACATGCGACTTAATCGAGTAAATTCATCATTTGGCACTTTATTGGTGCCTTTAAACATCATGTGTTCAAGCGCGTGAGAAATTCCGAGTAAGTTTCCCGACTCATCACTGCTGCCGACGCCGTACCAAATCTGCGTCATCACCATCGGAGAACGATGGTCTTCACGAATAATGACTTTTAAACCATTTTTTAGGGTGGTTTCAAAAGTGGTGCGTGCCAGTTCGCTGCGTGTTTCCGCATAGAGTGTGCTGCTTTGGATCGATAGCCATGTAAAACCGATCAGTAAAATAAGCTTTTTGCTCAAAGCCAGTGGTGTAGAAGATGAAAAAAGCCTATTGAGCACAAGATTTACCCAAGTGATTATGGTATTTAAGATTATTTTTAAGAAATTACACTTTGAAAGCAAGGCGAACGTGTTCCTTTTTGGTATGTGCTGCTTGTACGGGGAATTGCAGCGTAAATTTATGCTAGAATCCTTGTTTTTTAACGCAATGCTTTTCAAGGATTCGGCATGCAACAGCAATCTAATGGGCAAAATAAATTTTTGATTGATGCTGATATCGGAGATGACGATGTCACTTTACCGAACTTACCTGCGGTAAATGTTCCTATTGTTGAGACGCCAAAGCCACAAGATACAATTGTTTCTGCGCCTATGGTGACAGAAAGTACGCAAAATGAGCCAGCAAAGGGCGGCTTCTTTGGTCGTATGAAAGTGGGGCTGACCAAAACACGTAAAAATCTTGCCGATGGGATGGTGAATATTCTCATTGGGGGTAAAGAAATTGATGATGAATTGCTAGAAGAAGTTGAAGAGCAACTCTTGGTGGCAGATATTGGTGTTGAAGCCACTAAAACCATTATTGCCAATTTGACTGAGCGGACTGCGCGCGGCGACTTAATTTACTCTCATTCATTATATAAAGCATTACAAGAAGAGTTGGTGGCTTTACTTGCACCGCGAGTCAAAGCTTTACACATTGATCCGAATAAAAGCCCGTTTGTAATTCTGGTGGTGGGCGTGAATGGTGTGGGAAAAACCACCACCATTGGTAAATTGGCCAAGCGCTTACAAGGTGAAGGTAAAAAAGTCATGTTGGCGGCTGGCGATACTTTTAGAGCGGCTGCAACGGAACAACTGGAAGTGTGGGGCGAGCGTAATAATATTTCAGTGGTCTCTCAAGGCAATGGTGCAGACAGTGCATCGGTCATTTTTGATGCTTTTGAGAGTGCGCGCGCCAAAGGCATTGATGTCTTAATTGCCGATACGGCTGGTCGTTTGCATACCAAAAGTAATTTGATGCAAGAGCTGACCAAAGTAAAACGTGTTATGCAGAAAATTGATGCCACCGCGCCGCATGAAATTATGTTGGTGGTGGATGCTGGTACTGGGCAAAATGCGATTAATCAAGTGGAAATGTTTGATCAGGCTGTAGGATTAACTGGACTGACAATCACCAAACTTGATGGTACAGCCAAAGGCGGTGTGCTGTTTAATATTGCCAGTCGTAGTCATGTGCCTATTCGTTTTATTGGTGTGGGTGAAAAAATTGATGACTTGCGCCCATTCTCCGCTAAATCCTTTGTGGCTGCATTATTTGAAACCGATAAATAAAAATACTTGATGTTTCACACAAACTCCGCTAAATGCGGAGTCTGTTATTTTATAGCGATATGTTTGTGTTAAAAAACAGCATTCAATAACAAGTGATTGAAAGAATGATCGCATAAGTGACTAGAATAGCCAGCTTAAAGGTTTAACGTTAGTATTGGGGGAGTACGAGTGTGGCATTATTAGAAAAAATTGGTCATATCCTAAAATCAGATATCACTAAAGAATTTAAGTTAAAAAAGAAATTAACTGATGAAGTATACGAATTGACCTTTGTCGATCATTTAAAGAAACGCCGTAGTATTGAAGTGCTGGGTAAAAAAGTAAACTTTAGTCAAGCATATATAGTAGAGCTAATTCAAGAAGCAGTACGCAGTTGTCCATCGGCTTTAAACTCTCAAAGTTCAAGAATTGTGGTGTTATTTGGCGATTCGCATGAAGATTTTTGGCAGATTGTGAAAGATGTACAACGCAAACTGATTGCTGCACATATTTTTGAAAGTACAGAAATGAAGATTGATCAATATAGAGCGGGTTTTGGCACCATTCTTTTTTATGAAGATCAACAAACCATTCGACAATTACAAAAAAAAGTTCCGTTTAATTCAGACGAATTTCCGGTTTGGTCTGAGCAGACTTCGGGTATGGCACAGTATGCAGTGTGGACGGCTTTGGCAGACTTGGATATGGGTGCATGCTTAAAGCACTATAATCCAAGCATTGATTTGGCTATAGCACAGCATTTCAGCATCAAAGACTCATGGTTGTTGCGTGCGCAATTGGTTTTTGGCTCCATTGAACAAGCAGCCACGATTAAAGACGAGCCAGAAGACAGCGAACGTTTTAAAATATTTTTCTAAGTGAAATTTGATAAAAGTATCTAAGAAAATTAACATAAGATGAAATGATCTGATAAAGATTGATAAAATCCAAAGGGTCATCTCATAGGATTTTAAAATCTATAAAGTAACGCCGTACTATTTCTAATATTGCTCATGAAGTATTTTCAATATATAGCCAAACTCTGGAAGAATTAGCACATTAAATTCTATTCATAACCTTTTAACAAATATTAGATCCATGCCAAGGTGGCATGGATGCCACCGGTTGAACAGAGGTTTCAGGGATGAACCTTCTGTCCAACATAGGCATTTGTTTACTTTGTGCCTGCAAAGTAAGAAATCAGGTATTTGAAAATATTTAAACATTAGCCTTTATGTGAAGTCGTATTAATCTTTTCTGTTCTGTAAATTTTATGAAACCTATCGTGTGTTACTTATTTTCGTAACTAGCTATAGATTAAATAGATCACATCATTAAAGCGTCTGTTAGCCATAGTTTTTTGCTCTTCCTTTGGGCATATTCAGCGTGATAGATGCTTTCAGAGATTCGATGAGGTGATTTTCTTGAAGCTTTATCGCAGATTTTAGTTTTAAGTGGTCCTTAAAGTTTGTTTGTGGCTATAAATGAGTATCTATAGGCTTAGTTAAAGTGATAAATCTGTACTATTGGTTTAAAAATAGACAACTGGTTGTATTTTTAACTTTTTAATCGGTTTAGGGGTTGCGCTGATTTTTAAAGTGTATAGAATACGCTGCATCCCGACGAGATAGACGGAAACGATTGAGGCACGAAGTGCTGAGATGTTTAAGTTTATTAAGTTGAGCGACTTAATTACTGACGAAGTATTAAGAAGATCATTAATAGATTATGAAGAACAACTTGTGTGGATTTTTACTGGTTGATCGATCGAAATTATTTTCATTGATTGAATGGTAGAAATTACTCGAAGTTTATTTGAGAAAGATTTGTCAGACAATTGATGAGCCAAGATTGGTGCCCTTTAAGGCACTAGAAATGATATTTAACTGAAGAGTTTGATCATGGCTCAGATTGAACGCTGGCGGCAGGCTTAACACATGCAAGTCGAGCGGGGAAGAGTAGCTTGCTACTTAACTTAGCGGCGGACGGGTGAGTAATACTTAGGAATCTACCTAATAGTGGGGGACAACATCTCGAAAGGGATGCTAATACCGCATACGCCCTACGGGGGAAAGCAGGGGACTCTTCGGAGCCTTGCGCTAATAGATGAGCCTAAGTCGGATTAGCTAGTTGGTGGGGTAAAGGCCTACCAAGGCGACGATCTGTAGCGGGTCTGAGAGGATGATCCGCCACACTGGGACTGAGACACGGCCCAGACTCCTACGGGAGGCAGCAGTGGGGAATATTGGACAATGGGGGGAACCCTGATCCAGCCATGCCGCGTGTGTGAAGAAGGCCTTTTGGTTGTAAAGCACTTTAAGCGAGGAGGAGGCTCCCAGTATTAATACTACTGGAGAGTGGACGTTACTCGCAGAATAAGCACCGGCTAACTCTGTGCCAGCAGCCGCGGTAATACAGAGGGTGCAAGCGTTAATCGGATTTACTGGGCGTAAAGCGTGCGTAGGTGGCCAATTAAGTCAAATGTGAAATCCCCGAGCTTAACTTGGGAATTGCATTCGATACTGGTTGGCTAGAGTATGGGAGAGGATGGTAGAATTCCAGGTGTAGCGGTGAAATGCGTAGAGATCTGGAGGAATACCGATGGCGAAGGCAGCCATCTGGCCTAATACTGACACTGAGGTACGAAAGCATGGGGAGCAAACAGGATTAGATACCCTGGTAGTCCATGCCGTAAACGATGTCTACTAGCCGTTGGGGTCTTTGAGACTTTAGTGGCGCAGCTAACGCGATAAGTAGACCGCCTGGGGAGTACGGTCGCAAGACTAAAACTCAAATGAATTGACGGGGGCCCGCACAAGCGGTGGAGCATGTGGTTTAATTCGATGCAACGCGAAGAACCTTACCTGGTCTTGACATAGTAAGAACTTTCCAGAGATGGATTGGTGCCTTCGGGAGCTTACATACAGGTGCTGCATGGCTGTCGTCAGCTCGTGTCGTGAGATGTTGGGTTAAGTCCCGCAACGAGCGCAACCCTTTTCCTTATTTGCCAGCGGGTTAAGCCGGGAACTTTAAGGATACTGCCAGTGACAAACTGGAGGAAGGCGGGGACGACGTCAAGTCATCATGGCCCTTACGACCAGGGCTACACACGTGCTACAATGGTCGGTACAAAGGGTTGCTACCTAGCGATAGGATGCTAATCTCAAAAAGCCGATCGTAGTCCGGATTGGAGTCTGCAACTCGACTCCATGAAGTCGGAATCGCTAGTAATCGCGGATCAGAATGCCGCGGTGAATACGTTCCCGGGCCTTGTACACACCGCCCGTCACACCATGGGAGTTTGTTGCACCAGAAGTAGGTAGTCTAACCGCAAGGAGGACGCTTACCACGGTGTGGCCGATGACTGGGGTGAAGTCGTAACAAGGTAGCCGTAGGGGAACCTGCGGCTGGATCACCTCCTTAACGAAAGATTGACGATTGGTAAGAATCCACAACAAGTTGTTCTTCATACGATGTATCTGAGGGTCTGTAGCTCAGTTGGTTAGAGCACACGCTTGATAAGCGTGGGGTCACAAGTTCAAATCTTGTCAGACCCACCAATCTAACGAACTTAAAGATTGATGAAGCAATTCATTGAACTTGAGTAACAGATAAACAGATAGATCAAATCTAATGATAGCTGGGGACTTAGCTTAGTTGGTAGAGCGCCTGCTTTGCACGCAGGAGGTCAACGGTTCGACTCCGTTAGTCTCCACCAAATTTCAAGATCAGAAAAGCATGCTTTTCCTTGAAATTTAAGCAAGAAGCTTTGCTTCGCGCAGACTATAAGTCTATAGATTATAGAACTTAATAAAAGAAACCTAGTGTTTAAGTTTATTAAGTTCTGTGATTTATCACAGCGTTAAACATGACCTGACGAAGGCATGTTAACTCATTAACAGATTGGCAAATTTGAGTTGAAATAATTGTTTAACTCAGAACTGATTTTGAATTCAGTTTTAATCGATTGTCACTATTTATAGTGATGTGAGGTTAAAGTTGAATGAAGATAAAGAACTGAGCACTAGCGAATTAACTGAATCAAGCGTTTTGGTAATATTAAGATTGAAGCTGTACCGTGCTTAAGTGCACAAGACTTTGAACGATAAGTTGTAAACACTCACTTGTAGGTGTTGACGACTGTTTGGGGTTGTATAGTCAAGTAATTAAGTGCATGTGGTGGATGCCTTGGCAGTCAGAGGCGATGAAAGACGTAATAGCCTGCGAAAAGCTCCGGGGAGGCGGCAAATATCCTGTGATCCGGAGATTTCTGAATGGGGAAACCCACTTACCATAAGGTAGGTATTGCATGATGAATACATAGTCATGCAAAGCGAACGGGGGGAAGTGAAACATCTCAGTACCCCTAGGAAAAGAAATCAATTGAGATTCCCTTAGTAGCGGCGAGCGAACGGGGACCAGCCCATTAAGTTATCTAAGTTCTAGTGGAATGCTCTGGGAAGTGCAACCATAGTGGGTGATAGTCCTGTACACGAAAGGGCTTAGATAATGATGTCGAGTAGGGCGAGGCACGTGAAACCTTGTCTGAATATGGGGGGACCATCCTCCAAGGCTAAATACTCCTGACTGACCGATAGTGAACCAGTACCGTGAGGGAAAGGCGAAAAGAACCCCTGTGAGGGGAGTGAAATAGATCCTGAAACCGCATGCATACAAGCAGTGGGAGCCGACTTGTTCGGTGACTGCGTACCTTTTGTATAATGGGTCAGCGACTTATATTCAGTAGCGAGGTTAACCGTATAGGGGAGCCGTAGAGAAATCGAGTCTTAATAGGGCGCATTAGTTGCTGGGTATAGACCCGAAACCAGGTGATCTATCCATGAGCAGGTTGAAGGTTGGGTAACACTAACTGGAGGACCGAACCCACCGTCGTTGAAAAGCCGGGGGATGACTTGTGGATAGGGGTGAAAGGCTAATCAAACTTGGTGATAGCTGGTTCTCCCCGAAAGCTATTTAGGTAGCGCCTCGGACGAATACCATTGGGGGTAGAGCACTGTTTCGGCTAGGGGGTCATCCCGACTTACCAAACCGATGCAAACTCCGAATACCAATGAGTACTATCCGGGAGACAGACTGCGGGTGCTAACGTCCGTAGTCAAGAGGAAAACAATCCAGACCGCCAGCTAAGGCCCCAAAATTATAGTTAAGTGGGAAACGATGTGGGAAGGCATAGACAGCTAGGAGGTTGGCTTAGAAGCAGCCATCCTTTAAAGAAAGCGTAATAGCTCACTAGTCGAGTCGGCCTGCGCGGAAGATGTAACGGGGCTAAAACTATATGCCGAAGCTGCGGATTTACAATTTATTGTAAGTGGTAGGGGAGCGTTCTGTAAGCCGATGAAGGTGGATTGAGAAGTCTGCTGGAGGTATCAGAAGTGCGAATGCTGACGTGAGTAACGACAATGCGAGTGAAAAACTCGCACGCTGAAAGACCAAGGGTTCCAGTCCAACGTTAATCGGGGCTGGGTGAGTCGACCCCTAAGGCGAGGCCGAGAGGCGTAGTCGATGGGAAATTGGTTAATATTCCAATACTTCTGTGTAATGCGATGAGAGGACGGAGAAGGTTAAGTCAGCCTGGCGTTGGTTGTCCAGGTGAAAGGCAGTAGGCATGCATCTTAGGCAAATCCGGGGTGCTCTATGCTGAGAGCTGATAGCAAGCTGTACTTGTACAGTGAAGTGGCTGATACCATACTTCCAAGAAAAGTCTCTAAGCTTCAGTTACACAGGAATCGTACCCTAAACCGACACAGGTGGTCAGGTCGAGTAGACCAAAGCGCTTGAGAGAACTCTGCTGAAGGAACTAGGCAAAATGGTACCGTAACTTCGGGAGAAGGTACGCTGCCGACGGTGATTCCCCTCGCGGGATGAGCGGTTGGCAGCCACAGAAACCAGGCCGCTGCAACTGTTTATTAAAAACATAGCACTCTGCAAACACGAAAGTGGACGTATAGGGTGTGATGCCTGCCCGGTGCTGGAAGGTTAATTGATGGGGTTAGCGTAAGCGAAGCTCTTGATCGAAGCCCCAGTAAACGGCGGCCGTAACTATAACGGTCCTAAGGTAGCGAAATTCCTTGTCGGGTAAGTTCCGACCTGCACGAATGGCATAATGATGGCGGCGCTGTCTCCAGCAGAGACTCAGTGAAATCGAAATCGCCGTGAAGATGCGGTGTACCCGCGGCTAGACGGAAAGACCCCGTGAACCTTTACTGCAGCTTGACATTGAACTTTGATCTTACTTGTGTAGGATAGGTGGGAGGCTTTGAAACTTGGACGCTAGTTCAAGTGGAGCCAATCTTGAAATACCACCCTGGTAATATTGAGGTTCTAACTCTGCTCCATAATCTGGAGCGAGGACCATGTCTGGTGGGTAGTTTGACTGGGGCGGTCTCCTCCTAAAGAGTAACGGAGGAGTACGAAGGTGCGCTCAGCGTGGTCGGAAATCACGCGTAGAGTATAAAGGCAAAAGCGCGCTTAACTGCGAGACCCACAAGTCGAGCAGGTACGAAAGTAGGTCTTAGTGATCCGGTGGTTCTGTATGGAAGGGCCATCGCTCAACGGATAAAAGGTACTCTGGGGATAACAGGCTGATACCGCCCAAGAGTTCATATCGACGGCGGTGTTTGGCACCTCGATGTCGGCTCATCTCATCCTGGGGCTGAAGCAGGTCCCAAGGGTATGGCTGTTCGCCATTTAAAGAGGTACGCGAGCTGGGTTTAGAACGTCGTGAGACAGTTCGGTCCCTATCTACCGTGGGCGTTGGAAATTTGAGAGGATCTGCTCCTAGTACGAGAGGACCAGAGTGGACGAACCTCTGGTGTACCGGTTGTCACGCCAGTGGCATCGCCGGGTAGCTATGTTCGGAAGGGATAACCGCTGAAAGCATCTAAGCGGGAAGCCTTCCTCAAGATAAGATTTCCCAAGGACTATATGTCCTCTAAAGAGCCGTTGAAGACTACAACGTTGATAGGTTGGATGTGGAAGTGCAGTGATGCATGAAGCTGACCAATACTAATTACTCGTGAGGCTTGACTATACAACACCCAAACAGTTGTATGACTTCACTTAATATCCAAATATAACTTGATTTAGTTAATCAAACGCTAGACAATATTCAACTCAAACAGCCCAATCTGTTCAAGATTTGGAAAAAGCAATGGCGCAAGGAACATCGTTCCTCAAATAAGACCAAAGCAAGTATCCATAAACAGTTGTGCTGGCGACAATAGCAAGAGTGAACCACCTGATCCCTTCCCGAACTCAGAAGTGAAACCTCTTCGCGCTGATGGTAGTGTGGGGTTACCCATGTGAGAGTAAGTCATCGCCAGCTCATTATTCCTAAAAACACCCCCAACAGCAGTTGGGGGTGTTTTTTTATGGGGAAATTTAAATAGATAAAGAAAGATAAAGATATATATAGATATGTTGCAAAGTTGATTTAAGAGCATCTAATTCATCATTCCTGCAATTAAATTCATTCTTAAACCAAATCGTTTCCATCTATTCCTATAGCGTTCTATTAATATCCGAAGATGCTTAAGTTGGCAGTTGATATGTTCAATGGCTATCCTACGCCGACTGATTTCTTTGTTGATCTGTTTTGTTATTTGGGGTAATGAAATATTCTTGGATTTCTTGATTGGAATAAGTAGCTTACTCTTAATTTGATGAAATCCTTTATAGGTTAAATCTACTATAACACAATGATAAATAACCAATTTTTTCACATGTTTGCGTGCAATCGTCAGATCATGTTTTCTGCCACTTTCTATCTGAATACTGACTATTTGCTTTAACTTTGGATTGAAAATCACTTGTGTTTTTAGGGTATGTTTCTTCTTTTTACTGCTATAGAATTTTATTTTTTTTTTGAGCGCTTAATTTTTGACTCTGTGACATCAACGATCACATAATCACACTCATTAAAACTTTGATTTCTTTTAGGCAAGGCAAAAATTCGTGACTGAATCAGAGCTTTTTAACTTTCTGAATAGTGCGATTTACATTACTTTCAGCGAGATTATAGTCAGCAGATAACTCAATTTGAGTTCTATAACAACATAAGTAGTTTAAAGTTAACAACAATTGATCCGCTAAATGCAAAGAATGAGGCCTTCCAGATTTTTTCTTTGCAAGTTCAGCTTGTTGTAATACTGAGATCGTTTTTAAGGATAGCGGACAAGGAACTCTCACGAGTCTTTTAAATTCCCCATCATTGAATCGAGTTGAATTTTCATATTTCATGGGGCTAGTATAAACAATTTTTTACTTTCGCAAGAGGTCTATTGAACCAGAGAGTTTTTAAATTCTTGAATAATATCATTTTCATTGCTTCTATAGTGCGCAGATAAATTGATTATCTAGGCTCAAAGAATGAGCTTTTGAGATTTTTTCTGCCAATTTAAGCTTATCGTAATACGAATAACATCTTTAAGAACAGAACACGGGGAAACTCAACCCCAACGAGTCGCTTAAATACCTCATTATTAAATCGAATTAAATTTTCATATGATCAGTATAAATAATTTTTTACTTTCGCAAGAGGTTTACTATTGCTAATAAGAATTCTGAACTATTTTTTGAGTTACAACTCATCTTGCTTATAAAGCTTTTTTTAATAAGATTTGATGCTGCTTAACTTGATGTGCATATTTTTTACCTTGTTTTTTCATTCTTCGATTAGAATTATAACCTGTAGGGCCTACATTATAATAAGCAAGTGCTTTGGGCCAACTTCCTGCTTTGTTATTATAGGAGGCTAAAATATAGGTGCCACAATTAATATTATTATATTCTTGAATAAGATCGCCAGGACAGCTAGATTGCCAATAACGTGGAATAACTTGAGTAAGCCCTACAGCGCCTGCTGGTGAGATGGCATAATTTCTATAGCTAGATTCTTGACGAATTAATGCCGCCAGTAATATAGGATCTACTTTGTATTTATCAGCACTTTGTACAATAATAGGTGATACACGATTGGCTGTATTATATTCAACAGAATATGCTTTTTGTATACCTTTGGATAGTTTTGCTGATCGTTTGGCAATTGATCCAGAACCTAAAGATGAGCAACCCGTAAATGTGATTGCAACAATCACTGTAGTCATAAGTTTTAAAGAGTGAAAATTCATCTTAGAAAACTCTAAACGTAAATTAGATAAAAAATGATCAATTAACAAAAGTACAAACCGCAAAATAAAATCTATATAAGCCTATGCTAGTAGGCTGAGTGGTTTGAGTCAATACAATTACTTTATCGGATTATATTGATTGGTGAAGTATTGAGTATTAGCTCAGCATTAATGACTTTATATTATCAGTAGTGATCAGTCCCATTCTATTCATGGGACTGATCATCTAAAATAAAGTTTTAACTATCCAATTCTTTTAAAATAGCCTGATTAAAAGCAGGGATATCATCTGGAGAGCGCGAAGTAATTAAGGGCCAATTATTGGTATTACAGCGATGAACTTCCTCATTTACCCAATGTGCACCCGCATTTTCGAGATCCAGTTTTATACTTTTATAAGAGGTGAGGTTTTTATCTTTAATTCTCTCAGCATTGATAAGTACCCAAGGTCCATGGCAGATAATTGCAATTGGCTTGGCGTTGTCAGTAAAATGCTGAATAATTTTATGTGCATCCTCATTTAATCGCAGCGTATCTGCATTTACAGTTCCTCCAGGAATCACCAAAATATCATAGTCTTCTGCAGACACTGTCGATAACGTGGTTTGCGGTATATAAGAGGTCGCCGGCTCTTTATCACCTTTCACCGTATGTACCTCTTTTTGTTCTTCTGCAGCATGAATCACTTCGATTCCTTTGGATTGTAGAAACTCAAGCGGTTTCATCAGTTCGTCTTGTTCTACGCCGACGTTAGAAGTAATAAATAATGCTTTTTTAGACATTTTGATGATCCTAACTATTGATTCAATTGATTACCTTAGCAAGCTGCGCAAAAGAGGCTGTACACATTTCAGCTTATTATTGTAAAAGTTTGAAAAAATAGAGCTTAAAAATAAGTTGCATATCTTCATGCTGCCTGAGCTTTATAGTTTAATTAATAATTAGATCGGCTAACATTCATATCTGCTATTTTCGTAAGGAAATGCTGACATCAACTTATTTTTATTTTAAAGCTAAGTGTTGATATAAAAATTAAATTAGAGTTCTTTTTTCATCCAGATTTCACAGGCATGACTATGGCCTGTATTGCCTAAAGGATGATGAAGATAGATAAAGCCTAATTTTTCATAAAGTTTCAGGGCTTGTTTTAGTTGTTGAGTGGTTTCTAAATAACATACTTTAAAGCCATGTTGTGCTGCAAAATCAAAAGCATGTTCTAATAATTGTTTCGCTAACCCTAAACCGCGTATTTTTGGCAAAAAATACATTTTTTGAATTTCTAGAATTGAGCTGTCACCTTTTAGTTTAGAAATACCACCACCGCCAAATATTTCTCCATGTTCATTTTCAACTACCCAATATTGAGCATAGGCCTGTGTATATACAGTGTATAAATCATCTAAAATAGGGTCTGCTACTGCAAAACCTAATTCAGGTGCAAGTCCAAACTCTTTAGAGGTTTCACGGATAATATGCGCAATTTGAGCATTATCTTGGGGTTGGATTGGTCGAAGATGATACATAAATTCAATGACTACCCATAAAAAAGGAGCGTTATAAGCAAAAATGGAACTTTGTTAGGTTGTATGTTTTAAAAATACAAATCTATTTTTAAATAAAATGAACCAAGTCATCAGAATGATCAAAGAAGATCATTCTGATAATAAAATCTTATAAGAATTTCGCCACCATTTTACGTACATTGGTTTTGGCATCAATTACGGTCATAAAGGTATAGGCGCCAATGAATTTACGGCTAATAAACATAAATTCTTTAGGCGGAACACTGAAATAACGAGAAGCAATAGATTTGGATGCGCGTTGCATCACACGGCTATGTAATTGACTTTTTTTCCAATCATAACGCTGATGTTCATCAATCACGCCACTTGGTAAGTCTGGATTATTTAAAATGGTGCTAAAGGCCTCTGTGGCCAATAAGAAGACTTTGGCCATATCTGGTTTGGTGCTTACGGGAATTGAGTCGAAAAACTCATAACCCGTCATCGCTTTGACCATTTCATCAAGATTATGATGATAACCGGCTTTAATTAAGTTGCGCGCCACTGTCAATAAATGATCATCAAATTGTCGAATCGCCCCAAAATCTAACAGAACAATTTTATCTTGAATGTCATCTGCATTGCCTAAACGAACCAAATAATTGCCAAAATTTGGATCTGTTTGCATTTCACCCCATTCAAAAATTTCACGAACAGCAATTTCTAAAGACGCTTCACCCAATTGATTGCGACGTTCTTGGGGTAACGACAGCATTACGGGGCTATTAATTGGCACACCGCGCTCAAAAGTCATACATAAAATTTGATCGCTACAATATTCCTCAATGATACGCGGTACAACATAGCGCGGATCATCTTTTAAGCGTTCTGCAAAACGACGCGTGGTGTCTGCTTCAGTTTGATAGTTCACTTCGCGGTGCATCATCTCACGCACTTCATCGAACCATTGATCAAATTCACGTGTTTGCGGCACCATACGCGTCAGTTTAAGCATATTTTTAAACAGGCTCATATCTGAATCTATGGCATCGGCCACGCCCGGATATTGAATTTTAAGCACGATTTCTAAGCCGTCAGATTTACGTGTGGCACGATGTACTTGTGCTAAAGAAGCCGTACCCAGTGGCTCCCGATCAATGGTTAGATCATTGAGTTTTGCACCTAATTGTTGTTCTAAGTGGGTTTTAATAGCCGGCCAAGCCAGTGCGATGGTTTGATTGTTTAACGTGTTCAGTGCTTGAGTAATTTCTTCAGGTAAAAAATGTTCACCATAAAGCGCCATCATTTGCCCAATTTTAACGATAGAGCCTTTTAATTTTCCAATTTCAGAAACCAGATAATCTGCCTGCTCTTTGGTGGCTTTTTTGCGTTTTTTTTCTTTTTCTGCATCACTGGAGAATATCGTGGTTGCACTAGAAGCCGCCCATCGCGTTCCTGCTAGTAACGAGGCTTTGGCAAGAGATAAGCGTCGATCCATAGAGGAAGTTTTGAGTTGTTTAAGCTTGTCGTTCTGATCTGACATTAAACAAAATCCTTTAATCAGCAAGTCGCAGAATAATTAATTGTAACGGATATTACCGCTTATTCGCGTATTAAAAAAGTTCAAGCTCGTGAATGAAGCGTTAAAAAGCATAAACATATTAAACTATTGACGGTTAAAGAGCAGTTGCAAGATAAAATCATTTTATCAGCGAAATTGAATTTTAATATTGCTCTTTTGCTTTAGCATCGTTGCGTGCTCTTGAATGTGTTTTAAAATCATGTTTTGAACGGTGTCATGCGTAAAACCCAAAGAATAACCTTTCACAATGATAATACTGGGTAAGCTAAAGAATAAATAGCGAGCATCTTCTAGAGAAGGCGCTGTATAGATAGCATGCTCAATTAACAATTGTTGGAAGAATTTTTTTTCCTTCTCAACTTGAGCAGAGTGAGTGTCATTCCAGTATTTTTCACGCATTGCCATTAAATTGTTATGTTTGTAGCTCATCAGAATCAGCATTTAAACGAAGAATTTAAACTAATATGAGGGCATTTTAAGTAGATTCAATCTCTAAGCGCTTTGAAGTTAGAATTGTCATAAAGACCGGCCTTTCATGTGATAGAAATTTATTTCTGCTTGCTGTAATATCGCGCAATAAACAAAACAATAGTATTTGTAATTGAATCATTTAGCGTAAATAGGGGAATAGTATGCAGTGGGCAATACCAATCATGCTGAGCATGGCAGCTTTGGCTTCAAATTCAGTTTGGGCTCAAGGATACTCAGAGGAATATAAACAGTGTCTAAATAGTTCTTATGGACAAGCCAGCACCATTAAAAAGTGTGTAGATAAAGAGTTAAAAGCTCAAGAAAAGCTTTTAGAAACCTATTATAAAAAATATTTAAAACATAGTGACACATATCGCAATAATATTGAGCAGCAACATCAGGTGTGGGGAAACCGAGTGAAGCAACAATGTTATTCAAAAGTGACTTCAAGTTATGTGGAGCTGCAACAGGCAAAATGTGTCTTAGAAATGACCATGCAGCGCGCTTACTATTATGAAACTAAGCAATTGGTGTATAGATAATTGCTGTGAAACGGTGGGTAAGGTTATAAAAAAATATTAAAACAAGGTATCATAAGGCGTTTTGAAAAATTTGACCTTGGAGACGCCTTAAGTGGATGATCAACTGACCATTAGCCCTGAACATTTGCAGGAAGCCGCTGAAAACCTTACCACTATTCGAGATTTTATTCGTTTTGGTGTTTCAGCTCTACGTCAATACGATGCACACTTGGGTCAAGGTACGGAAGACTTTTTTGCTGAAAGTTCGGCTTTAGTCTTGCAAACATTGGCATTGGACTGGAGTGCTAATCCAGAGATTTTAGATGCGAAATTGCTGCCAAGTGAAAAAGCGGAGTTCATTAGTTTATTGGAGCGTCGTATCAATGAAAAAGTGCCGACCTCTTATTTGTTGAATCTTGCGTATTTCTGCGGAAAACCGTATTACGTTGATGAGCGTGTGCTTATTCCACGTTCACCAATTGCTGAACTTATTACGCAGCGTTTCGCACCGTACTGCTTAGATGAAAATGGTTTAATGCGTGAAGCTTTAAACAATTTACCTGAAAATGAACAGGCGAAAATGCCACGTCGTATTTTAGATATGTGTACAGGTTCAGGTTGTATTGCCATTGCCTTGGCGGATGCTTTTCCTGAGTCTGAAGTGGACGCCACCGATATTTCTAAAGAAGCGTTAGAAGTGGCGTCTATTAATGCAGAACATCACAATATGCAATATCAAGTTGCATTGATGGAATCTGATCTTTTTGCAAAAATTCCTGCTGAAAATCAATATGATTTAATTGTGTCAAATCCTCCTTATGTTGATGCTGAAGACATGGCGGATTTACCCGCTGAATTTTTACATGAACCTGAGCTGGCACTGGCGGCGGGTCAAGATGGTTTAGATTTGGTTCGTAAAATGCTTGCCCAAGCAGCAGATTATTTAACTGAAGATGGCTTAATTGTCATTGAAGTGGGTAATTCTGAATGGGCCATGAAGCAGAATTTTAATACAGTGGATTTTCACTGGTTAACATTCCAAAAAGGCGGCTCGGGTATTTTTGCTTTAACCGCAGCGCAATGCCGTAAATATCGTGATTTATTTGTACAATCTGTTCCAGCATAAGGGGCTTTAAACATGGCAGGTAATAGTATCGGGCAATTGTTCCGTGTAACGACTTGTGGTGAATCTCATGGCGCAGGTTTGATGGCCATTGTCGATGGTGTGCCGCCAGGTTTAGAGTTATCTGAGGCAGATTTACAAAAAGATTTAGACCGTCGTAAACCCGGAACCTCAAAGTTTGCCACACAACGTAAAGAGCCTGATGAAGTTGAAATTATTTCGGGGGTTTTTGAAGGTAAAACCACAGGAACTTCTATTGGTTTATTGATTCGTAATACAGATCAAAAATCTAAAGATTACGGCAATATTGCACAAACTTTTCGTCCTGGTCATGCCGATTATACTTATAGTCAGAAATATGGCTTCCGTGATTATCGGGGTGGTGGACGTTCAAGTGCGCGTGAAACGGCCATGCGGGTTGCGGCAGGCGCAATCGCTAAAAAATATTTGGCTGAAAAATTTGCTATCTTAATTCGCGGTCATGTTACCCAAATTGGCACAGAAAAAGCCGTTAAAGTGGACTGGAATGAAGTCTCCAATAATCCATTTTTCTGTGCTGATATAGAGGCTGTTCCTCGTTTTGAAGCCTTGGTCACCTCTTTGCGTGAGCAAGGTACCAGCTGCGGGGCAAAGCTAGAGATTTTAGCGGAGCATGTCCCTGTAGGTTGGGGTGAACCGGTATTTGATCGTTTAGATGCCGATATTGCCCACGCCATGATGAGTATTAATGCGGTAAAAGGCGTTGAAATTGGGGATGGCTTTGCGGTGGCTGAGCAATTTGGTCATGAAAGCCGTGATGAGTTAACCACAGACGGATTTTTAGCCAATCATGCCGGTGGTATTTTAGGCGGAATTTCAAGTGGTCAAACCATTCGCGTGGCGATTGCACTTAAACCGACGGCCAGTATTACGACAGCGGGCAAAACCATTAATATTGACCGCAAAGATACCGATGTACTCACCAAAGGTCGTCATGATCCTTGCGTTGGTGTACGTGCAACCCCAATTGCTGAAGCGATGTTTGCTATTGTATTGATGGATCATTTTATGCGCCACCGTGCGCAAAATGCCGATGTGGTGGCGCCTTTTGCACCGATTGAGCCTAAATAAAAAGCCAGCGTTATCGGGTTAAATGACTTTGGTTAGCTTGCAATCAATTTTAATTTAAGCTTAAAGCACATAAAAAAACCAGACTTGAAGTCTGGTTTTTTTATGTGCTTCTATTCAAAATTATCTTCAAGTTATAGTTGAATTGAGAAAAGATGAAGCCTAGTCATAAATGCGATACACGCCAACGAACCGTTCACAGCCTTTTTGCTGGGTTTTAACCGATAGAATCGCTTTATTAAAATTAAACTGATATTGGCAATCGTGTTCATTGTCTTTAATTTGATGTTTCTGATTGGTGTCGGTATAGGCCAAGAAAGCCGCACTTTGGCTGTTGGCTTTATTGTTGGGATTGCGATAAGCAATCCCTTCGATTTTAATTTTATCTTTGGTCAGTTGATGCACTTGTAAATGCACAGGAGCATGTGCAATTTGACCCTGTTCAAATCTTAAATAATGGTTGGTCAAACTCTGATTGAGTGAGGTATAAAATTTAAGATCATCACGACGTAGCTCAAATTGTTGTTCGTAACAATTGATACTTTTACATTGCTGTAAGCGTTTAAACCATAAGCTGTGTGTGTCTTCTAATAGACGAATAGGCGCATCACTAATCAATAAAGCAGTTTTATAATCGGTATTTAATTTTTCTCGCGTTTCATTAAAATTTTTGCCACAGATTTTTTTCAGCGTCATACCATTTGAACTTGAACAGTCAATTTTTTCGGCATAAACCATCGGTGAGCATAAACAGCCCACACTGAATAAGGCACTTAATATTTTAGTCAGATTAATATCGGTATTCACCAGCATGATCGCTTATAATTTCACTATATTGCGCTGCCGTAACTATAGCGAAATAGAAAGCGTCAATACAACATCTCAATCATTTATTTATTAAGGATGCCTACAGTGGTCGCACAAATTCGAATTGGTCAGGGAATGGATGTACATGCGTTTGAAGAAGGGGATTTTGTCACTTTAGCGGGCATTAACATTGCACATGAGTATGGTTTAAAAGCGCATTCAGATGGTGATGTGGTGTTACATGCCTTATGTGATGCTTTATTGGGCGCATTGGCTTTAGGTGATATTGGCCAGCATTTTCCGGATACGGATGCAAAATTTAAAGGTGCTGATAGTCGCGTTTTACTGAAACATGTCTATCAGCTGATTTTAGATCGTGGTTATGCATTAAATAATGCTGATATTACCGTGGCGTGTGAACGTCCAAAACTGGCCAAACATACCTTGCAGATGCGTCAGAGCATTGCAGATGTGCTCAATGTGCATGTGACACAAGTTAGCGTCAAAGCCACCACCACTGAAAAATTAGGTTTTACAGGGCGTGAAGAAGGTATTTTAGCAACCGCGACGGTATTAATTTCCCATCAAGCAAAGTGATCGGGATGAATCAAAGAATGTTGCAGTTCTTGGGTCGATTTTCGACCTTGTAGTTGTAATGCAACCGCATGCATCAGGCCAGTCCACGTGTCGTTGGGTTGCCAGATGCTGTGCATTAACGCTTGCGCGCTCGGCATATCGACATCCATGTAGTATTGACGATATAGATACATCAGGCTACTCACATGATAGTTTTTGCTGCAATGAATCCAAACCAATTGTTCTTGAACCAAGTGATGCAGTAAATCTAATGCTAGTAAGCACTGATCGTCGGATGGTGTATCGGTAGAAATAGGCAGTTGAATATAATTTAAACCCAAATCCAAACAGATTTTATCTTCATGCGCTAAGTGTGGTTCTGCATCAGAAAGTGCTAAATTCACAATCGTGGTCACCCCATATTCTTTAATTACTTTTAACTGTTCAGCGGATGGCTGCGCAGAGCTGAATAAACGCGCATGAACAAATTGGAAATTTTCGATATGGCTGAGTGTATGTTCAATTTCATTCATAAGATAAAATTTTCCTAAGGTTAAAGTAGAAACGCCATCTATCAAGATGGCGTTTTAAATCTCTTAGCGATTGGGTAATACGTCTTTAAGTGCTTCATGCATATCAAGTAAGGCTTTTTCGGTGGTTTCCCAGTCGATACAGCCATCAGTCACTGATTTACCATACTCAAGCGCATCTAAATTTTCAGGAATATCCTGACGACCGCCTTTGAGATGGCTTTCCACCATAATACCGACGATGGATTTATTGCCATCTAAAATTTGTTCGGTAATATTTTTTAACACCAATGGTTGTAAGTATGGGTCTTTATTGGAGTTGGCATGACTGGCATCAATCATAATCTTGTTGCTGACTTTGGCTTTGGCTAAAGCATTTTCTGCTTCTGCTACCGAGCCTGCATCATAATTGGGTTTTCCATTGCCACCGCGTAAAACCACATGTGCATACTGATTGCCACTGGTACGAATCACAGAAACTTGACCTTGATCGTTTAGGCCCAAAAAGCTATGACCGTGTTTAACCGATTGCATGGCGTTGGTGGCAACGGTTAAGCCGCCATCAGTGCCATTTTTAAAACCGACCGGCGAGGATAAACCCGATGACATTTCACGATGGGTTTGGCTTTCTGTGGTGCGTGCGCCAATGGCTGACCATGAAATAAGATCTTGATAATATTGCGGTGAGTTCGGGTCAAGGGCTTCAGTTGCACAAGGCAAGCCTTTTTCATTGAGTTCAACCAACAACTGACGACCAATACGCAAACCCTTTTCGATGTTGAACGAGTCGTTCATATCAGGGTCATTGACCAAGCCTTTCCAGCCGACAGTGGTGCGTGGCTTTTCAAAATACACGCGCATCACAATATAAAGGGTGTCTTTGACTTGCTCACTTAAAACTTTTAAGCGATTGGCATATTCATGCGCAGCAACGGTGTCGTGAATGGAACAAGGGCCAATAACGACAAATAGACGCTTGTCCGAACCATCTAAAATATTACGAATGGTTTCACGACCTTTAAGCACTATTTGGTAGGCACTTTCAGTTAAAGGTAACTCTTTTTTTAATTCAGCAGGAGTTACCAAAGGCTGAATGCTTTGTACATTCACGTCATCGATGTCGGATTGTGTAATAGGATTTGACTGTAGTGTATTCATTGCCGTCACTGGTTTGATTATACAAAAGTTTTTTAGTTGCTTGAATATAGCACGATTCAAACGCTAAGTCGGTATACAAAACAGCAATAAATTGCTGAAAAGCACTCATTAATCGTGTAGATAGTTTAACCATTACTTGATTGTGCGAGGGTTAAAACCATCGCCGTTGTTGGTTTTTCAACAGGTTTTACTTTAACGGGATGTAGCATAAAATTAAGACCCAAAGCAAATAAGGTAATCCCTAAAATTTTACGGATCATGCGTTCCGGTAAGCGTGAGCTGATGAGCGTTCCAATAATAATGGCTGGAATGGAGCCGACCAACAACCAACCCAATAAGTGTAAATCTACATTACCTGAGCTTAAGTGTCCAAGCCCTGCCACTAAAGTCAAAAGTACAGCATGTACCACATCTGAGCCAATAATCCGAATCATGGGCAAATGCGGGAACATTAACACCAGAGCCATGATGCCAAAAGCACCGGCACCTACAGATGAAAGCGTGACAAATATGCCCAGCACAATCCCCATCACTACAATATAGACCCGCTTTTCTTTGGCGCGAAGATGAATATTGGCTAAATCTTCGGTCAGCTCTAGAGATTCATTTTGGCGGAATTTGCTAAAGAATTTTTCAATCGAGCCGCGAAACACGATAGAGATACCGGTTAAGGTCAGCATAAAGCCCAACACCATGGTGAGAATGCCTTTATAACTGGCCGATTGACTTAAGTAGTTCTCTAATACCCAGTGCGTGGCTAACGATGCCGGAATACTGCCGACAGCCAGCCAGAGCACAATAGGCCATACAATATTGGTTTTTTTAGCATGTACAATCGAGCCGCAGAATTTGGAAATAGCGGCATATAATAAGTCAGTCCCAATGGCAATATGCGGTTCAATTTTAAACAGGCTAATTAAAATTGGGGTCATTAAAGAGCCGCCACCCACGCCGGTAATACCTACGCAGAAACCGACTAAAACGCCTGCTAAAATAAACTCAAAGGGACCGAACATGGGTAAATGCCAAATATTAAAAACTTAGATATATTAGGGTTTTCTAAGATAAGCTGTTGTCTTGATTGTTGATTTACTTATTCTAAAAAACGCTAAAGTCGGCTGCTGTAACAATGTAGGTCTCGCTTAGTCAGTGTTGATCAGTCAAGTCGCCATTAAACTTTCACATAGATGAACATGCTAAAATACCCGTTATTTTAATGAGGATAATAATCTTGCAAGATCGAAAGCTTAAAATTGGTATGGTGGTGGGAGAGGTATCCGGTGATACGCTGGGTGCAAAGCTCATTCGTAGTTTTCGTGAGCAAGGCATTGATGCTGAATTTGAAGGCATTGGTGGCCCGCAAATGATTGCAGAAGGTTTTAAAAGCTATTATCCGATGGATATTTTATCGGTAATGGGCATTGTTGAAGTGTTAAAAGATATTAAAAAACTCTTTGCAGTACGTGATGGTTTGGTCGAATTGTGGTGCAATAATCCTGTGGATGTATTTATTGGCATTGATGCACCAGACTTTAATTTACGCTTATCTAGAAGCTTAAAACAAAAACAGCTTCCGATTAAAACCGTGCAATATGTCAGTCCATCGGTGTGGGCATGGCGCCAAGGACGTGTACATGGCATTAAAGCCACTATTGACTTGGTGTTGTGTTTATTTCCGTTTGAAAAAGCTTTTTATCAAAAATTTGCGGTACCTGCTGCTTCTGTGGGGCATCCTTTGGCCACTCAACTGCCACTGAAAAATGCTTTAATTGAGGCCAAGCAAGAGCTGGGTTTAAATCCTGCACAAAAGCATATTGCGCTTTTGCCGGGCAGTCGCCGTGGTGAAATTGAACGACTGGCACCAATCGCCTTAGATGCAGCTCAAATCATCAGCACAAAACATCCGGAGTATATTTTCTTAATTCCAGCGATTAATGACGCTCGAAAACAGCAAATTGAAGAGTTATTAAAACAATATCCAGCGGAATTGACTCAGAAAATTCAACTGATGGAAAACACCCATATTGAGTCGAAAATTGGTCGTCAAGTGATGAATGCGGCTGATATTATTGCTTTGGCTTCAGGCACGGCCACTTTAGAGGCGATGCTGTTACATCGCCCGATGGTGACTTTTTATAAACTGAATTGGTTGACCTATTGTGTGGTCAAATTCTTAATTAAAATTCCGTATTATTCGTTGCCCAATATTATTGCCGGCAAAAGAATTATTAAAGAGTTGATTCAAAGTGCTGCCACTGCTGAGAATTTAGCTGCTGAAATTGAAAAATTGATGAATATTGAAACTGCACAAATTCAAGTAATGCAGCATATAACCATGCATAAAAAATTACTTGCAGGCAATAGTGAAGATCCGGTACAGGCTATTTTGCAGATCTTAAAAAAACCCAATGCTCCTAGTGTGGTGTAACTTGCTGAAACTGTTGTCTATACTGGCTAGGGGTTAAATCAAAAAGTCGTTTAAAGGTTTGGCTAAAGGCGGTTTCTGATGAGTAACCGACCCGAGGCGCAATTTGTTGAATAGACAGCAGTCCTTCGCGTAAATGTTGACAGGCCAAGCGAAAACGATACTGCTGCAAATAAGCCAATGGCGTTTCACCGACCATTTGACTAAACAGAGTTGCAAACTTGGAGCGTGACATGCAGCACTGTGCGGCTAAGCGCTCCACCGTCCATGCCTGTTCAGGATGACCATGAATTGCAGCTAAAGCGTTGGCCAGTTCAGTATGCGCCAAGGCACGCAGCCAGTTGTTACTGTCTTGCAATTGGGCAATGTAATCTCGCACGCATTCAATAAATAAAATGCTGACCAAATGATCGAGAATTTTATCGCGTCCGGGGCGCACTTGATGCACTTCAAGCGCTAAAAAATGTAAACCAATTTGTAGCCACTCAGGTGTATTACTGCCGGCAATATGAGGAATGTGAATATACTCGGGCAGAGCATTTAATAGTGGACGCGCCATAATGGTATCAATATGACAGTGTATGGCTAAAATTAAACTGGCTTCACCAGTCGTACTGCCAAACGCAATGGTTTCTTTTGTTTTTTGCTTAAAAAAACCGCTGATATTTAACACATCTACCAAGTTGGATGGATGCTGGCTAGAACAAGTATGCTTTTGCCCTGATGGAATAAGCAGCAAATCGCCAGCTTCAAGTTGCAGCGGCTGAGATGATTCAAGTTGAAGGGTCATTTGACCCGCCAGCACCACATAGCCAATCATGGCATCTGCTTCTTGATAGCGATATGCCCAGTCACCTTGCGGTTTTAAATAAATAAATTCAGATTTATTAAGATGAATATCATCAAAAATTTTACTTAAAGCGTCCATGTATTATCGTTCTATATATTGAGTGAAAATCATAACCAGCTTTCTCTTATATATAGCATCGCCAGTTTTTAATTTAAAGAGTGCGGCCATGTGCAAAGACGTTTGCATAGCTTTTTTGGACGTTTACAACTGTTGTTTAGCGCTCACATAGATAAAGATAAAAGGAGAATAAAAATAGTGGAGTAAGCAAGATGAATGCACCAGTGAATCTAAATCCCAGCGATCTGCAAGCCTTACGGGTAGCAACTGGCTTGGCGCTTGATAAAAAGCGTTATTGGTGGTTACTCAGTCCCGGACTTCCCGTGATTGGCATTGGGATTTTAGCCGGATATTATTTTGGTCCAAAATCAAGTAAGACAGTATTTGCCTTAGGCGGACCATTATTTTTACATGTGATTATTCCTGTGATTGACGCAATAGTCGGTGCAGACAGCAATAATCCTAGCGATGAAGAAGTTTCCGCTTTGGTCAGCGATCCTTACTATGACCGCATTGTAAAATTATTTATTCCCTTACAGATGGCTGCAAACGTTTTCGCAGGTTATGTGGTGAGCCGTCCCAGTACATCTTTACTGGATCAAATACTGCTGGGTGTTTCGATGGGTGCAATTAATGGGGTCGCGGTCAATACGGCACATGAGTTGGCACATCGACCACATAAAAAAGACCATTATTTGGCGCATGCCACATTAATGCCATTATTTTATAATCATTTTCGTATTGAACATCCGTATGGACATCATAAACGCACTGCAACTCCTGAAGATCCGGCATCTTCAAGAATGGGAGAGACTTTTTATGAGTTTTGGCCAAGAACCGTTTTCGGTGGCTTTAAATCAGCCATTGAAATTGAGACGCGCCGATTAAAACGCAAAGGATTGTCTTTTTTTAGCCCACAAAATGAGCTGTTTCAAGGTTGGGCCATGAGTGCCAGTTTTCATGCAGTCATGCTAAAATTATTTGGTAAAAAGATTGTTCCGTATTTGGTAACACAGGCTTTCTATGGGGTCAGCCTCTTTGAAATTGTTAACTATATTGAGCATTATGGTTTAATGCGTGACAAAAAATCGGACGGTGGCTATACGCGTATTCAGCCAGAGCATAGTTGGAATAACAATAACATTACCACCAATTTGTTTTTGTATCAGTTACAGCGCCATTCCGATCATCATGCTTATCCAACGCGTCCATTTCAAGCTTTACGGCATTTTGATGAAGTGCCAGAACTACCCAGTGGCTATGCCACCATGCTGTTACCTGCTTTAGTGCCGTGGTTATGGTTTAAGATCATGGATCAACGGGTATTTGAGCATTATCAAGGCAATTTAGACAAAGCCAATATTCAGCCCAAACGCCGTGCAAAAATTTTTAAAAAATTTGGTTTAATCGATCGATTACTCAACTAAGCTTCGAGTGAAAAAGCGTTCAATAGACAGCAATATCTTGATATATCCTTTCTGTTGAACGTGTTGATTAGACTATGATTCAAATGCATATTGTGTATTTTGCTGATCTGTTTTTGATCAACGTAAAGGTCAAGCATCTTAAAATCAACAATCTCAAAGCTTCTATATAACTAAAAATAGCCTAAGCTTAATGAATTCTATTTTGAAAAAGGCATATAATTGCATAATCAAATCACAAATATGATTCAAAATGACCCCTGCATGTAAAATTTTAAAATCACATAGAATTGAATTTTCGCTGCATGAATATCAGCATGATGTGCATGCAAAAAGTTTTGGTTTAGAAGCAGCAGAAAAGTTAAATTTAGCGGTAAATGAGGTTTTTAAAACCTTATTGGTGACCGATACAAAACATTATTATGTGGCGGTTCTACCGGTTAATTATCAATTAAGTTTAAAGAAAATGGCGGCAGCGGTGGGCGCTAAAAAATTACAAATGGCAGCGCCTAAAGATGCTGAGCGTTTAACCGGTTATTTACTCGGTGGCATTAGCCCGATTGGACAGAAAAAACGTTTAAAAACCATAGTCGATGCTTCAGCTGAACATTTGCCTACCATATACGTCAGTGGGGGTAAACGTGGTTTAGATATTGGCGTACATCCACAAGATTTGCTGAGCGTATTAACCGCGCAATTTGCCGATCTTTTAGATCACGACTAACGAATAAACGCTGCATGGTTTATGGAAATAGAATAATAGATTGAGCTACGCTTTAATTTTTACGTCTATCAATCTAATCATCCAATTGAAAGCCAAGGGTTAGGCTGGCCGATTTACACGTTGTTTTAAGCGAAATATAAGAAAATAAAGTTCATTCATGCTTTAATAATGCCGTCGAATTTAAAGTGATTTACTGCGTGTTCTTAAAGCCATCGACGTCTGTTATAGCAACTCGTGCAGGGGATTATCCTGAATGGCACTGTGGTCGCGAAAAATTTTCATTGTGGTATTTAGAAATTCAGCATCCTGAATTGTTGACTTATTTAAATCAACTACAATCCGCATTTACCGATTTTTTATATGCGCCGAATACGCGCCAATTTCATATCACCTTGTTTGTTTGTGGGTTTTTAACGCCGCACAGTGCAGTATTGAATGATGATTTCACCATTGGGCAATTACAGCAGCAACTTACAGAACTAAGCCGAATGCAACCGCAAACCATTCAATTAAAAACCGGCAGTATTCAAAGTTTTAGCAGCGCATTATTTGTTGAAATTATAGATGAACAAGGTCAATTGTTAAAATTACGTGATCGATTGGCTCAGCATTCATCAGAGATTGCGCCCTTAGCATATTGCCCGCATTTGACTTTGGGTTTATATCGAGACAGCTTTAATAGTGATTTAATTTTTAATCAAATAGAACAAATACAACAAAAAACATTTGATCTCTCAATCGATCAGCTGATATTTGGCACGTATCAAGCGCAAGTGTTACAAGGTCCACTGTCCCCATTTCAGCACGTTCAATTGGAAACTCTATGATGCAACTCATTTTAGGTGGCGCGCGTTCTGGTAAAAGTTGCCTTGCAGAACACTATGCACAAGAGAGTCAACTTCAAGTGACTTATATTGCCACCGCACAAGCCTTTGATGCAGAAATGCAGGCGCGTATTGCGCATCATCAAATGCAGCGTCCGTCGCATTGGGCATTGATTGAACAACCGCTTTATTTGGCCGATTGTTTAACCGCGATTGATCAGCCTAATCAGCTGATTTTGGTGGATTGTTTGACCTTGTGGATGAGTAATTTATTGATGCATGATGATACAACCTTACAATTCAAGGAATGCCAAAAGCTGCTTCGCGTTTTACCGAATTTACAATCCCAAATTATTTTGGTCAGCAATGAAACAGGTTTAGGCGTAATTCCCATGGGTGAAATTAGTCGTAAATTTGTGGATGAATCTGGTCGTTTACATCAACAATTGGGACAAATTGCCGATCGCGTTATTTTTTGTGTAGCAGGTTTTCCAATGTTTTTAAAAGGAGAAAAAGAGTGAACTGGTGGTTAGATACAGCCAAAATTCCAAGTCAGCAAGCCCAAAAAGTGGCTGAAGCACGCCAATTACAATTGACCAAACCGACTGGTTCGTTATCTGAACTTGAAACAGTTGCGGTGCAATTGGCCAGTTTACAAGATACCTCACATCCGGATATACAGCAGCCATGGATCAGTATTTTTGCTGGAGATCATGGGGTGATGCAGGAAAATATTTCTGCTTATCCGCAAGCCGTTACGCGGCAGATGCTACAAAATTTTGCCACTGGCGGTGCGTGCATTAGCGTTATTGCCAAAGAGTACAATGCCAAACTGCAAATTATTGATTGCGGCTCGGTCGGTGAAGCCTATGATTATGTAGGTGTGGAGCGTCATTGCATTCGTGCAGGCACTGCCAACTTTGCCCAAGAAGTGGCGATGACTGAAGATCAGTGCAGAGCAGCGCTAGATTTAGGCCGTAACAGCGTTGAAGATGCAGTTGCCTATGGTGCATCTATTTATGTGGCAGGTGAAATGGGTATTGGCAACACCTGTTCTGCTTCTGCTGTGGCTTGCTTTTTACTCGATGAAGATGCCGAGCAGCTGACCGGTGTGGGGACGGGTATTCGCGCCGAGCAACTGATCCATAAGAAAAAGATTATTGATCAAGCTTTGGCTTTACATCAACATTATGTCGGTCAAGATGCTTTTAAAGCATTGTGCGCAGTGGGTGGTCTAGAAATTGCAGCCATGACCGGTGCCTATATACGCTGTGCGCAATTGGGTTTGCCCGTGGTGATTGATGGTTTTATTAGCAGTGTTTCGGCGCTGCTTGCGGTGCGTTTAAATCCTGCTGTGCGGCAATGGATGTTGTTTGGCCATCAATCGGCTGAATATGGACATCGCCGTTTATTAGAGGAGTTACAAGCCAATCCTCTACTGAAATTAAATTTACGTTTGGGTGAGGGCAGCGGTGCAGGAGCGGCGTTAGGACTGATTAAATTGGCCTGTAGCTTGCACAATAATATGGCGACTTTTGCACAAGCTGCGGTAATTGGCGAAAAAGTCTAATTATGCCGTTAATCTTCAATCCTCAGAGTTTTAAACATGTTAAAGATTGATCTACTGCGTCATGGGCAAAGTACTTTAAGCCATACTCTGCGCGGTTCTACCGATGATGACTTGACCGAATTAGGTTGGTCGCAAATGCAGCACAGTATCGATCAGTCTTTGCATGCTCAGGATAATGAAGCGGTACCGTGGGATGTTATTTTTAGCTCGCCTTTAAAGCGCTGTCGCTTATTTGCAGACCGTATCGCGCAGCAAATTGAAAAGCCTGTTTTTTATCATGCAAATTTGCAAGAAATGCATTTTGGCGATTGGGAAGCTTTATCTACGCAATATATTTATGAGAATGAGCCAGAACTATTGGCAAATTTTTGGCAACAGCCGACCTTGTTTAGCCCACCCAATGCTGAAACTATGCAGAATTTTCATCTGCGAGTGATCAACGGGCTGACCGATATACAGCAGCAGATGCAAGCCAATCATTGGCAACATGCTTTGCTGGTGACGCATGGCGGTGTCATCAAACTGCTTAAATGTATTGCTTTAAAGCATGCATTGGATGATTTATTAAAGATGTCCGCGGAGTTGGGGCAGTTAAATGCTTTTATTTTGCATGAGGATGGTGCTTTAGCCTTTGTGGAGTACAGTGCATGACTCCCTTTTTAATTGCACTACAGTTTTTAACCACTTTCCCGATTCAACTGAAACAGATGCCAACCCAGCAGCAAAATGGTCAATCACTGCTGTTTTATCCAGTGGTGGGTTTAATCATTGGCCTGATTTTAGCTATTTTGGCATTGCTATTACAGGCCCTGCCAAATGTACTGTTAAGCAGTTTAATTTTAGTATTCTGGATTTGGCTGAGCGGTGGTTTACATTTAGATGGCTTGGCGGATAGTGCCGATGCGTGGGTGGGTGGTTTTGGCGATAAAGAGCGCACCTTAGCCATCATGAAAGATCCGGCATGTGGCCCGATTGGGGTTTTAAGTCTAATTATTTTATGCGTGATTAAAGGGTCGGCACTCTATGTTTTATTACAACATCAACTGTATGCAGCACTAATTCTCTTTCCAATCTTAGGTCGTTTAGCGCCTTTATTTTTATTTTTGACCACATCTTATGTGCGTAAGCAGGGTTTAGGTTCATCCATGGCTGCCTTTATTCCTAAAACAGCTGCTTTGATTGTTGCAGCCTTATGTTTATTGGTGGTGCTGTATTTTCAATGGTTGGGTATTTTAAGTTTTATTGCGGCCGTACTGACTTTAGTTTACTTACGGCATAAATTTATCCAGCGTATTGGTGGCATTACCGGCGATACCTTGGGCGCAAGTATTGAAATAACTGAAGCCGTCAGTATGTTGGTGTTTGCATGCGCTTTGTCTTATTTGACATTGCTATAAAGACACCCGCAGCAGTACAGGTAGACCGCTCAAGTTTATGGTTTAGCTGTACATTGCATGGCATAAAAGAATTAGTTATCGCTTGATGCCGTTTAAATGTAGGCTCATTCAATCAACCTTATGCAAAATAAAAACTTATAAACAATTGGCCGGTTTAGGAATACCTGCTAAGCGGCTTAAGTGCCGTGCCACAAGACCTGTGTTAAATTGATCTTGCAGCATGGCATTGTTGATATCGCTACTGACTGTTTTCATTAAAAATTTAATCAGCGGACGTGTCGCCGGAGCATGTCCAAACTGCTGATAGAACTGACGTACTGCATGTAAAACTTCAAAATGCCAAACGGTTAATTCTAAACTCAGCGTATCTGCCAATTGCTGCGCTACATCTTCATTCCAAATGCTGTAATCGACTAAGTGACCATCTTGATCGAGCGATAAATTCATGATTAATCTCGGATTAATTTAAACGGATACAACGCGTATAATTTAAGCACAGCTCTGCAAACTGCGCATAGGAAATCAGCTGCATATTCTGTGTTTGTTGGCCGGCCAGAATTTCGACATCTGTTTCTAAAACATACACGGAATTGATTTGCTGTAGCACTGTATGTTGCACGTGTAAAAGCGCTTCACCCATTAAAACCACACAATCACTAGCTTGATAAAGCTGTTGTAATTTAGCCAATGCAGCAGGCGTGGCTGCAAAGTCACTTTGTACCAAATATAAGCTGGCATTCGACATAGGGCAGGACTCTCTTTATTTTACCAGTACAACACAAAATCAAATTTTTGAATAAAGCTACTGTTGAACTCGATGAACTCGATGAACTCGATGAACTCGATCTCCTGTTGTGTTTGCATCACAAAAGGCGAATTTTGCTGTTTATTTTCAATCAATAGCGGCGTTAAATCGTAAAATTCAAAGCTATCGACCATATTGGAAGCCAGTTTAAATGCATGCTTAAGAGGTTCAAAAGCCAGTTCTGCATTGAGCAAACTTAAAGCGGCATCTTGCAATAACACTTTAACTTCGCAGCCAAAAGTCGCCAGTACCATCGTGGCAGACAAGCTTTCATGCACTTGTAAATGGCTAAGATTGGCTTGAGTTAAAATAACGAGTACAGATTTCACACAATTAACCTTTTAAAAGCAACAGATTCCAAAAAATAACGCCTTAGAATTGAATAAGGCGCTGAGCGGATTGTACTGCATCAGCAAGTTCACCCAGTCCAACCAACTCAAAGCCATGGGCTAAATTATGTTGATTAATGTGGTGCCGCTCAGCATTGTCCTGATCGGTAATGCCACGTGCCAGTGCCGCACTGACACACACCGGCAGACGAATTGCCAACTTTTGCCACTCATGGGTTAAGTTACGCTGATCATCAGGAACCCACTGTAGCGCATTGGCGACATACACCGCATCTTGATAAAAGAACACACGAAATGCTTGCTCTTTGGCTTGTAAAGCCTGTGCTAATCCCAGCGCATGCCACGCATATATACTGGTTGGAGCAGAGGTAATTAGTATTAAGGTACTCATCGAAATTCACTTGAGGAATGCACCTGCTTAGCAGGCGCATTTAAAATTCATAAGAAGAAGGTAGTATACAATGATTTTAGTGACGGGTGGTTTAGGCTTTATCGGCTCACATATTGCTTTAAGCCTGATGGCGCATGGGCAAGAAGTCATTATTGTCGATAATTTATCCAATGCAAATTTGCAGACCTTAGAACGACTTGAATATATTTCCGGCCGATATGTGCCTTTTGTTAAAATTGATATTAGAAATACGCCGGCTTTAAATAAAGTTTTTGAACAATATTCTATAGACGCTGTCATTCATGCCGCAGGTTTTAAATCTATAGAAGAGTCGGTGCTGAAACCACTTGAATATTATAATGACAACGTCAGCTGCATTATGAGTTTGTTACGCGCTATGCAACGTACAGGCGTGCGTACGCTGATTCATTTGTCTAGTTTGGCTGTGTATGGTCAATCCAGTTTAACGCTCTCTGAAGATATGCCTTTTCATTATGCTTACCCTAATCCTTATATTAAATCACAGCAAATGATTGAAGAAATTATTCGCGATACAGCTATTACTGACAGTGAATGGAAAATTGCCATTTTAAGATTAAGCAATATTGCCGGTGCTTTTGAACATGCAGTCTTGGGTGAATTTATCGCGCCATTACCTAAAAATATTATTCCGTTGGCTTTACAAGTTGCCGCAAAGCAGCGCGACTATGTTGAACTTCGTCAGCAAGCACAAACCGCAGACCATACGGTGGAGCGTAGTTTTTTACATGTTTTAGATGCTTGTGATGCGATTATGGCAACTTTACACTGGCTCAGTACACAGCAGTCTGTCTGCGAAGCATTTAATATTGCCGGACAGTCACTTTCTATTCGTAGGTTATTAAAGGAAATTTCTGCCGTTACACAAAGCGAGATTAAAACGGTAGATGCACCCTTTTATGCTTATGCTTATGCTGAATTGGATCAGCTGGGTGCCAGTACAGAAAAAGCCCAACAACAATTAAAATGGCAACCGACGCGTCCGCTGAATAAAATCATTGAAGATGCATGGCGCTTTTATCAACAGACCTTGCACGGACGCTAAATAAGCAAGAGGAAGCTGCGTTAATAATTGATAACAATTCTCAGTTACAATTATTTGCTTAATCATGCTGAATATGTCAAAACAGAAAGAATGGCCAGTTAAAAAATCATATAAAGATGAGATTAATTATGCAAACACGGATTGAACACGACACCATGGGCGAAGTTGCAGTACCCAGTGAAGCCATGTGGGGCGCACAAACACAGCGCAGTTTGCAAAATTTTAAAATTGGACAAGAGCGACTGCCTCGCGCCATGATTCAAGCTATGGGTTTGGTTAAAAAATCAGCAGCGCTGACCAATGCGGAGCTTGAACAAATTCCGCAGAATTTATCGCAATATATTGTTGATGCCGCAGATGAAGTGATTGCCGGAAAGTGGGATGCACAGTTTCCACTGGTGGTCTGGCAAACCGGTTCCGGTACGCAAAGTAATATGAACTGTAACGAAGTGATTGCCAATATAGCCAATCAAAAACTAGGCAATGCGTTAGGTTCACAAAAACCAGTCCATCCCAATGATCATGTAAATCGTGCTCAATCGACCAATGATTCTTTTCCCACTGCAATTCATGTGGCGGCAAGCTTACAAATCAATCAGTTATTAATTCCTGCCGTACAGCGTTTACGCGATACTTTGGCGGCTAAATCGGCTGAATTTTCCGATATTGTTAAAATTGGACGTACCCATTTACAAGATGCCACGCCGTTAACCCTTGGCCAAGAATTCAGTGGCTATGTATCACAGCTAGATCATGCGCTAAAGCGTTTAGAATATGCACTTTTAGGGTTGTATGAATTGCCTTTAGGCGGAACAGCGGTGGGCACAGGCTTAAATGCACATCCCGATTATGCGGTCAAAGTCGCTGCACAATTGGCAAGTCTTACACATTTACCTTTTATCACGGCACCGAATAAATTTGAAGCTTTGGCAGGACGCGATGCAGCTGTATTTGCTTCAGGTGCATTAAAAACGTTAGCGGCCAGTTTAAATAAAATAGCCAATGATATTCGTTGGCTTGCCAGTGGGCCACGCTGTGGTTTTGGCGAAATCCGTATTCCCGAGAATGAACCGGGTTCAAGCATTATGCCGGGCAAAGTGAATCCCACCCAAAGTGAAGCCATGACCATGGTAGTGGCGCAGGTTTTGGGCAATGACACCACCATTAATGTGGCAGGCGCTTCGGGTAATTTTGAACTCAACGTGTTTATGCCGGTTATTGCGTTTAACTTATTACAATCAATTCAATTGCTGGGCGATGTCTGTAATAGTTTTAATGAGCATTGCGCCCTGGGAATTGAGCCAAATCGAGAAAAGATCGATTATTTTTTACATAATTCATTGATGCTGGTTACTGCGCTCAATCCGGTGATTGGTTATGAAAATGCGGCCAAAGTTGCTAAAACGGCTTATAAAGAAGGCAAAACTTTAAAGCAGGTTGCCGTGGAGTTAAATTTGGTCACCGCAGAACAATTTGACGCAGTGGTTATTCCTGAAAATATGGTTTCTGCGAATAGTAAATAAGCTTTGAATCAATTGAAGTTTTATCAATTCTGCATCAGTGGTTTTTATCTGTGGCAGATATGCGTACAATATAGCGAGAAATTAACTGCTGATGATTGATTATGTTTGATGTTTATTTAACAGATGTTCAGAAAAAGGTACAATTCGAGGATTATCCCGGTGAGCATCCTGTTAAATTTATTTTAGATTTTAAAAAGATTTTTCCAAGTGTGATGGAGTTAATGCTTCCCGTGCTACCGGAAGATGAAGATTTAAATGAGATGACGTGGGAGTCGACCACCGAAGACTTTGAATTGTTTAAATTGTTATTAAAGGGTTGGGGCGTAATTGAACTGCGTCTAAATGCCATTGCTCAGTTTAAAAATAGAAATTATGCCGATCAATTGATTAAAACTGCACAAAAGAAACGTAAAGATTTTGCGAGTGCTCAGCATCAATTAAGTACGGTAGAATTGGATTATTTATTCATGCATGAAGTTCATGCTTTGATTGACGCAGAGCTGGTTGAAATTGGTGAGAAGTTCTATTTGCCGACCTTACGTGCTCTTTGGAAGTCGCATGTATCGGCCAATATCTTAAATGCTAAGTTTTAAATCCTGATATGTGATGATAAAAATCCTTCATTATTGAAGGATTTTTTTGTTGGAGCTTAAATCTTTAAAAAAGATTAAAAATACTGAAAGATCAATAAAATATTATAGAAATTAACATGATTATTGGATAGGGTAGAGCCGCAGATGATTTTTCTTGAATGCTGTAAATGTGGATATTTCACATTTTCTCAGCCGTTTAGCGCTGTGATTTAAACGATCTCTCATTTAAGAGTAAAGGATTTTATAAGATGTCGAATCAGTTTTTAGATTTAATCCATAAACGTCGTACTATTTATGCGCTAGGTAAAAATGTCGAGCAAAGCCCAGACGATTTAACCGATTTGATTCAGCAAACCATTAGGCAAAGTCCTTCCTCTTTCAACTCACAATCTTCGCGTGCAGTGATGTTATTTAATGCTGAACATGAAAAATTTTGGGGGCTAGTCAAAGCGAAACTTAAGTCCTACGCGAAGGATGAAGAAACTGCTGCCAAGACCAGTGCTAAAATGGATAGTTTTGCCGCGGGCTTCGGCACCGTTTTATTTTTTGAAGATCTTGAGGTGATTAAAAGCTTGCAAGGGCAATTCCCATCTTATGCTGAGAGCTTTCCAGTTTGGGCGGAACATTCAACTGCAATTGCACAATTTGCCACTTGGACGGCTCTACATGCCGAAGGTTTAGGGGCGTCACTGCAACATTACAATCCCATTGTAGATGAGCAAGTGCATGCAGAATGGGATATTCCTCAGCATTGGAAAATGAGTGCACAGTTGGTGTTTGGTTCTATTGAAAGCCAAGCCAATGACAAAGCCTATATGGATGATGCAGTACGCTTTAAAGTTTTTAAATAATTCAAGAGATTAAAAAAGAGGTCAAGATGACCTCTTGTTTAATCTCATTTTTTATCCGTCGCATCTCTTGTAATTTATCGGTTGTATATGCCGATAAAACCACTGTTCTAAAAAATACCGCAGACTGATAAGTGAATGGTTTAGAACCATTCTGCTTGCATGCTTAAGCAGCTGTCATCAAAGTTAGTGAGCAGTTTGGCCAAATGCTCAATTTCAGGTAATTCCCAGCGAATAAAATAACGTGCAGCTTGTAATTTTCCTGCTAAAAAATGCTGATCTTGCTCATGTTCAGAGCTTGCAAACGTCAGCTGAGCTTTATTTGCCATATCCAGCCACAGCCAAGCAATAATGGTTTTACCCATCATATCCAAATAAAGTGCAGAATTTGCTAGCGCTTCATTGACTTGACCCTGCATGATGGCTTGTCCTAGTTTTTGCGTGGTCAGTTGCACCGTGTGTAAATGGCTTTTGAAAATATCGGCCAGTGCCTGAATAGAGGCATCTTGAACTTCAGCTAAGGTTTTTTGCATACGTTGCAGTAGTAACGTTAAGCCCTTGCCATTGTGCTGCCACAATTTGCGCCCCAATAAATCTAAAGATTGAATACCATAAGTGCCTTCGTGAATCGGGTTAAGACGATTGTCACGGTAATATTGTTCAACCGGATAATCTCGGGTATAACCTGCGCCGCCCAACACTTGTATGGCCAGATCATTGGCTTTAGGACCATAAGCGGACGGGAAGGATTTAACCACAGGCGTAATCAGGTCTAATAAAATCTCGCTATCCTGATGGCCTGCTGCTTGATGTTCATCAATCAAGCGTGCCGCAAATAAACATAAGGCCAGTGAACCTTCAACATAGGACTTTTGCGCTAACAGCATCCGTTTAACGTCGCTATGTTGAATGATATTAACCGGTGTGTTGGTATTGCTGTTTTTTTCAGTAGCAAGACGACCTTGGGGACGGTTTTTGGCATAATCTAAAGAGGCTAAATAACCGCGATAACCAATCATCGCCGCGCCTAAACCGACACCTACGCGTGCTTCATTCATCATCTTAAACATATATTTTAAGCCGTGCCCAGCCTCACCAATTAAATAGCCTAAGCATTTGTCGTTTTCGCCAAAACTTAACACGGTGGAAGTGGTTCCGCGGTAGCCCATTTTATGCAGTAAGCCAGCAAGTTGCACGTCATTGGCTTCCGCCAGTGAGCCGTCGGCATGAATCATGATTTTAGGCACAATAAATAAAGAGATGCCTTTCACGCCTTGCGGGGCATCCTGAATACGCGCCAACACCAAATGGATAATATTTTCGGTAATATCTTGATCACCACCGGAAATATACATTTTCTGGCCTTTAATCAAATAACTGCCATTGTCTTGTGGAATCGCCTTGGTGGTTAAATCGCCTAAAGAAGAACCGACATTCGGTTCTGTCATGGCCATAGTGCCGGAAAATCGGCCATCAAACATCGGTGGTAAAAAGGTCTGTTTCTGTTGTTCACTGCCAAAAGTTTGGATTAAGTTGGCCGCCGCAGCAGTTAAAAAAGAGTAGGCAATGCTAGAGGGATTGGCAGACATAAAATAGGCATTGGCTGCCATATTCACCAATGTCGGCAGCTGCATACCGCCTACATCATAATCATGTGTCGCACAAAGTAAGCCACTATTGGCAAATTGTTGCCAAGCAGTTTTGACTTCGGTAATGGTGGTTACCTTCTTACCATCAAACGTGGGTTCGTGCTGATCTGCTTTGGTATTGTGGGGTGCGAAATAATCGGTGGCGATCCCTTTCGCGGTGTTTAAAATAGCATCAAAAGTGCCTTTGTCATGTTCACCATAACGCTCAAGTTGCGTCAGTTCTTCGGCAGCAAACACGTTATATAACAGAAAATTTAAATCTTTTTCATTGATCAGTTGAGTCATTTTTATCGCCTACATTTTTTATCTGAACATTACGTTCAATCCTAGCAGTTGCTAACGTAGTCGTGGATTGTCAATAATGACACTTAAAGAGTGAAAAACGACATTGTGAGAAACGCATGATTAAAATCATGGTCACTGCATTTGACGGGGCGTTGGCATCCACCATTACGGGTGTGGTGGATTTGTTTAGCATGGCAGGCGTGAGTTGGAATCGTATTCAAAAACAACAAGTGCAGCGTTTATTTGAGGTGAAAATTGCCAGTCCACAGGGACAACCTGTGCAATGTATTAATGGCATTCAAATTGCTGCGCACGTGGCGTATGCTGATATTCAGCATGCCGATATTATTATTGTCCCCACCATCGCGGCCCCCATTGTGACAGTGCTAGAACAGCGGGCTGATTTAATTGAATTACTTCAATATGCCCATCAGCAACACTGGACAATTGCAGGAAATTGCACAGGTAATTTTTTTCTGGCTGAGGCGGGAATTTTAAATCATAAGCTTGCCACTACACATTGGGGCTTTCAGGATTTTTTTATCCAGCGTTATCCCTTCGTGCGTTTAAACGTAGAACAATTAATTACCCGAGATGAGCATATCTACTGCGCCGGCGGCGGTATTGCATGGTTCGATTTAGGTCTACATTTAATTGAACGTTTTTATGGTTTTGAACTGGCAATTCAAACAGCAAAGTCTTTTGTGATTGATTATCGCCGTGAGAGCCAACTGTCGTATTCTTTAATGCGAATCGGTCAGCCACATCAGGATGTATTGGTACAAAATATACAAAACTGGTTAGAGCAGCATTTTCAGCAACAGTTTAGCTTAGATGATTTGGCCACTCAGTTTAACGTGACCACTCGAACTTTAATCCGTCATTTTAAAGCGGCCTTAGGTCTTCCGCCCAATCATTATATTCAGGCACTACGCATTGAGGCGGCGCAAAAACGCTTACAAGAAACCCAGCAATCGATTGATCTGATTATACAAGAGGTGGGTTATTCTGATCCCAGTTCTTTTCGACGATTATTTCGAAGAAAAACCGGACTAACGCCATTAGAATATCGCCGCCGTTTTAGCCGACGATTTTAAATCCAGATCAATTTTTGAATATTCTAAACCACAATGATTCGCTACTGGGTTGGGTTTGCTTCTAGATCAGTTTAGATAAATGATCAGATAGCGTTAAAAATAGATCATCTACTGCATAGGGCAGTCAATGCTTGGTCGCAGCGTCATTATGAGCGCAAATATTTACTACACCTGTAGGAAGTTAAACAAAAAAGTTGTAGCCAAAAACCTCAGCGGCAGTAAGCAAAAGCCGGTCTTAACATAAATTTATGCAGAATGCTTTTAAAATATTTTTATATAAACTATAGTGATTAAAGGAGAAAGTTGACTGATTTGCTTGGAATTTAAAGCACATCTCACAGACTTTTAAGTAAATCGCCAAGCCCTATAGTTTGAGATTGAAATTTTGCTTCTACGTAGTGGGTTACTGCTTGCTTTTGCAACAGTGCTGTTACAGATTACTGTATATTTACAGCCGTTATTGCCGGAAAAATATCACATTGCTCCGGTGTGTATGTCTATTACACATAATTTAATTGCGCCCTCATCGCAGACTGTAAATTCTGTCGCTCTTAAGCACGAGTCCACTGAACACCTCGATTTTTTGCAGGATTATTTTTCTTATAATCATCACCATACCGATGATGGATATAATCATCAGTGTCAATACTGCACCGTGTATGGCGACTTGGTCATGCCGCCAGATTTTGGCATCCAAGAGGTATTCGATCGAATACAAGTGCGTCTATTTGCATTTGTAAAAACCTTTAAGCATGTTTATTTTGAATTACAGCGTCTATTTTTAATCCCACAGGGACGTGCGCCACCTTTTTCTCTATAAAAATTTATTTTTTATCAATGTTTGGATAAAGAAAGTTCCTTATTTTTATAGAGAGAAATCATGAATATTGATGTATTGCTGCAATGGTGGAAAAAACCAACCATTGCTATACACATTGCACCTCCCAAACTGTGGGATAAAATCATTAATCAACAGATTTTGTTTAAGGTTCGAGCAACTTCTGAAAAAGATCAAAACAATAAAATAGCCCGAAAGTATTTTCAGGTGCTCAATCATCCCATCAACAAATTGAAAAAGGTGATGTTATGAATCTAGGATTAACCGCACTTGAACTCGCAAGGATTCAATTTGCATTCACAGTATCATTTCATATTATTTTTCCTGCAATTTCGATTGGTTTGGCCAGTTTTCTTGCTGTTCTCGAATGGCGTTGGCTTCGAACAAAAAATCCAGTCTATCAAGACCTATTCAAATTTTGGGTCAAAATATTTGCCATCGCTTTTGGGATGGGCGTAGTTTCTGGCGTGGTGATGAGTTATCAGTTCGGTACCAATTGGAGTGAGTTCTCGCGTGTTGCTGGGAGTGTGACTGGTCCACTCTTGGCTTATGAGGTACTCAGCGCCTTCTTCTTAGAAGCCGGCTTCTTGGGTATTATGCTGTTCGGTTGGGAGCGAGTTGGTCCTCGGGCGCATTTCTTCGCAACCGTGATGGTGGCGCTAGGCACCTGTATTTCCATGTTTTGGATTTTATCTTCCAACAGCTGGATGCAGACGCCACAAGGCTTCGCAATTGAAAACGGTATAATTGTTCCACAAGATTGGTTAGCGATTGTGTTTAATCCATCTTTCCCATACCGCTTTTTGCATATGGCCGTTGCTACATTCCTACTGACTGCTTTAATGGTCGCGGCAATTGCTGCTTGGCACTTGCTTAAAGGTCGCCGTGATGCTTTGGTAAAAACTTCATTTTCCATGGCATTGTGGATGATTTTAGCGCTTGCGCCATTACAAGTACTCATTGGCGATCAACATGGCGTAAATACCTTACGTTATCAGCCTGCAAAAATAGCCGCGATTGAAGGGCATTGGGAAACCAATGAAAATGAAGCTATGCCGTTGTATTTATTTGGTATTCCAGATATGCAGGCTGAAAAAACCAAATATGCAATCAGTATTCCACATCTGGGAAGCTTAATTTTAACCCATTCTATGGACGGTAAAGTTCAGGGTTTAAAAGACTTTGCACCGGAAGATCGACCCAATTCAACCATCATTTTCTGGAGTTTCCGGATTATGGTCGGTTTGGGCATGTTAATGCTGTTACTGGCGTTCATGGCACTATTTTTACGCAAGAATGGCCGTCTTTATGAAAGTAAATGGTTGCAACGTTTCGCCTTAGTCATGGGGCCATCGGGTTTTATTGCCTTATTGGCGGGTTGGGTGACCACCGAAGTCGGACGTCAACCTTGGGTGGTGTATGGCGTTATGCGCACCAAAGATGCCTTGTCACCTGTGTCGGCAGAGCAGGTCGGATTAACCTTAATTATCTTTGTGGTGGTGTATTGCGTTGTTTTTGGTATCGGTATCTCTTATATGTTGAAACTGATGCATAAAGGTCCCGAATTTATTGAATCACGCCCGCATAGCGATGAAGCTGTGATCCAAGCCTCCCATCGTCCTTTAGCCGCTGCTGATGAAAATTTTGAAAGCGACAGCAATAATAATAAGGAGAATGACAAATGATTGATTTAGCGTTTGTTTGGATTGTAATTATTGCTGTTGGTGTACTGATTTACGTGGTACTGGATGGCTTTGACTTGGGTATCGGTATCCTCTTTCCCTTTGTTGAAAAGGAACAAGAACGTGATGTGATGATGAATACCGTTGCCCCCGTTTGGGATGGTAACGAAACGTGGATGGTATTAGGCGGTGCAGGGTTATTTGCAGCCTTTCCTTTGGTCTATTCGACTGTGCTGTCTGCTTTTTATATGCCTATTATTTTAATGCTGATTGCATTGATTTTTCGCGGCGTGGCATTTGAATTCCGTTTTAAGGCGCACCAAGACCACAAGCATTGGTGGGATAAGGCCTTTATTGGCGGTTCTATCTTGGCCAGTTTCTTTCAAGGCGTGTTATTAGGCGCTTATATTCAAGGCATCAAAACCACCAATGGCGTATATACTGGCGGCGGTTTAGATTGGTTAACAGCATTTTCTGTATTTACCGGCATTGGTGTGGTGGTGCTGTATGCAACCCTCGGGTGTGGTTGGCTGATCTTTAAAACGGAAGCGGCCTTACAAGATAAGATGTACTATTTGATGCCAAGGATGATTGTTGCCTTATTTATCATTTTTGGCTGTGTCAGTATTTATACGCCCTTGGTACATCCTGAAATTGCCTCACGTTGGTTTAGACAACCGCAATTGACTTATTTTAGTCCTGTTCCTATTTTGGTGTTGGTGTTTACTTATTTAGCGTTACGTGCTTGTAAGCAACGCAAAGAACTGAGCCCATTTATCTATACCTTGGCGTTGGTATTTTTGGCTTATACTGGCTTTTTGATTAGTGTTTGGCCTTATATTATTCCACCGTCAGTGACGATTTGGGAGGCAGCTGCACCACAAAGCAGTCAGCTCTTTACCTTAATTGGTGCGTTGTTATTAATTCCAATTATTCTGGCGT
>NZ_JXBK01000001.1:1594780-1619347 GCF_000816495.1 Acinetobacter harbinensis
GGAGGTTTTTTTGCTTTGGCCTTGGTGGCAGGGGCATTTAGACTTTTAATCCAATTGGCTTATGTCTAATTATTCCTGAGATATTTAAAAATGGTCTACTTTAGGTAGACCATTTTTTATCTCATATAATTTTATGATGTTGATTAAGATAAGCTATGAATTGGCTTTTGAGTCATATATCCAACATAAAATAGCCTAAGCAATCTTTCTCCTGTAGAGCGTACAATCGAGCTATTGATTAAATAAGCATTCGCTAAATCAACTTGGGAAATACCGCTTTATAATCAAAATGTCCAAACTGAATAGGGCAGTTATCGTTTATGAAATATTGATAAAAAAATCCAAAAAAGATTTTTTATATGAGCTTAAAACAGCACAAAGGACTCATTTCCCTTGTTTGCGATAAACGCTTGGCCGTACAGGATGGCTACTTTTCCACAGACCTTTTTTCTGCTTTTTGGCTTTATTTTGCAGTTGCAGCCAGTGTTCTCGGTGTTTTTTATCTTTAATATAATCTTCATACACCCAAGCAGCACCGTGCTTCACTAATTCTTTATTTACATTCTTATAGATACGATAAATCACACCAACATGGCGCCCATAACGATCTGTATCGGTAATTTGGATACGCACAATTTTTTGATATACCATTTTTTGTACGATTTTTTGGCTTTCACGGCCATAAGTCTGAGAAGATTCAGGTGCGTCAATATAAGCAAAGCGGATTTTGGTTTGCGAGCGCCTAAAATTAAGACGATAACAGGTGAGAGTATCGCCATCGCTAACCGCAATCACTTTACACCAATACGTTTGCCCTTTTTTGAATGGTTTAAACAGTTGGGTCAGTAACGTATTTATCTTACGAAAAATAAAGACCAAGACAAGACATAACAGCATGCCAAAAACAATAAGCCAAACAGGGGAGATATTTTCAAACATAGGCAAAAATTTACAGAATTGAAGCTAAAGACTTAAGCTAAATTCAGCAATAAACAACAAAAAAATGGTCTTTAGTTTAATTGAAATAATAAAAATAACAGATCAATAAACAATCAAATAACACCAAACAGAGCATTTATATCATCATTTGTTTTTATCCCGATACAGAGTCATTCACTAATAGCCTAAGCAATATAAAACCAATAGAAAATAGCCTAAGCAAAAATTTTAAATATTTCGCTTCGCAAAAATTGATGCCTTAAATTTAATTCAAGATCTTTATGCCAATACATACCCATATTTATATAAGGCAGATCAACAGGCACATCAAAAATATTCAAATTTTGAGCCAATCGTAAATGAGCCAATATATTTTTAGGAATGGTAAGAATTAACTGCGGTTCTTGCGTCAAAATCTGTAAGGCGGTTGAATAATGCTGACATCGAAGAAAAATCTGACGGGAAAACTGTTGTCGATTTAAATAAATGTCTTCAACCAAAACGCCAGTTCGCCGTGATGAAACGCCAATATGAGGTGATGCCAAATAAATAGCTTCATCCATCATTTTTTGCTGAGTACATACTACAAATTGATCTTGCGCTAATTTATTAAATTGAATTTTTTCTCCTAAATTTTGTTCTAAATCAATAACAAAATCAATTTGCTGTGTGGCTAAGTCAGTAATAATCATCTTACGATCCAGTTTAATACTGGAAAACTGAATGATTAAGTTAAGTTTCTGAAAATGCTCAACTAATTTAGGAAAAATAATCGGTTCAATCTCATCATGTACGGCTACTTTAAGCGTTTGTATACTGTTGGGATCAAAACTTTGTTTCTGCATAGAAATACTTTGAATCAAAATTAAAGCATTTTTAATCACCGGATAAATCTGCTCAGCGAATGGCGTAGCCAGCATTTGATTACTCACACGAACAAATAAATCATCTTTTAAATGCTGTCTTAAGCGTTGTAGTGCATGACTGGCAGCAGACTGCGTAATACATAAAATTTTAGCCGCTTTTGAAATGCTTCTTTGCTCATAAATCGCAATGAAAAGAGGGTATAAATTAATATCAATACGATGAAAAATGGCCATATCAATCATGGTTTTATTATGTACAGTATTCATAGTGCAATATGGAATTAAATCATTTTATTCATAATAGTTTTTAGGCTAATGTGTTGTAAAGAGCCGTAATGATAATATTTTAAGGAAAAACGATGTTTAATTTATCTGTACGCGCGCAAGATTTTATACAGCGTACCCAAACTTTTATAAAAAATGAAATTGAGCCAATCGAAACTGAGTTTTGGAATGAGGTTCACACACTAAATCAGGGCGGTGACTGGACCAAATGGCAATGGCCAACGCAAATAGAAGAATTGAAAAACAAAGCCAAACAAGCTGGTCTTTGGAATATGTTTCTACCCGATCCTGTTTTGGGCCAAGGACTGACTGTTCAAGAATATGCCCATATTGCCGAGTTAACCGGTCGTAGTTTAATTGCTCCAACTGTTTTTAACTGTAATGCACCTGACAGTGGCAACATGGAGTTATTATGGCGCTACGGAAGTGAAGCCCAAAAACAACACTGGTTAATGCCCCTTTTAGAGGGAACAATTCGCTCAGTTTTTTGTATGACTGAACCGGCTGTGGCCTCCAGTGATGCAACCAATATGCAAGCCACGGCAGTCATTGAAAAAGATGAAATTGTATTAAATGGCCGAAAATGGTGGTCATCGGGTTTAGGTGATCCAAATGCCAAAATCATTATTTTTATGGCGCATACACCAGATGAAACCAAAGACCGCCATCATCAACATTCAATGGTTTTGGTACCCGTAGATACGTTGGGTGTCAAAATAGAACGCATGTTACCTGTATTTGGTGATTATGACGCACCACATGGCCACGGCGAGGTGAGCTTTAATAATGTTCGTGTACCTATAGCTAACTTTATTGGCGGAGCAGGACAAGGCTTTGAAATTGCGCAAGGTCGTTTAGGGCCGGGGCGTATTCATCACTGTATGCGTTGTATTGGTGCCGCAGAAAAGTCCTTAGAGCTAATGATTGACCGCGGCATGAGTCGTAGTGCTTTTGGTAAAGAGCTACTAAAGCTCGGTGGTAATTTAGAGCGTGTAGCCGAAGCACGTGTGGCAATTGATCAGGCACGTTTACTCACTCTTTATACCGCTTATAAAATGGATACTTTAGGCACAATGTCGGCATTAACCGAAATCTCTGCCATTAAAGTGGTTGCCCCCAGTGTTTTGGAAAAAGTGGTGGATATGGCCATTCAAATTCACGGCGGAGAAGGTATGTCGCGTGATACACCTTTAACTGCATTCTTTGCCCAAGCGCGTAGTTTGCGTTTAGCCGATGGGCCAGATGAAGTGCATAAAGGCATGATTGCAAAGCTAGAATTGGCAAAACGTGGCTATAGCACACGTCGTAAATAAGATTAAAAACCAAATGATGTACAGACCTCTTGAATCTTTATTTAAATTTTACTGTTTATGCGGAATTAAACAGGTATAAATAAAGAGAGAGGTCTTTTTAAAATTAAAAATGTAGGAAAATAACCATGTCTGTCCTTGATGTCGCTGGAAATGTCCGTACAGGCGAAGAACTTAATATCATTGCTGTAGAAAATTGGCTCAAAGCACAAGGGGTTGAACTGCAAGGCAAAGCAGAAGTGACCCAATATTCAGGTGGCGCATCCAATTGGACCTATCGATTAAAATATGACAATGCAGATTTAATCTTGCGTCGTCCGCCTCAGGGAACCAAAGCCAAATCTGCGCATGACATGGCGCGTGAGTATAATGTGCAGAAAAATTTGGCGCCTTTTTATCCCGTACTGCCAGAAATGGTGGCACTGTGTCAGGATGAATCGGTCATTGGCTGTGACTTTTATGTCATGAAGCGTATTGAAGGTATTATTCCACGCGCCAAGTTGCCGCCAGAATTGCAACTGACTGAAAGCAAAGTGCGTGAGCTGTGTGTCAATGTCATTGATAAATTAATCGAATTACATCAAGTTCCATATCAAGGCACGGAACTGGAAAAACTGGGTAAAGGTGAGGGTTATTGTCGTCGTCAAGTTGAAGGTTGGGACAAGCGCTATGAAAAAGCTCGTACTCTTAATGTTCCTTCATTTAAATGGGTCCGTAAATGGCTATTGGCCAATATACCCGCTGACTCAAATAGTTGTGTTATTCACAATGATTGGCGCTTTGATAATGTCATTTTAGATCCGCATCATCCAACCGAAGTAATTGGCGTACTGGATTGGGAAATGGCCACCATCGGTGATCCACTGATGGATCTCGGCTCTGCTTTGGCCTATTGGGTGGAAGAGACCGATAATCGTATATTTAAAGCCACACGTCGTCAACCGACACATTTAAAAGGCATGTTTACCCGCCAACAAGTGGTCGATTACTACTTAGAAAAAATGAACATACAAACAGACAATTGGACCTTCTACGAAGTATTTGGAATTTTCCGTTTAGCCGTTATTGCGCAACAAATCTATTATCGCTACTACCATAAACAAACCAATAATCCAGCATTTAAAGATTTTTGGATCGTGATTCATGCCTTACATGTACGTGCTTTAAAATTGATTGCACAACAGAAAATTGAAAGCAATCAGACTGCACAAAAATATATCTCGAAAGTGCATTACATTATAGGAAAAGAAAAATGACCACCATTTATCTGATTCGTCACGGACAAGCTTCGTTTGGTGCAAAAAGTTATGATCAACTCTCACCCAATGGAGAGTTGCAAGCAAAATTACTTGGGCAATATTTTAATCGAATTTTAAAAGAAGAGCCGTATGTTGTGACCGGTTCAATGCAGCGCCATCAACAAACGGCACATTTGGCTGTGGCAGAGTGTTTTCCTGAAGCCAATATCATTACAGATTCAGCTTGGAATGAATTCAATCATCAACAGGTTTTTGCTCAATATGAACCGCGTTTTAATGAACCACATTTATTAAAACAAGAAGTAGAAAATCAAGCCGATCCACGCGCACATTTGGCCAAAATTTTTGAAAGTGCCATTGGCCGTTGGACAGACGGCGACTTTCACTATGAATATGATGAGTCTTGGCCTGATTTTAAAAATCGCGTCGAAACGGCATTACAGAATTTATGTGATGAATTGGCAAAAACCAAACCACGTTATGCAGTGGTATTTACCTCTGGTGGGGTTATTTCTGTCGCAGCAGGAAAATTACTTGAGCTGAATGCCAATCGCACTTTTGCACTGAACTGGGCTATTTGTAATGCCAGTATCACCACTTTACGTTTGGTGGGCAATGAGCCGCAATTATTAAGTTTAAACGAGCACCATTTTATTAAAGCTGAAGATCCACAATTACTGACTTGGATTTGACGGTAAAACAGCAAAAGGAATAGAACATGGCAAAGGCAAAAACAATTTTAATTACCGGTGCAAGTTCAGGTATTGGCGCAGGTATGGCACGTGAATTTGCACAAAAAGGCTATAGCTTGGCAATTTGCGCACGGCGTTTAGAGCGCCTTGAAGCGTTAAAGCAAGAACTTGAAAGTCAATATGGCGTTAAAGTGATTGCCAAAACCTTAGACGTAACCGATTACGATCAAGTTTTTGAAGTCTTTAAAGCTTTTCAAGCAGACTTTGGCACCATTGACCGTATTATTGTGAATGCTGGCGTAGGTGAAGGGCGTCGTATTGGTAAAGGCAACTTTGCTATTAATAAAGCCACAGTAGAAACCAATTTTATTTCAGCCTTGGCGCAATGTGAGGCGGCAGTTGAAATTTTCCGTGCACAAAAATTTGGTCATCTGGTGATGATTTCATCAATGAGTGCCATGCGCGGCATGCCTAAACATTTAACCGCTTACGGTGCAAGTAAAGCGGGTGTGGCGCATTTAGCAGAAGGTATTCGTGCTGAATTAATGGATACACCGATTAAAGTGACCACAATTTTCCCTGGTTATATCCGTACTGAACTCAATGAAGGCGCTAAAAAGCTCCCTTTTGAAGTTGATGAAAAAACTGGTTCACATTTACTGGTTAAAGCCATTGAAAAAGAACCGGTTAAAGCTTATGTGCCACAATGGCCTTGGTTACCGTTAGGTTTAGCCATGAAAGTTCTGCCATTAAAATGGGTCAATAAGTTAGGTTAATATCTGCTTAAAAATTTTCAATAAAAAAGACTCATCCGTGGGTCTTTTTTTATGGCTAAAGTTTGGGTTATAAAATCTATAAAAAGGAGAGTTCTGATGCTATGACGCTGTATTTTTACTTTCACCAAGCAATTAAACTTAAGATTAAGCTGTTTATTTTATACAGCTAAATGTATTCACTGACCCTTCTTTTCTGCTGCAAGATTGCCTAAGATAGAATATCAATAAGCTTTTTAAGATCTGCTGATGGCTGTGCAACTCATTTGGTTTCGACAAGATTTACGTATTCAAGATCACAGCGCACTTTGGCATGCGGCCCAAGCCGGCGCTTGTGTGGCTTTTGTGGCCATCTCACCTCAGCAGTGGGCTTTACATGATGATGCTGAAATTAAACTGAACTTTTATTTAAGACAATTGCTGGAGCTAAAGCAACAATTACAGCAGCTCAATATTCCTCTTATTGTCCGTGAAATCGCCTTATGGAAAGATATTGCGCCGGTCATTCTAGACGTGAGCAAAGCACTGAATATTGATAGTATTCATGCCAATATTGATTTAGGGGTAAATGAATTAGCGCGCGATCAACAGGTTCAACAGTTGTTAGAGAAAAATCATAAATCTTTTGAGTTGTATCACGATCGTACTTTATTTCCAGTCGGCAGTATTCGTAACAAAAGCAATCAGCCGTATCAAGTGTTTAGTGCATTTAAGAAAACTTGCTATACACAGCTCAGTATAAGTTTACCGCAGTGTTATCCTGAAATTGAAGCGCAAACAAAACTTGAACCACATGCATTGTTTGATGAGTCTATTGCCAATTTAAAAGATCTTTATAACGTCTCTGAAGAATTACAAGCACGCTGGCCGGTGGGTGAGCAGTATGCTTTAAATCTGTTAGATGAATTTATGCAACATCAAGTGGAGCATTACGAAAAAGAAAGAGATTTTCCCAATTTAGCCGGAACCAGTCAGTTGTCAGCATATTTGACTCTAGGCATCATTTCTATTCGCCAATGTCTACAAGTTTTATTTCGCCCACAGCAAGGCCATTTTCATATCGCACAATTGGGTCAGCAAACGTGGCTAGATGAATTATTATGGCGCGAATTTTATCAACATACTTTATTTGATTTTCCAAAGGTCTCTAAACATTTACCTTTTAAAGAGAATACCCAAAAAATTCAGTGGCGAGATGCACCGAAGGATTTAATTGCATGGCAACAAGGACAAACCGGTATTCCGATTGTAGATGCCGGTATGCGCCAGTTAAGCAGCACGGGTTGGATGCATAATCGGGTGCGTATGGTCACGGCCATGTTCCTGAGTAAAAATCTATTGATTGATTGGCGACTGGGCGAGCAATGGTTTATGCAGCAGCTGATTGATGGTGATCTAGCGGCCAATAATGGTGGCTGGCAGTGGTGCGCCTCGACCGGAATGGATGCGGTGCCATATTTTCGAATCTTTAATCCGATTAGTCAGTCACAACGCTTTGATGCCGCAGGTGATTATATCCGGCAATGGCTGCCAGAATTGGCACATTTAGATGCCAAGACCATTCATGAGCCGTATGCTAAAAATCCAAATCTAAAATTAGATTATCCTCAGCCGATAGTTGATTTAAAGCAGAGTCGGCTTCGAGCGTTACAGGCCTTTAAAGAAATTTAAACAGATCAAAGGCAATTTAAAAGTAAGATTCAAGTCGGCAAGAGCATCAAAAAATGTCTCATTTTAAATGGGTTGAAATACTTATTTACAGTTGAAATAACAATGCATAAGTATTAAGTATATGAATTGCAAAGAGACGGCAAAAATGAATTTTAACGTAGTAGGATGTAGCTAGATCTTAATCAGGAGTGGTCACAATGGGAAAAACAAATAAGGAATCAAAAGTGATGGATATCGATATTGGCATTTCTAAAGAAGACCGCGCTAAAATTGTTCATGGTCTTTCACGTTTGTTAGCGGATAGCTACACGTTATATTTAATGACACACAACTTTCACTGGAATGTCACCGGTCCACAGTTCAATAGCTTACACACCATGTTTATGACGCAATACACTGAACAGTGGAATGCCTTAGATATCATTGCTGAACGAATTCGTGCCTTGGGCTTTCCTGCACCGGGTACTTATAAAGAATTTGTTTCACTGACCGCGATTAAAGAAGTCGATGGCGTGCCTAAAGCGCAAGAAATGGTTAAATTATTGGTGGGTGCGCACGAAACTGTCGCGCGTACTGCACGTGAGATTTTCCCGATGGTGGAAAAGGCCAACGATCAACCGACTGCAGATATGTTGACTCAACGACTTGATGTGCATGAAAAGACGGCGTGGATGTTAAGAAGTAGTTTAGAAGAATAAAAAGCCCAAATCATCTCCCAATTTCTGTCGGAATATTGGGAGATGATTTTTTTTGGCTGTATTTTTGATGATAAAAAATTTAGCTTGATGCTCAGCCACTAAAATTCGTTCAATTTAAAGCGTCAAAAATTGGCGTGATTATGTTCAATTCTTCATTTTAAGTCTGCTTATTCAGATATTGCGTATTTATTACGCAATATTGCAGTGATTTACCACTTGCTATCATTTTTTATTCAGCCATGAAATCAGCTGCGTATCGCTATCAAGCTTATAAATGTCCAATGCTGGCCAAATAGCGGTAAGCTAGTGCTGACTGAAATAGGATTCATTCAAATAATCCCTTTGCTAAACATTAAAATGAGACTGGAAATGACAACTGAGAACTTGGTTCAAAAGAAACCTTTATATATTCCTTATGCCGGCAATACTCTTTTAGAACTCCCGTTGTTAAACAAAGGCTCGGCATTTTCCGAACAAGAACGCAGCCAATTTAATTTGCACGGTCTGATTCCACATGTAACAGAAACCATTGAAGAACAAAGCCATCGTTCTTATCAGCAATATTCTGCGTTTAACAGTGCCATTAATCAGCATATCTATTTACGTAATATTCAAGACACCAATGAGACTTTGTTTTACCACCTGCTTGAAAATCATTTAAGCGAAATGATGCCGATTATTTATACCCCAACGGTGGGTGAGGCCTGTCAGCGTTTTTCTGATATTTATCGTCGTCATCGTGGTATTTTTATCTCTTATCCTGATCGCGCGCATATCGATGATATTTTGCGTAATGTAAATAAAAAGAACGTTAAAGTGATTGTAATTACCGACGGCGAACGCATCTTAGGTTTAGGTGATCAAGGGATTGGCGGTATGGGTATTCCCATTGGAAAGCTGTCGCTGTATACCGCTTGTGGCGGCATTAGTCCGGCTTATACCTTACCCATTTCATTAGATGTGGGCACCAATAATCAACAACTGTTAAATGATCCGCTTTATTTGGGTTGGAATCAGCCGCGCATCAGTGGGGATGAATATTACCAATTTGTCGATGAAGTCATTGACGCGATTCAGCATCGCTGGCCAAAAGCGTTAATTCAATTTGAAGATTTTGCACAAAAAAATGCCATGCCTTTATTGAATAAGTATCGCGATAAAATTTGTTGCTTTAATGATGATATTCAAGGCACAGCAGCAGTATCGGTCGGTAGTTTAATTGCAGCATCGCATGCTGTAGGTAAACATCTTAAAGATCAAACCGTGGCTTTCTTAGGTGCTGGGTCTGCCGGCTGTGGGATTGCAGAGCAGATTGTGGCGCAGATGGTCACAGAAGGATTAACCGATGCACAGGCACGCAAACGTGTGTATATGGTCGATCGTTTTGGTCTAATCACTGAAAATCAGCCTAATTTACTCGACTTCCAGCGTAAGTTAGCGCAAGTCCCTGAAGACGTTGCGCATTGGGCCAATCCAGAAGACATGATTTCCTTATTGGATGTGGTGCGCAATGCAAAACCGACAGTCTTGATTGGCGTATCGGGTCAAGCAGGATTGTTTACTGAAGAAATTATCAAGACCTTAGCGGCCAATTGTGAACGTCCAATTGTGTTGCCATTGTCTAATCCGACTTCACAAGTGGAAGCTGTACCGGCAGATATTGTGCAATGGACGGACGGTCGTGCCTTGATTGCCACCGGTAGCCCATTTGCACCAGTCAACTACAACGGTAAAATTTACAATATTTCGCAGTGTAATAACTCATATATTTTTCCAGGGATTGGTTTGGGGGTGCTGGCGTGTGGTGCAACACGTATAACCGACAGTATGCTAATTGCCTCAAGCAATACTTTGGCCAGTTGCTCACCACTGTTACAAAATCCGGAAGCCGATTTACTGCCTGATCTGAATGAAATTCAATACGTGTCTAAAATTATTGCTTTTCAAGTGGCGAAAGCGGCGATGGAAGCGGGCGTTGCACCGGTCATTAGTGATGCGCTGCTTACCCAATCCATTGAAGCTAATTTTTGGAAACCAACTTATCGTGATTATAAACGTGTGACCTTTTAATTAACTGAATCTGAACCATTTAGCCGAGCTATTATTTAGCTCGGTTTTTTATGACGATTAAAACAAGATAAAGAACAAAGCTTCAGGGTAAATCAGTTGCATGAATTCTTAAGGAATTTGGCTGATCATTGAAAATAAAAAGAGAATAAACACCTGTTTATATCAGCTTAAAAATGATTCAATCGCTTAAATATCGAGCATGTTGCAGGAGATTACAAAAAAATGCAGCAGATGAATCTTGTTATCTCTGAATTAGTTATACTAATTCACTAACATGTTATAAAGTGTAAACGCCGTCATGATTCTCTGGGATCGCTTTTGAAACAAATTCTTCTGGCACTTAAATTAAATCTGCGTAAGTTGATTCTGATCTCGACCATTTTGAGTGTTTCGGGTTTATTTGTCGTATCTGTATTTATTCTGAATTATATTATTAAAGAGCAGTTGATTCAGAATTCACTGGCCGTGAATGAAAAATATGCTGCAAAAGTAGCCACCAGTGCCAACAATCAATTTGGCGATATGCTTAAAGAATTAAACTATAGTGCAACGTTACTCGGACACAATTTTTCTGATCAGCGCTTGGTTGATGCAGAAGTGAAGCGACTGAAAAACCAATCTGACAAATTTAATAGCGTATTGGTGATTGATGATAAAAATCGACTCATTGATTTTAAACCTGAGCAACTTAATCTTCGTAAAGATTCCATCTATAAAACGGTGGGTATTGTTGAAGCATTAAAGCAAAAAAAAACCTATATATCTTCTCCTTTTTGGTCTATTAAACATCACCTTATTGTGATGATTTCACAACCAATTTACGATATTGATCAACACTATTTGGGTCTCATCAGCGGTTCAATCTATTTACAGCAAAAAAACCTAATCAATGAAATGTTATCCACTGAATATGATTTTAAAAAAAGTTATATGTACGTGATTGATCAGAATAATCGCATTATTTTTCATCCCGATACCCAAAGAATTGGTGAGAAAATCAGCCATAATAATGGTGTTACATATATGATGCAGCAAAATGCTGGGCAAATTAAACTGATCAATAGCCAAGGCGTGAAAAATTTAGCGGGTTTTGCACAAATACCGAGTGTCGGATGGATTGTGGTGTCTCAACAGCCAACGGAAGAATTACTTAAACAAGCCAATACCATTATTTTAAAAGTAGCGGTGGGTATGTTTATCTTTTACTTCTTTATTTTCTTTATCGTTTGGAGACTGTCGCGCTTTATTTCTGCACCGCTCAATAGCTTAGCGAAAATGGCCAGTATGCTGAATCAGCCTGATATCCAAGAAAAAATCACACAAATTGATCCGTGGTATTTTGAAGTCACAAAATTTAGAACTTCTTTGTTATTAAGCTCTAAAGCCTTTAGCGATAAAATTACCGAATTACATTATCACGTTAATACTGATCCCTTGACCGGTTTATATAACCGGCGCGGAATGCAGCTTCTGTTAAAAGAGTTGATCAACCTCAAAAGAGATTTTACCGTTCTGTCGATTGACATCGATTTTTTTAAGAAAGTGAATGATAACTTTGGTCATGATCAAGGCGATAAAGTATTAAAAAAGATAATTTTAGAGAGCACGATGTTTGTTGTCGGGTCGGCGGTGAAGAATTTATTGTGTTAATGACCACTTCAGAGCTTGAGATTGCACAGCGTGCGGCTGAGCGCTTAAGAAAAGCCATGGAAAGCACTCATATTAATAGCATGCCGCCAGTAACCATCTCTATAGGAATGGCATTTTGGCCTAAAGACTCAAGTGACGTAAATGAGGTGTTTAAAAAAGCCGATAAGAAGCTCTATCAAGCAAAAAACTCAGGTCGTAACTGTGTTCATTATTAATACGCAAAAACTGGCTAAAATATAAAAATCGCGGTCAAAATTCAATCCGGATGCTTTCTTAAAAGTTACACATAGCCAATGTTGAACACTATTTTTAACTTTTAGCTACTTTAGCTTGCAGCATAAAAATTTATAACAATAATCCGACTTGTTCATAGTTTAATTTAAGCTGATCCAGCGACGCCGGTCGAGCAAAATAGTAGCCTTGAAAATAATCACACTTATATTCTCTTAAAAATTGTGCTTGTGCTTGTGTTTCGATACCTTCTGCGACCACCTGTAAACCCAGTTTATGCGCCATAAAAATAATTGCGGATACAATTGCCGCATCTTTTTCATTTCCGGGCAAATGTTCAATAAAGCCACGATCCAGTTTAATCTCGTCAATCGGCAACGTGCGTAAATAACTCAAACTCGAATAACCGGTACCAAAGTCATCTACTGATACGCGTACACCCAACTTACGGATGGCTTCTAAAATCTCTAAAGAACGATCCACACCGGCCACCAGCATGGTTTCTGTGACTTCAATTTTTAATAATTCTGGAGCCAGATGAGTATCTGCCAGTGTTTGTTGAAGATCGAGTAAAAAGTCGACACGTCTAAACTGTAAAGGCGATAGATTTACTGCCACGGTTAACGCTGCGCTGTATTGCTGATTCCATGCCACAATATCTTGGCATACTTGGCGTAATACCCACTGACCAATGGCCACTACTTGACCGGTTCTTTCGGCAAAAGGAATAAAATCGACAGGGGAAACCAAGCCGCGCTGTGGATGTTGCCAGCGAATTAAGGCTTCTACACTTTTTAATTGGCCACTATTTGAATCGATAATCGGTTGATAGACCAATCTAAATTGTTCTTCTTCTAGGGCAACCATTAATTCATGCCGCATAGAGACATAGTCAATTTTAGGCGTATGTGTGGAGCTAAAGGCGTACCACTGCCAAGTATTGCCCCCTTGTTTTTTGGCTTCGCCCATGGCGTGTATGGCATGGTGCAACAGCTGTTTGGATTTTTCCACCTGTGGATCATCATCGGCAATGCCCACACTGGCACTGATATGAATTTTATGTTCTTTGATGTTAAAAGGAGCCGATAAACTTTTTAAAATTCTATCTGCAATTGTCACAAATTCTTTTAAATCATCTTGCTGTGTAAACATAATCGCAAATTCATCACCTGAAAAATGCGAGATTACGCCTTGGTTTTCTACCGCTTTAGAGATACGTTTTGCCACAGCAATCAGTAACTGATCGCCAATCACATGGCCTAAACTTTGATTTAAAGGTTGAAAATCATCCAGATCGACATACATCACAATCAACGATTGCTGGCTGGTGTGTTTTTTATTAAAAGCAATTTCCAATACATCTTCAAAGGCACGATGATTAATCAAGCCTGTGAGATTGTTATGGGTTTGCTGATGCGCGATATATTCTGTATTGGCGCGGTGTTGGGTGATATCTTGTTGAATACCAAAGAAGTGTTTGCAGCGCTGCTTTTCATCGAATACGGGCCCAATGATCATTTTATTCCAGAACCAACTGCCATCTTTACGATAATTTTTAAGCGTCACTTTAATTTCTTGCTGCTGCTGAATGGCCATCCGTATTTGATTCAGTGTGTTCGGATCTGTTTCTGGCCCTTGTAGCATTCGACAATTTTTTCCAATCACTTCTTCTTTGCTATATCCCGTTAAAATTTCAAACGCTGGATTAACGTACTCAATGGCTTGATCTTCGTTTGCACTGGTCAGCACAATGCCATGTGGATTGGCATCGACACTGCGTTTCAGCAAATGTAGATTTTCTTCAGTTTGACGGCGCTCAGAAATATCGCGTGCGATACCAAACACGCCAACCGTTTCTTGCGCTTGTTTAATCGGTAAATAAGTCAAATCGAGCCAGTAGCCTTTTTTTAAATGACTTTCTGCTTGCACTTCTATGTGCTGACTTTTACCTTGCGTGGCTTGCTCGAAAGCAGTTTGTGCAACATCTTGATATTCAGGACAAATAAATTTTGAAAAATGTAAACCAATCAACTGCTCAGCATTAAGTTCAGTAATCTCTTTCGAGGCTAAATTCACCGCGCTAATAATACCGTTTAGATCGTGTTCAAAAATGGCATCAGGGTGATGAATGAAAAAGGATTGATATTTATCATTGATGGCCAATCGTTGCTGGCGTTCTTCATTTAAATCCATACTTAATGCCAGCAGTGAAGCCGCATGACGCAGTAATTTAATATGGTTTTCTGTCGGGCATTTAGACGTTCGATAATAAGTGCCAAAAGTGCCGTAAAATTTTCCTTTGGCATTAATAATTGGGGTAGACCAACAGGCGTTTAAGTTTTCCTCTTGAACCAATTTTCTTAAGGATACCCAATTACTATCGGTACTCAGGTTCTCACAAATCACTAATTTTTTGTAAAAAGCAGCAGCACCACATGCACCAACGCTAGGGCCTATTTTAAGATTACTAATGGCTTGCTTATAACGATGCGAAAAATGCTGTGTACCATCGATCAAATTTAAAGTTTGGTCAGCTTCTGAATACAGCATGATCGACACCATGGCATCTGGTACTCGAGCTTCTAACCACAGACTAACCGTATGAAAAATCACGCTTAAATCAGCATGCTGTCCAATTAAATTGAAAATAGCTTGCGTATCTAAATTACTCATTTTTCGATTCATATAGCACCCGATCCTTGAGGTGTCTTGCTTATATTTGATAGATCCACAAACCGTTTCTCTAAACTCGATATTGATGATTAACACTGCCTAAACACTATAACAAAGTGTTATGAACACCACAGCAGACAATCTGTAAGCGTTAACAGGGCTACAATAGCATTATTTTTAGCGTTCTAAATAGAACATTTCAGTTTTGTTTAATCTTTTAAGAGACCTCGCATAAAACCAACCATAAGTATGAGCAAAGTGCCGAGATGCCTTGCTGTGTCCCGTCTTCAAAGTAATAGACCCATGCAGTTTTTTAATAAAATAAGGTCTATTTATGGCTTATTTATGTTAATAAAGTGTAAGTGTGAAACAAAAATAGAGGAGTTTTATACAGTGATTAATCACAAGAATATTTAAAGGTTTTGAGCCTTAAAGCCACAGCAAATAGCATCATCGTGGCCAATCTTTAAATATCCATTTCAATCGCAAACAAGATCAATTTTAGTCAATGCTTATCCGTCAATAAGACCGTATATTAAGGACAATCTTTTGATGACTTTAAGCCATTATGTTTTTAAAAATATCGACATTGGTTCTGATTCCAGCGCTAATTATTCAAGGTCATCAGGTTAAAAAAAATATACTGCGTCTTGCAGAACCAGACGGTAGTCGTGAAGGTGTCGTCGGCGCAGGTAAGGCATTGTCTGTGCTTATTTTGGGTGATTCAGCCGCTGCGGGTGTTGGCGTTAAAATGCAGGAGCAGGCTTTGCTCGGCTCGGTGCTTCGTGAATTAATGACTGACTATGAAGTTTATTATAAGCTTGAAGCCAAAACAGGGCATACCAGTATGGATGTTATCGGTTGTGTTAACAGCATGTTGCCTCAACATTTCGACGTGATTATTACCTCTGTGGGGGTGAATGATATTACCAAACTGACCTCACCCAAAAACTGGATCAGTAAGCAGAAGCAACTCTATGCTCAGATTAATCAAAAATTTACCCCACACTTAATTGTCGCCACAGGCGTACCTCCCATGCATATGTTTCCTGCCTTGCCTAATCCATTGGCGTGGCTATTTGGACAATATGCCCAAGCAATGAATCAAGCACTCGCGCTGTTTGTTGAGCAGCAAAACAACATGCAGTGGATTGAATATGATCTTAATAAATTTCATCGCTTGAATCTGAGTATGGCTGAAGATGGATTTCATCCAAGTAATGAAATTTATACACTTTGGGGTAAACAAGTGACAGATAAAATTCAGCAAATGTTTTAGATTAACCTGAAAGCGAATAAAGGGGTGGTTATGAGCACTGAGTTAGAGATAGAAACACATCCATTTGAACCGTTTTTACCTACAAATGCTAAATTATTGATGTTGGGAAGTTTTCCACCACCTAAAACACGTTGGCGCATGAATTTTTACTATCCAAATTATCAAAATGATATGTGGCGAATTTTTGGTTTAGTTTTTTTTGAAAATAAAGACTATTTTTTAGATGTAGCCAATAAAAACTTTAAGCTGGAACTGCTGCGTGATTTTTTGATGCACAAAGGCATTGCTATTTTTGATAGCGCGCATCGTGCCATTCGCTTAAAAGGCAATGCCTCAGATAAGTTTTTACAGGTGGAGGAAGCAATTAATATAGAAGCACTGCTAGCTCGTATTCCTCACTGTCATAGCGTGATGACCACGGGCGATAAAGCCACTGACACCTTAATGTTGGCACTGCCACAAGATACTGAAAAACCGCAAATAGGAGTGTCTTCCAGTACTTATTTTGCTGATCGTGCTCTGACGCTATACCGTATGCCTTCATCTTCACGTGCCTATCCTTTAGCTGTGGAGAAAAAAGCAGTGTTCTATCGGACCATGTTTGAAGATGCGGGGTTGCTGTAAGGTTTTACACTGCATTACTGCAGATTAGACAGAATAAAGAGCCGCTGCTTGATATTTGATATGCCTTAGAGCGCATTTTAAGTGTCTATAAAAGATAAAAAATCAAACAGCAGCTGAAGCTGAAGAATGAACAAGACTCTATGCTTAAGTTTATCAGGCACACTCTATTCTAAACACTGCAAACGCTATCTTAAATAAATGACCCAGTAGAGTCAGTCCTGTGAATAGACTTTTTTTGAATCGCTTAATCAAAAAAATTGAATTAAACTGAGTAATAAATTGAAAATGTCATTCCTTTGTCATTACATCATCCATTCAATCGGTAAATATGACACTGCTTTCATGGTGAAACGCTGAAATTTGGTGGTTTCAGGATCATGTGAGTATTCTATGCTTGAGCCATCTTTTTGATGATCTAACCAAATCACTTCACCTTTAGAGTTGAGTTTCAGCTCATAGGCAATTCGCGGTAAATAATGATCCAGTGAGGTGGTAATCTGCTTTTGTAAGGCATCTGATTCAACCACCAGTCCAACTTCTGTATTTAAATTGGCTGATCGTGGATCAAAATTAAATGAACCAATAAACACCATTTGGTCAACATCAAAAAATTTAGCATGTAAGCTAGAAGTGTTTTTACCTTTGGCAGGGATGACATTACCCGTAACCACTTCATACCACGTGCGTTTGCTGCGCTCGATATAAGGCTTAAATTCATATAGCTTTACGCCACTTTTTAGCAAATCAGGTCGATATTTACTGTAGAAAGCATGTACCAACGGCACGTCATTGGCTAAGAATGAATTGGTCAGCACACGAACTTGAATATCCTTTTTCACTAAACCGGCTAAATAGTCTGTCCCTTTACGTGTCGGTACAAAATAAGCAGAAACCAACTCAAGGTGGTCTTTGGGTTGCCCCATAATGTTGCTCATTTGCCGATAAATCAGTTGTTCCTTGCTGGCAGTGCCACGAATTTTATTGGGTGAATCTGCCACAAAATGGGCTTTTGCCCAATTAATAGGACGATCTTTTAAATGTTGGCTAATTTCTTTTGCTGCAAGTTCAATACGTTTTCTTAACTGATCTTGTTGTAAGGCGGTCAGTTCGTAATGTTGACGCAGTTTAGACAGTTGTTCTGCACTGCCTTCACCCAATAATTGTGTGGCGGAATAACTTAAATCATCATTCCAAAAGTCATCAAAGACGGTATTGGCATGCTGTACTGCTGTGCCATAAAACAGGATATCCATATCGGTAAATTGAAAGTTTTCGCTTGCCTCGAAGTATTCACGGCTAATATTACGCCCGCCTGTAACGGCAATTGCGCCATCGGCCACAATCAATTTGTTGTGCATGCGGTGATTGACGCTTTTGAGTCGAAATACATAATCGATCACCCGAAGCTTTCTAAATTTATACGGATTAAATAATTTAATTTCAAAGTTAGGATGGTTGGCCAATTGTTTTAAAGTGGCATCAAGCTTGGTGCCATTTTGATCATCAATTAGTAAGCGAACTTTAACGCCACGATCAGCGGCTTTTAACAGCTCAGCCAACATTAGATGGCCAATCGAGTCATCTTCCCAAATATAGTATTGTAAATCTAGATTGTGCTGGGCTTGACTGATTAAATAAAGTCGGGAGGCGATGCTCATAAAGGCATCATCCAAACTGACATATGTGGTTAAGCCTTGTGAAATCTGAGTATCCACGTTTGAACCGTTTAACCAATGCTGAGCATGGACTGCAATGGACGCTTGTTTTTTGGACTGATTCATAGGCAAGTTACATCCTGTTAGGGTGATGACTGCCAATGAAAGCAAGACAGCTTGTGTGGGGTGTCTAATCTGCATGATTATTGTGTAGTCATAAGGTTATAAATAGAGATTACATTCATATTAAAGCTTGAATCTCTTAATAAAAAGCAGTTACTGTAGCTCATCTGTTAAAGAATTAAACGAAGGATGAGCATTATGAAATCACGTGCTGCGGTTGCATTTGGCCCAGGTCAACCCCTACAGATTGTGGAACTAGATGTTGCTCCACCTCAAGCGGGTGAAGTACTGATTAAAATTACTCATACAGGTGTTTGTCATACCGATGCATTTACCTTATCCGGCGATGATCCTGAGGGTGTTTTTCCTGCGGTATTGGGACATGAAGGTGCAGGAATTGTGGTTGAAGTGGGTGAAGGTGTCACCAGTGTGAAAGCAGGTGATCATGTAATTCCACTATATACCGCAGAATGTGGCGAGTGTTTATTTTGCAAATCAGATAAAACCAATTTATGTACCGCTGTTCGTGCCACACAAGGCAAAGGTTTAATGCCAGATGGTACAACGCGTTTTTCTTACCAAGGTCAGCCAATTTATCATTACATGGGATGTTCAACCTTTAGCGAATATACCGTCGTGGCTGAAGTATCTTTGGCAAAAATCAATCCCGAGGCCAATCCTGAACAGGTCTGTTTACTCGGTTGTGGCGTGACCACAGGAATTGGGGCCGTACACAATACCGCTAAAGTTCAAGCTGGCGATTCTGTTGCTGTCTTTGGTTTAGGCGGGATTGGGCTTGCCGTAGTACAAGGAGCACGTCAAGCCAAAGCCGGTCGTATTATTGTGATTGATATGAATCCAGATAAATTTGCCTTGGCAAAAGAGTTTGGCGCAACTGATTTTTTAAACCCGAAAGATTACGATAAACCAATTCAAGATGTCATTGTTGAAATGACGGGTTGGGGCGTAGACCATTCTTTTGAATGTATTGGTAACGTCAATGTGATGCGCTCGGCTCTTGAATGTGCGCATCGTGGTTGGGGGCAGTCGGTGATTATTGGTGTGGCCGGTGCAGGTAAAGAAATTTCAACCCGTCCATTTCAATTGGTTACCGGACGGACATGGAAAGGTTCTGCTTTTGGCGGAGTAAAAGGGCGTTCTCAGTTGCCGGCTATGGTCGAAGATGCGATGAAAGGCGACATTCAACTGGCACCTTTTGTCACACATACCATGGGGCTTGAGCAAATTAATGAGGCCTTTGATTTAATGCATGAAGGCAAATCTATTCGTACCGTGATTCATTTTTAAACTCTTTTGTTAAATCAAATAAAAAAACGGGCTATAAGCCCGTTTTTTTATTCTTTATGACGTGTGTAGCACAGGATAAACAGCGACTGCTGACTAAAAAGTGCTATGTATTTGCATTGCTGAGCTGCAAGTGATCAGTTAAATATAGTCTCTATCACAGCGTTTTAAAGAAAATTTTATCATTAAAAAAGGAGCTTAGGCCCTAATATTTTAGTTTATGCTCTTGTCAAACTCAGCAATACAGCGTATTTTACTTTTTAGACACATAGCTTTTTTGAAGAATTAAAGATGTCAAAACATTCCCTAATTTTAAATACACCTTATTACTTTTGGCAATTTAGATAGTTGCCTGAACGCGTTCGGGCAAGCAAATCATTGCCCACCCAGTTAATACCTGATCAGGGCAACCCTTGATCAGGTTTTTTTTAGTTTATTTTTTATATTTTTTGGAGCAACCTCATGAAAACATCTAATTACTCATATTTTAGCGCAACTTATTGGTTTTATTTTAATCAAATGACAGCAACTCATTTGCAATCCATTAGACCCATAACGCTCAAATAAAAGATTGGACTGAAAAAAAGTCCATGAGGAAAGATCATGAATGCTTTAACTTCTGCTGTAAATAACATGCCAAATAGTCAAAAAGAACTTACGCTTACTTTGCCCCACCAATTAAAAGCACAATTTCCATTATCCCATAAACTGGCACAGCAAATTGCTGAACAACGCCAAACCATTGAAGATATCTTAGACGGTACAGATCCGCGTTTAATGGTGATTGTGGGGCCTTGCTCAATTCATGATCCGATAGCCGTACTTGAATATGCACAAAAATTACAACAACTGCAAAATCAAGTGGCCGATCAAATTTTTCTGGTCATGCGCGCTTATATTGAAAAACCACGCACTACAATTGGCTGGAAAGGCTTCTTATATGATCCTGATTTAGATGGATCCGCTCATATTCAATTGGGTTTAGAAAAATCGCGTGATTTATATTTAAAACTAATTGCTTTAGGTTTACCGATTGCATCGGAAATTTTAAATCCGATGGTCACCGCATATTTTGATGATTTATTGGCTTGGGGCGCAATTGGCGCACGAACCAGCGAATCACAAATTCATCGTGAAATATCCAGTCATATGCCTTATAGCTTAGGGTTTAAAAATGGCACGGATGGTTCTATTCAAATTGCATTAGATGCCATTAAGTCGGCCACTCATGCACATCAATTTATAGGGATGGGGCAATCGGGTTTACCGTGTATTTTAGAATCAACAGGCAATCGCAAAGCTCATCTGATTTTACGGGGTGCAAATGAAGGTTCAAATTATCAAGCAGCTGAAATTGAAAAAATCAAAGCCAAAAACCCAGCAGAATTACCTGCATTGGTGATTGATTGCAGTCATGGCAATAGTGATAAAAAACCCTTATTACAGATAGATGTTTTACGCACTATTGTAGCAGAACGTACACAAACCCAAGTACGTGGAGTGATGTTAGAAAGCCATTTAGTCGATGGTCAACAAAAAATCTCAACCAATATGCACTATGGACAATCCGTTACCGATGGCTGTTTAGGCTGGAGCAAAACTGCTCAGCTTTTATTGGAAACCGCAGATACTTTACGTCTTGGCACAGTAAAACGCCGCGCTTAATGAGCAAATATTGGCACTATTCTTTTTCTAGCTCACCTAATTTGTCATAGTGTGACAAATTGGGTGAGCTGTTTTGAGTAGCATAAAAGGTCATGTATTAAAATTTACTGTGAAATTTATTGATGTGCTAGGCAATTTTTCACTATTGTTTTAACCACTTAAAGCTAACTTATTTGAGTCGTATCGGTTCTTTAGGCACAATATTCAGCAGCAATATTCACGAAACTATTATTGACTCTATGTTTGATTTTGGCATGGGTTGGTTGTGTTGCGTGCTTAAGATTATTTAAAATGAGAACAGATATGCATAGTGCGGAATTACTGGAAGAAGCGCGTAAAATAATATTTCATATGCTCAGTAAAGTGGTGGAATATGGCGGATCAGACTTATTTATTTCAGCTGATTTTCCACCCAGTATTAAACATCAAGGTTTAATGAAACCGATTGGGCAACAAGCGCTCACGGCACATAAAACCAAATTATTTGCCTACAGTTTAATGAATGAAAGCCAACGTCAAGAATTTGAAAAAGAACTTGAATGTAATTTCGCAATTAGCGTACCCAATGTGTCACGTTTTCGGATTAATGTCTTTCAACAACAACTACAAGTGGGCATGGTCATCCGCAGTATTACCGCGGAAATTCCGAATTTTGCGCAGCTACAATTACCTGAATCGCTCAAAGAGGTGATGATGACCAAACGTGGTTTGGTTTTAGTGGTGGGTGCAACGGGTTCAGGTAAATCCACCTCTTTGGCAGCCATGATTGATCATCGCAATGAAAACTCAGCGGGGCATATTATTACCGTTGAAGATCCAGTTGAATTTGTGCATAAACATAAAAAATCTATGGTGACACATCGAGAAGTTGGTGTGGATAGTCACTCATGGCACAATGCTTTAAAAAATACTTTACGCCAAGCACCTGATGTCATTTTAATTGGTGAAATCCGCGATACAGAAACCATGGAACACGCGATTGCCTTTGCCGAAACTGGACATTTATGTTTAGGCACGCTGCACGCCAACAATGCCAATCAAGCGCTTGATCGTATTATTAACTTTTTCCCTGAAGAGCGTCGCAATCAATTATTGATGGATTTATCTTCGAATATGAAAGCGATTATTTCGCAGCGTTTAGTGCGCACCAGCGATGGTAAAGGCCGTAGAGCAGCCATTGAGATTCTACTCAATACGCCGTTAATTGCCGATAATATTCTAAAAGGGAAGTTCCACGAAATTAAAGAAGTGATGAAAAAATCTCGTGAATTGGGCATGCAAACCTTTGATCAGGCTTTATTTGATTTATACAGTGAAGGCGCAATTAAGTATGAAGAGGCCTTGCGTAATGCCGACTCAATGAATGAATTACGCCTGCAGATTAAATTACACAGCCCTCAATCAGACCAGCCTGCAACCACACCTTCCTCTTTGAGCATGCTAGAAGACAGCAAAGCCAATGAAGATGAAACCAAGCCACAGCCTGAAGCCTCTTAATTAAATTGCGCCAGTAATCGGTGGTGGTTAAAAATGCGCTTAAGTCTTATAAACTTAAGCGCATTTTTAACTTTTATACTGCTTAATTTTAGCTCATCTATAGCTTAAGTTAAGCATTTTGGGGCTGTGCCACATACAGTCTGTAAAACAAGAGACTTAGTGCGGCAATGAACGCACATAACAAATAAGCAAAGCTGTAGCTGTACTGCGTAATCACGATGCCCAATAAAATAGAGCCAATGGCGATCCCTAAGTCATAACAGGTAAAGAAGGTGGAGGTGGCATGTCCGATTCGTTCTTTAGGAGCACGTTGAATAGACAACGTTTGTAAACAAGGCTGAGCCGAACCAAAACCCATACCCACAAATACCGCTGCCACCATTAAACCGACGGCAGAATCGACTTGGCTTAAAATAATCAATCCAATACAGAACATGGCAATGGCTGGATAAATCACATAACTGGCACCTAAACGATCATAAATTTTTCCGGTAAACGGGCGTAGGCTCATCATTGAAACCGCAAAAACAATAAAGAATAGACTGGCATACGCCAATAAATTTTTTGAAGCGGCAAAAGTAGAAATAAACGACATAATACTGGCATAACAAAAAGAGATAATCATGCCCATCAGAGAAACGGGTAAGGCTTTTTTCTCAACAAAATCTTGGATCGATAAACGGCGTTTTCCTTGCGATATAGCGGGTTTGATATCAGCTTGAACTGGAATCATAAAGCAAAAAATAAAACCCAAACAGACAATAGCAGCCAAAATAGCGGCAACCATCGGATAGGACAAGGGCTGAATTAGACTCAGGCCAAGCAAAGGGCCAAGCACAATGCCTAAATTAATCGACATGACAAAATAGCCCATGCCTTCACCTCGACGCTGTGCCGGAATGAAGTCATTGACAATCGGTACTGCCACTGTGGTTAAAATACTGAACCAAATGCCATGTAAGAAACGAATCCATAAAAGCGCTGTTAAATTATCAGCAAATAAATAAGCAATCGAGAACAAACAAAATAAGGCTTCAGAGACATACAGGGTTTTTTTACGCCCAAATTTTTCAATAATCAAACCACTAAAGGGACGCACGGCAATGGAGGAGGCCATAAATAGAGTCATGGCTAGGCCGGCTTGCGTTAAGGTACCGTTTAATTCATTTAAAATATAAATCGGCAAAATCGTAATTTGCGCAAAATAAAATACAAATAAAAAAAGATTATTGGTCAGGCATAGAATAAAAGCTTTATTCCAAAGCTGCTGCGTATTCTCTAAAGACATAATGAACCTAAATC
>NZ_JXBK01000001.1:1619357-1636480 GCF_000816495.1 Acinetobacter harbinensis
AGTGAATATGGTCGTGATGGGAGAGGAGCACGGCGTAAATCGTTCAGACTTAGAAGGAAATATTATAATTATGGGCCATAAGCACAAACAGGATTGAGTTATCGACGCCGGCAATAAAGTGTATCGCCTTATGCTCAGAAAGTCTATTTTTTAATAATAATTAATAAAAATAATCATTATTTCGCATATTTTTTAGATTAAATATCGTATTGTGATTTTTTATCCAAAATTATTATTTTCGACTTAAGTAAACTCAAGCTTTATAACAGGGCTAAAAAAATCAGTCCGAAGACTGACTTTTTATTTCATAAAAGCTGGTTTTATAAACCGGCTTGGTATTGATCACTGGAAAGTAATTGTTCAACATCAGCCATATTGTCAGGCTTAATTTTATAAATCCAGCCTTTGCCATACGGATCATCATTGACAAAATCTGGATCATCTTCTAAAGCAGCATTGACTTCGACCACTTCGCCAGAAACAGGGGCATGAATATCAGAGGCAGTTTTTACCGATTCAACCACACCCGCTTGCTGACCCGCGGTGATTTTCTGTCCCACATCCGGTGCTTCCACATAGACCAAATCGCCCAAAGCATCTTGTGCATGGTTGGAAATACCAGTAATCACCAGATCACCTTCAACTTTAACCCATTCATGCGTACTGACATATTTTAATTCTGAGGGATGATTCATGGATGACTCCTTGTTAAATATTTAAAGCATTTTGGCCATGTTTTATACAGGTTTTTTTATAAAAACAAAAGCTTAACTATTCAAATTGGCTCTATCTTGATTTTTAGAGACGATTTTTCCGTATAAAACCGACTCAAACATAAAGCCTAGACACGCAATCTTTTTAATCACAGTGCTTGAACGTCTTTTTAAACACCAAAATTTTTGTGGTCGAGATCAGTACCGGCTCATGCTTTTGATTGAGCGTGTGCGTCACATAACTGACCATCGCGCGGTCATTTTTACTTTTCGATGCTGTAATGGCAACAATTTCAACTTCAACATGAAGGATATCGCCCGGACGCGTCGGACGTGGCCAACGCAGATTGGATTCTGAACCAATAAGTCCGTAGGCCACTGGAAAACACTCTGTCCATAAGCGCATGGTGATGGCCGAGGTATGCCAACCACTGGCGGCTATGCCTTGAAAAATTGGATGACTTTGGGCTTGCTCTTCATCCGTATGAAAAACTTGTGGATCATAGGCTTGAGCGAACTGTTTAATTTCATCCAAGGTCATTAGATAGTCACGACTGATAAAACGATCACCAATCTGGATATCTTCTAAGTACAGCATTAATCTTGCTCCTTGTTAGTGATTAATTGCTGTTCTAGCAAAAAGCCACCGGTTTGTCGTTGCCATAAACGCGCATAAATTCCATTTAAAGCCACCAATTCATCATGGGTGCCTTGTTCTGCAATGTGGCCTTCATCTAACACAATTAAACGATCCATCTGCGCAATGGTCGACAAGCGATGCGCAATGGCGATCACGGTTTTGCCTTGCATTAAATCATCTAAGCTTGATTGAATGGCCGCTTCTACTTCTGAGTCTAAGGCACTGGTGGCTTCATCTAAAATTAAGATCGGCGCATCTTTTAAAAACACCCGTGCAATGGCAATACGTTGACGCTGTCCGCCCGAGAGTTTCACACCGCGCTCACCGACATAGGCGTCATAGCCTGATTTACCGCGTGAATCGGTAAGTTGCGGAATAAAATCTTCTGCTTTGGCTTTACGCACCGCATCTAACATTTCTTCATCGCTGGCCTGTGGACGGCCATATTTTATATTTTCTGCAACAGTACGATGCAATAAAGAGGTGTCTTGAGTCACTAAAGCAATATTTTTACGCAAACTGTCTTGAGTGACTTGCGCGATATCTTGACCATCAATCGAAATCCGACCTTCATTTAAGGGATAAAAGTGCAACAACAGTTGAGTTAAGGTTGATTTTCCTGCGCCTGAACGTCCCACCACACCTATTTTTTCGCCCGGTTGAATGGTTAAGTTTAATTGGTCGATGACATTTTTATTGTTATAGGCAAAGCTGACATTTTCAAATTTAATTTCGCCGTGTGGAACCTGTAAGGCTTTTGCATCTTTCTGATCTTGAATGTTAATCGGACGGCCTAAGGTTTTCATACCATCTTGAATGGTACCGACATTTTCAAATAAGGCAGAGGTTTGCCACATCATAAATTCAGCAATGCTGTTGAGTTTTAAAATCATGGCGGTGGTGGCAGCAATAATACCGAGTTCAGCTTTACCGTTCATCCATAGCCAAATGGCTGTACCCAAAACCCCACCATACAGCACCACACTCAGCAAATTAATGCTAATTTCATACTGTACGCCTAAGCGCATTTGCTTATACACGGTCAGCATAAACCCTTGCATCGACTCTTTGGCATACTGACTTTCACGGCCAGCATGGGCAAATAATTTGACCGTTTGAATATTGGTATAGGCATCGGTAATACGGCCTGTCATTTCTGCGCGCGCATCGGCTTGTTTGTTGGAAATTCGGCTTAAACGTGGAATAAAGAAGCAGGCGGCCACAATAAACAAAAACAGCCACAGCATCAGCGGCACAATCAGCAGTGGAGAAATTGCACCCAAGACCACACTGATGGTGACAAAATAGATCAGCACGTAGGCCAACATATCACCCAAAATCACCCAGAACTCACGGACTGCCAGCGAGGTTTGCATGACTTTGGCCGATAGACGCCCAGCAAAATCACTGTGGAAAAAATCTAAGCTTTGTTGCAGCAGTAGATTGTGAAAACGCCAACGCAAACGCATCGGAAAAGAGCTGTATAAAACTTGATGCTTCACAATCGACTGCATACTGGAAAAAAAGATATTGGCCAGTAAAATAGCACTTAATAGAATGAGGTTGTTTTGATGTTGCGCTAAAAAGGTGTCGGGCTGGCTTTTACTGAGCCAATTGACCAAATCGCCAATTTTTGCATACAGCACTGCTTCAAAACTGGCCGCACCTGCGGTAAACAAAATCAACAACAATAAATAGGGGCGAACGCCTTTTGCTGCTTGCCAGACAAAAGGAAAAAAGCGCGTGGGAAGCGGTTTGTTTAAATCTTTCGTAGGATAAGGATCGACCAGTTTTTCAAACCACTTCAACATATCAGGCGCTCGTGACGATATTTACAATTTTACAGAGGGGAGATGATACGGTTTTTCTCGAGAGCTGTCTGCGAGGTGTTTAAAATCAGCACCGGAAGGTGCTTGATACACCTGTAAGCCAAACTCGGGAATAATCGCAATCAGATGATCAAAGATATCCGATTGTATCGCTTCATAATCTTTCCATACAGTGGTATTTGTAAAAGCATAGATCTCTAATGGCAAACCTTCACTGGTGGGTTGTAACTGACGCACCATCAGCGATTGATTTTGTGAAATTCCAGCGTGTTGTTTTAAATAAAATTCAACATAAGCGCGGAAGGTACCTAAATTGGTCAAACGGCGCTGATTGTAGACCGATTGATTCGACAGTTGATGATTAAAATCTTCCAGCTCGTTTTGTTTGGTATTTAAATACTGATCCAACAATAAAAAATCTTGTAGTCTTTTTTGTTCTTCTTCACTCATAAAATGCACGCTACTTTGATCAATAAATATAGCACGTTTGATACGGCGTACGCCGGCATGTGCCATTCCACGCCAGTTTTTAAAGGTATCTGTGACCAAGCGATTGGTGGGGATGGTGGTCAGCGTTTTATCAAAATTCTGTACGGTAATGGTGTGTAATGACATATCAATGACATCACCATCGGCATTTAAGCTGGGCATTTCAATCCAGTCGCCTAGACGCACCATGTCGTAAGATGAAATTTGCACCGAGGCCACCAAAGACAAAATAGTATTTTGAAACACCAACATCAATACAGCGGCCATGGCACCAAAGCCTGCCAAGAGAGTAAAGACATCTTTGTTTAAGAATGTGCCTAAAATCATCAAGCCACAAATGATATAAATTAACAGTTTGACCAGTTGTAAATAGCCCTTAATCGGCTTATTTCTAGATTTAGGATTGCGCTGATAAATCAGATTAAATACATTTAATAATTGGCTAATCGCTAAGGCAATGGTCAAGAAAATAAAGGCTTGCGCAGCCATTTGTACCAAAACAATGACTTTTTGAGACAAATGTGGAACCGTGATAATGCCATTCATAATCACAATTGCCGGCACAATATTGGCCACTCGGCTGATGACACTGTGCTGCGATAAAATGGCATTATTGGCAAATTTCATTTTTAAAATGAGTTTGCGAATTCCTCTGACCACCACTTGCTTGGCAATAAAATTGGCCAATATAGCAAATAACAACAAAAGACCGAGTGAGGTTAGCATTTCTAACCAAGGATATTGATCTGACCATTCTTGAATATTTTGAATAAAAGCAAAATGCTTCAAAAGTACACCTTTAACGTGATAATTTAAAAATTATTGCTAGTCTATATAGTTATGTTTTATTTGCTGTTAAAGATAACCTTTTATATACATTTAGCCAAAGCGAATTAACGGCATCGGCGCAGATTGGCCAGCGAATAAGCAGGTTTTTTATTTTTATCAGATATTGTATTTTTATTGATTGAAAGCTCTATCTATACGCATATAGATAGAGCGGTTTGATGGCCTTTAAATATACTTACCACATTAAATCATCAGGAATAACATAGGCTGCGTATGGGTCTTCTTCATCGGTAATCTGTTCATTTTTTTGTGAATTATTCACGATGATAAAGCCGGTCATTTTCGCATTAATCCGGTCCGCCAGTATTTTAGGCAAAACGGCATAACTGTCATCTTCTTTGGCAATCACCAAGGAACCTGAAACCAGTGCATTATAAATTTGTTGATTGAGATAAATCTTTTTCACTTTGCTTTCATCAATAAATTGATAGGCCACATCACCATCTAGCTGATGGATTTTATGCTGACTGATCATTTGTACGATGGCGGCTTTAAGCTCTTTACCTTGCAAGAGACGTTTTTTTTCTAAGTCTAAGGCTTGATCTTTGGCCAGTTTTTGCTCTTTATCTTGCGCGATTTTGGCTTTTAATTCAGCTTCGTTGCTTTGACCGGTACGCTGTTCATGTACGGCTTGTTTCGACAGCTTCTTGGCCTTTTTATTATCAACTAAACCGGCTTTTAGCAATTGTGCTTGTAATGCATTTTTGACCATAATAAATTCCGAAATTAATTTTCAATACGTTGATGACGAAAATAGATGACCCAATAAATCACGCTGAGTAAGGCACTCAAAAGTGCAGGAATCAAGAAAGCATTTAGTTTTAAATGTGGATAAAGCCAACTGGCCAGTAAGCCACCAACTAAAAATCCACTTAAAATTGCCAAATGCAAAATCACACGCCGACGATCGACCCATAAGCCGCGTACGCGATAGCCCAAAGCTAAACCTAAATCCGTCAGTACACCGGATAAATGCGTGGTACGAATAATGGTGCCTTTATAATGGCTGACCATGGCATTTTGTATGCCCATGGCCACTGCTGCCCAGAGTAGCGCATAGCGCGGAAAGTAGGGCAGAAAAAACCAACACAGCACAATAAAAAGAGCCACCAAGCTTAACGGTAGGCCGTAACGCCGTCCCAAGCTAAACTGGCTATTTCCCAAGATTAAGCCACTATAAAAAGAGCCAATCACATAACACAGCACCACAAGAGCTAAATAAATAACCGCCTCAAGCTTCCCGTTCAGGACGGCCATGGCAAACATACTGACATTACCGGTCATGTGCGAGACAGACTGATGTAAGACCGTCAGTAATCCCAGCACATTAATCATGCCTGCATTGACTGCAAGACAAAAGGCTGCCCATTGAATCCACAGGGGTAAAGTCTGAAAAGGCATAACGTCATTAAAAACTCTGAATGAGGTCTATCTTAATCGAAACCGCGGTCCGCAGCAGTAGTAAACAGCACATCCGTTGAAGAATTTAAGGCGGTTTCTGTTGAATCTTGCAGTACGCTAATCATCATACCAATTGCCACCACTTGCATGGCGATATCCGAGCTAATCCCAAACAGACCACAAGCAACAGGAATTAGCAGCAATGAGCCGCCGGCTACACCAGAGGCACCGCAAGCTGAAACAGTGGCCAAGACCGATAACACCAACATGGTGGTGAAGTCGACTGAAATTCCCAAAGTATTCACCGTGGCTAAGGTGAGTACCGTAATGGTGACTGATGCACCGGCCATATTAATGGTGGCACCCAAAGGAATGGCAACGCTGGCGGTAGATTCGTTTACCCCTAAGCGCTTGGCTAAATCTAGATTGACCGGAATATTGGCGGCTGAACTGCGGGTAAAAAATGCAGTAATGCCACTTTCACGTAAGCATTGAAACACCAAGGGATAGGGGTTTTGACGAGTGACAAAACCGACCATCAATGGATTAATGATCAGTGCCACAAAGACCATGGTACCGACCAACACCGCCAATAAATGCGCGTAGCTTGCTAAGGTACTCAAGCCGGCTTGGGCAAATGTCACTGCAACCAAACCAAAAATACCCACTGGTGCAAAATTAATCACCAAGCGAATAACATGATTAACAGCATTGGCTGCATCGGTCAGCAATACTTTGGTGGTGTCACTGGCGTGTCGAAATGCCACCCCTAAAGCCACTGCCCACGCTAAAATTCCGATAAAGTTGGCTTCACCAATGGCCACGATAGGATTGGCAACAAAGCTCAACAGTAGATTTTTTAAGATTTCGGTTAAGCTACCCGGTGGCTGCAATTGGGTTTCTGGCAAAATATCTAAAAATAAATGACTTGGAAAAACAATACTGGCAATCACGGCGCTGAGCGCGGCCAAGAACATACCAATACTGTACATAGCAAGAATGGGTTTGATTTTAGCGCTATGACCTATTTTAAAATTGGCAATCGAAGATAAGACCAAAACAAAAACCAAAATAGGTGCAACAGATTTTAGTGCTTTAATAAATAAGTCACCCAAAAGACTTAAATAAGGAGCAACATTAGGGAAAAGTAATGCGACCCCAATACCTAAAATAATGGCAATAATAATTCGGGAGACTAAACTTAAACGTCTTAAAGCAGAAAACATAGAAATGCCATGTGAGAATAACGAGGATTTAAAAAACCACAAATAAGTCTGTTATTTTATACCTAAAATGTGAATGCCTTAAGTTAATTTTCATATAAAAACTAACCACTTATTTTTCAAGTAGATATTTTGCAAAACAAAAGTCTATTTTTGTATAAAGTTGAATTTAGGCTTCATACATTTTGATTAAATATCATTTTTAATTCTATCTTGCTCAAAAATATCTACTTTTAATAGCATAACTGATTCTAAATTGCATCTTAAAAACTCTCTGGAGCTAGCTCTTGCATCGCCTGAAAGTGGGTTAAATATATTTTTCCACTGAGCTGTTGCAGTAATTTTGAACGCTGTAGTTTATCCATCACTGGGCCTTTGACTTCTGAAAAGTGCAATTGAATATTTAATTTTTTCAGTTCTGCATTAATATCTTCGAGCATCTCTAAAGCACTTAAATCAATGTTACTGATACTGGAGCAATTAATCACCACGTGTTCAAGTGCATTATTTTGACTAACGGCATTAATTAAAAAACCTTTCAGCATCTGTGCATTTAAAAAACTGAGATTCTCATCAATGCGCATAGACAGTAGTTTTGATGAGGTTTGGACGGCATGGCGTTGCACGTTTCTAAAATGTTGAGTGCCTTCCACCAAGCCAATCACGGCAATATGTGGGCGGCTGATTCGCCACAACAACAGAATAAAAGTCGAAACAATCCCAATCATTAAACCGGTGGAAATATCAATACATACCACGCTAAAAAAAGTAATCCACATGGCGATGCCATCGGCTTTTGAATAACGCCATGTTTCAATAAACGGTTTAAAGTCAACCAGTTTCCAAATGGAAACAATAATAGTGGCCGCCAAAATAGCCAAAGGCAAATCGCTAAAAAATCCAGTAAAATACAGACTGACCATCACAATCAGCAGTGATGATAAAACACCGGCCATCGGCGTTTTTGCCCCTGAATCGGCATTAACCACGGTACGTGACAAACTACCAGTCACCGGAAAAGCCGAGCTTAAACCGGCGCTTAAATTGGCCAAACCTAACGCCACCAATTCTTGGTTACTGTTAAGGTTACTGCGCTGCTGTAGCGCCGTAGCTTGAGCAATCGACAAAGACTCGACAAAGCTAATCATGGCAATCATCGCTGCACCAGGCAATAAAGTCATCACCAGTTTCATATCCCAATAGGGCATGCTCAGCGGGGGAAAGCCGGAAGGAATTTCCCCGACGGTCTGAATACCGAAATCTTTAAGATTCAGAAAATAAACCGCTGAAATAGAGGCGATGACCAATACCAAAGGTAAGGCTTTGGCAATAAAAGCACTGGATCGAATGCGCTGCTGTACGCTGTTTAAGCTTAAGAGTTTAGGAACATAGATCAGAAACAATAAAGCCAATAGGCCAAAAATAAGCGTTGCGAGACTACTTTGACCTATATGCTGCCAAAGACTGAGCAAAAATTCAGGAATATTGTTGGCTTTTAACGGTAAGTCAACCAAGAATTTGAATTGTCCCAAAGCGATGAGAAGCGCCGAAGCAATAATAAAACTTTGAATCACCGGATGGCTAATCAGTTGAATTAGAAAGCCAAATTTAAACATACCCAGCAGTAAAGAGATGACCCCGACCAGTACGGCAAGTAAGCATGCTGCTTGAATATAAGCCTCTGAACCGGCTTCAAATAATGGGCTGAGCGTAGCAAACGTCATCATGGAAATAATGGCCACAGGGCCAATCGACAGCGTTGGACTGCTTCCCACCATGGCATAGACAATCATTGGCAAGATACTGGCATACAAGCCCATGATTGGCGGCAAACCGGCCAGCATAGAATAGGCCATGCCTTGCGGGACCAACATGGCAATCACAATTAAGGCCGACAATACATCAGATTTAAACTTTGCTCGGTCATAGTGGCTCAACCATTGCCATGCCGGTAATATTTTGCTTAAGCGAGCATTAAAATCTGACATAGTTAAATCTAAATCACTAAATTAGATATATTATGCATAAAAAATGCTAACAAGTCTTAAAACAAATCAAATTGATGTTTTTATTTTAATAAAGCTGCCTGATTTAACTTAAAATTTTTAAATCTATTCAAGCAGTCTAGAGCAAATGATGATGAAATAAAGCCACTGAGAAAGGGCATGACAATGAACACAGATGAGGGATTTAAAGCAATCAAAGCCGCATCTGCGTTCAAAAGATCAATCGGCCTTATTTTTTATCCAACTGCTTAAAGGTTTTGAGTTCTTTTTCATTAAACTGTGATGCTGTAAGAATCGCTTTAGCAATATCAGCGCCGTACCAGTGAAAAATACTCAATATTTTTGCTTCAAAATCATCACTCACCTGTAAAACGCCGTCCGTTATACTGAGTAAATCATGCTGTTGCAGGCTGCTGCTAAAGCTTTTGAGCGTGGCGCTATCAAAATAATAGACCGAAGGTATTTTGCCAGTCTGTGCCAGTTTTTGCAGCACGGCTTTGCTCATTTTCTCTAATTCTTTAATGCTTAACGATCCCGTCACGGCAAACTGATTCAATAACGCGCTCATAATCAGCATATTGTTCAGACTGGCACTGCACAATTGTGCCAGCGTTTTTAGCTTATGCTGCATTGCTTGATCAGGCACAGCGGCAATACTGCTGTCATGCTGAACAATCCAGCCCAACTGCGCTAAACTGCTTAAGATTAGATCAATTTGATGCTCTAATTCTGCACTCTGCCATTTTAAGAAAAATTCTTCTTTTAAATAAGGGTAGATGCGACGAATGGTATTGATTAAAGCATCACGTGAGATTTTTTGATAAGTATGAATTACTAAGGCAATCAATGCCGGCAAGATAAAACAATGCAGAATATTGTTATTAAAATAACTCAATAAAATTTTCTGACTTTCTGCCACGCGAATCGATTTTTCATTGTTTTGATTGAAATATTCAACTTGCTTAAGTTTCAGTGCATATTGAATAATTTGCGCACCCGAAAGTTCGGTCAAGATCATGCGGTCATCGTAGTTGGTTTGGCTAAGCAGCAGACGATATTCAGACAGTTGCGTGATTAAATCTTGTTCATTTAAAATATGATGTTCTACGTTGAGTAATATCAGTGAGATAAGCGCAATCGGATTGACCACCACTGCTTTATTGATGTTTTCTAAAATACCATTGGCCACCTGATCTACGCTATTCATCACCACTAAAGGCAATTCATCATTCACCTGCAATTGAATGTGATCGGCTTGATGGCGCTGTAGAACAGCATCTAAGAAAATCGGTTCGCCAAAGTTAACATGCACTTGACCAAAGACTTTTTCAATTTTACGCGCTGAACGTAAGATGCCCCAAATTGATTCTGCCTGTTTGGGTTTGCCTTTTAATTCATTCAGATAAGATGTGCCTTCCATCAGCTTTTCATAGCCAAAATAAGTGGGAATAAAAGCAATTGGTTTGGTGGCACCGCGCAAATGGCTTTGCACTGTCATCGACAGCATGCCTTTTTTCGGTGGTAACAGCAGTCCGGTACGTGAGCGTCCACCTTCAATAAAGTACTCTAATGGCGTATTGCGCGACAATAGACTGTGTAAGTATTCTTTAAAAACAGAGGTATAGAGTTCATTGCCACTAAAGGTACGGCGAATAAAATAGGCACCTGCACCGCGCATGATTTGCCCCACCACAGGTAAGTTTAAGTTAATCCCTGCGGCAATATGCGGCACCATTAAACCACGGTTAAAAATTACATAGGACAATAATAAATAGTCTATATGGCTACGATGGCAAGGGGTATATACAATTTCGTAGTCTTTTGCCAACTCCCGAACGGTATCGAAATTATGCACCTCAATGCCATCATAAAGTTGTGTCCATAACTTGGTCAGGGCAATTTCGGCAAAGCGCAAGGTTGAATATGAAAAGTCAGACACCACTTCGGTTAAATAACCTTTGGCACGATTTTCTGCTTCAAATAGACTAATTTTATGATCAATACTTTCACGGCGAATGGCATCTCGAACGGTATCGGTCTTCATCAGTTTATTGATTAAGTTACGACGGTCAGACAGATCGGGGCCTAAAATAGCAGCTTTGTATTTATTAAAATTATCATTAATTTCTTTGACAATAAAATGCGCCGGCGAGAAGTTCGGATATTGAATTTGGGCTTGAGTCATCACTGTGCGCAGTGAAATGGCCTTGTGAAATTCAATATAGTTTTCACGGCTATATAAAGAAATATTCAAGGCTTGTTTCAGTTTAGAAGGAGTTGACCATGCATCAGAGAACAACGCTTTAAACCATGAATCTTCATATTCAGGGGCGCGGCCCCACAATACGGTTACCGGCACCAATTCGATGTCATATTCAGCATGCTTATTCAGCGCTTCAATCATACGAATTAATTTTGCTGAATAATGATAGCTTTCATCTTTTAAACTGGGTGCATTTAACGCCAATATGGCGTCATTTTCGTGTAATTCTTCAATATGCAGTGCGCTAAACACTGAAGGTAAATTGCGCGCTTTTGCTTCACTGTCAATCAGGACAGTATTGCTTAATGAGGCATCTTGCAATACATAGCAAATCAGGGTTTTTGTGGGATCGGCTGCGCTAGTTTTTTCTAATGCGCTGGTGTTGCCTAACACTTGAGGCGTCACGATTTTATCTAATATTTTTTGTGTTATTTGTCGATAGAATCGGCTATAGCCTTTATTAGACATTGTATTCCCTAAATTAATTTTCATTTGCCGGATATTGTGTGCAATAAGCGCAATAAATACAAACGTTATTGCTGACAAATTCATCATTTAAGCATCAATGATTAAACATCCCCTTAAAGCTTAAAAACCATTCTTTATACTGTATTTAATGGCTTCAGCTGAGCCAATATCAAGGATAGGTAAATTGAAGCCTCAGCGCTTATCTTCAGCAGGTAAATGGCTTATGATAAAGCCACGACTTTAAAAATCAATAGATCACTCAAGGAGTTAAGATGAGTACTGATTCGGCTTTTCCAACACCCGATAATTTAGGCATTGCAGTTTATAATAATAATGCCGAAGCCATTGGCAACACGCCATTAATTCGGATGAATCGTTTAATGCCGGCATCTGTTACGGTATTGGCTAAAATTGAAAGTCGTAATCCCGCATTTTCAGTCAAATGCCGCGTTGGTGCTGCATTGGTGGCCGATGCTGAAGCCAAAGGTTTATTAAAACCGGGCATGCATATTGTCGAGCCAACCAGTGGCAATACCGGCATTGCATTGGCTTTTGTGGCTGCGGCCAAAGGCTACGCATTGACGCTGACCATGCCCGCCAGTATGAGTGTAGAGCGCCGTAAAGTGCTTAAAGCTTTTGGGGCAAACTTAGTGCTGACAGAGCCGGCCAAAGGCATGCAAGGTGCAGTAGATGAAGCAGTGCGTTTGGCCACTGAACAGCCTGAGCTATATTATTTGCCACAACAATTTGAAAATCCAGCCAACCCTAAAATCCATGAGCAAACCACCGCACCGGAAATTTGGCAAGCCACAGGCGGTCAAGTGGATATTTTGGTTGCAGGCGTGGGCACGGGTGGCACCATTTCAGGGATTGCGCGTTATTTTAAACAGATCAAAAACCAAGCTTTATATACCGTTGCGGTAGAACCGGCTGAATCGCCGATTATAGGACAACGTCTCCGCGGTGAAACCTTAACCCCCGGCCCACATAAAATTCAAGGAATTGGGGCCAATTTTATCCCTAAAAATTTAGCGCTCGATTTGGTCGATGAAGTCGTGGCGATTGAAAGTGCCGAAGCCATTCAATGGGCGCGCAAGATTGCCACGCATGAAGGGATTTTGGTCGGTATTTCTTGTGGTGCTGCGATGGCGGCCGCCGCACAATTGGCGGCACGTCCAGAAAATGCCGGCAAAACCATTGTGGTGATTTTACCCGACAGTGGTGAACGCTATTTATCCTCAGTCTTGTTTGAAGATATTTCTGCTGACTAAACCTGCCTAAACACTTTGGCTTAAATTCAATCTAGTGATTTAAGTCAAAGTGATCTATATACGCCCACACCATTGATGATCAGCACTGAATACGCGCTTTAAATCAACACTGTGCTGGACAAATGATCAGTTAAAATTCTACGTGCGCTTCGGTACAAATCAATATTGGAAATCGGCTGAAAAAGGTAGATGATAGATCCTTAAAGTAGTGCAAAAATCGTAGGATGAAATTTGGTGTTTGAGCTTGATTGTAAATTACTCAGTGTTTTTCTTTATATTTATAAATATAAGAGCGTTTCTGTGGCAGCTGATTATTTATCGATGAGTCAGCCCACGGTGAGTAATATTTTAAATAAAATTCGCCAACATTATAACGACCCACTTTTTTTAAGAATTGGCAATGAAATGGTGCCGACCGAACTATCTAAACAAATTTTTCCTTTGGTCAGTGAAGCGATGAGTAAAATTGAGATTATTAATAATTTTACCATTCACTTTGATCAATCGACCTCGCAGCAACAGTTCACCATTGCCATGACTGATGTCTCGCATTTGGTCTTGGTGCCCAAAATTTCACAGTATTTAAAAAAATACGCACCGCATATTCGTTTAAATGTGCGTGGCATTACCTCTGAAACCAGTTATCAAATGGCCAATGGTGAAATTGATTTGGCGATTGGTTTTCTGCCAAATTTTGAAAATGGCTTTTATCAACAAAAACTCTTTGAACAGTATTATGTGGTGATTGCCTCTAAAAATCATCCGCGTTTAAGTGCCAACAGTTTGACCATTGAACAATATCTCAGTGAATTACATATTGATATTGATGCGGGAATGGGGCATTACCACATTGAAAATGAGCTGCTCAGTTTAGAATTAAAACGTGATATTTTAATGCGTCTGCCGAGCTATTTAGGCGTGGGTTTAGTGGTGCAAGAAACCGATGCTATTGCCACTGTGCCGTATTATTTAAGTGAAGTCTTATTGTCACGCGGCAATTTACAAATCTTTGATGCACCGATTACCTTTCCCACCTATTCGATCAAACAATATTGGCACATGTCGTGCCACCATAAAACCAGCCATCAATGGTTACGCCAAATGTGTTATGAGCTGTTTAGCCACATTAATGAAACCGAGCGCGTAATCTAAAATCGACAGCTGAGTGCTTAACTTAAAACTCAAAAGCACCCACAGCGATAACATGATCCTGCTTTAAGTTAAGTGATTAAAAAACGCTGGTGTAGGGTATCAAAAAGGTGTTGCATACCTTGCGTTGCCGTTTGTGCAATCAGATGATACTGCGTAGGCACACGTAAATAGTCAGCTTTGGGGTCGATGTAATAGGCTTCACAGTGCTTAGAGATTTCATGAATTAAGCCGGCCACAGGATAGACCACCAAACTTGAGCCAATGACAATAAAAATATCAGCAGCCTGCACCCGTTGCAGCGCAGTTTCATAGGCGGGGACTGCTTCTCCAAACCACACCACATGCGGACGTAGCGCATAGCCTTGCGGACAGTGATCGCGCTCTAAATTTAATTCTGCACCGTGAATGGGATAAAAAGTTTCAGAATACTGCGCATCGGGGGCAGAGCTTTTGGCCAAACGAATATTGCCATGTAAATGCAGCACTTCGGCACTGCCGGCACGTTCATGCAAATCATCTATATTTTGGGTAATCACGCTACAATCGGCAAAATTTTGAATTTTAGCAATCAGTTGATGTGCCACATTGGGCTGTGCTGCTAATATATCTTTACGCCGTGCATTATAAAAACGTTGCACCAATTCAGGATTCTTTTGCCATGCGTCCGGCGTGGCCACCTCTTCAATTTTATAGTTTTCCCACAGACCATTGCCATCTCGAAAGGTATGAATGCCGCTTTCGGCGCTCATTCCTGCGCCAGAAAAAATCACGATTTTGGGCATATCGAAAACTCTATATTTTGAAATAGGTAGCTTTATCATAGCGGATGGATGGTTTTATAGGGATTTATCTTACCTGCTTAATTTGAAAATCTGAATTTTACCAGCACATAAAAAAGCCCGCAGCTGTTTGTGCGGGCCAGCAGATTTATTACAGGATTAAGCTATAAATTGTTGTACTGCTTGATTGAATTGCTCAGGAGATTCAACATTAGAAATATGCGAGGCATTGATTTCAACCAGTTCAGCCTTAGCAATACGCTCAAGCATGAATTGCGCGTCTAGAACGGTGGTCACCGGATCTTGCTGACCGGCAATAATCAATACAGGCACGTCAATCGTTTGAATTTGTGCTGTTAAATCGGCTTCAGCTAAAGCTTCACAGCAATTGGCATAACCTTGCGCACTACCCGCGGCTAAGCTTTTTTGCAGTTCAGCCACAGTGTCTGCATGATTTGCAATAAAGTGTTCGGTAAACCAACGCGCCGCAGCGGTTGCAGCAATCGGTTGTAGACCTTGTTCACGCACCAGTGCTGCACGCTCATTCCACGCCTGTTGTTGACCCACTTTGGCTGCGGTGTTGCTGATCACCACGTGATGAAAGCGTTTTGGATGATGAATCGCCAACCATTGACCGGTTAAACCGCCCATGGAAATGCCACAAAAATTGGCTTGATCAATCTTTAAATGATCGAGCAGATTAATGACATCTTGCCCCAATTGTTCAAGCGTATAAGGGCCTTGTGGACTAGAGGACTCACCGTGACCGCGCGTGTCATAACAAATGACAAAAAAATCATTTTTGAAATGATCAATTTGCGCTTGCCACATCCGATAATTGGTGCCGAGCGAGTTTGAAAAAATGATTGCCGGATGGCTTATATCACCAAACGTTTGATAATGAATGTGTGCATCTTGAGAGCTAAAAGTAGGCATGGAATTCCTTATATTTCTAGTGCTGCCGCACACGGAGCCAGATAAAAACCGAGTTGCGGCAGTGAATTAATTAAACGCGCTCAATAATTAAAGCGATACCTTGACCGACGCCAATACACATCGAGCACAGTGCATATTGTCCATTTGTGGCTTCGAGTTGATTCAATGCCGTGGTGACCAAACGCGCGCCCGATGCACCCAGTGGATGACCGATGGCAATCGCGCCACCATTGGGATTGACTTGGGTGGTGCCATCTTGCAGACCTAAATCGCGTGTGACCGCCAAGGCTTGCGCAGAGAATGCTTCATTCAGCTCAATCACATCCATTTGCTCAAGGGTTAAACCAGTTTGTTGAAGCAGTTTTTTAATTGCTGGGGCAGGACCAAAGCCCATAATTCGTGGTTCGACACCCACCACCGTTGCGCCAATAATTTTGGCGCGTGCTTTTAGACCATATTCGGCAATGGCTTCATCGGAGGCAATCAGCAGTGCTGCGGCACCATCATTAATGCCCGAGGCATTGCCCGCCGTTACTGTACCGTCTGCTTGCACCACCGGTTTTAATTTATTTAAAGTCTCTAGCGTGGTGGACGCACGTGGATGTTCATCAGAAGAGACTATGATCGGATCGCCTTTGCGCTGTGGAATAACCACAGGCACAATTTCTTGCTCAAAGAAGCCACGCGCTTGTGCTGCTGCAGTGCGTTGCTGACTTTGCAGCGCAAACTGATCTTGGTCAGCACGATTAACATTGAATTGTTGGGCTACGTTTTCTGCCGTTTGCGGCATGCTCTCGACGCCATACATCTCTTTAAGTTTTGGATTGATAAAACGCCAACCCATGGTGGTGTCTTCAAGTTTTTGGCTACGACCAAACGCACTTTCTGATTTCCCCATCACCAAAGGCGCACGCGACATGCTTTCTACGCCACCGGCAATGATTAAATGCGCTTCACCAGCTTTAATGGCACGTGCCGCCATCGCTACCGCATCAAGCGATGAACCACACAAGCGATTCACTGTGGTGGCGGGAACTTCAACCGGTAAACCCGCCAATAGTGCAGACATCCGACCGACGTTACGGTTGTCTTCACCGGCTTGAT
>NZ_JXBK01000001.1:1636490-1667533 GCF_000816495.1 Acinetobacter harbinensis
GCCATACATTACATCATCGACCAAGGCCCAATTCACCGATGGATTACGTTGCATCAAGGCTTTAATCGGTAAAGCGCCCAAGTCATCGGTACGAATAGCAGCCAGACCACCAGCATAACGACCAAAGGGAGTCCGAATAGCATCTACAATATAGGCATTTTTCATATTTATGTTCTCTGCAATTCTTGCTTAATAGCATTTGGGTTAAAGGACGCAGGCTTTCGATGACGCTTTTTAAATGAAGCTAGACGTCTGACTTTAAACAATGCATTGCGCAAGATTGAATCTATTTAAAAATTAAGCATTGGTTGCATCAATGAGTTTGGCACCCGTCACCGCTTGCAACGCTTCAAAGGTTAAGCCGTCAACTTTCTCAATCACTTTCATGCCATCTGCCGTGACATCAATCACACAAAGGTCGGTATAAATACGATCGACACATTTCAGACCGGTGGCCGGATAAGAGAGCGCTGCCACGATTTTGGGTTCGCCTTGTTTGGTCATATGGTCGGTGGTGACAAAGACTTTTTTTGCACCTACCGCTAAATCCATCGCACCGCCTACGGCAGGAATGGCATCGGGTGCTCCAGTATGCCAATTGGCCAAATCACCATTTTCGGCCACTTGAAAGGCACCCAATACACAAATATCTAAATGACCACCGCGCATCATGGCAAAGGAGTCACCATGATGAAAAAATGCGCCGCCTTTCAGCAGCGTGACAAATTCTTTACCGGCATTGATCAGTTCAGGATCACGGTCTTGTTCGGCAGGTGGTGGGCCAAAGGCCAACAGGCCATTTTCAGAATGTAAAAATACGTCTTTATCTGCGGGTAAATAGTTAGAGATTTTAGTCGGTAAACCAATACCAAGATTGACATACGCGCCATCTGGAATATCTTGTGCCACACGTGCCGCAATTTGGTCACGGCTTAATTTGCTATAACTCATTGTTATCTTCCTTGCTTATTGTGCAGGTTTGACCGCAACCACATGTTGAACAAAAATACCCGGAGTAATAATGTGCTCAGGATCGAGTGCGCCCAATTCAACCACTTCAGACACTTGTGCAATGGTCACTTCGGCTGCCATGGCCATAATGGGGCCAAAGTTACGTGCCGATTTGCGATACACCAAGTTGCCCCAACGGTCGCCTTGATGGGCTTTAATCAGGGCAAAATCGGCCTTGATTGGATTTTCCAGTACAAAGTCTTTGCCGTCATAGTTTAAGGTGGGTTTGCCTTCTGCCAGTAAAGTGCCGAAACCAGTGGGGGTATAAATCGGGCCAAGTCCCATACCTGCTGCTTGAATACGACAGGCCAAGTTGCCTTGTGGCACCAGTTCCAGTTCAATTTTACCGGCACGATAAATTTCATCAAAAACATACGAGTCGGATTGGCGTGGGAAAGAGCAAATAATTTTACGGACTGCGCCCGTTTTTAACAGTTTGGCTAAGCCATAATCGCCATTGCCGGCATTGTTATTGACAATAATCAGGTCTTTAACCCCCAGCTCAATTAAGCCATCAATCAGTTCAGCCGGTTGACCTGCGGTACCAAAACCACCAATCATGATGGTCGCGCCATCTTTAATTTGCATCAGTGCTTCAGTGAGTGAAGCAGAACTTTTATCAATCATAATGTTTCCTAGACAAGCAGCTGTCGATTAATGTTAAGAGCCTTAAGTTGAAGATGTAGCAGTGGTTTTGGCGGCAGGTTTACTTAAAACCAAATGCGCAATAACCCCAATACAAATCCCCCAAAATACCGAACTTAAGCCTAGAAAATGCATCCCTGAGGCCGTGGCTAAAAAGGTGATCAGCGCAGCATCACGATGTGCGTCACTTTTCATGGCCACCGTAATATTGGTGCCAATAGCACCCAGTAACGCCAAGCCGGCCAATGCCGCCACCAACTCTTTAGGTAATAGACTAAACAGCATGACAATGCTGCCGGCAAATAAACCGCCTAAAATATAAAAAATACCGTTGGCAATACCGGCGATATAACGTTTTTCTTTGAGTTCATGCGCATCTTTACCCATGCATAACGCCGCGGTAATGGAGGCCAGTACAATGGTAATACCACCGACACAGGCCACGGCCAATGACGCAATACTGGTGGCGGTAATAATCGGTTTGGCTGGCGTGTCATAACCACTGATTTTCATCATCGCCATGCCGGGTAAAAACTGTCCGCTGAGGCTGACCAAAATCAAAGGAATTGCCAGATTCAAAGTCGAATTCCAGCTCCACTGCGGACGAATAAACTGTGGAATGGCCAAACTGAAATGCACATCGACCGGATTCATTTTGCCTAAAAATAGACTTAAGCCCACACCGCAGACCAATACCCACACCATGGCATAGCGCGGCACTAAACGCTTGGCAACTAAAAAGACCGCCAACATGCCAAAGACAATGGTAGGCATGCTATCGCTTGCGGTAAACAGTCCCAAACCAAATTGAAATAAGATACCGGCCATCATACCGGCGGCAACATCTTGCGGAATCCATCGCAGTAATTTGTCGAAGTAACCGGTAATACCGACCAAAAAAATCACCACGGCAGAGGTGATGTAGGCTGCGACTGCTTCATTTAGCGAAATATGCGGAAAGAGCGTCACCAACAGCGCCGTGCCGGGTGCAGACCATGCGGTAATAATCGGAACTTTATATTTGATGGAGAGGAAAATACCGGCTACGGCAGCACCAATCGAGATGCCCCAAATCCATGAAATCATCATGGCGCTGGACACTTGCGCTTTTTGCGCTGCTTGGAAAAAGATGATCAGTGGGCCTGAATAGGAAATCAGCACGGCCAAAAATCCTGCGACAGTGGCTGATATTGACCAATCATCTTTGAGCGTTTTTAACAGGGTGGCCATTGGGCTTTTTGCCTCCATGCGTAGAATGCAATGATCCTGTTGATCTTGAGTGACTTCAGAGCATTTAACCCTGATCGCCACCGCCTACAGGAACAACCGTACCTGTAATATATGAAGCATCGTCGGATGCCAAAAATACAATGGCATTGACTTGTTCTTGAATGCTGCCGTAACGTCCTAAAAAGCTACGATCAATGGTTTGATCGACCACTTGTTGCATCCAATTTTGTTCAGATTCGGTTAAAGGATTGGCATTGCGCGGTACTTTTCGTGGTGGCGCTTCTGTGCCACCGGTGGCTACAGCGTTGACCCGAATGCCATCTTGCGCATGTTCAAATGCCAGCGCTGCGGTTAAGGCATTTACGCCGCCTTTAGAGGCTGAATAGGGCACACGGTTAATACCGCGTGTGGCCACAGAGGAGACATTGACAATGCTGCCGTGCTGATTTTTAATCATCTCAGGCAACACCGCACGGCAACACCACATGGTCGGAAACAATGAGCGATTCACTTCCTTGATAATTTCTTGTTCAGAAAACTCTTGGAACGGTTTCATCCAAATTGCACCGCCGACATTGTTAATCAACACGTCAACACGGCCATAGCTGGCCAAAGCCTGTGCCACCACGGATTCTGCACCGGCAAAGGTTTCTAAATCCGCGCGAACAGTGATGGCGTTGCCACCCGCGGCTTGAATTTCCGCCAAAACATCTTCGACATAGTCAGATAAATCTGCCATCACCACTTGTGCGCCTTCACTTGCGACCTGTAGCGCGACACCGCGACCAATGCCTTGCGCAGCACCAGTCACAATCACCACTTTATTTTGAAATCTTTGCTGGGTCATTTGATCGATTCTCCTGTTAGTTTGCTGAGAATTTTTCAAACAAGAAGTTGGCCGGTTTAACGCCTTCGGTGTCTAACCAACCACGTACCGCTTCAACCATCGGCACAGGGCCACATAGATAAACATCAACATCACCGCTATTGAGCCATTCATTGTCAATATGACCGGTGACATAACCTTTACGTTCATGCGTAGAGTCTGCATGCGCCACCACTGTACGGTAGTCAAACCAATCAAATTTCGCTTGCAGCTCATCAAGTTTTTCAATCGCAACCAAGTCGAAATCATTGGTCACACCAAACACCAAACGCACGGGATGTTCTGAACCTTTTTCTTCTAATACTTGTAGCATCGACATAAACGGCGCAATTCCCGTACCACCGGCAAGCATCAGCACAGGGCGATTAACAGGACGTAGATAAAAGCTACCGAATGGGCCAGCAAAGGTCATTTTGTCGCCCACTTTGGCGTTGTGAGCCAAGAACTCACTCATTTTGCCGTTTGGCACATTACGTACCACAAAACTGGTCAGACGATTACTCGGTTTAGAGCTAAACGAATATGAGCGGGTTTCTGTTGTGCCCGGAAGTTGAACATTGACATATTGACCGGCTAAAAAATGAATATCCGGTTGACCCTCATCCAGTTGAATATCAAAGGTAATGGTTGAATCGGATAAATTGTTGACGCAAGCCAGCGTGCCTTGAAATTGATGAATTTCTGTTTTACACACTTCCGATGAAGCCTGAATTTGAAACACGGCGTCCGAAGTTGGGCGACATTGGCACGCCAAGATATAACCTTCAGCGGCTTCTTCAGGGGTTAATGCATCTTCGATATATGCGTCTTCAGGCATGTCAAACGAACCTGATTCACAAAAAGCGCGGCATGTTCCGCATGCACCATCTCGGCAGTCCAACGGAATATTGATTTTTTGGCGATAGGCCGCATCAGACAGGGTTTCACCTTGTACGACACTGATAAAACGGGTAACGCCATCTTCAAATTGAAGTGCAACATTGAGGTTTGACATGGCTAACATCCTATAATAATTTTAAAACTCGTGGCATTCTCCAGCGCCTATTCCATAGCGCCAGAGAATTTGTTGCATTTACCGTTACAGGTGATAAACATCAATCACTTGATTGATATAGTCATTTTTAAGAATCACGTATTTATTTAAGATTTTAAATTGTTCCGATGAACAATCAATCACATAACGTGACATACCAAAGTAGCTATAAACGGTTTTATAACGAAAACTTAAGGTATTCCAATTAAAACGCACGGTGACTTGGTCGCCGTTTTGTTCAATCAGCTCAATATTGGCAATATTGTGACTGGTGCGCGTGTCCGGCATGGTGGCAGAAGAACGCTCCGTTTTAATTCGAAACACGCGGTCTTCTAAACCTTGACGGTCTGGATAATAAATTAACGAAATTTCAGTTTCTGGATCTTCGGTTAATTTGTCGTCGTCATCCCAAGCTGGCATCCAAAATTGCGCAGAAGGCGCGTAGCACTGTAACCAGTCATCCCATTGTTCATCATCTAAAAAACGCGCTTCTTTATATAGAAATTGAGCGATTTTTTCTAACGATACCGTGTTTAAAGTTGCGTCAGCATTCATGCGCTTTCTCCTTTAAGTTCAGCAAGTTCTTTTTCAGACACAATGGCTTTCTTCATTTGTTTAAGCCAATATTGATGCTGCGCCAGATACAAACCTTCATCTTCTGTTTTAATACAAGACAGCAATGGTTTTAGATGGATTTCATCGGCAGCTTCATCGGGGCCTTGAATCCAATGTTTCGAGCCGCGGCACATGTCGTTCCATTCCAGCGCAATACCGGCATAACCGGCTTGGCAGGCGCGGAATTCTTCAAGGTCGTCGGGAGTGGCCATACCGGAGGCATTAAAGAAATCTTCATACTGACGAATACGACGGGTACGGGATTCTTTGTCTTCACCGACTGGGCCGATACAATAAATGGTGACTTCAGTTCGATCGACTGAAATCGGGCGCAGTACGCGAATTTGTGAACCGAACTGATCCATAAAATACACGTTTGGATACAAGCATAAGTTACGTGAACGCTCGATCATCCATTTGGACATCGCTGCGCCGTATTTTTCGGTATATTCTTCGGCTTTTGGAAAGTTTGGACGGTCTTCCGGATTGGCCCATTGCGTCCAAAGCAACATATGACCATGTTCAAAACCATAAGAACCACCGCCTTGTTTGCCCCATGAACCGGCACTCATGGCACGAATATTATCTGCCGCTTGCGCTTCTTTACGGTGCTGGGTGGTGGCTGCATAGTTCCAATGTACGGCAGAGACGTGATAACCATCAGCGCCATTTTCAGCGGTTAATTTCCAGTTGCCTTCATAGGTATAGCTAGATGAGCCACGTAATACTTCGAGACCTTGATCAGACTGACCCACAATCATGTCAATAATTTTGGTGGTTTCACCCAAGAATTCTGCAAGGGAAGGAACGTCCGGATTAAGGCTGCCAAATAAGAAGCCTTTATAACTTTCAAAACGCGGTACTTTTTTTAAATCGTGTGAGCCATCTTGGTTGAAGCAATCAGAATAGCCAGCATCTGCGGGGTCTTTAACTTTGAGTAATTTACCCGAGTTGTTAAAAGTCCAACCATGAAACGGGCAGGTATAGGTCGCTTTATTGCCTTTTTTATGACGACATAACTGCGCGCCGCGGTGTGAACAGGCATTGATCATGGCGTTCAATTCACCGGCACGATTGCGTGCCACGATGATCGGTTGACGGCCAATATAGGTGGTATAAAAATCGTTGTTATTCGGAATTTGACTTTCGTGTGCCAAGTAGACCCAGTTGCCTTCGAAGATGTATTTCATCTCTAAATCAAACAAGGCTTGATCGGTAAAGACTGAACGATGCAGCTTAAATTCACCTGTTTCAAAATTATCGACAAGCAATTCGTCAATACGATCTAGATGGCTGGTGTTAATTACAGGAATACGCGGCATGTCCGTTCTCCGACTTGGCAAATGGGGCTCAGTCTCCCAGATCTCTCTAAAACAGCGATCTGGGGGGACTTAAAATATAATTAAGCGCTTACGCGGCGACGTTCAACTTCAGAGCTTGGTGCTTGAGCAACATCTTTGACCAGTTGAAAATCAAAATTAATGTGTTTGACCGGTTTGTCTTGACCGCGTTTAGCCAGTTCAGCCGGATCGGTAATATCAGAAACTGATGCAACCAAGCCTTCGCGCGTTGCGAATGCAAAGTCATCCCACAGGTACTTGTCACCTTCGATATTGAACTGCGTGGTAAGTTTGCGATAACCCGGTGCAGAGATGAAATAATGCACATGTGAAGGACGTTGACCATGACGACCCAGCTTATTTAATAAGGCTTGTGTGGTGCCTTCTGGCGGACAACCATAACCAACCGGCATGGTGGTTTGAGCCACGTATTTGCCATCGGCATCGGCTAAAATTGTACGGCGCAAGTTAAATTCTGATTGTGAGCTGTCAAAGAAAGAATAGTTGCCTAAGCTGTTGGCATGCCAAATTTCAACTTTAGCATTCGGAATAATCTGACCATCGGTGTCTGTGATGATTCCTTCGATAAATAAAGTATCAACATGATCTGATTCAGAACCGTCATCCATACGTGCAAAGCCAACCGATTCCGGTGCGCCTGCTACATATAATGGACCTTCAATTGTGCGCGGCGTACCACCAGTAATACCGGCTTTGGCATCCACTTCATCGGCATGTAGATCTAAGAAATGCTCTACACCCAAACCTGCCACCAAAAGGCCAAGTTCATTCGATTTACTCGAATCGACGATATATTCTAAACCTTTCCAAACTTCAGTTTGTGTTAGGTCTAAATCTTGAATCGCTTGGAAAAAGTCACCCAGTAAACGCACAATCACCTGTTGTAGGCGTTCATCGACAGCGCCGGTGGCAGTATCTACGTTCATCTCTTTGACTAATTGATCGATCTCTTGACGGTTCATACAATTGCTCCTGAAGTATCTCTTCATTTTCTTAGTGGCCGACGCTTTAGCTGTAATTTTGGCTGGCTAAACTGGGCTGGCCACAATCCTTGTGAGTTTTTCTTGTGTTGCTGCTTTTGCATAGAGGGAAAATAAATTTTCCATCACGCCTTTTTTTAAATTAACGATCATCCTCATGAATAGAAGAGGGATGACGATTCAGTGCCATCACCTCAATATTCATATACGGATAGAGCGGCAGACCTTGTAAAATGTTGTGCAGCTCTTCATTGCTCTCGACATCAAAAATACTGATGTTGGAATATTGGCCGCTAATGCGCCAAATGTGACGCCATTTCCCTTGGCGCTGTAAGTCATGTGAATAGGCTTTTTCTACCGCTTTAATTTCATTCGATTTTTCAACCGGCATATCCAATGGGATATTTACATCCATGCGAACTTGAAAAAGCATGTCTTACTCCTTGAATGACTAACGACGTAAGTTGTCAATTTTGTCTAAATCCATTTCGATACCTAAGCCGGCCACCGTAGGTAAAACCAACTCATAGTTTTGATATTGAAGTGGCGTTTTTAAAATATCTTCGGTTAACAGCAATGGCCCAAACAATTCAGTACCAAAGGCTAAACTTTCAAAGGTTGAAAACACATGCGCTGAGGCAATCGTGCCGACTGGACCTTCCAGCATGGTGCCGCCATATAAATCAATACCGGCAAGTTTGGCAATTTTCCCCACCTCACAGCCTTCGATTAAACCGCCAGACTGGGCAATTTTGACTGCAAAAACCGAAGCACCATTGTTACGCGCAATTTGATAGGCACTTTGTGGGCCGCATAACGACTCATCGGCCATAATGGCAATATCAAAACGACGGGTTAAGCGTTGCATCGCATCTAAGTTGTCAATGGCACACGGTTGTTCAATTAAATCGACACCGCCATCTTGTAATAACTGAATGCCTTTAATGGCTTCAAGTTCTGACCATGCGCGGTTCACATCTACCCGAATTGAAATATCTGCACCTAAGGCGTGTTTAATGGCCAAAACATGTGCCACATCTTCTTCAACAGGGCGTGAACCAATTTTAAGTTTAAAAATATTGTGACGTTTTAACGCAATCATTTTTTGCGCTTCGGCAATGTCCTTATCGGTATCGCCTGAAGCCAATACCCATAACACCGGCACGCTGTCACGCAAACGCCCACCCAACAGTTCACTCAGTGGCACGTTCAACATTTGTGCCTGAAGATCCAGTAAAGCCGTTTGAATGGCACATTTGGCAAAACGATTACCATTAATATTGCGTTTAATCGCGGTAATGGTTTGAGCCACATTTAAACCAGACAAAGATTTTAATAACGGCGCAAAATAAGTTTCAATATTGGTTTTAACACTTTCAGGGCTTTCATCGCCATAGCCTAAACCACCAATCGTGGTGGCTTCACCCCAACCGACTAAGCCTTCTGCGCTGGTTATTTTAACCAACACCAAGGTTTGGGTTTGCATGGTGGCAACCGCCATCTTGTGTGGACGAATCGTGGGAATTTCAACCAGCAATGTTTCTATGGATTTATACATTTTAAGCTTCTCAATCTTGCTTTGCCTGGCTCTTGTGATATACCTTAAAAGAATAAAGAATTACTGTCTAAGATTAATTTTGCATTTTATTATGCTTTAAAGGTATGGAGTATTATGGAGCTCAGACATTTACGTTATTTTGTTGCGGTGGTTGAAGAACAAAGTTTCACCAAAGCCGCGGAAAAGCTGTTTATTGCACAGCCACCGTTAAGCCGACAGATCCAAAACCTTGAAGCAGAGCTGGGTATACAGCTTTTCGAGCGCGGTAGCCGTCCATTACTCACCACCGAAGCCGGATTATTTTTCTATCAGCATGCGGTTAAACTTTTGTCTAATGCTGAAGAGATTAAAGCCATGACGCGCCGTGTTGGTATGGTTGAAAAAACCGTGACCATGGGGTTTGTCGGTTCTTTGCTATATGGCTTACTGCCCAAAATTGTCTATTTGTTTCGTCAGCAACAGTCACATTTAAAGGTAGAGCTGATTGAGATGAGCACCACCGAACAAATTAAGGCGCTGAAAGAGGGGCGAATTGATGTCGGTTTTGGGCGCTTAAGAATTTCTGATCCTGCGGTGCGGCGTGTGCTTTTAAGGGAAGAGCCGTTGATGGTGGCTGCTCATTCAAGTCATCCACTGGCGCTACAAAAACAGGGCGTCTATTTAACGGATATTGTCGATGAAAATTTATTTTTATATCCCAGTCATGCAAAACCGAATTTTTCCACTCAAGTCAGAGGCTTGTTCTCTGAATATAGTCTCGATCCCAAAAATATAAAAGAGGTGCGTGAAATTCAATTGGCACTCGGTTTGGTGGCTGCCGGTGAAGGTATTTGTATTGTGCCTGAAAGCGCCAGAACCATTCAATTGCCGCATTTGCACTATATTCCACTGTTAGATGATGGTGCGGTCAGTCCGATTTTCTTGGCCATTCGCAGCATGGATGAAAGTGAAGATATTCGTGCTTTATTTGATTGTATCTACCAAGTCTATGATCTTGAAGCTATTGTTTATGATCGTAATTTTATCTAAAATTCGAACATTTAAAGCTGAAGAATAAGAGGCTTTAAATGTTCGATTACAGCGCTTTTAAATGTTGCTGTAGGCGGCTAAAACTCCGTATCAGTTAAAATATGCCGAGCGATCAGCTCTCCCCATTTGATCGCTCGGCATATTTGTCAGGGCTGCCAAAATAATCAATTAAAAATAAAATCACTGCGTATCTGCCCAGCTGTTTTGGATATATCTTTAAAGTATTATTTTTACTTTTTAAAAATAAAGACTGAACCTTTTAGGTATGAATATATATGCAATCGGTTTTGGACAAAAAAAGCACTTTGCCGCATTGTTTGCACAAATCTAAAGATTCATGTGCAGGAGCGCGAAGTGAATACTCAAAAGTTAAATATTAATCATCTGGTGGATGAAGCCAAGTTCACGCCATTTCATTGGGGCGTGCTAATTTGGTGTTTAATGATTATTATTTTTGATGGCTATGATTTGGTCATTTATGGTGTGGTGTTACCTATTTTGATGCAAGAGTGGGCGCTAAGTGCAGTTCAAGCAGGATTGCTGGCCAGTACCGCGTTATTTGGCATGATGTTTGGTGCCATGAGTTTTGGCACACTCTCAGATAAATTGGGCCGTAAAAAAACCATCATGATTTGTATTGCGATTTTCAGTGGTTTTACTTTTCTAGGCGCTTTTGCCAGTTCACCGACGGAATTTGGTATTTTACGTTTTCTGGCCGGCTTAGGGATTGGCGGCGTGATGCCAAACGTGGTGGCATTGATGACCGAATATGCGCCAAAACGAATTCGCAGCACCTTGGTGGCCATTATGTTTAGTGGTTATGCCATTGGCGGTATGGCCTCTGCGCTATTGGGTGCATGGTTGGTGCCGGATTATGGCTGGAAAATCATGTTTTATTTGGCCAGTATTCCGCTATTTGTCTTGCCACTGATTTGGAAATTTCTCCCTGAATCCTTAATGTTCTTGACCAAAAAAGGCGATACCGAAAAAGCCCGTGCGATTGTGCGAAAAATTGCGCCACAACAAGTGCTACATGACGATACAGTCTTGGTGTTAAACGAAGCCACCATTGGTGATGATGCACCATTACGCGCTTTATTTCAGCAAGGTCGGATGTTTAGTACCTTAATGTTTTGGGCGGCATTCTTCATGTGTTTATTGATGGTTTATGCCTTAGGCAGTTGGTTACCTAAATTGATGATTCAAGCTGGCTACTCATTGGGGGCTAGCCTGATGTTCTTATTTGCACTGAATATTGGCGGTATGGTGGGTGCCATTGGCGGTGGTGTCTTGGCTGATAAATTCCACTTAAAACCAGTTTTGACCATCATGTTCACCGTGGGTGCAATTGCGTTAATTTTACTCGGATTTAACAGCCCACAAGCGGTACTTTATCTGCTAATTGGCGTGGCTGGAGCCGCGACTATTGGCTCACAAATTTTACTGTATACCTTTGTCGCACAGTTTTATCCAACCGCAGTTCGCTCTACAGGCATGGGCTGGGCATCGGGGATTGGACGTATTGGTGCTATTGTCGGACCCGTTTTGACCGGTGCATTACTCACGCTTGAATTACCGCATCAAATGAATTTTTTAGCCATCGCTATTCCTGGCGTTATTGCAGCCATTGCAATTTTCTTGGTGAACTTAAAAGCCTCTGTAGATGGTAAAACCCTTGCAGCGTCTAGTGCGAGCAACGCTGTCGGCCAAGAAAAGGCAACCCAGTAACTTTATATAATTTTCAATAAAGACAATAGTCTAAGTGATATAGATCGCCATCGTCGCGTTGGTGATCTATTGCTAGAATCGGATCCAACAATAAAAGAGTGAGTTTAGGATGAACAGCACGCAACCAACAATGAAACGTAACCTTGTCATGAGTATGCTGGCTTTAAGCATGGCCGGCATGAGCTTATCGACTCAGGCAAAAAGCAACAGCGAAGAAATTCAGCAGTTGCATCAAGAGGTACAAGAACTACGTGAATTGTTAAGCCAATATGCCGGCCAGCAAAAAATACAAGCACAACATTTGCAAGCGGTACAAGCCACATCGGCTACAACTGCTTTGCCTGTACAAGCACCAATGAGCGCAACTCAAAAAGGCTTAGGCATGACTGTGGGCAAAGCGGAAGTAAGCTTCTATGGTAACGTTCGTGCCGATGCTTCCTATCAAGCCGAAGGCGGGAGTGCAGCGCGACTTTATAACCAAATTAGTACTGTACCGTTAAAAGGATACAAAGAAAGTAGTGATCAATTTAAATCGACGCTTTCAGCGACACGTTTAGGCGCAGATTTTAAAACCAGCACCAAAGGCGGCGATGTGGGCGGTAAAATTGAGGTCGACTTTTTGGGTGGTCCGGGTTTGGATACCTTGCGTATTCGTCATGCCTATGTAAATTATAACGATTGGTTGATTGGTCAAACGTGGTCAAACTTTGCCGTACCCGATTATATGCCAGAATCAATTGATGCTTTGGGCTATGTTGGCGGCGCGGTGAAACGTACACCACAAGTACGTCACACCACTAAATTTAATCCGGCCACTAATTTAGTGGTGGCATTAGAAGATCCAAAAGACGGCAGCTCAAACATGCGCTTACCGGCATTGACTGCACGTGTTAATCATAAAATCAGTGATACCGCAGCCATGAGTCTACGCGGCATGGTTAATGATAAAAGAACCGATGCCGACAATGAAACCGCGTGGGGCGTAGGTGCGGGCTTGAAATATGAAATGATGCCGGGCACCACGTTTAAGGCAGATTATTACCATGTGAAAGGCGACAGCAGTTTTGTTTCTTGGGCCAACAGTGGCTTTGTGGTGAATACCAATAAAGATATTGTTGCCACCAATGAATTCGATTCTATTACGGTGGGGTTAACCCAACAGTTTAATCCGCAGTGGCGCGGCACATTGGGCTATGGCTATATGAAAGCCGACAACAATCAAGACTATATCAATGCCTTGGCAGATAAATCCACCGCAAATAAAGATTTGTGGCAAGCTTGGGGCAACGTTTTTTATAGCCCGACCAAACCTTTAAGCTTTGGTCTGGAATATGTCTATGGTGAACGTAAAGCGTTCGGGCCAGTAGTAGATGTTAGTAACAATATCTTGAGCGGTACAACCGGTGAAGATAATCGCGTAAGTGCCGTAGCAATTTATAATTTTTAATTTGTACATCACTTCGTAAAAAAGCCGCTATTTTTTAATAGCGGCTTTTTTTATAACGCTGAGCTGCTCTTAATATCACTCAGCTTAAAAAAATAGATTTAATGGTCGCTGTACATCTCATGGATTCTTCACATCATTTAAACTTTTTTAAAGCCAAATAAAGCGGAGCATCGTCAGTTGCGTCATATTTAGAGCATTGATCGCGCAATTCCCAATTAAAGCCTTTGCCTATGCGTTTATATATGATAATTAAGGCAGTACCAATTTAAATAATGCATACAGGTTTAAATATGAGCCAACTAGACCCAAACGTCTATCAAAATTCAGTTGCTCCCATTCATAACCGACTTTGTTTTCGTTTATTTCAGGCCAGTAATACTTTAGATCGACAGTGCCAAAAGGAACTGGGCATTTCATCTATCCATTGGGCTGTATTGGGGGCTTTGTCTCGTCCATCGGTTCAAAGCGGTATGTCTTTTTCCGATTTAACCCAGTATGTGGGGGTCAGTCGACAAAGTTTAGACGGTGTACTAAAACGTCTTGAACGCACAGGCGAAGTACAGCGTGTCAGCGATCTGCACGATCGGCGTGTTAAAAATGTGGCTTTAACTGAAATAGGGCAACAGGCTTGGCTAGACTTACAGGCGAAAATTGCTGAGTTTTATCAGCAAACCTTTGAAGGCTTTTTATTCGATGATATGGTCACCTTGGTACATTTAATTAATAAGCTGAATGACGGTATGACTAAAGTAACGCTCAATCAACCTGAAAAAATAACTGTCAAATAAAAAAATACGCTTCATTTTAAGACCCAGAAGTCAAAGCATGAGCGCTTGGCTTTCTGGGGATTGTTGTGCCGATCAAGCACGCTTGCTGATCAAAAATGCTGATTTATTTTCCTCTCATCACAGTCTATTTTTGGTTATACAACCGCATTAAATTTTTCAATCCTCAATATAATCATATGAAATTTCACACATTATTTGAACGCAGATGCCGCGGTTTTATTATCTTAAATAAAACCGCTTAAATATCTGCATTCATTTGCCTCAAAAACGCGATATTTTACCAAGCAAAAATCCAGATATAGGACAGTAAGATGCTATTTAAAGTAAAATTCATATTTATATACAATTGATTTATATAGATAAAAAAATAAACTAAAAATAAGTATGTAATGCTGTTGACATATATTGGCTTTCTAATTAATTTGTTTAGTAATTCGACATTTTGTATCGAGGCCTGTGTTTTACTTTTAGCAAAAAATGACAATCAATTTGTCAGCTAGACGAATGAAAACAGATTTAAATGGAAAAAAATCTCATACGGAAATAATGAGCATTTTTAAATAAAACAATGGAAATGAGAAAAAATTAAATCACTTCGATTTTTTCTAAAAATATTCAAAAATAGTAATAATCATAAAGATCAAGGAGATGGTTATGCAGTACATAGATGTACACAAAGTGGTTGATCATGCGAAATTTAATAAATTTCATGCAAAAGTTTTGGCGTGGTGCTTTCTTATTATTATTATTGATGGCTATGACATTGCTGTTGCAGGTGCTGCACTACCGTCGATTATGACCGGTATGGGTGTAGATGCTTCAACTGCTGGCTTTATGGCCAGTTCTGCACTTTTCGGCATGATGTTTGGCGCTATATTTTTGGGCGCATTGTCCGATAAAATTGGTCGTAAGCTCACCATCGCGATTTGTGTATTTCTATTCAGTATCTTTACTGCAGCCGCCGGCTTTAGTAATGATCCGATCACGTTTAGTATTATGCGTTTCATTGCCGGATTAGGCATTGGTGGCGTGCTGCCAAATATTGTGGCGCAAATGACCGAATACTCACCGAAAAAAATTCGCAGTTTAATGACCACGTTTATGTTCTCAGGATATGCCATTGGCGGTATTTTAGCGGCGGTCATTGGTAAACAGTTTATTGTTGAATTTGGCTGGCAAGTGGTGTTTTTTGCAGCAGGCGTTCCTGTTTTATTGCTGCCTTTTATTATGAAATCGATGCCGGAATCTTTGGCCTATTTATTAAAGCGTCAAAACCAAAAAGATTTACAAAAAGTGGTTAAAGACATCGATCCGACGATTCAGATGGACACCACGGTGGTATTCACCCAAGCCATTAAAGCAGACACCGTAAATACCCCGATGGCACAGTTGTTTAAAGAAGGCCGTTCATTTAGTACTTTAATGTTCTGGGGCGCATATTTCACCGGTCTATTCATGGTGTATTCATTAAGCACATGGTTGACCAAATTAATGGCATTGTCTGGCTATACACTCGGGTCTGCTTTAAGTTTTGTGATTGCACTCAACGTTGGCGCAGTCGCAGGCTGTATCGTTGGGGGTTGGTTGGCTGATCGCTTCCATATTAAATGGGTCTTGGTGTCGATGTATGCGCTCGGCAGCGTGTTCTTGTATATGATGACCTTTAAAATGCCGACTGAAATCCTTTATTTCAATATTGCGATGGTCGGTGCATGTACCACAGGTGCACAAATTGTTGCCTATGCCTATTGCGGTCAGTTCTACCCAAGTGCAATTCGTGCCACAGGGATTGGGATGGCGGCAGGCGTGGGTCGCATGGGGGCAATCCTTGCGCCAGTATTGATTGGTTTTATTGTGGCGTTAAATCTACCGATTGAACAAAACTTTATGGTCATTGCCGCAGCCGGTTTAATTGGTGCAGTGGCGTTATCGTTTATTAATCACAAGCGCTCGGATGTGATACTAACCAGTAGCATCGAAACAGCAGCACCAGAAACCAAACTAAAAAGTGCCAATGGATAAATAAGCTTTAATCACGACCCACCTAATCCTTATTTTTGAGATGATTTTGTTTCATCATCAAGCCTAAGGGTTGGGTTTTTTTATGGGCGATACATGGGTAAGGTTCAAAACAGACGTATGGTATCTTTGCTTATCTCTAGAGGGATTTAAAAGTACTTCTGCGGGACTGTCTAAATCTATAATTAAATGCATCAAGTTGATACATCGCATCGTTTTCTGATAGAAATACGCTGGTTTTTAAAGCGGATGTCTCGTCGCTTATTGATCTTTTTTAATGGGATGACAGGACGACCAAAATTTTAAGCCATTGATTAATCAATTTGATCTTGCCTTGCTAACTCAAGCTTAAAAGCTGATTTATATAACAAGCACAATCTAAAAAGATAAGCAGCAAAGCTCATTGCCTTAAATGAAACAGATATAAAAAAAGGGCACGCGATGTGCCCTTAATGTATGCAGTTATAGATTGATTTTAAAAAGTGGCTGGCACGTAAGTGAGCGTACGACCTAAGATCCAGAGTAAGAATAAAACCAATGGCAGATGAAAAACCAACTGCGTCACGGTAAAACCAATCACATCTTTGGCTTTTAATTTTAAAATTCCCAGCATCGGTAACATAAAGAACGGATTGATTAAATTCGGTAATGCTTCAGCGGCATTATAAATTTGTACAGACCATCCCAAATGAACTTTTAAATCATGTGCCGCTTGCATAACATACGGCGCTTCAATAATCCATTTACCGCCACCGGACGGAATAAAGAAGCCTAAAATTGCAGAATACAGCCCCATCACAATCGCAAAGGTTTCTTTAGAGGCAATCGAGACAAAAAATTCAGCAATATAGTGAGACAGCGACAGATCTTGTGCATTCATGGCACTGGTCATAATGAAGGCAATGCTGCCATACAGGGGGAATTGGATCAGCACACCGGATATGGCCGGAACGGCTTTAGACACGGCATTTAAGAAGTTGCGCGGCGTACCATGCAGTGCAATGCCAAGCATTAAGAAAATAAAGTTATAGGTGTTTAGACTGGAAATGGCAATAATCGGATTGCTTTTGCCAAACTCATTGAACATCCAAATTAGCCCCAAAGCCACAATCAGAATGCTTAAAATAGGGGAGTTTTCTAACCAATCGCCCGGTCGTTTCTGTACTGGACTCTGTTTTTTCTCATCTTCAAACCCAATTGAAAAATCATCCATGGTTTTAATGCTGTTGCCTTTAGGTGCTGACCAAAAAGCAATCGCGATAGAGACGATAATCAGTACACCAGTCATAATCATCGACTGTGGCAAGAAGATGGTTTCAGTGAATGGAATTACGCCGGTTAAATTGTAGATCGGTTCAGGTAGACTGGCTTTATTGGCTTGCAGCTGGGCCGCAGAAGAACTAATTCCCAACGCCCACGTTGCGCCCATGCCGATAATGGCCGCTGCTGCCGCGGCGCGATAATCCATATTAAGCTCTTTACGCTTGGCCAATGCAATCACTAAAAGCGCGGTCAATACGGTACTCATGGCCCAGTTGATTAAAGAGACCGATAAGCTGACCATGGCCACCATGACAATGGCATTACGCCCTGAAGTGGGGATTTTGGCCAGCTTATCAATTAACATGCCGACGGGTTTCGATACAGACACCACATAACCGACCACAATCAACATACACATTTGCATGGTGAACGGAATCAAACTCCAAAAGCCATTTCCAAATGAAAGTGCGACACTCTGAATGGGCGCGCCAATTGCCATCGCGGCAAGAGCCACAATCACCACACCCAGCAGTGCAAAAATATACGAGTCAGGAAACCACTTTTCTGACCAGTCACTGACTTTTAAGGCAAATCGTTGCAAGATATTTTGCGAGTTATCCATACTCTACATTCCTTGTGGGGTTTGGTTGTTTTAAAACTTTTTTTAAAGATCATGAGGCCTTGCCGAAATGATTTCCCCCCATGCTAAAAAAGACATGAGGGGAAATCGGCAATCACGTTTAAATGAAATATTTTTTACTGTAGCAGTGGTACACCGGTAACTTTTTGAATGTCCTCAAAACTGACATCGGTGGCCAGTTCAATTAATTTCACCCCTTCAGCGGTAATATCCATCACGCCCAAATCACTAATAATGCGCTGTACTACGGCTTTTCCGGTCAGTGGCAGGGCGCATTTTGGTACAATTTTTGCCGTGCCATCTTTGGCGCAGTGTTCCATTAACACCACCACTTTTTGTACGCCTGCGACCAAATCCATTGCGCCGCCCATACCTTTGACTTTTTTACCCGGAATCATCCAATTGGCCAAGTCGCCGCTTTCAGAAACTTCCATGGCACCTAAAATCGCAATGTTGACGTGACCGCCACGAATCATGGCAAAAGATTCGGCACTGGAGAAAAAAGCCGCCCCTTTACGTGCCGTCACGGTTTGTTTGCCGGCATTAATTAAATCGGCATCGACCGTGTCTTGAGTGGGAAATTCACCAATCCCAAGTAAGCCATTTTCTGACTGTAACCAGACATCCATATGTTCAGGAATATAGTTCGCCACCAACGTCGGTAGGCCAATGCCTAAATTGACATAAAAACCATCTTCAAGTTCTAAAGCTGCACGCTGTGCCATTTCATTACGAGTCCATGCCATTTTATACAGCCTCCGCTTTTAAGGTCATTTGTTCGATGCGTTTTTCAGGATGCGCGTTTAAGACAATACGATTGATATAAATACCCGGCAGATGAATTTCATCGGGATCTAAAGCGCCAATTTCGACAATTTCTTCCACTTCAGCAATGCTGATCGTGCCGGCCATCGCACACACAGGATTAAAATTTTGTGCAGTTTTACGGAAGATTAAATTACCGGCTTTATCAGCCTTATAGGCTTTGACCAAGGCAATATCCGCGGTCAGCGATTGTTCTAAAATATATTCCTTACCATCAAACTCGCGTAGCTCTTTACCTTCAGCAATTAATGTTCCCACACCTGTTGGGGTGAAAAAGGCAGGAATGCCGGCACCACCTGCACGGAGCTTTTCTGCCAATGTGCCTTGTGGGGTGAGTTCAACTTCTAATTCGCCATTTAAATACTGACGTTCAAATTCTTTGTTTTCACCCACATAAGATGAAATCATTTTTTTAATTTGCTTGGTTTCAAGCAACAATCCCAAACCAAAACCATCGACACCGGCATTATTGGAAATACAGGTCAGTTGTTTCGCACCGGTTTGTTTCAGTGCGGCAATTAATGCTTCCGGAATACCACACAACCCAAAGCCGCCCACAGCCAAGGTTTGACCATCGTGGATAATATCTTTTAATGCCGCTTCGGCACTTTCATAAACTTTATTTGACATGCGATCCCTCATTTTGTCGGTACTCAGTCTTTGATCTAACCAAGCCTATGTCCACTTTTTATCAGATATATCAATATATGATTTTGGCGGTTCATTTCTAGCACTTTTTAATAGAATATTCTATTCATTTTAAGCAGGATGACTTTGCCAATAGGCCTGCGCATAGTTGGAGGGGTTATTGCGCTGTAACAGCTGACCAATCTTGCGACTGGCCTGCATTAAAGCTTCTAGATTAATGCCGGTTTCAAAGCCCATATGTGACAATAAATAGTACAAATCTTCTGTGGCAACATTACCCGCAGCGCCTTTGGCATAGGGGCACCCGCCTAAACCGGCAATGGAAGAATCAAAGATACGAATGCCTTGCTGTAAGGATTGATAAATATTGGCAATCGCCATGCCATAGGTGTTGTGAAAATGACCGGCCAAAACACGGCTATCCAGTTCACTTAAGCAGACATCCCACACCTTTTTGACCCGATCTGGCGTGGCTGTGCCAATAGTTTCACCCAAAGATACTTCATAGCAGCCCATATCCAATAAGCGCTTGCTGACCTGAACCACTTGCTTCGGATCAATAGCGCCTTCATATGGACAATCCACCATACAAGAGACATAGCCGCGAACTTTAATGTTGTTGGCTTTGGCTGCCGCCATGACATCGGCAAATTTTTCAAAGCTTTGTTCAATCGAGCAATTAATATTTTTTTGCGTGAAACTTTCTGATGCCGCAGTAAAAATAGCCACTTCGCTGCAACCCACTGCCAGTGCTGACTGCAAGCCTTTTAAATTTGGAGTCAGTAAGCTGAGTTGAATATTCGGATCTTTTGGCAATTGGCTAAACAGGCTATCGCTGTCTGCCATTTGCGGCACCCATTTTGCCGAAACACAAGAACCTACTTCAATCGCTTGCACACCGGTTTTCATCAAATTTAAGATAAAGTCTTTACGCTGCGCGAGGGTGAGCGCGGTCTTTTCATTTTGCAGACCATCGCGTGCCCCAACTTCGACTATTTTGACAAACTCACTCATGCAACGTCCTCCGTGATGGCCTGAAACTCGACCAATTCATCACCGACTTTAACTTGATCACCGGCTTGGAAATAACAGGAATGTACAATGCCATCATATGGTGCACGAATTGCATATTCCATTTTCATGGCTTCAAGCGTCATCAGCACATCATCTTTTTGAACCTTGTCATTGATGTTAACCAAAACTTGGGTAATTACGCCCGGCATAGGGGCTTTTAAGTTGCCTTCAGTGCTTTGACTTTCATCTGCACCAAAGTTGTTCTGGATATATTTAAACGGATAACTTTGCCCATTTTGGAACACGGTTAAACCCGATTTATTTTGGTTAAAAGCAAATTTTTCTTGCTTACCATTAATCCTAAACTGAGCACTGTTGGCATTGAGCAATTTTCCAGAAATCAAGAATTTTTCACCTTGATATTCAGCACTAAAACCGTCTTTTTCAGCGCTTAAATTCACCTGATAGACGGCATCTTCTAAATTGAATTGAATGGCATAACTTGGAGAAATATTCACACGCCACAAGGTTTGGCTGCTCCAGACGGGATTGCTGGCGGTTTTATTCTGATTAAAACGTAATAACAGTTCCGTTAGGGCGGTGGCGACCATCATTTTTGCATTTAAGCTATGCTTGGTTTTAAATAAAAATTCATCTTCACGCTGAATCAGGTTGGTGTCTAAGTCGGCTTGTTTAAACGATTTAGAGCGAATAATGCGGTCTAAAAAGGCAATGTTGTTGCCTAAGCCATCGACATGGAATTGTCCCAAAGCATGATGCATTTGCACCAAGGCTGCTTCACGGTTTTCACCCCACACAATCAGTTTGGCAATCATTGGGTCGTAATAGCTGCTGATTTCATCGCCCTGCACAATGCCACTGTCGACACGAACATGCTGATTTTGTTCTGGATAATGTAAATAACTGATTTGACCAATGGCCGGAATAAACCCTTTTTCTGGTTCTTCGGCGTAAACACGCGCTTCAATGGCGTGACCGTGAATTTTTAATTCGTGTTGCTGTTTCGGCAGCGGTTCACCAAAAGCTACGCGTAATTGCCATTCGACCAAGTCAACGCCGGTGATCATTTCAGTGACCGGATGTTCAACCTGTAAACGGGTATTCATTTCCATGAAATAGGCAGTACCGTCTTGCTCGACGATAAATTCAACCGTACCGGCACCGACATAATCCACCGCACGCGCAGCATCAATGGCTGCTTGGCGCATGGCATCGAGTTTGTCTTGCGCAACCAACGGTGCAGGCGCTTCTTCCAGTACTTTTTGATGACGGCGTTGCACCGAACAATCACGTTCAAAGAAATGTACATAGTTACCATGTGAGTCGCCAAAAACTTGCACTTCAATATGCCGTGGATTAATCACATAGCGTTCAATCAGCACTTCATCATTGCCAAAACTGGATTTGGCTTCACTTTTACACGAGGCCAGTGAACTGAGAAAATCTTCACTGCGTTCAACCAAACGCATGCCTTTACCGCCACCGCCGGCACTGGCTTTAATGAGCACGGGATAGCCAATGGCATCGGCTTGTTGTTTTAGAAATTCAGCCTCTTGATTGTTGCCATGATAACCCGGTGTTAATGGTACACCTGCTTTTTCCATTAACGATTTAGAGGTAGCTTTTAATCCCATGGCCAAAATGGCTGCCACCGGTGGGCCAATAAAGACAATATTGTTGGCTTGACAGGCTTCGGCAAAGCGATCATTTTCTGATAAAAAACCATAACCCGGATGAATGGCTTGTGCACCTGTGGCCAGTGCCGCTTGAATAATACGATCGGCCTGTAAATAGCTTTGTGCCGCAGGCGATTCACCGATATAAATGGCTTCATCGGCCAGTTTAACGTGTTGTGCTTGGGCATCGGCATCTGAATACACAGCAACGGTGGCGATACCGAGTTTTTGAGCGCTACGAATCACACGGCAGGCAATTTCACCGCGATTGGCAATTAAGATTTTTTCAAACATTGTATGATCCTTATTCTTGTTCTGCTGTCGTGTTGATCCATGCAGGGCGCTGTTTGTCTAAAAACGCACTCAAGCCGTTTTTGGCTTCACTGCCTTGGCGGACATGGGCAATATGTTGTGCGGTTTGACGCAGTAAATCTTCCGTTAAAACCTGTTGATCGACCATTTGAATCAGTTGTTTAGAGGCGGCTTGTGCTTGTGGGCCACCTAAAAGTAAGCTCGCCACAATTTCAGCAATTTTTGCATCTAATTCTTCAGCAGATGTCACTTCATGCACCAGACCAATTTTTTGCGCTTGTTGGGCAAAAATACGTTCTGCGGTTAAAAAATAACGCGCGGCTTGACGTGCACCAATGGCACGAATCACATACGGACTGATGGTGGACGGCGCTAAGCCTAAACGGACTTCGGAGGTGGCAAATTGGGCATCATTGCTGGCAATACAGATATCACAAGCGGAGGCCAATCCCATACCGCCGCCCAACGCCACGCCGTGTACACGGGCAATGGTCGGTTGTTTTAATGTGGCCAGACGTTGCAGCATTTTCGCCAGTTTTAGGGCATCGGCTTCGTTGTCAGCACTTGAGGCTTGTCCGGCTTGTTTCATCCAGTTTAAATCTGCACCAGCTGAAAAACTTTTACCGCGTCCGGCTAAAATCACCACGCGGACATCATCGCGGCAATTCAGCGCATCAAAACATTGCTGTAATTCCTCAATCACCACGGTGTTGAACGCATTGTGTAATTCGGCGCGATTCAACCACACTGTGGCCACTTGATCGGCATGTTCGAGTTGTAAAAATTGATAGCTCATGTTTTTACTCCTTACATGCGGAACACGCCAAATTTGGTCGGTAGAATAGGGGCGTTCATTGCAGCCGATAGGCTTAAAGCCAAGACCTGACGGGTTTGTGCAGGATCAATCACGCCATCATCCCACAGACGCGCAGAGGCATAATACGGATGACCTTGACGCTCATATTGCTCACGAATCGGTTGCTTAAATTGATCTTCTTGTTCAGCTGACCACGTTTCACCTTGTTGTTCAATTTGATCGCGTTTTAAGGTCGAAAGCACACTCGATGCTTGCTCACCGCCCATCACTGAAATACGTGAGTTTGGCCATGTCCACAAAAAGCGTGGTGAATAAGCGCGACCACACATGCCATAGTTACCCGCACCAAACGAGCCGCCAATGACTAAGGTCAGTTTCGGTACATTGGCATTGGCCACCGCCATCACCAATTTGGCTCCATTTTTAGCAATGCCTTCAGTTTCATACTGGCGACCGACCATAAAGCCGGTAATATTTTGAATAAATAACAGCGGAATATTGCGCTGGGTACACAGTTCAATAAAGTGCGCGCCTTTTTGCGCCGACTCGGAAAACAAGATGCCATTGTTGGCAATAATCCCGACTGGCATACCGTATAAGGAGGAAAAACCAGTAATTAAAGTGGTGCCAAAACGTGCTTTAAATTCATCAAAACGTGAACCATCAACAATGCGCGCAATCACTTCACGTACATCAAACGGTTTACGTGCATCACTGGGCACAATGCCGTACAGCTCTTCGGCATTAAATAACGGCGCTTCAATGGCATCCGAAGTTTGATGCGGTTTTTTATTTAAGTTGGCAACAATATTGCGCGCAATGGCGATAGCGTGCTCATCACTTTCTGCCAAATGATCGGCCACACCCGATAGACGCGTATGCACATCGCCACCGCCTAAATCTTCTGAGCTGACCACTTCACCTGTTGCGGCTTTCACCAACGGCGGGCCACCAAGGAAAATTGTACCTTGATTACGCACGATAATGGTTTCATCCGACATAGCAGGTACATAAGCACCACCGGCAGTACAACTGCCCATCACCACTGCAATTTGCGCAATCCCTTGACTGGACATACGGGCTTGATTATAAAAAATACGGCCAAAGTGATCACGATCGGGGAATACTTCATCTTGCATCGGCAAATAGGCGCCGCCTGAATCGACCAGATAAATACACGGCAAATGGTTTTGCTCAGCAATTTCTTGCGCGCGCAGATGCTTTTTAACTGTCAGCGGATAATACGTGCCGCCTTTGACCGTGGCATCATTGGCCACAATCATGCAGGTTACGCCGTTGACTTGACCAATACCGGCAATCACGCCTGCGGCAGGAATATCATCGGCATAGACTTGATAGGCTGCCAATTGACCAATTTCTAAAAATGCCGTACCGGCATCAATTAAATGATCGACCCGTTCACGCGGTAACAGTTTGCCGCGAGCCAAATGCTTTTCGCGGGCTTTTAAGCCGCCGCCCAAGGCAATCTGCTGTGCTTTTTGTTTGAGGTCATCAACCAAAAGCTGCATGGCCGCTTGATTGCTTTTAAAATCGTCACTACGGATATTAATTTTACTGTTTAAGATATTCATCTTTGCACTTCCTTATTATTCGGTGGGCGGATAGATCGCGATTTAGGCTGTTTCATTAAACAGTTCACGACCAATCAGCATGCGGCGAATCTCAGAAGTTCCAGCACCAATTTCATACAACTTGGCATCGCGCCATAAACGACCTGCGGCGTAGTCATTGATATAACCATTGCCGCCTAAGGTTTGAATGGTTTCACCGGCCATCCATGTGGCTTTTTCTGCTGCATATAAAATTGCACTGGCGGCATCTTTACGTAAGCTACGGTTATGTTCCGCTTTATCACACTCTGCACCCACGGCGTAAACCAAGGCTTTACAGGCCAGCCATGTAGAATACATATCGGCAATTTTACCTTGCATGAGTTGGAACTCACCAAGCGCCTGACCAAATTGTTTGCGCTCATGAATATACGGTAAAACGGTGTCTAAGCAGGCATCCATAATACCCAAAGGGCCAGCGCTTAAAACTGCACGTTCATAGTCCAAACCACTCATTAAGACTTTGGTGCCATTGCCGACACCGCCTAAAATATTCTCTTTTGGCACTTTGACATCATCAAAAAATAGCGGATAAGTGTTTGAACCGCGCATACCCAATTTGTCTAAATGTGTACCGTGACTAAAACCCGACATGCCTTTTTCAACTAAAAAAGCCGTCATACCTTTTGAACCCGCGTTTAAATCAGTTTTGGCGTATACCACCAATACATCGGCATCACCGCCGTTGGTAATCCACATTTTTGAACCATTGAGCAGGTAATGATCACCTTGATCTTCAGCCTTTAATTTCATGCTGACCACATCAGAGCCGGCATTCGGTTCAGACATCGCCAGCGCACCGACAAAATCACCCGACACCAATTTAGGTAAATATTTTTGTTTTTGTGCTGCAGTGCCATTTCGATTAATTTGATTGATACATAAATTAGAATGTGCGCCGTAGGACAAGCCAATCGATGCAGAGGCGCGGGAAATTTCCTGCATGGCTAAAATATGTGCCAAATAGCCTAAATTTGTACCACCGTATTCTTCGTCAACGGTTAAACCCAGCAAGCCCATATCACCAAATTTTTTCCACAGCTGCGCTGGAAATTCATTATCCTGATCCACTTGCTGAGCAATCGGTGCAATCTCCTTTGCGCAGAATGCAGCGATTGAATCTCGAAGCGCAATTAACGTTTCATCCAAACCGAAATTTAAACTTTGTAGATTCATTTCTTCATTCATCCTGAGAGTTATATTTGTTGTTCCAACAGCATTTTTGTTGTGCCTGATTTTCACCATACAACGATTTTTCAAAAAAGTGAATATATATTCACAAAATGATTTACAATTCATTTTATCTGGATGAGAATAAGATTATGAGTTATAAACGATCATCATTGATGCAAGAGCGAATGGAGCAGAATCGTCAAACGATTTTACAATCTGCACGTGAATTAATTGCTCAAGGAGGATTTAAAGATGCCCAAATACAGGCCATCGCAGAACGTGCCGGCGTATCGAGTGGTCTGGTCTATCGTTATTTCGATAATAAAAGTCAGGTGTTAATTGAAGTTTTGGCAGAGGCCATTCAGCAAGAAATTCAAATCTTGAATAGCATCGCCGCCAGTCCACTGGCTGCCAAACAGAAATTACACAAGGCGGTCACCACTTTTGTGAAACGTGCCTTAAACAGTCCGCAATTGGCTTATGCACTGATGTTTGAACCGGTCGATGCCGCAGTTGAACATGAGCGTTTTCGCAGTAAGCAACTGATCAAACAAAGTATCAACGACATTCTTGCCGAAGGGAAAATTAATGGTGAGTTTGGCTTTGAGGATTTAAATACCGCAGCTTTATGTGTGGTGGGTGCAATGACCTTTGTGGTGATTGAACCATTAAATCCCTCTAAAAATGTACGTTTTGATCAGGCGTATAAAGACTATTTTGTCAAACAAATTGCCGATTTTTGTGTGAGCGGCGTGGCTTTAACAGAAGGTGCAACTATTCGTTAACGACAAAGCGTTAAATATAAAAATAGGCTGTTTGGGACAAGCGTCTAGCTCAAAAAAATGAGAGTAAGAATCATAATTACAAAGAATCAAGGAGATGGATTCAATGACACAAGTACGATTAAGTTATGCCTATGGAACCAGTAATCAGCCTTTGCTGGGGATGACCATTGGTGAAAAGTTTGATCAGGCCTGTCAGCAATATGCAGAACAAGATGCGCTGGTCAGCGTGCATCAAAATGTACGTTTAAGCTATAAAGAGCTGCAACAACAAGTGAATGCTTTTGCCTGTAGCCTGCTGGAATTGGGCTTGGAAAAGGGCGACCGAATTGCCATTTGGTCGCCAAATTGTGTGGAATGGACCATTACACAATTTGCCGCTTTTAAAGCTGGCATTATTTTAGTCAATTTAAATCCCGCTTATAAAAGCAGCGAACTTGAATATGTACTGAATAAAGTCTCTTGCAAAGCATTGGTGATTGCAGCGGAATTTAAAAGCAGTAATTATCAGGAAATTCTGACCAAAATCGCGCCAGAAATTCCACACACTGTGGATAAAAAACTCTGCGCAGCGCGGCTACCGCATTTAAAACAGGTCATTAAAATCGACAGCGAACAGCACAGTGGTATTCACCGTTTCGCCGATTTACTTATAGCACCCACGGCCACTCAATTGGCCGAATTACAGGCCATCGCAGCCGATTTACAATTTGATGAAACCATTAATATTCAGTTTACCTCCGGCACCACGGGCAATCCCAAAGGGACGATGCTGACGCACAACAATATTTTAAATAATGGCTATTTTGTTGGAGAAGCAATCCATCTTACGCCACAAGACCGCGTGTGCATTTCCGTGCCTTTGTTTCATTGCTTTGGGATGGTGATGGGTAATTTGGCCTGTATCACCCATGGTTCAACCATGGTTTATCCATCGGCGGTGTTTAATCCACTGGATACGCTTAAAACCATTCAACAAGAAAAATGCACTGCCGCTTATGGCGTACCAACCATGTTTATTGCCATGCTTGAACATGAACAGTTTGATCAGTTTGATCTGAGCAGTTTAAGAACCGGCATTATGGCCGGCAGTCCGTGTCCGCGTGAGATTATGCAACGCGTCATTGAACGCATGCACATGACTGAAATCACCATTTGTTATGGCATGACTGAAACCGCGCCGGTGAGTGTACAAAGTGCAACCTCAGATTCTGTTGAGCGCCGTGTTGGTACAGTGGGCCGTGTGCATCCGCATTTGGAAATTAAAATTGTCGATGAGCAGGGTAAAGTGGTGCCTCGCGGCAAACTGGGTGAACTCTGCGTGCGTGGTTATTCGGTTATGCTGGGCTATTGGGAAGATGAAGATAAAAGTGCCGACGTGATTGATGTGGCCAAATGGATGCACACCGGTGATATTGCCGAAATGGACGATAAAGGCTTTGTCAAAATCAAAGGTCGGATTAAAGATGTGGTGATTCGAGGCGGTGAGAATCTATTTCCCAAAGAAATTGAAGATTTTCTGTACACCCATCCCGATGTGTCCGATGTGCAAGTGATTGGGCTACCAGATGCCAAATATGGTGAAGAGTTATGTGCCTGTATTATTTTACATGATGACCATCAAACCGATGAAAAAACCATTCGTGAATACTGCGCTGAACATATCTCGCATAATAAAGTACCACGCTACGTGCGTTTCTTTGATGAATTTCCAATGACCGCATCTGGTAAAGCTCAGAAATTCAAGTTGCAAGAATTGATGCGTGAAGAATTAAACCTCACCGAAGATATTGCTTAAGACGGCATCACATTTATCTACAACAGCACTGTTTGAGTTTTAGCATGTATTCAAACAGCACTGTTACACAGCTAAGCAGGTCGTTTAAAAAATTAAATCTGTAGCTGGGGCCATTTAAGATTCATATAAAGGAACAAAAATATATGTCAGCATATTATTCATTACTCAAGCGTGAACCGCATGCCGATGGCAGTGTGACGGCCTATTATCGCTCTAATATTCATGCGCAAGGTGCATGGAATCCGCATGAACAGCATATGGCACCTGCAACAGGGCTTTTGTCTGCTGAGCTAGAGCAGTTTCAGGCACGTCCAGAGATGCGTATTGGCCGAGTCAGCTTAGATATTTTTGGTTTAATTGCATTTGGTGAATTTACCATTACCACGCGTATGATTCGACCAGGGAAAACCATCGAGTTGATTGAGTCTGAAATGCAGGCAAATGGTAAAACCTGTATTGTGGCGCGCGCATGGAAAATGATGACGCAAGACACCACCCATATTGCCGGCTTAGAAGATCATGCAGTGGAACACCCAGAAAACCTACCGATTTGGCAAGGCATGAAAGACTGGCCGGGGGGCTTTATTCAAAGCACAGAAACCCGTTGCGATGCTGAGAAGCGCCGTGCTGGAAAAGGAGTAGTGTGGATCAGTAATAATTTAGATATGGTTGAAGGGCAGCAGACCAATGACTTTGTGCACTTAATGGGTATGGTCGATACCGCCAATGGCATTGTTTCAAGACAGCAACCATTAAAGGGTTGGGCATTTCCAAATCTTGATCTACAAATTCATCTGCATCGCTTACCACAAGGCAAATGGTTAGGTATAGAAGCAGTACAGCAGTTCGGTAATGATGGTGTCGGAATTACCAGTGCGGTTTTACATGATGTTCACGGTCCATTTGGACGCAGTGAGCAAATTTTAACCTTAAGAAAATTACCCACTTAAAGATAAAGAGATCAAACTGATTATAGGTATAACTTAAAAGGCGGTGTATCAATAGAATACATCGCCTTTTATACTACTTTTTATTAATTTAACCGCTAATTTTATAATAAAATTTTACCAACAGAGATATAACTTAAAATTCATTCGATAAAATAAATAGACTGAATTCTTAGCTATTTAAAATATAAAGCTATTGCTGATTATATTCATTCTTATCTTTTAGATGAATTAAAATAAATAAAAAATATGGGCTATAAAGCCCATATTTTATGAAACCTAGATTTTATCCCAAGCATCCTTTACAGCATGTTTGGCATGTTCCCACTTTAAGCGGGAGTCTAATTTAACATCTTCCCATTTTTCTTTCATATCACTTTCAGAATCTTCAAAACGTGCATTCTCACCATATTTAGATCGGGCATTATGTCCAAATTCATAGGCAGACGATAAGTCTCGATCATAATCAATATCGGGTAGATTGCTTTTTAAATCATTGTAATACGGTCGACTGGTATAAGTCTCTCGCCAACGATGATTAGATTCTGGATGTCCAGCGTTATGATTTTGATTGTCTAAATTCGAACTAGTCATTATTCACTCCTAATTTTAATTTTGAATCATCAGATGGGTCAATCTTAAATCAAATGAAAACCAGAATTACTTATGTTGCTGTTTTTGGTTTTGTTGATTCTGCTGAGAATCATGTTGCTGACCTTGTTTGTCATTTTGCTGTTGCTGCTGACCCTGTTTGTCGTTCTGTTGTTGCTGTTGATCTTGTTTATCATTTTGTTGCTGTTGCTGCTGTTTTTGGTCTTGTTGATTATTTGAATTACTCATTTTACACCTCAGTATATTATAGATATTTAATGAAATTTAAAATCTGTCTAAAACAGATGTCATTATTATTAGCATAAATTTTTTAATAAAAAATAAAGACCATGTTACGAAGTGTTTATAGTGTAAACCATATAAGAAATAAAACCATTAGAGCAATGAAATCCAAAGAAAAATATATTTATTGTAAATTTACAATGTATATATTCTCTTACAAATACAAGTAAAAAATAATGCAGGATGATAATTTAATCTCATCAGATAAGCATTATAGTTTTTGATTTTTATTACATTAATAATTTGAAAAATATAGAAATATTATCTAAAAA
>NZ_JXBK01000001.1:1667567-1685229 GCF_000816495.1 Acinetobacter harbinensis
GCATGAAGATTTAATCAGCTCATATGCAAGTATAAATACAAATAAGTTAAAAAATCTTTTTATTTTTAAATATTTGCATGTTAAGAATTGGATTAATTAAACATAATTTAAACGAATTATAACAATTGCCACATTTTAATCAGACATATTAGTAAATTATGTTTAGCACATCATGATGCCTGTACAGAGTAAAAATGCCAGCAGTCGTAAAGGTTTTTTACTCAGTTGAATTAAAAACCGTCGAAAATTCAAAGATAAAACAGCTGATATAGGAAACTAAAAAATGGATTTTACTGTAAATAATAAAGGGTTCTGTTCTATACCCATGGTTCAAAAACTAAGTGCAGAGGCAGCTTCTACAGCATTTAAAGCCTCAGTCCATGTTGACTCACAGGTATGAAGTTAGATTCAAAAACACATCTATCAAGAACTGACTGGGCATGATGTTATGGCGTTCAAAGAGAAATATTTTTTAAATCATAAAAATCCACTCCCAATAACTGAATGATTTTAATCCATTAAAGAGGTAGGTAAAACATGCACGATAAAAGCAATAAAAGCGAAGTTGCCGGAACTGACGCTTTAGACAAACAGAATGAAAGTGTTAAAAGCAAACAATTAGATGACCATCGAAGTGATGCTACAGGGCAGGCACTGACCACCAATCAAGGGGTTAAAATTGCCGATAATCAAAATAGTTTAAAAGCGGGAGTACGCGGCTCCACCTTACTTGAAGATTTTATTTTAAGAGAAAAAATTACCCATTTTGACCATGAGCGTATTCCAGAGCGTATTGTGCATGCGCGTGGTGTTGGGGCACATGGTTACTTTCAGGCTTATGCAGGCAATGAAAAATTTACCAAAGCCGGTTTTTTGACTAATCCTGATATTCAAACGCCAATATTTGTGCGTATCTCGACAGTACAGGGCCCCCGAGGTTCAGCCGATACCGTACGCGATATTCGCGGTTTTGCGATCAAGTTTTACACTCAAGAGGGCAATTACGATTTGGTCGGTAATAACGCGCCGGTCTTCTTTATTCAAGATGGGATTAAATTTCCCGATTTTGTGCATGCGGTTAAGCCCGAGCCGCACAATGAGATGCCGACCGGAGCCAGCGCACACGATACCTTTTGGGATTTCGTCTCATTGGTCCCAGAAACCGCACATGCCGTGATGTGGGCCATGTCAGATCGAGCTATTCCACGCAACTTACGTTCAATACAAGGCTTTGGCGTACATACCTTCCGTTTAATTAATGCTGAAGGTAAAGGCATTTTTGTGAAATTTCACTGGACGCCAAAACAAGGCTTAACGCAACTGGTGTGGGATGAGGCACAAAAACTGGGAGGTAAAGACCCCGATTTTCATCGCCGTGACTTATACGAAGCCATTGAAAAGGGCTTTTATCCTGAATGGGAACTCGGGATTCAGATTGTAGAAGAAGCAGATGAAATGAAATTCGACTTCGACTTGCTTGATCCGACCAAAATTATTCCTGAGGAATTGGTGCCGGTCACGCCGATTGGTAAATTTGTGCTCAATCGCAATGTGGATAATTACTTTAGTGAAATTGAACAAGTCGCGTTTTGTCCGGCGCATATTGTGCCGGGGATTGACTTTAGTAATGATCCACTGCTGCAAGCGCGTTTATTTTCCTATACCGACACGCAACTCAGCCGCTTAGGTGGTCCGAATTTCCATCAACTTCCGATCAATAAACCAGTATGTCCATTTCATAATAATCAACGCGATGGCATGCACCAAATGTCAATTCCTCGGGGTCAAGCGTCGTATCAACCCAACTCAATTGATCAGAACTGGCCAACAGAAACCGCACCGGCAGCTCACGACGGCGGCTTTGAAAGCTATCAGGAACGTATTGATGGTAAAAAAATTCGTGCGCGCAGTGATTCCTTTTCCGATCATTTTTCACAAGCACGTTTGTATTATCAAAGCTTAGCGCCGCATGAGCAAAAGCACGTGGTCGATGCCTATACTTTTGAATTAAGCAAAGTGCAGCGTCTGCATATTCGCGAACGTGAAGTGCAAGAGATCCTGAGCCATATTGATTTAGACCTTGCGCAACAAGTGGGTAAAAATTTAGGCATTGAGGTCACTGCCAGTAAGCAAGCGATGCGCACTTCATCCGTGACAAAATCGGCAAAACTGAGTTTTGAGGCTTTTGTACCTAGCGATATTAAAGCCAGAAAAATTGCAGTATTGGTGCATGATAAAGTCAATCAAGCCAGCATTGATGCCATCCAAAAATGGGCCAAAGCAGAGCATGCCGTGGCGCATATTTTAACGCCTACACCTGCACCGGTGATCAATCATCAGCACGGCAAAGTAGCGTCTAACGGTATGCAAAAGGCGGAGCCTTCTATTGCCTATGATGCGGTGATTGTGGTCGATGGTGACAACGATGCCGAGGTCAAACAAGATGGCGTCACCAAACATTATATTTTAGAGGCGTATAAACACTTAAAACCGATCGTGTTTTTAGGCACTAAAAAGAACCTGTTAGAGGCGCTACAGCTGGTACAGGATGACGGCACATTAATTAGTGATCATTTTGAACAGCTACAAGATCAGTTTAAAGATTTGATTCGCCATCATCGTATCTGGGCCAGAGAAAAAGCAGCAGAAGCCATTCCAGCTTAATCTAACTGAAATGTTAAGTTGAAAGTTTTTGATTTAGCTGCATAAAAGCTCATCACACGGCGGACTTTTATGCAGCGCTGGAATCATTGCAAGGGTATATTTATGTGTATTCGCAACTTAAATGAATAAAACGCAGCAAAACTTAATTAAAAAATCACATCATCATAATGAGAGATTTATCATGGATGTAGATAAAATTCTAATTGATTTTGAGCAGTCAGAAAGTGATATTTCTCTAAATTTACAGCAGACCATTCAACAACTACGTATGCTCAGTCCAGCTGTACCTCATCCTGCACAAGGCGCAACACTGAAACGCTGGCAAATTTTGGCCCGTGTAGCTGCAACTGATTTAACTTTGGCTAAATGGTTTGAGTCACACTTAGATGCATTAAGTATTTTACAAGAATTAAAGGCTAGTGCCGCAGAGGATGGACTTTGGGCGGTCTGGGCCGCAGAAGGCAGTGCTATTCCGCTACAGTTGCAACAGGGACGTTGCAGTGGACAAAAAAACTGGTGTTCCGCTGCAGCACTGGTCGATTATGCACTGCTGACCTATCGCGATACGCAGCAGCAAGCACAACTACTCATGGTGGATATGCATCAGCCGAGTATTAGCATCAACCATGATGCTTGGCAGGCTGTGGGGATGCAATCTACCGCGACAGCATCGGTATATTTTGATGAAACTTCTGTGCAAGTTGTAGGTACGCCCAATGCCTATTTAGAGCGAGCCGGATTTTGGCATGGCGCGGCTGGAGTGGCCGCCTGTTGGTACGGCGCAGCGACACGTTTGGCGCATTTTTTATATCAAGCCTGCCAAGCTAAACCGGATACCTATCGGCTGATGTATTTGGGTGAGGTCAGTACCGCGCTAAAAACCACACAACAATATTTTCATCATGTTGCCGCGCAAATAGACCGCGACCCTTTACAGTCTCATGAATTGATTGTGCGTATATTGCGTGCCCAAGTGGAGCAGACTGCACAGTTGGTCTTACAGCAGGTGGGTAAAGCATTGGGCGCACGGCCATTTTGTGAACATAAAATTTTTGCAGCGCTAGCGGCCGATTTACCGGTGTTTTTAAGGCAAAGTCATGCTGCTATTGATCTCGAACAAATTGGCAAAATTACCACATTGCAAGGGGATGATGTATGCAGGTTGTAACCGAGCACTGGGTAGGAGATCGTTTGATTGATGGTGCAGGAACCGCGCATCAGGATTGGCTCAATTGGTCTGGGCTACATCAACTGAAACCCTTAGACCTCAGCATGCGATTTCCGGTAGGTAAGCGTATCGTGGTCATTGCACCGCATCCAGATGATGAGATTTTAGGTTGCGCTGGATTATTACAACAGCTGGCGGACTTGCAGCGAGAAATTATATTGGTGGCGGTGAGTAACGGTACGCAAAGTCATCCAGATTCACTAATGTATACCCCCGAACAGCTCAATACCATACGACCTGCCGAAACACAGCAGGCCTTAGAGACTTTGGGCATATCGCATCGGGTGAAACGGATTGCGCTTAATTTTATGGACGGTGAAATCAGCCGGCAAAAACATCAGCTTCAGCAAGCATTGACCACACTGCTGAGTCCGGATGATATTTTAGTCTGTACCTTTGATCAAGATGGCCATCCTGATCATGAAGCCACGGGACAAGTGGTGCAGCAATTGGCCAATGACACACATTTAATCTGTTATCAGGTACTGATTTGGGCTTGGCATTGGGCAAGTCCAAACGATCAGCGTATTCCATGGCATAAAACGCTTAAACTTCCCCTGAGCGCGCAGCAATTGCACAATAAACATAAAGCCATTGGCTGTTTTAAAAGCCAGTTAGAAGTCGATCATAGTACGGCGCAGCCGCCGGTACTTTCCAAACAGACGATTCAGCGCATGCTTATGCCCTATGAGGTCTATCTTTGTGGATAAATTAGTCGATCAACAGGATCAACCAAGTGTCAGTCAGCGCAGTGATTCAGCAGATTATTTTGATGCGCTCTATCACAACAGTCATGATCCTTGGGAGTATGAACAGCGTTGGTATGAGCAGCGCAAACGTCAAATTTGTATGGCCTTACTGTTAAAACCGATGTATGAAAATGTACTGGAAATTGGCTGCTCGAATGGGGTTTTTAGTGCGTATTTAGCCCAAAGAGCGCAGCGTTTGATCTGTCTAGATGCCAATCTAAAGGCTGTACAATTGGCACAAGCACGGCTTCAACATAGCGCGCATGTCACCGTCATGCAACAGTGTATTCCTGAGCAATTCCCAACCGGAACATTTGATCTGATTGTGATCAGTGAAATAATGTATTACTTAGCACCCGAACAGCTGTTTAAGCTAATTGAAAAAGTACACACAGCTTTAGCGCCCAATGGCATTGTGCTGTGTTGTCACTGGCGCTATACCATTGAAGGATTTAGTTTAAATGGGGAAAACGTGCATCGCTTATTAAAGCAGCAATTTGCACTGCACCATTATTTACACTTGAATGATGCAGATTTTGTGTTGGATATCTGGAGCAAAGACAGCGCCAGTTTAGCCATGCAAGAGGGATTAATATGATTGCCGTTGTCATTCCTGCTCATAATGAAGCGCATGATTTGCGTGCATGTTTAGAGGCAATACAGCAGTCTATTCAGCTTTTACACCGCAGTCATGACAGGGAAGTACGTGTGCTGGTGGTACTGGACAATTGTAGTGATGATTCTTTAAAAATCGTTAAAGATGCTGGTGCAGAGTATATAGAGTGCAATTTTAGCTGCGTGGGTAAAACGCGTGATTTAGGCGTACGTCACATGATTGATTTGGGCGCGACGTGGATTAGCTGTACCGATGCCGATTCTAGTGTGGAGCCACAGTGGCTATTACAACAGTTAAAGCATCAACCGACAGATGCTATTTGTGGCGTGGTACAAATCGACAATTGGCATCAGCTTTCTGCCCAGACACAGCAACAGTATCTCAATCATTACCAGGATAGTATGGATCACAGGCATATTCATGGTGCGAATTTAAGTTTTAGTGCAACTGCCTATCTACAAGCGGGCGGCTTTAAAGCGTTATCTTGTCATGAAGATGTTAATTTGGTTGAGCAGATGCAAGCGCTGAATTTAAAGATTGTCTGGAGCAATTTGGTTCGTGTCACCACCAGCAGCCGCTTAGATGCGCGTGCACCTGAAGGTTTTGCACATTTTTTACAGCAACTCGAAACACCGCCATAAACGTCTAAAGTAATTTTAAAATCAATAATCACCCTACAATCATTTGGCTATTTAGGCTTAAAAAATGAATTATGTTTTATTTTAAGGGCTTAGTTATATCGTCGAATCCGTCATATTTATAGCGCTGCTTCCCAGTTACAAAACAGTTTTAGAATCGTTACAGAGGTTCCAGACGATACGCTTTTTTTGTGTATAATTCCGCCAAATTATGCCCCTGTATCTTTATAGAATCGCTATAAGTCGGCAGGGGTTTTTCTATGGAAAATCTTTTGGAACGGAATATCTGAGACTTGTTTACCGCGGCGGCACCCCCCTTATGTTTTCTCCCAAAACCACAGCTTTGGTTCAAACCACCTCACATGCTGCACAGCGTTTATCGACGCTGCTTTGTTTTTTTAGTTTAGGTTTAAGTACTGCCGCTTGGGCACCACTGATTCCTTTTGCTCAGCAACGACTGCAACTTAATCACGCTAACTTTGGCACTTTATTATTGTGTATCGGTTTAGGCTCGATGATTGCGATGCCGACCACCGGCTTATTGATTAAAAAGCTGGGCTGTCGTCCGATTATTGCTGTCGCACTTTTACTGTTAATCATGGTGTTACCTATTTTTGCTGCAAGCAGTAGTGTACTGATCATGTGCATTGCCTTATTCTTTTTTGGCACCGCCGCCGGTAGTCTGGGCGTCGCGATTAACTTACAAGCGGTGATGGTCGAAAAAAATAGCCTTAAAAGTATGATGTCGCAGTTTCATGGTATGTGTAGCTTAGGCGGCTTGGCAGGGGTCATGACGGTAACGGCTTTGTTGGCCATTGGGGTAACGCCGTTAATCAGTGCGCTAACCATTTGCTTCTTACTCGTGCTGATTGGCTTTGTTGCGGTTCCAAACAGTTTAGCTAAAATTGAAGATGATGATATCCATTCAAGTAGCACCGAGCCTGCCATTGAAACAAAAGTGAAGGCGAAAAAATTACCCAGCCCGCTGATTATATTGATTGGCTTGGTCTGTTTTATTGCCTTCTTCTCAGAAGGTACGGCCATGGATTGGAGTGGTATTTATTTAATCCATGACTACGGCGTAAAACCAGCGATTGCAGGGCTGGCTTATACCTTTTTTGCCATTGCCATGACACTGGGGCGTTTTTCCGGTCATTTCTTACAGAAAAAACTTGGTGAGAAAAATATTGTTATTTACAGTGCCATCTGTGCTGCTTTGGGGATGTTTAGCATCGTTGCTGCACCCGTTTGGATGATGGTGTTGGCCGGTTATGCTTTATTGGGCTTTGGCTGCTCTAATATTGTACCCATCATGTTTTCCCGAGTCGGTCGTCAAAATGTGATGCCCAAAGCAGCGGCTTTATCCTGTGTATCGACCATCGCTTACGGCGGCTGTTTGTTTGCACCGGCTTTGGTCGGCATCATCAGTGACATGATGGGCTTAACATTTATCTTTGCAATTATTGCCAGTTTATTGCTGTTAATCGCTGTGTTAAATCATTTTACCCAAGTCAAAATGGCACATTGAGTTTTCTAAGTGATCATTTTTGTTTGATCATTAAAAAACCGACAGCCTGTATAGGTGTCGGTTTTTTTAAATAGATGATCTGCATACTTTCTCTTACTCAATAACGTGCCACGCGGGGATAATGTTTTGACGCAGGCAAACTAAAGACGTTCATGTCTTTACAATTGCTTAAGTCTTTTAAAATAGCATTACGCCAGTCATTAATATCAAAACTTTTTAAGCCTTTCATTAAATGCTGATAACGCGCCAAACGTTCTGCCTTAGACATCCCGAGTGCCTTTTTCAGTGTTTTAAGCATACTGCTTTGATCATGAGGATCGACCATTAAGGCTTCCGACATTTGCGCTGCTGCACCAGTATATTTAGATAAAATTAACACGCCGGGGTCGGTTGGATCTTGTGCAGCAATAAACTCTTTGGCCACCAGATTCATACCGTCACGTAATGAATTGACCCAGCAAATATCAGACTGGCGATAAATATTCATTAAATTATCGTGTGATACCGTTTCATGAATACAGTGAATGGGCAACCAATCATCTTGTGAAAAGGCATGATTAATCTCTTGAACTTTCGCTTTTAAAGCTTCAAACAAGTTTTGATAAGCCGCAATATCCATACGACACGGACAGGCAATTTGTAAATCGGTAAGATGCTGTTGATATTCCGGATTACGCTTTAAAAAAGCGGCCAAGGCATTAAAACGCTCGATTAAACCTTTTGAGTAGTCAATCCGATCAACACTAATAATGGTTTTTTGCTGGCGCATTTTTGCAAAATCAAAATAATGATTGGATTTTTCTTGCTCTGCCGCGTGTTGTATCAGCTGAGGATTGATTCCAATTGGATAGCACTGAACCATCACCTGATGATTTTTGTATTGCAGCATATTATTTTGGCTCATCGCCGAACCTAAATAATGAGCAGCGACCTGCAAACATTGTTGTTGATCATGCTCGGTTTGTAGACCAATCACATCATACTGACTCAAATCTTGAATGAGTAAACGCGCTTGTGGAATTAACCTCCACAGCTTTAAACTGGCAAAAGGAATATGCAGGAAAAATCCAATCCTATTTTGCATACCCAGTTCACGGCAATAATGTGCCACGCTTAGAAAATGATAATCATGAATCCAAATAATATCGTCCGCCTGCGCCGTTTGCTGGAGTTTTTGAGCAAATAGACGATTCACTTGTTGGTAAACTTCATATTCTTCTGAATTGTATTGAATTAAATCAGCCCGATCGTGCATGGCCGGCCACAGGGTATTATTGGCAAAGCCAGAATAGTATTTTTGGTATTGTTCTTGGGTCAGGGGGCAAGTGATATATTGCACACCATTATGTTTGCTTTCATTAAAATGAACAGCCGTCGAATTTTTAACTTGTTCGCCATTCCAACCTAGCCAAACACCACCAATATCGCTTAAAGCATCTTGTAGCGCCACGGCTAAGCCACCGGCAGTGGCTTGATCTGGGTGCGGCAAACTGACACGATTGGATAATACAATTAATTTAGACATTCTTTTTCTCCATAAGGTGCTTGGGCTGCGCTTTGCAAGATGTCGTTAAACGCTGTGCTAGAAGCTGTAAAAATTCAGCAACTTGCCTCACATCTTGCAATCGATAGCGTGCCGCAGTGGCTTCGGTGCCCACTTTTATACTGATGCCGTGATAGCGATTTATTGTTATGAAACCTGATTCATCCGTTTGATCATCACCGATAAAAATCGGTAAAACGTGTGCTAATTTCAAATGCTGCAAAAAAGTTTGGATCGCTTGTCCTTTGTCCGCGCCTTGGGGCAATAACTCATACACATATTTGCCGACATTGATTTTAAGTGTTGGATGTAAGCTTTGAACCTGCTGACTGATGTGCTTGGCCATACTGGCCAATTGCGGACATTGGCGATAATGAAGAGCCACGGCATGGGTTTTATTTTCAATGCGTAATTCTGGATAGGGCAAACAAGCGGCATATAAATCCTGCTGCACTACAGAAAAATCTATATGGTTTGGCGCTATACGGATTTCTTGTTGAGGATTGAGCCGTATTTCTAAGCCATGGATGCCGGCAATGGGCAGATTCAAAGGGCGAAGTAAAGCAGATGCAACGGCAACAGAGCGACCTGTAATAGCAATCACAGGTATATTGATATCCAGAATTTTCTGTAGCGTGTTTAGGGTGTCGGATGGAATAAAGCTTTGTGCAGGATCGCGATTAAATTCAGACAAGGTGCCATCAATATCAAGGAATAAACAGAGTGATTGCTGTATGCTTTTGTTTTTTAAAATATATTGCAATAATTCACTAGGGCTATAGTCACAATGAGCTAGAGTATAAGCATAGGCGTTATTACCATACATTTTATAATTCTCACCAACGGCGTTGGTTTAATTATTACCACTCAATCTTCCACTTATGGCAAAAAATTATATTAACCCTACATAAATTAAATAAAAATTACATACTAAATTGCTGGTAAAAAGAAAGGTGTATTTATATTTTTCATATTTAAATCAATTCCTTGTGGATTTTATTTTTTAGGATAAATCTATTCACCTCAAATAGGCACGGTAGCAAAAATGTATACGATTGTAAGAAAAAAATACGTCACCCGCTGAATGCTTTAAACATAAATCATTGTCTAACAAAGAAGAAATACGCTGCTTAGCTGAAGAGAGGCATATTCAGCTGATGTTGTCTCGATTTGAACAACTTATAGGACGAGCTCCGTAATGATTGCTCATTACGGAGCGATTGATGCTGATTAAATCAAATGAATCATTTCACTGGTCTGGGAACAACAGACGTTTACCTGGACTAATCCGATTAATATGTAAGAACATCATATGGCGTTCGTATTTATCCAAAATATCATTGATCACTTGCTCTTTGCTATAACCGACCAAATCATTACCTTGCGAGCCTTCAAATAAATAACTCTCTAAGCGATAGTAATATTTTTTAGCGCGCTTACCGCGTGAGCTAAAATTGGGCGTGTCATAGCGGATTGGCCAAATTTGATAAACAAAGTTCTCTTCTTCACCAAATTGAATCGACAGGTCTAAATGATATAAATCAGGCTCATCCTCTAAGGCTTTTTCAACCACATCAACGTTTACCCCTTTGCTGATCAATTCCGTTGCCACAGCCTGTATGGCAGGCTTACACACATCTTCAAGCATTTGTTGGGTTTGGGCAAAACTGGGATGTAACATCACCCGATTAAGACGTTTTTTCCAATTGAGAATATCGACATTTCCCACCACAGGGGCGGCATTGGTATGGCTACTGGCTTGACGGAAATCTTCTAAACGTAACGATTTATACAGGCCGGCCATAATAAAGAAAATTACAAAGCTAAATGGTAGCCCCATAATGATGGTGGCATTTTGCAGTGCGGTCACGCCGTTGGTCATCAGCATGGCAAGGGTTAGTAAACCAATGGCAATGGCCCAGAATACGCTCAGCCAACGTGGTGAATCGTGTTCGATATTGCCAAATTTTGTGGTGAAATTGCCTAACACCAATGCCCCTGAATCTGCCGAAGTCACGTAAAACAGTAGACCGGTAATACTGGCCACACCCGCGACAAAAGGAAAACCGGGGTATTGTGCCAATAAATCATAAAAACCGTGTGCTGGATTTTCTAAAACAGTGGCCGCAAGCTGGGTATTGCCTTCAAAAATAACGCTATGTAAGGCGCTATTGCCAAAAATAGACAACCATGTGATGGTAAATAAGAGTGGAATAATTAAAGTACCAGCAACAAATTCACGAATAGTCCGACCACGTGAGATTCGCGCCAAAAATAGCCCGACAAAAGGGGACCATGCAATCCACCATGCCCAAAAGAATAGAGTCCAACTGTTCATCCATGCTTTGGGCTGCTCAAATGGAAAACTGGTTAAGGACAGTTTGGGGAATTGACTAATATAATCGCCAAAGTTTTGAATTAATGCCGACAAAAGAAATTCTGTATTGCCCATCAATAAAATAAACAGCAACAAGCCAATCGAGACGTAAATATTTACTTCAGACAGAATTCTGAGGCCTTTATTGACTCCAGAAGTGACTGAAATAATGGTCATCACCACGGCAACAGTAATTAAAGCGGTTTGTACAATCAGGTTTTCTGGTAAATCAAACAGCACATGTAGGCCGTAGTTTAATTGCACGACCCCAATACCACAGGTGGTGGCAATACCAAAAATTGTGCCTAAGACCGCGGCAGTATCTACCGTGTGGCCAATTGGGCCATTAATTTTCTTACCAAAAATAGGATAGAGCGCGGAACGAATGGTTAAGGGTAAGTTATAACGATAACTAAAGTAACCCAAAGCCACACCGACCAATGCATACATGGCCCAACCGGTAAGACCATAGTGAAATAGTGTCCACACCATCGCTTGACGTGCAGCTTCAAAGGTTTGACCTTCACCGACAGGGGGATTCATATAGTGCGACAAAGGTTCTGCAACCGAGAAGAACATCAGGTCGATACCAATCCCAGCAGAGAACAGCATGGCAGACCAACTGAGCAAACTAAATTCAGGTTTAGAATGTTTCGGTCCCAATTTAATGGTGCCGTAGCGTGAACAGGCGATAAACAGCACAAACACCAAATATAGCGTGGCTGCCAATAGGTAATACCAACTAAAGGTGCGGCTGACCCAATTCAGAATATTGGTAATGACCAAATTCGCTTGTTCATTGAATAAAATGGTGACTAAGGAAAAAAGTAGGATTAGGGTTGCCGAGAAATAAAAGACAACTTTGTTCAGACTGTCTGGAGTCTGTTCAGTGTTCTTTTGCATAAATCTGTGACCATCGTTTTATTGTATTCAGATCTACAGCGCAGGGTGTTTTGGTAAAGCATGAACGGTTTTAAGCGTATTACAAACAATTGCAAATGAAAAACAAACTGCGCTGTACATCGGGAAGTTAACAGGACTATAATTTATTTTAATTGAACGTTCAATTAAAATAACGTTTTTAAATGTTACTCACCACATGACTATTCATCTGGTTCTTAAACCTATTTAAAGGTAATTCAGGTCGATCTTATGCCTAAAGTTGGTATGCAACCGATTCGTCGTCAGCAACTTATCCACGCCACATTATCTGCGGTAAATGAACTGGGATTTGCTGATGCATCCATCAGTCAAATTGCCAAACGGGCAGGCGTGTCTACCGGCATTATTAGTCATTACTTTGACGGTAAACATGGTCTGATTGAAGCCACCATGCGCTATCTGTTACAGCAATTGGGTGAATCCATTGCCGCTGCCTTGCAATCTGCCGGTGAGCTGCCAGAACAACGCTTAATTGCCATTGTGCGTGCCAACTTTTCCGCTTCGCAAACTGACAAAGCCGCCATGAAAACATGGTTGGCATTTTGGGCCAGCAGTTTGCATCAACCTGACTTACATCGTTTGCAACAGGTCAATCATCATCGTTTACATTCAAATATTAAATATGAATTTGAAAAGCATTTAGATCGTCAACAGGCAGAGTATGCCGCGCAAGGTCTAGCTGCATTGATTGATGGTTTTTGGTTGCGTGGTTCACTGATGACCACAGACTTAGATGCTGCTGTGCCGATTCAAATTTGTAGTGCTTATATTCAACAGCAACTCAAAATGCCATAAAAATTCGAGGAGAAAGACATTGAACCCATTTAATACACAGCGTCCTTATATTCACGGACAGTTTGTAGATGTAGCATCCTCGCAAACATTTCAAAGTATTAATCCTGCCAATGGTGAAGTATTGGCTGACATACAATGCTGTGGTCAAGCGGAAGTCGATCAAGCCGTTGAATCTGCTAAACGTGGACAAAAAAATTGGGCGGATCTGACAGCCATACAGCGCTCACGTATTTTAAATAAAGCCGTGGACATTTTACGTACGCGTAATGATGAACTGGCGATGATTGAAAGTCTAGACAGCGGTAAAGCCTTTAGTGAAACCTCAACGGTGGATATTGTCACCGGTGCAGATGTACTGGAATATTACGCAGGTATTTTACCGGCGCTGGAAGGACAGCAAATTCCACTTAGAAGCAGCTCTTTTGTCTATACGCGCCGTGAGCCTTTGGGCGTAGTGGCTGGGATTGGCGCATGGAACTATCCCATTCAAATTGCACTGTGGAAATCGGCACCGGCACTGGCTGCAGGCAATGCTATGGTGTTTAAAGCCAGTGAAATAACCCCTTTAACGGCCTTTAAATTGGCTGAGATCTATACAGAAGCCGGTCTGCCCGATGGTGTATTTAACGTGGTGACAGGGGGCGCAGAAGTAGGATGCTATTTAACCTCACATCCCGATATTGCCAAAGTATCTTTTACCGGCGGCGTAAGTACCGGTAAAAAAGTCATGGCGCAAGCAGCAGACTCGAATCTGAAAGACGTTACGCTCGAATTAGGCGGTAAATCTCCCCTGATTATTTGTGCCAATGCCAATTTAGACTTGGCGGCAGATATTGCCATGATGGCAAATTTTTACAGTTCGGGCCAAGTATGTACCAATGGCACGCGCGTGTTTATTCCATCTGCGTTAAAACAAGCTTTTGAACAGAAAATTTTACAGCGAATTCCTTATATTTATATGGGACAGCCGTTAGATCCGAAAACCAATTTTGGTCCGCTGTCTAGTTTTGCCCATATGGAAAAGGTCTTGGCGTTTATTGAGCAAGGCAAACAACAAGGGGCAACGCTGTTAACCGGTGGCCATCGCGCATTAAGCGCTGAATTTGCTCAAGGCGCTTTTGTACAACCCACCGTCTTTACCGACTGTACCGATATGATGACTATTGTACAGGAAGAAATTTTTGGACCAGTAATGAGCATTTTAAGCTATGACACTGAAGAAGAAGTGATTCGCCGTGCCAATGCTACAGGCTATGGTTTGGCCGCAGGTGTGGTCACACCAGACTTAACCCGCGCGCATCAACTCATTCATCAAATTGAAGCCGGTATTTGTTGGATCAATACGTGGGGCGAATCTTCTGCTGAAATGCCAGTGGGTGGCTATAAACAATCTGGTGTCGGGCGTGAAAATGGGCTAGCCACCTTACAAAGCTATACTCAGATTAAATCTGTGCAAGTGGAATTAAGCCCATTTCAATCTGTGTTTTCAGCTTAAGGAGTGCAGCCGTATATGAATTATGATTATATTATTATTGGTGCAGGCTCGGCCGGCAATGTTTTAGCAGCACGATTAACCGAGGATGCCAACAACACCGTATTATTGCTTGAAGCTGGTGGGCCAGATTATCGCTTGGATTTTCGCACTCAAATGCCCGCAGCTTTGGCATTTCCATTACAAGGTCGTCGTTATAATTGGGCTTATGTGACCGATCCTGAACCACATATGAACAATCGCCGTATGGAATGTGGGCGCGGCAAAGGTTTGGGCGGTTCTTCTTTAATCAATGGTATGTGTTATATCCGTGGCAATGCTATGGATTTAGAACGCTGGGCCAGTCTAAAAGGACTGGAACATTGGAGTTATGCCGCATGCTTACCTTATTATAAAAAGGCTGAAACGCGTGATATCGGGGGTAATGATTACCATGGTGATACCGGCCCCGTCAGCGTTGCTACGCCAAAAGCCGGCAATAATGAACTCTTTCATGCAATGGTTGAAGCGGGTGTACAGGCCGGTTATCCACGTACTGACGATTTAAACGGTTATCAACAAGAGGGTTTTGGTCCCATGGATCGAACCGTTACGCCACAGGGTCGCCGTTCAAGTACTGCACGTGGTTATTTGGATTTGGCCAAACAGCGTCCAAATTTAACCATCATCACGCATGCCATGACCCATAAGATTTTATTTAGCCTTAAACAGGCAGTGGGCGTTGAATATTTTCAGGGCCAAAATACAGCTCAGCCGCTACAGGTCTTTGCAGACAAAGAAGTATTGCTGTGTGGTGGTGCCATTGCTTCACCGCAAATTTTGCAGCGTTCTGGTGTAGGTAATCCGGAGCATTTAAAAAGCTTAGATATTCCGGTGGTGCATGATTTATCCGGTGTAGGCGAGAACTTACAAGACCATTTGGAAATGTATTTACAATTTAAATGCAAGAAACCCGTTAGTCTCTATCCAGCTTTAAAATGGCAAAATCAAGCTAAGATTGGTGCTGAATGGCTGTTTCTAGGTAAAGGTGTCGGTGCCAGTAATCAGTTTGAGGCCGGTGGATTTATCCGTTCATCTTCAGACTTTGATTGGCCCAATATCCAATATCACTTCTTACCGGTGGCCATTAACTACAACGGCAGTAATGCCATTCACGAACATGGTTTTCAAGCGCACGTCGGTTCGATGCGTTCGCCGTCACGTGGACGTGTAAAACTAACCTCAAAAGATCCATTTCAGCATCCAAGTATTTTGTTTAACTATATGAGCCACGAACAAGATTGGCAGGAGTTTCGTGATGCGATTCGAATCACACGTAAAATTATGCATCAACCGGCTTTAGATGCGTATCGTGGCGAGGAAATTAGTCCGGGCAAGCACATTCAAAGCGATGCTGAACTAGATGAGTTTGTGCGTAATCATGCCGAGACAGCCTTTCATCCGTCATGTAGCTGTAAAATGGGTGAGGATGATTTAGCAGTGGTCGATGGATATGGCAGAGTACATGGCTTGCAAAACTTACGTGTGATTGATGCTTCCATTATGCCGTTTATTGTCACGGGTAATTTAAATGCCACCACCATTATGATGGCAGAAAAGCTAGCAGATCATATTCGTGGTAAGCCTGCCTTAGCACAATCAACTGTAGGCTTTTATAAAGCAGTTTGACTTGATTAAGTTTGAGCATTAAGCCCGATAAAGCGATTTCCTTTTGCAGGTCTTTTTATATCTTTTAGATTAATTTCTTCAGGTGGCTCAAAGAATTATAGCCTTACATAGCAAGCTTAAAATAAAGTGGAGTTTAGGATAAATAGCAGGGCAGTCAGTAGGGTAAATCTGCTTTTAAACTGTATAAAAAAAGCGTCTAAGGACGCTTTTTTTATATGAACTATAAATTAATATTCCCAAAAAATACGCTGCATTTCTTTGGCATCTTTGGCATCTTTGGTTTTGGTCAGCGCCAGTGCGGCCAGTAATTTGGCTTTTTGTGGATTTAAATCATGCGCAACCACCCAATTGTATTTATCATCCGGTTGTTCTGCATTTCTCAGCACAAAACCTTGTGGTACACGAGACGAACGGATAATTTGCACGCCTTGTTTTTGTAACTCAGTGAGCGTGGGTACAATATTCTTTGCCACCGAACCATTTCCCGTTCCGGCATGGATAATGGCTTTTGCTCCTGCTTTTGCATAAGCCGTATAAGCCGTATAAGCATCAGGTAACATATTGCCTGAACCATAGACAATTTGAACCAAAGGCAAAGTATCGCCCTTAATATTTTCAATGTTAAATTCAGAAGCATTGTTAAAGCGCTTGGCAACATTCCTAAACAAATAAGGCTTGCCTTCAACCAATGAACCCCATTGACTGCTGAATGCATTGGTATGAATATTGATGGTTTTGGTGACATCACGAGCTGCAAAAATATCATCATTCATCAGCACAAAAACTCCTTTTCCTTTTGCATCATCTGCTGCGGCTAAAGCCACTGCACTATACAAATTTAAAGGGCCATCAGCGGATAATGCTGAAGGTGGACGCATTGAGCCAACTACCACAATCGGTTTATCGGTATGCACAGTTAAGCTTAGAAAATAAGCTGTTTCTTCTAAGGTATCAGTCCCATGGGTAATCACCACACCATTAACTTCTGGCTTTTTCACCAACTCATTCACTTTTCGCGCAATGGCTAAAAGCTCTTTATCGGTAATGCTTTCCGATGCAACTTGTAGTGCTTGTACACCCGTTACATTGGCTAAGTTTTGAATTTGAGGAACTGCGTTAAGTAGGTCATCAACCGGTACTTTGGCAGCAGTATAGGTTGCACTGTTGGTCGAGCTTGCACCAGCACCGGCAATTGTACCGCCCGTTGCTACCACGACCACATTGTTCTTTGCGAAAGTTGAAAAGGGTAGGATTAAACCAAGACTTAAGGTCAGCGCCGTCAGTGTTTTTTTCATTATCTTTCCTTATAGAAGTTTCGTACATTCCGAGTATTTTTGTACTGCTTTAACTTAACCTGAGTTCGACGAAATATTTTAGCTTTTTAGCAAGTTTTGGAAAGTTGGCTTATTTGGATTTAAGCAA
>NZ_JXBK01000001.1:1686064-1723350 GCF_000816495.1 Acinetobacter harbinensis
ACTTAATATAAAGTAGTGACACTTGCCTAGACTAAATCTTACATAAGTGCTTTAAAATTAGGCTAATGAAATTAATATTCACTCTATACTTTTAAATCAAGTGACACAGAGATTCATCTAGGCCAAGAACGCATGAAGGCACATTTTACTTATAGATAGAATAAAAAAGAATTGACCGAAACTTTATCCGTATGAAACAAAAGTGCTTTAAAAGCAGAATTAAGATTTATTCTCTGATTGATCTTATTTAAAAATAAATTAAGCAATGTTGCTTGAATTCATATCTACACAGAATCAATTTTGTTTAGATATTTTTTCTGCCGAATATTACTCAGAATTTTTAGCTTTGGCTGGCGAATGAAGCATTTATACAATCAGACATTGATATTAGTGCTGTAGTTAGGGCTATATAGGCCATATCTTTTATTTAACATAATATACATTATACGAAATTTAGCGTGTAAGCCCAAAATAGAAATGTCCGGTTTCTCCAAAGTAAAAATGTCCGCTTTTAGAATATGCACTTTTGCAATTTCCTTAGCGGACGGTTTGATATGTTGGTGTCTATGTCGGATAAAGAACTTAAACGATTGTCGATCTTGCAGGAAATCTGTGATCAACGCATAACTCAATCCCAAGCTGCTCAGCTACTGCATATTTCAGAACGTCAGATCAGACGCTTACTGCAAAAATACAAAGCTCAAGGTCCCGCTGCATTAGCCCATGCCGGTCGTGGCCAAACCAGCAATTCCAGGCTTCCTGAAGAGATCAGACTCAAGTGCCTCAATCTGGTCGCTGAACAATTCCATGGTTTCGGACCAACTTTAGCCCATGAAAAGCTGACTAGCGTTTATGGCTTTAATATTTCAGTAGAAACCCTGCGTTCCTGGATGATTGCAGCCGATTTATGGATTCCTCGCGCCAAGCGCCTGAAACGCCCGTATCAGCCTCGATATAACCGGGATTGTTATGGTGAACTGATCCAAATTGATGGCTCACATCATGACTGGTTTGAAGGACGAGCACCTAAATGCTGTTTACTGGTGTTTATTGATGATGCTACAGGAAAATTGCAGCATTTACGCTTCTGTGAATCAGAATCAACCTTTGACTATATGATTTCAACACGCCTGTATGTTGAACAGCACGGTAAGCCCTTAGCGTTTTACAGCGATAAACATTCAGTATTTAGAGTGAATCAGAGCAGTAAACAAGAAACTAAAATAACGCAGTTTGGACGTGTGCTGAGTAGATTGAATATTGATATTATCTTTGCCAACTCCCCACAGGCCAAGGGTCGTGTAGAACGCGCCAATAGAACCCTTCAGGATCGTCTGATTAAAGAGATGCGCCTAGAAGGTATCAATAGCATTGCAGAGGCGAACGCCTGGTTGCCCTGCTTTATTGAGCAATTTAATCGTAAGTTTGCCAAAGTGGCATCGAATCCCAAAGACCTACATCGCTGCAGCACTGAAACCCCTCAGGAATTAGATAGTATTTTTACTTGGCGGGAACCACGTAAAGTCAGTAAAAGCCTCACCATTACCTACGATAAGTGCATTTATATTTTAGAAAATATTGAACAAAACCATACTTTGATGGGTAAATATATTGAGTTCTTAGAATATCCAGATGGTACGGTTGGCATTGAGTATCAAGCAAGAAAGATCAATTACAGCATCTTTGATAAATTAAGTCAGCTGAATCAGCGAGAAGTAGTTGAGAACAAGCGTTTAGGGTCTGTCTTAGCGCATATCCAGCAACAATATGAAGAACTGGATAAGCAAAACAAACGCTCTAGATCTAAAAAAAGTATGCCGAGTCGTAAAGCTCAGAAAGCCATTATTAAACAAAGAAAGTTAAATCCTGTGCTTGACTCTTGTGGTTAAAAACAGGACATTTTAAATGGTTTATCGCATAGACATTTTAATTGGTGAATAACACGTGATGAACAATAGACATCATGTTTTAATGCTTTGTAATTTTTGCAATCATACGAACATTTATACGCTGGCTAAGATATAAAGTTTTTATCCATATCACTATTCAATGTTTAGACGCTATCTAATGCTTAGTATGCAATGTGCTGCTATGGCTTTAAATAGATTTAGTGATTTGCTTAGATTTTAACCGCTCAATACAGTAAGCATAAAAAATGGTATTTAGCGATAAAATCTAAATACCATCGTTTAGTCGATATAGATTGGTTAAAATAGCTTGCTTGAGCAAACATAAATATCCGCGATAAAAAATCTATTTTTTATCGCTTGCATAGTAGATCTATAACACTTCAAATTCAATTCGACGGTTTTTCTTACGACCTTCTAACGTGCTGTTATCAGCAACGGGCTTATTAGAACCCATGCCTTCAATGCTTAAATTATCAGCTGAAATATTTTTACCGATGAGATAAGTTTTTACTGCCGTCGCTCGTTCTTGGCTTAAGGTTAAGTTTTTAGCAGCATCACCGGAACTGTCGGTATGCCCTATCACTTTGACCTTTTTACCGCCCACTTTATGTAAGGCAAGCGCCATTTCATCTAAAATCTGACGGCCGGATTGGGTTAAAATACTACTGCCCGATTCAAACTCGATAATTCTGTTTTTCAGCGCATTATCAATAATTTTCTGTTCTGCTTGATTGACAGATAACTGGGTATTTAAGCCATAAGGTGCTTTCACCAAACTTTCAAAATTCGCTGTAATTGGCTGAATATCAGGTTGATTGGATAATTTTCCGCTTAATTCAACCTTTGTACCGCGTACTGAAAGCTTACCTTGCTTGATCTTTTTTAAGTCAGGATGAATGACATTGGTAACAGATTCACTCCAACCATTGGGTGCAGAGACAGCTCGAACTTGAATTTTATCAACCACTTGATCGGCACCATAAACTGCATACATTTTACTTAAAATTGCATTTTTGGTTGCTTCATTGGGTACAGCGCCTTCAATGACAATAGGTTCAGCAGAGGCTGCTAGGCTTACAGTTAAAGCTAAGAAAGCACTACAGAGGCGTTTAAAATAGTATATTTTTATCATATTTTATTCATCTACAAAAGTTTGTCTAAAGAGTTTGATCGCTTGCGTTAAGCTTAATTGACGTTCGCACAATGATTGCTCTAAAGCTGCCAAACCTGCATTTTGTTCTAAATGCGCATCAATCCACTCTGCAGTCACTAAAGACACCCAATGCTGTGAATGCATATTCTGGGTAAATATCTCACTTAATGCCAGAATATCAGCACCTTGAAAGCCACAGATCAGCGTCGGTGAGTCCGCATGAATAATCCCCATGAATAGCTCGACATCCTGCTCAGAGACAAAATGATTAATTAAGTTGATCCAGAAAGCGCCAATTTCATAGCAATAACTGGCATTATTGATTGGTAAAATCAGGACTTTTTTTAATCTTTCTGTGCCATGTTGAAGTACAGGCTGCAGCAACAATCCCAGTCCAATCATACTTTGTGCCAGTGCATCCGGACTAATTTTCATTAATTGTGCAAAGGAATGAATGGTGTGCCGCTCATACAATGCGGCACTTTCTAGATGACTAAACACCTGAATATCATTGCTTAATTTACTTAATTTATCCAGTAAAAGATCAGGGTCCCGAATGGAGCGCATCACACGATTTTTTTGAAATAAATCAATTAAGGTATGTTTATAGTTGTAGGGCGCGTATGAGATATTATCATATGCGCTGTCTACTTCTAATAGATGACTTAAGACCATTGGAAATTGTCGGCCGGAACTGTCCTGACTGCTAATTAGGTTGGCCAGCAAAAATTTATTGTCTTGTGGATTGGCAATTAGAAAATCCAGTGAAGGCAGTTTGCTATAGCTGCTACTAAAATCTGGCGATTGCATTGCCGATTCCAAAGCTTCAGTAATCCATTGGTCTATTAATTGAATTAAAGCAGACTGTCCACGTGTTTTAAGAAAATCGCCCCATGCTGGATATTTACCGTAGTACAGTGGCAAGGTCTTCATCTCATACATCAACACGCTCCTTGCCTTTGACAAAATCATTTACTGCTTTTTGCTCAATCATGGTGTGACTCCAGCACTCTGTGTGGTCGGTTTTACCGCGGCTACAGGTGTAGGCGCAGCCTGTGCAGCAACCACACGAATGGATTTATTGTTCACCACACGATCGACCAACGACATTCCAGCATAGTCGCGACTTGAACCGACACCACCTGAATTTCCACTAATTAAGCGGAAGTTCACTTTGACCGAAATATTAGAATTTTGCTGACTTTTCCATACCATTTCAAAACTACCATTGCCTTGAGTACGCTGTGCGCCATCAATCAGACGGTTAATACCATATTCACCAGGTTCATCGAAAACGGTATAGCTCTTGCCATCTAAATCAACTGCGGTAATTCGCGCCCCTGGAATAGCGCCTTTATTTGGCCAGACAAAATTCACCCACTGTTGAATGCCATTTTCATAGACCATTCTTTGGCCATCAATATCAATGGTATAAGACAATAACTGTGGATTCTCTAAAGGATAGAACTGGAAGTTAGATTGATTAACCGCAGCTGGCGCGGCAGTTTGATTTAACTCACCGGTGGCCATGGCGTTATTGGGTGAAACATAGGTTTGGAAATTCACCACAAACTGTGGATTTAAACTAATACCTAAATCTTTCCACGTTTTCGAGGTTAAACTATAACCGCGACGAATCACCAATGGATCGAGATTATCTTTGACAAAGCGCGCAATACTGCCATTTTCACCAAAAATTTGACTAATTTCATTGCTGGTGGCTTGCAGTGTGGCAGAGGAATTGAACGGATATTTCTGGCTTAAATTGTCTTTAAACGGTTGATTGACTTTAATCAGCCATAATTTATTCAGTTCATCCTGTGCTGGAATCAATAAACTATCAAAAGATTGGGTAAGTGGATTCATCAACAATTTTTGCAGCATTTGTTGATCAATCTCATTTAAACCCACTGACATTTTCTCATCAATCACTTTTTGTGTTTGGTTAAAGACCGAAGTTTGCTCATTAATGGTTTGCTTAACCAGTGCTATGGTCGATGGACCAATATCCCCCGCGCTTTTTAGGTCATTAAACTTACTGCGAACTTGTGCCAATGACTGCATATATTCATCTAACAGTGATTTATTCTGCTGATCGTCACGCTTACGCACCATTTGATAAAACATCTGGAATTCTTTTGCAATAATTCCTTGCGCTGGGTTAGATGCTTGCACGGCTTTAACTTCATTTCTATTGAGAACTTTAGCTTTAAACCATGCCACAAAACCTGTTTTTGGAGCTGCCAATTCCGCTTGTACAATCGGATTATCCCAACTGGTTTCTCGTGCAATATGCTCGATTAAAGCACGAATAGGTGAATTTTCAGCCTCGCCTAAAAGTTCAATATTTTTGCTTTGCTGTTTAAAGTCCGTGGTTTTGGCGTAGTAAACCCCATTTAAAAATTTACGCCATTCTGCAATGTATTCTTGCTTATATAGCGCGGTTAATTGCTTACGAATTTGATCTGGACTGCCACTAAATGTTAAATCGTCAGATTGTGTACTGTTTAACACCCAATCTTTGCTGTCCGTAGGACGGTTAGCCGCTTGATCAATGGCTGATTCAACATATTCCGACCATGCTTTATAGGTAAAGATACCCGGTAAGGCATAACTGCCCAAAATGACATTTTGGCCATTTTCTTTGACCAATTGTTTGGTGGTCACGGCTGGATAACGCACCGCTGCACGCATCTTAATTTCATTATAAACCCGATCGCGTGCTGGAATACCTTGCGTTACAGCCAATAAGGTTTGACGCGTTTGATCTACAATTAACGGATCAGACTCAAGAACCGGAAAGCTTCGATCATTGGCCAATGTCATCGTATAAGATAAAATTTGCTCCGCTTTTTGGATCATCTCGCCACGTGGCATTTGACCGCGATTGGAATCTAACCAAGAACGCCAAAAACGGGTGACTTGATCACTTAAATGCCCTGAATCCATATATTGTGGATTGCTCATCATTAAGTAGGCTTTAAGCGCGTTATAAGCATCTTGTGGGTTGCTGTCAGAGGGTTCTAAATACTGCTGATTGCTTGCGGCGGCTTTTACATCTAAATGAATATGATTGGCTTGAAGTGCAGCTTGATTGTTTTTGACCCGTTGTAGATATTGCGCAATATTTTGCTGAGTCGGCTGTAAAACCAGAAATTTTACCCCTTTTAAATACTCAGCTTTTAAGGTGTCGTGCAATTCATCGCCTTGATACAAGCCAAAACCAAATTTCAGCGGTTTATCTTGCTCAAATTGATCCAATTGCTGCATACGTTGTTGCAAGATCAATAATGCATCAAACTGCGAGGACAACTCTTGTCCTGATTGTTTTTCTAATTGCACTACTCGATTTAAATCGGCTTGTACATCTGCAATCAATTGTTGATTATTTCGATATGACCACAGCCATAAACTTAAAATAATCGATACCCCAACCAAAGCCGCCATAAAGGTTAAGTAGCGCTGTTTTTTACGCTCGGGATTAATGTGCTGTTTAACCAAATCTTTATCTTTTAAGATTACCTCTGAAAATAAGCTTTTTAGAAAGTAACCGTGCTGCTGTTCAGCAGAATGATGAGAAATACTTTGGTCACTACTGGCGGTTTTAGATAATAAAAAATCCTGCGCAATTTGCGCCGTCATCGGGCTTTCTACAACGCCATGCTGTAAGGCACTGGTAAAATAAAAGCCACGAAATACCGGTTTAAATTGATATGGATTTTCTTCAAATAGAGTGCCAATAAACGTCGACAAGATTGGTTTGAGGCTTTTAAACTCTAAAGGAAAAGTCATCACGCTGGGTGAGATATTTTCCGAATGACGACGGCTTAGATGTGTGGTGCTGACTGCTTTTAAACCTTCATATAAAATAGAATAATGCTTCTCGAAAAGCTCAACTGCATTTTGGCTGGAATTAAGATCGTACTGTAATGTTGCACCCCAAACCTGATCGAATTCATTGGCTTCATAGCAATCAAAAAAGTCGGTAAAACCGGCAATTAAATCCATTTTTGAAAACACCAAATACACAGGTGTAAACACTTCTAGACGTTCGGTTAAATCTTGAATACGGGCGCGTAAATTTTTCGCCAATTTAATTGATTTCTCAGGGCTCTGACTGATTAATTCAGAGATACTGACCATCACAATTAAGCCGTTAATGGGTGCTTTAGAACGAATTTTCTTTAATAAATTTAAAAAACCCAGCCATTCTGATTGGTCTTCTGCATAGACTGAATAGCGTCCTGCAGTATCCAGTAACACCCCTTGGGTGGAGAAAAACCAATCGCAGTTACGTGTACCACTTAAGCCAGAAGACACCATTTTTTGATGTGATTCTTCAAACGGAAATTTAAGCCCAGAATTATAAATAGCGGAACTTTTCCCCGCGGCCGGATTACCAATGACCATATACCAAGGCAATTCATATAAAGCGGCATTTCCTCTTTTATCTCCCAGCTTGGATTTACGAATCAATTGAATCGACTCTTTCATCTGCTGCTGGATTAGTTGCAGTTCACCTTTATCATTTTGCTTGCCAAATCGTGCGTCAAGATCACTCTCGATGGCCTCGGTCAGCATTTCACCCTGCTTAGAATGACGACGTTTTTGAATTAACCAGTAAATACCATAGCCAATGACTGCCAGTGCATAAGCGGCAATCAGTGCCCAAAAAATATGGCGCGGAATGAGATTATAAGAAGAAATTAATGCCACTAAAAAAGATAGTGCAATAATGGCTTTGGGATTGGTTACGTACTGCCAGAAATAGCCTAAAATGGTATGAAACATGTGACTCTCGTTATTTTATTCATCTTTATTTAAATTTAAATGACGGGTTTAAGTGAATGCGATTCAAGATTAGCTTGAAAAAAGGCATGAGTAGAGGCTTGATCAGTGCTATAGATCATTGCCGTATTCTGCGTAGATAAATGCGGTCCCAACATAAAGCCACCAATTTTTGCCAACGCTTGCGTATCACCAAAAATTGGTTTGATATGTAAAAAATGATGACTTTCAATCAAAGCAGCTGCAAATGTTTGGTTGGTCTGCTTAATCACTTTAATCTCTGTTGCCTCATCTAACAGCAATACAAAAGGCTGCTCCTGCTCAATTGCGTCTACAGAATCTGGTGCGCCGTGACTTAAACAAGCAGATAAATCCTGTACATTTAACGCAATTTTCAGCTGTTTGATGGCTTCGGCCTGTTGAATTTTAACGTCTGGTGCAGCGATACACCAGCTAGATGCAAATTCTGCGGCCACATAATGATCGGTTTGCCACATTTTTTCATCCAATACATCTTGATCAATTTCAGAATCCACATTGATGAGTACAGAAACTTGTTCAGTTTGTGTGGAAATTTCATCTAATAAAGTCAACCAATCGCTATAGGCATTGGCTTGCTCAATAAAATGATGCTGAATATTCACTTGCTGTGAAACCACGCCTAATGTCTGCATAAAATCCAACAGCATGGCTTGCGCTGAATGTTCATCCCACAGCAATAACAGGTTATAAGGTAATAACAAATGAATATTAAGTTGGTTTAAACGCGGTACTTGCTGCGCCTGTTGCTCTACATGGTCTGGATCATCACTTTGATAATTCGCATCTATCCATGCCGGATGCATCCGATATTGATATGCAATTTCACTATCATAAAAAAAAGCAGACTGCTTTAAGTGCTCAGCTATGCTGTATAAAGTTTCACATTGTTGTTCTAATTGTTGTTGAATTAAAGCCTTGATTCGTGCCGTACGCCCTTCTTCTATTGTGCTGTCTGCATCTAGTTGCTCATCCAGCGCCGTAATGCGGTAAGACAAGACCGGTAAACCATAATTATTGGTTAAGCTAGGATCCAACTCGGGACTTTTAAAGTTTTTTAATTCATCAATAATGGCATCATCTTCTCCAAACGCACTCAAGGCAAAGGAAGAAAAAAGATTGAGATTTAACCACTTCACTGCTACAACGTCTTGTTTTTGCTCTACCACTTGTGGGGTTGCTTGTTGCTGTAGTCGTAACGCTTGCTGTTGTTTATGCTTTTTATAGCTCTGATAAGCTTGATAAATCAAATAAGGTGAAAGCAAGACAAAAGATAAAACTAATGGCAAAAGTATAAAATAAGAAAACAAGTCCATCGCAGATGGATCATATTGAATATCACGCCAATAATAGATCAGTGCGGCACTGACCAAAATAAAAATACTGCTAAAAACTGCAAGAATCAGTTTAATCATGAGAAGTCGGCCAACAGTGCATAACACGTCTCTGAATTATGTTCGGGTGCTTTCGGCATCAGAAAAGCCCCTTGTGCTAAACCTAAATGGGATTGGGCATTTAAGCACAGAGGTTGAATTGCCTCTGCTTTTAAAATGAGCCGTAAATCCACCATTAAGGTGGGGCTACACCAACTACTAAGCAGTTTTTTAAGCTTTTCACTCATCGTTTGATTGGGAAGAAAGCTTAAATATTCTGCTCTTGATAATGGCCCCACTTGAATTTCAATTTTTTCATCAATTTGACGAATATTTTCCCCACAAAAACTATTCACACCCAATAAGCCTGCATTTAAACCGCCTAAGGTCAGTTTTTGAGAATCGTCTAGTTTAAATTTTTCTTCTATAAATTCTTTAATTTTAAAATTGGTTTTAAAAATACACTTCAGCATGGTGGTTAAAGCATAAGTGGTATTATTTTGTCCCTGCATTAAGCCCGAAAATTCTGCAAAATAATCATCTAATTCTGCTTGGTTTTGTTGAGCGGCCACATAGCCATTTAACGCATGCAGAATATTAATATAATCATTTTCTTTTTCAATTTCATAACGTATCGGCAAGTGATAAGCCAAACTGGCATCAACATATTGTGCGGTGAGTTTATGATTGAATAAACCTAAAAAGTTAATGGTTTCTACTTTTTGATGTCGACCACTGTGTTTAATTTTTTGTGTATAAGTATAGGGTAAAGCGCCTTGTATACCGGTTAAACCGACCATTAAATTGGTTAGATAAATACGTTCATCTTCAACGCTTAAGCTCTCAATTTCAGCCAGTGGAAAATTAAGATTTAACGAGCTGTGAAATTTAAAGTCATTGGCCCAATACTGCGCTGAAGTATCAGATCTATGCCGCAATAAACGTGTCGCCTGAACAAAGCCATAAGATGTAGGTGTGGTAATCAGATCATCTATTATAGAAGCTTCTTGCCACCAATGTTTTGCACACATTGGTATAACTCCTGTTGGGTAGAAAAATCACTGACCACTAAATCGACGTAGCTGTTCATTTGAACTTTTAAATTAAAAATATGACTCAACAGCTGGGTGAAAATATACAGGCTCTGCCCTCTAAAAACTTGCGGATCAATGGTCAAATTGACTTTGACGCCACGTACAAATAAAGGAAAAGGCTTGGCTTCAACCAGTTTTTGCGTTAACGAAAAATCGAGACTTTTAATAGAATCAATAATTAAATAATTTTCTTTTAATTTAGATAAGTTATACAGCTCTAACAACTCTTTAATATGGCTTAAGGCATCACCTTTCATCAGGGGTAAAGTATTTAAAGACAGATGGGAAATGATTCGCCATTGCTGATTCTTATTTTGTTCAAAATAATAAGGTTTAGTCGGTCTTTTTAAAATGAGCGCACGCCGTGCCAGACTACTGTCATTTAAATTGAGTACATTATTGGCCTGACTCAGCGCTTCATGTGGTAAATCGTGATTTGAGCACAACAATTGAGTGCTAATAAAATCCGATTTAGTACTCTGTGGCAGCAACTGTTTAGAGGTAATTGAATATGTGGTTGGATTAAATTTATTCTGTAATTGTGTGCTATTTAAACTATAAAAAAATGGCACACTTTCTTGATGATAATGACTCATGGCAAAAAATGGCAAAATAGGAAAACTAACCTGATTCTGATTGCTCTTTTCCCGAATCATATTCATCTCTAGAATTGAATACACTTGATAAAATTCTGGATGGTGTGCATCGGTCATTAAAGAGTATTCTAATTGTTTATGATCCACTTTTTGTGGTTCAGCCTGCTTCTTAAATAGATTGACCACTGGGGTTGAGAATAACTTAAAATTCGCAATATTCAGTTCACTGTAATTCCGAATACAGGCTTGGTCATTTAAATTAAGTTTTAAGTGAATGAGTAATTCAAATTCTGCTTGATCAACAGGTAAATGAGTTAAAAAATTTAAGTTTAAATTCAAATAGTTAAATTTTTCAGGAAAGCAAAAATACTCCAGTAACAAGCGATAGGCATGATGGGTATGTTGATCAATCGGCAATAAACTTTCATTTTCTGCAAAACCCATCACTTCAAAAGGATTTTTAATATCAATAAAGCTGTTGCCAACTTTTAATGAAAACTGCGTTTCAGGACTAAATATACTATCCAACACCTGTAACGGAAAATTTGAAATCGCATCCAAATAAATCGGTAATTTTTCCTGAACCAGTACATCCTTGCTTTGATTGAAACATTCAAAAGCAAAGCTTAGCGTCGCATTTTGATTTAAATGCATATGTAAGCTGGGATTGGTTTTGAAGTTCAGATCAGTTAATAAAATCGGGAGTAATTTCACTTCTCTGGTGGTGTTAAATTCGCATTGAACACCTTTAAAGCTACGTGATTTTAGGGTGGTGGCCGGTGGAATGAGGTGTGCTTCTGTTAATTGCTTTAATTTATTCACATCTTCAAAACTCACCACTGAACACGCCGGAAAAGGACGCAGATATTGCGGGAACATCACCTCAAATAATGATCGGGTGAACACCTCATAACTGTCTGCCAGTTTCTTATCAATACGAGCAGCAATGAGCGAAAAGGATTGAATTAAACGCTCAATATGCGGGTCATCTATTTGTTCTTGATTCAGTGCTAAGCGCTGTGCAATTTTCGGATATTTTTGTGCAAAATCACGTGATTGTTGTGAAAATTCTTGTAATTGCTTCTCATAATACGGTAACAGTTCTTCAATCACAGAAAACTCACTTAGGATCTTGCAGAAATCACATATTGTTGTGTGGTGGGTTTTAACAAGGCATCAAAAACAACGGGTTCAAATAAAGGATAAATATTTAAATAAGCGTGAATGCTTAAACATAATGCGCCCATATTATGATCATCAAGCAGCATTTCAACTTTAATTTGTCTTAAGCGGGGTTCTTGAGCAGCAATGGATTGTTGAATTGACTGACAAATTTTATCGCGGTCCATGGGATTAGCCGTTGATAAACCCACAAAATCAATAATTCCAAATTGTAAAATCGAGTGTTTAACCAAAGGAAAATCATCGATAACATGATCTAATTTGGCCATACGACTGTTGAGTAAATCTTCTAAATCTGAAGCAATTGATTCACGTAATTCTTGTAGCGATATCCCCTGATAATTCTGCTCATTTTCAGGCAGAATCCGATCAAATAAGGTACTTCTAAAACCGTATGGATATAACTGATCTAGATTCATGTTGGACTAATTTATTAAAATAATAGCGAAAAAATAGAGGCTAACCCGAGTTAGCCTCTATTGTATTATGCTGCGTAAGAGGCAGTATTATTTGAAAGTGACCATTTTTTAGTCACAGCACCTTTTTGTGTGCCATTAATATCTTGTTGATTATATGTCCACTCTACAGCAGCATATTTCAAACCAAAGGCTTCAGTCGGTACACCTTCTTGGGTCACGTTAGGCGTTACGCTTGATACCAACACGTGTTTTAATTTGATTTGCAGATACTTCACGCGTTTATCGCCATTGGCACGATAAAAATCAATCTGTACTTCATCAAATGTGTAACCCGCTGAACATGCTTCCCACAGTTTTGGACTGGTTGCGTCTAAATCTTTAAGGAATAGCATATCTGCATGCTCAACACGTTCCGCAGTATGACCACCTACACTTGAAGATGTTGCAGATTTTGGCTGACGGATATTGTGCGTCCAAGAATTAACTTCTAGCCAATCTTTGTGCTCTGAGTCACGAGATTCGCCGTCGACTTTATACTTCCCTCGAAATTGTACATAGATATCTTTCATTATTTAAGCTTCCTATTTTAATTTAAAGTTATTCTCAAATTGCATTTTATTAATTAGATGACTGAGGTAACTCAGTAACCAGTCGTAAAGAGACTGACAATTCATCTAGCTGAAAATGTGGTCTTAAAAAAACCACAGACTTGTAGTGCCCCGGTTGAGCGGGATTCTCTACAACTTTTACCGAAGCTTCGCGAAGTGGATATTGCGCTTTGGCTTCTTGAGAGGCACCATCGTCTAGTAGGACGTATTGTGATAACCACTCATTTAAAAATACTTCAACACTGCCTGCCGATGCAAAACTACCAATTTTGTCACGCATCATGGCTTTTAAATAATGCGCAATACGCGATACGGCCATAATATATTGAATTTGGCTGGATAAAGCAGAGTTGGCATTGGCGGTATCGGTGTTATATTTCTTCGGTTTTTGTGCAGATTGCGCACCAAAAAATGCAGCATAATCTGTATTTTTACAATGTACTAAAGGAATAAAACCTAAATCACTGAGCTCTTTTTCACGACGATCTGTAATGGCAATTTCGGTTGGACACTTAAAGACCACTTCACCATCATTGGTTTTAAAGGTATGTACCGGTAGACCTTCAACCAAACCACCACCTTCAACTCCGCGAATAGCCGCACACCAACCATGCATATCAAAAGCATTGGTCAGTCGTGTTGCAAATGCATAAGCCGCATTCATCCATAAATATTCATCATGTTCTCGCCCGCTCACCTGCTCAACAAAGTTAAAACCTTCAGTGATGGTGCCATCTTTCGGATGATATGGGAGACGACCCAATACACGTGGCATAGTCAATGCCACGTAGCGCGCATCTTCACTTTCACGGAATGAACGCCATTGTACATATTCAGCAGTTTCAAATATTTTCGCAACGTCACGTGGACGATCCATATCGGTATAGGAGTCTAAACCAAAGATATGCGGACTTGCTGCTGAGATAAACGGTGCATGCGCTGCGGCAGCCACATGAGAAATCTGTTCTAATAAATACAGATCAGAGGGTGTACGATCAAACTCAAAATCACCGATTAAAGTGGCATAAGGTGCACCACCAAAAGAGCCATACTCTTCTTCATAGATTTTCTTAAATAAAGTGCTTTGGTCAAAGTCAGTTGCACTTTGAAAATCTTTGGTTAATTCTTTTTTGGTCGTATTTAACATACGAATTTTAATTAAAGAATGTGACGGAGTTTCTTGACAGAAATAATAAAGGCCACGCCAAGTAGACTCAATTTTTTGAAATTGTTCATGATGCATAATTTCGCTTAACTGACTTGAAATTAACGCATCAATTTCTGCAATTCTTTTATCAATTGACAGGGTCATGTTTTCTGAAACCACAATGGTTCCTGCCATGACTTCGCGCGCCAAACCACCAATTAAGCTTTTGGTACGACCATGTTCTTCATCATTACGCGCAATGCGACTTTGCTCAACAATGGAGTCAAGTAGTGATAGTTCTGCAACGTCGCTAGTGCTTGCAGTCGCAGTTTGTAAATTATTCATGCTCTGCCTCCGCACTTAATTCACGTACTTGATCGGTATTACGTAAAACTTCATCCAATAAATCTTCAAGACGTTCGTTATTGGAAATTTTATTACGTAAATCCGTTAGACGTTCGCGGGCTTGTACCAATTTACGCAGTGGATCAACTTGTTGCGCTACATTTTCTGGACGGAAATCTTGCATCGAATTAAAGGTTAAATCGACACCAATTTGCCCGCCTTCTTCAGTTAAAGTATTTTCAACGCGAAAAGCGGCACGTGGTGCTAAAGATTCCATTACTTCATCAATATTTTCTAAATCAACATTGATAAATTTCTTATCTTTTAATTTGGTTTTCTCTAATTCTGAAGCCGCAGAAAAATCGCCTAATACCCCAACCACAAAAGGCAACTCTTTGATTTCTTTCCCATCGCCAACTTCAACATCATAGGTCAGTTGTACACGTGGCGGACGAATACGCTGTAATTTTTTCTGTACACTTTCACGCTTAGCCATAAGTCTTCTCCTATTTTAATTGTTATTTCAATGAAGCGAATGGGCTAGATCCCGAAGCTTTTGGTTTTTCTGCTGGCGCTTTAACTGGTGTTGCAGCAACATTAGCGGGTTTTGAACGACTTGGCGTTACCGCTTTATTAGTGACGCGATTTGTAGTCGTTTTAACGGGGCTTGATTTAACCACCTTCTTCGGTTTAGCTACGCTGATGCTCACCGGTTTTGCATCGGAGGTATCAGGTTCAGGAAGTGATGCACGAATCCCATCAGACAATTGTTTAGCCGCTGGATACGTGCCTTCTAAACTTAAATAACGCATCTCATTGTTACGCATCTGCTGTAAAGCTTTATTGGCGATATCCACGCCTGCAAGGAAACTAATATCCGTCAGTGCAGTATGTTGAATATTTTGTTTACGTAAACTATCGACCAATTGTAAGGCTTTTAAATTATGACCTAATTTTTGATATTGTTGCGCAGCTTGAATGAGTAATTCGTTTTGCAGAACAATATTTTTCTTATTCTTTTTATCGCATATTTGGCTATAAATATTAATCAGATTAGAATCTAATTCACTAGAAACCAGAGCATAGTCTTTTAAACAGCTCTTTTTAAGTTCAGGCGCTTGCTCACTTGCAAAAGTAAGTTGACTGATTGAGATGATTGCAATTGACGATAGATAAAAAATCTTTTTATTCAAAATATTCCCCAAGTTTTTCTAAGTTTAATCGCCGCCAAAGATTGAATCCTAGCGTACGATTTTTCGAATTTAATTTTTTATGACTTCAAATCAATGTTGCGGATTTAACGAAAATTCTTGTATCAAGTCAACCTACATGATTGTTATTAATTAGGTATTATTGTTAAGTAATGTAAAAAAGACTGAATTCGTCCAAATGTCCTTTAACTTTTCTAAAAAATATGTAGAATATGAAAAGTGTTTTAATATAAAAATATAAGTTGTTGTTTTTTATAAGTATTTAAGTAAATTTGGGTGATAAGAATTAAATACTGAAAAGAAGATAAAAACTGATCGTTATTATAGAATCTTGGGTAATGTATGAATAATTTAAAAATTTTAATCACGAAGTTATCTTCTTGTGCCCGTCTTGCATTAGAAAAATCAGCCAATAGCTGTATTGCGCAACAAAATTATGAGATAGAAGTTGAACATTTATTTCTAGAGTTACTTAAACAAGATTCAAGCAATGATCTACAGCTCTTATTGGCAAAGTATAAGATTTCCCTTGATGGGCTCAGTGATGATTTACAAGAAAGTATTTCTCAATTGCCCAAAGGCAATAGCCGTAGTCCTATTTTTGCAAAATCGATTGTACGTTTATTAGAACAAGCTTGGTTATTGGCATCGGCACAGCAAAATCCATTGATTCGCAGTGGCCATTTATTGGTGGCTTTATTAACTGCGCCTGATCTTTATCAAATTGCGCTACGTGCTTCGAGCTTATTTGAGTTATTGCCGATTGAGATTATCAAACATAAGTTTTTAGATACCTGTGTAAAAAGCACAGAACATGTCTCTGAACAGCCCCAAGATGATTTAGATGACAGCAACACGCAGCCAGCAGAACCACGTTTAAAAACCACTCCTGCCTTAGATCAATACACCATTAACCTGACTGAAAAAGCCAAAAATGGTGATATTGATCCAGTGATTGGGCGTGAATTTGAAATTCGCTTGATGTTGGATATTTTAATGCGCCGTCGTCAAAATAATCCGATTTTAACCGGCGAACCGGGTGTCGGTAAAACTGCTGTAGTCGAAGGTTTAGCACTTAAGATTGCCAATAACCAAGTGCCCGATGCTTTAAAAAATGTACATTTACACACTTTAGATATGGGGTTATTACAGGCAGGTGCAAGCGTTAAAGGTGAGTTTGAAAATCGCTTAAAGCAAGTGATGAAAGAGGTTCAAAGTTCAAGTCATCCTATTATTTTATTTATTGATGAAGCGCATACACTGATTGGCGCAGGTGGGCAAGCCGGTCAAAATGATGCTGCAAATTTACTCAAGCCAGCGTTAGCACGTGGTGAGTTGCGTACAATTGCTGCAACCACATGGGCAGAATACAAACAATATTTTGAAAAAGATGCTGCTTTAAGTCGACGTTTCCAAGTGGTAAAAATTGAAGAACCTACTGAAGATGTGGCAATTGATATGCTACGTGCCATGATTCCGGTTATGGAAAATCATTTTAATTTACATATTGATGATGAATCAATTGTTGCCGCCGTACGTTCTTCTCATCGTTATATTACCGGTCGACAATTACCGGACAAAGCGGTCAGTGTGCTTGATACAGCTGCTGCTCGTGTGGCATTAACACAAAATGCGCAGCCGGTTAAGTTAGATCAACTCAAAGCCCAGCAACATAATTTGCATCTGGAACAATCAATTTTAGACAATGAACATAAAAATATTGCCAGTCATCATGAGCGCCTAGAGGCTTTAAGGCAAAAAATTGCACTGCTCGATGCAGAAATTCTGCATACCGAACAGCAATGGCATGCAGAATTAGCATTAGTACAAAAAATTCAGGCACTGAAAAAACAAGATTTACAACCTGAACATCATGAGCAACACCAATTAACCATCACTGCTTTACGCCAACAATTGACGGAAATACAAGGTGCAACGCCTTTGGTCTTTGAGCGCGTTAATACCCGAATTATCAATGAGATTATCTCTGATTGGACCGGTATTCCTATCGGCAATATGTTGAGTGATGAAATTCAAAAGATTTTAAGCTTAGAAGATAAGTTGTCTGAACGTGTGATGGGTCAAGACTATGCCTTACATCAATTGGTTCAAGGCATTAAAACCTCTAAAGCAAAACTTGAAGATCCGAATAAACCGCAAGGTGTGTTTTTATTGGTTGGCCCAAGTGGCGTCGGTAAAACCGAAACAGCTTTGGCATTGGCCAATGAATTATATGGAGGTGAATCTCATTTAATTACTATTAATATGTCGGAATACCAAGAAGCACATACCGTTTCATCACTTAAAGGTGCGCCTCCGGGTTATGTCGGCTATGGTCAAGGCGGCGTTTTAACTGAGGCTGTGCGACGTAATCCGTATAGTGTGGTGTTATTAGATGAAATTGAAAAAGCACATAGCGACGTTCAAGAGCTGTTTTATCAGGTCTTTGATAAAGGTACGCTTGAAGATGGCGAAGGTCGAGTAATCGACTTTAAAAATACCACTATTCTGTTAACCAGTAACTGTGGTTCAAGTGCAATTATGCAAGCCTGTTTAAATGTCGCTGTTGAAGAATGGCCAACGCCAGAGCAATTGATTGAAAAAATCAAACCAAGTCTATATCAACAGTTTAAACCGGCATTTTTAGGCCGTATGCGCGTGGTGCCTTATTTCCCCTTACATGATGATTTATTAATACGCATTATTGAACATAAGTTGTCTAAGATTACTCAGCGCCTAGAACAGCAATATTCAACCAAGGTGACTTATGGCGAAGATTTGCTGGAATTGCTGCTCAGTCGTTGTACTGAAGTGGATAGTGGCGCACGTACAATTGACAATATTCTGAATGCATCGTTACTACCTGCATTAGCGACACAGATTTTAGTGGGCTTAGCTGCGCAAAAAGTGCCTCAGCAGATTGCAATTCATGTCAAAGATGATGAGATGATTTATCGAATTGATCCGCCTATAAAATCAAGCAAAAAACAGCCCAAAAAAACCAAAGCACTTGAAGCATAATTTTTAGCAAGATTAAAAAGGTAAACTATGAGCTTAGAACTCGAAGGATTGTTGAAAGTAATTTCAGATGAAGCTCCTTGTGGAATAGATTGTTCTTTTTCCAATGAGTTTTATGCCATTAAAAAAGCCAGAATCCAAGATGATCCCTTATTAGAACAAGGCGATTGGGTTGCTGAACCCAAGCAAGCGGATTGGGCATTTGTTAGTAGTCAATCGATTGAGCTATTAACTGAAAAAACCAAAGATATTCGTTTATATGGTTGGTTACTTGAAGCTTGGTCAAATCTGTATGGTTTTGAGGGTATTGCCAAAGGACTTGAGTTAACCCAGCAAAGCTTAACTGAGTTTTGGATGTTATTACATCCAGAAATTGCCGAAGATGATTTAGATCAGCGCTTAGGTTTGTTACAAGGATTGATTAATCAACTTCCTGTATTAATTAAAAAAACAGCCATTACCAATACAGCCATCTCCTACTCTTTAATAGATTATGAGGCTTTATTACATCAACAAAACTTACGCCGTAAACATACTGAAGATTATGATGATGTACCGACAAATACATCATTAGAGCAATTTGAACAAGAGCTATTTAACACCTCTAAATCGTTCCAATATAAAAACTATCAAGCGTTTTTAGAGATTTTAAAACAGTGGAATATTTTAAGAGAAGTGTTGGATGGCTTGATGGGTGTTGATGCTCCCAGTTTTGCTGCCATAGAATCGCAATTAGAGTCGCTTCATAGCAATTTAAAGAAAATATATAAGACTGAGGCTTTTGGTTTACAGCCTGCTATGGCTACAGCAGATAGCGTAGATGAAAAATCTGCGGCAGATCAGCAAACATCAACGCAGCTTACTGAGCATATAGCGGTTGCTGCATCTGCAATCAATCAACCGTTTCAGCCACACATACAAAGTCACGTGGCCAACCGTGAACAAGCCATGCAGGTTCTACAAGAGATTAGTGATTATTTTCAACTCAATGAGCCGCATAGTCCAGTCAGCTATATGCTACAAAAAACAATTAAATGGAGTCAGATGCCACTACATGAATGGTTAGCACAGGTCATTAAGCATGAAGATCCTTTAGAAGCGGTGCATGAAATTTTGGGTGTACAAAGAAATACGAATGACACATATAACGATGGGTAAATGAGATGTTTAAAGCAGAAAAGATTCTTTGGGGTGAAGGTTTATTTTTACGTCCACAACATTTTCAATTACAAGATGCCTATCATGAACAGCGTTTAAATCACACGATTCGCTCGACTATTCCATTTGCATATGGAATTCAGTCCATTCAATTTGATGAAATTCAATTAAATAATCATGTACTGGCTTTAGAGCACGTAGAAATGCTTTGGCAAGATGGTGATATCTACCAAGCACCGGCACGTGATTTATTGCCGCAGCCGATTCAATTGGATGATTTAAATTTACGCGGTGAAATGACGGTTTATTTAGCTTTGCCGATTATTCAAGCCAATAAAAAAAATGTCTCTTTTGAACAAAGTTCACAGCCAAGTCGCTATCACTCACATCTTGTTGAAACGCATGATTTGTTCACCGATGCCACTGCCGCAGATATTACTTTATTAAGACGCCGTGCTGAGTTTAAATTATTTGAATCACATCAGGAACCTGATCATCAATTAGATGGTTTTTTATATTTACCGGTGGCAAAAGTAAAACGCCAAAGTTCGGGTAATTTTGAATTAGACCGTAAGTTTATTCCGCCTATTTTGCATATTGAAGCCTGTGATACGTTGGTATCAAGTTTAAAGCGCACCTTAAATATCATTAAAGCCAAAATTAAGGCCATTCAAAGCAATAGCCGTGAAAATGAACAGAAACTTATTGAGTTTCGTTCAGGTGACATCGTGTCTTTTTGGTTGGTTAATGCACTTAATACCGCCTATACCAGTCTCAATCATTTACTACAATATCCGCAGATTCATCCAGAACGCTTATTCTTTGAATTACTGCGTTTAACTGGTTCATTGCTGACGTTCTCAACTGCCTATGAGGTTGATCAATTACCGCATTATCGACATCATCATTTACAAGACAGTTTTTCACAATTAGATATTATTTTGCGTGAATTACTCGATACCATTATTTCTAATCGTTATATGAGTATTGCTTTAAAAGAAGTGCGACCATCTTATTGGCTCGGTAGTTTAGAGTCGGAAAAAATCACACGAGATACGCGTTTATATATCGCCGTCTCAAGTGGCATGATGCAAACCCATGAACTGGTTCAATTGGTTCCGCTTCGCTTTAAAGTGGGTAACTCTGTTGATGTCGAGCAACGTGTGGTTGCGGCTTTACCTGTGATTCCTTTACATCACTTAATGCAAGTTCCAACTGCAATTCCTGTGCGTTCAGGCGTAAGTTATTTTGAAATTGAACCCAACAACGACTTGTATCAACGCATGCTTGAAGCAGAGTCGATTTGTATTTATATCCCTGCCGGTTTCCAAGATATCTCGGTTGAACTAATTGCCGTAATGAACAGCTAAGAGACTTGATATGAATACACAAACGCACTCACCTTCACTCTTTGAGGATGGTCAAATTGGGGTTGGCGCCGTGTCCAACTCACATTTGGCCAAAGCGGGGTCATCAAGCAATTTGGTTGATTTATTGCATGATGGCTTCTACATTGTTTTTCTGTTAAAAAATCAATATATTCCGTCAAATGCAGAAGAATTTCGTAGCAAGATTTTAAACTTATTGAATCGTTTTGAAAATCAAGCACGTAAATTACAGTTTTCAGCAGACGATATTGAAGATGCTAAATATGCTTATTGTGCCCTAATTGATGAAACCATCATCACCCAACAATCTGCTGAGTTTTTTGATCTTCAAAATAATTGGATGATTAGTCCATTACAGTTAAGTTTATTCGGCTCGCAATTGGCTGGTTACCGCTTTTTTGAGATTTTAGAAGTACTACGTAGCCGTGGTAAAACACGCTTGGCTGCCTTAGAAGTTTTTCATTACTGTATGCTGCTTGGTTTTCATGGAAAATTTCGACTGGAATCTACTGAAAATTTCAATCATTTGGTGGCACGTGTTGGTGATGAAATTGATTTCTTAAAAGGTAAAAAAGCCTCTTTTTCGCCGTTTGCAGCTTTGCCAGATCAAATTAAACATATTATTCACCGTGAATTGCCTTTCTTTTGGATTCTGATTTTTTTACTGATTTTTACGTTGTTAAGCTTTGTCGGTTTAAAGTTTATGCTGATCAATCAGAAAAATACGTCATTAGCTGACTATCAAAATGTGATTAGCTCGCCTGTTGAGCAAGCCTATATCACCATTCATCTACCTTAAGAAATTTTTAAAATGGCCAATAAAAAACAAACGACTTTAAGAATATTGCCACCCACTAAAAAGGTAGCTCATACAGCAGTCATGTATGGAATTTTTGGCTTTTTTGCCGGTGCATTCATCAGTGCTCTTGGCAGTTATGTGTATTTTAACAATTTGAATACTACGCCTAATCCCATTGAAGCCAAAGCACTTGCCGCTCCTGCTAGCAATATTGAAACAGGCAGTTTGAGTCATCAAAACCCAACAGTTCAGGTAGCTGAAAAGCCTTTAGTGGTATCCGATGAGGTGACTAAAAATAATTCTGTACCGGATGATGAACATGCACTAGAGTTTCCTCAACCACAAGATGCAGACTTAGGTAAAGCTTTTATGCATCCGGCTCCATTAAAGCCAGCGGTTACTTCTACAAAACCTGCTGTAAGCAATCTTGTATCGCCGTCTTATGCTACAAAAAACAATACGGTTAAAACCACAGTAAGGCCAAAGGCAACTACACCTGCGCTACCTTTATCCACACAAATTACTTCAACACCCGTTGTAAAAAGTGAAGTTCAAAAAAAGGAGATTGAGGTTGAAGATGCACCTCAGGCTTCTACAAAAATTGTGGTAACCAGAACACCTTTTGTGGTTAAAGAAACTGCTGTCACTCCATGATTATTTTCATTCTGATATGTTTTTTATCTTTGGCATGTGGACTGGCATTACTGTTTTTTTATGAGCTAAGAGTAAAAGTACAAACTTTTTTATTTGCGCTTATTCCTCAAAGTAAGAGACAACTGAGTGTTGCAAAGCAATTTGCTGAACAACTCAATTATGCCGCTGCACCCGAACAGACTCAGTCGCATTGGCATTTACAGCAGTGGTGGATTTTAGTGTCTGGCTTCTTTTTGTTTGCCAGTATCTTAATGTTCACATTCACGCGACCCATTGATCCCACTAAAATTGAGGCTGATTATTTAAAAGAAGTGGATCCACAAATTTATGCGCTACTAGATGGACAAATACTCTCTCCTCCGCCAGAGGTAGAAGACGCTTTAATTGAAGAAGCAATTATTGCCGCCAGTAGCATTGAAGCTGCACAATCCAGTATTCAAGCTCAAGTCTTTAATCCGACTGCTCAAGAATTACCTCTGCAGCATGTGTCTGGTGATTTAGCATCGGCCGATCGTAAATGGCAAAAAATGAATCCGCGCTATAAACAGCGTTTGCTCATGGTGTTTAAGATTATGCAGGAACGCCATGGCTATGAAATGGTGTTATTGGAAGGTTATCGTAGTCCTGAGCGACAAAATTCTTTAGCCACCAACAGTAATATTACCCGTGCCAAGGGTTTCCAAAGTTATCATCAATTTGGTTTGGCTGCAGATATTGCATTTAAACGTAATAATAAAGTGGTGATTTCCGAACGAGATCCATGGGCCATGCAAGGTTATAAACTGTATGGTGAAGTTGCAGAATCAGTTGGCTTGACTTGGGGTGGACGTTGGAAATCTATTCAAGATTATGGTCATACTGAATATCGTATGGCGGGACTTAAAAAAACCGCTGAAATGGCAAATCAGTTAACTTCAGAAACTGAGCTATTAGCCAAAAATACGGGTTTTTAATAGAAGGTAGCAACTGAGTATTTAAGTTGCTGCTTTTTTGATTAATTTAAGTATTGTTTTATTTTAGTCAGCACATCTTGGGTTTTTTCAGCATGTAACCAATGCCCTGCATTTTCGATAAGTTGAACTTTTGCATTTGGAAATTGCTTTTCAATGGCAATAAAATGTTCTGCTTGACTAATATATGCAGAATTTCCACCACGCAGAAATAGAGCTTCTTTTTCCCAAGCTGAAATATCCTGCCAATGTAGAATATTTAAGTAGTGATTAAACAGTGCTTCTAGATTAAATAACCACTGCCCTTTATCAAAGGATTTCATTAAAAACTGAATCACCATTTCTTCGCTTATATAGTCACGCATAATTTGGCTGGCATGTTGTCTAGTGACAACTTGTGCATTTTGTACAGCAAATAAAGCCTTAAAAATTTGCTCATGATGATTTTCAGTGTAGGAAAATGGTGCAATATCTAAAACAACCAGTTTTTCTAATCGCTTACTGGCTAAACCAGTTAAATACATCGCAATTTTTCCGCCCATAGAATGTCCCACTACAGAAAACTGTTCAATATTGAGAAAATCTAAAGTTTCCAAAATATCTTGCGCCATGACCGCATAATTCATCTCGCTTGAATGTGCAGATTTTCCATGATTACGTAAATCTATTTGAATGACTGTTTGTAAGTCATAAAACTCACGTGCAAGCATGCCCAGATTATTTAAACTTCCAAATAGTCCATGAATAAATACGAGAGGAACTTTTGCTGATTGATCTATATTTTGGTGAATTTGGTGGTTAAGGATCATTGTTTTCTATTTTACTTTTGCTTAAATTCTCTTATTTTTATTTATAATTGGTATTTAATCAATTGCCATTTTTAAAATATTTTTTTTGCTTAGGCTATTTTGCTGTGATGAGCATTAATAAAAGAGCGTCTATCTAATCTAGAGGATAAAAGCCCACCTTACAGACAACGAAATATTGATTTTTATCATTATTTAAATAAAACTTGAAAATATAAAGCTATATAAGTCACACGGCGCTGCCATTTTTAAATATTAGTTATTTTAATTTTGAATTGTTTAACTAATTGATAAATATTATTTAAAAATATTTCATCTAGAGTTATTTGGGCGATTTTAATTGGGATTATCCCCTATTTAGCATAGTAAATCTGATTTTTTCTTTATCGACCTTTGCTCAGGCTATTTTTCTTTATTACACTTCAACTCCACAACTCAATATGTACGGCGCCTTAACAATAATACTTTGGACTTCTGCCCTATAAGTTTTAATGGTTTTTAGTTAAAACTAAATCTGTAGATGAATAGCCTATTGATATTTCATACTATACTCAAGCAAGTTGAGCTTTTATATTTTAGTTTCAACTTGTGATGATAATCAAATAGTAAAATATATAGTCAAATCATAAATTAAATATAAAAGAAGTACTCTAAAATGCAAGATTTAACACTTTCACCCGCTCCCCGCACTCAATGGCTTGGCGTAATTTTAGGCTGTCTTGCAAGAGTAGTATCGTGTATTGGAAATATGCACTCATTGGCAGTGTTATTCTTTTAATATTGTATTGTCTTTGCCGTCCATTAAAATGGGTTCGGCTGCAAAAAATTCTCATCTATATCTATGGTGGTTTTTCTATCGGTTTAGGCATCGCTATCATGATTTATTATCATATGGCTGGACAACCCGTTCCAATGATTATTGCGCCCCTGCTGGCATGGCTCGTCTTAAGAGTTATTTTTAGTTTAGAAACGCGCTATGCACTTTATCTGTTACCTGATTATGATGATCACAACGAAGAAAAACGCGCTCAACAATTTGACAGTAGTATACCTAGAGGTGAATCTGCATGGAGTGGTGAAACTGAAGGCAAAGCATCTGAAATCAATACTGAAGGCTATTATATGAGCTGGAAGTTTTATCTAACTGGCGAAATTGCGATGGGTGGCCCCACTTACGGCGATGTAATATTTACCAATAAATGTGCATTGAGTTATGTTGGACCTTCAGTGGCTCTGTCTAATCATGGACGTTATGCAGCACTCACTCTACCCTCGCGTCAGCAATGGGGTTTATTACTGGTAGATCTAGAAAATAAAAAAGTCTATAACGCCAACGACAGCTACAATCTATGGGAAATAGACCATATGGATGAAGAATATATTTATGGTCGTTACTCACCGTTGGATTAAGAGTTTCAATTAAAGATCTTATTGAAGACAGCGAATGCCAAAATATGCGAGAAGATGATGGCTGGTGGTTTATCAATGATACAGACCATACACCGCTACCCCAATATGCTGCTGTCAGCTTTTTAAGTGATAACAAGCAACATAAAGCATTATTTGTTCCTAATTTAGAGCCATTTCGCAGTAATCCATTTTTACGTTATTCGCCACCTTTATATCAACTATTAATTGATGATGTATTGCAGCCAGACTATCAAACACAGCAAGCAGAAGCATTCTGGGTTGATGGGAAAACTGCGCAAGAACAGGCACGTTTTCTAATATTAGGCAGCACTATACTCGATTTTATGCCGAATGCTGATCTCAAGTTCTGTGCAGCTTCGCCTAGAAAGCATGGGTTAAATTGGCAACATTGCGTTCCCTATTTTTACTTTGACTGTTATAGCGGTAGTCATAATGGCATCGCGCAATTTAAGTTTATCAAAGTACCGCGCTCGTATGATTGGGATGAAGCCATTACCACCAATCGTGGATATTTCCATCCCACTGACCAAGAAGTGACGTATTGGAATTTAGCACAGCAAGAGCAAAGTGAATCACGCCAACATACTCAGCAGTGTATAAGCATTGAAGTGGATTTAAGTCTATTGCTAACGCATAGCATCCACCACATGCCTCTTTTACTTACTTCGCCAGCACATTGCTCAATTAAACTTATGAGTGAATCTAAGACGATTCAAGACGAACATCAAAGTTATGGTTGTTATCAGACTGTACTGCCGTGGGGCGAAAAAATAGAGCATTTAACCGCCGAATTTCAATGGTCGCCATGTGGGCGTTATTTGGCACTGCTTAAATGGCAAGAAGCCCCTGCTATTGCTAATCAAATTATTATTATTGATTTTAAGCAGCAAAAAATTCAGACAGTCACCGGATCATATGCGCTGGCGAGTTTTATTTGGTTAGATGAGCATAAACTTGAATTAACACATAAAATTGATTCAGAACAATATGAACATATTATATTGTTTGGTGCTGATTTTAATCAAGTTGTAGCGCAACCGCCTAGCTAAAGCCTTCAGTGAAAGCTCAGTGTGAAAAAATATTGGATGAAGCTGAGCTTTCATGGGTTTATGTACCCATAAATAGACTTATCCCGCTGACTATTTATCCGAACAGCACATATCAACATTGATACTTATTCTGTAATAAAGTTTTTAAGTACTTTTTCTGCAAACCACCACGGTAATTGCTGAATCTCTGGATTCATTTTTAAAGTTTCGGCAGATTGAATCTCTGCAATGAAAGCTGCTTTTTCACCATTTGAAGAATTATCGAACAAATAACTACGATCACTGGCATCGACGGCCTGCATCAATAAATCCATACTTCGATAATAACGTTCAATAATTTTTTGTTCCGGAACAGTGTGCCCGCCTATACTCACACGATATTTAACACGTGCAATATTAATCATCGGATCAACCGTTGAGACATAATACAAATAGGTTTTAAAGCCTTGTTGCTGTGCTTGCTGCAAAAATTCTACTTTAGAAATATGTGACATTACCGTTTCAAAAGTAAAACTAATTTTTAAAGCCAAGAACTCTAAGCGAATATAATCAATAATTCGTGCACAGAGATAGGAATCTATTTCGGATGCATCAAACTCAATCGTGCTGTCATCAACAAGAGAAGGTTCTAATCTAAGTAGTGGGCAATACTGATGATTGTCAGGGCGCGTTTTCTGCTTTAAAAATACAATTAAATTCTGGGCTTTTAAAGCAGAATGATAACTGGATAAATCCAATTGCCGATCAGCCCTTAAATGGCTTTCTAAATCATCCGCATTTAAATAAGCCCCAATGTGATGGGGCAATAAATAATCTTTAACGGTACTTTTTCCAGAGCCATTTGGCCCCGCGAACATTCTTATTCTGGGTTGTGGCATTAATTTACACGGCGGCCTGTTGTTTTCTTTGACGTTTTAGAACTGAAGGAAGATGAGCAGCACTGATATAGGCTGTTGATAAATCTTTAAGTACTGTTTCTTGTCCATTTTTCTCACGCTGTAACAGTTGCTGATCTTTAGCATAGACCACCGTTGCAACCGAACATGCTTTATCAAACGCATGACGAAACGCATATAGCGCAAGTTTAGGAATCATATCATCTTGATACTGATCCATTTTCATAATGGTATACGCTGTCATAGTAGCACTCCCATGAGCGACGGCTATATTTAACTCTATCTTACCACAGTCATTAAAGTTGTCTATTTATACATCAAGCAACGGATCGTTTTAGATAAAGGATCTTAATCGATCTAGCAACTTAAAGTAGATTAGCTTAAGCGCTATACAGTTCATGCTTAAGCTAAAAATTTGATTTCACGCTCACGGCGTAGTACATAAAGCGTGAAATTCTTTTATTTAAAGCTTAACTGATGAATAAATGCTTATTCTTCTTTCCATACATCTTCATAATCTTCACGGTCAATCATAAAGCGGAAACCTTCAGCCAATGCCAAGTACGGAAGAGCCTCAGGTAAAATATCTTGTAGCTCGCGAACGGTCATGGTTTCAAAGAAGTCTTCACCTTCGCCCATTTCCCCACCATAAATAAACCAAGAGACATTTTCTTCTGGTTCAGGCTTTTTGCGAATGCCCACAATCGGTTCTTGATTTAAGGTATTTACCGCCACCGCAACAACATCATCACCACTGACTTTAATGTAGGAAGATTCAAATTCTTCACATAGTAATTTCTGTTCTGAGATTAATTCTTCTAATGGAGATTTTTGAACCATTGCATATACCTAAGTAAATAAAGCTAAGAGCTGTATTTTATCCTAGATTATAAATATTTAGGCAACCTTTTTATTGGCCATACTTTTTGTTAGACTTGAAAAAGTTACATATTCAAGATAGAAAAATGCAAACTGAAGACTTAACAAAAAATGCGCCAAATCATGGTGGTAAACGTCAGAATTCAGGCCGTAAAGCCTACTATCAAGAAAAAACAGTGGTAATGCGTGTTCCAGAATCCAAAGTGGCAGAAATAAAAGCGCAATTAAGAACCCGACCAAAAGATGATCGTGATAAAAACATTGATTTACAGCCGGTCGAAGTTCGCACTGCCTTAGAGATTGCTTCAATCGATTCTTTAACTACAGATGTTGCTTACTCAGATTACGACAACCAAGAACATCGAATTGATTTAAATGAATACTTAATTCACAATCCACTCAGTACTTTTGTGATGCGTGTGAATTCACATGCAATGCAAGATGCTGGGCTTACAATGGATGATGAGATTTTAATTGATCGTAGTTTATCAGCCCAACACGGCGATATCGTTTTAGCATTGATTCATGATGAATTCACGGTAAAACGTTTAATGCAAGAGAAACAGAAAAATGGTCAAGCTAAGATTTGGTTAAAAGCTGAAAATGCAGACTATCCTGATTATTATTTACAAAGTGAAGAACAGCTAATGATTTATGGTGTCATCACCTGTGTGTTAAAAAAATTACGCTAAAGTATATCAACCTCTCTTTAAGCTTTGACTTCACGTTTAGTAGCATTTTTATTTTTCAATATCGTCCTTTCAATTTAATAACTGAGTCTCTTTCATGTGCTCACTTTAATCATTGCCATATTGCCCTACTAAAACAGATCTTCCTCCATTTGATAAATATTCTCAGTTCTCGCATGTGATTAATGTATTGGTAATCGAGAAAATAGCAGTCTATTTTTTAGAAAATTCGCTCAATTACTTGTTTAGAGCCATGATTATAATTCAATTTGAAATTGTAACTTTTTCAAGACGTATAATGTTAGAAGTAGATTGGTGTTTATAAAGCTTAAAGGGCTTAGTTTGTATTTTGTATTTATCAGCATACATAAAATTTGCTTAGGCTATTTAAAGGGCTATGCTTATAGGTAGAGTGCTGATTTAATTATATGTATTTTGATTACGCCTATATCTAAAAGATTAGTGCCCAGTTACCTCGTTAACGCTTAGGCTAAACGTGTGTAAATTATCCACTTAATTCAAACAGCATAATGCTAAAAAGTCTCTACCCTTAAGTTTTGCCAATCCATTACCGACTTGCATTCGCCTCCTGTACTGTTAATGACTGGAGTTAATGAGCTATTCGGTCAACTGCTCATTTTTATTAAACCTTATATCCCTGCTGTACAAAAATTCTTATAAGAAGTATTGCAGAAGCTTTCCAAGCCTAAAAGATGGTCAATCTATAAATTATTTAACTTCTTAATCATGTTATTTGTAAATGTTTGACGGCGCAGCGATCGCTTTTAAAAATATTCCAGATATGCTTAATTCGAAAAATTAAAAACAAGCACTTTAAAGTGATTTACCGTATGCGATGCATAGCTTATGACATAGAAATAGCCAGATTTCCGCTGATATTTTATAACTAAACCTCTGTTTTAATTTAATAAAATGATGAAATACTCTAATTTTTATTGGTTTATGGATGAAGTACTAAAATCTAAATACAGTTTTGACTGCTTGCCTGAGGTTAAACCCCTCCCGCTATACAATCATTCAATACAAATGCTTCAATATAAAATGATCTACAGCGTAGATTCATGGTCAATCGTTTGCTGTACAGTTCATTACATATAAAGAACGAAAAAGATGGATAATCTTCAGTTACACTTATGTTGAAATGACTCTCTATTTTCATCTAGGTTAAATAACAGCCGTTATATAAAAGAAATCAACGCTTTTGGTCAATCTGTTTTAAATTCTAAAAATACCAATAACTATAAAAAATGTCATTTTTTAACATTGTCAATTCGTCGCAAAGTTTCCATTATAGAGTCCGATTTTGACAGATAAATTTCGCATTCATTAAAACAATTTATAATAGAAATGCGGGACTATATGACATAATACGCAAACTTTGCTGAGATCTTGCAAGGTGTATTTGCAAACTTATAATTGGAGCAAACTGAATGAGCTCAACCATTTTGGTTATTCATGGACCAAATCTAAACTTGCTGGGTAAGCGTGAACCTGAAGTTTATGGACACCTCACTTTAGAAGATATAAATCAACAACTCATTGCTCAAGCTCAAAATGCCGCTTTATCCTTAGATACTTTTCAAAGTAATTGGGAAGGTGCAATTGTCGACCGAATTCATCAAGCACAACAAGAAAATGTACAGTTTATTATTATCAATCCTGCGGCATTGACCCATACCTCTGTTGCAGTACGTGATGCCCTTTTAGGCGTTGCTATTCCATTTATCGAAGTTCATCTATCGAATGTCCATGCTCGCGAAGCATTTAGACATCATTCGTATTTGTCCGACAAAGCCGTTGGTGTAATTTGCGGTTTAGGTGCTCAAGGCTATGCCGCGGCACTGGATTATGCCATCAATAAAACTCAACCTTCTACGCAAACATAATTAGGAACACTGTCTCATGGATATCCGTAAAATCAAGAAACTCATCGACTTGATGATTGAATCTGACTTACAAGCGATAGAAGTTAAAGAAGGTGATCAGTCCATCGCTTTAACGCGTCGTAATCCAGTGGTTGCGGCAGCTGTTCAGACTATGCCAACTGCAACGACTACCGCACCTGTGGTTAAAACACCGCGTGGCGCACTCGAAACCTCTCCAATGGTCGGTGTTTACTATGCAGCGCAAAGTCCAGGCGAACCACCATTTGTAAAAGTTGGTCAAACAATTTCTGCCGGTGAAACTTTGGGTATTATTGAGGCCATGAAAATCATGAACCCAATTGAAGCCACTCAAAGCGGTGTGGTTGAAGAAATTTTAGTTAAAAATGGCGATGTGATTCAATTTGGCCAACCAATTTTCCGCTATCGCGCTTAAAACCACGGGGATTTATCAATGTTGCAAAAGGTATTAATTGCAAACCGTGGTGAAATTGCTTTACGCATCACCCGGGCATGCAAAACGTTAGGAATTAAAACCGTTGGTATTTATTCCGATGCCGACAAAGACCTCATGCATCTACGCTTTGTTGATGAAGCTGTGTGTATTGGTCCGGGTGCAAGTAGTGAAAGCTATTTAAATATACCGGCAATTATTACCGCTGCTGAAATCACAGGTGCCGATGCCATTCATCCCGGCTATGGCTTCTTGGCTGAAAATGCTGAATTTGCAGAAATTGTAGAAAATTCAGGTTTTATTTTCATCGGGCCACGTCCTGAGCATATTCGCTTAATGGGCAACAAGGTTTCCGCTATTACTGCAATGCGTAAAGCCGGTGTTCCCACCGTGCCCGGTTCAGCTCATGCTGTCACCACGCAAAACGCCTTGGCTGAAGCCAAAGAAATCGGCTTTCCACTGATTGTGAAAGCGGCTTCTGGTGGTGGTGGACGTGGTATGCGTATTGTTGAACGCGTCGATACACTACTTGAATCAGTTCAAGCCGCACAGCGTGATGCTGAAATGTGGTTTGGTGATGATACCGTGTATATGGAACGCTTTTTACAGAAACCGCGCCATGTTGAAGTGCAAATTTTAGCAGATGGCAATGGCCATGCTATTCATTTGTATGATCGCGACTGCTCTTTACAACGTCGTCATCAAAAAGTGCTTGAAGAAGCACCAGCACCGGGTTTACCTGAACAAGCACGTGCCGATATTTTAGAAGCTTGTGTGAATGCCTGTAAGCTTATGCAATATCGCGGCGCAGGAACATTTGAATTCTTATTTGAAGATGACGAGTTTTTCTTTATTGAAATGAATACGCGTGTTCAAGTTGAACATCCGGTGACTGAAATGATCACTGGCATCGATATTATTGAACAACAACTATTGATTGCAGGCGGTTTAGGTCTGAATATTCAACAAGAACAGGTTGAATGTCGTGGCCATGCGATGGAATGTCGTATTAACGCCGAAGATCCAACCACCTTCATGCCATCCCCGGGGAAAATTGAGCATTATTATGCGCCAGGTGGTGCAGGTATTCGTGTAGATTCTCATATCTATGAAGGCTACAGTATTCCACCTTACTATGACTCTATGATTGCTAAAGTCATTGCACATGGTAAAGACCGTAAGACTTGTATTGCGCGTATGAAGCAAGCGCTAGAAGAAATGATCTTAACCGGCATTAAAACCAATATTCCTTTGCATAAAGATCTGATTCTAAATGATGAAAAATTCTGCGCACAAGCGATGGATATTCATTACTTAGAGAAACACTTACTGAAAAAAATAGAAGGTCATAAAGAAGCCTCTTAATCACTCGCTTCTTTAACATAAAAAAACCGCTCATAAAGAGCGGTTTTTTTATCTATAACGTTTAGGACTTAAGGTAAGACACGGCGTAATGTGGCAAAACATTGTTCTGCTTTGTCATTGCTACAAAAATTAATGGTTGATGCATTTTTCCACTGCACAAAATATTGTGAAATCTCACCGGTTTGGTCTTCTTGCAAACCTGAACAATCGCGCTCATTATTATCGTACTTTACTTGTAAAATGAGTGCAGACAGCAATGAACGTTCTTCTTGCGACGGTTGATAGTCATAAATTCCAGATGACCACTCCTGCCCACTCTTGATAATGACATCGTTATTGCTTTTAAAATTATAATATTCAACACATTTTTTATTATTGGCAATTTGCATGCCCCATAAACCGACAATTTCCGGACGAGTCTGTATGCGAATCGTATTGGACATCGCACTATCGGCTATTTCATCAGTTTCTTGCTCTGTCGCGACGACGGCTTTATTTTCATTGGCCATCACTACCGATGAGCAAAGTATTAAAAAAATTGTAAGATATGTCTTTTTCATACATTAAGTTCAATGCTAAAAATCTATTTATCTAACTTAGCATATTTTTATTCAATCCCACTATTTATCACCATAGAACAACAATATATCTGCTTATTGTCAGTCAAGAATTGCGGTGAATTCTTGTCAAAAATACGTACATTTATAGTGCCGCTAATTTTTAAACACGCAACTCAACAGACTGTGCAATATTGACGTTTCTTAAAAATTGCAATACCCCTCCTAATTAAAATGCCAAAATCGATCAATTCCTGTTGCCGTGCCCAAAATCTCATTTATAAACTTAAACCTTAAGCAGCTCATCTCATCTACCTTGCTTCTTAAGGCAATATCGCTTAAAACAACAGCAGTTTATAATAATTTCAGTCAGGATGATGATGAATTTTTTAGAATACTTACAATATGATGGCCTAGGATTGGCCGAATTAGTGGCAAAGCAAGAAGTTAGCGCAGCTGAGCTATTAGACTTGGCATTAAAACGTGCAGCTGAGGTCAATCCCAGCTTAAATGCCATTATTATCCCCATGCATGATTATGCACATCAACGTACACAACAAACATTAACTGGCACTTTTGCCGGTGTGCCTTTTTTGGTCAAAGATCTATTTCAAGAGTATGCCGGCTATCCAACCTCTTATGGCAGTAAAGCCTTAAAACGTATTGGCCATCTTTCTGAGCAAAATTCCGAGATTGTGAACCGCTGGGAAAAAGCCGGAATTGTCACGTTCGGGCGCACCAACACGCCAGAATTTGGTATTAAAGGCGTTACTGAGCCAGAAGCTTGGGGCGCTTGTCATAATCCGTGGAATATCAGCCACAATAGTGGTGGATCGTCTGGCGGTTCTGCATCTGCGGTGGCAGCCGGTATTGTACCCATTGCAGGTGCAGGAGATGGTGGTGGATCAATTCGTATTCCAGCCTCTTATTGTGGATTGTTTGGACTCAAACCCAGCCGTGGGCGCACGCCGTGGGGGCCGCAGCTCAGTGAAGCCATGCATGGTGCAGCCGTTCAGCACGTCTTAAGCAAAACAGTCCGTGATAGCGCAGCCATGTTAGATGCCACGCAAGGTGCAGAACATAGTTCTTTGTTTAAAATTGAACCGCCACAAGGTCGCTATTTAGACCTCATTCAAAAGCCACCTAAAAAGCTGAGCATTGCGTTTAGTACACGCTCACCCATTGGTACAACGGTATCGGCAGATGCGATAGCTGCGGTTCAGCATACTGCAAAACTATTGGAGTCATTGGGTCATACGGTGGTCGAAGATACGCCCGCGATCGATGGTATGGCATTGGCCAAGGATTTTATCACCACTTGGTTTAGCCAATTTGCTTATGTGCTTGATCAAACCAAGCGACAATATTCAATAAAAGCCAATGATTTTGAACTTGATTCATTGGCACTGGCAGCCTTTGGTCAGCAAACCACAGCAATACAATATATTCACAATTTAAATAATTGGGGTGTCTACACCACACAAATGAATCATTTTTTTGATCGTTATGATTTATATTTAACACCCGCCACTGCTTCTGTAGCGCCTAAGAATGGTGAAATAAAAATACCAATCTGGCAAAAACCAATTTTAAAAGGCTTATTAAAACTGGGTAAAGCACATCTCTTGGCACAAGGTAAATTGGTCGAAAAAATGGTTAAAGAGAATATGGCACGCGTACCGTTTACACAGTTGGCCAATATTACTGGACTGCCAGCGATGTCAGTACCGCTATATTGGAATCAGGATAATTTACCTTTAGGTTCACAATTTATTGCGCCTTTCGCTCGTGAAGATGTACTGCTGCAATTGGCAGCACAGCTAGAACAAGCACAGCCGTGGTTTAACCGTTACAGTCAAATTCAAGTTTAGCGCTTATTATCTCGCTAATATTTATTTAACCTTTTATTTAACCTTTTATTGGGCCGGTTGAAGCTGTTTGGGCAACCAGCGCACAAACAACAAGCCCAATAAGGTTGAACATCCAGCAAAAACAAAGACTATTTCACCAGAAAACACATTCCAATAACGTCCCGCCAAAATACTCCCGATCGCCACACCTAAGCCCCACATGGTGCTATACATAGCTTGGCCACGACCTTGCTGCGAAAGAGAGAAATTCTGAAAAATAACGCGCATCGCAATCAGATGAAATAAACCAAAACTAAAAGCATGAATCGTTTGCGCAAAAAATTGAGCCATAAATATAGTCGGAAATAGCCCCACAATAAGCCACCTTATACTGGTGAGCACCAAGCACAAACGGACTAAATCACGCCAAGAGAAGCGATTGAGAAAAATACTGGCATAAGCAAACATAATAATTTCAGCAATCACCCCGACCGACCATAAAAAACCAATCTGCGTGGTGCTAAATCCTACTTGCTGCAAGTAATTGCTATAAAAACTATAAAATGGCGCATGAGAGAGTAACAAGACAAATTCAATAGCAAAAAATGCAGCCACCACAGGGCGTTTTAAAACAGGAAGAATAGAATCTAATTTTTGTTGTGAAGATGGCGCACTGCGTGGTTCTGGAATGGTAAAAGACCAAAGAAAAGCTAAAAATGCAATACACAGCAGCATAATCGGCAACATTGAAATAGAGATAATTTCCAGTAAAGTGCCCACACTAAAAACAGCCACAATAAAACCCACTGACCCCCACTTTCGGACGTTGCCATAGAGCTGTGTACGTTTTTCTGCCAGCCAGAATAAGGTAACACCTTCAAATTGCGCTAAAATCGCATTTTGAAAAAAGCTAAAGATCAGCATCAATAATGCAAGCGACTGGAAAGTATTGGGCACAATAAAGATCATCAACCAAATACATGCTTCTATCCACGTTGCAATACGCACCAAAAGCATTCTTTTACCGGATTTATCCGCAATCCAACCCCAAATAAAAGGCGCAAAAAAGCGTGTCACAATTGCGATAGACGAGAGTAGTCCTATTTCTTGGTAGTTAAAGCCCTGATCTTCTAGATAAAGGCTCCAAAAAGGCATGAAAGTTCCGACAATACAATAATAGAACAGGTAAAACCCTGACAATCTATGCTGAATAGATAATGCTAACACTCAAATTTATTCCAATTTATGGTCAATAACGATAATGGTTGATAGCTCGTCTATCTTGAATAGCTTTATCATTTATCACTTAGCTATTGCCATGAATATCGTGATCATAAGCAATAAGCAGCAAATATAGACGTCAAAAAAGCCCACCTGTTTCCACGTGGGCTAACAACGATTTCCAATGCGAATAATGTCATAAGCACTGAAATTTTGTATTCATACAATATATATAAATACCCAGACGAAATAAAAAAAGCATTCTAAAATGCTTTTTTTATATTTTATTTTTCTGATTAATTCGACATTTGCCCAAAAGCGTAAATAACAAGCATGAGCATTAAAGCAGATGA
>NZ_JXBK01000001.1:1723360-1729208 GCF_000816495.1 Acinetobacter harbinensis
AGTTACTAATAATTCTAATGTATTCATATTTCACTCCCTTTATCAAGTGCAAGACTATTTATATACTTATATTTATTGTCACACAATAACAAAAAGTGACAATAATGTATCAAAAAATAATAAATAAATAAAAATCACACTTTAAATCCTATATTTACTTGAACGATCTACTTAAAGAATCAATAGGAAATAATACTTCGCAAATCAAAACCTATAACAAAATTATTATTTATATAATTATTTCAATCACTTAAATTAAAATTAAGGTTATTTTTTAAATAAAGTTAATTTTTTTAAGTTCTGAATAATGTGAATAAGTAAACGTATGAATGATGGTAAAAAGGTAAAAAATTTCAGTCTATAAGCGACCATTGACAGCAACAATTCATTTGGTTCACGGCATAAAGACCAAGGAAGATCTCTTAACAGATCACCAATTTGAAAATACTTATCATAAATAAGCACCAAAGATAAAGTTTAAGTACATATCAGCCAGATAGACTTGAGAGAGAGCAGTTTAGTACAGACCATAAAAAACCGCCTTAAAGACGGTTTTTGATTTCTAGAACAGTGAGCATCAAAGGTTTAATTTACACGTGAGGTAAATTTAAACATTTCGTTAATACCTGTATAAAAGCTACGACCATCAAGGTTTAAATCAATTTCAACACCAGACTGAAGCAAAACTTTTTTTCCAACTTCAACCCATTTAAACCCTTCGCGTGTACTTTGCATTTTTTTTGAAGGAACTAACGATACAATAATTTCACTACCATTTACAGATTTTGCTACTAAATTTTCAATTATATTCAACATTTACACCAATATTTAACACATATAAAGACACCACCATTGGTATCTTGAAATAACAACCTTTACTTTGATAATTCAGATTAATAAGACTTATATATCAATTTAAAAAAAGAACATTCTCATGTCATTTTTATTGTTGTAGCAATTATAACAGAAATACGCACTGAATACCGAGTTTTATGTAACTTTAAGTGTCGTGTTTGCATCAAAATATTTCTAAAATAAATAATTAATTCATATACTTGAATTACATCGATTTTTCTTCTGCCATTAAGTAATCCGAGATTAAACGCGCCGACCATGAGACCGCATGTAAACCCTCATAAAAACCACAATGACTGCCCTTTTTGGTGGTGACCACCATAATATTGGGCATCTTCTGAATGGCTTCCTTATAAGGATCAAAATTGCGAATACAGCAAATTGGATCGTCTTCTGCATTTAAAATCATTAACGGAATTTTAATATTTTCAAATACAAAGATTGGATTGGTCGCTTGATTATAAGCGTCAAAACTAACGTAACCTGCCAATTCAAAACATTGATATTGAAATTCTAATAAGCTTTTAGTGCGCAACACTTCAGCCAAAGAGGCGGTACTTTTCCAAGTCGGCATATACGGATGGATAAAAGACTTAAAAAGCTTTTTGGTCATGAGCTTACTATAAAATGGATGTATATTTTTAAAACCCAACTCAGTGTCATAGCCTGGACACAAAGCAAAAGCGGCCTTAAAAGGACTTTTCTCACCTTCTTCACCCAAATAACGCACCAGCAACCCAGTACCGGCTGACGAACCAACCGCATAGAGTGTCGATTGGCCAAATTTCATCTGAATATGCGCAATCTGTTGACGTAAATCTTCGGTAGAACCAAAAATTGAAATTTTCGGTACAGGCATGGGTAAATTGGCATGACCACGGCGTAAACATAAAGCAATGCGCCAGCCAGTATATTGATGTAAATCGCGTACCAATTCGCACATGCTCTCTGGTGTGCCGGTTAAGGTATGCATGAGGACAATGGTCGGTGTGGTCTGCGGTAAATCAAGTCCATACCATGCAATCCCTGTTATGCCGCCATCTGGCATATCCAAGTGTTCTATAGCATCGTATTTCAGATGAATATTTTTCTGTTTGATGAGGTCAAAATACATTAAATGTAAGTGGGCATTCGATAGCCACGGCGTTGGACGATATTTTTGTTTCAATTGCGGCAAAATATCACGCATACGCCGTGCTTCACCGCGCGGAGAAAAATATAAGGTCGGCAATTCTGCACCAATAACATGATCGAGCAGCTCTTGCGCCAATTGAGTTATTTTATTGATCATAAACTTCATATTCGCTCCGCCTCAAAATGATGCAACTCAAAATATTAAGCAAACGCCGTGGTTTTAATCATTATTCTATATTCTGTTATAACACTTATGCTGTGGGCATAAAAGCAGCCATGCGTTGTCCCATTTGTGCAGCCAGTGCATCTAAACCACTTTTAGGTCGCAGCATCACTTCAAACTCAACAATCTGCCCATGCTCATTAAAACGAATCATATCGATACCTTTAAGTTTCTTATCACCAACATTGGCAGCAAACTCAAGCACCACACTCATGCCATCTTCTGTGTAAAACTCACGATCATAGATAAAGTTTTCAAAAATTTGGATCACATTGGTTAAAATAAAAAACACCACTTGTTTGCCTAAATAAGGCTGAAAAGCAACCGGTGAACGAAACACCACATCTTGAGCAAGTAACTCATCTAAAATAGACATATCACGAGTATTGAGCATTTCATGCCAGCGTTGAACTGCAGCTTGGGTTTGTTGTTTTGACATTTTAAATTCCTTTTTTTCATTAAAATAAAAAATGGGAAGTAGAACTTACTTCCCATTTAGAGTTAAATAATTGCAGCTAACTCTGCACCTTGACGAATCGCGCGTTTTGCATCCAACTCACCGGCTTCTTTAGCACCGCCAATCAAATGCACCAACTTACCTTGTGCTTTTAATTGATCAAACATCGCAGTAAACGGTTCTTGACCCGCACAAATCACCACGTTATCGACCTCTAATAGCACGGCTTCACCATTCACCGAAATATGTAAACCTTGATCATCAATTTTCTCATAGCTGGCGCCAGCAATCATCTTGACATCACGATGCTTTAAGCCGGTGCGATGAATCCAACCAGTTGTTTTACCTAAACCTGCACCAACAGAGCTGGCTTTACGTTGGAGTAAATAAATTTCACGCTGAGAATGCTCTAATACGGCAGCTTTTAATCCACCTACGTTTTCATAATTGGTATCAATACCCCATTCATCATAGAATTTTTCCGGATTCAGACTCGCGCTATCCCCTTCATGGGTTAGGTATTCCGCTGTATCGAAACCAATACCGCCAGCGCCAATAATCGCCACACGTTTTCCTACAGGTTTATGCTCTCTTAAGACTTCAATATAACTCAGCACTTTAGGATGATCACTGCCTTCAATCTCTAAATGGCGCGGCGTCACACCAGTTGCAACCACAATGTCATCAAACTCCGATTGGCTGAGTTCTTCATAGCTAGCCTGATGATTTAATAGCAATTTAATATTCGGTTGTAATTCAATTTTACGTTTGAAATAACGTAAGGTTTCATAAAACTCTTCTTTACCCGGAATGGTCTTGGCAATATTAAACTGCCCACCAATTTGATGACTGGCTTCAAAAATGGTCACTTGATGACCACGATCCGCCGCATAGGTGGCAAAACTTAAACCGGCAGGACCTGCGCCAATCACTGCAATATTTTTGGCTACACTGGTTTCTTTAAAAATCAGTTCCGTTTCATAGCAAGCGCGCGGATTAACTAAACAAGTGGCAATTTTCATCGCAAAAACATGATCTAAGCAGGCTTGGTTACAACCGATACAGGTATTGATTTCATCACTACGTCCTTGTTCGGCCTTTTGTACAAAAAACGCGTCGGCCAGCATCGGACGTGCCATAGACACCATATCGGCATGACCTTCAGCCAATACATGCTCGGCCATTTCTGGCGTATTAATTCGGTTTGACGTAATGAGCGGAACTTTGACCAAGCCTTTCAGTTTTTCTGTCACCCACGTAAATGCAGCACGCGGTACTTTGGTGGCGATGGTTGGAATACGTGCTTCATGCCAGCCAATGCCGGTATTTAAAATAGTCGCACCAGCTTTTTCAATTTCTTTGGCCAATTGCACCACTTCATCAAAGCTTGAGCCGCCTTCAACTAAGTCCAACATTGATAAGCGATAAATAATAATAAAATTTTCACCGACTTCAGCCCGAGTACGCTTGACGATTTCAATCGGGAAACGTATGCGGTTTTCATAACTTCCGCCCCACTCATCATCACGTTGGTTGGTACGTGCAGCAATAAACTCATTAATTAAATAGCCTTCTGAGCCCATGATTTCGACGCCATCATAGCCAGCATATTGCGCCCATTTGGCACAATTGGCAAAATCAGCAATGGTTTGATTCACTTCTGCAGAGCTTAAGGCATGCGGTTTATTGGCATTAATGGGTGCTTGAATGGCAGACGGCGCAACCAAGTCTGCTTGATATGAATAGCGCCCCGTATGTAAAATCTGTAAAGCAATCTTACCACCAGCATCGTGTACTGCTTGAGTAATCACCTTATGCTTTTCTGCTTCTTTTTGGCTGTCTAATTTAGCGCCACCGGCAAAGGTTAAACCGGCATCATTGGGTGCAATTCCGCCCGTTACAATGAGCGCTACACCACCTTCAGCACGTTCAGCATAAAAGGCCGCCATACGCTCATAACCACCGGGCGCTTCTTCTAACCCAACATGCATAGAACCCATCAAGACACGATTTTTTAATGTGGTAAAACCCAAATCTAACGGGGCTAATAAGTGAGGGTAATTAGACATATAATCTCCTTGGCGCGCTTTTTAAGCTGGCGAATGTAATACTTAATGCAACTTGTTGCACAGTTTATATTCTAGATTTGATTTTTATGCAACATGTTGCATAATGATTGCGTAAATTTTTACTGACTGAGTGGTGTATGTCTTTAGCGCATGTTTTATTGACCAGCTTAATTGAAAAACCAAGTACAGGTATTGATTTAGCACGGCGCTTTGATCGTTCTATGGGCTTTTTCTGGAATGCAACACATCAGCAAATTTATCGTGAACTGAGTGCAATGCAGCAGAAAAATTGGATTTCGACCATTGTAGAGGCCAATCACAATACACGCAAAAAAACCTACCAAGTGGAAAACTTAGGACGCGCTGAGTTGGCCGATTGGATGATAAAACAAAGCCCGCCCGCACAATTGCGTGAAGAACTCATGGTACGACTACGCGCAGAAGCACAATTGGGCGGCAATAGCGTATTGCCTGAACTTGAACGACACTTGATTTTACATAAAGCCAATTTAAATATTTACCAAACAATTTTTGTGAAAGATTTCGCACATGAGCAAGCACAAGACCGGACCCAGTTTATTCATAAAATGATTTTGCAATTGGGTATGGATTTAGAAATTGGCTGGATTAACTGGCTTGAAAACATGATTCCGCAATTAAAAGTCTTTGATGAAAAATAACAAGCGAAGGATTTAAAATATGCCTTATTACACTATGCCAGATGGTGAACGCTTATTCGTGCGTGAATTTGGACAAGGCCATCCTGTTTTAGTGTTGTCTGGTTTGGGTATGCAAAGCTGGCAGTGGCTGCCTTTTTTATATGCTCAGCGTAAAACACATAAATTTATTATTCCGGATTGGCGCGGTTTTGGTGGCTCACAACATTGTAATATTCCTGCGTTGGAGGCCATTTCTAGTCACTGGCGTGATATTGAGTGCTTAATTGAACAATTACACTTAGATCATTTTTCGTTGATTGCCTATTCAATGGGCGCAACTACCGCCATGCATGGCATGCACTACGGGCAGTTAACTCAAAAATTACAGCGTTATTTACATATTGATCAAACACCGAAAATTTCCATCGATGCAACATGGCCATATGGTTTA
>NZ_JXBK01000001.1:1729218-1732624 GCF_000816495.1 Acinetobacter harbinensis
GGCAGCAGCAGCCCAAACTGAAACAGCTATTGGCTGATCTCTGTGAATTACTGGCTTTAACACCTTATGCACGCTCACTCAGCGATCTTGATTTTTCTTCGCGGCAACAGTTATTAAGGCTTTGGTTCGACTTCCTTCAACTACAAGGTCAAAATCGTGCGCTAAATGTTTTGTTTAAACTGCCTTTAACATCGCTCAAATTTCAATCCTTACTTTTGCCTATGCAGCGTTTAGATTATTTGGCGTGGTATATCCACAGCTATTTACAACACAATGAAGATTACCGCGATGCCATCGCTGCACTGTCTTGCCGCAGTACTTTTTTTATTGGTGAGCAATCTAAATTATATCCTGCACAAGGTCAAAAAATGATTGCCCATACGGTACAAGCCGCTAAGCAAGTTATCTTTGCTAAATCTGGACATGCACCATTAATCAGTGAACCGATTAAATTTGCTCGCGAAATTGCTTATTTCTTAAAAAAATAAGGCTAAATTTTAATGTACTAAAATAGATAAACACTAAAGCGCTGTTTGGCTGATCTTTATAATCAAGTGTTAAATGACCTCAGACCTGTATCTATAGACATCACAACACTATAAGCCTTTTATTTTAAATACTAAAAGCTATATTTTCTCTATGACCAATCTCAGTATTTTTTATTCTAAACTTATAAAAATAAAGCCAAAGATTATCAATCTATGCTTAAAGTAAACACCCATCAAAATGATTTTTTAGCGATAAGTGAACCAATAACGCCACACTTTAATGGATAAAAATAGCAATATTAAGGGCGTATTGAGGGAACTTCATAATCTATTAGAGCGACTCACCCAAGACAAATTTATTTTTATAAGCAAAAAATTGAGACAAAAAAAAGCTTATCCGAGGTGGATAAGCCTATAAACTTTGAAATAAAGAAACTACAGCTAGAATCTATTTACACATCATACAAATAAACTATAGTCGAATCCAATACTTAATAAATATTACCCTAAAAATTAAAAAATAATTTTTTAAGTTAAAATAAGCACTTAATTTTCAGACTAATCGTTTTTAGAACTATATCAGCAAATGAAATAGACTAAATTTAACTTAATTATGAACACAATCTATTTCATTTAACTGATCAAGCTTAAATCGCGGGATAAGAACCGGTACCTTCTGGCCACGGCGATAACAACTCAAAACCGGTATCTGTTACCAGCACCATGTGCTCCCATTGCGCCGTGAGCGAACGATCAGCGGTCACTACCGTCCAACCATCTTTCAGCTCTTTCACTCGTGCTTTACCGGCGTTGATCATTGGTTCAATGGTAAAAACCATGCCTTTTTTAAGTTTAAGGCCTTGGCCGGCTTGGCCATAATGTAAAACATTTGGCTGTTCGTGATAAACCTGCCCAATACCATGACCACAGTATTCACGTACCACGCTATAACCTTCACGCTGCGCCACCGATTGAATGGCAAAGCCAATATCGCCCAGTGTTGCATCAGGTTTAACCGCATGAATTCCGGCCACCATTGCTTCATAGGTGGTATCAACCAATCTTTTTGCTTCTGGTTTTACGCTGCCGACGTAATACATGCGGCTGGTATCACCAAAATAGCCATCTTTAATAATCGCCACATCAATATTAATAATATCGCCATCTTGTAAAATAGTATTGGGCGATGGAATACCGTGACACACCACTTCATTCGGTGAAATACAGGTGGTTTTGGTATAGCCATAATATCCAACATTGGCAGGAATGACTTTTTGCGTGTTGACAATGAAATCATGACAAATGTCATCTAAGTATTCAGTACTGACACCCGGCTTGACATATTCCCCTATCATTTCTAAAACCTGAGCAGCCAAACGCCCAGAAATACGCAACTTCTCGATATCTTGCTCAGTTTTCAGGGTAATAGCGGAAGCCTTCATGGTCTCATCCTCGTATATAAGGCTTACGATTATAGTCCTTTTGATGTGGTTTTGCTGAACAACTGTATAGAGAGCAAATATATTGCGTGCTGACTTATCATTTAAATGACTGATTTTTATTCACTTGGCTAATATTTTACCTTCAATCAAAATCTAACCAAAAATTCAAAACAGTGCTTTGTTTTTTATTTATATATTTTTCAATATACTTATCAAAGATATAATTTAAATTTCAGTTTATATTTATACCTTTAATCTGCATTTTTATATCATTAAAATTTATAACTGCCCTGAAATAAATTACAAAAAATTGTCTATATCCTCTAAAATTACCTCTTTTGATTAATCTATCTCTCCTTCTATGACAAGTCTCCGTACCCGAGATATTATTGCCTTAGGTTTTATGACCTTTGCACTTTTTATTGGTGCCGGCAATATTATTTTTCCTCCGATTGTGGCGCAACAAGCCGGTGAACATGTTTGGTTAGCAGCGTTTGGTTTTCTCATTACTGCGGTAGGTCTACCGGTGATTACCATCATGGCCTTATCACGTGTAGAAGGCTCTATCCAAAACCTCAGCTCACCTTTAGGTAAAGTTGCCAGTTTAATTTTAACCATTGCCTGTTACTTAACCGTTGGCCCTTTATTTGCAACACCACGCACAGCCACGGTTTCCTATGAAATTGGCTTTTCTTCTTATTTTGGTACTTCAAGCAGCAGCTTACTGATCTATAGTGCAATTTATTTCACTGTGGTGATGCTGGTGTCTTTATATCCCAATAAACTGTTAGATACCATTGGGCACTTTCTTGCACCGCTGAAGATTGCTTCACTGGCCGTACTGGGTATCGCCGCTTTTGCTATTCCGTCAGGATTCATTCCACCGGCCATTAATAACTATGTCGCAGCGCCTATTTCTGAAGGTTTTGTGAATGGTTATTTAACCATGGATACCTTAGGTGCATTGGTGTTTGGTATTGTGATTATTCATGCCATTCATTCACGCGGTGTAACCGATAAAAAATTGGTGACTAAATATGCTGTTATCGCAAGTTTAATCTCTGGTGTTGGCTTAACTTTGGTTTATTTAAGCCTATTTAAATTAGGTGTAGGGAGCCACGAAGCTGCTCCGAATGCAGCCAATGGCGCAATTATTCTGCATGCTTATGTACAACACGCCTTTGGTGATATCGGCTCTTTGTTCTTAACCGGTATGATTTTCTTGGCCTGTATGGTTACCGCAATTGGCCTAACCTGCGCATGTGCGGAATATTTCTCTGAACTGACCAAGATTCCTTATAAAATTCTGGTGTTTATCTTAATCGGTTTCTCTTTTATTATTTCAAACTTAGGCTTAACCAAACTGATTGCAGTTTCTGTACCGGTTCTAAGTACAATTTATCCACCAGCCATTGTGGTGATTTTACTGAGTTTCTTCTGGAAATTCTTTAATAAACCAAGCCATGTTGTTGCACC
>NZ_JXBK01000001.1:1732642-1736735 GCF_000816495.1 Acinetobacter harbinensis
GTTGCACCTGTGACCGCCGTTGCCTTTTTATTTGGTGTAATGGATGGCATGAAAGTTGCCGGCTTTGATCATTATCTCCCCGCAGCGATTGAATACTTACCTTTAAATGCACAAAATCTAGCATGGCTGATCCCATCCTCGATTGTATTAATCATTGCAATAATCATCGATAAAGTTAGAAAGTAATCCAAAACGGATGTCGTTAAAATCACGTTTTATCCAAACCTGATTTTAAGCGTAATCAATAAAACTAACGTTTTACCCAAACCACGTTTTATTGCTTACATCGTTTGCTGAGCAAATTTCTTTGTCGATAAACACTCAAATTAAACTCATAGTTGTTATTTTTATCGCCATTTATTTCATGGAGATTATGCATAAACAGCCAATAGTGGGCTAATTTTAGCCATTTTACCATTCAGCTTTTGTACTCCTCTAGCCATACAGCCCTCACAACACAAAGTGTGATATAATTCACATTCACCACTATGTATTATAGAAATACCTTATATTTAGTTTTTAAATAGAATTATTATATAATTTTGTGCCTTAACATTGTTTTATTGCAAAATAATGACATTGGCTATTGAAATATCTCTAAATACACAGTACAACAATATAAACCAATCAGACTAAAACAATTAGGTTTAGGTCAAAACTCATAGGAGGGGTGACGATGTTATCATTACATTCCAATAAGGAAACCTTCATTGGCGCTTTAAAAGCAAATAAGAATATGGTTACTTACTTGAGTACCACTGTTGCTTTACTGGTCATATTAATTATGCATGGTTTAATTCAAGGTAATTTAAAACCTGAATACTTTATGTATGCTTTTATTGTTTCAATTGCCTTTTATATTTGGGCCGTAGTTGATCAAAAATACCGTCAGCAAAAACACAGCAACTCAACAGAATAAAAGATGGGTGATCCCTCACCCATCTTCAAAAAAAGTCAAAATTCAATAAGAATAACTAAAAATTAAAGATATCCAAACCTATCATCGCCCCCAATAATAAGCCTGCTGTGGCCACTATTTCGCCAATGACCAAAAAAATCATCGCACTACTCAGCATCCATTTTGGCAAGTGCCAACGTCCCATTTGATGCGGTTGTCTAAATTGATTGGTGGTGTCTTTTAACCAACCATGTAGCACATAACTTAAAATTGAAAAGCTAAAAAAGAATAAATTAATCAGCACAAAAGTTAGATTAGCCCCTTCACTCCAAACTGAAAAATACGTCAAAACGGCTAAAATCAGACTGGCTGGTGCGTATAGCAAACTACTTCTATGTGCAATATCGACATAATAATGGGCACGCGCTTGCTCAGAGTGATGAATCTGATAATATTTCCATACCCCAGTCAACATACCCACCCAAAGAAAAATACCACTAAAAAGAATTGCCAGTGAAACCGATTGTTGTAAATATTCAATTTTCATTGATTTATGTCCTTATTTTTAGAACACTATTTGACTTTAAAGTCATTTTTTATGCAAGCTTCTTTTGTGAACTGTTCTACAGTAGTCCCAGATAAAATTTAATTGACGTTATAACTATGAGTGTGTTTGAAACTTTAGAAATCAGCTGTAGAGATGGATATGCTTTGAGTGGACGTTTCTATGCCACGGCATTATCCAAGCAAAAAAAATATCCAGTTTTAATTTGTCCAGCCACGGGCATCACCCAACACTTTTATCAAGACTTTGCCCAGTGGCTAACTACGCAAGGCTATGATGTTTTAAGCTTTGATTTTCGTGGGATTGGCCGCTCTCTGCACGGCCCCTTAAAAGACTCGCAAGCCAGTATTGTCAATTGGGGACAACTGGATATTCCAGCGGCCATTGATGCTTTATTATGTAAAAGCCAAGCAGATCAGGTACTTTTACTGGGTCATAGCGCAGGTGGACAGCTTTTAGGCATTACCCCAAATCATCAGAAAGTAGCAAAACTGATCGCTGTTTCAGGTTCTACCGGACATATAAAAGGCCTAACCGGAAAAACTAAAATTTTAGCACCAATTATGTTTAAGCTTATTTTCCCTTTAGCGCGTATTACTGCCGGTTATGGCCCAACTCAAGCCATTGGTATGGGCGAAAACCTGCCCAAAGATGTGGCCAAACAATGGGCACAATTTTGCAGTCAGCCAGGTTATGCCATCAACGCTATTGGTAAAACTGTATTTGAAGACTATCACGCAAAAGTGAACTGCCCAATTAGCGTGCTGTGGTCATCTGATGACGAAATTGCCACTCGACGCAATGTGAAAGATTTACTGCGCTTATATCCCAATGCAAAGACTGAAATGATTGAGCTGAAACCGCAAAGCTATCAGCATAAAGCGATTGGTCATATGTTGATGTTTAAAAAATCGCATCAAAATCTATGGCCGACGATTGAACAACAATTCCATCTTTAATACATACTTATCACAATAAAAAAGCCACCAGCTATTGGGCATGGTGGCTTTTTTATTGCTATCAAATCTATTTTTTATAGATAAAAGATAATTAAGTTATAAATTAAATTTTATTAATCGGTAAATATTTACTATATTAGTGGCATATTTTCAGCCCTGCTGTTTCTACTCCCGCTCATATCACATAAATGGATCATTTATGTCTTCGCACAAACAAAGCCAACTCAAAGCTGGTTTGAGTAATCGTCATATTCAATTGATTGCCTTGGGTGGCTCCATTGGTACAGGTCTATTCCTTGGAATCTCTCAAACCATTCAACTGGCAGGACCTGCAGTCATTTTAGGCTATGCTTTTGCCGGTCTCATTGCATTTTTTATGATGCGACAACTCGGTGAGATGGTGGTTGAAGAACCGGTCAGTGGCTCGTTCAGTTATTTTGCCTATAAATATTGGAGCCCCTTTGCTGGCTTTATGTCAGGTTGGAATTATTGGGTACTGAATATTTTGGTCTGTATGGCAGAACTAAGCGCGATTGGTTTATATGTGCAATATTGGTGGCCCGAAATTCCGACTTGGCTGTCTGCACTGGGCTTCTTTATTTTGATTAATATCATTAATTTAATGCATGTTAAAGTTTTTGGCGAAATGGAATCTTTATTCTCGATCATCAAAATTTTAGCTATTATTGGCATGATTGGCTTTGGTGCTTATTTACTGGCCAGCGGTCATGCTGGTGAAACAGCTTCTGTATCAAACCTTTGGGCGTTGGGTGGTTTTTTCCCGCATGGCTTTTCTGGTTTAGTCATGGCGATGGCAATTATCATGTTCTCCTTTGGCGGCATCGAATTGGTCGGCATTACCGCAGCCGAAGCCAAAGATCCCACCAAAACCATTCCTAAAGCCGTCAATCAAATCGTCTATCGGGTATTGTTGTTCTATATCTGCACAATTTTTATTTTGCTGTCGCTGTATCCTTGGAATCAAATTGCCGAAGGTGGCAGTCCCTTTGTATTAATTTTCGATTCTTTGGGCAGTCAAGGTGTTGCCACAATTTTAAATTTCGTGGTTCTGACCGCAGCAATTTCTGTCTATAACAGCACCAGTTACGGCACCAGTCGCATGTTGCTGGGTTTATCCGAACAAGGCAATGCACCGAAGTTTTTAAGCAAAATTAATCGGCGCGGGATTCCCTACACGGCTATTTTAACCTCGGCGGCCGTCACGCTGATGTGTGTAATTTTAAACTATCTGTTCCCCGAAAAAGCCTTTAAGCTACTCATGAGTTTGGTGGTTTCAGCGATTGTGATTAATTGGATGGTTTTATCATTAACGCATCTTAAATTTAAAAAACACATGCTGAGCCTGCATAAACTCAGTATTTTCCCGAGTATTGCATATCCACTTACTAATTATATTTGTGTGATTTTCATGCTCTGTATTTTGGCCATAATGTGGCTAACACCAGATATGAAAATTGCGGTGCTGCTGATTCCAGTGTGGATTACCTGTTTAAGTTTAGCGTATAGATTAAAAACAAAGAAAAACTGAATCACTGTGTTCTAATTTTTAGTATAAATAAGGGAACAGATCGCATCTTTAATGGCACCCTTCCGTTAAAGATGCGATCCGTAGAATCAAAGCCACTCTCCCAAATGGCTTTGATTGAATAG
>NZ_JXBK01000001.1:1736745-1744000 GCF_000816495.1 Acinetobacter harbinensis
TAAGATCTGGATGCGGAATGTTTCCCGTATATGCAGCCAATTTATATTATCTTGAGATTAAATTTCACTATTTACATATTTAATGAGAATAATTTCCTTTATAATATCTTTTTAACCAGATAAAATACACTAAAGATAAGATTAATTGAGAAATATAATCAACACTAAAACAGCACTATTACTCTGTGACGATACAAATAGCAGATCTGATTAACTTATCATTTAAATGATATTTCTTATGCGCTAATTACACAACGCTAGAATTTTACTGAAAATACTTCGAATTTGTGTTTTAATACACTCAGTTTGAGATGAGCCTCTTACAGTGTATAAGCTTGACTTATATACGACTAGCCCCTAACCATGGGGCTTTTTAATGTCTCAATATTTAAAAACGGATAAAAACAGTCTAATGATGTCAATATATGTCTCTATGTACTGAATAAACCATTAGTTTGACTTGATGTCATACACCCAGTTTTTGGCTTGCTTGTCTGTGATGGTTTCAAAAACATAGTAATAATCATCCCACGAGTCGGGGTGAAAAATTTCTAGCTTTCGATACGTCACTTTTTTTGATTTCTCGATACATTCAAAACTCTCGCCTTGGTCTTTTACGGCTGAACCGTTAAGAAATCCACCTATACATAAAAATTTGGATTGTTTTGCCATTTCTTTACATCAACTTTTTAAAACACTGAAACATGTGGTGATTAAACGACGGATTTATTCATCTGTAAAGATTAGCTTTGATAATGTGGATATTTTTTAAGCATCTCTCTTTTTAAAGAGTTTGGCATCCATATATGCTTAGGCTATTATAGATTACACAACCTCGTGGCATTTCTTCATATTCTATATATCGCAATTCCACTTGTTGATTTTGCAACTCTTCCGAATAGTTAACATGAACATAGGCACTAACAATCAAACCAAGTGAATCTTGATCTATTTTTAACAGTAAATGTTAAATACCCAAAACCAGAGTTATCAATTAATTCAACTTCATATAAATCTTTCAATAAATCATCACCTTACTTATTCAATCAAAAAATACTATTAATTACCTAGATCGACGTCAACCGAGACATTGATTTATCTAAATAAATTGGATAATCCTGAAAGATATGTTCACAATTAACTTTTATATCTAGACTCTTCGAATTTGACGATATAAAAACAAATTCTATTTTTTTCATGCTATTTATATCAGCATTAGCACATCTAAAGTCATATTCGTTATCCTCATATTCAATAAGAAAATTTAAATTTTCATCAAAATAGGAGTTAATACTATATGGGTTTGCATTAAACAAACTACATTTAACAATTTTTTCAGAATCAGGCAATATTGTTAATAGCTCTATCGAAATTTTATCTCGCAGAAATTCAATAATCAATTTTCTATCTTTTAGATTAATATCAAAATTCATATCCTTATCGCAAGACCATTTTCCTGAAATACGTTTTAAATATGAGGAAGTTAAATCATAATTATAACCACATTTAATAGTAGACTTAATTGAATTTAAAATATATCTATTCATTTTTTTCAGAAATGAATTCTCACCAAACCCCTCTGGACAATTTAAATATACTGCTAATAAAGATTCAGATATATGTTTAGAATCAATACAAAAAGGCATATGTTCAAAAAAATTATATTTTCTAGTATATTCCATATAATCTTTATAATCACTGTCAAATTTTTTTGAACAATAAGTATTAATAGCTAAAATCTGTGTTAATTTGAAATCTAATGTAGAACGTAGTATATTTGTATAATATGTAATTTCAACATTCCTAAATTCAGAAATTTTTTCTTTATTCTGATCAATCATTTTTAAAATTTGATATAACATCCTAAAATAGTGACCTATTTGACTATTATTTTTATGAATAATTCTTTTGCTTTTCACTAATGTTTCTTCAATAGTAAATTCACTTATTTGATTTATCTCTTTCAATATTTCATTTTTTACATGTTCATCAATTTTATATTTAATATTTTCTAATGTACCTAACATTAGAAAAAACCTACTATCAAAATTATCTTGATCTGATTTTCTTCTTTCAAAATTTAAGGTTTTAGCTAGAAAAACTAAAGTACTCGCAGTAAAAGCTATACCTAACGTACCACTTAAAAAACTCCCTAAATAACCATAATTCACTATAGTTTGATATTCTTTATTTAATTTCGGGTAATAGCTAATCCAATCAATTAACCCCAAAATAGTTATTAAACTAAAAAGTGGTACAAAAAGTATAATAAATAATTTAATTTTCATAAAAAATAAGGGCTGAATAATCAGCCCTTATTTTTAACTCAATTTAATTTATTTTTCAATAAATTAGCTTAATTGAGCAGCAGCAATTTTCTTGGTATCAACATTCGCAGCAGCTTTGGTATATTCGCTCATCTTGTCAAAGCTTAAGTATTGATAGATGTCAGCAGACATGCTGTCAATTTGAGCTGCATATTGTTGATATTCTTCTGGTGTTGGTAATTTACCAAGTACAGCAGCAACAGATGCAAGCTCAGCAGAAGCTAAGTAAACGTTAGCGCCTTGACCTAAACGGTTCGGGAAGTTACGTGTAGAAGTCGACACACAAGTACTATTTGGTGCAACACGTGCTTGGTTACCCATACACAATGAACAACCTGGCATTTCAGTACGCGCGCCAGCTTTACCATAAATATTATAGAAGCCTTCTTCCATTAATTGATGCTCATCCATACGCGTCGGTGGAGCAATCCACAAACGAGTTGACAACACACCACCTGGAACTTTTTCTAACAATTTACCCGTTGCGCGGAAGTGACCAATATTGGTCATACAAGAACCAACGAATACTTCGTCAATTTTCACGCCTTGAACGTCAGAAAGAAGTTTAGCGTCGTCTGGATCGTTCGGGCAGCAAAGAACAGGTTCTTTGATGTCAGCAAGATCAATTTCATACACTTTCGTGTATTCAGCATCAGCATCAGCTTGAAGAAGTGATGGATTCGCTAACCATTTTTCCATGTTCTCAACACGACGTGCCATAGTACGCGCATCGCCATAACCTTCAGAAATCATCCATTTTAACATGGTGATATTTGAGCGAAGGTATTCAGCAACTTTCTCTTCAGAAAGCGTGATTGAACAACCTGCAGCAGAACGTTCAGCAGAAGCATCCGATAATTCAAATGCTTGCTCAACAGTTAGGTCAGTTTCCATTTCTGTTAGATCGATCTCAAGGATACGACCAGAGAAAATGTTTTTCTTACCTTTCTTCTCTACAGTTAAGTCGCCCGCTTGAATCGCGTAGTAAGGAATGGCATGCACAAGGTCACGTAGAGTGATACCAGGCTGCATTTTACCTTTAAACTTAACAAGGATAGATTCAGGCATATCCAGTGGCATAACACCAGTCGCTGCGGCAAACGCCACAAGACCAGAGCCTGCTGGGAAAGAAATACCAATTGGGAAACGCGTATGTGAGTCACCACCAGTACCAACGGTATCTGGAAGAAGCATACGGTTTAACCAAGAGTGAATAATACCGTCACCTGGACGTAGTGATACACCACCACGGTTCATGATGAAATCAGGAAGCGAGTGTTGCATTTGCACGTCAATTGGTTTTGGATATGCAGCAGTGTGACAGAAAGATTGCATCACAAGGTCAGCTGAGAAACCAAGGCAAGCCAAATCTTTCAATTCGTCACGTGTCATCGGACCTGTAGTATCTTGCGAACCTACAGTGGTCATACGCGGCTCACAGTAAGTACCCGGAAGTACGCCTTGACCTTCGGCAAGACCACAAGCACGACCTACCATTTTCTGTGCTTGAGTAAAGCCTTTACCTGTAGCGGCAGGCTGAACTGGAACACGGAACAAAGTAGACACAGGAAGATCTAACGCTTCACGCGCTTTCGTGGTTAAACCACGACCAACGATTAAGTTGATACGACCACCGGCACGAACTTCATCTAGAAGTACAGGGGTTTTAAGTTCAGATTCAGCGATTTGCGCGCCGTCTTTAAACGCAGTTACTTTTGCAGCAGCATGATCAATTTTAAGAACGATTTCATCGCCCATGTTCATGTTAGCAACATCAATCTCGATTGGTAATGCACCTGCATCTTCCATGGTGTTAAAGAAGATTGGGGCAATTTTAGAACCTAAGCAATAACCGCCGTCTTTTTTGTTCGGGATGTGCGCAATGTCATCACCAAAGAACCAAAGAACCGAGTTAGTTGCAGATTTACGTGATGAACCGGTACCAACAACGTCACCAACATAAGCAACTTGATTGCCTTTGGCAATTAAGGCTTTAATTTGATTGAGTGGACCCACTTCACCCGGTACTTCTGGGTTAATGCCTTCACGTTCGTTTTTCAACATTGCATTGGCATGTAATGGAATATCTGGACGGCTCCAAGCATCTTGTGCTGGAGATAAGTCATCGGTATTGGTTTCACCGGTCACTTTAAATACAGTCAGTTTGATTTCTGCAGGAACATCAGGACGGCTAGTGAACCATTCAGCATCAGCCCAAGACTGCATAACAGCTTTTGCATTTGCATTACCAGCTTTGGCTTTATCTGCTACGTCATGGAATGCATCAAACACAAGAAGTGTTTTTTTCAATGCTTCAGCCGCAAGTTCAGAAAGTTCTGCATCATCAAGTAATGCAACTAAAGGAGCAACGTTATAACCACCCAGCATTGTACCGAGTAAGTAAACCGCGCGTTCTTTAGAAATTAATGGAGAGGTTGCTTCACCTTTTGCCAAAGCAGCCAAAAAAGCAGCTTTAACGTAAGCTGCTTGGTCAACACCTGCAGGAACACGATTTTCGAGTAAATCAACTAAATATGCTTCTTCACCAGCGGGTGGATTTTTTAGTAATTCAACTACGTCAGCAGTTTGAGCATCATCAAGTGGCTTCGGTGGGATTCCGAGTGCGGCACGTTCTTCAACGTGTTGGCGGTAAGCTTCTAGCACGGTTTATTCCTCTTTTTTAAAAAATTACTTATGAATTCCAGCTTGTCCTAAGCTTCAAAAGTAATATGGACAACTAAATTTTACTAAAAATTCAGTTAAAAGTTAATGCAGCTACGGTATTTCTTTGTGATGTCCGTTATTTTCTAGCTAAATGGCGGCTTATTGATTAATTAATCAACCAATTCACGCCAATTTCTAACTTAAGAGTAGAAATAATCAACGCTTAACTAAAATTCGTACATAAAAAAAGCATCTCAATATTGCTCTTTTTCTTGCAAGAAAAATATTCAACCTTAGTGGACTGTCACTTTAGTTGTATATTCACGCCATCACTGGCAAAAAATCTCGTAAGCCAGCCAAATCTAAACCTTATCTTTATGAAGCATATCATGCTCTGTGCTTACAAATGAGATTTGTAGTTGATATAAGCAAACCTGTGAATCAATCCATTATGAGAGGATAGCCTATCCTCAAAATTCAGCAGCCAAGATGCTCATGAACGCGATACCTTGATCATCATCTATAAAACAGGTCAATATGATATGAAGATGCAATCCCCTACATTTTCGACTTTAAATTTTACAATTCATTTTGCTATACTTTTTGGCATAGATTCATTAAATGACCTGCCGTTGCAGCCTCTAAAAATAGCTCAGTGATTTTATTCTCCTCTTTTTGAGGATCTCACTTTAAGTGCAAGTACTCGCCAGTAAAGCTGTTACACGCTTATTCACTTAAGCAAGATAAAAATTAAACAGTTTTAGCACTTTTTCCATCTTTTTAATGGATTAACCTAAAAGCTAACCTGAGCCTAAAATGAAGTGTTGCTTAGAATTAGCTAAGCTATTAATACTTCATGCCTTTAAACGAATTTTTAGTATTTTTTTCACAGCAATCTTGTAAAAACCAACATCAATGACTCAGATTTTTTTGGCGCTTGTTACTCTGCACCAGCTCACTTTTAGCGTTAGTACAGATAGTAAACTCTATAGTATTGCTCATCAGTAAATAACTAAAAAATTGATTCGGGGATTTTTAAAATATAATTTTCATGACTAACAGGGTTGCTTATGAAAATTAATCCTCTATTTTCAAACAGATAAGATCTTTTCATAAAAAATTATTCTTTATTCAAACTTAATACAAAATCTAAAAAAACCGCTCCTTAGAACGGTTTGTAATCCGGTAATTCATCGTGCGGCGTGGCAATGCATTTTTCCGTCATTTTTTGCTTAAATTGTTTACGACTATTTTCTGGCTCTTTATCAATTTCAGCCAATGGAAATGCATAAACTTGCTCAATAATATCAAGAATAAATGTCTTGGTCGTAACATCTTCAATTTTATTGGCATGCTCAAGTGCAGCCGTTTTTTCAATGCCATTTTGACGATCAAACATAATGGTATTGGCAGCATTACCGATGCTCGTACAATAACCATGCCACTGCTGTTCAGCGGTTAGCGGCTTTTTTTCAGCGCATCCCACCAAAGCAATGAATACAATTAGAGCAAATAACTTGTTCATGAATAATCTCCCGTTGCCTTTATCATAATCAAAGTTTATCCAGATACGAAGCAATCTACGCTGTATAAGATAAAAATTAGTCCAACCTTAAATTAAAGGCATAAAAAAAGCCTAATCTGTGTAGATTAGGCTATAAACTCTTTATTCTTTGTTGGTAGCGGGAGCTGGATTTGAACCAACGACCTTCGGGTTATGAGCCCGACGAGCTACCAGACTGCTCCATCCCGCATCAACGAGTTAGCTTTATACGCCTTAAATAAAAACAAAGCAAACTTTATTGCATTTTAGTTGAAAAATAACGCTTATCAATCATTGTTTGTATATTTTTAAAGCGAATTTAACTTTTTCTCTCAGCAGTGAAATATCCACTTATTCAAGCATTGTAGGGTTAGCTAAAAAATTCATTACATCAGCTGGCTTTAAATCTAAGTGCCTTTACCCCTGCATGTATTTACTTTCTATCCACAAAAATTGATTTACGCCAGTCTATTCATTCTTTGACGTAATGAGTCTCAAAAATACATTTCTTTACACGTATATTTTAGACGCAAATACATGATATCTATAAATAAAATATAAAATATAAAAATTTTTTCTTAAAAATAAGCATATAGAGAGATATTGATTTGCATATTTTTCAATACAGTTGTATTATTAATACCAACTAGAAAAATAGTTTTGTTCTGGTAAATCTTCTTGTATTTCGCAGTTTTAGTCATAATCCTTCGTATTCCAGATT
>NZ_JXBK01000001.1:1744010-1750052 GCF_000816495.1 Acinetobacter harbinensis
CCATTCTTATTTTCCAGTTAATACCGGCTTTTTTAAAAAGTCAAAAAACATCAAAGTTTAAAGGATTGTATTATGTCTAATACTGTTAAAGGTACTGTTAAGTGGTTCAACGAAACTAAAGGTTTCGGTTTTATTCAACAAGAAAACGGTCCTGACGTTTTTGCTCATTTCAGCGAAATCGCTAACTCTGGCTTCAAAACTTTAACTGAAGGTCAGCAAGTTGAATTCAGCATCACTCAAGGTCAAAAAGGCCCAAATGCTGTAAACATCGTAGCACTATAATTTAAAAGACTACACTCATTATAGGTGAGGTGGTTTTAAATGAAAGAGCGAGATTTTATTCTCGCTTTTTTATTGTTTAAATTTTAGAGATACTGCTGAATGAACATACGCCCTGCTGCTCTTTCCCCTCTACAAGCATGCATTCAGCCTAATATAAAAAATTGATCAATACAGCCATTCTACAAGCCAAGTCAGTTATGCTCACTCATTTACTCAGTTGAGTAAAAAGCTAATTTAAAAAATAAGAAATTAACTTTCAATAACATTCATAAAAAATTTCAATAGATAATTAATGTTACGTAAAGCGATGCAATACTCATTCAAAACACTAAATATCTTACATATTAAAGACATAGCCAATACTTCACTATTTGTTTTTAGATTCTATACTTAAAAATTAAAGATAGAAAATAGGAACTCACTATGAAAAGCTTTTTAACAGTTCTAATTTTTAGTCTTACTAGCTCTATAACAAGCATTGCTGTTGCTGCAGTTGAGTCTGCTCCATTAGAAGCCACAGCTGCGGCTGAAGCTCAGGAGGCTGCATTAGAATATCAAAATCAGCAAGAGCACACCTCTGACGCGAGCACTGAATAAATTCTTTGCATATTAGAAATTAGAGCAAAATGATCGCTTTTATAATTTAGCTAAATTTAGATGGTTAAGCTTAAACATAAATTAGATTAGAAATCAGCACTGCTTTACCTCTAATTAGACTGCTTCGGCCTTGGATGCCTCCGCAGTCTATCTATCTCTAGAGTATCAACACAATATTAGGATAACCAAAATTGTATCTTTTAAATCATTAGAAGCGCCAGTTCTAAGAATATTATTTTATACTCAGTCTAATTAACTATAAATAATAGTAAGTGACTGTTATTAAATATAATGTAAATTAACAACACTTCGCACTCGCAAGCATCAACAGTCTACAAAAGTAATTCAACAGTCTACAAATCAGTCTACATTTTCACTTCTGCAATTTGGTTGACAAACTTTGATTTCAGCAATAAATCTTGGTTGACAGATTGCTGAATTAGCAATAATTGAAAAATTAGCCCTCAGATTAATCCAAGGGCTTTCAATTACGCTTCACTCACCTTCGTCGCAGTCACACCAGTCATAAGTGGTAAATTGTAACGCTTATCTGCCGGTCTATCGGTGATGCCATACCAACGGAATTCTTGGAACTCTGACTCAGCGTACAATGCATAACAAACCATATTCGATTGATTGCCACCGATACAGACCAGTTTACGTGTCTTTTCATCACGACCCACGACAAAGCAGACATGGCCACCACCTTGACGCGTTTTGATGGCAACACAACCATAAGCCGGCTTTGTCAGTTTAGATCCGTAGTTCACGTAATCAAGCGCACGATACCAATGTTTCGGATATTTTACCCCTGCCACCTTTAGGCAGTGAGCAATAAAGGCCCCACACCATGCTGTCTCATCTTCCGACCACCACGCGCCTAATGATTTGAGCCAATTTAGAATGGTTGGATTGTGCGCTTTGCCTGATACTTCTTTTAAACCAATATGCTTTTTGGCTTCAATCATCCACGCCAAATCATTGGTTTTGATCGGAACAGATAAAAGACTATTGATGCCGCTTAATTCTGGTGTATGCAGCTCAGGTTGCTTTTTAAGTCGAGCAAGTACAATGGCCACACCAACGAACATACCCATATATTCTTGCCACTGAGCTGGAATATAGTTTTTGAGGTCTTGCGGAATCACATTCCAGATATTTACGAACTGCTCTGAGAATAAAATCAAGGCGTAAAAAAAGGCGCTCATTGCACCCACTTGTATTGATTTTAGCTTCCAAGCCTGTTTCCAGTCTTCAATTAATTTCATCTAAATGATTCCTCCAGTCGAGTGACTTTTTCTTTCATGAGTGATTGATCTTGATTGCTTTGAATAATTGATTGCCCAATCCAAATGCATGCAGAAATAATACTGCCGGCAAAGAGACCTAAAATGATCTTAATGACAGAAATACCGCCTTCTTGAATTGATGCCTTTGTTTCTAAATTTGATACTCGGACATCAATCGCATCAATGTCTTTTCGATTTTGTTCACCTGAGTTTTGCTGTGACTCATTAATAAAAGTTAATCGTGAAACATGGTTTGATAGCGTATGAATATCGCTTTGCATGTTGTCGATTTTCTTCTCTAATCTGAGTCCATATGACTCGTTTTCAGACATAGTGCCCCCAATTTTTGGCAATAAAAAAGCACCCGAAGGTGCATGTATAGTAGTTAAGATTTAAATTTCTATTTGAACAACAGCGCCCGAAGGCGCTACTCGTTTTATTTCCTGATTAGACACGAATACTCGTGTGCCCACTGCGTATTTAGTGCTACTAGTACACATTACCAATCCAGTACCATCGACCACCAAGACCTTATACTTTGGATGATCTGCAGAGGTAATCTCGCCGACAAATTCCGGTGCCTTAGGCAGTAAATCAAGCAATCTTTTTAGCGCATTACTCATCTCTGTTCACTCGTTCGACCTTAATCGTCTGATTCACGGTAGCATGATTAAATGACACGCTCACACTATCAACAATGCCCCACCATTCAGCATTAAAAGCGATAAGTTCACCAGGTACACACTCGCCAACTTCAGCACTAATTGGCATATTCAAACTGTGCTTTTCAACCATGCCGGCTTTGGCTAATTTTGCTTTACCAAATGCGCCCATGCTTTCAACCGTAAACAGTGAATCATTTACTGTTTCAAGTAATGTGTCGGCACTCGTTCCGGTTCGCTTCACTTGGCCAGTTAATCCTGAACGATCATTACTTAGCGTTATACCGTTATAATCTGGGTAAATTTCATAATCAGTGGATTGGTCTTTGACTAAGCTGATTGGCACCAATTGGTCATAGTCTGCAATAACGATTGGATCCCAAAAAGTCTTTTTATATAGCGGCCTAATAGACAGTGTATTGCCATTTTTTTCACTATAAATAAAGCCTCCTGCACTCTCTACAATTAACTTAATTGCAGCAATCGGGGTGAAATTTGAATAGCTCAAGCTGTTAATGGGAAGAATCCAACCTAGCTCATCAATTAATTTCCAATCCAATTGAGCATTACTATTCACTCGATCCAATTCAGCTTGTGCTAGCTGCACAGAAGTACGCTCATTCTCTTGTAAAAACGACCGTGTTGGTGACGATGGTGCATCAAGTAAAGCGGATTGGCTTCGACCGGTCAGTGTATAGGTGTCCTGAGCAAAACGACGAGAGCGATTTCGACTCTCTAAAAGCATGTGATGCTCGTTGCCATTCACCATAATTTTTAAGATAACCGGCTGACCGGTGATCGGCTCAAGCTTGTTGATTTCACTGGCTGGCACTGTCAAACCATAGGACCAGCACCACCGGCTTCGGTCAGTATTGTAGTTACCATCCATCACAATGATTTTTTGCCCAGTATCTAGGCGTGTCACTTCCAAACTATTCAAAATGTACCACCAGTTTTTAGCAGGCAATCCGGGGATGCAGTCATCTGCACCAAAATTTAAAATGACATTGTGTGAATCTACGTCATGGCAAAGACAAACGAAATTCAGATCGGTTGAGCCAACATATTCAGAAATTTCAGGCTTTGGCCAAGGTTGAATCGGATGCTTGCGGTAATGAATCGCTTTGGCTTTATCCCAAGCGATATTGCTGGTTGTGATTAACTCAAGGCCCTTATCCCACTCAAACGTAAATCGCTTTTCAAAAACATGAGCGACTTCATGCGAATAAGTAAAAGTCTTGCGCCGGCGGATCATTTCCTGCCAGACTGTTTCTCGGTTATGACGTAGCTTGATCGTTTCATCATGCAAGTAACGTTGTTGAATAAAGCGCTTATCGCCTTCTTCCCAGATCAAATACGCGTCAGAACTTAAACCGGTTGCCTGCTCGTGTAGCGACCTAACCGTACGATTTAATGATCCGGCCTGCTCATGTCGCAGATCCGCTTGATTTGAAATCACCAAACCTTGCTCATAAAAAAGAGCCTCATTTGAGACTCTTACTATAGGCTTGGCCCATGGTATTTCTGTGGTACTCAGGGCTGCGATGGATTTCTTATATCGCATGTCAAAGCCATAAGACACGCCAACCAGATGATTGATATCGAATAGCGCTTTAACTTCAAATGAGAACCCAGTGTCTAAGACAGTATCAATGGTGCATGGATTAGATGAAAAAACAGCTTCTAGTTGAAACTGCAACTCTGAATCTAGTTTTATATCAATTGCTGCAAAAATAGTTGAGCCTTCAGTAAATGCTGCAACCAATTCAAACTGAAAATCAGCATCTATTTTAAAATCTATCGCATTTGCTGCGTAATCAGGGTCATATAAAACATGTAGGTCGTAAGGTGCAGTTAATTCGGATGACTCAGTCGTAGCTTGATATGTTGCTGTGAGCGAATACGGTTTATTATGCTCGAAATTATCACCCATGCTTACCTACCAATCCATAAATTGTTTATTAGGGGGTGTAAAATTTCCTCTGTAACGAGCATGGGAAGTTATGCGTAGCTCATCCATATAACCCTTAAAATAGGATTCGTTGCCCCCATAATACGCACCACCTGCTCGCACCACACTATTAGCATTTACGACTTTCGTGTAGGAGGGAGATAGGATGTATCCAACACCTTCTATGTAACAAGTGAGAGTTGAGTTGTGACGTTCGTATGCGATATGTCGCCTCACATTAGTGCTTAAAGGAACTGATGTGCTGAAAAACGATACACCATCCCAAAACCCAGGTGTGCCGTCTGTTTTTGATAGCATAAACACAAGACCGTTGGACGGGCTGAGTCCATAACCGACTAATGTAATGTCAGCGGCTGCGCTAGGTTGATGGCTTTCAATGGTAAAAAAGCCTTCTACAGTGAAATCACCTATGCCAAATTGCATCAAACTTTGCGGACCATAAATATAGTCACCAACACCATCAAAATAGCCGCTTGTCCCACCAAACGCATGGTCATTGATTAATATTTTTGCATTTCCAACTGCCGTCCAGTTGAAGCCTTTTTTATCTGCAAAAATGTTTAAATTATTCACCCCATTAAAATGAAGTAATGAAGTCACTAAACTCCAATGGTCATCTTTATCTGCAATTACAACTAGCTCGCTGCTTATAAAACTGGATGCACTTCGCCAAACACGAACAACATAATAGTAAGTATTCCCCCTCACCACATCACTATCCACGTAGTACATGCTTTTTAGACCAGTGGCGATAGGTGTGGGTAAATCCACCTCAGCAACACCAATCATACTGGTTGCAGAGCGGATAATATCAAACGAGTCAAAATGACCGAACTGTGCAAATTCAATGCGATTACCACCCATATATCACCTATCATGGTCTAATTTTAAAAGAGTTAATTTGGAACGAACCGCCAAGCACAATATTTGGATTGGTAAGTGAAATGTCTATACCAACCGTTAAATCAACCACCACTTCACCCGCACCATTGAAGATTCTCGCCCATGTAGCTGTGCCAGTCTTAATAACCGAGCCTGTGTCAGTTGGGTGTAATTCAACATAAGTTGGCGCGGTTTCTTTAATACATGGCTCAGGAAATACCAAAGTGACCAGAGCATTATTTGAATCTGCTGGAATTGCAGGGCTTGCAGGCTGCACGCCCTCATAAAAAATAACGGTAGCACTTTGGCTACCGCTATCCATAAATTCTGCAAAGGCTTGAATCATGGCAAGCCGAGC
>NZ_JXBK01000001.1:1750062-1774935 GCF_000816495.1 Acinetobacter harbinensis
TTGACTGAAGTTTTACTCATTTTGGCACCACGTTATCCTGAATGACTGCGTTGAATTGCTGTTTTTTATCAAAAGCAACAATGAAAGTTTTTAAGTCTGTATTTAGCCCTAAAAATTGATAATCACCATTTTTATCAGGTTTTCTAACTAGAATCGGTTGTAAATTAGCTTTGTTATAAAGTACTAGAGTTGCATCTTTATATTGCTGCCCCAGTTTTTTCACTGATCCTGCCACTTTTGCAGCTACAGGACCAACATTGATGTTCTGAAGCACATTTGGTGATGGTCTAGCTTTTCGAGAACAAGGTTTCATTCAAGCTCTCCGAGATAAAAGTAAAAACCACCGACAACTTTTATGGTCCCATCTTTTGTGTATGCAGCATCGGACACATACATTGAAGCATCAGCCATACTTGCAGTTATAACCGTTTTCGATGGGACCGCATTACAAGCAAAATGTATATGTTTTAGTGTTCCTCGCAAGAATTTCTCTTGATCATAAAATGGGATTTCTAACGCACCTAACAAATTTGAGTAGTCATTAGCAAAACCTGACTTATAGCTCGGTAAAAGCGGGGTTGAAAAAACATGTGTTGACAGTCGTGTAGTTAAGTTATATCTAGGGGTATAAAATTTACTCATTAACTCTGCCTGCATTAGCGGTGTTACGCCATCTCCGTAATCAGTGTAGAAGGTATCAGATGCTTTTGATCCCCAAATATTACTGAGCAAAAACCATGGCGGAATAACAGATGAATCTAAAGCAGAGTTGTGTATGCCACACCCATAAACTCTTTTATTCCCTTGGACAGATGTGGATGTTGAAGATAGCAAATAAAAAGCATCTGACGACCCACACAACGTAAACGCTTTATTTCCCACTACTGATGCTTGAGAGTCACTGATTTGTACACCTGATTCAAAACCTGAAGACTGTGCCCAGTACCACCTGCTCCAACCTCGCACTACGCCTGTACCCGTTCCAGTTATTTTCCAATTCTTAGCAGGATCAACAGGATCAAATGGCAATTGCAACACATCAGGGTTTTCATAGTCATCAATATGATCCATGTGCTCAAGCAACCCTACCATGGCATATTTGGCATAGGTTGGTGTATATACACCTGTTGTGCCATCTGGACTTGTCAGACTTTCATCTACACGAATAAACGGATGCTGTGCCGTTGGATTTTTGGCACGATAAACACGTTTTACGTCGTTTGTATCACGAAAAATAATGTCATAGCCAAGCGAGGCTAACTTTCCAGAGCCAATTGTGGCGATACTTGCTTCAACAATTGTGGTATGCGGTTTTAAAATCAGCTCGGTTGCACTTGGTACACCTTTGATACGATATTTTTGATTTATTGAGGCGGGTGCAAAACCTGATAGCTCAACTACCTGAAACAGCATGGCATTGTGTGCTGCATATAGTGTGATATGCACATCACCTTGTGCGTCTATTGACGCTGCCGTGATTTGCGTAAAATCAACGCCCGTCACCAGAGCTTTATCAAGCAAGCGAATTAAATCACCCCAGTTATTTCCCAGAGTTAAGCCATTTAAGTGGCTAAAGTATTGAACATCTACGTCTGTCGCCATTTTTATTCACTCATAAAAAAGACCGCATTAAGCGGCCATATTTGATTTAATTTTTAAACCACGCGGTCAATGTCACCACGCAACATAATCTGGAATTGATCCGATAAAACTGTTGGCTCTGACTGCTTCACTGTGCGAATCACCCACACTGGATAGGTTGCAGCAATTGTATTAAATCGCAGTACGTTTCCGCTTGCCCAACCGCTACCCCAGCCTTCTTTCTTCACTTTAAAGTATGGAACACCTGTTACTGGATTAATCGGTGCAAAATCTGTATTTACAGTGCCTGTGCCGATTTGACCTGAATACTCGCCTACACAACGGAAATCTGTTGTGCTCGTGAATACCAAAGCCCAGCGCTCTTGAATATTGCCGTTATTTGTCACCGCAATTGGATAAAGCGCATCATTGTAATTCGCTGAAATCGCACCACCAACAGCTTCGTCTGCCCACAAGTTGTTCCACGTTGGCTGTACAAATTTTCGTGTATAACGCGCCTGCATGTCATTAATGACTAAAGCAGATCCGACAATTGAATTTTCAGCATCGTAATTGTGCGTCACCGGTTTAGTAAAAGTGAGCTGACCATTGATTTGCACATCACGAATCAAAAGCATGTCTTGATAACGATATTTAGCAGTCAGTGGTAGAACTAGAGTATTCAATGCAAAGTCACCGTTTAAAGTAAATTTACCGTAGTCATAATCCACAACATACATGCTGTACGGAACTTTGGTGCCAGCACTATCTTCAAGTTCAAGCCATGAAATGCGCTGATCTGCCAAACTATAGGTTTTGCCTGAAGTGCTATCTGGTAGTTCAAATGCCTTGCTTGCACTAATAACACCAATGCCACCCACTCGAAAAATAGGCACACGCCCATCAATCGGTAGGCGAGTAGCAGACAATCCGAGAATTTCAGAATCAAGCGGAATATAAGTGTAAGCAATCGCGTTATAGCGAACAGATGAAGCATCCACCCACACTGGCACATTAATCCACACCGTATTTCCAAAATCAGTGTACTCAAGCAATGGGTCGTACCATGGCTCGTTCAGTATCCATGGATTGTCAGCTTTCTTGGTCTTTTTGTAGAAGTAGATGTCTACGAATCCAGTGTCGTAATTAACTGTTCCGTGTGCATAATCTGTTTCAACTTTACCAAACTCATCAAAAGTCAGCGTTAAATTACCATGGTCCAGTGATGCCACAACAACAGTAATTGACTGCGGTCGAACCGGAATAAGCGGTGTTCTAAAGCTTATATGATTGATCGGCGGTAAATCTGTGGTTGTTGCTAATGAGCGCAGCAACAGTGTGTTATCAACATTCGGTGTCCAGCTTGTCAGCTCAACTGCACCAGTTCCATAGCGCACAGTGCCTGATGCAATCCCACTATTATTTGCAGGATCAACATTTCGATATAGTGTGCCACCTCGATCAACAAAAGTATCATTGCCGAGTCTAAAGCGCACCGAGCCTGCAAGGATCTGCTCATCAAAACCTTCAGTTAAATCAAAGTTAAGATTGGTGGTGGTTACGGTCTTGCTATCACTGCCGCTGCTCGCTGTGTCTCGATAACCCACAACCACAGTGGCCGCATTAAATGCTTTTAGCGTACTTGTGACTGCAGTGTATCCTGATGTTTGCGGTGAATAAAAACTACCCATAGTGGTTATCCTGCTGTATATAGTGCAAATGGCGTGTATTTTGCTTGGTATGTGGTCAGCTCCAAAGTCGGTGTAACTTCACACGCACCAGTGGCATATGCAATCGTACCCATTTGTACACCAAACTGATTGACCAGCTTTCCGTTCGTGCTGTCTACCGGCTCGTCATGCAGCGTGACTGTACCACCTGTAGTTGCTCCAACCTCTCTATTGACCGGTATATCCAAAGTCACGCTATTTGGCTCAATTGCAGCACCAGTACCGATGGTAAAGTTTAGCTTTTGAGTGCCATCAGGTGATCCACTATTAACTGTTTGCGTCTTGGGTGTACCATAAGTATAGGTGATTGTAAAAACAGTGCTTTGCTGCGGTAACTTCGCTGGAATAATCCGGCCTTTGCCGATATTGCGTCTCAAATATCCCGTGGCATCACCGGTAAATTGCCCTGCACTATTGAGTGTTGCGGTTTTAGCAACCCCTTCAAGCATCCAAGTCACCGTTGCTGTGGCAATACCATTATGAAATAGTGTGAAGTCAACGCCTGCCGGTGCTACTGCCAAGCCACTACGCACGAATGTGGTAATCGGTGTACCCCACAAAAGCAAAATAGGCGTATCCACATCAGGTAAAGCACCGGTAGTCAATAACCATGATCCAGTTTCATAGTTAATTCGGCCCGAGCCAAATGAAGCGCTTGATCCTTTTAACTGTCCTGAGCCATCATCTTTTAATTCGTAGAACTTGCCTTGTGACATGTACGAAATTGAGAGGCTTCCAGGTGCAGGTGTCGGCACCAATACACCAGTCCAGTTGGTGCTCTGATTGTTTTGCGTCACCGGCACAGCATAAGATTGATAATACTGATTCGGTGCAGCAGCTGGCTTAAATGTAATACTTAAAGTCGTTGCGCCAGTCGTTGCAGCACTGGTCCACTGAATCAATCCTTTTTGATAATTAACCGTGCCAATTTGCGTGCCGCTTGAGGTTTTAAGCAGCCCACCTTGATCAGTCACCGCTTGGCCAAAAAGCAAAAATGATAAGCTTGACGGCATTACACCTGAGCCCAAATATAGGTTTTGAGACGTGCTCACAGTAGTGGGAACCGATACGGTTATTGCAGCATCATTGCCTGCAACAAGTACCACGCTTTCACCCGCAGCATTCACATCAATAATCGGTGTTTCGGTCTGGGCAGAGGGGATAATCTGGCTAAAAATATCTTTAGCATTTACAGTGTACTCACCAACTTTAGCTTCGGTTTTTAAGCCCACACTGCCGTAGTAATTACCTGTATCTGCAACAATCGTATCTCGAATAATTGATACTGATTTATCCCCGTTGTACCACTGCTTTGCAGACAAGCCGACAAAATCAACACTGAGCGGATCATTGATCGTATAAGTGGCAATCTTATATTCAACTGGCTTGCCATCCACAACTATGATTGCTGTACGTGTTTCAACTTTCGTGATGCGAATATATTGCTCACGCTCTAATGGTTTACCTTCATTTGAGATAAGTACAATCGTATCACCGACCGAACTTTCTGTTTCGGTTGGAAACATGGCCACTTGTACAGACTTCATGCCTTGCCAGTGCGTATCAAGCGGCGTTCCGGCAATCTGACCACCTTTTGCTAGATAGTTTTCCACACGATTTTTTGCAGCTTGACGCTCATCTGTCCATGATTTAGTACTAAAAATAAGGGCTGAAACATTTGGATCAACAGGATTTTCAGAGATAAAAACTGTGGCACCCATCAGCTTGTCAGTATCATTTGTGGTGACTGCAGGAAAGATTTTACGCATAGATACATCGCCCATGGTGCGATCCATTTCGGCAATATCATCAAACAGATTATTACTCTGTCCATCCACAATGACTTGGCCATTATATTTACCGCCACCATCACTGGTATCTGTTAAGCGCTCTGATTTATAGAGCACCAGATTATTTGTTTCAATTGCCATTCTCTAGCTCCGTAAAACGCATGGTGACGTTGTAATAATCATCTTCTGAAATGGTTGGTATACCTTTGACTGGCTTAGCCTCTAAAGCGCCTGCTTCGTGATTAAAAATCACCTTGAAGTGCCGATTGTCATGTGGGTATTCAAATTGAAGTTCAAAAGCTTCTTGAAGTGCTGACCACGCCAAAAGCTTTCTTAAGTCGCGTCGCTTAATCCATCCCATTGCGGTATCAGCCGGCTGTAGATTGATTGAACGACCAGATTTCTTTTTGCCTTCCTGAATAATTGCAGTGCCATCAATTGCGCGTTCTAATTTCTGCTCAATCGGCTTCCATTCAAATTCGTCAGACCATAAAAAGCCGTCTTCTAATGAGACGGCTTCGGATGTTGATTTTCGGATCAGTTTCATTACATCCCCTTTTTAAGTGTTTCTAACTGACGCATCATTTTGTCCAATGGATCCTGATCTGATTCATCACCGTACAAAGTAACTGCCTGTCCACCAATATTGATGTTGTAGGCAACGCTTTTAGAGGCGGGAGTGGTTGTATTACTTACGATAGGCTTATTCATCTGTGGCGCAAGACTATTCACATCAACCGGTTTTGATGACGGGCCACTTGATGTAAGAGTATTGCCACTAACTTGACGCAATAATTCATTGATTTTGTTTGTGCCCCATTGGGTGGTTAAGCCCTTAGATGAGGCACTATCAAACTCTTGTTTAATCAATGCATCCATTGCTGGATTGCCACTGGCAACCGTGTCATTTCTTGCACTACGATCCGCTTCTAAACCCTTAGACCAAATTGAACCGGCTAATCTCTCCGCCTCTTTATCATCATAGCCCTTACTTTTAAGTTGAGAAATCACATCGGTTTTGCTGTAAGAATTGTATTCATAAATACCTTTCTTCAATGCTTCGCCTTGACGTTTCATTTCAGCTTTAAATTTTTCACTTGAAGCCTGTGCAGCCTCAACTGTTTTATCCCATTCAGACTTGACGCTTTGAGCTTCTTCACGGGCGACTTGGCCAGCACCACGATAGCCATCACCGATTTTCTCAGCAGAGTTTTTAACGCGATCGTTGGCGCTGGTTAGCTCATCCATTGATTTAACTGAGGCTTTGCCAGTCTTATCCACTTGGACCTCTAATCCCAAGGAGGCAGCTTTAGATTGAGTTGCAGCAATAACAGCAACATCACCCGATGCGGCGGCAGCTTGCATGGCTCGCTCATAGGCTTGCTTAATACCTTCGGCTGTCGCTTGACCACTGGCTTGAACAGTATTGAAGTCCGCTAATGCGGATTGAGCAGCAAGTTTAAGCTGCTCCTTGGTTTTAATACCAAGACGCTCAAAAGCTTGCTCGACTGGATCTAAATCAGCGGGCAACTTTAGAATAACTTGCCGGAGAGCCAACATCCCCATCTCAACCTGTTTGGTTGAAATCTGCCCTGTTTTGCCAAACTCTTGCAACTTAAACATTGCAACATCGACTTCATTCTGGCTTTTTGCTGTTTCAAGCCACTTTAACCATGCTTGATAAACTGCATTACCTGCTTCCTTTCCTTTAAAGCCGAGTGCCTCAACGCCATTCGCGAAATCACTTATCGTTTTTGAGCTGTTATTAAATGACTCTGTTATGCCATTTTCCAGCTCATAAAGATCAAGTTTTAAAGTTGCTGCAGCCTTTCGAGCCTTGTCAGTGGCATTGCTTTGACCCTCAGTAGCCTTAGCGCCATCATTCATAGAATTAACAATTGCTTTGCCAGCAGAATCAAACTCAAGCTTTAATCCTTGAGCTGCAAGCGTAGTCTGCAGTGTTTTCTGGGTAGCTACATCCGCTGCCTTTTGAGTACCATCTGCTGCTGTAAGTTGAGCATTAACCCAATCTTGAGCGGCTTTAATCTTATCATCCGTGATTTTTTTGCTTTCAGCTTGATAAGCCTTTTCTTTTGCATCAAGCTGAGCAAGACCATTTATGGCTGCATCAATAGCCGATTGATCACCTGCTTTGCGTGCATCCTGTAGCTGTTGGTTGAGTTGAATGCGCTCATCACTAATGGCCTTATAGTCAGCCTTGTGCTTTTCTTCTTGGGCTTTTAATTGATCAAGGGTTTTTTGAGAGTCAGCTACCCTTTCCTGATTGGCTTCTTCTTCTGTTTGAGTGATATCTTTAATGGCTTCACGGGTAGCAGACTTGCTTTCCAAAGCCAGACGTTTCGCTTCGGATGTATTCTTTTCAGCCTGTCTAAATAATGCATCCGAAGCATTCTGAGCTTGCGCAGCAAGATCATCAAAACCTAAGAAATCAAGTACAGCTGCACTTAATGAATAAATACCGCCTGAAATAAATTGAATTCCAGCTAGAAGCAATTTAAGCGCAATATTTAGACCTGTTGCTGCATCTGAAACTATACCTAGAGCAATTTTAAAAACATTAAATAGTGTCGTTAAGCCGCTTACCCCCTCTTTACCATTTAGAATCGCATTAAATAAAGGCGCAATAGCATCCAAAGTTGATGTAAAAGCACTCCATGCAGTTTCGGCAATTCCGGCAAGACTAGATATTACTGTTTTAATTGTGTCGTACACAGCAGATAAAGTGCTTCTAATGGACTCAATAGTGGATGGGTCAATCTCAGATAGCTTGTCTTGAAACCAACCAACGCCTTCCGCAACATCATCAAAGAATACTTTTAAAATACCTAGATTATCTGCAATCACTGATAAAGCATTTGCTACGGTTGCGCTCGCCCCATTCGCCCTATCCATTTCGCCAATAAGAATCTGCCATGATGTGGCAATCTTCTGCAATGCATTACTAACTGTAAGCGGGAAATTGTCATAAGTTTGCTGAACAGCGTCTTTTTGACTTAATAAGGCCTTATAGACTCGCTCCGCACTCAGTTCACCATTCTCGGCCATTTTGCGGAGTTCACCAGTGGTTACACCAAGGCCTTTTGCGAGTGCCTCCGCAACACCGTAGCCATTTTCCATGATCGAATTGAATTCTTCACCACGCAGCACTCCACCCTGCATTGCTTGAATAAGTTGGGTAATTGCAGCTTCGCTAGATTGTGCCGAACCACCACTGGTTTGAATAGCCTGATTAATGGTTTGGGTTAAATCAAGCGTATTTTGTTGGGTCATCCCCATTTCTTTACCGACTGTATTTAGTCGGGTAAATAAATCACCTGTAGCATCTAAACCTGTGTTTGTCGCCAAAGCAACCCGATGAACGCCGGCCATCGCAGACGTGAAGTCACCACCATCTTTGGTTGCAATATTAATTCGAGCAGATAGATTTGTGTAGCTATCAGCAGCGTCTGCTAACTCACGCACCCCAAGACCTAGACCGAGTGCAGCCATCGCACCAGCAAGCGCACTCACAGCAAACTTGGTGCCGTCAGCACCTCTCCTTAGGCCATCAAAACCTCTACCTGTTTCATTAACAGCAGTATTGGATGCATCCCTAAATCCATCTAACGCGGTGCGCGTCTGATCAACACCTTGTTCAAGCTCTCTAATGCGGTTTCTTGCATTTTGAATATCCTCGGGAGTGGCGTTTGTTGCTGATAAGCGATTTAGCTCAAGACGTGCATCTCTTAGGTCTTTTTCATACTGTTCAATTTGGGCTGTTGCCCTACCAGTCATTTCTTCTAATTGTCTTCTTGTGTGGGTGGCGCTATTTCCGTTTGCATCAATGCTGCGGCGGGCGCTATCAAGCTCCGTAACAAGAGAAGATACATCTTCTTGGAATTGACTTGGAACAGGCGGAGTTTGTGTTGCTGCGGCAGCCGCATCTCTGTATGCATCTACAGCAGAACTAGCCTGATTAATTCCTTGTTCAAGCTCATGCACCCTATTTCTTGCATTTTCGATATCTTGAGGGGTGGCATTTGTTGCCGCAAGACGATTCAATTCTAATTGAGCAACGCGTAGCTCGCCATTCATTTGATTAATTGCTGCTTGGCCATGTGCGGCCATTTGCTCTAAATTTTCAGCATTAATATCTGAGGCATCACTAACTCCCGCCAATGCTCTAGTAGCATCGTAAAAACTTTGAACGAGTTGCGATGTGCTGGTTCTTATGTCATCCAGCCCGCGAGTATTGGCTCTCAGGTTTAGTAAAAAGTCTAAATTTCCAGCCATATGCTTTTCTCCGGGCAATAAAAAACCCGCTTAATTGCGGGTAGGATTTAGATATTAAAAAAGCACCCTAGGGTGCTTTCAAATTACGCTTTTCAAGTTGTTGATCATTCAGTAAACTTAGGTCACACCTGCATCCGCTCCGCACATTAAGCCAGTGCTGCTCAGCAATAGCCATAAATGACATATCAACATCAAAAACTTTGTTATATAAATCTAAGCAATCTTGATGAGAATGATTATCTGAAAGCGCACCCCAAACAAAATACCCGCCATTGGGCTGCTCTAATGTACTACTCAGAACTGAAAAGAAACTCTCTCTTAATGCAAACCAGACTCGATAATATGTATCAGTAGCATACAATTCAGGATCGCATCCATATTCAGTTGGAGCTATCTGCTTGAGCTTATCAACAACCAATTCATAAATATTAATATCTTTTTTTGCTTTCAAAGATTTTTCCAAAAACTCCAAAAACTCCAGCTTATTCAAACCATTCTTTTCGTAAGACTTGAAGAAAGACCAATCACTCATTTTTTTTGTAATATGCGACGCATCATCGGGTGAGAATTCTTGAGCAATCCACTGTGAAATAGGCAGGTAATTAAGTCCATCTATTCTGCATTCGCTTGTGAAGCCATAAAAATTATCAATCACCCACGACACTCCCACAATGCTTACATTTACGAGCATCAAACCTAATCAATTCGCGACAGTCAGGGCAATGCTTTTGCTCAACATTGTTTTCATCAAACTGTACCTGTTTGCCAGCATTGTGAGAAAAAACATCATTTGAAACCAGTTTGGTTTTCCCTGCTATATGCATTGGTTTCTCTTGGCTAATGGTGGGCTGTTGTATTTGTCTGGGTTTGGGTATGTAAAGTTTTACATGACTACTACCACAAGCACTACAGACACCACCACCTGATCTATTCAAAAGCCAGTACAGAATTCCAACTGGGAAAAAAATAAGAAGAAGGGCAATTGTTACAAAGGTGCTTCCTTTCTTCTTGGTTGCGCCTACATGTCCGCAAGCCACACATTCAACTGTACTCATTCTCATCGCTCCCAATTAATACTATAAACAGCGCCATCGGCGATCGTGATTTCGTATTTCAGGTTATTGAGCGTATACCGATAAGTGGTTGCTTTATGTGGCCAACCATTGCGGTCATGAATAATGTGATTGTATGAAGATTCAGGATTTCCAAGAACATCAATCATCTTGCTATAAGAATGACCACGCTCTACGAAGCCATAACTACCCCGAACAGATTCAGCACTTACCGCATAAACCGATGAACACATTGCCAACATTGACGCTAAAATGATTTTTTTCATGATCTTGCACTCTTTATTTTTACAAAGAGTATCTGATCATTTGGTAAAAGTCATTAAAATATTAAGGCTTTAATTCATCCATAAACTTTTTAAAATCATTTGCATCTGCATGCTGCGCTGATCGAATGGCCACCGTCAAATACTGTAATTTACTTCGATAATCTTTGGTTGCGGCCTTTAAATATCGCTCATATGCACCGTAGGTCATATTCATAATATCTTGGTGTTGGTGACCAGCACTGACCAAAAATTGAAATGAATCGAACCATGTGGAGTCGCTCACCACTTCCTTCTTTTGCCCCATTTTGGGCTTTTCAGGCTGAGGCTTAAAATATGCCTGATTTACAGTAAGCACAGCCTTTAATATATTCAAAAATTTTACTTCTGATTCTTTTGCTTGAGATAGAAGTTTCTCTGAATCTAAGTCAGTCACCATGTTGCAGATCGTGAGCACAGCTATAGTATGATCCTTAAATAAAGCCGTTAAAATCTCATCTGAATAATCTTTATCTTTTAAAAAAGCTTTTACTGGCTCGGCATGTGACAACCAGAGATCAAAGTCCTTCATTTGAACTTGTCGTACATCGACTGAAGCATCTAGAAATGCTGTACTAATACTGCGATTATTTGCTATGAAAAAATCATTCATGATGGAACCCTAAAAAGCCACCCGAAGGTGGCGCAGATTATTAGCTTTGCGTCACACCCTGTATGCCTTTGCATAATTTCGAGATGCTTTCGGCATGTAGTGTGATATGTCGATGGTTTGGCTTGGTTCGCTCAATATCAATAGCTATTAGCATTGCTGCACGCAGGTTTTCTGCTGGATCTACACTTTCAAAAATGTAAGTGTCGTTATGAATAACAATATCAGCATAACCATCTTCTTCTGTACTTGGCCTGCACTCCACCACAATGTACTCAGGAATATTATTTTTCATTGTCTTTGTCCTGATCAAAATCTAAGGATGGTTGTGCCTCTTTAATCAGTTCATCTAATTCTTTAAGCATGGCTGGTTTGGTTTGTTTGCCTTCTACAGACAAAAACCGCCCTGCTTCTGACAAACATTGTGTAATCAGTTCAATTTGTGCTGAAAGCTTACCAATGCGTACCTGTAGCCCATCTTTAAGTTGACGTGCCAGTTCTTCTTGCTCGATATAATATTTACGAATCTCATGCCCTTTTTCATTGCGCTCCATCATCCCAAGATGCTTGGTCATGTCTACAGAAATGAAGTATTCAGTCACCCATTGACCAGTTTTTGAAAGCTCGTTTTTTTTAACGACCTTAGTAAAGTCGTAATCTTCTTCAAACCCACATTGCGATATACGTTTTTTAATCCAGTGTGAAAATTCAGTCTTCACTTCGAGCATTCTATGTAGGTCACGAGCATTCACACCGAGCTGAACTTTCCCATTTAATTCAACTTCGATAAATGGGGTTTGACTTTCAATTTTTACGATTGCATTCATTGATACGCTCCGACTACTCATTAAAAAAGAAACACTGGCAAGAAGATGCAATGAATAGTCGAAACGACCATCTTCTTTTCGAACCGTCGCTCTAGCCAGTGGGTTGCCTGAAATCAGGCATAAAAAAACCGCCCAATAAGGACGGTTTAATTAAGTGGTGGGTAGATCCCTTTCATTTCTATTAATCACTTAACAAAAATGAAAAGAATCTAAAAAGCAGGCACAAAAAAGACGCTTATGCGCCATCGTGTACCTGCTGTATTGTGTTATTCGGTATCGGAGATAGTCACCATGCGGCCAAATAAGCCTAGCGCTGGATCTGTACCATTTTCAATTTTAGACAAGCATTCACCTGAAATTTTATAAGAACCAAAGTCCTCATGAATCAGTGGAAATTCAGTCTTTGGATCTTTTTTGGTACGCCATAACTTAACTTCAATACTTTCATTATTGACAGTATTGATGCCTTGGAACGTCAATTCGTATTCGGCTGTTTCACTATCGTTAATTGAAACGATACTTGCCTTACCAGTTTTAAATGCAGCTTTTAACGGCATTTCAAGCCCTGCAACATCATTAAAGATGATGGTGCCGAATTTAGCATCGAGTTTGTACTTTGATGCGGCAACAGTGATTGGTAATGCTGTGCTGTCAGTAATTACAACATCGGTGACATTGAATCCACCAAGGGAAACAGCTTGACCTGCCACCACCGTACCTAAATTGCGATCTGGAACGGTAGCGGATGCAATTGCTGTGGACTTACCATCGATAATATACGGCAAAGTGTTTTCATCAATTTCCTCAAGCTCACCTTCAAACATTACTGAGCGTGTTTTGGTCATGGTGAAATCTGTAGTGCGCTGACCCGACATTGATTCAGTGTGCTTAATTACATCAGCATCGGTTGAGATTTTGAAGTCTGGCGCATTGCCGACCGGAAATGATGCACCAACCACACCATTCACAATCTTCGCCAACATGATTTTTCCCTGTAAGGAAATAAGATTTGTGGCCATATTTTAGGCTTCCTTTTTTGTTTGTGGTTTGGTTACCGCAGTAGCTGCCGGCTCAACTTCAGCAATCACCTTGTTTTCAAGTAATCGTTCAATTTCATGTGCGGGTAAATCGCCAATAAAGTCACCCTTTTTAAAGCGCCCTACTGGCTCTAAAGCCTTATATAATTTGCTCATATCAATAAGCCCTCATGACTTGTGATTCAAATAGGAATGGGAAGTAAGCAGAGCCTGACAATGAGCCAACCTTCACGCCCGCTTCAACACGTTTCAATGGTCGATAGTGTTTAAGATTTGGATTAAAGCCTTGCAGTGCAGATAACAATGCACAAATGAGTGGATCTGCTTTTTGTCGAATAGACATAGTTTCATCAGATTGAGCACTGGCATCATTCACAACCAAAACAACAAGCCACTGCTGAAAAATTTCAGTAATCTTCCCGCTGCTGCCTGTTTCACCCACTCGATCACCGACATAGATAATACCCACACCGTTATCATTAACCGGTAGATCAAAAAGATCATCTACTGAAAATGGCGTAAAGACATCCTCAATGGCAGTAATTGTTTTAATTTGCGCCTCTAAAACCGGCTCAAGTTCAAAGTACTGGCTTTGCATCTTTTAATGCCTTCTCTAAATATTCTTCAATTGCAAACAAGACCTCTTGCGAATCATCTACAGACATACCGAGATAAGGTCTTGGTTTAATCGTGACCGATTTCACTCGAACCCATCCGCCAGTCGGTGTTTTAAATGTCAGGTATTTGCCATTTTTTGGTTTAATTGTTCCACCAAAGTGCATCAGTGGCGCATATATCACATTGGTACCGACAACGACTCGCTTACCACCAATAATCTGATACTTGATAGAGTTATAAAGCCGCGAAGTATCCCGAAGCGTTGTACCGCTCCCCATCTTTCCGCTTTGCATATTTGCCCGCCATGACTTCTGCCATGGTTTATCGTCAACACCGATGCCAGAATTGATTCGCTCTTTTGTATTTGATTCAAGGATCGAACCAATCTCATGTAATAGCTCAGTAGAGTCTTTTGTTTCTTTTAAAACTCGATTAAGCCATTGAGTAATCTTTTCTTGGCCATGAAACTGGATTGAGTCAGCCATGGTTAAATGCTCGGCATGTCATCAAGTTTTGCATTAGAAAAAACACCGCCGGTATATGTGGTGCCGAGCGGTGCGCTTGCTTTCGCTTTTTTAGGTTTCGTTACTTCTTGAGTGTCAATATTCTTAACCAGAAGCGTTGCTTTCCCATCCGCCACACGCTTTAAAAAACTAATAGCATCTTCATATCGCTGTCGAACTTGTTCCGATGCTTTGGAGCGCCACAACAAGAAACGTGCAATATCGCAGATATAGATTTTTAAATTCTTGGGAGGGGAAGCAAGAGGCACATCGTAGACCACCCCAATATAACCATCGGCTATATCAGAGGCATCTTCAATGTAGGAATCAACCGACTCTGCGCCAGTTAAGCCCTTTTCTAATTGAGTCATTTCACCCAAGCCGTAACGCAAAACCATATCATCGCGGTTTGCGTACATGAGTCACCTACTCTTTAGTTGCACCAGCTTTCTTTGTATCTGCAGTAAGCTTTTTCAAAGCAGCTTCAGATGTAGTTAAAGCTTTTTCAAGTTCAGCCACCTGAGTTTTAAGTTCTGTATTAACTTTTTCAAGCTCAGCCAAACGTGCTGCTGTACCATCTTCTTTATGTGCTTCCGGCGCTTGATACTCTTCAATAGCCCCAGATGCTAAAAGGGCTTGAATACGATCCGCATCAAGCCCTTTAATTTCTTCACCTGGCATAAAATGCCCGATGGATTGCTTTGCAATATACTTTGGCATCTAAGCCTCCTTATAGGGTGATAAAGCCAGTGCCGCAGATTACGCCATTTTTATTTGATGGCAGAACCAGTGGAGCGGATTCAGTCATCAACATAACGCCGCTCGGATCTTCGCAGTACCACTGGCGATCAAAGTATTGAGCAACTGTGCCATTTGCAAGCATGTTTTTAATCTTACAGTGAGCAACCGAGCCTTGCGTATCAGAAACCAATGAGAAGAAATCTTTAGGAATAAAGCGCTTCACAGTACCGCCATGACGATATGTCGCGTCATAGACCCAAAGCTCAATATCTTCCATGTAGCCTTTAAATGTAGCGGTCTGGCTAATACCAAGGCTTGGTTTATAAGGAACTGCGATACCAGCATAAGGTTTGACAAAAACCTCTTGGAATTCTGCATTATTTGATAATGCGGCCCATACAGCACCAGACATGATTGCCATTTTCGCTTCACCACCATCGGCAGCGATTTGGCGCTCTTTCATTGTTTTAATATCTGTAACTGGTTTTGCACCAGCGCTATTCCATGTGGTTGCTGGTGTATATGTTAATGATGCGTCACGCTGATAATCCACAAGATTGTAGCCGTAATCATCAGATTCTAAGATGTATTTACCATTTTTCAGTAAATCAACCGCCATCATGAGCACAGAGTTATCAATCGCATCATGGTTGCGCTTCATGATAGCGATCTGAGAAATAATCATTTTATCTTGATCTGATAATTGCTGATTACCGGTAGAGATAATACGTGCAGTACGTAGACGCTCAATCAGCACAATATCAAACGTATCTGCCGGTGTGACCTGATTTTTAGGCTTATAGTAAGCCGGTTTAATAAAATTAACTTCAGCAGACTGCGTGCTATCAAACGGCTTGCCGGGCTGTTGTGGTGAAACAAGTGGTGCAAGGTCTTGCTCAACTGATAATTCCGCAACAGGAACCTCATCACGTGCAAACATTGGGCGATTTGGATAGAGTTTATCTAAAAGCCAAGTATCCATTGGCTTATAGTTTGAATGAACAAGTGCAAGCTCACCCACATCAAGCAATTCAAGTGGTGCACCATTAATCTCAAAAGATTGAGCCATGTTTTTATACCTTCACTTTAGATAATTCAATATTGTTAAGAGTGGCTTTAGCACGCACAGCATCATATTTAGATGTAGCAAGTAAAACCCCGTTTAAAGAAACCGCTTCGACACTAAAAACACCACCGAAATACACTGGAATTTCTATCCCGTTCGATGCTTTGCGTGTTGCTTCAGCAATAGACACATCCTGCCCACAAATAACATTCCAAGTTGATTCATCAACAGCATGAGTAAGGACGTTTGCAGCAGACAATACCAGTAAATCACCTTGCTTATAGGCTGTAGCTGTGGTGACTTTTGCATTAGCGCGACGCAACTTTTCGTTATCTAAATTAAGTTTGCGATACGTGTGTGTGATTGTTGGAATAATGGTTTTACCCATGATTTAAGCCCCTTTATTTTGATCTGCAAAGGCTTGTGCGCCTGCAGTAAATTGATGTTGATTACCACTTGGCTGCTGATCACCTTGTCCACCAGTTGCCTGATGTTTGAATAAGTGCTCGAATGCCGGATTTGCACCTGGTGTTTTTTGCTCTAGTGGCACTGAAAACTGACGTAATTGCGAGGCCATAAAGCCAAACGACGTATCATCTAAAGCACTAAATTTCGTTTTATCTTCAGCACTAAACTCTTTTTTGAGTTCAGCTTCTAAAGTCTTGATTTCAGCTTCACGCTTGTCTGCGGCAAACTGTTTATTTTCTGCTTCAAGCTCAGAGTTTTTGGTCTCAAGCTCTTTGATTTTGGCGTTAGCCTGCTCTAATTCGGTCACGTCGGTGTCCTCTGGTTGATTAAAGTTTCTTGGAGAGTGACTGGCCGCCACTGCATTGGTATTTGAATCTGCACCTAAGGCGCAAAAGGACACTTCACGAATACGACCGCCACGGAATACCGTGATTGGGCCTTGATGAATTTTCCCGTTCACACTCACGGATGCATCTGCCTGAATATCTTCAACAGACGATGGTTCAATGCGTACTGACATCTGCCACGGAAAGCCATCATCAGAATCTTGGGCAACTTGAGCGCCAAATTCATTACTCATTAAGTCGCCTTGGACTTGTAAGCCGTTTTGGTGATCGATGCTGTGTGTATTGATTGCTCCTGCACGCTGTCGTGATGAATGTTCTAGTAGTGCAGGAATACGCCCATTGATCTGCATTGAATCCAAGTCAAAAACAACTCGATCCCAATACCAATGTTCAGTAATCACTTCGCCGCTATAGGCCACACCTGAAAAAGTACGTTTAGTTTTGCCGTCTGCTTCAGCATCAACACTTAGCTGTCCAAGTTGAAAACAATACTGATTCGGCTTATTTTCCTCGTCTTTTGGCATTTTCATGCTCCATAAAAAAACCACCAATTAAGGTGGTCATAAACTCAGTTCAGATTAATACAAACTAAATAACGTACTGTTGGCTATAAACAAGCGCGTAGCAAGCTCATTGGTCTTTCTCAGTACTATTTCACTGTCAGACAGACTAACGACCTCTAAATTCAAATTAGGCGCTAATAACGCACCATCTAAGCCGCTGATCTTAGATAGATCCAAAGCCTGACCATTCATATCTAAGATGGTGATGTTCTTCCCTGCACTTTCAGCAGTTCTGAATAATGTTGGTGTTTGAATCCCAATCACATTTCCTTTTTGAAGGTTAAGAGAATCAAAGCCTTTGAGGTTATTCCCTGTAAGCTTATTTTTTAGATTCTTGGCAATGGACATAAGGGAATTAAAAGAACTTAGCATCCAGCCGATGATTGATTTAGATTGACTGTCATTCTTCGCCACAGACGTTTTAAATAAATCCGTTAAAGATTGCTCATCATCTTTGATTAACTCAGTCAGCATGCGAATAGCACTTGGCTCTACATCCTTATTTTTCTCAATCACCCGATCCACAATTGAATCAAGATTACTTCGAGACTGCTCAGACATTGGCTCAAACGCTTTGATGATTTCTTTATTCGCCTGTTGTGACACCAAAGCCTTGCTATGTATTTCACTTAACTCACGTGCAAGCGGCGTATTAGCCAGTAATGCTTCATCGATCTTTTCTTGAAGCACATCATTTAAATGCTTACCATAATTAGCCGGACTAGTTGCCCAACCTTTATCAGGCTGTACACCGGGCAATTCATCATCGATAGTCACGCCTAATCTTTTCGCCTGCGCTTCAGTTAATGCATCCACGCCGCACCGACACATATAGCCATTTGGTGGATAGTATGAATACCAAAACGAATCATCAATATGGCGAATGATATTATTCAAAGCCAAGTGACTTGGACGAACACGACTATCAGTTAAGGATGAATATCTTAAATAGGGTCGATTGGCTTTATTCTCTTGCTGTTGTGTCCAGATGCCGTGTGCATAAGCGCTCTGGACATTAGTGCGAAAGATATTATCAAGATGATGCGGGCTTAGCTCAATGCCTTCAGCTTTAACCTTCTTCTTAAAGTCTTGAAGGGTCGATCCACTCTCAACGGCCTTATTTGCAAGATTAATAACAGTTCGGATCTGATCGAGTGATGCCAAGTAACTGACTGTTGTGGCGTACTGTCTTGCATTCAAATCCAATAAATAGAATTCTTCAGGCAGCATTACTTTTTTATCGCGTGCATAGCGTAAAGCATCTGTATAACTGATCGTCATATTGCACCACACACAAAATGCTTCACCGCTAAACCAATAAGAAAACCAAGTAAAAACACAAACCAAATACGCGCATAAAACGGTGGAATATATCTAAACTCATTGCAATCAGTTGGTAAAAAAAGTGGCGGTGGCTCTACAAAATCAGGCTTTGCTTCAATCGCTTTATTTAAAAGATTATTTAAATCTGTATTGTCGATTTTACCCATAGCTACTTACTCCGCTGCACATACCCCACAACATCAAATAAGTACAAAGCTCTTGCCATGGTGGCAGTGAACTTTTCAACAGACTCACCAGACATCAAGCTGTAAAGCCTTGCCTGCAAGTCATTCACATCAGATGCCGACTCCACAACTTCAAGCAGCTCAGTTTCTGAGAATAGTTGCTTATCAATTTTAGTAATGCCCTCATCGACTTCACGTTGATTTGCATCCAAGCCCTGCATATCAGCTTTAAAACTAAATGCATGCTTCGGTAGTGCTGAGAATTGCATCTGATTTAATGCAGGAGCTTCTTTTAAATCCCCATCTTGTAAGCCATATTCACGCTGAAAGTATTGATTAGAAAGCTCCGCGCCTGCGCTTTTCAAGTCAACATCACGCTGAGCCTGATCTTTATTTAATGATTTACCATCACCAATAATAACTTTATGGCGCTGCCAACCATTTAGATCGCACAACGCATTCACCACAGCCTGAACCGTTGGTGTGATTAAACGAATATCAGATTTAAGTTTATCTTTACGCACATTCTCATGCACTTCACCTAAAGCACGAGAACCACCACCATCATTGCCACTGGTGAGTGTTTGGCCCAATACAACTTTTTGAATTTGCTTCATCAAGATGCTATTAAATACTTCAAATGATGAGCCAGCAGAGCCGTTCTTATCCCCACTTAGAATCTGAACATCATCATCAGCATCAATTGAAATAACTGACTGAGCATGAGCTGACAGCAATGCACTGTTCATTGCCGCAATATCGCTATCATCGCCATCTTTGACTTTACCCAACAGGATCGGCGTACCAAAGCGCTCAAGCTGTTTAGCCCAAAACTTGAATCCATTCTGCTTAAAGAAGAATAACCAATACAAAATAGCCAGTAACGGCTTTCCGTATGGTTTTTTAAATGTAGCTTTACGACGCGTTAAGAAAAACTTAAAGCTTTGATCAACAATTTGATCGAACCCAGTTGAATCTGGCCGATAAATTAAGCGACCATCACTTTTAGGCTCGAACCACTCCATTGGCTTCTCACCGATCCACTCAATCCCAATGCGGTTATCTTTTTGCATGTAAATCGCTTCTTGCACTGAATAACCATAAAGCAAGGCATTCTGTGCAGACGTAGCAATCTCTACGAACCACTCCTCAAGCTCTAACCGTAATAGTTGAGCCTCTTTGGTATCGTTCGGTTCAATGCGATATGGAGTAGCCAGCAATGCATCTAATCGCGTTTCAGTCGCTTGGGCAATTTCATCATCATCTAATAAAACCTCTAATCGATGACGAGCAATACCGGCCTTACGCAATGTTTCGTCCAGATCAGGCAAGCGACTTAGAGTTGTAGCGAACTGCGATACCGCTTCATGCGTAGTTAATGATCCGGCTGACAAAGCCTTACTACGAACTTTGTCCTTTTTAGGCTTTGCCATAATTAAATCCTAGACTAAAAAAAACCGCAATTTATGCGGCTATGTTATTGAGCAAATGTTCTTGAGCCGGCACCAGCTGGATTGGCTCGTTTCCTTCCCTTTGATGCCTTTTCTAATGCATATCGTAGTGAGTCAATATAGTGGTTAAAGGCATCAATAATAATCGGCAGAACCTCATCGGTTATTCTGTCTTTTTTATATGAGTAGTTTTTAAACTCATTTAATGTTTCTTTGCAGCGAGTATGAATATAGACACGCTTAAATGATCTAATAAATGCTATTCCATCCTCAACCGAACCTTTGCCTTTCTCACACGCTCTGATTCTCTTTAAGCCCTTACGACTTAAATGACTTATTGACTCTGGCCTCGCGTTATCTGCATAAATGGGATATAGCCCAATATCTGGAATTAGCTTAGATAAAAACTCCACAGTATCATCAAGCTCTAAGCCCACTGCGCCTGCGTCATATTCAATCCATAGGCAATCATCATAAATCCATGATCTTGTTGCGGCAGTTGGATCTTGGCTAAATCCAAAATCCAACCCTTGATATGGACCATCCCATTTTTGCGGATCAGGCACAAAGTCCATAACTTCATATTTATTTCTAAATATCTGCGCTTCAGACAACTCAAGATAATCACCTTCCCATATCCAGCGATATGTTTCATCGTCTAGATTGGCTTTATCTTGCCTACGCTCAATTTCTAAAACCTCTGGAAACCAAGGATTGTCAGAGTAATTCATCTCTACGCCAACACCAATTAATTCACCGGTCAGGTCATCAAATATTTGATCATGACGAAAGCGTCTGCTTGTTGCACTATCGCGCCTTTCAGGATTCCATGTAATCCAAACCTCTGAGTTATCTTCACGCACAGTTGGTAGTAATTTACGCCAAGCAAGCTCTGAAACATCTTCAGCCTCATCAACCCAACAAAGCAAAATACGCGCTTTAGATTTAATGCTGTTTAGGTTATGCCGTAGACCAGCAAAGCCATAACTGACTCTTTTGTTTTTGGTACGTATATAACTTTCACCAATATCATAATAATTATTCAGAAATGGTGTGGACTGTATCGCCTGCTTGATTTCTTCCATTGAAGATTCAGAAAGCGTGTTCATGAATTCACGCGCACCGAGGATCATTCCACTGATTTGAGCCTCTGCAAAGATATAACCCTTGATAGCAGTCATAAGTGCAAATGATCGAGTCTTGGCAGATCCACGACCACCCCATGATGATCTATAGCGCACACCGGACTCGCTAAATAGCGGAATTAATTTAGGTGGTAGTTCAATTTGCACCTTCTGCTGTTTTGACATTGGGTGCCACCAGTTCAATTAAAGTAGGCTTAACATTGTTAATTGATTCACCATTCGTTGTGACATCATGCTTGGTCACACGCCCATCTGTTTCTTGAAAGGCTTGTTTCAATAGGTTTTGTTTTGCTCGTTTATTTTTCCCAGAATCTTCATACATTTTCTGAAGCTCATTCAAACGAAAGGCCTTATTAGCTATCGCAATATCCTCAACGTTCTCACGGAAGTCTTGACGAGTACGCTCAAATAAGTCCTTTAATTTTTTACTTAGATTGCGTCCAGCAAATTTTGTTGGGTCGTAATTTTCACATTGCCTACGATCAATCTCGATGCCAAATCTTTGCATGACAGCATCAGCCACTTGTTGAGGTGTTTCAAAGCATGCAAGAGACTGAACTATAAACATTTTTACAGGCTCTTTAAGTGCTGCCATAAAATCACCTTTGTCATGCTACGTCATGCAAGATAGGCAAAAAAAGAGCCACTCGGCTCAATTAATCACACAATTCCCACAACACGCAGCAATATTAGTTTCTGATACAAATGGGGCATTCTTGGCTATTTCCAAAAGCCGTTTGACTGACTCATCTGCACCCCACCGTTTTGTCTCACCAAAGAACACTTCGACATCATGGCCAGCCAAGTAATGCTTAGGCAGACCGGTCATATCGCTATAGATGATTTCCCCATCCTCATCACGCTCTACACCGATATGATAAAGCTCATGCTCAATCAAACGACAAAATTCACGGTCAGTCGTATTTTCACAATAACTAGCATCGATTGTGATTAGGTAAATTGGTATATATCCGAACCAGTCTCTCATCTGTTGTTCTTGGCGTGCTTTCTTCCATCCACCTTGGTTGAACATTACCTTTTCACATTGACCCAATACCATGCGTTTTTTAGCCACAGCAGCCGATGATGCCCAAGCGAATGCCAGTACTGTTTCATCATCATGCAGTAGTTCAGAAATATGATCATGATCAGGGTTGTGAAGCTCACCACCCAAGGTTAGAAAGTTTTTAACTACCCATTCTTTTAGATCTACAGCGGGGGCCAATAGAATTGCTTCTTGTTCTTCAGCCCGATCAATTAAATCAGTCGGTGGAAATGGTCTGATCTGTTCCATTAAATATGTGCCCTTTTAAACTCTTAAGCCACTGTGACGCTAAGTGGGACTTTATTTGTAATGGCCCTAAGTCAATATCTTTAAATGATGGAGCTGATTCTAACCGCACAACTGTAAAACCCATTGCCTCGGCATCATCGTAACGACCCAAGCTCCAAGCTTTGTTTTTAAGTTTACCCGAGCGCCCACCAGACCATGGTCCACCTGATATTTCCACAAGTATTCGATGTTCTATTAGGTGGAAGTCAAACCGCCAATGTTTTGTAGATTTGAAATGGAATTGTTTTTCGTATTTGATTCCAAAAATATTCAACGCATGCTCAAAATTTTCTTCAGCTTCTAAATATGCATCTTTTGCTTTGGGTAAAGGTCTAGTGCGAGGTTTTGTTTTAATTGGCTTCTTATTGGTCAAGGCTTTGTATTTATCGATGTCCATAAATAGTACCCATTAAAAAAGCCACTAATTAGCGGCTTTTTCTTTAACATTTGAACTAGATTGAATATATTTTTTTATTCTTAGGGTGATGGAAGCAATTATTTAAAGTCAATTTAATAACCTGCCCATCTACAATTACAGTATCTGAAGGTTGATATATATATCCACCAATAGCTAAAGCCAAACTATCAGCAGCTTGGGGCTCGTAAAGTCTATCCACTACTACTTGGTCGCCATCAACATTAAAAGCGGAAACTTTTTCAAGTCTATAGTTGATAACCATATACACCTCTACTTGTTTGAGACTAAAAATATTAAAGCGCAAATATGTTTCAACAGTATGAAAGCCGCATCAAGCTTAAAATTACACCTTACTTATTTAAAATGGCTTAAACCTATTAAAATATTTTATATCTTATTTATTAGATTTTCTGCAATTAATAATGATACCAATTTCATTCATCTGGGTATCACAAGGATGGAATCGAAATAATTGCAACAGAAATGTAAACATTTTAACTTCCTTATGATCTAGTTTTTTTAAATAATTATCTTAATCATGAGATATCGCATCCCAATTATCCGATAAATTTTGCTTATTTAGTTATTTAACGATTATTAATTTGGCTTAAACTCAGCTCAGCTTCCGAAATAAGATTTTGAATACGCTCTGTCTTCTGCCTTTTTGACTCACTCCATACAACAATCATCAATAGCAAAAAACTTATAATAAATACGATGACAAGTAGCGTTAATTTATTATTTCTCATGTCGTTAACTATTTTAGTTGTAAACAGAAATCCAACAATATATTTTTAATTTCATGTTTTCAATAGTCAAATATAACAAACAGTAAAAAATTTATTTTAAGTAGGAGGGCTATTGTCAAATAACTCAACCTCTCTAGCACAATTACGACGCGCTTTGATTTCTTTATTCTTGGCCGTGTAAAGTCTTACCAGTCTCTTAGCATCACGCATGGAGCATATTGCGCAGATTGTTAATGCGCTCTTTATATCGAATCATCACAGCATCAATTGCCTTCAACTCAGCATCTCTTAACCCTGAGCGACTTAAATTTTGATACTTCGCAAGTTCATCACAACAGAACTGCAAATCCTTTTTAGCTTGTACATGATCTGTCATGGTCACCACCAATAAGGTTATTTTTTAATCAATTTAGTTATAAAAACCATGATTTATTTCTGCAAAAATAAAAGCCCCATCAACATCTAGAATGCGACAGGGCCTTATGTGCCGTAATACGTCCGGCTATTTTTAATCCTCTTTACCGCATTTACGGCATACACGGTAGTCGCCATACTTGGGATCAAAACCATATTCATAAATATGAATGCAGAATAAGCGCTTTATAAATATGAACATCTAGCTAATGTCCTCTGATTGTAGATTTAAAAAGCATCGAATTCGATGTACTTAAATTTTGGATAAAAAAAGCTCGCATCTTGGGGAAGGTGCGAGCTATAAAA
>NZ_JXBK01000001.1:1775447-1792033 GCF_000816495.1 Acinetobacter harbinensis
CTATTATTCTGTTTAGTGATGTTTAATTTAAGTTACTATTTGTGTGATAGATTGAGAGAAAATGCAATATATTTCACTAATTAAAAATAGAAAATGATCCAGTTCTCTTTTTTAATTGCTTAACTCCACCAGTTTAAAAGTATCGAATTCAATCCAATTAAAGAGCACTTACCAAAAAGAGTGCCTAAGCACTCTGTATCATTAAAAAATTTAAGTTATTTATCTTTATCCATTGAATGAGGTGATGTTGAGCCATCCTGCTTGTTTGTATCTGTATCTCTTTTCTGACAAGCAGTTAAACCAACCATTACAACCAAACTCAAAATCGCAAATATTTTCATGATGCGTTCACACTGGCTAAAAATTAAACTTATCAAAATATAGTTATTTCAATGTTTGTTTTATGAAACAAAAAAGCCCATCTTTCGATGAGCTTCTGTTTTTTCCAAACTATGCGCTTCCTACGCACTTTATCTGTCTTTCCAGATTGTCAAGTTGCTACCGCACATAGTGAATTACTGTAACTTCGTCCACTATAGCAGAAATATGCCATACCCCGTATATACAGTCAAGCACATTCATCAACCAATATTTTTTTAGTGAATTTATCAAAAGTAAAATGAGGATAACGAGATTTTATAAATGCCAAGCCGCATTTAATGTCTTGCTGTATTTGTGCAACATACGTGTCACTGCTTGCGGCAATATCACGAATCGAATTATTCATCACATAATGTGACCAGATTGCGCTAATCCATTCCTCTACAATCTCATCATCAATAGACTGAATATCCAAAAACAACTTATGAATTGCACGCGCTTCATTGTTATCAAGTTGGCAACACGTACCCTGGCGTTTAATGCATAAGCGATCCACAAGCTCATCATCCCCCATATACATCGCCATGAGTTCTTCACGCTGCTTTTGAGTGATACGCTTGGTCGGCATTGTCTTTACAATGCGAGTCATTGTTTCGTTATCCCCATTAATCCAAGCCCCAAGCTGACGCGACCAGTCTTCAAAACTGAATTTAGACCAATCAACCGCCTGCATAATATGTTGTACCTTCATCATTGCATTCATCCCAATCCCCTAATTATCTAATTGCACTTCGCGCATTTCTATTGTGTAAAAATCACCTTCATACATGGTGATATCGAACTTCTTGCCAGTTCTTTCAAAAAATTCTTTATTCAATTGCTCACATAGTTTTACTGTCCAAGAAAACTCATCATCAGTTTGGGTGTGGATATATTCGGGAGTTTTGCTTTTAATCTCTTTAGCAATATTAAGGACAAATAATGCCCTCTCCTTACTCAAACAGCGAAAGAATGCATGGAAGCCTTCTTCATACTTATCAAAGGTGCCAACCTCATAAATAACCTTGCCACTCATCCCTTAATCACCCCTTCAATCTGCTGAATCGCTAAACCTGATATCACTTGTTCTGTACTAAATCGTATTACCCGGTAACCCATCACCGTTGCTGCATTGTATTTTTCCATATCCCCCAAATACCCCTTGCCCCTCGTATGCCTCCCTCCACTCCAAATCCCACCTTCCACTTCAACCAAAATCATTTTTTCTACCAGGTGGAAGTCGGCTCTCCATTTCCGCTTTGGATGAAACTTAAATTCTTGCTCAAATTCGATTTTGAGCGCCTTAAGCTGTATGACTAACTCAGACTCACCGACACTCTCAATTTTCGTGCTACGGCGCTTACGATTTGATTTAGTAACGTTCTTTCGACTATTACCATAAAGTTTTTTATATTCAGCAATCGAGATGCTGGTCATTAGTTATCAGTTCCAATCAAGGCTCGCTGCATTGCTTTAAGAGTTAATTCAGGATCATTTTTGTTGAACATGAAATACTCACAAACAAGGCTACTTGCTAACTCATTGCGCTCTTTATATTGCTTTGCTTGTTTGCTATAAGTGTTACGCTCCCGATCAATCACGGTGTTAAATGCGATTAACTCTGTATGTTCTCGCTGAAGCTCAGCTAAAGTCATACTTAAGAAATCCCCATCTTTAAGCAGCATTTCAACTTCTTTAGGATTGCCAATTTCAATTGTTTTCATGACTTACCCCAAATAGTTGTTTTGCTTTTTCGGTAGCTTTAAGACTTACAGGTCTCTTACTATTGGTTTCTAAATATCCTTCAGTAATCAATTGACGTACAAGGGTTCCAGTGGCAGAACTGCTAATGCCGATCCATCCCTGAACATCTTTCATGCTTGCTCGGCCACGCTTGCTGATAATGTTTTTCAATACAAGAATCATTCGCTCGCCATGCTTGACTGAGTGATTAGATCGGCACCAATCCATGGTTTTATTATTGTTTTGATCCTTCACACCCCACCCCCTAAACCTTGTTCTATTCCAACGAAACGGCAGACTTCAAGGCGATTCATAACGCGAGTTGAGCCTTTTTTACCATGACGATTTTTAGCAATAATTAATTCCGAAGTTCCTAATGGTTCTTCGCTGTTATCAACAAGCTCAGGATGTACAAGGATGATTTGATCTGCGTCTTGTTCAATCTGGCCAGACTCTTTTAAATCTGAAGCTCTTGGCTTACGTCCGGTCTTCACGTTTTCACGATTCAACTGAGCCAATACAATCATCGGCACACCAAACTCTTTGGCCATAGACTTGAGTTCACGAGAAATTGAAGCCACTTCTTGTAATCGGTCTTTATGGCGCGGATCTTTAACCAACCCTAAGTAGTCCACCACCACAAAACCAAGATCAGGAAATTTACGTTTTGCTTTGCGAATGTATGTGCGGATCTCACTGATCGTCGGCATCTGTTTTTCTTCAATAATGATTGGCAAACGTCGGATAATTTCACTGGCAGCAGTAAAGTCCGGCATAAAACCGTCATACATGATTCCGCGATGAATATTTTCAAAAGGAATTGAGCCGTAAGCGCTGATTAAGCGACTCACCAGAGTTTCTTTATCCATTTCAGCCGAAATAAAGAGTCCTGATTTTTTATAACGAATGGTATTGGTGATGGCGAGGCATTGGGCCAAAGTTGATTTACCAGAACCCTCACGACCTGCAATCACGCAAAAGTGATTAGGCTCAATTGACCCAATGTAATCATCAAGAGATTTGATACCAAAACGAACACCGTGACAGCTTTCGCTTTCGTAGTTGCGCTGAGATTTTTCAATCATGATTTTGATTAAATCGTCTACCGCTTCATCAGTGGTGAATGTAGTCTTTTTCTTTTCTTGATTAACACCTTGTTTGGCAAGCAATGCCTCTGCTTCATTGAACACATCTGAAACATTTAAGTCATTTGCAACCTCAAGCATGCGCTGACCAATGGTTTCAACTTGGCGATGGTCAGAGATACGGTTTAGCTCTGAAACATAGAATTCAAGGTTTTGAGCATCGCTGAATGAATTGGCGTAAATATCCATGAGATATTGTTCGCCACCCATTGAATTGAACGTTTCTAAATCATTTGAAAGATAACCATCAATAAAACCACCTGTGTATGGCTTTCCCTGCTCCGCCAAGGTGCGTATTGCGTTGAAGATGTACTTATGCCGCTCAGCATGGAAAGTACGCTCTGAAATCGAACCTGAAACGGTTTCGAAAGAACCCGAGAAAGTCATCAAAGCTGCAAGAACTGATTTTTCGAATGCAATGTTGTGAATCTTGGTCTGCATTACCACAACTCCTTCGCAGGTTTGTACTCAGTTGGAGTGAGAGCTTGTTTAGGATTTTCTAACTGCTCGATCTCAGCATTGGTCTCTGCCCAGTTCCATGCAGCTTTAAAAGATTCCCATCCACGCAGAACAATAATTTGAAATACGCGCTCATTTGAAAGTTGAGCTTCAATCGCTTGGTTGAAGATGATTTTCAGAGAACGATCAGTAATGGTTTTACGTTTCTTGTTTTTCAGATCAATAAATTCTTGAGCTGTTTTTTCAGATATACCGTTTTCCATCATGAATTTTTTAGCAGAGAATTTTTTAGGTTGCTCGGGTGCGGATGCGCCTAAATTAATATCTGTTGTATTCTCTGTTGTATTCTCTGTAATAGATTGCAGGTTTCCCGCAGCACTGCTTGCAGGTTTTCCGCAGCCTAGTTGGTAGGTTTCCTGCATACTAGATTGCAGGTTTTCCGCATACTGTGAAGAATCAAGGGTTTCAGAGTATTCGATCAATGCTTTATAAAGCTTTTCGCGCTCAACCTTGAAGTAAATTTTACAAGGCACGCCCTTTTTAATTTCAGTCAAAAAACCAAGCTCTTTGAGTCTTTTTCGAGCAGTTTCTTGCTCTGTTCTGGTCAGTCCAGTTTCTAGCGTCCAATCGTGTTGGGTTTTATAAATCAACCCATCATTGCTCTTGGTTCGTGATGTCCAGTACACCAACTGAGAGAGCATGAGTGCGCCAGTAATTCCGCACCCAATGAACACGTAATGCTTGTTAAATGCGATTGGTTGATCATTCATAGCTTCAATCAATTTGATCATAGGAATGCTCGTATTCATGCTGCATCCCCCATTTTGTGAAAATGTCTATCCAGCACCGCAACAAAATCCACTTTTACCGATGCCGCATAAGAGTCAACTGGTAAAGAATTTTGCTGCAATGATTTTCGGTATTCAGCGCGTTTAATCTCAAGTAATTGAGCAAGTTTTGATTTCATGCTTGCACCTCTTGAGCATTTGACTGTTTTTGTGCTAAATTTGATTTCATTCATGGGTTCCTAATATTTGTGAATAACTAAAAAGCCTGACCTAGACCGTCAGGCTTTTTCTTTGCCTGAATTTCCGCTAATTCCTTCCAATCCCTCTGAATCCCAAACCTCAGTACTAAGATCCCTTATCAACCCTGTTAATCCCAAGCGCTCAAATGATTTTGCTTGTAAATTAAGGACATGCCACTCACCAACGATTTCTTTCTCAATAAGGAAAGCCAAGTAAGAGGCAACATCTTTACCCTTAAGCATTGCGAGTGTTTTTGCTCGCTCATGGATTTCAGGAGACAAACGAACATGCGTAGATTTCTTTTCAAGACTCATAAATTCACCTATGCAATTTGCTGTGGAGAGCAATGCTCTGCCCACAATTTTTCAAGATTTTTACCTTTGTCGTATCCAAGGCGCTTTCCGCATAACCCGTTCTCCAAGTTGCTTACATAGTTTTGTGAGCACTTAACTTCAGCGGCGATTTGGGTTTGTGTTAATCCTTGATTTTTTAAATCAGTGATCATGATCTGCCATTGATTCATTAAAACCTCCTATATTTTGTATAAATATATAGGTTTTCCGATATTTATACAATAGCCAAACCGATTGAAATATGTATCAGAATTCCGATAGTGATAGTTGAGATAGATTTATGAGTACTTTGGGCGAAAACTTAAAAAAAATACGCAGAGCTAAAAAGGTAACTCAGAAGGAATTGGCTCTAAAATCTGGCGTCAAGCAGTCGGTTATTTCCGACCTTGAAACAGGCAATGCGAAGTCCACCGGCTCAATATTGGAGATTGCAAATGCTTTAGGCGTAACTGCTGAGGAATTAAAGAGAGGTGCATTTGATGAAGGCGCTTTGACAAATGCTGTCCCTATTTCTCCGCGTATGGCTCCGGTACTTTCGTGGGTGCAGGCAGGCATATTCACAAATGTTGAATCGGTTGATATGTCGCAGGTCGAGCAATGGCTGCCTTTACCAGATGGTGATTGTGAAAAATGTTTTTATTTAAAGGTTCAAGGCCTAAGTAATTATCCTGACTTCCATGAAGGTGATTACATCCTTGTCGATCCGCTGGTGCAATTTAGCGATATGCGCTCTAGCGACTTGATTGTTGTTCGTAAATTTGAAGATGCAACATTTAAAAAATTGGTCATAGAGACCGATGGCGCTAAATACCTTCAAGCGCTTAACCCTGAATTTAAGCCAAATATCATCCCATTGGATGAGGATTGTATTTTTGTGGGTGAGGTTGTTGACTGTGTGCGCTATGTGTACCGGTCAAAAAGAAGAGTTCGTAAAAGTTAAACTGCGAACCCGACACGAAGAAGAAAATGGAAAGAACTTTAAAGTGATGGGTCGTCAATTTTATAGAGTTGGTTAATTAAAATTTCTTAAAGAAAAGAGAACGTAATGATCGCAATACTTAATAAATCCAAAACTGCTCTAACGATTAATCGTCAAGAATTTAAATTGGCATTAGGTAAAATTAGTGCAGGAATTGATAAGCAAATAGTTGCGCTTAAAAAAGCCAAGCAAAGCTATGACGCTGCGGAAATGGCACGCGAGGCCATTAGTGAAGCAAATATCTTTGAAGCCATTATTGAGGGCTTTAACGAGGCAGAAGGCACTAATCTAAAGCTGACTGACATAACCAATCTTGAAGTGGCACAAGGATGGATAGATGAATTTTTAGAAAAGTATTCGGATTAAGAAGCGGCTAAAGCAAGCAGAAACCGTTATATGCGGCTTAATCACATAATGAGAATGATTCATGAGTAAAAAATACGGTACAGGCTCCAATCACCTTGAGCTAAGTAAATACAATGAGCTAAGCAGTGAAGAGCAAACTGCTATTCATGAAATGCTTATCTCTTATGTGCGTACAAACCATTTCTACAATATCGTCCTGCTCCATGACGGTGATCCTTATGATCTGGTCAAGCTTGTAAGCATTAGCTTCGAGAGTCAAGATGCTGCTATTTGGATTCACTTCGAGACCATAACCTTTGAAAGACTAACCATGCCTCTCGATTTTATTTCAAGAATAGAATTATGTAATCAGCAAGGATTTTTAAATACTACAAACGTGAGACGGCTTGAGTTTATTTAAGTGATGTTCGTATTGTTTCAGATAGCTCAGCTGAATTTCCTGAGATGCAGCTCAACGCCCAAGAGTTTGCGGATCAGAAATTTGAGTTTTAGGCTGGGTTTGGCAAATATCATCAATAGAGAGTTGGTGATTAAAAATGCGAACCCGACGCGGCTTTGATTGACTAAAAATTGGTTGGAAAAGTTATTAGATTGTATTGGGGATAATAATTAATAGCTTGGATTTCTATTAATATCCAAACATTAAAGCGAAATATATTTTACTAAACGAATACCGATTCATTGTAAAATTATTGAGTTGTAGGAAAATTTTTTATTATTTGTGTAGTGGGGAAAAATGAATATTAAGCTTAGATCGATTAAGTTCGGTGCAAATAAATTTCGTAAATTAAAGGCAATTGAAATTGAATTTTCTGAGCGTATTACAGTAATTGGCGGATTAAATGGTATAGGAAAATCTACTATCTTAGGCTTGATTGCAAACTGTAGTGGGATAAGATCGGCCACATACAAAAGTTACTTCGATAGTGTTTTTCAATCAAACTTTCAAGAGCTATTTCATCTTGATGAAGTTGATGATTATAAAGAAGCAATTGAGGAAAAAGCTTACATAGATATAACTTATACATGTGAGGAAAATTTATTTACTAAAAAATGTAGTGTATCAAGGCACTCAGAAACTTCTCCAGATGGAATAATAACCACCAGACTTAAAATAGTACCACGAAGTTTAGATAAAGATTTAGGTGTGCAGTTGAATATTGGTGATTCTGCCAAAGTACCTATTCCTACGATCTATTTAGGTATGAGTAGAATGACTCCTATTGGAGAGTATGAAAAAGATAGAGTTAAAAAAACTAAACACAAAAATTTTGAATCTGGAGATAAAGACTATATCTTTCAACTTTTTAAAAGTGTAGTCAGTTTTGATATAGGTGCCTTAACTGATCCTATTATCGATCATGATTTTAAAGGTTCAAAGAAAAGATCCAAACTTCCAACGTTAAAACATAACACCTTATCAATTTCACTTGGTCAAGATTCTTTGAGTAGTATTTTTACTGCTTTAGCATCATTTAAAAAAGTTCAGAGAGAAATGGGGCTAGAATATCCTGGAGGAATTTTAATCATAGATGAATTAGATGCAGGACTTCACCATGTAGCACAATTAAAACTTATCGATTTATTAAAAAAGGAGGCTAGAAAATTAAATATTCAGGTAGTTTTTACTACTCATTCTCTAACTATTTTTAAAAACATACTTAATATACCTGAAAAACAAAAAATTCATGGTGAGATTTTGGATAAGGTTATTTATTTACATAATACACCTGCACCTAAAATTACTCCTAACCCATCATATTTATGGATTAAGAATAATCAATTTTCTCAAAGTAATATTTCTCCTTCCATTACCCCTCCCCCTGAATTGAAAATTTATTTAGAAGATGAGGAAGGTGCTTTTTTTCTTGCAAAGATTTTTTTGTTTAAAAATATTAATGACTATTTTAAAACATTTGGTGTGAATTTAAAAATTATACCATTGAGAGTAAGTTGCACTGCACTAATTAATTTATTTATGGCAGATGAATATTTTAAAAAAGTAATAATTATTCCAGATAATGACATCTTATCTGAAGAGATAAATCGTAAAATTGTAGAGGATAACCACCAATTCTGTCCCTTACCGGGTGGGGTGAAATTTACTTCTTCCACTCCTTCTACCGATCGAAATCCTGAAAAAATTATTTTTAATTTTCTAAATGAAAAAATAACTCATTATGATGAGAACGATCTTTTCTGGGAGAGAATTCTAAAAATTGATAATGGTTCTTATGATTATGATTACATTTATAATTCAGTATTAGTACTTCCAAGCACCGATTCCAAAAACAAACAATTTAAAAAACCTAGAGAACAAATGAAATACTGGTTTAATTTACATAAAAGTTTCATCGAAAATGCTAAAATCATTGAGCTTTGGTGCAATGAGAACGACCTCCATGTGGAGAGTTTCATATCAGACTTTAAACGAAGTATTTCTTTTGTAACCCAAAACGAATTTTAAGGAAAGTACGTGTCCTCATTCTTAACTCCTCTCCGATATCCAGGTGGAAAAGGTAAGTTTGCTCCGTTTGTCAAAGACCTAATGGGAGCAAATCACCTAATGGGTGACTACCTTGAACCATATGCGGGAGGTGCTGGCGTGGCGTTAGATTTATTATTTAGCGGTAATTGTAAAAATATTCATATCAATGATTTTGATGAGGCTATCTTTAACTTTTGGAAGAGCGTAACTCAAGAAACTGAGTGCTTTTTAAAAAAGATTTACAGTACAGATGTAACTATTGATGAGTGGTATAAACAAAAAAAAGTACTTGAAAATCCTAAACAGCATACTTCTCTTGAACATGGTTTTGCTACTTTCTTTCTCAATAGAACCAACCGTTCCGGCATTTTGAAAGGTGGGGTAATTGGAGGGAAAGGTCAATCTGGAGAATATACTTTAGATGCCAGATTTAACAAAGAAAATTTAATGAAACGTATTGAAAAAATTGGAGAGTATCGCGACCGAATTCATGTGTACAATGAAGATGCTTCTGAATTATTGAAAAGAGTTGATCAAATACTTCCTCAAGATTCTCTCATCTATCTGGATCCACCTTACTATGTTAAGGGACAAGGACTTTATCGAAACTTTTACAAACATAGTGATCATGTTCAAATTCGTAAAGCCTTAGATATAGTTAAAACAAAATGGATCGTTTCTTACGATAATTGCCCTGAAATTAAAGATATATATGATGGGTATAAACAAGATGACTATTCTTTAAATTATAGTGCTTATTACAAAATGAAGGGTTCAGAAGTAATGATTTATTGTGATTCTATTAAACCTGTGGATATACCCACTAAACAATTAAGCTTGAATATTGTTTAAAATTCAGCAATTCACCAACCCATCCCAGCGATGGGTTTTCTTTTGTAAATTTCCCTTTATAATTCACTCACCAATAATCAAAATAAAGCCATACAATGAAAACTAAAATTCTAATCACGACCCTGCTTCTTATCATCCTTACTGGCTGTAACAAACAATCAGCATCTGAACCGCACAATACCGCTGTTGCTACTAAGTTTGAGCAATCAGATAAAAAGATTGGCGAGTTCCTAGACCAACTGGACAATCCTGAGACCTCACAAGAGGCTCGTACGCAAATTCTATGCAAAGACTACCCTGCTGAATATAAGAATGAGTATATGCCCGCCTTGTTGCAGCTAGAGCCACATTCATACACACAAGGTAAGTTGCTGGCTGAGCTAAAATCAGCTTTAGATTACTATAAGAATAGATTTGAGATTAAATGCTAAATATATTTTTCTGAAGACCAGCCAATCCCTGTGATGGGTTTTCTTTTACTTCAAATAAATTTCAAGTCCAAGACAGAAGCACACGATGTAGCGAATATAAGAAAGATACCACCCTTTCATCTGATTTAAATTTTAGATCAAATTTCAATCACAAGGTTTTATAGATTAAGTGGTAGACTCATATCAGCATAAGGTTTATCGGAAACCAGCATGGAAAGATATGTAATTGTTGTTATATTAATCATAGTTTTTATCTTACTAGTGGTTTTCTACAATAAGAAAAAATGACTCTTAGTTTTCAACTTCCAACCCATCCCTGTGATGGGTTTTCTTTTGCCTATTAAAACATAAAAATAAAATAATATCGGTTTTTCTATATTTATATCGGTTTCCTATTGACTAATAATATCGGAAATGCGATATTTACCTCGTAGACATTAAAAAGCCCTGACAACTTACTACGGCAATCAGGGCTAGTTATAAACACGAAAGCTTATGAGGTAATTATGAATCAAATCCCATCACATAGTCAAACGCCTGAGTTTGACACTAACAAAAGTCAAACGACTTCTGTTCTGTATCAGCATCCCAAAGCTGAAGAAATGCGCCCAACCTTTAAAGCGAAGGCAGCTGCGGTTTTAAAAGAAGTTACAGCAATCAGCTTGGTTCTCATCACCATCACATCGACAGTACTTACCGTTCGTAGCTGTGCAGATGACGTAGATCATCAACAAGCAATGGCTGTTAAACATCAGCTGCAGTTCCAACCTGTAAATGGAGGAACTCGCTAATGACGACTCCTACTCAAAAGTTTGCTGAATATCTTGATGGCTATGAGAAAAACTGCATGTCTATGCGCCTTGGCCACACTACTTATGTTGAGCAAGGCAAAGATATTTTTGCTGAAAATCGCCAAACAGGTGAACTCGAAAAAGTAACGCTAGAAGAACAAGTTGCTAAACCTTGGATACGTCAGAACTTTGACCGTGAACGTGCTTTTCAACGTCGCAAAGCCTTGGCCATTGGTCTACAAAGCTCACACATTCCATCGTATGAGCGCAAAGCATTTAACCGTGCCAAAGGCTCGCATGGTTGGTCTAACACACGTGGCTGGAACTAAGGGGAAATATCATGGCTTTAAACATCATTCCGGCTGACCAACCGTTATTGGTTCAAGCAATTATCGTTTACCTATATGCAGATCCGGGCTTAGGTAAAACATCCATCGGCTTTACTGGCGACAAAGCAATTTCATTCGACTTTGATAAAGGTTCACATCGTACCGGTGAGCTTCGTCGCGGCGCTGTGGTTCAAGCTAAACAATGGGCCGATGTCGCCAATTTAACGGCAAGTGATCTTGAGCCGTATAACACCATCGTAATCGATACCGTTGGCGCAATGCTTGAAAGCATCAAGACTCATCTTATGCTGAACGCTACCAACAAGCAGAAAGATGGCTCACTCAAATTAAAGGCTCAGGGCTTGGCCAACAATATCTTTAAACAATACGTGAATAGCTTGATTGCTTCCGGCAAAGATGTTGTTTTCATTGCTCATGCATCGGAAGACCAAAGCGGTGATCAAATTGTTTATCGCCCTGATCTTGGTGGTAAAAATCGTAATGAGCTTTATCGAATTGCCGACATTATGGGTTACTTAACCACAGTAACGACTGGTGAAGGTAAAAATGCTCGTCTCATTAGTTTTAGACCTTGCCCTACCCATCATGCAAAAAATGCCGGTGGATTAGGGGGTGATAGTGGTGAAGTTTGGGTGCCAGATCTTAAAACCAACCCGACATTCTTAGCTGATCTAATCAAGCAAGCTAAAGACCATATCAATACCCTTACACCTGACCAGTTAGCAACAATGAAGGCTCAGGAAGACTTACAGAATTGGGAACAAAGCTGTTCTGAGATTCAACATGCGGGTGATTTAAGCCAGCTCACAGAGTCATTAGATAAGACTCATACTTATTATCAGTCTATGCGTCAGATCATGCTTAAAAAAGCCAAAGAGTTAGGTTTCACATTTGATATGAATTCCAGTCGATGGATTAATCCTGCTGAATTTTTTGGTATTACCGATACGCAGCGTGATGAACTGCAAGAGTTACTTGTTCAAGCAAATCTCGATGTTATGACCTTCTGTGAAGATCAAGGAATAGAGAGCCTGATGGTAATTGAAGCTTCAAAATTTAACGATGTTAAAGCCCATATCATCAATATTACCCAAGGCCAAGGGAGAGCAATTGCATGAGCTACTCCTACTCATCAATGACCCGAGTGCTGTTAATTCAGCACAACGGTCGGGAAAAGACGTACAGGAATATTGACCTGTTCGGTATTGAAGAATGCATTAAAGACTTCGTGAATTCATGGAGGAACAGATGATCTTTCGTATTAAGCAAAAGCACAAAGCAGGTTTTAGCTTGTGGCTCGAAATGCTCGGCTATTTTAAAAAAGTGCTCGTAGATGGAAGTATGACTTTTAGTGGTAAAGGCACACGTAAAGCTTTGTCCTACGTGTTTTTGAGTGCTGACTTAAGTGGTAATACCGCATGTCAGGCGCTTTATGAAGAATATCAGCTGCATCTGGTTAGCCCACTAGTTGGATTGAAGGTGACGTTATGTTGAATCATAAAATCAAAGCAGACTACTCAAGTGATATTGAGCAGTTTCTTCAAAATGGTGGTGAGATCAAGTCAGCTGAAAATACAAATAAGGCTGAATTCAATTATTTTGATGCTGACACCGTAGCGAAAAATACAGAGAAGCCGAATAGCCACCAAAACCATGTATTACGTACACGTGCCGAAAAACATGGCTTAAAAAGCTATACACCGGTTGCTTCATGTAAATCATGTCAGACATCTGAGCGATCTGTTCGTTCAAATATCTGTCTTGAATGCGATCGTCGCCGCTTTCGCTTAAAGACAGGCTTAAATGAAAGTAAGTTAGTCCAAGCCGGCGAGTATCTATTGTCAAAAAATACAGAGTTTTTATTCACCAGTGGTGGCAAGAAATACATCCTAAAAGTTGAGATGGCATGATGCAAAAAATAGAAATGCATGAAATCCGTAAATTGCTTATTGCTGTCGAGACCTTGGCTGTACGCCCTGCTCAAGCAGATGAAAAAACTATAGGCGAAGCTATTGGGTATTTTAAAAAATTAGTAGATGAGCGCACTCATGGTGCTATCCAAATTGTAATGTTTGTTGATGGGAAATTGGTGGCGTAATGGATATTAAAAGAATTGAACAACTCCAACCTCAATTTAAAACTTTTAAAGAAAATCTTAAAACAACACAACATCCTGCTACGCGTGAAGCAGTTAGTGCTTTGAGCAACTATAGTCCTGCATTCCAGTATTGGGCATTAATGAAATGCGCACTGGATGATAGTAAAGCTCACGCTCAAAACCTTACGAAAATAATTCGGGATTTAGAGGATCGCATTAATGAACTGCTTGGCCAAGGGTATGAAGTAATGCAAGAGCGTGATGTCTTAAAACAAAAATTGAAGGCAGCTAAATCCCTTACGGTGCCAGAAGGCTTTGTTGTAAGACCAAAGGAACCAAGTGAAGAAATGATTCAAAGAGGCACCAAAGCCAATTCTGAATGCCTTAATGAGAATGCACCATTGGGTGAGCGCTTATATCGCCACCCTGCTATTGAGGTTTACAAAGCCATGATTTCGGAACAGGAGTAAGAATAATGAATATTAAGAAATTAGAACTTGCCAAAGACCTTCTTGAATCTATAGCGGCTCGAATGATTGGTGGTACTGGTACCGAACTGAGTAGCCAAGAAACTGAATTAGTATATGAAGCACTTAATGATTATGTCGTGCGTAATGATGTGCCTGATCTAAGCGTGAAGTTGCCGTTTGAGATTGAATTGAGTTTGGGGGAAGTTTCATGAACGCAAAAACTCTTGATCCTTGCTGCGGATCTCGCATGATGCACTTTGATAATAAAAATCAAAATGTCGTATTTGGTGATATTAGAACTGAAAGCCATATCTTGTGTGATGGCCGTTCGCTTGAAGTGGCACCAGACATTGAAATGGATTTTCGAGATATGCCATTCAATGATGACCAATTTAATTTAGTTGTGTTTGATCCACCCCATTTAGTTAAAGCAGGAAAACAAAGCTGGCTTGCTCTTAAGTATGGGAAATTAAATGAAGACTGGCGTGAAGATATTCGCAAAGGTTTTTCAGAGTGCTTTCGTGTGTTGGCCACCGGTGGGGTTTTAATTTTCAAGTGGAATGAAACGCAAATTAAAGTCAGTGAAGTTTTAGCATTAACGGATCAGAAACCAGTATTTGGCCATCCAAGCGGAAAACGTGCAAATACGCATTGGATCTGTTTTATGAAATTGGATTTGGAGGGGTTATGAAAATTAAGCTTAATGAGATGTCGCAGAAAGATAAAGATTTACGTTTAAATCGCTTCCTTTCTGCATCAGATCAACAGTTATTCCCGCAAGAGGATGTGGCTATTTACCTCTCTTGCTCCATCCACACCTTGCAGCGCTTACGCTGTGTAGGTGGAGGAATACCCTATACAAAAGTTGGTCGTTGTGTGACTTATAAGAAGTTAGATGTTCTGGCTTATCAAGAACGAAACACAGTAATGCATACAGCCCAACTTGCCTGCTAATCGAAGCAGTTGAGCCTACCCTGATACACGGCTTCAATGTCATTCATTGCAAGCCGTAATTTTTTCAATGACACCTGCACATACCCACCAGTCACATCATTTTTAGCACCAGACCTATGGTTTAGTAGTCTCTTTATGGTGTATGGCCCATAGTCCAGATTATTGCAAATAGTCGCAAAAGTTCGTCTTAAATCATGAAGTGAAATGTGAATTCCTGTTTGTTCAGCAATTGTTTTTAGTAGGCCTTGAGCACCTGAAATGTGCTTGGCTTTAGATGCTATGTTGGAGCCCGGAAAGACATATTCATTTCTTATAAGTTCGTAACGCTGCTTAATGATTTCAAATAAATGGTCGCCCATCGGTAGTAAATGATCATCACCATTTTTGGGATCTTTAAATACAAATAATCCTTTCTCGATATCTACATTTTCCCATTTTAATGTTTGGGCTTCATTTCTGCGGCATCCGGTGTACATAATGAATAGAACTAAATCTCTTACTGCATTCTTTGATGCATCATCATATAAAGAGCGTTCAGTAAAATAGTTCAATACCGCGTTATAGAAAACATGGATATTGCTCTCATCCAAATGACGTGTGCGCGACTTGGTTTTATTCCAGCCGCGCTTGGCTGGTATTACATCAATTGGATTATGCTTGAGGATTGGATTGTCATCAGTGGAGCAATGCACCTGTGCAAACCTCCAGATAGATCCAAACATCTTTAAGGTTAGATTTGCCTGAGAAGGACTATATTCAGTTAACTTTATGAATCGATCAAACACGTCCTTTTTGCCAATTTCAAAAATAGGCTTCTCCTTCCAGTCAGACAGGAAAGTATTAATACAGTGATTGTAGGTGGTGACTGAAAGTGGCTTTAGTTTTCTTTGGTTTAGGTATAGATCGAACGCTTGACTAAATGTCATTTCACCATTGAGCGCATCTTTCTTTTTTTCATATATTCCGTTGGCAATATCCGCCAAAATAGCTTGTGCCTTTTTTCTTGCTTCTGCAGCTGTTATCTCATTGGTCTTGCTTAGGGTTACTCTAAAAAGCTTTCCTGCGTGACGACGCTCGATAATATAAGATTTACTTTTTGTTGTTGAGCGAACAGCAAACCCGATCAAATCAGAATCTCGATAGATGGCTTGCCCTTTTTCAGTCAATGCAATAGCATCAACATTAGATTTGTTGAGTTTCATTTTAGGCTTTCATGAGAATTCGACACTTGCATTTTAAGTCTAAAATCACTCAACGGTCTACATATAGTCTACACAGCAAAAATAAAAATAGATAAATACCCGTAAATTAATATAAATAATAATAACTTAAAGATATTTATCTTTTTCTAAAACTAGAAGCGCCAGTTATAGAACACATCGACTGCGCGCTCCAATGATTGACTGGCTTCTAAGTACAAGCGCTTATTGATTTGATAACGCAGTGTTAATTTATTCACTGGTGTAAATACGCCTACACCATAACGAATAAATAAATCTGGTGTGATATAGCCAGTTAAACTGACCTGTGTATCATCCCCAGTGCCTTGCGCATCAAGAGCTAAACCACTCAAACCAAAGGTACGTCCAATTTGATTGGTTAAGGCACGCGTTCCGCCCAAGCCCAAACTAATACCCGCAGCCGCAATGGTATTATTTACATCTGACCTAAAGCCTTCAGTTTGACTCAGCCCACTGGTTCCTTCATTGACTCGTCCGG
>NZ_JXBK01000001.1:1792043-1801268 GCF_000816495.1 Acinetobacter harbinensis
AATTAAAGCATTCAAAGCTTCTTGCTCAGATAGGCCAGCATCATTATAAATCTGAATATTTGGACTGGTGGCCGTTCCAGTTACACGCACACCTACCGTACTGCCTTGTACATTTTTATTGGCATCGACATCGAGCGTTGGATTAGACAAAGGCCCATTAAAACGCGCAATGGCACGGTTCAAATCTAAACTTTGCCCATAAGCTTCAATTTTCACCTTTTGACTGACACCAATGGCACCATTGGCACGCATTGCGGTTTCTAATCCGCGCTGCGACAGATACAAACGCCCGAGTAATGGAATACGACTATTAAAACCTTGGAAAATCACCTGATTTCCTAAATCCACCATCACATCTGCTCGAATATCCCATGGACGAGCCGCTCTTAATATTGCCAGCTGATCTTGGCCTTCATAAACCACACGTACATCCGATGAGACATTGACCACAGGAGCTGAGGATTCAGGCATCGAGATCAGCGCACGTATTACATCAACTTTACCATTTAAAGTAAGTTTTTTCTTAAATGGCAGTACATCTAAGCTTAAGTCTGGTGTAACCAATGCAGTAATCAACGGTGCTTGGCGAATTAATAGATTTTCACCTTTTAAATGCAATTGAATGCGTGGATCATTTTTCCAATCGACGTTACCGGTCAATGCGCCCACACCGCGGCCACTATTAAATGCGCCATTGATACTGGCATGATCTTGTCGAATTGAAGAATACACTTGAATATTGCTTAAATTCACCGGCAGCGAAATCATACTGATCGCACCATCTTTAAGGCGCATTTCACCATTAAACAATGGCTGGGTTAAGGTACCTGCAATTTTTCCTGCAAAAGATAAGGTTCCGGCTAGTGATCGTATATCTTGAATAAAAGGTTTTAACAGCTTGAGTTGCACTTGATCAAAAGCGACTTCACCACGTATCGGTTTGCTGTCTTTATACGGATCAATAATCACATTGGCATAGCCAGTGCCTATTTCAGGCGTTTTAACATCTAAACGCACTTGTAGACCTTCGGCTATACTTTTGATGATCAAAGCAAGCTGATCATATTTAAGCGTAGAACCACTGTCTTGTGGGTCTTCTGCGGCCAATCCGATAATGCCATTACGCGTGATCAGTTTGGCATCAATTTTGGGCTTGCTGCCTTTTAACCATGCAGCTTTAGCATAACCATTCACTTTACCGGTGATGGCTAAACCTTCTGGCATAAATGCAGCAAAGTCATTTAAGTCAACGTTTTGAGTAATAAAAGAGACATTACCTTTATTTTTACTGATTCGAATCGGCTGATCAAAACATAACTGACTTTGTTGACTTGACCAACAATGCGCCCCCACAAATAACTCTGCTTTTGCTGCAGTATAAATTAATGTGGCATTTTGGCGTTGTACTAAGCGTACACGTAAAGAATCAAAATCACCTTTTTGAATTTGTCCAAGCCAATCATCTTGTGCATTAAAACCACCAGCCAAGTGTACATAAAATTTAGAAATTCTATTTTTGGCTTCAATTTTTAAGATATGCGCTTTACGTGTTCCTGCCAGTGATATTTCACCTTGTTGAATTTCACGTGAACCACTGCGCAAATTATCCATTTTAGCAGTCAGCAATGTAGGCGTCGTTGCTGAAGTGGGTAGTTCCCCCTGAATACGTAATTTTTTAATACTCAGTAGATTATTAAATCCAAAATCATCCACAGCTAAATTTGCAGTGGCCTGTAAGCGCGGCTGTGATTGCACATTTAAATAGCCATAAGCACGGCCGCGTAAGCCACTATAAAGCTCATATAAAGCCGGCGCATTAATTTTAAATTTAAGATTTTGCGCGTTACCTGTGGCTTGAATCTGATTTTTTGCATAAGACAAATAGAGATTATTGGCTTCAAATTGCTGCGGTAAAAAGCCTTTCTGATTGGAATTCAGCACTACAGCCAAATTACCTGTACCACGCACGGGTTTGTTATTGATAATACCGGCTAAATTTAATTTTTCGATATTAATACGCTTTAGCGCATCTGACCACACACCTTGTGTTTTGACATTACCGGATAACTCACCTCGAATAGATGAAACAAAATAATGTGGTTTAAAGCGCACCAGTGAAGCATTTACATTCCAAGCGATACCATTTTTAAGATTCACCAAACCACTGGCCAGAATTTTACCAGCCACACCGACATGTTTTAATTCAGCAATCTTAATAAATTCAGGTGTACCCGAAACTTTAAATTTTAGTAATCCTTCGCTGGCTTGAATTTGACTGGCATTTAAGCCGCCATCATATTCCACCGCAAAACTCTTAAATCCACCGCCTTGCTTTTGATTGTGAAATAAAATTGCAGCGGTACTACGTCCTGTCAAACGCACAGTTTCTGGCGTACTTTGCTGTGCCAAACGACCGGTTAAATTAATCGCATTTAAATGAATAATTTGTTGATTTGGTTTTGCAAAACCATTGGCTTTGATTTGTCCATTGATTAAATCGACAGGTGCGGTATCCAGCACGATCTGCGGGTTGAAATCTTTGGCATTTAACAAGGCATCCCATTTTAATTGATGCTTATCCGTCGGCAATTGGATTTTAGCATTTCCCGTTAAACGACCTTTACCGGCAATATAACTAAAATCAGGGATATTTAAAGTGTTATTTTTAAGATTAAGTTGCGCACTATATAGCCCTGCTGGCAATGTGCTTTTTTCATTTTTAGATACTGACGTTGCCACATGAATATTTTGTTTGCCTTCAACCAAAGCCACTTGAACATCACCAGACTGACTATTTAGCCATCCCACATAAGGCACGGCGCGATCAATATTCTTCCAAGCGATATCCAATAACATCGGATTAGGCTGCTTGCCTTTTTGCTCTGCCTGATCCAGTTTAATGTTCCATGTTTCATAACGATCAAAATCAACTAAAGCCGTGAGATGCAGGCCTTTTTCTAAACGTCCTTTTGAGGCGATTTTACCATCCACCGTTGGCGGTAAAAAATCTTGAACCACGACAGGAATAAGCTTATCTTTTAGATTGATTTTATCCAAGCGCCCCTGAATATCCCAACTGATTCGATCTTTCCAGCTCACAACGCCCGCCAGATTGACTGCACCTTTCATCAACTGACCATTTAAATTATTAATATTTAACTGATGAACTAAATCGGTATACATGGTGGCATTGTACTGTCCCTGAGGAATATTTTTACCGCTTAAATCAGTCACAACATCCAAGTCTAAACGGTCAATATTACCTTTAAATTGAGCCACACCTGCTTGGGTAAAGAGCTTCTGCTCTGTCAGCAAGGGCCAGTGGTATTCTTTAAATTGTAACTCACCAAACATTGGAACATGTTTACGTACAGGATGTACCACTGCCCAACCGGTTAATAAATCAGGAGTATGGGTGGCCACACCCACTTGAATGGTATCTAAAGAACCTCTAGCCACCACTTTAATCGTATGAATGTTCAAGCTATCGTTTAATGCAGGAATATTTAAGTCGGCAACAGCATTTAGAGGATACTTACCTGCAAAGGTCATTTTCCCCGCAGCATTTTTTATCGACAAATAGCCCATATCTGCACGCGTATTTTCAAAATTAAGTTCAGTACCTGACCACAGCGCATCATTTAAATGAATATCTTTAAAATCGACCTGATTAGAACCGCTTTTAATGAGTAAATGATCGACGTCTGCACTATCTAAACGTAAAACAAAAGGCAAACGAATTTCACTGAATTTAAACGGCTCATCCGTGGTTTCACTTTTTGAGATAACTTGTAAGTTACGAATATCAGCACGATTTAGATGTATTTCTTTTTTTAAGATCGCGCGCCAACCCAACGTGACATCTGCACGATCGATTTTGACGTCTACAGGCTTCAAAGTGACTAAAATATTTTTAAGGATTACCCCTTGTAAAAGATTACCGCCTTCATATTCATAGTGAATAATTTGCTGACGCTCTAATACACGATCAAGCAGAAATTTACTGCCCTTATCCGTGGTAAACATGACGGCAAAAGAGGCCAGCAATAAAACCACCACCATAAGCAGTGTAAAAAGGACACTTCTTACAATACGACGTTTTTTTGGTCGCGGCGTTTCGGTTTCAGGTTGCTGTTCTACTTCAGCCATAATGCTCTCTAAAAACTAAAATTATAAAGGTGAACCAATAAAGAAATGGATTCGAATAGGATGATCATCATCTGAAATACCAGAAGCAACATCAATACGAATAGGGCCAATCGGGGATGCCCAACGCACACCTAAACCTACGCCATACGCTGTAGGTGTTTTAAAATCTTGATCATACGCATTACCAACATCGGTAAATACCGCAGCACGCCAACCCTCTTTAAATTGATAGTTATATTCTAAAGAGCCAACAGCTAATGCTTGTCCACCAATTTTAAAACCATCTTGTTCAGGCGATAAGCTCTTGTAATCAAAGCCCCGAATGGTTTGATCGCCACCGGTAAAATAACGTAAATTATAGGGAACTTTAGTAAAATCATCGGTTACGATATAACCTAAATCGCCGCGCCCTACAAACTGATGATTATCATTTTCGCCCAAGGAGTAAATAAAGCGCCAACTGGCATTTAAAAGCGCCATATCCGCATCAGACAATAAAGTTTCACTGCCCAACTCCACTTTATAAGTTTGCTTAAAGCCTTTACTCGGATTAAGACGCTTATCTGTCGTGGTTAAAGAGGCTTCATAACCGGCCAATAATGACTGTTGTTGCTCATTAGCATTGGCTAAAAATGCATCAGGAATTTGATCAAAATCGACGATACCATCTTGAGTAATGCGATCTAAGCGATAACGCACGCCAAAGGTATGTTGCCAACGCCCCAGCGGATTTTTAATAATGCGATCTGCACCGCCCACCGCGGATTCAATCATCAGCCCATTGCCTTGTGCGACGTTATTACGTTCTTCACGCTCATAGCCTGCCACCAAACTAATATAATCATTCAGTGGATGTTTATAGGGAATATTATAACGACCGTCCACCGATTGACGAATTTTAGACACTTCCAAGTTGGCATCAAAAGAATGACCACGGCGATTGACAATGGCACGGCGATATTGTCCACGTACGCGAACACCAGTATCGGTACCATAACCGGCACCCACTTCTGCACTGTTTAACTGATCTGCATTTAAAGTCACAATAACCGGAATTTTCTTTTCTTCACGTGCTTGAAGTTTTAAACGTTCTTCTTCAGTTTGTTTATCTTCTTGTTGCATACGCAATTGACGTAAATTTGGATTGTCTTCACTGTCGGTTTTACCGGCAAATTGTGTTTCGTCCACCACAGACTGCGTGACTTCTTTGGAAGAAGGCTCTGTTTTTTTACCTTGCGTGGTGGCGTCACGTTCTGAGAGTTTTTGCTGATCAACCAACGCTTGAATATCCGGTGGAAGCTCTAAAGGCAGCTCGATTGGATCAGGGCGTACTGCATCCACCAACGTGTAATTAAAATAACGTGAGTTGGTCAAATTATTGGCCAAACCATTGACACGCCAAAACGTATAGTCCGCTCCATCTTGCCATGACACCATGCTTTGCAAGACATCAAGATCAAGCGGAAACGGTTTTGCCGAATCACTCATGCGAAACTCAACTGCCCCCAGCTTATAGCGTTCGCCCGTTTCATAACGTAAATTGATATCTGCAGTATCTTGAGGTTGCGCCACTTTTACATCGTGCAAACGCCAATAACCATCAAAGAAACCATTGTTACTGGCGGCATCTCGAATACGTGTTTTGGTTTTTTCATATAAACCATGGTTAAAAATATCATCGACATCTTGATCGGGTAAAATACGAATCACTTGGAACTGCGGTTGATTTTCACCTACACCGCTAAATTCAATATTTTGCTGTTCAATACGAACCGCTGCATTTGGCGTGACACTGACCCGAACACGAGCATCACTCACCTTTTCAAACTTAAACTTGGCATTGTAAAAACCGACCGCTTGCGCAGCTTGATTGGACATGGTTCTTAATTGCGGCAATGCAGAAGGAAAATCACTAAAAGACTCTTGGGTAAAAGTAGATAATTTGCCCTTAATATTGGTTTTTAAGTTCTCTAGGGCTTCAGTGTAGTCTTTGTCTGCAACTTGAGTGCTGTTTACTGTAGAAATATCTACATCGGCACGAATACGTGGCACTTTGGCGGTATTTAATTGACGTGAGGGTCTAATTTTATATAACCAGCGCTTAAAGAAACTCGGTTCTTGTAGCTCATCAATAACATCAACTTCAGCCAAAGTTTTACCTGATTCATTGGCTTCGACCACAATTTGGCTGTCTGCTTGAATACTGGAAATTAGTTGATCTACATTGACCGGTGCCTGATTAATTTCAGCCAATTCTTGTTGCGTTACCTCTGGCATAACCATCTCGGTGACTTGACCGGCGCGGTATTGTTGGGCTTGGCTTTTTGCGTCTTCTGCGACGCGGAAAATTTCATCCGCCATGCTCTGACTGACGGGCGCAACAGGAAGTTGTTCTAGGTCTTCAAACTCAATCGGAATAAATTCTGTTAAAGGTTGTATCGCTTGTTCTTGTTGTTGTAGCATTTGCAAACTGTCTAGCGGCTGCGTATTTTCTTCTTGAAAATTTTCGATTTTTGCAAGATTTTCATCACTGCCTCTGCCCTGTTTAACAGCTTCACTCTTGAGTTGTTGTTGGAATTCTGCTTCATTAACCAAGGTGTTAGATGCAGGGGTTTGGGCAAAACCGTGTTGTGCCGAGAGCATTAAAAATAGAGTTAGACAGCATTGTTTACCTGGATCATTCCACTGTATGAAAGAACGGACACTGAGGTTCAATGTCGACTTTTTAAAATTCAGGTTTGAAGGCATAAAAAACTCTAAACTCATCTAATATTTGTAATGAAAATGCCCAATGCAAGCTGACTAACGAACTAAAATCTATTGGAATTTTATCGAAATAAAAAGTTCAAAACATAATACATTATTTTTATTGTATTTTACCAAATGCTCACATTTCTTAATAAAACTTAATGAAGCCGATAAACCATGGAAAAAAATGAACATTTACTTAGCACGCGTCGGTTTTTACCCATGTTTGTTACTCAATTTTTTGGCGCATTGAATGACAATGTCTATAAACAGGCCTTGCTGTTGGTTATTACTTATGGCTGGATTCATCAACAAGCAGCCAGTGTCAGCACACTGAACAACCTCGCTGCGCTATTGTTTATCTTGCCCTACTTTATTTTTTCAGCCACAGCGGGACAAATTGCCGATAAATATGAGCGCGCAAAGTTAGTTCGTATTATTAAAATCTTTGAAATTGTCATTATGTTAATCGGCGCAGCGGGCTTCTTGCTGGGACAATTGTGGCTATTGCTGTTGGCATTATTTTTAATGGGCACACACTCAACTTTTTTCGGCCCAATTAAATACGCTATTTTACCGGAAATTTTAAAACCGAATGAGCTCATGTCCGGCAATGCCTTATTTCAATCCGGCACATCTGTGGCCATTTTATTGGGGATGATTTTAGGCGGCGCGGTGATTTCCACCTCACAAGGCAATTTATTGTGGATTAGCTTAACCGTCATTATTCTTGCTGTATTGGGTTATTTTTCGAGTCGTTTTGTTTTAAAACAAACAGTAACTTCAGCTGCGCTTAAGATTGATTGGAATTTTTTTAGAACCAGTTATCAAACCTTAAAATATGCCAAAAGCTTACCCATGGTTTTTTTAATTTTATTGGGTAATTCTTGGTATTGGTTTTATGGCGCAACATACCTGACGCAAATTCCGCAAATGACTCAGCAAAATCTACATGCCTCTGAAAATGTGGTCAGCCTATTATTGACCTTATTTTCTGTGGGGATTGGTGTGGGTTCATTGTTGTGTCGCAGAATTGGTGGTTCAGAGGTTAATTTAAAAATGGTGCCGATGGGCGCAATTGGATTAACCGTATTTGCCTTTTATTTGGCTGCAAGCTTGGCTTTTGTACCTCAACAAAATGGCGTTATGCTTGGGCTAAATGATATATTTAGCCAAGGACTTAGCTATTATCATGTCATGCTGGCAGTTACTCTATTGGGCATAAGTGGCGGTTTTTATATCGTACCTTTATACGCCATGATGCAAGCCTTTTCACCGCGCTCACATCGTGCACGCGTTGTGGCGGCCAACAATATTTTGAATGCGGTATTCATGGTATCCTCAGCGCTCTTTTCTATTGTCATCTTAAGTATATTTAAGATTGATATTAAAATACTTTTTAGTATTACGGCTATTCTAAGCGCCATTTTTACCACTTGGCTGTTGTTTCGACTTAAACCTATGCTAGCGGCACAGCAACATCAAACTTTAGAGGATTAATTTTATGCGTCAATATACCGGTATCGACAAATTTATTCATTCGTTTGACCAAGCGCTACGCAGTTTAGTGCCCGGAACAACTTCGGCTCAGCGGGAAAATCCTGCTAATGTGGTCGAAACTCAACTGATGGTAACCGAAGCACGTCATGTGGCCGGCTTAATGCGAGTAAACCACAGCGGAGAAGTCTGCGCTCAAGCGCTTTATCATGGTCAAGCGCTAACTGCAAAACTACCGAATGTACGGCATGAAATGCAACAAGCCGCAATTGAAGAGCAAGATCATTTGGCATGGTGTGAAGATCGTTTAAAAGAACTGGATAGCCACACCAGCTTATTTAATCCCGTGTGGTATGGCCTGTCGTTTGGTATGGGTGCAATTGCTGGTATGGTGGGTGATAAATACAGTTTAGGCTTTGTGGCAGAAACAGAGCGTCAAGTCAGTCTACATCTGCAACAACATATCCATCAGTTACCTGAGAAGGATGAACGCTCACGTAAAATTCTGGTGCAAATGAATGCAGATGAATTACAGCATCGAGAGACCGCTTTAAATGCCGGTGGTGTCGAGTTACCTGCTGCGGTACGTATTAGCATGACGGCTATTTCTAAACTAATGACTAAAACCAGTTATTACATTTAATCTAGACTTTTGAGCTTGTTGAAAACAACTTTAGATCAGAAATGTTTTGAATATTCAACAAGCTCATGATTTGATGTAAATGATTTTAGCAATGCTCAAATTTACCCAACATCCGATATACAGTTTCATCAGTTAAAATAAACAGGATTTTTGAGCTAAAAAAATCTCAGCATAACGGTGGCTGATTT
>NZ_JXBK01000001.1:1801278-1857206 GCF_000816495.1 Acinetobacter harbinensis
AATTTAGCGATCTCACCTCTAAACCCATTAAAGGCATTTCCCTCACTCAGATCATTTTCTCAGCTCTATTATTTTGATTAAGTCATTGAATGGTTGATGTAAATTTTATGATTTTCAATAAAATTAGAATAATATTGTTTATTATCAGTTATATATAAAATATAAGTACATCTTGATGATTTTTCAAGCTAGTATTTTAATTGGTTATTATTATATTAAATTTAATCAATCTTTTGCTTAGGCTATTTTAAGCGTTAAATTTAAACCTCAACTTGATTTAACCCATATCAGGCACAATTGGAAACGGATGCTGAGCATGTGCAAATGCAGAATCTGGCCACAACTCATAGATGGGAATCTTCACGTCCAATGCTAGCGGCAACTTTTTAGCATTAAATTGCATCTGTTGTAGATCGCGGCCCCATGCAATTAGATCAATATCTAAAGAAATATGATGCGAAGGTCGCACTCGTCCCGCTGCTATTTCCATCTGTTTAAGGTCAGATAAAAGCGCATCTAAGGGAATTTTACTTTTTAATATACATGCCGCATTCCAATAGTCCTCTCCCACGCCATCGCGACACGGAATCAGATAAATATTGGAAAATTGTGCGACGCCCAAAGCTGAAATACAGTGAATTGCATGTTGAAAATGCTGTTTGGGTTGACAGTTACTGGCCAGAGCTAAGACGAATATCGTTTCGGTGGCGTTCAAGACGAATTCCTACAGAATTTGCTTGCGCGATAATGGCAGGCTTGCGGACAGTAATCATAATCGATTCAACCGCAGGAAAGGTAGTAAAAAGCGCATTCAGCACAAGCTTTGCCGCATTTTCAATCAGTTTAGGCTGTGCAGCTTGAATGACGTTTGCTGATATTTCGCAAATTTCGGCATAATTTAGAGTATGTTCTAGCTCATCTGAATTAGAGGCTTGCTCTAAACTGCTATGAATAATTAAATCAAGCATCAAAGGCTGAATAATTTGACGTTCCCAATTAAAACACCCCACCACTGTTTCAACCTTTAGCCCTTCAATGATGATTGCATCCATGATTTTTTCCAATATGCATGTAGATCAAGAAATTCTTTTTTAAGAAAAAATTTAAAGAAAATAGTGTGGTTTTTAACGATCTATGACTAAACAAAATGCTATCTTGGCTGCTTAAAAAAGAACTGAAAACACCTCTCTTTTAAGCACCAACAACTTAAACCATTAGCTTTTTAACAATGAACTTGAATCAAGTGTTTGTATCATCTGTAAACGCTGATCGGCATAGATATCCGTATACGGCGCCAAAATGCGCATAAAGCGATCGAAATACAACATTTGTTTAAACAACAAGGCAAAGTCGCGTGGGAAACGGATGCCATGACGCTCACCCACAGTCACCATATCCATCATGATGTGGTTTAAATCGGCTGGATTTGAGCTGAGGATTTCATGTGGGTCGGTCAGTAATACCCCACTAAATAGACGCTCTAAGTCAGCGGCCAATACTTGCGTATCAATTTTTTGATCGGTCATGCCCATTTTTAGCATATTTTCAGCCATGAGATGATAGTCCGTTCTTTGCAGCGCATCCATAAAGGCAATACTGGCCGTCCAAACTTGAGGGTTTAACTGCCCCACAATGCCAAAGTCGATAAATCCAATTCGACCATCTTCAAGCAGCATCAGATTACCGGCATGTAAATCGGCATGGAAGCTCTTACACATCATTAAGCTACCAAACCAAGTATTCATGGCAGTAATTAACACCTGCGATGGATCTTTAGAGACTTTTTTCACCACATCAAAGTCGGTTAATGGCACGCCATATAAACGCTGCATGGTTAAAACGCGGCGGGTAGAATGTTGATGATAAACTCTTGGCGCTGTGGCTTGATGATTTTGCGTAACATTCAGATAGTTTACGAAATCATCAATATTTTGTGCTTCTTCAATAAAATCAACTTCGCGCACCATACGAGTTTTAATTTCATCGACAATATCCGCCAGTGAGGCAAATTTTACTTTTGGCACGACTTTTTCTAAAACCTTGGTGGCCCAGTGCAAAACATTTAAGTCGGTGTACAAAATGGTTTCTACACCGGGTTTTTGTACTTTAATGACCACATCTTCACCGGTGACCAATTTGGCCGCATGCACTTGTGCGATAGATGCAGATGCCAAAGGTTTTTCGTCAATTGAGGCAAAAATTTCATCTAAATTTCTACCGGCAAATTCAGAGGCTAAAACACTCTGCACATAACTAAAAGGCAAAGAAGGGGTTTGATCTAAACAACCTTGAAACTCTTCGACATATTCACGTGGAAATAATGACGGCGTACTGGCAATAAATTGCCCAAGTTTAATATAAGTTGAGCCTAATGATTCAAAAGTTTCACGCATAAGCTTTGCGTTGCTGGGTTTTTCTGTGGCGTATTTAATGCCGGCTTTTGCTGCAATAAATGCAGTTTCGCCCACACGGCCCACTGAACGCAGGCCATCTAACCAGATATTGTTTTTCATAATGTCAGCTTAGAATTAAATTATAGCGAGTGTAGCAAAAAAATATTCTTTTGCAGGATTATCTTGCCTGACAGTTGGGACAATCTGTATCTTTTTCGAAAGCCACAATACGCTGTTTCAGCGTCAGACCATCCCATAACATGAGTTTTTGCTTCAGCGCAGTGTTGTTTAAGCCTAAATACAATAAGGCATGATGTGCCTGTAAACTGGCCATGACATTTGGCGTGGTGGCCAACACACCTGAATCTGCGCAGCGTAAACTTTCACTGGCGTGCTGTTGTTTGGGAAATAGGCATTCATAGCAAGCCGACTGCCCTTCAACCATCAACAATTGTCCCTGAAAACCAATGGCAGACGCACTAATTAAAGGCACATTAGCTTGTTTACAGATCTGATTGACCAAGTAACGCGTAGTGAAATTATCACAGCCATCCAACACCAAATCTTGACTGGCAATAAGCTGCTGGGCATTCTGTTGATCTAATTTTGATGTTTCTACCAGCACACGAATATGTGGATTAATCCGCTTTAAGCGTTTGGCCAGCACTTCAGCTTTATAAAAACCGATATCTTCTGCTACATAGGCAATTTGACGTTGTAAATTACTCATCTCAACGGTATCCGCATCAATTAAAGTAATTTGTCCAACGCCAGCGCGCGCCAATAATTCTGCACTGCTACAGCCAATTCCACCACAGCCCACAATTAAGATATTGGCAAGTTTAAGTTTTTCTTGCGCGTCTATATCCCAACCCTCAAGCAAAATTTGCCGAGAATACAGATGCATTTCATCATCACTTAACGCTAAGTTCATGTCGATTGAATGAGTCATGAGTTTATTCCACTTGCAGCATTACTGATTTAAAAGCTGGGCGAATTATAAAGCATATTGAGCGATTATTCTGTGCCGTTTAAAATCAGCAGCGGATAAAGGCACGGCTATATAAAGACTTCAACACCCGAGCTTATTTTATTTAAATTGTTGAAATTTGACAAATTTTTATTAAAACGTATACTAGGTGCAGTATTCAGTTGATAAATGAATATCTTAGTCTGCCATTGACTAGGCCTTTATCCACTTATAACAAATTCATTTTAATACGCATCAAATAAATGTGATGCCTGTTGAATGAAGAGTCTTTCCAAAGAATCAAGCTGCAAGCTGCCCCGTCGTGAGACGTTTTTTATGTTTGGAGTACAAAATATGTTCGTCGTTGTTAAACAATTAATCTGTAGACATCAATTTATTGAATATGAAACCAAGCATTTATATGTCGCAGAATGCTTAAAATGTGGTCTAACCTTCCCGCATTAAGAAAATCAATACTTTAAAAAAACCGTCATTAAGACGGTTTTTTTAAGCGATCGTTATTGAATGGCTGCTAACCGACCTTTTGAATGCCCTGCGCTTTAGCAATTTCTTGCTGTTTAAGCAAATTACGTTGAATTTTCCCACTTGAGGTTTTTGGCAACTCGCTGACAAACTCAATTTCCTTCGGATAAGCATGTTTAGATAAACGTGAGCGCACATAGTCTTGCAGTTTATGATTTAGCGCATCGGAAGCTGAAAATTGCGCTTTAAGCACCACAAATGCTTTTACCACTTCAGTACGCTCTGGATCCGGCTTACCAATCACTGCAGACTCAAGCACTTCTTCGCATTCAAGTAAGGTACTTTCCACATCAAAAGGCCCAACACGATAGCCTGACGTTGTAATGACATCGTCTGCACGTCCAATAAAGTCGATGCCACCGAATTCATTTAAACGTACCGTATCGCCAGTTAAATAATAATGCCCGACAAATGATTTACGATTATGTCCATCGTAGCCATTAAACCAAGCCAAAGGTGACTGAGCGTAATCAATGGCCAGCGTGCCAATACCACCCGCCTCTACTTCTTGATGGGCATGATTTAACACTGCAAAACGGTGCCCCGGAATGGCATAACCTGCCGAGCCAACTTTCTTTTCATGCGCTAAAGCATGATGATTGGCAATCACCATTCCCAACTCAGTTTGACCATATTGATCATAAATATTAACGTTTAAATCGTGGTTAAACCAATGAATCACTTCTGGGGTTAAAGGCTCACCGGCACTACTGACCACACGTAAATGTGCTTTGATTGAAGGATCGAATTTTTCTTTAAAGCCAAAGAACATACGAAAAGCTGTTGGTGAACCAGTTAAGTTACTGACTTTATATTTTTGAATAATTTGCACGGCGTTATCTACGCTAAATGCACGTTCATCCATAATAATGCTGTGACCTAAACTTAACGGTCCGGCAATACCATAATACAAACCATAGGCCCAACCGGGATCTGCCAAATTCCAGAAAGAATCCTCTGCACGTAAATCCACCGCATAGGTCATATAGCCCTTAAAGGCCAACAATGCTTTAAGTGGCACAGGAACGGATTTTGCTAAACCTGTGGTGCCTGAGGTGAACATCATTAAAAAATCATCTTCAAAGCTTGCCATCACGGATTCAAAGCTTGCAGATTGTAAGTTGATTTCCGTCCAAAAATCATCATCTTGCTGACTTAAGGTGTCTAATTCATGCACCGTTAAAACATGTTCTATAGCAAGATTATTCAGTTTTGATCGCTGCTCTTCATTGGTGACAATTAATTGCGTTCTTGCCGTATTAATACGATGTTCTATGGCCTTGGATTCAAAAGCGGTAAATAACGGCTGGTAGATTGCGCCCATACGCCATGTGGCTAAAATGGTAATGAGTAACTCTGGAGTACGGGGCAGTAAACCGGCAATGCAATCGCCGGCTTTTAAACCCAAGGAACTAAAATAATGCGCCAATTTACCCGATGCTTCTGCCAATTGTTCAAAGGTCCAAGTGGCGGATTGACCATTTTTACCTTGCCAAATTAAGGCGGTTTTATTTAAACCGACGTAACGCTGGCAACACTCCACATAGGCATTCACAGCACCAGATGAACCCACCAGTTGTTCACTTAAAAATCTCTCAAAATCAAACTCTTGATGTGCTTGTTGTAATGTTTTCATCCTGATCCACCTCTTATCCATTTTAATAATAAAGACATAGCTTTCAGTGGCTATGCACGTATGTCCTATTAATCTATTTTGATTGTTGTTGTGAGTTTAAATACACATTACTTGCGTATTTTTTAAGTCGAAATCCAGTTCTTTAGCTAGCTAAACATTATTAACGATGTGCGACAATTTCCATATCCATCAATATAAATGCCACTTTTGGACAAGCACGCAAAATCAAAGATTCGTCGCTTTAGGTTTTGGTCACTTCACGCGCAATCACCAACCGTTGGATGTCTGATGCACCTTCATAAATTTGGCTGACCCGAACATCACGGTAAATACGCTCTACAGGAAAATCTGATACATAGCCATAGCCGCCATGAATTTGAATCGCATCTGAACAGACGCGCTCCGCCATGATAGATGCAAAGAGTTTGGCCATAGAGGCTTCTTTTAAACAGGCAAAACCGGCATCTTTTAAAGTGGCCGCATGCAATACCAACTGACGCGCCGCTTCAATTTGAGTGGCCATATCCGCCAAACGAAATGCCACCGCTTGATGCTGCACAATTTCCACACCAAAGGCTTTACGTTGATTGGCATATTCTACCGCCGCATCAAAAGCGGCACGTGCCATCCCTACCGATTGTGCAGCAATACCAATTCGACCAGACTCTAAATTAGATAAAGCAATCTTGTAACCTTCACCTTCTTGACCGAGTAAATTTTCCGCTGGAATACGGCAATTATCAAAGATAATAGTGGCGGTATCTGAACAATGTTGCCCCATTTTTTCTTCTAAACGCGAAACAATATAGCCCTCAGTATCGGTCGGCACTAAAAAACACGAGATCCCTTTTTTACCTAACGTTTTATCCGTCACCGCAAAAACCAAAGCAATTTGCGCATTTTTGCCGGTGGTAATAAATTGCTTGATACCATTTAGCACCCACTCATCACCTTGACGTTCGGCCTTACACTCCAAGGCGCTGGCATCCGATCCGGTTTGCGGCTCGGTCAGACAGAAACAGCCCAGCCATTCACCTGTCGCCAATTTGGTTAAATAGCGCTGCTTTTGCTGCTCTGTTCCGTAGCGCTGGGTAATGCCACACGGCAGTGAGTTTTGTACACTAACAATAGTGGAAATCGCGCCATCTCCGGCCGCAATTTCCTCTAAAGCCAGCACCAACGAAACATAATCTAAGCCTGCACCGCCCCATTGCTCAGACACGGTCATACCCAAAGCACCCAGCGCACCCAATTCTTTTAGTTCTTCCGCCGGAAATTGGGCCGTTTTATCGCGTTGTGCGGCCGTCGGTTTCAGCTTGTTTTGTGAATAACTGCGCAGCATTTGCTGCACCATTTTTTGTTCGTCATTTAAAATCATTGAGCATCCCTTTTCAGATTCATTTTCTTATTCAATTTTTAAAGCGCACGCGCCTTTAAATCACCACAGGAATCAGATTTATTTTTTAAATCTGATTCCAAAAAGAATTTTAACTCCAAGACAGCAAATCATTTTTGCTACGCATGCATCAAGCAAAGACATCGCCACTGTTGTGTTTTCATCATATCCAAACCACATCAATACAGCCTGATTTTCAGTTACTTTGGTTGCATACGAATTGCACCATCTAAGCGGATCACTTCACCATTTAAATAGCTGTTTTCAAAAATATGCCCCACCAAATGCGCAAACTCTTCAGGTTTGGCTAAACGGGGTGGAAACGGCACCATTTGCCCCAGTGCATCTTGTACATTTTGTGGCATAGCTTGTAACATCGGGGTTTCCATAATGCCCGGCGCAATCGTCATCACCCGAATTGCCTCACGTGCCAGTTCGCGTGCCAGTGGCAATGTCATCGCCACCACAGCACCTTTAGAAGCCGCATAAGCTGTTTGTCCAATTTGGCCTTCAAATGCCGCAACTGAAGCAGTGTTGATAATCACGCCACGCTCTTCTTCGCCCGCTTGCAGCGCGTATTTGGCCATCAGGCTGACTGCAAAACGAATCATGTTAAATGTGCCACTTACATTAATATTTAAGACTTTTTGAAACAGCGTCAGCTCATGAATAGCATCACGTCCTAACACTTTGGCCGATGGTGCAATGCCAGCACAATTTACCAGCCCATTAAGCTGGCCATATTGCTGTTCAATATTTTCAAAAAACACTTTAACTGCATGCTCATCGGTCACATCTAATTGTACAAATAAAGCATCTGGCCCTAGACGCTGTTGCATTTTTAAACCCAGTTCTTGATTCATATCCACCAGAATCACTTTGGCATTTTGACCCGCCAAATAAGTGGCCGTGGCTGCACCTAGTCCTGATGCTGCACCGGTAATGACAAATACTTTCCCTTGAATTTTCATTTTATTTTCCTATTCATTTTTTTGAATAAACACACGACTTAAGATGCAGAGTAAATCCAGTTCAGCTAAAGTACAATTTCCAAATATGGCATCTGATCTGATGCTTTTGGACAATTGAATTTATCTTCATCAAGCATAGACATAAGATGAGCATGGACAGCAACACATGAGTGACGTAAATCTAGAGGACAGCAAAGGTACAATTTCAATCAGTCTAGTGCATGAAGCACTCTGCTCTGCACAGCAACGCGGCCTAAATATAGAGGCAATGTTGCTTAAAGCCGGCATTACGCTTGAGCTACTCCACTCAGCAAAGGCGCGTGTTTCTATTTCTCAATACGCACAGCTTTGGGTAGAAATTGCCGATGTCATGAATGATGAATTTTTTGGCATGGACAGTCATGCCATGCGCCGTGGTAGCTTTAAACTTTTATCTCAATCCGTGATGCAGGCAGAAACCTTAAAAAAAGCACTACAGCATATTTTACAATTTTTAAACTTACTGCTAGATGATTTTATCAGCCAGCTTTTTGTGCAAGAAAACTATGCTTATATCGTTATTTATGAGCAAAAACAGACCAAGAGAATGTTCAGTTATGCCACCTATTTAATGCTCATTCATGGCTTAATGTGTTGGCTGGCTGGACAAAGAATTTTAATTAAACAAATCCAATTAAAATGCGATGCGCCGCTAGATGATCAAGATTATAAAGTGCGTTTTTGCCAAGATATTCAATATAATTGTAGTGAAAATTATATTCAGTTTGATGCTAATTATTTAAATATTCAGATTAAACAAGATCAGCAATCTTGGTATCGATTTATTCAACAAACGCCACAGAACTTATTGGTTCGTTTTAAAAATCCGCATGCTGTGAGTTCACAAATACGTAAACATCTGATGAATGTTGCACCTACTGACTGGCTAGAACTCAATGAAATTGCGCAGCGCCTGAATATGTCCGATGCCACCATTCAAAGACGTCTAAAAAGTGAAGGTGTGAGTTATCAACAACTCAAAAATGATATCCGCCGTGATAGCGCTATTGAGTTTCTAACCAAAACCGAAAAAAGTTTACAAGACATTAGCGATGAACTGAGTTTTCACGATCCCAGCGCATTTCATCGTGCTTTTAAGAAGTGGACCGGTGTCAGTCCGGGTGCATATCGACAAAATAAGCTCTAGTGGACAGTTTATATTTACTCAACGCCATTGGTTGTTAATAACCACTCAGTTTTTGATTGCTTTAAAATTAAAATAATCCACTTATCTGAAGATATTTGCAAAATCCCTTAAAATAGGTTATTTTTCACTCAATTTAACAGCATACTTTTATGCTGCTCCTGCTGTACTCTCCCTGTGAAACCACCTGAGATTAAAGGTTCTATCATGCTTAAAATGATTGATGTACTAGAACACAATTTAGTGCAAAATTTCTCCCACTCTCTTAATACGCACAGCGCTCAATTTGATGTGCTATTTCGTGACGGCATTTTAAATGCTCCAGATAACGCACTTCAAAATACTGTCGCAAGATTTTTTGCACAAGAGGATGCGATTGCAACGGCGCAAGCACTTGATATTACGCTGGAGAATATTCAAAACTTACAATCCGGTCTGGCCTTAAAAGAGGCTACATCGCTTGCAGATACTGCAAAAATTGTAGCACTGTGTTTAGCGCTTGAAACCAATGCACTTGCGCAGCTTGAAATCCCTGATGCTTTACATGATTTTCCGATGTAAAAAAGAATCAATAAAAAACGACTTAACCAAGTCGTTTTTTTAAATCAATCTAAACACCAAGATTTAATGTGTAATGACAAAAGAATGACATTGTGGTTACATATGTATATTTTTGATGCTGATGGGCTCAAATAAACAACGATTGTAATAGCTATCATCTCTACGCTTACGGCATTGATACCAATTCTGTATCATCGCCCAGTTCAGTCAATCATGTTTAACATCAGTAAAAACCACAGCAAAAACCACAGCAAAAACCACAAAAAATAACGTCATTTCAAACACATTAAGCCATAAAAAAACCCTATTCATAAGAACAGGGATTTTTGATTTTAAAACATTTAAGGCATCTTCAGAAAATTAATTCTGCCACTGCCCTAATGTCACACGGTCATTGCCGCCATAATCTTTAACGGTATCAATCTTACGAAAACCAGCATTGGTAAAGATGGTTCGCACCGCATCCGCCTGATCATAACCATGCTCAATGACGATCCAACCTCGTGCTGCAAGCCATTTTTTACCTTGCTGCACAATAAATTCAATATCTGATAAACCATGCTTGTCTGCCACCAATGCACGTTTTGGCTCCGCTGCCAAATTCGACATATGCTTGTCTTCAGCATCAATATAAGGTGGATTAGAGGCAATCACATCAAAGAATTGATTACGCTCTAATGCTTTAAACCATGAACCACAGGCAAATTTTACCTGCGTTAAATCATGCTGTTCCGCATTAAAACGTGCCACTTCTAAAGTGGGCTGATAAATATCGGTGGCCGTAATTGCCCAATCTGGACGTTCACTGGCAAGCGATAAAGCAATTGCACCGGTGCCTGTGCCTAAATCCACAATGCGTGCATCCTCAGGCAAATCTAAACGTAATACCGTTTCCACCAACACTTCGGTATCTGGGCGCGGCACCAAGGTATCTTTGGTCACTTTTAAATCTAACGTCCAAAATGGCTGTGAACCTGTGACATACGCCAACGGTTCACCCGCTTCAATACGTGCCAAACTGGCCACATATTCTTGCTCTTGCTCTGGCGTTAATTCTTGCTTTAATTTCATCACCAAATCAAAAGAATCAATTTTAGTAATATGTTCGAGCAACCACGCATTTTCTTGGCGCTCATAACTTTCTGCTTCACCACGTAAGGCCAACGCCTGTGCAATATTCATTAACCACCATTCTGCTGTGCAAGCATCGCCAATTGATCCGCTTGATATTCACGATGTAAACTGTCTAATAATTCGGTTAAGTCGCCTTCCATCACCGCATCTAACTTATACAAGGTAAGATTAATACGATGATCGGTCATGCGGCCTTGTGGATAGTTATAAGTCCGAATACGCTCTGAACGATCGCCGGAACCAACTAAATCACGGCGCATCTCTGAAGTGGCTGCATCTACCGCAGCACGTTTGGCATTTTCTAAACGCGACACCAATAAAGCCATCGCTTTGGCTTTATTTTTATGTTGAGAACGTTCATCCTGACATTCAACCACAGTACCCGTGGGTAAATGGGTAATACGTACAGCGGAATCGGTCTTATTAATATGCTGACCACCAGCACCTGAAGCACGGTAAGTATCAATGCGCAGCTCAGATGAATTGATTTCAACCGAGGTATCGACATCTACTTCAGGTAAAATGGCCACGGTACATGCAGAGGTATGCACACGACCTTGCGATTCTGTTGCCGGCACACGCTGTACGCGGTGCGCGCCACTTTCAAATTTTAAACGACCATACACGCCTTCACCATTAATCAGGCAAATCACTTCTTTGTAGCCGCCATGTTCGCCATTATTTTCAGACAACACTTCTAAACGCCAACCTTGGGTTTCAGCGAATTTACTGTACATGCGATATAAATCACCGGAGAAGATCGCAGCTTCATCGCCACCGGTTCCAGCACGAATTTCCAAATAGGCAGAGTTGGCATCATTGGGATCTTTGGGAATCATTAAGATATTTAACGCAGCTTCAAGCTGAGCAATAATGGCTTTATTGTCCTTAATCTCTTCTTGTGCCATTTCTTTAAAGTCAGGATCAGACAGCATTGCTTCTGCCGTTTCGATGTCCTTTTCTGCTTGGGTATACTTTTTCCAAACGTCAGTTAATTCTGATAAGTCATTGTGCTCACGTGATAATTGACGAAAGCGTTTATTATCAGAAATGACTTCTATATCTGCAAGTAATGCATTTAATTCTTCATGACGGTCAGAAAGTTGATCTAATCGTAAACGTAACGATTCTTTCATGTTAAAAAATATCTCAGTACAAAGGCCATCTCTATGTCTAAATTGAACATAGATCAGCGAAAAAATTGTGCTTAGTGTAACGATTCTACGGCTTAAATGACATAGATATCGTAAGCACAGCACCGTTTATCCAAAAGCCATGACAGACAAATAAAGTGAATAATTCACTATTTGATTAGCCTTTGCTCAACAAATACATCTTTCATGCACTTTTCTCCATCGTGTTAAAAAAAACTTACAAAGCAATCACCAAACCACATAACTCTAGTAGATGATCTCCATATTGTTTGAAAATATTTTTGTTACATTCACCTCATCGAAATAATTTAATTATAACGTCTGTTTCTTGGACACGGAGTTAATCATGAAAATGAATGCATTGTTATTAAGCGCGACATTGGCTGTATCTTCTATGATGGCAGTGAGCGCACATGCCAACAATACTGCTCGTGTTGCAGCCACTTCGGCATTAGGTAGTGTTGCAGGAACAGCGCTAGGTAAACAAATGGGCGGTAATACCGGCGCAATGATTGGTTCAGCCATTGGTGGTGCAGGTGGTGCAGCTATTTCAGCCAACAAACGTGATCGTACAGGTGCTGCAATTGGTGGTGGTCTAGGCGGTGTTGGTGGTTATGCAGTCGGTAAAAATGTCGGCGGAACAACCGGTGGTTATGTCGGTTCTGCTTTAGGTGCTGCTGGTGGTTCTGTACTGGGTAAAAAAGTATCGCAAGATCGTCGTGCTGACCAACGTTCATACAAAAAACGCTCTAAAAAACATTATCGTCATTATCGTTAATTCCCAGTGAGTTAACTAAAATAATATAAGCACCTTCGGGTGCTTTTTTGATGCGCAGCAAATTCCCGTCATCAATTGATAATCGTACAGCTTCAGGCAATAGCTTTTATTGAATAAAAATATGCGTCATCTGTCCTGTCTATCCTAACCTCTTACCTGAGATGTGAAATTTCACTCTAGATCAAGCAAATGTGGCTTGGATTGGATTGATTATTTTGTATCCGCAGCGATTGATTGCTCTTGGTTCACTTTTTATTTTTATAGTTTTACCGATTGGCAATATGTGGATTATTGCTCTATGAAAATAACGTAATAGTTCGCATTTAGAAATTATGAATGAAATAAGCAGATAAAAAATACAGAGCGCTAACATCCTATCCATCTTCCTTTCGAAATTTTTCATTACATTAGAATGAAGACAAAATAACACCTTCGCAAAGGAGTGTACGATGAAATTTAATTCAATTCTTTTTGCTGCTGTCATAGCAACTTCAGCACTCGGCGCAACCACAACCTATGCAGGCAATAGCACCAATGTCGCTTTAACATCCGCTTTAGGTAGCGTTGTAGGTACAGCCATCGGTAAAAATATGGGCGGCAATACCGGTGCCATGATTGGTTCAGCCATCGGTGGCGCAGGCGGTGCTGCTGTTTCAGCCAATAAACGCGACCGTACTGGTGCAGCTATTGGTGGTGGTTTAGGTGGTGTGGGCGGTTATACCTTGGGCAAAAATGTAGCAGGTACTACCGGTGGCTATGTGGGTTCAGCTTTAGGTGCTGCAGGCGGTTCATTATTAGGTAAAAAGGTCAGCGAAGATCGTCGTTATAATGATGATGACTACGACAATGACGACCGTTATCGCTATAATAAAAAAGGCTATCGCAACAGTAAATATCGTTACAACGATCGCAATTACAGCGGCAATTATCGTCGTCGTTAAACCTATACCAATCAAAGATTCATTAAATTTAAAGCACTTTTGAGTGCTTTTTTAATGCCGATCAAATTATAAAAACACATAAAGACCTCAATATATCGAAAAAAAACGATATACAAAATCAATCCATCGTCGTATGCTATTAGTTAACTCTAATGACTGAGAAAACAGATGCGCTTATTAAAAGACACTCCATTTTCAATTCTTGAACTTGCTCCTGTTCGTGATGATAAAAGCATTCAGTTTTCACTTCATCATGCACTGGACGTTGCAAAAAAAGCAGAACAATTGGGCTATAAACGGTTGTGGCTTGCAGAACATCACAATATGGATGGCATTGCCAGTTCAGCTACGGCAGTTTTATTGGGCTATATTCTGGCCAATACAGAAAGCTTAAAGGTGGGTTCTGGCGGTATTATGTTGCCTAATCATGCACCGTTAGTGGTCGCAGAACAATTTGGCACCTTGGCCACACTATATCCTGATCGCGTCGAATTAGGCTTAGGTCGAGCACCCGGCACCGATCAAATCACCATGCGCGCCCTGCGCCGTGGTCGCCAAGAAACCGAAGATCAGTTCCCGCAAGATGTACAAGAAATTCTACAATATTTTAAAGCACCCACTGCACAACAACGTATTGTGGCTACACCGGGTCAAAATACCCATGTACCAGTATGGTTGTTGGGTTCGAGCTTATTTAGTGCACATTTGGCTGCTAAATTAGGCCTGCCCTATTCATTTGCTTCACATTTTGCACCGCGCATGTTGCAACAAGCCATTCAAGTTTATAAAGAGAATTTTCAGCCGTCTGAATATTTAGATCAACCTTATATTTCTATGGGTGTGCCTGTGGTGGTGGCAAAAACGGATGAAGAAGCACAATACTTGGCCACCAGTGCTTATCAACGTGTACTGGGCTTAATGCGCGGACAAAGCTTAAAACTAAAAGCTCCTGTTGAGAGCATGCAAGGTTTGTGGTCGCCAGCAGAGAAAATGTCAGTCGATAATTTTTATGCAATGGCACAAATTGGTTCAGAGCAAACGGTTAAAGCTGGTTTGCAACAACTGCTAGAACAATACGACGTAGATGAGTTTATATTCACTTGTGATATTTACGATACCGATAAGCGTCTTGAGAACTTTGAACGCTTAATGAATATTAAAACGGCATAAGCCTGCTTTATGTTGTAGTGAAATAGCACCTATCTCAGGTGCTATTTTTTATGGTGCGTGATTCATGTCGCCCGATATCTGAGTTTATTTCAATCAGCGCAAACAATCTTTGCGATCTGCTGTAACTTCGGCATAATAGTGATATAAAAACAAGCTGATATAAAAATGGAAACCCGTATGAATCAATATATTAATAAACCAACCTCGGCATTCATTGCCGCAAGTTGGGTTGCCCTGATTGCAGGTGCTGCTGCTTATATTATTGGCTTATTCAATGCAGATATGCTGCTAAATGAAAAAGGCTATTATTTGATCTTAATTTTATATGGCCTATTTGCTTCAATTTCCTTACAAAAGATTGTCCGCGATAAACTTGAAGGCGTACAAGTTACCACTATCTATTATGGACTGTGTTGGGCCTCTATCATCATTTGCGTGGCTTTACTTGCAATTGGTCTATGGAATGCCTCACTTCAATTAAGTGAAAAAGGTTTTTATATTATGGCTTTTTTACTGAGTCTATTTGGGGCTGTGGCAGTCCAAAAAAACATTCGTGATTTAGATTATTTACGCACACATACCCAGCTTCCACATGTACCCAACTACGGCGCTAGCGAATTTGAAAAAATTCAGCACGATGATGATTAACATCACATTAAACTTTATGAAAACAGTAATCTAAGACCTACTGATCAAGTTCAATTTCTTACACTGTTTAATCTATTCGGTCAATTTATGGGTTAACCAATAACTTATTCAGTGTATTAAATCAAAGGCTATAAATTGCTTTATTCTGTCTCTTTATCTATAAAACACCATCTCGTTTTAAATCCGATTACAGCGTTATTTATAAAGACTCTAACCTTGTGATGACTGTCAAGCATGTACAAAAAACTTTACCAGAAGTTGAATGTTGGTTATATCAATAGCGATACAGCTAAAACATACAAGTACAACAAGGACGGATAGAAAAATGGTTAATAAGAAAAAAGATCCATTGGATGGTTTCTTTCAGAATTCAGCTGATTTTTTCCAAAATTTTAAAGGAACGCTACTAACTGCTGAGCAGATTAAAACTTTTGATTTTTCGGGTTTGACTGTGGCCATTGTGGGTGCCAACCAAATGACCGTGTGCCATTTAGAGCAGATTTGCAACACTGCCAAAGCAGTAGAAGTCTTTCAAATTATTCCACATTTTGTATTACCACATACCGAAAGAGGGATTCACAAACTACTTTCACATCCGCTAATGGTAAAGAATCGTCGTTTATTTAACAGCCGAATTAAATCCTTATTGGCCATTCGTCATCTTGAATCGCAAGTGACGGACAATTGGCTAAAAAGTCAACTGATGCCAAATTCAGCCAGTGAAAATAAAGTATTTTTTAAATCCGATAGTTACTATGCCGCGCTACAACGTAAAAACTGTAGGCTGGTGACTTGGCCGCTGGTAAAAATTAGCGATCACGCACTACAGAGCATGGATGGCGTTGAACATTCAGCCGATATAATCATTACCACATATTAAAATGCCACGATAAAAAAAGAGATCAATGGATATGGATCTCTTTTTTATACCCAACTATTTTCAATATATTGAGAATTATTTTTTGACAGCTTAAGTCGCTACCGATTAACTTAGTCTTTTGATCCAATCATTTAATGCAAGTCATAAAATAAGTGTCTGCATGTAGACTCTTATACGCATAAAATGTAATGACAATTAACCAATCCGACGTTTTAAACCGGTCATCTGTAAAACACGAGTGGAGATTTCCTCAATCGACATCTCAGAGACATTTAAATATTTAATTCCTTCTGAAATATAAATCCCTTCGACTGCCCGAAGCTCCATCTGGCACTGACTAAAACTGGCATAACGGCTATTGGCTTTGCGCTCAGTACGAATTGCAACCAAACGCTCAGCATCAATCATCAAACCAAATAATTTATGTTTGTGTGCTTTTAATACACTTGGTAAGCGATTGTCGTCTAAATCTTCTTCAGTCAAAGGATAATTTGCAACCCGAATCCCAAATTGTAAGGACAAATAAATGGAGGTTGGGGTTTTTCCAGAGCGCGATACGCCAATTAAAATTAAATCAGCTTTGTCGTAATGACGTGTACGTGCGCCATCATCATTGTCTAAAGCAAAATGTACAGCATCAATACGGGCTTTATATGACTCCGAATCGGTCACAGCATGGGTCTGCCCGACTAAAGTTGTAGGCGCTGTACCTAGCACTTCCGACAGCTTACCAATAAGCCCTTCAAAAACATCAAGATTGACAGCATTTGCAGTGTTAATAATATCACGCGCATACGGATCAATAAGCGTATCAAACACCAATGGCAGCTCTCCATCTTGCTCGGAACGTCGATTAATTTCCGCCACCACATTCATTGCCGCTTCTTCAGAGGTAATATAAGGAATGATATGAATGTCAAAATCAACATGAGGAAACTGAGCGAGCAAGGAGTGGCCAAGGGTTTCAGCGGTAATGGCTGTACCGTCTGAGATGAAAAACACGCTGCGCTTAATTTGTTTACCTTCTGACATTAAAATTCTCCTTAAATATTTGTCTAAGTGCTTTAAAATCTTTATAGTAAACCGATCTTACATGACTGTCGTTGCGTAAAACCAAAAAGCGAAGCGATTTGTTATAATTTGATGCCAAGATAGTGATTAATACTGCAAAAGTGGAGTAACAACTTTGGAAGCGCGCGTAATTGGTCTAGAAAAATTAGGGAAACACGACGTTGAACTTGTAGGTGGGAAAAACTCATCTTTAGGCGAGATGATCAGCCACTTATCTAATGCTGGTGTTTCAGTACCAGGTGGCTTCGCAACTACAGCTGATGCTTATCGTGAATTTCTCGAGCAAAGTGGGCTAAACGCTAAAATTCAAGCAGAGCTATCAACGTTAGATGTTGATGATGTAAACACGCTTGCAGAAACTGGTGCAAAAATTCGTCAATGGATTGTCGATACTCCGCTTACAGCAGAACTTGAAAAAGAAGTTCGTCACGCTTTCGCAGAACTATCTAACGGCAACCCTGATATCGCGGTTGCCGTTCGTTCATCTGCAACTGCAGAAGATTTACCGGACGCCTCTTTTGCCGGTCAACAAGAAACTTTCTTGAATATTCGCGGTATCGACAACGTATTGATCGCGATCAAAGAAGTATTTGCTTCTCTTTATAATGACCGCGCTATTGCTTATCGCGTACATCAAAACTTTAAACATGAAGTGGTTGCCCTCTCTGCGGGTATCCAACGCATGGTGCGCTCTGAAACAGGTGCAGCTGGTGTAATGTTTACACTTGACACTGAATCTGGTTTCCGTGATGTGGTGTTTATTACTTCATCTTATGGTTTGGGTGAAATGGTCGTTCAAGGTGCTGTAAACCCTGATGAATTTTACCTTTCTAAACCATTATTAAATGCAGGAAGACATTCAATCCTACGTCGCAACCTTGGCTCTAAACATCAAAAGATGATTTATGGTGAAGAAGGCGTGACTGGAAAATCAGTGATTGTAGTCGATGTCGACAAACAAGAACGTCAACAGTTTTCTTTAAATGATCATGAGTTGCAAGAATTGGCAAAACAAGCCTTGATCATTGAAAACCATTACGATTCACCGATGGATATTGAATGGGCAAAAGATGGCGACGACGGTGAAATCTATATCGTTCAAGCACGCCCTGAAACCGTTAAAAGCCGTGAAAATGTCGGCACCATGGAGCGCTATTTGCTTAAGCAAAAAGGCACCGTGATTTGTGAAGGTCGTTCAATCGGTCAGCGTATTGGTTCGGGTCGCGTTCGTATTGTGACCTCAATCAAAGAAATGGACAAAGTACAACCTGGTGACGTTTTAGTTTCTGATATGACCGATCCAGATTGGGAACCGGTTATGAAACGTGCTGCGGCTATCGTCACCAACCGTGGTGGTCGTACTTGTCACGCAGCGATTATTGCGCGTGAACTGGGTGTCCCAGCAATTGTGGGTTGTGGCAATGCAACTGAAGTACTGGTTGATGGTCAAGAAGTGACTGTATCTTGTGCTGAAGGTGATACGGGCTTTATTTATGAAGGTTCTTTGGATTTCGAAATTCAACGTAATTCAATTGAATCTATGCCAAAACTTCCGTTCAAAATTATGATGAACGTGGGTAACCCAGATCGCGCATTTGACTTTGCAACCATTCCGAACGAAGGAATTGGCCTTGCACGTTTAGAATTCATCATCAACCGTATGATTGGTGTGCATCCTAAAGCACTATTAAATATTGATAGCTTGCCACGTGAAACGCGTGCTGCGGTTATGGCACGTACTGCCGGTTACTCATCTCCAATTGAATTCTATGTTGAAAAATTGGTTGAAGGTATCTCTACCCTTGCTGCAGCTTTTGCCGACAAACCGGTGATTGTTCGTATGTCTGACTTTAAGTCAAACGAATATGCGAACTTAATTGGCGGTAAACTGTACGAACCAGAAGAAGAAAATCCAATGTTGGGTTTCCGCGGTGCAAGCCGTTATGTTTCTGATAATTTCCGTGATTGTTTCGAGCTTGAATGCCGTGCCTTGAAAAAAGCACGTGACGAAATGGGCTTGACCAACATTCAAATTATGATTCCTTTTGTGCGTACTGTGGCAGAAGCGAAACGTGTGATGGAATTGTTGGCACAAAATGGTCTTAAACGTGGTGAAAATGGTCTTAAAGTGATCATGATGTGTGAACTACCAACCAACGCATTGTTGGCTGAACAGTTCCTTGAGCACTTTGATGGCTTCTCAATCGGCTCTAATGACTTAACACAGTTAACGCTCGGTCTAGACCGTGACTCTGGTATTGTTTCTCACTTATTTGATGAGCGTGATCCCGCCGTAAAAGCATTACTGTCTATGGCAATTCATGCGTGCCGCAAAGCGGGCAAATACGTTGGTATTTGTGGTCAAGGTCCATCGGATCATCCAGATCTTGCAAAATGGTTAATGGAACAAGGCATTGAGTCTGTTTCTTTAAATCCGGACTCGGTTTTAGACACTTGGTTCTTCCTTGCTGAAGAAAAAGCTCAACAAGGTTAACAAAACGTGTTAAAAAAAGACCCATCCGTGGGTCTTTTTTTCAATTTCAATTTTTGAGATATTAATTTTATGCAAATTTACTTGGCTCGTAATAATCAACAAGCTGGTCCATACACCTTAGAGCAACTGAATCAAATGCTCACAAGTCAACAAGTTCTGCTTACAGACTTGGTCTGGCATGAAGGTATGACCGAATGGAAGGCTTTAGGTGAATTAACCCAAGGTAAGCTTGTATATCAACCGATAGGTTATAATCCCGCTCCATCTGAACCGACACACTTTCAGAATCAGGATGTTCATCAAGTAAAAATTGAAAAAAAGGCAGCGCTAAATAATGAACTGGCATCTATACCTACACGGGTATTGGCCAAAGTGATCGATTTACTTCTGTGGTTACCTGCCGCCGCCATTCCATCATTTTTCTTAAAAGCAGAGCAGTTTAATGAACTCTCTGAAATTCAACAAAAAATGCAAGCTACAGACAGTCCCAATCAAGCCGTGCAACTACAACAACAATTATTTACCCTTATTCCCATGGAAGCATGGCAAGCGATGTTCATTTATATTTTGATTATGCTTGGTATTCAAGCATTTATGTTGGCAAAATCGGGACAAAGCATTGGTAAAAAACTGACTAAAATTAAAATTGTAGATGCCGAAACAGGTGAAAAAGTAAGCCTCATGCGCGCCTTTACGCTACGTAGCTTTATTTTTATTATCTTAAATATGTTGTTTATGCCGATTATTACCATCATCGATCACATTTTTGCGCTGAGTGAAAAACGCCAAACATTGCATGATAAATTAGCCAAAACCAAGGTGGTAAAACAGTAGTTCATTACTTTAAAACAGGGATAACTGCACTTCCCTGTTTTTCTACAATATTGATATTTCATCAAATATCAACAGCAAAACTTGCGCTGCAAGCTCATAGATACGCCCTGATAACAGCCATTTAAAGCCACTTTCATATAGCTTAGTTTGCCAATATAAGGCATAATCCCCTACAACGTAGCGGTGTCTCATCATTGGGAGGCTTTTCTATGCTTGGACTTTTCAAGCGAAAGTTATTTCCAATTATGCGCGACACTATAATCGCTCTCCCATATTAAATTAGGGAATGGGACTCTTCACCGAGGTTGTAAAATGAGACAAACAATTTTAGCTGTATTGTCTTTATCTGCGCTAGCTGCACTCTTAACTGGGTGTGGTGGTGATATGGTACTTCTGAACTCAAAAGGTCCAGTTGCTGAAGGTCAAAGTGGCCTGATGATGACTGCGATTTACTTAATGCTTTTGGTGGTTATTCCATCAGTTATCATGGCATTGTGGTTCAGTTGGCAATATCGCGCATCGAATAAAGACGCAGACTATAAACCTACCTGGACGCACTCCACAGCTATTGAAATTGTAGTTTGGGGTATCCCCGTTATTATTATTGCTATTCTAGCGTGGCTAACATGGTGGGGTACGCATAAGTATGACCCTTACCGCCCGCTTGAATCTGATAAGCCAACTTTAAATGTTCAAGTTATTGCTGAACAATTTAAGTGGATCTTCATCTATCCAGAACAAAGCATTGCGACAGTAAACGAATTACGCTTCCCAGAGAAAACGCCGGTAAGCTTACGTGTTACGTCTAACTTCACAATGAACTCGTTCTTTATTCCTGCTTTGTCTGGTCAAATCTATGCCATGGCAGGTATGCAAACTCACTTGAACGTATTGGCTGATGAAACAGGTATATTCCGTGGTTTCTCATCTAACTATTCAGGTTATGGTTTCTCACAAATGCGCTTTAAAGCTCATTCTGTAACAGATGAACAGTTTGCAAATTGGGTAGCAGCAGTTAAGGCAGGTAATGGTACTTCAGTTAACCCTGAAGCAATTCAAAAAGGTATTTTAGACCAAACTGAATTTGCAACCTTACGTGATGGTAACCGCGGTAAGCACCAAATTGAAGCGTTAATAGCAAAAGCGACAACTCCAGAAGAAAAGGCTGCTGCCGAAGCGATGACGCCTTATCCAACTAAGCCACATCCAGTGACTTACTATTCTTCAGTTGAACCTAAATTGTTCGAATCGGTGATTAATAAATACATGAGCAACTATCACGGTGCTGATCACTCAGCAACGGTAGGTCATGAAGCTGCGGCTTCTGGCGCGCATGTAAATGTTGACCATGCGACTGCTTCTGTAGAGGAATAAGACATGAGCTTCTTAGGTAAGTTAGGACCCGATGTAATTCCATACGATCCAATCGTATTGGTAACAGTTGCAATGATGGTTCTAGGTGGCCTTGCTGTTGTTGCAGGGATCACCTACTTTAAAAAATGGAACTACTTGTGGACGGAATGGTTCACATCGGTAGACCATAAAAAAATTGGTATCATGTACATCTTTTTATCTGTAATCATGCTTGTGCGTGGTTTTGCAGATGCGATCATGATGCGCCTTCAATTGTTCCTTGCAAAAGGTGGCGGTGAAGGTTATTTACATCCCGAGCATTACGATCAGATCTTTACTGCGCATGGCGTAATTATGATCTTCTTCGTGGCGATGGGTCTTGTGGTTGGTTTAATGAACATCGCTGTGCCTTTACAAATTGGTGCGCGTGACGTTGCCTTCCCATTATTAAACTCTTTAAGCTTCTGGTTGTTTGCCGGCGCTGTCGGTTTAATGATGGCATCCCTTGCTTTAGGTGAGTTTGCTGCAACAGGTTGGATGGCTTACCCTCCACTGTCAGGTATTGAATACTCTCCGGGCGTAGGTGTTGACTACTATATTTGGGCACTACAAATTTCTGGCTTAGGTACGCTTTTAACAGGTGTTAACTTCTTTGTTACCATTATTAAAATGCGCGCCCCAGGTATGGCCCTTATGGATATGCCGATCTTTACTTGGACTGCACTTTGTACGTCTGTATTGATCATCGCGGCTTTCCCAGTGTTGACCGCCACTATTGCAATGTTAACCCTTGACCGTTACTTCGATTTCCACTTCTTTACCAATGACTTGGGTGGTAGCCCAATGTTGTATGTGAACTTGATTTGGACTTGGGGTCACCCAGAAGTATATATCTTGGTATTGCCTGCATTTGGTATTTACTCAGAAGTTGTAGCGACTTTCTCGCGTAAAGCATTGTTTGGTTATAAATCAATGGTGTATGCAACTGTTGCAATCACAGTATTGTCTTTTGTTGTATGGGTGCATCACTTCTTTACCATGGGTGCCGGTGCCAACGTTAACGCGTTCTTCGGTATCATGACCATGATTATTGCCATCCCAACTGGGGTGAAAATCTTCTCGTGGTTGTTCACCATGTATAAAGGTCGTATTACCTTTACCACTCCAATGCTTTGGACACTTGGCTTCCTTGTGACTTTTGGTATCGGTGGTTTAACAGGTGTATTAATGGCAGTTCCACCAGCGGACTTCTTGGTACACAACTCATTGTTCTTAATCGCTCACTTCCATAACGTAATTATTGGTGGTGTAGTGTTTGGTATGTTCGCAGGTATCATTTACTACTGGCCAAAAATGTTTGGTTGGAAATTAAATGAAGCTTGGGGCAAAGCTGCATTCTGGTTCTGGTTCTTCGGTTTCTACTTTGCATTTATGCCACTTTATATCCTTGGTTTCATGGGTATGACACGCCGCTTAAATACCTATGACAACCCTGAATGGGATCCGTACATTGCTATTGCTTTGTTTGGTGCGGTTCTAGTTGCACTTGGTATTGCATGTTTCTTAATGCAAGTCATTGTTGGTTTCTTACAACGCAACGACAACCTAGACCTTACTGGCGATCCATGGGATGGCCGTACTTTAGAATGGGCAACATCTTCACCTGCTCCGTTCTATAACTTTGCTCATCTTCCAGTGGTCAATGGTATTGATTCATTCTGGACTGACAAAGAAAATGGTATCGCATACGTTAAACCAACCCAGTATGAAGATATTCATATGCCAACTAACCGTGCTGCTGGCTTTGTTATTGCCATGTTCATTACTGTTATGGGCTTTGCTTTAATCTGGCATATTTGGTGGTTAGTCGCTATCGGATTCATTGGTGCTATCGTTTCGTTTATCGTAAGTTCATTCACTGAAAAAGTGGATTACTATGTGCCTGCTGCTGAAGTAGAACGCATTGAAAACGAACGCTATGCGATTCTTGAAAAACACTTGAGGAAGGACTAAGACAATGGCTGAAGTACTTCATCACGACAACCATGGCCACGATGAGCATCATCACCACGATGATACAGACATCACCGTCTTTGGTTTCTGGACTTATTTGATGAGTGACTTGATCCTATTCGGGACACTCTTCATCGCGTTCGCTGTATTAAGCAGTCACATTCCAATGGGCACACCAAGTGCAAAAGAGCTTTTTGGCGATTCTTTAGGTTTCGTTTTAACTGAAACTTTTGCGCTACTGATCTCTTCTGTGACTTTCGGTTTTGCCGTACTTGCTTCATACAAAAAAAATGTAGGTCAAGTTTTAACTTGGCTGGCGATTACTTGGTTATTTGGTGCTAGCTTCATCGGCATGGAACTCTATGAGTTTAGCCACTTAGTTCATGAAGGTCATGGCCCAACCACAAGTGCGTTCCTATCTGCGTTCTTTACTTTAGTCGGTACGCACGGTATTCACGTAACTTCAGGTTTGGTGTGGATGATCTTGTTGATGGTTCAAATCAAGAAAAATGGTTTGACTCTTGCCAACACGCGTCGTCTGGCTTGCCTAAGCTTGTTCTGGCACTTCCTTGACATCGTTTGGATCTGTGTATTCAGCGTCGTTTATTTGATGGGAGTTCTCTAATGAGTCACGATCACAACTCTGCTGGTGCATCGCACGGTAACGTGAAGCAGTATACTATCGGGTTTATCCTCTCAGTTATTCTCACGATCATTCCTTTTGGAATGGTCATGAGTGGCGGATTTTCACGTGGTATTTTGATTACTGTAATTGCTATTACTGCAGCTGTTCAGGTTCTAGTACAGCTTATGTTCTTCTTGCACATGAACTCGTCTTCTGAGCAACGTTGGAACGTGATTGCATTTATCTATACTGTGTTATGTATTGCTGTGCTTTTGATTGGTTCTGTATGGATCATGAACTATTTGCACTTCAACATGATGATCTAACCTGATTGACATGCTGAAAAAGTATTTATTCCTAACTAAACCAGGAATTCTCTTTGGTAACTTTGTTACCACTTTGGGCGGCTTTTTCTTAGCCGCTCAAGGTTCTGTAGATTTCCTTTTATTGCTTATTACCCTCATTGGTACCACTTTGGTGGTGGCCTCTGGTTGTGTGATCAATAACGTTATTGATCAAGACATCGACCAAAAAATGCAGCGCACAAAAAATCGTGCGATGGTCACTAAAACCATCTCTCCTGCTATTGCGTTAGCTTATGCTGCCGTACTGGGTGTGATTGGTTTTGCTATTTTATGGTTTTGGGTAAATGCGTACGCTTTTCTATTTGCGGTGCTTGGTTTTGTGGTCTATGTGCTTTTTTACAGCCTGTGGACAAAACGTACAACCATTCACCAAACTGTTATTGGAAGTATTTCTGGGGCCAGTCCACCAATAATTGGATACACCGCTGTTAGTCATGAATTTGACATGGCCGCACTGCTTATTTTTATTGGTTATGCGCTTTGGCAAATGCCACATTCATGGGCAATTGCAATCTATCGCTTTGATGACTATAAAAATGCAGGCATTCCGATTCTTCCTGTCGCACGTTCTATTTTACGCACTAAAATTGAATCACTGATTTATGTGGTTTTATTTACCATCGCTATGAATGCTTTATTTGTTTATGGTTATGCAAATTGGCTGTACTTAGTGATTTTAAATGCATTATGCATTTATTGGTTTTATATTGGCGTGCTTGGTTTTAAAGCTGAAAATGATCAATTATGGGCAAAACGTTTTTTCCTATTTTCTGTCATTTTAATTACAGTGATTAGCATCTGTTTTAGTTTTACCTCTACAGCACCCTTGACAAAAATCGTGTTTTTCTAAAGAGATAGAGTTGAACTCTATCTCTTTTTCTTTTTTAAATTTCTGTTTTATTTCACTTACCGCTTAAAATTGCTACACTCATCTCACAATAACAAATTCAATCCATGAGCCATGCATAAGCTATTAAAAACAATCCGCACCACTGTTTATCTTTCTATGTTGCCCCTTTGCGCATACACCATACACAGCCATGCCGGTGCAGATATCTCATGTCAGCCCAGCACCACACTCTCAAACAATCAATATACTGCCTGTGATAGCTTACCTGTACTTAGCCCCGCCAATGACAATCGCGTTAATATCCTATTGCTGTTAAGTGATAAGAACTTGGCGACGCTGTTAGCGCCCAAGCCTACCGCATCGCTTTGGAACACCGAATATAGTAGCGTACCTTTTGATGTAAACTCCTTTACTCAACGTGTTGAGAATAAATCCGCTTCCTCAGGAAAAAGTACATCTTCGGCGGCCTATTCTTATCAAGAGCATTGCAACTCAATAACCACAGGTTTATCCGATTTCACTCAACAGGTGAAAAATGATGCCCATATATCAGCCTCTGAAAAAGACATTCTGATTAAAGCACGCAGTAAATTACTTGAATGCACAGCGCCGCTGTCTTTAATGCGCATTGACCCAAACTGGTCGATCTATACACGGCAATATGCATCTTATTTAAATGCCAGTATCGCTTTTTATAATACGAATTTTTCTACAGCCACCAAAATTTATGCCTTACTGACTCAAGTCGATCAACCTTGGCTTAAAGAAACTGCGCAATATATGCTCATTCGCAGTAACTTAAATGCCGCCTATCAAAGTGGTTTGGCTGAATATGGCGATCTTGATGTAAACAAAATTAATCCAGTATTATTAAAAGACTTTTTTAACAGCATCACTCAATATTTTGAGCTTTATCCAAACGGGCGATATGTTGCAAGTGCGCGTGGATTGTTACGCCGTGGCTATTGGTTAAACAATCAACCTGATTTATTACGCAATGAATTGGCTTGGCAAATTAATCATCCGCAGTCTAAATTTTATAATTTAGATATGCAGAATGTGGCGTTTGAGATTGATCGTCATGTTTTTCAGACAGAAAATTTACATAAGAAGAAACTGGAAGACCCTTTCTTTTTAGTAATTTACGATTTAATGCAGATGCGTAAACCGGAAACTAAAGATGATACCGTCATCAGTTGGACTGAGCTGAATGCACAAAAAGATTCCTTCAAACAGCAGCCCGAATTATTTCAATATTTACAAGCCAATCATTTATTCTTTGTGCAAAACAAACCCCAAGAGGCTTTAAATTACTTACCTACAGAAAATCCAAAAAGTATCAGTACTTATTTACAACTGAGCCAAGCATTCTTAAAAGGCCGTATTTTAGATAAAATCGAGCCACAAGCGAATGCCCAGCGCTATTGGGAAAACCTGCTTGGGCAAGCAAAAACTGTATATCAACGCGGTTTATTTGAATTGGCACTCTATCCACATTATCTTAAACAACAAAACCTAGAGGCTTTTATTGGCGCTAATGCCAAAATCAAACAATTATCACTGCAAAAAAGCTTTATTGAGCAATCTGCTAATGAATACAGCTTAATCAAGATGGTTGAATCCTCTACAGCCAATATTGCACAGAAAAATTTAGCACTATACACATTGCTCAATAAGTCGCTGGTGCATCAAAATTTTAGTTTATTTAATCAGGCCTATCGCTCGCTTCCAACCCATGCAGCACAGTACAAAGGATATAACAGTGAAAGCACTATGCTTAAAAATTATCCTCCTTTGGCCAACTTCATTTGGAAAGGCAGCGTTATTACCCCTCAACTAAAGTGTCCAGAACTTAAACTATTGGGCTTACAATTAAGCGAAAAACCACAGGATCTGGACTTAAGATTATGCTTAGGTGAGTTTTTTAGAAGTGAACAAAGTTGGCAGATAAATAGGCTTACCGCTACAGAAAAACAGCACGCTACCGTGCAAGGCCCTATTTTTAAACGTGGCGAAGTTTATAAAGACATTATAAGTACGCCAAGCAAAAGCGAGATTAAAGCCTATGCTTTGTACCGCGCTATTCAATGCTATGCACCCGCAGGCGACAACGAATGTCATGATCAGGATGTCGCTAAAACGGTGAGAAAGCGCTGGTTTGATGAATTAAAACGTGATTACCCCAACAGCACATGGGCTAAATCGCTTAAATATTATTGGTGATTTAAAGCAATGATACGGCTTACTCAGACTATTTTACTGCTTTTTTTGAGCTTATTTTTGAGTGCGTGTCAGCCTACACAGTCGGCGACACCAATCAATCGTGTTGATGCAAAAGATTATTCCGCTTTTTGGATTTGGGGCGATATCTCAAGCGCGCCCTACTTAAGCAAAGCCCAAGAGCTGTATATTTTACAAGGTGAGATTATAGTTGATGCTACTAACAAAAAATCGATTCTCATACCGCAAGGTATATCCGTTTTAATACAGCCAAAGAAGAAAATTTGGTTGGTGTTTAGAACGCATCATCTCAATTGGACAACAGAGAATGTACAGCTCATCTTAAAACGAATAGCACAATGGGAAAATGCAGGTAATCACATCCAAGGCTTACAAATTGATTTTGATAGTAAGACCAAGAATCTAAAAGACTATGCGCTTTTTTTACAGAAAATTCGAACTCAACTGCCTCAAAAATATCAACTGAGTATTACTGGTTTATTGGACTGGAGCAACGTAAAAGACACCCAAACCTTAGATATATTGGCAAAAAACATTGATGAACTGGTGATTCAAAGCTATCAAGGCAATCATACCGTGAGCAACTATCTTGATTACTTAAAGCGCGTGACTGCGCTTAAGTTGCCTTATAAAGTGGGCTTGGTTCAACATGGTTTGATTTCAAAGCACCATTTTTTTGAAACCGATGTAAATTTTAAAGGCTATGTTGTTTTTCTACTGCGTTCTAAAGCGCGCAGCTAAATACACCACACATAAAAGATTCCCTTGTAATTTCAGGCTAAAAGCCCTAAAATCACGCTTCGCAATTTATGCGGCACGACTTAGGTTGTGACTCCTTGCCCCTGAGTCTTATTTAGTTAGGGGCTGTATAAACCGTAAGGAGCTGACAATGCGTCACTACGAAATCGTACTATTGGTACATCCAGACCAAAGCGATCAAGTTGTGGGTATGGTAGAACGTTACCTAACTCACATCAAAGATGCTGAAGGTCAAATTCACCGTCTAGAAGATTGGGGCCGCCGTCAATTGGCTTACCCAATTAACAAAATTCACAAAGCGCACTACATTCTAATGAACGTTGAATGTGGTCAAACTACGCTAAATGAATTAGAAGAATTGTTCCGCTATAATGATGCGATCCTTCGCAACGTCATTATTCGTCGTGAACACGCAATTACTGAAGAGTCGTTGCTTGCTAAAAGTGCTGAAGAAAAGCGTGCGCGTAAAGCTCAACGTGAAGAAGCACAACAATCTCAAGATTCTGCTGAAGCATAAGGAGAACATAAATGGCACGTTTTTACCGTCGTCGCAAGTTCTGCCGCTTTACAGCTGAGAAAGTTGCGTACATCGATTATAAAGATATCGATACTTTAAAACAGTACATCACTGAAAATGGCAAGATTGTTCCTAGCCGTATTACAGGTACTAAAGCTCGTTACCAACGTCAATTAGCGCTTGCGATTAAACAAGCTCGCTATTTGTCTTTGATCCCTTACACTGACAATCATAAGTGAGGTTGAGCTGTGGATATTATTTTACTACAACGCATTAAAAACCTTGGCAAATTAGGCGATAAAGTTTCAGTTAAAGCTGGTTACGGCCGCAACTTTCTTATCCCTCAAGGTAAAGCAGTAGCAGCGACTGAGTCGAATACTGCTGCTTTTGAAACTCGTCGCGCTGAACTTGAAAAGCAAGAAGCTGATATTTTAGCTGCTGCTCAAGCACGTGCTGACCAATTGAACGAAGTTAACATCGTTATCACTGCTAAAGCTGGTGATGAAGGTAAACTATTCGGTTCAATCGGTTCTCGTGACATCGCTGACGCGTTAACGAATGCCGGTCTTGAAGTTGACCGTGCAGAAGTTCGTTTACCAAATGGTGCGCTTCGCAACACTGGTGAATTTAACATCGCAATCCAATTGCATCATGATGTTATTGCTGAAGTTCTCGTTACTATCGTATCTGAGTAATTTTTGCACAAAAAAGAGTATGCTTTTGCATACTCTTTTTTTATCTCTAAAAATAGTCCAAATAGCTTATGTCAAGCATTTCACCTCCTGATCAAAATTTATTTTGACTGTTTTTAGCTGAATGAAATTTTCGATTCGCATTTTTTTTAAGAGCGCGTATTATCTGTTACTAGCACAATGGTTGAAATTTATTCTTTGTTGCAATTTTTCAAGTTATTTCTATATTGCATTTAAAAATTAGGGTTTTATATGTCACAGGCGAATGCCAATGCTACGTTTAGCGCATCTAAAGTAGACAATAAAGGTCATGAACCGAGCCAATTAAAAGAGTTCCGTACTCCGCCACATAACTTAGCCATTGAGCAAGCAGTGCTTGCAGCACTGATGACAGTGGCTGAGTCGTTTGAACAAGTGGGTGATGTACTGAGTGAAAATGATTTCTATGCCACACGGCACAAATATATTTTTCGCGCCATTGAAAAATTGACGCAAGAAAACTCTCCTTATGATGCGGTACTGGTCAACGACTGGTTAATTAAGCAAAATTTGCTTGATGCAGTCGGCGGTGAAGAATATTTAATGCAACTCATGGCAGACTCCCCTTCTAGTTTTTATAACCTTGAAACCTATGCCAATAAAATTAAAGAATTTGCAACGTTACGCGGCATGATTAAAGTCAGCTCTGAAATTTTACAAAATGCCTATGACACCAAAGGCCGGAGTGTCAGTGAAATTTTAGATCTGGCTGAAACCAATATTTTCTCTATCGCAGAACAGCATAATAATAATGCCAAGGCGCAAGGGCCAAAACCGATTAATGCAGTCGTTGCCGACGTGTTTGACAAACTAAATGAACTGTCACAAATGGAAGGTAGTATTACTGGTTTAACCACCGGTTTTATGGAATTAGATAATAAAACTTCCGGTATGCAATCTGGCGATTTAATTATTGTCGCCGCCCGTCCGTCTATGGGTAAAACCACGTTTGCGATGAATCTCATTGAAAGTGTGTTATTTAACTGTGACTTACCGGCTTTAGTATTTTCTATGGAGATGCCTGCCGATTCTATCGCTATGCGTCTAATTTCAGCCTACGGTAAAGTTCATCAAGGACACTTACGCTCAGGTAAATTAGATGGCGATGAATGGTCTAAAGTAACCGGTACAATTTTACAGTTACAAGAAAAAAATCTATATATTGATGATTCTTCTGCTTTACCACCGACTGAATTACGTGCGCGTGCACGACGAATTGCCAAAGCGCATGGCGGTAAAATTGGCTGTATTATGGTCGATTATCTACAACTGATGAAAGTTCCGGGTATGGGCGATAACCGTGTCGGTGAGATTTCTGAAATTTCTCGTAGCTTAAAAGCACTGGCAAAAGAAATGAAATGTCCGGTGATTGCTCTGTCACAGCTGAACCGTTCATTAGAAAATCGTCCCAATAAACGTCCAGTGATGTCTGACTTACGTGAATCGGGAGCGATTGAGCAAGATGCGGATTTAATCATGTTTATTTATCGTGATGATGTCTATAACAAAGACTCAAAAGAAGCCGGCACAGCAGAAATTATTATTGGTAAACAACGTAATGGTCCAATTGGTACAGTTCGTTTAGCCTTTGAAGGTCAATACACGCGCTTTAGTAACCTTTCACCCGAGTTTTACTCACAATACAGTGATGATGAATAATCACAATTTAAACGAGGCGATGGCCTCGTTTTTTTATATCTCTTTTATTGAAATTTAAACCTGCGTACTTTAAGTGCTTTTTTAATACAGTGCGTTTTAGAAAAGATCAATTTTAAGTGGTCTAAAATAAAAGTGCCTTGCGCATTTATTTCACTATTTTGCACAATCCAGTTTAATTTTAGGGTGAAACCGATACCTACATACTGTTTATTTTAAGCCATAGGCATACAATAAAACCCTTCATTATACTGATCATCTCACTCATAACATGTGGGCTTATTCATCTATAAATTGCGCTAATCATCATTTAACCATTTGATTAAATGATGATCATGCAAGCAATATTTTAAGGAGTCAAAAGGTGCGCCAAGCAACAGTTTATATTGATAGAGAAGCGCTGCAATATAATTTAAATCGCGTGAAACAACTTGCACCCACTGCTCAAATTTTAAGTATGGTAAAAGCCAATGCCTATGGGCATGGCGTTAAAGACTGTTTAACTGCCTTAAGTGAAACCGATGCTTTTGGCGTGGCTTGCCTTGAAGAAGCGCTGGAAATTCGCCAACTTGGCGATCAGCATCCTATCACCTTAATTGAAGGTGTTTTTTCGATTGATGAGATGCAACTAGCAATTGAACATAACGTTGAATGCATGGTGCATCATCAGCAACAACTAGACTGGTTATATGCCCATCAACAGCAGTATATTGCACAAAATTTAAAAGTCTGGGTCAAGCTGAATAGCGGCATGAACCGAATTGGTTTTAAAATTTCTGAGATTATTGAGGTTATTCAAAAACTTAAAGCCTCAGGATTTACCTGTGTACTGACCATGCATTTTGCCAATGCCGATGTAGAAAATCACCTCTTAAATGAGCAACAAAAAAATCAATTTCTTGCTGTTAAACAAGCATGCGCGCCCATTCTGGCCTCTTGCTGCAACTCAGCAGCGCTGTATCAGTGGCCAGAATTAAACTTTGATTTTGTACGCCCCGGTATTATGTTATACGGCGCATCGCCTTTTGCAGATCGAACGGCTGCTGATTTAGACCTTAAACCAGTGATGACCTTTACTGCTGAAATTATGGCATTAAACCAAATTGGTGTTGGTGAACACGTCGGTTATGGCTCGACTTTTACTGCTCAAAAAGACACTGAACTGGCCATTGTCTCCATTGGTTATGGCGATGGCTATCCACGGGCTTTTATTGATCAAAACTATGTGGTGATTAACGGTAAACAAAGACCGATTATCGGTCGTGTGGCCATGGATATGATTGCGGTTGATGTGACCGGACTTAATGCCGGAATTGGTACAGAAGTAGAGCTTTGGGGTAAACAGCGCCTTGTAGATGATGTCGCTAAAGCCAATGCCACAATTGGCTATGAACTTCTTTGCCGCTTAAGTGCGCGCCCAAAAAGAAAGTAAAAATCCTATCCAATAAAACCCAAGTTCTGCTTGGGTTTTATTGAATTGAAACCATCTGACCAGCGGCCAGACTAGAATATAAAGATTCATCTTTGCTTTGCCCTGCTCTTAATCAGAACACCATACGACTATTCTAGATAATCAGCCGTTGGAACAGGCAATTGTTGCAAACCTAGGCGTAAAGTATCTGACCACTCTTTACTCAGCTGCCTAAAATAAGGATCTTCTTGGTAAATACGTTTGCCATTGGAAATATGCAGCGAATCTTTTTTATATACAATAAGGTCCAAAGGCATCCCCACTGAAACATTAGAGCGCAAAGTAGAATCAAACGAAATAAGACAACAGCGAGCGGCTTCATCAAGTGGCATTTCATAGCTTAAAGCGCGATCGAGTATCGGTTTACCATATTTACTTTCACCAATTTGAAAATAAGGCGTATCTTCAGTGGCGCTAATAAAATTCCCTTGCGGATAGATATTATACAGTTGCATCGTGGTATTACCAATTTGCCCACCTAACAGTAAACTACAATAATAATTACTGCGCTCTTGAATATCGTCTGTGACATCCGTAATGACTTTTTTGAGCAGATCTCCCACCAACTCCGCCATTTCAAACATGGTATTAACGCTATATAGATTGGGCTCTACTTTTAATTCCAGATGATTGTTTAAATGACCAATGACCGCTTGCGTGGTGGCTAAATTTCCTGAAGTTTGTATGGTAATAAATCGCTCTCCCTCTATACCAAAAGTATAGAGCTTACGAAATACTGAAATATGATCTACTCCCGCATTCGTACGGGTATCACTGACAAAAATCAATCCATCTTTTAAACGTAACCCACAACAATAAGTCATCCACAACTCCTGAGGATTTTCTCTATCTGACATTCAGAGGCATTTCCAAGCAACCGCAACATGAGCTTAGCAAAGATGAACAGTGCTTATATTGAATCAGAATTGGAAATACAGGTTCAGCGCAAATAATGCATGAATAGTACCCAAACAATAGCACTTATTTTTATTAAATACTGTCATTCTCACAGAATCAATCAACCCAGATCTATCACGTGGATGATTTACTGCGCTTACGCACTTAACTCAAATAAATTCTCGATATGATCACTAAAATGATAAAAATGTGTACTGTCCGGATTTGATTTTAATTGTTGCCAGACTTTCTTTATCCGACTGCCTCGTATCTTAGACAACAAGGTAATAATTTTATCCAGCTCAATCAGTGTGGCGGTTTGGTCTTGTTTTAAACGAATTTGACGATTTAATTGTTCTATATTTTGACCTAAACTAAAAAATATGAAAATATCTTCAGATTCTAATTCAATGACTTCCTTACACTCGGCCGCTACTTCGCAGATATAAGCCGTATTATTATCAGCAGTGTGAATGAGTTGCTTGAGTTCACTATACGTTTGTGCAGAAAAGACCTCATCTAACGCTTGTATATTGTGCCGCGCAGCTTGAAATTGCTGAGCAAAAGATGAAGGCTGCTCCTCATCAAATAACAATACATTCAATGAACTGGCATCGAAGGCAGGTAAGCAAAAAGCATGTGCATATTGCAGAGCGGCTTGATTATCATAAAATGGAAACTGACTACATAAATACTGAATACGAGTTAAATATCGGCCCAACCAAAAAACATGTTGAGCCTTACTACTCTGTAATAAAATCACGATTTCACTCTCATGGTTAAATGTTTATCAATCAAAATGATGAATACATCCTGTTCTTTTATTTCACTGACCGCTCAATTATTCATGTTAAAAATAAGCGTATAAGATGCTATGGCATAAATAAAGCTGAAGGCAATTTAAGTAGACTATAAACCCCTCTCAAATCCGTTAAATACTCCTGACTGTTTACACATCTTCAAACGGCGTTAGATAATAAGAAATATCGAAAAATAGTGCGGTTTTGCTTAAGCACAAACTACAGCACCCAACTGCATTAGCCCGTATTTCTCACATAAACCTTATTTATACCTACAAAAAAGCGACATATTTTTACTCAATAGCCCAAATAGGACTTGTTTAAATTATTCTGATACAGAAATCTGCTGAAAAATGGCGATCTGATCATTGATCTCAAATATGGGCATTTTATAACTTCGATAAATTACATCTATCAAGGGTATTTTCATTATTGCAGATCACTTATTGGCTCTTTAGGCTAATCTGGGTCAGAATTTTACTATTACAGTTTTTATTTTTCATTTACAGATAAATAATCTATACAAATCAATAAGGAAATACAAACAGCATAAAATACTCAGTTTTCTTATTGTGTTCGTGATTTAATGCAGCTATAAACAATCGACTCCGTTTTTAATTTTAGTTATGTCTTTACAAGAAAAAGAAACCTCAAACAGTCTATATCGCCAATGGCAAATCCTATCGCGTCTGTCTACAGGTAAGTGGATGGGTACGCGTGAATTACAAGAGATTTTGCAACGTGAAGGCATTGATATCAGCCTACGTACCATCCAGCGCGACTTAAACCAGATTTCGTTACGTTTCCCAATTGAAAGCAGTAAAACCGTACCACAAGGCTGGCGTTGGCGCTCAGATGCCCCAATCCAAAGCCTACCGCATATGACCAGTTCGCAAGCAGTGACCTTTATGATGGTCGAGGAGCATTTAAAACATTTACTGCCGCCCAGTTTAATTGAAGAAATGAATCCGTGGTTTGATTTGGCACGGCGCAGTTTATCGACTCAAAATAATGTCCGACAATGGATTAATCGCGTGCGTATTGTTCCTGCCACTCAGCCGTTGATTCCGCCTGTAGTTGAAAAACAGGCGCAACAAGCAATTTATGAAGGCTTACTTCAAGACAAGCAATTAGAATGTGTTTATCAAGGCCGTAATCTGTCTGGTGAAGAAAAAACCTATATATTGAATCCGCTGGGATTGGTGCAAAAAGGTGCAATTATTTATTTAATTTGTACCCGACAAGATAAAACGGATATTCAAACCTTTGCATTACACCGCTTTAAATCGGCCAGTGTGTTAAATTCACGCGCCATGCATCCTGTCGATTTTGATATTGATGCTTATATCGACTCTGGGGCATTGGGTTTTAGAGTTGACTATAATCAAGCCACGCAAAATATTGTACTTAAACTGATTATGTCTGAACAAGATGCGCATTACTTTGATGAAAGTCAGCTCAGTAAAGATCAAACTATTGAGAAGTTAGCAGATGGTCTGGCGCAAGTGACGGCCAACGTGCCTTTTACCTCTCAATTGGTGTGGTGGTTAAGAGGCTTTGGCAATAAAATTCAGCAGATAGAACCGATTGAAGTGGCAAATGCAGTACGTCAACTTGTCGATTAAATTCAGCGCTTGAACCAAATTCTATACAGTCCCCATTCGTGGGACTTTATGTTTTATTGAGATCCTCTTTTTAAGCTACTCTGTTTAAATGAGGTAAATCGTGATTTTAAAAAAATGCCCTGTTAGACCAATAAAATTGATTTTAATTTTAGCTTAAGGTTTTGCTTACGATTCTGTTAAAAATAATATCGCAAATAGAGAATATTTTTAAATCAAAGAGTCCAACAACTAAGATTAAGTTTTAGTCCCAATGATCATTTATGATCGATAGAATAAAAAAGAATAATATGCTTCGAAGATGCAGGTGAAGTGTTTTACAAATCAAAACTTGTACATCATTTATAAACTAGGCACATTCAAGTGATTGATTATGCTATGGGGAAAAATTAAGAATGCCGGGTCCAGTTCAAATCGTTAGACATAAACTTTTAAATACTTTTTTCTCTCGTAATTCCGTGTGGTTGGCTTGTATTTTTATCGCTTTAACGATTACTTGGTTTCATCTGAATTACGCACCGCATTATATTTATTATTTTGTTTCAGAAACCCTATTAAATTCAATTTGGCTGATTTCTGGCCTTTTAAGTGTGATCGGTTTATATGATGTATTACAAAACAAGCATTCTATTTTAAAGAACTATCCAATTATTGGCCATTTTCGCTTTATTTTTGAAGAATTTCGGCCTGAAATTCGGCAGTATTTTATTGAATCCGATCAAGATGCTTTGCCCTTTTCACGTATGCAGCGCAGCTTAGTTTATCAACGTGCCAAAAATGAGAATTCAGATAAACCTTTTGGCTCCATTATTGATGTCTATCAAGAAGATTATCGTTTTATTACGCACTCCATTACACCGTGTGAACCTGCGCATCCGGATAGCTTTCGCGTCACTATTGGCAATCAGCAATGTAAACAGCCTTATAGCGCTTCCATTATGAATATCTCTGCCATGAGCTTTGGCAGCTTAAGTGCCAATGCAATTCGTGCCTTAAATTTAGGCGCTTATCAGGGTGGTTTTTATCACGATACTGGTGAAGGCAGTATTAGTCCGTATCACTTAGAACATGGCGGCGATATTGTTTGGGAATTGGGCAGTGGTTATTTTGGTTGCCGAACGCTAGAGGGACAATTTGATCCAGAGAAATTTACCCAACAAGCGCGTTTACCGCAAATTAAGATGATCGAGATTAAATTATCGCAAGGTGCAAAACCCGGTCATGGTGGTATTTTACCCAAAGATAAGATTTCTGAGGAAATTGCTCAAATTCGCGGTGTTAGTCGTGAACATGATTGTGTGTCGCCGTCTCAACATTCGGCATTTAGCACACCCATTGAAATGATGCAGTTTATTCAACAACTTCGTGAACTCTCCGATGGAAAACCAGTCGGTTTTAAATTGTGTATCGGACAACCTTGGCAGTTTATGAGCATTGTAAAGGCCATGCTGGAAACGAAAATTGTCCCCAATTTTATTGTGGTCGATGGCGCTGAAGGTGGAACAGGTGCAGCCCCCATCGAACTGATTGATCACATGGGTACACCGTTACGAGAAGGCTTGTTGTTTGTGCACAATACTTTGGTCGGCGCAGGACTTAGAGAGCAAATTAAAGTCGGTGCCAGTGGTAAAATCATCAGTGCTTTTGATATTTCAAGCACCATGGCACTGGGTGCCGATTGGGTCAATTCAGCGCGTGGCTTTATGTTTGCAGTGGGATGTATTCAAGCGCAAAGCTGCCACACCAATCAATGCCCTGTCGGTGTAGCTACGCAAGATAAAGACCGACAAAAAGCTTTAGATGTTCCCACCAAAGCTGAACGCGTGTTACATTTTCATAAAAATACCATGCATGCGTTATCCGAGATGATTGCCGCCGCAGGCCTTAAACATCCAGCAGATCTTAAAGCGCACCATTTGGCACAGCGCATTAATGACCGAGAAATTAAGAACTACGCACAATTGCACTTCTGGCTGCAAGATGGTGAATTGCTTCACAGCACCGATCAAGATGAGGAAAATTTTTATTCTCGTATGTGGAAACTGGCGCATGCCGATCATTTTTAAACAGATGAGCGCGGTCTAAACATTTAAATAGTGCTCAAGACTTTATTTGAATGTAAAAAAGAGATGAATACTGGAAAGTATTCATCTCTTTTTATTTAAAAATTTTAATCACGCGGGTATTTTAGTAATAACCATCTGAACCTTGTGCATGCAAAAAGGCCGGAATTAATCCCGTCAATGCGGCACGAATATCAGCACGTTCATTGATCAATTGATGCGAACCCTCTTCTAACATTAATAAGGTTTGCAGACGAAATTTGGCACGAATAAATTCAATATTATAACGCCAATCTACGGTCTGATCTTGCGCACCTTGCGCCAACCATACCGGAATGCGGCAAGCGGGACGGGCTTCCATTTGTTGCATCCATTTTGACATGGCCAAAATCCAATCCATGCCCATCATACGTGGCTGTAATGGATCTTTTAAGCGTACAAAGCGCAAGAATTCCGGATTGTGGTTGTTACGTTTAAAGTGGCGTGGCACTTGACGCTTAATACGGCGAATGATGCCTAAACCCATCGAATTATGCCACCACGCAGATTTGGCCGGTCGAATTAATGGAGACAGCAATAACACACGCTTAACATAGGGATCTTCACGGCGTTCGGCAAAGTCTAATAGATGATGTAGCCAAATTGCGCCACCGGTACTTTGTCCAATCCCGAGCCACGGTTTGGGCAGTTGCTCAGCATTTTTAACATAATGATAAACCGCTTGTAAAACCTGTTGATAATGGTCGAAGCTTTTAATACTTGCCGGTGAACCATCACTTAGGCCGTGTCCCGGTAAATCATACGTAATAACACTAAAGCCTTGTTCCAGTACTTCACGAATAATTGGTTGATAAATTCCACTATGTTCCAAATAACCGTGTAATAAAAATACTGTACCGCGAATTTTATTAAATGGCAGCAACGCTAAATTGGGCTGAAAGACTTGCACATGCAATTTAAACAAGGGCATTTGTACATAGCCTTGCCACTGCTGCCCCTCCAATACATCCAAGCCATATAATTTACGATAAGCTTGAATTTCTACGGAAGGTAAATAAGGTCGATTCAGATTTAAAGCTTCTAGCAGTTGTGGCGTACTTTCCCGACTGGGCACAGGTAAATTTAATTGTTTTAAAATGCTTGGATTTAGAAATGGGATATCCGGCATTAAGGCACCTCTCGACAATCGCTTGACCCAAACCAAACATCACGAATGGTGGCTAACATTTCATAATTGGCACGGCGACTATGATCATAATTTTGTTGGCTGGGCTGCCACTTGGTCAAATGGGTTGGAATCGGGGCTTCAATCGGCACTGTTTCAATCCCATTTAAAGCAAATAAACGCCGTGTCCGCGGCATGTGATAACGATCAGTAATTAAAATCACGCGTGGTGCTCCACCTTTTTTTTGTAATAATAACGAACTAAAACGAGAATTTTCACAGGTATTCATACTGCGATCTTCCAGTAGTTTAGCCTCTACACCGCGCTCTTTTAACCATTGCTGCATGTACGGTGCTTCAACCCCACTCAGTACAATAGGTAATTGATATTGTTTTTCAACAGCCAAGGTTTTTTCTAACCGTAGCCGCGTGTAGTTATTCACCACAATCTCTTTACTTTTCTTATCTAAGGTCAGTCCGCCGCCTAAAACCACAATAGCATACGGTTTTTCACCTTGTGGGATGACGGGCTGATTCTGCTCATTTAGTTTAATAATATCTTGGTAAGTGCTGTCATCAACAATAGGTTGTGTATCGTTTGGCTGCTCTGCTTCAATTTTATGCGTGTGTAAAAATTCTACATATTTTTCAATCAGTGCTTTATTTTCACTGCTGTTCACATCTAATAAGTCTTTTACGGTGGGTGTATTGTCCTCTGTCGACTGATTATCTTCTAATGACAGATGATCCTCATAGGATAAATCATTCTGTATGGGTTTAACCAGCATCGGAATACGTGGTTTGTCTTCCTGATTATTTTCTTGTTGTTCAGCTTCAATGACTTGCTGCAATGCTTTATAACGCGCTTGGATAATGGTGAAATCCTGTGAGTTATGGCTTTGTATCGCCTCTTGCATGACCTTTAAATACGCTTGGCGCGCAATCCAAAGCTTCGAACCGGGCTCTAAGCTTTCATGCTCACTAAGTCCGGCCATTTGCTGACTTTGTGCGGCCACAGGATTGACATCCACCGCAGCAAATTTATTTAAGGCGGCAACCATCCACTGCGAATAAAATGGCGAATAAATAAGAACCATAAAACAGCCGAAAAGCACGAACAGCCAAAGCGCTATACGTGTTAATCGAACCATCCAATGTGCTTTCGCCATCATTGCTTATTTCCCATGTGAACCAATCAAACCCAAGGTGTCAAATAATACGGGCTCAGGTGTCAATAAAATATTAAATTTTTGCTGCACATCGTGTTGTACCGCCTGATAAGTGGCTTGTACATCGGCTAAATTGGCCTGTCCATAGTTGACCAACACCAAGGCTTGTTTATGAAACATCCCCACCATGCCTAACTGTTTGCCTTTCCAACCGGCTTGATCAATTAACCAACCGGCAGCAATCTTAACGCCACCATCTGCTTGCGGATAATGCGGTAAATTGGGGAATTTAACCGCTAAATGCTGATATAAATCTTCATCAATAATTGGATTTTTAAAGAAACTGCCAACATTGGGATAATCTTTTGGATCAGGTAACTTACTCTGACGAATTTGAATCACCTGTTGTTGTAAATTTTCTGCAGTCTGCTCATCACCTACCGCCTGTTTTAAATCGCCATAATTGAGCATTAAATGGGCTTTTTTCAGTAATTTAAAGGTCACATGGGTAATCACAAAACGATTTGGATGATCTTTAAAAATACTGTGTCGATAAGCAAAATCACAATCTTTGGCCAAAATCGTTATAAATTCTTCTGATCTACGATCATACACCTGTACCGATTGAATGAATTGGCCGACTTCGACACCATAAGCACCAATATTTTGCACCGGTGAAGCCCCCACCAAACCCGGAATAAGCGCCAAGTTTTGCAAGCCATATAAGTGCTGTGACGTGGTCCACAGCACAAACTCATGCCAATTTTGTCCAGCGCCTACACAAACCGTCTGACTGTGCTCATCTTCAGCAAGACATTCAATGCCTTGAATATCCATATGCAGCACCAAGGCCTGAATAGATTGTGGCAACAGCATATTACTGCCGCCCGACAAAATTAGAATATTCAGCTGTTGCTGCTGCGCATAAGCCAATGCCTCAAGCACGTGTAGATTGGATTGCACTTTCATGTAGTGCGATGCGACGGAATCTAAGCTTAAGGTATTAAAAGGCTTAAGTTGCATTTGTGTTTGCATATTCATGAATGTTAAAGCCTTTATTTTACAGCAAGCCATTGTTTGAAGTGATTAACCCAACCTAAACTACTGGATTCACATTGATCCAAAACGCGTTCAAAGCCCGCTTCGCCGCCATAGTATGGATCAGGCAACGCCTGTTTGGGATAAATTGCATCGTACTCGCTCATTAAGGCAATTTCTGCACGAATTTGTTCTGCTGAATATTGTTGATGCGCTTGTTTAAACAAAGCCTGAATATTGAATAAATTTTCTTCATCCATGGCCAAAATAAGATCAAATTCAATAAAATCTTGTATTTTTAATTGTCGTGCACGCAAGCTGGATAAATCATAGCCACGTTGTAAAGCATGCTTTTGGCTACGCTGATCAGGTGCTTTATTCGGATGGTAATTACTAGTACCGGCAGAATCAATAAAAACATTAAGTTGTTGTTTATCACAAAAATGTTTCAGAATAACTTCAGCCGTAGGCGAACGACAAATATTACCTAAACATACACATAACACCTTATATGGCGTTTGGGATGACATAACAATCTCTCGCATTGCTTTATTTTATGGTGTCTTATGGTAAGTTATTTAGAGGATGAATCCTATAGAACGTCAAAACAATAATCTTGAATTTAAGATAAAAAGGATCTAATACATGAGTCATTTTCAGTTTCAGACGGTGGCGAATATTATTTCAGGGCTTGGCTCAATCGGTGAGTTAAAAGCTCTCCTGCATGCAGGTGGTTATAAAAAACTCTTATTGGTAACCGATGGCGGCATTATACAGCAGCAACTACATGCTCCGATTATTGAAATATTAGACACGCTTCAGCTGCACTATGTGGTGTATTCTAAAGTTCAAGCCGATCCCCCTGAACACATGGTGTTAGATGCGGTAGCGTTTGCACAACAGCAACAGATCGATATTGTGTTGGGTTTTGGCGGTGGCAGCTCCTTAGATGTTGCCAAAATTATTGCCATACTGGCGCATCCACAGCAGCAACAAGGCTTGCAAGACTTGTACGGTGTGAATCAGGCCAAATCTCCCCGCCTGCCGTTATATTTAGTGCCGACCACAGCCGGCACCGGTTCTGAAGTTACGCCTATTTCTATTGTGACAACCGGCGCAACCAGCAAAACCGGTATCGTGGCGCCCATTTTATTTGCAGATGTGGCGATTTTAGATGCAACCTTTACTCAAAATTTACCGGCACATATTACCGCTGCCACGGGTATTGATGCGATGGTACACGCCATTGAAGCCTATACCTCAAAAATCAAAAAAAATCCCTATGCCGATATGTTGGCTAAACAAGCCTTAAAACTCCTTGATCATAATTTAAGTTTGGTCTTGGCCGATGGCCACAATTTACCTGCACGGCAAAATATGTTGGTCGGTTCAATGTTGGCCGGACAAGCTTTTGCCAATGCGCCGGTCGCTGCGGTGCATGCTTTGGCTTATCCTCTCGGTGGACATTTTCATATTTCACACGGCCATAGCAATGCCTTGGTGTTAACTGAAGTGTTAAAATTTAATGCACCGCATGCTAAAGCACTGTATGCCGAACTGATGTGCTGCTTAGATGCGAAAAGTACCGGCAGTACTGAAGCCTTGTGTGATTTATTTATTGATCATATGCAAAATCATTTAGATCACAGTGGTTTAATCTTAAAACTTAAGGATTTAAAGATTGCTGAAAATATGCTGGAAAAACTGGCACAAGATGCCATGTTGCAAACACGGCTGTTACAGAATAATCCACGAGACATGACACAACAAAATGCCCTAGACATTTATCAAGCGATTTACGCATAATTTTATAAATAAACAGATCAGCACATTTCCGATAAAAGCATGTATTTTTCTTATAAGACTTTCACTTTTAAGCAATACGTTTAAAAAAAATTATAGATAAAACTCAATATCACTTATTTTTAGAGGTCTATTTACCATGAAGAAAACACCGAAAAAACGTTCTGATTTTTGTTATTTTTTACCGATACAAACGCGCTGGTCAGACAATGATATGTATGGACATATCAACAATGTGACCTATTACAGTTATTTTGATAGTGCTGCCAATGCTTTACTGATTGAAAAAGCCAACTTTGATATTCGCTACTCTGCTGTTATTGGCTTAGTGGTCGAGTCCGCCTGTAGTTTTTTGCAAGAATTGTCTTATCCAGAAATAATTGATGTTGGAGTCAGAATTTCTAAACTGGGCAATTCCTCCATACAATACGATTTAGCGATTTTTAAACAATTACACGATAGTGCCTCCGCGCAAGGACATTTCGTACATGTTTTTGTAGAGCGTACAAATAGAAAAAGCACCGCGATTCCTGTTGAAATGCGCGATGCTTTGGCTGAATACTTGGTGCCAGAATAAGGTTATTCCAGTTGAATATTCTGTATCTCACCTTCAAAGCTGTGTAACAGATCTTTCACTGCCGATTCTGCATGCAATAATTCAGCAGCACGTGCATAGGCTCTTTGTTTACGCTCATTTTGCATAAAGTACGGCGTGGTACTGGAAACATCAGCATATTTAACCTCAAACTGGGTATTTGCCCACTGCTCTTTTAAGGCTTGCTCTAAAGCATGTTGTAACTGATTAAGCAATTGCTCATACTTAGGGGCAATTTGAAACGTCGATTGGCCATCAATTTGACCGCTCATCACACCTTGTTGTGCCAACTCTTGTACCGCGGGACTTAAGCTGCTGTGCCTAAACCAATATTCCCACTTATCTAGCGTCCACTCACCTTCAAGCTGTTGCGGCGTTAATCTTAAAATATCTTGTGGCATGATATTGCAATCTTGATCCGGCACAACATCAATCACTGGTGTATTTTCATCCAGTATAGATGACTGCAACTCAACCACAGCGTGAGCTTGATCGGTAACATGGGCAGTTTCCACATCTACACTTTCAAGCGGTAACAGCGTTTCTGCTTGGTTCTGCACGGATGTTAAAAATAAATCACTCTCTAAAGCTACGACTGGATGAACGGTTAATTTTGGCTCATCGTGTATGTCTGCATGCGGTAACGGCGCAATCTCATCAAACAAGAAATCATCACTGCTCGGCTCATCATCGACTGGCCGATGTGTATTCTCATTGCTGTCATCTAAATCAAATAAAAGCTCATCTGCCGCAGGATCAAAAATAATCTGATCTAAGCTGGTGCTGCTTGGCTGTGCTGGCTCAGAAACCACCTCATCTAAAAAGTCATCTGAAGATGGTTCTTGAATAAGCGTACTGTCTACAGCTTGCGTTTCTACGGTTATGGCCGCTGCTGGCTGCGCATCTGCTTGTGAGCGCATCTGTTCTATCGGCGCTTGCACAGCAATTTCGGTATTTTGCAGTGTTGCTTGCTGCGCAGTTGAAACTAACACTTCATTGGGCTGTAGTGGACGAAACGCCAATAAGCGCAAGATACACATCTCAAAGCCTTGCTCTTGGGTGACAGCCAATTGCAAATCTGCACGCCCTTTACACGCCACTTGATAATACAGTTGCAAATCTTGCGCTGAAATCAGCTGCGACAAGTGCATGATTTTTTTATTAATTTCAGCACTGTATTTGAGGCTTAAATCAGGCAGATATTGCAACAAAGCCAATTCATGCAAAGTAGAAATCAACTGATCTAAAACCAATGAAACATCTAGCGCCTGTTGTCTAAATTGCATCAACAATTGGCTGACGCGTTGCTGTTGATTTTGATGAATCGCCAACACCAAATCATAAATAATGGTGCGGTCAATCAAGCCCAACATATCTTTAACATCTTGATGCTGAATCGCACCTTGACCATACGCAATCGCCTGATCGGTTAAAGACAGTGCATCACGCAAAGAACCTTGCCCCGATTCAGCAATTTGCCAAATGGCATCTTGCTCAGCTTGAATGTGTTCTTTGTTTAAAATATCGGTTAAATGTTCGGTAATTTCATCAATCGCCAACGGACGCAGAGTAAATTGCAAACAACGAGAAATCACCGTAATCGGTAGTTTTTGGGGATCAGTGGTGGCAAAAAGGAATTTAACGTGTGCTGGCGGCTCTTCTAATGTTTTTAGCAGCGCATTAAAGGAGTGCGTGGATAACATGTGCACTTCATCAATCAGATAAACCTTAAAACGACCTTGCGTCGGTGCATAAGGTACGTTATCCAGCAATTCCCGCGTATCTTCAACTTTGGTACGTGAGGCAGCATCAATTTCAATTAAATCGATAAAACGCCCTTCGTTAACGGCAGTACAGGTTGCACACACTTCACACGGCGTAGAGGTAATACCGGTTTCACAGTTCAAGCATTTGGCTAAAATACGTGCAATGGTGGTTTTACCCACACCACGTGTGCCGGTAAACAAATACGCATGATGTAAACGCCCACGCTCTAAGGCACTGGTCAGTGCTCGTGATACATGGTTTTGCCCCACCAATTCATTGAAATTTCGTGGACGGTATTTACGCGCAAGTACTTGATACATGTATGCTCCTTTTTACAGGCCTAAGCATACTGTTTTTTTGCCAAAGAGTGAACGTACAATCTGCAAAAGCTGAAGATCAAAATAGCCAGACTAGAAAGATAGCCACAAAAATGAGCTGTTATATGAATCGGACGATTTATCCAATCAGATTCAAAAAAAGTGAAGCTAAAATGCACCCAGTAATCTTGGGTTAACATTCATCCAAATCAGGCTATTAAAAATAGGATGCTGACCTTGTTGAGCTAACCTAAATTTAGGTCTAAAGACTTGGCACTACAAATAATATGCTGCATAAGCATGCGGAATTTATCTTACATTCTCCTTAAAAATTAGGCGGATTTTTGCAATAAAAAGGCATCTTCATCCTCATAGATATGACCGGTTTTATCTTCTAGAATTTCAAGTATTTGCTGCTCTAAATCGATATAAATTAAATTGCGCGTTTTAACCTGCACCAATTCAATTTGCGTCTGATCATTATTTTTAAATCGAAAGTGTCCGGTCAACTCTTCAATCTCATGCTGCTCATTTAAACGCTCACGCCTTAAATGATAGCTTTGGTCTGCGTTCAGCACCAAACCCACCGCCATTCCGGAACAGTCTTCACAGTGTGAAATACAGGTCATACATGGGGTATTGCCTTGATATGTCCCCACCCATTTTGCCGGCATAACGGTCTGCTCAAGCACCGTATTCAGTTGTTTGTGCGTACGCTCAGACGGCGCTGAATCATGACACCCTAACAAGACTGAACAGCTAATTAAAGGAATAAGAATGGGCTTTTTCATCACAAAAACGTAAACCACAAAAATTTAAACCCAGAAAATAGCACATTTTTAAAAAGAATTCTAAACAGCGCCTTAAGTTGTGTATTGAGGTCGATTGAGGTGACTTTAAAACCAACCTTTTTTTCCTTTTAATTGTTGGTCAGCACAGCGTAATGTCTCTTGTGTTAAGCCCCACAAACGATAATCGCCAGTAATGGAAGCGCTCGTAAAATTATGCGTATATGCAAAACTTAAATGACGATTTGGATCACACCATGCTCCTGAACCATTAAAACCCATGTGGCCGAAACCGTGTGTTCTTTTTCCTAAGCTTAAAATGCGGTGATAGCCTAAACGCCAGTGCATCGGTAACGGCATAATACGATCACGCTGGGTGTATTGAATGTGGCTTAATTCGTCAAAGACTTGTGCATTCATCAGTTCTTGGCCATTCCATACGCCTTTATTGGCCAGCATGGCATAAATTTTTGCCAAACTCTGTGCAGTAAACACCCCATTGGCAGCAGGAATAATCGCGCTTAGACCTGCATCACTAAAGAAACTAAAATCTTTCATGGCTTTGGGAATCATGGCATCTTGAAAGTCTTTGGGGTCTTGCCCTGACCATTGAATCACGCGATCAAAAATAGACAGCTTATGCGTTTTTGATTTTTTTGCTGGCGCTAATTTTTGTGCAGTTTGTGCTACTTTAAATGGCCGTGCAACCCGCTCTAATTGATCGCTTGGTACGCCAAAATAGGCACCATCTAATTGTAAGGGCTAAACCAGATAGTGCTGCATCAAGTCAGCTAGGCTTTGTTTGGTGGCTTTTTCCAGTACGCCGCCGACCAGCCAACCAAAGGTTAAAGCCTGATAAGCAGCATCACTTGCCACAGCAAAGCGCGGCGTCGCTTGAGCAATTTTATCTAGCATATGTGACCAATCAGCCATTTCCGCAGCCGTATCAATCAAATTACGGATATCATATAGCCCACTTTGATGGCTTAAAATATGCCGTAAGGTCATGCTCTGTTTGCCATTTTGTGCAAATTCTGGCCAATACTTAGCCACTGGTGTATCGTAATCTAGACGACCAGAACTAACTAAGATATGTGCTAAGGTCGCAAGTACGCCTTTACCCGTGGAATAACATACCGATAGCGTATCAGGCTGCCAATCCTCTACAGCGGACTTCTTACCGGTATAAATATCAACAACTTTCTGTCCTTGGAAATAAACCACCAAGGCGGCGCCACCTTGTGCAGCACGCGGCTGTTGCATACGACTAAAATGCTGAGCTAAACTTATAAACTGTGAATCGACCACACCTCGATAAGCATCAGTCGCAGCGCACAGATAGCTTTGTATATTATTCATCTTCAGTTCTGTCCTTAGTCTGAATTCAACGCGTAAAAAAGCCTAAATAAAATATTTAGGCTTTTTGCTTAGGTTAAAGTGCTTTTACACTTCCCACCACATGTGGCTTTTGATTTTTACTGCTTCGAATTAAGAAATCGGTATCTTGCGCAACTTGTGCGGTTAAAAACTCAACTTTAGACGGCAAGTAAATGGGCAATTTAAACCAGACATCGGCCTCATAACTCTCTGGTAAAGTCATGCTGGCCAACGCTCGCGCTTTGCTCCACATTCCATGGGCAATCGCTTGCTTAAAGCCAAAGGCTTTGGCGGTCAGCGCATGTAAATGGATTAAATTAAAATCACCGGAAGTTAACGCATAACGGCGGCCGATATTCTCAGAGATATCCCACTCAGCTTGAACTTCATAGGCGGGTACTGCGCTTTCTGCTGTTTTAGCCGCTACTTTTGCCGTACTTTTTTGACGCGCTAAATAGGTGGTGGTGCCTTGCATGACTATTTCTTTACCCACTTTAGCGGTGGTAATAAAGTCAAACTGCATCCCTTTGTCATGCGGCTGTAACTCGCCAAAACGACACGACAATGTCAACAACTCATTCACGCCCACTTTACGGACTTGCTTAATTTGATTACGAATATGCACCAAACCTAATACAGCAAATGGAAATGCCTCTTTGGTCATCATGTGCATTTGTAAGCTTTGAGACAATACCGCCAAATAAATTGCGGGAATATAACTGTTATTTTTAAAACCGCAGACTTCATTGTAGGCTTTAAGATGTTGATGATCGATTTTGAATGAATCCACCACATATTCAACTTGCGGCAGTACTTTTTCACCTTTTGCTTTTTTAAAAATTAAACCTTGAATGACTTTGGGATAGGCTAAATAAGGTTTTGGAAGTTGACTAAAGTGTCGAGTATGCATATTAAACCTTTCATGTTTTTATCACGATGAATGTAATTCTTTTTTAGGCATAGTCCTCGCAAGGAATATAAGCCTGCTTTGTCATTCTGAGTGAGGTCAAAAACCCTCCTTTTAAAAAGGAGAGTTTTTAAAGGGACAATATAAAAAATTAAGCCCCCAATAAACTTTGACCACAGACACGAACCACGTTGCCATTTAAACCTGTTGATGCACTAGATGCAAATAAAGCAATAGTTTCTGCAACATCAACCGGTAAACCGCCTTGGCTCATCGAGTTCATACGACGGCCCGCTTCACGAATTGCAAATGGAATTGCAGCGGTCATTTGCGTTTCAATAAAGCCCGGAGCAACGGCATTAATGGTCACGCCATTTTTTAACAATGGTGCCGTAAATTTAACCACGCCAATCACACCTGCTTTAGATGCTGCATAGTTAGTTTGACCCAAGTTGCCGGCAATACCTGAAATTGAAGAAACACAAATAATACGACCATTGCTGTTTAGACCGTCATTTGCCAGTAAATAGTCATTTACACGCTCAATCGCAGACAGATTGATGTTAATGACCAAATCCCACAATTCAGGCTTCATATTGGCCAGTGTTTTATCACGGGTAATACCCGCATTGTGGACAATAATATCTAAACCGCCCTGTGCTACAGCCGCGGCTTTAATTTTTTCACCTGCATCTGGCGCGGTAATATCGATGGCTAGAGTTGAACCACCAATTTCAGCCGCGACACGGTCCAAATCCGCTTGTTGCTGTGGTACATCTAAACAAATCACATGCGCACCATCACGGGACAAAACATGTGCAATGGCTTCACCAATACCGCGACTAGCACCGGTAACCACGGCAGTTTTTCCAGCCAGTGGTTTGGCCCAATCAATTTCAACGGTGTTGGCTTGAGAAACACGAATGACTTGACCCGACACATAAGCTGAACGTGAGGACAATACAAAACGTAAAGTCGATTCTAGATTGGCTTGTGCACCGTCATCGACATACACCAATTGTGCCGCAATACCTTTTTTAAACTCTTTACCAACCGATTTAACAAAACCTTCTAAAGCACGCTGTGCAATCGCCTGTTTAACCGTTTTTGCCGTTTCAGGCGTAATACCCACCACAATCACACGACCAGAAGCTTGAATCTGACGTGCGATTGGTTTAAAGAAGGCATATAAGCTATGCAGCTGTTCAGAGTTTTGAATGCCTGAGGCATCAAAAATTACCGCTTTAAACTTGGATTCTTTGTCGCCGTCATTAAATGCATTGAGGTTTAAACCCGATTGCGCTGCAGCTTGCTGTAATTCTGTATTGTTGCCGGCATAACTATTGGCATGGATATTCGCTAAAATCTGTGCAATCGCTCCAGATAACGTGCTGGCCGGAGCTGCTCCCAACAGCACAGCCCCTTTAACCACCGGTGTTACCGATTCAAAGCGTTCTAAAAAAGTAGGTGAAGGTAAACCTAAATTTTTGATGACAAGTTTACCAATAGGAGATTTTGCAAAGGCTTGATATTGGTCAGTCATGTTTATTATCTCTCATAGAAATTAATTTTTTGATGGTTTTAAAGGTATGCTTTTAACTTCAATATGATGTCAGATACTCTTATTTCAATAGACCCATCACTTTATATAGAATCATACTGGAGTTAAACCATGGATGTCTTGACCTGAATGCGCTGGGCAATGTCATTTTAGTCAATTCAGGCCATGCTCGATTGTGTTAATGTATTGCTTAAGAATAGTGTCAATATGCTTGGAAAAGCCTTATGAGCAAAACATCTCAAGAAAATCCAACACCCAAAAATTCAGCTGAAAAAACCGTGTCAAATACGTCAAAAAGAACTTCACGTACAAGTCAAAGTTCAGACACGGCAAATCCATCAGCAAGCAATATGACTCAAACGACTCAACCTCGTTCTACGTCAGCACGTCATAAAAGTACAGCTTCAACTTCAAAAAAATCTACATCAACAACTCAAACATCTGTTCAACAGGATAAAATCATGAGTCAAAACACAGTTCGCCGCGTCGCTATTTTGGGTGGTAATCGTATTCCTTTCGCGCGTTCAAACGGCGCATATTTCACTGCATCAAATTCAGATATGTTTACCGCTGCGTTAAATGGCTTGGTAGAACGTTTTAATTTACAAGGTCAGCGTTTAGGTGAAGTGGTTGCCGGTGCAGTGTTAAAACACAGCCGTGATTTTAATATGACCCGCGAATGTGTGTTAGACACGCAGCTTGCGCCTGAAACACCTGCCTATGATATTCAGCAAGCCTGTGGTACTGGCTTACAAGCAGCATTTATAGTTGCCAATAAAATTGCCCTCGGTCAAATTGAAGTGGGTGTGGCTGGCGGTGTGGACACAACTTCTGATGCCCCGATTGCTTTTGGTGATGGTTTACGTAAAGCTTTTCTTGAGCTCAATGTGGCTAAAACCGCCAAAGATCGTTTTAAAGCGTTAAGCAAAATCAATTTTAAAGACTTACTGGATGCACCTAGAAATGGTGAGCCACGTACTGGTCTTTCTATGGGCGATCATCAAGCCATTACTGCACTTGAGTGGGGTATTGCACGTGAAGCACAGGATGAGCTTGCAGCATCTTCACATCAAAAAATGGCCGCTGCCTATGAAGAAGGTTTCTTTGATGACCTTATCACACCATTCTTAGGTTTAGAGCGTGACAATAATTTACGTGCCGACTCTACCGTTGAAAAATTAGCAAAACTTAAGCCTGCCTTTGGTAAAGGCGATGCGCGCACCATGACTGCGGGCAACTCAACGCCATTAACTGACGGCGCATCTTGTGTGCTGTTGGCTTCTGAAGAATGGGCGAAAGCAAATGGCCATGAAGTATTGGCTTACTTAACCTTTACCGAAACGGCTGCAGTTGATTTTGTGGGTAAAAAAGAAGGCTTGTTGATGGCACCGGCTTATGCTGTTCCACGTATGCTTGAACGCGCTGGTATCACTTTACAAGATTTTGACTACTACGAAATTCACGAAGCGTTTGCATCACAAGTATTGTCTACATTAAAAGCGTGGGAAGATCCGAAATTCTGTAAAGAGCGTTTAGGTCTAGATGCAGCACTCGGTTCAATCGATCGTTCTAAATTAAACGTTAAAGGTTCATCTTTAGCGGCAGGCCATCCTTTTGCAGCAACCGGTGGTCGTATTTTAGCGTCTGCGGCTAAACTATTGAATCAAAAAGGTTCAGGTCGTGTTCTCATTTCAATCTGTGCAGCAGGCGGTCAAGGTGTCACAGCGATTATTGAAAAATAATTTACTGTTGCTTATGCCTTAGTGCTAAAAAGCCCCTCAAAGTTTAACGTTGAGGGGCTTTTTTAATTATTCGCTATGCCGCGAAACTAAAAAATTTACTGTCAATCAGACTTTGTTAAACAGTCGCTGAATGCCCAACACCAAAGTGTTTTTCGATCTGGTCATAACACCACTGAAAAATAAAGGTATACACCAAAATACATGAGGTCATGCTCAAGTCGAGCAGAATCGCCTGTCCAATACTCATGTTCATTGCATAAGCCACCATCGGAATGGTCACCAACATTAACCCGCCCTCAAAACCAATAGCATGCAAAATACGCACACCCACTGTTCTTTTTAAATGCCGTTTGGCTTCAAATTTTTCAAAAAAGTGATTAAAAACCATATTCCAAATGACAGAAGTCATCGCCATCGCTATACCGAGTGTTCCGGTAACCTCCATTGGCATTTCAAAAATAAAACTTAAAGCCAAGGCAATAATGATTAACAGAATAATCTCATAACTTAAGGCATGGATAATTCGCCTTTTAGAAAAAAACATTTAACAACTCTTTAGTTTGGATGCGTTGATTATATTTTGATATTATTGATTGATCGAATTAGATTGTTTCAAAAGTTTTGATAGATGAACATTAACCAAGAACAATTGATTATTTTCAAAACCGTGATTGAAACCGGTTCATTTTCAGCGGCCGCCAGACAATTGGGCAAAGTTCCCTCTGCGGTCAGTATGTCGATTGCCAATTTAGAAATTGATTTAAACCTATTGCTGTTTCATCGCGGTGGACGAGAGCCTGTCGCCACCACGCAAGCATTGACCTTATATGAAAAAACCGAACAGCTATTAATCGAGATTAATCAATGGAAACAACATGCATTTGCCTTAAGTGAAGGCCTAGAGTCGTCTTTAAATATTGTGGTGGTGTCTGAGCTGCTCCACGTACAATGGACAGATTATATTTCGCTGTTGGAACAACAATTCCCAGAACTGCAAATTAATATTTTTTCAGCACCGCAAGAAGATGCGTTAAAAATGCTGATGAATCAGACGGCGCAATTGGCCTTGATGTTTGAACGTGAGCAATTAGAAAGCCGTGAGCAATTTGTGGAACTCAAACGAGAAGCCTTGGTGGCTGTGGCGGCAACTGACTCCCCTTTGGCACAATGTGAACAAGTTAGCTATGAGCAAATTTTGCAAAGCAGACAAATTGCCATTGCCAGCCGTGACCGAACGCTTAAGCCTGAATTATTATTTTCAAAAAAATACTGGCGTACTGATAACAACCATTCTGCCTGTGCCATGATTATGCAAGGCTTAGGTTGGGGAGTTTTACCGGTCGAGATGCTCAATCAAAATCCGCACATCAAACAAAAACTGAAAATTCTGAACTTTTTAGATTTTAGTCCTAAGTTTGAATATTTTGTCGATTTGGTCTGGAGCCGTGAAAGCCAATTGGGCGCAGCCGCATGTTTTTTAATTCAACATATTCGTAATTCACGTAAAAACGTAAAATAGACAAGCCTTATACGTGCTTTTTACTTGGTAGAAAAGCAGATTGTGATATAACAAATATACGGGAAATAACTTTAAGAACTAGACTAATGACTCAATCCGCCTTGAACCAATTAAAAAATATGACCACTGTGGTTGCCGATAGTAGCGATCTTGCCGCCATTGAAAAATTTCGTCCATTGGATGCCACCACCAATCCATCACTAATTACTGCCGCTGCCCAGCAAACTGAAAATAAAGTCTTGATTGAAGATGCTTTTCAACAAGCCAAATCTGAAGGTTATAGTGGTGATGTTTTAGTTGAACGCGCGATTGATATTTTGACGGTAAAATTTGGGGTAGAGATTTTAAAACTCATTAAAGGTCGCGTATCAACTGAAGTCGATGCGGCATTGTCTTATGATACTGACGCCACCATTGCCAAAGCCAAAGAGCTATTGGCGCTTTATCAAACCTATGGCATCGAACAAAATCGTATCTTGATTAAAATTGCAGCCACATGGCAAGGCATTCAAGCGGCTAAAGCTTTAGAAGCGGAAGGCATTCATTGTAACCTGACCCTATTATTTGGTTTACCCCAAGCCCAAGCCTGTGCAGAGGCTGGCGTCACACTGATTTCACCTTTTGTCGGGCGAATTCTGGATTGGTATAAAAAGGCTGAAAAAGTCGAGCATTATCCTATCGATAAAGACCCCGGTGTACTATCAGTTAAGCAAATTTATCACTTTTATAAACAAAACTGTATCAAGACTGAAATTATGGGTGCCAGTTTCAGAAGCATTGAGCAGGTTTTAGGTTTAGCCGGTTGTGACTTACTGACCATTGCACCTAATCTTTTAGCAGAATTAGAACAGGATCAGCGTGAAGTGGTGACTCAACTTTCAGATGATCACGCACAGGCACATTGTCAACACACCGTTGCTGCTTTAAGCAAAGCAGGCTTCACCGAGCAGCTGCAACATGACTTAATGGCCTCACAGCTCTTACAAAGTGGAATTGATGGTTTTATTAAAGCGCGTGAGCAACTGAGTACATTATTGCGTCAATCTTTTGGGTTAGATGCGGAAATACAGCCTTAATTTAAAAAACTCTCTCTTTAAAAAAGCCGATTTTGCTATAGTAAGCCTATCGGCTTTTTTATCTCTTGAGCGTGTATTGTGTTTGGTATCACCGATCTTGGCACCTATATTATTGGCACCACCTTAATTGTGTTATTGCCCGGCCCGAACTCTTTATATGTGATGTCCATTGCTTCGCGCTTTGGCATTAAGGCCGGCTATAAAGGTGCGTTAGGTGTTTATACTGGCGACATGATTTTAATTATACTCACCGCTTTAGGCGCAGCCTCATTACTGCATGCTTTTCCATGGTTGTTTATTTTACTGAAAGTGGTTGGTGCGCTTTACTTAAGTTATTTGGGCATTAAATTATTGATCGCCGCATGGCATACGTGGACGATTGCC
>NZ_JXBK01000001.1:1857216-1873863 GCF_000816495.1 Acinetobacter harbinensis
CCAGACACCGGAAACGCCGCCGTTGAGCAAACGATTGAACAACTGCATCCTTTTAAGACCGCATTAACCATTAGTATTTTAAATCCCAAAGCCATTTTATTTTATTTGTCTTTTTTTGTGCAATTTGTCGATCCAGTTTATCCCTATCCTGCGCTTACCTTTACCGCACTTGCGGTGGTGTTACAAATTATCAGCATGAGTTATTTAACCATTTTGATTTTTTCAGGAGTGAAGCTGGCACGTTATTTTAGTCAACACTATAAAGTAACGGCCTTGTGTGTACTGGCAGTCGGGCTTCTCTTTTGTGGTTTTGGGCTAAAGCTGGCAACCTCAACCTTATAATTTTTTTCATTGAGCACTGTTTGCTAAAAGTACTACTATTTGTACTGTTGGTTCAATTCGCTATTTTTTGTTAAAAACGAAAAGCGTATGATTGATGCACTTTTCAACTATCACTCCCTCATTTGCGTAAAGGATTTATGCCAAAACTTCTCCAAGATTTTTCCATTCCTGCGGTATTTGCAGGTTTTATTACCTTCTTAATTGGGATTAGCGTCTCTGCCGTTTTGGTGATTCAAGCTGCGCAAATCTTAGGTGCAAGCGCTGAACAGATTAACTCTTGGTTCTGGGCTTTGGGTTTTGGTATTGGCTTATCGGGTTTTATTTTATCGTGGAAATTTAAGTATCCTGTTGCCACGTCTTGGTCCACGGCAGGGTTAGCCCTGATTTTAGCCACCGGTAGTGGTTATAGCCTATATGAGGCACTTGGCGCATTTTTCATTTCCGGCTTACTGACGGCGCTGTTGGGTTTTTCAGGGATCTTTCAAAAGGCCTTATCCTATATTCCACAAAGTCTGACCAGTGCAATGTTGGCCGGTGTATTGTTAAAATTTGGTATTACCCTTTTTGCCAGTATGCAAAATGATTGGGGCTTTATTCTGTCCTTACTGGCGGTATATATTTTATCAAAACGCCTTTCGCCGCGTTATAGCATTGTCATTACGGTCATTGCCGGACTGGCGCTGTGCCCTATCTTCCTGCAATTTCATGCACCAATCTTACAGTGGAGCATCGCCAAACCAATATGGATGACGCCTACATTTACATGGTCTGCTTTTTTTGGTCTCGCACTGCCTTTATTTATCATTAATATGGCATCGCAATATTTACCCGGTATTGCCATGATTAAAAGTTATGGCTATAAACCGCACGTCAATCAACTGATTGGTTGGACCGGACTCACACAAATGCTGTTGGCACCTTTTGGTTGTTATAGCGTCAATATTGCAGCGATCAGTGCCGCGGTCAGTTTAGATGATCAAGTCCATCCTGATCCTGAAAAACGCTATATCGCGGGGATGAGTTGTGGCTTTTTCTATATTCTCATGGGTATTTTTGCTGCCACATTAACTGGCTTACTGTTGTCCTTCCCACCGATATTTATCGTCGCACTGGCAGGCATTGCGCTCTTGGGTACCATTAGCCACAACATTGCGCTGGCCTTTTACGATTTGGCTGAACGAGAAGCAGCTTTAATGACTTTTCTCTTTAGTGCCTCAGGTATCCAGTTTTTTGGTATTGGTTCGGCTTTTTGGGGTTTACTGTTTGGGTTTGCGGTCTTAATGGTCTTAAAATTCAGAGCCAAGCCGTTGCCTAAATAAGCAGCGATGATGGTTTATTTTAATTTTATCGACTTTCATTGTGCAAAGTCGATAAAACTTTAAATACAGTATTTTGCGGTCTAATGCCCCACTGTTTTAGAAAATATATTCATAACAATCACGCCACCGATAATCAGCGCTATGCCAATTAGCGCAGCTAAATCTAGACTTTGGCGGAATATTAAAAAACCAATCAATGCGGTCAAGACAATTCCCACGCCGCCCCATATCGCATAGGCCACACCCAAAGGAATGGTTTTAATCACTTGTGACAACAAATAAAAAGAAATGACATAAAAAACAACCACCAAAATACTGGGCACTAATTGCGTAAAGCCTTCAGATTTGACCAAAAAAGTCGAACCAGTGACTTCAGAAACAATGGCCAAAGCAAGTAAAATATAGGCCATTAGCATAGGGTTCATATAAGCTCACTCATGTAGAAAAACACAGCATAGGGGTAGATGAAAGTCGATATTCATAATGCTAACTTTAAGCAACAAATAACAATTGCGCTATAACGCTGAAGCACTATAGGTTTTTATAAATTCAATGGTTTGTTGAAAGGTCTGCTGACTGGCTTTTTTACTCAACATAAACTGATATTCATGCACCAAGAATTCCTTAGAGTTTGGATAAAAAATATCTGTTACCTCAACATCTTGCTTTAATAAAGCGTTTACAAAAGGCATGGACTGCGTTTCGGTTAGAAAATCTTGATTGCCGCCACTAATTAAAACTGGCGGATAATGGCGTGTTATATATTGAATGGGCGAAATACTTTTTAAAAAGTCTGCATCGTTCTTTTTATTGCCGGTATACGACTGAACCAAATTTACCACGCCCCATTCAATCAGTTTCAGCTCATCAGGTGCAGTATCAACAAAAGCATTCATATCATAAATTCCGCAGTGCAGAATTAGGCCTTTAATTTGTGCTGGTTGAATACTCGGTACAATTTTAGACTGCTGCGCAAATACAGGATTGCTCAGCAGCGCGGCATAGTGACTCACCAAATTGGCACCGGCGGAATCTCCAGCCAAATACAGTTGCTGTGCATTAATATGATAATCACGGGCATGCTCAGTAATAAACTTTAATGCCTGATTAATCTGTAGCAATTGATGTGGGTAAGTGGCCTGTGGCGCAAATTGATATTGTACGGCCACCACATTATAGCCTTGAGCTGCCAATAACTTAAAATAACCACGTGCATGTTCCTTTGAGCCGGATACCCATCCACCGCCATGCACCCAAAATATGGTCGGCCGTGGCTTAAGCTGTTGTATATTTTGAGGCTGATAAATATCTAAAATTAATGCTGGATCTTGCATATATTTAATATTTCGTTGCACCCGTACATCTGCTGGCGCATATTGATCAATGATCTTTTTCTGAATATTGGTCGAGGTATTAAAAATACGGGCAATAATTTTGGTGTTACTTTGAGTATTTTGACAACCGCTACTGCCGATTGCCATAATAAGACATACAGTCAAAGCTAAAATTTTTGAATACACAGATCACCTTTTGATTGAATATACTGGATCTACTTTAGATTGTAAAAAGCATGATTGAGTATTTTAATGTCGATTTGCATACTAACAAAAACTTGCTTGAATGTTGAGTTTTAAGCTCAAGTTTAAATGCAAAATACAACGCACTTAGAATCATTGTTTTCTGATAATTCGATGAATTTTAAAACATTTTCAGGATAGTAAATTGAAAAATTAAGCACAATGTGCTATCTATAAAATAAGAGCCACATAATAAACTTTTAAGGAATAACGCTTATGTCTTATCAAAATATTTTAGTGCCAGTCGATGGTTCAGCCATTTCATTCTCTGCCGTTAAAAAAGCCGCTGAAATTGCTCAGGCGTTTGGTGGTCAACTGACGTTGATTAGTTTGGTCGCTGAAGACCCACTGGCCAATTCAGATTTTTATTATCCTTCTCCAATTATGAAAGACTATTTTGCACAAGCTTATGCCAACGCTGAAAAAGCCTTACAACACGCTCAAGCACTGGCTCGTGAACAAGGTATTATTGCCAATACTCGAATTATTAAAGGTAGCGTTTCTGAACATGGTATTGTTAAGACCGCAGAAGAGTTAAAAACTGATCTTATTGTGATGGGCTCACATGGGCGCAAAGGCTTTCAAAAACTTTTACTCGGCAGTTTCGCGCAAGATGTTTTAAAAAGCACACAATTGCCCGTCCTGATTGTGAAGCAATAACTGCTTGAAAGATAAAAAACATTCAACTGCGGCGCGTAATTTTTGCGCCCGCTTAAAACACGCGATAAGTATTAAAAATAATTTTCTTCATTTGCTCTACTTCATAAGGATAATTTCATGAGTTATAAACACATTTTGGTTGCGGTAGATGAGTCACCTATTTCTTATGCAGCAGTTGAGCAAGCATTATCTTTGGCTGAATCACTGAATTGCAAAATCACAGTGACTAGTGTAATTACTGTCGATCCATTTGTGGGTGTCGATTTTTATAAAGTTGCGCCTGCTATTACCGACTACTTTATGCGCGCTGAACAAAATGCACAATTGCGCTTAGCCGACATTAAACAATCCTTTTTGCGTGATGGCATTGAGGTTAATACCAAAGTCATTCGTGGTGTATCACCGGCAGAAGGCATTATTCATGTGGCGGATGAAGTCGGTGCAGATTTAATTGTCATGGGCTCACATGGCCGCACCGGATTTAAAAAATTGGTTTTAGGAAGTGTAGCCCAAGCGGTGTTAACACAGTCACCTATTCCAGTGCTAATCATTAAAGTTTAAGCCGCAAAAAGTCCCTAAAAAGGGACTTTTTTTTAATCAATAAATTACATCCAGCTGATTCAGCTCTAGCTTAAATTCTTTTTAGCTAAGACATGTGGCAAGAGTTTTTATAAGGCCGATGATTGCTGCCACGTCTACTGATTATCTATTCTGATTTAGCTTTATATCAATAAGCAACATGCTGTATCTCATACAGCTTGTTCTACATTCACTTATCACAATGACATTTTTAATTTTAGTTTTAATTTTTTTACTGAATTTTAGCGAATTAGAAAGATTTAACTCCTCACTCGAACCAACTGTATAAAAGTAAAAAGCCTCCTCTGGGTCTGAACCGAGAGAAGGCTTTTAATGCTGATTCAAACAATGTTGAGTTTAGATACTCAACATGCTCTTTAAGGTTTCCACCACGTTTTTAGAGCTCACTTCAGTGGTTAAAGCCTCTAGTGCATTTTTCACCTCAGTGCGTTGTGCTTCAGCCAATGTGTACCAACGTGAAAGTGCTTGTAATAAGCGAGCGCCCACAATAGGGTTCTTCTTATCTAAATATTTAGCCAAATCAATGAAGTGTTGAACACCAAAACCCCATGTATTCACTGGATTGGCATTTAATCCACCACTAACGGCACGGATACGGTTTGGTGTACCCAAATCATAATCCGGATGTGAGGTTAAATATTCAATCGTTGCAGCAGTTGCTTTGGGATGTGAGGCTTGTACCATAAACCACTGATCTAAAGCCAACGCCTCATCTTTAAAGCGATCATAAAAATCAGCCAATACTGCTTGGGCTTGCGGTGCGTCATTCCAAACCAAAACTTTAAGCGCACCCAAACGTTCAGACATATTGCCAGTATTGATGTACTGCTCTTCGGCCAAATCAAACGCCAGCGTATTGCCCTGACGCGCCAACATATTCAGCATAATATTTTTTAATGCACGCACACCCATGGCTTGGGAAAACTCGGTTTGCATCAATGGATCTAAAGCCAAATAAGTGTCTTTACAGAACGAGCCTAACTCACGTGCCAAGGTATTCAATAGCGCATTACGCTGCTCTTGAATCGTGACTGGAGAATAATCCTGATCGATACGACTACCTAAATAACCTTCAGTCGGCACATCAAATAAACGTGAAGCCAATAACGGATCTTTTTCCACTAATTGAGGTAACGTATTTTTAATCGCCGCTATATAGACATGCGCTTCATGTCCATTTAATAAAATACGTTCAAGCAAGGTTTGTGCGGCTTGCCACTGATTAAAACCATTGGTTTCATATTGAATGAGAAAAGCCAATTCTTCATCTGAATAGTTAAAATCAAGATTGACCGGTGCAGAAAAATTACGCAGTAAAGATACCACCGGTTTTGCAGTAATTCCGCTAAATTCAATGCTGGCTTCATCTTGATCAAATAAATACAGACCATCTTTGACTGCATTTTCAAATAACGCAGCGCACTGCAATGAATACTGTTCGCCGGTCTCTGAGTTAAACAAAGCCAAAGCCACAGGAATTGGCACTGCTTGTAAATTTGGATATTTGGGATGCGTTTTTAAAAACTGTTTAAAATTTAAACGATAGGTTTGTTGCTCGGCATTATATTCACCTTGCGCTTCAAGTTTTGGTGTACCGGGCTGATTGTACCAAATCAGAAACTTGGATAAATCAACGCCAGAACCTGCCGTTAATGCAGCCACCCAGTCTTCTACCGTTACTGCCTGACCATCATGGCGCTTAAAATATTCATCTGTGCCTTGGCGGAATTTTTCTTTACCCAACAATGTTGCCATCATGCGGTTAATTTCCGCACCTTTTTCATACACGGTTGCGGTATAGAAGTTATTAATTTCAACAAAATGATCGGGACGTGGTGGATGTGACAGTGGACCTGAATCTTCAGGGAATTGATGGCCTTTTAAGACGGCCACATCATCAATACGCTGTACCGCAGCGGACTGTAGGTCTTCCGAGAACGACTGATCACGAAATACGGTTAAGCCCTCTTTTAAGCACAACTGGAACCAATCCCGACAGGTAATTCGGTTACCCGTCCAGTTATGAAAGTATTCGTGCGCAATGACTGACTGCACACGCATAATCGCAGCATCAGTGGTAAATTCCTCATCTGCCAAAACACATGAAGTATTGAAGATATTTAAACCTTTATTTTCCATTGCACCCATATTAAATGCACTGGTGGCCACAATCATATAATTATCTAAATCATAGGCACGGCCATAGTGTTCCTCATCCCAACGCATAGAGTGCTTTAAGGCTTGCATGGCAATGTGACATTTCGGAATATCTTTTTCTACTGCATAAATTTCCAGCGCAACATGACGACCTTCTGAAGTCACATATTGGTCTTTTAAAACCGCCAAATCGCCCACCACACAAGCAAACAAATAAGCCGGTTTTTTAGTTGGATCTTGCCAGATTTTATAGTGACGACCTGTATCTGCTTCACCGGCTTCGATTAAATTACCATTGGCCAGTAATACCGGAAATTGAGTATCGGCTTCAACGCGTGTGGTAAAGACTGAAAGTACATCAGGACGATCTGGATAAAAGGTGATTTTACGAAAACCTTCCGGCTCGTTTTGCGTGACAAATAAATCGCTACCGGCTTGGTATAAACCTTCTAACTGCGTATTACTTTCTGGATGAATAATCACTTCGATGTTTAAAATCACATCATCAGGTGCGTTGTTAATAATCAATTGTTCGCTGTCGAGTTGATAATCTGCTGCACTTAAGCGCGTTCCATTTAAGGTTAGCGATATTAATTCTAAGTCACGCCCCAACAGCACCAAATCTCCTACATTTTGACGCTTCATCACCAAGCTAGAATTGACCTTGGTTTGATCTGTATAGACTTGAATATCGAGATGAACGGAATCAACTGAAAAAGAAGGCTTTTCATAATCCTTTAGATATACAGTTTGCTCTGCTTGCACCACTGGGTTTGCCGCAATATTCATATAATGTCCTAATCCTGTTGTTGTAAGCCAAGACTTTGTTGTGTGAAAATATATCGATCATACGATAACGCTCACAATCTGTCTGTGCTATTGCTTTAAATTGTATATGGGCGCATGCCTGCTCATTTTCAATTGATCATCGCTAGATCTGTACAATTATTTTATCTAGTGTTCATAAAAAGAAGTTACGTTTAGATGCAGTCAATGAAGTGGAATTAAACTATTAAAATAAATCTGATAAAAAATTTTAACTTCAATACTGCAGCATGGATCACTGCTTTTAAGCCACTTTAATTAGTTTTGTATTTGCGGATGCAACAAGAAATTTAAGCATAATTTATCAACGGAATTCATCTAAGATTAACGATAAGCAATTCAGTCTTTAAAATAAATCAGCAAGCTATAAAAACTTAGGCTATTTTAAAATAAAAGTAATATGTTTTAAAGCTGTGCTTTATTGGGCTTTGCAGGCTCTTACAGCAACCAAGCGGTGTATAATCCACGCCATGATTCAGCAAACTTGTGGTTGATTTTTTCTATGCTTCTTCAAATTCTGCAAAAACAATTAGATGAAAGTACATCATGCCCCTTATGTCAGGCCTCTATGTTCTGGATTGAAGCAGAACAATATGATCAAGCCATTCATTTCCATGAATGTAGTCACTGCCAACATCGGGTTTTTCAAGATGGCAAAAGCAATTGCCATTGTGAGAAATGTCTGTCTAATCGAAAAAGAATGCTGACAGAAACACGCCTGCAAGAACAACGTAAAATTAAATCCAAAGACAAACAAACTGTTGAATATCGACTTGATCAAATTAGCTTTTTAAATAAACTTTTTTTACTCAGCATATTGGACAATCAGGTTCAAGAACACACCACGCACCATGAATATATTGATTGGGAAGTCATCAAATACCACTCGATTACACCCAACTATTTATTTCAAAATTACTTGATCAAGCAATTGGTCAAAGACCAGATTTTAATTGCCAAAGATTTTGCCTCAGAAGCGCATCATTATTATGTCAATGTGCGTTTAGATGGTTATTCAGAACCAAGTTTATTTAGTGTGACGCAACAACTACGCAATTGGTTCTATGAAAATTTAAGCATGGGTGTGCCCTTTAAAAATGCGGATGAAGTCAAGAATGTACTTTATTTAGTGCTTTATCAGGAAATTATTCAGTTTGCTCAATTCTATTGCCGGTCGTGGGGCATACAAATTGCCGGAAACAATGCTTTTCAGACTTTTTGTTATCGCTTAATGGACTCATTGGCCGTGGGACAGATTTATTATTTGGTTCAAACGGCTTTGGAATATTTATATCAGCAAAAAGCGTTGCAACCACGCAATGAAAACTTTATTAACACCAACTTATTAAAAAAGACCTTACAACAATATCGCGAACGTGCAGTAAGTCAGAAATGGGAAACGACTACCCTGCCACGCTTAGACAATCTACCTTTTAGTAAAATGAGTGAAATCTTATTTTTTCGCTTTTTAGGCAGTGATGAACGGGTATTTTTTCAACCCATCTGGCGACTGTGGAAAAAAATGGAACCGCGCTTAAGCTTTTATTCACAAAAACGCTGTATGTATTGCGGCTCTAATGATCTTACAGTAGATTACGATGCTGAAAAATATGTCACATTATGCTGTCGTGTCTGTAAACATCAAGACCATTACTTTACTCAATAAATACCCATAAGATTATTTACAGCCCGATCACCGCTTAAGGAAAAAATGCCATGACATCAAGTGCAACACTCATTCCGCTTATTGTTGAAGCATGGACGCAACTGCAAGCTCAGCAGCCTTTGGTGCAGTGTATAACCAATAGCGTAGCAGCAAACTATGCCGCTAATGTTTTATTGGCGGCGGGTGCATCTCCTGCCATGATTGATAATCCATGGGAAGCGGAGAGTTTTACCAGTATTGCTGCAGCATTAAGTATTAATCTGGGTACACCCACCACTGAACAAATGCAAGCCATGCAAATTTCTGCACAAACGGCGCAGCGTACGAATACCCCTTGGGTACTCGATCCTGTCGGTTATGGCTCAATTTTAAAATGGCGCTCGGCAATGGTTGATGAATTACTGCAATACGCGCCGACAGTTATTCGTGGTAATGCTTCAGAAATTAGTGCTTTAGCAGGCAGTCAAAGCCAATCAAAAGGTGTAGATAGCACTTTAGCCAGCATAGATGTATATAATTCCGCTCGCGTTCTTTTAGCACAGACACAGTGCGTGGCTATCTCTGGTGAAGCTGATTTTATTTTAAGTAAAGAATGGGATGCCGTGATTCAAGTCAACGGCGGTTCTTTCTTACAGCCTAAAGTTACAGCAACCGGTTGTGCACTGGGTGCTTTAATTGCAGCCTATTCTGCCATTAGCAGCCCTTCTATTTCCGCTCTTGCCGCACATGTACATTTTGCCATTGCGGGGAAACTTGCTTTTGAACAAGCTCAAAGTTTAGGACAGTTTAATGTGGCTTTTTTAGATAATATTCAACAGTTAAATGCAGACTCAATCCAGCAATATACCGATATTGAAGTGATCAAATCCTAAAATATAGATCCATTTTATGGTTTACTCAAAATAGTGTTGATCTAGCCCAACTGAAAAATCGCTCGACCTATGTTTACTCGTGCTATGCAATTCAACCTATAACTTCTATTTTCATCAAAAAACTCACAAGCACGTACTTCAGCATCTTACTAAAGAATAATTTTTAAGCAGAGATAAGTCAGTAAGACTACGCTATTCATTCATAGAACCCATCCAAAAATAACTGCTGTTGATGGGCGTACCTTAAATTACGATCGCCAATAAACAGCCTAAAATTTAAGTACTTTAATTCTAAAAAATAGCGAAATAGTAGACTCAAACTGATTGTTTAGCGGCCAAATATCACTCAACTGTTCTATTTTAAATATACTCATGATTAATCATTGATAAATTATATGATTAACTTTCTATATTTTTAAGTGAAAATAATGCGACTTGTGTCTCATTTATATTAAATTAAGTGACATGACCTACCGTTCGTCGGATTTTATAGATCACAAAAAATCTAAAATATGGAGTATATTTTGCGAAAAGACCACAAAAGAACAACAACCACAAATATAAAGTATTGTTTTTGTTAATTTAATTACATATTTTACTTGATAAGTATATCAACTTAGGTTGTATGCCGCGTAACTGTTAAAAATATGGCCTTAAAAATATCAGTTCCTAAAATTATTTTTTTGACTAGAATGAAAGGCAGCCAAAATTGTTAATTTAGTTTATGGCTAAACTTAGATGAGTCAGTGTTTAATCCAAGCAAAAATTTTACAGATTACTCGCTATGACAAATGAAAAAACATTACCTTCAAAAAACGTTAAAAACGATTGCTGATACTGGCAATGAAGGTCTTGCTCTTAATGTAGATTTATCATTTGATCAGCATCAAGTTAAAGTCGTGGTGATGCACAAGAACCAAAAGTTTGAACTGCTTTTAGCTGTCGTTTTATAAGACGACTCACCCACGGCGATATGATCTTCAGCTTTATATCAAAATGCTGAAGTATAAAAAGAGGAACGGAAATTCACCTAAAGTATGGTGCTATTCCACTCAGACAAAGACCGCTACACCTTGTTTACTTTGATCGATCGTGCTGGATATTAGTACTTAGAAACCGATCAATTAAGTTTCTAAACAATTTAAAGCAACGCTCAACCGATCAGAACTGATTGATAAAAATATTTTTATATGACATCGAATGAAATAGCTTTTAAATAAAGTGCTTTTTAGAAAGGACTTACAATTACAGCAGTCAATTAGAGGTTGTCCGGCCATGACCAAAAAGTACAATAAATTTTTACCATCTACAGAAAATTTTAATTTAGAGCATTTTCCTTATTATTGGGTCACTCAAGTACATGCGCAATACGTACAAAATGTCGATCACGCGTTAAAAAAATATGGTTTAGACAATTCGCGTCGTCGTATTTTATTGGCTTTAAAAGCAAAACCGCAGGCCAGCGTATCGGATTTATCCGAAATGATTATCTCTAAAATGTCGACCACCACCAAAATTGTTTATCGTCTAAAAGATGAAGGCTTGGTGGATACACATTGCTGTGAAGATGATGCACGAATTACTCGCGTGGTATTGACCGATAAAGGACAAGAAACCACACAAAAAATTAATGATTTAACGCATGTGGTTTTAGAGCAATCTTTTGATGGCTTAACCCCGTTACAAATTGAAAAAATGCTAGAAAGCCTTAAACAGATTTTTAAAAATTTAGCACGCTAGTCTCTAGCACAACCGTTTTAGTAGGTATTGATCTTTTTTATGGGAGAAAGAAATGTATTACTCGCAGTATTTTTTGGTTTTTTCAACTCACTTTCATCACAATTATAACAAATAAATAAGGAAACTTTTCATGAGCAAACGATATAGTAAATTCTTACCTTCTATAGAAGACTTCAGTTTAGATAATTTTCCTTTTTATTGGGTCACTCAAGTACATGCCCAACATGTACAAAATGTCGATCATGCGTTAAAAAAATATGGCTTAGATAATTCGCGTCGTCGCATTTTAATGGCCTTAAAAACAAAATCTCATGCCAGCGTCTCAGATTTATCTGAAATGATTATCTCTAAAATGTCGACCACCACTAAAATCATTTATCGCTTAAAAGATGAAGGCCTCGTCAACACCTATTGCTGCGAAGATGATGCGCGTATTACCCGTGTTTTATTAACTGAAAAAGGTGAGCAAATGACGCAAAAGATTAATGATCTAACCCAAGTGGTGCTAGAGCAATCCTTTGACGGTTTAACGCCATTACAAGTTGAAAAAATGATGGATAGCTTAAAGCATATTTTTCGCAACTTAGCGCACTAAACGCTATCTGCTTCCCAAAGTGAGTGATCAATTTTATTTGCCTACTTTCAGAAAATTTAGATGCGAACAGTCAAAATCTGCCACAGAAAATTGATCTGTACATGATTTGAATATCGGCACACTTTCACGTTAAATATGAATTTAATAAACGCTCATCATCCACAATGACTGAGCGTTTAATTTTCACTTCAATAAACAGACTCAGAATATGCCATGATAAATTTTACAAACTATGATTTTACTCCATCGCAGTTATGTATCAGGCATTCTATTTAAGTTACTCAAGCCAATTCATGCATTAAAATAAAATCAATAGTCGCTGAATGGTATTAGGTCAGCGTTATCAAAAAGATTATCCTGACCCAATATAAATATTTAAGAAAATCGACTATTGATCTTTAGGGACCGTAATCCAATGAGTACGGGTAAATTCTTCTAAAATCCACTGCCCATTAAAGCGTCCTAAACCAGAGTTTTTCTCACCACCAAATGGTGCATTGGCCTGATCCACCACGGTAATTGCATTGATATGCGTCATACCCGCATCAATTTTAAGAGCAAAAGCCACTCCGCGCTCATAGTCTGCGGTACACACTGCACTAGATAACCCAAAATGAGTATCGTTGGCCAGTTGTAGCGCATGCGCTTCATCTTTTGCTTGAATAATCGGTAATACCGGCCCAAAACTTTCATCTTTAGACAGGCTTGAATTGGGATCAACATCGACAAAAATATGGGGTGGTATTACATTGCCCTTAATTTCACTTTGAACAATCAGCTTTGCACCATCTTGCTCTGCTTGTTGAATAATTTTTTTAATTTTCTCAACCTGAGCCTGATTGATAATTGGACCAATCAAGGTATCTGCTTTATTTGGATCACCCACCACAATAGATTGGGTACGTTTGACCAATTTATCCACATAGGCTTGATAGATAGAAGCATCCACAATCACGCGATTGGTACTCATACAAATTTGCCCTTGATGCAGAAAACGTCCCATCACGGTCAACTCAACGGCCAAATCTAAATCGGCATCATCTAAAATCACTAACGGTGCATTACCACCCAGTTCTAATGCAATACGTTTTAAATATTTACCACCAACCGCCAATTGTCCTACGCGTTGCCCTACTTGAGTTGAACCAGTAAATGAAATTAGCTTTGGTACTTTATGCTCAACGAAGTGATCGCCTATTTCACTGCCTGAGCCTGCCACGACATTCAATACGCCTGCGGGTAGACCTGCCTCTTCAAATATTTTAGCCAACAATATACCCCCAGTCACCGGTGTATCTGTGGCCGGTTTAAGCACGACAGTGTTACCAAGAGCAATAGCTGCAGCCACTGAACGCATACTCAAATGTAGCGGAAAATTCCACGGGCTTATAACCGCAATGACGCCCAACGCCTGACGATACACCCAACTGCGTCGCTCAGGATCTTGTGATTTAAGTTTACTGTCCATTACTCTATGCGGAAATGTGGCCGCTTCTTGAATAATATTTAGGGTGGCGTCTACTTCTAAATTGGCTTTTAAACGGGTGCTGCCCGACTCTTGAATTAACCAATCAATAATTTCTTCACGGCGGACTTGAATAATTTCCGCTACTTTTAAGGTTAAGTTTTTTCGTTCAGCAGGCGAAGTGACAGACCATGTAGTAAAACTATCCGAAGCCGCCTGATAAGCACAATCAACATCTTCAGTACTTGCCGCTTTTAGTTCAAAAATGAGTTCTTGGTTATAAGGATTGCTATTTTTAATGATTTTATCTGAATGCCCTTCTAACCACTTGCCGGCAATATAGTGCTGATTTAGATTGCTATATTTTTTATGTTCCATCTACTTTTTCCTATACTGACTTAAAATCAAGCTTTACTCTATGATGAATAACAGCAGTCAAATAGTAGAGTGTTGTAGTTAAAATATTACGCAAAGCATAAAAAAAGCCTCCGAAGAGACTTTTTCTGTTTTACACAGTGAACTTAGTCACCGGTATAACCTTTTAATTTTAAACGTGCCGCGTGTAGCAACGGCTCGGTATAACCTGATGGCTGTTGACCACCTTTAAAGATCAAGTCAGATGCAGCTTGGAACGCAATGTTGTTATCAAAGTCAGTCGACATAGCAGTATAAAGTGGATCATTGGCATTTTGCTCATCCACAATTTTTGCCATACGTTGCATCACTTCTTCAACTTGTGCACGCGTTACAATCCCGTGACGCAACCAGTTGGCCACGTGTTGAGATGAAATACGTAGCGTTGCACGGTCTTCCATTAAGCCTACGTTGTTGATATCTAAAACTTTAGAACAACCTACGCCTAAATCTACCCAACGAACCACATAACCCAAAATCCCTTGACAGTTATTTTCAAGTTCTTTGGTTTTTTCATCTTCCGACCAATTGGTATCTTTGGCTAAAGGTGGCGTTAACAAGTCATCTAAAGGTAGGGCTTCAGTCGCCAACAATTCTTTTTGACGCTCTGCAACATTAATTTGATGATAATGAATCGCATGAATCACCGCACCTGCTGGTGATGGAACCCATGCGCAACTTGCACCCGCTTCTGGATGCTCAGTTTTGGTTTTGTACATATCAAGCAACATATCTGGTTTTGGCCACATGCCTTTACCAATTTGCGCTTTTCCACGTAGACCGGCTTGAAGGCCCACCATCACGTTACGGTTCTCATACGCTGGGAACCAAATTTGACCTTTTACTTCGCCTTTACGCACAAAAGGACCGGCTTCCATAAAGGTATGAATTTCATCACCCGTACGGTCCATAAAACCAGTATTAATAAAGATAGTACGGTCTTTGGCTTGAGCAATACAGTTTTTCAAGTTGACAGAGGTGCGACGCTCTTCATCCATAATACCGATTTTAAGCGTTTTAGCCGGTAGACCCAGCGCTTGTTCAGCACGCTCAAAAAGCTCAACAGCAAAAGCCACTTCTTCTGGACCATGCATTTTTGGTTTAACGATATACATAGAACCCTTGCGTGAGTTCTTAATTTCGTTTTGGCCTTTAATGTCGGCAAAAGACAACAATGGTGTGATCAATGCATCCATGATGCCTTCGTAAATTTCCGCACCATCTACAAGAATGGCCGGATTGGTCATCAAGTGACCGACGTTACGAAGTAACATCAATGAACGACCATGAATAGAGGTTTCACTGCCGGCTAGATTTTGATAAGTACGGTCTTTATTTAATTCGCGAGTAACGGTTTTACCATTTTTCTCAATCGATTCTTGTAAAGTACCGCGCATCAGCCCTAACCAGTTACGGTAGCCTTCAACTTTTTCTTCTGCATCAACAGCAGCAATCGAGTCTTCTAAATCTTGAATCGTGGTGACGGCAGCTTCTAAGACTAAATCTTTAATCCCTGCTGCATCCGTTTTACCAATTGCACTATTGGCATCAATTTCTACAACGACATGCAAGCCATTATTTTTAAATACGATTTCTGTCGGTTTGGCCGCTTCGCCGTTATAACCTACAAATTGTGCTGCATGCGCTAAAGTGGTTTGAGTACCATCTTTTAAAGTCACCACCAGTGCATTATGCGCTACCGCATATTGAGTTGCATCTGCATGTGAACCACTTACAAGCGGGAAAGTTTCATTTAAGAAGTTTTTGGCAAATGCCACCACTTTTTCGCCGCGTACAGGATTGTAGCCTTTGCCTTTTTCTGCGCCATTTTCGTCCGAGATAACATCGAAACCGTAAAGTGCATCATATAAAGAACCCCAACGCGCATTGGCAGCGTTCAAGCAATAACGTGCATTACGTACTGGCACTACAAGCTGTGGTCCAGCCAATAAAGCAATTTCTTCATCGACATTTTCTGTGCTGATTTGGAAATCTTCTACTTCTGGTAATAAGTAGCCAATTTCTTTAAGGAAAGCTTTGTAAGCTTCTAATTCAAATTTATTGTTACGATGCCATTCATCAATTTTAGCCTGAAGATCATCGCGCTTAGCAAGAAGCGTCTTATTCTTCGGACTAAGATCAACAACAACTTGCTCGAAGTTTTTCCAGTATGTTGCGCTGTCTAAACCAGAACCTGGTAATGCTTCATTTTCGATAAAATCGTAAAGTTCTTTAGCAATTGCTAACTTGCCTTTTTGAATACGTGCAGTCATTGTCTTTCCTGATATTGCTACTTTTTATCACAAGAGATTCTAGTATACCGATTTAAATCTAGCTGAATAGTATTATCACATTGCTAAATAGTGATCATTTTTTATAAAATAAATATGTATATTATTTAATAAAATATAGCTC
>NZ_JXBK01000001.1:1873873-1874246 GCF_000816495.1 Acinetobacter harbinensis
CTATGTACCTCAGTCCAGATGCCTTTTTTATAGTGTATTAAGTTTTTAACAGGTCGACATTAGACTTAAGTGCAGATTTTTAGTTAAAATCGCATAAAAAGTCGACACTGCTATAGTTATAGAACAAAGGCTGTGCAATAACCAGTGTTTCGTGTTACTAAAATGCATATGAATACGCAGAAAAAAAGCGCCATCTGGCGCTTTTTTTCAATTTAATTATGATTCCATTTGCTGAATTTGCTTATGCTCTGTATTTAAGTACTCATCAGACTGCATTTCAAGTAAACGTGAACGCGTGCGTTCAATTTCGAAAGCCATTTTCTGACCTTGATAAATATCAACAATTGAATCTTCTGAGGTTAAGAGTAATTTC
>NZ_JXBK01000001.1:1874256-1914400 GCF_000816495.1 Acinetobacter harbinensis
CGCCGCGGTCATAGAACTCATCCACAAGATAAACAAAACGTCGCGTTCCTTCAGACAAATAATCGGTCAAATGCGGTACATTACTGACCAATACAGTATTGTAAATATTAGAGATTTCAATAAAATCTGCTGGACTACGTGGCTTCATACACAATTCAGAAAATTCACACCATAAAATATCTTCAGTATGTCCCATGGTTTCAACAATACGATTATTAATAATAATTGGTTCTTGAGAAATACTTTGTGTTTGCGTCAAGGCGGTAAAACGCTGCGCCATCCAATTTTTATGTTCATGGGTCAGCGGATTTTTAAACAATTGCGCTTGCTTAAGCACACGTAAACGATAGTCTACACCCGCATCGACGTTTAAGATTACACAGTTCTTTTTTACCAGTTCAATGGTCGGTAGAAAACGGTCGCGATGAATACCATTTTTATATAGCCCATCTGGTGCAATATTGGATGTGGCAATTAAGGTCACACCACGATTAAATAATTTTTGGAATAATTCACTTAAAATCATTGCATCGGTTACGCTTGATACGAAAAACTCATCAAAACAAATCACCACTGCTTGTTGATAGATTTGATCAGCAACCAACTCCAGCGGATCACGCTGTCCTGACAATTTATTCAGTTCACGATGTACATGCTGCATAAAATGATGAAAATGCATCCGCATCTTACGACGAAAAGGAATAGACTCAAAAAATTGATCCATTAACCACGTCTTACCTCGTCCGACTCCGCCCCACATATACACACCTCGTGGTGAGGTTTGACGACGAAAACGACGAAAGGCTTTTTTCGATGCTTTAAAACGCTGAATCAGTTCTTGCCAAACGCGATCTAACTCGTGAACAGCTTGTGCTTGTGCATCATCGGGCATAAATTGCCCAGATGATATCGCTTGCGCATAACGTTCTACTGGAGACAAAGGCGTAAAAGCGGTGCTGTGTTTAGAATTTAAATCTGACATATCATTGAGTACTATTTTTAGGCTATTGAAAGTATAGCGAAGATTGAAATGAAATCTATAACACTTTGGCATTAATCGACTTAGGCTATTCAATAGGTAATCTAATTTTTCGAGCTTATAAGCCATCAAAATTAGACTCGTCATATTCTTAGCTTAAAAAGTATGCCCTATTTGCTCAAGATAGATGATAATAATCTACGCTAAAGGTATGCATGACATTTCTAGTCGTGTATTAACATTGAATCAACTCTCATTTTTCCTCACTGTGCAGAGTGTTTAACTTCAATACCTTAGATCAAGTATAGATTTTTTGCACAGTTCGCAATAAAGATGTGGTTATCTTTTTTACTCTAAAATGTCATGGTTGAAAATTGCTAAATCTATCAATTTTTAGAGCGTTTTAAATAGTGCAATCTTTTATAATCTAACTGCTTAGCTGAAGCAATCTCTACCCATATACAATATAAATCACAAAAATATAACTCTAAAGTTGGTTCAGCTTTGTCTCGTTCAATCGAAACGCATAGAATCTAACCAATACCACTTTAATAACGGCAGAAATTCTTACTTCGCTGTGCAAGATAAATCTTTAATCGTCATAATAGCCAGCTCTGCTTTTACCTATTGATCATTGATATGCAATCATTCTGGCTGATTACTCAACTTTTGATTTGCTTATTTTTGGGTTTTGTTGTTTCAGGCAAACTCCCGCACGGGTTGGAAGAATTTGCTTTTAAAATTCTGCCCTATTTTACTTATGTATTGCTGCTGGCAATTGCGATTGAGTTCTCGCAAACTCTGCAACAGATTGATCACCCTTGGCAAATTTTATCTAATGCCTTGATTCTTGCACTCGCCACATCAGTGGGTGCATTCGTCTGCTGCTATGGGTTATTTAAAAGTTTAGGTTATCAACCTACTCAAGGTAAAGTTTCTGCCGCACTGCTGATTAAATCATTACTCAATATTAGCTATGCTTTTATCGCTTTACTAGCAGGATATGCACTGGCCGAACTCTTTCATTATTTTGAATACAATATAGCACTCAGTACATGGAATTTACTGCTGGTTTTCATGTTCTTGATTGGTTTAGATTTAGCTTATTCGCCCATCGATAAAACATGGTTTAATTGGAAAATCATGCTGGTGCCGATGGGCTGTATATTAGGTTCAATTTTAGGCGCACTTTTTAGCGCACTCATCATTCAAGATATCAGTCTAAAAGATCTGATTATGCTGTCACAAGGTTATGGTTTTTATTCCATGACTGGCATTGTGGTCACCGAACTTAAAAATGCGCAACTGGGTAGTATCGCGCTGATGAATGATCTTTTTAGAGAGATTATTGCCATTTTGTTGATGTACGCTATTGGTTGGCGTTATCCACGGTCAGCCATTTCTTCAGCTGCAGCGACTGCTATGGATGTCACCTTACCGATGGTTAAACAAGCCTGCGGTAATGATTATATTCCGCATGCCATGGTCAGTGGACTGATTCTATCTATTCTTGCCCCGATTGCAGTCAGTATTTTGGCGGCTTTATAAAATAGTGAACACTACATTTAGATATCCAACATAACTAGAAGTATCAAATCTATAAACCATATCAATAAAAAAGCTGACATTAGGTCAGCTTTTTTTATTCATATATCTGATTTTAAAGTGTTGCAGCAATATCACGTAAAGTTTGATGTGGATTGCTAGATTGGGTAATAGGACGCCCAATCACCAAATGCGTAGAGCCATCTAACATTGCCTGTTGCGGAGTCACAATACGTTTTTGATCATCCGCATTTGAACCTGCAGGACGAATACCCGGTGTAACCAAAGCAAAATCCGGTCCCAATGTTTCACGTAACATTTTTGCTTCTTGAGCAGAACACACCACGCCATCCAAGCCACTTTCTTGGGTAAGCTTAGCCAGACGCTTAACCTGCTCAAACGGTTCAATATCCAAACCAATATCTTTTAAATCTTCACGGCTCATCGAGGTCAAGACAGTTACAGCAATCAGTTGGGTTGGATAATTTCCTTGGCGCAAACGTTCGGCACAAGTTTGCATCATTTTACGGCCGCCTGACGCGTGAACATTCACCATCCAGACCCCTAAATCGGCTGCCGCACAAACTGCTTGTGCTGTAGTGTTTGGAATGTCATGAAATTTTAAATCCAAGAACACCTCAAAACCTTTGCCGTGTAATGCCTTAACTACACTCGGACCTTCATGGGTAAATAACTCTTTACCAACTTTTACTCGACATAATGCAGGATCTAACTGTTCCGCAAGAGTTAACGCGTCATACTGGCTTTTAGCATCTAATGCAACAATGATACTCAAGAGACTTACCTTCGGTCAGACAAAAAGAAAGCCCATTATAATGGGCTTTTATTTTCGGGGGTAATATCTAATACAGTTTTTTCATGCCGAGTGTGCGCGGCAGCTTCAGCAGCAGCCAATTGGGCCGTCTGAATTTGTTCTTTGCGAAGATGCTCGATATCTTTACGTAGTCGTTTAATTTCCCAGTTATTCTGAAATACACGGAAAACTTGTACACCGATTAATAACCCTAACACTACACCTAAAACCAACGTTAATAATAATAGTAAGCCTAAACGCATAGCAGGTACTTGGGTAAATAATAGATCTACTGTTAATTCAGTACCATTTTGCAAAACCAAAGCTAATGAGTAGCCAAACAATACTATTAACAAAATAACCAATACGTAACGCATAAACACCCCTGTCTGGAATTTTTTATTACTGTGCTGACTCGTTCACTGCGTCACGTAAAGCCTTACCAGGTTTAAAGTGTGGTACTGCTTTTGCAGCCACTTCTACCGATTTACCTGTCTTCGGGTTACGCCCTACACGTGGATCACGGTGATGCAATGCAAAACTGCCAAAACCACGAATTTCGATACGATCATCCGATGACAATGCCGCTATCATTTGATCAATCATAATCTTCACAGCCTCTTCAACTAGAGGTTCTGCTAGGTGTGGGTTTTTAAGGGAAATTCGCTCTATTAAGTCAGACTTATTCAGCGCTTCAGTAGTCATCTGCGACCTCTTTAATTATCAAGCTACTTTGTAGATAAACCGATAATAACCTGTTTAAATACAAAACGGTAGCGCAATAAGTTAATACTACGCTACCGTTTACAGTATTTGTGTAAAAAGTATTAGTTAATTTACATTAACAATACATTTTAACGCTTACTTAGTTGTTCATTTGAGCTTTGATCAAATCACCAATAGTCTTAGGACCATTGTCTTGTTGACCAGCAGCAGGAGCTGCAGTTTTCAAGCTAGCAACTGCTTCTTTTTCTTCAGCTTCGTCTTTAGCTTTGATCGACAAGTTGATAGCGCGAGATTTGCGATCAACGTTGATGATTTTAGCTTCAACTTCTTGACCAACTTCAAGGAACTTAGTTGCATCTTCAACGCGATCGCGATTGATTTCAGATGCTTTAAGTGTCGCTTCAACTTCGTCAGCTAACTTAATTGTTGCGCCTTTAGCATCAACAGCAGTTACAGTACCTTTAACTAGCGCACCGCGTTCGTTTGTTGCCAAGAAATCATTGAACGGATCGTTGTTCATTTGTTTGATACCAAGGCTGATACGGTTGCCTTCAGCATCTACAGACAAGATAACCGCTTCAACAGTGTCACCTTTCTTGTAACGACGGATAGCTTCTTCGCCTTGTTCGTTCCAAGAAATATCAGATAGATGAACTAGACCGTCAATACCGCCTGGTAAACCAATGAAGATACCGAAATCAGTGATTGATTTGATGGTACCAGACACTTTTTCGCCTTTGTCATGGTCTTTAGCAAACTCTTCCCACGGGTTAGCGCGAGTTTGTTTGATACCCAAAGAAATACGACGACGTTCTTCATCAACTTCAAGAACCATAACATCAACTTCGTCACCAATCTGAACAACTTTAGATGGGTGGATGTTTTTGTTAGTGTGATCCATTTCTGAAACGTGTACTAAACCTTCAACGCCTTCAGCAATTTCAGCAAAACAACCGTAATCAGTTAGGTTAGTTACGCGCGCTTTAACGATTGAACCTTTAGGATAACGGTTCATGATCGCTAACCATGGATCTTCGCCTAATTGTTTAAGGCCTAAAGATACGCGGTTACGTTCACGGTCAAATTTAAGTACTTTAACAGTAACTTCTTGACCCACTTCAACAACTTCTGAAGGATGCTTGATGCGTTTCCAAGCCATATCAGTGATGTGAAGAAGACCGTCAATACCGCCAAGGTCAACGAATGCGCCATAGTCAGTAAGATTTTTAATTGTACCAGTAACTGTTTGGCCTTCTTCAAGCTGAGCAAGAAGCGCTTCACGGTCAGCTGAAGATTCAGCTTCCATTACAGCACGACGAGATACAACAACGTTGTTACGTTTAGCATCAAGTTTGATGACTTTGAATTCTAACTCTTTACCTTCAAGGTGAGTTGTATCACGGATAGGACGCGTATCTACCAAAGAACCTGGTAAGAATGCACGTACTGGACCGATGTCTACAGTGAAACCGCCTTTAACTTTACCAGAAATAATACCAGTAACGATTTCGCCGTCTTCAAAGATTTTTTCAAGTTTAGTCCAAGTTTCAGCACGTTTTGCTTTTTCACGTGATAAAACAGTTTGACCCATACCGTTGTCAAGAGCTTCAACAACAACGTCAACAGTATCGCCAACTTGAACTTCAAGTTCACGTTGATCGTTTAAGAATTCAGCGCGGTCAACAATACCTTCTGATTTAAGGCCAGTGTCAACTGTTACCCAATCAGAATCGATATTAACTACAACGCCTTGGATGACAGCACCCTTTTCAACGTTAAAATTTAATACGCTTTCTTCAAAGAGGGCTGCAAAAGATTCGGTCATGATATACCTGATAGTGTCAGCGGTCTTGGATCAGACAAGGCCGGTTTAATAAAGCCTCCACATAGTCCGTAATAAACTGATCTAGCTATGCTTTGGCTGAAAATTCTTTAAATAGCTAATTGCTTTGCGACAAAGTTTGTCATCAACTTAAATACTTCATCAATACCCAATTCTGAGCTATCAATGATATAAGCATCGGTTGCTGGCTTGAGTGGAGCAACTGTACGCTCCATATCTCGTTTGTCTCGTGCTTGTATATTAGCTAAAATGTTCCCTATTTTAACATCTAGCCCCATACCCTGCAACTGCTTTACACGTCGATGGGCTCTAGATTCTGCCGATGCAGTCAGGTAAATTTTAACTTGCGCCTCAGGAAAGATTGCTGTAGCCATATCACGCCCATCTGCAACCAAGCCTGGCGCTTGTGCAAAAGCACGTTGACGATCCAACAAAGCCGCTCTAAGCTCAGGAATTGCAGCAACTTTTGAAGCAAATTCACCTATGCGTTCTGTACGAATTGTTTGGCTAACATCTTCACCTTCAAGTAATACTTGCGTACCAGTTGCAGTGGTCAAAAACTTTATATCTAAATGTGTCGCAATGTGAATACATTGCTCAAGCGCTGAATCTAAACAATCTAGTAAGCCTTGTTGATGTAATGACAGCCCCAATAGACGGTATAAAGCGCCAGAGTCGAGCAAATGAAATTGATAATGGCCGGCAAGTTTAGCTGCAAGTGTGCCTTTTCCAGAACCACTTGGACCATCAATAGTAATAATTTGAACTGTCATTAATTTTCCATTTGATGCTATACGGTTTTCGCTAATTTAGAAAAACCGAGTTTAATCGCCGATTTAAGCTGTGTCAGAATGAGTTTGCTCACAAACGGTGCGCGCGCTTGCAATTCAATGCTGTAAGTTACTAAAGTTTTCTGCGCACTTAAAGCCTCAAATTCAATAATTCCCAAATGATGCTTAATTAAAGGGTTTTTAATGATTTTATATTCAATACGCTGATTAGGTTGAAATAAGGTAATTTGTTCCTGTAGTGGCTTAATTGGCCCGAAACCTAGACGACGTATTGAACCCAAACCATCTGGATATTGAGAATCAGTCGAGTCTTGAGTGCGTTCTACTTGAATTGGAGCAAAGGCCACATTATAAGTGGCATGTTTGGATAGCAGATTAAAGACTTGGTCAATCGGTGCATTAAATTCTTTTTTGACTTGAATGGAGTTCATCACTTGTCCTCAATTATAATCAATCATTATGATTGTTATCAGATTTTATCTATTTACTGTTAGATGTTTTGCTTATTTAATACGCTTTCTTGTAAGCGTTGTTTTTTCTTTTGTTCACGTCGATGCTTAAAAAAATCACTTAATTGCTCAGAACATTGCTCACTTAAACAACCAGCTTTAATATCAAATTGATGATTATAATAACCTGTCTCAAAAAGTTTACGCGCACTGACTAACGATCCCGACTTAGGTTCTGTTGCACCAAACACCACCTTTGATACACGTGCATGAATTAAAGCCCCCACACACATGGTACACGGCTCTAAAGTTACATATAAAACCGCATCTTCTGGCAATCGATAGTTATTAAGATGCATACAGGCTTGACGCAGCGCTTGAACTTCAGCATGTGCAGTCGGATCGCTTAAACAAATTGGTGCATTATAGCCTGCACCAATAATTTGATTTTGACTGACAATAACAGCCCCAACTGGAATTTCCTGTTTTGAAGCCGCAATAGCAGCTTGCTCGTAAGCAAACTGCATCCAATACTCATCTGTCGGAGCCATCACATCTAACACAATTAACTGATGATAGCGTAGTGTTTTAACAGCGCATTCCAGCTTTCATTTTGAGTCACTGGCGGACAATCTGAAAAAATTGCTTTAAGCGAGAAATCGGCACCTTTTTTCCACTCTGGCGCTAAATCTTTATCCACTAAGCGCGCACGTACACCCTCTACAAAATCCGGATGACGAATTTTCCAATCAGAAATTTGTGTTTCTAGCTCAAAAATTTCATGCCACGAATGAATCTGCTTACCCCATTGCCACAACAACCATGTTAATGCTGCGGTGGTTGGTGAACCTTTTTGCAAATTTTCGCTGGCTTGACGCAACCAATCACTACGTGCATCTTTTAAACCAATGATCGCGTCATAATCATGTTCAAAATTCACACCACGACAAACACTCTGAATCACATCGAGTGAATTTTGCAAAGGACCCGGCCCCACTGGGCGATGCAGACCATTTAAGGTGTCATCAATGGCACGAAAATCTCCAGCAGGATAATGCGCCCAGTCGATATTAATCACTTTTTGTAGCACGTTATCGCGCTGCATATCACAAATATGCGTGGCCCATCCAATGCTATAAGCCCCTGCCGAGGTCATAATTGAACCAGTTAATCCGGTAAATAGGCCAATCGCGCCACGATCTGCTAAGAAACGTGTTGCGCCCACATCTGGATATAAACCAATATTAATCTCTGGCATTGCTAAACGAGAATAAGGGGTTACCAAGCGAAATGGCGCGGCCATAAATAAACCGAGTCCACCGCCCATCACATAACCTTCACCCCACACCAATATAGGTTTGGCATAGTTATGTAACAATAAATCTAATGCATATTCTTGTTCAAAAAATTTGTTTGCGGTGGCCACTTCATCATTAATCACCAGTTGACGCAACTTACGCACATCACCGCCCGCACAAAAAGCTTTTGGTGTGGTTGAATCCAACCAAATCGCTTTCACAGCATCATCGTACTGAAAATCTTGGAACACTTTTAACAGTGCGGTGACAATGGATTCATCCAATGCATGTAGCGATTTTGGCCGATTCAAACGAACCACGCGCCAGCCATTTTGGGCTTGCTCTACAATAAGATCGGGATGATAATTTTTAAGTTCAGAAGAGTGTGTCATGCGTCCAGCTGCCAATTTATCGGCTCAATGCCATTTTGTTTCAGATAATGATTTGCTTTAGAAAATACTTTGCAACCAAAAAAACCACCGCGATTGGCTGCCAATGGCGAAGGATGTGCGGCTTTTAATATAAGATGTTTATTGGGATCAATACGCTGGCCTTTACGCTGCGCATATGCACCCCAAAGAATAAACACAATATGCTCGCACTGCTCATTTAATACATCAATGATTTGATCGGTAAAATCTTCCCAACCACGTTTTTGATGTGACGTCGGTTGTCCCGCCTCAACCGTTAAAACAGCGTTGAGCAACAATACACCTTGTTTTGCCCATTCGGTTAAATCACCATTTTTAGTCACAGGAATGGCTAAATCAGTATTTAACTCATGAAAAATATTACGTAAAGATGGCGGTAATGGCAGGCCTTTTTGTACGGAAAAACTTAAACCATGTGCCTGATTTGGACCATGATACGGATCTTGTCCTAAAATCACCACTTTCACTTGGTTTAAGGGCGTCGTGTTCAGCGCATTAAAAATAAGGGAGCTAGGCGGATAGATCAGTTTGTCTGCATTCTTTTCAGACAGCAAGAACTGCTTTAATTCATCCATTTTGGGGCTGAGCAGAAACTCACTTAACGCCCCTTTCCAACTCGCATCTAACTGAATTTTATCTAGTTGAGCTTGCTGTTGTTCCGTTACAGACATACTTGCTTCCTAATCCTTTGATAAACATACCAAGATCAATGATTTTTAAATTTTTACTTGCAAATCAACCGTTGGGTTTTGGAATTTGATCCCTTGTTTTAATTTTTCATACATCGCCGAATCTGTCCATTCTGCTTGGACTTGCTCAGAAAATATGATTTGCTCAAGGCTTAATTCACCCATTTGCAGATTATCAATGTCTTCTATAAAGCTTTGCGCATAACCAGTATCGGTTTCATGCACAATGACCGAGTAGACTTCAACATCGCCTTCACCATTTTCTGTGATGGTTGCAGCAAGCACTTGTTGCGCCAAATAGAAGAAAATCCGTGAAAATTGTTCTGCAGAGGGCGAAACTGGTAAGGCCACCCAACGTGCACTAAATTTTTTGCAGGCATCAATATATTCAGCATCGTCATGCTGCCAAAAGCAAATAGCATGATCAAAGCTATCAAAAATATCTTTAATGACGCCTTTTAACAATCCAAAATCGTACACCATTTGACCATGATCAAGCTTCGAAGCTTTAAGCAATAATTCAACTTTATAACTATGACCATGAATCGAGCGCTTACAGCGATCCGATGTACAATTTCGCACAATATGAGCATTTTCAAACTTAAATAACTTACGAATTAACATGTGCCGTGATGGTATCAAAATTTATGAGTTGATTTTGATTATAAAGCAAAACTGAAAAGCCTGCGTACTAATTTTACTGCGCAAAAGAATTGCCAAAATAGCCACCATAAAAACAACACAAATCAATGAAAAATCGGCCAGCGTATTGCTTTATCTCATTAAAATGGTGCCATGCTGCGATAGGCCACATAGACCGTTTTATCTTTACGCACCAGATCACTGCTAAATTGACGTTTACGCTCACTTAACAACACCTCAATTCGCGCTTTAAAATAACTGGATTGTACACCCAGTAAATTATTCACTTCGCTCCGAATAGCGCTATCCACTTTAGAAAAAGGTGCGATCTCCCACAGTTGATTAATGCTGCTAAAGTGCTCTAACTTGGCTTGGCGTTGCTGTAGGGCTTGCTGAACAGCCTGCACATCCAACTGAGGATCTAAACTGGCCAATAACATGGCAGATGCGGTATTGATATTCACTTTACTGTCTAAATTGGGTGCAGCAGTTACATACTCAGCAATTTGTTGATATTTCTGCCCCTCAAAACCACGAACCAATTTCAGCTGTTCAACATTATGGAATTTACTGTTGGCCGGTAAATAACCATTGGGTAATCCTTGATAGTAACTTTCCTCTGCGCCCATTGCCCCGACAGTTTCGTTATCGGCATCTTGCCAATCAATCACTGCCTCACTCAGTTGTGCTGGCAGATCGACACGGAGCAATAATTTTTCAAACCATGCTTTTGCTTGCGCGTTCGGTATGCCTTGCTCGTTCACCAAAGTATTTAAATTGAATTTACCCGATTCATCTTGCAAGCTTCCCGATATAAAGCCATCTTCTACCGGAAAAGCCGGCATCGGTTTGGCCCAATTTTCCTGCAAATGATCGACTTCAGCAGCATTTTCGGCATCATCGACCAATAATTCTGAGAAAAAAGCTTCTGCACTTTTGGCATATAACAGTGATTGATTTTGACGAATTAAATAAGCGGTATTCTCAGCAGTAGCGGCCTGACGCTTGGCAATTGTTGCCGCCAGAATAGTCGCCAATGCCACCATCACCAAAATAGTGATAAGAGCAATTCCCTGCTGCTGCTTGATGCTCAATTTTTCGACCTTATTGTGGTATGGGTGGAGTGTTATTATTTAAATTAGCATTTTGTGGCTTTAAATAGTCCGTATTTAACAAACTAAAAATCCACACATAGGCCACATCTTTTACCGTTAATTTAATTTTAATGCCTTTGGGGAGTTGTTGTTTTTGCACCAGATCATTTAAGTCTACTTGTGCTTCCGGCCAAGCGCTGCTTTCATTGGGATTTAACACCAAAATTTCAAACTGATCGACATCGCTTAATAACACACTGGACTGCGGTTGATCGCGTCCGCTGCTGTTTAAATTGGCATATTTTAGACGATAAAGTTTTTTCTCATCGGCGCGATATTGATATTCAACACGTTCATCGGGTGAAATTCCTTGTTGTAACGGATCAGTGACACCCGTTTTGCTAAAGTTAAATCGTCCGTTTTGTAACACCAAAGCCGGTTGAATATCATTTTTAATATTGGCGGTTAACGGCACCGCTTGAATGGTATCGCGCAAAATCTGTTGATAGCTTTCTTGCAGTTGACCTAATCTTAATTCATGCTCTGTATTACGCTGTTTAACTTTAATCAGATAATCAAAAACTTGCCAACCCAAGGCAGACAATACGCTAAAGATGGCAATAGCCACCAATAATTCAACCAGCGTAAATGCTTTTTTATGCTTTAGTCCCAAGCTCATGAGGCGTTAACTTTCGAGTTAAAAAATACCAAATGAGTAATTCCAGCAGCTACCTTTCCACTGTCCGCATCAAATAAACTCACTTGTAGCTCAATACGTTGCACTTTTGGACTGATGGTGGATTGTGCCACTTTATCAATTTGCCACGTCTCACCTTGTTCGGTCACTTGTTTCGACTGTGTGCCTTGCAACCACTCTTGATTAATTTCCATAATCGCGACTTCATTTAAAGCCACAAATTGTGCTTTGGTGCGCACAATGGCATTTGAGGTGGCTTGTGTATATTGCATGGCCACTTTGGTTAAGGCAATTGCAGCAGTTGCAAAAATAGCCAGCGCCACCATAACCTCGAGTAAGGTAAATCCTTTAGCTTTCATTGATTTTACCTAAATGATCAAGCTCAATTTCTTCACCAATCGGACGCTGCTCAAAATAAAATTGAATCCGTACAGGTTTCGCTTCACCATTGCCAAACCACAGCAATTTAGGCGCATCGCCTTGCAACAAATCATTATTTTTGGCATTTTCATATTGCTGATCAACAGACTGTACGCTAAAGGACACCTGTTCAGGCAAAGTCCGCGGTTTAAACTCACTATATTGTTGCCATTTTTTATTTTCAATCAGCATAGCACCAGAGGGGCTTTGCGCAGCAGCGGCTAAATACTCAAGCACCGCATACTGAAACGGCGCGACATCCGTGGCATTTTGTAGTTGTAAGGCCAAGATGCGTGCTTGATCATTGGCTTCACGGTTAATTTGATGTAAATCCAAAATAAACACTTCACGCGCTTGCATGGCTTTACGCTGATCAATGCCGTTGATATTGGTTATAATCAACGAGGTCATAATGGCCATAATCACAATCACCACCATTAATTCAATTAAGGTAAAACCACGAATTAATGCGGATCCTGTGTATTTCATGGCAGACCTTTAAACACACTGTTCCATAAAACCAATTTTTTTCGGCATGGCCAATGCCTGATCAATATAAGCCACGCGCAAGGTATCACGCGAACCCAAATAACGTTGATAAAAGCTAGAGTTCAAAATTGCCGCTGCACCATGGGTTAAAGCCCAAATAGAGGCCAAATAATCGCGCACCGACATGCTACTTTGAATATTTTCCAAATAGCTTTCAGTCATACGAAAAATAATGCGTAAGCGTTGTTTCCTGACCTGATAAAGCTCACTAAACAACAGATGAATACCGACACCTGTGGTAGAGAGACGCTCTTCAATTTGATGAAATAGCACGGTACGCTCAGGATGATGCAAATGATGCAACATGAAAAATGCCAAATGTTCTGGAAAGGCTTTTTCTTCATCTTTGATCATTTCAAACAACATATGCTCATTACGAATAATAAGCAGCATGTAAAGCTCATCTTTACTTTGGAAATGTTTGTATAGCGTGCCTTTGGCAAGATCGAGTTCTGCTGCTAACGCATCAAGCGTCATCCCTGATTCGCCATTTTCTAACAGTAGTTGCTCTGCAACTTGAAAAATTAACGCTTCTCTTGCTCGAAACTGAGCCTGACGATCCATCTTCACTCTGTAATTCTCTTATGCGTTGGTATCAATTCAAAAGCTTTACTTTAAATTAAGGAGATTTTCAAAATTTTGCATGGTAATGAAAGCAATTTCCTCAACTGACTTATCATATACATCACTTAAGGCTTTGGCTACATAAGGAACATATTTCGGTTCATTCGATTTGCCCCGATACGGCATTGGCGCCAAGTAAGGACTATCGGTTTCGATCAACACGCGATCCAACGGAATTTGTTTGGCCACATCACGTAAATCTTGAGCATTTTTAAACGAGATAATACCGGAAAATGAAACGTAGTAACCACAATCCAACACCGCTTTAGCGGTTTCCCAGTCTTCGGTAAAACAATGCAAAATACCATGGCTCGACTGTTCAGCACGAATAATGTCCACGGTATCATGTTTTGCAGAACGGGTATGCACCACCACCGGTTTTTTCACCGCTTTTGATGCCTGAATATGACGCGCAAAACACTGTTTCTGTTCGGCTATAAAATCTGTGCTGTGAAAATAATCCAAACCTGTTTCACCCAACGCCCAGACTTTTTCAGCTTGCGCCAACGCAATAAGACGTTCTGTGGTGGCACGCGCCATCACCGCAGGATCTTCACAGGGATGAACACCCACACTATAGCCAACATCGCTATGTCGTGCTGCAATTTCAGCCAGTGCAATATGATCATCTAAATTGACAGAGATGCTCATGAATTTGGAGACACCGGCGTCACGTGCCTGTTGGAGTGCCACATCTAAATCACCTGCATAAGGTGTTAAGTCGAGCATGGTTAAATGGCAGTGCGTATCTACAAACACGGGAACATCCTAAACAGATTAAAACAATTACATAGTGTAACTACTTCGCCCTTCAGACTTAAGACCCGCCAACACTTTTTCTACTTCTGATTTGTAATAAACGCCCTTTTCACCCGAAAGCTGCATTCCAAAACCCTGTAACTTAATGCCATTTTGCTTTTGTGAAATCCAAATCACTTTACCGGTTAAAGGAATTTTTTGGGATTGTTCCGGCAACGTCGCCAAAACAAAGACTTCTTCGCCTAACTTAACCGCTTGTTTGGTTGGAACAAATAATCCACCCCCAATCACATACGGCATATAGCTGGCATATAAAGTGGCTTTGTCTGGAATATTGGCTTGAATAATACCGCCCATACGTGGTTGCATCATTTTCTATTCCCTTTAATTTTCAATATTCATAAGTTTGATACACAATTGATCCAGTACCAGATTGCTTTGCACATTCTGTCCGATAAATTGTTTGGCTTGCTGCAGATCAGAATAAATTGCGAATAAGCTGTCTAAAGAATAACATTCGGCTAGCCGCGTAAAATCCAGATCTGGATTTTTTACCTGTTGATTAAGCTTGACACAAATTAAATCGCACAACAAGTATTCAAACATCTGCACAAAATCACTAAAACTCAGTGCTTTATTCCACTTGGTCGCAATTGCCATTGGCATATTTTTTTCGCTGACCAGTTTTTGCCAATCTTTTAAAAATTCTGATCGCTTGCTTAACCATTCCGCTTCAGCCAATTGTATCGCCTGTAAGGGCATTTGATTGGATAAGTTAAGCAGTAAGGTCTTTTCTACCGTATCAGAACTGGGTAAATAGTGGCTGAGATAATCTAAGGCCTGTGTATCTGAAATCCGGTCTAAGGCAAAATACTGTAAACGACTGCGCACAGTGGCCGGAAGTTTTAAATAATGATCGGCCAATAAAATAATCAGTACACGCTCGCCCGGCTCTTCCAAGGTTTTTAACAAGGCGTTGGCCGAAGCATGATTCAGTGCCTCGGCGGGTTCAATCACAATCACACGCCAGCCATCGCCGGTTTGCTGCACAAAGGGCAATAAATCCCGAATCTTTTCGATCTTAATTTTGGCGTTGGCTTTTTTATTGTCTTCATCCGTGGTGATATGCACATAATTGGGATGCGTATCCGACTTTAACCATAAACAGCTGCTACATTCACCGCACGGCGCATGCTTTAACTCACGGTTTAAGCACAGCACCCACGTTAGAAAATATTGCGCAAAAGCTTCTTTACCGCAGCCTTTTTTACCATAAAAAAGTAAACCATGGCCAATCTTGGGAAAGCGCCCTGTTAAGGTTTGCCACACGCTTTGCTGCCATGGATAGATTTGTGCAGCGCCATTATCTTGCATCAATTACTGCCCATTCCGATTGTAATGCTTACTCAAAGTAAGCAATATCCATTTGATTAAGACGATCTAAATCTGCTTGAGTATCGACACCGGGTGGCAAATTAACTTCTGCAACAGCAATGGCAATACCATGACCATTTTCAAGCACACGTAACTGCTCGAGACTCTCTAGTTTTTCAAGCACGCCCATATCCCACGTTACATATTCTTGTAACAAATTGACGCGATACGCATATAACCCCAAGTGACGATAGGCATGTTGCTGTGAAGGTTGTAATTGCTGCTGTGCTGCGTCTCGGTCAAAAGGAATGCTGGCACGACTAAAATATAAGGCTTGATTGTATTTAGACATCACCACTTTAACAATGCTGTCACGCTGAAACTCATCAACGCTATGAATAGGCTCACACAAGGTCGACATGGATGATTCAGGTTTTGCTGCTAACAACTCTGCAACCTGCTGTATCAGCTGTGCAGGAAGCAGTGGCTCATCGCCTTGCACATTGACAATAATATCGTCACTGGCCCAACCTTTAATTCGAGCAACTTCACTTAAACGATCCGTCCCTGAAGGATGGTTCGGATTAGTCAGCACCACATCAACACCTTCTGCCTGACATACAGCTGCAATACGTTCATCGTCGGTGGCTACACACAAGTCATCAAAACCCACGACTTTTTTGGCCTGATCCACGACACGTAAAATCATGGGGCGACCATGAATCTTTAATAATGGCTTGCCCGGCAAACGTGAACTGGCAAAACGTGCAGGAATAACGATGTGTTTCATAAATGATAAACCTTAAGAGATATCAATACCGAATTGCTGTAATTGTTGATGCAACACTGTATAGCATTGAGGTGAAAGTACCGACTCAACCGGAACCACCCAAATTTCTCGGTTAAAATCTGGGTTTTGCTTTAATAAGGGCAAAATCTTAACAGCATCTTTTTCGGTGGTAATAATGGGATGATGATCGTCAAATTGCAGGTCTTCAATCTCATAATCATGATGATCTGGAAACTCATGGCATTGAAACTCATCAACACCAATCGATTCTAAGGTTTTATAAAAACGCTGCGGGAAACCAATTCCCACCACCGCATAAAAACTATCATTATAGTTAAACGATTGCGCCGATACTGCATTGAGTAAATAAGGAGCTGCAGCTTGTAGATGCATATGCAAATTAGAGTGAGGATGCGTGGCGTGTTCAATAACGGTGCCTGTAGCCAGTCGACTTACCGGCTCACGCAAATAACCTTCGGGTAAGAGCTTTTGATTGCCTAAACCACGATTTCGATCCAGCACAATCCATTCAATTTGACGCGCCAAAGCCCAATGTTGCAAGCCATCATCGCTAATAATCAAATCTAAACTGTGGCTGGCTAACAAAAGCTCAATACTGCGCTGTCGATTTGAACCAACCACCATGGGTACGCCCGTGGATTGGACAATTAAGCACGGCTCATCACCCACCACGTCAGGGACGGCGTCTAAGTCGACATAAGCCGGAAAAGGGCCTTTGCCGCCATAGCCCCGACTAATCACGCCGACTCGGATATTATGACTGTGTAAATAATTGACCAACTCAATCAGTAACGGGGTTTTACCACTGCCGCCTACCGTAATATTGCCAATCACCATGACTGGAACAGGCGCTTGATAAGTCGACTTCAAGCCCATTTGATAGAGCTTTTTATTCAATAAAAAGCCAGCGCGATAAAGCCAACTGAAAGGTCGCAGCACAATTAACCACTTGGCTTGTGTATTCCAAGCGTTTTGTATCAACTGTGCAATCGACATCAATCAATTTTCCTCAAAATTACGCTGATGTAACTGATAATACGCGCCATGCTGCGCAATCAATTGCGCATGTGTGCCTTGCTCAACAATAGTGCCTTTATCCATCACCACAATACGGTCAGCATTTTCAATGGTCGATAAACGGTGTGCGATCACAATCGTGGTTCGATTTTGCATGGCGGCATCAAATGCTTGTTGAATAAAATATTCCGACTCATTGTCCAGTGCACTGGTGGCCTCATCCAAAATAAGGATGGGCGCATTTTTTAAAATAGCCCGTGCAATGGCAATACGTTGGCGTTGCCCACCAGATAGATTTAAACCTTGTGCACCTAAAGGCGTGTCATAGCCTTGTGGTAACGCCATAATAAATTCGTGCGCATAAGCGGCTTTTGCAGCAGCTATAATGTCAGCTTCGGGCGCACCTTCTAATTGGCCATAGGCGATATTTTCACGCACAGTGCGGTTAAACAGCACCACTTGTTGATTTACCATCGCCACTTGAGTGCGCAAGGTATTAATTTCTAAATCTTGAATGTCATGCTGATCTAAATAGATATGCCCTGAAGTGGCATCCTGAAAACGCACCAACAGATTCACCAACGAGGTTTTACCTGCACCGGAACGCCCCACCAAAGCCACTGTTTCACCGGCTTTCACATGCAAATTAAAATCGCGGATCGCCTGCTGCCCATCAGGGTAAATTAAATTCACATTTTGAAATTGAATATTGCCTTGTAGTGCAACGGTTAAAGCACCTGTATTTTTTTCTTCTGGTAAATCAAGCAACTCAAAAACTGAATGCGCTGCAGCCATGCCGCGTTGTAATTTTTCATTGACGTCGGTCAAGGCTTTAATGGGTTTGCTCAGCATGCCGGCAGCGGTAATATAAGCCACAAACTCACCGGCATTGGTGTCACGTAAAATCTCTGGTCGCAGCGCAATCCAAATAATAATCCCCATGGCAATCGACATAATAAATTGCACAATTGGACTATTGAGCTGCTGCACCACCACCATTTTTAAACCGCGTTTTAAATTCTCGAGTGAATTTTCACGAAAGCGTGCGTGTTCGTAAGTTTGTCCACCAAAACCTTTCACGATCAAATTTCCATTGACCGTTTCTTGTACCACGTGATTAACATCACCCATGGTATCTTGCACTTGCAAAGACAGCTTACGCATGCGCTTGGAAGCTTGACGAACCAAAAGACCCATCAGCGGAGCAAAAATCAAAATCACCAGCGTCAGACGCCAGTTGTTATATAACAAATAACCAAACAATCCGAGGGTAATTAAACCTTGCTGCACAATGGTCTTGAGTGATTCAGATGACGCGGCGGTCAACTGCTCCACGTTATACATAATTTTAGCGGTAATATGACCGCTAGTATTGTCTAAATAATATTGCGACGGCAATCGTAGCAATTTCGCAAAGACTTCTTGGCGAATATTAAACACCAAATTACGTGAAATCACTGCGGTGTAATAGCCCCCGATAAAAGAGCCAACACCGCGGAAAAACATCAGTAAAACCACCAAAAAAGGAAATATAGAAGTAAAGCCTTGATCTCTATGCTGAATCGCATTAATGATTTTCTCTAATAGCTTTGCAATTGATACTTCTGTTGCCGCACTCATTGTAAAACCAATAAAAACCAATATTGCTATGCCCCAAAAAGGTTTTAAATACCCTAAAAGACGCAGATAGACTTTAAGATCTCGCTTCACTCATAACCTCTAGATGGAACTTTGGTACTAATATTAATATTAACAAATCCTAATTGACCCGCAACATCCATCACCCGAATCACATCTTGATGGGTGGCTTTGGCATCTGCGGCAATCACAAACATTAAATCACGGCGATCATTAGAAATCTGTTTAATTGCCGTATTTAAATCCGATATTTCTTTACTGGCAATAGATTGACCATTAATCGCGTAATGCCCTGACGCATCCACCACCACTTCAAGCTTATGCTCGTATTGCTTTGGCGGCACGCCTTGCGCATCGGGTAAGGTCAAATTCATCCGACTAAACTGATTAAAAGTGGTCGATAACAATAAAAAAACCAAGATAAACAACAGGCAGTCAATCATTGGGGTAAGGTTAATATGAATATCTTCAACTTGTGTGCGTTTGAATTTCATTTTCAGCTTTAACCCACTTTTTTAAGATCATGCTTTTCAAGATCAACATTTTGATAAAAAAGTGCGGCATGAAACAAAGTCGCTTGCTGCTCTAATTCAGCCACATATTCTTGCACCAAACGCTGAAAATAGCGTGAAGCAAACAATGCAGGAATGGCAATAAACATACCGGCAGCAGTGGTAATCAATGCTTTAGAAATACCTGGAATCATTAAAGTTGGGCTGCTATTGGTACCTAAATCGACCACTAAAAATGATTCAATAATTCCCAATACCGTCCCCAGTAGACCCAATAAAGGTGCAACTGCGCTTAATGTGCCTAAAAAGTTGATGTTTTTTTCTAAATAACCAATTTCTTGAGACGCTGTGGTTTCCATCTGTACGCGTACAAATTGTTCACTGTGCTGTTTACTTTCATAACCTGCAGCAAAAATTCGCCCCAAAGTACTGTCTTTTAAAGCTGGCTCTTGTTCTAGATGCTGCACCACGCTATCAATATCTTGTGTTGGACTGAGCAACAATGCTTGTGGCAAAACCATAGATCGTTTTAAGCGAATAAAACGCTCAACCGCAATGGCAACGGTAAAAATCGAACACAGAACAAGGGGCAGCATTAGCCACCCACCTGCTTTCACTAATTCCCACATGTCTTTTCCCCAATAAAATAAATCAAAAACTTACTCTGCAAAACAAATATTTAAAATACCGTCTAACTCATCAAGTGAGTGGTATTGAATAACCAGCTTACCTTTGCCCTGTTTATTATGGTCAATTTTAACTTCAGCACTAAAACGTTCCGCTAAGCGCTGTGTTAATTGCTGGATATCAGGTGCAAGGTCGGCTTTGGTTTTTTCTTGTTTAGGTGTGTTTAAGTCACGCACCCACTGTTCGGTTTGACGTACAGATAAACTTTTTTCAATCACATATTCAGCAACTTTTAGCTGATCTTTGGCTTTCAAGGTCAGAATTGCGCGTGCATGCCCCATGTCGAGTAAGCCTTGCAGCATAAAATCTTTTACTGGTTCAGCCAAAGACAATAAACGCAATAAATTACTGATGGTGGTGCGTGCTTTACCGACGGTATCGGCAATTTCTTGATGACTTAAACCAAATTCTTCATGAAAACGCTGCAATGCCATCGCCTGATCAATTGGATTTAAATCTTGGCGTTGAATATTTTCAATTAAAGCCAAAGCAATCGCCACTTGATCGCTTAAATCACGCACAATCGCAGGTATTTCAGTTAAACCTGCCAACTGTGCTGCACGCCAACGTCGCTCACCGGCAATAATTTCGTACGGTCGTTTTTCATCATCGACCGGACGAATCACAATCGGCTGCATCACGCCATGCTTTTCAATCGACGCCGCAAGTTCCTGCAAATCTTGGTCATGAATAAAACGGCGCGGTTGATATTCACCGCGTTGCAGTAAATTCACATCAATACGTTTTAATTGCCCATGGTCTAATCCTTGGGCTTCCATTTGCAGTTTTTCTTTTTGGATTGAACCCAACAAGGCATCTAAACCACGACCTTTTGCTAATCCGCGTTTTTTTATGGTCATGCTTGAATTCCTTTTTTTGCTTTACTTTTTTTGAGTACTTCAGCGGCCAAATTTAAGTAGGCAATTGCACCTTTTGAACTCTTTTCAAAATAAATAATCGGTAAACCATGTGCCGGTGCTTCAGCTAAGCGAACGTTACGTGGAATTACGGTATCATAGAGTTTCTGACCAAAATATTGCTCAAGCTCTGCAGATACATCACGGGTTAATGCGTTACGTGCATCGTACATGGTGCGCAACACACCAATAATCTTTAAATCCGGATTAAGTGCCTGCTGAATACGGTCAATGGTTTGGGTTAAATCGGCCAAACCTTCTAGTGCATAATATTCACATTGCATCGGAATCAGCACACCATCTACTGCCGCCAAGGCATTGACAGTAATTAAGCTAAGGCTGGGCGCACAATCCACAATAATATAATCAAAAGAATGTTCTATTTCTTTTAAGGCTTCACGGAAAATAAACTCACGTCCATCTTGCTCAGCAATGGCCAGTTCTACGCCTGCCAAATCTCGATTAGAGCCTAAAACTTTATAGCCCACTTCTGCTGTGGTGATGGCCGTTTCAATCGGCACTTCACCCAACAAGACATCTGTGATTGAATACAAAAGATCGTTTTTTTGGATGCCAGAGCCCATCGTGGCATTTCCTTGCGAATCCATATCTACAAGTAAAACGCGCTTTTTTAACACAGCCAACGATGCTGCCAAATTTACTGCAGTGGTGGTTTTACCGACGCCACCTTTTTGGTTTGCAATCGCAATAATGTGTGCCATGGTCACCCCAATCCTTCAAAAATAATTAAATACGTTTTAATAAAAGTAAATGGCGCTGCTCATCAAGTCTTGGAACTTTTAATGCAATGATGTCACAACTAAATTCGGTCTCAATCGCTGCAATCTCTGGCTCAGGAACAAGCCCACGCATGGATGCAATCACACTGTGCTCATGCATATAGGGTGTTGAGGCAGCCACAAAATCGGTTAAAGAAGCAAAGGCACGACTGGTGATCACATCGAATTGACCCAAGTCATTTATGCTGTCTTGATTTTCAACCCGTGTTTGTACCGCAATGACATTTTTTAGTTTTAAATCGGCAATGAATTGTTTTAAGAAGCGAATTTTTTTACCGTTAGAATCAAGCAACACACATTCACGGGTTGGCTGACAAATTGCGATGATCATGCCTGGCATACCGCCACCGGTACCAATATCCAGTAAGCGACCCGCGGGTAAGTCTTTTAAAATACTTAAGCTATCGAGCAAATGCTTGACCAACATTTCTTTCGGGTCACGAATAGCAGTTAAATTATATGCTTTATTCCACAGCACCAAAGCATCTTGGTACTGTAGAAGTAAATTTAAAGCCTCATCATTCAGCTCTAAACCCAAAGCTTGACTACCCTGCTTGAGTTCTTGAAAAAACGTATGCATATACAATTAACGTCTGGAAAAAAGTTAGGTGAAGTATACCGATTTATGCATAAAGTCACAGTAGTCTGTGCTTAGTGAATATGCACTTAAGCGTACATACCTTGCTTAATTTGTTGATCCAGTAGATTTAATCTTTCTGGAGTGCCAACATCTACCCAAACGCCCTGCATCTTTGACGCAGAAATTTTGTGATCCAGCATAGCTTGCTTAAGTAAGGGCGCAAGTGGACGTTTTCCGGCAACTAAACCCTTAAACATTTTCGGTTGTAATACAGCGACACCGCTATAGGTCAATGCTTCACCTAGCTGTTGTTGCTCAAACACATAACCACGGCCATTGGCTAGGATAAAATCACCTTCTGGATGTTGCGCTGGATTATCCACCAAAACCAAATGTGCCAAATCTGTCTGAAGCTGTACGTTTAACAGCGCGGCAAAATCCATGGTGGTCCAGACATCGCCATTCACCAAAATAAAAGGTGCATCTCCAAGTAAGCTTAAGGCATTAATCATGCCGCCAGCGGTTTCTAAGCCTTCCACTTCATGCGACCATAAAATATTAACCCCAAATTGCGAACCATCACCTAAAGCGCTGACCAGTTTTTCAGCCAACCAAGCAGTGTTAATCACAATTTCAGTGACACCAATTTTTTGTAATTTCTCGATATGCCAAACGATCAGCGGCTTTCCGCCCACTTCTAACAATGGCTTAGGCGTCTCTAAAGTCAGCGGGCGCATACGGTTGCCCATGCCTGCCGCAAGAATCATGGCTTTCATTCGGCAATAACCTCATATGTGCCATATTTTTGCTCAAACTTTGGCATCACTTGATCGTGAATAAACTGCATAAACGGTTGCAGTTCTACGTAGTCTTTACTTTCTTCAAGTAAATACCACATCACGCGTGGCAAATCCTTTAAATAACCCGTTTTACCGTCGCGTTCAAAGAGGCGTACAAAAATACCCAAGATTTTCAAGTGACGTTGAATGGCCATTAAATCGGCATCACGTTTAAATTGTTGAAAGTCACGATCTTGCTTAGCCGCTTCCGGCAACAAATCATAAAAGACTTTAAACCATTCATACACACGCTTAGGATTCCATTGCACATAAGCATCACGAGTAATGGAAATTAAATCGTAAGTATCTGCGCCAATGACTGCATCTTGAAAATCAATGACACCCAGTTCTGTCTCACCTGCAATTTTCATTAAATTGCGGCTATGAAAATCGCGATGCACAATGACTTGCGGTTGCGCTAAGGCAGCATTGGCCAAAATCGCAAAAGTACGTTTAATCAGTGCCTGTTGATCTTGGGTCGGCTGAATGTTTAATGAAGGCAACAGCCAATCGGTCAGCAGAGCCATTTCAGACATTAATTTTTCATAACTATATTCAGGAAAATGCGCTGCACCATCAATTGCTTGTAAGGCAATCAATTGCTGAAAACTTTGTGCGTAATAGGCATCGACTGTGTCATTATTTAACAAAGTAGACAGTAAAACATCACCAAAATCTTCGAGTAATAAGAAGCCTTGCTGTAAATCTTGCGCCACGATATGCGGCACACGAACCCCATGACGATCAAAAAACTGATCAATCGTCACAAAAGGCACACAATCTTCTTTTTCTGGTGGTGCATCCATGAGCATAAATGTTTTATTATTCAATTTGATTCGTGCATAACGACGGAAACTTGCATCGCCTGGCAAAAAATTAATTTCAAATTGATCTGAATCGAGTACGGATGTCATCCATGTATGTATGATTTGTTCACGTTGTGTTTTCATTTGCGATAAATTCTAAAACAGGCTGAGTTTTTAAAGTACTAAGTGTAGCCACTTATCAACTTTTTCTCTATGATGCGAGAATAATTAATTGCGATTAAGCATACTTGGTTAATGACACAAATGAAGCATCAGTTTAAATTTAATCCTTTAGCGACTGCTATATTGACCCTTTTATGTGGCAGCTCGATTTCAAGCTATGCTGAGTCCACACTTCCAGCTTCGTCTGTCGACAATCAAAAAATGAAGGACAGCATTCAGGAAGCGTATCCGGGTCAACATTTCTTTGAACAATACTATGTCGATAAATCTGCGCCTGAAGCGCAGCAACGCCAAGGTCAGTACTTAAGTTCTGCCTACTGTGCGGGTGCATGGATTACGCCGATTGCCCCAGAAACCAAAGCAGCGAGTGCCGCTGAAACCACATCGGTGGTGACTGCCGATTATGGTCATTATGATCCAAACGGTGACTCGGTTTTAGAGGGCAATGTACTGATTGACCAAGATGGTCGTCAGATTCGTGCAGATAAAATCACCATTGATCAAACGCAAACTTTTGCCAATGCAGAAGGCCGTGTGCAAATGGCACAAGCCGGTCTTTTGGCACAAAGCGATCAAATTAATTACAATTTAAAAAACCAGCAAGGTGATTTAAACAATAGTTTTTATATTGCTGAAGAACAACATGCGCATGGTCGTGCAGAAAAAATTTCGCGTACTTCTGAAAATATCGTGACCATGAACAATGCCACCTACAGCACTTGTCCGCCGGATGAGAAGCCAACGTGGAAAATTCAAGCCAAGCAAATCACCTTAAACCAAGAAACTGGCCGCGGTGAAACGCGTGGCACCAAATTATATGTTAAAGATGTACCGGTTTTAGCAGTACCTTATTTTAACTTCCCCATTGATGACCGCCGCACGACCGGTATTTTAACCCCAAGTTTTGGCTTTACCAATGATGGTGGACTTGAGCTTGCTGTACCGGTTTACCTAAACTTAGCTCCGAACTACGATGCAACCGTGACTCCACGCTATATTGCGGATCGTGGTGCAATGCTTGAAGCTGAGTTTCGCTACCTAACCGAAAATTTTGGTTCCGGTATGCTGTGGGGCGGCTATCTGCCCTCTGATGATAAGTATGACGATCAAGATCGTAAAGATTTACACCTGTTACATGACTGGCAAATCAATGAGCAGTTTTCCACTAATTTAGATTATAACTACGCATCCGATAAAGACTATTTTGCTGATTTAAACAACAACCCCAACTCCAAAACCGACTTAAATTTACGTCGCGCTTGGGAGCTGAACTATAAAAATGGGATTCCCGGTTTAAAAGCGCAGCTTAAAGTTGAAAGCTTCCAAACACTGGATAAAACTGTGCCGGATAAAGATCGTCCTTATGCACGCCTACCACAGTTCTTATTAAATTATAAAACTGGTAATCCGCTCGGTTTAGAGTACGAGTTTAATCACGATACTGCTTATTTTAAGAAAGACATTGGTGTTTCAAATTTAAATCCCGATGCCTCTTATGAACCCAGTGGTACACGTATTTATAATGACTTTGCCGTGCGTTACAACTATCGCAATCCTTGGGCCTTTGCCATTCCCGAAGTCTCGATTCGCAATGTAAATACTTTCTATGATCAAGACACCATCAATGCCAATCTAGATCGAAACTCATCCAGTGAAAATCAATCCGTCGTGGTGCCACAATTTACACTGGATGCCGGTCTGACCTTTGAAAAAGAAGGCCAATATTTACAGACCCTCACGCCGCGCGCTTTTTATGCCTATGCGCCTTACAAGAATCAAAACGGTTATCCAAACTTTGACTCGACAACTGCCTCGATCAATTATGATCAGCTGTTTAGTTCACGCCGTTTTTATGGGCATGATCGCCTAGAAGACAACAACTTCCTATCTTTAGGTCTAAGTTATAGCCTATTTGATGAAATTGGGTTAGAGCGCTTAAAAACCAGCATCGGACAAAGCTTTTACTTTGAAGATCGTCGCGTGAATTTAGACAACACCAGCGATCAGTTTGATACCGAGCATCGAACTGGTCCTATTTTAAGTGTATCGAGCCAGCTGTCACAAAACTTCACTCTGGGTGCAAACTCGGCGTGGATGTCAAATGGCGACAATGCACAACGTGATGTGCAGCTTTATTACACTGGCGATCAAGGCAATCTTTATAATGTTGGTTATTTCTACCGTAAAGATATTCCAAATCGTCAAGACCGTTATGACCAAGTGGTGGCCTCGTTTATTCAGCCAGTGGCGAATAATTGGCGAATAATGGGCCATGCGCAATATGATTTAGACAACAATGTGGCGCGTGATTATTTATTAGGTGTCAATTATGAAGCCTGTTGCTGGGGCGTGTCAGTCTATGGCCGCTCATATTATAATGACCTCGACAACGTGAAAGAGGATGGCGTCAAAGCAAAACGCGCCATTATGGCTGAAATCAGCTTGAAAGGTTTAGGTGGTTTCAATAATAAACTTTCATCTTTACTTGAAAATCGTATTCTGGGTTTCAATAAAATTAATCAATCTTGGACACAACGTTAATGAAGATCATACCGTTAAAACAATTTTTTAAAGCCACTGCACTTGCTTTAGCTCTTTCTTCATCAATGTCTATCTTTGCACAATCTACCGATGAAGTGATTGCAGTCGTAGATAACAGTGTCATTTTAAAAAGTGATTTAGAGCAAAGTATTGCCGAAATCACACAGCAACTTAATGCGCAAAAAAAGCCGCTACCGCCTGCACAATATTTGCAACAACAAGCACTTGATCAGTTGATCATTCGCCAAGCGCAACTCGAACAAGTCAAACGCTATAACATTAAGCCCAATGAAAAAGAGCTCAATGAAGCTGTATCAAAAGTAGCGCAGCAATCCGGCAGTAAAAGCTTAGAAGCATTTCAACAAAAACTCGATGCTATGGCACCGGGCACTTATGAATCATTACGCAATCGAATTGCAGAAGATTTAGCCATTAATCGTTTGCGCCAACAAATGGTGATGTCACGGATTAAAATCAGCGATCAAGACGTTGAGAACTTCTTAAAAACTCCACAAGGTCAAGCGGCATTAGGCAATCAAGTACATGTGTTACACGCACGCATCTCTGGTGAGAAAGAGCTGAGCAAAGTGGCCAAACAGGTGCAAACCGCCTTAAAAAATAGTAATGACCTGACTGCAATTGATCAAAAATTTACCACCAACGGCGTAAAAGTTGAAAGTGCAGACATGGGATTGCGTAATTTATCCGAAATTCCAAGTGAACTTGCTGCACGTGTAAGTGCGCTTCAAGTGGGACAAACCACGGAGCTGATTCAAGTTAAAGATGGGATTCACATCTTAAAACTTTTAGAACGCAAAGGTGCCGAACAAAAAGCACTGGTTCCTCAATATGCAACGCGTCATATTTTAATTCAGCCCTCAGAAGTGGTAAGCCCAGAAAATGCCAAACAACAAATTGACAGCATTTATAATCGCTTAAAAGCAGGCGAAGATTTTGCAGTATTGGCATCTACTTTTTCAAATGACTCTGGTTCTGCACGTGATGGGGGGAGCTTAGGTTGGGTCAGTCCCGGTGTAATGGTGGGTGAATTTGAAACGCAAATGAAAAACACCCCTGTCGGTGAAATTAGCAAACCTTTTCAAACTCAATTTGGCTGGCATATTCTACAAGTTACGGATGTACGTCAACAAGATATGACACGTGAATATCAAGAACGGATGGCTCGTCAGATTTTAGGCGAACGTCAATTTGATGCAGAGTTAGACAGTTGGTTACGTGAGCTGCGCAGTAATGCGTTTGTTGAAATTAAAGATCCAGCGCTTGACCGTAAAAAAAATAAATAGTAAGCATTTCTATTTCACTTAAAAACCAGTTGCTCAACCCAACTGGTTTTTTTTAAAGCCATTAAAATTGATTTTATACTTAAGCGCTATTGTTTAAATTATATGTAATGTACAAGCTAAACCCCAGATTTTTACTCCTGTTATTACACACGTCAGCACAACAGAAATTTAGAGTAAAAAAACCTCTCACAAGGAGAGGTTTTTAATCATCCACAATTAACGATTGTTTTCGTCTTCTTGAGAATCTTCAAATTTAGTTTCGCCTTCAAAACCAGGGTTAGACTGAGCACCGAAGCCGCCTTGACCACCAAAACCGCCTGGTTGACCACCGCCAAAACCGCCTTGACCACCAAAACCACCGCCTTGACCGCCGCTAAAGCCGCCTTGACCGCCAAAACCGCCTTGACCACCAAAACCACCGCCTTGACCGCCACCGAAACCGCCTTGACCGCCAAAACCGCCACCTTGACCACCAAAGCCACCTTGTGTGCCTTGTTGAGGCGCACCAAAGCCCGGTGCACCTTGAGCGCCAGTAGGCGCACCAGCAGGACGTGGATTACGTGCTGGAACAACAGTAGAGATCGCGTGCTTATAAACCATTTGGCTTACTGTATTTTTAAGTAAAACCACATATTGATCAAAAGATTCAATATGACCTTGTAGTTTAATACCGTTTACGAGGAAGATAGAAACAGGAATGCGTTCCTTACGGAGAGAATTTAGGAACGGATCTTGTAAAGTTTGACCTTTAGACATGTTATAACTCCAAAAAAATTTAAAAATCAGCGCAAAAACTATCTCTATTTCTCAATTAAAAATTATAAAAGAGATAGTTACTAAATTTTGCTTTATCCGTAGCAGTTTCGCAAGTCTTGTTGCGCCTGCGTTATCGTCATATAGCTTTTAAAATGATGTGACTCTTGTAAAGATCTTAACCAAGTATATTGACGTTTAGCAAGTTGTCGTGTCGCAAATAATGACTTATCTCTCATTTCTTGGTAATTTTCACCACTTTGATCACTTTTTTGTATAAATTCTAAAGCTTGGCGATAACCAACTGAACGCATTGCAGGTAAATCATCGCTTAAATCGTACTTTTCAATCAAAAATTTAACTTCATTTAAAAATCCGATGTTCCACATATTTTCTAGCCGCGACTCAATGCGTCCATGTAATTCTACCCGATCAGGCAGCAAAGCATGATTATTAAAAGTGTAACGATATGGTTGATTCTTAGGCTGTTCTGCTTGTAGTTTTGTAATCGGTTGCCCTGTCAGCCTAAAAACCTCTAGAGCACGCATAATGCGTTGTTTATCACTGACTTTAAACTTTTCACCGGCTAAAGGATCGACTTGACATAACTCTGCATAAACCGCTTCCCAACCATGTTGCTGAGCCTGTGCTTCAATATCTGCACGAACAGCAGAATCTGCACTGGGTAAATTACTTGAAAGCCCTTCCAACAGCGCCTTAAAATACAGCATGGTGCCGCCGACTAAAATAGGCGTTTTACCGCGTGCATGGATCGCATCAATTAAACGACTGGCATCTTCAACAAACTGCGCAGCAGAATACACTTGTAGGGGCGTAATAATATCAATCAGATGATGCGGATAACGCGCCTGCTCCTCGCTTGTGGGTTTTGCAGTACCAATATTCATATCTTGATAAACCAATGCAGAATCGACTGAGATCAGCTCAAAACGACCTTGCTCATACAGCTCACACGCCAAAGCGGTTTTACCACTTGCTGTTGGTCCCATTAAATTGATGACCGGCAATTGATTTGACATGTAGGCTTACTCTCCTCGAGCAAAAAGTTTATCTAATTGTGACAATGGAAAGGCGCGCCACGTGGGACGTCCATGATTACACTGACTGGCAAATTCGGTCTGTTCCATCTGACGCAATAATGCATTCATCTCGGAAAGACTGAGTATACGATGGGCACGTACTGCACCATGACAGGCCATGCCTGCTAAAATTTGATCGCGCTGTTGCAATAAGCCTTCTGCGGCATCGCTTGGATCTAAATCGTTTAATAACTTGGGCACTAACGCGTCAAAATCTGCTTTATGCAAGATAGCCGGCACACCACGGACAATGACTTGTTCATCACCATATTGGTCAATCTCTAGCCCCAAACGTGCCAATTGCTCTTGTAAGTCACTGACGCGCATGGCTTGCATACGATTAATACTGATGACTTTGGGAATAAGTAATTGCTGTGAGCTCCAAAATTCAGGTTTATCCCACGCAGTTTTCATTTGCTGCAACACAATGCGCTCATGTGCGGCATGCATATCGACAATAATCAAACCTTCGGTATTCTGCGCCAAAATATAAATGCCATGTAGTTGAGCAATGGCAATTCCTAAAGGATGTTCATCAATGTGCGTAGAGGCACTGTGTGTGAATTGTGTTGAGGTAGAATCAGTCTGCGCTGCTGTCGGTTGACGTAGCGGCGCTAAATAGCTTTGTAAGGCATTATTCAGTACCGCTGTGCCGCTATAGCTGTTTTGTGTACCAGCGGCAGAATATTCGACCGTTTGCGGACGACTGGCATTAAAATCGGTTAATAGTTCAGAGGCGTGCTCAGAAGTTATGGGACTTGTTGTCGGGCGATGTAACGAAAACTGTTCTTGATGACGTGGCTGCGGTGTTAAAGTGCTGGGTACACCCTCATCTACTTTCATGGCTTGCGCTAAATCGGCAGTCGCGGTTTGAAATTGCGATAAAGTAGCTTTGGCATAATGACGTACAAACTCGTGCACTTCACGCTGATTTAAAAAGCGAATCTCGTGCTTGGTCGGATGTACATTGACGTCAATGTTTTCTGGATCGACTTCTAAAAACAACAAATAGGCGGCGTGTTGATGACCATGCAAAATTCCATCATAGGCCATACGCAAGGCATGCGAAATGGTTTTATCGCGGATAATTCGTCCATTGACATAGACATATTGCATATCCGCTTGTGAACGCGCATCGGATGGATGTCCTAACCAGCCCGATAAACGCATATTAATGCTGTCAGCATCTATCCAATAGGCATTTTCGGTAAATTGTCGACCTAATAATTGTTGGACACGCTGTAAACGTAGCTCACCACTGTCAGCTAAAGGTAAATTTAAACGAATAGTATTGTTATGTTCTAACACAAAGCGAATATCAAAATGAATGAGCGCTAAACGACGCACGATTTCTTCAATATGCCCAAATTCAGTACCTTGTTTTTTTAAAAATTTACGTCGTGCGGGGATATTGAAAAACAAATCCTGCACCCGAATATGGGTGCCTTTTTGCGTCGCAACTGGCTGAATATGTTGATGTTCAAAAGCCGTACCATTGACTTCAACCTGATAGCCCACGCCTTCTTCATTTTGGCTGCTGCTTAAGGTGAGCCGTGAAACAGCTGCAATAGAGGCCAAGGCTTCACCGCGAAAACCTAAACTCACAATGGCCTGTAAATCGTCCGCAGTTTGAATTTTACTGGTGGCATGACGCGTCACCGCCAAGGCCAAATCATCAGGATGAACACCACGTCCATTATCAATAATTTCAATCAGCGTGCTGCCACCTTGTTCCACCCGAATAATCAGCTCACTTGCACCTGCATCGATGGAGTTCTCTAATAATTCTTTCACCACCGAAGCTGGTCGTTCAATGACTTCTCCAGCCGCAATCTGATTGGCCAGCGCAGGATGCAATGTATGAATACGACGTTCGGTATGATCATGCATGGTGCAATTGGCTCTCTAATGCTTGTTGTAATGCTATGGAGGAGAAGCTTAAGTGTGCTGTGCGCGTTAATTCATCCGCAGATTTTTCAATATTAATGATCAATTCAGGCTGCGGAATTTCGTCCCCACCTTTTGAGGGCCATTCAAACAAAAATAATCCATTGGGCGTATCTAGATAATCCCGAATGCCCATTAACTCCAACTCATAAGGATCATTTAAACGGTATAAGTCAAAATGAAAGATGTCTTGACCTTGAATGCTATACGGCTCAACCAAAGTATAGGTTGGACTTTTGACCGCACCGGTATGACCTAAGCTTTGCAGAAAATAGCGCGTAAAAGTGGTCTTGCCGGCACCCAATTCCCCCACCAAATAAATCACGCCTTGGGTAAAATGCTGCGCCAAAACCTGAGCTAAATTTTGGGTATCGTCTTCATTGTTTAAAGCCAAATTAAATGAATACTGCATATCGCTCACGACAAGATTTCAAAGAACAATTATGATAGCATCGCACCGCTTTATTGCCCATGCTCGTACTTCTAAATGTGTCACTTTTGCTACATTTTGGAGTTAATTTTCTTTATATCTATTTTTATCGTTCATATGATCAGCACTGAATTTACTCCGCCCATGTTAAATGGGGTTACCGCCAGCAAAGTATTCCTTCCTCCGCTTTTGGTCAAGCCTGAGTGTTTGTATGATTATCTATGTCAGCAATTTTCGCATATTGCATCAAGTGAATGGCAACAACGCTTTGCAAAGGGTTTAATTTATGATGCTTGCGGTCAGCTGTTAGATCGTCATGCCGCTTATATTGAAAATAGTCATGTGTTTTACTACCGCTTTTTAGCCCATGAGACTCCCGTTCCCTTTGAGCATGAAATTTTATTTGAAAATGAACATTTATTGGTGGTCGATAAACCGCATTTCTTAACCATTAGTCCCACAGGACAGTATGTGCAAGAAACGCTCTTGGTGCGTTTAAAAAAACAAACCGGAAATGCTTTTTTAAGCCCTATTCATCGTTTAGATCGTGAAACAGCCGGTGTGGTTTTATTTTCAAAACAAGTTACCACTCGCGCTGCATATCAACAAATGTTTGCCGAGCATCGCGTGAAAAAAACCTATCAGGCGATTGCACCTTTTCATGCAAATTTAACCTTTCCCTGTTATACCCGTTTAAGAATGCAAAAAGGTGAACCCTTTTATACCATGCAAGTGGTTGAAGGTCAGGCAAACAGCGAAACCTATATCGAGCTAATCACACATAATGGCAAATGGGCTAAATATCAGTTGCAACCGATTAGCGGAAAGCAACATCAACTACGCGTTCATCTAAATAGCTTAGGCATTGCCATTCAAAATGATCCTTTTTACCCTGTAGTGAAACATAAACCCGAAGATGATTTTTCTGCTCCACTACAACTTTTAGCGCAGCAGATTGAATTTATCGATCCGATTACGCAACAAAACATGGCATTTTCATCAAATTTCCAACTGACACTGTAATTTAACTGTCATTACAAATTATTTTGCTCAATAGAGGGGATAAGCATTGAAATTGAGCTGAATTTGATTAGAATAAATGCTGAAAATTTAAGTAATTAAATGTACTCAAAACATTATGAGAAAAACTGAAGTTTACCAAGTCAGACTGGACTCCCAAGAAAAGAAGCATGCTTTTGCCGTGTTTAAACAATTGGGAATTACTCCAGCACAAGCCGTTCGACTGTTTTTCAAACAAGTTGTTTTAACCAAATCTATTCCTTTTTCAATTGAAAATCAGAATATTGATTTAGAACAACTCAGTAAAATTCGCAAATTAAAACCGCTCCTCAGTTTAGATGGCGTGATAGAACAACCACTGAGTCCACATCAAGCGTTTGCGCTAGATGATGATCATCTAAATTTATTTGAAGAATTAAATGCAATTTTAGGTGAAAGTGACAAAACTTAACAGTGTTGCATTTGCAAACAAAATTTAGAAAAAACAATGTGAAAATTTAGCTATGCTGCATGCAATAACCATAAAAAGCATGGAGTTTTAAATGATAGTACGACGGGCAACTGTAGAAGATTTAAAACCTCTGGCTATTTTATTTGATGAGTACCGACAATTTTACGGTGCCTCTTCAGATCTACAACGCTCCTTTCAATTCCTTAAGCAGCGCTTTGAAAACGAAGAAAGTGTGATTTTTATTCATGTGAAAGATGATGTCCTTACTGGCTTTATTTTACTCTACTTGGGCTTTTCTTCGGTGGCGTGTTCAACTTACTATATTTTAGATGATGTTTACGTCACCCCAACCTATCGGCGTCAGGGTTCAGCAAAACAACTGATTGATACTGCTATTTTGTTTGCGCAGCATCAAAATGCACAACGTATTAGCCTACAAACGCAAAAAAACAATTATCAATCACATGAATTATATGAGCAGATGGGCTTTGTCAAAGACAACGAGTTCCAGACCTATCATTGCTTTCTTAAATAGTCATGCGCGTTTTTGCCAACTCCACTTGTGCTGCGGTCAAATAAACCCACTGCCCTTGCTTTAAATCAACTAGCTCGAGCGCACCAATCTGCTGACGATGCAATTGCTCCACCTTGTTTCCAACCGCAGCCAACATACGCTTGACTTGATGGTAAACGCCTTGATGAATGGTCATCTGTAAGCTGTGCTCAGCAAGCGCTATGACATCTGTGGCAGCGAAACGTCCTGATTCATTCCGTAATTCTACACCGTGCTGCAATTGCTGAATTTGTTGCTCAGTCACCGGATCTGCAGTTTGCATGCGATACACTTTTGCGACATGTTTTTTTGGATGAGTTAAAGCTTGTAAAAACTGGCCGTCATCGGTAAGCAATAAAAGTCCGGTGGTGTCTTGATCCAAACGCCCAACACATTGCAAACCACGGTTCATCAACGCTGTATCAAATAAATCAAACACGCTAAAGTGATGCGTGGCTTGATGGGAGCATTCATAATCTGCGGGTTTATTTAAGGCAATATAGACTTTTTCACGATAGGTAAAATGATCATCGTACACAGAGAAGGTTAAATCATCTAACTTCACTTTATGTTTTACATCGCGAATGATTTGCTCATTGATAGCAATTGCACCGGTTTTTATCAGCTGTTGGCAATGTTTACGCGAACCAAAACCTTGCGACTGCAACATCTTTTCCAACAACATAGACCACCCTTTTCAACTTGCATAAAAGCTGCATTCTATACTGAAATGTGCGCAATTTTGATAAGCTTGAACCTTTAAAAGTAATCTCAGCTTAAAAGTCGATACAATAGAGCTTATTTCTTGCTATCTCATCTCTTGAAACGCATGTCTAATTTAGATTTAAATCTCATTGTTCTGTTGGTGTTACTGGCTTGCGGCATCTTTAGTCATAATAGTGCCGTGACCATTGCCGCGGGTGTGCTGATTGTATTTCGCATTACGCCGTTAAGTGAATTTTTTCCTTATTTACAGCAATATGGGCTGAATATCGGCATTATTATTTTGACCATTGGTGTACTTACCCCAATTGCCAGCGGCAAAATTGCCGGTGATGCTATTTTAAAATCATTTATGAGCTGGAAATCGCTGCTTGCTATTTTGATTGGCGTTTTGGTGGCATGGCTTGGTGGTCGCGGCGTTAAGCTGATGAGCAATCAGCCCGATGTGGTGGCAGGCTTACTGCTGGGTACGATTGCGGGCGTGGCCCTATTACGCGGTGTACCGGTTGGGCCGCTGATTGCCGCAGGTATTTTAACTTTATTTATTGGTTATTCTTAAAAAATTATTCAGCCAAAAATCAGCTCATTTTTTACGCTAACTTAAACAGAGCATGAAAAACAGCACCACAGATGCATTAATTTTAATATTCATCTCTGGTGCTGTTTTTTGTTAAGAATACTGATCTTGTTAAACAGAATAGTATGCATTACGCTTTTGTGAGAATTTAGCCAACTGCTTTAAAAAGCCCTCGAAATAACTTTTTTCTTTCTCTTCTATTCGATAACCGGCATATAACGTGCGGCGTAAACCTGTCGCTGAGACGCAATCTAAACGACGTGAAGTGACCCAACCTTTTTGCTCATACTCGCTCACCACCCAATCCGGTAACGCTGCAATCCCTCGGCCGCTGGCCACCAATTGAATCAACATTTGCGTTAAATCTGTGGTACGAATGTGTTTGGGTAAAATATTGGCCGGAATAAATAATTTCGACATAATATCTAAACGATGCTTATCTACGGGATAAGTAATTAAGGTTTCCTCAGCCAACTCTTGTACCGTCACGCGTTCCGCACGCACCAAAGGATGGGTATTGGATAACACCAAGCGTGATTCATATTCAAAAATTGGGAAATATTCCACGCCTTTAAGCGCAATCGGATCGGCTGTAATCAGCAAATCAAATTCAGCATTTTGCAGTAATTCATGCGGATTAGATTCAAAACCTGAGGCAAAATCCAGATCGACATCCGGATATTGATGACGGTATTGATTGAGTAAAGGCATCAACCAATCAAAGCAGCTATGACATTCTGAAGAGAAAATAATCCGTCCCGTTTGACCATGCACAATACGGGTAATATCACTTTGAGTAATTTGCACTTGCGGCAACACATCATCGGCCAATTTCAATAAACGCTGACCGACACTAGAAAAAGTCACAGGACGACTGCGACGATTCACCACTTCCACCCCATACCAATGATCTAACTCTTTCAGTTGATGGGAAATGGCTGAGGGCGTTAAACACAAGTCGTTGGCGGCTGCCACCAATGAGCCATGTTCACGTAAAGTGGTTAAAGTTTTTAAATGACGAAGTTCAAGCATCAATGACAATCCAACAAAGCAGTACCTTTTTCGAATATAAAATTTAAAATCCTGCCTTAAAGATCAGATTCGAGTAAAAGCGAAGAGGTTTCTTAATCTAAATCAAGAATGAATATTACTCATCTTAGCATGAGATTAATTAGTTTGTTTCATGCTTGGTTATCTTTAATGCTGCTTTTAACGAAAAGACGTTATTTATAAGAACACCTGATGGCTATTACTGGTCATATTTTCAGCGAAGCATCACATATCGGTGACAAGTGAGAACTTAAATTTGCATCTCGTTTATAGTGAAATAACGAGGCTTTTGCCAAGATCGACCATTAAACCACAATGCAAAAAGAAATTGCCTATGTCATTGGGCAGCAACAACAGCTGGGCTTAAATGTATTGCTATGCCAATGTGATTGGCTCAGATATTTATGAGATTCACAGTCCACGTATACCAAGCATCATAAGAGGCGCCGCGGGATTGGTGCTGCTTTACAGGCTATTCCTACCGAGCTTGTATAGATTAATCTGAACGGTAATCTAAAAACACGAAACTGGGCAGAAACCAAAATCACCTTAACTGAACTGGTAAAAATAGCCCAATAGGTTCGCGTAGAACACAGTGAAGTAGCCAAAGTTCTCTTGATCGGACATTTCAAAACCCAAATAGCCACTTTTTAGCGACTATTTGGATGTGTATACAATCGTTTTAACTTTTTAGGATTTAACGACTTAGCGCATAAAACCATTGTTAAATCTTTAATCGGGTAACTTGTTGCCACAATGCGGACAGAAACAATAATTGCTCTTCTCCTGCTCTAGTGCTTCCTCTTTTTGTTCCCGTAATAGCTGCAACACAATATCGTGGGTTTGTTCTGCGGTTAAACCAATTTCTTTGCGTAAATCGTCAATTTTTTCTTCATCTGCAATTAAATCAATTTCAGCACTTTGCAACATTTCTCTAAATTTCAACTCTAGTTTTTGTTTACGCAGCTCGAGCTCATTGGCTAAACCGGTGGCTAAAATACCGGCTGGAAGTGCGGCTAAACCGACACCTAAAATTGTGATCATGGCACCTAAGAATCGACCCAATGGCGTAATGGGCGTGACATCACCATAACCCACCGTCGTGAGGGTAACCGCAGCCCACCACATCGAGGCAGGAATTGAACTAAATACCTCCGGCTGGGCTTTATTTTCAACCACATACACGCCTGCTGCCGCCATAATAATCATAATAATTAAAATAAAGATAACCGCTTGGAATGAGCCTTTTTCACGCTCAATCACGCGCAGTAAAATCTGTAATGAGACAAAATAGCGGGTTAATTTAAGCAGACGGAATAGTCTTAAAATTCGTAAGAAACGTAAATCGATATGAACGAAGAAGTTGATATAGGCCGGTAAAATTGAGAGTAAATCAATGATTGCGCCGCCACTACGCACCCATTGCCATCTGTTTTTCCACGCACTTTCGAGTGGATCTTTATCTGCAATCGCCCAAAAACGCAGTAGATACTCGATACTAAAAACAAGGATCGAAAACACTTCAAAGGCATCAAACCACCCTTGATAAGACAAATAAATATTATTGATCGATTCCAACAGCACGGCGGCTGTATTTCCAATAATCAATAAAATTAAAAAGGCATTCACTGAACGACTAAACGTGCTCTCATAGTCGTCATTGTGTAAATTATTATAAATAAATTTGCGAAGCTTGTACCACGCGCTGAATCTCATCTTCATGCGTTACGATCTAATAAAATTTATTTAGTGTAGCCCAAACTTGATAACGATCGATCAAAAAACTTAAAACCTCACAGTAATTTAACTGAGCTTGTGAGCGTAAAATGGCTTATTTTACAAAAAGTAGTGCCAAACGCACTTGATCATAGCCCATTCGTGGTGTGGTGGCTTCTACAATCGGGCGCAGCTTAATCATGCCATCATCACCAAAATTTTCGGGGCTTTGACGTTTCATTAAGCGTTTATAAATTTTGCGAACCTGCTCTACCACTTCATCCCCCGGATGCGCCACAGAAATATCTAAGCTTTGCTCTTTATGCAATTTGGCCAAATGATTAATAATGGTGGCTGGGGTTAAACCGCGCTCTACTGCAATATCTTGAATTTCATATCCCTGTTCAAACAGTGCGCGTGTTTCATCTAAGGTTGCAACGGCGTAATTTGCTTTGGTGGCCGTTTTGGCAATTTTTTTCTCATTGCGATTAATTTCAGTTTCATTGAGCGTGCCACCACAATGCCGAATAAAGGCTTTATGCTGAGGGGCTAAGTCAATCAACTGAAAATGCGTTTCTGCTTCATCGGACAGTTCTTGAAAACGTCGATCGGCTTTAATGGCCAAGCTATCCAACTCTAAAGCTTGCTCATTAATGCCCAACAGTTTTAAGCCACTTAAGGCTTTCAAGCGCGAAATGGCCACATAGCCCTGACCTTTTTCAAAGGTGTGTGCCAAATTAATTTCAGCGGCCTCTAAAGTCATGCCTTGCGATTTATGAATGGTGATGGCCCATGCCAAACGAAGTGGAATTTGTTGAAAACTGGCTATCGTTTTACCGGCGTCGTTATCCACCGACCATGTTTCTGGCGCAACCAACAGCACGGTGCCATCAGTGAGTTTTACTTTGGGTAAAATGCCGTGATCATCGTCTTCTTCAAAGCCAATCACCTCGCCTAAACTGCCATTGATATAGCCCATATCAAAGTTGTTTTTAACAAACATGACTTTGGCATGCTGCTTTAACGTGAGATTCTCTGGCGCACGCACAGAGGATTTTAAGGTTTCAATCAGCTTGTCATTGCCATCCAATATCGCATCAAACTGACGACCATCAGTTTCAATGGCGTTTAGATGCTTAAAGTTAATCGCATCGACATCCATATTGTGGGTATATAAACGTGTAAAGGTCTCGCCAATATCTTGCTGCCGCGTTTCGGCTAATGCTTGCAGATGCTCAGGCATAATACTTTGGCTGCGAATGGCATTTAAGATGTCATTTAAATAATCATTGCCTTGACGATGCTGCTCGGTTAGATAACAGACACGGAATTTGGCTTCCACCCAAGCGTCCGACATAAAACAGAATTTATCACGATTGCGCTCATCATTTTTACCCACTGGCGGCAACTGAAAAAAGTCACCTGCCACAATCACTTGAATACCGCCAAAAGCTTCTTCGCTTTC
>NZ_JXBK01000001.1:1914410-1926930 GCF_000816495.1 Acinetobacter harbinensis
TAAAGTATTTTAAAACTTGATTGACCAAGTTGAGTTGCTTGGCGTGCAACATCGAAATTTCATCAATAATCAATACTTGGGCATTTTCTAAATGCTCTTTGAGGTATTTTCGCTCTTTCATATTTTTTAAGTCAGCATCGGATAAAAAATCCTTAATGCCAATACCGGCCCACGTATGGATGGTCATACCATTCATATGCGTGGCGGCAATTCCAGTGGATGCGGTGACAGCCACCGGCACTTTGCGTGCTTTTAAATAGTTGATGTATTGATTAAGCGTATAGGTTTTGCCTGCACCAGCTGAACCTGTTAAAAATACATTTTCGCCGGCTTTTAAAAGCTTGAGTGCAGTTTCTTGTTTCATAAGACCTATAACCATAAATGAACGGCTATAGCCTACCGATTTTTTTGCTAAAAGTTAAGTCCAGAACCACACTTAACGACACGAGCTGTCACTTAAACGGCGCAAACTGTGAATTTAACCAATCAATAAACTGAAAAGCCACTTTGACTGTGGCCTCGGGTGCTTTTCGATTCTGCGCATATTCCAACTGATCATAACTGAGCATACCCTCATGTAGTTCACAGCCTAAGGTCAACTGCTGTCCACTGGGGTCGCTCATATGAAAAGCCACATATTGCCGCGCCAATATACGCTCTGTATAACTTAGCGCCAGACAGTGCTGATATCGTGTAGATTCATCAATAATTTGGTCTAAATCGGTCAGCTCTTCAAAACACCAATCCAAGAATTGAATGAGTTTTAGATTGATTAAAGCCGGCCATGTGCTGATCAGATAGTTTTTCTTTAACTGCGCCATAATGTCTTGTTTATGTAAAAACGCATGCCAGTGAATCGCTTGCTGAAAAAGGCCCAGCCAAGTTATATTTTTTGCAACACGGCTGTTTTGTTTCAAGTAAGCCTGCAAATAGTCACGCACATAGGAATCGAAAATCGACTGTTTATTCTGCTGATGCCGTAGATAAAAAATCTGTCTAAATTGATCAAGCGGAATTTGATAACGCTGAAGTAGCGGATAGAAATCACGATTTTCTTGGGTTTCTGGTCGAATATAGCCCAGTAAATCGTGAGGTAATGCTTGGGTTATATGATGCAAATGCAGCATATAGGCTTGCATCACACGGCTTAAAGGCAAATACAGATGCTTCATCTGCTGATCATTTAACTTTAATTGATTACGAATGAAGTCCAGCCATTCATCCAAATACAAAATAGACGGCTGAATAACAGTGCCTAGATTAGCAAAGGTTTGGTTCTGCCCTACGCTGCTAACAGCATCATTATTCTGGGGTTCAAACCATGCCTCTTGTTGCGCCACAGCCGAACAGCGATCAATCAACATATGCGCAGCCGCATACTGAAAATATTGCAAAGTGGCTAAAATAATTTGCGGATGCATCTGACTGCTATCAACAAAACTTAAAGCCATCATCGCAACTCTGACAGCACTGTGCTGAATATTGCCACTGAGCCAATCGAGTACCTCACTGGATTGTTTAAACAACCAATTTACCGCACGCGCACTATCCAATAAAGGCAGCTTGACCACTTTTGGCTGCCAAATATCAGTGCTATATAAAAAATGATGCTTAGCCAATAGATCATCATGCTGCCAAAGTTCACGGTGCATCAGTCGAACAAAACCTAATAACCTTGGGGTTTCTTGCGCATGACGATAAAGCTGCTGAATATTCTCTTGTTGCTCAAGCAACTGTGCCAAGTTAAAGCGCTGCTCAAAAATAACAGCTACAGTTCGGTACATCGCAGCAGGCAAAAATTGCTGAGCGCTAAAACAAAAATGATCGAGGCTTTTGATTAACGGCTGTAACGGCAAAAACTCATCGCCAGATATATTTTGAATCGTACAGCTCTGTTGCAGCATCTGTAGAATAGCTTCGGGTATTGGCCGTTGATGTTGAACATAATCCTTCACGACAGCCGTAGAATAAATTGTGGCTTGCCTCATCAGCTGATCAATTATTTCAGCATCTGCTACGCTCAACGTATTTAAAAAATTCTGAATTCGTTCGCGGCCCTTTACCCAAACATACACTTGATCTAATAAAAGCTGGCGCAATTGCTGGGCTTTTTGCCGCAAAAAAAGTGATTGCTGTGGTTTTAAATCACCAGTTAAAAAATATAATTCTTGTTGAAAAAATTGCTCTAAGCCATCTGCATTTTGCTCAACATAACTAAAATCACGACTCAAAATAGTACTGCAACTCATGTTTGGTGCATGAAATTGCAGGCAAAATAAATTATTTACCAGATGTACCCGATGCTGGGTTGGATCAATGTGAAACATATTTCCCGCATTTAGATTACCCAAGATATTCAGCTGATCTTGAAAAATCTGCTCAAGAGCATCAAAGCGCTTGAATAGCTGTTTCACCACTGTTTGATAAGGCAGCATTAACTCTGGCTTTAGTTTATTTTGTTCAAATTGGATGGCTTTCACCTTAGAATAAATTTAATAAGCAATCGCCAACAATGTATGCCGTGCAGAACATTTAATCAAATATTCTGCCATCCGTTATGTAAATGCACGGATTAATGCTTTAAATACAAAGCAATATGATACGCAATATTTTTTAGTAAGTTATTCATTTTTAAGTTTAATTTTTTAAAACTATCAGCACCCATATTAACTATAGTCATCATGCTGATTGGCGATATCCTGCAAGCAGAGAAACATTAAAAATAAAATTTTTATTCTAGGTGTTAAATCTATCATCCGCATCACGCTGTTGCCTTAACTGTGCCAATCCAGCATAAATTTGCTGTTGAATCTGATCACGAAAAGCACTTAACTGTTCAGTAGTTTTAATATCTATTAAAGACTGTGGCGGCATAAATTGAAAATAAAAAGCAATTCGTTTAGGAATAATATTTTTCGGTAATGACGGAATTACATCCCCATGGCGCAGCAGCCGATCCAGTGGCGCAATCTTTAGACTGCTGAAAAGCTTGACTCTGAATCAGCCTATTGGCATCAAAGCCTAGCTCAAAAATTTCATCACCACCCAAAGCGGCAAAAGGAATAATGTCATAATTAAATTCTTGCGCCAGCTTTAAGAAGCCATAGCGTTGTTTCCAAATGAGCTGATAGGCCTCGCCTTTTCGCTTTAATACTTCACGCCCACCCCCAGGGAACACCAAAATAGAATATCCCTGCTGCATCAACACACGAACCTGTTCTTTGACGCCATCTACCGCACCAAATTTCTTTACTATATTGCGCCAAACGGGCACATAAAAATGACTATGGTCAGCAAGGCTGACAATAGCCACTTTGTGTTGGTTATACAGATAATCAATCAGCATGGGTGAGTCAAATATGCCATAGATGCTGTGATTTCCAACATACATGGCCGGTTTTGCAGCATCAATATATTGCTCACCTAAAAAAGTCGGTGTGAAATATCGTTTAGATAAGGCGGTTAAGCGCTTAATCCATTTTGCATCATGCTCAACCTGCAATATTTGACTCCTTCAACAAGATTAAGCAACTACATGTTTTTGCACCAAAATAGAACCGACCGAATAACCAGCACCAAATGAACACAGCACACCATATTCACCATCATTCACTTCATGTGCGGTGCGATGTAAAGCAATGATCACGCCTGCCGATGAAGTATTGGCAAACTCATCTAAGATAATCGGTACAAGGCTACGGTCAGCATCTTTACCGACCACATATTTTAAGATCAGATCATTCATGCTGGCATTGGCTTGATGCAACCAAAAACGTTTAATATCCGTCGGTAGAATCTGATTTTTCTCAAGTTGCTTGGTGATAATTTTTGCCACCAAGGGACAAACTTCTTTAAACACTTTACGCCCATCTTGACGGAATAATTTATCATCGACGACGGCATCTTCACTGCGGTTTAAATAACCAAAATTATTACGGATATTATTGGAAAACTGAGTAAATAGATGCGTATCAATAATATCAAAACCTGTTTTGGTTTCGGTGTCTTCAATAATAGAAGCTGTGGCCACATCACCAAAAATAAAATGACAATCGCGTGAACGGAAATCCGTGTGTCCCGAAGTAATTTCAACATTCACCAACAGTACACGGCGCGCACCGGTTTTAATGGCATCAGCAGCTTGCTTTAAGCCAAAGGTTGCCGCAGAACACGCCACATTCATATCATAAGCATAGCCTTGAATCCCCAGTGCGGTTTGAATTTCAATGGCAACCGCAGGATAAGCACGCTGCATGTTGGAACATGCCATAATCACCACGTCGATATCATCTGCGGTTACACCTGCATTTTGCATGGCTTGTTGCGCCGCAGCGACGCCCCATTCTGCTTGAATAGATAACTCATCATTGCTACGTTCACGCAAATGCGGATATAAACGTGTCGGATCTAAAATGCCAGATTTTTCCACCACATAACGGCTTTTGACCCCAGAGGCTTTTTCAATAAATTCAGCATTAGAACCACGACGTTCCTCAATCTCACCTGCGGCAATTTTCTCGGCATGATCGTGATTAAACAGTTCCACATATGCATTTAAACTGGTGACCAACTCTTCATTGGTAATGGTTTCTTCTGGATGATAAAGACCAGTACCGGTAATACGAATGCCCATGTAAAACTCCTGTGAATGACGTGCAATATTAACCAATGGCCAATTGAGTCCATACTTTTTGTAATCGGGTTGCAGAAATAGGCATCTTGGTTTTCATTGGTTGTGAAAACAAGGAAATGCGCAATTCTTCCACCATAAAGTACAGCTCTTTTAGTCGAACGTCATTTTTGAACTTAAATAATTTTTCCATCCACGGATCAACTTGATCAATGGCAGAATTGTCTCTTTGTAGATTATTGGGCAAGCGCTCTAAACGCAAGACCAAGGCTTTTAAATAACGTGGAAATTCTTGCCATATATCCGAAGATTTCACATAAACGCAATTGCCCAGCATCATTAAATCAAGCTGATCCTCGACATCATCAATATTTTTACCAAATAAAGAATCATCTAAAACCAGTAATTTACGGCGAATATCTTGCCATTGAATATAAATATCACTCAGCATCGCCAATGCCACTTGGCCATGAGTTAAAAAAGTTTTTTTCACATTTAAAATTAAGTTCTGAAATTGCTCAGCATTGACCGGCAACTCTGTTATGGCCAATTGTAAGCTGGCATAAATTAACATTTGTTCAAGTTGCGCTTTATCGCCCAATGGCGAATACGCCAAAGCCAAGGGTTTAGCAATTTGCTTTTTCAATTGGCGCACCAAGTCGCCCAATTGCAAGTGCACCAAACGAATGATGCCTTCACGGTGCTGACGCGTGGCTTCGCTTTGATCATTAAAGGTTTGGATCACCACACCGGATTCATCTTTTACATCTAAGCTAGCAAAGGCTTTCACGGGCACCAAGGCTTGATATTGCTTAACGATTACACCGGTAACTTTTTGTGAGGCTTCAAAGATAAAGCTTTCAGGGAAAGTATTAAATTCGCCTTTTAATTGCTTAACGGGGCCATGGGTTTCCGTACGACACCGTGCTTTGAGCTCACTTAAATCACGACCTTGTTCAATAACGCGACCTTTTTCATCGGTTACTTTCATCAACGGCAATAAATACTGCTCAATGCGTTCAAAAGAAAAATCTTTCTCACTGATTTGTTCTGCGCGCAGTTGAAAAGCCAAATAATGAAACAGATGCTGTTGCAGATGCATTGCATCGATACTTTTCATCAGCTTGCGTGCTGTATCTGGAATCGGCACCAAATTACGACGCTTGTCTTTAGGTAAGGATTTTAATAGCGCTTCGATTAGATCCTGACGCCAACCGGGAATTCCCCACGACCAAATATTTTCATCGACCTGTGCTAAAGCTTGCAACGGAATTTTCACCGTAGCACCATCTTCATCATGGCTCGGATCAAAGCGATAACTGGCGGCCAAGCGTAGAGAACCATTGTGCAAGTAATCCGGAAATTGCTGCGTGGTCGGACGATCATTCATCCACAGCGCATCATCATCTACAAATAAATACTGTGGATTTTCTGGTTCAACGGTGGCGCGCCAATCTTCAAAACTGCGACGACTGGCGACCTCTTTGGGCACTTTAGAGGCGTAAAATTGATAAATCGTTTCTTCATCAACCACCAAATCCCGTCGACGTAATTTGTCTTCAACGCGCTCGACTTCTTCAAGTTTAAGTAAATTATGTTTTAAAAATGGCGGCGTAATACCCAAATGACCGGTGGTTAAGGCATCACGTAGGAAAATCTCATGTGCTGCGACTTGATCAACTTTTTCATAATTCATCAAGCTTTTGGGTTCAATAATTAATCCAAACAGTGAAATCTGATCATAGGCATTAACTACGCCCGATTTTTTCGACCAATGTGGCTCAAAATAATGATGTTTTAGTAAATTACCGGCGGCCAGCAAAATCCATTCTGGTTCAATTTTCGCCAAAGTGCGTAAATACACTTGCGAAGTTTCCACCATCTCAAAGGCCATCACCCACGAATTGGCAGCTTTATGTAAAGCCGAAGCTGGAAAAATGCGGGCTTTTTGCTGACGCACCGCCATGTAGATATTTTTTTCATCGGTCTTGTTGGCAATAAAGGACAGTAAGCCGGTAAGCAGCGCGCGGTGTAAATTTTCATAACTGGCAGCTTTGTCATTAAAGGACAGCTTTAATTCTTGTGCTAAACCAACCAATTGCTCATGCGTTTTTTTCCACTCGCGTAAACGCAACCAACTGAGAAAATGTTGCCGCGCAAAATTACGGCGTTTATTTTCATTCATTGATTCACGGTTATTTTGCAGGGTTTCCCATAACTTAATATAGAACAAGAAATCCGAATCGGCTTCTTTAAACAGCGCGTGTTTCTGATCGGCTTGGGTTTGCTTATCAGCCGGACGTTCGCGCGGATCTTGTACCGCCAGCGCAGCCACAATAATCAGCACTTCATTAAGCACACCAAAATGCGCCCCGCCTAAAATCATGCGCGCCAAACGTGGGTCAATCGGCATTTTCGCCATCATTTGACCAATTTTGGTTAAACCATGCGGTGTAGAATGTTTCGCTTCCACAACACTGTTTGTTGATTTTTCAGCAGAATTTTTTGCAGGATTACCTTTTTCATTCATCGCACCCAATTCAATCAGCAACTTGCGACCATCATTGACCAGACGATGATCCGGTGGCTCGATAAAATCAAAGTTTTCCAAATCGCCTAAATTTAGACTTTGCATCTGCAAAATCACCGATGCCAAATTGGTGCGTTTAATTTCTGGTTCGGTAAATTCAGGACGCCCGAGAAAATCTTCTTCTGAATACAGACGAATACACACACCGGGTGCAATACGACCACAACGACCTTTACGCTGATTGGCTGCGGCTTGCGAGACTGCTTCAATCGGTAAACGCTGTACCCGTGAGCGATAGCTATAACGTGAAATACGGGCAAAACCACTGTCAATCACATAACGAATATTGGGTACAGTAAGTGCCGTTTCAGCGACGTTGGTGGCAATAATAATGCGTCGTCCGCTACCACCGGGGCTAAAAATTCGTTGCTGTTCAGCCAGAGCAAGGCGCGCGTATAAAGGGAGAATTTCAGTGTGCCGCGGGCCATGTTTTTCTAAGGTTTCTTGTAGTTCACGAATCTCTTGTTCGGTGCTGGCAAAAACCAAAATATCGGCATGTTCGGGATGACCTTTTTGCTGTGCATCAGCAAAACACTCTTCTACCGCTTGTACCACAGCGCGCGGCAGATTTTCTTCAAAGTCATCAAACTCATCATCGTCACTGCCACCAATACTCATCTCTGAAATGGGACGATAACGTAGCTCTACTGGAAAACTACGTCCTTCCACTTCAAAAATTGGTGCATCAAAAAAGTAACGGCTAAAACGATTAACATCTAAAGTTGCGGAGGTAATGATGACTTTTAAATCGCGGCGTTTGGGCAATAACTGCTTTAAATAGCCCATGATAAAGTCAATATTGAGTGAACGCTCATGCGCTTCATCAATAATAATGGTGTCATATTTGGTTAAATAGCGATCGCCCACCAATTCCGCCAACAAAATACCATCGGTCATGAGACGAACTATCGAATCTTGCGAGCCTTGTTCATTAAAGCGGATTTTAAAACCAATCGATTCACCAAGCTTTTCACCAACTTCTTCAGCGATACGTTGCGATACACTGCGCGCGGCTAATCGGCGTGGCTGAGTATGACCGATCATGCCAGTAAGACCACGTCCGGCCAACATGGCAATTTGCGGCAGTTGTGTGGTTTTACCTGAACCGGTTTCCCCAGCCACAATAATCACTTGATTCTGCTGAATCGCTTGGATCAATTGCTCGGCAGATTGCGTTACCGGTAAGTCTTGATTCAGTCGAATATTGGGAAGACGTGATAAACGATCACGTACTTTATAATTTGATTTTTCAAATAATTCTTGATATTGCGCCTCATTAGAATCTTTACCTTTGCGGAGTCGATTTAAACGATGACGGTCACGCACCATGACCCATTGATCTACATTTAAATCACTTAACACAGATAAGTTATCCTAAAAACAAAAAATTGAACTGAGCATTTTACGCTGTAACACCGTTAAGAGAAAGACAGTGCTCGATTTATTCCTCACCTTTGACATAAAGAATATTCAAAAGCGTCAAAATCTAAATAACAGCGCAGTATTGAAGTACGCCTTCGGCCGTGTATCGTGGCTTCATTTACTCAAGAATCTACAAATTATTGATTGGATTAGATGGCTGATGATCATTGTTGCTCTGACTTCATGCACAATGAAATTGCTGAATCACAAAAAAATGTATCTTTTAAAAAATCTACTCTTGAATTTTACAGCCGCAACCGCCATGTTGTAACACGAGTTAGAAAGTTGATGTTTGCAGTACACGAGTTAGAAAGTTGATGTTTGCAGTTTTGTGGATAAATGCGCGAAAGTCAAAGCAATCAGAACCTCGAAATTGCTTAAAAAAACTGGCTTTATCACACTTAGTTCGGTTTTTCCGATATCAATAATGTAAAAATACTGTTTCACCAATGAAGAAAAGTCCGCTATTCTTTTGGATATTCAATACAAACCTCGACTCATGGAGACAATGATGAGCTTAATTAATACTGAAGTTAAACCGTTTAAAGCACAAGCATTCCTTAACGGTCAATTTATTGAAGTAACTGAAGCCGATCTTAAAGGCAAATGGTCTGTATTCTTCTTCTATCCAGCTGACTTCACTTTTGTTTGCCCAACTGAACTTGGTGACCTTGCAGACAACTATGCTGAATTCAAAAAATTAGGTGTCGAAATCTATTCAGTTTCAACTGATACGCATTTCACTCATAAAGCATGGCATGATTCTTCAGAAGAAATCAAAAAAATTGAATATCCAATGGTTGGTGATCCAACGTGGACACTTGCTAAAAACTTCGAAGTATTAATCGAATCTGCTGGTCTTGCTGACCGCGGTACATTCGTAATCGATCCAGAAGGTAAAATCCAAATCATCGAAGTGAATGCTGGTGGTATTGGCCGTGATGCACAAGAACTTCTTCGTAAAGTTAAAGCTGCTCAATATGTTCACGCTCATCCAGGTGAAGTTTGCCCAGCAAAATGGAAAGAAGGCGAAGCAACACTAGCACCTTCAATTGATCTTGTTGGTAAAATCTAATTCTTTAGATGCCAGAGATTAAAAAAAACCACGCTTTTTAGCGTGGTTTTTTAGTTTTGAACAAAAAGTTTTAACTAAACTCATGACTTAATCTAAAGTTTGAACACCGCCACCATTCACAAAAATGGTTTGGCCACTGACCCAAGTAGAAATCGGTGCAGCTAAATACAACATCGCACCAGCAATATCATCAGCAGTTCCCAAACGCTTAATTGGGGTATGTTCTAACATTTTTTCTTCAATTTCAGGTGTTAATACCGTTGCTAAAGCCGCTGTTCGAGTTGCACCCGGACCTACCGCATTAATTCGAACTTCTGGTCCAAAGTCAAAAGCCAAGTTGGCAACCATATGATTGACCGATGCCTTCGAGCCACCATAACCACTCATATTCGGAGAGGCGTTTTTACTCGACATAGATGATGTCACCACAATTGAACCATAGCCCGATTTTTTCATATGCGGCACACACAATTGACTTAAACGCCAAGCACTGAAGACGTTTAACTCATAATCGCGTCGAATATCATCGACGGTAATTTTAAAAGGATTTTCACGACCGCCACCACCGCCGCCAGCATTGTTAATCAGGATATTCACGGTGCCAAAAGTTTTAATGGTTAAATCCACTAAATCCACCAAACTTTGATCTTCTAAAATATTACATTTAACCGCTAAAGCACGTACGCCAATTTGCTCAATTTCTTTGCAGAGTATTTCTGCCTTTTCCATATTTAAGTCGGCAATCACAATATTTGCGCCCGCATCTGCCAAAAGCAAAGCCGTCGCTTTACCAATTCCATCTGCGCCGCCCGTCACAATAGCCACTTTATCTTTTAAGTTAAAAAGTTCATTTATTTTCATAGTGCTACCCGCAAGTCTAAAGATTTATCTTAATTGACTATACTATAAGTTGCATAATCAGGCTGTCAGTAGATAAATGTTTAACATGGTATTTTAAGAAACATGACTTATAAGTAAAAACTCATATAATATCAATGATATAAATAAAATAAAAATCCATCTCATTTGTTGTGTTTTTGCATATTTAGCCTATTTTTTGACTACACAGATTGATTACACATTTAGGCTATCGATCTGGCGTGTTTTGTCTTACCTTGAGATGAAATGGATATGCTATGTTTGTAGAGCAGTCTGTGGAAATAAAAAAAGGGAGTGGCTTATGGGCGTAATTTTGGTCGTGACTTCTTATAAATACAATGCTTCTTCACGCTATTTAAAAATATTTTATAACACCGGTTTAGGCGAGCTATATCACCCTGTGCCTGAGTTTATTTATGACAATCTATTGCGCTGTAATGATAAAACTGCGTTTGTACGAAAATACTTAGAATATGATGTGCATTTCACCCGTATATCCATTCAATAATAACCAGTTCACAATCAGGCGGTCTACTGCCTGATTCATTCTTTTCATATCAGCACTAAACTTAAAATGATTGAGAACACACCATATATAAACCTGCGCCTATTGGCAGGGTCATACTGATGAAACGCGGATCATTTTCAATCAATTCAATAAAGCACTTTACTTGCGCAGCATGAGAAATCACGTTGTCCACTATTAAAACGCCGCCACACGGATTAAGCATCTTTTGTAGAGAAGCCCAGTAACCCACATAAGCATCGCGCTCAGCATCTAAAAAAATAAAGTCGTATTGCTGAGTAACCTTTGCCAAATATTTTTCAGCGTCACCCACCCAAAAATCAATGACACCATCCAGACCTAACTCTTGCGCATGGTGCTGTGCTTGGGCAGTTCGTGCCGGATCTATTTCTAAGGTGGTCACACGACCTTGAATTTGCTGCACCGCATGCGCTAGCCACAAAGTTGAATAACCAGTTGAAGTACCAATCTCTAAAATTTCTTTCGATTGCTGAATATGAATTTGCATGGCTAAAAATAGTGCAGATTCAGGCTCAACATTTCGATAACGCTGAATTCGATCGGTTTGCTGGGCATCAAATGCAGTAAAATTTTGATACAATGCCTGCATATAGTGTTGAAATGACCGACTTATATGCATCTCAGTTCCCCTACTCTTTATTGGTTATACTTTAAATTATTGCTCTTCATTTAACCTGTATATTTAAGCCGTCGCTTGAATCAATTTAAATCGGGGCAATATCTGTCCCTCGGATAACGTCACCATTTCTTGGAACATGGCCAAGGGTCGTACCCACATTGAGTAATCACCATATAAACATTGATACACCACTAAGGATTCACGTGTTTCACTATGCGTTGCCACATGAAAAACTTGATATAAATTACCTTTATAATGTTGATAGATTCCAGCTTTAAGCGTCATAACCAATTACTCGATAAAAATCATCTTCATGATAATTAAAATTTCGTTTGAGTTCAGACAAATGCTGCATAAAAATTTCAATATTGTCCTTTGCGCACACAACGCTTGGCTTATAAATGATTGGTTTGATGTATTAAATAAAGAACTAATCTACTTATCCGATCGTTAATATTTAAATGAACTGTTTTAACTATTTATAAAATTAGACTACTATTACTGTATTGAATAAATTTACTCCCTTGGAGACGCTGAAAATGTTAGATCAAAATACTGCCGCACAACTTAAAACACTTTTGCAACGTCTCGAAAGCCCCATTGAAATTATTGCCTCTTTAGATGGCTCAGATAAATCCGATAAAATTAAAGAACTGGTCGCTGAAATTGCCGCACTGTCCGATCAAGTCACTGCACGTTTTGATGGTACACATCAGCGTGCGCCCAGTTTTGCCATTGCCAAAGTGGGTGAACAGCCA
>NZ_JXBK01000001.1:1927157-1927377 GCF_000816495.1 Acinetobacter harbinensis
ACAAGTCTCAGGCTATGCCGCAAAAGTCTCTGATGAGGTTTTGGCACAAATTAAAGCTTTAAACTTAACTGCCGATTTTGAAGTGTTTGTATCGTTAAGCTGTCATAACTGTCCAGATGTGGTACAGGCCTTAAACTTGATTGCCATTCATAATCCCGGCACCACCGCCACCATGATTGATGGCGCATTCTTCCAAGACGAAGTAGAACAGCGCAAAATT
>NZ_JXBK01000001.1:1927511-1997795 GCF_000816495.1 Acinetobacter harbinensis
ACCGATGTTGTTCCAAAATGGTGAACATATTGGTCAGGGTCGTATGAGCTTAGAAGAAATCGTGGCCAAACTGGATAGCGGTTCTGCGGCCAAAGATGCCGAGAAACTCAACAACAAAGCAATCTTTGATGTATTGGTGATTGGTGGCGGGCCTGCCGGTAACACCGCAGCGATCTATGCTGCACGTAAAGGGATTCAAACGGGGATTGTGGCAGAACGTTTGGGTGGTCAAGTCATGGACACCATGGACATTGAAAACTATACCTCGGTACAAAAAACCCAAGGGCCAAAATTTGCAGCTGAAATGGAAGCGCATGTTCGTTCATATGATGTTGATATCATGAACCTACAAAAAGTCAGCAGCATTCAAGGCGCCAATGAAACTGCCGATGGTCTGGTTGCAGTGACGTTAGACAATGGCGCACAGTTAAAATCTAAAACCATTGTTTTATCCACCGGTGCGCGTTGGAGAGAAATGAATGTACCGGGTGAGCAAGAATATAAAACCCGTGGCGTGGCCTATTGCCCACACTGTGACGGGCCTTTGTTTAAAGGTAAACGTGTCGCGGTAATTGGTGGCGGTAACTCAGGTGTAGAAGCGGCGATTGATTTGGCGGGTTTGGTTGAGCATGTGACTTTGGTGGAATTTGACACCAAACTGCGTGCCGATCAAGTATTGCAAGACAAACTCAACAGCTTGCCGAACACCACCGTGATTATGAATGCACTGTCGACTGAAGTGATCGGAGATGGTACGCAAGTCACTGCCCTTAAATACCAAGACCGTGCCACGCAAACAGAACACAGCATTACGCTGGCGGGGATCTTTGTACAAATTGGTTTATTGCCCAATACCGAGTTCTTAAGCACCTCCAATATTGAGTTATCAAGCCGCGGTGAAATTGTGATTAACGATCGCAATGAAACCAATGTCAAAGGCGTGTTTGGTGCTGGTGACTGTACCACTGTGCCATATAAGCAAATTATTATTGCCACCGGTGAAGGGGCAAAAGCGGCGCTGTCTGCTTTTGATTACATTATCCGTTCTGGTCAGTAAATACATAAACTTTTGGCTAAAACCAAGTTAGAATAAAATTTGGCTTATATCGCAGCAACGATATAAGCCTTTTTTTCAATAGACTTTTTAATAAAATGTTACACATCATCAACAATTTATGATCTTTATTTAAACGTCTTTTCGCTTATATTCGCACTATCCCATTTATGCGGATCATACAATTAAAAGGAAATATGAGAATGAATAAATTACTTGTTGCTTTAGGACTTGCTGCCACGGTTGCTTTGGTTGGTTGTAACAAAGATAAAGCGCCTGAAACCGGTGCAACCACGGGTGAACATTTAGAAAATGCGGCCAATCAAGCGGGTCATGACATTTCCAATACCACTGCAGAAGCGGCAAATGACACAGCAACTGCGGTCGATCATGCAGCTGAAAGCACCACCAAAATGGCAGATGAAGCAGCTGTACGTGCAGAAGATGCCGCACATGATGCAAAAGAAGCAGCTAAAAAAGCCACAGCAGCCACTGCCGGTGCAGTTGAACAAGGCGCTGCCGATGTAAAAGAACGCGCTCAACAATAATTTAACGTTTAAAGTCAACAAAAGCTCCTGATCAGGAGCTTTTGTCGTTGAATCGCCGCGCCTGTTAACCTAAATTTATTTTATGTTGTATGCATTCAGCCGTTTAAGCACATATTTGAGCGGTCATATTTTCGTTATTCAGAAAGAGATGATGCACATCGTCTAAGATGGCTGCCAGTTCTAGCCGATAAAATCACAGGTTATATTAAAGAAGCCGACTGACCGATGAAAACCTAAAAATGAGATAAAGATTCCACGCGTGAACTGACCGAATTAATCCATATTTCGGTTTTACGTGGTTTAAGGTTTAGATGCGTCATACTTTGCCCATCACGTTGTAGCTCAACTTACAGCACATACTGCTCATGTACGCGATGAGATAGGCGTTGATGAGCATATGTTGCAAACCACCCAATCTTCTGCACTGCGTTTTTCACTGAGCGAAATGTTCCGGCTACTTTCTATTCTGATTAATCCCATCAATATCTGTTTAGCCTGATGATTGTTGATATTTTATGCTTAGCCGAATAAGGCGGATTGTCGAGTTATTTACAGAAAGCTCAATTCTTAAGGTCAAATTAGGCATTGTCCTATGCAGCATTCTTGTTATGGTCTTTTATACATGGACTGATGCACTGTTTAACACTTAAACACATTTATCTATTTTACTGATATAAAGCATCAGTTATTCTCAGCTAAAAAAGCATTTATGCGGCGCTAAAAAAATATTATATGTGAATAATCAATTAAAATATCCCGACTGATTTAATCAACTTTATACATTCATGTCTATTATTGCTGCAAAATCTAATCGTTCTAACCTGTCTGTTTGGGTCGCATTGGTTCTATTGTTCATCGGTACACTGGGCGCTTATCAAGTGGTCGGACTGAATCAAGCACTGTTATTTTTGGTCGGTGGCGCACTGGGTATGACGCTCTATCATGCCTCATTTGGCTTTACCTCTAGCTGGCGGGTTTTTATTAAAGAACAACGCGGCCGTGGCTTACGTGCGCAAATGATTATGCTGGCGTTGGCAGTCTTACTGTTTTTCCCCGCTTTAGGCGCAGGTGAGTTATTTGGTCATCCAGTAGAAGGCTTTGTTAGCCCCCTTTCCACCTCTGTCGTGATTGGTGCTTTTATATTTGGCATTGGCATGCAATTGGGCGGCGGCTGTGCTTCGGGCACACTTTATACTGTCGGCGGCGGTAGCGCCCGTATGTTGGTGACCTTACTATTTTTCTGTTTGGGTTCTTTAATAGCCACCACACATCTAGATTGGTGGTTCAACCTGCCCCATCTTGCGCCAATCTCTATTGTCAGCAGTCTAGGCGTCGTTCCAGCATTAATGGTGAGCTTTGCTTTATTTGCTCTTATTGCCGCAATCACCATTATTTTTGAAAAAAAACGGCATGGCACGCTTGAAGTAGAACCTAAAACGCAAGATATCGGCTTTAAGCGCTTCTTGCGTGGCCCATGGCCGTTAATTTGGGGCGGTATTCTGCTGACCTTACTCAATTTCGCAACATTATCTTTGGCCGGACGACCGTGGGGCGTGACCTCTGCATTGGCAGTTTGGGCTGCGAAAATCGCCAGTAGCGTCGGGGTTGATGTGGCCTCTTGGGCATATTGGCAGCAACCTGCAAACGCCAAAGCATTATCTGAATCATTATGGTTTGACATCACGTCGATGATGAACTTTGGCATTATGCTTGGTGCATTGTTAGCAGCAAGTTTGGCGGGTAAATTTGCACCCAATTTCCACATTGCCAAGCGCTCTTTAATTGCAGCGGTAATTGGCGGATTATTACTGGGCTACGGCGCACGATTGGCTTATGGCTGTAATATCGGTGCTTATTTTAGTGGTATTGCATCAGGCAGTTTACATGGTTGGTTATGGTTGATTTTTGCTTTTATCGGCAATGCGCTTGGGGTTAAATTGCGTCCGATCTTCTTTCCAGATGAGCGCCCAGAAGCTGAAAAACTCACTGGCTGTTAAAAAATTGTTATGTTAATGCTCAACAGCCCATCCCATTGATGGGCTGTTTTGAGTTATCTGTTAACTTTGTACCAAGGCATGCTTTAAATTACAGCCCAGACCCATAATTTCTTGGGCCTGACGATAAGAACTATAACGATTTAACACAAAATCATAAAAGGCTGCCGCGCTACTAAAATCTTTCGCCAAGTTCTGAGCAGCGACATGGGGCAATTGTATCTGCGGCATCAAATCTAAGTTCTGATTGCCCAAATGATACATCTGCACAAAATAGTCATTCATCATTTCACAATAGGCCTGTTTAACCGGTTTTAACGAACTGCGACTGACTGCATGTAAATGCAAGCTCTGTAGCTGATTAACGTCCAGTATCGACTGATCTGAAAAGGCAATATTATTATTTCTCTTAAATAACTGATAATCCTCAGACAACTGCTGATTTAAATGGTTAAAACGCTGTTGTAAAACGCCAGCATCCGCCACTTGATATTGCGTTATATCTAGCTTTACCGCTGCCTGCTCTGAAGATGAACAGGCGACCAACATGCTGCTTAAGATCAAAGTCACTAAAATAAATCGCATCACTAAAAAATTTCCAAGCATCGCAGTGTAATACGGCGATTATGCCAAAAACAGCGCATTAAAGTCATTCTTTGAAAATTTCTTATTTTTTATAGCTCAATACACTGTTTTAGATGTAAGTTTTCGCGAAAGCACATGCCGTGCTCTTTAGATCAAGCAAATTTTATTTTGATGACATTGTTTATTCAATGACAGCAAAAAACAGGTTTTCATGTCGTAATAAAATAATGAATATTATTTGCTTAATGCTAACGCCTTCGGCAAAGTAAGCATGACAAGGAGAAGCCCAACATGACCTTATTAAAACAATTTCAGATTAAACACCCTATTTTTTTGGCCCCCATGGCCGGTGTTTCAACACCAGCATTGGCGGCAGAAGTCTCCAATCAAGGTGGCTTAGGCTCGCTTGGTTTAGGCTCAAGTACTTTACAGGACGCGCGCCAACAAATTTTACAAACACAAGCGCTAACGCAACAGCCCTTTCAAGTAAATTTCTTTTGTCATCAAAGCGCTGCGCTTGATCAAGACGGCGCAAAGCAGTGGATTGAGTATTTAACCCCACAGTTTGAAAAATATCACGCCACAGCGCCCAGCGAATTAAAATGTATTTATCACAGTTTTTTAGACAATGACGATTATTTAAATTTGGTACTGGAAACTCGGCCGAAAGCAGTCAGTTTCCACTTTGGTATACCGCATGCCCATCAAATTCAAGCTTTAAAAGATGCTGGCATCCTGACCATGGTTTCTGCCACCAATTTAACAGAAGCACAAGCAATTGAAGCGGCAGGTATTGATGTCATTATTGCCCAAGGAATTGAAGCCGGTGGCCATCGTGGGATTTTTAATGCCAGCTTGGATAGCGCACTGATGACCGCTGATTTAGTTCAGTTATTCACTCAGCATTGCAATTTACCCATTGTTGCTGCGGGCGGCATCATGGATGGACGACAAGCACAGCGATTAATTAAGCTCGGTGCGGCGGCGGTTCAACTGGGCACTGCATTTGTGCAATGTAAAAGCTCGAATGCCAATGCAGCTTATCGAAAAGCACTGTTTAATAATCCCATTACCCAAATCAGCAGCAGTATTTCTGGTCGTGCTGCGCGCGGCTTAATCAATCACTGGCATCTACAAATTGATCAACCTGAACGTCCGACTGTGGCCACTTATCCGTATTGCTATGACTTAGGCAAGCAGCTTAACGCCGCTGCGCTAGCACAAGGTGATGAGGGTTTTGGCGCATTTTGGGCGGGAAGCAATGTCGTACAAATACGCGACCTAGAAGCAGCAGACTTAATTAATCAATTGGTGTTAGAGATGACCCAACATTAAGTATGTATCCATCATGAGAATTTCATAAAAACCTGTGTTGTTGCAGGTTTTTATAACCGTTTTTTACCGAGGTTACAGCACATCAATTACTTGCGCTTGTACATCACTTAAGATCTGACCTTGGGCCAGTAATTGATCAAAATATGCTTCGACCACTTTAAATTGTTGCGCGGTATTTTCAACTTGATACATACTTTGGCGAAACTCATTACTTGAACGCAAACCTTTGGTATACCAAGCAATGTGTTTACGTGAAATACGGCAACCGGAATACTCGCCATAAAACTCATACAGCTCTAACAAATGCCCCAATAATACTTCTTTTACTTCTAGAATATTCGGTGCAGCCAAATGCTGATTGGTCGCTAAATAATGAGCGATTTCACGAAAAATCCATGGTCGGCCTTGGGCAGCACGTCCAATCATCACCGCATCAGCACCCGTATAATCCAGTACATATTTGGCTTTTTCTGGCGTGTCGATATCGCCATTGGCAATCACAGGAATGCTTAATAATTGTTTAACTTCTTTAATGAGGTCATAACGTGCGGTATTTAAATACATATCTTCACGCGTACGACCATGTAGCGCCAGTGCAGCAATACCTGCCTGCTCTGCGCGCTGTGCCACGCGTAGAATATTTTCATGACCATTTACATAACCCAGCCGTGTTTTCAAGGTGACCGGCACATTGACTGCGGCCACCACCGTATCCAAAATACGCGCCACCAAATCTTCATCTTTTAACAATGCAGAGCCCGCCAATTTATTACAGACTTTTTTGGCTGGACAGCCCATATTGATATCAACAATTTGTGCGCCATTCGCTACTTGATAACGCGCGGCTTCTGCAAGCTCTAAAGGATCAGAGCCCGCAATTTGTGCAGAAATGGGGGCAAGTTCACCATCAAAATTGGCGCGATATAAACTCTTTTTACTCATGCGTAATGTTTGGTCTGAAGTCATCATTTCACTGACCGCATGACCTGCACCAAAGTACTTACACAACGTCCGAAATGGACGATCCGTAACACCTGCCATGGGCGCAACAATTAAATTATTCGACAGCTGATATGGACCAATATACATATAATTTCATCACTTTTTCAACCGGCATAGTATACTGCATCTGCTGTATCGGCTCATCCTTTTGGAATATGTTTTCACCCTCATGAAAAAAAGTCTTTTGCTTTTATCTGCTGTTAAATCCTTCAGTATTTTAACTTTGTCGGTTATTTTGGCGGCATGTGGTGACAATTCTTGGTGGTCAAAAAACAATCAACCCACATTAGATGCCGATCAAATTAAACAGCTATTGCCCCCTCGAATAAATGAGCGCAGCGCATGGGCCAAAGATATTTTTGATATTACCGAGCAACTTGATATTCCCCAAACCAAAGAAAATATTTGCAGTATTGTGGCCGTGGCCGATCAAGAGTCCAACTTCGTGGCCGACCCGCAAGTTGCAGGCTTAGGTGAAAAAGCGGTTAAAGAAGTTGAAGATCGTTTAGATGAAAAATTTAAGGATAAATTAGGCGATGCCATTGGTGGAACATTAGCTGGCTATTTCCAAGAGGTTTTAAAAAACCAACCCAGTCCAGACAATAACTATTTAAGCCAAATGCGTCGGGTTAAAACCGAACGGCAATTAGATGAGTTATATCGTGAAATTTTTAGTTATATGTCGAAGCACTATCATGTCAGTGCATTAACCGGTGCAGCAAAATTAGTCGGACAAGATTTTGCAGAGAAATTAAATCCGGTCACCACATTGGGTTCTATGCAAGTGCATATTGGTTATGCCAAAGAGCATAAACGTCAAAGTGGCAATATTGCCGCATTACGCAGCGATTTATACAGTCGATATGGCGGTTTGTATTACGGTATTCATCGCTTAATGATGTATCCTGCGGATTATAATAAGGCCATTTATCGCTTTGCCGATTATAATTCAGGTATGTATTCCAGTCGAAATGCAGCCTTTCAAAGTATGTTGAATGCGTTAACCAACACCAAACTTGACCTAGATGGTGACTTATTACTTTACACGAAAGATGGCTCAATTCGCTCAACTATCAGTCAATCTGAACGTGAACTTACCAGTGTTTTTGCCAGCAACAATATGTTAGTTACACCACGACAAATCCGCACTGACTTAAAAAAAGAAAAGAAAAAAGACTTTGAAGATACAGCAACTTATCGCGCTGTAACCAAGCTATATCAGGAGAAAATGGCCAAAGAACCAATGTATGCTATCATGCCAGAAGTGGTCATTTCAGGCCCTAAGCTAAGCCGTGACTATAATACCAATTGGTTTGCAACGCGCGTCAATGGAAGATACCAATCATGTATGCAACGAGCAAAAAGAATAAAAATCTAGCCCTGTTCGATTTTGATGGCACTCTGTGCAATAAAGACAGCTTCACGGGGTTTATTTTTCACGCCTTATCTAAACGGCACATTGTTAAACAAGGCATTAAAATTCTGCCGTGGATTCAAGCCTATTATTTAAACGCATACTCAGCGCCTGCTATGCGTTCTAAATTGTTTCGCGCCATGTTTACCGACGCCAATGCGCTGGAACTCAATACTCTGGCACAAGAATATGCAGCGCAGCTGATGAGTCAACTCAATAGCTCATTGTTTAAACAATTAAAGCAGCACCAAACTTTAGGTGATGATGTGGTCTTGGTTTCAGCCTCGATTGATATCTATTTAGAATCTGTGTGTGAATTATTAGAGATTGACTTAATTTGCACGCAGACTGAAACCATCGACCATGTTTATACCGGTCACTATGTCAGTCCAGATTGTAGCTCTGAACAAAAAAGACTGCGGATTTTAGAAAAATATAATCTAGACGAATATGCCAGTATTTATGCGTATGGAAATAGCCATGAAGATAATGAAATGCTAGCGCTCGCTGATTATTGTTATATGGTCGGCCGCGATAAAGCTCTTCCCGAACTGGCTTTGGCCATTCAAATTGCTATTTAACTACACCATAAAAACAATGAAGTTACTTTTGCTAAACACTCATAATATTTAATCGTTATTAAAATTAACGTGCTGTTCTATTGATATAAAATGCAATTTATCAGAAAATAAACCGTGATACACTTCACTAAATTCGCATTTATAGCGGTATTAAAACCGAAAAATTAGGATATCACGTCGATGAATCTTTTTACCCCACCTAAGCTGATCAAAGGTCTGCATATTCGTTTTGGCGAAAATCCTGTCGTATTATTGTCTCTGTTTTCCACCTATGCCACGCAAGATAATTGGTGTCCACACGACATTCTCAATGTCATTGTGCAGGCTAAAAAAGGTAATTATATGAGTTTAATTAAAATTTTAAGAGCGCATATCCAGCATTAAAAAAGCCACCTCATTTGAAGTGGCTTTTGTTTAATCTATAGTCTATTTTTTAAATGGGAACGCAAATTTAACAATACGTTTAATCACGCTACCATACTGCTTAACCAAACTGGCATTGTTGTAGTTCAAACCATATTTCTCACAAACCGCTTGTACTTTCGGTGCGATTGCACGATAGCGGCGGGCTGGAATATCTGGATATAAATGATGTTCAATTTGATGACTTAAATGACCGGTCAAAATATGGAACGCCTCTGAACCGGTTAGATTGGATGAGCCACGGATCTGACGCATATACCAATGTCCACGGCTTTCATCTTTAAGGACATTCTTTGGAAAAACTTCTACATCTTTGGTGAAGTGACCACAAAAAATGATACTAAACGTCCAAAGATTACGAATGCCATTGGCCACCAAATTACCGGTTAAAACCGGTAGCGCAGCAGGGCCGGCAATCAGTGGGAAAAATATATAATCTTTAAAGAGTTTTTTGCCCATTTTTCGCTGTAAAGGCGCCCACTCTTGTTTTAACTCTTGTTTGCTTTTACGTCCCATCCACACTTTGCCCAATTCAAGATTTTGAATGGCAACGCCCCATTGGAATAGCGCAGCAAACGGAATCGCATAAAGTGGTTGTAACAAATAGCCCGCTTTCCAACGTTGCTCAGGGAAAAGGCGCAATAAACCATAGCCAATATCATCATCCATCCCTTTAATATTGGTATAGGTATGATGTTTAAAATTGTGGGTTTCACGCCAATTGTCTGCGGTACCAACAATATCCCACTCATAACTTGGACCATGGAATTTCGGATCGTTCATCCAGTCGTATTGACCGTGCATGACATTATGACCCAACTCCATATTTTCCATAATTTTGGCAAAACTTAATAAACCGGTGCCTAAGACCCATGCCGGTGGAAACCAACCTGCAAATAAACAGGCGCGACCGGCAAGTGAGCTATAACGCACAGTAGAGTAGACACGGCGAATATATTTGGCATCTTTTTCGCCAATATCATCTAATTCTTGTTGTTTAATTTCATCCAACTCGCGCGCTAAACCATCTAATTGAGATGGCGTCAACTCGCCGTTTTTAGGATTTTTAAAATATTGCATTTTAACGGGCATATTCATAATATTTAACTCACTTATAAATCAATGATGAGATCAGACTGCGCTGAATTAACACATATTTTCAACAGGTTGCCCGGCTCTGTATTTTCTCCACCATCGACCAAGTTTTTAGTTGAACCTTCCACTTTATTACATACACATTTATGACAGATTCCCATTCGGCAACCATGTCTTGGTTTTATATTTTGTTGCTCTAAACTGCTTAAAATCGATTGCCCTTTGGGAATGATCAGTACTTTTTTAGATTTAAGCAGGGTCACATTAACAAAACCGCTTTCGGCTGCCGCTAAGCTAGACAAGCTAAAGGCTTCACTCTTGAAATTTTGCGCCGTAGTAAACAACTGTTCAGCTTGAACCACAAATCCTGATGGGCCACACGCATACACGGCACTGTGTTCAAGATTTGAAATTAAGTCAGCATGAGCTCCATTTAAGCGTTCACCAGCATCTTTTTCTTGGGTATAAAAAATCTGATATGAAAAATTTGGATACTGCTGCGCCAACGCTTCAAATTGCGGTTTAAAGGCAGCATCAGCATAACAGCTGACCCAATACAATAACTGTACAGGTGCTTGCGTCATTTGCTCATTTTTTACCAAGGCTTGAAACAAACTCCACATCGGGGTAATACCGCTACCTGCGGCCAGCAATACCAAGGGCTGTGGCTGTTCGGGTAATTGCATATCACCATAGGGCTGCCCGAATTCCAGAATATCACCGACATTTGTGTGGGTTGCTAACCAAGAACTCACTTTACCTTGTGGCACAGCTTTGACTGTCAACATGACATGTTGCGCATCGAGTTGGGTCAAACTGTAACTGCGTTCATAGCGGATACCGTTGATATTGACAAAAATTGGATGATGCTGCCCTGCTTGTCCCATTTTAAAATGGCGATTGCACTGCAAGGTTAAACTGACCATATGCTCAGCACGTTGCTCTTTGGCCACCACTTTGCCTAAGGCTTGATTTAACGACCAAAGGGAATTCATTTTTTGTAGCCAAAAATTAGCCGCATGCTGATCAATATTTTCAGCCAAGGTATTTAAGGGAGATTTCATTTTTTCTAAAACATGCATAGTGATTACCACGCGATTGGACTTTAATTATTATACACATGTATATATATTTGTATATACATGTGTATTATTTCTATTCATTTCCCAAGTGAAGTAGCAAGCGCTATACTATAGGAGTATCTCTAATGCTTTGAAAAATATGAATCCATCTGCAATTGAAAAAAATGTTGATGCCAGTTGTTATGAAAAAAAATCCCTCCAACCCGCCGTTGTAATACGTACTGTGGGTCGAAAAGCCACCATAACCAAAGAAGAATTATTCCAAGCTGCGTTAAGTTTAATTGGCCCGCAAAAAAGTATTTCCTCTTTAAGCTTACGTGAAGTTGCACGCCAAGCAGGGATTGCACCGAATAGTTTTTATCGACATTTTAAAGACATAGATGAACTGGCCATCGAACTGATTGATCGTTCAGGTCATGTATTGCGTCAAATTTTGCATCAAGCACGCTTAAAAGCCTCGAAACAAAACAGTATTATTCGTAGCTCTGTAGAGGTTTTTATTGAACAGCTCGATGCGGATGAGGGCAATTTAAGTTTATTGCTACGAGAAGCCTATACGGGCTCTGCCTCTTATAAATTGGCAGTCGAACGCCAACTTAATTATTTTCAACAAGAGTTACAAGACGACCTGATTCGTTTAGAGCGCTTGAATAACAGCAAGTTATATCATCCAGATTTGGTCGCCAAAGCCATCACCCAGTTGGTGTTTAATATGGGGGCAAAAATGATTGATATTTCTTTAGTTGAACGTAAAGAAACTGCGGAACACACCATGATTATGATCCGCATGATTTTAGAAGGTGCGCGTCACTTAGATGAAGCTCGAATTCGCTAAGCAGTAACCATTAAGATGACGGCTATGGAGAAATCATCCTTCAGCTTTAATCCTGTTTTTGTGCAGCAATGATTTTTTTCACCAACGCGGCCGTCTTATCTGGCTGTTCCAACGGGAACATATGCCCGCCTTGCATCAAACTATAGTCAATTTGATAGGTCTTTTGCATGGCCTGCGGAAAACCTTGCTTATAAAAGGGACTCTGCTCTGCACTGATCAGATGTACTGGCACGTTCGGTGCTTTTCTTGGCGTACGCCACCACCACGCAGGAACGGTACGGAAAATTTCCGCTTCCAGTACTTTAGGCACAGTTAAGGTGAGTCCACCACGGATGGTATCTTCCTTCAATCCACATTCCAAAAAGTCCTGAAAACAGGCTTCATCAAAATGCCGAAATAAGGCATTGTGACGCATAGATTGATAGGCATGATTGTAATCCGGCCAATGATCAGTGCGCTTTAAGGTCAGTCCTGCCGGAGTAAATTGATTAACTGCTTTTAGACCCAGTTTTTGCACCAACTCAAATACGATAGATTTTGAGCCAATCACAAAAGGTGGATCCATAATCACCAATTGAGAAAACAAATCAGGGCGTTTATAGGCACTCATTAAGGTTAACAATGAACCAAAGGAATGCCCCAAGCCCACCACTTTTCGACCATCAAATTGTTGTTCAATATCATCAATTATTTGATCGACCAAATAACGCCAATCGTGATTAATCGGATATTGTGCATCCATCGCAATCATTGGAATGGCTTTTAATTCAAAGTCAGCATTAAAATGCTTAAAAAACTGTTGGTAACTGTGAGCAGGAATACCATTGGCATGGGTAAAATGAAGTGCTGTTTTCATATTATATTCATCTAATGATGCAGCTTAAACGAAATTAAGCCCTTAAGAAGATTCAGCTTACGCAAAAATTGCTTCAAATTAAATGAATAAACTCAAGATAAGCTGACTTAAGCGTCGTTTTTGACTTTTCTTCACTTTATCTTCTGATCGAGTTATTTTTGTGACACCACCAAGGCTTGATTGGCTAAGAAAGTTGCACCGCAAGTGGTTTTATCACCCACAATAACCACAGCACGCCCTTGCACCACAGTAGACTGATCGGCAGCAACCGCTGCAACCATCACTTTACATTTTGGGCAAAAATGTTTCATGCCGTTTAAATGTACCGCAATGCCATTGATGGTAAAGGTATTTTCACACTCTGTGACAATGCCGCCGTGCGAGGTATTGGAGCCTAAAGTAATTAATGCTTTCATCATTCTTATTTCTAGTTATTCAACTTGAGGGAATTTTACACGATCCAGATTCTTTACTCCAATCTGATGCAACTTTTTCTGCTTTACTGACGCAAATGATGTAAAAACACTAAAATTTAAATCTTAACGGCTCATGACTATAAGTAAATATAATCAATCAAAGAATAGAAATGCTTGGATTATTTTAATGTCAAAGTCTGAATTAAAGCGCTAGAATCGTTAAATAATTCAAAAGTATGTGTGCGCGTCTTTTATGGATTCTTTAATCAATAACAAGCAATTGGCACTTTTTAATCAGACCTTACTTGAAGCTTTTCAACACTTCAAGATTCGGCTAGATTCACATTCCAGCGCGCCTGTTGAATTAAAAGTTGAACCATTTTTTGAGCTGACAGCCGATCCGAAACAACAATCGATTTGGTGCATCCACGCCTACTATAAACCGCTCGCCGCGCTGTTGCCTTCTACCGAAATTTATCAGTTTTTATGTCGGCTGTTACAGCATAGAGAGATTACCACGCAAGATCGTCAAGAATTCATCAGCATTGTTTGTCATTACACACAAAATCAGCTGTGTGATGATATGAATCAAGCACAATTGTTTGCCTGTTATCGTGCGGTCATGGCAAGTCTTTCTGGCCAAGCTCGCCAAGAGAATAATCACGAGATATCTCAACCCATCCTCATAGATGCTCAAAATCTACTGGATTATGCCAATCATGCTTGCCTGCAAATACGCCAAGTGCTGCTTGACCATTTTTCTCAAACTGAAATTCTGCGTTGGTATTTTTTAATCTATCATAATTTTACCCCACGAAGTTATTACCTATTTGAACAGTCGTTATTGCCGGTTCTGCCTGAATTACGGCGCTGGGAAATGGAACATCCCAATCGTGCAGTATGGTTCTTATTCTTTAAAGATTTAGATCATATTTCAGATCCGAGCTATTTTAGCTATGTGCATTTAATGAGCTTACAGCATCTGGGTAGCCCTATTTTTCAGCATCAAGGTCATATCAAAAAATTATTTGCTTTGCCAAGCGAACAATTTATTCAAACCTTACAACTGGCTTTTAATAGCAGCGTTGAACGTCCTTATTTAGCGATGATTTTAATCAAAATCACTTTAGAAGCTACGCCTGAGCAATTAGAGCAATTCAGTTCTTTAAGCTATTGCTTGGCGATGGATCATCAATATGATTATCAACCGGCATATATTGAACAATATGTGCATGCTTTAAAGCTCTCCTTGGAATGCTTTATGGCTGCCAATCAAGCATTCGAATTGGAATTCACCCTAAATGACTTTTTCTTTGGCAATCAAATTCAGCATAACATGCAAACCAATCTGCCCAATATTGCCTTGGTACATCCTAAAATGACTTTGAAAAGCGCAGCCAAACACAGCAATGCTTGGCATCGTTTAAGTCAACATTTACAAGTCCAACAACATGCTTTTACTTTTGCACCATATCAACTGGAAATGCATGAAGCACAATTTGAACTGATCCATTTACCTGAGCAATTACAAGCAGAAGCACAGCAGATGCAACACTGCGTACTGAGTTACGCCCAAAGACTAAGTGAGGAACGTTATTATTGTTTCCGCGTTCATTATGCCGATTTTCGAGGCACGCTAGGTGTGGTTTATCATCCTGAACATGCCACATATGAACTGAATCAACTGATGGGCATACGTAACACGCCGGCACCTGAACACCTACTGCGTATTGCCCAAGTCTTTACGCATCACCTAACTGTGGAAGATATCGTGTTTCAAAATCTAGCGGCCAATAGCTAGCGCGGTCTATCTAGGCATAAAAAAAGCACCCGAAGGTGCTTTTTAAGGGCTGATAAATTAAGGTTTAACCACCACCAACACTTGAATGGCTTCAGCCGTCACCGACAAACCATCGAGTAAGCCAATCCCTTGTTTTTGAAGACGCTGTAAACGAGAAATTTCATCTTCACGAATACTTGGATTAAACTGCTTTAAATAGGTTAAACGATCAATTTCATATTGCCATTTGTTGCCATACACTTCTTTCGCTTGTTGCTTAAAGTTCGGCAATGCCGCTTTGGCAATATCGAGCGCTTGATTATAACGCTCTTCAATAAGATCACGGCGCGCTTTAACCACCTGACGGCAACTGTTGCTATCTAAATGATGTAAATACGGCTTTAAAATACTTGAATCAATTTTAGCCGATAAATCTTGCCCTGTTTCACTGAGCAATACACGAATCATTTGCTGCGGTAAGCTAGAAGGTAAGTTTAACGCTTTGGGTGCAATCACATCCACTTTAAACCAAACTTCCAACAAGACCGAACCTTGTTTAAGTGCATTAGATTTTAACAGCGCTACGTTGGTACTGCCAAAACCTTGCGTATTAATCATCTCCATCACACTTTCAGTGAAAGGATGTTCAAGGGTCAAATACTGGGCATCTTCACGTAGTTGTGCTTGATCACGATAAAACGTTGCGGTCATGCCATCTTCATCAAGCGACAAACCTTGCACTTGCATTTGATCGGTAGGCTTAATGATCACTGTGCCATTGCTTTGCTCATCAAAATCAATATTGGTGGCGGCCATGAAACGTTTAATAAACACCGGCAATGGTGAATTATCGTCATAATCTTCAAGTGCTTGTACAATTTCTTGTGCCACAATCGGACGACATGAGTTGTATTCTAGCAAACGGTCACGCCCTGCTTGTAGTTCAGACTCTAAGGCTTCACGCTGTACACCGACATCGTCAAGCAAGTCTTCAAACTGTTGACCTAAGTCGGCCACCAAGCAGTTTTTTAAGGGCACAATAAAGTTTTCTTGTAGCGTTTGCGCAGTTGGCGAGATATTACTAAAGATATTTAAACCTTCGTTATACCAACGGAACATGCGCTCTTGCGCAGTACCAGCCAAATAAGGCACATGAATTTGAATACGATTTTCTTGACCAATCCGGTCTAAACGGCCAATTCGCTGTTCTAAAACGTCAGGGTTGATTGGTAAATCAAACAAGATGAGATCTGAGGCAAACTGGAAGTTACGGCCTTCTGAACCAATTTCAGAACACAATAAGATTTGTGCGCCATAGGAATCTTCAGCAAAATACGCGGCGGCCTGATCGCGTTCAAGCAAGCTCATGCCTTCATGGAACATGGCGGTACGAATACCCGCATGTAAACGTAGGACGTTTTCTAAGGCTTCAACCACCGGGCCACTGCGAGCAATCAGCAATACTTTTTTATGTTTAAGCGCAGTACGCAGCATTTCCATCAACCACATCACACGTGGATCGTTTTCCATCCATGCGCCATCCAGCTGAGCTTCTTCAGGCCACATTTGTTCACGTAATTTACCGTCTTTTGACCATGTTGCAGGTGCAGCTAAAGCCACAGGTTGACAGTCACGTCCCGGGAAACCTTGAATCGCTTCACGGGTATTACGGAATAAAATACGTCCGGTACCATGACGATCTAACAATTCATGAATCGCGCGAAAACGTTGCTCTGGCTCATCTTGAATACTATGCCCAAGCAACGCCTGAATAGCAGATAAATGTTCTGGCTCTAAAGGTAGGTCAGACATCAACACTTCAGCAATTTTAGCGGTGTGATGATACTGCTCTTCTTCATTTAGGAAACGATCAAGTGAACTAAAGCGCTGCGGATCGAGTAATCGTAAACGGGCAAAATGACTTTCTACCCCCAATTGTTCTGGGGTTGCAGTCAGCAATAACACACCCGGAGTTTTTTCAGCCAGCTCTTCAATTAAGTCGTAACGATCGTTGCCGCCCTGTTCTTCACTCCACGTCAAGTGATGCGCTTCATCGACGACCAGTAAATCAAAACCAGCTTCTAAAGCTTGTTCACGTAAATCATCGTGATCGACCATTAAGTCTACACTGGCAATAATACATTGCTCAGTTAAAAATGGATTAAAGTCAGGATCATGTTCTTTGATGGACGCAGTACGGGTTAAATCAAATAAGGAGAATTGCAGATTGAAACGGCGACGCATTTCAATCATCCACTGATATTGCAGTGAATCAGGCACTAAAATCAGAATACGTTCTGAACGACCTGTTTTGAGCTGTTGATGAATAATGAGGCCCGCTTCAATGGTTTTACCCAAACCCACTTCATCGGCCAGTAATACACGCGGTGCAAAGCGTTGACCCACTTCATGGGCAATATACAACTGATGCGGAATAAGGCCGACACGTGCGCCAATCATGCCACGCAGCGGACTTAACTGCATATTGGCTTGCATCAGCAAAGCTTCAATACGCAAGTCATACCATTCTTTATAATCAATTTGACTGGCCAACAAACGATCTAGTGGTCGCGACAATTGAATATGTGCGCCGACACGCGTTTCATTTAATGCCTTACGCTCTTCTGTGCCATCGTCTAAAGTACGCATGACGTTATAACGCACCACACCATTGCGATCTTCAAAAGACTCCACCAACCATTTGGTGCCTTCTTGGTCTTGTAATTCATCTTTAATATTAAACACAATACGCGATAAGGGCGCATTGCTACGTGCATAGACACGCGTTTCATCACTTTTCGGAAATAAGATGCTAACCGATCGTTCATCTACATCAATAAGAACCCCTAAACCCAGCTCCGTTTCTGTATCTGATAACCAACGTTGACCAATAGCAAACTGATGCAATTTTTCCACCTTTATTTAAAAATGAGGACACTTATTTTAAGCTTAATACCTGATGGGTATTTGAGCAAAGAAACAGGCCTTTAAGCAATATATTTTGACATAAAGCGCACTAAAATGTACGCAAATCCGATAATGATTAAAAAGTTTCTGACTTAAAAAGGAACCGGCGCATAAAAGGCAACTTCCTGCTCGGTTTGAGGATGATAAAAACTCAAACGTTCAGCATGTAAACACAAACGCTGCGCCAATTGCTGCTGTGCTGTACTGGCATATAAGGTATCGCCAATAATAGGATGGCCTAGGTATTGCATATGTACACGAAGCTGGTGAGATCGACCAGTGATGGGGGTTAACTCCACACGGGTCACCGCCTGTCCTTGAATTTCGAAATGCTCAGTGGCTTGCCAATGCGTGAAGGCAGGCTTGTGATGGGTCGCGTCGGCAATATGTAATGGCGGGTGCTCAGGATCATAAATCACCGGCACATCGACCGTGCCTTGACCGTCTAGATGCCCCGCCACTACAGCTTGATAGGTTTTTGATGTTTCGCGCTCTTGGAATTGACGAGAAATGGTTTTTTGCCCCCATTTGCTCAAACCAAAAACCAAAATACCGGAAGTATCACGGTCTAAACGATGAATCAGTAAGGTGTTAGGTTCTACTTCTAAGAGTCGATTGATGACGCAATCGCGTAAATCTTCAGTCTTACCGGGAACGGTGAGTACGCCTGCAGGTTTATGGATCACCATAAAATCTTCATCACGATGGATCAGGTGTTCGGTTAGAAAATTACTCAATATTCAATTCCAAGCAGATCACGAAAACAAGCCGGCAATGATAGAAAGCTTGGCACAAAATTACAATGCACAATGCGCTAATTGCCGATGGTTTTTCCGATTTTGATAAAAAATTGTTTTAATACAGTGAAAATGCAATTTTGATCTGTGCTTTAGCCGATAAAAATCCAGCTGGCGTTATATTCAATCAAAGAGGTGCCCTGAGCATTTAGAATAAATGTTGGCTTAAAACAATTGCATAAGCCATGCAGAGTGAGTCTTTGGTGTATCAAATATCCATTTTTAAAAGGCCATACGACCCTAGAATACGCATATATAAGCATTTTAGGGAGGTTAATTATGCCAAGTTAATTACTAAAAGCGGCAATACCGGTCTGTGCACGGCCTAAAATTAAGGCATGGATATCGTGGGTCCCTTCGTAGGTATTCACCACCTCTAAATTGACCAAGTGACGTGCCACGCCAAACTCATCACTGATGCCATTGCCGCCCATCATGTCGCGGGCAACACGAGCAATATCTAAAGCCTTGCCACAGTTATTGCGCTTAATCAGTGAGGTGCCTTCAACCGAAGCAAGGCCTTCATCCTTCATGCGGCCAAAACGTAAAGCGATTTGTAAACCTAAGGCGATTTCAGTCTGCATATCGGCCAGTTTCTTTTGAATGAGTTGATTGGCGGCAAGCGGACGGCCAAACTGCTGACGATCCATGGTATAGCGATGCGCCGTATGCCAACAGAATTCTGCTGCTCCCATGACGCCCCAAGCGATGCCGTAGCGTGCACTATTTAAACAGGTAAAAGGACCGCGCAAACCTCGAATTTCTGGAAAGGCATTTTCTTCAGGAACAAAGACGTTATCCATAACAATCTCACCAGTAATGGACGCACGCAAACCCACTTTGCCGTGAATCGTCGGTGCAGATAGCCCTTGCCAGCCTTTTTCTAAGATAAAACCGCGAATCTCTCCAACATTGCCGGCAGTAGATACTTCTTTTGCCCAGACCACAAAGACGTCTGCAATCGGGCTATTGGTAATCCACATTTTTGCACCGCTTAAACGATAACCACCGTCTACTTTTTTAGCTCGACTCATCATACTGTCAGGGTCAGAGCCGTGATCTGGCTCGGTTAAGCCAAAGCAGCCAATAAATTCACCTGAAGCAAGTTTCGGTAAATATTTTTGTTTCTGCGCTTCTGAACCAAACTCATTAATCGGCACCATCACCAATGAGCTTTGCACACTGGCCATGGAGCGATAGCCTGAATCGACCCGTTCGATTTCGCGAGCAATTAAACCATAGCTGACATAATTTAAACCGGCACCGCCATATTGTTCAGGAATGGTCGGACCTAACAAGCCCAATTCACCCATTTCACGAAAAATTGAAAGATCGGTTTTTTCATGACGGAATTGCTCCAGTACACGCGGCATCAGCTGACCTTGACTATAAGCCGCAGCCGCATCACGAATCATGCGTTCTTCTTCTGTCAATTGACGCTCAATTAAAAAAGGATCTTGCCAATCAAATGGAAAATGTCGTTTCTTAGCTGTATTTGTGATTGGATTCATTGCTTTTCTATCCCTGATTGTCTTCTTAATCCTTCATTCGATGCTAAGCTTAGCGGGTAAAAATTTCAAATGATAAATTCGTACCCAGATATTCCATTTAAGCATCGCTTGCTTTTTATCCTGCTTAAAAACCAAGTTCAGCTATCCATTCAAGTTTAGATAACGCAATTTTTATTTTTGGTTCTGTAGGATCTATTGCTAGTGCAGTCTAAAAACCAGATAAAAATAACTTTCAATTTCGATCAATATTGATTTATACAGTAATTTTAAATGTAACGAGATTGTCTTAACGATTGAATTTTATAATGATTATTTTAGTCGCAGATTAAAATTTAAAGCATAAATTCATATTAAATTTCAATAGTATCAAGGCCGCAAGCACTCAGTCTGGCTAAATGCTTACGGTGTGGATCAATACAGACTACCCTTTCATTTCAGCAAATGTCTCTGCTGCGGCCTGAATAGTAAAGGCAATATCTTCATCACTGTGTGCCGCTGACATAAAACCGGCTTCAAATGCAGAGGGTGCTAAATTGACACCACGTTTAAGCATACCGTGGAAAAACTTACGAAAAGCAGCCACATCGCATTTCAACATCGAGTCAAAACTGGTGATGTCTTGTTGGTCGGTAAAATATAAACCAAACATACCACCGGCTTGCTGCGTTCTAAAGGCAATACCGGCTTCATCTGCTGCGGCTTGTAAACCTGCCAATAATTTTGCCAATTGCGCTGTCAGCTGTTCATAGAAACCATCAACACGTAAATGTTTAAACATTTCAATTCCAGCACGCATCGCCAATGGATTGCCTGACAATGTGCCTGCTTGATACACTTTACCCAGCGGTGCAATACATTCCATCACTTCACGTTTACCACCAAAGGCACCCACCGGTAGACCGGCACCAATAATTTTACCTAAAGTGGTTAAATCTGGAGTCACGCCATAATGCGCTTGCGCACCGCCTAAAGCCACGCGAAAACCGGTCATCACTTCATCAATAATAAACACTGAGCCGTGCTCATCACAAACATCACGTATGGCCTGTAAAAAGCCATCAATCGGTTTCACCAAGTTCATGTTGCCAGCAACCGGCTCTACAATCACACCGGCAATTTCTGAACCAAATTTTGCAAAGCATTCTTTTAGCATTGCAATATCGTTATACGGCAGCGTTAAAGTATGTTTGGCAAAGTCAGCAGGTACACCGGCTGATGTGGCTTCACCTTCACCATTGGTCAACATGCCCGAGCCTGCTTTAACTAAAAGCGAGTCTGAGTGACCGTGATAACAGCCTTCAAATTTTACAATTTTGTCACGCCCCGTATAGCCACGCGCCAAACGAATTGCGGTCATGGTCGCTTCAGTACCGGAGTTGGTCATGCGTACCATTTCAATAGATGGCATGATTTCACAAATAATATCTGCCAACGTGGTTTCATGTACGGTTGGCGCACCAAAGCTTAAACCGTCGACAGCGGCCTCTTGTACCGCTTTGATAATGGCAGGATGCGCGTGGCCTAAAATCATCGGTCCCCATGAACCGACGTAATCGACATAACGCTTACCATCGACATCGTATAAATACGCACCTTTGGCTTTTTCAATAAAGACAGGCGTACCACCCACGCCATTAAAAGCACGTACCGGTGAATTGACCCCACCTGGAATATGTTTACTGGCTTGTTTAAACAATTGTTCTTGCTTTGGAGATAAGCTCATGAAGGTACTCGACTAAAAATTAAATCAATCAAAAATATTTTATGCTGTCGCTTGAAAAAGTGCAGACCATTCATCTAAGCGTTTAGGGATGGCATACATAGGCAGTCCCAATATATCACTAATCACTGCGCAATAATCTGCACCAGATTCAATCACTACTTTTGAATTTTCAACGGTTAAACCGCCAATCGCACAGAGTGGCACGTTCAGTTTTTCTTGGGCAAGTTTCAAGGTTTCTAAGCCAATGTTTCCTGCTTCAGGTTTGCTGTCGGTGGCATAAATTGCACCAAAGGCCACATAATTTGCACCGTCACGAACCGCCTGTGCAGCCAGTTCAAGTGAGTTATTACAGCTGCGACCAATCAACACACCTTGAGGCAAACGCGCAACAGCTTCAACGATTGAACCATCATCTTGACCCAAATGTACCCCTACACCGTATTTAACCGCCATTTCAAGATCGTCATTAATCACAAAAGGTACACCGTATTCAGCACACATGGCTTTCATATACTCAATTTCATAAAGCTGGTCTGCTTTGGCGACTTGTTTACGACGGTATTGCAAGACGGCAATGCCACCGTTCGCCATTGCCCCTTCTAACTTCGCCAATAAAACCTCTGTCGGATCATCATTGGTAATGAGATATAAACCACGCATAAAAAAACTGCCAAAATTTAAACTTGTTCTATTATAGGCCGAACATCTAACAGATTCAGTCTATTTAAAGAACAATAGCGCGCTTACCTCAACTTAACCGTCAACAGGCGCATAAAAAAAGCCTAGAGAAGGTCTCTCTAGGCTTGGAAAACTTTAAAATTGGATAATTACTCAATCAAGCCAAAACTTAATCCAGTAAACAATGATTCTATTAATAGAATATTCACTCTATTAATGCAAGTCTTTGCACAATAAATTTTACTCTTTTTTACCTGACAGTAAATTCTTTCAGCGTAATACGCTGAAAAGGCCATCAATATCGGCTTTATTCAGTCGATATTTTATCTAAATCATGATTTATTAGGCTTAAGTTGCCACGCACCACATCGGAGAACATGCGCCAATCTGAAATAAAACTATACAGCGGTTGTTTAAAACTGGCCGGTTTATTTTTCTCAAAAACAAAGTGTCCAATCCATGCACATGCATAGCCTGACAGTAAGCCATACAGCAGATATTTAGGTTTTTTTTGCCATAGGGCTTTGCTAAAGCAATACAGTCCGACACTACTTCCAAATACATGCAAACGGCGACTGATTAAATGGTGATGTTCAGTTAAATAGAAGCGGTAAAACGCATGATAATTTTGAATAGGCAGCTGCGGTTTTAAGGCTAAATTATGGGCTGTTTTTAGGGTTATCGGGGCATTCATGTGCGTGGCTCATATTATTTTCATTTAACTTAGCGCATATTTCATCCAAATAGAAGTCTAATTTTGCCTTGTACACCAAGTAACGCGCGCACAATCCTTTCGTCAAGTCTTACATGCAAAAGCATTTCCGCTACAATCGCCTATTGAATATTAAAAACACCCTGCCAGTGCGCTAAAGACGAAATTCTATCACCAAGTCGCACGGCAAAATGAGGCATTTCAATGTTGCAGTGTACTCAAAAAATTAGGATGAAAGATGATGGTCGAAGTTGAGTTAAAATTTCAGATTCCTGAAGCACGACGTAATGCGTTACTCAAAGCATTAGATGCTAAAAAATCGCAAATCATCCCACTTAAAGCAAAATATTATGATACGCAAGACGGTCTACTTTCGCAGCACGGCGTGGCTTTACGACAACGTCTTGAAGGTACGCGTTGGGTTCAAACCTTAAAAGCTGCCGGCAAAAGCCATGTACATCGCTTTGAACATAATTATGATTTAGGCGAACTTGAAGATGCACCGGAACTGGATTTAATCATTTACACAGAGCATGCTGAAGCAGAGCAGATTTTAAAGCACGCCTTAGGCGACTCACACGCCGAACTGAAACTACAATTTGAGACGGATATTCAACGTACTTTTCGCGTGATGCACTTTGAAGACACAGAGATTGAAGTCAGTTTAGATGTCGGTGAAGTACGCACTGCAACTGCCCAGCATGCCATGCATGAAGTCGAATTTGAACTTAAAAGCGGTTCGGTACACTCTCTTTTGGCTTTTAGTTTTGAATGGGTGAAAAAATATCAATTGTGGTTAGATGTGCGTAGTAAGGCTGAAATAGGTCATCTGCTGGCGCGTCAGCAAACTGTCAGTCCTGCAAGCATGTGCAAAGAATTTACTTTAAGCAAGAAAGATGCGGCCAATAAAAACTTACGTCTACTGATTGCGCAACAACTGCAACATTTATTGCCTAATATTGCGGCTATTTCTGCACAGGTCGCAGAAAAAGAACACATTCAACAAGCACAACTGGCGTTGGAGCATCTACATTTAACGCTATTGTTGTTTAAAGACTGGAACGCTGCGATTGCAGATAAATGGGCCATGCAAATTGGCGCCTTTAAACAGCAGTTTGAGCATTTGCAGCACTTAGAGCATATGCAAAATACTTTGGGTAAATTTTTACAAAATCCCAATACCGCAGCGAATCTCAGTAGAGACATCTTATATGCCAAAGAAAAGTTATCTCACTTGGTTCGCTCTACGCAAAACGTGCATCATTATTTAGAATTATTGATGTTTAGTTTAGCGCAAGACGATGCCGCTCAAACACATGACCTAAAGTGGTTTGCCCAAAATACATTGCAAAATCAGTATAAAAAACTGCAAGACAGCTTAGTGGCAGCAGAGATTACTGACTTTGAAAGTTTAGATAAATTAGCCAGTAACATTCATGAATTAAAATTTAGCTTTGCTATTTTAACCTCCATTTATGATGTGAAAAATTTGCAAAAATACAGTAAGGCTTTAAATGATGCACAACTTGCGGCCAGTGAGTATCAAATCCTTGCATCTTCGGCCAACTATATTCAGCAAACTGAACTTGAAGCCAGTGACTGGTTTGTATTGGGTTGGCTGACGGCCAAGCAAGAAGTCTATGCACAAAGTTTACGAGAAGCGACTGAACAATTTTTAGTGAGCCGAAAATTCATTAAATAATAGAGACTATTGTAAGCATAAAGCGTATTGCCTGACATTGACGACTGCACAAAATGATCGCGGCTCTACGCTTTATGCTTACAAGCCAACACTGCCCTTTTTTAAGCGCTCGTTTACAATCAAACTCATAATAACAGCGGCGTAAAAGTTGCAGGAGTTTAAGCATGAACGAAATAGAATTAAAATTTCAGATTCCCCTTACTGAGCAAAAAAGACTGTATCAATGGTTTTTGTCTAAAAATGCCCGCTCTGTTGCTTTGTATGCAAAATACTATGACACGCCCGAGCGACATTTAGCCCAACAGCACATATGCTTGCGCCAACGTTTGCAGGGTAAAACGTGGATTCAAACCTTAAAGGCTCCAAGTCAGCATCAACTAAAACGTTTTGAATTAGAAATTAATTTGGGTGAGCTAGATAATCCGGCATTAGATTTAAACATTTATCACGCGCATCCCAAAGCCCAAAAAATACTTAAACACAGCCTAGCCAAGCAAGCCAAAAACTTGACGGTACACTTTGAAACTGAAGTGAATCGCTTGGTGCATTTGGTTCAGTATAAACAAGCAGAAATTGAGATAAGTTTAGATCGCGGTGAGATTCGGCAAGATCTGCGCAGCCTAGCCATTTATGAAATTGAATTTGAGCTAAAACAAGGTTCTGTACACCAACTGATTGAATTTATTCAGCCGTGGATCAAAGAATATCAATTGTGGCTCGATGTTCGAAGTAAAGCACAGCGCGGAGATGCGTTGGCACAGGATTTAGACGTATCCGCCGTGCAATTTGCCATGCCACTGTATTTAAAGCAGCAAGATTCAAGCGCTACGGCTTTTAAAAAAATGCTGAATAATGCGCTACAACATCTACTGCCCAATGCTACAGCGCTGGCGGCCAAGCAGTATAATAGCGAGCATATTCATCAGACCCGTGTTGCCATTCGACGCTTAACAACGATCTTGCGCACTTTTACTGAGGAGGCAAAGGCTGTAGATGCCAACTGGCAAGCTCAGCTAAAGACCCTGTTTCGTCAGCTGAGTTCAACTCGTGATCGTGATGCTTTAACTGAAAGTCTATTGCCAAAACTGCTTGCGGCAGGTGCGCCTTATGTTGAGTTCCCCCAAATTGCTGAACCACAGGCGGTGGTAATTGAAGATATTTTTCGCACTGTAGACACGGTGAATCTTATGTTGGCTTTATTGCAATTCGTGCATCAGCCGGCTGAAAAATCCAAAAAACCAATATTTAAAAAACAACTCAGCAAAAAATTACAGACATTACATCGGCAAATTTGTACCGATGCCGCGCACTTTTTAGAATTAGATGATGCATCACGACATCGCACACGTAAACGAGTCAAACGCTTACGTTATGTGGTGGAATTGCTGGCTGCGCTTTATACAGCAAAACAGGTCAAACAGTATTTAAAAGCCTTAAAAGTCGTACAAGAAAATTTGGGAGAATATAACGACTTAATCGTGGCTGAAACGCTGTTTCAAAGTATTGTGCAACGTAAACAGAAAGTTTGGTTTATCTTAGGTTGGATTGCCAATGAGAAAACCTATGTTTTGCAACAGGCACAGCTACATTTAGCCAAGTTGTCTAAAACCAAGACGTTTTGGTAATGAACCGTTTAGCAGGCATTTACAGTTGACTCATGTATTAGCGATATTTACCAAAAATTTTCCACGTCTCATTGTCCGCTAAAGGGTCGCTATAACTGTCATTACGCTGTTTGCGCGGTTTGTCTCGTGCATCAACCAATTCAAAATGTGGTTCAGTGCTCAATACAATTCCATTGACATAAAATCGCGTTCGTGTGTATTCACTTTGCCCATGCTGAAACACATAGGTACGCAAATCGACAAACTCCCGATGAGCCACCAATACCGCTGTGTCATCACTTTCCAGCCAAGCATGCATTGCTTGAATTTCTGCTGCTGTGTATTGCCCACATTTTTCCACTAGACTGCCTACACCGCGAAAGGTTTTAGACTCTTTGGCACGGGTTTTATTAATACGAATCCGATCGACATGAAAATAAAATAACGGCAAATTTAGATGGCTCGGCAAATGAATCGCATCTAACACTTCATCTTGCATAAAGGGCTGAAATAAATCCTGCGCCCTTTCAATCAAACCACTCCATTGCCGATAATAGTCGTCCACCTCTATTTTCGAGGCATAGTAAATGGGTAATCCTTCGACATTGGCTAAATTTTCCGGTGGCCAAATGGTTTGCCTTAATAAGGCAATGTCACTTTTTAAACGCTGTACCGCAATTGCATCTTGCATTTAATGCTCTCTTACATACTTAGGCTATTTTTAGATTAAGCCAAAGGTTTAGTTTCTGCAAGCCTTTGCCTATAATATGCCATTAGATCGTTTTTGTAGGAAAAGTTCATGGTTCAAAAGATTGAAGCAACAGATGTAACCGAAGAAGAAGCGTTAAATGCTGCTTTTTTTGAACGTGCAGATGAATTTATTAAACAAGCCAATGATTTTTGTCGCGTTGAAAAAGGTTCGCCAGTTAAACCCACGGAAATACGTGGCCAAGTCAGCGCGGCAATGCTGTTTGGTACGGCGCGTTTTAACACGTGGGTAGCCGCCAATAACTTTAAAGATGGCAATGAGATGCGGGATGCCAAAGATCAAGTGATGTCGTATATGATGCAGCAATTCCAAATGATGCTTGAAGACAACTATGATGAATACTGCGAACAGTTTGAAAACTATTTGCGCTTTCGTCATAACGAAGAATTCCATGCCAATAAACACAATCACGATCACAAGCATTAAGTCGTAATAATCGAGTAAAAAGCCTGTCAGGGCTTTTTTTAGCTCTGCTATTTTTTGGATAAGTGGTCATTTAAAGACCTGACACTTTGCAGTATGGTAAAGAATAGACACTTGCGGATTGAAGGATAGAGATGCAATCACTCGACTTTGCCATTATTGATGCACACATCCACCAATGGGATCCTTATCACACGCCACATGCAGCCGCTTTGGCCGTGAAATTATTCGGGAAACATCCTTATCTGCTGGATAAACTCATTCGCTGGGTCAAATCGGATGATTTGATTGAAACCATCGGCCTAACTCAGCACATTAGTGCGCCGTATTTACCTGAAAATTATCTACATGATATTGGCCATTATGCAGTTGAACAAGTGGTACACGTAGAAGCCAGTTGGCATAAAAATAAAGGCAAAGGTGTGATTGGAGAAACCACGTTTATTGAGTCGCTGCCCTTTAATTCAACTACGGTAAAACTGGGCGCAATTGTGGCAACGGCCGATCCACGTGATAAAAATTTCAAGAAAATATTGCAGTTACACCAACAAGCCTCAGCGCGCTTTAAAGGCATTCGCAAAATGGCAGCAGTGCATGATGATAAAGCCATTCATGCTTGGACAGATGAACCACATTTATATCGCAATAAACAGTTTTTAAAAGGTTTTGAAGCTTTGGCGCAATCCAAGCTCAGTTTTGATGCTTGGGTTTATTCCACGCAATTAAATGATGTGATGGCCTTGGCACAACAGTTTCCAGAAACGCCTATTGTACTGGATCACTTTGGTACGCCTGCGGGACTTTTTGCGCCTGTGGGTAAGCTGACTGGACTGACTCAAATTGCGCGTGACAACATTTTAATGCGTTGGCAAGAAGATATGGCGGAATTGGCGCTCTATCCCAATGTGTATACCAAAATGTCAGGTTTATTTATGCCGGTGTTGGGGCACCAATTTCACAAACAAGGTCGCCTTGCCAGTCGACAAGAAGTGTATGATTTAGCCTCGCCCTTGATCAACCATGCACTTAACTGCTTTGGTGCGCAGCGTGTCATGTTTGCCTCTAATTTCCCGATGGATCGGGTCAGTAGCTCATTGGTGAATATCATTGATGCATTTAGTGATGCTGTGGTCGCGCATGACCCGAATGCTTTAGAGCAAGTCTTTCATCACACGGCGAAACAGTTTTATGCCCTTTGAGAAAGCTTTATCTAAAAAGAATATGCATGCTCTTAAACAACTCAATCATCTTTTTCAGTCAGTTTAATTGAAGACCCTTAAAAAATGAGCAGTCAAAGGGAGGCATTCGCCTCCCTATGGTTTAGTGCCTATAAATATTGATGTTACTTTGCTGCTGTACCGTATTGATCTGCCATCACTTCTACCAATTGATCTAGCTTGATGTATTTTTTAATCACCTGATCTACATCGGCTTTAGTGAGTTTTGCCAGCGCTTGATCACGTTTTTCGCGGAACAATAAGTTACGCTTACGCTCTAATTGCGGTAACAGCATCAGATGAATATTGCGCTCATCTTCTAAAGCGGTCACTCGCTTTTTCAGTATATTGGCTTTAGCCGCTTCTAGTTCTTGTTCGGTCACACCTTTACTGAGTAAGTCAGTTAACACTTGATGTACGCCTTGGGAAACTTGTGCTGACTTACCGGCGGTATAATTGGCCTCAATGGTTAAAGCACCAGAGTTAATCCAGTCATCTAAGTCTAGATCACTGCCAAAGCCATAGACCAAAGCATTCTTTTCACGCAACTGCTGCGCCAAACGTGAAGACAACTGCGAGTCACCTAAAATATAACTAAAGACCATTAATGCAGTGGCATCAACGTGATCTGCTCCCACAGGAAAGGTCAAAATAGCCTGATAATTCCCAAATTCACGCTGTTCAGATAACGCATGAACTTTTTGTGCAGCATAGGCTTGGTAATCGGAACTCAGGCGCTGATACGGCATTTTGGCTGTCCAAGCACCAAATTCTTTTTGCAGTAATGCCAGCATGGGTTTGGCTTGATAATCGCCGGTAACCGCAATTTGTGCATGCTGACTGATAAAAAACTGTTGATATAAGCTTTTCACTTGTGCAACGGTGGCTGCTTGCAGTTGTTTCTTGGCCAACTCAGGTTCAAAGTGATAGCGTAAATCGCCCGGTTGGTAGGTTTCAAGTAAGCGAGTCAAGGTCAGTGCCGCGACAGTTTCTGGTTCAGTATAAGGGCGATCCAACATCGATAAACTTTGTGATTTAATTAAATCGAACTGAGACTGTTCAAATTTAGGATGATTCAAGACCGCTAAGATAAACTTAAAATAATCGGCAAATTGATCCTTTTTTGCCACCACTTGAATATTAATACTGTTACCCGATACGCTCGCCACTGCACCACCGCCCACTTCAATGGATTTGTCAGCAATCTCTTGCAGGCTATGTTGCTCTGAACCACGCAACAGCAAATATGCCATCAAGTCTAAAACCTCTCCTTGATTAAATAAGGATTTTTCTGTGCCAAAATCAATTGAAATGGTGGCATAGGTTTTATCATCACGCGTTGACGTCGGATATAACGCATAGGCAATCCCATTTTTTAAACTGCCACGCTGAATTTTTTGTTCGGTATTGACCAAATATTGTTTAGAGCTTTTCACATATTCAGCCACTTCCTGCTGATACACTCGCGTATCTTTGAGCGGTTCTTCAGCAACTGCCGTTTGATCTAAGCTTTTAGGCGTCTCGCCAGACAGCTTTTGCTCTAAAGCTTTTTTCTGATCCTCAGGTGTTGGTCGAATATCGCCAGAGACACGATGTGCCGGAATTAAAAACTCGGTCAAAGTCTGATTAACTTCATTCAGCTTTAATTTTTGAATGCTGTCCAAATCAGTAAAATACTGCGCCCAATTTCCCTGATAAGACACATAATAATCACTTAAGCGCCCACCCAGTGCGGCCGCATTATTGGCAATATTATCTGCTTGGTTCTGTATTAAATTTTTGACCCGTTTTAATTCCACCTCATTAAATGGCTTGCCCTGCTCTACAGCAGAAATCAGGGCCGTTTCTACCTTTTTAGCATCATGATTGGGTGCATACATTGCTCCCATAAAGACCAAATTAAAGTCTCGATCTAGCCAAGTACTCGACTGTACCGCTGTGCTTAAAGCGGTTTCCACCATACTTTGATATAAATGCCCACTCGGTTGCATGGTGTATAAATACGGCACCAGAACCAATGCCGGTTTAATTTTTTCATTTTTACCATTTAGATAGATATTAAATTTGGCTAAATCACTGCCCTTTTGGACCAAAAAATTACGTTGTTTAATTTTTGAAGCATCTAATAGCGCAACTTTCGCCTGCGCCGGAATAGATCGCGCTTGAATTGGACTAAAATTTTGATCAATTTGCTTCAGCACTTGAGCCTTATCAAATTTACCGGAAATAATCATCACCGCATTGTTTGGTGCATACCACTTTCGATAAAACTCATTTAGTTCAGGCATTTTAATTGACTGTAATTCTTTTAAATCGCCAATCGGCAAACGCCCTAATGATTGATTACCATAGGCCGATTTCCAGACCTGATCAATCATCACTGCAAATGGCTGATCCATGCGGATTTCACGCTCACGCTCGACAATGGAGATTTCCGAGGGCACAAATTTATTTTGTAGCACCAACTTATCCATGCGCTCTGCTTCTAAATGAATCACTTCATTAATGGCCGACTGCTCAGGACGAATAATATTGGTGTATTTGGTCGAGTAATAATCGGTGCTGGCATTGGTCATTAAGGTGTATTGATCCAGACGGCGCTGAAATTCATCTCCCTGAATATTTTCTGTGCCTTTAAAAGCCAAATGTTCAAGTAAGTGCGCCAATCCTCCTTTACCTTGCGGATCATTTAACGATCCGGTCAGATAAACGGTATTCATAAACACCTTACTTTCTTTGTCATTTTGCGCCAAAATCACGCGAAAGCCATTGTCTAACTTATATTCTTCAATCTTCTGTTGAGATTTTACCAAAACCGCTTGTGACCAAGCGCTGCTACTTAAACCGATAAACAATAAAGACAGGGTCAGTTTTTTAACCTGTATAAGCATAATTATTCCAATCTATTCGGTTATATTAATGTTGATTCGGATTACATCTTAGAAAATGATTTTACTTTTGAGTAGTGTTGTTTTGAAAAAACAGCCGCTTATTTCAGCGGCTTTGTCGTAGATTTATATTCTTTAATCTAAGTATAATTCTGCTTGCATATACAATTTTGCATAACCTGAAATTTCAATACGTTCGTCATCCAGAATCTTACAGTACAGTTTTCCACCTCGTGCGGAGGCTTGATAAGCTAAAATATCTTGCCGGTTTAATTTTTCTGCCCAAAGCGGCGCAATAGCCGTATGAATTGAACCGGTCACCGGATCTTCATCAATACCATTGGCTGGGGCAAAATAACGCGATACACAATCATAATGCAGATCTGGCGCAGTAATCACCACATCTAGCGGATTAACCTGTGCAGTAATGGCCGTTCGAATTTTTCCCAATTGTTTAAGTAATTCTAAATTTGGCACCTCATCTAGCACATCTTGTACATGGTGATATTCCACAATGTAGGCTTGGCTGTTTAAATAAACATTTTTAAATGGTTTGCTTAGCGCTTTAGTTAAAATTTCCGGATAATCTTCAACTTTCTTGGCACGGCGCACAGGAAAGTTCATTTTTATTTTGCCGTCTGCCTGTTGGCTGACCACAAAAATACCTAAATTTTTCACATGAAATTGAATGGTTGATGCTGTGGTAAAGTCCTTAAACAAGACAAAACTACTGGCCAAGGTGGCATGACCACAAAAATCCACCTCGGTGGTTGGGGTAAACCAACGAATCTCATAATTTTCTGCATCAATGATTTTGACAAAGGCTGTTTCCGAAAGATTATTTTCTAAAGCCAAGTTTTTCATTAAGCCGTCATCTAACCATGATGGCCCGACAATCACTGCCGCAGGATTACCTTTAAATAACGCATTTGTAAACGCATCGACCTGATACATTTTAATTTTCATTTCGCTTCCTCTTTAAGGGACAAAACAGCCGACTCTCGTTAAACCACCGCGTTATGAGGCATTTAAGATTCGGCATAAACAGGGTCTTGATCATGCAAGGCTGTTTATACCTTTGCTGTCATTTACAATGAAGCCTTCTCTCAATCTTTAGACTTCTTTTAAATCCACCGCATCATTGTCAAAAATGGCTTTATCGGTTTGACCCAACAGTTGACTGGTCACCATACCGGCGGTCATTGAACCATCTACATTTAGCGCTGTACGCCCCATGTCAATTAATGGCTCAATCGAGATCAGTAATGCCACTAAGGTTACCGGTAAGCCCAACATCGGCAAAACAATCAGTGCAGCAAAGGTCGCACCACCGCCAACGCCAGCAACACCCACAGAACTCAAGGTAACCACACAGACCAAGGTTAGCATCCAAATCGGATCAAACGGATTAATCCCAACCGTAGGAGCAACCATGACCGCAAGCATAGCCGGATATAAACCGGCACAGCCATTTTGCCCAATGGTGGTTCCAAAGGAAGCTGAAAAACTGGCAATTGACTCCGGCACCCCTAAACGTCTGGTTTGCGCCTCAATATTTAACGGAATACTGGCCGCACTGGAACGACTGGTAAAAGCAAAGCTCAGTACAGGCCAAACCTTCTTAAAAAACTGCACAGGATTGACGCCACTGATGGATAAAATAAGCGCGTGCACCATAAACATAATGGCCAAACCGACATAGGAGGCCAACAAAAAGCCGCCTAAATTCAAAATATCCGCCAGCTTAGAATTGGCCACCACTTTGGCCATAAGAGCGAAAACCCCATACGGAGTAAAAGTCATAATCAGCCGTACCAGCTTCATCACCCATACTTGTAAAATGTGTATAGCCGCGACGACTTTTTGACCTTTCTCTGGATCGGTTTTAATCAGATTTAAACCGGCAATACCCAACAGTACGGAAAAAATAACCACGCTGATGATTGAGGTCGGATGCGCACCGGTAAGCTCTGCAAATGGATTACTGGGAATAAAGGATAAAAATAAATCGGGTACGTTCAACTCTGAGACTTTACCGGCATAATCGCCTTGAATCGTATTCAGACGCTCAGTTTCTGCCGTGCCTTGTACCAAACCTAAGGCGCTTAAGCCAAATAAGCGTGTTACTAGAATTCCGACACACGCTGCAATTGCGGTGGTAAACAACAAAATTCCGATACTAAAAAAACTGATTTTTCCCAAGGACCCTGCATCATGCAAACGGATAACCGCACTGAGGATCGAGACAAAAACCAATGGCATCACCACCATTTGTAAAAGTTTAACGTAACCATTGCCCACCAAGTTAAACCATTGAATGGTATCTTTTAATACGGGAGAATTTTCACCATAAATAAAATGTAAAACCAAACCAAACGCCACCCCTAAACATAAACCCACCAAAACTTTTTTGGCTAAGCTCCAGTCTGTTTTTCGCGTACGGGTTAATAAAAGTAATAGCACAAAAAATGCGATGACATTTAATATCAAAGGCATATTCATAGTTCTTCCCAGAGGATAAGCTGACTGCATTATAAAGCAAAAGCAAAGCCTGCTTTTAAACTCTTCACATCACTGCACATGCTATTGGGCCAATCAGTCAAAAAACCAGCACTAAGCGCCAAATCCTCATTCCGTCACAGCTTAAAAACCGTTAAATAAAACTTTAATATTTAAGCTTGGAAGCGCTCTGATCTCGCTAAATACAAGCTAAAAATCGGCTAAAAAAAGTTTTTATGCCCGATGACTAGAAAAAAAGCTGCTTTAACGATAGCTTATCCTGATCTGTATGATTGATGGCATAGCTTATGAAATTTAAAATCCATATGATTGATGTTAAAAATCAATTACAAAACTATATTTGGTTGTTAGAGCATACAGCCAGTGGCGAAGTGGTGGTGATTGATCCAACCGAAGCCTCTTTAGTTGAGCATTACTGCACAGAACATCAGTTAAAAATCAGTCAAATTTGGCTTACCCATTGGCATAAAGATCATACCGGCGGCGTACCGACACTTTTACTCAATCGTAATATTGCCGTGTATGGCCCACGCGAAGAACTCAGCAAAGTGCCCTTTATCAGTCATCCTCTGCAAGATAAAGCCCATATTACTTTTCACGATTTACAGGTTGATATTATTGCTGTCCCGGGTCACACCTTGGGTCATATTGTGTATTTTATTGATGCACTAGATGTCTTGTTCTGCGGCGACACCCTTTTTGCGATGGGCTGCGGTCGTGTGTTTGAGGGAACGTATGAGCAAATGTATCATTCACTGAATCGTTTAGCAGCACTTCCTGCACGCACCCAAGTTTACTGTACCCACGAATATACCTTGGCCAATGCTCAATTTGCACTGCATGTTGAAGCAGATAATCTGGCGCTTCAACAGCGCTATGAAGACGTCAAAGCACAGCGTATGCTCGGCCAATCGACCCTACCCAGCACAATTGCGCTGGAATTAGAAACCAATCCGTTTTTAAGAGTCGAAAGCGTTGCAGAATTTCAACGTTTAAGACAATTAAAAGATAATTTTTAATTTGACCGAACATTTCTAATGTAAGTAACCCCTCTCTATAGATCGTCGCATTCTCTATACAGCTGTATATTGGCACCTGAATTTACCGATGCTAAAAGTAGATACGACGATCCTCATTCAAGATTTTAAAGCCCAGTTTATACGCGCTTATGTAGGCAGTTACACCTTAAAATCTGCATTTTTTATATCTTTAATCTGCCAAAGATAGCCTGTCCAATCGCTTTATGCAGCTGTATTGGCAGGGTAAAAACATGAAATCAGGAAAAGCTGATGAAAATTGAGCAACAGCCGATCAAAAATTGTATATAAATATTTCTAATAACCCTTACGCAACAATCGCTCCATCTTTCAAATATTATCAATAAAAATTAAAATATATAATTCAATACTCTAGAGTAGATTAGCCACAACCAATGTCATTAGTATGCTGGTTATTTTTAAAGATTTTTGCAGCATTTTAACGGCGATTTTGCCGTTTTACAGTCTAAAAAATATGCATTAAAATTACTTTTAGATCAAAATACAAAACTCCCCCTTTAAAAAATACAGCATATCCCTATTATTAATTTAGTATCCAATATGAACAAGGAGTCCTGTCGTGAAGAAAGTTGTTAAGGCAAAAAATTTAATTGCATTTCGTATTTGGTTAGAAAATATAGGCTATTCGGTGAAATCGCTTACGGATAATCGTGGTTTTACGTTTAGTTTTAAAAAGCAATACGGTCTGGTGACTTGCGACTTAGCCGGTAATTCACTGGCCATGCAACTGGGAGAAGAGTTTGAGGATCACTTAAAAGCTTAAATCCTGTTTTAATATTTTGTATCTCTATAAAAATAATTTACTCAATTTTTAATTATAATTAAGCCCATGATTGGGCTTATTTTTTTAGCATTGCTTTATTTTAGGCAATAAAAAAGCAAGGTTTAAATACCTTGCTTCAATATGATGGTGGGGACGGAGAGACTCGAACTCTCACACCTTGCGGCGCTGGAACCTAAATCCAGTGCGTCTACCAATTTCGCCACGTCCCCATCAGGATACCAACTTAACGCTGGATTTTTAAAAACTTGGCAGAGGATCAAGGACTCGAACCTTGACGAACGGTTTTGGAGACCGTCATGCTACCATTACACCAATCCTCTATTTCCTTAACAATCACACTTACGTTGATCATTAAGTGGTGGGGGCGGAGAGACTCGAACTCTCACACCTCGCGGCGCTGGAACCTAAATCCAGTGCGTCTACCAATTCCGCCACGCCCCCAATGGCTGTGTATATTATAGAGATCGATTCCTGATGACAAGACCTTTTTCTAAAAAATCGCTCTGTTTGTTTAAATAAAAAACAAAAACACATTTTTTGTCTTTTTCTTAAACATTTTCAGTTATTAAGCACTCTTTTACACGCTGCATATCGATAAAGCGATGTTCTTTTTGCTTGGCCAACATTCCCGTTAATAGCGTTTCGAACTGCAAAAGATGCGGTGGCAGCTGAATCTGTAAATACTGACAATGCAAATATGCCCAATCTTGATAGTTTTTTGCAGCTAAACGCTGCCCTGTCAACCATTCATACACAATTATGCCTAAAGCATAGATATCCGTTTGTACGGTTTTTTCTGCGCCCTGAAAAAGCTCGGGGGCCATATAGCGTGGAGTGGCAGTTAAACCTTGCTGTACTGGCGTTAAATTTAGACGCTGCGCCTGCTCAAAATCAATCAGGCAGGTCTGCTGTTGGTACTGGACAAAATGCTGTTTTTTTAAATCGCCATGAATCCAACCGCGTTGATGCAATTGTTGCACAGCTTCAATCATATCCATGAGCGTGGTTTTTATTTGCCAAACGGACAGCGCCGTACAATGTGTTATGCGCGGTGCAGCATCACTGAGAATTAAGGTGGTCTGCCCTGCGGGTATATATGGATGTACGGCCTCAGCACAGCGTATGATTTGACTGGGCAATAAAATACAAGGCCAATGAGATTGCGTCATGCCCTGCCGATAAAAATCCAGTTCGTTTAAAAAGCCCACAACATAATGTGGATGAGCACTCAGATCTTGGGTTTTTAACCAGTACTGCTGCTGTTGATATTGAAAACGATACAATGCACGCCCAAAGGTTAAACTTTTCGGCGGTGTAGATAAAGTCAGAGCAAGTTGAGCCAAATCGTCAATATTAAACTGCAATAAATTCCGCTCTTTTTTGCGCTGGATCATCTTGATAACTTAACAATTCTAAACAATGCTGAATGGTTTTACCCACGCGCGCATGGGTTTCAATCGAGGATATTTTCGGCCATGTCGCCCGCTCACCTTCACGCTGCAACAATTGAAACAAATAAGGCCGCGGATTTTGCAACATATAGCTATAGTGGCGCAGACTGTAATTCCCGACAATATTGAGGTCGCCATAATAGCCTTGGTTAAACACCCCATAACTATGATCTAGCAAACGTCTGACTGGTGGAATCTTGCCCACACGGCCACGAGTAAAATCAACAATGCCCTTACTAATCACCTTACTTTGGCGACGAATAATTCGTTCTGGCCAACTGAGCATATCCTGACGATAGCGCTCTGCATCCGTTTGCATAAATGGCACAATATGCGGATTCACTTGACTGGCAATGGTGTAATTTAAATTATATAAGCGCGCCATTTTCTCTTGTGGGAAATCACTGCGTACACTGCCATCCACCCAGCGTGCATCTGCCATATAGGGAGTTAACTGCCCATCATGGCGTTTACTGGTCAGCTTCACCGGCGGAAATAAGATTGGTACTGCACAAGAGGCGAGAACTGCACTCCACACCAATAAATCAGGTGATGTATAGGCATTCATGATTCGGGCTTGTTGCGAGCTATCATAGGGTGCAACTGCGACATTAATATGCAGCCCCGACTCTTTAAAGGCTTCAGCAAAAGTGATATTGCCTAAATTTTCAATCAAGAAGTTTTTTAAGTACTTCACATCAGCAAGACCACCATTGTTCTTTAAAATCTCGCTAATTTTACGAAAATGAAAGGCTTCACTAAAAAAGTTTTCACCATGTAACAGCCCTGAAATTTCTGACGGTTTTGAGGTGCCCAGCATCGCGGTCATAATCGCACCTGCACTGGAACCGGATAACACTTTTGGCATTAAATCCTGTTCCAATAAAGCCTTACATACTCCGGTATGGAATAAGCCTAATGTTGCTCCACCGGAAAACATCAGTGCTGGTTGTCCATAGGCTTTTTTACAATGCTGAAAGAAATCAATTTTCTCGGTCAGCGATAAACATTGACAGGCAGCCGAAGCCACAAAGGCCAAACTTTCGCTGACCTCCTCGACATAATCTTCAATAATCTTTTTGGTGCCGACATAGGTTGCGGTAAACAACATCGGATGGGCAATATTGGCGATATCGTAGGTTAAACCTTCACGCAATAAATACATCAAATCATGCGTGCGTTTTTGAAAGCGATAGCGTTTTAACAGACTTAAACGATGGGCAATAATCTCGGCATCAAAATACGGTGAGCAATTGTCATATTTCCATTCTTGCGCACCGGATTCCTCATCTATTTTTAAGGCCAGCATTTTCCATTCCTCATAGGATTCGGACTTTTCCAGCTGACTTTTTAATTTTTTTATACGATAGGCTTGATGCGGATTAATATCTTGTGTTAAATCTTTAAATAGCATATCCATCCCCAATATTTTCATTCTTCTTACCTACCTATCATAGGGTATCAAGCCTTGTAATGACAGCAGCTCCAGTGATTATTCAGTACTGGACATGCCAACCCAATTGGTAAATGATGCCTATTTGATATACAGTTCTCAAGTAAAATCATCCTTTTTTCTCTTCTATTTATAAGCTGAATTTGTATGGCCACTCTTGATTTACCTGACAGTATTTTACAAACGCTCGAAAATGTATTGCAACAACTGCAACAAAATTTGCCTGAACTTAGACAACCCACTGATTTTTCGGCATCCGCTTATAAATGGCAAAACCAACAATTAAAAGCCATTCAACAACCCAAGAAAATCTATCTAGACGATTTAAAAGGCATTGGGCGACAAAAAGAAAAGGTGATTCAAAACACCTTACAATTTTTAAAAGGCTTACCTGCCAATGATGTCCTATTGACCGGTTCACGCGGTACCGGCAAGTCCTCTATTGTGCGGGCATTGCTGAATGAATATGAATCGCAGGGATTACGTTTAATTGAAATTGAACGTGATGATTTGTCGGATCTGCCGCTGATTCAAAGCTTGCTTGAACAACGCCCAGAGAAATTTATCGTCTATTGTGATGATTTGGCCTTTAATGCTGAAGATGAAAACTATCGCAGTCTAAAAAGTATTTTAGATGGCTCACTACAGTCCGGTTCCAGTAATTTTATTATCTACGCCACCAGTAACCGTCGTCATCTATTGCCTGAATTTATGCATGAAAATACGCCCATTAAACGTATTGATGTGCCGCAATACACAGAGTTACATCCACAAGAAGCCATTGAAGAGAAAATCTCACTGTCGGATCGTTTTGGTTTATGGTTGTCTTTTTATCCGATGGATCAAAATTTATATTTAGAGATTGTAGAGCACTATTTGGCCAAAGAAAACCTAGCACTTAGCGCTGAGGTTCGCGCAGAAGCCTTAAGATGGTCGCAAAGTCGTGGTCAACGCTCTGGACGTGCAGCCTATCAATTCTCTAAACACTGGATTGGTTCAGAAGGCTTAAAAAAATTATAAGCACAGATTAAATGACGATATATCAATCAAAAATTGAATGTTTGATGTAAAAATAAAGAGCAGCGGGTTTAATCAACAGCTGCTCTTTATTCAGTTATTCAGCACTTGGAGTTAAATCTAAACCATCCATAATATATAAAGTATTGCTATCAATCATGCTTTGATCCACATCTAAATATTTTTGCTCTAACACCCCATCAGTTTCAGAAAACCCATAATCATCATCATTAATCACCGCTAAATGCTGCTCATCAATCACCCACAGCCCTTCGACTTTATCATGCGGATAGTCCAAGCGTTCAACCAAATCCACCAGCAAAGTTTTACTGACAGGCAAAATGCCATGCGCAGCCAAACCGCTCCATCCGGCTGTTAACACATACTGCTCTACTGTTTGCCCATCGATCATTAAACCCAGATTTACATCTTGTTGCATCGCGCTTGACGGCTGAACTTGCTCCAAGTCTGTAGCGGCATTTAAATTAATTTTATACACCCGCTTAAAAGCCTTCGGATTATCCTTATAAAAGTCATCGTCGCGTTCTGCCACTAAAAAATCAGTTGAATTTAATGCGGTAATTGCAGTATTAGAATGTTGTTTTGAATCTGCTTCTTGCTGATAGAGATATTGCGAAATGGCTTTGGTCTGCAAATCAATCAGTATAATTCGCACCAAATCGGAGCCTGCAACCGATGCATCTGGATTACTCATACTCGATTGCATAATGCCAACTAATTTTTTCTGATCAGGGGTAATAGTCAATCCTTCCATACCGCGATTTTGACGTCGATTGGCATATTCCGCGGGCAGTAAATAACCGGACTTTCTACGCATGTCTTGTGGATAGGCATTGATACGGTCTATTTCCACGCCATTTGCATCAAAATGCACAATATGTGGACCATATTCATCACTTACCCAAAAGCTGCCATCCTTTAATGCCACCAACCCTTCAGAGTCAAGGCCAAACTCATCGTTGCCTTGAGCCAAAACACAGCCCTGTTGATCGTAAGCAATTTCCTTACTGGCACCAAAATGCAGATTGGGTAATCCGCTAATTGTTTGACCTTGTGGATTTTTTAATAAAATTTCTTTAATTTTAGCAATTGTACCGTTTGCTTGTAGTTCAAATAAGCCAATTCTTGGGGTATAGGTTGGATCGAGAAATATTTTCCCATGATCGTGATTCACATTATAGGTGGTATTCGGCCCACGATCGGTTAAGGCATAGAATTGATTTTTAGCAGTTGGATGTGCAGATAATGCTGAACCAAAACCGCCATACCTAAATTCAATAAAATGACCCGACTTTGCAGCATCGGGAATGTTATGAATATCCAAGATGTCGTAACTCAGCGATACGCCTGTTGCAAATTTCTTGTACATCTGCACTTGCGCGTCATCACTTAAATGTTGCTCATCTTTGGAGGTGTTTTCGTCTTTATACATGATTTTTAATCCTTTATTTATTTTTAGTCATGAGCCATTACTATAAAAGGATTGAAGCACTTATCCTGCATTTTGTCATCACTGCGTTATCCATCCTATATAACTCAGCTACACAGCACTACAAAAGTCAAACTATAGAAAAAACAGCAATATTCAGCATAAAAAAAAGAGGCTTACGCCTCTAATTAAGATTTCGATTTTATATCGCTTCAGGATTGGTTAATTCCGTCATCGGCCAGCGCGGCGTAGTGGTGACCGATAAGCCATCACATTGTCCGGCCTTTAAACGCTGATAACCGGCAAAAGCAATCATCGCGCCATTATCGGTACATAGCGCAGGTTCTGCATAATAAACGTGTGCTTTTATTTTGGCTAAATCTGCTTCTAAGCGCTCACGTAAGCGCGTATTGGCACTAACACCGCCTGCAATCACCAGACGCTTTAAACCACTTTGTTTCAATGCTTTAACTGATTTTTTAACCAAGGTATCGACCAAGGCTTCTTGAAATGATGCGGCGATATCGGCTTCGCGGCCTTGTCCAGCCACTTTTTTTAATTGAATCGATACTGCTGTTTTTAAACCACTAAAGGAAAAATCTAAACCTTGATGCAACATCGGACGTGGAAAATCAAAGGCGGTGGCGCTGCCCTGTAACGCTAATTTTGCGATATTCGGACCACCCGGATACGCCAACCCAAGCATTTTGGCCACTTTATCAAATGCTTCACCAGCGGCATCATCAATCGACTCACCCAGCAGTTCATATTGTCCAATACCATGCGCGGCCATCAGTTGGGTATGTCCACCAGAGACCAATAAAGCGACAAACGGAAATTCCGGTGGGGTTGCCGATAACAATGGTGCCAACATATGACCTTCCATATGATGCACGCCAATCGCAGGTTTATTTAAAGCAAAAGCAAGGGTTCGACCAAATAATGCACCCGTCATTAAAGCGCCCATTAAGCCCGGACCACGCGTATATGCAATCGCATCAATGTCTGATTTTTTAAGTTGGCTTTCTTCAAGTAGCTGATTCATGAGTGGAATAAGTTTGCGCACATGATCACGCGATGCCAACTCTGGCACCACACCGCCATATTCGGCATGTAATTTAATTTGACTGTATAACACTTGAGCTCTTAACCCCAGTTCACTGTCATAAAGTGCCAAACCGGTTTCATCACATGAAGTTTCTAAGCCAAGAACGATCATTAAACTACCTTTTATTGATATCTAAATATTGCTAAAGCCATTATAGACTTGTGATATGAGATGTAAATGAGTAAAATACTGGCCTTCACTTGTGATCTGGCGCAATCGTGCGGCAGATCTTATCCATAACTTAATGAGGATTCTTCATGCCACAAGTTAAATTGAAAGAAGGCGAACCAGTAGACGTAGCTATCCGTCGTTTCAAACGTTCATGCGAAAAAGCAGGCGTTTTAGCTGACGTTCGTAAACGTGAATTCTATGAGAAACCAACTCAAGAACGTAAACGTAAAAAAGCTGCTGCAGTTAAACGCTACCAAAAGAAATTGGCGCGTGAATCTGTACGTACAACTCGCCTTTACTAAAATTAATTTGTGACTGATTGACTGCTTGGAATATATAGATGACGACTTTAAAAACCCAAATTACTGATGCATTAAAAACATCGATGCGTGCCAAAGATATGGCAACAGTAACGGTTCTGCGTGGTCTACAAGCAGCAATTAAACAAATTGAAATTGATGAACGTATTGAGCTTGATGAAAGTCGGGTTCTTACGGTCATTGAGAAGCAAATCAAACAACGTAAAGAATCGATTAAAGCCTACGAAGGCGCTAATCGACAAGACTTAGCTAGTAAAGAACAAGCTGAACTTGAGATTATTTCTCAATTTCTACCAGCCGCTATGACTGAGGAAGAACTTGATTCTATGATTGCGCAGACTATTTCTGCTCAACAAGCTACTAGCATTAAAGATATGGGTAAGGTGATGAATTCTCTACGTCCGATCATAGCCGGACGTGCCGATCCTGCACAGGTTTCAGCCAAAATTAAAGCGAAACTTGCATAAACCCCACCTCTTAAGTCATTATTTCTTCAACGTTGAACTGCCTTTATGCAAAGACAGTTCAAAAGTTAGTTGGATTTATTTAAAATCACACTGCAGATTATATTTCTTCAATACAAACATCTCTTTTGATGACATCACTTGATTAATCACATCTTGTTTGGTCATCTGTCTAAATTGACGATCTAACGACTCTCTGTTTTGATCAGCCGCCTGATACAATTGCTGAATATAAGTATCGACAATGGCACAAAATTTTGTCTGTTGCTCTGGCGTAAAGCTGCTTTGCCGCGCATCTAAACTACTAAAAAAATTGCGGGTATCTTGCTTATATTGAGTAGAGGTTTTTTCTACCGCTGCCACATATTGTTCTACACTTGCAAAAGCTGCATTCGATGTAAAACACCCCGCCATTAAAAGATAAAATAATATTTTTTTCATAGACCAATCAATACTGTGCATGGTTAAAGTCAAAATCCAAAGCAAGATTATCATAAAGTTAAGCATTTTAATGCCTGATTTTAATCAGCTATATGTAAAAAATAGGCTTTGTGTTGCACATAACTCTGCACTGTCGGTGCCGGTAATTGACCATGCGTTATCGTTCCTAAACGCAAACGTATAACAGCTGGCAAATCAACTCGATAAGAATAAATAGGACTAGCACAGACTTGACAAAAAACGCGGGCTTTATCGGGACTATGGAAATATTTTTTAGAGATTCAACCCCACTCACAATTTCAAATTTAGCGTAATCTAAAGGACTATTCCAAGCAAACAGGCTACCTTGTGCACTTTGACAATGCTGACAGTAACAAATGATCGTTCCTTCAATCTCTGCATGATAACGATAGCTCACCGAACCACATAAACATTGCCCTTCAACCATAACCTACATCCTTTTTTTATTATTCACTGTAAACATTATTTCAAATTAAATTCTGAGTTGGCGCTCTGCTTGCATCTCATTCAGGCGGATTTTAACTTGTGCAGACAACAGTGCATTATTTTTATCTTTGACTAAACGTTGTGCATGCAACAATGACTTAATCGCATTTTCTTCCCAGCCTGACCAATATTCTACCTCTGCCCGATAACGCAACACATTGATTGCTCTCAGCGGGGATTGCTGATCAATATTTGCCGCTTGCTGCATCAGACGCCATGCTTGAACATCACGTGGATTTTTACTGCTAAAGCGCTGAATCAGGGCAATTGCAGCACTGGCATTTTTCTGCCGGATAAAGACTTCTGCTAATTTAAAGGCTAAAGCCCGATTTTCTGGCATAACGCGTGCAGCGGACTGAATGCTATTATAGGCCGCTGTGGTTTGATTTTGCCCCAAATAAATATCAGTCTGAATGAGCATTAATAGATTATTAACGCGTTGTTGCGCTTTGGCCTGATCTAAAATTTGCTGCGCCAAAACATAATCGCCCTGTTTTAAATAAAAAGCCGACAAGGCTAATTCGCCAGCAAAATTCTTACGTTTGGCTAAAATTTGTAGTTGCTGCTCAGTCACTTGATTCGAAATGACCATGCTATACCATTTCAAAATTTCAAAGTCTTCATCAAGCAAATTTGATTGTACTTTGGGCAGTTGATTGGCTCTTAACCGTGCCTCACTCATACGCTCTGTGGTTAGCGGATGAGTAAACCAAAAATCAGGTAAAAAACTCACTCGACTGGTGGCACGGTGCATGACTTCAAAAAAATCTGCCATACTTTGTGGATTATAACCGGCAGCATACATATATTGCATACCAATACGGTCGGCCTCGCGCTCTTGATTGCGACTATAATTAAGCTGTTTATCCATCAGTGCTGCTTGCGAACCCAACAATACTGCGGTACCAACATCACCATCTGCCTGCGAAGCCACCAATGCGCCAACCAAAAGCCCCGCTAAAGTCAGTAAACCCTGCCCCTTAAACGCTTCTTGTGAACGACTATAATGACGCTGTGATACATGGGAGACTTCATGCGCCATAACGCCGGCGACTTCATCAATATTGCGTGCAGAGGTAATCAACCCCGTATTGATGGCGAATAATCCACCTGGCACCGCAAAAGCATTAATTTGAGCATCATTGATGATGACCAGACCAATCGGCTGTCCCAACTGAGTTTGACTGAGAATATTTGAAAATACCGTCAGCAATTGATCTTCTAACCAAGGATCTTGTAGCACCGGCATTTGCTTGTGTACTTCGCGAAATACTTTTTCACCAATGGCTTTTTCTTTTTGTTGATCAATAAAACCTACGCCACCACCAATCTCAGGCACATTAAATGCAGAAGACACATTGGCATAGAGGTGATTGGGGGCCGCCAACGTGCCCATAACAGCGAAACTACAGGTCAACCAAAACCGTTTCAATGTCTATTCCTAAACTACTTTTCTCAATTTGTTAAACTGTAGCATTGAAAATTGCAGAAATTTGCAATGAAGTGTTATTCAATTTTAGCAAAATGAAGGATTAACCAAATAAGTGGGCGTACGCCCCTCAAGTGCATCGACCAAATTACGATAAGCCAATTCAGCCATTTTTTGACGGGTTTCTGCCGTTGCTGAACCAACATGCGGTAAGGTCACCACATTGTCTAAAGTAAAGAGTTCCGAGGTCGATAACGGCTCTTTGGCATAAACATCCAGTCCGGCAGCAAAAATTTTATTCTGCTTAAGGGCTTCAATTAAAGCAGACTCATCCACCACGGAACCGCGAGAAATATTCACCAATACGGCATGTGACTGCATCTGCTGCAACTGATCTGCTCCAATGAGAGCCTTGGACTGAGAGTTTAAATCGACTGCCAATACCACAAAATCAGACTGTTGCAATAACGCATTTAAACTACAGTAAGTGGCATTTAACGGCTGCGCCAATTCTAATTTTTCACGGCGATTGTGATACAGAATATTCATATTAAAGCCATGAAAACCACGGCGCGCAACCGCCGCACCAATATGACCCAATCCAATGATGCCTAAGGTTTTCCCAAAGATATCTTGCCCAAACTGTGCCTTAGCTACAGTACGTGTCCAATTACCTTGTTTGGTCCATTGGTCTAAATAGGCAGCTTTACGCGCGCCCGTCATTAATAAGGTAAAAGCCAAGTCGGCAGTGCTTTCAGTTAATACATGCGGCGTGTGTGACAACCAAATTTTTTGTTGATTCAGATAAGCCAAATCATAATTATCATAACCCACACTCACACTCGAAATAATTTTCAGCTGCTGTGCGGTGGCCAAATTATCAGCATTGAGTAAACGCCCTGCCCCAATCATGCCATCTGCATCTTGGGCATGTTGGCGAATTTGTGCATTCACATCACCATGTTTGGGATTGATCAGCACCACTTCATAATCTGCTTGTAATCGTTGAATGATTGCATCATCTAACTGACTAAAGACCACCACTTTTTTATTCATATTGCATCCGTGCTGTGATTCGATTTTTGCATAAACTGCCACAGGCGTTTTTTTAATAAGGGTTGGTCGAGCATTTCTTGTAAACTGGCCAATTGCATACCTTTTGCATGCTTGAAATAGCCAGATTGCCCCAAGAAAAGAATATTTTTATCCACACTGAGCGCATCTAAAAACCCTTGTACATAACTTTCTGCACCGCGTCCATCTTGAAATTCAAGCAAAGGAAATGGCCATTGCAATAGCGCGTATTCTGCCGATATTGCTTGCTGAATATTATTCCAAAGTTGCTGTTGCTCGCTACTCATCGAGGTGGCATCGACCACAATCACGCAATGTGGCAAGGCAAAAGCTTGTAATTGAAAAGCCGCTACCTGTGCTATGACCTGTGGCTCAAGCACAGAGAGCGGCTCTGCTTGCAGCTCAATGGGCTGAGCCAAAGATACAACCGGCGCAACTGTTTGAGTTGGCTCCGCCTTGAATTGAACTTCTACAGCAGGAATGGCGGCTGCTTTGCTCACGATGATTTCGGTTATATCTTCAACTGCGGCCTGATCACGCCAAATGCTCGAAGATGGCATTTTTTGACACAGCGCATCCTTGGGAATCCAAATATCAATTCCTAATGCTGCCAATATGTCACGCTGATGCCCGATCATGTTTTTCCATCACCCATTCAATGTTTAACATTCTAACGAGATTAGCCAGTTTTTGCTGCGCTTTTCTTGGCACTTTTTAAGCAGACAGTTGAAATCCAATCTGAGCCTAAACAGAGTGCAGCTATTTTAGACAATCATTAAGCTATTTTTTTTCTGCATTTCTTCAATAATTTCACGTGTTTCAAAACCTAATCGCCAATACAGCAATTGCAAAACATCCAGTTCATCTTGGGTGATAATTCGGTCATTCCACAAACATAATTCAGCAATACTTAAAATCGCCAAACGGTCGCGAAGCAATAAGCCAGCAATATCATTGAGAATTTCAGCCAAGTCGATCGGCTCATCAGAGATTTCTGCATAGAGTTCCAACTCATCTGCGCTTAAGACGCGCTCTAAAATTGCTTGTCGTGCTTCTAGTTGATTGTGACTATTGATTTGCTGTACATGCAATAACGCATCAATTAAGCGCACGATATGCGGTTTAACTTCCTCCAATGACGTTGGCGTATGTAACGGCAAAAGCTTTAATTCATATTTCACCCGTTCAAGCAGTAATGCATCTAACAGACCAATTTCACCATCTTCTTGAATAATACGTGCCAGCTTCATTAAAAATTGCCGTGCGACTGTGGCCGGCATCGCGCCAATATTTTTACAGGCATCATAAAAAATAGAAATATGCACACGACCATCCAAATGCAGCAAGGCATCTACAATTGCGCGACTGACTTCCGCCTCGGCAGGAATAAATTCACGGTATTGCCGAATCATTAAGATAGCCACCATCACCTCGCGTGAACCCGTGGCCGTTTGTAATGCACGTTGAATGAGTTCAGGACGCAGCATATTTCTACGCACTTCGACATTTAAGGGCTTAATCGCATCTTTAATGGCAAAACTAATCGGTGATAAACGCAATAGTGGCAAGGGTTGCGGCGAACTCCACGGTGCATAGACTTCAGTGTCCATTTCATCTAAGGAGCGAAACAAACTAAACAGTGGTTGATTGCGTAATTTTTTTAAATTTTCCAGTTGTAAGTCTTGCACTAAACCTGGATTTAATTCATAAATTCGCTGCTCGATACTCGGATGAATATTCAGCCAGTTTTGTGGACTTAAGGAGTTGGCAAAACACATATGTGCAATCGACTCTGCATATTCACTGTGAATTTGCGAACCTGAATGATGTACATAAATTCTTAACAAGGTTTGAATAATCGCATCATTTTGAATTAAGCGTTTGGTCTTTTGGTCATTGCGGAAGGTACGCCCACCCAATGATACATATTTAATCAAGCGCGTAATCAACACACCCAAGCTACCAATCAGCCAAATTAAACCACCCACCGCGACAAAGAAAGTAGCAAATTTATGAACATGAGCTTGACCCTGTTTGGTAAAACCCATTTTGGCAATTTTACTACCCCACTGACTAAAACTGGTCAGACTGCTGTATAAAATTTTCAAATGGGTATTTTCAGCGGTTTCACCAGATAAAATTTTATTAAACTTATGGCTGAGTAAGCCATATAACTCTAACTCATCCAGATTTTGTAATGCTCCCCAAGTCAAAATAATGACTATATCGCGTGGATAAAACCCAGCGGTCAGTGCATTAACCCCCACTTCATCAGGCAAAACATACACCACAGGCGCTTCAATTAAAAAAGTATCTGCCAATTGCTGAGTAATTTTTAATGCTGCACTTTCTTCAGGAATACTTTCAATTAAACTTAAGCGCCGTGCGCCCAACTGTTTTGCTAAAGAATGCCCGCCCAAACGAAATACGTAAAACTCATACAGCACGGAAAGACTCATAACACTGAGCAATACTGTAATTAAATAAGGGCTTAAACTATGCCAAAAAATAGACTGGGTTGGATCAATATAAAAAACCAACAGTCCGGCAATGCTGTTTAAAATGAATAGCGTCAAAAAGACCGCAAGTAAACAGACACTTGCAGACCAAATTATATTTTTATTTTTAATGAAAGAATAACCTACACCATTCAATGCAAGGATCCCTTTATGACATGGTTTTTGTGTATTCATCATAAATTAAAAAAGCGGGAAGATCCCGCTTTTCATATTCAGATGTAAGAAGAATATTACTCTTCTTTGACCCCAGTTAAATCTACAGATGCTGCGTCGATATTCACATCGATATAACCATCAATATCTTTTTTAGCAGAATCGTTGCGTTTACGCTCAAGCTCTTCTAAATATGCCGCATCAATACCGCCTGCCACATAAATTCCATCAAATACAGAACAATCAAATTCCTGTAATGCCGGAACTTTACTGGTACGCACTGCACCTTTTAAATCTTCCAAATCTTGAAAGATTAAACGATCTGCACCAATAATTTCGCGAATTTCTTCCACACTGCGTCCAGATGCAATCAACTCATCTTTGGCAGGCATATCAATACCATACACATTTGGATATTTCACCATCGGTGCAGCCGAAGCGAAGAATACTTTCTTCGCGCCTGCGTCACGTGCCATTTGAATAATTTCATTACAGGTGGTGCCACGAACAATAGAGTCATCGACCAGTAAAACGTTTTTACCTTTGAACTCAAGCTCCACCGGATTCAGTTTTTGACGCACGGATTTTTCGCGCTGCTGCTGACCCGGCATAATAAAGGTTCGTCCAATATAACGATTCTTCATAAAGCCTTCGCGGAACTTAACACCAAGAATATTGGCCAGCTCTAACGCTGAAGTACGCGAGGTGTCTGGAATAGGAATGACCACGTCGATATCGTGCTCTTCACCCCATTCACGCGAGATTTTGTACGCCAATTTTTCACCCATTTTTAAACGGGCTTTATACACTGAAATACCATCAATGGTGGCATCGGGACGTGCAAAATAGACATACTCAAAAATACACGGACGATATTCAGGATTCGTTGCACATTGCTGACTGTACAACTGACCATCTAAAGAGATAAAGATGGCTTCACCCGGTTCAATATCACGTTCCACTTTAAAGCCTAACGCGGTAATTGCAACCGATTCAGAGGCAATGATATATTCCATGCCCTGTTCAGTTTCACGTGAACCATAAATCAGTGGACGAATACCATTGGGATCACGAAAACCCACTAAACCATGGCCGGTAATCATCGCCACAACGCCATAAGCACCTTTACAACGCTCATGCACCCGAGACACCACATCAAAGATATCTTCAGGCGATGGATTTAATTTGCGACTTTTTTGCATTTCATGGGCAAAAACGTTCAACAAAACTTCTGAATCTGAATCTGTATTCATATGACGAAGATCTGTTTTAAACAAATCATCGTGAATTTCTTCAGCATTGGTCAAATTACCGTTGTGGGCCAAAGTAATCCCATACGGTGAGTTGACATAAAACGGCTGTGCCTCTGCACTGCTTGATGAACCCGCAGTCGGATAACGCACATGCCCAATACCACAGTTACCTAGCAAGGCACGCATGTGACGGGTATGAAACACATCACGCACCATGCCATTGTCTTTACGGAGGAACAAACGTCCTTCATGACAAGTTACTATTCCGGCTGCATCCTGACCACGATGCTGTAACATCGTTAATGCATCAAACAACATTTGGTTAACAGGTGATTTACCAGCTATACCAACTACTCCACACATAGCAACCTCGCAAACACGCTAGGATTAATAAAAAGGATTATTTGTTGACTCATCTGTACGCGCTGTAGGTTTTGGCGTTTTATCAGAGGAGGAATGAGAAATTTTAGGCGCATTGTCAGATTGAATATGACTCAATGCGTCAGTCGCTACATCTTTAGACAGCTTACTGGCCCACGGCGCATAAGGCAGAAGCAAATACACAAATTTAGATTGTTTCCAATACGGTGAGCTTTCCACCCAAGGTTGCATCCCTTGCATGGTGATCAGCACAATTAATAAGCCCTTTAACGAGCCAAATGCACTTCCTGCTAAACGGTTTAATGGGCCAAGTCGAAGTGTCTTTAAGAGTTTATTTAAGAACGCAGTCACCATCCACGTTAAAACCACAATCAACAGAACAATAAAGGCAAAAGCGGCTATTTTTTGCACCACAGGATCTTGACTTAATGAGGCCATCGAAGGTGCCAAGATGGTGGCATATTTTGCACCGACAATCAGGGCAAAAATCCATCCCACCAAGTTCGCAAAGGCAGTAACCAATCCTTGTCGCAAACCGTTGAGCCCTCCAATGATTAAGATAACCAGTATGACAATATCTAAGGTGTTCATAGCGCTTTTAAAGTGTTCACACAATCTTCAATAAGCATCGGACCGGTATAGATTAGGCCACTATAAATTTGTACAAGACTGGCACCGGCCTGTTGTTTGGCAAGGGCTTGTTCACCTGATAAAATCCCTCCAACACCAATCAATGGAATTTGACCTTGCAACTGCGCAGCAAAAGCAGCCAAACAAGCCGTACTCTTTTCAAATACTGGCGCACCCGACAAACCACCTGCTTCTTCAGCATGTTGCAGAGTTTCTACCCCTTCACGCGACAAAGTGGTGTTGGTGACAATCAAACCATCAATTTTAAATTGAAGCAATTGTTTGGCAATAAATTCGATATCGCTAGGTGTTAAATCTGGCGCCACTTTAAGCACCAAAGGCACATAATGTTGATGTAATTCTGCCAATTCAAGCTGGCGATTTTTCAATGTTTCAAGCAGTTCAGTCAGTGCATCGCCACTTTGTAAACTACGTAAATTTTTGGTATTCGGTGATGAGATATTCACTGTAATGTAGGAAGCGTAATTATAGACTTTTTCTAGACAAATCAGATAATCATCGACGGCATTTTCAACCGGCGTATCGGCATTTTTGCCAATATTAATCCCTAAAACACCTTTAAATTTAGCGGCCTTTACATGCTCAACCAGTGCATCAACGCCTTCATTGTTAAAACCCATGCGATTAATAATGGCTTTGGCATCGGGTAAACGAAATAAACGCGGATGTGGATTGCCCGCTTGTGGCCGCGGCGTAATGGTACCAATCTCAATAAAGCCAAAGCCTAATGCAGCCAAGGCATCAATATATGCGCCATTTTTATCTAAACCGGCAGCCAGCCCCACAGGATTAGGAAACTCAATCCCCATACAGGTAACCGGCTTAGCAGGAATGTTTGATCGGATCAAACGCATGCGATGAGCTGATTTCAACAAGGATAGTGTCAGCTCATGTGCACGCTCTGGTGCTAAAGAAAACAACAAAGGGCGTGCCAGAGAATATAACATATCTGTAAAAGTCTACCGCTTTTTAAGTCGCCATATTATAGGCACAGGCTGTACAAAACACCATGCTTCATATCGCTTTATTTTCAGCAATTACTGGACTAGTGCGGTTAATTTAATCTGTTCATTTTCAGAAATTAACTCCATTTTTTCAATACTTAGCCCCATTTGTGCCAATTGTGTTAAAAAGTTAGCCAAAATTGCATAATTCGCGTGTATCGCCACCAACTGAATCTGCTCACCCGATTGTTGTGAAGCCACCGACAGTCCTTGCTGCTGAGCCACACGCTGCACTTTTTCGGCAGCCGTTAACTGTAAATCATCGACAGGTTTCATGGTCACGGCGTTGCTTTGCATCCAGACTAAAGTGTCTTTTAAATCATTGACACGATTTTGTTGTTTGTTAGCAGCAGCATGCATAAACCATAAACTTGCAGCAATAGCCGTGACTAAAACAACAATGCACGTACAAACCAGCACATATCGATCCCGAACCGGCAGTTGCTCCAAATAATCTGTCACTTTTTCAATAGATTGGTCTATTGAGCTATGTAATTTTTGTGCAGTTTTCATTATTGTATTTTCACCAAGCCAATTGCACCCGCACCATTGGGCTGAATATTGCCCAATTCCACTTTAAAGCCCTGCTGATTCAATTGCTGGGTTAAATTTTGCAATACAGCAGACGAATTGGCTTTAAGCTCCATGGTTAAAATTGCGCTATCATAATTCACACGACTGGCCACAATTTGATTTTGCATCAAAATTGGCCCGACACGACTTAACAGCTGTAAGGCCTGAGTATTGGCATTTTTATTTAGACGCAGCTGACTCTCAAATTGACTCTTTAAATTCTGTTCAGTCACACGGCTATTTTGCCCAAACCAATATTTATACTGCTCCATCGCCTGTACCGCAGTCTGATCGGCTACTTTTCGATATTGATACCAACGTAAAGCATCATAAGCAAACTGTGCCACTAAAGCCGCGACCAATACAGCAGCACAGGCCTGCCAATAGCCCGACTTTGTACTGCTGTTTTTAGCTTTAGGCAGAACATTAAAAGGATGATTTTTGGTTTTTTTGAAGTGTGGCGGCGCATAATGAAATGACTCGATGTGCTCATGCGTTACCATCGCCTCAAGACTCTGCATCTGCTCAGCACTAAAATTACTGATTTTATAACGCTGATCAATCGACTGATAATCTAGAAATAAAGCCAAATCATCGATTGAGTTACCAACAAACTCACGCTCACGCACCAATAAACGTCCAGAGACATTGGCTATCACGATTTGTCCAACGGCTGGAGTGGGTAAGATGAGAAAGTCAGGCAATAAAGCCATCAATTTGACCGGAATTAAGTTCAAAGCATGCTGCAATGTTTCCACAGTACTTTTGGCCACACCCAAAACCACCAATTGATCAGGATCTTGAAAATGATGGAATACTTTCATGGCATCAATCGGCAATACCACAAATTCTTCGAGTAGATATTTAACTCCATCCACCCCTAGCTTCTTATATTGTGTTTTGGCCAGTGTTTGCTGCAACAGTTGCACCTCACGACTTGGAAAAAACACCACAGCCTCTTGACCATGAAATTCTTGTGTGTCTTGAATTAAATGCTCAAGACTGGAGGCCTGATACCAGCACTCTCCACTTGACCAGTGCCAAACCCCATTGGCTTCAGGCATCCATAAATACAACATTAATATTTTTCTGCCGTTTAATTTAATTAATATTTTAACTGTTCGGAATAAAGCTTTCTAACTGGGTCGACAAACCTGCCGCAATCACAGCTTGCTCATAAATGCGTGCTTCTGCCAAAGCATACGGATGAAACGACTCAGTGGTTAAAATTTCTGCCATATGCGCCACAACATTCATATGACAGACCACAACAATGGCCTCATAAGGCAACTGTGAGAGCCAATCCAGCGCTGCTTTAGCATCATCTTCAGGTTTAATTTTATTACAGATCATGACCGGCACATCAGGGAAATAGGCCTGCACATAAGCCAAGGTTTGTTGTGCGCGCAGCAATGGGCTGACCACCAATACATCCGGCTTAATTGTGTCTTTTAAATACTCTGCGGTGTGCTTTGCTTGGCTAGAGCCACGTGCGCTCAGTGGGCGTTTATCATCATTTCCATTGACTGCTGCGAGCGCTTCGCCATGACGAATTAAAGTCAGTTGCATTTTTAATTTCCTTATTTTTCAATATGCAGACATTATTAGCAAACTCTATGACAGAGCCGTTTATTTTACAATTACACTGCGTGATGCGGTAATACAAATTCCACATCACTGCGATGTCCATTTTTCATTAAAGACAGCGCAATCGTTAAAGGCGGCGCACCTTCAAAAATCACTTCATACAATGCTGCGGTAATGGGCATATACACATCCAGTTCTTCTGAACGACTACGCACTTGCACAATGGTATTGATACCTTCTGCGGTTTGACCCAATTCTTCAGTGGCCTGCTCTAAACTTTTGCCTGAACCCAAGGCAAAACCCACTTGATAGTTACGACTCAGCGGACTGCTACAGGTGGCGAATAAATCACCCACACCAGAGAGTCCTAAGAAAGTCAGCGGATTGGCACCTAACTTCACCGCAAAGCGGCTCATTTCAGCCAGTGCGCGCGTTAAAATCATACTTTTGGTATTTTCACCGACCTTATAGGCTGCAGCCATCCCCATGGCCACCGCATAAATATTTTTTAATGCGCCGCCCAGTTCCACACCATGCACATCATCGCTTGCAAATACGCGGAATAAGGCACTGTGTAAGGCTTGCTGCACCGCATAGCGTACCAATTCCGACTCACTGGCAATGACTGTTCCCGCAGGTTGACCCGCCATAATTTCTTTGGCCAAATTTGGACCTGACAGCACACCATAGGGCACTTCCGGCAACTCTTCACGAATAATATCACTCATAAAATGGAAGGTTTTAGCCTCAATACCTTTGGTGAGTGAAATCACCGCTTGTGAGGTAATAAACGGCTGAATCTGTTTGAGCACATCGCGAAAAGAATGACTCGGAATGGCCACCAAAATAATATCGCGATCACGTACAGCGGTTTCTATATCAGAAACTGCTTTTAAACCGGCCTCTAAAATAAAATCAGGCAAATAGCGTTTATTGACATGTGCGTGATTCATCTCCGCTGCCGCAGCTTCATCGCGAATCCAAATAATTGTGTCACAGCCATTACGTACCGCTGTATTGGCCATGGCTGTACCAAAACTTCCCCCACCCAATACCGTTACACGTAGTGCTGTTTTTTGATTCACAACCACCGGTTCAACCAAATCGGAAAATTTCAACTCTGCCATTATTTTTATATCTCATCTAATCATTGGGTAAAGTTATTGTTTCCAATAACTCACATAATTTTGTGTGTCTATTTCGCTGCGTGCAGCAATTGTCTTGGCTGCCGTGCCAATATAAATAATTCCAGCAATTAAATCATCTTCGGCAAGTCCAAAAGACTGTTTCAATAATTTTGATTCCACCACTGCGCCGCTACGCCAAATACTGGAAAAACCTTGCGCTTGTAAAGACAATAAAAGATTTTGAATGGCCGCACCCGTACTTAACACTTGTTCAAAGTGAGGCACTTTGGCATGTGGCTGAAATTGCGTTAAAGCCAAAACCAACAAAGGCGCACGCGTTGGATGATTTTTAACCCGCTCCAAGGCAACAGCATCAGTTTCACCCAAATCAGCCAAAGCATCAGACAATAACTCACCAAACATTTTACGCTGATCCGACGAAATCACCACAAACCGAGTCGGCTTCAAACGATGATGATCTGGCGCTGTCAATGCCGCTTGAAAAGCTTTTTCCAGTTGTTCAGCACTCGGTGCAGGCTCAAGCAATTGCCCAACCGACTGACGCTGATGAATATTATGATGAACCGTATCTGTCACTAAATCCGCCATTGATTTCGATGTCTACATACTGAAATATTTCCACAAGATTAGCATATTCCTCTTGCGCCGCTCTACACAGATTCATTCAGGCTGAAAGTTTAATTTAAACCACAAGTCCTTTGTCACACAGCAGAACCATAAAGCTGCATATTTTATACAACTCTTACTCAAATAATTCAAAAAGTTATGCTCAAATAGCTTTTATTGTATTTAAAACAAATAAGGGGAAAAACATGAAGCAACTTCTGACACTTGCATCGACCGCAGCAATCGCGCTTGCTTTAACCGCCTGCGCATCCAACCCAACCACATCCTTGGCCATTCAAAAAGAAAATAATCAATATGAAGTCACAGGTGTGGGTAAAACCAGTTTAATTTCTAAAAACAACGCGATTACTGCTGCCAACAATACCTGTGGTCGAAAAGCCACGCCCATTATCATGGATGAAAAAACAGGCTATAACGGTGCATTAAAAGATATTGTTGATGAACGCACCGGCCAAATGATTCAAGCAGCAGCCAGCGTAATTGGCTCTTTAGCAGGAACAAATACGGATATCTCTCGTAATGAAGACTATCAAACCGTTCTTACTTTTACCTGCCGAGCAAATTAATTTTAGAATCGCTTGTTAAAGCTATATCCACGTAACCACTCAAATTAAAACCGATAAAAAGCCGCTCAATAGAAGCGGCTTTTTATGAGTCGGGTTATGAAATTAACAATAACCATCTAAACGAGTTAAAGGCAATTTCTGTCCAATGGCTTTTTCAATTTCTGGAAGATAAAATGCATCATCTTCAGACAAGAAACTAATACTCACACCACTGGTTCCTGCTCGACCTGTACGCCCAATGCGGTGTACATAATCATCCGACTGCTCGGGTAAGGTAAAGTTAATAACGTGCGAGACATTGTCTACGTGAATACCACGACCAGCCACATCGGTTGCAATCATAATATTGTGTTGACCATTTTTAAATTGATCCAACATTTTGATTCGTTTGTCCTGAGCAATTTCACCCGACAACATCACCACTTTATAACCATCGCGCTTTAAGTGATCATACAATTTACGCACTTGATCACGGCGATTGGCAAAAATCATGACTTTTTCAATCGGCTCTACGCGTAGAACTTCTTGCAATAATTTATATTTATCGGTTTTTGCAACCATATAGACGCGTTGCTCAACATCTGAATTGGTTTTTTGTTGCGGTTCAATTTCAACAGTAATTGGCTCAAATAACCATTGTTGCGCCAAATTCAGTACGTCATAACTAAAAGTTGCAGAGAACATCAAGGTCTGACGTTGTTCTTTACGCGGCGAATAACGCACAATACGTTTCACTGAAGGAATAAAACCCATATCCAGTAAACGATCAGCCTCATCAATCACTAAAAACTCAATTTGATCCAGATAAACTTCTTTTTGCTCAACAAAATCAATCAAACGACCCGGTGTTGCCACAATAATATCGACAAATTGTTTATTCAGTTGGGCTTTTTGCTTATCAAAATCGACGCCGCCCAATAAAGTCACAAAATGCAAATCAGTAAACTTGGTTAAGTCTTTGACATCATTTTCAATTTGTAAAGCCAACTCACGCGTGGGTGCCAGAATCAGTGCACGCGCTTCACCGCGGAAACGTTGCTCTTGAATGGGATTGTTAAGCAAATCATTAATGACACTAACAAGAAAAGCCGCAGTTTTTCCCGTACCTGTCTGTGCACGACCAATAGCGTCATGTCCAGCCAAAGTGAATTTTAAAACCTTTTCCTGAATGGGTGTCATTTCGGTGAAACCTAAGGCATCAATAGCTTGTTTAAGTTTCGGATGTAAATTTAAGGTTTCAAAACCAGATGACATAAATATGCGCTCTAACTTAATAATCAGGAAAATATTAACCCATTATAAACAAAAACGCCCCAAATTACATTGGGGCGTTTTCATGAATCATCAGTCGATTAGTCTAAAGGTTGTACTTCTTCAGCTTGAAAGCCTTTTTGACCTTTAACTACGCTGAATTCAACACGCTGGCCATCACGAAGTGAGCGGTGTCCGTCACCTTGAATGGCACGGAAATGAACAAATACGTCATCGCCACCGTTACGTTGAATAAAGCCGAAGCCTTTAGTGTCGTTGAACCATTTCACTACGCCTTGTTCACGAGCTGTCATAAGTTAATCCTCATTGTTTTGAATAGAAGGACCACCCGGTGTTGCAAACAGCAGAGCAAACAAGATCTAAAAATATTTATTATTTCTGAGCTTGTAATCATTCTGTTTTACTATTAACAAAATCCCGGTTATATCCATTGCAGCACCCAATTTAAGGCCGTTTTAAGTATGCCATTAATTTGAATACGCAAAGAGCTTACCATGGGTTTCTGACAATTCATACTGTTTTTTTTGTTAATCTTTTTGGGCTTTCAGCTTCTGTTTTCACTCACTATTTTACTTACAAATGGCCTGTTTTTGCAGATAAAGACGCCGCACGCAGGTTTAGCTTTAGATCTAAATTTGCTACCATTTGCAAAACTTTTTTTAGACAGCCATCCAGATGAATCATCTCGCTGATACAGCCGTTATTGATGCAATGGGCAAACCCTGCCCTATGCCGCTATTGATGCTAAAACGCGCCATCAAAACCCAATTACATACGGTGTTTTTATTAAAATCTTCCGATCCGCATAGCCAACAAGATGTGACCCGATATTGTCAAATGCATCAATTAAGCTGTCATCTGAGCAAAATTTCTCACAATGAATACCACTACTTAATTGAATCTTAATTATTTTCAATTAAACTATAGCGTTGCAAATCCGTATAAAAAATTACATTTCTATACCCAATTTAGCTTAATTCAATAAAATTTTGCATTAAGATAAAACTTAAGTGGTTATGTCATCCATTTTTAAGGAGAACACATGAGTGACAGCAGCAATCAATTGATGCCCCTGTCATTATCGGCGCCAGGGGTCAATCTCGGTGCTTATATCAGTACTGTCAATCAGATTCCTATTCTAACGGCTGATCAAGAAAAAGAGTTGGCTGAACGCTATTACTATGAGCAAGATTTAGACGCAGCCAAAATGCTGGTGATGTCTCATTTACGCTTTGTGGTACATATTGCGCGCAGCTATGCAGGCTATGGCTTGCCTCAAGGTGACTTAATTCAAGAAGGCAACTTGGGCTTGATGAAAGCAGTTAAACGCTTCGACCCGACTATGGGCGTGCGTTTGGTGTCTTTTGCCGTGCATTGGATTAAGGCTGAAATTCATGAATATGTCATTCGTAACTGGCGTATTGTTAAAATTGCCACCACCAAAGCACAGCGTAAATTGTTCTTTAACTTACGCAGCTTAAAAAAATCCAGTAAAAAACTTACTTTAGATGAAGCACAAGCCATCGCAACCGAGCTTAATGTGACCGCAGCACAAGTTTTGGAAATGGAAGGCCGTTTAACCGCTTATGATGCAGCTTTTGAGGCACAAGGCGATGACGATGACGAAGGCTCAGTGCATCTGGCACCGGCTTTATATTTAGAAGACCATCGTTACGATCCAGCGCGTTTAGCTGAAGAACAAGACTACGAAGAACAAAGTAGCTCTGCTTTGCACAGTGCGATGGATCAGTTAGATGATCGTTCACGTAATATTTTACAGCGCCGCTGGTTAGATGATGAAAAATCAACCTTACATGAGTTGGCCGCTGAATATAATGTATCAGCCGAGCGGATTCGTCAGTTAGAAAAAAATGCCATGGAAAAAATTAAAGTGGCCATGTCATCTAACTAACAGCGCAAATGGATTTCTTTGATTTAAAAAAAGGGCTGCGCGCCCTTTTTTTAGCTTTAGATCAAACCGATTCAACCTTTTTTCACTTTTGTCTAAAGCACAAAATATGCTAAGGTTAAGCGCAAATTTATTCAGATAATCGAGCTTATGTGGATTGCAATTTCGGCGCTAAATTTGGCACTCGCAGTCATGTTAGGTGCGTTTGGCGCACATGGTTTGAAATCGCGTGCAACTGAGCTTCAGCTGGCATGGTGGCAAACTGCCACAGATTATTTTTTCTATCACGCACTGGGTCTGCTGTTGCTGGCCATTTTAGTGCGCGTCATTCCAGCGCTGCCCATCAAAGCCAGTTTTATCCTGATTCAACTGGGCATTTTATTTTTCTGTGGTTCATTATATTTAATGGCATTCGGGCTACCCCGTATTTTAGGCGCAATCACCCCTATTGGCGGCGCTTTGATGATTGCAGGCTGGTTAATATTGACATGGAATGCTTTAAAATACGCAAGATAAAATTACACAGAATAGAGTACATCATGATGCAGATTTATTTAAATGGTGAATTAAAACATACCGCATGCAGCAATTTATTAGAATTAATTGAAGAGCTGGCTTTAGACGGGAAACGTTTTGCGGTAGAAAAAAATGAAATGATTATCCCCAAAAGTAAATTGGCACAAACCACACTTTGCGCTGAAGATCAGATTGAAATTATTCATGCCGTCGGTGGCGGCTAATTCGGAGCTCGCATGCAAGACACCCCCCTTATTATCGGTTCACGTACATTTCAATCGCGCTTATTGGTTGGTACAGGCAAATATAAAGACTTGACGGAAACAGATTTGGCCATTCAAGCCAGCGGTGCAGAAATTATTACTGTGGCCATTCGTCGCGTGAATATTGGACAGCATCCTGATCAACCCAATTTACTCTCGGTTTTACCTGCGGATAAATACACCATCCTGCCCAACACTGCGGGTTGTTTTGATGCCAACAGTGCGGTACGTACCTGCATGCTGGCACGAGAACTATTAGATGGGCATAATTTGGTTAAACTTGAAGTATTGGGCGATGAAAAAACCCTTTACCCAAATATTATGGAAACATTAAAGGCGGCGCGCACCTTAGTCGATGATGGTTTTGAAGTGATGGTTTATACTTCAGATGACCCCATTGTGGCACAAGAGTTAGAGAGCATGGGCTGTGTTGCGATTATGCCTTTAGGCAGCCTGATTGGGTCTGGCTTAGGTATTCTTAATCCGCATACACTGTCAATTATTAAAGAAAATGCCAAAGTACCGGTATTGGTTGATGCAGGCGTAGGCACCGCCAGTGATGCTGCGATTGCTATGGAATTGGGTTGTGATGGCGTGTTGATGAACACGGCCATTGCTGCAGCACAACAGCCCATTTTGATGGCGTCTGCCATGAGAAAAGCAGTGGAAGCAGGACGAGAAGCCTTTTTAGCCGGTCGTATGCCACGTAAACGTATGGCCAATGCCAGCTCTCCTGAAACCGGTTATTTCTTTAAATAACCAACTGTCAGACTGTTTATTTAGACTAAAAAAGGACTCTATTTAGAGTCCTTTTATGTTTTAGAGCTGTATTTTAAAACTTAAGTTGCTGCGCTTATATCTTTAAGATTATTCAATGATCAATATTTCATAAATCACAGTAGACTCAAGCGCTCAATAATAAAAACTTGAATCTGGGTTTAATTAAGCTTAAGGAATTAATCCTTCATCACGCATGGCAATTTGTACGGACTGGCGTTCTGCCACTTTATTGCGTAAAGCAACGACATTTGGATATGGGGTTAAGTCATGCTCAATGTGATTCGACCAATTGGTCAGTACAAATAAATAGGCATCTGCTGGGCCAAAATTATCATCGACCAAATACTCATGGTCTGCTTGCGCAATCGTGCTATCAATATGCTTTAACAAGCGATCTACTTCTGCATAGGCTTTTTCTTTGGCATCTGCTGAAAGTGCACCTGCAAAAAATACAGCATAGGCATCATGCAATTCAGAGTTTAAATATCCCAACCACTCCAGCACTTTAGCGCGCCCTAGACCTGACGGTGGAATTAAATCTTGCTTCGGATCATGCTGAGCCAAAAACGGTAAAATCGCCACATTTTCAGTCAGAATCAAACCGGGGTTAATTTCCAGTGCAGGCACATAACCTTTAGGATTAATGGCGTAGTAATCTGCTCCTTTTTCAGTTTTATGTGTTTTTAAGTCAACACGCTCTAAATCAAAATCGACATTAATTTCATTTAAAATAATATGTGATGCCAGTGAACATGCGCCCGGTGAATAATAAAGCTTCATATCTGATCCTTGTTATTAAACTATTAACTGTTTTAAAGGTGTTCTGAACAACTTTCAAGTGATCAAAGCGGTAAATTGCAAAAATGCATCAATGCATAAAAATCCTGAAACCTGAATATTGTCTAAAATGTTGTATTTTTCAAGCCGCAATTGGCTGCTTTTATTGATTCAGATGTTTTAACATACACAACTTTAAAATTAGATGAACATTAAACGAGTGATAAATCTGAAAAAAGAAGAGTGGTTCTCCAATATTCGTGTCGACATACTGGCCGGTTTGGTGGTCGGTTTAGCCCTGATTCCGGAATCAATTGCCTTTTCAGCCATTGCTGGAGTTGACCCGCAAGTGGGGCTTTATGCTTCCTTTTGTATTGCGGTGACCATTGCTTTCTTGGGTGGGCGCCCTGCCATGATTTCTGCGGCCACTGGTGCAATGGCCTTACTAATGATTACCTTGGTTAAAGATCATGGTTTGCAGTATTTACTGGCCACCACAATTTTGACCGGTATCATTCAAGTGCTGGCCGGTTACTTTAAAGTTGCCAAACTGATGCGCTTTGTATCGCAGTCTGTGGTTTATGGTTTTGTGAATGCCTTGGCGATTTTGATTTTCGTGGCACAAATTCCTGAATTAAGCCAAATGGATGCTCTCGGTTATGGTTTTGTTGCCTTCGGTTTGGCAGTGATTTATCTTTTCCCACACCTTCCTAAAATTGGCAAACTGATTCCCTCACCGCTGATTTGTATTATTGTTTTAAGTATTATCGCGCTATTTTTCAACAGTGATATGCGCACTGTCAGTGATTTGGGCCGTTTTCCCGATACCTTACCAATTTTCCTCATTCCACAGATTCCACTCAATTTAGATACGCTAATCATTATCTTTCCCTATGCCATCACATTGGCCACCGTCGGTTTATTAGAGACGATGATGACCACGACGATCGTTAATGAAGCCACTGCAACCGAAGGCGATCGTCATCAAGAATGTCGCGGTCAAGGCTATGCCAATATTGTCAGCGGTTTTATGAGCGGTATGGCCGGTTGCGCCATGATTGGTCAATCCATTATTAACGTCTCATCAGGGGCGCGTACGCGTTTATCCACATTCGTGGCGGGAGTGTTCTTACTGTGCTTGGTGGTATTTTTAAAAGATTGGTTGGCTTATATTCCAATGGCAGCCTTGGTCGCCATTATGATTATGGTTTCATTCACCACCTTTAATTGGGATTCACTACGTAATTTTTCTAAGCATCCCAAACAAAGCAATATCGTCATGTTGGCAGTGGTGATTGTGGTTTTGGCCACGCACAATCTTGCATTGGGCGTATTTGTAGGCGTGTTACTCTCTGCGCTGTTCTTGGTCAACAAACTGGAAAGCGAAGTTAAAGTGAGTTCTGTACTGATCCATCCTGATATGCGTCAATACAGCATTTCAGGACAAATTTTCTTTAGCAGCTCAGACAAATTTTTTCAATTTTTTGACTTTAAAGAACCAATTCATAGCGTAAAAATTGATTTAACCCATGCCCATATCTGGGACATCACTTCGGTCAATATGCTCAGCACAGTGGTGCAAAAGTTTAAAGATCAGGGCATACACGTTGATGTGGTTGGATTAAATGAAGCCAGTAGCACCTTGATTGATCGTTATCGTGCTAATTGATCTAAAAATAGTAAAAAGAGCCAAACATGGCTCTTTTTAGTTTTAACAAATACCATTTACTCATTAAATCAGATCTAGAGCAGTAAAAAATTTGACTTACACCCCTTAAGACTTAAAATACCGCATTCAAATTTTTTACATTTGCCAAAGTTATGTCGAACGATCAATTAGACCCACAAGTCGTCGAACTAGACAACTTGAATGAACACCGTGAAATTGTGACCTATATGCGTCGTTCATCTCCGCTAAACACCTCCCAACGCACTGCGCTTGAACAATATGGTCAACTTATTTTGGACTATCCAGTGGGTGATTTACGTCAGCACTTTGAACATCCAGAGCGTCCGTTAACGGTCGAAATTGGCTTTGGCATGGGACGTTCATTTGTTTTAATGGCAAAAGCCAATCCTGAACGCAATTATGTAGGGATCGAAGTTCACATCCCCGGCATCGCGCAATGTGTCTATGAAGCTGGAATGGCGGGCTTAACCAATTTACGCTTGCTTGATGCCGATGCCATCCAAGTACTGCGTGAAATGCCCGACAACAGCATTAATGCCATACAACTGTACTTCCCCGATCCATGGCAAAAAAAACGCCATTTCAAACGTCGTTTTGTCTCGCATGACCGCATGCCATTGGTAGAACAGAAGTTAGAAATGGGTGGAACATTCCATGCCGCAACCGACTGGGAACCGTATGCAGAATGGATGTTAGATGTACTCGACAACCGTCCAAATCTTGAAAATATGGCGGGTAAAGGCAACAGTTATCCGCGTCCTGATTGGCGTCCGCAAACCAAATTTGAGCGCCGCGGCATTGAGGAAGGTCATAAAATTAATGACTTTTTATTCAAGAAAATTAACTAAACCGGCAGAATAAGTTAAAAAAATGGCTCATAGCAAATGGGCCATTTTTAATTAACTCTATGCAGCTTTTAAAGCGATAAACCCTTGATAAGATAAAATTTGTGTAAAGCGTTGTACGCAATTAAAACCACTTAGCGTTAACGCAGCACAGGTCTCTGAAGCAGACAGTAGATGAAAATCATCGGCCAAACGCCGCGTCATCGCTTTGGCTTGCGGTGCAGTCAGACCATTGATTTGCGCAATATTTTCTAAACTTTCCAAGTCCTGCTCAGATTCGGTGGCGGTTAAATCGAAGGTCATAAAGATTGCAGAGGGTTTTAAGCGTGCATAAATGGACTGAAAGAAATTTGGCTTTTCTGGTATTGCAATAAAATGACTAACCAAAATAGTCAATGCTGCATCATAAAGACGTTCTGAGGCTAAACTGTCTACATCGCCCAAAATAAACTCCACACGATCTGCCGCGTTAAAAGGCTGCAAATATTGCTGCGCTTTATCCAGCATGGTGCCAGATAACTCTGTGGCAGTAAAAGTCCACTGCGGAAACATCTGCAACAAATAACCCAGTTCATAGCCTGTGCCACAGCCCACAACTAACACATGGGCCTTTTCATGCACATGGGTTTTCAGTAATGCTTGAATTTGTTGATGTACCACTTCATAACCGGGGATTAATTTACGAATATGTAAATCATACCCATCCACCACATGTTGGCTATTAAAATCCTTGGCCATTCATCACTCCTGTTGATCTATTTTAATTCATGATTCAGTTTTAGCTTTTTCGCTATGCACTTGTAAAATTTGCTGACTCAGTAAAGCATACACATGTTTGAGATGATGCTGCTGTGTATCCTCTAACATCTGTTGATGTCTATTTAAAATATTTTGATCGCCGCGCATCGCCGGCCCTGTTTGCATTAATCTAGGTGGGTTTTGCAGTGCTTTTTGTGCCGTTTCTAATATTAAGGGATACAGTAAAGAAAAATCGACCAGCTGTGCATCGACGATTTGCTGGGCCATATCATAACAATAATTGCTAAAATTACAGGCAAATACCGCAGCCAAATGCAGACTTAAACGTTGCGCCGAGCTATATGCATAGACGCGTGTAGTTAACTGATGCGCCAATTGCAACAATAACTGCGTATCCTGTTCAGACATTGCCTCTATAAAAATAGGCGTATCTGACCATGCAATATCTCTATTCAGGCTAAAGGTTTGCAGTGGATAAAACACACCTGCCCGATGGTGCTGTTCTGCTAAGACGTTAATATCGGTACTGCCCGAGGTATGCACAATCAAGGTCTTCGGCAGGTATGCATGTAGCTGTGTAATCAGCCCTGCAATGGCCTGATCACTTACCGCCATAATCACTAAATCAACACTGGCGTCCATATCGACCAAATCAACCACAGCGCTTGCATGCACTTGAGCCGCCAAAGTCTGTGCAGAAATAAAGGTTCGACTATAGATTTGAATAATTTGATGCTGCTGGCTTAAAACATGCGCAAGATGATGGGCAACGCGTCCTGCACCAATAAGACTAATTCGCATAGATGGCTTCACACAATAGATTTATCACAGCATGCCAATAATAAAGGGACGAATCAATTCGTCCCTTTATTAAAGTATTCAATTACGACTATAGCTTGGCTTTAATTAAAAACATTGTTTAAATAAACAATCCGTTCTGTGGTTTTTTGATTAAAACATTTGGTGTATTGCATGTTTTCGCTTTGCTTACGCATTGCGTCATCCCAATAATCAGATTTTTTCTGATAGGTTTCTTTTTCATTTTCTGGCAATTGATAAACATTTTTTTGCGCAATCACTTTACAGTCTACATCGCGTTTTTCAAACCAATCGGCTTGATCCTGTTGTAACTGTTGTTTTTGCTCCGCTGAAAATAAATCCCACGTTTGATTTAAACGTTCTACCACTTTCACTTTATCTGCATCTAATTCTTTTTGACGAATATCCATGGCTTTTTGTGCTAAAGCCACTTCAGCCGCATTTTCTTTGGAATACTGCTCAGAGTTGGCTCGTGCTTCACTGTTGTGTTTAACATAGGACTGATATTGAACAGCTTTTGCGGTTACAAAGACAATTCCATTGATGACCGCATTTTCATTTTCAACCGTAAAGGTTACACCCTCTTTATCTGTTTTGGTAATTCCGTAACTAAAGGCACCTTTGAGTTGATCATCGCCTAAAACCAAATTGGATGATCCATCTTCTAAATAATCACGTAGCGTTGACATCGAATCATATTCACCTTCACAGTCTTGATCACTACAAGGCGCTTCTAAATACGCATTTTCAGCACGTTTTTGTAGACCTTTTGGAAATTGCACGCTCAACTGACTGCTACAATGCAAAGTTTTAGCGGTTTTATCGTCTTCCGTTAAGGTGGTAACATTCTTGATTTTAAACTGCACTTGTTCGGTGATTTTCTTTAATAAATCTTGATCGGCTTCATAGCTTGAATGACGTAACTGTTTATCCAATTGTTTTAAATACTCAGATTTCAAATAAGCTTCTACTTGTCCAATATTCTCAGCATCGGTACAGCTCCAATCGGAAACCTCAACTTTTTGCTCAACTTTTTCTGTCTTGTTGTTTTTAAAATTGTCACAACCGGATATTAGCGTTGTACCCAATACCAAACTAAAAATAATCACGTTCTTCATCATTCTATTCTTAACCGTACTGTTTATAATTTTCGCTCTGTATTTAACCAAAAAGTGATTCATATAGCGATACAATTGATAAAAAATCTCTGTTTTTAGGCAGAGATTTTTTATCTTGGCAGATTTACTTACTGTTTATTAATGCCTTTGTCATCTACTTCACGAACTATACCTGTTTCAGTATTCAATACTTCAAACTCAATACGACGATTTTTAAACTGACCTTCAGGCGTCACGTTATCAGCAATCGGTTGTTCTTGACCATAACCCACTGCTTGCAGTTGTGCTGGATCAACACCTTGTTGCACCAAGTAATTCACCACGGCTTGGGCACGTTTTTGCGACAACGCTTTATTCGATTCAGCCGATCCTACAGCATCAGTATGCCCTTTCACGGTTAAATGTACTTCTGGGACACGTTTAATGAGCGCGGCGCCTTGATCTAAAATTGATTTATTAGCATCTGGAATCGTCGCACTGCCGGTATCAAAATTAATAATTTGCATATTTAAAGCAGTGGCAATATCTAAAGCTTTAATATTGTCGGGTTTAATTTCGGCAAGGGCTTTTTCTGCGTTAGTGTTGCCGGTTGTAATGGCCGCATTGGTATCTATTGGCATGGCTGTATCTGCCGCGGCTTGCGTCATTACGGTCATATTTCTAACCAATGGCTGAATTTTTGCTGCTAATTGTTGTGCATCACTCGGATTGGCAGCTTGAATGGACAATTGATTGCCGGTCCATGTTAATGAAGCATTTGGCACACCTTTCATTAATTTCAATACACTCGGAATAGCGTCTTGATCAATAAATTCACGGTTGTAACGCGCATTGGTTTCTGCACCACAGCCAATATTATGATTAAAGCTTTGTTTAATTTCTTTTTGCAAAAGCTCCACATAATTTGCATCGCCAGAATATAACTGACAAGTTAATAACTCTCCGCTTGAACTGGTACTAAATTGTAATTTTGCCAGTTCAGTACTGGCCGTTTGCATCGGCACTTCTGTTGCAGGTTCATCTTTATTTGAGCAAGCTTTAAACATTAAAGCCAATAATGCAATTAAAATAATGAGTCCAATAATTGGCAATAAAAAGCCTGATTTTTTCTTCTCCTCTACAATTGGATAGGGTTCAACCACAGGAGCTTGATGTAAAGAATGATCAGCTACAGCAGCCACGCCAAGCGCACTTAAAAACACGGCTCCCCAATGTGGTAAGGCACTGTCTATATCTTGCCAGTGTGTATCAATTAAATGAACAATTGCACTTGGTTCAGCAGAACCCGCTTCATTTTCTAAAAAATTTAGTGTCGGTGCAATTGCACGATTTAAAGTATTTTCAATCGTCGATGTCGGTACTGTGCCAGAGATTTGTTCTAAAAACTGCGGTTTTAAAGCGGGATTGCTGGTAAAAATATCCTCTAGTCGAGGATTTAACTGATTTTGCAAAGTCTCAATCAGCGCTGGTCTAGACTTAAAAATTGACAATAGAATCGGAAAAAAACTACTTAAGGCCTGACTTTTTTCACTGAGGTATTCTGTTTCGCCTTCCAAGATAATGGCAGACACTTTCTGCCGAAGCAGTTCAATTAAATTAATATTCATATCTTATTCTCGTTTTATCATTGATGTTTTTAGTTTATCTATTCACCTTTTAAACAGTGTAAATAATTGTATTGATTGAAATACCTTTATTTTATGCATAAAAAAAGCCAGCAATCGCTGACTTTTACCTCAATTTAAGCCGTGTTATTCTAAATAACCTGAGTTCGACATAAAAAATAAATAAAAAAAAGCCTTAGCATCTGTAATATCTTGGTTACGAAGACAAAAC
>NZ_JXBK01000001.1:1998532-2027692 GCF_000816495.1 Acinetobacter harbinensis
AATAATATATTTTTTGACGCAGCTCTGATGTTCTTTGTGTCGTCATATTTGCTTCACAATTGAAGCGATGTAATTGAGGATTATCAGTTTCATTACTGCTTAATTTGCATTCAAGTTCACGCTTCTTCAACCAAATTTTTTGCTCATCCAGTAACTGAGCTCTAATTTCTTTAGAGGTCGCATTCCATACTAAATTTAAATTTTCGTTGGCTTGGTCTAAGCTGGTTTTAGCTTCCAAAAGCAGAACTGACTGATATTCTTGCGCTGCTGCTTCTTGCTCGGAAATACGTTTTATTTCTTCTTGCTTTGCAACTTCTACAGCATTTTGACGCGTTGTTTTTAACAATGAATCAACCGCAATATCTCGGACAAAATACGCAAGTACATCTGGATTTTCTAAAGTGACATACACTTTTTTACCATCATCGGTAGGCTGTACCAAATATTCAATTTCTTTTTTCAGCTGATTAGTTTCAAAGGATAAATCAGACAATACTGCCGCCTGTGCAATATTATTTTCATCATAAACAGCTCGAGCCGCATCTGCATCCTTGACCATTTGATCAGGAATTTTAACCACAAACTGAGTCACACAATATTGTTTTTTACTGTTCGGGTCTGAGTTGTTGGTGCGCACATCACTAACATTAAAGGTAATTTGCTGTAACGTACTTCTTAACTTCCCCATATCGATGGTAATGTTTTCACTCGCAATTAACTCTTTGACGCGCTGCGAAGCAACCTCACTGACTGTTTTACTAAAACTTTCTACCACCAACTGTTTGGCCGTATCATTGTCACATTTAACCGATTGCCCAGTAATGGATTGTACTTGATCACAACCTGAAAGCGATAAAGCGCAGCTGATCAATGCCAATAATTTAAGTTTCATAATTGCCCTATTTGATTGAATCTTTATTTTTAATAAATAGATATCTTGAATCTATATTTATGCCTTTTGCATCTGCCTGTTAGTGCAAGACAGATACAAAAGACTGAATCAAAAAAGTCTGATAATTACTATTCATACTCTCTAGTTATAATCTTCTTCAGCCAAAGCAGCAGCTTCTACCATATTGCCTTCTGTATCTACAGTTTCATCAGCGTCTGTATAAACAGCATAGTCAGGTTGTGCAGCAACTCGATTGGCTTCTAGGCTTTTAATCTGATTCTTTTCAATTTGTGGTTTTAAGAATGCATAAGTCAAAGTTTCTGAAAGTAATGTTTGTACGTTAGAGCTGTTTTTAAGTAGAGCTAAAATTTTGTCACCTTTATCCGTAGGTTGTAGAACATACTCTAAAATTAAATGGATTTTATTATTTTCATAATCAACACCTAAATCATTAGCATGTGCATCTACGCTAACAACATTAACTTTTGTTCGTGCCTCATCTGACCTTTTAACTAAGTCTGAAGGCATAGTTACAACCAGATCCATTGAACACGTTGTTTTAGGGCTATTTGGATCAATAAAATCTGTACGGCTATCCGTTAATGTAAACTGTATATTCTTTGCTAAAATTTTCAATTTAGCGGGTTCTAAATCTTTAATAGAGCCATTGTTAATTAAATTTTTTAGTTCACTATCTAATAATTCATTTAAATCATTCTGTAAAACTTGTGTGACTAATACCGTAGCAGCCTCATCATCACACTTAACATGTTTAGTAAAAATGCTATTACAGCCGACTAAAGGCACAAGCAAAGAAAGTATGAAAAGTATTTTTTTATTAAATATCATTAAATAAACCCCATTTATTTACACAATTATAAACAAAAAATACCAAAAATAACAACAGCATCACAAAAAAGCCAGCAATCGTTGGCTTTTTTGTTGTTTAGATTCGAATGAAAAAGCTTAGGCACTAAAAGTTTGCAGTACTTTACCCATGACTTTTTGATTGATTAAGGGTGTATTTTTACCCTGCGATAATATTGAGCTTTTACTGACCGTCCATTCCAGCTCAGGATCTATCAATACCCAACCGGCTTCTTGTGTCCAACGCTCAACCATTTGAGCCACTTTTGCCGGCGCAAGTGTCACAGTCTTAACCCACTGTAACGGTTCAAGCAATCCCTCATTAATCAGCTGAATGCCCAGTGCCACATATGTATCAAAAGCGGTAATGCCCGGTTCGGTTTCAGCAAACGGAGCCAACTTAGCAGAACTACTGAGCGGTTCATGATGCGTACAAATCGCATCAATCACGCCATCTTTGACGCCTTGGCGTAACAGCTGTTTATCTTTTTCAGCGCGTAATGGTGGACGAACATGTGCCAAAGCATTAAAGCCATCGGTTAAGCTTTCGGTTAAATGTAGCTGATGCATCGCAACATCGGCGGTAACAGACAGCCCTTTTTCTTTGGCAATTTTAATCAATTCAACTGAAGCACCACAGGACAACAAACCAAAATGTGCGCATACGCCGGTGCTTTCAATCATTAATAAATATTTAGCAATGGCCACTGTTTCTGCCAATGCCGGAATCATCGGTAAGCCTTGACGTGAGGCAATAAAACCTTCGTGCGCACAGCCATCTTTAGCTATTTGATGCTCTTCTGCATAAAACACCACCATCATGTCTAAGCCAGCGGCATATTCAAGTGTGCGCAGTACTACATCGTCATTGGCAAACGGCGCATTGGCATTCGACACCGCACTACAACCACCTTTTTTAAGACCGGCCATATTGGCAGGTTGATTGCCTTGCAAACCTTGAGTTTGCGCGCCAATCACTTGCAAATAAATACCACCATCCAGCATGGCTTTTTCAACCAAACCATGAATAAGCGCGCCATTGTCTTGAACAATTGGCTTTGAATCCGGCGGGGTAAAAACATGCAAAATGCCGTTTTCACGCGCAGCTTTACCTTCCGTTTTTAAGGTGCCATGCTGCTGCTGTCCCGGTTCACGTAAACGCGCGCACAAATCCACCATGGTGGGCATTAACCACTTTCCTTGACCATCAATGGTTTCACTGACCTGATCACTGGCCGCAACCAATTTGCCATTTTCAATAAAAACAGTTTGTATGCGGTCCGTGTTCTGAATCGGATCTAAGACGCGGACATTTTCAATTTTGATACTACTCATGACTTTACCTTATCCTGCGATCGCTTCAATTAAACCTTTTTCTTGTAACTGACCTTGCATTGATAAAGCCAGCACCGCCATACGCACCGCAATTCCGTTGGTCACTTGCTGTAAAATTACCGCTTGGGGACCATCCGCAATACTGGAATCAATTTCAACGCCACGATTCATCGGTCCCGGATGCATCACGATACAACTCGGTTTAGCCATGGCCAAGCGTTCTTTATTGAGACCATACATTTTATAAAATTCCGCTTGCGAGGATAGTGCCGGCGAATCAATACGTTCATTTTGAATGCGTAAAGTAATAATCACATCGCAGTCTTGAATGCCCTGTTCCATTTTATTAAACAGACGGACTTCTTCACCATATTCCTCAAAACCACAAGGCAACAACGTATTTGGCGCAATCACACGGATATCTTTACAGCCTAAGGTTTGTAAAGCCGCCACATCAGAGCGTGCTACGCGTGAATGTTTGATATCACCAATAATAGCGACACTTAGTTCTTCGAAGGGCTTTTTGGTTTCATGGCGAATGGTCAGCATATCTAACATGGCTTGTGTTGGATGCGCGTGTCGTCCATCACCGGCATTAATAATGGCCACGTGCGGACATACGCTTTGAGCAATAAAATGCGCAGCGCCGGATGATGAGTGACGTACCACAAAAATATCTGCTGCCATCGCCTCAAGATTCCACAAAGTATCGCGTAATGTTTCGCCTTTAGAGGTACTCGAACGTGCGATATCAATATTGATGACGTTGGCAGATAGACGTTTTGCCGCCGCTTCAAAGGTGGTACGTGTGCGCGTTGAATTTTCAAAGAATAGATTCATCACGGTACGACCTTCAAGTAAAGGCGTGGTGATCAGCTGATTTTGCGCATTAAAAAAGGATTGTGCGGTATCCAGAATTTTGGTCAGGGTTTCTTTAGAAAGACCTTCAATGGTCAAGAAATGTTTGAGATTGCCCTGTTGATTAAGTTGAATCTGGCTCGGAGTATGCATTGCTGCCAAGTGCATGAGAGATTCCCGTTCAGTTAAGTTGAACTATTATACAGAAATTACTTTCAAGTGGGCATCTCCCGTTCTCAACATTGAATGACTATTTATCTAGTTACGTCAGTATTTTAACCGGCATCATCAGCCATAAATTTAAAATAATATAGTTGCGCTAATGATGACGAAAAACACAGATGGTTTAAAAATAAGCACTGTGATGAAAGGATGTACAGCTAAACTTAAAGGGTGTGTTGCAATAACCCCAAGTTGTCTGAATAGCTACAGATCGAAAGAAAATATTTTCTCTACTGTTCTGGCTTTCGCATAATTTAAAAACTCTTTGGCACTAAAATACGTTAAAATACGCGATTGCTTAGCTGCTTTTGGAAATTTGCATGAATTTGAAACTACGTCTTTCTACATATTGGGTTACCTGTGCAGATGGACTTGAAACCTTACTCCAAGAAGAAGTAGAAGGTTTAGGTGTTCAGAATATTGAACGCTTTCCAGGACGTTTAGTTTTCCAAGGCACGCTAGAAAATGCATACCGAATTTGTATGTGGTCACGTTTAGCCTCACGTGTGCTGACGCCTATTCATACGCATCAATTAGACTTTACGCATGATGCGCGTGACGTGGCAGAAGAGTTGTATGAAGGTGCAATGAACTTTGATTGGTCGCTGATTTTTGCTCCACAAAGTACCTTTGCTGTGCGTTTACACGTCGAACGTGATATTAAAGTAAACAGTCAGTTTGCAACTTTGCGCGTTAAAGATGGTGTGGTCGATTCCTTTATGGAAGCGGTAGGCAAACGTCCTAGCGTGGATATTAAACAACCTGAAATCACTTTATATGTATTGGCCGGAAAAACCGAACATACCTACTGCTTAGATTTATCTGGTGACTCTTTACATAAACGTGGCTATCGTCACTTTATGACCGATGCACCCATTAAAGAAAATTTAGCGGCGGCAATTTTACAAAAAGCCAAATTACTTGAACGCAATCCAGAAGTGATTTTAGATCCAATGTGTGGTTCAGGAACCTTCATCATTGAATCATTAATGATGTTCACCGATCGCGCACCCGGCTTAGTACGTCGTTTTGGCTTTAACGGTTGGAATGGACATGACCATGATTTATGGATGTCCATTAAAACTGAAGCGCTTGAACGTCATGAAACCGCTTTAGAACAACCGCTGCCACAATTCTATGCTTATGATGCAGATTGGGAAGCAGTCAAAGCCACCAAGCAAAATATCTTGGCGGCGGGTTTTGAATCGTTGATGGATCATATTAAAATTGAAGAGCGTACGCTGGCAGACTGGCCCGATTTTCAAAATGAAGGCAAGAGCGCATTTATTGTCACAAACCCACCGTATGGTGAGCGTTTAGGTGAGAAAGCCTCAGGTCGTGCTTTGTATTTGGGTTTATCTGGACTTTTACAAAAACACTTCCCCAATCAATATGCCGCAGTGATTGCCGCGCAAGTTGAACAAGCCGATGTACTGGCCTTTAGCGAGCCACAATTGCTACGCTTAATGAACGGTAAACTGCCTATTTATATCCGTTTTGGTACCATTAAACCAGCAGCGTCGAGCCAGCCTTTTCTAGCGACATGGCAGCCGCAACAGTTTGAAGCCATTGAAGGTGCTGAAGACTTTACCAATCGTCTGCAAAAAAATATTCAAACCTTGAAAAAGTGGGCGGTTAAAGAAAATATTCATTGTTTACGTTTATATGACGCCGATTTACCCGACTTTAATGTTGCAGTAGATTTGTATGGCGAACGTTTACATGTACAAGAATATGCACCACCAAAAACGATTGATCCTGAAAAAGCCAAAAAACGTTTTAATCTGGCTTTGGCCTCTATTCGTGCAGTGACTGGTTTAAATCGTGATGTGATTTTTATCAAAACGCGCGCACGTCAAGAAGGTAAAACTCAGTACGAAAAACAAAGTACCGCCTCTAAACGTTTTATCGTGCAAGAAGGTAAAGCCAAGCTATTGGTCAACTTAACCGACTATTTAGATACCGGTTTGTTCTTAGATCATCGTCAAATGCGTTTACGTATCGCCGCTGAAGCCAAAGGTAAGCATTTCTTAAATCTATATAGCTATACCTCAACTGCCAGCGTACATGCAGCGTTAGGCGGTGCAGCGAGCACGACCAGTGTAGATTTATCCAATACTTATTTAAATTGGTCAAAAGAAAACTTTGTGCTTAATGGTCTAACCGTCGATCATGTAGATCAACAACATCAGTTTTTCTCAAGTGATTGTTTTGAATGGTTAAAAGAAGGTCATGAACAATATGACTTGATCTTTATCGATCCACCGACCTTTTCAAACTCGAAAAAATTCTACGGTACTTTTGATGTACAACGTGACCACAATTCATTGCTAAAACGCGCCATGAACCGTTTAACCACGGAAGGCACATTGTATTTCTCAAACAACTATCGTGGTTTTGAGATGGATGAAGAAGTTCAAGCAATGTTCGATATTGAAGAAATCACCAGTGAAACCATTGGTTTAGACTTCAAACGTAACACTCGAATTCATAAAGCATGGAAAATTAAGCATCATCCAATTTAAAGAACATTGTGAGCATATCCTTAGGGATGAAGCTCTTTATTAAAGATGATTGTTGGCTTATTGATCTACATAAAAAAACCTAGCCTTGGCTAGGTTTTTTTATCTTCTAAATTTCACTCAATTGAATTAATTTAATTTCATTTTCTCAAATTCCAGATGACTATTCTCACCTTTAATCAAAATGGTATCACCCGGTAAGAACTCTCCACTGAGGATTTTTTGTGCCAATGTGTTTTCAACTCGTTGTTGAATGGCACGTTTCAGCGGTCGCGCACCATAAATCGGATCAAAACCGGCATCAATCAATTGATCAAAAGCACTGTCATCCACAGTCAAGCGCATATCTTTTTCACTTAAACGCTCACGTAAACGATCCAATTGAATGTCAGCAATACCACGGATTTGTGATTTTTTCAGTGAATGGAACACCACCAACTCATCAATCCGGTTAATAAATTCTGGGCGGAAATGTTGCGATACCGCTTCCATCACCACAGCACGCACATCTTCATCACTGGCATTATCGCCCAACTCACGCACATCTTGTGAGCCAAGGTTAGAGGTTAAAACAATCACGGTATTTTTAAAATCTACCACACGCCCTTGTGAGTCAGTTAAACGTCCATCATCTAAAACTTGTAGTAAAATATTAAACACATCCGGATGAGCTTTCTCAACTTCATCAAATAATATGACGCTGTAAGGTTTGCGACGCACCGCTTCGGTTAACACACCACCTTCTTCATACCCCACATATCCTGGCGGCGCACCGACCAAACGACTGATTGAGTGTTTCTCCATAAACTCACTCATATCAATACGCACCATGGCATCATCACTATCAAACAAGAAGTTGGCCAATGCCTTGGTCAATTCTGTTTTACCCACACCGGTTGGCCCTAGGAATAAAAACGAACCACTTGGACGATTCGGATCAGACAAGCCTGCCCGTGAGCGACGTACCGCATTGGACACAGCAACCACGGCTTCATCTTGTCCCACCACGCGGTTATGCAAGAAATCTTCCATGTGCAGGAGTTTTTCACGCTCACCTTGCAACATTTTGGCGACAGGAATGCCCGTTGCGGCACTGACCACCTCGGCAATTTCATTCTCAGTCACTTTGGTTCGAATCAGTTTTGGCTCTTCACTGTTCTCTTCAATCACTTCTTCATTTTCTAGACGTTTTTGCAGTTCAGGAATGACCCCATACTGTAAACGACTGGCTTCGGCCAAATCACCTTCACGTTGCGCTTTTTCAAATGCAGTCCGAGCCTTGTCTAATTCAACCTGTGCTTGATTGGTGCCTTCAACTAAAGTTTTTTCTGCACGCCACACTTCTTCTAAATCATTGTATTCACGTTGCACTTCTGCAATTTGATTTTCTAAATAATCGACTTCAACTTTACTGACCGAATCTGCATCTTGTTTCACTGCTTCTAACTGCATTTTCAATTGAATTAAACGACGATCTAAACGGTCTAATGGCTCAGGCTTTGAGTCAATTTCCATTTTAATTCGAGATGCAGCTTCATCAATTAAATCAATGGCTTTATCCGGCAGTTGACGATCTGTGATATAACGATGCGACATTTTTGCCGCGGCAATAATGGCGGAGTCTAAGATTTGTACGCCATGATGGGTGGCATATTTTTCTTTTAAACCCCGTAAAATAGCAATGGTGTCTTCTACGCTTGGCTCATCAACCAATACTTTTTGAAAACGGCGCTCTAAGGCGGCATCTTTTTCAATAAATTGACGATATTCATTCAATGTGGTTGCACCGACACAGTGCAGCTCACCACGGGCCAAAGCCGGTTTGAGCATATTGCCTGCATCCATCGCGCCATCGCCTTTACCTGCGCCAACCAAGGTATGTAGCTCATCAATAAACAGAATGACCTCGCCTTCATATTTAGCCAGATCTTTGAGCACGGCTTTTAAGCGCTCTTCAAACTCACCACGATATTTAGCGCCCGCCAGCAATGAACCCAAGTCTAAAGATAGAACACGTTTACTTTTTAAACCCTCAGGGACTTCGCCATTCACAATACGTTGTGCCAAACCTTCAACAATGGCTGTTTTACCTACGCCCGGCTCACCAATCAGTACCGGATTATTTTTAGTGCGACGGGAGAGCACTTGAATGGTACGACGGATTTCTTCATCACGGCCAATTACAGGGTCTAATTTACCTGACATAGCAAGCTCAGTTAAATCAACTGTATATTTATTCAGTGAATCACGTTGATCTTCATGATTATTTGCCATGACTTTGTCACCACCTCTTATATTCTCAATTGCTTTACGCAGCTTATCTGCGGTTACACCAACACTGGTTAAAAGTGTTTTTGTAGTGCCCGTTTCAGCAAGTGCCAGAACCACCCAATCGGTTGATAAAAACTCATCACCGGCTTTTTGCGCATAACTATCTGCTAAATTTAGCGCACGAACTGCCTCAGGGTTAAGATTGATATCACCCGTAGGATTGGTAATCGTCGCGGCATCGTCTAAGGCTTTCTGTAATTTGGTTTGTAAATCGCGTAGATTCGCCCCGCCTTGTTGTAACAAGCTGACATTGGCAGGTTCTTGTAGCAGCACAGATAAAAGATGAATACCTTCAATTGCGGTATTGTCTTTACCCATGGCTAAGGATTGAGCGTCAGATAACGCTTGCTGTAGGCGATTTGTAAATTTTTCAAAACGCATTCTTATTTTCCTCACAACAAATTTTGTATTTGGATAATAGATGGGAATGGTTCGATATTTTTCAACACAATTTCTTAAAAAATATTTTATTTTTCAATAAGTAAAGTGGTTTATCTTAAACATAAACCTTAGTGATAATATGGGTATTATTGTCAATTTTTTCAAGTTATATTTGCATGATTATGTATCAAACTTTATTTACATCTATTTTTAAATTAAAGGGCATCAATTGAATTACACAAACACAATTCTAATTAGCTTCTGCTATCAGCTGCATAACACTGCTGAATTAATCACTTAAAGCTTAGCTGTTTTTAATTTATTAAATCTGATGATCACCGCAGTTTAATTATTTATGGCAAGCCAATTTTTAAATAACCGCGATTAAAAATGGATAAAAAAAATGGCAACCTATCCATAAATTGCCATTTTATTTTTTATGCTTCGCTTTCAATAATTTCAAAGTCGTGCGTAATCTCGACCCCACCATCGCTCAACATTTTACTGGCGGAACAATATTTCTCGGCAGACAGCTCAACGGCTTTGGCCACCTGTTTTTCTTTGACTGCATGACCTGTCACCACGAAGTGTAAATGAATTTTGGTAAACACAGCAGGGATACTCTCGGCACGCTCAGCTTTAAGCTGACAGACGACACCGGTCACATCTTGGCGTGATTTCTTTAAGATGGTCACAATATCAAAGGAAGCACAGCCACCGAGTCCCATTAAGATGAGCTCCATGGGACGTGGACCACGGTTTTGACCACCATAGGCTTCACCCCCATCCATGATGATTTGATGACCACTTTCCGATTTTGCTTCAAAAGCAACATTCTCTAGCCAATGAACACTTGTTTGCATTGCAACTACCTGTAAAAAGCTATAAATTTACCACCTAGCTTGTAACACTAACATAAATGGAGTTGATAAGGAATTTCAGCTCTTCTATGTGCATAGTTCATTTTTTAGATCTGTTGTGATCTTCTTACTTATCCATATTCGGAAACCGTTAGCATGACTGCAAACTTTTCACAACTCAGCACTGACGCACTTTCTCCTGGTCAACTGCCAGAGTCAGTAAAGGCGTTATTAAAACGTGCTTATATTAATCGCTATCCAAAACGTACTGCAATTATCGATGCTGGCACTGAATCGAAATCACTTTATTTAATTTTAAAAGGTTCAGTCTCTATTATTTTGCGTGAAGATGATGATCGTGAAATTGTGGTGACGTATTTAAATGCCGGTGACTTTTTTGGGGAAATGGGTCTATTCGAGCAAAATCCACAACGTACTGCAGAAGTTCGTACACGTGACGTCTGTGAAATCGCAGAAATTACGTATGATAATTTTCATGAATTAAGCAAACAATATCCTGATCTAAGCTATGCGGTATTTGCGCAATTGGTACGTCGCTTAAAAAATACCACCCGCAAAGTTACTGACCTTGCTTTTGTCGATGTTTCGGGGCGTATTGCACGCTGTTTAATTGATTTGTCTTCTCAACCTGAAGCGATGATTTTACCCAATGGCCGACAAATCCGTATTACGCGTCAAGAAATTGGTCGCATTGTCGGGTGTTCACGCGAAATGGTTGGACGTGTTTTAAAAACGCTTGAAGAGCAAGGGATGATTGAAACAGACGGTAAAGCCATTCTTCTGTTTGATGTTGCAACCGAAGATAGCGCTACGCCATCTGATGACGATAATAATGAAGAATAATTTTTTATTTCCTATCCTATAATGAAAAAGCAAATCCTCGGGTTTGCTTTTTTCATCTCTAAATTTTTTATAGCCATAATTGATCAAATACGATTCTCAAAACTTATCGCGGATTAAAAATTGCCTGAATAAATAAATCAGTTAATATCAGATGATAAATCTTAAAGGATCAAGCCTGATGCAATTTAATCCACTCGCAAATACCGGCATTATATTGCCTGAAATTTGCTTAGGCAGCATGACTTTTGGTGAGCAAAATAATCAAGCACAAGCCTTTGAACAACTCGAATATGCTTTAGCGCAAGGATTATATTTTTGGGATACGGCCGAGATGTATCCGGTTCCACCTAAAATTGAAACGCAAGGTGCAACTGAGAGCATATTGGGGAATTGGATTGCCAAGCGCGGGCAACGTGAGCAACTTTTTATTGCTTCAAAAATTGCAGGCCCGTCACAAGGCGGCAGTCACATTCGTGCAGGACAAACCCGCTTTACCGCAGATGAAATTAGCACAGCAATTGATGGCTCCTTACAACGCCTACAAAGCGACTATATTGATCTATATCAATTACACTGGCCACAACGTGCCACTAATTTTTTTGGCAAACTGGGTTATGGCAATACTGAGGCTCAGCATGAGCAAGAAATTACTGCACTAGAAGAAACATTAACCGCACTCAGCGATGAAATTAAGAAAGGACGTATTCGCTATATTGGCCTCTCGAATGAAACCCCATGGGGAACGATGAAGTTCTTGCATTTGGCCGAAAAATTGGGTTTAGAGAAGTTGGTTAGCGTACAAAATCCCTATAACTTATTAAATCGCACCTATGAAATTGGCATGTCAGAAATTGCTCAACATGAACAGGTTGGTTTACTGGCTTATTCGCCATTGGCTTTTGGATACTTGACTGGAAAGTTTCGCCATGGCGCACGTCCTGAAAACGCACGAGTGAGCTTATTTTCACGCTTTAGCCGTTATAGCAATCCGCAAAGTGAATGGGCAACCGAACAATATGCGCAATTGGCAGAACAACATGATTTAACGCTTACGCAATTGGCTTTGGGATTTATCAAACAGCAATTTTTTGTCACCAGTACCATTATTGGTGCCACCAATCTAGCGCAACTCAAAGAAAATATTGATGCGTTTGAAACCCATTTATCTAGCGATGTGTTACAAGGCATTGAGGATATTCATCGGCAACAACCCAACCCTGCACCCTAACCATGAGTCAAGTTACTGTTGCTGTTTAGTATGATACATACGCAAAATTCAGTCTTAATACTGCTTTAAGTCTTTTACAGGTAACCCTTCAAGTAGAGCAACTTGGTATTATCAATAAGCAATAAAAAAGGATGCCTGAGAGCATCCTTTTTTATTGCTTAGCGTTAAAGATTAACGCTGGTTATAAATTGCCTGTGCTGCTGGTAAGTTTTTGCGCATCGCTTCAATACGCTGACTATTTGATGGGTGAGTAGACAAGAATGCAGAACCACCTGCACCGTCTAATTTGTTCATTTTTTCCCACAAGGTAATCGCGGCTTGCGGGTTATAGCCAGCACGCGCCATCAATAGCAAGCCATTTTGGTCAGCGCGGCTTTCTAAACTACGCGAGTAAGGTAAACCCACGCCAATTTCGCTACCCAATTGCGCTGCAGCAGTTCCCAACTGGCCCACATTATTGCCGGCTGCACTTAAACCAATATTCAAAGCCAAACTGGTTAAGGCTTGTGCACCAATTTTTTGTTTAGAATGCTCTTCTAAAGCATGCACCATTTCATGCCCCATAACCGCAGCAATCTCTGCATCCGTTAAGTTTAATTTATTAACGATACCGGTGTAGAACACCACTTTACCACCCGGTGCAACATAGGCATTGACTTGATCTGATTTTAATACTGCCAATTGCCAGTTAAATTTTTGACCGGTCTGATTGATTTGATCGGCATACGGTTTTAAACGCATAAAGACCGCATTAATTCGTTTATAGGTGGCTGAAGAAGTATCCAGTGTTTTATTTGCACTGGCTTCTTGAACAGTCTTATTAAAACCTTGTACGGCCACTGCATTTAATGTCGCTGAGTCTGCCCCTGCCATATCTGCGACTGTAGTACATCCCGAAAAGGTCATCATACTTGCTGCACATATAGTTAAAATCAGCTTGTTGTTCATTATAATCTCCGCCTTGGAATAAATATGAGCTTTCAATAAATTATAAATAATTGCTCGGGTACTTTAAATTATTATTCTATCCACAATCATATCATTTATGTAAATAAATCTACTTAAGAAACTGAAAACTAAGCCAATAAATTAAGCACATTGCATTTAAAACTAAATAGCTTTGGCAAAGCGGTTTAATCTTTTGCTCCAGTAGCTCATCTTTTCTTTTGAAAAATAAAAATGCATTTTGAATTAAAATTAACGGCACTAAAATACAGGCAATAATGACCGTTAAACTAATAAAAACCCCATAAATAATATTTGGGTCTTTCGTTTGAGCCTGAATAATCAGCATCGCGATGGTCGGTGCGCCGCCCATTGCAAAAAGCAAGGAATAAAAAATTGTCCCCGAGATATTCTTGTGCATCCAAACCACTCATAATCGATCTAATTATTTGTAGTTTAACAACTTAGAATAAGTTAAACACTAGCCGATTGCGCAACTTTAGTCTTGAGAAAACACACCACAATTAATCTATTGCAACCCTTGATTAAAGTATAACGAACACAAAAAAGCCCCGCATATCGCGAGGCTTTAATCATCTTATAATCGGCTTAAATTAAGCGTCAAATGGATGACGTAGTACAATCGTTTCTGCACGATCTGGACCAGTTGATACGATGTCGATTGGACATTCAATCAATTGTTCAATACGTTTTACATAAGCAATTGCATTGGCAGGTAACTGATCCATACGGGTTGCACCCACAGTCGACTCAGACCAACCTGGCATGGTTTCGTAAATTGGTTTTAACGCTGCAAAAGCCAGCGCATCAGAAGAACCGATACAACCTGAATCTGCGGCTTCATAACCCACACAGATTTTGACTTCTTCTAAACCATCTAAAACATCCAGTTTAGTTAAGCAAATACCAGACAGTGAGTTTACATCCACAGAACGACGTAGAATTTCTGCATCAAACCAACCGCAACGACGTTGACGACCGGTAGAAGCACCAAATTCATGTCCAACAGTACCAAGGTGTTTACCAATGGCATCACCGGTGTCATTGGCCGCGTCATACATTAATTCTGTTGGGAAAGGCCCTGCACCGACACGCGTGGTGTACGCTTTGGTAATTCCCAAAACATAATCAAGATGCAATGGACCCAAACCTGAACCTGAGCTTACGCCACCAGCGGTCGTGTTTGAAGAGGTCACATATGGATAAGTACCATGGTCTACATCAAGCAGTGAGCCTTGTGCGCCCTCAAACATAATGTTCTGACCGTTTTTACGGTAGTTATGCAATTCCGTAGTGACATCAATCACCAGTGGTGCAACGACTTTACGCCATTCATCACACAGCGCAATCACATCTTCCAATTTAACCGCTTCAACACCGTAGTATTGGGTTAATTGGAAGTTATGGTAATCAAGCAGTTCGGTTAGCTGAGCCACCAATGCTTCGCCACCACGAACCAAGTCGGCAACGCGAATCGCACGGCGCGCAACTTTATCTTCATAAGCTGGACCAATACCACGACCCGTAGTACCAATTTTGGCATTGCCACGTTTTTTCTCACGTGCTTGGTCAAGGGCAATATGGTTTGGAAGAATTAAAGGACAGTTTGGGGAAATGCGTAAACGCTCTTTAACTGGCACGCCTTCTTTTTCAAGAATGTCCATTTCTTCAATTAAAGCCGCAGGAGAAAGCACCACACCATTGCCAATTAAGCACAGTACGTTTTCACGTAAAATACCCGATGGAATGAGGTGTAATACAGTTTTCTTACCACCCACTACAAGCGTATGGCCTGCGTTGTGTCCACCTTGGTAACGAACGACCGCAGCCGCTTGATCTGTGAGCAGGTCAACGATTTTACCTTTACCTTCGTCGCCCCATTGGGTACCGAGTACCACAACATTCTTGCCCATAATAGCCTCATTGCATCATGCTGTTAAAATTGAAAACGTGAATTGGTGTATTCAAACCAATTCAGATCATTAAATCTTTACGATCGTCCACTCACCTGCCCGCTTCACCAATTGATGAGTAGCATGTGGAATGGATTCTAAACTGTCATTGCCCAGTAATTGAATAACCCCAAAACCTTGTGCACGTGTATCCGAAATTGCTTTTAGCAAATCGGTATCAATACCTTTTGGGGCCACCACAACATTTAAATCAGTATATTGACCGGCACTTAAAGCATATAAGTCACAACTAAAACCGGTTGCAGGACGTGCACGACCAAAGTGTTGCCCAATCCCATCGTAACGTCCACCTTGAGCAAGGGGCGCAGCGCGGTTAGGTGCATAAACTGCGTACATCAGTCCCGTGTGATAATGATAAGAACGTAATTCCACCACATCAACACCAATATGTAGATCTGGCCAACGCGATTGAATTTCAATTTGCGTGGTTTTTAGAACGTCAAAAGCGTGTTTAAAGGCGGGATCTGCAAAAATTTCAGCACTTAAGTGACTTTGTAATGCGCTCAAATCACTTGAATAACGTCCAAGCGTATAAAAGTCAGCACCACAGTTTAATTGTTGAGTAAATTCAGCCAATTCAGGCAAAGCTTTACGCTGATAGAGATCTGAAAGATGGCTTTCAACCGGCTTGGTTAATCCTGCATATTTAACTAAGCTGCGAAACAAACCGACATGGCCTAAATCTAAATGTGTCCCTGCTGCCAATCCTGCTTTTTCAAGCAAGCTGAGCATGACATCTACCATTTCTACATCAGCATCAATACTGTCTGAACCAAACAACTCTGCACCTAATTGTAAAGGCGCGCGCGTGGTATTAAAGCCTTGCGGTTTGGTATGTAAAACTGTGCCTGCATAGCAATAACGCACCACACCTTCGACCGGATGAACATGTGCATCAATACGCGCCACCTGCGGGGTCATATCGGCACGCACGCCCAATAATCGACCTGATAATTGGTCAATCACTTTAAACGTGGCTAAGTCTAAATCTTGATTCGATTCTGAAAGAGAAGAGAGCGATTCGATGTATTCAATAAATGGCGTGTACACCAATTGATAACCTCGGGATGCGAGGAAATCGAGTGCATCACGGCGCAAAGTTTCAATCACTTGCGCCTGTTCGGGCAATACATCAGCTACACCATCAGGTAATAACCATGTCTCTGAAATGGGCATGTTGTAAACCTAAATTCTGTCAGAGCGGAACGAATCCGCATAAAAAAATCGGGAGCACACCCGATTTCTCCTAGTCTAGCACGATAGTTTTAGCTGTGCACCTGACTTTTTTAGAAAATATACTGAAGGTTGCACGTTTAATCGAGCTGAAATCATTCAGATTTATACATTAATTCAGCAATCTTGATGAGATTCAATCATCAACAAATATATCTCCACAGCATGACCAAAAGATGATGCCTTATTAGCAGTTTTCATCCAGCATTATTTTCAAACACTTAGATGTCACTCAACAGATAATGCGCCGATCAAGATGAGGAATCCACCGCCTTGGCCAACAAACCGACTAATTCAGCATTTTGTAACTCAACTTGCGTCAGTTTGCTGGTGGTTTTATCCAAGACTTCTTGCTGGGTATGCATTTTTTTAGCCAGATCTTGCATAATTTCCAAAGTCTTTTTTAAGTTATCTTCTAAATGAAGCACTTTATCTTCTAATTCTGCTTTCATCTGTGTTGCAGCTAACGCGGTGTTCTGATTGGAGAATTGCACCCAGATTAAAAAGATAACCGCAACCGCTAACAGTAAAATAAAACCCCAAATAAGTAATAACATGATCAGTATTGCTCTAATTTTATTGAATTATTACAGCCTATCCTATCAAATTAAGCCATGCTATTTTTATAAAACTTCGTCTTTTTCTGCGCTTTTAACGCGACATTCCAACAGTATAAGAATAAATTCAGATAAAAATGACCGAACCGTACAGAGATCTCTGTACTTTAATAAGGACAAAATTGCAGCTTAAAAATACAATACCGTGTTTTTCATAAACAACTCAAATTAATTCAAAATAATTATTTTTATACTTCATAGACTTAATCCATACAGAGAACGACATTATGGAGTTACACAGTAGTTTATATTTTCGGCATGCCGATGCAGAGATCATGGCCAAACTGGATGCACTGTTACAACAGCATCAAGGCGATGCGGAGCTGTTTAAGCAGTATGCATACAATCTTAATCCTTTTGAAGGTGAACAACTGGCGCAAGACTTACTCGATCAAGTGGATCAGATTGAATATGATCTCGCACCTGAATCTGTTTATCATTTTGCGGACTATTCGGTTGCACATTTTGTTCATGGCTCAGACGGTGCCGAGATTATAGAAGCCCTTTTAAACTTCTTAAAAAATTTACTCCCGCAGATTCATACTCAAGCTTGGGGCTGTGGAGATGATGATCCATGGGAATTTTGGTTTAAGTTTGAAGATGACACGCTGATTCGCCAAGACGATGAACCGTTAAATGATGCAGATGAAGATCAACAGATTAAAGCCACCATTTATGCGTGGTGGCATCAAGAAATGCCGGCAGAGATTAAAGAAGGCTTCTTAAACGACGCCCAGTATCAGGGCCACGAAGCATAAGTTTTAAGCAGTGACTGATTGATATGTTAATAGGTCACTGCTCTTTTGTCTTACTGCACATTTTATTGAATAAAAGACTCACACAAATCTAACAGACGATTGGCATAACCCCATTCATTGTCATACCAAGCAAAAACTTTAGCATGACGCCCCACCACCATGGTTTGGCTTAAGTCGACAATTAAAGAATACGGCGAATGATTAAAGTCCGATGACACCAAAGGCTCATCGGTTACCTGCATAATTTCTGCATAATCATGCTCAGCTGAGTGAATGAGCACCTGATTCAACTGCGCTACTGTTATGGCAGCTTGCGAGACAAAACTTAAATCAATGGCTGCGACATTAATGGTCGGCACACGAATAGAATAACCATCTATACGTCCTTCCATTTTCGGCATCACGCTTTTTAATGCACCCAAGGCTGAGGAAGTGGTGGGAATAATATTTTGCCCTGAGGCACGTGCGCGGCGCAAATCACGGTGTGCATGGTCAAGCACCGACTGATCGGCAGTGACCGCATGAATCTCGGTCATCAGTGCAGTATCAATGCCAAAGGCGTCATCAATAATTTTTACCAAAGGCACCAACGCTTGCGTGGTACAAGAGACACTGGAAATAATCTGATCTGTACTTTTCACCTCACGGTGATTCACCCCATAAACAATGGCTGCATCGACGGTATCAAAAGGCGCTGCGCCAATAATCACCCGTTTTGCACCTGCAGTAATATGTTGGGTGGCCGCTTCACGAGAACGAAATAGACCGGTACATTCTAAGGCCACATCAATTTTTAAATCTTGCCAAGGCAATTGCTGTGGATTTTCCTCACAAAACACCTGTACGTTTAATTGTGCAGCACCAGAAGATATCTCTAAGAAAACCTGTTCATCTTGCCAGATCACTTCGACCTGTCCGTTAAAACGGCCATGTGTCGTGTCATATTTAAATAAATGAAGCAACGTCTCTACGTCTGCAATATCATTAATGGCCACAATATCGAAATGAAAGTCCTTTGGATTTTCAAACCAAGCGCGTAACACATTGCGACCAATTCGCCCGAAACCATTAATGGCTACTCGTTGCATCAGCTATCCTTCATTATTCGCGAGATGTAAATACTTGTATATGTTAATAGATTTTAAAGCGCTACCGATAGCCTTGCTTTGGCTATAATGCTTTAAATTTTAGCGCAATGCCCTGTTATAAGCTTGCAGAGTCAAGCAACGGCTTTTAGATGAATAAAAGTCACTTAAAAATATTTACCCTAAGTTTGCACTGTTTGATGCTGAGCACCAATAAATAAACACTTGGCTTTAGCTTAAAAAAGCAACCCTGTTATTCTAGAGAATTGTGACTAATTCACCTGAAAGTGATTGGTAGATAGCGCTTTTTCCGTTATAATTTGGCGTTTGAAAATTTTAAGCCTTGTGCGTTTTGCTGCTTTAGATTGGGCACGCAACGTACAACTTGCCAATAGAAAATATATGGAGTGACTTGGTTGTGAGTACTCGTTTTATGACATCCGCTGAAATTCGTGAAGCATTTTTGCGTTACTTTGAATCGCAAGGGCATACACGTGTCGCGTCGAGTTCTCTGGTACCAGCCAATGATCCGACTTTACTGTTTACCAATGCCGGAATGAACCAGTTTAAAGACTGCTTTTTGGGTTTGGAAAAACGTGATTATCTGCGTGCCACCTCTTCACAAAAATGTGTGCGTGCTGGCGGTAAGCACAATGACTTAGACAATGTCGGTTATACCGCACGTCATCACACCTTTTTTGAAATGCTGGGTAACTTCTCCTTTGGCGATTACTTTAAACGTGATGCCATTAAGTTTGCTTGGGAATTTTTAACCAGCGAGGCATGGTTAGGTTTACCCCAAGATAAACTCTATGCCACGGTTTATCATACCGATGATGAAGCCTTTGATATTTGGCATAAAGAAATTGGCTTAGATGCCAGTCGTATTATTCGAATTGGCGACAACAAAGGGGTGAAATACGCCTCTGATAATTTCTGGGCGATGGGTGATACAGGACCTTGTGGCCCTTGTTCTGAAATTTTCTTTGATCATGGCGAACATATTTGGGGCGGTCTACCGGGCAGCCCTGAAGAAGATGGCGACCGTTTCATTGAAATTTGGAACAACGTCTTTATGCAGTTTAACCGCACTGCCGATGGCGTGTTGCATGAACTCCCTGCACCTGCTGTCGATACTGGCATGGGCTTAGAACGTATTTCCGCTGTTTTACAACACGTCAACTCGAACTATGAAATTGATTTGTTCCAAAACTTGCTTAAATCTGCTGCAGAAATTATTCAGTTAGATACCACTGAAATTGATGCAACAGCACAATTGAATAATAAACCGGTCGATTACCCTGCCTCACTTAAAGTGGTGGCTGACCATGCACGTTCGTGCTGCTTCCTCATTGCTGATGGCGTCAACCCTTCCAACGAAGGTCGTGGTTATGTATTGCGCCGCATTATTCGCCGTGCTGTTCGTCATGGTAATAAATTGGGTGCAACCGGCTCATTCTTTTATAAAATGCTACAACCGCTGATTGCTGTGATGGGTGAGGCTTATCCAGAGCTTGCTGCGCAACAATCGCGCATTGAAAAATTACTCTTAAAAGAAGAGGAACAATTCGCCAAAACACTTGAGCAAGGTTTGAAATTGCTTGAAGGTGAACTGACTCAGTTAAAAGGTAAAGTCATTCCCGGTGCAACCGTATTTAAACTTTACGATACCTACGGCTTTCCAACTGACTTAACCGCAGATATTGCCCGTGAACGCGATTTAACCATTGATGAAGCCGGCTTTGAAGTGGAAATGGCCGCGCAGCGTCAACGTGCGCGTGATGCCGGTAAATTTGCTATTGACTACAACAGCATTGTTAATGTTGAAGGCGAAACGCAATTTGATGGTTATGATGCTACGCAAGGTCAAGGTCAAATTGTTGCAATCTACAAAGATGGCGAACAAGTCACTGAAGTGTTTGAAGGCGATGAAGCACTGATCGTTTTAAATCAAACACCTTTTTATGCAGAAAGCGGTGGTCAAATTGGCGATACCGGTCTGTTTAAAAATGAGACCGGTATTTTTGAAGTACAAGACACCAAGAAATCTGGTGGCGCATTTGTGCATCAAGGGATCGTGACCATGGGCAGCTTAAAAGCCACTCAATCGGTTGAAGCGACTGTTCAAGCCGATATTCGCGCTGCAACTGCACGGAATCACTCAGCCACTCACCTATTACATGCCGCCCTGCGTCAAGTTTTGGGTACGCATGTACAGCAAAAAGGTTCACTGGTAGCCAGTGATATCTTGCGTTTTGATTTTGCCAATGATCAACCGGTAACCTTCGAGCAACTGCAACAGGTTGAGCGTTTGGTCAATCGTGAAGTGATTGCCAATAGCGCAGTATCCACTGAACTTTTAGACATTGAATCGGCGCAAGAAAAAGGCGCGATGATGTTGTTCGGTGAAAAATATGGCGACGAAGTCCGTGTACTTTCGATGGGTTCTATCATTGAAGAGAAAAACTTCTCGATTGAACTGTGTGGTGGTATTCACGTACAGCGTACGGGTGATATTGGTTTGTTTAAAATCACTTCTGAAGGCGGTGTTGCAGCGGGTATACGCCGTATTGAAGCGGTAACGGGGCGCAATGCGGTTGACGTCATGCAAAAAACGGAAGCAGATATTCAACAGATCAATGCCCTGCTTAAAGCACAAAATCATCAAACTGTTGAAAAAGTTGCAGCAACACTTGAACATAGCCATCAATTGCAAAAACAGATTGAGCAATTGAATCAAAAGTTAGCCAACTTACAAGCGACGGAGCTTTTAAGCCAAGTACAAAGCATTGCAGGGCGCTCAACTTTAATTACCACCATGCAAGGTATGGATGCGAAGTCACTTCGCAACCTACATGATGGCGTGAAATCTAAATTAGGCAATGCGGTGATTGTGCTTGCTGGCATTGAAGATGATAAAGTCAGCTTACTGGCCTCGGTTGCAAAAGAGTTTACAGGCAACATTAAAGCCGGTGACATTATCAAGCATCTTGCTAATGAACTTGGTGGCAAAGGTGGCGGTAAACCAGACTTGGCACAAGGTGGCGCACCGCTGACTGACAATTTTGCATCCGTCATGGCAAGCTTAACCACTTGGCTTGAAGCAAAATAACGCTTAACGCATATAAGGCTGTGCTGGATGTGTACTGTTCGATTTAAGTTCTTGCGTATAAGCAACTTCTTTTTATCTAGTGCAAGTGTCAAGCACAGCACTGCCTTATTGTCAGTTTATGCCGTTGAATGACATAAAGCGTAAAATTGTAAAAATAGACATTTACAATCGTATCAGCGTAAATAAAGCAGTCAAAGTGTGGGATTTATCGCTAAGATAAAACCACTCATCGGAGTGTCATTATGCAGTCCGCAAGGCTGAGTTTGAGTAACTCAGCTTTTTGATACAAAAGATCGGTATCAACTTTTACCTTAAAAAAAGGGTGAAGTATACGAGCTACGTGGTATGTTGAAAGCGCCCGTCAAAGGGAATTTTCAGATATGTGTAAGTGCTTTAAGTCGTTAGACTTATTTACTTGGTAAGGATAGTTATGGCATTAATCGTTCAAAAATATGGCGGCACCTCAATGGGTACTCCAGAGCGCATTTTAAATGTTGCTCATCGTGTAAAGCGTTGGCATGATCACGGCCATCAAGTGGTGGTGGTGGTATCCGCAATGAGCGGCGAAACCAATCGTCTGCTTGCTTTAGCCAAGGCCATTACCGAAACCCCAGACCCACGTGAACTTGATCAAATGGTGTCTACGGGTGAACAAGTAACGATTTCTATGCTGGCGATGGCGCTAAACTCTATTGGCACTGAAGCGAAATCGCTAACAGGCCGCCAAGTCGGTATTAAAACAGACAGTGCATTTACCAAAGCGCGTATTGAAGCCATTGATACAGATGTACTCACAGAAAATTTAAATGCGGGCCGCGTATTGATTGTGGCCGGTTTCCAAGGCTTTGATGAACTGGGCAACACCACCACCCTAGGTCGTGGCGGCTCAGACACCTCAGGCGTTGCAATTGCAGCAGCGCTTAAAGCTGATGAATGCCAAATCTATACCGATGTTGATGGGGTTTACACCACCGACCCACGCGTTGCACCAAAAGCCAAAAAGATAGACCGAATTTCTTTTGAAGAAATGCTTGAAATGGCGTCATTGGGCTCTAAAGTTTTGCAAATTCGTTCCGTTGAATTTGCAGGCAAGTATCAAGTGCCTTTACGCGTCTTATCAAGTTTTGATAATGATGATGATGGCGCATTCGACGAAGATTTCAAACAAAATATCGGTACTCTTATTACGACTGAATTGGAAGACACCATGGAACAACCCATTATCTCTGGTATTGCATTTAACCGTGACGAAGCAAAATTAACCATTTTAGGTGTGCCGAATGAACCCGGTATTGCCTCTAAAATTTTGTGCCCAATTGGTGATGCCAACATCGAAGTGGATATGATTATCCAGAACGTTGAAGAAGATGGCACCACCGACTTTACCTTTACGGTTAATCGTAGCGAATTAAAAAAAGCCACAACCATTCTTGAAGATACTGCGCAAAAAATTGGTGCACGTGAAGTGGCAACGCGCTCAGATATTGTTAAAGTCTCAATTGTCGGTGTGGGCATGCGTTCACATGCACGTGTAGCCAGCAAAATGTTTACTGCTTTGGCTGAAGAAGGCATCAATATTCTAATGATTTCGACCTCAGAAATTAAAATTTCGGTCATTATCGAAGAAAATTATTTAGAGCTTGCAGTACGTACACTGCATACTGCTTTTGGTTTAGACCGTGAACATGGCGAATCAAGCGTAAGAGTTTAATCGTGTACTGACGAAAATTGTCATTGTTAGACAGTTTTTTAAAAACACGAGAAAAAAGCAGAGCCACTATAGTTTTTACTATAGTGGCTCTGTTATATTAGCGCACAGATGTTAAGAAAATTTTAATAAAATTGCGTCGTTGTGATGTTTATGACAAGACGTTGTTAAAATTTTCTTTAGCATTTAGCTTGTGTTTTTTTCATTTTAGATCAATTGCAGGTTTAGCATTTTGCAAGGAGATAAACATGCTGATTCTGACTCGACGTGTCGGAGAAACATTAATGATTGGGGACCAAGTCAGTGTAACTGTGCTTGGTGTTAAAGGGAATCAAGTACGTATTGGTGTGAATGCTCCAAAAGAAGTATCAGTTCATCGTGAAGAAATTTATCAACGAATTCAACATGAACGCGCTATGCATGAGCACCTGCAACATCTCGATCAAGATTATCAACCTTCATTTGAAGAAGATAGTTTTACCCCCAATACCGAGACCGACTTTAATCGTTAAACATTAAAGTTATTCCCTCTAAAGCGGCTTTATCAAGCCGCTTTAAATTTATTTAAAGATTGATTTTAGCCAAGGCCTGTTTAATCGGTGCATAACTACGGCGATGTTGATCAATCACACCATGCTCAGCAATAGCGGCAAAATGCATTTTCGTCGGATAGCCTTTATGTTGGGCAAAACCGAATTGTGGGTACTGCTGATCAAGCACCACCATCTGCCGATCACGCGTGACTTTCGCCAAAATACTGGCAGCAGAAATTTCTGCATGCAAAGCATCTCCTCCCACAATTGCCTCACAGCTCATACTTAAGCCTTGTGGTATTTTATTGCCATCAACCAAGACATGCTGCGGCTGAATATGTAATGCTTCAACGGCACGGCACATCGCCAGCAATGAAGCTTGTAAAATATTAAGCTGATCAATTTCTGCATGACTGGCTTCTGCAATCGCCCAAGCCACCGCTTTTTCTTGTATTTCTACAAATAACATTTCACGTTTTTTTTCAGAGAGTTTTTTAGAGTCATTTAACCCTTCAATTGGATTATTCGGATCTAAAATAACCGCAGCAGCCACCACAGAACCCACCAATGGCCCGCGCCCTGCCTCATCTACACCTGCAACTTGCATGACTTTATTTTCCTACAAAAAAACAGGCTGAATAAATCAGCCTATTGCTACTTATGAATGATTAAATACCTTATCTAACTGCTTCTGCCACACAAGCATTAATCGTTTTGGTCACAGCATTGGAAATGATGGTGTTGCGTGCCACTGGATCAATTGCCGCAGTGGCCAAATCAACCGCAGTGACGCTTTGTGGTGCTTTTTCACTGACGCAGCCACAAATTTCAGACTGAATATCTTGTTTTTGCGTGCTGCTCATTAATTTAGTGGCCGTTTTCCATGCCGGAATATTATTTAATTCAGTGGTACATTTTGCATTAATTGCAATTTTAAGCGCAACACCGCCTAATTGTTGAGTCGCCGATTGAGTGCTTGTGGTGCCATTCATTGAGTCGGTAGATACACAAGCAGTCAGTGCCAAAGTCAGTGGCAACAGCAGAGCAATTAATTTTTTCACAGGAAAAATCCTTGATTATAAAATGAAGATGTAATGAACTGCCGAAATATGGCTGCAATAGAGATGTATTGCACGTGAATACCTGAGCAGAACACAGCCCTAAAAAATAGGACTTAAAGTTATGCTAAATTATACGCTGTGTCAGCTGTGCAAAGTTTATCAATTGCAGAGATTTTGATGATAAGGCGCGTCATTTTTATTTATAGCTATGTTTGAACGGTGGGTACTTTGCTGAATGTTTTACCGCATCCTGTGCAGTTACGGCCAAGCCTAAATCAATTGTGATTACCTTAAGGACTTATTGTAGTGCACGCTCTGCACAACCTTTAACACTACTTAAAACAGCTTGCTGAATTAAACTCTTTTTTGCCGACTCATTGATGTATGCGCGTGCCAAATCTTGAGCCGAAACATGATTCAGCGCATGATCACCCACACAACTACAAATTTCTTTTTCGAGCCCAATTTGATGCTCTGTACTGATAAAAAATGCCGCTGACTGCCATAGTTTTGACTGCTTTAACTCATTTTTACAGCTTTGTACCACCACCGGTTTAAGCATCTTTTGCAAAAACACCGAATCAGGTACGGCAGCAAACACCAGCATAGCAGCCACCAATACAGTCAGTAGCGCTATAGCATATAAAGCCTTTTTCATCATCTCGCCTCTTTTAAAAGAGCAGTCATTCAATCGGATGGTAGATAAAAACACCAACCGACTGAATCAAACCATCTATTGAATGATGCTTAATTAAACCAAAGCATCAATTTTCGCAGCCCACTTTTGTTTCTCTGTAGCCGAGATAAACGCAGCGTCAAAGGAGTTTTTAGCCAACTGTTTAAGTTCGTCATTGGATAAGTCTAGCGCTTCGGCAATCGCAATAAAATTATCATTCATATATCCGCCAAAATAAGAGGGATCATCTGAATTAACCGTAACATGTACGCCTTGTTGCAATAAACGACGGATATTGTGCTGCGCCATATCATCAACCACACACAGCTTTAAATTACTCAAAGGACATACGGTTAAAGGCATCTTTTCAACAATTAAACGCTGCATTAACTCTGGATCTTCTTCCGAGCGTACCCCATGATCAATACGATTGACTTGAAGTAAATCCAGTGCTTGCCAAACGTATTCAGCAGGCCCTTCTTCGCCTGCATGTGCCACTGCCAAAAAGCCATATTCACGCGCTTTGGCAAAGACACCTGCAAACTTAGACGGCGGATGTCCGACTTCACTTGAATCTAAACCCACTGCAATAATTTGATCTTTAAACGGCAATGCTTGCTCTAAGGTTTCAAAAGCCGCTTGTTCCGTTAAATGGCGTAAGAAGCACATAATTAAATGTGAGCTAATACCTAATTTGCTGTTGGCATCATCACAGGCACGCTGTAAACCGTTAATCACCGTTGCAAATGCAACACCACGATCGGTATGGGTTTGTGGATCAAAAAACATTTCGGTATGCGTAACATGGTCAGCATGACATTTTTCAAAATAAGCCCACGCCAAATCATAGAAATCTTGTTCAACGATCAGAACATTGGCACCAGCATAATAAATATCTAAAAATGATTGTAGATTATGAAAATTATAGGCCTGCTTTACTTCTTCAACCGACTTATAAGGAATTGCAATCTGATTACGCTGCGCGATTTCAAACATTAATTCAGGCTCGAATGTGCCTTCAATATGTACATGTAATTCTGCTTTTGGCAAAGCGCGAATCAGCTCAAGTCTAGTCATACCTTATCCTTAAAAAATAAAAAAAGGTACAAACTGAAGTTTACACCTTTTGTGAATTTGGAAAATTAACCGCCAAACATTACAAACTTTAATGCCCACAGTACAGCAATAATCCATACCATATACGGCACTGTCTTTGCCTTACCCGTTAACAATTTAATCAGTGCGTAACTGATAAAACCCATGGCAATACCATCGGCAATTGAGTAGGTAAACGGCATAAAGATAATGGTTAAAAAGGCCGGTACTGCTTCAGTAATATCATCCCATTCAATATGAACAATACCTTGAATCATCAATACCCCAACAAACAGCAATGCCGGTGCAGTTGCAAAGCTAGGTACAGATTGTGCCAGTGGCGCTAAAAATAAGCACAACAAGAACATCACACCCACCACCACTGCGGTTAAACCGGTACGTCCACCTGCAGCAACGCCAGCAGAGGATTCGATATACGGTGTGGTTGACGATGTACCTAAAGCTGCGCCTGCAACAATAGCCGTTGAGTCAGCAAAAAGTGCTTTCTTTAACCGCGGCAATTTCCCATCTTTTAATAAACCGGCACGGTGTGATACACCCACCAATGTGCCGGTTGAATCGAATAAGTCGACCAAGAAGAATACAAAGATGACGCCAACGAGGCTTGCGGTAAAGAGACCTTTAAAATCCATTTGCATAAAGGTTGGAGCCAGTGATGGCACCTGCCCAATAAAGCCTTGGAATTGGTTATAGCCCAATACAGTCGAGATTGCAGTAATGGCCAAAATACTGATGATGATCGCACCACGTACTTTGAAGTGATGCATCACCACCACCATTAAGAAACCCAGTAAAGCCAAAATAACCGAGGGTTGTTTAAGATCGCCTAAACCGACTAAAGTTGCAGGATTGGCCACAATAATGCCGGCATTTTTCAAAGCGGCTAGTGCCAAGAACATCCCAATACCGCCTCCAATGGCCAACTTTAATGACATTGGAATTGCATTGACGATGGCTTCACGGATTTTAAACATGCTAATTGCAATGAAGATTAAGCCGGATACAAACACGGCGGCCAATGCCGTTTGCCAAGGCACGCCCATGCCTAGACAGACCGAATAGGTAAAATAGGCATTCAAGCCCATACCGGGTGCCAGTGCAATAGGATAATTGGCCACCAAGCCCATCACAAAACAGCCAATAGCGGCAGCCAGACAGGTGGCGACAAAGACCGCCCCATGATCCATGCCAGTTTCGGACAAAATCATTGGATTGACGATAATGATGTAACACATGGTTAAGAACGTGGTTACACCGGCAAGAACTTCTGTGCGAAAATTGGTTTTATTTTCACTGAGCTTAAATAAGCGTTCGAGCACATTCGCTGAAGATGGATTAGGAGTCGTCATGACTTTACCCCGTTAAGTAAACTGTATGCGGTCAGCAAACTACAAAAACCATGATCTACTCGCGCAAATCATCCTCAATTCTGTAGCTGTTTAAGCAATGGATGTGCCGATATTTTCCATTCAAAAACAAGTATATTGAACAATTTTAAATGACAGCCCCAAAGCCGAAAATCGCAAAAACTGTAAACAAAAAAGCCGCATAACATTGATGCAGCTTACTTCATTCAAAAAACTCAAATACTTATTTAATAAATAATATCATTCAATGATGGCGCGCGAAATTATACCACAATGATTTTTTATTTTTTCTAAAATTTAGTTTAAATCAAATTCCATATCCTATGAGCAGCACGACGCGCTCAACCTTAAAATCTAATTACAGCCTTTATTTTGAGTCCAGCTTCGTTCAAAAATAAAGGCAACCACATCAATGTGTAATTGCCGTTATTTTTTATTGATTTAAGCTTTTGATGTGGATCTATGATTTTAGACCACGTCTATAAGTGATAATCTACTCCCCAATAAGCATGGGAAATGTTTGTTTCTGGAGTCAACCATGACACGAAGAAAACGTCGTAATCACTCAGCAGCTTTCAAAGCTAAAGTTGCTCTC
>NZ_JXBK01000001.1:2028722-2042308 GCF_000816495.1 Acinetobacter harbinensis
TATATTAACGCAAACTCAATAGCGCACAAATCTAAGCGGCTTGCTCATCACGTTTAAACACCAACTCACCGTGTATTGAACTGCCGGAGTCAAAATAATAGCCATTCAGATTAAAGGATTTTAAATCTTCAATCCGCTGGAGCTGATTTTCAATCATATAACGCGCCATTAAGCCCCGCGCTTTTTTGGCATAAAAACTAATCACTTTATATTTGCCATTTTTCTGATCTAAAAAAACCGGTTTAATAATTTCGGCGCGAATCTCAGCCACATTGACCGATTTATAATATTCATCAGAGGCCAAATTGAGTAATAACTCAGATTCAGCGTTGGCTAAATCTTGATTAATTAAGTCCGTAATATGATGACCCCAAAATTGATATAAATTATGCCCACGCGCATTATGCAATTTTGTCCCCATCTCTAAACGGTACGGCATCATTAAATCTAAGGGCCGCAACAGCCCATATAAGCCGGACAACATACGCAGATGCTGCTGCGCATACTCAATTTGTGAGTCATTGAGTGCATAAGCATCTAAACCAGTATAAACATCACCTTTAAAGGCAAACACAGCCTGACGTGCGTTAGAGAAATTAAATTCAGGTTGCCAATCCTTAAAGCGCGCCACATTTAACTGTGCAATTTTTTCACTTACTTTCATTAAATCCGCAATCTGTGTTGCGGACAATTGACGGCTAATGTCAATCAGTTGCTGGGAATGTGTAAGTAATCGCGGCAAAGTATGCACGTCGGCCGGTAATGCAGTTTCATAATCTAGCGTTTTTGCAGGAGAAATTAAGGCGAGCATGGACAACCTGATTAAAGAGTAATTCATCAAACTATAACAGCAGCGTTATTTTATTTCCAATGTCTACTTTTATTGATTGGTACAGATAAAAAATAAGCACTATAAAGTTAAGCACGAATCCGATATGACTTCATTTTTATCTAACCAATACTGACCACAGTAATGCCATCATCTCAGCCAGTTAAAATGATGTAGCGTGTATCAATCCAGTTTTAGATGAAGCTGCCGAGATTGAACCAAAAATTTTCGTTAGCCTTGCCATTTAAATTCACTAAAAGATTCATCTTCTTTAAGGGTATTTTCAACCGCTTGCGCCAATTGATTCAATAGACTTTGTTCGGTGATTCGGTCTAACCAGTCCTGATCTTCGTCGGGATATGAGGTGATCTCACAGACCAAATGCCCTTCTGCATCATGACTATGACAGGTAATAGATAGCGGTAAGGATTGATTGTCTACACTCACCGCCACCTGATCGCCACTTTGTGACAGGGTCTGAAAACCATATTGCCCCAACGCTTTAGACAAAATATCTGCCACATATTCTTGTGTGACATGGCAGTCATTGGCTGGTGATGAAACATGATTATGTTTTTCACAGTTCGCGGTAAATTGTAATGTTCTCATCTGCGCATTCCAAAGCATTCTTGTTGTATGGCTTTAGAATAAGCAATAAAAACCAAACAGCCAAGCAAAAGCTTGGCTGTTGTTGAGCAGATTTCAGTAAATTAGACTAATTACTCACTGACTTGAATCGCCAAACCGGCTTGATTGGCCAATGCAGTAAACGTAGGGAAACTGGTGGCGACTGTTTCTGTACCCACAATCTTAATTTCACCCGAAGTACGTAAACCCGCCATACTGAAACTCATGGCAATGCGGTGGTCATGGTGTGATTCAACTTCACCGCCAGTAAAAATATCTGACCACTCGCCTGCTTTCCCTTTACCTTGAATAATAATACCGTCGTCTGTAGGCGTACATTCAATACCCATGGTTTTTAAGCCATCCGCCATCACTTGAATGCGGTCAGATTCTTTCACGCGTAGCTCAGCGGCACCGGTCAGAACAGTCTGACCTTCTGCACAAGCCGCAGCAATAAACAGTGCGGGAAACTCATCAATCGCCAATGGCACTTGGTCTTCAGGCATATGAATGCCTTTTAAAGTCCGTGTACCTTTAATACGAATATCAGCAATTGGCTCACCGCCGGCAATGCGTTCATTTTCAATGCTTAAATCTGCACCCATTTGTTTTAAAATTTCAATCACACCGGTACGTGTCGGATTAATACCGACCGCTTCTAATGTGATATCTGAGCCTTCAGTAATTGCAGCACCCACCATAAAGAATGCGGCAGAGGAAATATCTGAGGGCACTTGAATATTGGTGGCCAGTAATTTTCCACCGCCTTGTAGTGAAATACGATTACCTTCGGTCTTCACCTCATAACCAAAAGCACGCAGCATACGTTCACTATGATCACGTGTCGGCTCAGGCTCAGTCACAGAAGTTTCACCCTTGGCCCATAATCCAGCCAATAAAATACCCGATTTCACTTGTGCAGAAGCCATCGGTAAATCGTAATGAATCCCGTGTAAGTTTTGACTGCCGACAATTGAAATTGGCGGTGTACCGCGTTCACCGGTACTTTGGATGTGTGCGCCCATCTCACGTAGCGGTTGAGCAATACGCTCCATCGGACGTTTAGACAGTGAGGGATCACCGGTCATGACAGAGTCAAATTTCTGCGCGCACAACATACCGGCAAGCAGACGCATCGAGGTGCCGGAATTACCCATATACAAGGCATGTTGCGGTGCTTTTAAACCGTGCACACCCACACCATGAATGGTGACTTCACCATTTTCAGGCCCTTCAATATGCACGCCCATATCACGAAAGGCTTGTAAGGTGGCAAGCGCATCTTCACCTTCTAGAAAACCGGTTACTCGTGTGGTTCCTTCGGCAATCGCACCGAACATGATGGAGCGATGTGACACAGATTTGTCACCTGGCACAGTAAATTTACCTTGGAAAGTTTTAGAGCCAGGCAAAATGGTAAATTGTTGTGTCACGTTATTGTTCTCCATCAAGGTTTTTTGAGCCAACATATGGTTAAAGTGTTGTCGTGCAGCTTGTGCATGTTCCAACACCTCCATTAATGCGGTCGAGTTTTCATCTTCAATCAATTGACGCAAAGTCGCGAGCTGTTTTTCAAAGCCATCGACTGCGGTTAAAATGGCTTTTTTATTGGCAAAAAAAATATCGTGCCACATATGCGGATCACTGGCCGCTATACGCGAAAAGTCACGAAAGCCACCGGCGGCATAACGAAAAATATCTAAATTATCTTCTTGATTGGCCAATTGCTCAACCAAATTAAAAGCCAGCAAATGCGGAAGATGACTGGTATGCGCCAGCACTTCATCGTGCTTTTGTACATCCATACAAATCACTTCAGCTTTGGCCGCTTGCCACATTTGAGTGAGTTTATTCACCGCCCAATCCGCACTGCTTGGCAATGGAGTCAAAATTACTTTGTGATGGGCAAATAAATTTACATGACCGGCATGTACACCGGTATGTTCAGCACCTGCAATCGGATGGCCGGGCACAAAACCTGCGGGTAAATCTTCCCCATAGACCGCTTTGGCCGCCGCCACCACATTGGCTTTGGTACTGCCGACATCGGTAATAATCACGTTAGCAGACAAATAAGGTCGAATCGTTGCCAACACTTTTTCGGTGGCCTGCACCGGTAAAGCCAAAACCACCAAATCCGCGCCTTGCACTGCATCGACCGGATTAATAAATCCCTGCTGAATCAGTCCCAAGGCTTGTGCATCATCCAGTGTTTTTTGAGAACGCGTGGAGGCTACAATGTGCTGGGCTAAATTTTCAGCAATCATGACGCGCGCCAAACTTGAGCCAATCAGCCCAAAGCCAATAAATACAACTTTTTCAAACAGTGGCTGAAACATAACTTCGGCTTTTTCCTCTAGCGTATTGAGGTGTTAAATGGCATAGACTTGCCGTAATTTCAAATCATAAAAGCAGTCAATTACCAGATAAAACTGACTGCCAAATCAAAGCATTTATAACACGGCAATTGGATAAGAACCCAAGACACGCACTTCTTTGACCAAGGGACGAATTTCCTCAATCGCAGCTTTGACATTTTCTTGATCGACATGACCTTCTAAATCAATGAAGAACACGTAGGCCCATTTTTCTGGCAGTGCCGGACGCGTTTCAATACTGGTCAGACTGATATTATGTTTGGCAAAAGGCACTAAAATTTCCAGCAATGCACCAGCGCGGTCATGTGCAGAGATTAACAATGAGGTTTTATCATTGCCGCTTTGTGGAATTTTTTCACGGCCAATCACCAAGAAACGCGTGGTGTTTTCTGGATTGTCTTCAATATTACTGTGGAAAATTTCTAATTCATAAATACTGGCGGCCACATCAGAGGCAATCGCGGCAGAGTGCCACTCACTGCGAATCCGTCGTGCGGCTTCTGCATTTGAACTTAAAGCCACACGTTCAACGCCCGGATAATGTGCATCTAACCAGCCACGGCACTGCGCCAAGGTTTGTTGATGTGCATAAATTTGTTTAATGCTGTCTTTACGCGTATTCGATGAGACCAAAAATTGATGATGAATACGCAGCTCGACTTCACCAATCACATTTAAATTGGATGATTTAAAACAATCTAAGGTGTGATTCACCACCCCTTCAGATGAGTTTTCAACCGGCACCAAACCATAATGGGCGCTGCCTGCTTCAACTTCACGGAATACTTCATCAATGGTCGGAAGTGGGCGCACAATAGCATCTTGACCAAAATGTTTCAGCACGGCGGAATGGGTATAGGTGCCCACTGGCCCTAAAAAGGCAATACTTTGCGGCGCTTCAAGCGCTAAACAGGCCGACATAATTTCGCGGAACAAACGCGCCATGGTCACATCGGACAATGGCCCTTCATTACGCTGCATAACATTGCGTAAAACTTGCGCTTCACGTTCCGGACGATAAAACATTGGATTCTCTTCAGATGCAAATTTTGCTTTTGCAACAGCTTCCGCCAGTTTTGCTCGTCGGTTGATAAGTTGTTGAATCTGCTGATCTACAGAATCGATATCTTCACGAATTTGAGCAAGGTCAAGAGAAGTCTGAGTGTTTTGATCGTCGTTGATCATTGTTATGTCGCCCTTGAAAAACATTATGCAAACAGTATAACAATAGTCAGCTTTTAAATGTTGCGCAATAAGACTTTGATTGATTCAGCCTTAAAAACATACAGTTGATTTAATCGGCATATTTATACGCCGTGCTTTTTACGCCCATTGTGAACATTAATCACCTTTTGCCACTCTAGGCACTATTTTAACCACGCATGAGTACGGCAATGGCTATGCACTTGGTCTGGATTCAGTCAGCCAAACGTTAATTCATTCACCAGAGACTTAAAGAGTTGTAAATAAAATCACACTTTAACGTAGCTTTTTTCGATAAAACACGCATCTTGTTTTCAAAGATGGATTGGTAGATTTAATCATTGTGCAGCCAGTACATTTGCTTGATGTTGAAAGCGAGATGTCAGGACTGACATAAAAATAAAGTTAAAAGATCAATTTAAGGATATTCAATGAGTCTTTACGCACAGCGCCCATGGCAACAACATTTACCTCAAGCATTACAAGGCTATCAACTTCATCCGGAGCAGGTTCATGCTAATTTAGCCCAATTGCTACAGCCACAGCATATGCATTTTCCTCAGGCTGCGGCCTTTAGTGTGGTGTTACCCAACGGTTTAACTAAAAGTTTAAGCTTTCAAGAAATTGATGAGCAATCAAACGCACTGGCCAATTACTTACAGCAGCACTTAAAACTACAACAAGGCGATGTGGTCGGTTTACAAATGCCGAATTCGTTACATTATCCCATTGCAGTTTTTGCCTGCTGGAAAGTCGGATTAATTATAACCAACATTAATCCGCTGTATACCGCGCGTGAACTGGAATACCAACTGACCGATAGCGCAACCAAAGCGTTAATCGTATCTGATTTATTTATTCATACTTTTGAACAGGTCATTCAACATCATCCTCATTTACAAGCGTTACCTGTTGTCAGTGCCAGTTTAAGTGATTTTTTTGCTGAACCCTATGCCGCGATGATTGCACAAAAAATGCAAGCCGATGCCGAAGCGCAAGGTCGTTCCCTGCATTTAAAAATTGAGCACTCTAGCTTTAGCGCTGCCTTGGCTTTGGGTGCAACTTTAGAAACTTACAAACCCATAGCGCATGACATTGCACTGTACCAATATACCGGTGGAACCACAGGACGCAGTAAAGGCGCAATTATCAGCCATCAAAATCTAGCTTCTTTGATTAAAATTACGGGTGACTATTTACGTGCACATCGGTCTGAATTTAATCAGCACGATTGCATTTTAACGGCGATTCCGCTGTACCATATTTTTGCCTTTAGCGTTAATTTCCTAATGTTTTTTGAAGGTGGCTCACACAATTTACTTATTCCTTCACCGCGTCCAATCAGCAATCTAAAACCAGCATTTGAGCAATTTAATGTCACGTGGTTAACCGGTGTCGATACCTTATATGCCGGTCTATTGGAAGAAGATTGGTTTATTGAAAACCCACCTCAACTCACTTGCGCACTGTCAGGCGGCACCGCCTTACGTCCAACCACCGCAGAAAACTGGAAAGCCAAAGTCGGCAGCATTATTGAAGGCTTTGGGATGACTGAAACCAGTTGTGCTGCTTTGTTACACCCGCCAATTCAACATATTCGTCAAGGCTCGGTTGGTTTTCCACTGCCCGGCTCGGATATTAAAATTATTGATACCCATGGTCAGGAGGTGCCGTTGGGTGAAGCGGGCGAGTTGTGCATTAAAGGCCCGCAAATTGTCTTGGGTTATTTAAACCGTCCCACAGAAACCGCAGAAACTTTTATTGAGGGCTGGTTACATACCGGCGATATTGCCAAAGTGGACGAAGATGGTTTTTGTTATATCTTAGATCGTAAAAAAGACATGGTGATTGTCTCTGGCTTTAATGTTTATCCCAATGAAATTGAAGCCATTTTGGTTGAACATCTCGATGTCTTTGAAGCAGCAGTCATTGGTGTTCCCGACCCCTATACCGGTGAGTCAGTGAAAGCCTTTATTACCTCTCATAATCCGCATCTTTTAATCGCGGACATTTTAAAGCACTGTAAGGATAATCTGACCGCTTATAAAATTCCAAAATCGATTGAGATTTTAACTGAGCTGCCCAAGTCAACGGTCGGAAAAATTCTACGCACAGAATTACGCCAAATGGAGCAAGATAAATTACCAGCTTAAATTCAATCACTTAAATTGATAAAACTTAGCTTCAAGGCCTATGCTTTGAGGCTTTTTTATTTTGTCATACCTGTTTACCAAATTCTTAAACACAACAGAATTGTTTAATTTATAGTCGTTTTAATCCCATCGTTCAGAAGCAGAAGAATGCCAAAAAGAATCGCAGTTTTAGTCACGCATGATTTTGAAGAGCTGCAATATTCAGAGCCAGTTCAAGCCTTTCGTGCAGCGCGGCATAGTATTTCAAATATTGAGAAAAGCGCTGGCAATATTATTTATGGTCAACAGCGCAAAGCAGCCGTAACCATTGACCACAGTATTGATGATGTCGGGATTGATGATTTTGATGCCCTATTAATCCCCGGAGGAAATTCAGCGCAATACTTATCTGAAGATGCGCGATTTGTACATTTTGTCCGGCATTTTGCCCAAGCTGAAAAACCCATTATGAGTATCTGTCATGGCCCGCAATTGTTAATTGCTGCAAAAGTGGTGCAAGGCCGCTTAATGACCACCATTCATACCCTATCTAAACAATTGGTTGATGCCGGTGCGGTGTATTACAATGTAGGCGTAGTCAATGACAATAATCTGTATATCTCCTCACGCAGCTACGCAGATTTAGCGGTGTTTATTCATGAGAGTTTACAAGTCTTGAAACAATAAAAAGAGCCAAATGGCTCTTTTTATTTGTGCCCTAACTTAAAAATTAGCGACCTAAAAGGCCACGCGCCACAATCTCTTTCATAATTTCATTGGTTCCACCGTAAATTTGTTGAATACGTGCATCAACAAAGAAACGAGAAATCGGATATTCACTCATATAGCCGTAGCCGCCAAACAATTGTAAAAGGTTATCCGCAACTTTCATTTGCATATCAGTACTAAAGCTTTTTAATGCAGCTGCTGTTTCTACATCCAGCTTGGCTTGTTTATATAGCTCGACATTGTGCTGATAAAAAGCAGCCGTGGCTTGTTCATCTATTTTTGCCTGCGCCAAGACAAAACGAGTATTTTGAAATTGGCTAATAGGTTGACCAAAGGCTTGACGCTCTTTCACATAGGCAATGGTGATATCAATACAACCGCGTATTGCACCCAAAGCAGTTGCGGCAATGGCAGTACGTTCTCGCGGCAACTCTTGCATTAAATAAGCAAATCCTTGCCCTGCTTGACCCAATAATTGATCTTTAGGCACTTGAATATTGTCAAAGAATAATTCAGAGGTATCTTGAGAATGTAGGCCAATTTTACTTAAATTGGTGCCCTTTTTAAAACCGTCTAAATGCGTATCTAATAGCATTAACGACACACCTTTGGCACGTGCTTGCGGATCTGTTTTAACCGCCAGAATCACCAAATCAGCATGCTGACCATTTGAAATAAAGGTTTTAGAGCCATTTAACAGGTAATGATCATCTTGCAAAATTGCATTGGTTCGCATGGCTTGTAAATCAGAGCCTGCACCCGGCTCGGTCATGCCAATGGCACCGACCACTTCACCGGCGGCCATTTTAGGCAGCCAATATTGTTTTTGTGCCTCCGTACCGATATTTAAAATATAAGGTGCAGCAATTTCAGAGTGACAAGAAATTCCGGTCGATAGTGCACTAAAGCCTGCACGGGCAGATTCTTCCACCAACATTAAGGAGTAATCTACTGGAACGTCATAACCGCCATACTGCTCCGGTAGATCAACGCATAAAAAGCCATTTTCGCCCAAAGCATTCCACAGCGAACGCGGCATAATGCCATCACGTTCCCATTGTTCATAATGCGGAGCGACATGCTGCTGCATAAAGCGCTTAAAGTTGTCACGGAAAAGTTCTAAATCTGCATCATAAGCCAACATATGCTGTCCTTGTATTAAGTATTATCGTTATTCGCTTTATCCTATGCACTTTCGCATCGGCTGTCATGTGCTAAATGCTGCATATTTGCGTACGCTACAGACACAAAAAAAGGAAGCCGTAGCTTCCTTTTTAATCTATTGATGGGTTAACCTGATTAAATTTTGCTTTCTTCCAACATTTTGGCATCCACCTCTTCTGGATGATCTAAAGCATAATTCAGCTGTTGAACATCTAATTGACCCACCCATTTTGCCACCACAATGGTGGCCAATGAGTTACCAACCAAGTTGGTCAAAGCACGTGCTTCTGACATGAAACGGTCAATACCTAAGATTAAAGCCAAACCAGCTACAGGAATATGTCCCACTGCCGACAACGTCGCTGCCATCACAATAAAGCCTGAACCCGTTACACCTGCTGCGCCTTTAGATGAAATCAGCAACACCACCAACAGGGTAATTTGATGTTCAATATCTAATTGCGTATTGGTCGCTTGGGCAATAAAGATTGCCGCCATGGTTAAATAAATCGAGGTACCATCAAGATTAAAGGAATAACCGGTTGGAATCACCAAACCCACCACCGATTTTTCACAGCCTGCAATTTCAAGTTTTTTCAACATGCGCGGCAAGACGGATTCAGAAGATGAAGTACCCAACACAATCAATAATTCTTCACGAATCATACGAATGATTTTTAAGATACTAAAACCACAGAATCGGCTGATACTGCCCAAAACAATAAAGATAAACAACAAACAGGTGGCATAGAAACACAAAATTAATTGTGCCAATTGCGCCAAGCTACTAATACCATATTTACCAATGGTAAAGGCCATCGCACCAAATGCACCAATCGGTGCTAACTTCATAATCATATTCACGATATTGAAGAACACATGCGACACTTGATCGATAAATTTCAGTACCGGTTTACCGGCATCACCCAGTTTATGCAGTGCAAAACCGAATAAAATCGCAAACACTAAAACTTGTAAAATTTCACCTTCAGCAAATGCACCCACCACCGTGTTAGGAATGATGTTCATCAAGAAATCAACGGTTGACTGCGATTGACCTGATTCTACATATTTAGAAATACCAGAAATATCCAAAGATGCAGGATCAATATTCATCCCTACCCCGGGTTTTGCAATATTGATGACCAACAAACCAATCAATAAGGCAAGGGTTGAAACAATTTCAAAATAAAGCAAAGCAATACCGCCGGTTTTACCCACCGACTTCATACTTTCCATACCCGCAATACCACTCACCACGGTACAAAAAATCACAGGTGCGATGATCATTTTAATCAAACGAATAAAAGCATCACCTAACGGTTTCAGCTGTTCGCCTAAGCCCGGTACATATTGTTCTGCCCCATTAATGATTTGGGTTCCACTTGGTGAAAAATAACCAACCAGAATACCGGCAATAATGGCAACGATCACTTGAAAATACAGTGACTTATAAATTGGTTTTTTAGCCATGACATCACTTCACGATATATTTCTTTATAAGAAATATTCAGATTTTGTCTATTTTCAGAAAATAAACAGCCCAAACCTCTTTTGCCAAGCAAAAGAGCGCCAAAATATTGAATTCATTCAATACTGAACAATAAATATCTTTTATTAATACGATTAAAAATCACGCGAATCTGACCATTCTCACAGTCAAAATCATTAGATCGGGAGATTTAAATGACACTAAAGTCTAACATCGATTAAATTTTACCTAATTTTTGAAGCTTTGTTATGCTTGATTGGTGAGACCGAACAAATATCCGCCTATTTCGTATTAGACATTGGTCTAAACTAAAACGTGATATTTTTATTTCAATTATGCTTAAAGTATTTTTCTCATTTTCCAGAATTCTTTATCTCACTCTTTTTTAAAACAAATGTAGTTAGTCAGCTTATGAATACCAAACGTAATATCTATAAAAATACTGAACATCCTTTTGCACAGTTTGTTCGGATACTCGGCAAAGGCAAGAATAGTTCGCGCTCACTTAGCTTTGATGAAGCGTATCAAGCATTTAGCATGATTTTAAAAGGTGAGGTATTAGATGTACAGTTGGGTGCATTTTTAATGCTGCTGCGTGTGAAAGAAGAATCGGTGGATGAATTGGCAGGTTTTGTACAAGCCACGCGCGATCAACTGAATTTTCAAGCGTTAGCGGTCGATTTAGACTGGTCATCCTATGCTGGTAAGCGTAAACACTATCCTTGGTTTTTATTGGCCGCGCTTACGTTGGCAGAAAATGGCTATAGAATTGTGATGCACGGCGCATCGGGTCATACCGTGAATCGAATCTATACCGAACAGGTTTTAGAATATTTGGGATATCCGATTTGTCACACGGATCAAGCGGTTGAACAACAGTTACAACAGCAGAATTTTGCCTATTTGCCTTTGGCAGCCATGTCCCCCATTTTAAGTGATTTAATCGATTTACGAAATGTCATGGGTTTACGTTCACCCATTCATACCTTGGCGCGCTTAATCAATCCGTTTAATGCCAAAGCCACCTTACAAGCAATTTTTCATCCGGCATATCGCACTTCACATCAACATGCGGCGTTTAAATTAGGCTATCAAAATAGTGTGGTGATTAAAGGCGAAGGCGGTGAGTTTGAGCGCAATCCTGATGCAAAAACCCTCATTTGTGGCATTAAAAATGGGCAACTCTATGAACATGAGTTACCAAAACTGACGGAAAACCGCAGCGCAAGTGAAGAACAGTTGGATTTAGCAACCTTTAAAGCCGTTTGGCAAGGTCAACAGTCGCATGAATATGGCGAAATAGCGGTGATCGAAACCATGGGTATTGCATTATATACCATGGGCGTTTGCGCGAGTTTTGAAGAAGCCATGTTAAAAGCGCAAGTACTTTGGCAAAGTCGTAAAGTCCTTCAATCGCCAAAATAAGCATAAAACTCTACGGCGTCTTCCTGGCTTAAATCTAAGATAAAGATGGGCTGTGTTCAGTTAAAAAAGTAATTCAATTTTTAGCTGGATAAAACTAAGTGAATAGCGCCATAGCGTACTTATGTTAAAAAAATAGGACGATATGCATATCGTCCTATTTTAAAAAACCAACACTGATTAATCGCGAGGGTTAAAATTTAAACTCTAACCCGCAAAGCCATGCTATTTATACAAAACGAATCGGTTTAAATTCAGGCTCAGGTACATGCGAGTCGCACTCATCGCCCTCTTCTTTATGCCCTTTATCAATATAACCACTGCGCTCTGTTTCAGGTAAGTTTTGCGCTTCCCATGCAATAACCGCCTGCATGCAAATTTGACGCTGCTCTTTAGTCAATGCCACACCATTGGGCCATTTACCAATTTCCACAGCAGTCTTTAAACGCGACACAATCTCAGGATCGAGCATGGTTAGCATTTGTTCAATATTCATCATTTAATCCTGTTGTTGTAAAGAGTCGAAATCTTGATTCCAACCAAGTTTGGTACGACATGCCATATAAAAGTCATAACCCGGTGGATGCAGTAAGTTCAACTTAAAGGGATGTTTACGAATGTGTAGACTGTCACCCACACTCAATGACACGCTGTGCTGACCGTCGGCACTGACCATCGGCAACACGCGATTCTCGCGAATCATAATCTTAATTTCACTTTGCCCACCAACCACAATCGGACGTGATGACAAGGTATGCGGATGCATCGGGACTAAAGAGATCGCATCCATACTAGGATGAACAATAGGCCCACCCCCCGATAGCGCATATGCAGTTGAACCCGTCGGTGTAGAGACAATTAAACCATCGCTGTGCTGACGATAGACATACTGGCTATCAATATGTAAATCGAAGTCAATCATATGTACCGAGCGACCCGAGTGTAAAACAATGTCGTTTAAAGCAATCGCTTCATAAATACTTTGCCCTTTAGAACGAATTTCCATTTCAAGCAAAAAACGCCGATCAAGCTGAAATTCGCCTTTGAGCACTTGGTCTAACTTAAAAATAACTTCAGTCGGCTTAATATCGGTTAAAAAACCTAAACGCCCGCGGTTTACACCCACCACGGGAGTATTGTGCTTTACCAACGCGCGCGCGGCATGCAGCAAAGAGCCATCACCACCGACAACAATGACCAAATCGACCACTTCACCCAGTAAATTACGGCTGACCGTTTGGGTATTTTCATAAGGAACCAATTGGGCTGTTTCTGTATCAAAAACTGGATGCAGGCCTAAATTTAATAAATGATCATGAATAAGGCTTAACGTTTCAACCACTGATGATTTATCTGGACGGCCAATTAATCCAATGTTCCGAAAAGTTTTATGTGAAATTTGCACCTGAAACATCGCTCCGCTACGATTCCAATCCATCATAGCATTAACTTTATTCATTTTAAAAAACTTTAAAGTTCAGCAAGCTTGCGGATCAGCACGAATACTCAATCTAAATAAAAGCGTCTAAACCTCAGCACTCAATCCAGCCTTAAATTGTGGCTGCTTCACGCCAAACACCCTGTTATAGGCTTGTTTTTAATTAAATCTT
>NZ_JXBK01000001.1:2042318-2055277 GCF_000816495.1 Acinetobacter harbinensis
TCAATTAGAGCACTTAACGAGGTTCTGTATATGACCTTAAAAAAAGATGGTCAATTTTTTCACTGGCTGCTGCACAAAAATTAACAGCTTGGTGCCCTCAATCACAGATTAAGCGGTTTATTCAAGCAGCCTGTGTATATTTTATTGTCAGTCACAGATTAATTATTGCAAAAAAACAAAAAGCTTCGCATGATTAGCACAATTTATTAGGATCTTATAACCATTGATGAAGTCTGAACGCGGTATCGGTTTACTGGCCCTTATTTTTTCAATAGTGATTATTGGCGCATTTTTAGCATTTAGTCTGTATTTAATCCGTCTGGATAATATTATCCGTGACAAATTTGAAGGACAACGCTGGGACATTCCAGCCAAAGTTTTCTCTCGTCCTTTAGAGGTTTATACCAATGCACCCGTCAATCAGACCGATTTCACACAAGAATTAAAATTATTGGGTTATAAGCAATCTGACAGTTATACCAAATCTGGCAGTTACGTGACTTCAGGCAGTGAGCTGTATGTACACACGCGCGGGTTTGATTTTGGTGACAGCGTAGAGCCTGAACAAGTATTAAAAGTCAATTTTGGCAACAATCAAATTGCAGAAGTAAGTGCCACTAAACCGTCTGCTACTGGTATTGCACGTTTAGAGCCGCTCTTAATTGGCGGTATTTATCCGCAGCACAATGAAGACCGCGTACTAATTAAACTCAACAAAGTACCGAAACCGCTGATTGAAGCGTTAATTGCCACCGAAGATCGTAATTTTTATCATCATCATGGGGTTTCATTTCGCGGTATTGCGCGCGCTTTGGTCAGCAATGTGACCGGAGGCAAACGTCAAGGTGGTTCAACCCTGACGCAGCAATTGGTTAAAAACTTTTATTTAAGTCCAGAGCGAACCCTAAAGCGTAAAGTCAATGAAGCGCTCATGGCGTTGTTAATTGAACTGCATTATGACAAAGATGAAATTTTAGAAGCCTATTTAAATGAAGTAAACTTGGGTCAAAATGGCAACTATTCTATTAATGGTTATGGACTGGCCTCACAATTTTACTTTGGTTTACCGCTTCGAGAATTAAACATTGCCCAACAAGCCTACTTGGTGGGTTTGGTGCAAGGACCCTCTTTGTTTAATCCGTGGAAAAACCCAGAATATGCAAAAAAACGTCGTGATATTGTTTTAAACAATATGTTGGTGATGGGTTATCTGACGCAGCCACAATATGAACAAGAAATTGCGCGACCGTTAAATGTGTTGGCTAAACCCACCTTAGGTCCGGCTCGTTTTCCAGACTTTTTAGATATTGTTCGTCGTCAATTGCGCGTTGAATATCAAGAAGGTGATTTAACCAATCAAGGTTTAAGAATTTTTACCACCTTAGATCCGATTGCACAAACCCAAGTACAAGAGGCTTTTAAGTCCTCAGTTTCACGTTTAAGTCAGGCCAATCCAGCACGCTTAAAAGATTTACAAGGTGCGGTTTTAATTTCGCATCCAGAAAATGGCGAGTTGGTGGCCGCTGTAGGTTCAACACAAGATTTTACCGGCTTTAATCGAGCATTGGATGCTAAGCGTCAAGTTGGCTCGTTACTTAAACCGGTGATTTATTTATCGGCAATTGAATCGGGACGTTACAATTGGGCCAGTCCAATTGATGACAGTGCAATTACCATTACCAATGCCGGAAAAAGCTGGACCCCGAAAAACTATGCTGGTGGCGGACATGGCATCACCCCTATGGCGGTGGCACTGGCCAATTCATATAACCTTGCGGCGGTACGTTTAGGTCAAGAATTTGGTATTTCAACCTTTAGTAACCATTTGAAAAAATTTGGCGTGACCTCAGAGATTCCAAACTATCCATCTATTTTCTTGGGTGCGGTAGATATGTCGCCAATGGAAGTGATGAATGTTTATAGTAACTTTGCTACTGGTGGCTTTAAATATCCAATCAAATCTATTCGTTCAGTGGTCGATTCTAATGGTCGTTTACTGGAACGTTATGGTCTAACCGTCCAACAAACCATTGATCCATCTGCGGCCTATATTTTGAATTATGGCTTACAACAAGTAATGAGTTCAGGAACAGGGCGTTCAGCTTATAGCAGCTTACCTACAGATTTAAAATTGGCAGGTAAATCAGGCACCACCAATGATACACGCGACTCTTGGTTTGCAGGTTATTCAGGCAATTACTTAAGTGTGGTGTGGTTGGGACTAGATGACAATAAAGTCACAGGCCTGACCGGTTCTTCAGGCGCACTGCCGGTTTGGACCAACGTCATGAAACAGTTACGTCAAAACCCAGTCAACTTACGTCAGACAGAAAATGTGCAGTGGCATTGGATTGACAGTGCAACCGGCTATTTGGCAGCACAAGGCTGTGAAGGTGCGATGTATATTCCTATTTTGCGTCGTCATGTGCCGCGTCAAGCCACAGCATGTGGTCTGCCGCATTATCAAGTGGAGCCGACTTACACGCCTAATACGGAAAATCCTGCAACACCGACCGATCAAAACGATAGTATTGAAAATTATATTCGTGAAAGTGAAACTGAAATGCAACGCGATTTGTCTAACAATACCGAAGTCATTTCCAGCGGTAGCTATGATAATTAGGCTGAAAACGAACAATGCATATACGATTTAATCTTTATCCAAAAATCACGCTTGGTTTAATTTTCATAGGCTTGGTGGGCTGTCAAAGCCTACCAACGCCTGATACGTCCTCTAAAGAAGCCCCACCTGCACCATCATCAGAAAAACAGGATGTTAAAACGCCAGCAGGTGTTGTGATTCGCCCTTATGAACGTGAAGAAATTCAACGTCAGAAAATGCGCATCGTGATTCCAGAACAAAAGAATCAACAGCATTTTTCAGATGGCCGCCAAATTCCGGCCTTTAAGAAACTGATGCAAGAGACGCAACTGGCCTATAAACAAGGCAAATGGAATGAAGCGGAAAATGCAGTCCTTCAGGCACAACGTTTAGCGCCACAATCGGCAGAGACTTTTTTATATTTGGCCTTGGTGGCCGATAAAAAAAATAAGCCCGCCAATGCGCAAGCGCTTGCACAGCGTGGCTTAAGTTATGCACAAACTAAACCGATGAAAAAGCAGCTGTGGTTGGTGATTTTAAAAGCTGGCCAGCAGCAAAAAAACTCAAAAACCATACAGCAAGCTGAAAAAGCATTAAAAGGCTTATAACAAGATATAGGCTGTATAAGATATCGCCACCGAGGATCTTATACAGCTAATGCTCAAGTTATAAAAAACGAATGCCGGCAATCCCGTATGCACCGTGCTGCTGAGCCAGCATCAAGTCATCACGACGTATTCCACCCAAGGCAAAAACCGGAATATCCACCGCAGCAGCCAGTGCCTCAAACTGTGGCCAACCCAGTGCCACGGCATCAGGATGAGTGTGCGTCGTCTGCACTGGACTGAGTAAAATCGCATCACACCCAATGCGCTGCGCCTGCTGCATCGAGGCCAAGTCATGACAAGCAGCAAGGTAGCGTTTTCCTTTGGATAAATCACCGGCTTTTAAAGCCAGCACTTGATTTTGTTTTAAATGGATTGCAGAAATAGCCTGCTGTTGAATTGAATTTAACTGTTGATACATCTCAATATTCACAATCAGCCGCGAGATATGCTCGACACTGACTTCAGCCAATTCAATACATTCGGCTTGATGGGCATCCACGCGCCAATACATCAGTTGATTGGCTGGTAACTGAGATAAATTCGCCAACTGCTCAGAAATTTTGATTTGACGCGGCCAATATAAGCGCTGAATAATGGCTTGATTGGCACTGGGAAAATTCAAATCTAATAATTCATCGCGCTTGTACCATTGCCACGGCGCTTGAATTTGACTTAATACGTCTGTCGGCACATGCGCATGAAACACATGCAAGTTGATCCGCACATCGTCATATTCATGGCCAATCACATCAAAAGCATGCCAATCGGATAAATGAATTCCCACTTCCTCTTGCGTTTCACGGCAACACGCCGCCAATGGCGTTTCCGCATTTTCTACTTTTCCGCCCGGAAATTCATATTTATTGCCCTGATGCTGCGTTGCCTCACGCCAGCCGACCAACACTTGGTCTTGATGCAATAAAATTGCGATTGCAACATGAATGGTGGGTTTCGACATGCGTTGGCCTTTTAGCTGAAATATAACCAAGTGTAAGCAAGTTTAGCTTTTTTATAAAATATTAAATAAACGATTGACAGTCTTATTCGATAATGATTATCATTTAAACCGTTATCCACATCCCACGGAGTCAAAGGAATGAACGCACCATTTAGCTTATTTACCCGCAATAATGATCTGGCACAAGCACTACCGATGTTGCATTCCAACAACCTATTTTCTTTAGGCCGAGAAATTCGCATTATGCATGCAGGAGAAGAATATCGTTTACGCTTGACCCGTAACAATCGATTAATTTTGACCAAATAAGCGGCACACAATTAACAACAATACCCGTGGATATCAGCAGTATGTCGCCTAGACACATACTGCTTTTTCAATACTTTGGATCAGATTTCAACTGTAGATAGCGCTTTAATATACTTTTAAAGCCTCTAAATTAGATCCGTTTAATTTAACGGTACAACGCGTAATACCTCTTCTAAAGTGGTCATTCCGGCCAAAACTTTACGCGCCCCAGCAATACGTAAAGGCTCAACTTTTTCCTTTTTGGCCTGTGCACGCAATTGATTTAAATCGGCATTTGTACTAATCATTTGTTTGGTTTCTAAACTTAGTGGCATAAATTCATAAATACCGACCCGCCCTTTATAGCCGGTATGACGGCACTGCTCACAGCCCACCGCATGAAAGACAAAATCTGGCATCTCAATGGCATAGTCAAATGTCAGATGTTTCCACTCTTGCTCATTAATAAAGGTTTCAGCCTTGCAATGTGGACAGAGTTTACGCACCAAACGCTGTGCCAATACGCCCAAAATGGTCGCTGCGGTTAAAAAGGGCTGAATTCCTAAATCATGTAAGCGCGTTAAACTTGAGGGTGCATCGTTGGTATGTAAGGTCGATAACACCAAATGTCCGGTTAAGGCCGCTTGAATGGCCATATTGGCGGTATCGTGGTCGCGAATCTCACCGACCATAATAATGTCTGGATCCTGACGCATTAACGCGCGCACGCCATCGGCAAACCCTAAATCAATGCCTTGATTCACCTGCATTTGATTAAAGCTTGGCTCTAACATTTCAATCGGATCTTCAATGGTACAGACATTGACTTCTTCCGTGGCCAACTGTTTCAGCGAGGAATATAACGTCGTGGTTTTACCAGAACCGGTCGGGCCAGTCACTAAAATAATCCCGTGACTATGCGCGGTTAAGGCTTGCCAATCACTGAGCAATCCACCTTCAAAACCCAATTGTTCAAAGCTTCTGACCAACACTTCGGGATCAAAAATACGCATCACCAATTTTTCACCAAAAGCCGTCGGCAAAGTCGATAAACGTAATTCTGTTTCTTGACCTTTTGGCGTGCGTGTTTTTAAACGCCCATCTTGCGGCTTACGTTTTTCTGCCACGTTCATGCGACCTAAAATTTTAATCCGCGAAATTACCGCCATCAGCGTATTGGCTGGCATTTTATAAATGGTGTGCAGCACGCCATCAATACGAAAACGTACTTTACCGGTGTCTTTACGTGGCTCGAGATGAATATCACTGGCGCCTTGTTCAAAAGCAAACTGTAAAACCCAATCGACCAATTTGACAATATGTTGGTCATTGGCATCGGGATTTTGCGTATCACCCAATTGTAACAGTGCTTCTACGCCTTTATGGTCACGTTCATAAGCATTGGATTTTTGCGATGAATTAACCGCACGGCTGACCTGATAATATTCCACCAAATAACGTTGTAATTGATCGGGACTTAACATCACGCGCTGAATTTTTTTAGGCAGCAAGCTGTGTTGTAAGTTGGCAATCCATTCCGTTTGATACGGCTGATCGGTGGCAATTAACACCTGATCGGGCTGAATTTCGACCGCTAAAATTTTATTGCGCAGTGCAAATTCTTGCGACATTACATTGGTTAAAGCGCCAACATCGGCCTTTAACGGATCAATCACATAAAAAGGTAAATGGGCTTTTTCAGCAATCCACTGACATAAACGATTTAAGGTTAAGATCGATTGCGGATGCGCTTGATCGATTAAATTAAAATGTGCAATCCACTGTAAAGGATGCCATTTCAATTGTTCACGTTGCCGATGTGTGGTTTGAATCAACAGCTTATTGCGCTCGGTAATCCGTCCATCTTTTTGTAGTTGTTCTAAACACCATGAGGTGTCCATTTCAAAATTAAAATTCATTGTTATTCGCCCCCAAATATACAGCCCACTATAACAAACTAATTTTTATCTGACTTAAATCCGCTTTCAAAAGATAAGCGCTTTGGCTGCTTTAACCTCAAATAAGTGCTATTCATCTTTTTGAAGCCGCTTAAAATAAAAAAATTACCTCTATTGAGGTCAATTTGGCTTGTACTTTTGCCGATCTATCCACAATACTGCACTGTATATTGTTTAAGCACCTTTCTCTTTTAATCTTAAATTCTTGGATCAATACTGTGCATCATCTGCTTAATCTACAGCTACAAAATCTGGCATTTCAAGAATTACTGATGGTGATAGCGGCAGCGTTAGGCTGTGGGTTATTAATTGGATTAGAGCGCGAAAGAAGTAAGCAGCGCGAAAATCAACAGAGCTTTGCAGGTATTCGCTCTTTTGTGCTCTGTACGCTGCTGGGCGCACTGTGTTTTAGCTTTGGCGCAATTTTTGGTGCAATTGGAGCACTGATTATTGGGGGTATTACTATTTTCTCAGTTAAAAATCAGACTCAAGATCTGGGCGTCACCACCGAAGTGGCTTTTGTCATGAGTTATTTTATTGGGGCACTGTGCCTGTGGAATATTACACTGGCGGCCAGTCTTTCGGTCATGCTAACCATTATTTTAATGATGAAACATTCAATTCATGGCATTGCCGCGCAGTGGATTACTGAAGCTGAGTTTAAAGACGGTTTATTTTTACTGGCCTTGATTTTAATTGGTTTACCGTTGACTCCCAACACGCCGTTATGGGGTTCCGTGCTCAATCCTTATCTTATTTTAAAGCTACTGGCACTAATTTTAGCTGTGCAAGCCTTAGCACATATTACTAAGCGTTTACTCTCGTCAAAAAATGCCCTGATTCTTTCCGCGATTGCTTCAGGTTTTGTCTCCAGTACAGCCACGATTGCCAGCTTAGGTATGGAAGTTCGGGCAGATCGTGCAGATGCGCACTGCAATGCCGGTGCAGCACTGATGTCCTGCATTTCCACCTTGGTGCTGTTATTGATTATTGCCGCAGGTATTTCCTTGAGTTGGCTCAAAGTTTTACTGCTTCCTTGCTTGGCGGCAATCCTGATTTTAGTCCTCTGTGGTTTATGGCTGCTGCATAAGTCATCACCAAAAGAAAATTTAGATTTAACCGACAGTCGAATGTTTAGTTTAAAAGAAGCCGCCCTGATTGCAGGTACTTTGACCCTAATTCAAGCCGGCGTATATGGCTTGAATATATTGCTCGGTGATGCCGGTTTGATCATCGGTACACTCTTGGCTTCTTTGTTTGAGATTCATGCAGCCGCTGCGGCAGTGTTTGTGCAAGGCGACCCCAACCATCCCACCTTGCTATATGCCATGATGCTAGGCTTGGGTGCACACGCCCTCTCTAAGTGCATAAATGCAATGTTGAGCGGCGGTTGGACATTTGCTCGTGTATTTATCCCTGTGCAAATTCTACATATGCTGGTATGTGTTAGTCTGTTTTTCTGGCTCAGTCACGGCTAAAGCGGTGCAACATCTAAAATTACCACGTGTGACAATTGCACAGAAAAACTCACGGCCAACTGAGCAAAGTCCATTTTATACACCCGTTCAGCATCGTGCTGATAGGCTGGCCTTGGATCCAGTGCCAAGACCTGCTCTAGCTCTTGTACAGTCTTTTCATCTAATTGCTGCGCGGCAATTAAATCGTGCTTGTGTTGCTCTGCGCATTCTGTCCATATAACCGCCATTTTAATCGGCGCAGCTTGTGCATAGCCGCTTGTGGCCTGTGGCACTGCATCTGAATATTGAATATAGGGCTTAATATCGATAATCGGGGTGCCATGAAGTAAATCGCTCCCATTGACATAGACTCGAACCGAGTGCCCCACTTTTCTCACTGCTTTAAATTGCACCACCGATAAACCCACCGGTGCAGGACGATACATACTACGCGTAGCAAAAACCCCCATTTTCTGATTTCCACCCAAACGCGGTGGTCGAACTTGAGGACGAAATTTGTCATGGCTTGGTAGATGCTTATTGTCATGAAAATTCCACAACAGCCATAAATGGCTAAATTGTTCGATGCCTTCAAATGCCAACAGATCATTATAAGGTGGCTGCATTTCAATATAAGACTCCACTTGCACCAAATTCGGTTGCCGTGGTATGCCAAATTTTTCCATATACGGAGAATTCATATACCCAATAATAGGCAGTTCAAGCACAGGCTTAATCACTTTTTCTGATAACCTCAATTAAATATATTCAGTTTATCGGGAATGGTTTTAGATTAGAATACTCAGTTATTCTAATTTGATAATTTATTGAGACCTTTCATGGCAGCTTTCAACGTCGAAAAGATTACTCACGTACACCACTGGAATGATACTTTATTCAGTTTTAAAACCACACGTGACACCGCTTTACGGTTTAAAAATGGTCAATTTGTGATGATTGGACTTGAAGTCAATGGTAAGCCATTAATGCGTGCTTATTCTATTGCCAGTGCCAACTATGAAGAAGAGTTAGAATTTTTCTCAATTAAAGTTCCGAATGGTCCTTTAACCTCAATTTTACAAAAAGTAAAAGTTGGTGATGACATCCTGATTTCTAAAAAACCAACAGGTAGCTTGGTACTAGATGATTTAAATCCAGGTAAAAATCTGTATTTACTCTCTTCAGGCACTGGACTTGCGCCGTTCTTGGCCACCATTCGTGATCCAGAAACCTATGAGCGTTTTGAAAAAGTGATTGTGGTACATGGAACGCGTTTCATCTCAGAATTGGCGTATCAAGATTTAATTCATGAGGAACTGCCTAACCATGAGTTTTTTCAAGAATTAGGCATTCAAGATAAGTTGGTGTATTACCCAACCGTGACCCGTGAAGACTACCCAAACCAAGGCCGTGTAACCACTGCCATTGAAAGTGGCGAAATCTTTAAAAAAATTGGTTTAGAGCGCTTTAATCCGGAAGTGGACCGCGCGATGCTATGTGGTAGCCCAGCTTTTCTAAAAGATGTTACGGCTTTGCTCGATCAACATGGTTTAAAAGAATCCCCACGTATAGGTGAGCTTGGCGATTACGTGATTGAACGTGCCTTTGTTGAAAAATAATAACCTCTGTATCCAAAAGCGCACCTTGGAGTGCGCTTTTTTATGGCCGAAATAAAAATAAACTATAGATTTTTATTTCGATATTTTTTGTCTGACGCAGTATCGACAGCCGAATACCCTGATTCAAATGGATGACATTTTATAAATTTAATCTACTAATTTAATCACTTATACAAAAAATTGCGCTGTATTCTCATGCATTTATTGGCTTTATTTTACTTTAAAAACAGCGTCAATCCCGAGCTCGCCGCTAGGTTGAATCTAATTTTTAAAGCGCTACAATAAACACATATTTTTTGTATGCCTTTAATTGAATTATGAGCATTACGCACTGTACCGAACTTCTTTCTCCTGCCGGCTCGCTTAAAAATATGCGCTATGCATTTGCTTATGGTGCAGATGCCGTCTATGCAGGACAGCCACGTTACAGCTTACGCGTTCGTAATAATGCGTTTGATCATGACAATTTAAAAATCGGTATTCATGAAGCACATGCTTTAGGTAAAAAATTCTATGTGGTGGTCAATATTCAGCCACATAATAGCAAACTCAAAAATTTCATCCGTGATATTGAAGCAGTCGTGGCCATGCAACCCGATGCGCTGATTATGTCCGATCCGGGTTTAATCATGATGGTGCGTGAACACTTTCCGGAAATGGACATTCATTTATCTGTTCAAGCCAACGCAGTGAATTGGGCCACGGTGAAATTTTGGAAAAACATGGGACTGACTCGTGTGATTTTATCGCGTGAACTGTCCATAGATGAAATTGAAGAAATTAAAAGCAATGTACCGGATATGGAAATTGAAGTTTTCGTACATGGCGCACTGTGCATGGCATATTCTGGGCGCTGTCTACTCTCAGGCTACATGAATAAACGCGACGCCAACCAAGGTGCATGTACCAATGCCTGCCGTTGGGATTATAAAGTTCATGCCGCCGCAGAAAATGAAACGGGCGATGTTATTCCTGTTCAACAGCTTGAAGCAAGTAACTGCTGTCAAAATAAAGATGCCGATGAGCAACATGCTTTAGCACAACATCAGTTTGATGCACCGGTTTTACTCCAGCGCAATGAAGAAGATCAGTTTGCTGCTGAAGAAGATGAACATGGCACTTACTTTATGAACTCAAAAGATTTACGTGCCGTTCAGCATGTCGACCGTTTGACCAAAATGGGCATTCACTCGTTAAAAATTGAAGGTCGCACCAAATCTTATTTTTACTGTGCGCGTACTGCACAAATTTATCGTAAAGCCATTGATGATGCACTGGCTGAAAAACCGTTTGATCCAGCATTGATGACGCAACTTGAAGGGCTTGCCAACCGTGGTTATACCGAAGGTTTTTTGCGTCGACATGTGCATAGTGATTACCAAAATTATGAGACTGGCTCATCACGTTTTGATCATCAAATTTTTTGTGGTGAAGTATTAGAGCGTAATGGCAATCACATTAAAATTGAGGTAAAAAACCGTTTTGAGGTGGGAGACTCACTGGAGCTGATGACCACTTCAGGCAATATCACCTTTACGCTGACTGAAATGTTAGATAAAAAAGGCCAACCGACTCATGAGGCCAAAGGCTCAGGTCATATTGTGGATATTCCCGTTCCAGCCGATGTGGATATGAACTATGCCCTATTAATTCGTAATCTGCCGCATTCATCGGGCACTATTGCGGCGCCTTCATTGGCCTATCAAGCGAGTGAATAATGGCTTTGTTGATTACCGATCAATGCATTAATTGTGATATGTGCTTAGCGGAATGTCCCAATGATGCCATTTATGAAGGTGAAAAGATTTATGAAATTGATGTGCAACGCTGCACTGAATGTGTGGGATTTTATCAGCATCAAACCTGTATAGATGTTTGCCCCATTGATTGTATCGAGCCGCAACCTGAGCATATTGAAACTAAAGCGCAATTGATGGAAAAATTTAAAGGTCTGAATTTGTTTGGCTAATCAAAAAAAATGATTGAGCAACATAACAATAAATAAAAGGAACCAAGACTTAGTAAATTGAGTTCCGATCAAGAATAAAAATTAACGGGGAAACGAAAGCCAAAGTGTTGGGGACACTTTGGCTTTTTATTTTAATTCACTTACTGACCTGAACGAATAATGTAATCAAAAGCAGATAGCGCCGCTTTCGCCCCTTCACCGGTGGCAATAATAATTTGCTTATACGGCACAGTGGTACAGTCACCAGCAGCAAACACGCCTTTGACATTGGTTTCATTGCGATCATTAATCACAATTTCACCGCGGCTTGATAACTCAATATTGGAGGTGCTTAAGAACTCGGTATTGGGCAATAAACCAATTTGTACAAAGATCCCCGCCAGCGTAATGCTGTGTTCTGTTTGCGTGGCACGGTCTTGGTATTTAAGGGCTGTGACTTGCGTACCATCTCCGATCACTTCAGTCGACAGTGCATTCATAATCACGGTGGTATTGGGCAAGCTGTTGAGTTTATCTTGCAATACTTGATCGGCACGCAGTTTGGTGTCAAATTCCACCAAAGTCACATGCTCAACCAAACCCGCCAAATCAATCGCCGCTTCTACACCTGAGTTACCGCCACCAATTACCGCGACACGTTTGCCTTTAAACAACGGCCCGTCACAGTGCGGGCAATAGGCCACGCCACGGGTTTTATATTCTTGCTCACCCGGTACATTCATTTCTCTCCAACGCGCACCGGTGGATAAAACAATGGTTTTAGATTTTAACTGTGCGCCATTGTCTAACGTCACTGCAACCAGACCATCAGCAGTTTCATTAGCGCCTTGAATGCTGGCAACTTTTTGTAGGTTCATGATATCAACATCATATGAACGGACATGTGCTTCCATTTCAGCTGCAAATTTTGGCCCTTGGGTTTTTTGTACCGAGGTATAGTTTTCAATGTCCATGGTGTCCATGCCGTGACAACCCAAACGTTCTGCCACAATCCCCGTTTGAATCCCTTTCCGTGCAGCATAGATCGCTGCGGTGTTACCGGCAGGCCCGCCACCAATCACCAATACATCAAAGATTGCTTTTTTGGTGAGTTTCTCGGCATCTTTGGCCGCAGAACCGCTATCCAGTTTGGCCACGATTTCTTCTAAGCTCATACGACCCTGACCAATATGTTCACCATTTTGGAATAACATTGGCACAGCCATAATTTTGCGCTGTTCTACTTCGTCTTGGAAGAATGCGCCATCAATCATGGTGGCGGTGGTGCCGGGATTATGAATAGCAATCAAGTTTAAAGCCTGTACCACATCTGGACAGTTATGACAGCTTAACGATACAAATACTTCAAAATCGGCAGTTAAGTTTAAGGCTTTAATTTGTGCCAAAACTTCATCAGAGACTTTTGCGGCATAGCCTGAGACTTGCAATAAAGCCAAAATCAGCGAGGTAAACTCATGTCCCATCGGTAAACCGGCAAAATGAACACGTGGCTGTTCACCC
>NZ_JXBK01000001.1:2055287-2055930 GCF_000816495.1 Acinetobacter harbinensis
TAACATTGGCACAGCCATAATTTTGCGCTGTTCTACTTCGTCTTGGAAGAATGCGCCATCAATCATGGTGGCGGTGGTGCCGGGATTATGAATAGCAATCAAGTTTAAAGCCTGTACCACATCTGGACAGTTATGACAGCTTAACGATACAAATACTTCAAAATCGGCAGTTAAGTTTAAGGCTTTAATTTGTGCCAAAACTTCATCAGAGACTTTTGCGGCATAGCCTGAGACTTGCAATAAAGCCAAAATCAGCGAGGTAAACTCATGTCCCATCGGTAAACCGGCAAAATGAACACGTGGCTGTTCACCCACTTTGGCAATGGCAAAACTGGGCGCACGCTGATGTGTACCATCAAAACGTGCAGTGACTTGGTCAGACAATGCAGCAATTTCAGCGACCAGTTCTTTAATTTTATCGGATTTATCTGAGCCATCTAAAGAGGCAATAATTTCAATGGGGCTTTCGAGACGTTGCAAAAGTGTTTTAAGTTGTGCAGAAGTATTTTGATCTAACATTTTCAGCGTCTCCAAGGGAGTAAATTTATTCAATACAGTAATAGTAGTCTAACCTGAGTTCGATGAAATATTTTAGCTTTTTAGCAAGTTTTGGAAAGTTGGCTTATTTGGATTTAAGCAATAA
>NZ_JXBK01000001.1:2056746-2061860 GCF_000816495.1 Acinetobacter harbinensis
GTCTAATTTTATAAATAGTTAAAACAGTTCATTTAAATATTAATGATCGGATAAGTAGATTGAAATTCACAACAGAGGTCACTCCCCCTGTTTGGGCTTACTTGGGTTTTATTGAAAGTCAGCATTAAGACCCAAAAGCATAAAAGCCCTACATAAAATCAGATATAGGGCTTTTATAGTTGTGCTGTGCATTTTGGCTAAGATAGAAGACGCTGCTCAACTCGCAATGCTCGGTTTTTTAAATGCTGAGATAACAAGAATAAAATGACCGTTAAAATTGCCGATAAACTTAAGATGATTAGAATAAAGATATTCACCACCTGACTAAGTTTTTCAGCTTGATCGACTTGTTTGGCCACGCTTGCGGCCAATGGCGTTAAACTTTTGCCATACAATTGGTGCTGCATGGTCCATAATTGTTCAGGTTTAAAACCATATTCAATAAACTGCGGATCTGTTTTTTCTGCTTTTACCAATGCTAAAACCTGTGGAATAGCTGCATCTTTATCTACTGGTTTATGTAGCAGTGCCGCTTGAGCGAGTAAGTACGCCTCTACCGGTGAAGCCAGCTTTGTACGCTGTAACTCTTGTGCCAATTGGCTTTGTTGAATATTTTTATCGTATTTCACAATTTGAGCATAGCCATCTCGTTCATCTTTATTCAGGTCATATTGCCAATAGCTTAGGCCTGACCACAGTAAAATAAAGGCGATTAACCATCCTACAAATTTTAAAATAAAGGACTGAAAGCGAAGATAAAAAAAGCGTATTTTTTTCAGAAAATGAATAACAAAAAATGCCCCAATAAAGGATGCAAACAGCTTTAAAATCAGCCACCCAAACCATGACATCAGATTACTAAAATAATCACTTTGTTGACCGGCTGCTGCCAGATCAGCATTGACACTTAATGGCATATGAAATTGCTTTAATTCTGTGGCGATACCAAAGAAGCTATAGACAAGATCATGTTGTAAAAATAACGCCACCACTGAAGCAATAAAAATACTGCTACTGCTCAAACACAGCAGCATCAGATTACGTTGCCGCTTTTTAAGCAGCACGATGCCAGATTCAATCTGTTGAGGGTTGAGTGCATATTCCTCTAAAGCAGGCAAATATATTCTCCTAAACCGTGAACCATCAACTTAAACAAACGCTTAAGATTTAGTGCCACCGCCATTGCTGGATTCAATCACCAAATGATTCAAATTTTGCTGCAAGGCACGTAAACGCGTGGCCGCTTCGGCACGTTTTTGCATGCCTTCTTTTTGCACTTGAATCACATCATTCACTGTTTTAATGAGGGTGTTTTGCACATGTTCAAGTGTCTCAATATCAATTACTGAGCGTTGATTGGCTCTGGCGGTGTCTACCGAGTTTTGGTGTAACAAATCGGCATTGCGGCGCAACAAATCATTGGTGGCATCATCAATACTATTGGCCAATTGCACACTATTTTTTTGTTCGCTTAAAGAAATCGCTAAACTAATTTGATTTTTCCATGCCGGTAAAGTGATATTTTTAATCGCATAGAACTTATCCACCAACATCAAATTATTCGATTGAATAATCCGAATCATCGGCAAGGTTTGCATCGCTGACTGCTGCAAGACTTGTAAATCACTGACTCGTTTTTCTAAATTATTACTCAAATGGTTTAAATCATAGACCTTTTGCACCGTGGTTTGATCTTGCGTTTGACTGCTTAAAGTCGCAATCTGCTGCTGAATTTCCTGCTCTTTGAGTTTTCCGGCAGCAATATAAATACCCAACTGTTTATATTCGTCTTGTACGCCATAAAACATTTTATCTAAGGTTTCAACCCGTGCTTTGAGTCCCGCTTGAGAACTTTCAATTTCTTGTACCAGCACTTCAATTTGCTGTTTGGTGCTGTTAAAGCTTTGGTCAAAACTTTGTTTAGCCCCTTTCATTTTACTGATTAAGCCGCCTAAAAAACCGGAGCTTTTTTTACGGTTTAAAATACTGCTGCTATTAAGCTGCTGTGCCACTTGTACCACCTGATTGAGTTTTTGCCCCGTGGCATCCAGATCTTTATTTTGCACCAAATTTAAAAGTTCATCGGTGTAGGTCGACGTTTTGGTGGCAATATTTTTACCGTATTCAGCAACTGCAGTATGGCTGATCTCCGCCAATTCTTTACGCGCATTCATGACTTCATTAAAGTCTGAATTTTGCAAACCAATCTCTTGTAAATTGAGCTGCTGAAATTTCTGCTGAGTAACTTCGCTGCTTAAATCAACGCTTAAATCTGTAGGTTTAAATTCAGTCATGATGCACCTAAAATAATATGGTTAATGTGTCGATTTCTGTAAGGATTGTTTTAATGTCTTAATCAATTGCTCGCGGCTACTGTCCAATTTTTCCATTTCATGGCTAGAATGATTCTGATTGCTTTGTTGAATATGGTATTTCCAAGCGGGAATTAACACCTGCTGAGCCTCTTTAAAACGATCAAGCAAGGTAAAAGACAATTGCTGAGACAACTGCATTTGTGTAATTGCAATATCATTACTGGTTTGCAAGGTATGTAAGGTATTAATCTTTTTCGATAGCCTTTCAGAGAAATTATCTAAAGGATGCTGATTTTGGATAAACTTCGGATATTCCTGCAAAAATTCTTGCGCGGCCTGAATATATTTTGCCATCTGTTCACGCTGCCCCATTAACTGCTGAAAACGTGCTTGTGATTTTTGAATTTCCACTTGTAGTTTTTGACTTAAATGATTGGCACGATTTAACAATTGATCTAAATTTTTATAATATCCGACTTGGCCTGAACCATATTCTAAGTCGATGCCCAGCCACTTTTGCAAAGCATTAAACTGACGCTTTTTTAAATACTTTTTTGAATCGGCTAAAGCATGAATCAACTGTTCGATGGTGGCGCTCAGTTGCTGCGTTAAATGTGGATCTATGCCATTTAACAACACAGACTGCGCTTGAACCACATGTTCTGCATAATGATTCAGACGATATTGATCCTCTAGTAACGGCAATAAGTCATTGCGTTGAATCGAGAGAAGCTCGGCTCGGTTCACCTCGATTTCAGCCAAAGGAACAAGAACATCAATCTGAGACATAGTATTACAAACTCAACAAAATCATTTTTATAGTACGGCTTTTATCATAAATATCATGTGTTTTTTTACAATTTAGCACAGATATTCTTTGCTCTAGCATACGCCAGAAGCTGCATAACCCAAAGTGCTTATTCTGAGCAGTGCTGTCTTTAATGTTGATCAATCTGCCTAAGAGGTGATGATGTTTTTTCATCTAACGCCAACAGATAAGATCATCAAAACAATACTGAGTTTTAATCCATTTTCCCTACTTTAAATTTTAATTCGGTTCGGTTTGTAGCTGCCTACCATCTTCGAGCATGAGAACACGCTCAGGAAAACGCAAAGCGATCAATTGATGGGAAAAATTACGTTGATGATGACGATCTAAATAGCGCTTTCCCACAGAGTAATCGACACAGAAGACATTGCCTTTTAAGCCAAACCATTGCACCGCATCGATATGCTTAAATAAACCACTCTTTTGTTCAGTGCTATTAAAATTACGCCAATAATGCCCCATCACCACGGGAATTTCAGCCTGATAGCTTTGCCACCAAGGCAAACGACCGACCATGCGCCATTTTCCGCCAGCAAAAAAGGGGTGCTCAACGATCTCTTCAGCACCCGAAGTCAGCACTTTAATGGGATTATGCATTTGCTCTAAAATGTCTTTCTGGGCTAAATTTTCTAATAATGGCACCTGCGTATGCGGATTTTTCAATTCAGCTTGATAGCACAGTTCTTCCTGCTGAGCGTGATGAGCAACACCTGAGGACTGTATCTGTTGCTCTGCCCGCTGCACAAATTGATCATAGACCGCTTTTATCGAACTGGAGTGACATTGCTGTAAAGCATCAATTGAAGCCTGATCCCAACAAGCATGTACGATTCTTAATTTTTCAGACTCTAAAGCCAGTGGTAATGTATTTAAAAACTGAATAATCCAGTCTTTCTCTGCAGCGGATATTGCATTTGAATTAAAGGGTTTTTCATCATCTTCATGCGGGGAACCAAAAAACCAACCATTGCCCTCGCGCTTAGACTCAATCAATAAATTTAACTCATGATTGCCCAATACACATTGAGCATTGCCATTTTCAATAAGCCTTTTCACCAGTTGAATCACTGCAACGCTGTCCAACCCTCGATCACATAAGTCACCGACAAAAATAAGTTTCCGCTGTGCAAGATGCTGTCCATTTCCATCATAACCCAGCACTTTCATTAAACTTTTTAATGCGTCAATTTCGCCATGAATATCCCCAACAATATCTAAAGCAGCGTCATAAAGCGGCTGTACAAAATGATTTGACATCAGACCCTTCCTCATTTTAAGAGCAATTTAATCGCCATCTATTCATCATCAAAAATAAAGGCACCCTGATAGACAAGATCACGAACTGCCTGTTGATAGTCTGCTAAATCAAACACCACACTGCCAAACCTTTCAAATATTTGGATAGAGGAACTTTCTGGCTCTAATAAGATAATTTTGGCACAACGCTTTAACAATAAAGTCTGATCAAGCGCGGTAATATCTGGATAAAATAAGCCGTATCCTGAGCAATTTTCTATCGCTTGCGCTAAGACAATATTATTTTCACTAGCTTGCTCTGCCATAATCGATTCTGGCTCAAAAGCTTGAATAATACTGTGGTAATCATCCTCTAGACTGAGTTGTCGCTCTCTGAATACTGCGGTCGGTGAAGATATCGAATGATTTTCAGGCCGTAAGGATGAAGAAAATAACTTCATACTGAATCCTCCTGTTTGTTTATCCTGTTTGTTTATTATGGGTTTGTTTAAATTTTAATTAGTATATAGATGATGCCTGATCCGACACTTAAAGAGCAATCATCGATGCTTTGCATATTAGCTCTTTTATATTCTTAAAATACTATAGCAATGGCTCAATATCCGCAGTATGAAAAGTGTCGTGGTACTGTTTTAACCATGATCGTCTATTCATGGTTAACGAGCCGTAAATACTCATTTTACTTTTATCAGACATAAAAAAACCTCATAAAT
>NZ_JXBK01000001.1:2061871-2072542 GCF_000816495.1 Acinetobacter harbinensis
TTTTGGATCTTATATAATCTAAATTAAATAAGATTAAATTTTGGTAGGTATAAGCAGACTCGAACTGCTGACCTCTACGATGTCAATATTGTGCCCTAACATATAGAATAGCTTTGATTTTTAATAATTTTATAGTGTTTTAAGACCAACAAAAATACACTATTTATGCAAAACTAAGACTATAAAAATCAGCATGTTATTCACTCATTCCCCGAAAGGTTTTTGGCGAGAATTTAGCAACGGCGTTATATGTATTTTGTTTGAAAGTGGATGCTTTGAGAGATGATTAAAGCCCTCACTTGAGGGCCATCTTTTAAGCTTCACTTACCTTTGTCGCAGTCACACCTGTCATAATAGGTAAATCATAGCGATGTTGTGCTGGACTTCCAGTTAAACCATACCAACGGAATTCTTGAAAATCTGATTCAGCGTATAGAGCATAACAAACCATGTTCGATTGATTGCCACCAATACAGACCAGTTTACGTGTTTTCTCATCTCGCCCCACCACAAAGCAAACGTGACCACCGCCCTGACGTGCTTTAATTGCCACACACCCGTAAGCAGGTCTTGAGAGTTTAGATCCGTAGTTCACATAATCAAGAGCACGATATTGATGTGGATCTATGATTTTAGACCACGTCTATAAGTGATAATCTACTCCCCAATAAGCATGGGAAATGCTTGTTTCTGGAGTCAACCATGACACGAAGAAAACGTCGTAATCACTCAGCAGATTTCAAAGCTAAAGTTGCTCTCGCAGCAATTAAAGGCGACCACACACTCGCTGAGCTTTCTACTCAATTCGATTTACATCAAAATCAAATCATTGATTGGAAAAATCAACTGCTTGAGCAATCGATCAATATTTTTTCACGACCAACAGCACAACAAGAACCAGAGATTGATCTTAAAGCTTTACATGCCAAGATAGGACATCAGGCATTGCAAATTGATTTTTTAGAAGGTGCACTCAGAAAAACAGGGCAACTGAGCGGCAAAAAATGATCGATAAGACCCATCAACTTTCGGTACGACAACAATCGCAATTGATTCAAATCAATCGCAGCACGTTGTATTACAAGCCCAAAGAGATTTCATCAACTGATTTGAGTTTAATGCGTCTAATTGATGAAATTCACATCGACTACCCATTTATGGGCAGTCGAATGATACGAGACATGCTACAGCGTCAAGGATATCAAATAGGTCGGCGTAAAGTCCGACGTTTAATGCGCTTGATGAGAATACATGCCTTGTATCCAAAGCCCAATACCAGTAAGCCTAATCTTGCACACCGTATTTTTCCATATCTTTTGAAAAACATGGTTATAGATCACTCTAATCAAGTCTGGTGTACAGATATCACGTACATTCCTATGGCTAAAGGCTTTGTCTATCTGTGTGCGATTATAGATTGGCATAGTCGTAAAGTACTGGCTCATAGTGTATCGATCAGTATGGAAACAGACTTTTGCATAGATGCGTTGCAAGAAGCAATTGTGAAATATGGTTGTCCTGAGGTGTTCAATACAGACCAAGGCAGTCAATTCACAAGCGAGGCATTTTTGAATGAGTTAAAATTGCGAAATATCCGTATCAGTATGGACGGAAAAGGACGGTGGATGGATAATGTGATGATTGAGCGTTTATGGCGCAGTGTGAAGCATGAGGAAGTCTATTTGAAGGCTTACGATACGGTTAAACAAGCAAAACAATCAATTGCTGAATATTTGGATTTTTATAACACGATACGTCCTCATTCAAGCTTGAATAAGGCAACACCAAATGAATTTTATGATCGACATTTACCAAAAGTAATGGCAGCATAATTTAAATATTTAGAGCGGATTTATCACTTATAAAACTAGATTGAGTGGTCTAATTAACGGAACCACATCAATACCAATGCTTCGGATATTTTACTCCTGCCACTTTCAGGCAATGAGCAATAAAAGTGCCGCACCATGCTGTTTCATCTTCTGACCACCACGCGCCCAATGATTTAAGCCAACTTAAAATGGTTGAATTATGAGTTTTGCCAGAAACTTCTTTTAAGCCGATGTGTCTTTTGGCCTCAATCATCCAAGCCAGATCATTTGTTTTGATCGGTGTGGATAAAAGGCTGTTAATACCGCTTAGCTCTGGTGTGTGTATCTCAGGCTGCTTTTTGAGTCGCGCAAGTACCATTGCTACGCCAACAAAGATACCGACATATTCTTGCCACTGTGCAGGAATGAGGTTCTTAAGGTCCTGCGGGATGATACTCCAAAGCCCTAAAAACTGCTCTGAGAATAAAATCAGGGCGTAAAAAAAGGCGCTAATTGCGCCTACCTGTGAACCAAGAACACCAGACCCACTTTCTTCTGTTTTATTGGAATATGAGGTGAATTTAGATTCAATATGATCTTTTAGAACAAACAAAGCTATTGCAAAAACAATGATGAATCCCACAATAGTTAGCACTTTAATCCACTTGCTCTCACTTTTATCAAAAACTTGCGCAATATAATAAGGGCCAATCAAAAGAGCTGACTGGATGTGAATAAACATTGCACCAAAAAATAAAAATAATTTTTTATTGCCTGAAATCAATAAAGCTAAAGCTAGAAATATGAAGCTAAATTTTAACCTCTCTGCTGCAAAAAACATGACGATTAAATAGTAGTTTGTTAGCAGCAATATTAAAAAAACATGTCTATGCCAGACAGCTTTATAGTTCTTAAAAACAAGAATCGAAAAAATAAAAGTTAAAATAGCATTTGCTATTGCAATATATAAATCTTTGTCAAGGAAAGCATTGGCTAGCTTTGATAAAATAAAATACCCTGGCTCTGATGATGCTAAAGTCGTTTGATAGCAGTCGAATTGTTGACTAAGTGTAAGTGACTCATAAAAACAATATTTATAAAAATCTCTGTAATAGAACTGATCGCCATCAATGTAATATGGAAGCACGAATAGACTGACAATAAAAACTACTGCAGAATAGAATATTGCGTAAAAAAAAGGTTTTTTTATCAGCATTTTGGTAGATTTTAACTCAATAAGTTTTCGTATTATCATGTCAGTTGCATTAATTTTCAACAAAAACCCCGCCCCCAAAACAGACGGAGTTGCACAAAAAAAACACCAAAAAGGATTTACTTCCAAATAATCAACCAGATCCGCTTTCACGCATCTTGATTATTGATTGTAATAATGTCTCTTGATAGCTTTAAATTAAGTCCAAGCCGTGCCGCTCCAATACTTAAGAGCACCTGCAATTGCTGCAACTTGACCTATTCGAGATTTAAAAGCTGTTGGCGCTACAGCCCACAAATTTCGAGACCCATTAATAGTGTCATCACCCGCAGTCACATTAGCACCTGATGTAATGTAGTTTATACCTACGGATTCAAGTTCATTATCATGCGTAGAGAATTGAGCTAAATTGTCAGAAGCAATGTACCAATCCCAACCTTTTATATCGGGAGATTTAAAACGATTGCGACGTATCCGCCCACCAGTGTTTCCAGCACCTAAGATGTGAAAAACATAACCAGAACCAGAGACCGAGCGAATACAGTCACTCTCGTCAATAGTCCAGTCCCTTGAGTTGCCACTAACCCGATACACATGACCCGCAGCGCCAGTTAGATTGCGAATGGTATTCCCACCAGCTTTAAAAGCGATCTGTGTCAATAAATCGAAGTGCAGCCCCACCAGTTACATTGCAACCATCACAAATATTGGACGCACTAAATGATGAATCGTGCGAACGCAAAAATTGAACAAAGAAATTAGAAACGTCTTGAATTGTATTTCCAGAAACATTTGCAAATTTAGCATCTGTACAAAGAATGCCCTGCCCGACTTTATAGATATTATTTGAACTTACTATTGCGTGAGTAGCATCATTTAAAGTAATGCCAGTCGTGCTATATGTATCATTGTATAAACCGTTAATAATGTTTCCAACGACATTAACTCGACTGTCAATTGAACTCCCCCCACCTTCTGGATAAGTGTCAATTGTAATACCACCTGTTTGATTACCAACACATATATTAGAATTGACTAATACATCTTGTGTATCTACAGAGCAAACGATCCCCCAGCCGCCTTGATTGACATAATCTTTACGGTTTCCGTAGCAAAGATTTCCGATAATGCGTGCCTTCTTAGTGGTTGAGCTAACTACTATCCCACTTCGTTGTGAATCATGCGAAGTAATGCCAATTACCGACACATCAGCACCGCCTAGTACTTGTATATTGTCAATACACGGCCAGCAGTTGGGATTTTAATCTTTACCGTATCGCCTTTTTTAAAGCCTTGAACATCAACACCAAATTCGTCTTGGCGGCCTTTGTTGATATTTGCAATGAATGGCGCTTCTTCTTCGAGAATCTGCGCTGCCATGCGTGCAATCATTTGATGCGTTAAAACTGTATTAGCCATAATTTATTTACCCTTTCGTGATTGGATTTCGTTTTTGTACCATTCTGCATCGCTCATCGTTTCTGGATTGCGAGCAATAGCTGCACTTGCCTTGACCGTTTTAAGTGGCGGTGGGGCTTTTGTTACTTTTGGAGCAGATACTTGTTTGTTTTGCTTGGCACCGATTAATTGGCCAATTTTCGCAGCCGCTTGAACTGCCGACATGCCGGACAATTCGTAATACAGGTCATCGTCACCAATAATGTCGGCTGCAAGACTGAGCGTATCTTTTGCGTTTAAGCCGAACTGATCTAACTGAACTGGCAGTGGTGGCAAAGATTCAGCCTTTTGGAACAGCCCCTGAACATCAATGCCATCATCCTGTAGCTCAATTGCTGCGGACTCGTAGCTTGATGATCGTTCAGCTACACCCTTCTGATCATTCTCCTGCTTAAGCTTGGCCAAGACGCGAGATTCGGCTTGTTCGATGAACCACTCCTGCTGCGCCTGTTGGTAATCTGAGTAATCCTCAAAGTCCTCAATTTTTGGCGCTTGGCTTGGCGGTGGTGCGTTCTGCCGTGACTCTTGCTCAAGCTTGAACTGGCGCAATTCCGCATTTTCACGCGCTAACTGCTCAATTCGCTCTTTTGCACGATTCTTTGGCTTAGGTTCTTCCTTGGGTTCTTCGCCTTCGACCACTTTCGGCTGTTCGCCTTCTTCGGCTTCTGGCTCACCTGATTCCGGCACCCATTCGACTTGCTCGGTTTCGACTTCTGCACCTGTGTTTTCCGTAGCGGTGGTTTCTACGATGTCGTTAGAATTGGGGTCCATCTTGCTGCTCCATTGGTGGCATACCACCATTTTCGATCAATGCGCTTTCCCCGATCTGATCAGGACTGGGAGCGAGGTTTTCAGGTTGAGCACTTTCTTCAGGCATTAAAAAACCCTGCTCAGTGGCAGGGCTTTCAACTTCTGTTTGCGACATATCAGGTGGCGGCTCAAGTCCTTCTGATAGCGAGGTATTCTGTGCTGTGGTCGGGGCATAGTTATCTACACCCTCACCTTGTTGTAACCAATTTTGAGGTGTATTGCTGAGATCAATACGCTGCTTAAGCAATTCAACAACACCGCGCAGCTCTTGAACATCGGAGCGACTAGATGCATTGATTTGTGCAACCTGAATATCTTTTTCGGCCTGCAATTCAACCTTCATCATCTCAATATTTCGGTCAGCATTCTTATCGTTAAGTTGCATCTGCAATGATTCAAGATCCGCAGTTAGCTTCTGCACAAGTTGATCAAGCTGCGTGATTTGTGCCTTAGCTTGTTCAGGATCAATCTTGTCTTTGCCGAGCGCCTGCGGTGGTACGAGCATTTTCACACGTTCCGCAATCTCTTTAGAGTTCAGTAAAGGCGAGTTCATGATGATCAAGTCAGCAACAATATTAAATAGCGATGGATTGCTTTGTACAAGCTGCATCATCAATGTGAATGATTGTTCACGCTGAGTATTGAAGCTTGGTCCAGTATCCATGCGAATATCGAAGCGACCCAACGACATATCATTCAGCACGCCATTGATCGCCTTAGACTGCTCATCTTGGTTTTCCGGTTGAGCGTTCAATTTAACCAGTTCACTTTCACCATCAGCACCAATAATTCGACGCACCATTTCAGTGTCATAAAGAATCGGGAATAAGCCGATTAAAACACGCGCTGAATGACGAATAGTTTTGTTGATATTGTCTTGAAAGTGGAACTGTGCAGTATCAGATTGACGTTGAAGTAAGCCAATAGCTACACCTGACTGCTGATTAACGTCTTGCCCCATCTGTGGTGCATGCATGTTCAGAATGTCAGGAATTAAAGCTTTAGCCGACTCACTTGCATTCAGGATACCAACTGGCGGAGCTGCTGCTCCAATTTTCGTTGGGTAAGGAATCACATTTCCACTGTCATCAGTTGCTTTAAAACGCAAGTACGCCGCACTTGATGGATTACGCCATTCGTCAAAGCCAGCGATACCACGATCATCCACAATGGTCATTTCATCTTGGTTCTTCTGCAGAATATGCGCTTCGGTTGACTTCCAGTAATTGAATAAACGTTGTGGGTCTTTCGCAAAGTGAACCAGTGAGAAAATATGGCGCTTATTCTCAACCCAAGTCACTTCGCCATAAACAGGAAAGATTGGAATGTATTGACCGGGGAACACGCCTTTTTCTAACACCTTGGTACCTGAAACTTTGGCCCATTTGATTTCAGTGCGTGACGTTGATCGCTCAGTCTCAATCATCTGTTCCAATTCATCTTCAGGCACCTGTTCAAGCAACACTGATTTAAACTCAATCGTGCCATCTTTAAGCAGTAGCAACGTATCTGCGATTTGCTCTTTGTAGAAGTATTCAGCAATACATACCGTTTTATCTGTGTAGTTAGACCAATCAGAGTCGGCATCGGTCTCGAAATCATCTACAGCATCCTTACCATACTCTTTAATGACCTGATCTTTATCAACCCATTCACAGACCAATGCCTTCGCCATGTCCGAGCCGTCAAGCGCCTTGGATAATGGGTCAATCAAAACAGCTTGAGGATTCTCAACTGGTTTGAAGCGCGGCTCTTGGTTGAATGACTTCTCATTAATATAATCAGTGACAATACGATAAAAGCCGACTGCTGCGTGAACCTGATTCGCGGCCGCTGTATCCCGGGCATCTTCAAAGTTCGATGATTCCTCAACGTCTTTGATTAAGCCCTCCAAAACTTTAGCAACCTCAGGATCAGCGCCACTGTCAACCGGTACAACTTTGGCTTGTGGTCGGTTTTGACGCATCGTATTGATCTGCTGCTGAACATAAGCCCGAGAGATATTAATCTCTAATGTAGGCTTGCCTTGAGCTTTACGCTTTGCAATTGCATCACCTTCCCATTGCGCTCCTTTGATTGTGACAAACTTCTTGTCCTCTAGGCCTTGATCGTAAATTTCTTGCCAGTAGTCCTGCGCGTCATCACGAAACTTTTTAGCTGCATCAAGGATGAGCTGATCTGCTTTATCTTTTGCCATATTATCCCATCCAAGAATTAGAGTGCATCGGCGGTGGCGGTGGGGCTGCCTTAGTTTTCACGCACATTTTATTAATATTCAAAGCGCCTTCACCAAATGCATCTGAGCCATGTGAAGCCCAGTCATGCACAGCAGTCGCTTTAAATTGATCTAATTTATCGTTAAATTCACGACGATAGTTTTGCAATGCTCTAACACCGTGTTTGCATTTCTCAGCATCAAACCAACAGTTCTTAAGCATCTGTCGTGTTGCTTCAATTCGATCCTCAACACCTAATCGAGCGCCTTTGGTCATGCGATAACCAAGTGTCGCCATAGTCTGCTCACGACTCACACCACTTGACAGATCACGCGCAGCAATATCGTGCGGTGCAAAGTGTTTATCGTAGTTGTAGCCATATTCCTGCTTCTTCTCATCCAGTATTCGGGCGTAATGAGATAAAGGCTCGTCACTGGCTTCGTAGTAATCAATCGCACGAATCTCTTTGCCGTAAATCTGGAATAACCAAATTGCAGTAGGGTCAAGAATCCCTAAATCCCACGATGTGTAAGTAGGCAAATTTGGATCATGTGGGACTTTACAGATGCGGTGTTCTTTTCTAATCGCTTCAAATTCAGCTTTATAGATTGCACCATCTGCGATTTCTTTTGGTGCGCCAAGCCAGACATGCTCATACTTGTCATAATCATCGTTTTTCATCTGCTCAGCCTCAGCAATCATTTCAGCCGGACAACTCTTATTTTCTGTGTAGTTGACTTGAATGCGCACAGTGTCATCCCTGTGCTTAGCAACATACTCGGCATATACAGCATCGGTTGGAAGCTTCGGGTTAAGGCTCATAACAATCATTGGCTTTTCAGTGCGAATAACAGTTGGTACCAAAATGGACAGCGAGAAAGAGCTGACAGCCTGTGCTTCCTCAATCCATGTGATTGTTGCACCCTCAAAAGACTTGACCGACTCGACAGTGTGGCTAAGCAATCCGGAAAAGAAAAACTCTGTCCCATTGGCGCCACGAATCTCTGTGTCTAGGATTTGATAAAAACCACCAAGTCCCAATGCTTCGATTCGATCTGATAGAAGTTTATGCACAGATTTCTTGATTGACTCTTGAACCTCACGACAGCAAAGAATGCGGTGCTTTTTTCTCGCTCCTTCGATAAGCAGGAAGTCCGCAATTTCCCAAGACTTCCCGCCACCACGACCACCATGAAATACATAGTTTCGCTTGTTATTTTGTAGGTGCGTGTAAAGCGGCTTGAACTTACTTGGTACTCGCTTCTCCATCATCTTCAAATACCACCTTGATTCCTAACGAGCTGCCGTCTTTACCGGTTAATTCAATCTTGTCTTTAAACATGCCTAAGTGCTTGCCGAGCAATTCAAGACCTTTTAGCGCACCAGTCTCTTTAAACTCAAACAGTGGAACTAAATCACCTTCAGGACCTTCAACTAAAAGTGGTGAGCCATCTCTTGCTTGAACCGCTTCTTGCTGCATACAACGCTCAATAACCTTCTTAATATTAGTAAGCACATAATCTTGGGTAATTTCGGTGCGCTCAGTAAGTTTGTTTCGCGCTTCTTGGATAGCTTTTTGAATATAAGGTTTTATAAGGTTCTCAGCACCAATGACCGCTGCTGTCTTTGCACTATATCCCACACGAATAGCGGCTTGCGTAGCATTCAGGTCTATCAGATATTCTTCGACAAACCTTTGCTGTTTGGGCCTTAGGTTCGCCATAGTTAATACTCCAATGCATACATCAAATCATCAGGTGTGCTTAGGTAGCACCCATGCTTTAAGCAGAACGCATGAATATCGTTCAGGTACTCGGTAAATTGTTCGACACTTGCATCCGTCGTACTGATCAACTCATTAAGGCCACTGGCCACTTGCTCGTACATTGGATGCTTCTCATTCTTCAGCGTCTTAACTGCATCGAATGTCTTACGATACTGACCAACATCATCACGATAGAAAATAATTGAAAGAATCTTCTTCTTGAAAAATAGGTGCTCTGAATCTTTATCGGTGCCTTGATGCTTTGACCATTGAGTTAAGAATTTCCAGTACAACCGATTCTGCGCAACTGTCCGATCATCCTGCTTCTGATCGATCCTCACCACCAATGGCTTACCGTCGGCAATCGCATTAGAGTGGTGAGTGTTTAGATAGCCAATCGTTTTTGTGATTTCGTAGTGTGACTTGATTTCAAATACAGCCGCCATCAAAACACCTCTTTATCTTCCATGCTCAACATGCGATTAGTCTTACCCAGCATCTGCATAAACCATGCTTTCGACTCATCACGATTCATTGAGTGATATTGATCAAGCCACTGGTGGCATTTCACGCACAATGGAATGGTAAATTGATCATCGGCCTTAATACCTCGACCTTTACCATGTTCCGACCAATTACTATGAGCTGCTTGTGAGTTTGGATTACCACACCTCACACATGGCAGCTTACGAACCGCAGCTAATCTTTTGGCATCACGCATTCAGCATATTTCTTAAATTCTTCGACCACTCTTTTAATTGATTGATCTTCTTATCGACAAGCATCATTTCATCACGTGACATCAATCCACGTGATAGCGCCTGCCATTTTGTTATTTCGGTTTCGTATTTTTCAATATTCCGTTTTGCTTCCACTCTATCCATACCGCCAACCTTCCGGTATTTCCGGATAGTTCAAATAAGAAAAGAAAAGCCCCATCAACATCTAGAATGCGACAGGGCTTTATGTGCCGTAATACGTTCGGCTATTGTTTAACTTTGTCACACTTGCGACATTCAATCTTGTCTGTGTATTCGTATGTGTGAATGCAGAACAATCGTTTTAAGAATCGGAACATTTGATTATCCTTTTTATGTATTTCTGATACACAAGCAACTTTGTCTCTCTTTTAGATAACTCAAATCAAGCAATCTACTAAGTCAAAATGTCCGTAAAAATGTCAAAGTAATTTAAATACTTATCAGCTACATGCGGAACAATTAAGTTTAATCATGTTAATCATTATGTCGAACTAAGAAAGATTCCTTCCTAGTTAAGCAAGCAATGATCAAGCAATCTAATCTGGTGTAATTCCACCATTTTAAAAGCATCGAATTCGATGTACTTAAATTTTGGATAAAAAAAGCTCGCATCTTGGGGAAGGTGCGAGCTATAAAA
>NZ_JXBK01000001.1:2073045-2115906 GCF_000816495.1 Acinetobacter harbinensis
TTATTATTGTGTTTAGTGATGTTTAATTTGAGTTACTATTTGTGTGATAGATTAAGAGAAAATGCAATATATATCATTAATTTAAAGTAGAAAATGACCCAGTTCTCTTTTTTAATTGCTTAACTCCACCAGTTTAAAAGTATCGAATTCGATCCAATTAAAGAGCGCTTACCAAAAAGAGTGCCTAAGCACTCTGTATCATTAAAAAATTTAAGTTATTTATCTTTATCCATTGAATGAGGTGATGTTGAGCCATCCTGCTTGTTTGTATCTGTATCTCTTTTCTGACAAGCAGTTAAACCAACCATTACAACCAAACTCAAAATCGCAAATATTTTCATGATGCGTCTACACTGGCTAAAAATTAAACTTATCAAAATATAGTTATTTCAATGTTTGTTTTATGAAACAAAAAAGCCCACCTTTCGATGAGCTTAATTTTATGTGTGCTTATTCGATAGGTTACTTATTCGCATAAAGAACCACAGGGTTAAGAATTGCTAAATTATTTTCCACTTCATTGCCTGCAGCTATGCTGATAACTTTACTCTCATCGATTACACCATTAGTGCATATATCCTCAGCATTGACTAGCATTGTCTTGTCACCGACATCAGTCTTGTAAGCAATTTTTAGCTTAAGTTCATTCTCAATATTCATTTTTGTTATCCCCTATTGTTAATATAAGAAATCACAATAACACATTGTAATAAAAGTGAAAATGATGTGGTGATCAGCCACATCATTGCCTTAGATTACGATATTAATCAGCTCGGCAACTGACCTACCGCTACTCACAATCACACACACCTAACATGCACGGCCTGCTTTACTTGCTTTCAATCCTTTTGGGTCGGGGTGCCAAACCCTATTTTGGTTTCTTTACTCAAGGCATGTTCTGCAAATTGGCTTTTTGCAGGCATTAAAAAAGCCCGATTAATGACCGAGCTTTCGTTGTTATATCTGGGTGGCGGCACTCATCTTAAACAAAGAAGAAAGGGCTTGTAATCAAAAATATCCATCAAATATTAAGCTATTAGCTCAACACATTTACACAGGATTTATTATGTAAAAGTAAACCGACAACACTAACAATAAAGCAATAGCCCCCACTAAATAGCTATCTATGATATTAAAACTCTTAATAAACTTCCACATATAAAAAACCAAATTATAACATTTGGTAAAATATACAATACACAATCTACATATTCAATGCCGATTTAATGATCAGAAGCGCTATTTGAATAATTTTTAGACATTAAAAAAGCTCACCTTTCGATGAGCTTATTTATGGAATCCTACGGTGTAAATCATAACAACTTGCCACCATACACTAAATCTACACAAACATGGCTGCCAAGTCAATCACTAAAAACCTCTATTTTTCCATCAAGATAGGCCAATCCTTTATCCACCTCTGACCGCACTTTTGCCCTACTACATCCATGTGCATTCGCTATAGATTGATCCGACCAATCGTTTTCAAACTTTAAGATGAGAAACCAAGCACGTTCAGCCCGTATCGGGATATCAATCTGTTTGGGATTGAGGATTGTATTAAGGATTTTGTGAATAGCTGGAGACCGCGATGAATCCAAAACCTGAGTTTGTTGGAACGGTGAATCGTTTGCCGAATGCCCTATGCGCTGCTTTCATCCAGTGGCTTTTAAATGGTGGTTATGTGACCAAGTCGAAGAAGGATGGCATGCACCTGAAACGCGGTGACAAGGTGGTCATTATTTACTGCAAAAATGGCGTGGTTGAGCCGAGTTATTTAATGAATGACTGCGGTGTAGACCGGTTCAAATTGTTCTCGAAACAGTGGCTTTTGGCGGATAAAAGATTCGTTGAAGGCTTGAGTAATTCGATGTGTGCCAAGTTTTCTGAAATTAAGGCATTTGCAATTGATAAGCAATATTTGAAGGTGGCGTGATGAGTACATTAAAAGATTTGAACAAGCATCTTTTTGATCAATTGGGTCGTTTAGCTAAGGCTGACAAAGAAGGGCTTGAAACTGAGGTTAAACGCGCTCAGACAATTCAAGGCATTAGTGCTGAGATTATCAAAGCGCACGCTACTCAATTGGATGCGGTTAAGTTGGTCGCTCAATACAAGGGCTTAAACCAAGAACAACAAGCCCCGCGCATTGCGCTTGGCGATATGGATGTCGAGGTTTAAATGAAGTTTAAATACACGCCTGAAATGGATGCTTTTTTGATTAAGCATACAACCATGCCCCGCAAGGAATTAACTGAGCTTTTTAATGCTGAGCTTGGTGTGAGCGTCAATGTGGATCAGATAAAGGCTCACTGTCTCAGAATTGGCGCTAAAACTGGCCGCACTGGTCGCTTGGAAAAAGGTCATGTTACTTGGAATAAAGGCATGAAAGGTTATAAGCCAAGCCCTGAAACCTTGTGGAAAAAAGGCAATGTTCCTCATACAGCGGCACCAGTGGGTCATGAGTACATCACGAAAGATGGCTACATCGAGTGCAAGTTTGAGGGTGAGCGTCAAATGAAGCTCAAGCATAAGTACCTATGGGAGAAAGCTAATGGCCCTATCCCTAGTGGCCATGCACTGATCTTTAAAAACGGCATTAAAACTGATTGTCGCTTAGATAATTTGATGTTGGTAAGCCGTGCTGAATTGCTTGCAATGAACCGCAAATTTAAAGAATTGCAGCGACCTGAAACGAAAGAAACTGTTGCGCTTTTAGCAAAGCTTTATGTGCGAAGTCAGAATATTGGAAAGGTGGCGTGATGGATATTAGTGAGAAGTTTTTAGAATACCTTGAGGCAAACCCAAAGGCCAGTGCAACTGTTATGGAGGGATTGTGATGGGAGTTTTAAGATATTCATACACGGTTGAATCGGATACACCTCCAGCGCTGTATCTTGGTGATAAAATCGGTGATGCCACGATTGTTGAAATGCGGCTTGAGCCGGTTGAATTGGTATCAAACGCATGGCTTGCTGAAAGATACTCAATATCGGTTGATTCAGTTAGAAGAAAGTGTGCGGCTATTAATCAAGGCACTACCGGAAAGGCTTTATACAATCCAAAACTTGCCGATGCTATTTTGAAGAATGAGATCAAAAGTAAGCGCGGTGCCAGAAGAAAGAATTAAACCTCAGCCCCTTAATTGGGGCTTTTTTATAGCATGTCTGCAATATCATCAGCGTGCGGATTGTAATAAGTATTCAGTAGAATCTTGATAGTTCTATGCCCTGTTATTTTTGCCAATATCTCAACCGGCACTTTACGTTGATTGACGAGCCTTGTAATCGCTTCGTGTCGCGTGTCATGGAAGTGTAGATCACTCAGTCCAATCTTTGCTTTAGTGCGCTCAAACAGAAGCCTAAAAGCGTTCTCTGATTGTGGTATGAGCTTATCGCCATCGTGCTGTATCAGTTTGAGCATTTCACGCGCCTGCGGTGTCAGTGGTACATTTCGAGCTTCGCCATTTTTTGTATCAGGCAAATGCACATACTTCTCAAATATATCGCTCATTTTAATATTGAGCAGCTCACCTCTACGCATGGCGGTTTCAAGTGCAAATAAGAAGCCCCATGCAACATAATGATGTGGAGTGACTGGCACCTGTCCACGACTATAATTAAATGCTGCAATAATTTTATCTATTTCATCATCGGTAATTCTGCGGTCACGCGCTTTAGGCTTTTTAGGCTTTGACACAGAAAAGAATGGATTTGTGTCAAGAATGAATAATTCCTTTTGAGCATAAGAAAAAATAGCGCTATAGAGACTCATCTCCTTAAGCACAGTATTGGCATTCACTTCTTTGCTGCGACTATTGCGCCAGTTGGTTAAGTGTTTTGGTGTGATGTCGTAAATAGATGCTTCAGCCAGTATGCCGAATTTATCATTAAAGTTTTTAAGTTGACCGTAGATCCACGGCTTAGACTTCTTGTGTCTACCTTCATCTTTATAATACTTATCGAATAATTCTCTAAATGTATATTGTGGGCGATTATCCACAGGCACATCTTTGTTTTCTTTTTCAAGTATCTTTTGTGCTACCGCCCATTGCGTACATTCTTTTTCTGTATCGCGGGTGCAATATTCACGTTTGCCGTTCAACATGACAGAGATCGACCACGCATTGCCGCGTCGTCTTGGCTGTGGGATTTTCATATAAGTAGACGAGTTTAGATTCCTGACACAATCTTGACACAAACCGCCCCAAAAGTTGCTGCATATTCTTAATTTTTTGCAGCAAATGCAGCAAATGCAGCAATTACAGGCATAAAAAAAGACCTACAAGTTATTGATTCTAACCGTAAGTCTTTGATTTAATTTGGTAGGTATAAGCAGACTCGAACTGCTGACCTCTACGATGTCAACGTAGCGCTCTAACCAACTGAGCTATACACCTAAGTGGTACGAATCATATGCATTTTCATTTTTTAAGACAAGGGCTTTTTGCTATTTTTAAGTGCGTATGCACAAGTTTTAAGCATTTTCTTAAATTGTTGAACATCTTGATCGGTATTCAGCGCTGAAAATTGCTGAATTTGATAATACTCAGCGGTCTGCTGAAAAAGAAGTCTTTGTTCTATTTCGACCTGTTGCGCTAGACGATTCATCCAAGCATAGAAAGTCTCAGCCGCTTGCTGGCGTAAATCCAGCGGTAATTTCTGAGAAAACTGTTGAATGGCACGCACATAAGCTGAAACAGCATATCGACTACGAACATAAAGCCAAATAAAATAAAGCGCCACCAGCAATAAAACACTTATGAGTAAAACAATAACGCTGGCATAAACGGACTTTAGACCTAATTTAGCCAACCAACTGCTTTGCTTTTCAGCATCATAGCCCACGACTTTACTTTGCCACTGATAACCAAGGTAATCACTCCAAATACGAACATTCTTAATCAGAGTAAATTGGCGATATTTCCACTTTTGTTGTTGATTGCCCAATATACTGCGATCACTGTCAATGTAATCTTGCATTCCGACATCAATACGCTGCGGCGCAACCATTGCTGTCGGATCAATACGCTGCCACTGACCATTTAACTGCACCTCGGTCCATGCATGTGCATCGAGTTGACGCACCTCCCAACTTTGTTGATCAGGTGCAAGCTGCCCACCTTGATAGCCCACCACCACACGCGCAGGAATCCCGACATAACGCATCAGCATGGCAAAACTGGAGGCATAGTGTTCACAAAAACCCTGCCGTGATTGAAACAAAAATTCATCTATACGATTCCCACCCAACACACCGGGCGTCAAGCTATAGACAAAATTATTTTGCTGATACCAGTGCAAAACATTACGCACATATTCAGTGGGCTGCTGTGCACTTTGTGCAAATAAATCCGAAGCCAATTGCCGTGATTTTCGATCTAAGCTTATAGGATATGCAGTATTGATTTTTTCCAGCATATTCGCTTGAGATGTGGTTTGCCCAGCTATTTTTTGTACGCCCAACCAACGCAGAGCAATCGGCTGATTACGCACCATTTCCCGCATTGGAATAATACTGCCATCTTGTTTTAATTGATAATTCGGCTCAACAGGAACGGACTGCTCTAATCCCATTATCCACAGCACGCGATTGTCCGCAGCCAAGTATTGATAATCAAAACTTCGTGTAGATGTTTGAGCTAGATTATTTTTCACACTTAACTGTTGATTGATCACGCTGCTGGTCCATGTTTTGCCATCATATTGATCTAACACCATCGCGCGCCAATACAGTTGCTCACGTGCTGGAAATTTATCAAGATTGCCTAGAATTCGAAAAGCCAAACTGGAAGATTGTGAAAGCTGTGCAATGTCGCCCGGTGACATGGTGTCGCTTAAACCGGTCACGCCTTTTTGCTCTGGAATTGGAATATGCCAAAGCGGCGGTAAGCGTGGAAAAAACACAAACAATAAAACAAAAAATGGCAAAGCCAACAGCAGAAATTTAGCAACGTGTTTGGCATCGGTTTTTAAAGCGCTACTTTGATTTTGAGCATCTTTAAATTCACTGCTCTGTAAGCGATACAGTCCAATTAAACAACTGAATAAGCACAGCAGCACCATGATTGCCATCCAGATGGATTGACTGTATAAAAATGAACTGGCACTAACAAATAAAGCAAAATTCAACAAGATAATCGTGTCGCGTTTATTTTTAGTTTCTAATGCTTTGGCAAATAAAAAAGTTGATAAAACCGCAACGCCAGCTTCAACGCCAATAAAACTGTGATAGTGAAAATAAATAACCCCTAAAGCCAAAATAGTGAAGCCAAAGGTCCATATTTTTGACAATGTTGCAGCTGATTTTTTAAAACCAAAGAATAAGCCAAGTAACATTAAAGCCAAAATAATGCTTAAGCCCAGTGGATTAAACAGTGCCTGTGCCATCAGCACCAACAACAGCGTGATTAAAATCGAGGTTCGAACATCAGCATGAATCATTATTTAAGCCTGTGCCAAAAGTTTTTTTGCATCTCGCAATTGCATTTCACCCATGCCAACTGTCAATTGAGCCTGAGGCAACAGCACGGTATATGCACACTGTATCTGTTCAGATTGTTCAACCAAGCCCATCATTAAACTGAGTTTCTGTTCGTGTGAGTCCGCAGGCATTTCCGCATAATCAATGTGCAGCGTGCTGTGATCTTGATGTTGTTCGAATACTTTTACATACAAGCCTTGTCCACGTGCGGCTTGTTTCCACGACACCGCTTGCAAAGTATCTCCAAGAGTGAAATTACGCAATTCGCGAAACTCATCCATATCTAACTCAACACTGGGCTGTTGATGCTTATACTGTGCAGGATAAAAAGCGGCTTTGGGTGCAATCCATGCATACTTGTTTAAATAAAAATAGCTCCATGCTCGCACCAATCCAAACGGATAAACTGAATAAATTTGCAAGGTTGGATAATGAAACTGTCCACGCTGCTGAGGCAAAAAAGACAAGCTGATGTGCTGGGTGAGTTCAGTGATTAGAATTTTTTGGAGCTGATTCTGAGTATTAATCCATAAATAACGTGGCTGTTTTTGTACTTGCTTAAAATACAATTTCAGATCGAGGCTCTGTCCGACTTGTCCTATTTCATCTGCAACAATTTCAATTTCAAGCCCATGTAACTGCTTAAAAGTTAAATAAAAGCTAATACATAAAATGGCACTGACCAAAAAACAAAACCCCAAAACTAAGTTATTGGCATAATTAATTCCGGCAATAAAAGTGATGAGGATAAGCACTAAATACAAATAGCCTTGTTGATAAATAAAAATCAGAATATCTTTTTGTGACAGCTGTTTAACTGTTTCAAACTGAAAGCGTTTTACTAACCATTTTTGCCAAGGCTTATTCAAACTGACCTCCCTTTAATGAATACTGACATGTTGCATAAGCTGTAAAGTTTCAGCTTCACTGAGTCCAATACGATGCGCAGCCACACTCACAAACACCGCTTGCACATCATCGGGCGTGACAAAGCTACGCTGTTCAATAAAGGCATACGCTTGTGCTGATTTTTTTAAAGCCAGAATCCCACGCGTAGACAGGCCATGACGATTTTTACGGGTTTCAGTGGCCAAATCCAACAGATAATCCAGTACACCATCGGCCAAATAAACTTGGCTGACCAACTGTTGTATATCTAAAATGTCTTGCTGATCAAAGATAGGCTGTAGTGTGGCAATTAAGCGATAACGAGATTCTTGCTGTAGCAATAATTTTTCAGCGGCACGTGATGGATAGCCGAGCGATAAACGCATTAAAAATCGGTCAAGCTGCGACTCAGGCAAACTATAGGTGCCGCTTTGAAAAAGTGGATTTTGTGTGGCAATCACCCAAAAAGGTTGCGGTAACACATAACGCACGCCATCGACAGTGACCAAACCCTCTTCCATCGCTTCAAGTAAAGCACTTTGGGTTTTCGGGCTACAGCGATTGATTTCATCTGCCAGTAAAATCTGGGTAAAAATTGGCCCATATTTAAACTCAAACTGATGCTCTTTTTGATTAAACATATTCACCCCAATCACATCACTGGCCAGCATGTCATTGGTAAATTGAATACGCTGAAATTTTAGTCCTGCAAGGTGTGATAAAGCACTAGACAATGTGGTTTTACCCAAGCCGGGTAAATCCTCAAACAGTACGTGTCCGCCTGCAAACAGACAGCTTAGGGCCAATTTGGTTTGCTGCGATTTATCTAAAATAATACTATTGATTTGTGTTAAAAAACTCTCAACCTTTGGCGCATAAGCTTGTACTTTTTCATTGAACTGCTGTTGCTGCGCTGTCAGTTGTTGTTTTTCAACCTTATTTACGGCCCAAATCACACTTTTCCCCAATAAAAAACGGTGCATGATTAACATACACCGTTTTATGATTTTTCCAAACCCAAGCGAGCAGCTCAGATCTTTAGATGTGAGCTTAAGCGACTAGCACGGACATCTTTTCATGCCACTGCCTGCACTGGGATAGCGTGCATCAACGCAATAACGATAAAAAGTCTTATCGTCCATCGGAGTTAAATCTGCATGGTGCTTGGCCATATGCTGTAAATACGTTTGATAATCAGGCACACCCACCATCAAACGAAAGCTTTGCTGTAGACGCTGCCAAATCAGTTGAATGGTCTTCAGACTTTTCAACATTAAAAACTGCTTGGGCTGCGCCAGTACAGTAAATTTAATAATTTTACCCATCGCCAGTTTTTGACGAATTTGATCTTTTAGACTCATTTCACCTCTCCTACCGCAACGTCATCACGATAAATGGCTTCGGACTCATGCACACTTGGATTTGGATCAGCCAAAGCACGGCGGATGGCTGCGATGGCCGCAAACAACATCACCACAGCCACAATCATAAAGAAACCGCAGAGCATGGCATTAATTTGGTTTGAGAATACAATGGTTTGCATTTCCGCCACGTCTTTGGCCGGTTTTAACACCTCATTTCGGGCAATCGCATCGGAAAAACGATTGGCCTGCGCCAAGAAACCAATTTTAGGATTCTCATGGAAGATTTTTTGCCAACCAGCGGTCATAGAGGTAATGAACAAGAAGATGGTCGGTACAATCGTCACCCACGCATATTTCTGCTTTTTCATCTTAAACAGAATCACAGTACCTAAAATGAGCGCCATCGCGGCTAAAATTTGGTTACCAATGCCGAATAACGGCCATAAGCTGTTAATCCCACCAAGTGGATCGACCACCCCTTGATAAACAAAAAAGCCCCAACCAGACACAGCTACGGCTGTACCGAGTAAATTACCAAAGAAATTATGCGAGTTTTTGACCGCAGGAATCACAATACCCACTGTATCTTGCACCATAAAACGACAAGCACGTGTTCCAGCATCCACAGCGGTTAAAATAAATAAGGCTTCAAACAAAATCGCAAAGTGATACCAAAAGGCCATCATGGAGCGGTTGTTGAAAATTTCGGTAATAATATGTGCCATACCAATGGCAAACGTTGGCGCACCACCCGTACGCGATAAAATAGAGGTTTCACCCACTTCTTTGGCCAGCAAAGTTAGGGCTTCTGGGGTAACCACAAAACCCAAGGTACGGACCGCTTCAGCAGCACTTTCAACGGTGGTGCCCAGTATTGCAGCGGGCGCATTAATTGCAAAATAAACCCCCGGTTCTAAAATAGTGGCACAAATCATTGCCATCACTGCAACGAAAGATTCCATCAACATGCCACCATAACCAATCACACGAATATCGACTTCGTTATCAATCAGTTTAGGTGTCGTGCCTGAAGCAACCAAGGCGTGGAAACCGGAAATCGCACCACAAGCAATGGTGATAAACAAGAATGGGAACATTGAACCAGCAAAAACAGGACCTGTACCATCAATAAATTGAGTCACGGCAGGCATTTTCATTTCTGGCAAGGCCACCATAATGCCAATCGCCAGTCCAACAATCACACCAATTTTTAAGAAGGTTGAAAGATAATCGCGCGGTGCAAGCAGCAACCACACCGGTAAAGCAGACGCCACAAAACCATAAACAATTAAACACCACGTTAGCTGCGTACCTGAAAGGGTAAAAATAGGCCCCCAATAGGCATCCGCTGCGACATTACCGCCATAGACAATCGCAAGCATCATCAGCACGAAACCAATAATCGAGACTTCGGCAATTTTCCCTGGACGGATATAGCGCATGTATACGCCCATAAACAGCGCAATTGGAATGGTCGCAGAAATGGTAAACACGCCCCATGGGCTATTGGTTAAGGCTTTGACCACCACCAAGGCCAAAACAGCCAAGATAATAATCATCACGCCCAAAGCACCCAGCATGACAATGATACCGGCAAAGGTACCCAATTCCTGCTTGGCCATTTCACCCAGTGAACGTCCGTCACGACGGGTTGAAATAAACAACACCAAGAAATCTTGTACCGCGCCGGCTAAAACCACACCCACCAACAACCAAATGGTGCCGGGTAAATATCCCATTTGTGCAGCGAGAATCGGACCGACTAAAGGCCCTGCGCCGGCAATGGCGGCAAAATGATGCCCAAACAACACATATTTATTGGTCGGCACATAATCTAAACCATCTGCCAAACGATGTGCAGGCGTTAAACGCCGTGCATTGAGTTCAAAGACTTTATTGGCAATAAACAAACTGTAAAAGCGATAAGCAATGCTATACACACAGATTGCAGCTAACACCAGCCAAACCGCATTTACATGTTCGCCGCGACTAAGTGCCAGTGTCCCAAAAGAGACTGCACCTAAAATGGCAACCAGTATCCAAACTATTTTTGAAGTCGTGGTTAACTTCGATTGAATCACATCCATATTAATTCCTCATATCCTGTGCATAAATCAGCGGGCATTTTTATTGTTGGGCGTACTGCTGTTTTTCCTTTGCAACAATGCTCCTTATACTCTACATTTCACATTTTGATTTTGCTCTAATACTTTGGCATAAAAAAAGGGATGATTTACATCATCCCTTTCGATCATAGTCTATTTTTAAACGATTATGCACGCTCTAAATAATCGCCTGTACGCGTATCAACACGCACACTTTCTTCTTGCTGTACAAACAGTGGCACACGTACAACTGCACCAGTTTCCAGCTTAGCAGGCTTACCGCCACCACCTGAAGTATCACCACGTACACCTGGATCAGTTTCAATGATTTTCAAGGTAACGAAGTTAGGCGCATTCACTGCCAATGGAACACCATTGAACAGCATAATGGTACATTTTTCGTTGGAATCATCTTTTAACCATTTGGCTGCATCGCCCATTGCCACTTTATCTGCAGCAATTTGTTCGAAGCTCACTGGATCCATAAAGTTCCAAAGTTCACCATCGTTATATAAATACTCCATTTCAAGTTCAACAATGTCAGCACTTTCTAGTGTTTCATTGGATTTGAAGGTTTTTTCCAACACTTTGCCACTTCTTAGGTTGCGTAGTTTCACCCGGCTAAATGCTTGGCCCTTCCCTGGTTTTACGTATTCATTTTCCAGGATTGAACATGGATTACCATCATGCATGACCTTAAGGCCTGCTTTAAAATCATTTGTCGAATAATTGGCCATGAAAGGCTCGCTCCAAACTTACTAACTCAAATCTATTAATGCTAGACTAGCATCATTTTTTACATGCCGCATGATAAACTATTTGTATCAAGAGCAAAACTGGCAATCTCAACTTAGCGACCTGATTACTGATCCTTTAGAGCTACTTGAACTGCTCAAGCTATCGCCTGAACAGCTATTATCAGGGGCAATACTGGCATCTGAACAGTTTAAATTGCGTGTCCCTCGCGCGTTTGTCGCAAAAATGAGCAGCAACAATCCGCTCGACCCACTTTTATTGCAAGTTTTACCCCATCATCTTGAACTTGAAGACCATGCTGGATTTGTCACCGACCCTTTGGGCGAAGAACAAGCCAATCAGCAGCCGGGTGTATTACATAAATATAAATCACGTTTTTTGCTGACACTTACAGGCGCTTGTGCCATTCATTGCCGTTATTGTTTTCGCCGGCATTTCCCCTATCAAGAAAACCTACCTAAAAACGATGATTGGCTAAATATTAAAGCCTATATTGAGAGCCAACCTGACATTAATGAGGTCATTTTTAGTGGCGGTGACCCACTAACCCTGTCAAATCGTAAATTAAAATTGTGGATTGAGCGCTTAGAATCGCTGCCACAAATTAAATTTCTGAGAATTCATTCACGGGTTCCGATCGTAATCCCCAACCGTGTCGAAGAAGAGCTAATTTCACTTTTAAAAAATAGTAGGCTGCGCATTATTGTAGTGGTACACTCAAATCACGCCGCTGAGTTGGATGATTTTACTTGCACCAAACTTGCACTTCTGGTTCAAAATCAAATCACCGTACTCAATCAAGCAGTTTTGTTAAATGGGGTTAATAATTCTGCGCAGGTTTTAGTCGATTTAAGCTATCGTTTGTTCGATGCAGGCGTGATGCCATACTATTTACATGTATTAGATAAAGTAAAAGGTGCGCATCATTTCGATTTAGAGACTGATCAGATTAACCTTATATATAAAGAGGTTTTAGAGAACCTTCCGGGATATTTGGTTCCTAAGCTTGTCAGGGAAATAGCGGGTGAAAAAAATAAAACACCGCTTTTTGGGGTTTCAACTTTTTGAGTTAAATAATAACGATGTTTATGAGCACTTCAGATATTTTTCAAACGCCAACAGAATTAAAGTTAGATAAACTCAGCTTTTGCCCCTCTAATGCAAAAGGGCTGCAAGAGTGGGTGTCTAACCTGTCTATTTTACAGCTTGGAAATTCTTCAAAAGAGCTTTTTAATGCGTTACTTGAAATCTCTGAACTGAAGTGCCCAGAAATGCTGCGTTTTGATTTAATTCAAATCTTGCATCCCACTTTAGACAATGTCTTGGGCAGCTTAGAAAAACACTTTTTTAATCAGGGTTTAATTACCAGCGATCGGAATGACCAAATTATTGAATTGGCTATGCTGTTGCGTAGCCATTTTACTAAAATTTATATTGATATCTCTAAACGCTGCAATACCCAACTGAGTTTACAAAAGTTTTCATTGTTTGCTTTTAATCAAAAGAAAAGCTTACAAACGGCTAGAATCGCGTCGACTTATTATGCGCTGCAACAATTGGCTTTATTACTTTATCAACAACACTTACTCTATAGCACCCCTTTATTTGGGCAATGGTTGGTTGCACATCAACTACTAGACTGTGCAATGAGACACAACTCGCATCAGACCAATATTAATCAGCTTTTAAATACCCAGCATCCCCTGCAAACCATTACTCAAGTTTATGCACAACTGATCTTATTGGATATTTTTAACACCCATCAGATCCGTCCTTCTGAGATGCAGGGTTTGTATTTATGTAGTTTTGATTGGGCAAAATTGGTGCATATCCTACCCAAAGAAACCACGCTTTCACGCTATATTGTCGATATTAATAAAGATTGTCCACCTACATTTAACAATGATCAATCGAGTTTATATAAACCCACAATTTATATTTCCACACAAAATTTACTCGATCATTTATGTGACACGCAAAGCAAAAAATCAGGTTATTTATCACGTAATGAAAAACTGTTTTTAACCCCTGCACTGCACTTTCATATTCATACCTTATTGACCACCAATACTGAACGTCGTGATGAGCGTTATGAATATTCAGCGCAATTGAATCTGTGTTTTAGTCTTTCTGTGGCACATTTTTACTTGTCTAAAGGTAAAAACTTTCACGAAACATTGGATTTAGACAATAATTATCAATTCCAAAATGAAAGCAACTTGATTAACTCAATGAACTCTAATATTCCTCTTGAAGTTAGCAGCGCTAAATTACTCGATCGCGAAGCCAAACAAATCTATTCAACCGAAGTTCTCGATATTAGTGTGAATGGTTATAGAATCAAATGGACGGGGGTTACGCCGCCTCATCTTAAAACTGGTGAATTTATTTTAATTCAAGAAAATTCACGTGACTCATGGCGCGGTGGCGTGATTCGTTGGATTAAGCAATCTACAGAAAAAAGTTTGGAGTTGGGACTTGAGGTGTTGGCACAGGATTTATTTCCTTGTGCGGCCATGGTGAAAACAGAGCGCAATAGCAACAATTATCAACCTGCCCTTCTTGTACAAAGTTCTGCGCTAGAGAGCGATTCAGTCACCTTAATTGTTTCAGGTTCACATCTGTTTCGAGAAAAACAAACCATCCACTTACGCTTAGGCAAAGATGAACTGAAAATCTACTTAACCAAAGCGCAACTGATTACACAGAGTTTTATCCATTTTGAATTTGAACTGTTGAATGATCAACAACAAAGTCTGGTGCAAAACTTTATCAACAAACAAACAAATGAAATCAAAAATCAAGATTTATGGGAAGCATTAAAGTGAGAAATCCATTACTGTCTAAAAAATTAAAACGTACTGAGACCCGCTTACTCATTATCGATGACAATCAAATACGTTTTAATCAAATTTGTGATCTGCTCACTACAAATGAGCACGTGGTACAAGCCATCTTATTGGATGATTTGCAAAGCTTTGAAAAGCAATTACAGCAAAACTGGGATTTAATTATTTTTGGTCGTGCCTACGACTTAAAATATGAACAAGCGCTCAGTCTAATTCAATTATCTAAACAACCCAACTTGCCGATTCTCTTGCTTAAACCAGAGGATTATCAAGCGGAACAATACGCACATTATATGCGTAAAGGTGTTTACGATATTTTAAATCTAGATTTTGCAGACCGGTTTTATTTGGGACTGCTGCGCGCACTGTCTTTTAGCCGTTTATCGCTGATGCAACAGCAATTAATCGATGAGCTAGAATCTGCACAAACCCATGCTCAATCATTGGTACAAGACAGTAATAAAGCGGTTGCTCTGATTCAAGAAGGTATTCATATTGAAGCCAATTCTGAATATCTACAGCTCTTTGGCATTAAAAATCAAGACGATATTATTGGACTTCCTTTACTTGATCTTCTACAACCCAAAGATATTCAGGACTTTAAGTTACGCTTTAAGAAAATTAGCCAAGGTCAATTTGATTTAGCTCGTTTTGATATCAACACATTAAACACGCAAGTTGTACAGGCTAATCCGCTTAAAATTGAGTTCTTATCCTCAACTGATGAAGATACCTTACAAATCACCATTGATATGGATAATGCTGAATCTAGCGATGAGACAACCACATCGGCACAAAAAAATATACAAGGGTTCAATACCTATCAATTGATTAATCGAAGCATCCTTCAGCAGCCGTCTAACATTAACGCTTTGGTTATTTTCTCTTTAGCCTCTTGCCCAGAAATTATTTTTAATAGTGATTGGACCACCTCTAAAAACTACTTCCAACACGTTAAAGATTTTGTCAAAGATCAAATTAATATTCCTTTATTTAAAGTGGGTATTGGTATTTTTATTGGCTTATTACAAGGCGACTCCAAAGCAAAATTAGACTCTAAATTGATTGGTTTGGGCGCGTTAACTAAGCCTCAACTGTTACAGATCAATGAAGCGAGCTATCCGCTTAATCTAAGAATCGGTTATACCCAACTAGACACAGAAATTCATGATGAGCAGCACTTTGAACAGCTGATTAATGCAGCCTATACTACCGCATTACCTCAAAACGAACCTGCACCGCAGATTGAATTGACCACTCAGATTGATATTCCGAACATTGAATTTCAGCAACCAGAGATTAAACCGGTACATATAAGCGCTGAATCTTCTTTGATTCGCGCATTACAACAGAGTTTAGATCGTGGTGAGATTCATCTTAAATATCAACAGCTATACGATAAACAAGACACCAACCTCTATACCTATGAAGTGACCAGCGGCTTTATCTTTGACAGTGCTTGGAAAGACTTATCTGATGTTAGAGAATTGGTTGAAGATCCTGAATTATCGATTAAGTTAGACCGCTGGATCTTGGTTGAGTCATGTAAGCAGTTACATAACTTTATTACGCAATATCCTGAAGCAAAATTAATTGTTAACTTAAACAAAGAAATTTTATTCTACGATCAAACTTTCCCTGAATTTATTGCTAAGCTGATTACCATTATCGGCAGCAAACTGTCTCATCCGCTTATTTTACAATTTTCAGAACAAGATATTGCTCATAATATTCCAGAAGCGCAAAAACATATTGCACAATTACGCCAATTTGGTGCTGAAGTGGCATTAAGAGATTTTGGCAATACCATTTACAGTGAAGCTGCTTTACGTCAACTTGATGTCAACAGCCTGACCTTACACCCCGCTTTAACTGAAATGTTAAATAACGAACAGTCGACCGAGGCGTTACAAGAAAAAATTCTGGTCTTGCATGAAATAAAACCTGTTGAAATTATGCTGCGTGGCCTAAATGATATGACTCTTTTTGCCAATGCTTGGAATGTGGATGCACGTTTTATTCAAGGTGAGTACTTCCAGAAAAAACTCGATCATTTGATTGATGTACAAGACCAATAGGTCTTGTACCTATTTTTAACTTGAAAGCTTAAAATTTAGACATAAAAAAACGGGCTTAGCGCCCGTTTTTTTATTCTGTGTATTAATCGCGTTTGATAGAACGTGACATACCAGAAAAACGTTGTTTGAACTTGTCGATACGACCGCCAGTATCCACATTCTTTTGTTTACCAGTATAGAATGGGTGGCAAGCTGAACATACGTCTAGATAAAGAGTTTCTTTACCAGATGCTGAACGAGTTTCGATAACGTTACCACATGAACAGGTAGCAACTAGTTTTTCATATTTTGGATGGATATCGGCACGCATGGTCGACTACTCCTAGGTTAAGAAAGGCTTAAGCTGTCATCGCAATTGATCACTCTCATTATTCATGAGGAAAAAAGTTTTTCCCAAGAAAAACCAGATCAACACCACAACAGACCATTCTTTTGGCCCACCGAAACGGATACCGTCAGGGCTAAGCACAACAAGTGGCAATTATTATACGTTAAAAAAGCCCGTATTGCGAATTATTCTTTAATCTCAGCCGTGGTCATGCATGCTTCATCCGGCATTTTTTTAGACCAATAATTGGCAATTACACCGCAGACCATTAATTGAATTTGATGAAAAATCATAATTGGTAATACAATCATCCCCACCGGCTGACCAATAAATAAGATCTGCGCCATCGGCACACCGCTGGCCAAGGTCTTTTTAGAACTACAAAAGAACATGGCAATTTGGTCGGCTTTATTAAAACCTAGCCATTTAGGGATATAAAAAGCCAGCAGCATAATTACGGTTAAAAAAACCGAACAGGCTAAGGTGAGAATCAACAAGGTCTGCCAACTGACCATTTGCCAAAGTCCAGCCACCACCGCACTACTAAACGCACCATACACCACCATCAAGATGGTGCCCTGATCAAACATTTTCACCAAATTAGGAATTTTAAGCATATAAGGATAAATATATGAACGTAACAACTGTCCTAAAATAAAAGGCACCAACAGTAACAATGCAATCTGAATGACCGATGAGGTCGGATCAAAATCATGTTGCGCTTGACCAAGAATAAAAAAACTGACCAGTATAGGTGTAATAAACATTCCCAATAAATTGGAAAATGAGGCGCTACACACTGCACTGGCGACGTTGCCTTTTGCAACAGAGGTAAAGGCAATAGAGGATTGTACGGTTGAGGGCAAGAAGCACATAAACAAAAAGCCCCAATACAGCTCTTGACCTAAAAGTGGCAATAACAGCGGTTTCGCCAGCAACCCTAACAGTGGAAATAAAGCAAAGGTAAATGCAAAAACCACCACATGAAATTTCCAATGCAGAACGCCATCAACCAGTGCTTCTCTGGAAATTTTCGCCCCATGTAAAAAAAACAAGATGGCAATTGCGATCGACGTGATAATGCTGAAACCATGTTCAGCAATCCCCGATACCGGTATAATAGTTGCCAGTATCACCATCACAATCAGCAAAATTGTAAAGCGATCCAACGCCAATAATTTTAACATTACCATTCCTTGTAATAATGAAAAGATATAAAAAAGCCCAATAAGCAATTTTACCTAAGAGTAAATTTTTATCTTAATGGGCTGACTAGATAAAGCTAGTTTTTTAAATCAATGTTCAATATTTAGTTTATCTATATAACACGTTGCATTAATTATTACGGGCATTGAGGTCTTGCTGAATCAGTTCAATTTTATAACCGTCTGGATCTTCAACAAAAGCAATCACCGTTACTCCGCCCTTCATTGGACCAGCTTCACGCACCACTTTACCGCCACGCGCTTTGATTTCTTCGCAGGCCTGATACGCATCATCAACGGCAATGGCAATATGTCCATACGCTGTACCTAGCTCATAACTGCTGATATCCCAGTTATAGGTCAATTCCAGCACGGTATGATGCTGCTCATCGCCATACCCGACAAAAGCCAAACTAAAACGTCCCTCTTCATAGTCACGCTGACGCAGTAACGTCATTCCCAAGACTTCGGTATAGAACTTTAATGATTGTTCTAAATTACCAACACGTAACATGGTATGTAGCATGCGCATTTTATTCACCCTTTTCAATTTTTATCTGTTGATGTTCAGCCAATAACTTTGCAACCCAGACCACCAAAATTAAAATTGGAATTCCAATTAAAGTGGTCATCAAGAAGAAGTTTGGATAACCAATATTGCTGACTATAGTACCTGAATAGCCACCTAAAATCTTAGGGGTTAAGGTCATCAGTGAGCTAAAAATTGCATACTGCACGGCGGTAAATGAGACACTGGTGAGACTGGATAAAAATGCAATAAAGGCTGCACCTGCAAGTCCGGATGCCAAGTTATCAACAATAATGGCAAAGTATAACCATGAAGAACTATACGGCTTAATGACCTTGCCGCTAATTTCCACTGGATCGCTGGATTGGGTGTTAATCATGGGCAAAGGCTGCACTTCAATATCTAAGTCTTTTGCTGCCGTCGTTTGCATATTGCTGCTGTAACGATGCTCGGCGCTGAATAAAACCTGATTGTTCTGTAGTACCTGAGCGACTATTTTTTTAGCGCGTGAATTCAGCAAAAGCTCTGCTGGAATTGCGGCACTAAAGATGCCTGCTTTATCTAAATTAGCAGTAAAAGTTTGATCATCTAATTTTAAGATAATCTGTTCAGACTCAGACAAAGGCTGTCCAAAATATTGACCGCGCACCACCACGCTATTATTTTGCTCTGCTGGTGTAATGACATTGTCACTGGTTACAGGCAAAAGTTGTAAACCACTTTGGTGCTCAAGCCCTTCTAAATAAGGCAATGTCGTGACTGCTGGACTTTGTCCATTGTGTTGATATTGCACTGCGACTTGTAGTTGATCGGCTTGAGCCAATACTTGACTCGGTACTTTGAGTTTCCAGTATCCCACTTCATCAGACTCAACCGTATATTGCTGCTGCCCGATAGTGATATTGACATCATTGGTTTGCTGTCCTGATTTCACTAAACCAATAAAGATCAGATTGGTTGAACTGGCCAAAATTGCGCCCACAAACATCAACTTCATAATGTTCATGCGCTGTGCCAACAAACCACCAAGGAAACCGCCAACCAAACTAAAAATCACCCCGTAAATCTTAACTGCTTCTGCAATTTGCTGTTTGGTGAAGTTTAAATCTTGATAAAAGACATTAGAGATTACACCGGCAATAATATCGGAGATACGATAGAAACCGATCAACAGCAACAACACCAAGGCTAATTTTACGCCATAGCGTCTAAAGAAATCGGCAATCGGATTGACCCACGTTTCAAAGGCCATTTCTTTATTGACTGCGCCCATTTTGACCAGCAAAGCACCGATCAAGACCGCAACAACCGCAGAGCCAATAAAACGCAATGCTTCAAAACAGAACAGCAAAAAAGAATCGGAGATTGCAAATTGCGCTTTAACGGCTTCAGTTAAGCTGCCGGATAAAATATAACTCACCACAAAGCTGATGACCGCCACAAAAAACACCGCCACCAAACGGTAGTAATCGCTACGTTTATAATCTTTATATCGTCGATTCACTGTTGGTTCACGAATGACCAAAGTGGTGATAATTCCCACCAGCATCACCGCGGCCATGGCCAGATAGGTAATTTTCCACGCACTGTAAATGTAGTTGCCTTTGGCTGTGCCCAGTGAGGCGGCTAAAAACAACGCCCCTGCACCGGCCACAATCATGCCGATACGATAACCGGCATTATAGGTCGATGCCAATACGGTCTGCATTTGTGTTTCTGCCAGCTCAATGCGATAAGCATCAATCACAATATCTTGCGTGGCCGCAGAGAAGCCCAATAAAACCGCCCCGATTGCCATTTGATATAAAGAGCTTTGTCCTAACGCGGGATTGGAAAATGCCATCAAACAAATTGAGCAAATAATTAATAGTTGCGCAATGAACAGCCATGCACGACGTCGCCCTAAAATTTTGGTCAGTACCGGCACGGGTAATTCATCAATCAGTGGCGCCCAGACAAACTTAAAGGAATACCCCAATGCGGCCCAGCTAAAAAATGTTACGGCGCTTTTATCAATGCCTGCTTCACCTAACCATAATGACAGGCTAGAGAAAATCAGCAGTATCGGAATACCGGCAGAGAAGCCCAAAAACAGCATAATCAGCGCGCGGCGATCAAGAAATGCGGTAAAGGCCGATTTCCATCCAGTAGATTGTGTGGTCATTGCTTTATTATATTCTGCAAACTTAATGGCGCTATTCAAACGCTTAATCAAATAGGTTTCAATAACATTTACGAAATCATTGTTTTATTTTCTGCATTTAAGTGAGCTGTCGGCTTGAATTTTTCAAACAAACCTGTATACCTTTAAATCTCTATCGTAATATTTCGTTTTGGATTTCACAGTGACGCAAAAACCTGAGCAACCGAATACTGCTTTATCTACCCAGACTATTAGCACCAATGAACAACCCAACCAAAACATTTTAACGTCCGCCTTTGAACAACCAGAAATACAAATCACTTTAGAAAAAACAAAACTAAAAGCTGAACAGCTAACCCATATTCCTGATTACGATAACATTCCAGCCTCTACGCGCAGGCTTAAACCGCTGAATAATTTTTTAGGACAAGACCGCGCGCGCGCGTCGGTTGAAGCCGGCATTTCTTTACCCTATTCCGGCTACAACATTTTTGCGGTTGGCACGGCAGGCTTGGGTAAACGCACCATGATTAAGCGTCTGTTGCAGCAACACGCCAAAACCATGCCAACGCCAAACGACTGGGTGTATGTCAACAACTTTAAACATCCGCGTCAACCGATTGCGCTAGAACTTCCTTCAGGTCAAGCGGCGAAATTTCAAGCCATGCTGCATCAAACGTGGCAAACCATTTTAAAACAATTAGAACGTCGCTTTAGTGCCGAGATTTATCACAATCGTATTGAAATGATTCGACAACAAATTGGCGATGAACAGCATCAGGCCCTGATTGATTTAACCAAAGAAGGTGCTGAACTGGATTTGAAGCTGGTGACTCGACATGAAGAACACTGTTTTGTTCCGGTCCACTTTATTGATGATGTGCCAGAAGAAATGACTTTGGCGGAAATTAATGCACTGAACAGTAAAGATCGGGCAGAGATTTCAACTCACATGCAATATATGGATAAAAAGTTAGAACGTTTAGGCTTACATTTAGGCGATTTAGAAGATGAAGCCCGCGATAAAGTACAAATTTTAAATCGTGAGATTGCTAAAAAAGTGGTCACGCCACGAATTGAACAACTGCTGAATAAATTTACTGATGTAAAAGGCCTGAAGGATTATCTACATCTATATGCCGAAGACATCATTAACAATGTCGAAACAGTGATTGAACAAGAAGAAGATGATTTTACCCCAGGGCTATTTAGTCGCATCCCTGCGCGCTATCAAGCCAATATTATTGTCTCTTATAAGCCCAATTCTGGCGCGCCAGTTATTTTTGAAGACTTCCCCACCCATTACAAGTTACTTGGTCATGTTGAGCAGCGTACGCAAAATGGCACCATCACCACCGATTTCACTCTGATTCGCTCTGGTACGCTGCACAAAGCCAATGGCGGTTTTTTAATTTTAGAAGCCGAACAACTGCTAGAGCAGCCTTATGCATGGCAAGGCTTAAAACGTGCCTTAAAATCCGGTCAAATCAAACTGTCGTCTTTAGAGCATATGCTGACGTTAACCGGCAGTATTTCCATTGAACCGCAAGCCATTCCACTGGACCTCAAAGTGGTGTTACTGGCAGAACCTGAAGTTTATTATGAAATTTTAGAGGTTGAACCAGAACTGGGCAGTGTCTTTAAAATTCGGGCAGATTTCACCGATACCTTACAACGCAATGACAGCAATGAGCAGGCTTATATGCAGCTGATTGCCGACTATGTACAAGCGGATAAATTGCTGCCGTTTGAACGCTCAGCTTTGGCGGCACTGCTCACCGATTCAAGCCGCCAAGCGGAAGACCAAAGCTCATTGTCATTGCATGCTTTAACCTTGGGTGACTTAATTCGCGAGGCGCATCATCACGCAGCCAAAGCCGGTGATAAAAGCGTATCTGACAAACATATCAATACTGCACTCGATCATCGTAAGTATCGTTTGGGATATTTACGTGAATTGTACTGGGAAGACTTATCACGTGGCACACAGCTGATTGAAACCAAAGGACATCGCTTGGGACAAATCAATGCCCTGTCCGTGATTCAATATGCCGATGTGGAATTTGGTTTACCGTCACGCTTAACCGCATCGGTTTATCAAGGTGGCGGCGATATTTTAGATATTGAACGCAGTGTCGAACTGGGCGGCTCATTACACGCCAAAGGCGTGCTATTGATGTCCAGCTTCTTAAAAGCCCATTTTGGCCGTGAACAAACCTTACACTTTTCAGCCGCGCTGGCCTTTGAACAAAGCTATGGTCAGGTCGATGGTGACAGCGCAACCGTGGCGGAACTCTCTGCACTGTTATCTGCCATCAGCCAACTGCCAATTGATCAGTCTTGGGCCATTACCGGCTCTATGAATCAATTGGGTCAAGTTCAACCGATTGGCGGCGTGAATGCTAAAATTGAAGGCTTCTTCGATGCCTGTAAACTGCAAGGCTTAACCGGCAGACAGGGCGTGATTATTCCGCGGCAAAATATGCAACATTTAATGTTACGTCAGGATGTGATTGAAGCGGTAGAAAAAGGTGAATTTCATATTCATGCCATTCAAACCATCGATCAAGCGCTTGAAATTTTGATGGCACGTCCTGTAGGCACATTGAATAAAAAAGGCCGTTATAGTAAAAATTCAATTTATGCTGCCGTTTTAGAGCAATTGGAATACTGGCAAGCTATTGAAGATGGTGCTGCATTTGAAGAAGACAGCAAAAAGAGTAAGAAAAAGAAAAAAAAGAAAAAAGCTAAAAAGAAACTCAAAAAGGAAGCCAAAAAACAAGCGTTGGCGGTGGAGTTGTTAAAGGCTGAAAATGTGGTCGATGCAGAGAATTTGGCAGACACCCCAAAAGAGGCCAAATAACACTCAGCCCTATAAAAAATCACCATAAAAAAAGCGCCCTACGGCGCTTTTTTTATCTATGAGGTCTGAATTAAGCTTCAGGCGCTGGACTGCATTCTTCTATTAAAGATTTCAATTCGCCTTTTTGGAACATATCCATCATGATATCGCTACCACCAATTAATTCGCCATTAATCCACAATTGTGGAAAAGTTGGCCAATTGGCAATTTGAGGTAGAATCGTGCGAATATCTTGATTTTCCAAAATATTAACATAAGCAAATGGACGACCAATTTGACTGAGTGCTTCAACCGCACGTGCAGAAAAACCACATTGTGGAAATTGCGGCGTTCCCTTCATATAAAGAAGTACAGCATGTTTTGCAATTTGGTCACGAATTAACGCTTCAGTATCGCGTACTTGTTCAGTCATTGATAAATCCTCAACTCATTTGGTGGGCATTATACCGAAAACTTAACAAAACAGTACGACTAAAGCAATATTTCCATTTTTATTTGCATTTGGGCTTTTATTCTGTAGTGGATTTTGCTTATATAAACTTTTAATTTCCTCCTAACAGATAAGAGTTAGTCATGAATAACATTACCCTTGCACCCATACAAGTTGATCAACCTTCTCATTTGATGCCAGTCTTTGGCCGTCAGCCGATCAGCTTCGTCCGCGGTCGAGGTTCTTATCTTTATACTGCAGATGGCACGGAATACTTCGATGCGCTGACCGGTATTGCGGTTTGCGGTTTAGGTCATGCACATCCCGTGATTGCCGACGCCATTGCCGATCAAGCGGCTACGCTGATTCATACCAGTAACTTATTTGAAGTGCCATGGCAAACGGCGGCGGCACAAAAGCTTGCCGAAGTCTCTGGCATGGAAGAAATTTTCTTTTCCAATAGTGGTGCAGAAGCCAACGAAGGCGCTATTAAAATTGCCCGTAAATTTGGTTGTATGCAAGGCATTGCTCGCCCTAAAATTATTGTGGCTGATCGCTCTTTTCATGGCCGTACCATGGCCACGCTAGCTGCCACTGGCAATAAAAAAGTTCAAGAAGGTTTTGGCCCCTTGGTTGAGGGCTTTATTCGTGTGCCGTTTGGTGACTTAGACGCCATTAAAGAAGCTGCTGTTCATCATCCCGATATTGTGGCTGTGTTTGTCGAGCCGATTCAAGGCGAAGGTGGTGTCAATACCGCACCTCAAGGATTCAGCTATTTAGAAGAAATTCGTCAGCTGTGTAATCAACATCAATGGTTAATGATGCTTGATGAAGTGCAAACTGGCAATGGACGTACAGGTCAATATTTTGCCTATCAACATACGCAAATTGTGCCGGATGTTTTAACCACCGCAAAAGGATTGGGCAACGGCTTCCCTATTGGCGCAGTCATGACCCAAGGCCGCGGTGTGGGTGTATTAACCGCGGGCAACCATGGCTCAACCTATAGCGGCAGCGCACTCGGTTCACGTGTGGTTTATACCGTCATTGATTTGATCCAAAAAGAAAATTTAGTTGAAAATGCAGCCCATATGGGGGCTTATATTGTTGAGCAACTCAAACAACAATTGGCCGATCAACACGTGATAGTCCGTGGCTTTGGTTTAATGATTGGGATTGAGTTGCCGAAAGCTTGTGCGCAGTTGGTCGATATTGCACGTGATGAACATCAATTAATTATTAATGTCACCGCCGGTTCAGTCATTCGTTTATTGCCGGTGTTGAATATTACGCAAACACAGGCCGATCATTTGGTTGATACACTGGTGAAAATGATTAAAAGTTTTCTAGCCTAAATATTCCTGTATAAAAACACAAAAAGCCGCAAATCGCGGCTTTTTTATAGACAGCTGTTTTATGAAACGTCTTTATACATTCTACCGCCGGGTAATTGGCAGAAATATTGTTTTAAGGCATCTAAACAGCGCTGAACTTTCATCGGTTGTTGATCTAATTTGCACACAATCGCAGATAAATTAAAATTAGGCAGTTTCCATTCTGGCAATACTTCAACCAATGCACCGCTGATTAGATCTTTTTGTACATCCAAATATAAAATACGAGCGATTCCATGCCCCTGTTGACACAAGGCTTTGGTGACCAAAACATTATTTGAGCTTAAACGTGAATTCATTTCCAAATGCACGATTTCATCGGTGTTATTGTGTTGAAAAGTGAAATATTGACAATCTTTCCTCACATTAATCGGAATTAAGTCATGCTGTTTTAAATCTTCAGGACGTGAGATGGGCGCACTCTGATTTAAATAACTCGGCGAAGCCACCAAAACCTGATCAACGCGCGCCAGTGGCACCACATGAAAGGGGGATTCTTCCAGTTTAGAACTTAAGCGTAGCGCAATATCAATGCGCTGCTCCATCAGATTGACACATTGATTATCGGCTTCTAAATGAACGGCTAAACCCCGATGTGCAGACATCCAATGAGATAATGCAGGCACAATGTGGTTTGCAGCCAATTCGGGGGTGGTGGAAATGCGCAACTCTCCCACTAAGTCATCGCGTAATTCATTAATGCGTATTCTACCGCGCTCTGCAGCGGCCAACATTTCTTGGCAACTGTGGAAAAAAGCTTGTCCGGCTTCAGTTAGACTCAACTTTCTGGTAGAGCGATATAAAAGGGTCACTTCCATCTCTTGCTCTAAAGAACGAATTTGTTGACTGACTGCACTGGTGGTAATGCCCAAACTACGCGCCGCACCACTGAATGAGTTTTTTTCCACAACACAAGCAAATACACCCATTGCTCGAAGTTGATCTAACATAAATTCCCCTTTGAAATTATGGGCCGCTTTATCTTTCGATAAAACCAACCCATTGTATTATACGGTGAAATTCAGCTATTGCATTATTTTATTTAGTTAATTGGTAAAACTTGAACTGGATCAATAGGCTTACCATCTAAACGAACTTGAAACTCAAGCATGGTACGTGTAGTTCCAGTTGAGCCCATTTCTGCAATTTTCTGTCCAGCCACGACATTATCACCACTTTTCACATTCATTTTATTGTTATGTGCATAGGCGGAAATATAGCCATCAATATGTTTAATTAAAATTAAATTACCATATTCTTTTAAGCCATCTGCAGCATAGACCACTTGACCATCTGCGGCGGCATAAATGGCATCGCCCACATTACCGGCATAGCGAATCCCTTTAATATTATTGGCCAAACTGAAGTTTTGAATCACGGCTCCCATACTTGGTTTGACCCAGCGTAAAGCTGATGCTTTAGATGATGCCACCGGAACAGTCGGCAGATTTTTAACCGCAGGCGCTGTTGTGGTCTTGGCTGGATAAGTCGCGACGGTTTGACGTTGAATCGGTGCCGCTTGCGTGACCGCTTGAGTGCTGGTCGTTGGGCGAGAAGCCGAGGTTTTTAAACGCAACGATTGCCCGACGTAAATACGATATGGCGGCGCAATATCATTCATCTCTGCCACGCTGACATATCCTAATCCATAACGCGCAGCGATGGCGCTTAACGTATCGCCAGATCGAACGGTATAATAACCGGGCGCAGTGGCATAACGTGTGGTGTTATTCACTTGCGGTTTAGATGCACAGCCAGTCAAAATTACCGTAGACAGCGCAGCGCTAGACAATAGAATAATTTTTAACAACCCTGAAGGCCGAGCAAATAAGCGATACGCAGACAATAAGTGCATTAATCTTCCTCTGTACATATAAATGTATTTATTGATTTGCGCTAAGGTTAACAAAAAAGTATATGAAAAATTATTTCGGTTGTACATTTTCACAAAGTTATAACACTACTCAATCCGATTTAGAAAACTGCGTATGTAATGTATGCAAAATTTCATAATTGGTGGCATCCATTTGAATTGGAGTAATACTGACAAAGCCATGCGCTACTGCAAAAAAGTCCGATTCAATTTCAGTCATGCCCTTTTTCGGCTCTGTCACAGCTTCACCGGATAAGCCAATCCAATACACTTGACGACCACGTGGGTCAACATGACTGGTGATTGGCTTGGACTGACTGCGCTGTCCTTGATAGGTGATTTTTGCACCTTGTAGCTCAGCGACATCAGGAATATTAATATTTAAAATATGCCGTGGCGGAACTGGGGGTAAACCTGCTTCAATAAAATCATGTACCCATTTTGCCGCTTGTGCGTAATCTTGAGCGGTATCATAAGAACGTACATTATGCCCCGCCAAAGATACTGCGATGGCGGGTTGCTTCATTAAACGCCCTTCAAAAGCCGCGCCGACGGTGCCTGAATACAGCACGTCATCCCCTAAATTAGCACCACTATTAATACCACTGACCACCAGATCAAATTCAAAATCAAATAAGCCATTCATGGATAAATACACGCAATCGGCTGGTGTGCCGTTAACCGCCCAGACATCGGGTGAGATTTGAATGGGCCGTAAAGGACGATCTAAAGTTAATGCACTGGAAAAACCACTGCGTTCACTTTCAGGGGCAACCACCACCACACGTCCCAGCGGCGCTAAAGCGTGTGCCAGTGCCTGAATACCGGGAGCAAAAACACCATCATCATTGGCAATTAATATATTCACTTAAAAACTCTCAAAAGGTGGATTAAATTGTTCAGTTAAGGTCTGGGTTAAATTTGGCTGTAAGCCATCTATATATGAAAGCTTACGCCATTAAAAAATATGCGCGCAAGCAAAAGTGCGGTTTGCTGTTTGAACCGTTAAAATGAATGACCATTGCAGATCAACATCAATCAAGCAAAAAGTCATCCCACGGCTTTAAAACCAAATGCCATCTTTACACAGTTAAAGCCAACTGCATCACCAAATACGCAGTTTTTAAGGTTAAAAAATGATAAGTCAGAATATTTGATTGAATAAACCAAAGAAGTATATATATTTAAGCCCGACATCCATTCAACATATGTGACTCAAAAAATGATTAAAACAATTTCATTTCGTGGCTTAGTGGTTTTAGCTACAGCGGTACTGTTATCTCCTGCGGTGTTGGCCAATTCAGTATTATCTCCAGCTGAAGCCAATACGATTATTAAAGAAGATATTGCTTCCATTCAAGTTATGGCTGAAATGTGCCCAGCAATTATCGGCAAAAATGCTAAATTTGATCAAAATATTCAAAAATTGATCCAAGCTGCCCTACAAGACCATGCGGATAAATCTCTGAACTACGATCAGCTTCAAACAGATACAGAATATAAGTCTGTACTCAATGAAGCACGTGCAGATGCAAAAGACACACCGAAAGATGAACAAAAATTAGTTTGTGCTGATGTCCTTGATTTCGCAGGCTAATCGATAGTCCGTTGATCCTGCAATATTCAGCTGATTGGATATTTCAGTTATCGCTATATGTAGCATAACGCTTCTGATCTGAGGCGTTATTCAAACAAATTTCATCTAAGAAACTTCATTAATCCTTCATTTTTCAACAGCCTCAATACATTTGTGTACTTTTAATTGCTTAAAAAATTGTTAAGCTTACTTTTATTATTCTTTGTTTACATCATTTAGGTTGGCTGAAAATGAAATTATCTGTTGTTAAATCTTTGTCTTTAGGCTTACTCACCACCTGTATGACACTGTCAGTTACACACGCGGCTAAATCGTCAGATGAAAATATTGAAGTGACCCCAACACAAGAAGTCACCCAGCAAGAACTTGCCGCTATTTATGTTTTTTCAGAAATCTGTCCAAAATTAATCAAAGACGATGGGCAATTTCAAACAGGCTATGCCAAATTGGCACACGAGTATTTACCTCAAGAACAAAATGCAGTGACCGCGCTGAAAAAAATCACTCAGCAAAAAAACTTTAAAAGTATTTTAGCCGAAGCTCGAAGCGACGCGAAAAAAGCCGGTGATAGCAAGAACCTGCAAATCTGCCAAGATGTCAGCACATACGGTAATTAATACCAATTGGTTACAATACTTTTGAAATAAGCCGATTTCCCCCATAGAAGTCGGTCTAGCTTTATCCTAAAATGCTAGGCTCTTTGTGCTTATATTAAGATATTGGAATCACCTAGAATGACCCACAAAAGCGCCATTGCTGCCTTATTGCTATTACCGAGTTTTACTTACGCAGCAACTGTCCTATCTGCACCGCCAGAGCTTAATAATAAATCTTATGTTTTGATGGACTATGAGACGGGTCAAATTCTCGCCTCAAAAAATGAAAATGAAAAATTAGCCCCAGCGTCAATGACCAAGATGATGACCAGTTATATCATCGAACAAAAGTTGTTGAGCGGCGATCTCACGGAAGATGAAAAAGTTCGGATGAACGAATCTGCATGGTGTCGTGGCAGTAGCACGGAATCATGTATGTATGTTCCGCTCAATGGAACAGCAACAGCACTTGAGATGCTACGTGGGATTATTATTCAATCCGGTAATGATGCTTCTAAAGCCATGGCAGAGCATATTGCCGGCAATGAAGGTACCTTTGCGCATATGATGAACCAAGAAGCAAAACGTATTGGCATGACCAATACCAGCTTCATTAACTCAACCGGTATGCCGGCTGAGGGTCATTATTCTACCGCTAAAGATATGGCCACTTTGGCCCAACATATCATTCATGACAGTTCAAAATATTATCCTATTTATTCTGAAAAAGAATTTACCTTTAATGGCATTAAACAAGGTAACCGTAATGCCTTGTTGTATACCGACCCAAGTGTGGACGGCCTTAAAACCGGTCACACCAATGAAGCCGGTTATTGCTTAACCACGTCAGCAAAACGTGGCCCGATGCGGTTAATTTCTGTGATTTTTGGCGCCACCAGTATGAATGAACGTGCCTCACAAACACGTGAAATTTTATCGTGGGGTTATGCCAACTTTGAAACGGTGAAAGTGCAACCAGCCAATCAAGTGTTAGCCAAAGCCAAAGTTTGGTATGGTAAAGAAAATGATGTCAAAATTGGTTTGGCTGAAAATTTCAATGTCACTATGCCAAAAGGCCAAGCCGATGCGATTAAAACGCAATTGGTGGTACAACCAAAACTCACCGCTCCGCTTAAAAAAGGTCAAGTGGTCGGTAAATTTGTTGCCAGTTTAAATGGTAAAGTTATTTCAGAAAAACCATTGATTGCGCTTCAAAATATTGAAGAAGCCGGTTTTTTTTCAAAAATGATCGACCATATCAAACAGTTTTTTAGCAACTTATTTTAATTAAAGCTCAACATTTCCACTTCGCTTTAAACTAAGATAAAGCACTCAGCCTTTGGTCTGGGTGCTTTTTTGTTCTATACTTTCATTCATCTTTGCTCACTCTTTATTTCATAAACCCATGAAAAATAATATTCGACCTTATTTAAGCCATACGCCAAAAATTGATTCTAGTTGCTATATTGATGAAAGCGCTGTGCTGATTGGCGAGGTTTGCTTGGCTGAAAATGTCTCTGTTTGGCCTTTTGCGGTGATTCGAGGGGATGTCAATTTCATCCAAATTGGGAAAAATTCTAACGTACAAGATCATGTGATGTTGCATGTCAGTCATAAAAATGCCGCAAAACCCCAAGGCTCGCCACTGGTGATTGGTGAAGATGTGACAATTGCACATCATGTAACATTACACGGCTGCACCATCGGGAATCGTGTTTTGATTGGCATCAATAGCATTGTGCTGGATGATGTGATTATTGAAGATGATGTCATGATTGGCGCAGGCTCATTAGTACCGCCGCGCAAAGTATTAAAAAGTGGTTATTTATATGTCGGCAGTCCGGTACAACAAGTGCGCGCGCTAACTGAGAAAGAAATAGCCTTCTTATCTTATTCTGCGCAAAACTACGTCAAAGTCATGCAAAACTATAAATAAGCTGAACCATTATAAATCTTTACATCAGATGATCTATATAAAGATTAAGTACAGGCAACTGAGTCTGCATCCTTTTATTTTTAATTTGCGGTGTGATGTAGCAATTGCATCAATTGATACATCCTAAAAAATAAACTTCTTGTTAAGCCGTTAAATGCCAATGTATCGTGATGGATTAAACATTAAATATCTCGTTTTAAGCCTATCTTTATAAAGCTAAAAGTAATGCCAGATACTGAACTTGCATACACTGTAGGGCTTATTGCTACTCTGTGTGGGCAAAATCCTCGTGACTTATACAGCAATTTCGAGAAAGACCTAGTAAAAGTAGGGTTTATTTGCAATGAAAATGAGTTAGTTATGACACATCACATAAAGAAAGTATAAGATAGATACTCAAACATATTATTAGAATCTTATGTGAGCAAAAACATGGCTAAAAATTTTGTAATTCGATTCGCTAGTGTTCTTTTCCTAGTGATTCTATTTTCCGCACTTGCTATTCATTTCTTATTTTCAGCGGGAATAACCGTTGTTTTATGGATCTTTGCATTCCCTATTATTCTGGTAATTCCTATTTTTGTCTCTGTGGCATTGGCAAGTGATGAAGAACTGGGCGTTCTTGCGCATAAATAAAGATTTAAAAGAATTATCCTGTTTAATTAAAGCCCAGCTTTAATTAAACACTACAATTAAATTTTTAAATTGTGTGATAATTTGACTAAAATATTCGATAGATCGATAACAATGCGTAGAAAATTTGAACCAGACGTTTTAAATCAAGTTTATTATTTCTTAAAAGAACGAATGATCTATGATAAGCCGAGTCCTCATTTATGTGTGATTGATTTTTTCTCTGAACTACACTTGGGTACAAAAGAGCAGTTTCAATACAGCTCTCCAAGTAAAATTCATGGAAATTTTGGGGAAATTAAAATCATCAATCTGATTAATGTGCCCGATTATAGTAATCAAGAGCAATTTGTGGCTTGGGCGCATAAAATCTTAAACTGATTTCAATGCTCTAAAATACTCGTGCTCTATGTAATTTAAATTCAATAGATAACAAATACTTGTATTAAATTATTATAGAGCGCTATAAAGGTTAGGTTGCGTTACCACAACACAAGCTTTATCAGAGTAAATCATTGACACAAAAAGCCTAATAGTCATGTTAGGCTTTTTTAATACCTATAGATTTGTACCATAAGTGCAGATAAAGGCTGAATGCTTAAGATCTTGTTTGGATGAGCTATCTATTAATATGCATAATCAATTAGCATCCGTTCTTTCAATAAATTTTTTGAATGAATCATTCGGGTGCATATAAAATATTTTTCCAGAAATATTTAGAACTAAGATCAACAATTAAACGCAGTATAAAAATTAGCCATGTTCTTATAAGATAAACGATTGTATAAAGGAGAGTAACGATGATTTATTTGGTTAGAAAAGTGGTTTGTGGAGATCCACAATCTCCTATATATGCCACCACCAACGAAGAAAAAGCGCTGCAAATTTACCGTGAAGTAAAACAAGATTTTCTGGATAATTTTGAGTGGCTTGAAGTGGTCTCAGTACAAGAAGATGAATTTAATATTCAGTCGGATCACATCAATCAAATACTCACCAGCTATACCGAAAAATAATCTTTTCGCCTAGATCTTTAAGGTTTAGATTTTTACATTGACGCCATGACAACATATTTACTTCAGCACAGCTGACACGAGTAAACGGTTAATATCTTCAGTGACTGATGAAAAGATCAGCTTGTTTGACACAAAAGATTCATAAAATTAAAGTATGCTATGGGTTTAAAATTTTGAGTTTAATCGAAATGCCCAACATTAATATCAAAAAGCTAGATCGACTTGTGAGTGATGCACTCGCAAAAAATCAAACGCCTGAAAAAATATTACTGGGTTATAAAACGTATGGCGAACTGATGAAAGATCGTAAGTTCTTTGAAGACGTCGCCGGTTCTGCGATGGATCCGAATAAACGCACCTATAAAAAAATTAAAATCAGAGTCACTCAAGACGATTATCAATTTGAAATAAAGTGCTCAAATTAATAGCGCTATAAAATAATTCGAACCCGATCTATCGATCGGGTTTTTATTGTGATTGTTGCGAATTTCTTAGAAAAAATAAGCAAAATTGTATACAATATTAAGAATATTCGTATACAATACATCCAGATATTAAATACAGTCTCTCGTGAAGCCGATTATTGGTTTATGGCCTGCAACTTTCCCAAGATGCAGGTCTTTTTTTATCTCAAGTTTAATTAAATTCGATGGCTTTAAATGTCAGCTGAAAACAGATAAATCACTCAGGGACTCAATGCAATGTATAAGATTTTTTAGATCAGACAATGATGCAAGATAGCTTTAGGCTGACTTAATCAAATCTGGATTGATCAGCATACTGCACGCCATAGCGCGAACTCACATCAGTTTGATGAACACTGTATAATATTGCTGATTAATGTATCACGCTAAAATATTGAATTTTTTATCTGCTATCAAGCACGCCGTGAGAAGATCGGCATAGCCACCACGCATTAAATTTCGTAGAATAGCTCTTTTACCCTCTGGTGCTTTTCAATGACCGCTTGGACTGCTCACATTACGGTTGCCACCGTGATTGAAAAAAATGGTAAATTCCTGTTTGTTGAAGAACATACTGAGGGCGTCACCCATACGGTGTTTAATCAACCGGCCGGTCATGTGGAATGCGGCGAAACCTTAATTGAAGCTGCAATTCGCGAGACCATGGAAGAAACAGGCTATGAGGTTGAAATTGAAGCCTTGCTGGGTATCTATACCTACACTCCGCCCATGTTTGCTGATCGTACTTATTATCGATTTTGCTTTTTAGCACGTGATATTCAACATCATCTAGATGCTGCACTTGATCCGGATATTCTGCGTGCTGTGTGGATGAGTCTAGATGAGTTACAAACATGCGCACGTGTGCGTAGTCCGCTGGTAATTAAAGCCGTGCAGGATGCTTTGTCTAGTCAGAAATACCCTTTATCGCTCGTTTATGAGCACCAAAATTCTCCCTTTATTTCAAATTTGGATGCCTAGTCCTATGCAACAACGTGTCATCGTCGGTATGTCTGGTGGTGTAGATTCTTCTGTTTCTGCCGCCCTTCTTCTTCAACAAGGCTATCAAGTTGAAGGTCTTTTCATGAAAAACTGGGAAGAAGATGATGGTACGGAATACTGTACGGCCATGGAAGACTTGGCCGATGCACAAGCGGTGTGCGATAAAATTGGTATTAAACTACATACCGCCAACTTTGCCATGGAATACTGGGATCGGGTATTCGAGCACTTTTTAGCTGAATATGCAGCTGGCCGTACGCCTAACCCTGATATTTTATGCAATAAAGAAATTAAATTTCGTGCCTTTTTAGATCATGCGATAAATTTAGGGGCAGATTTTATTGCCACCGGTCACTATTGCCGCCGCGGTGAAACCGCAACCAATTCACGCGGTGAACAGTACGCTCCATTACTGCGTGGACTAGACAACAACAAAGATCAAACCTATTTTTTACATGCCGTGCATGGCCGTGAAATTAATAAAACCTTATTCCCTGTTGGGGCAATTGAAAAACCTGAAGTGCGCAGAATTGCGGAAGACTTGGGTTTAGCGACCGCCAAGAAAAAAGATTCTACCGGTATTTGTTTTATTGGTGAACGTCGTTTTAATGACTTTTTAAAACAATACTTGCCAGCACAAGCGGGAAAAATTTATCTCGATACTGGTAAAGAGGTTGGTGAACATCACGGCTTAATGTACTATACGCTCGGTCAACGTGGTGGCATCGGCTTAGGTGGTCTCAAAGGCGAATCTGAAGGCGCATGGTTTGTTTTGTATAAAGATATTGAAAATAATCGTCTAGTGATTGGTCAAGGTCATGAACATCCACTCATGCAAAGCACGGTGCTTTGGAGTGAAAGCATTGACTGGGTGGCCGGTGAACAAGATATTCCAGCAACGGGTTTCCGTTGTACTGCAAAAACCCGTTATCGCCAACCCGATCAAACGTGTACTATTTATAAAGATAGCTTAACAGATCACGCTGTACGGGTTGAGTTTGACGAACCGCAACGTGCGGTAACCCCTGGACAAAGTGTGGTGTTCTACACAGATGAAGTTTGTTTGGGTGGCGGTGTGATTCATCATACCAATGCGCCAAAACCTGATTTTATTTAAAAGGAAGTGATTGGCATGGCTGAGTTACCCTTTCAACAGCCTCAGACTTTAAATACTCGTCAAAACCGTTCTTTGGCGTTGGCAGCTGTGTTTCAATCGACGCAGCTGACCCACATGACAGCCATGGCCGGACAACACAGTATTGGTGAAAGTGGTAACTTTTATTTAGAACAACTGATTAAAGCCAGCTTAAACATTTGGCCAAGCGCCAATCAATCCTGCCAAACCCTCGATTTTTTCAATCAATTGTCCGATTTATCTTTAGGCTTAAAAACCTTAGAAGACAGCATTAATCAGCCATTTAACCCCTCTCCTAAATCCCGTTTACCGAAACTCTCCAACACCAAACTGCCGATGAGCTATGCCATGGCGTTGCTGCAATTAGAAAAAAAAGTCTATAGCAATCCTAAATTCGTTGAAATTATTGAACAATCACAGCAAAAAATTCTGAAGCAATTGTCTTTTTTTGATCATAACTATTTACATCCCAGTATTATTGCCAATCTTGCGCAAACCTATGTCGATACTGCCGGACAAATTAATCCACGTATTATGGTCAAAGGCAACGCGCAAGCGTTTAAAGATGCCTCGCACACCAATCGTATTCGCGCTTCGTTATTTACCGGTCTACAAATGGCGCATTTATGGCGTCAAATGGGTGGTAGCTCATGGAGTATGATTTTTAGTAAGCGCAAGCTACTTCAAGACATTCAAGATCTTGCTCGTTTACAGTATCAGGTGGTTTAACTGATGCCGTTTCGGGCTTTGTTGTACGTTTAATTCCAAAGTTTAGGGAATCACTATGAACGCTTTAACCGCACTTTCTCCATTAGATGGACGTTACGCCAGCAAATGTGATGCGCTACGTCCCTTTCTCTCAGAGTTTGGTTTAATCCATGCCCGTGTAACCGTGGAGGTGCGTTGGTTACAAGCGCTGGCCAATCGTCCTGAAATCACCGAAGTTCCAGCGTTCTCAAACGAGACCAATGCTGCATTAGATGCCATTGTGACTGATTTTTCTGAAGATGATGCCAACCGTATTAAAGAGATTGAACGTACCACCAACCACGATGTTAAAGCAGTTGAGTATTTCTTAAAAGAAAAAATTGCCCCTATTCATGAGTTAAAAGATGCCGGTGAATTTATTCATTTTGCCTGTACTTCTGAAGATATCAACAACTTGTCACATGCTTTAATGCTGAAAAATGGTCGTGAAGTACTGGTTGCATCTATGCAAAGTATTATTGATGCCATTGCCACTTTGGCTGAAACGCATGCTGAACAAGCCATGTTGTCGCGTACCCATGGCCAAACGGCAAGCCCAACGACGTTGGGTAAAGAAATGGCCAACGTGGCTTATCGTCTTGCACGCCAAATCAAGCAATTTAACCAAGTTGAATTGTTGGGTAAAATTAATGGTGCGGTGGGTAACTACAATGCCCATTACTCTGCTTATCCCGACATTAACTGGCCGGCACATGCCCAAGATTTTGTAGAATCTTTAGGTTTGGCTTTTAACCCGTACACCACACAAATTGAACCACATGATTACATGGCGGAACTTTTTGATGCTTTACGTCGTTTTAACACCATTTTGATCGATTTTAACCGTGATGTTTGGGGTTATATCTCTTTAGGTTTCTTCAAGCAACGTTTAAAAGAAGGTGAAGTGGGTTCATCTACCATGCCGCACAAAGTGAACCCGATTGACTTTGAAAACTCAGAAGGTAACTTAGGTTTAGCCAATGCAGTACTTGCGCATTTAGGTGAAAAACTACCAATTTCTCGCTGGCAGCGTGACTTAACTGACTCAACGGTACTACGTAATATGGGCGTGGGTTTTGCACAAAGCTTAATCGCCTTTGATGCCTGCTTAAAAGGTATTGGTAAATTAGAACTGAATGCTGCGCGTATTGCTGAAGATTTAGATCATGCACAAGAAGTCTTGGCTGAACCGATCCAAACTGTGATGCGTCGTTATAATGTGGAAAAACCCTACGAAAAATTAAAAGCACTGACCCGTGGTCAAGCCATGACGCGTGACATGATGGTCGATTTCGTTAATGGCAATGAGCTTGAAGCCGTTCCAGCGACTGATCGTGCGCGTTTAGCCACAATGACACCGGCCACCTATACTGGGAATGCCGCTGAACAAGCCAAACAAATTAAAGTACTCATCGCTAAAATTTAATTTCTTCATGGATTGAATTTTACTGATAAAAAGCGAAGCTCCGGCTTCGTTTTTTTATTATACTTTGCAATATTTTATAGTTGAAAATTACACAATGATTGAATATCAACTGACGTTGAAACACTGGCTTGTTTTAGCGCTACTAGCCATTGCGGTGATCATTGCAACTATTCAACCACTAGAATTTTCTGCTTATCTATTGCATCAAATTGGCACCGTTTTAATGTTAATAGTGCTGTTTATCTGTTTAAAAAAAATTGGACTCAGCTTTTATAGTTTTTGCTTTTATAATTTATTCTTACTGATTCATATTCTGGGTGCGCATTATCTGTATTCGTATGTGCCTTATAACGAATGGTTTCAACAGTTATTTAATGTTGATTTAAACCAGTCGATGAACTGGACGCGTAATATGTATGATCGTTTGGTACATCTTAGCTATGGTATTTTGCTGTATCCATTTTTCTACCGGCTATTTCAAGTGTGGCTGCCAAGCCTTAAAGCATCAGTTATTTTATTATTGGTCATTCAATTTGTCATGGCCAGCAGTCTCATTTATGAATGGTTAGAATGGTGGATTGCACTGGGTTTATCACCGACAGATGCTGAAAATTATAATGGACAACAAGGTGATATTTGGGATGCGCACACCGATATGTTCTTGGCAACGCTGGGCGCCATCTTAAGCGGTACATTGCTGTTTAGACATAACAATAAAAGCTCAATCCACAACTAAAAAAAAGCCCATCGGTTAAAGATGGGCTTTTTTATTTAAAAAGGTGGCTTTTTAAGCTTATAAGCGTGGATCACGCATTTGTACTAAGTTTGCATTGGCTTTGGTTAAACTCTCCAAAACTTTATTCATCACCGCAGGCACTAAACTATCTGCCATGTGTGCGGCTTGTAAACCTAATTTCTCACCTAAAGTTGGCTTACGACGCGTATCAATCACATAGACATCATGCTGTGCCAACAAGCTAAGTAAGTATTCATCCGATGTTTGCAGGGTATCAACCAAGTTGAGTTCTAGCGCATCTTTACCGTACCAATGCTCCCCCGTAGCCACCTGTTCAACATTTAATTGCGGACGATATTTTTCCACAAAATGTTTGAATAGTTCATGCGTTTGCTGCAACTCTTGTTCAAATTTGGCTTTACCCTCTTCGGTATTTTCACCAAACATGGTCACTGTGCGTTTAAATTCACCGGCAGTATACAATTCAAAATCGACATGATGCTCTTTAAGCAAGCGATTAAAGTTAGGCACTTGCGCGACCACACCAATTGAGCCGACCACCGCAAAAGGTGCAGAAACAATTTCATTGGCAATACAGGCCATCATGTAACCGCCACTGGCTGCAACTTTATCGACACAAATGGTCAGGTTAAAACCAGCATCACGCAAACGCACCAATTGGGCAGCTGCCAAGCCATAGCCATGTACCATACCGCCCGGACTTTCTAAACGCAGCACCATACGATCACGTCCAGCTTTGGCGGTGGCTAAAATAAGTGTAATTTCTTCACGTAGATGCTCTACCGCAGATGCGGCGACATCGCCTTTAAAATCGAGAATATAGACTTTTTGATTATTTTTCTTACGTAAACGTGCTTCTTTAGAGAGCTGCTGTGCCAGTTGTAGTAATTCAAATTTCGATGCTGTGGTATGCGCAATTTTTTTACGTTGTTCATTTAAACGCGCATTTAAATGGGTAATGCGAATTTCAGCGGCCAATTTAGGGGTATGGAATAACATATAAAATGATTTCTCTAATTGTATGTACAGTTGTCTTTAACATGAGGCCAAAAGCATTCAAATTCAATATGAGTTTTATAAATGACCAGTCATTTAATTTTTCTGCTCTATTTTTCAGTGAAAATCGTAGCCATTCCCCGCTTATCGTTTTAACCAAAAACTGTACTCAAATACACGCATCTTAAATACTAAAAATGATCAGCCATAAAAAACACCCTAATATCGAAACAAAAATGCTTCAGCACTAGAGTGGTAATTTCTACAAGCAGATGATTGTAGGCTTTAAATCGTCTTTTTAACTAACCGAAACGGCCTGTAATATAGGCTTCGGTCAACTGATGATCCGGCTGCGTAAAAACTTTTTCTGTGGCATTAACTTCAATTAAATCACCCAAATGAAAGTAAGCAGTACGATCGGAGACACGTGCCGCCTGTTGCATGGAATGCGTCACAATGGCGATGGTATATTGCGTCGACAGCTCAGAAATAAGTTCTTCAATTTTTGCCGTGGCAATCGGATCCAATGCCGAACATGGCTCATCCATTAAAATTACTTCGGGGCTGACTGCAATGGTGCGGGCAATACATAAACGCTGCTGCTGTCCACCCGACAGTCCTGTGCCCGGTTGGTTTAAACGATCTTTCACTTCATTCCAGAGGCCTGCTTTATGTAAACTATTTTCAACAATTTCTTCTAAATCATATTTATCGCGCGCTAAACCATGCAGTTTTGGACCGTAAGCCACGTTGTCAAAAATAGATTTCGGAAAAGGATTGGGTTTTTGAAAGACCATACCCACTTGCGCACGCAGCAGCACTACATCCAGACTCGGATCATAAATATCTTGATTATCCAGCATGACTTTGCCGGTGACACGGCAAGAATCAATGGTATCATTCATACGGTTTAAGGTACGTAAAAAAGTCGATTTACCACAACCGGACGGCCCAATAAATGCAATCACTTCATTTTCATAGATGTTTAAATCAATGCCTTTAATGGCCTCTGCTTGACCATAATAAACATGTACATCTGTGGTGCTCAGCTTAACACTGGCCGTTTTAGGCTGCTTTTGTAGCGCTTCTGGCATACTAAATTGAGAAATAAAGGAGGTGCTTTTTGACTTTTCATCGACCAATGCGGCATTGGATTGGCTGTGTTGTGGATTCATGAATTGATCCTGCTCTAAAGTTTTTTTCATTTCAGTCTTCATTGATTATCCTCGTTTACCAGCGCACTTCAAATTTCTTACGTAACCAAATGGCCAAGCTGTTTAAACCAACCATCAGTGCCAATAACACAATAATGGCCGCGGCAGTACGTCCTTCAAAAAAGTTACGTAATTCATTGCCCTGCCATAAGAAAATTTGTACTGGCAAAGCGGTAGATTGATCCAATGGCGTCGCCGGTACACTGGCAACAAATGCGCTCATTCCAATTAATAGTAAGGGTGCTGTTTCGCCTAAGGCTTGTGCCACACCAATAATGGCACCGGTTAAGATTCCGGGAATGGCCAGTGGCAGGACATGGTGAAATATGGTTTGTACGCGAGATGCGCCTAAACCCAATGCTGCTTGACGAATAGAGGGTGGTACGGCTTTCAGTGAGGCGCGTGTGGTAATAATCACCGTCGGCAGTGTCATTAAACTTAACACCAAACCACCGACCAAAGGTGCAGAGATGGGAAGATGCATCCAACCGATAAAAATAGCCGCACCCAGCAAACCAAATACAATGGAAGGTACCGCGGCCAAGTTATTAATATTCACCTCCACCACATCAGTGAGGAAGTTCTTCGGCGCAAACTCTTCTAGATAAATGGCTGAGGCGACACCGACTGGAATCGAGATAAAAATCACGATACACATCATAAACAAGGAACCGACAATGGCACCCGCCAACCCTGATGTTGCAGGTGAACTGCGTGAATCGGGATTGGTAAAAATATTGGTATTAAAGGTATTTTCAAGCACACCTTGAGCTTTTAAGCGATCGGCCAATTGACGTACTTCTGGACTTAATTGCTGCTGATCATCCGGTAAAGAGCGATCAATATTGCCGGCCAACCACACATCAACATTGGCATCGGCTAAAATATTCAATTGTTTTTTCTGACCAATCAAGGCGGGATCTGCCAAGACCAAATCACGTAATCGATAAGTTTCTGAGCTGGTGTATAAGCTGCTCAGTTCATCCCACTGAGCGGCAACGCTCGGATCTTTGCCAATTAAGCCATTGATAATCAGCGCGTCCCAATCCACTGTGCCCATTTCAGTTTGCCAAGCAATATAACGCTGTTGAAACAGTGCGGGTGATTCACCTTCTTTTTGAACTGGTTTTGCACCAACATGAATAATCGTGGGATCAAAATAGATCGGCACGGTCATACTGGTTTGCCAAAATGCCGGTAAACCTTTGATTAAAATACTACCAAACAGCAGTATCACAAAAAATAAACCAGTGACGACCGCAGAAAAACCGGAAACACGAAATATCTTTTCAGTGCGATGGCGTTTGGCTAAAGAACTGGCAATTTTACGTTTACGTTTTTCGCGCAGTTCAGCTGCAACGCGAGCATCCACAGCAGGATTGGGTACAGAATTAGAAGTGCTCATTCGTATTGCTCGCGATATTTACGCACGATATACAGTGCAACAATGTTTAAAGCCAAGGTAATCACAAACAAGGTTAAACCCAGTGCAAAGGCCACCAAAGCTTGTGGGCTGGCAAAATCAGTATCACCGGTCAGTTGATTAACAATGGTAATGGTGACGGTGGAAATGGCTTCTAAAGGATTGGCATGCAGTACTGGACTGTTGCCTGCAGCCAACACCACAATCATGGTTTCACCAATTGCACGTGATGCTGCCAGCAAAAATGCGCCAATAATTCCAGGTAATGCCGCGGGCAAGACCACCTGACGAATGGTTTCAGACTTGGTCGCGCCTAAGCCTAAAGAACCATCCCGTAGCGAGCGCGGCACTTGAGTAATAATGTCATCAGACAGTGATGAAACAAATGGAATAATCATAATTCCCATCACAAAGCCTGCGGTTAAGGCACTGGTGGCATTAATTTCCAATCCCACAGTTGCACCCAGCATTTTAAAGAATGGGCCAATTACCATCAGCGCAAATACGCCATACACAATGGTTGGAATACCGGCTAAAATCTCAATCGCGGGTTTTGCCCAAGCCCGTAAGCCCGCCGATGCATATTCTGCTAAATAAATGGCAATCATTAGCCCGACCGGAACAGCCACCA
>NZ_JXBK01000001.1:2115916-2234902 GCF_000816495.1 Acinetobacter harbinensis
AAGGCAATTCCACTGACCATCAATGTGCCCCAAAGCAGCGGTAATAAACCATAACTGCCTTGTGCATTTCCTGAGGTGCTAAACCCCGGATTCCACTCTGTGCCAAAGAAAAAATCGAAGGGACTCACGAAATGAAAAAACCGCATGGCTTCACTAAACATCGACATCACAATGCCGATGGTGGTTAAAATAGCGATACCTGAACACAAGGCCAAAGCCACATTAATGGTTTTTTCAACTTGATTGCGCGCACGATATTGCTCAGCAATATGTCTTTTGGCCCAAATCAGACCCATCAAAGCGGCACAGATCACCACGGCCAACTTCGCAAAAGCACTAATACTTTCAATTCTTGATAATTGCTCAGCTGCGGTTATTTCATAGCTAGCGGCTTGGTCACTGACCCCAAACCCAGAAGCAATTGCCTGTACCCGATCAATTAAAACTTCAATGCCTGCTTGGTCTAAACTTGCTGCAATATGTGCCGGTACATTATCTAACACCACGTGGCGTAAAATATTGGGTTCGACAATATTCCAAACCAGTAGAATTAAGAAAGCAGGAATACCACACCATAAAGCCAGCAACGCACCGTAATATCCGGGACGTGAATGCAATTTTGCAGAGTTATTGCCCTGACCTGCGAGCTTTCGGCTTTTAGATAATCCGATTTGATAGGCTACGGCAATCAATGCCAATAACACACCTATGAGAAGCAGATTCATGTATTCTCCGGCATTTTTTCATTTTCCATGCTTTGACAAATCTGTCTGTGTAAAAAAAGTTGATGCAAGCTGTTGTGCTCGCATCAACGGGTTCATCCTAATTACTTGACCGCTTTACCGGCTTTTAAATCTGCCAGAACTTGTGCACGTTCTTTATCAGACATCGAAATTAGGCCGGCTTTTTCTAGCTTAGAACCTTTACCGGATACTTTTTTACTTAAGAAGTATTCAGAATAGGCTTGTAAGCCTTTGATCGATTTAAGATGCTCGCCTTTCACATAGAAGAACAATGGACGTGATACAGGATACGATCCGTTCAAAATAGTTTTCTCTGATGGCGCAACATTATTGACTGTGGCAACACGCAATTTATCGCGGTTTTGATCATAGAAACCTAAACCAAATACACCCACTGCACTTGGCGAGGTTTTTAAGCGTGCCAATGTTTCAGTATAATCACCTGAAATTTCAATTACTTTCCCATCTTTACGGAAATTTGAACAGGCGGTTTTCTGTGCATCTTTATCTAGGTTTTTAAAATATGTGTAAGATTCACAACCTGCTTCAACCATTTTTTCTTGGAATACTTCACGTGTACCGTGGTTTGAAGCGGGAATAACAAGCGTAATCGGCTCATTCGGCAGTGCTTTATCAATTTGATTCCAATGAGTGTAAGGGTTGGCCACCAATTTACCATTGGAAGGTAACTGTGCAGCAAGTGCAGCAAAGACATGTTGTGGACGCAACTTATACGCAGATTTCTTGGCGTTAGAGGCAAACACAATTCCGTCATAACCAACTTTAATTTCAATCACTTGATTGACGCCCATTTTTTTACAGGCGGCCAATTCTGAATCTTTAATTTTACGTGAGGCATTGGCGATATCAATGGTGTTATCTCCCACACCTTGACAGAACTGCTTTAAACCGCCTGAACTACCACCTGAACCCACCACTGGTGTTTTAAATTGTGGAAAAGTATTGCCAAACTCCTCAGCCACAATACTGGCATACGGTAAAACCGTGGAAGAACCAGCAATTTGGATGGTGTCACGTGCGGCATTTGCTGTGCTGGTAATCACTGTACCCAAAATGGCTAAGCTAAGTGCGATTTTATTTAAGCGCATTGTTTTCTCTCTTCATTCGATGCAATGGTGAGGTACGCTACTTTTTGATCAGTTTTGTACTTTTCGATCATTGCATTGTGATTTTATAATATGACAAACAAGTTACAGCGATGTGACGTTTTAATGATAATTAATTGCAGGCTTTTTAAATAAATATAACTTGATAAAAATCAGTCACTCATATCATCAACCATCAAATGAATACTTTACTTAATCTAGCTCAATGATTTTTAGCAATGTTTTGTCGCAGAAAAAAATATCCGCTAATTTTACGGTAAAGCCAATCAAAATTGATCTTGAATTCAAAACCAACAGACTTTTTAGCTTATTTTTTGCATAAAAAAGAGGTCTATTGAGACCTCTTTTTTACTGACGTTAATCCGTTTTAATCCAGCGTAGTGGTATAAGTACCGGCTTGGATTGGCCCTTTGATCCGCTCTGCTTCTGCCACAACCAAGTTGAGCAAATTCTTCACATTATCTAAAGTGGCCACTGGACTTAAAGTGGTCATTTTTAAAGATTGCACAGCACCCACTTTGGTTACACCAATATTGGCTTCACCGCACGCAAATAACTCATCTGCGACGTTTTGATTGAGTGTGTCAAGCAATTCAGCAGGATAGCCATTTGGCACCACACGGAACAATACAGAGGCAAACTGTGGTTCAATCAGCATCTCTAATCCATCGGTGGCATCAATATAATCCGCGACTTCGCGGGTTAACTTCACACCATGATCGATCATCGAACCATAAAGCTCTTCACCCAATGCTTCAACCGTCATCCACAATTTCAACGCATCAAAACGACGCGTGGTTTGTAGAGATTTAGACACCAAGTTTGGCACACCATGTTCTTCATCATAAGCTGAGTTTAAATACTCTGCTTCATAATGCATAAAACGATAGTTGGCTTCATCTTTAAGCAAGAACGCACCGCATGAAATGCTTTGGAAATAATGCTTATGGAAATCTAGTGTCACAGAATCAGACAACTCAATACCATCTAACATATCACGGTAGTCATTGGATAGAATCAGCGCACCGCCCCATGCTGCATCAATATGCATCCACGTACCATAAGTGTCAGTCAAGGCACGAATGGCTTTTAATGGGTCAATTGCACCGGCATCAGTGGTACCTGCAGTGGCAACCACACAAGCAACAATTTTGCCCTCTGCATTTAACTGCGCCAAGGTTTTTTCAAGCGCGTTAATGTCCATCTGTGCATTTTCATTTACAGGAACAGCCACGACGGATTGAAAACCCATGCCCATCATCGCCATGTTCTTTTGCACAGAAAAATGTGCATTTTCAGAACAAATCACTTTGACATTACGCATCGCATCACTTGGAATACCATCGCGCTGAACCGACCACGGCTGACCGTTGTCGTCTTTCCAGTTTTTTGCGATACAGGCATCACGTGCCAGCAGTACGCCCATCAAATTCGATTGCGTACCACCCGAGGTAAATACCCCTGCCTGACCTGCGCCATAACCGACTTTTTGACGCAGCCAATCAATCAGTTGTACTTCCATCAATGAACCGGCAGGACTTTGATCCCACGAGTCCATCGATTGATTGGTCGCATTGATTAACACTTCAGCAATTTGACTGGTGACCATGGTTGGACAGTGCAAATGTGCAAGCGAGTGCGGATGATGCACTTTTAAGCTTTTCTTTAAGAAAAGCTCCACCATACGCTCAAGTGATTTTTGTACACCCAAACCTTGTTTTGAAGGATTAAATGCAATGGCGCTACGTAGCTCTTTAATGCTACCACCAGTGTACATTTTATCGTCTTGCAACCATGCCGCAACCGCTTTGGTCGCCTCACCCATGGCTGACGAATAGTCAGCAATAGATGCTACATCATTACAAAGTAATGCTTTACGATGTTCTGCAAAATCTACCATGTATTATGCACCTCGAACGGCAATAAGAGCTTCAGCAATCGCTTTCTTAAAGCGTACAATCACTTCTTCACATTCTGCTTGTGTGATAATCAGCGGGCACAATAAACGAATGACCGTACCGTTACGACCGCCTTTTTCTAACAACAATTTGTTATCAAAACATGCAGTTTGAATCGCTGCGGCTAATTGAGAATCGGCTGGATACGCACCTAAATGATCGGTTTGTTGACGTTCATCAACTATTTCAACACCAATCATTAAGCCACGACCACGCACATTACCAATACATGGAAATTCAACAGCCAGTTTTTTCAATTCAGCTTGTAGAAAATCACCACGTTGCTGCGCGTTTTCAGCAAGATTTTGCTCTTTAATGGTTCGGATGGTGGCTAAGCCTGTGCCCATCGCCAACTGGTTACCACGGAATGTGCCAGTGTGACCTGCAGGCTGCCAAGCATCAAATTTACGCTTAATGCCCAGTACAGCAAGCGGTAAACTGCCACCCACTGCTTTGGACATCACGATCACATCCGGTTCAATACCGGCATGTTCAAAAGCAAACATTTTGCCTGAACGGGCAAAACCGGATTGCACTTCATCGAGAATCAAAACGATGTTGTTTTTTTCCGTCACTTCACGAATTTTTTTCAACCATTTAATCGGTGCAGTTACCACACCGCCTTCACCTTGAATCGCTTCAAGAATAACAGCTGCAGGTTTGGTCACGCCACTTTCGACATCTTCAATGAAGTTTTCGAAATAATAAGTTAAAGCATCTACGCCAGCTTCACCGCCCACACCAAGTGGACAGCGATATTCATGTGGATACGGCATAAACTGTACGCCGGGCATTAAGCCATTCACCGCATTTTTAGCCGATAAGTTACCCGTCATGGCCAAAGCGCCATGCGTCATACCGTGATAGCCACCTGAGAAGCTAATCACCGAACTACGACCAGTATAAGTTTTGGCTAATTTAATCGCCGCCTCAGTACCATCTGCACCAGATGGACCACAAAACTGTAGACAGTACTCAGCCTTACCACCCGGTAATTGCTCGAGTAATGCTTCAGTGAAGGCATCTTTTAATGGTGTGGTTAAATCTAAGGTATGTAACGGTAGACCACTGGCAATTGTGTCTTGAATACTTTGAATTACCGCAGGATGATTATGGCCTAAAGCCAAAGTCCCTGCCCCAGCCAAACAATCAAGGTACTCAGTACCTTCAACATCGGTAATCCAACACCCTAAAGCTTTTGCTATGGCCAACGGCAATTTACGTGGATAGCTACGAACATTCGATTCCATCTGACTTTGGCGAGTCAAATAGTATTCGTTAGTAGCATTAGAAGTGGGATTTACAGAAGAAACGCTCATATCGAATTACCATCTCTGATATGGGTTAAAGAAAATAAGTCGGGTGACTTTCGGTCCTTTGACTCGGTGCTTTATAGAATCTAGTCAGCTCGGTTGTAGAGGAACGGACTAGGAGGGCGATCATACCTAATTTTTTAAGAAAATAAACAAGTTTAGCTATTTTCTCTGCCCTCATCTGCTGAAAAAATAGTTGATTTAGCAACAGACTGTATGCTTATCTTACCCCTTAGGGATAAAAAGGGAACCTTATTCAAGGCTATGGATTTTTAAAAAAAGTAAAGATCAGATAAACTCCCATTTACACACCAAACTAATATTTTGATTTATATGAATTTTTTATAATTTTATTTGATTAATTATTTTTGATATTTTTTACAAAGCCACCACAAAATCTGCCGAAATCCAACACAAACTCACTTTAGTATGATCAATATAAAATCTGAATTCCACTTACAAAAAATAGGCCAAAAAATGCGTTTTCTTGTTCTTTCCACTGCTGTTCTCGCTACCACCTTAACCTCTGTTACTTTCGCTGAAAACACAGAACAATTAAATTACAATGTGGTCAATGTACAAGCTGAGGCCACGCGTAAAGTTTCCAATGATGAAATGCACGCTGTACTGTATATAGAAAAAAGCAATAAACAACCCTCTGAACTGGCAACTCAAATCAGCCAATTGATGAATCAAGCCATGGCTTTGGCAAGAAAATATCCGCAAGTCAAAGTTGAAACAGGTTCTCAAACCACGTATCCCATTTATGACAACGACAGCCGTAAACTAAAAGAATGGCGCGGTCGTGCCGAATTACAAATTGAAAGCACAGATTTTAAAGCCGCCAGTCAATTAATCGGCGAACTGCAACAGTATTTTCAAACACAATCCATCAATTTCAGTGTCTCCGATGCGCAGCGTAAAAAAGTAGAAAACGAATTGATGGTTGAAGCCTCTAAAAACTTTCAGCAACGCGCGCAACTGTTAAGCCAAGCATGGAATAAATCGGCTTACAACTTGGTGAATCTTAATTTAAACACCAGTAACTCTTATCCTCAGCCGATTATGATGCGTGCCAGTATGGCTAAATTTTCCGCAGATGAAGCCGCACCGGCACAAGATGTCGCTGCGGGTGAATCAAAAATTACAGTCAACGCCAACGGTACCATTCAATTTAAATAATTGTTTTTTGCAATTGGTGCTTTAAGATTTCGATTAAAAAAATCCCGCTCGAAGGCGGGATTTTTTATGAGATAAACTTTTAGTAAATTGCCATGTGATTGCGATGGATCATCTCTAAAGAGCGTGCTTCACCTAACACTTGATAGACTTTATCCGAGGACAACCCTTTTACGATATCTGCCGAACGAGAGCTAAAATTCACTCGACCCACTGCAATACGACCACCTTGACTATCCACACATTCCACCACATCACCGCGCTGAAAATGCCCTTCGACTGCTTTTACTCCCACAGGAAGTAAACTGCGATGATTGTCTTTAATGGCTTTCACCGCACCTTCATCTAGCACCAAACGGCCTGCGGTTTGTAAGTGTGCCGCCAACCATTGCTGGTGCGCTGTCATACGGTCGTTATCGGTAATAAACAAAGTACCAAGTAATTCACCCGACATTAAACGCGCCAACACCTTGTCACTTTCACCACTGGCTATCAGGGTTGGACAACCGGATTTGGCCGCTAAACGGGCAGCCCGAACCTTGGTGAGCATGCCGCCACGACCAAATTTACCGCCACCGCCGGCCATATCAAATAGACTTTCATCTAAGGCACGTACCGTATGGAACATTTTGGCATTCGGATTAGAACGCGGGTCAGAGTCAAACATGCCCTCTTGATCGGTCAAAATAATCAGCAAATCGGCATGGACTTGACCGGCCACCATGGCAGCTAAGGTATCGTTGTCACCAAAGCGAATTTCATCTGTGGATACCGTGTCATTTTCATTGATTACCGGAATGACCCGCCAATCAATTAAATGCTGTAAAGCATCGCAAGAGTTTAAGTAACGACGACGATCGGCCAAGTCATCATGGGTCAATAAAACTTGCGCGGTTTGAATCGTATGCTTTTCTAACACACTCGACCACGTTTGGATTAGACCCATTTGACCAATAGCAGCACATGCCTGAAGACTAGGTAAATCAGTGGGTCGGCGCTCAAGTTTCATCCGAACCATCCCTTCAGCCACAGCCCCCGATGACACCAGTATAATTTCGTGTCCGGCAGTGTGTAGATCTGCAATTTGTTCCGCCCAATGCGAAATTGCATCCAAATCTAAACCTTGCCCATTGGCTGTGAGTAAAGATGATCCGATTTTAACAACGATTCGTTTACAACCCTTGAGCTGACGTTGCCCATCTAGCACTTCTATCATCTTGTCCTCAGTTACTCTACTCAGAGCTTAACGTACGTAAAACACTTCCATATCGCCATCATCACCATCTTCGTCTTCATCATCTTCATCGTCTGTGAGTAGACCCTCAAGACGCTGTTGACGACGCATTTCACGATAGGCTTCTTTCGCTGCGATGGTTTGTTCACGTGTTTCCGCTTCAAGCTGATCACGGAACGCTTTCACTTCTGCTGCGTACGCTGGATCTTCCGCTTCACGTTCCTGTTGTTGTTCAATTTCATCCATCAGATAATAAACAACATCTTTGGTGCCTTCTGACATTAAGCCTGAAGTTTGGAATACCGGACCTTCCCACTGCATTTCTTCTAGAAGATGGTTACACCATTCTTCTTGCGTATCATCGGTGAGTTGATCGACTTTATTCAACACCAACACAATCGGCAATTTCGCTAAAGTTGGGGAGAAATTCTTCAACTCTTGTAAAATTGCTTTCGCATTATGCGCAGGATCAGAACCATCAATCGGCTGAACATCCACAATATGCAATAAAATACGCGTACGTGCCAAATGCTTAAGGAAACGAATACCCAGACCTGCGCCTTCTGATGCGCCTTCAATTAATCCAGGAATATCGGCCATAACAAATGAGCGATGACTATCGGCATCAACCACACCTAGGTTTGGCACCATGGTGGTAAATGGATAATCTGCAACTTTTGGTTTCGCTGCGGATACCGCACGAATAAAGGTCGATTTACCTGCATTTGGCATACCCAGTAAGCCAACATCTGCCAGTACTTTAAGCTCTAAACGAATTTCACGGAATTCGCCTTTAATACCATGGGTACATTTACGCGGCGAACGGTTGGTCGATGATTTAAAGTGTGTATTACCTAAACCACCATCACCGCCCATGGCCACAATAATTTGTTGACCATCTTCAGTTAAGTCACCAATAATATCGCCTGATTCTACATCGACAATAGTCGTTCCCATTGGGACTTTCAGTACAACTGATTCGCCACCACGACCTGCACAGTTTGCACCACGACCATTTTTACCGCGCTCTGCACGGTACTTACGGGTATAACGAAAATCTACAAGGGTACTGGTGTCGTCATTGGCTTCAACATAAATACAGCCACCTCGACCACCATCACCACCATCTGGACCACCAAATGGTACGAATTTTTCACGGCGAAAACTGGCTACGCCATTGCCACCGTCGCCAGCCTCTACGGTAATGACTGCTTCATCAACAAAGCGCATACTGCCAATCCTCTAAATACTTTAAAACCGCATATTCTGCCATATTTTACAAAATTTCACGAATGGTATTATTCAGCATTACATGAATTTTGCTGTTGTTTAACTGAATTGAATTATATTTTGCTCTCTATACAGCCTATAAAGTTTATAAAATCCAGACCAAACGCTGCATAATGCTGTGGTTCATCATCTGAATTACAATCGAGTCGCTGTTTAACCGCGACTTTTTAGATTTTAAAGCCAGATCAGCCAAAAGATGAATCTCACTCTTTTAATCAAAGTTATTTTTTAATTTGGTTGTCTTTTTTCTTGGTTTTAACTTATTTTTAGAATAAAGCGCATCAATTATAAAGAGCGATCAGCGTGATCTGACTTTTATACAGACCAAAAAAGAGCTTCCGAAGAAGCTCTTTTTAACCACTTTACAAATTATGCATTTGTTTCAGCAGGAATTTTTGGATAGCTTACGCCGCACATTTGTTCAGCGATGCGTAAAACTTGACAGCTATAACCCACTTCGTTGTCATACCACACATACGCAGTTAAGCGCGTGCCTGAGGTAATGGTTGCTTGTGCATCAAATACACCGGCAGTACGTGAACCAATAAAGTCCGATGACACCACTTCAGTTGAGTTGGTATAACCGATTTGCCCTTGAAGACTTGAATTGATTGAAATTTGACGAATGTATTCGTTTACTTCTTCACGATCAATTTCTTTTTCAAGGGTCAAGTTCAAAATAGCCAAGGATACGTTTGGTGTAGGCACACGAACCGAGTTACCAGTTAACTTACCTTTAAGCGCAGGCAATGCTTTAGCCACTGCTTTGGCTGCACCTGTTTCAGTAATCACCATATTTAATGTTGCAGCACGACCACGACGATCCGCTTTATGGTAGTTGTCGATTAAGTTCTGGTCGTTCGTAAACGAGTGAACGGTTTCAACATGACCATTTAAGACTTTATATTTATCATCCAATACTTTTAAGACTGGGGTGATGGCATTGGTGGTACAGCTTGCCGCAGAGATGATTTTATCTTCATCTAAAATATCGGTATGGTTCACGCCATACACCACATTTTTCATCTCGCCTTTACTTGGTGCAGTCAAGACCACACGTGCCACGCCTGGGCATTTCAAGTGTTCCGCTAAACCTTCTGCATCACGCCATTTACCGGTGTTATCAATCACCAAAGCGTTATGGATACCATAAGCGGTGTAATCCACTTCTGCTGGGCTAGCTGCATAAATCACTTTAATGAAATTACCATTGGCAATAATGGCTTCATTTTCTTCATCTACAGAAATTGTGCCCGCAAATGGCCCATGAATTGAATCACGGCGCAGTAAAGAGGCACGTTTTTCTAAATCGCCATCTGATGAACGACGTACCACAATGGCTTTAAGGTTTAAACCACGGCCTAAACCTGACTGACCAATGATTAAACGCGCAAGAATACGACCAATGCGACCAAAACCGTATAGAACCACATCTTTAGGTTCAACAGTGGCCGGATTACCCGCCAAAGATTTAACGGCATCTGCAACAAAGGCGTTAATATCGCCGCCTTGGTGTTTAAATTCAACCGCGAGTTTACCCAAGTCAACTTCCGCAGAACCAATCTGTTCTACTTTTGCCAATGCTTCTAAGATTGGAAAAGTGTGAACCACAGAAAGTTCAACATCCATGACACGTGTGCGACGGTGTGCTTTCAGAATCTGAAGGACTGAAGGGTTAACTAAAGAACGACCGAATACAGAAGTCACGATATTTTTTTCACGATATAACTGGCCGATTAAGGCAATCATATGCTCCGCAATTTCTTCACGATTTTTCCAGCGACCTTGGTGCTCTGCATGTAGGGCGATGATAGTCTCTTTGCTCACAGATACGTCCTCTAATTAATTGTATATCTAGGCATAAATTCAAAACCCGACAATTGTAAAGGAATTATGCCGAAGTTTGAATCAAAAGCTGGAGCAGAGCTGCACATTTTTCAGCTTATTCACGATAATTGAACAAAATACCTCTGATTCCGATGCTTATTTTCTTGCCCCAAGCGCTTTGCTGCACTATTTGACTACAGTCATATCAATAAACTGTAGCTTTAGCCTGACTTCACGCCCACACAGCCACTTTGGTTAGTCATTTAGCCGCTGCTGATAATGATCCAAATTGCGCGCCAACTCGGCTTTATTGCGGCGTTGCAGCCTTAAATACAGCGCCCCTTCCATCACCAAAAGCCCCACCGCAAGCCAAATCGGGATATAGGTTAACCATTCTTCAGCCTGTATTCTCTCCCCTAAAGCCAGCGATGCAAAAGCCAATAGCACTGGCTCTAAATAACTCAATAATCCAAAAATCACAAAAGGTAAGTAACGACTGGCCAACATATAACTGCCCAATCCTAAGGCACTTAACAATCCCAACCCCAAAACAACAATAAGCTGAGGAAACTGGGCAATAACGGCAAAAGAATTACCTGAGCGTAACGTTAAATATAGCGCAACCGGTAAAATCAAGCATAAATCCCAGCAAAAACCACCCAAATGGTCCGTTTTAAAGGTGCGTCTTAAAAAGAAGTAAATTGGATAAGCTACGGCCACATAAGCGGTTTCCCATGCAAGGCTGCCGACTCGCCAAAACTCATGCCCTACACCCACACAGGCCAATGCAACCGCAGCCATTTGCCATGTTGATAATTTTTCTTTATAGAGCACACAGCCCATCAATACCATCACCAAAGGCAATAAGAAATATCCCAGTGATACTTCTAAGCCGCGGCCATGAATGGGTGCCCACATAAATAACCACAATTGTGAGGTACACAGCATAGAGCTACACAACAACCAAATCAGTAAAATGGGTTGCTGCCGTACACGATTAAAAATTCCTGCAACAAGTTTTAAATCTTTTGCCCAGTACATAAATGCAATTAAAAATGGCAGCGTGGCCAAAATACGCCAAGCAAAAACCTGCTCACTGTCTAAGGGACTTAAAAATTGGGTATAGAAATACAGAATCCCGAAACTAACCGATGCCAAGATAGACAATGCCACGCCTTTATACATCTTTTACCTCTAAAATTAATCGTGTACGTAGCAACAATCTTGCAGCCGCCTACCGCTGAACCTTTTTAATGTCCCATTTAATCTGCAATAAAAAACCATGCCGAAGCATGGTGTAAATACCACAATCATATTTAAAGCTTAAAGCCGGTATTTTAAGCTTATTTTTGCGTTTGTTTGGTGTGAATAATATCGCTTAAATCAAAACCAACGGATTGTGCATAGTCCAGATATTCTTTGACCACGGCAGGATCAGGTTGTGCTGAACGAGACAACACCCACATATATTTGCGCTTCGGCTCACCGACCAAGACTGTTTGATAGTCATCGGCAATTTTTAGAATCCAATAATCACCGCGCCCCACTGGCAACCAACGAATCGATTCAGGTAAAAAGCTGACTTTTAACTTGCTGTTAAACGGCGCGTTTTGTACAAAGGCTTCACCGCTAGATTGGTTTAACTTGCCATCTTGTGCATAGCAGCGATTGTCTACCGCAATATTACCATTCTCATTTAAGGTATAGGTGGCAGATACATCACGATCACACTTGTTTTGAAAATACATCGGTTTGCGCGCAACTTCATACCACACGCCCAAATATTTATCTAACTCAACTTTTTCTACCACATGCAGCGGCTTGGTCTGCGCATAGGCCATCGTGGCCATGCCTAGACCGACCAAAACGGCACCACCCACTACAATTTTTGCCAGCTTAAACCCTGCTTTGGGAAGATGATTTGTTGTCATAAAAATGTCCTTCCAATAAAATTTTTAAACTTTTAAGATTTATCTCCGCTTAAAAAATAGCGATAATCGGCAACTTTTGCTGTAGCGTTATGTAATGAATTTGCAATAAAAATCATTCACCTAACTTAACAACTGGGCTTTTAATCGGACAATTTCATCACGTAACCGTGCAGCTTGCTCAAACTGTAATTCTTTCGATGCTTTTAACATCTCTTTTTCCAGTTTGCCCATGTGCTTGGCCAGTAGTTTCGGGTCCGCCAGAATATGCCGCTCATCTGCACTTAAGGCACGCGCTTGAGCCGAAATATCGCCTTCAATTTGATCATCGGTTAACACTTCACCGGTATCAATGTCTTTATTATTTTGACGCGTGGTACTGCGCGGTGTAATGCCATGCAGTGTATTAAATTCAATCTGTTTGGCACGACGTCGGTCGGTTTCATCTATGGCGCGCTGCATGGAATCGGTCACCCGATCGGCATATAAAATGGCTTTACCTTTTACATTGCGCGCTGCACGGCCGATGGTTTGAATCAAGGCACGTTCAGAGCGCAAGAAACCTTCTTTATCGGCATCAAGAATGGCCACCAAAGACACCTCAGGCATGTCTAGGCCTTCACGTAACAAGTTAATACCAATCAATGCATCATGCACGCCCGAACGTAGCTCATGAATAATTTTCACCCGCTCAACCGTATCAATATCAGAATGCAGATAGGCCACTTTAATGCCGTATTCTTTTAAATAAGAGGTTAAATCTTCCGCCATACGTTTGGTTAAAGTGGTCACCAACACGCGTTCATTTAAATCTTTACGTAAATTAATTTCAGAGAGTACGTCATCGACTTGGGTCAATACCGGACGAATCTCAATCTGTGGATCAAGCAGTCCGGTAGGACGCACCACTTGTTCAGCAATTTGCTCCGCCCGTTCCAATTCATATTTGGCCGGTGTGGCACTCACATAAATAGTGGTGGGCACAATCCGCTGCCATTCTTCAAACTGCATCGGCCTGTTGTCGAGCGCACTGGGTAAACGGAAACCATAATTGACCAAGTTTTCTTTACGCGAACGGTCACCTTTGTACATGGCACCAATTTGCGGCACAGTCACGTGTGATTCATCAATAATCAGTAAAGCATCGTCGGGAATATAATCAAATAAAGTCGGTGGTGCTTCTCCCCCCGGACGGCCCGATAAATGCCGAGAATAGTTTTCAATGCCGTTGGTATAACCCAATTGTTGCATCATCTCTAAATCATAACGGGTACGCTGTTCAATGCGCTGCGCTTCTAATAACTTGTCGTGTTGTTTAAAAAAAGCCAAACGCTCTTTTAATTCTTCACGAATGGTGCCAATGGCGCGCTGCAAATTGTCTTTCGGGGTAACATAATGGCTTTTGGGATAAATCGTAACGCGTGGCACTTTGCGTACCAATTTGCCGGTTAATGGATCGAACCAGCGAATGGAATCAATTTCATCATCAAACAATTCAATCCGAATTGCGTTTTGATCAGATTCGGCAGGAAAAATATCCATAATTTCGCCGCGAATACGATAAGTACCGCGTAAAAATTCCAGCTCATTGCGCGTATATTGCATCTCCACCAAACGACGAATAATATCATCTCGGCTGACACGATCGCCCTGCACAATATGCAGCAACATGCTCATATAGGCATTCGGATCACCCAAGCCATAAATTGCTGAAACCGAAGCCACAATAATGGCATCACGGCGCTCTAATAAGGAACGCGTGGCCGATAGACGCATCTGATCAATATGGTCATTAATGGCCGAGTCTTTTTCAATAAAAGTATCTGAAGATGGCACATAGGCTTCGGGTTGATAATAGTCATAATAACTAACGAAATACTCAACCGCATTGTTGGGAAAGAACGACTTAAACTCACCATACAACTGCGCAGCCAAAGTTTTGTTATGCGCCATGACAATGGTCGGACGCTGCAATTGTGAAATCACATTGGCCATGGTGTAGGTTTTACCTGAACCAGTAACACCCAATAATAACTGATCGTGATAGCCTTTTTTGACGCCACTGACTAATTTTTCAATGGCTTGCGGCTGATCGCCAGCAGGTTGATAACTGGTCACCAATTCAAAAGGTTGTGGTCTATCCTGCATACTATCCATCTTCAACGACATAACTGTTATTAGTATGAGGGCTAAAAAGCAACATGCAACATCAGTCGATTTATATTTATGTAGTTGAGGAAACGTAGCTGACCACTTAAGTGCTATCTCTTGCTTCAAGCCTAAATAACAGCATCCAATATTAGCCCATCCATTTCAGCGCTTAATATTGGACTTAATTTGTATTGCATGAGACTGCTGCGCTAACTTCAGACCGATACGCGTTTTTTATGCTCTAGCACTGGCTTTTATCCAATAAAATCTAGCTGTTGAAGCACATTGTTAAAATGCCTATCTTTTCCTTGACCATTTGTCATTTCAATTGCACCATCAAGCTATGTCCATCACGATTACATGCGCTTATGTCATATCTCTATCACGATGAAAATATTATAAAAAGCTTGGCTGAAGACACCGTCTTTGTATTTGGCAGCAATATGGCAGGCGACCATGCCAGTGGTGCAGCACGGACTGCGCAGCAATTTTTTGGTGCATTAAAGGGCGTCGGGCGTGGCTGGTCAGGTCAAAGTTTTGCCATTCCCACCATGAATGAACATTTACAACAAATGCCATTGTCGCAGATTCAGCACTATATTGATGATTTTAAAATTTACACCAAAAATCATCCAAAAACCAAATACTTCATTACCTCGGTGGGATGCGGAATTGCCGGCTATAAAACAGAAGAAATTGCCCCGATGTTTAAAGGTATTTCACACAATGTCATTTTACCGCAGTCTTTTCGGCCTTTTGTTGAAAGAGCTTTACCCAAGCTTAGCCAACACTTTTTAAAAACGGTATTTAGTGATGCGGTGATTTTTTCCACCCGAGAGGAAGAGGTCATCCTTCAACTGGATTTATCCGAAAATGAAAAAAGTGCCGCGCGGATTATTCTAAATACTCAAACCTACCCCACCGACAGCAATGGTCGTGATCGTATTTTTGAAATTTCAGATATCTTACACGCCTTAAATGGCAAAATCTTTGAGTGGCAAAGTAACTCTGAAGGCCCCATGCTGTTTGGAGGGGCTATTTTAGCGCTGCTTGAGTTGTACAACATTAATGAAAAAGATTTTATTGATGTCTGGCAAGGTAAACGTGAAATTGCTGCGCCGAAGCCTGAAAATAAAGCGCGTAAAGTGACGCGCTAGTTACTCTTTATATAATCCTTGGAAAAGCCAATTCAAATATTGGCTTTTTACCAAAATTTAAAATTTAGTGATCGTTTTCTCGGTTATTAAATATAATCTTTTCATGCTCACATTATTTCCAAAACATTTTTTTCACTTTATACTACATTTATAAATTGATATAAAAATGATGAGCTTGCTAAATGGAAATATTGGATTCACCTTTTTTTGAGTTATCCCCTATTGCCATGTGGCTTGAAGACTATAGCGAGATTAAAAAACAATTTGATCTGTGGCGCGAGCAAGGTATTCAAGACCTGTATCAGTTTCTACAAGAAGATGAAACACGCATTTTAGACTGTGCAAAAAAAATTAAAATTCTAAAAGTGAATGCTAAAACCCTCGATTTATATGAAGCGCAAGATTTTCAACAGCTGTGTGACAATCTAAACTTAATCTTTAAACAGGACATGGTCAAAAGCCATATTCATGAATTGGTGGCCTTATGGAATGGAGAAACGCATTTTGCCAATTCTGCGGTGAATTACACCTTAACGGGACAGCGTTTAGACATTCAGCTCAAGGCCATTGTTTTGCCTAATTATGAACATGATCTATCTCGCTTACTGATTACCACCGAAGACATCACTGCTTATGTTGAGGCGCGGCAGCTCGAAGAAAAAAACCGACATCTGGCAGAAGCACGCTTTAACTATTCGCCTACCTCTTTATGGATTGAGGATTTTAGCCGTATTAAAACACGACTAGATAATTTACGTGCACTCGGCATCGAAGATTTCAGTACATTTTTAGATGTACACGGCGAATTCATCAATGAGTGTATACAAGATATTGTACTGGTTGATGTCAATCAGGCAACCTTAGATCTATTTGGTGCACCCAACAAAGATGTGTTGTTTAAAAATATCCATCTGATTTTTGCCCAAGAAATGCGCCAAACTTTTCGAGAACAACTGATTGAGTTATGGAATGGCCATATTCATCATCGACGTGAAGCGATTAACTATGCGCTCGATGGCAGTATTCGTCATGTCTTGCTGCACTTTACTGTATTTCCAGATTATTTAGACAATTGGTCGATGGTACAAGTGGCTTTGACCGATATTACTGCACGCAAAAAAGCTGAAAATTATTTAGAGTATTTGGGCAAACACGATGTGCTGACCAAGCTGTATAACCGTTCCTTTTATAGCATGGAAATCAACCGATTACAGCGTAATATGTTACGCCCAGTCTCCTGTATCTTTATAGATATGAATGGTCTAAAAGAAGTAAATGATTGTTTAGGCCATGATGCTGGCGATGCTTTATTACAGCGCATGGGCAATATACTGAATCAATTGATCCATCAAACCTTGTATTCTGCCTCTCGAATTGGCGGCGACGAATTTGTGGTGCTGTTGCCAGGCGCTGATGAATCCGCCCTTCATAATTGCTTACAGACGTTACAAGAATTACTGCTGGTGGATAATCAATTTTATTCCAGTCAAAAAATCAGCCTGTCTATTGGTCACACCACCCATCAAGCAGGAGAACACATGGAAGATATGCTCAAACGTGCAGATCTGCTGATGTATGAACAAAAAAGAGCCTATTATCTGGAAAATAGCAGGAGAAAATCGGCTGAATCAGAGGACTCAAAACGCTGCTGAAATCAGCTTAATATTCTCATTCAACATCTAAAAAATTAGATTCAGTCTACTTTTAGCGCTGATTCTAAAAAATAAAAGACAATAAAAAACCATGGTCATAGCCATGGTTTTTTATTGCAAAGCTTAACGCTTGCCAAATGAACGTCTAGTACCACGTGGTGGCATCCATGTCCGATCAGCATAGCGCTGCGGAGGTGGACGAACATCATCTAATATTTCATCTGGATTTTGCTCATTCTCTTTTTTCATCGGGAAAGGCAAATTTACCAAGGGTTTTTTCTTGGTATTCTTTGGGGTGCTCATATCAGTTACTCAACAATTTACAAGGCATATTGTACGGAAAAATAGCTCTAAGTGCGAGATCGGATTTTTAAATCCTCTAAATAGCCTTCTTTTTATATTCTATAAGCGTCATTTTAAACTGATGTCCTGTTTGATTTAAAGCTCATCTATCTATAGCAGCATGCCTAAAGCTTAGCAGTGGATGAGGAATTGGTTTATTCACTTTAGCTTTAAACTGTCTATCATTTTATTAAACGATTCAAAAACCGTATTACAAAATAACAAAACATCGCCCAAGCGACTTAAACAAACCCGCCAAATAATTACAAGAATGCAACTGGACGTCTATTTTTCGATAACAGTTAAGTGATTTTTCAACTATATACTGCCGGTTAGAAAAAAACTTATAAATGTAAAATGGACATGGAGTCCCCCAATGAAAAAATCGTTACTGTGTATCGTCTCGTCTCTTGCCGTTCTACCGACCCTAAGCTATGCCGAATCGCCCTATTTTAGTCTAAAAGATGGTGATGGCTTTAAACGCTTTTCTGTTTCTGTTGGTGCACTACATGTGATGCCGCAAGGGAAAGCACAGCCCTTTCAGGTCAATACTTCGGTTAAAAATGGTGAAGTTTCCGCCAATGGAGATATTCAGGTTGATACGGTATTAAACAATTTAAACCCTAATGTTAACCAAAGCGCACTTGCCGGTGCATTAAAATTTTTGGGCTTTTTCAGTGGCGGTAATTTAGGCAGTGGGCTCAGCGGTAGCTCAAAAATTCAAGGTTTAGAGCAGTGGGATAATTCAGGCACAGGCTTAGAAGCTGAAGATGTCACCACGCTAGGCTTGATCAGTAATTATTATTTTACAGATCATATTTCTTTTGAAACCAAGGCCGGCATTCCACCCAAAGTAGACTTAAAAGGCCAAGGTAAAATTTACGCACCATTTTCTGCCGTCGCAACACCCCAAATTGGCAAGCTACCTATCGAGTTTGCAAACATTGATTTAAAGAACGATATTTTCATTACCGATTTAGGCGCAAATGGTGCAGCAGCTTCAGCACGTGCGTGGACACCTGCATTTGAACTGCAATATCATTTTGGCAAAACTGGCGTGAATAAATTCCGTCCTTATGTCGGGCTAGGTATAATGTATGCTTATTTCAGTGATGTTGAAATTAATCCGCAAACTGAAAAAGACTTAATTGCAGCCGGTCATATGATTGCCAATATCAAAGAAGGCAATGCCGGTGCGTCTTTAGAAGGCAAGTTAAGCAAGTCCAATCCTCAAGTTGATGTAGAAGCCACCGATGCCTTTGCACCTATTGCAACCTTGGGTTTCACTTATGACTTTAATGACAAATACTTTGCCACCGGCTCAGTGTCGTATGCACATTTAAAGAATGAAACCATTATCACTGTGACGGATACTAAACATGGCGAATTGATCCGCTCTCAAGCAGATATTGAAATTAATCCGCTGTTGGTCTATGCCGGTGTAGGGATGCGCTTCTAAGGATTTTTCTGTATCACGCTATTAGCAAAAAGACGATATTGCATCGTCTTCTTGCTTTTAACGCGTCTTTCTCATACGCATAACCTGCACAAAAACCGCTAAAGTTGCTTCATCCATCGCTATCCTTTTTCTAAATTTATCAAAATAAAAAAACCGCCAATTTAGATTAGCGGTTTTTTTATTTTAGGCACAAGCATCTAGGTTAGAACAAACGGTTCATACCATTTAAGGTGGCCACGCGATAGGCTTCTGCCATGGTTGGATAGTTAAATGTAGTTTCCACAAAATACTTAATCGTGTTGCGACCACTGTTCATAACAGCTTGACCAATATGAATAATCTCGGCCGCATTATTACCAAAGCAATGTACCCCTAGAATCTCTAAGGTATCGCGGTGGAATAAAATCTTCAATTCACCGACGGTGTCACCGGTAATTTGCGCACGCGCCAAATGACGAAAAGAGGCTTGGCCCACTTCATAGGGAATTTTTTCTTCAGTCAGTTGTTGCTCAGTTTTACCAATTGATGAAATTTCTGGAATGGTATAGATACCAGTTGGAATATCAGTCACAGGTTTAACATTCAGCTCGCCACTCATATTGCTCCCTGCACAACGACCTTGGTCATAGGCAGCAGAGGCAAGCGATGGCCAACCAATCACATCACCAGCAGCGTAAATATTCTCCAATTCCGTTTGATATTGATCATTCACCGTAATTTGACCGCGACTGTTTGGGGTAATGCCTACATTTTCCAAGCCTAAACCATCGGTATTACCCGAGCGTCCGTTACACCATAAAATAGCGTCGGCTTTAATTTTCTTGCCACTTTGTAAATGTAGGATCACATGATCATCAAAGGTTTCTAAATGATCAATTTGCTCATTGTGACGAATTAACACCCCTTGCTCACGTAAACGATAAGACAAGGCATCTGAAATTTCATCATCTAAGTAACTGAGCAATTTAGGCTGGGTATTAATTAAATCAACTTTATGATCTAAACCAATGAAGATTGAGGCATATTCACAGCCAATTACACCAGCGCCATAAATAATGATTTTTTGAATGGAATAATCTAAATCTAAAATTTTGTCTGAATCAAAAACACGGGAGTGATTAAAATCAAGTGTCGCCGGACGATACGGACGTGAACCCGTCGCGATCACCAATTGTTTAAAGATGATGGTTTCTTTAATACCGTCATCCCCAAAAATCAATACAGTATTCTTATCTTGGATATAAGCACGACCATGATAAATATTAATTTTATTACGATCGTAAAAACGTGAATGGGTATCTACTTGTTGCTGAATCACGGTGTGTGCATTACGTAGAACTTGTTTCATCGTGAACTGTTTCCAGTCGCCTACTTTTTGAAACATCGGATCACGTTGATAACGAATAATACTGGAGACTGTTTGACGCAATGCTTTACTTGGAATGGTACCCACGTGGGTACAGTTACCACCTAACTGCTCACGCATATCAATAATTGCAACGCGCTTGCCTGACTTAGCAAGTTTCATTGCTGCGCCTTCACCCGCTGGGCCTGAGCCGAGAACTACCGCATCATACTTAACGAAAGTCCCACTAACGACCTCTTTTTTACGTGGCATTCAACGTTCCTCTATTCAATACTGGATCTATCTTGGGCATATTATGACGCAAATGAGGGTAATTTACTGTATTTACCTAGCATATATTGTGTGATGACTACATTTCTTAAATGAATACCGTTTTCGCCCTATTTAGAGTGAAGTCCGTTATAATAAAAGCGCTAAGATGTCTAGCATCTCCCCCGTCAAAAACAGTGGAAAAGTTGAATATGTCTGAGAACCGTAAACCAGAACAGGGTGTCAAACTTCGTGGCGCAGAGAAAGTTGCCCGTATTCCTGTAAAAGTTATTCCTACGGTTGAAACGCCACGAAAGCCGGATTGGATTCGCGTTAAAATGGCGGCACCGGACGAAGTTCAACGCATAAAAACCACCTTACGCGCGCAAAAATTACATACAGTTTGTGAAGAAGCGGCTTGCCCTAACCTACCGGAATGTTTTGGTGGTGGTACTGCAACCTTTATGATTATGGGTGATATTTGTACCCGTCGTTGTCCGTTTTGTGATGTGGCACATGGTCGCCCCAATGCACTTGATCCAGATGAACCGAAACACATGGCTGAAACCATTGCCAATTTGGGTTTAAAATATGCCGTGATTACCTCGGTGGATCGCGATGATTTACGTGATGGCGGCGCACAACATTTTGTCGATTGCATCAAAGAAGCACGTGAATTGAGTCCAAAGACCTTACTTGAAATTTTAGTTCCCGATTTCCGTGGTCGTATGGATGTGGCATTACGCATTATGACGGAATGCCCACCAGATGTGTTCAATCACAATATTGAAACCGTACCGCGTTTATATAAAGCCATGCGTCCGGGTTCTGATTATCAGCACTCTTTAGATTTGCTGAAAATGTTTAAAGAATACTGTCCCGATATTCCGACAAAATGTGGATTAATGGTTGGCCTTGGCGAAACCGAAGAAGAAGTGTTGGCTCTTTTGGATGATCTGCGCGCCCATGATGTAGACTATATTACCATTGGTCAATATTTGCAGCCGTCTAAAGAACATGCCCCACTGGATCGTTTTGTCACCCCAGAAGAATTTGAGCGTTATACTGCCCATGGTCAAAAGCTCGGCTTTAGAAATATCTGGGCGGCACCGATGGTGCGTTCAAGCTACTTTGCAGATCGTCAATATTACGGTGAACCAGTGCCTGCGGTACGTCGCAAAGCGGATCCTGCCAAAAAAATTAGCGTTCAGGCCATTGAAGCTTAATTAAGCTTTCCTTAAAAATAGACAACATTATTTCTGCCAATTTAATTGATTTAGATTGGCATTTTTATTTCTAAATTTTTATCCAAACAAGCAAAAATAACAGAGGTAAAAAATCCTCTATTCAATGAAAAACCAAAAAATAGAGGTGTATTGCTAAAACGTTAAGCTACTTTTGCCGGTACACCACTATGAAAGCGGAAAGTATCATCTAGAGATAAGATTAACTGCTTTTCCACTTCACGAATATGGGCGATACGCTGTTGAATATCCTCTTCAGGATCTTTCATCTTGGATTTTTGAGCCATCTGTAAGGCCAGCGCCAAATAATCCTCAAAATGACGTGATTCAGATTTCAATAAATAGCGGTAATATCGTCCGAGTTCTTCATCCACCAAAGCTGCCAGTGCATAAAAACGCTCACAAGAACGCGCTTCCACAAATGCACCAATAATCAGCACATCAATGAGCGCTTCAGGCTCATAGGTACGAATTTCCTTACGTAAAATAGCAGCATAACGACCAGCACTCAGTGCTTGCCATGCTTGCCCACGCTTGGTCATTAATTCAAGCACTTGCTCATAATGCAGCATTTCCTCGCGCACCAATTGCGCCAGTTTTACTTGTAAATCCGTAAAAAAGCTGTAGCGGAACATTAAGTTCATCGCTGTGCCCGCGGCTTTTTTTTCACAATTGACATGATCTTGCATCAATAATTCTAGATTATTTAATGCTTCATCCAGCCATGCTTGTGGTGTTTCACAGCCCAAAAAGCCAAGCACTGGCTGCATGAGTTCTTGATAATTGATTGTCGACATAATTTAAAACTTATCTGGCAGCTTTAATGACTGCTTTCATGTGTTGAACGGCTTGAACTAGACCGACAAATACCGCGTCAGCAATAATTGAATGACCAATGTTCAGTTCATGAATCTGTGGAATTTGTGCGATAGGCGTGACATTGTCAAGGTTTAAACCATGACCGGCATTGACCACCAAACCTCGGGTGGCTGCATATTCCGCACCTTGAATAATGCGTTTTAATTCATCTAACTGCGCAGCATCCGTTGCTGCATTGGCATAAGCACCCGTATGCAATTCAATCGTCGGTGCGCCGCACGCAATGGCCGCATCAATTTGTGCAATATCTGCATCAATAAACAAAGACACATCACAGCCAAGTGCAGTTAATGCTTGCGTGGCGGCTTTCACCTCTTCAAAATGTCCGACCACGTCTAAACCACCTTCGGTGGTGACTTCTTCGCGTTTTTCCGGCACCAAACAGACATGCTGCGGTTTAATTTCTTTGGCAAATTCCACCATTTCAGCGGTGACGGCCATTTCTAAATTCATATGGGTTTTAAGCAAAGGACGCATACGACGCACATCATCATCTTGAATATGACGACGGTCTTCACGTAAATGCAGCGTGATGCCTTCAGCTCCGGCCTGTTCACACATCAAAGCAGCATGAACTGGATCTGGATAACAAGTTCCACGTGCTTGTCGCAACGTCGCCACATGGTCAATATTTACACCAAGCAATGCAGCCATAATAATTTCCTAACGATCATTGAGATTGAGTATTTTGAATCCACAATTGACGGCTTTTCAGCGGTCGATCACCCAGCAGTGAAGTAATCATCTGCCGATATAGTTGGGTCAATAATTGTAACTGCTCAGGGTTAAAATCCCTACCTTTTTCATAATCCAACATCGACAGAATTTGTAGGCCTGTTAACGTCGCACGCGATTGCTGCGCCACAGCAATAAAACCCTCATTCAATTGAAAGATATAATTTTGCTGTGCTTGAATCGGTTGTTGCTGCGCATCGCTACTAAAATCCAGTGCATAACCCAATTCTGCTAACAGTGTATGTTCAAACTGACGCAAGATTTGTCTTAAAAAAAGATTGGGCTGCGCATGGCCAGCCAAATGTTGTAGCTGTTGCAAAATGTGATGATAGTGAACAAAGCTGTGCGGCATTTCAACTTCAATGGCACATAAGCGTAACAACAATTCATTCAGATAAAAGCCAGAAAAAAATGCATCACCAAAGAAAAAAATCGGCTGATTGACAATTTCGAGTTTGGTAAAGTTTTTAAGATCAGATTTTCCCGAGGCTTGTAAGCAAATCGGTTGATATTGCGGTGGTGGATTTTGTCTTAAAATTCCATCAATGCGCCCATATTCTTGGGTAAATAAATGCACAATATGGCTACGTTCGCGATATTTACGATGATGAATGAGGTAGCCATGCAACAGCTCATTTCGCATGAATGAGGCAGTCTAGTCTTTTTTCTTTTTAGAATCTGAATCTTCATCATCGCCATCTGGAATAATGGCGCCAACGACAGCAGCAGTACCTTTAACCACACCTTTGGTGGTTTTATAGACCACTTTTACAGGAACCGTCACCAATTTATGAATACAGCCTTGTAGAAATAACATACACACTACAACTGCTAATACTTTCATGATGACCATTCCTATAAAAGAGTTTTATTTCTGACGCTTAGATATCACTATATCCTAAGCTTTTTAAAGCACGTTCATCATCAGACCAACCGCCTTTGACTTTAACCCAAAGGGTCAACATGATTTTTTGCTCGAACATTTTTTCCATATCCGCACGCGCATCCATACCGATTTTTTTCAGTTTAGCGCCTTTTTCACCAATCACAATGGCTTTTTGCCCTTGGCGATCGACAAAAATAGTGGCATCAATATAAGTACATGCAGGCTTAGGACGACCTGTTTTTTCGTGAATAGTGGCCGCTTCGGTATTAAATGATTCAATTTGAACGGTTAAATCATAAGGCAGCTCTTCACCCAATTGACGCATGATTTTTTCACGAATCACCTCAGAAGCTAAGAAACGCTCTGAGCGATCGGTAATTTGATCGAGTGCATATAAAGGCGGCTGAAAGGGCAAATAATGCTCAATGGTGTCACGCAAATGCTCAAGATTTGAGGCACGCAAGGCTGAAACCGGTACAATTTCTGCAAAGTTCATCAACTTGGCACGCTCTTGAATTAGCGGCAACGTACTGTTTTTATTTTCAAATGTATCAATTTTATTGATCACTAAAATGACCGGCATTTCAGCATTTTTAAGTTTTTCTAAAACCAAATCATCGTTTGGTGTCCACTTCTGTGCATCAATCACAAATAAGACTAAATTTACATCACGTAGTGCTGAAGAAGCTGCACGGTTCATCATTTTATTGATGGCACGGACTTCTTTTTTATGCATCCCTGGCGTGTCAACAAAGACAGCTTGAGACTTTTCACGCGTATCAATCCCGACAATTTTATGCCGTGTAGTTTGCGGCTTACGTGAAGTAATGGACAGTTTCTGACCCAAAATATGGTTCATTAACGTCGATTTACCCACGTTTGGACGTCCGACAATCGCAACAAATCCGCTTTTAAAGTCAGCAGGAATCGTGGTGCCTTGTGAACTAAAGAAATTATTAATCAGGTCATTGCCAGTGTTTTCTGGCTCGTGATCAGCATCGATGTGATCGGAATGTGTGGTCATGCAGATTACTGCTCCAATAATTTTAAGAGATCCGCCGCAACTGCTTGTTCAGCAAAGCGACGGCTTGATCCTTCACCATACAAAGCGGGTAAGCCCTCGATAATACATTCCACCTTGAAATGTTGGTTCGGAGCATCACCTTGAATATCCACCACGTCATAAACCGGAAGCGGTTTTTTACGTGCTTGTAAATATTCTTGTAAGCGTGATTTTGGATCTTTGAGTTGGTCAGTAGGTTCAATATGGTCTAAATATGGCACGTACCATTTCAGCACGATCTCTTGCAAGATTTTTAAATCATCACAATCGACATAAATAGCGCCAATAATGGCCTCTACCGTATCAGCAAGAATAGATTCTCGATGATGACCGCCAGATTTTAACTCGCCCGTGCTTAAAATTAAACAAGGTCCAAGTTTAAGATCGTTGGCAATTTTACCCAGTGCTTCTTGGCGAACCAAGGTGGCACGCATCCGTGTTAAGCGCCCTTCATTTTCATGTGGGTAGGCTTGATACAGATAATGAGCAATGATCATACCTAACAATGCGTCGCCTAGGAATTCTAAGCGCTCATAGTTAGATTTATGGCTCACTGATCGATGTGTTAATGCTAGTTGCAATAACTCAGGTTGTTTGAACTGATAACCGATACGGCTAACTAAGCGCATATCATTGAGTTTGGACTGACCTTTGATCAAAACTTTTCTCGAACTTTAATACTAAATCTATGTTGAGCAAGAAAGGCTTTCTTATCTCATAATCTTTCTTGACTTGCAGACCTTCAGTGTTGGTGACCTGCGCAATATCTTTAAAGTTAATGTCACGAATACCATTCATGTCAAAACGTTGCCCCATCTTGTTTGCAAACTCAGACGGTGAAATATTCTTTGGACTACTTTTGATCAATTCAGTGATTTGCTCATCAATGACTCGATCATCCCAATACGGTGCCCATACCGCAATCACAATTTTAACTAAAAAAGCAAAACCAATAATGGCAATTAAAACACCAATATAGGATACCCCTTGTTGATTTTTACGCATTTTTTATTTTTCCAATGATGCTTAATCAATTTTACCGTTACGACTAAATGACGGCAATTTAAAGCCGGATTCTTTGTGCATCCAAATGTACATCGCACGACCGGTCAAGTTCTGCTCAGGGACAAAACCCCAGAAACGACTGTCCGCACTTTGATCACGATTATCCCCCATCGCGAAATAATGCCCTTCTGGAACTTTGACTTCCCAATATAAACCATTTTCGGTTGAGTATTTACCATTTTCAATCGAATTAATAAACGGTGCTTGGCGTGCAACATTAACGCCCTCAAGCTCACGCATCTTAAAGGTATGTTTACCTAAGGTTTCTTGATGATAAATCGATTGTGGTGTATCTAAAATATCTTTTTCACGGCTAAATTCAACTGGCACTTTCAGTACTTTTTGTCCATTAATACTCAATTGACCATGATCATATACCAAATGATCGCCCGGCAAACCGACCACGCGCTTAATATAGCTGATGGTGGGCTGCGGCGGGAAACGAAATACAATCACATCGCCGCGCTCAGGTTCACCAACATTTAAAAATTTGCTATTTACAATCGGTAAACGCACACCATATTGAAATTTATTGACCAAAATAAAGTCACCCGTTTCTAAGGTCGGCACCATAGAATCGGATGGAATATTAAAAGGTTCGTATAAAAAAGAACGCAAGATGAGAACCACTGCCAATACCGGCCAGAAGTCATATGCCCATGTGATAATGAAATTTTCATTACCCTTGCCACGAGTTTTTCTTTGTTTAAAGAATAACTTATCCAACAACCACAGCAAGAAAAAAATCAGTGTGGCGGGTACAAGGATTAAATTAAAATCAAAATCCATTGGCTTATATCCTCAATATTCTTATCGTTCTACTTTCAATACAGCCAAGAACGCTTCTTGTGGGATTTCAACACTACCCACTTGCTTCATGCGTTTCTTACCTTCTTTTTGCTTCGACAACAGTTTCTTCTTACGTGAAACGTCACCACCATAGCATTTTGCCAATACGTTTTTACGCATCGCTTTAACCGTAGAACGCGCAATAATTTGTGCGCCAATGGCGGCTTGAATGGCCACATCAAACATTTGACGTGGAATCAATTCTTTCATTTTATCCACCAAAGCAATACCACGATGACGCGCATCATTGCGATGACAAATCATCGCCAAAGCATCGACTTTTTCGCCATTGATCAACACATCGACTTTAACCAGTGATGAGCTTTCAAAACGCACAAAGCTGTAATCTAGTGAAGCAAAGCCACGTGAACAAGATTTTAAGCGATCAAAGAAATCCATCACCACTTCAGCCATAGGAATTTCAAAAGTCAAAGACACTTGCTTGCCCAAGAATTTCATATCTTTTTGGATACCACGGCGTTCAATACACAAGGTCATGACGTTGCCTAAGTATTCTTGTGGTACCAAAATATGGCACTCAGCAATCGGTTCACGTAAATCTTCAACCGTTGAACCATCTAGCATTTTCGATGGACTGTCGATATAAATGGTTTCGCCAGTTTTCATCAGTGATTCGTAAATCACAGTCGGTGCTGAGGTAATAATATCTAAATCGTACTCACGCTCTAAACGCTCTTGTACAATTTCCATGTGCAACATGCCCAAGAAGCCACAGCGGAAGCCAAAGCCTAAAGCATCTGAGCTTTCTGGCTCAAAGAACAAAGCCGAGTCATTAATTTGTAGCTTATGCAGCGCTTCGCGAAATGGCTCAAAGTCACTGGCATCAATCGGGAACAGACCAGCATAGACTTGTGGTTTAACTTTTTTAAAGCCCGGCAAGGTCTTAACATCAGGCGTGGCCGATAGGGTAATGGTGTCACCCACAGGCGCACCAAAAATATCTTTAATACCCGCAATGACAAAGCCTACTTCACCGGCCTCTAACATACCTGTTTCAGTATGTTTAGGATTAAAGATCCCGACTGAAGTAATAATATGGGTCTGGCCGGTTGATTTGATCAACATTTTATCGCCTTTACGCACGCGACCTTGTTTCACGCGTACCAAAGACACTACACCTAAGTAGTTATCAAACCAAGAATCGACAATTAAAGCTTGTAATGGCGCTTCACGATCACCCACCGGTGCAGGAATCACATTGACCAATGTTTCTAATACGTTGGCAATCCCTAATCCAGTTTTTGCAGAACAGGTTGGTGCATCGACTGCTTCAATACCAATAATTTCTTCAATTTCATGAATTACACGCTCAGGGTCGGCCTGTGGTAAATCAATTTTATTCAAAATTGGTAGAACTTCGAGCCCTTGCTCAATTGCGGTATAACAGTTGGCAACCGATTGTGCTTCAACGCCTTGTGCGGCATCCACCACCAATAACGCCCCTTCACAGGCCGCTAAAGAACGTGACACTTCATACGAAAAGTCTACGTGTCCCGGCGTATCAATAAAGTTTAATTGATATTCTTCACCGTTGGGATGGGTGTAATACAAAGTCACCGAAGTGGCTTTAATGGTAATCCCACGTTCGCGTTCAAGCTCCATCGAGTCAAGTACTTGCGCTTGCATTTCACGCGCTTGTAGTCCACCGCAGGTTTGAATAAAGCGATCGGCAAGTGTCGACTTACCATGATCGATATGCGCAATAATCGAAAAATTTCGTATATTATTGATATTAACTGACTTTTTAGCAACTGCCATAAACTACTCTAAATCTAAACACACAATCACACACTGAAATAAAGCCAGTATTTATGACGTGCAAAAAAGGATATTCCGAAGATGTCGCACAGTATAAGCAGTAGATAGTTAAAAATACAGAGAGCTTGCAAAAATAGTCCGATTCTTCTACAAAAGTCAGTGCTAAAATTGCTTCTCACCGTGCTTTAACTGAGTCCGCAAACAAAATAAGGACGATTAAAGCATTTATATGCTAAAGGCACTCAAAATAATTGCGTACCTTAAGCAGATATATTCATCGTGCTAAAATCGAATGGATTCTGATCTGTGTTAATCGGTTGATAAGCGTGAGTAAACGTGGGTGACATGCGTTTTGGTCGTCCGGTGGCAATTTCCACACAGGCCCATTTGGTGCTACCCGTAAATAAAATACTTTGATCCTGCGGTCGATAAAACACGTATTGACGCACAGAATACAAGGCATCAATTCGGCTTAGCCAAGTGCGTAAAATAATCTGCTCACCTTGAAAAGCCGCTTTACGATATTGCACCTGATGCTCAACTGCAACCATGGCGTGCTTCAATTCAAGATAGTGCTGAATGCCTAAACCTAATTGCTCAATATGTGCGGTGGCGACATCTTGCATCCACTGCACATACACCACATTATTAACATGCCCTAAGCGATCAATATGTTGCGCTTGAACAGTCATTTCCAGATCAAATAGAGTACTCATGGTTTTTTAATCCCGACCTTTGGCAAAGTTTTTCAGAGCCTACAGTTTTTGACAGCTTAAGCAATGGTAAAATAATCAAAGATAAAAACCACTCTATCTAGAGTGGTTTTTTAACGCAGAGAGCAAAATTACTCAATACGCATGCCTAAAATAGCTCGTTGGTTTTGACGGATAATTGAAACACGCGCCACCGAACCTTTTTTCAGCTCAGAAACTGACTTGATAAAATCGTTACTATTGAGAATGGTTTTGTCATTAATTTGAGTAATCACATCGCCTGCCATCATTCGTGATTGTGCTGCCACACCGCCACGTTTCACATCCTGTATTAAAATTCCACCTTTAACACCCAGTTGTGCTTGCTCCTCTAGGGTTAAATTACGAATACTGACCCCAATCACAGGGCCTTTTTGGGGCTGAATTTGCTCAGTTTTGGCCGGTGTATCATCTGGAGCAACAGTTAAAGTGGCAGAGATATTACGAATTTTATCATCCCGCAGCACTTGTAATTGAATCATTTGATTGGGCGAGGTACGGTTTAAATAGTTCAATAAATCTGAAGTTCGAGAAATCGCAGAACCATTATATTTTAAGATTACATCACCCGATTTAAAGCCGGCTTTGGCTGCGGGCGAATTTGGTGCCACTTGGGTGACCAATGAACCTTCTGGTTTATCTAACTTATAAGATTCAGCCAAGTTACGGTCAATGTCTTGTAACATCACGCCCAAATAAGAGCGGGTCACTTTACCATTTTTCTTTAATTGATCCGCCACATCCATCGCCACATCAATCGGGATAGAAAATGACAAGCCCATATAACCGCCGGTCCCACTAAAAATACGTGAGTTAACTCCGACCACTTCACCATTTTGATTAAACAGGGGGCCACCTGAATTTCCCGGATTTAAAGCCACATCGGTTTGAATAAACGGAACTGAGGTCTCCCCCATCATGTTACGCATTTTGGCGCTGACAATACCCGCTGAGGCTGAATAATCAAAACCAAACGGTGAACCAATGGCCAAGACCGGCTCGCCTACGCGCAGGCGGTCAACATTACCCGTACGTAACTCAGGAAAATTAGAACCTTTAACTTTTAGCAAAGCCACATCGGTACGTTCATCACTGCCCACCACGGTGGCATCAAGTTCACGACGATCATTCAACATGATGGTGACTTTGGAGGCATTTTCAACCACATGATGGTTGGTTAACAAGTAACCATCTTTACTGATAAAAAAGGCACTGCCATAACCCGTTTTTTCTTGTGGTTCTTGTGGTTGTGGAATAACCACTTGATTACCAAAAAAACGACGTAAAATTTCGGGTACTTGTTGTTGGATCAGCTCTTCTTGGGTCATTTTTTTGACCACATTCACACTGACCACCGCAGGGCTGACTTGTTCGACCAAATTAGAAAAATCCACCGCAGAAGCGGCTTGGCTTTGCGCTGCGGCCATGGTAAAAACAGCTGCATATAATCCTTTTTTTAGATCATGATTTTTCATATAAAGCATCCGCTCCATTGCGTTATAAATATCGTTAGACCGTTTTTTAGCATAAAATTTGTCTGAGTTAAGTAATAATATGTTGGCTGATATTGTTATATACATTTGCTTAAATATTGCTTAAAAACTGCTGGTTTAATTGCTTTTTCTCATCATACATTAGCATATTAGCTCTTGTTTTTTGCTTGAAAAAGCGGTGTGATGATTAAACTTTTTTCAAATTCACTGATGAATATGTCTAATTTAAACTTAACGCATTATTTTGATGTGATTATTGTGGGCAGTGGCGGTGCAGGTTTAAGCTTGGCTTTGTCGCTACCCGACCACTTTAATATTGCGGTTTTGGCGAAATCCACACTGACCGAAGCCAGCACATTCTATGCCCAAGGCGGCGTGGCTGCGGTATTAGATGAAACGGATTCTATTGAACAGCATATTGATGACACCATGATTGCTGGTGCAGATTTGTGTGAAATGCAGGCAGTGGCACAAACCGTTAAAGGCGGTAAACCGACTGTCGATTTCCTTTTAAAGCATGGCGTACAATTCACCTTAGATGAACAAGAACAACTCCATCTAACCCGTGAAGGTGGACATTCGCAGCGTCGAATTATTCATGCAGCCGATGCCACAGGTCGCGCAATTTCCACCACTTTGGTGCAGCGCGCAGAAGAAAAATCCAATATTCATATTTTTGAAAACTATATTGCCATTGATGTAATTACTTCACAAAAACTAGGTTTAGATGAACAGCATAATCGTGCTTTAGGGCTATATGCCTTAGATGAAAAGACCGAAAAAGTTCATACCTTTTTAGCACCCTCTACCGCTTTGGCCTGTGGCGGTGCCATGAAAGCTTATTTGTACACCTCTAACCCCGATATTGCTACCGGTGACGGCATCGCCATGGCCTATCGTGCAGGCTGTCGCGTGGCAAATATGGAATTTAACCAGTTCCATCCGACCTGTCTGTACCACCCGCAAGCGCGTTCATTTTTAATCACTGAAGCCATGCGCGGTGAAGGTGCGTATCTACGCCTTCCTGATGGTGAACGTTTTATGCTGCGTTTTGATGAACGCGCTGAACTTGCGCCACGCGATATTGTGGCGCGTGCCATTGATTATGAAATTAAACGCTTGGGTATTCGGCATGTCTGGCTGGATATCACGCATAAACCAACGGAGTTTATCACCGAACATTTCCCGACTTTATATGCACGGCTACTCGAACTGGGGATCGACATTACCAAAGAGATGATTCCCGTGGTTCCTGCGGCGCATTATACCTGTGGCGGTGTGGTGGTGGATGAACACAGTCAGACCGATATTGCCGGCCTGTATGCCATTGGTGAAACCTCTTATACCGGTTTACACGGTGCTAATCGTATGGCCAGTAACTCGCTGTTAGAATGTTTCGTTTATGGCATGAGTGCAGCAGAGCATATTGAAAATCAGTTCAATCCGACCCACTCAACGTTAGATGTTCCAGCATGGGATGATTCACAGGTGATGAATCCAGATGAAGAAGTGGTGATTTTGCAAAACTGGGATGAACTGCGCCAAACCATGTGGAATTATGTCGGCATTGTACGCAGCACCAAACGCTTAGAACGTGCGCTACATCGTATTGAAATGCTTAAAAAAGAAATTACCGAGTATTATCACGATTATCACGTCAGCAAAAATCTGATTGAGCTGCGTAATTTGGTTTTAGTCTCGGAGATGATTGTGCGCTGTGCAATGCAGCGTAAAGAATCACGCGGGCTACACTTCACTTTAGATTATCCTGAATTGTCCAGTGAACTGCGCAAAACCATCCTCACGCCGCCCAACTTTCAGGTTGAAATGCCATTGGTGAACGCATAAATAAAAAGGCGATAGCACTTTTATGCTATCGCCTTTTCATCCAAACACTCTACAGCACTTTAAAAATTACCGATTATTTTAAATAACTCAAGGCTTGCTCAAAGACTTGATCGGGGCTTTGACAGGCATCTAAACGCTTAATCCGTGCGCCCTCTTGCTGCCAAAGTGTTTGATAGCCCGCGCGTACTTTTTCAAAAAAGACCGCTTTTTCTTGCTCGAAACGATCCAATGCACCGCGCTCGCGAGCACGTGACATTCCCAGTTCCGTGGGTGCATCCAGCCAAAAGGTAATCTGCGGCATGTGCGAGACAAAATTTGCATTTAATAACTGTAATTTCTCTGCACTTAAGCCACGTCCAGCACATTGATAAGCAAAACTGGCATCGGTAAATCGATCACACAACACCGTTTTACCTGCCGCCAAAGCTGGCACAATCACTTGTTGTAAATGCTGCGCACGTGCTGCATACATCAGTAAGAGCTCAGTATCATCGGCCATATTTTCTTCGTGATTTACGGCCAACAACAGGGCACGAATTTGCTCTGCCATCGGTGTACCCCCCGGCTCACGGGTGAGCTGTACCTGTTGACCTTGTGCAAGCAAATGCTCATAAACTTTACGAATGAGTGTGGTTTTACCGACACCTTCTGTGCCTTCAAAACTAATAAACATGACTCATTCCTTCTTCGATTTTAATACAGATAAATAATCTTGCACGGCGCGATTATGTGACTCTAAGTTGGCGCTAAAGGTATGCCCACCATTACCTGTGGCAACAAAATAGATATTATTCGAGCTGTCTGGATGCATGGCCGCTTCAATGGCTTTTTGACTTGGTAACGCAATCGGAGTTGGGGTTAAACCGCTATTGGTGTAAGTATTATAAGCCGTCGGGGTACGCAAATCTGCACGGGTAATATTGCCCGTATAACGATCCCCCATCCCATAAATCACCGTTGGATCGGTTTGTAAGCGCATGCCCATTTTTAAACGACGCACAAAGACACCGGATACCTGCTGTAATTCACGATCTAAACTGGTTTCTTTTTCTACAATCGAGGCCATAATTAAGGCTTCATATTTATCTTTATAGGGAAGATCGGGCGCACGGTTGGCCCACGCTGCGTCTAAGGCTTTCATTTGACGCTTATATAAATCACTTAAAATCTTTTTATCACTTTCACCTTTGGCAAAAAAATAAGTGTCTGGGGCAAATAAACCTTCAGGATGTTGAAACGGAATATTGAGTGCTTGCAACATCTGCTGTTGCGGTAGATTCAGCACCTCTTTACTGACCAATGGATCTTTTCTTAAACTGTCCGCCAACTGCTTAAACGTCGTGCCTTCAATGACTAAAATACGATTCATTTGCGCATTGTCCGCATTGGCCAGCATCTGCATGACCTGACGAATACTCATGCCTTGACGCACTTCATAGACCCCAGCTTTCATGCTGTCATGGATCATAAACTTTTGATAAAGCTTTAAGATGATAGGAAAATTCACTTTATTTTCTTTGGCTAAACGGTCAATGAAACCCGAATAGGTATCACCGGTGCTAATGGCCAACATCTGTTTTTTGCCATTTACCGGATAAGCTTTAAATAAGCTAGACCATAAAATAAAGCCCACCACAAGAATGATGGCGGCTATAAAAATAATCCACCCATTCACAGGCAATCGTTTCGCGGTTTTGTTGTTTGATTTTTGCTTTGAGCTAGACATATTAACGAATCTGATTCAATTGAAGGATATTAAACAGTTCAATACAGGCTTGAACATTCAAAGGTTGCTGGTTAAGTTCAGTCACAATTTTCATTGGACTTAAGGCATTGCAAAAAAATAAGCTTTCAAATTGTGTAATTTCATCCATATCAATGAAACGTTGTTCACAAGCAATTCCATGCTGCTGCATCCGCGATAAAATTTCCGCACGCATCACTCCATGCACGCCATTATAGCGAAGTTCGGGCGTAATCCATGTATTGTTTAAGCGAATGAAACAATTACTACTCACGCCCTCTACAACGGTGCCCTGCACATCGGTAACCAATGCTTCGCTCCAACCGCGCTGATCGGCTTCATTTTTAAGCAACACTTGCTCTAATCGGTTCAGACTTTTTAAACCCACGAGGCTTGGCATGGTCAGCCCCAAGACTTGTTGTAAAACACCAGTTTTAATTTTTTCAACTTGAAATTCAGCACATGCTTGCGGATAAAAGAATACCCAAACATCGGCATGATGATCTGGCAAGCTATAGCCACGTTGTCCTTCACCGCGGCTAATCAGCACTTTTAATGTGCCATTGACCTCTAAATACTGCTGCTGCAACACGGCCAAACTCTGTTCAATGCACTGCAAATCTGCCTGTAACAGCAAGCGCTCACAACTGAGCACTAAGCGTGCAATATGCAAATTTTCCAGTTCTATTTTGCCCTGCCGAACGCGTGCGGTGGTAAAACAGCCATCGCCATAATGAAAGGCACGATCTATTAAGGCGATCTGCTCAATGGGCTGGGCATTCTTAAAACAAAGCATATTAAAACGTCCAAAGCACGATGGCTTAGTTTAAGAACTGCTGAATCGGTTTAATATCTCTTTTACTCATATAAAATTCATTTTTTATTATTTTTTATGCATAAAGGATGGCGCTATTCTCGCCGCATGGTCAAAAAAGCCAAAAACAACTGGAGCAAGAGATGCACTTTACAAAAATAAAACTGGCAATTGCAACTGTCCTGATTTCAGTCAGTTCATTCAACAGCAGCGCAAAAGATTTCTTAAATGTCTCGTATGATCCCACACGTGAACTGTATGAAAATCTAAATCAAGAGTTTGGTCAGTACTGGAAAAAATCAACCGGACAAGTGCTCAATTTCAAACAATCGCATGGTGGCTCAGGCAAACAAGCCCGTGCGGTAATCGATGGCTTAGATGCAGATGTGGTTACGCTGGCTTTGGCCGCCGATATTGATGCCATTGCGGAAAAAACCAATCTATTGCCTAAAGATTGGCAGAAAAAATTGCCATATAACTCGACGCCTTACACCTCGACCATTGTCTTCTTGGTGCGTAAAGGTAATCCGAAAAATATTAAAGATTGGGGCGATTTGGTTAAACCCGGCGTGGCAATTGTCACCCCAAATCCTAAAACCTCTGGCGGTGCACGTTGGAATTATCTGGCGGCGTGGGCATGGGCAAAACATCAACCGGCGGGCAATGATGCCAAAGCGCAAGAATTTGTGCGTCAAATTTATCAACACACCAAAGTACTGGATTCGGGCGCACGCGGCGCAACCACTACTTTTGCTGAGCGCGGCATTGGAGATGTACTACTGGCTTGGGAAAATGAAGCGTATTTAGCAATACGTGAACAGCCTGATAAATTTCAAATCATCACTCCGTCCTTGTCCATTTTAGCTGAGCCGCCGGTGGCGATTGTAGAAAAAAATGCGCAGAAAAATGGCACGACTTATGTCGCCAAAGGCTACTTAAACTTTCTCTATTCTTCGCGTGGACAAGAAATTGCTGCACAGAACTTTTACCGTCCACACAATGCGGCAGTCTTAAAAAAATACAGTTCAACCTTTAAGCCGTTAAAACTGGTCACGATTGATCAAGAGTTTTCCGGCTGGAGCACAGTGCAGAAAAAACACTTCGAAAATGGCGGTATTTTCGATCAAATCATTAAAGCCAATAACGTCAAATAAGATTCATCACAGCAAAGCTAGAGGAGCATTGACATGATTCACAACGTAATTGTACCGGGGATTGGCGGCAGTGAAGAAAGCCACTGGCAGTCTTGGTTACAACGACAACTCATGTCTTGCTCACGCGTTGAGCAACAGCATTGGCAACAACCGGTTTTACAGCAGTGGATTACACAATTTGTGCAGAGCATTGCGCCCATTCAAACCGATCTGCAAATTATTGCCCATAGTTTTGGTTGCTTAACCACTGTTGCAGCGCTCGCGCAGCATCCGCAGCTCAATCAGAAAGTTAAACATTTAATTTTGGTTGCACCCGCCAATCCAAGACGTTTTGCCGAAAATGATTTTGCAGATGATCAACAGCTGAATCTGGATGATTATTTCCAGCAGCTTGATCTTGCCGTGCCCACCACACTGTTAATGAGTGAAAATGATCCGTGGTTAAATCCTCAAGATGGCAAACGGTTAGCCCAAGCATGGCAACTTGAGCCTATTAATTTAGGTCAAGTCGGTCATGTCAATACTGCATCGGGTTTCGGACCTTTTCCAGAAATCCTCCCTTATTTAATATCGAAATGAGTATTGTGATCTATCAATTTTGATGATGACAGTCAGTGCTTATTTAAATTTGCAATTTCAACTGTGCAAATTATGCTTGTGCCGATTTAAACTTTTATTTTTGTTGAATGTTTTGTTCAGCTTTCGCTCTTCTAAGGAGTAATCATGTCGCAGCGATCTAAAGTGCTGCCAGGATTTGGTCTTTCTCTAGGCTTTACCCTAGCGTATTTATCCTTGATTGTTCTTATTCCCTTATCTGCTGTATTTATTAAATCATTGGGTATTGGCTGGGATGGTTTATGGGAAATTTTAAGCTCAGAACGTATTTTAAAATCTTTACAGTTAAGCTTCAGTAGCGCACTTTTAGCCGCTGTGATTAATGTGGTCTTTGGTTTGTTACTGGCATGGTGCTTGGTACGTTATACCTTCCCAGGTAAACGCATTGTCGATGCTTTGGTGGATTTACCCTTTGCTCTGCCAACCGCAGTCGCTGGTATTGCCCTAACCTCACTGTATGCGCCCACCGGTTGGATTGGGCAGTATCTTGAACCTTTGGGTATTCAGGTGGCCTATACGCCTATCGGAATTACGCTGGCATTGATTTTTATTGGTCTGCCGTTTGTGGTCCGCACCGTACAACCGGTTTTGAGTGATTTAGAAATTGAACTCGAAGAAGCCGCGTCTGCGTTGGGTGCCAATCGCTTTCAAATTGTCAGTAAAATTATTCTACCTATTTTATTTCCAGCACTACTCACCGGTTTTGCCTTAGCCTTTGCTCGCGGCGTAGGTGAATATGGTTCGGTGATCTTTATTGCTGGTAATCAGCCTTTTGAAACTGAAATTGCGCCACTGATGATTATCTCTCGTTTAGAAGAATATGATTATGCCGGTGCAACCACCATTGCCGTGGTGATGTTGATACTTTCCTTTGCGATTTTATTGCTGATTAATCTGCTACAAGGCTGGGCCAGCCGTCGTACGGGGAGAACTGCATCATGAGTTTAATGACCAACAGCAATGCCTTAGCAGAAAAACTACAATCCCGAAATGCGACGCGAGAATCCACTTGGGTGCGTTATCTGCTAATTACCATTGCCCTGATCTTTTTCTTAAGCTGTTTAATTCTGCCTTTAATTTTGGTTTTTGTAGAAGCCTTTAAACAAGGAGTGGGTGTTTATTTTCAAGCACTGGTTCATCCCGACACTTTATCTGCGGTTAAACTCACCTTACTGACCGCCGTTATTGCTGTGCCGTTGAACGTGGTGTTTGGTGTGGCGGCCGCATGGTCGGTGGCCAAATTTAACTTCCGTGGTAAATCAATTTTAACCACAATTATCGATATGCCTTTTGCGGTGTCTCCCGTCATTGCCGGTCTAATGTTGGTATTGATTTTTGGTACACAAGGTTGGTTTGGCGAATGGTTTATGGATCATGACATTAAAGTCTTGTATGCCGTACCGGCTATTGTCTTGGCGACTGTTTTTATTACGGTACCGTTTGTTGCCCGTGAACTGATTCCTTTAATGGAAGCACAAGGTACGGAAGAAGAAGAAGCAGCCATTGTACTGGGTGCTTCAGGCTGGCAAACCTTTTGGAAAGTCACCTTGCCGAATATTAAATGGGGATTAATCTACGGCGTGATTTTGTGTAATGCCCGTGCGATGGGTGAATTTGGTGCAGTCTCAGTGGTGTCCGGCCATATTCGCGGGGAAACCAATACCTTGCCGTTACATGTCGAAATTCTCTACAACGAATATACGTTTAGTGCCGCCTTTGCGGTGTCATCACTGCTTGCGCTACTGGCCATTGTCACGCTGATTTTAAAAGCATGGGTGGAAATTCGGCAAGAAAAGCAAAACAAACGTAATGCAGATGCAACGGTTTCTGAAGGAATGACATCATGAGTATTCAAGTTAAAAATATTGAAAAACACTTTGGTGCGTTCCATGCACTGAATAATATTTCATTGGATTTTCCCGATGGTCAGCTGGTGGCCTTACTTGGCCCTTCTGGCTGTGGTAAAACCACCTTACTGCGAATTATTGCCGGTTTAGAAACAGCCGATGGTGGACAAGTGATTTTAGAAGGTGAAGATGCCACTGCTGTGCATGTTCGTGAACGCCAAGTCGGGTTTGTGTTTCAGCACTATGCGTTATTTCGGCACATGAGCGTGTTTGAAAATATTGCTTTCGGTTTACGCGTGCGCCCACGCGCAACACGCCCATCAGAGAGCGATATTAAAAAACGTGTGATGCATTTACTGGATTTGGTGCAATTGAGCGCTTTAGCTGAGCGCTTTCCAGCCCAACTCTCTGGCGGGCAACGGCAACGTGTGGCTTTGGCTCGTGCGCTTGCAGTTGAGCCTCGGGTATTATTGCTCGATGAACCCTTTGGTGCGTTAGATGCTAAAGTGCGTAAAGAACTGCGCCGTTGGTTGCGTACCTTACATGATGAACTGCACATTACCTCTATTTTTGTCACCCATGACCAAGAAGAAGCCTTAGAAGTGGCCGATCAAATTATTGTGATGAATAAAGGCAATGTAGAGCAAATTGGTTCACCCCGTGAAGTGTATGAAAAACCCGCAACGCCGTTTGTCTTTGACTTTTTGGGTCAAGCCAATCGTTTTGAAGGTCAGCATCAACAGGGTATTATTCAATTGGGTGAGGATCGCATTCAATTGCCGCAGACTCTTGATGCCCCACAAGGTCAAATTATTGCCTTTGCGCGTCCCCATGAATTTCAGCTCTATACCACGCCACAGCCGAATACCATTCAAGCCACGTTCTTACGGGAAATATGGATTGCTGGTAAAGTGCTGGCAGAGCTGCAAGATCGCCAAGGCAATCTTATTGAAATTTCATTACCGTCAGATCAAGCTAAACTGCATCAATTTAAACCAAATCAAACGGTGTGGCTCAGTCCAACAGCACTGCATTTATTTGCCGATGACGTGGCTTAAGCCGACATGGATGGGGCAAAATAGCTCCATCCCTTTTTTAAGGTAAACACAAGTATGAATTTTCAGCAACTCAGAATTATTCGAGAAACGGTTCGACAAAAATTTAACTTAACCGAAGCGTCGGCAGCACTTTACACCTCACAATCTGGCGTGAGTAAACATATTAAAGATTTAGAAGACGAGCTAGGCGTACAACTGTTTGTGCGCAAAGGTAAGCGTTTATTGGGTCTCACTGAACCGGGTCAGGCTTTACTGGGTATTGTAGAGCGCATGTTGGTTGATGCAGACAATATTAAACGCCTAGCGGATGACTTTAACCGTGTAGATGAAGGCACATTGACTATTGCCACCACGCACACCCAAGCGCGCTATGTCTTACCGCCAATTGTGAATCAATTTAAAAAAGGATTTCCCAAAGTACATCTGATTTTACAGCAGGCCAGTCCGGTTGAAATCACCCAAATGCTACTACAAGGCGAAGCCGATATTGGCATTGCAACAGAATCTTTAACAGCAGAAGACAACTTGGCCAGTGTGCCCTTTTATGAGTGGCAACACAGTATTATTACCCCACAAAACCATCCACTGACCACGCAGCAGAACATTGGTTTACAAGATTTAGCCGAGTATCCTTTGATTACTTATCATGGTGGATTTACTGGTCGCTCAAAAATTGATAAAGCTTTTGATGCAGCCGGTCTTGATGTCGATATTGTCATGTCTGCACTGGATGCCGATGTCATTAAAACCTATGTTGAACTGAATATGGGCGTGGGTATTGTTAATAACGTGGCCTATGATGCAGAGCGTGACTATCGTTTAAAACAAATTCCCACTGATATTTTTGGCATGAATACTACATGGATTGCAGTACGCAAAGGACACTTATTGCGCGGTTACGGCTATGAATTTATTTCACTTTGTACGCCAAATGCCGACATTAAAGCCTTTAAAAAAGAAGCTTATCCAGAAGATTAAAAATTTGATCTGGGTATTTTAGAAGTGTCTCTATAGAAAACGATTGAGCTTTTTATAGAGACATAAAAAAAACGAGCCGTAGCTCGTTTTTTTATCTTTAGAATCCTAACTTGATTCTAAATTAGAAATGATAACTTACACCCAGTTTAGCCACTGGTAACCATTCGTATTTGTCATCATTACGGATTTTATTTTCTTCAGCACGTATATCTTCATCAATATTGGCGCCATTTACGTTAACAAAAGTACCATTCGCATTTAAATCAACTGTAGGATTACCGGTATAGTAAGCACCGACTTCACCAAATACACCCCAATTTTGATTGATTTTAGGCGCAAAACCTAAACCAACGTATGGTGCGATATCATTTTTATATGACATTTTGCCATTAACTGAACCATTAACTGAATATGGATTATCATTCACAGTAATAGAACCATTTTCTGAACGCTTAGTTAAGTCATAGTCATTATCAAGATAACCTACACCGGCTGCCATATAAACGCCTTGCGCCCAACGGTTTGCACTTGCACCCCAAGGACGAATTTCAGCATTTAAGTAAGCAAGTTTGTTGTCCATATCTAGGTCATATTTAGTACCATTTACTGATACATCATCTGTCCAAGAGATATCACCGCCGTTATAACCTAACGCCAAACCCACATATGGGTTTGCAGTCCAAAGTAAAGCACCGCCGTAACCTGTCGTACCCACTTCAGCACGAACGCCTGTTGGAATCAGTTGGTTTTTCTCAAAAGCATAACCATCTTGAACAACAACTTCTTCTGCCATTGCTGTACCAGCCATTGCAGTAAGTAGTGCTGCGGTAAGAACTGTCGTTAAAGTTTTCATTACATATCTCCTCAAAAAAATTCTTTTCATGCTTAATGCTTTTTAATAGACGCACTATAAGGCAAAAGCAGCTTAACTTTTATTCGACATTTGCTGAGTTTTTGTTATTTTTTGATACAATTGCGATTTACTGTTGATTTTGCAAACTTTTTTAATTAAAAGAAAAATAATATTAAATTTTAAGTGTTTATTTTTTTACTTTAATAAATATTTCCCATGTAAAGTCATTTTTTCATCTATTTAGCCGGCAATATAGTGTAAAATATTGAAAATTTTTTTTGGAAATGGAAGATCATGTCTCAGCTTTCAACAATCATTGAACAAGCGTTTGAAGACCGTGCAAATTTCACCGCAGCAGACTGCCCAGAACAAGTGCGCCTTGCTGTAGAAGAAGCGATTGCGAGCCTAGATAACGGCTCACTTCGCGTAGCAGAAAAAATTGACGGTGAATGGATTGTTCATCAATGGCTAAAAAAAGCAGTTTTACTGTCGTTTAAATTAAATGACAACAAAACCATTGAGTCCGGTGATCTTCGCTTTTATGACAAAGTGGAAACTAAATTCTCCAGTTGGACTGAAGAACAGTTTAAAGCCGCCGGTGTACGTGTAGTACCACCTGCTGTGGCACGTAAAGGCAGTTTCCAAGCAAAAAATGTGGTGTTGATGCCATCGTATGTCAACATTGGCGCTTACGTTGATGAAGGCACGATGGTTGACACATGGGCAACTGTGGGTTCATGTGCGCAAATTGGTAAAAATGTACATTTATCTGGCGGTGTTGGAATTGGTGGTGTACTTGAACCACTGCAAGCCAACCCGACTATTATTGAAGACAACTGCTTCATTGGCGCGCGTTCTGAAATTGTTGAAGGCGTGATTGTAGAAGAAGGTTCAGTCATTTCTATGGGCGTATTTATTGGTCAATCGACCAAGATTTATGACCGCGCAACTGGCGAAGTGCATTATGGCCGCGTGCCTGCTGGCTCTGTAGTGGTTGCAGGAAGCTTGCCTTCTAAATGTGGCACATATAGCTTATATGCTGCAATTATCGTGAAAAAAGTCGATGCCAAAACACGTTCAAAAACTAGCTTAAACGATTTATTACGCGAAGATTAATTCTCTCTATTCATTGCTGTTGCGGAACTTAAATCGTTCCTCATCTCTACGCTCAGCCATGAGCGTAGAGATTTTTATTTTTATACTCTGTCATTTATTTTGCTGTGGTTAATGTTGTTATGAATACGCTTCGATCTTCTACTATTCCTGTGTCCGATCCGTCTGCGGGTTTACGTATCACGGAGATTTTTTATTCATTGCAAGGTGAAGCCAATGCGGCAGGATTACCGACCGTTTTTATTCGGTTGACCGGTTGTCCGCTGCGTTGTAGCTATTGCGATACCACCTATTCCTTTGAAGGTGGCGAACGCCAATCTTTAGAGCAGATTATTAAAACCACGCTCGACTTTAATACCCCTTATGTTTGCGTAACGGGCGGTGAACCCTTGGCGCAGCCGAATGCCCTGCCTTTAATGCAGCGCTTAGCCGACTTAGGCTGTGAGGTTTCTCTTGAGACCAGCGGCGCTTTAGATGTCTCTAAAGTAGATGCTCGGGTTTCAAAAGTACTCGATTTAAAAACCCCCACTTCGGGCGAACAGCACAGAAATTTACTCAGTAATTTAGATCATTTGACCCAGCACGACCAAATTAAATTTGTGATTTGTAACCGTGCCGATTATGAGTGGTCTAAACAGCAACTTGAACAGTTGAAATTAAATGAATTGGTGAGCACCGTTTGGTTCTCGCCTGCTTTTGCTGTCGAAAAAGGCGCAATTCAGCTCCCGCCTCTCGCGCGTGATTTAGCACAATGGATTTTAGACGACCATCTCCCTGTTCGCTTCCAACTGCAATTACACAAATTGCTTTGGAATGATGAAACTGGTCGTTAATTTAATTCCACTCTTGCTTGTTACCCTCTCATTCTAAATCCTAATTTGGAGATTTTAATATGCGTACTCGTGCCATCGTTTTATTATCTGGCGGCTTAGACTCAACCACGTGTTTAGCTTGGGCACAAGCACGTTATGAATGTATTGCCATCAGCTTTATGTACGGTCAGCGCTCAACCACTGAACTTGATGCTGCGCGCACATTGACTCAGCAAGCGGGTGTAGAGCATCGTGTGATTAAAATTGATTTAGGTAATTTAGGCGGCTCTGCCTTAACCGACTACAGCATTGATATTCCCGAACATGAACAAGAGGGTATTCCTGTAACTTATGTTCCAGCACGTAACACGATATTTTTGTCCTATGCGCTCGCTGCAGCGGAAGTTTTTGGTGCAGAAGCGATTGTGATTGGCATTAATGCTGTTGATTATTCAGGTTATCCAGACTGTCGTCCTGAATTTATTGATGCTTTTGCGAACATGGCACGCCTTGCAACTAAGGTGGGTGTGGAGGGAAAACCGCTTAAATTTGAAACACCTCTGTTACATTTATCCAAAGCAAATATTATTCGCCTAGGTATAGAACATGGCGTAGACTACAGTCAAACGGTGTCTTGCTACCAAGCAGACGACCTAGGGCGTGCTTGTGGCAAATGTGATAGTTGTCGTTTACGTAAACAAGGTTTTGCTGACGCAGCCATTGAAGATCCAACACGTTATATACCGTCATAACAGGGTGCAATACATGAAAAACTTAAAATCAAATATTATTCTTTCAACTTTATTTTCTGCAGTGGCATTGATGGCAACTGCTTCACATGCAGCAGAGTCCAACAAGCTGCAAGAAGCGTATAAAAGCACCAATGTAAAATCGGCTTTAATTAATGTTTGTAAAGATGAAACCGGTAAAAGTAAAAAATTATCTGCCGCAGAAGTCAGTAAATATTGTACATGTGCAGTTGAAGCAGATGGCAAACTGACCAACGCGCAAAAATGGGAAATGCAAAGTACCATTAACCAAAAGAAAAGCCCTGCAACTTTAGCTTTTGTGCAAAAACAGAATCAAGATTTACAGGCCTGCTTTGGCCCACAATTGACAGGCAAGCTTAAAAGCTTAACTGAAGAAGCCATGAAATCTGCTCAAGCTAAAAAATAAGCCAAGTCAGATTCAATCAAAGCCTGCATTTGCAGGCTTTTTTTTAACAATGGATTCACTATGCAACACCTTTGGAAAAGTAACGCCGATCAACATAAATTTGTGGTTTCTTATAGCGGCGGTAAAGACAGCACCCTCGCCTTGTATCATGCGATGCAAGTGGGCACAGCCATTGGCTTGATTGTGATGTTAGAAGAACATGGGCTACGTTCACACTCGCATGCTATGCCTTTAGAAATTATCCATGCCCAAGCCGAGGCTTTAGGCTTACCCATTCTCAGTGCCGCATCCAACTGGGATAATTACCAGACTGAATTTTTAAACTTATTGGCGCAGACCAAACAACACGGTGCAGAAACCTTGGTCACTGGTGACTTAGATATGCCAGAACATGGCTGTTGGCATGAGCGTATGACCCAGCATGCGGCACTAAAATTATGTATGCCGCTTTGGCAACGAGCGCATGCCGAGGTTATACGCGAATTCATTGCGTTGAACTTTAAAAGTATGATTGTCACGGTAAATCTTAAGTTAGGTATGCGCATTGAAGATTTAGGTAAAATTTTAACCTTAGACTATATTCAAACATTAGAGCAACGTGGAATTGATCCATGCGGTGAAGGGGGTGAGTTTCACAGCACTGTACTGGATGGCCCGATATTTAAACGCGCAATTTGCGTACATCAAGGTGAGATTGTACGCCATGAACATTATGCCTTTTTAACCCTGCAACTAGACCATGCTTTATGATAATGAAGGATCACAATATGACAGAAAATATTCAATTGCCTGAGCAAAATTTCCCCACCACTACAGGTGAGATTAACTTATCACGCCTGCCCTCAGCATGGTTGATTGTGTATTTTTACCCCAAAGACTCAACACCGGGTTGTACCACGCAGGCGGTGGATTTTTCTAATCTGATAGATGAGTTTTCAGCATTAGACAGCACCATTTTGGGAGTCTCGCGAGATTCGGTAAAAGCACATCAAAATTTCACTGAAAAGCAGTCCTTGCGCATTAATTTAATTAGCGATAAAGAAGAAGTGCTGTGTACGCTATTTGATGTCATTAAAGAAAAAAATATGTATGGCAAAAAAGTGATGGGCATTGAACGCTCCACCTTTATTTTCCATCAAGGCAAACTGCTCAAAGCCTATCGTAAAGTTAAAGCCGCAGGACATGCTGAACAGGTTTTGGCCGATTTAAAAGCATTACACGCAGCTTAAGTGCATAGTATTGGGTTTGAAAAGCCCGATTAAAGTGGGCTTTTTAATTTTCACTGGAGGGTTCTTTATAGCGTGAATACTAAAGATAAAGCGATACTCCACATCACTACAGCGATCATCACATCTAAGATTTGCCATGCTTTGCGGTTTTTAAAGACAGGTAATAATAAGCGCGCGCCATAGCCGAGAGCAAAGAAAAATAAAAATGAAGCGCTGATTGCACCCAACGCGAAATACACTTTCATCTGCGCAAATTGCGCAGAGATAGAACCCAGCAAGACCACCGTATCCAGATACACATGCGGATTAAGCCATGTCAGCGCCAAACAGATTCCCAATATTTTCCATAGCGACTGTTCAGATTGTGCATCGAGCTGTATAGACTGATTGGCTTGCAGCGCCTGCTTAATATGCTGCGCCCCATAAACCATTAAAAATAGTGCACCGGCATATCGCGCAATTGTAATCATCATTGGGAATTGCTGCATCAGCGCGGCAAAACCAAACACCCCTAAAGCAATTAACGTGGCATCCGACAATGCACAGAGCAAGCAAATCCAGAAAATATGTTGCTGCTTTAAGCCTTGTTTTAGCACAAAGGCATTTTGCGCACCGATGGCTAAAATCAAACTGAACCCAATGGCAAAACCCTGTAGATAGCTACTTAACATTAAAATGTTCGATATGCTTAAAATGATACAATATTATCTACACTCTTTAGACAGGTGAAGCATAATTAAGAAAATATCAGCTGAACTAAATTATTTTAATGCTATGAATTTCAATACGCTAAATGCCAAACAATGCGATGCTTTTCTTGCAGTGACAGAAACCGGTGGTTTTGATTTGGCTGCACATCGCTTATGTATTACCGCTTCAGCAGTAACACTGCGCATACAAACCCTAGAGCGTACCTTAGGGCATTTATTGCTGATTCGAGAACGTCCTTGCCGTGTCACCCAAGCGGGTCAAGCGCTATTGCATTATTTACAGCATCGTCGTTTGCTTGAACAGCAGCTTCGACAGGATTTAGATAGAAAATCAGCAGCCTCAGAATTTTATCAAATTCATATCGCCAGCAATGCAGATTCCTTGGCCACATGGTTACTGCCAACTTTACGTGACAGCTTAATTGCTGAAAAAATTATCCTACACTTTAAAATTGATGATCAATCCCAGACCCATCAACTGCTTGAAAGTGGTTTGGTCAATGCCTGTATTTCTACGCAAGAAAATGCCATGAACGGATGCATTGCGCATGTTATTGGTGCAATGCACTATCGTATGGTGGCTACGCCAGAATTTGCAGCGCAATGGTTTAAAAGCACGATAGATCGTGAGCAACTTCGCCTAGCACCTGCCATTATTTACAATACTGAGGATCAACTGCATCACCATGTGATGTTGAAGTATTTTGGATTAAATCAACACAGTTATCCTCAACATCATATTCCCTCATCGAGCGCTTTTGCTGAGGCGATTTTTCAAGGTTTGGGCTTTGGATTATTACCGGAATATCAAATTGGGGCGCGCTTAGCAAATACTGAACTGATTGAAATTCTTCCGCAGTGTCAGACTAAAATAATGTTGTACTGGCATCGTTGGAAACAACAGTCCAATGCCCTAGACGTATTGACTCAAGTGCTAATCCACCATGCTCAGCAGCAGATGAATCATAAACAAGTCCCATAAAAATTAAAAATTCGTTGATCATGTGCTAATTAACCGCACAGTGGCCAGAAAGCTGAAGATTAACTTTCTCACCGACGCCGCCAATGCCTTTGCGCATACCAAAATCACTACGATTAATAACCGCAGAAGATTGTACTTCCAGTAAATTAACATTTGATGCACTTGGTTTAAACGTGGTTGCAAAAGTCACAGGTTTGGTCACACCGCGTAAGGTTAAATTCCCCATCACATTGTATTTGCCATTGCCTAAATCTTTAAATTGGGTACTTTTAAATTTTACCGTTTTATATTTTGCCGCATAAAAAAGATCTTCTCCCATAATCAATTTTTTCAACAACGGCTTACTAAAACTCAGACTATCGACATCGAGTACAAAGTGGGTGGATGCATTTTGTGGCGCTTTGGCATCAAACTGCATCGTGGATTGAACTTGATTAAATTTAGCTTTTAGCACTGTCAATCCCATCGACTTTATTTCAAAACCAACATCACTTTGCGGCGTTAAAGTCCATGATTGGGCAAAGGCTGAACCGGTCACAATAGAACTCATGGTAATGATGATTAATCTTGTTTTTATTGTTGTTTTTAAGTTTAAATCCACGTTTCGGGTTCCTTGTCGATACGATTTAGTTGCAATGTCTGGTCTTAGATCAGTTCTGCTCTAAGACTGTCATTTATATTTTGATTATTTTTATATCAGTTTATTCAGCTGCATGTAAAAGCATTAGCGACTAGCGGAAAAGATAGTCTAAGTATTTTTATAATAATGGGCATCATGTATGCAAAGCACGGCTATTGTATTTTATAAATTCATGATGGCTCTGCCAAAATCGGCTCAAGCACGGTTTAAGAGATTGAACGCGTTAAAAGCTTTATAAATTATCGTTTTTTAAGTTAAAAACTGGCAATAAATTAAAAAAGACCTTTAAAAAAAGGTCTTTTTTAATCAACAATCACAACTTTACTTGGCTTTCCACTGGCCAGTCAGCTGAATATTGACTTTCTCCCCCACACCGCCAATTCCTTTGCGCATGCCAAAATCGCTACGATTAATCATGGCCGAGGATTGAATATCCATCACATTCGCATTGCTTGCATTGGGTTTAAGTGTGGTGGCAAAGGTGACCGGATTGGTCACACCACGTAGGGTTAATTGTCCCAAAATATTGTATTTACCATTGCCTAAATCTTTAAATTGGGTGCTTTTAAAGGTGGCTGTTTTATATTTTGCAGCATAAAAAAGATCTTCACCCAGAATCATATTTTTGAGCGATGGCTTACTAAAACTGAGACTGTCCACATCCATCACAAAGTGCGTCGATGCATTTTGCGGTGCTTTGCTATCAAACTGCATCATAGATTGGACTTGATTAAATTTGGCTTTCACCACCGACAATCCCATCGATTTAATTTCAAACCCGACATCACTTTTCGGGGTTAAAATCCACGACTCAGCGAAGACTTGACCAATCCCTGCAAAAGTTATAGCTGTAATCATGAATCCACTTTTCATTATTGTTTTTAAATTAAAATCCATTTTTGCGTTCCTGATTGTACGGTTTATCATCGAAATCAGACCTTAGCTTAAATTGAATTTATGCTAAGTTTAGAATTTGTGTTGTTATTGTTTCAATATTAGCGGGTTGAAATTGATATAGCAGGCATGATTAGACCAATGCTCAATATGGATTGTATGCAAATTTAATAATGAAAATAGGCGGGTTTCAATGACTCGAGCCCGTTTCAGTCTGACATTATATTATCAATAGCACAATCTACTGGCAGCTTAATCTTAACAGCCTTGAATAAAAATCCGAGCTAAAAGTATACAAAGCCAAGTTAATTCAGCGGCTAAAAAACTATTTTTGAGCACTTTTTAGGCCACTAAATGGGTTGCCATTGACCGGATAAGCGAATATGCACATTTTCGCCGATACCGCCCAATGCTCGTTTCATGCCAAAATCACTGCGCTGCACCACTGTCTGCGACTCAACATCTAAAAGACGTGGATTGATTGTATTGGGTTTTAAAAGCGTATCTAAAGTCACCATTTTGCTCACACCGCGTAAAGTGAGCATGCCTTTGATACTGTATTTATCGTGACCTAAAGCTATAAATTCATGACTATTAAAAGTTGCGGTGGGGTATTTATCGACATAAAATAAATCCTCCGCCAGAATCATCCGTTTCAGTGCTGGCTTGTTTAGACTTATACTATTCACCTCTAAAGTAAATTGTGCAGAGGCATTTTCTAGCGCCGTAGCATCAAAATTCATACTGGACTGGAACTGATTAAATCTCCCCTTAATAATGGGAAAAACCAGCGACTCAATATCAAAACCGACATAGGTTCTTGCGGTTAGCGCCCACTGCTGTGCCTGTGCCTGTGCCATACAGCCAAGACTAATGAGCGCGGTGATAAATAGTGTTTTTATGCTGATGGAAGGATGCATCTTATCCACTCCTCATTCGCGGCAAAGACTGGCCTTGAACTATGAGCTTACTGAAAATTATTCAAGATTGCTTTTATCTTGTGTCAGATATTTGTGCTGCAACTGTCGATACAGCGGGCTTTTTTGGAATTGATGTAAAAATTCACTGGTGCCTAATGGAAAAGCGCCTTCTCGAATTTCACCGCGATAGTACGCTTCGCGCAGCGGCGTCGCAGAAATTGCTCCAATTAAGCTATTCAATTCGAGCATTTGCCACTGCGGAAAAAGCTCAAGATAATATGAAGATTCATCTTTAAAGTGGCCAATGAGGCCGACGTTATCTTCAGGTTGCACCACTTCTGCCACCAATGATTTGACCAATTGCTGCCACTTTTCATCATTGTAGACATCAATCACATGCACAAACCGAATGCGCTGCTGATCAGCGGCTGAAAAATTCGCTAGAATCATTTGTTCGCGTTCAGTGGCTAAAAATGGATTTTTAATATTACGTTCATGTTGCGCTGAACCCAATGCCAAAATCACATTTTGACTGTGTTGAAAGGCAATTTTAATGGTTTGCATATGCGCCAAGTGAAAAGGCTGAAAGCGACCAATGAAAACCAGATAATCAAATGTATAGTTCATAGCAGATCAAATTTTTTATGACTCATCAGTTGTGCCACCCCAATAAATATGCGACATAATAAACGCCATAAAATTAAATTAAGTTTTAAAGCAAGGATAGTACGATGACACTGAGCTGTATTCAACAACCTCATCAGCATTTGGATGCGAATTTAGAACATGGTGTGCTGACTTTAGCCATTAATCGACCAAAAGCAAAAAATGCACTGTATGGCGAACTGTATTTGTGGATTGCTCAAGCTTTAGATGAAGCAGATCAGCACAAAGATGTCCGTGTGGTGATTTTACGCGGCGCAGATGCGGATTTTAGTGCCGGCAACGACATGCAAGACTTTATGAAATTTATTCAAACACCACTTGCAGGTAAAGCCGGTGACGCACCGCCATTTGTAGTGTTAAAATCAGCAGCCAAGTTTTCTAAACCGTTAATTGCAGCTGTTCGCGGCGTGGCCATTGGGATTGGGGTGACACTCTTGTTACATGCAGATTTGGTCTATAGCGATCATACTGCCCTGTTCCAAATTCCATTTGTCAGCTTGGGACTTTCTCCAGAAGGCGCGTCGAGTAAATTACTGATTCAACAAGCCGGTTATCATAAAGCAGCCGAGCTTCTGTTTACTGCACAAAAGTTTAACAGTGAAAAAGCCTTAAGTGCAGGTTTGGTCAATAGCATTGAAGAAGATGTCTATGCGCATGCCTTAAAGCAAGCACAGACTTTGGCGGCGCTGCCACTGGCATCCATCAAACAAACCAAAGCCTTAATGAAACATAATTTACAAGAAATTTTAGACTGTGTAGATGATGAAGCTGAAATCTTTATGCAACGTGTTACTTCAGCCGAAATGGCAGAAGCCGTAGCAGCCTTTATGCAAAAGCGTAAACCTGATTTTGCCCAATTTAATTAATTTTTAAATAGATCAATTTATTGACCATTGCCTAATGAAAATTAGGCAATGGTTTTATTATTTTTACTCTATTCATTTTTATTCTATAACCGATAGCGAGATAGTATGAGCAGCTCAGATCAGACCGAAAAGAAACGTTACTTTGAACCTGCACCGCAGGATATTGATGTCGAAAACTTTAAAAAAGTGCTCAAAAGCCGGCGCTCGGTGCGTAAATTTACCGACAAAGCCATTCCAGCGGAAATTTTAGATGACTGTTTAGATTTGGCTTTACTGGCGCCCAATTCCTCTAATTTACAGCCTTGGACATTTTATGTGGTGCAAAGCGCTGCCAAGAAAAAGCAATTGGTTAAAGCCTGTTTAAGTCAATTGGCGGCAACCACTGCATCTGAGCTGATTGTGTGTGTCGCACGTACAGATCGTATTGATGAAATGGCCAAGAAGAACATCAGTGAATTTCCTTTTCCTCAAGCGCCAGATGCCGTAAAAAAATATTACCGTTTTATTCCATATAACTATAAAACCGGTTATTTCAATGCATTGGGTAACTTTAAGAAAGTTGCATTTAAAATGGCACGTCAGTTTAATAAACAACTTCCTGTCAGCGCGTTTAATCCTGCCGATGCGAAATTATGGGCCAGTAAAACCACAGCGCTTGCATGTGAAAATTTAGTCTTGGCTTTGCGTGCGCATGGTTTTGACAGCTGCATGATGGAAGGTTTTGATGAACCGTTGGTGAGTCAAATTTTAGCCTTGGGCGAACAACAATATCCAGTTATGGTCATTGCAGCCGGTGAACGTGCCACAGACGGCGTATTCTTCCCGCAATATCGTTTTGACCGTGATTTGTTTATCCAAAAAGTTTGATAAACGTTAAAACCCATTCATCTATTTGATGCCTATAAACCTCATTCACCACTGTTCGAAGCAGAACAATATTACCATCGTTCTGTTTTTGCAGCAGCGTTGGTTGATAGCGCTATTGATCGAGTTTGGTGAATGACAATGGTTTTGCCTAGTTTTGTCCAAACAAAATTAGGCAGAACTGAAGGTTAAATCTTAAAAGCAGCATGAGCTGGATAAGACTGCGCAGTAGATATTGTTATTCTGTATCTGCAATTTCAACCAGCTGAATAAACTCAAAAGCAGGCTCTTCATAGGGATGGCTGGCTTTTAATGCTTTAAGCACTTCTGAGGCAATACTCGGTGCCACCATCATTTCCACACGCCATTCAGCGACTTGTTCTAAAGCATTCAGTGTACCGATAAATGGATTTGCACCTTTTAGCGGCTTAAACTGCCCTGTACCTAAAACTTGCCAAGCGCAGTGTTCATAGTTGCCGATTGTACCGGCACCTGCGTTAAAAACCGCTGTTTTGGTGAGATCAAGGTGCGTATCTGGCACATAATAAATCAGTTTCAACATCAATATTCTATCCACTTCAGAGCATGTATCTGCCAGTCACTTTACCTTAAATTTGATAAATCCAAGTAATATTCAGCACTACACTGTTCATTTTTAACAGCTCATCACTTCAACAAGCTTACCTTCAGTCACATTTCTGTTACGGTTCAATCTTTTACATTGCTGAGAAAGCATACTACTTTAATCATAATATTTTAATTTATACATAGCTTATAACCTCGAGTGCGAATTCTCATTTTCCTCTCGTTTATGACAACAATATTTTATTACACCCAATATCATTCTGGCTCAACAATAGCTGCATAAATATAAATATCTTGTTCATCCTTTAGTGTTTATGCAAGTTTGATTGGGTGTAAGCGACTGGAGAAAATAAATGCTATTCATCATCAGTGTGCTTATTCAATTTTTTACCATTTGGGCCATTTTCTTTTTTGCATTCAGCCGAAATATCGGTGCGATAATCACGATTGTGGTGGCGATTGTGACTGCATTTATAAGTCCTTGGTCACTGCTTCTGGGCATTCCGCTCATCCTGATGAGTTTGGTGATAATGATCGATGCCTTACGTATGGCAATGATTACCAAACCAGCCTATAAAAATCTTGCCAATGCTATGCCAAGCATGAGTACAACAGAACGCGAAGCATTAGATGCTGGCACCAGTTGGTGGGAAAAAGATTTGTTTATGGGTGCACCAGATTGGTCTAAATTTGAGCAGTATCCTTATCCAACATTATCGAGTGAGGAACAATCTTTTTTAGACAATGAAGTGGAACAGCTTTGCACAATGCTCAATGAGTGGGATATTCATCATCACTATAAAGATTTGCCGCCTGAGGCATGGGCTTATATTCGTAACCATGGTTTTTTGGGTCTGATTATTCCCAAAGAATATGGCGGACTGGCATTTAGTTCATTTGCGCAAAGTCGCATCATGAGTAAAATTGCTTCACGCTCGCTTACCGCCGCGGTCAGCTGTATGGTGCCGAACTCGTTAGGGCCGGGTGAGTTATTGCTGCATTACGGTACAGAAGAACAAAAAAATCGTTATTTACCCGGTTTGGCACGCGGTGAAGAAATTCCCTGCTTTGGCCTGACCAGTCCAGAAGCCGGTTCGGATGCCGGCGCTATTCCCGACACGGGCGTAGTCTGTTATGGCGAATTTGAAGGCCAGCGTGTGTTGGGCTTAAATATGAATTTTTCCAAACGCTGGATTACCCTTGCCCCGATTGCTACGGTGGTCGGGTTAGCGTTTAAGCTGTATGACCCTGATGGTTTATTGGGCGATAAAAATATCACCGATTACGGCATTACCTGTGCGCTAATTCCTGCCAGTCATGCTGGAGTAAAACTGGGTGCACGGCATAATCCCGGTTCACCCTTTATGAATGGTACCGTCGATGGTCAAGATGTCTTTATTCCATTGGAGTGGATTATTGGCGGAGCAGTCAATGCCGGCAAAGGCTGGCGCATGTTGATGGAATGCTTGGCCGTCGGCCGTGGTATTTCCTTGCCTGCTTTATCCACTGCCGCCAGTGAAATGAGCTATTTAATGGTCGGAGCTTTTGCCAAAATTCGCCAACAGTTTAAAATTTCAATCGGAAAATTTGAAGGCGTACAAGAGGCCACCAGCGACATTGCCAGTGACACTTATATGTTGGAAGCTTTTCGCTATTTGGTCACCTGTGGTCTTAATCAAGGCGGTAAACCGGCCGTAATGACCGCAATGGCCAAATACTACGCCACAGAAACCATGCGCCGTGTGGTTAATCATGGTATGGATGTGGTGGGTGGTCGTGCCATCCAACTGGGGCCACGTAATTTTCTAGCTTTGGGTTATCAAGCCATTCCGGTCTCGATCACGGTTGAAGGCGCGAATATTTTAAGTCGCTCTTTAATGATTTTCGGTCAAGGTTCGATGCGTTGTCATCCATATTTATTTGAAGAATTACAACTGCTGCAAGCGCAAGATAAAGATGCCGCTCTGACCACCTTTAACGATATGCTATATAAACACTTAGGCTATACCTTTAACCGAACTGCACGCGCTTTTGCTTATGGTTATGTGGGCGGCTCTTCAGACGCACCGCAAAGTGTCGATGCATTTACGCGTTCCTATTACAAAATGATTAATCGTCTCAGTGCCAGTTTTTCTCTAACTGCGGATATGTGTTTAGGCTTATTGGCCGGTGATATTAAACGCAAAGAAATGCTCTCTGGCCGCTTATCAGATATTCATGCCAATCTATTTATGAGCAGTGCCATTCTTAAATATTATCAACACGGCAAAAAAACGGAAGCGGAACAAGTTCATGCCAAGTTGGCATTAGAGAAAGCTCTGTTTAATGCACAAGAAGCTTTTTATGATTTATTTGCCAATTTTCCCGTGGGCGTGGCAGCCGGCATAGTGAAATTTATCTGTTTTCCACTGGGTCGTCCGATGAAAAAATCCAGCGATGCTTTAAAACAACAAGCCGGTGAACTGATGATGCAGGACAACGCCTTTCGTGATGAGTTGAAAAAGCATGTGTTCTATAATACTGAAGCAGATGATGTGACCGGTCGTATGGAATCGACTTTTAATATGTTACTGGCCATCGAACCGTTGTGGGATAAGTACAAAAAGGCGGAGTCTAAAGGCCAATTTAAAGGCTTAACCTTTGATGAACGTTTAATAGACGCTGTGACCAGCAATTTTGTGACACCAGAGGAGGCAGAAAAACTGGCCATCTATAATGCAAAACGTTATGACAGTATGCTGACCGATGTTTTTGATGCTGAGTTAAATCAAGCTTTAGAACGCGAAAATCCGTATAACCAAAAGTCTGCCTCTGCCGCTATGCCGCAGCCGCATGAAGATCAACCTTTACCACTTTAAAAATTACCTAAAAAACGGCTGAAATCAGCCGTTTTTTAATCCTCCATCTATAGCCAGTTACGAAAATAAGTAACACACGATAGGTTTCATAAAATTTACAGAACAGAAAAGATTCATATAACCTCACATAAAGGCTGATGTTTAAATATTTCCGAATAGCTGATTTCTTACTTTGCCGGCACAAAGTAAGCAAATGCCACCTTGGCATGGATCTAAGATTTGTTAAACGGTGATAAATAGAATTTAATGTGCTAATTCTTCCAGAGTTTGGCTATACATAAATTTGTCACCATAAAAATATAGCTGTTTTCAGCTCTATCTGGAGTTGATGATATCTCAACGACACTTAATTAAAAAAAGCTACGTACTGATCTGCACTGCTTAAAAATAAAATTTAATTCACTCTAAAATCAAAAAGCCACCCGAAGGTGGCTTTTAAATAGCTTAAAACAGATTAACCAATGAATTGACGTGCATTGCGGAACATACGCAACCATGCCCCATCTTCGGTCCACTCTTCTGGCTTCCATGAATGCTGAACGGCACGGAAGTTACGTTCAGGATGCGGCATCATAATGGTGGCGCGACCATCTGTTGAGGTTACGCCGGTAATACCTTCGGGTGAGCCATTCGGATTCAATGGGTACTGCTCGGTTGCATTACCTAAGCTATCGACATAACGAAGAACAACTTGGTTATCGGCATTTAAGGCGGCAATATGTTCGCTGCTTGCAACCACACGACCTTCACCATGCGCCACGGCAATCGGTAAAATCGAACCTTCCATTCCTTGCAATAAAATCGAGTTTGATTTTTCCACACGAACGTTGACTGCACGCGCCTCAAACATCTCAGAGGTATTGCGATGGAAACGTGGCCAATTGTCTGCACCCGGAATTAAAGGCGCCAATTGCGATAACATTTGGCAACCGTTACAAATACCTAATGAGAAGGTTTCATCACGATTAAAGAATTTTTCAAATTGGTCACGCAGTTTCGGATTAAACAAAACAGATTTCGCCCAACCACCGCCTGCGCCCATAACGTCGCCATACGAGAAGCCACCACAGGTCACTAAACCTTCAAAATCATCAAGGCTAATACGACCCGCAATCAAATCACTCATATGTACGTCAATGGTATTAAAACCGACTTTATCAAAAGCCGCTGCCATTTCAACATGACCATTGACGCCTTGTTCACGTAAAATTGCCATATTCGGACGACGTGAATTGATAAACGGCGCTTCAATTGGCTCATTTAAGTCAAATGTCGGCTGCGCAATCAAACCTTTGTGATTTTTATCAGTGACTAGCGCAAATTCAGAATCTGCGGTTTCTACGTTGTCACGTAAACGCTGGATTTGATGCGAGACTTCAGTCCATGCCACTTGCAAGTCGCTGCGTTCAAACACCAAGCCATTAAGGCTCAATTGGTCAGTATTATTGACACAGCCCACTACAGTGATCGCATCTTTTAACAAGGATTCAGCCACTTCTGCTTGAAGGGCATCCCAATCAGCAGTAGCGATTTGCAGTACTGCACCAATTTCTTCGGCAAATAAACTGCTGATTGATTGATCTTCTAAAGCCACGCCTAAACGGGAAGCAAACATCATCTCGGCAACTGTTGCCAGCAAGCCACCATCACCAATGTCGTGATAAGCTTGAATTAAACCACGGTTATTCCAGTCTTGAACCAAAGCAAAAAATGCTTTGAACTCATCAAAACTGTCGACATCAGGCGTAACCGAGCCAATGGCTTTATACACTTGTGCCAGAATTGAACCGCCTAAACGGAATTGACCTTTAGACAAGTCAATACGCACCAAGACGGAATCTTGATCTTTAAGTTCAGGCGTTAAAGTTTTACGCACATCACCGACTGGCGCAAAGGCGGTAATGACCCCACTCATTGGAGAAGTTACCGACTTATCAACGCCATCTTCATTCCATGTGGTACGCATTGATAATGAGTCTTTACCGACAGGAATCGCAATCCCCAGCGCAGGACACATTTCCATCCCGATGGCTTTTACGCCTTCAAACAAGGCTTGATCTTCACCGATTTGACCGGCTGCCGCCATCCAGTTCGCTGATAATTTAATATCGCTGATCTGTTCAATGTTGGCACACATAATGTTTGAAATGGCCTCAGCCACCGCCAAACGTGCGGATGCAGCTGGATTTAAGAGCGCAACAGGAGGACGTTCGCCCATCGCCATCGCTTCACCGGTATAACCGACTAAACTGGTGGTGGTCACCGCAGCATCTGCTACGGGCACTTGCCAACGACCGACCATTTGGTCACGTGCCACCATACCGGTAATTGAACGGTCACCAATGGTGATCAGGAACGATTTACTGGCTACAGTTGGATTTTTAAGAACGCGGTAAATGGCATCTTTTAAATCAAGATCGGTAGCATCAAAGTCATCGCCCTTACGTTGAATACTTTCATATGAACGGCTCATACGCGGCGTACCACCGAGCATCACTTGCATCGGCATATCCACTGCTTTGTTATCAAACAATGGATCTTCAACGGTTAAGTGACGCGCTTCTGTGGCTTCACCAAGGACCGCAAACGGACAACGTTCACGCGCACAAATCGATTCAAACAGTGCCAATGAACTTGGACGAATGGCCAAGACATAACGTTCTTGGGCTTCATTTGACCAGATTTCCATTGGCGACATGCCAGTTTCTAGCGATGGAATTTTACGTAGATTAAGTACCGCACCCAATTCATGGTCATTAACCAATTCAGGCATGGCATTAGAGACACCACCTGCACCGACATCATGCACAGAAACAATCGGATTAGCTTCTTCAAAGCGCCAGCACGTATCAATCACTTCTTGGCAACGGCGTTCCATTTCTGGGTTTTCGCGTTGTACCGAAGCAAAATCTAGATTTTCACCCAATTTACCGCTGTCTACAGAAGAGGCTGCACCACCGCCCAAACCAATCAGCATGGCTGGACCGCCCAACACAATCAGTAAATCGCCCGGTTGAATTGGATCTTTTTCAACATGATCTGGACGGATATTACCGTAACCGCCGGCAATCATAATCGGCTTATGAAAGCCTTTTACATCGCCATTGACGTTTTGTTCAAAGGTACGGAAGTAACCATTTAATGCCGGACGACCAAATTCATTGTTAAACGCAGCGCCGCCCAATGGACCATCAATCATGATCTGTAAGGCAGATGCCATACGTGACGGTTTACCGTACTGCTCTTCCCACGGCTGTTCAAAACCGGGAATATTTAAGTTGGATACAGTAAATGCAGTTAAGCCCGCTTTGGGTTTACCACCACGACCTGTTGCGCCTTCATCACGGATTTCACCGCCTGAACCGGTGGCTGCACCGGCAAAAGGTGCAATCGCAGTTGGATGGTTATGGGTTTCCACTTTCATTAAAATATGTGCAGCTTGGCTTTTATATTTATACACATAATGGCCATTTTCATCCGGTTTTGGATAAAAACGCTGGGTGTCATAGCCGACAATCACTGACGCATTGTCTTTATAAGCCGACAACACATCTGTTGGTGATTCTTTATAGGTGTTTTTAATCATTTGGAACAAAGACAGTGGCTGTTTTTCACCATCAATCGTCCACTCTGAACCAAAGATTTTATGACGACAATGTTCAGAGTTGGCTTGTGCAAACATCATCAATTCGATGTCATGTGGGTTACGACCCATCTTGATAAAGGCTGCGGTCAGATAATCAATTTCTTCATCTGATAAAGCAAAACCAAATTCAGAATTGGCGGTGACCAGTGCAGCTTTACCTTGACCTAAAATATCAATTGAATTTAAAGGTTTTGGTTCAGTTTCAGAAAACAACGCTGCAGCGTCCTCAATCTGATTAAACACACTTTCAGTCATGCGGTCATGTAGCGCCAATTTCACTTCGGCGGATATTTCAGAAACACCCTTTAAAGTAAACAAAACACCGCGTTCTAGGCGGTGTATCGGCGTGTTGCAGTTGGCAAAAATATCGGTGGCTTTGGATGACCACGGAGAAATCGTGCCTAAGCGCGGGGTGACAAGAATTTGGATTTCATCACTGGCTGCTTGGCGGATCTCAAAAGAGCTACCATCATTTAACAGCTGTAAAGCAGATTGCTGTTGTTGCTCGTTAAGAGCTTGATCAAACAGATAAATCCATTGACTTTCAATTGATTGAACAGAACTCATTGACGTTAAACGGTTGAAGAGTTGAGTTTTCTTAAAAGAAGAGTGTGCTGGTGCACCGGCCACGATAAACATGCTGATTTTGGCTCCACGGGCAGGTCTTTTGAACCATACCGCCAATGTGACTTAGAGAGAGCGCATATTCTACTGTGTATTGACTCAATCAGCTAGATAGAAATTTAGCAATCTGCTGACTATTCATACACAAAATTAAAAGAAACCTTTCATTTTGCTCTAAAAATTTTAAATTGAAGCACTTATCATTTTTTTATTATCTTGTGTCTAAATATGATTATGCTGCCTTAAAGCAGCGCTCTACACGGCGCGATTGTTAAATCGATACTACGCTTGCACCTTAAAATCAGTGTTTAAATTCACTGCATCATTGGGCTAAACAGCAACAATGCACAGACACGCAACTACACTTTGTTGTGATTTGTTTTAATGTACAGCCTCACTTTTACGCTGCATGGGGATTTGAGCAAGACAAATGATGTCGCAGCGCTCTAGGCGATGGCGCTTTTTTTTGGCATGATGAATTTAGGTCCTCACTGAATCATAATACATGGAACACATGCGTTGGTTAGAGCTGCTGTCAACAATTCGTATTGGCAGTAAAAAACAGATTACAGAGCAAGCGCGTAGCCCTTTTCACAAAGATTATGACCGGATTATTTTCTCCCAAAGCTTTCGTCAGCTCAATCGTAAAACGCAAGTGCATCCGCTCACCCAACATGACGGCATTCATACCCGTTTGACTCACTCACTCGAAGTGTCGTGTATCGGGCGCTCTTTAGGGATGTTGGCGGCTGAAAAAATTAAAGACCACCTGCCCGTATGGATTTCCCCTGCCGATGTTGGCGCAATTATTCAAGCGGCTTGTTTGGCACATGATATTGGCAACCCGCCTTTTGGTCATGCCGGTGAATATGCTATTCGGGAATGGTTTGATGATGCCTCACATGGCAACTTCCTACAGGCATTGTCAGCTGAAGAACAAGCCGATGTACGCCAGTTTGAAGGCAACGCCCAAGGTTTACGCTTACTGACCAAGATTGACTATCATCCCAATGATGGCGGTATGCGTTTGACTTACGCCACCTTAGGCGCTTATTTAAAATATCCGTGGCTCTCCAAAACTATTGCGTCACAAGGCGATCGCCCTGCCAGTCAACGGGCTAAATTTGGCTGTTATCAATCCGAGAAAGAAGTTTTGCAGCAAATTGCCGAACAATTGGGCTTAATTCAATTGGGTGAATATCATTATTGTCGCCATCCGCTGACCTACTTATTAGAAGCCGCAGACGATATTTGCTATGCACTGATTGATTTGGAAGATGGCATTGTTTTAAACATGCTCTCTTATGAAGAAGTCGAACCAATTTTTCTAGATTTAATTGCCGACTATGGCAGACCGGAAGAATTATCCATCCCCAGCAGCACATGGCAGCAAAAAATTGCGGCTTTACGTGGCCGTGTCATGAAACGTTTGGTTGATGAAGTGACCAGTGCTTTTGCCAAGCATCATTTTGAAATTTTATCCGGCCAACTGCGCGGGAGCTTATTGCAATATTGCACGGAAGATATTGAACGCGGCATTGAGCGCGCCAAGAACTTAGCGCGAGATAAAATTTTTGAACATCCACAAAAAGCTGGACTGGAAATTATTGCCCATCAAAGTCTACAAAATATCTTAGATGCTTTTATTCCACTGACCACGCCGCATAAAACTTTAAGTTTTAAAGAACAACGTTTAATGTCGATGCTGCAACGTGCAGGCATCAATTTTGAAAGCAATCACTATGAAAATATTATGCAGGTACTAGATATTATTTCGAAATTCTCTGACCATCAGGCCTATAATTTGTCGCAAGAATTACAAGGCAACAAAGCCGGATTAATGTAAACGCACAGTTGAACGTAGCGCGTAAATATGTGCACTCAAATGCTGATCAATAAAGTTTCATAGGTTGGAGTATTTTGCCTTTATGGCAAATGCTCACTACCATAGCCACCACGATAGAAAAGTGAAAAAATTAAAATGATTGGATGTCTTATTGGTGAAGTATTTGCTTTAGAAGCCCCGACAGTGTTACTCAATGTCAACGGTGTCGGTTATGAAGTAGATACCCCATTATCGACTTTTTGCCAACTGCAAAAAGGGCAAAGTGTTACGCTGTGGACGCATTTAACGGTTCGTGAAGATGCGCAACTGCTATATGGGTTTTTACAGCCACAAGAAAAAACCATTTTCCGCACTTTGCTTAAAGTCAATGGTGTTGGGCCGAAAATGGCATTGGGCATTTTATCTACCTTAAGTATCGAATTACTCATTCATACCGTAGAAAATGAAGATTTGAATACCCTAATTAAAGTACCGGGTGTGGGCAAAAAAACTGCGGAACGTTTAATGATTGAACTGCGTGATCGTTTTAAAACCTTGGCCAATACTTCAACTGCCGCCAACTCCACCAACACGCAAATTCAATTCAGTTCAAATTCACCGGTGGCCGAAGCGGAAGCCGCGTTACAATCACTCGGTTATAAACCGGCTGAAGCACAAAAAATGGTTTCGGCTGTAAAAGCTGACTTTACCGAATGTGCAGACATTATTCGTGCTGCGCTTAAATCCATGATGAAATAAAGATAGATTAAGACACCTATGCAAGAGCGTTTAATCAGTGGTTCTGAAAAACCTGAAGATCATTTTGACCGTGCCATTCGCCCCACGTCATTGGATGACTATATTGGTCAACCGGTGGTGCGTGAGCAAATGGAGATCTTTATTGGTGCAGCACGTGGCCGCGGTGAAGCACTCGATCACACCTTAATTTTTGGCCCACCGGGTTTAGGTAAAACCACCTTGGCCAATATTATTGCGCGCGAGATGGGCGGAAATTTAAAATCCACCTCTGGACCAGTGCTAGAACGTGCCGGTGATTTGGCCGCCATGCTGACCAATTTGGAAGAAGGTGATGTTTTATTTATTGATGAAATTCATCGTCTTTCACCGGTGATTGAAGAAATTCTCTATCCCGCAATGGAAGATTATCAACTCGACATTATGATTGGTGAAGGCCCAGGGGCGCGTTCCATTAAACTGGATTTACCGCCCTTTACTTTGGTGGCTGCCACCACGCGTGCTGGCTTACTAACCTCCCCCTTACGTGACCGTTTTGGGATTGTGCAGCGCTTAGAATTTTACTCTGTGGCGGACTTAACCCATATTGTGTCACGCTCCGCCAGTTTAATGGATGTTCCCATGACTGGTAATGGCGCAAAAGAAATTGCCCGTCGCGCCCGTGGTACACCGCGTATTGCCAATCGTTTACTGCGCCGCGTGCGTGACTATGCCCAAGTCAAAGGCACGGGTGAAGTCAATCAAGATATGGCCGAGCGCGCTTTAGATATGCTCAATGTCGATAAAGATGGTTTAGACACCTTAGACCGTCGTTATTTAAGCATGTTGCTTGAGCGTTTTGATGGCGGCCCTGCCGGTGTAGAGGCTTTAGCCGCCGCCATGGCAGAAGATTCCGGCACATTAGAAGATGTGATTGAGCCGTATCTGATTCAACAGGGCTATGCGATGCGTACTGCACGTGGACGTATTGCCACCAATATGGCCTATGCACAGTTTGGGATGACACCGCCTGAACCGAAAGAAAAGTAATGGTGAGGGAGGATTTATTCTCCCTTTTGTAATTTCATATCCTGATTGATTAGCTTTATTAAGCTATCTCTTACAGTACCAAATTCATTAGAGAAACCAACTATTCGATCATTGATCTTTTCTTTATCATCTCCATCAATTTGTACTCTTATTTTCCATAGCGAATCCATTAATTCTTTTAATTGGTTCTTAAGGATTTTATGATTTTGATTCAAATCACAATCTAAAAATAATTCTATTTGCATATGATAATAAGCCACTTCTGAAAAATAATTAACTAGACTTTGAATTAACTGATCTCTTTCCATTTGCTTAATCGCTAAGGAAACAACCGTATTAAATTTCATTAATAAAGCGAAATATTCTGCAATAAGATTTCTAAATTTATCAATCTCTGCACTTTTATAAAGAAATTGTAATTCATTCTTTTTTAATTCATTTTGGGATTCAATAAGTATTTTATTAGACTCAATATTTTGTTGTGTGGATTTCATAACAATACAAATTGTCGCTATAAAAGCAAGAAAACTAATTAATGCTGATATAAAAATAGAGGCAGCAACCACCCAATCTGTTGAATGAGCTAAATCCAAATAAATTTTTTGCTCTTTCGGGTGTTGTAAAACTATTGCTTGAACATTTGGCTGGGTAATGCTCCCCTCAAATAATTGAACTTAAAAGTAGAAAATCAAATACCCTTGATTTAAGGAGATTTTCTATGAAAACATCTAAATATTCAGACAGCTTAATCATGAGTATTTTGAAACAAGCTGAAGCAGGAGCACCTGTTCCCAACCTATGCCGTGAACATGGAATGAGTTCGGCCACATTTTACAAATGGAAGTCCAAATACGGTGGCATGGATCTCTCGATGATGACTCGATTGAAAGAGCTAGAAGCTGAAAATGCTCGTCTTAAACGTATGTATGCCGATGAGCGACTCAAAGCAGATATCCTTCAGGATGCATTGTCAAAAAAGTTTTAAGGCCAACGCAACGTAGGTTACTTACTCAACAAGCCGTTGAGCAATATAAAATATCAGTGAGCAAGGCCTGTCTCATCTTTCAAGTTAGTCAAACCTGCTATCGTTATATGGCTCAATTAAAAGAGCAGAATATGATCATTGCAGATTGGTTGATTAAGCTCACCAATGAGAATAAGACTTGGGGCTTTAAACTTTGCTTTTTGTACCTGCGCAATGTCAAAGGTAACCCTTGGAACCACAAACGCGTATATCGAATTTATAAGGAGCTTGAGCTTAATTTAAGAATTAAACCCAACAAACGTATTAAGCGAGAACAACCTGAACCGCTTGCAGTACCTACTGCTAAGAATGAATCATGGTCAATGGACTTTATGCATGACCAATTGAGTGATGGACGAAGCTATCGTGTTCACAACGTGATTGATGATTATAACCGTGAGTCCCTAGACATACTGGTTGACTTCTCATTGCCTGCTCAGCGTGTGCTCAGGGGGCTGGATCAGTTAATCGAATGGCGAGGTAAACCTAAGCGGATTCGTTCCGACAATGGACCTGAATATATAAGTGATTTAATGGCAGCATGGTGTATCCAGCATGATATTGAACATGTATTTACTCAGCCAGGCAATCCACAGCAAAATGCTTATGTTGAGCGTTTTAATCGTACAGTTCGTTATGAATGTTTAAATCAATATTTATTTCGAAATCTTAGTGAGGTGCAGGACTATACAACTGCATGGCAGCGCTTCTATAATCATGAGCGACCTCATATGTCAGTTAATGGTTATCCACCTCATTTTAAACAATAATAAGGGCTTTGGATTGTCTACTCATTAACTCAATTAAAAATGGGGGTATTACCGCTGCTCTGGAACAGTCCGCGGAAGTTGAATCATGAACGCCTGTGTATTTTCTGCTTGTGCCATCTTTTCCAACTCACCATCAAACCATCTTAGATTTATTTCAAAGTCTTGGTAATCTCAAAAATCAAACTCTTAGGATCTCGCAAGCACGCGTACTTCTTCCACCAACATCAGCTCACACGCACCATTACCCGTATCGTCACGGCTGAGTGAACTGCGCCACATCCAACCATCCTCCGACTTCACTTCTACCAATTGCCCTTTTAAATAAATTAAATTATCTGGATCAATTTTTGCCAATTGTTTAGCAATGTCTTTATTGGCAGGAATTAAATGCGTATTGGCACTTTGACTGGATATTTCATCGACCGGAATAGGCGGTGCATTTTCATAACGCCAATAATACCAACGGTTGCTTTGCCGAATTGAAAGCTGCTTATACACCTGTGGATCTTTCATCTTGCCCCAGCCCAAAGCGAAGTCGACAGGACTTAACTTTGATTCCGGTCCCAAACTATAATTTTCTATAGATAACACACGAAATTCGCCTTCATACGGCGCTAAATTGGTAATGGTAAAGCCATCAAATTGATGAACCCCATTGACCACCTGATAATGCGCTGAATTTTGAATACCCGAATTTGGCGTATGCCAATACGACCAAAAAGCAAAGCCAATCGCTAGTGCTATTAACCATTTGATATATCGCTGCATGACTTCCCCCCAAAGTGCTTGAGTGTAAGCATTTCAGTGATTATTTTATATAGCCTGAAATGTGATTTGAAACCTTGTGCCATTGGAGGAAAAACTCAGAGTGCTAAACTGCCCCGCTGCGCAGCGCTTGACTCTTAGCGAAAAGCACCGCATCGTAGCGGTTGAAATTTTTGCTAAAAATAAAGCGTTCAACACATCAAACTGAATTAAAGATGGAACAAAATCATGGCGAATAAATTCGAATTCCAAATTCGTGTATATATTGAAGACACTGACGCAGGCGGCATTGTCTATCATGCAAATCATATTCGCTTCATGGAACGTACACGTACCGAATGGCTTCGTGCATCTGGTGTCGATCACTACTGGCATCAAAAAGATTATCATTTTGTCGTGCACAAGATTAACGTTAAATATTCGCGTCCAATCCTGATGGATGACCTGATTACTGTTACAGCGAGTGTAGTTTCGTGTAAAGCGACATCATTTGTATTGCAACAAAATATTTATCGTGGTGAAATCATGCTGGCATCTGGCGAGGTCGAATTGGCATGTATTAGTGCAGAAATGAAACCTCGTCGACTTCCAGATCAAATTCGTGAACTAATTCTAAAAGAGTTAGAACAAGACTAAAAAATTTATTGGCACATGTAACTTATGGCAACTCAACTCGAATCATCGCTACACATATCAGATCTTATTTTACAAGCAAGTCCGGTGGTTCAACTGGTGATGCTGGTGCTGCTCTTGGCATCGTTATACAGTTGGTATTTGATTGCCAAGTTACATATGAGTTATAAAAAAGCCCAAGCAGAAGATGAGCATTTTCAAAAAATCTTCTGGTCGGGTGCTGAATTAAATACGCTGTATAACAATGCTCAGCTTAATTCTAAACGTACCGGCTTAGAGGATATTTTCTATCAAGGTATCGGTGAGTTCTTTAAACTCAACAAATTCCAAGCCACCAGCGAGCAAACCATTGACGGTACAGAACGTCTGTTACGCGTTGGACTAAGCCGCGACCAAGGTGTACTTGAGCAGGGTCTAGGCGCACTGGCCAGTATTGGCTCGGTTGCACCCTATATTGGTTTATTCGGCACCGTATGGGGCATTATGAATGCCTTTATTGGTCTTGCCGATGTCGATCAAGTCACTTTAGCCACAGTTGCACCCGGTATTGCAGAAGCACTTATTGCCACTGCAATTGGTCTTTTTGCCGCTATTCCTGCGGTATTGGCATTTAACCATTACACCGCTAAAGGTGAAACGGTATATTCAGACCGCGCTTTATTTGCCGAAGAAATGGTGGCGCTGTTACAACGCCAAACTGTGAGTGCTGCACAGGAAAATAATTAATGGCGATTCAACGTTCTGGACGCTTTGAGCGTGTGAAAAAACCTTTAAAAAGTGAAATGAACGTCGTTCCTTATATTGACGTGATGTTGGTTCTTTTGGTGATTTTCATGGTGACTGCACCCATGATTACCAGCGGTATTCAAGTGGACTTACCCCAAGCCAATGGCAATCCGATTGAATCTAAAGATGCTCCGGCCATGGTCAGCTTAGATAAAGATGGCAAATACTTCTTAAAATATAAAGACTATAGCAATGGTCAAGCGCTTGAGTTAAGCGAGCTAACGCGTATTTTAGCGCAAGCGCAAATAGAAGCCAAAGCTGCAAATAAACAACTAGGTGTGGTGATTCAAGGTGAAAAATCACGTTCCTACGGTGAAGTGATGGCGCTGATGAATAGTCTGCAAGATGCCGGATTAACGCAAGTTGGCTTACTGACAGAGCCGTTAAAGTAATTTATGAAAGATTTTAAAAAGCCACACTCTAAAGAAAAAATAATTGCGCTTGGATTTACTGTTGCTGTGCATGCGGTGGCCATCACTGGCCTGCTTTTTTTAGGCATGAGCAAACCTGTCGTGCCGCCTAAAACCATTAAAATGGTGTTAATTAAACCTGAAGATTTACCGCCACCCGAAGCGACGCCTTTAGAACAAACCGATTCAGCAGAAACAACAGATGAAAAAGTTGCAGAACAAGTACAGCAAACTGCTGAACCAGATCCAGTTGCAGCCCAAATCCCAACCCCTGCGCCGCAACAACCGACACTTGATCTGCAAAAAGCTGCAAATGAGGCAAAAGCTGCTGAGCAAAAATTATTAGCAGAACAAGTTGCCCTTTTGGCTGCTCAAGCCGCTAAAGATAAAGCTGCAGATATGGCTCAAGCAAAAGCACAAGCTGCCGAAAAGGCCAAGGCAGAAGCTGCTGAACAAGCACGTCAAGCCAAAACCTCCGCTGAAAAAGCCCAAGCAGAAGCACTGGTAAAAGCAAAAACGGCTGAAGCTGAACAAGCCAATACTGCGGCGAAAGCCAAAGCGGATGCAGCAAGTAAAGCTAAGTCAGATGCAGCGAATAAAGCCAAAGCCGATGCCGCCAATAAAGCTAAGTTAGACGCTGCTGAAAAAGCCAAAGCGGATGCAGCCAATAAAGCCAAGTCAGATGCTGCAAATAAAGCTAAGTCAGACGCTGCTGAAAAAGCCAAAGCCGATGCTGCAAATAAAGCCAAAGCAGATGCTGCTGAAAAAGCCAAAGCCGATGCAGCTAATAAAGCTAAGTCAGACGCTGCTGAAAAAGCCAAAGTAGATGCTGCAAATAAAGCCAAGTCAGACGCTGCTGAAAAAACCAAAGCCGATGCCGCCAATAAAGCTAAGTCAGACGCTGCTGAAAAAGCCAAAGCCGATGCCGCCAATAAAGCTAAGTCAGACGCTGCTGAAAAAGCCAAAGCCGATGCTGCAAATAAAGCTAAGTCAGACGCTGCTGAAAAAGCTAAAGCCGATGCTGCAAATAAAGCTAAGTCAGACGCTGCTGAAAAAGCCAAAGCCGATGCTGCAAATAAAGCTAAGTCAGACGCTGCTGAAAAAGCTAAAGCCGATGCCGCAAATAAAGCCAAAGCAGAGGCGAAAGAACGTGCAGATGCTGAAGTCAAAGCATCCGCAGCAAAACAAGCTGCTGAAGAAGCCGCCACTAAAAAGGCAGAAAGTAAGAAAATTGCTTCTACTGCCAAGCGTGATTTTGAAAATAAAGTGAAACGCGCATGGGATATTCCAAACGGCTCAGCTGGTCAAAAAGCCACGGCGCGAGTAACGTTAAGTGACAGTGGCGCAGTACAATCGGTCATTGTGAACTCAAGCGATGCGGACATGAAAGCCAGTGTAGAAGCTGCCGTTCGTGCAGCAGCACCTTATCCAATGCCGTCAGACCCAGATGCACGTCGTGAAGCGCGAACCTTTACTTCAAGCTTTAGTGCAAACTAAATAAAAAGCCACCTGCTCTTTTGGGGATGTGGCTTTTTGTGACTGATTTAAAACTGAAGTAAAATGGCTAAATTTTTATTCACTTTTCACAGTCTTATAACAGTTTTCATATCATGCTATGCTTTTAATCATTTAAAATCATGCCATGATGTGAGCCAGTTAAAATGACAATAACCTACATTTTTCACAGCACATAGCGGATGATGGAAATGATACGTAAACATGTACTTTGCCTCAGTATTTTAACAGTACTCAGTCCTGTTTTAGCCACACAATCTTATGCACAACTGCACTTAGAAATTACGAAAGCTCCAGAAGCTGCGCCCAAGATTGCCATTATTCCGTTTAATAATGACCAAAGCATTTACCCTATTGTGGAAAGCGATTTAAATCGTTCGGGTAAATTCTCCAGTGCATCAAAAAACTTACCGGCCAATGCCAGTATGAACAATCCCAATACAGATGCATGGAAAACTGCCGGTGTGCCATATGTGGTAACCGGTACGGTTAAAACCACAGAAAGTGGTGCTTTTGAAGTTCACTATCAACTGTACGATATCGAAAAACAACAATATCTGTTAAATGAATTACTTACCGTTCCTGCTTCACGTATTCGTCAAGCCGGCCACATGATCAGTGATGCGATTTATCAAGCACTCACCGGTATTGCTGGTGACTTTAGTGGGCGGATTGCTTATGTTCTGCGTAATCCAGCCACTCCAGAACAACGCTATACCTTACAAATTGCCGATACCGATGGCGAACAGCCTAAAACCATTTTGACCTCCCGTGATCCCATTTTGTCACCTGCATGGACACCGGATGCGAAAAAAATCGCCTATGTGTCTTTTGAGACCAAACGTCCCGCTATTTATCTGCAAGATCTCGCCAGTGGGCAACGTGAAAAATTAGCCAGCTTCCGTGGCCTAAATGGTGCACCAAGCTTTTCACCCGATGGCAAAAGCATGCTATTTACCGCATCTATGCATGGCAATCCTGAAATCTATCAGATGAACTTAGAGACGCGTGTGCTACAGCGCATGACCAATGACACGGCGATTGATACCGAAGCACGTTATGCACCAGACGGTAAGTCGTTTATTTTCACCTCTGACCGAGGTGGCTCACCACAAATCTATAGCTATAACTTAAGTGATGCTTCCAGTAAACGTCTCACCTTCCGAGGTGCATTTAATGCACGTGGCAGTTTAAGCGCGGATGGTAAAAAAATTGCGCTGGTGCATCGCCCAAGTGGCAGCAACTATAAAGTGGCCATTCAAGATATAAATACTGGCATCACCAATATTTTAACCCCGACCAGCTTAGATGAATCGCCAAGTTTTTCACCGAATGGACAAATGGTGGTGTATGCCACGCGTGAAGGAAATCGTGGTTTATTGGCGATTATGTCACTGGACGGCCGTTTCCGCATGAATTTACCCAGTGAACAAGGTGAGGTTCGTGAACCGGCTTGGGCACCGCAATAACCTATAAAGTCAAAATCTTAATGATCATGGAGATAAAAATGAAAGCAGTTAAACTATTGGTACTTCCTGTTCTGGCAACCGCATTAATTATGACCGGTTGTGCCAATCGCAAACCCGCAGCTGACGTTCAAGTTGGACAAAATCCTAATCAATCTGGCAGCCTGCCCAGTGTAAATACTGAAGGCCTAAGTGAAGATGCAGCACTAAATGCACAAAACTTAGCCGGTGCTTCTGCTAAAGGGGTGACTGCGGCCAATAAAGCGTTCTTAGCCAAACGTGTTGTACACTTTAACTATGACAGCAGCGATCTTTCTAACGAAGACTATCAAACTCTGCAAGGGCACGCCCAGTATCTCGTGGCCAATGCCAATTCAAAAGTGGCTTTAACCGGCCACACTGATGAACGTGGTACGCGTGAATACAATATGGCTTTGGGTGAGCGCCGCGCGAAAGCAGTAGAGAGCTTCCTGATCACCAATGGTGTGGCGGCAACTCAACTCGAAGCAGTCAGCTACGGTAAAGAAATGCCAGTTGATGCAGGTCATGATGAAAATGCATGGAAAGAAAACCGCCGCGTAGAACTTAATTACGAAGCGGTTCCGCCCTTATTAAAATAAAGCTGCATTAATCTATAAAAATAATAGCCCTAAAAAAGCGCTCACTTTGGAGCGCTTTTTTAGGGCTAAGCCTTTAGGCTTGTTCTGAATGCTCTTGCGGATTTTGCATTGATTCGATCAAATCATGTTTGTTAAATTTTTTATATTCTGGCTTAGCTTCATATCCTTGCCACGCTTCTTTCACCTTGTCCGCAGAAATATCATCCACATTCATGGCTTCACTTGGCGTTGGCATGCCATCAAACTTTTGCGTTGTCATAATCATGCTCCTATGACGATTTCAAATACCCTTTACTCACCTCAACATAGCATCTTCTACAGAACTTACAAGGGCAAAATCAGTACAAATAATCCAGTTTAATTGTCCTTTTGTTGCGTTCTCATCTAAAATGAACACGCGTATTTTTTTGATCGTTTTTATCCTTTTTTAATTGGAGTTTTCTTCGCATGTCATACCTCACCCTGTCCCAATTCTTAGATCAAAAAACAGGGAATCTCAGCCCTGAACTTGCTCAAGTAATTGAAACAATTGCAAATACTTGCAAGACTATTGATCAGGCATTGCAAAAAGGTGCCTTAGCAGGTGTATTGGGTAGTGCAGAACATGAAAATGTACAAGGCGAAACACAAAAAAAACTCGATGTGATTTCTAACGATTATTTAATTGATGCTTTAAAAGTACATCCACAAGTCGGTGGTTTGGCTTCTGAGGAGCTTGATGAATTTACCCCTGCACAAGAAAACGGTAAATTTTTGGTATTGTTTGATCCTTTAGATGGTTCAAGCAATATTGATATCAATATGTGTGTGGGCACTATTTTTTCTATTTTACCCGCTCAAAATGCAGTAACTCAAGCAAGCGACTTTATGCAAGCTGGTACGCAGCAAGTGGCTGCTGGTTATGTGTTGTATGGCCCATCGACCATGTTGGCACTAACAGTTGGCGCAGGTACCGTGTTCTTTACTTTTGATCCAGAAACACAAGTATTTTTACTAACTTCTGATGCCATTCAAGTGGCCGCAGACACGCAAGAATATGCGATTAACGCCTCGAATCAACGCCACTGGGAAGCACCAGTACAGCGTTATATCGCAGAACTGCAAGACGGTAAAACCTCAGTCCGTGAAAAAGACTTCAACATGCGTTGGGTTGCGTGTATGGTGGGCGACATTCATCGTATTCTATGTCGTAGTGGTATTTTCTTATATCCATACGACACCAAAGATCCGCAAAAAGCGGGTCGCCTGCGTTTAATGTACGAAGCCAATCCGATGAGTATGTTGATGGAACAAGCCGGTGGTGCAGCCACAACTGGGCGTGTTCGTATTCTGGATATTCAACCGACTGAATTACATCAGCGTGTTCCCGTGATTATTGGTTCTAAAAACGAAGTTGAATTAGCAACCCGCTACCACAATTAATTTAAACAATAGAAGTAAGTGATTAACTTACTTCTATGGATATTCTCTTATGCCCGCTTTTTTTCTTGAATCTAAAGACAATCCAAAAATTAAACAGTTACGTGGTTTAATTGAACAAAGCTCATTTCGTAAAAAAAATCGCCAAACTGTGCTTGAAGGTACACATTTAAGTATTGCTTGGTTAGAGCAAAAACGCACCATCAATTCTATTTTTACCACTGAAGTGGCTTTTGCTCATCCCGATTTAGAAAAAATCGTCTCGATGTATGAAGGCAATGTCTTTATTTTAAGCGAAGCTTTATTTAACGATTTAAGCACACTGGGTACATCTTTGGCGTGTTTAGCCATCGTAGACTTACCTAGCTCAAACCAAGCTTTAAACTTTAAAGAAGACACCTTAATTTTAGACAACATTCAAGACCCCGGCAACGTTGGAACATTACTCCGTTCAGCGGCAGCCGCCGGTATTGAACAAGTGGTTTGTACCAAAGGTTCAGCCTCTATTTGGTCGCCTCGCGTACTGCGTGCAGGTATGGGCGCACATTTTTCATTACAAACCTATGAAAATATTGCCCTAGAAGACTTACTGGAAAAATTCACCATTCCTGTCTATGTGACCAGCTCTCATCATCAATCTGAAAGCCTGTACTCGAAAAACTTAAGAAAGCAATGTGTCTGGATTTTGGGCAATGAAGGCCAAGGCGTATCTGATTATGCGCTAAAACATGCAGAAGCTGTGTCTATTCCACAGCCCGGCGGCCAAGAATCGTTAAATGTCGCCATTGCCGGCTCAGTATGTTTCTTTGAAATGGTTCGTCAGCGCCTATAAGCAGCACTGTTTCGTTACTTTATTTTAAACATCCCTCGCGGATGTTTAAAATAGATTACACTATAAAAATAATAAGTTTTTTGTCAACCAAACCGTTGTTCCCATCGTTATATAACTATGAACATGGAAATAATGGTGGGTATCCCATGACAGGATTTTCCATCCCTATGGATTCAGCACCCAAACAGTCTAAATCTGAAAATGTAAGTATTCTAAAGAGTACGGCTGAACAACGGCTGAAGAATTTCATGCAAGACGTGACAGGCCGCGCTTTGGTGATGATGGAAAGCGCCACACAAGGTCATCATGGTATTGCCATGGACTTGGTGCAAGAAGCCTTTATCTCCTTACATAAAGCGTATGCCGAAAAAGCGACCGACGAATGGTATCCGCTGTTTTACACTATTTTAAATCATAAATTACAAGATTGGCGCCGCAAAGAAGCACGCAGGGCGCAACCTTTTTCCTTTTTTAAAAAAATTAGTTTAGATGATGACGATATCGAAGTTAATGATATTGTTGATGAAAACATGCCGAATCCATTCGACTTTTTGGATCGCGTGGTTACAGCTGAACAAATACAGGATGCTATTGCAAAGCTGCCTGTTCGCCAGCAACAAGCCTTTATGTTAAGGGCTTGGGAAGGTTTTGATACACACACTACTGCACAGGTCATGGATTGCAGTGAAGGTAGTGTAAAAACGCATTATCACCGTGCTATTCAAGGTCTTCGGATTTCTTTAGCACATTTAAATCCATCTCGTGGAGGGTCATCAGAATGAAACAAGATGATTTCTTAAAGCAGATTACGTCTAAACTTGACGGCGCAGCGCGGCAGCATAGAGACAAAGCTGTGGTCATGAGTCAAGTGATTGAAAAAATTCATCATCAAGAAACCACCCGTTATGGTTGGTGGAAAATGTCGGGTTTTGCATTGGCTGCGGCCATTACAGGATTTGTCGTATTGCCTAACTCTTTAGAAATAGCGGTTAAACCGCAAAATCAAGTGATTGTGACGCCAAAACTTTCTCCGCAAATGGTGGAAGATTTAGAAATGTTAATGGTTTTGGGTGAGGATAAAGTTCCCCATGGCAGCTAAAAAATTAGTATTGGCATTTTGTGCATTTAGCTTTTTGCAAACCAGTTTTGCAGGCTTTGAGCGTTTTTGGGTTTTTTCTAAAGATGCCAATACACAAGTAGCCGAAACATGGGATACTCTGTCTGATGCCGAACAACGTGCGCTAATTCAACGTTATCAATCGTTGAAGGAATTACCGCAAGCGCAAAGTACAGTTTTACATCAACGTATGGATTGGTTTACTCAACTTCCTGAGCAAGAAAAACAAAAAATGCGTGAAACTTGGCAAAAGATGAGCAGCCAAGAACGTAAAGATTTAGGAACGCGCATGCAAAAAGCCAGCGCCGAAGAAAGACCTGCCATTCGCGAAGAATATATTAATAAGTACTTACAGCCGCAACCGGTGAGCTATTAATTTCTATCAAGGCCTACAATAGCTCTAGACACTTCCCAAATCATTTTAAACATCACTGTTTATCTTTAAGATCGGCTGTTAGTGCAAATACCTAAAATATTTCTTCCGCTTAACCATCTACTTAAAATTTATATAAAAAATGCCTCATTAACTGAGGCATTTTTATGGATTATTTTTTTCTACGATTGCGATATGCGGCCAGTAAAACTAGGCCAAATAAACCATACACCCCCACACTTCCTCCACCCGAAGCCTGTGTATTGGTGTTTTTAGCAGTATTGATTAAGTCGATTTTTGCATCATTGGACTTTAAACCCTCTGCATCAAGAATATTATATTCAATCTCATAATCAAATTGACTAAAGCTATTTTTCACCTCGAAGTATAGCTGTCCACCGTAACACGTATCTTTAATATATTGATCTGGACACGGTCCACTACGGTCTGCTCTAACCGTTAAACCAGCAGGAATAGCTGCAAGCATGATAGGCAGCTCTATACCTTTGGCATTTTTATAAAAAGCGCCTTTATATGGAACATTTAAATGCAGGGTGACACCATCGCCGTCGTCGCTATCATTTTCTAAAGGATTAATAGCAATGCTCTGATTCGTACTTGGCGTAATCGAATATCGGTCATCTTTTGCAATGGGTGCCGTATTAATAAAATCAACTTTTAAGACACCCGTTGAAACTGAACCATCATCTGCTTGCTTAGAACGAATGGTGTAAGAACAATATCCAAATCCATCCAATGAGGTGGTTTTACCATCTAAACGATAAATCATAATTCGTTTTAAATCTTCTTTCCATTCACACTTCAAGTTAGGATCAAGATTACCGACAAACTCAGATTTACCCCCCTTTTCCACAAATTCACCGACGCCATATGTATAGGTAGACACGCTATAATTATCGCTATTCAATTCTTTTAAACGTGTCGCGCCATTGGCATTTAAAACACTTACTTCACTGGGTAGTGTCAGTGCAAAAGGGTCGACATAAATTGCACGATATTGCGCATATTCTTGGCTATACTTTAGTAAATTTTGCCAATTTTTTAAGTCCTCTTGGTCTTTTGCAATAAACTCTTTATTGCTCTCTGGATTGTTTAAATATTCTTCTAAAATTGCTATACGTGTTTTATAACTCTCTATCAATGTCACATAAGATTGGTTTCTTAAATCGATAATATCTGCTGCAGTTAAACGCATCAACTCAATTGAACCAATATCACAGCTATTTTTTAAGCTGGGATCTAACATCAAAGTGCCATTGGTAATTCGTTGAAGACCGCGCTGATCCAGATCACTACACTTGTCTGCTGAGACATTAACTAAATCGAGGTTACTTTGATTATCAATCGGATAATACATCGGTAAAAATAGATTATATTTTGAAGCAGCTTGATAGGTAGACAACACACTCGACATGCTGACTGAACTTAAATTAAGATTGAAATTATCGGCTTTAAGTGTGTCTTCTGGTAAATCGCACTGCCCTGCGCCATCGTTCAACTGAAATACATTGTGTGACGCACTTATCTTAAGATTTGTATTGGTTAAATTGCCATTATTGAGCGCGTAGCGACAGGACTTTCCGCTATTAAAAGCCAGAATATTAAAATTGAAGGAAATTGAACCCACATCATCATAATAAAAAGTGCTATGAGCCTCATTTTCAACCATGGTATTACTAAGAGCGGCAAATGAATACGAAGGACTTAAACGATGATTCACTTCACTGACTGAACGAATAATACTGCCATTTGCTGGATTTGCGATATTTTTTGCAATAGTATTCGCTGTAAGCTTTATCTCAGGATTACCACATAGATCAATTGTACTTAAACTGCTGCTAGAACCATTTTTAACAACACTGCTATTACTCAGATTAATAATAGCTTTGGTATTAAGCAAATTAGCTTCGCAATCCATCGCAATCACACTGCCGACAGGTGCATTGTTACCCTGTATCAAGGTGCGGGTCAGATTAATGTCTTTCGCACTATTTTGTGCCACAACATAAATTGCCCCACCAGCTTTGGCAGAAGTTGAATTGAGAATAGCACTATTATTCATGGTGAGCGCACCACCAATTAATAATGCACCGCCCACATCTGCTGAAGAGCCTTGCTCTAAGATGACGTTGGTTAATGAGAGCGCCGATTCACTTTCAAGCGTATTAAAAATCCGCGATCCAGCCTTGGCAGTAATTTTAGTCTTTAATGCTTGAGTGGCCGGATAAGTATTGGTGAGTACATCTTTGTTGGAATAATCAAAAGGTGATTTTCCTAAGATCAATACTTGTGACTGCGGACGCAATTCACTTTTAAGTAGATACTCACCCTCTTCAAGCTGAATAGTATCCTTTTGACCATAATTGCTATTGCCTACATTACAACCGCCATAAGATTTATTGTTTTTGGCTGTTTTAATGGCTTCTCTTAATGCGCATTGATTTAAATTTTCACCATCCTCATCTGCAAAAGTATTCACATAAATGGTTTTTTCTTCTGCCGCCATTAAAGACATTGCAGCCAATATCATGCTATACAGCAATCCCTTTTTATAATTTTTCATCGATCATCCTTCATTATTTTTATATCGACGTAATCCAAGTAAACCGAATAATGCAAATAGACTCAACCATCCAAATGATCCACCAGATGTAGTGACTTTGCTGCTTTGCATATCATTTTTGGCTTCTTGTACAATATTTACGCTCAGCTCCATATACGGTTTAGTCTGATTAAAACGAGTGGAAGAAGTCACTAAGCGAATTTTAAATAAATCTGCACCGCGCCACCCCCCCCTTGGCGTATAGACCAAAATACCTTCCTCATTGACACTTAGCTGGCCTTTGGATACGGTCTGATTTTGTAGCACTTGCACACAACCAGCTTGCCAAGGTTCTCCCGTCGGATTTTTCCCAAGAATGGCATCACATTGCTCTTTGGGTACTAAATCACTGTCACCCAAATGCTCAGCCAAAGGAATGGTTGCAATCTCCCCCACCAATAAGTCTTTCCCCACCAATCCGGTGCTGCTGGGCACAATAATTTCAATTGCACCACGATCACAAAAGCTATTATCAGTATTACGACGCTCATCGCGCTGATCGCCTGCTTCACAACCCATCAGCGGCACATTGGAATTCAATTGCAATCGTCCTTTATTTAATATTAATGAATCAGATAAAGAATAATGATTCATTAAAATACGCGGACGAAAATAACCTAAAAAAGTACTCTCAGATTCCGTATATGGACACAACAGACTCGTCTGATCTGCACTTAAGGTCTTACATTTGCCCTCTAAAGCTTCACCCGCAATCAGCTGCGTACCACTCCACAAATCGTTTGGATAAGATGCATCCCCTAAACCACAGCTAGCGGTCACCAGATTATTTTGGATATAACTTTGATCTTCGGCATTAAAATTACAGTTATCATCTTGGCTGCTCAGATAAGGATTACCCAGCACAATACTGTTGGCAAGATAGGCTTTTTTTGCCGGTGCATTAAATTGAATACCGGATGTATTGCCCACTATGGTTAAATTATTTAGCCCCATGCCATCTCGGACATTAATGGCCGGCCCTTTATTGTTATAAAAAGTGCTGCCTGAAACTTTAAAACTCATTAAAGGAAAAGCCAGCAATGCTGCGGCATCGAGTTGCTGCGCAGAATATATATTCGCGGCTGTATTCTGAATGGTGTGATTGTCGCGAAAAACTGAATTTGCAATTCTAAACTGTGGCACTTGGCTATACAAAATAGCGCCTTGCTGGGCTTTATTATGCTCAAATAGACTGTATTTAATTTCCACCAAGCTACGTATATCTGGGTTCCCTTCAACTGGAAGCGCAGCGTTATAAATTGCGCCACCTTGGTTTGCTTTACCCTCGGTGAATTTCACTCGATCTAAAGCCAAAAATTCATTGTTATAAATTAATCCACCTTGTTCAGCACAAAGGGTTTCACTACAACCTTGCAGCGTAATTTCGGTCAGACTAACTTTAATTAAATCTTTCTTTTGATCATCAATATAAAAAATATTATTCTTACCGACCATTTGAATAATGGCGTTATTCAGGCCTAACTCTTTATTATCATTAAAACTTAAATCGTATAGCGTTCTTAAATTCACTGCCGCTGAAATTTTAATTTGATCATTCAGTTTATAAGTGGCTTTTTTTTCAAAGATAATATTCGCACTGGACGCCTTACCTCCACAGCCAAAATAACCTTGTTCGGGCATATCCTGATTTACATAGGCAATAGCTTCGCGAAGAGAACACTCCTTGTCGTCTTTAACGATATCTTCTGTGGTGGTTAATATAATATCTGCACTATACGCATGTCCGGCAACGCACAATACGCCTAGGCCTATGCTCCGTTTGAGCATATCTTTCTCCTTTTTATTTTCTCTATATTTTTATTCTTAAGTCGCAAATTCCCTGCAACATCGAATTATTTTGCTGTACTTTGTCACAGCTTAACGCATTTCTCAAGATTTTTTATTATTTACCGATATTCATCAATTAATGCGTAGATTTGTCTTAAATTGGCATGACTAATTTTCGTTTTTTCTCCTTTTAATAGTTGAATCAACTGTTCTAAGCTTTGTAATAAAACTGAAGTTTGATGTGGGCCATGAATTAACAAATAATCAATTATTTGAGGATCAATATGAATACCACGACGCGTTAACACAGAAGTGACCAAGGCCAAACGATCGGCATATAAACTTCCTGTGGGCACTTTAACGCTCACAGCTTGAGTCAAACGAGATTGTAAATCTGGCAATTCGAGTTTTAATTCAATCGGCGCAACACGTGAGGAGAATACCAACTGACCGCCCCCCTCATCATTATAATTAATTAAATGAAAGACAGCTTTTTGCCAATGGGGTACGCCGCTGATGGCTTCAATATCATCTAAAGCCACCAGATCATAGCGATCTAGTGAAGTGATGGCTTCAGTGGGTGCATCTAACAGCTCAAGCAAGGAAACCTGTATGGCAGATTTCCCCACTTCTAAATAAGAATCACAAATAGCAGAGAGTAAATGGCTTTTACCGGAACCCGCTCCGCCATATACATAAAAGCGACTCACTAAACCCGCATGAAGCTGTCGAACTGCATCAATAACATGTCCCCAACTTGGACCGGAAAAATCACTAATCCGAGCATCGAGTTGAGGTTCTATATCTAATTGCAATTGACGCATATATGGGTTTTGCCTTAAAGATTATTTAGGGTCGATAATTTCAATCTTACCGGTTTTTTCAGCATTTTGCTGACTCTTTTGCACCTCAGTTTCTCGCTTAACATCGACATTACTCGACTCTATTTCCACACTGACATTTCCAGAAAAAGTACTTTTGATAACAATGCTCTTGGAATCATACCAATGGCTTTTTTGATAGTAATCTCGTAGGTGTCTTAATAACACCACAATAATAGCGGCAACCGGCAATGCAATGAGCATACCTAAGAAACCCGCCAACTGTGCACCGGCTAAAATAGCAAAAACCACAGCAACCGGTGGTAAACCAATTTTATCACCCAGTAAAAATGGTTGTAGTACATAGCCTTCTATGGCTTGCCCAATCATAAACACCAAAAACACCAAAGCCAAATGCGTCCAATCGATACCAAATTGGAATAAGGTGGCTATCACTGCCGCAATAATCCCCACACCAAAGCCCAAATACGGAATAATACTGGCCAATCCTGCAACCATACCAATAATTAAACCGACTTCTAAACCAATCAATTGCAAACCGACTGCATACACCACACCCAACAGGAACATCACCAAAAACTGTCCCTTTACAAATGCACCCAATACATTATGGCATTCACCTACCACCACTAAAGTGGTTTGCTCATATGGGCGTGGAATTAAGCGGCGCATGTTGTCCAACATGCGCTCCCAATCCAGTAAAAAATAGAAAGCAATAATCGGAATTAAGACAACCACACCGCCAATTTGAATAAAGTTCAGACCTGACTGCGCCACACGTAATAATACCGACTGAATACTGTCTGCACTATAATTGGTCTGAATGTAGTCCATCACCACACTTGAAATTTGTTCGGTATCAATTTCCATCGCTTCGACATTAAAGGTTTGCGATACCCAAGGTAAAAAGGTGTAATTTAACCAATGAATGCCAGCTGGAATACTGTCTCGCGCATAGATCAATTGTTGCCAGACTAACGGTACGACATACCAAATGGCCAAAGTTAAAACAATGCCAATTCCAATAAAGACAATACTGATGGATAACCAACGTGGTAAGCCCAATTTGTGCAGTCGACCAACCAACGGACTAAACAGATAAGCCACTAAAAAGGCAGCAACAAAAGGCAATATAACGGGCTTAAGCAAATATAAAACCCACAGGATCAATCCGATTCCAGCAAGTACAAAAATGCGACGCAAGGTGCGGTCCACCATAGATTCCAGCCTTTCTTTGGTTTATTAGTTTTAAAAGTCAAAATATTTCAATAAAGATAGCATTTTAGGGCATAAATAACATAAGAGTTTCGTATATTCGGGTATAATCTCGGCGCGAATGCGGAGACTTCATTATGAGCAACTCAACTTCCCCAAATACTGGTTTAAGCTACAAAGACGCAGGTGTCGATATTGAAGCAGGCGACGCCTTAGTCGACCGCATCAAATCGGTCGCGAAGCGTACTTCACGTCCTGAAGTAATGGGCGGATTAGGCGGCTTCGGCGCTCTTTGTAAAATCCCGAAAGGTTATGAAGAACCGGTTTTGGTATCAGGCACAGATGGTGTCGGTACTAAATTACGTTTAGCCCTCAATTTGAATCGTCATGACACCATCGGCCAAGATTTGGTGGCGATGTGCGTAAACGATCTTTTGGTTTGTGGTGCTGAACCGTTGTTTTTCTTAGATTACTACGCCACTGGCCGCTTGAATATTGATGTGGCTGCAAACGTAGTGACTGGTATTGGTAAAGGTTGCGAGCTTGCAGGCTGTGCATTGGTCGGTGGTGAAACCGCTGAAATGCCCGGTATGTATGAAGGTGAAGACTACGATCTTGCAGGATTCTGCGTAGGTGTGGTTGAGCACAGCAAAATTATTGATGGCACCAAAGTAAAAGCCGGTGACGTTTTAATTGGCGTTGCCTCTAGCGGCGCACATTCTAATGGTTACTCGTTACTGCGTAAAATTATCGATGTTAAAAATGTCGATTTAGAACAAATGATCGATGGTCGTTCACTTGCCGATGTGGCGATGGAACCAACACGCATTTACGTCAAACCATTACTTGAGCTGTGTAAACAAGTAGATGTGCATGCAATGGCGCATATTACCGGTGGTGGCTTACCAGGTAATTTACCCCGTGTATTACCAGATGGCGCGCAAGCGATCGTGAATGAGTCATCTTGGCAGTGGCCAGAATTGTTTAAACTACTGCAACGTGAAGGCGGTGTTGAGCAATTTGAAATGTATCGCACCTTTAACTGTGGTGTTGGCATGGTGATTGTGGTTGACGCAGCAGATGCAGATCAAACGGTTCAGTTGCTCAGCGACTTAGGCGAAAAAGCATGGACGATGGGCCATATTGCGGCTCATGCAGAGTCTGTTGCCGGTGCTGATGAAAAGATTCGTGTAGTTTTTGCATGATAAAAATTGCTGTTCTTGTTTCAGGTAGTGGAAGTAACTTACAAGCCCTGATTGATGCCAATCTATCAGGTCAAATTGTCGGCGTTATTTCCAACAAACCTGAAGCCTATGCTTTAAAGCGGGCTGAAAAAGCAGGAATTGCGACGGCAATAATTGAACATAAACAATATCCCAATCGTGAAGCTTTTGATGCTGTGATGCAGCAACAACTGTTGGCTTGGGATGTTGATTTGGTCATTTTAGCTGGCTTTATGCGTATTTTAAGTGCCCCCTTTGTCCAAGCTTGGCAAGGCAAAATGTTGAATATTCACCCCTCCTTGTTGCCGCATTATAAAGGCATGCATACCCATCAACGGGTACTTCATACTGGTGATGTTTGGCATGGTTGTACCGTACATTACGTGACAGCTGAGCTGGATGCAGGTCAAGCGCTTGCCCAAGGTGTGCTGCAAGTCCAGATACAAGATGATGTGAGTAGTTTGGCCAAACGCGTGCACCAGTTAGAACATTTGATTTACCCACAAGTGGTGGAATGGATTTGTAATGGTGCCCTTCAGCATACACATCAAGGTGTGCTATACCGCGGTCAAGCATTACAACAACCTGTGCAATTCTGTAATTTTTAAATCGAATACTAGAGAATAAAAAACGCACCCTCGGGTGCGTTTTTTTAGATAAGAAGATAACTAATTTGACCCTTGGGTTTGTGCCTGAATTAATTGCTTAATTAAAGCCACGACCTCTACCGGATGCTCAAGGGGGAACATATGCCCACCGGGAGTAACGGTAAATGGAATACCAAACTTCTTCTGCACCAAACGGGGGAAACGACGTTTATGAAATAAACTCTGCTCACCCACCACCAAATGCGCAGGTACTTGCAATTTCGGTTGCGGCAACCACCACAGCGAAGGATTGGTTCTAAATACTTCCACTTCATCGTCTTTTGAGATGGTCAGTTCTACCCCACCACGTGCAGGATCGTCTGTTAATGCGTAGTCAATATAAGCCTTAAAGCATGCTTCATCAAAGTCTTGATAAAAACCTTTGGGACGCAGTAATGCTGCTGCTTGCTGACGCGAATCCCAATGATCACGGCGACGTGCCGAGACACTTGCAGGCGACATCTGATCGGCTAATTTGGGTCGTAGCAATTTCGTCAAATGAAAAACTAAAGATGCTTTACCCATAATGAGCGGCGGATCCAGCATAATCACTTGGCTAAATAAAGCTGGGCGCTTCAATGCAGCTTGAAAGGTTAACACCGAACCCAAAGAGTGGCCCAAACCAATTACTGGACGGCCTTGGGCTTGGCGTACGATACTATCAATCACTTGATTGGTTAGGCTATTCCAATGGTTATCAATTGGATAGCGCTTATCTGGCCCCAGTAAAGGCACATTGATCATCTCGTATTCATCAGCCAATAAATCAAATAGTTTTTGATAGACTTTTGATGGCACACCATTGGCATGGGCAAAATGAATGAGCGGTTTCATTGTAATTTAGCCGTTTGTTCAGTTTGAACCTGTTCTGCCACTGACGCTGCAAAACCTTGACCAATTGAACTCCCCATACGACCCAGCACAGAATCCAGTGGGCTATATTCAATGGTGTAATTAATGGCTTTATCAATATTCATTTCACGTTTTAAGCTATTAAGACTACCGGTACGATCTGCAATACCCAAAGCAACGGCTTGTTCACCCGTCCAAAATAGACCTGAAAATATTGCGGGATCTTGAGATTTTAACTTTTTACCGCGGCCTTGTTTAACTGCATTAATAAAGTGTTCATGCACATTGTCCAGTACACCTTGCACATGCGCTTTTTGTGCAGCATCTACCGGTTGCGTCATCGACAATAAAGCTTTATTTTTACCTGAAGTCATGGTGCGATCTTCCACACCTAACTTTTGCATTAAGCCATTCACGCCATAATTGGGCATAATCACGCCAATTGAACCCACCAAGCTTGATGGATTGACAATAATTTCATCGGCAGCTGAAGCAATATAATAGGCACCCGAAGCACCAGTATCCCCAATGATCGCATACAGTTTTTTATCGCTATGGGTTTTCTTTAGGTACTGAATTTCTTGCCAGATTTCATCTGATTGCACAGGCGAGCCGCCCGGTGAATTAATATTTAAGACCACCGCCTTACTTTGCTTACTTTCAAAAGCTTTTTTCAGCGCTTTAATGGTGTTGGTGCTGTTCACACTTTGTTTGTCCGCTGCAATGGTGCCAACAATGTCCACCACCGCCAGATGTGCGCTTGTGGTCGCTGTTGGATCGGTATTGGCATTACTGCAACTTTTACCCAATACCACCAATACAAATAAGATATAGGCAAAGGTGAGCAGTTTAAAAAAGATCCCCCAACGACGAGCGCGGCGCTGTTCTTCGACAGAGGCTAAAACGGCTTTTTCTAAAATTTGCCATTCTTGACCGCTGCTATTTTGTAGTTTAGATGAAGTATTTTGAATTTCGTTTTCTGGTTTTGGTGGCCATTCAGACATGGAAAATAATCCAAGGATGAGTTAAATTGACCTCATTATATACACTGAATCATAGAAAACCGCCTAAACAATCTATTTTCGCCTATAATATTTGCTGTTCTTCACTTTTCCCCAACATTGACGATAGGCAATGACTGACCATACTCCATCTAATACAACGTATCGCCTACTAAAATTTTTCAGTCGGCAACCGATTCAAATATCTAGATTTATTGCGCAAAACTTAGCAGGTCTAGTAAATTTGCTAAAACTATCAAAAACCTCTAATACCATTCGCCTTAATCTTCAAATCGCCCTACCAGAATTAAGTAGCGAACAACACGAAAAAATTATTCCACAGGCGATTCGCAATGAATTGACCTCATATTTTGAATTTTTCAGTATTTGGGGTGCCAGCAATAAGCAAAACATTTCCCGTATCCATACTATTCACGGTGAAAATTTACTTCAAGATGCTCTCGCTGCACCTGAAGGTGTGGTGCTGATTGTGCCGCATTTTGGCACATGGGAAATTATGAATGCCTATATCGCACAATTTACCCAAATGACCATTTTATATAAGCCGGTTAAAAATGCGGCGGCCAACCAGTTTGTACGTGCAGCACGCAGCCGTGAGCAAGCCCACTTGGTGCCAACGGATGAGTCGGGTGTCAGACAAATTTTTAAAGCGTTAAAACAAGGGGGTACCACGGTTATTTTGCCCGATCATACGCCCAATATTGGCGGAGAAATGATTCCATACTTTGGCATTCCGTTGGCCACCAGTAATTTAAGTGCCAAACTAATTCAAAAAACCAAAGCCAAAAGCTTATTTCTCTATGCTATTCGCAATGCCAATCAAGGCTTCGATATGCATATTGAAGCCATAGATCCCCAAATTTATCAAGGTAGTGCCAATGACGGCACCATGATTATTTTACAGGCGATTAAAAATCTAATTCTGCGTTATCCTGAGCATTATCACTGGAGTTATAAGCGCTTTAAAGCCAATCCAGCATTAGAAAGAATTTATCATTTAGCCACTCCAGATGCGCTAAAGCTGGTCGATGACGTGCGTAGGCAAGCGCATCAAATATAAGTTATTTAGCGCATTAACCATTGCCGCGTATTGCGTTGGAGCTCTAGCGCCATGGTGTTTTTTTGTTTAGAAAAACGAATCGTGCCATGTTGTATGGTACTGAGCAAAGGGATGTTTAATTCTTTTAAGCGTGCTTCCACCTGCACACTCGGATGACCATAGCGATTATTCACACCCGCCGAGGCCACTGCCAATTGAGGATTCAATTGCTTTAAAAAAGCGTAAGCCGAGCTATGCCGACTGCCATGATGTCCCAACACCAAAACATCCACCTTTAAATCGGGATAATCCTGCAAAATCTGATACTCCGTTGGCCATCCAGCATCCCCCATCAACAGAAAATTTTGATAGGGCTTGGCATTTTTAACCTGTAGATAAATCACACAGGACTGTTCATTTTTTTCATGCACGGCATTAGCCAAATGCTGTTTTTGCGGCGATAAAACAGTGATCTGCACTTGATCTGACCACTGCCATTGCTGTCCTTGTATGCAATAATTGAACTGACTCGCTTGAGCGACCGTCACCGCTTCATTTGAATAAATCTGCTCAATCGGGAAATCCTGTTTAATTGATTCATATCCACCGCGATGATCTTGATCTAAATGAGTCAAAATCAATTTATTCAGGGTACTCACGCCATTTACCGATAAAAAAGGCAAAATAATTTGCTTACCTACACTAAACTTACTTTCATCATAATTACCGCCTGTATCTACCATCAGGCTTTGCGTATGGTCGCGCACAAAAATAGCCTGCCCCTGCCCGACATCAAGTATGCTTAATTCAAAGTCATGCGGATGGCGATCACTGAGCGCAAACGGCATAAAACATAAGAGCGACCATGCTTTGGGTAAAACACCCCGCGGCAAAAAGATAATAACTAATCCTAAGCAGACACTGAGTAATAACCAAAAATTCATCGCGATAGGTTGTAAGCTGGCAGAAAAAATGCCATCCAAACCGTTTAAAAGCAGCAACAATAGCGACAAACATACATCGTTGATTTGAAAGATGAGAGCTGCCAAGGGTTGAAAAATAAAATAACAACAAGCAGCGATAATATCCAAAGGAACCACCACCAAACCAATCCATGGCAATGCCAAGATATTACTCAGTGGGCTGATCCATGCCAGTTGTTTAAAGAAGATGATCATCAAGGGAAATAAAGCCACAAATATCTTCCATTGTGATTCAATTAACAGCTTGAGCTGCATCTTGAATAATTGCATTTTACTTTTGATTGGCGTGGCAGAATGCTGCTGTTGTATGGTTTGATAAATTCGTAATAGCACAAAACACGCCACGTAAGACAACCAAAAAGCTGCCGATAAAACACTAAATGGATCAAAAATAAGCAAAATTGCTGCACTCAGCAATAAAATCGTTAAGGGCTGAATTTTTTGTTTTAACAGTAAAAAAGCACTCACAACCATACAGCTTAATAGCGTTCTTAACGCAGGAATTTCAAAGCCGACAAAAGCACAGTACAGCAAGACGCAACTGCAAAAAGGCAGAATGAAAAAATATTGTTTTGGCCAGATTAAATATATCTGTATCGCATAACGGCGAATCAGTTGATGTAATGCAGCACAAAATAGAATAGCGAAAATCAGTACATGTGGCCCAGAAATGGCCAATAAATGACTCACTCCAAAACGTTGGAATAACTGCTCGGTTTGCCGATCTAGTAAACTTTTATCTCCAGTTAATAGGGCCAAAAGTAGACCTTTATGCTGTACAGGTTGCTGATGAATAAAATCACGCAGCGCTAAACGCTGCTGCTCAATCCAGAGTCGAACTTGATTGGCCCATGCGTGTTGCCGCTTGACATAGCTAGCATAGCCCAAAGCATTGATCTGCTGTTCGGTCAGCTCTTGTATAGCCAGCACTTTAAAACCAGACATGATATTTTGCTGAATAAACCACTGCTCTTGGTCAAAAACACCCGGTGTGGCGTAGCCATGTGCCGGTCGTGTAGTGCCTTGTAAGCGATAATAGTGACCTAATTGTAGTGCCCATTGCTGAGTGGCAGGCTGCTCAATTTTTACAGAAGCTTGCCACTGCACAGGCTGTACATGCCGATTTAATACCTGTATTTTTTGTTGTAAAACATGCTCACGCTGTTCATTGATATGCTTAATATAGACAATCAGCTCCAGCTGTGCGCTGTGTTGCTCTCTTAAGTGTAAACGTTGATTGAGCTGCTGCTGGGCATAATACGAACCAAGTAGTAGGGCCAAGAAAAAGCTGATCCCGAGTAAGCTGGCCTTTAACCACAAAGCAGAAATGCTCTTAAAAATAGTCAACTTAGCCAGTAAACATAGACTAAAAAAACAAATACTGGGAATAAGCAAGGAGTGCAACAGCAGGATATCTTGACCCATACTGGCAATGCCGATTATCCAGCCTAAACAGATTAATTGAATCATTATTTTTATAAGCGTTATATTTTGCCTAATATTAAAGCCCACCGAGGTGAGCTTCAATTCATTTTTTTAATTTATTGCTATCGACTTAAGCGTTAATCCATACGCCATCTTGCATATGTAAGATGCGATCACCGGCCTGCGCCAACTGTTCATCATGGGTGACGATCAGCATTGCCATATTAAATTCGCGACGTAACTCACTGAGCAACTCAAAAATTTTGACTGCCGTTTTACGGTCTAAATTTCCGGTTGGTTCATCGGCCAGCATCAACTCTGGCTTGGTCACCAAGGCACGGGCTAAAGCCACACGCTGACGCTCACCACCTGACAATTCACCCGGTGTATGGGACATACGATGCGACAATCCCACCCGTTCAAGCAAATATTCCGCTTGTTGTTTAGAGTGCTTATAATTGGTTCCAGCACGCAGCATCAGTGGCATCGCCACATTTTCTAAAGCGCTAAACTCAGGCAATAAATGATGGAATTGATACACAAAACCCAAATGCTGATTTCGTAAATAACCGCGCTCGGCTTCACCTAAGGTATCAAAGCGCTTTTCATTTAAAAAGACTTGTCCTGCAGTTGGGCTATCTAACCCGCCTAGCACATGCAATAAGGTACTTTTACCTGAACCACTGGAGCCAACAATTGAAACGAATTCCCCTGCTTGCACTTGTAAAGAGAGATCTTTAATCACCTCTACCGTGGTCTTACCATCGGTAAAACTTTTTGAGATATTCTTCGCTTCGAGCACAATATTACTCATAACGTAAGGCCTCTGCAGGTTGAGTTTTAGCCGCACGAAATGCCGGATAAATGGTCGCTAAAAAGCTTAAGCCTAAAGACAAGCAGACAATCACCACCACATCTTGCCAACGCAAATACGACGGTAAATAATTGATAAAGTAAGCATCGAACAGGTTTAAACCAAATGCTGTATTTAGCCAGCCTATAAAGCCACTAATACCTGAGGCAAAAATCACCCCCAAAATTGCGCCCGACACCGTTCCAATCACCCCAATAATTGTGCCTTGCACCATAAAAATTCGGGTAATGGTGGCAGGAGATGCGCCCAAAGTACGTAAAATAGCAATGTCTGACTTTTTATCAGTCACCACCATGACCAACGATGACACAATATTAAATGCAGCAACCAAAACAATCAGGAATAAAAGCAGGCTCACCATGGCTTTTTCCATCTGAATTGCACTGAATAAATTACCGTGGGTAAAAGTCCAGTTCGATGCATAAAAATTGCTCGGTAAGTCTTTGACAATATCATCCGCCACTTCAGGGGCTAAGAAAATATCATCTAACTTTAAACGCACCCCTTGTGCGCCATCAGGTAGACGCAATAAAGTAGAGGCATCATTTAAGGCAATGTAGCCCATCATCGAATCGACTTCTGCACCAATACTAAAAATACCGACAATTTTAAACCGTTTAAAACGCGGCACAACGCCGGCAGGTGAAGGCGTCGCTTCTGGCAACACCAAAGTGATGCTGTCATTTAAACCCAAGCCCAATGAATCGGTCATTTGTTTGCCTAAAACAATCCCAAATTCACCTTTTTTTAAGGCATTGATACTGCCTGCGACCATGTGGTCTTGGATGATTGAAACTTTCTTTTCATACTCCGGCTCGATCCCTGACACCATAATCCCCGCCACTTGTCCTTGTGCGGTGAGCATGCCTTGTAATTGGGTAAATGGTGCTGCACCCACGACATGCTTATGTTGTTCAACTTTTTTTACAAGTTCAGGCCAATTTGTTAAAATTTGCGTTGAAGAAACAGTAGCCTGAGGTATCATTCCCAAGACACGGGTTTTCAACTCTCGGTCAAAACCATTCATTACGGATAACACGGTAATGAGGACGGCCACGCCTAAGGTGAGACCGATCATAGAAACCAATGCAATAAAAGAGATAAAGTGGTTACTACGCCGTGCGCGGGTATATCTTAACCCTATATACAGCGAGATTGGTTTAAACATACCATCAAGTCCGAGGAATAATTATGGAAAATTCACAGCATCAAAGCGGTAACATGGAACGCCGCGTGATGTCGCGTATCGATGCTGCCTTGCGTATTAATTATCAGATTATCTCTGATGATGTTGCGCTTAATGACCCTTATGATCCTAACTTTGTGCTGCCGCGTTATTTTCTACTACTTGCAGAATTAGATCAATTTGATCATGCTTTAAACTACGAATTAGAACAATTAAATCAAAGAGATCAACAAATTGCTCGAATATTATCCTTATTTAATCAGAAATTGAACCTGATTACAGGTTCTTTGTACGATGCCATCGTACAATCGATGTTACCAATCCCTGAACATGTTAATTTTTCAGAAACCGGATTTAGTTTTTTTAATGAACATGCTATGCAAGAAGGCACCTATCTGCATGTGACCTTAAGTCATCCTGAAAATGCCTTTCATATTGCTGCAACCGCGCAAGTGGCTTATAGCCGCGAAGAAGACAATGGAAAATACCGCATTGGCGCCTACTTCATTACCTTACATCCACAAGACAAAGTGAAGCTCTCTGAAGCAGTGACGGCATTTAAAAATCAAACTTAAATTACCGACCAGATTTAATTTTATAGGCCAGCGTGCGACTCGCCTTAAAATCACGATAGAAATAGATGAAAATACCCAGCAACAACACCAAGGCGCCGACGAAAACCAGTACCGATAATGCCTCTTGATTCAGCACAGCACCAATGATTAAAGCCAGCATGGGCGTCATTACGGTGGTTAAAGACAAGGTGCTGGCTTGAATGTTTTGTACCAGTTTAAAATAACAGAACATGGCAATCAGTGAAGCCATAATGGCAGCATACAGCAGCGCAAATAAAGACTTGGTCTGCGGCAGATGCGTCGGCACATATTGCCAAATAAATGGCAGCATACACAGCGCAGCAATACTGGAGATAAAAATGGAGCCCGTCGCCTGCGCCACTGGATTAACGCTGGCATTGACGCTCTTGACCCAAAAGATAGAAAAAGCATAGGTAAATACACTTATCAACATTAAAACAATGCCGATAGGATGAATATGCTGATCTCCCCCGCCAAAACAGATGATCGCCAGTCCAACCACTGCGATCAGCATGCCCAACCACTGCAAACGATTAAGATGTTTGTGAAAGGCAAAACGACCAATTAAACCGGCCATAATTGGTGCCAAACCAAACATCAAAGCAATAATGCCTGAGCTTAAATAACTGGTGGCCAGATAGGTAAAAAACTGCGAACCCATCAAGCTAAATGAACCGGCCAAATAACTATGCCATGCCCTGCGATCAACTGGAAATTTGACCTTTAAAATAAGCAACACCAAAACTGCTAACGGTAACGCAATAAAAAAGCGCAGCACCAAAGCCCACATTAAATGTAGATCGGACACACTCCAAACAATGGCCAACGGTGCAGTGGCCCAAATAAACACCAACAACACATACGTTGCCACAATATTGGCTTTAGACGGCATAACAGGCTCAGTTTAAAGGGCAGTTTTACGTTTTTGTTTCTGAATAGTTTGATCCAGTGAACTAGAGAATTCCCGCTTATCACGTTCAGAAATCGGTGGTGGGCCGCCCGTATTGACCCCTGCACCGCGCAGACTATCCATAAAATCACGCAAATGCAGTCGCGCTTTGACATTGGCGGAGGTATAGACCTCACCGCGCGGATGAATCGCAATGCCGCCTTTTTCAATTACCAATGCAGCCAAAGGAATATCTTGTGTCATCACAATATCATTGGGCTTCATACGATCAATAATTTCTTGATCCGCAGCATCTGCCCCACTCATCACTTGAATGGAGTTAATCCGTATAGAGGGCGTAATACCAACATTTTGATTGGCCACAAAAGTGACTTCTAATTGATAACGATCGGATGCGCGAAGAATCACTTCACGCAGAATTTTAGGCAATGCATCAGCATCTACCCAAAGTTTAAATGGCAGCACGCAGCATCCACAACAAGAAAAGAATAGGCCTTAGTCTAGCAAATTCCGGCTGCTAAACGCATGCATTTATCCATTGATCTGTCCACAGCTTTTTTATTTGATCTAGCACCAATCAGCCTTGATCGGATGCATTCTGGCGTTTAAGCACATTGATTTGGCATATTTATATTATTTTCGTTACTTAGCGGCTTTAATTTTGTGCAGATGACTTGAAATTTTAAAATAACCCTCGATTTAATATACAAATCTAACCAAATATCAATTGTGAATATGAAAAATCAGAATAGACCAGAAATTATCACTATTGAAGATGAAAACTTTGGTAGTCATGTCGAGCATTGGAATTTACTTACCGATCATCCCGCGACTCATGTGCCGCAGTGGTTGGGCCTCGCGCTCGATGCGCCGGTCATGCCAATGGGGCTTTGCCAACAAGAGTGTGACATGGAACAAAGCACATGGCTCATTCAAGGCCCACAAAAAGCAGCGGTACAAATAGCGCAAGTGATTGCGGTAGAAAATAATAAGCCACAGCGCGTCAAAACTGCTTTTCCAAGCTTTGAAAGTCCGTATAAAGTTACAGCCAGTATTGAGCGAATTATTACCTGTACCTCCAATGCTCAAGCGGTACTGCGCTTAAATTTAGGCGCCAACAGTATTGTTTATGCCTTTGACAGCCTCTATAGCGTTAACCATCTGCATTATGAAAAAGATCAGCCCTATTTAGTGCAATTAAATGCATGGGCCTATGGACTTGAAGCGGTGTCTGACCATGAGCAATTGGTGGTGGATGACCCTGCTTCGATTAAACATCATCGTGCGTTAAATGATATTTTAGCGGCAAATGACGGCGTCGCTCCGACTAATTTACAAGAACAAATTGATGCTTGGCAGCCTAAATCGGACGATGACACACAACCCGTTACCGTTGATTTCTCAAAAATGGTCGCCTATTTATATGGCGAGAAAATGGGACAAGAAGATGAAGCATGGTTTCAAGGTAATATTGTGGGTAAAACGGCCATGCACTTTATCGATCAAGAATACACCTTGTATGATGTCGCCTTGATTCATGATGAAAATCAGGAAGCGACGCTTATTCGTATAGCGAGCAAAGATGCTGCACATAAAGACTTCCAAATTGGACAATTTATTCGCGGAAATTTATGGATTCAAGCCAATATTCATGCAAAAAAGTCATAAATCATGCGTGATGGCCAAATAAGGTATTGCTCTAGATGACTTTTTGGCCAATAGTCATTTGGATTTTTCTTGAGACGGATAGCGAATCTTGAATCTACAATTCTATTGAATAAGTGATGATTGCGTTTCCAGCACAAGATAGCAGCAGAAAAATCACTTGTGCTATACATACATATTTAGCCCAAGAGTCTATTGCAATTTAGTACTTTATTTAGGCAACTTTTTGTGTTAAAAATACAAGCTCACCATAGGAATTAACGATTATATAAATCGTAATAGAGTTTTCCCATGAAAATCGTGCAAGAAGAAAATATACAACACGCTGAACATCAGTTTATTAAACGTTTTGACTTAGATTCCACCGCATGTGTATTTTTCATGTTGGGCATGTTGCTGTCGGCTTATCTGTTACATCATTTTATTTTATAATGCTGTTTTACATCTTGTAAAAAAAGCCCATCTTAAGTGATGGGCTTTTTTTATGTCAAAGATTAAAGATGCTTAACCATGACGCTTGGCAAAGGTATCCATAAATTCAACCAAAGCCTGTACGCCTTGTAAAGGAACGGCATTATAAATACTGGCGCGCATTCCACCCACTGAACGATGACCCGCTAAATTAAGCAAATGCTGCTGCTGCGCTTCTTGTAAGAACAATGCATCTAAATCTGCATTGGCCAAGGTAAACGGTACATTCATAATAGAACGATTGGCTTCAACGATCGGATTGGCATAAAAATCACTTGAATCAATATAACCATACAGCAGTTTGGCTTTAGCAAGATTAATCTGATGCATAGCCTCTACACCGCCCTGCTCTAACAACCATTCAAACACCAGACCAGATAAATACCACGCATAGGTAGACGGCGTATTGAGCATTGAGCCATTTTTAGCTTGTTCAGCATATTTTAATAGCGTTGGAATTTCAGGTTTTGCTTGATCGAGTAAATCTTCACGCACAATCACCAGCGTTAAGCCGGCTGGACCAATATTCTTTTGTGCGCCTGCATAGATGAGGCCAAACTGAGACACATCCACTGGAGCAGAAAGAATACTTGAGGACAAATCTGACACCAATGGCGCGTTTACCTGCGGCACCGCGGCAAATTGTAAACCGCCAATGGTTTCATTATCTGCATAATGCACATACGCGGCATCATTGGATAGATTCCACTCACTTTGTTCACTGATGGCCAATTTACCGTTAATATGCGTGGCTGCATTGATGACGTTAATATCACCATAACGCTTCGCCTCTTTAAGGGCTTTTTCCGACCAAATTCCAGTATCGATATAATCGGCTTTATTATTTTTACCCAATAAGTTTAAAGGAATAGCAGAAAACTGTAATGATGCTCCCCCTTGTAAGAACAAGACTTTATAGTTCTCTGGGATGTTCATCAATTTGCGTAAATCGGCTTCTGCTTTTTCAGCGATGGCCACATAGTCATCACTACGATGGCTCATTTCCATGATCGAAAGCCCTTTGCCGTGCCAATCCAGCATTTCAGCTTGTGCCCGTTCTAAAACAGCAGTGGGTAATGCAGCAGGACCAGCACAAAAATTGTACGCGCGCATGATTTTTCCTTTCAAAGTGAAACACAATAAAATAACGGCATTTAAGCACAGATTACACTACATTATCCTGAAAATATTTCAATGTTATTGCAGAATTAAAGTCAAAATTTCAATGAAGATCGTGCTGTTAATTTTAATTTATTAAGCTTACACCTGCTATTCATGCAATCAAAGAGGCCAATCTTTTTTATGTGTTAAAGCAAATGGCTTGAATGCTGACGAGATAAAATTTTAAATATTTTACTGGTTTAATTTATATTATTTATCAATCCCTCATAACTACATTATTTCTGAGGGCTTAAATTCACGCAGTATATTTATTTGCGGCACATGAACAGATGAGCCAAACTATAATAGTATCAATTTTAGCTGCATTTTTTGCCATCATCAGTATGATGATGCACTTTAGTGCTTTAAATCATAAATACCACTTATTATACAAATGCATATTAATCAATAATATTCGTGGCTTTAAAGATATTCTACTTGAAGCAGGCTATAATTTATAACAATAATGTTGAGAGCCAAATCTATGCGACTAAATTTGATCTGGGCACAAAAAAATATATACCAGACGATTGGCACATTCATCCAAATGACCTTACTGTCGAGTGCTGCGCTTTATAGCACCACAACATTGGCTCAAAGTATAAGTTATGCTCAAGCTGAGCAATCTGTTTTAACGGATTCATACAGCACACAAGCCAATCAAGCGTTACAACAAGCCTCTCAACTTCAGGCGGAGGCCGTTAAGGGTTTAGGCTTACCGCGTGTCGATTTAAACGTCCGTGCCTATGCCTTTCATAGTGAAGTGGATATTCCACTGGATTCCTTTAAAAATAATCTCGAACAAACTCTTGAGCAAGGGATTAACGATCGACTCCCCACGGGTTTTCCAGATTCATTTAAACCCGTTATTAATCAGGCCATTCACAGCGGTGTCGGTCTATTCCCCGATTCCGCCAACGTGGTTTTAGAAGACCAAGTGATTCGCCCTACAGTATCTGTACTGATGCCGCTTTATACCGGTGGCTTAACCTCCAGCGCCAAAGAAGTGGCCAACATCCAAGCGCAGCGCAGTCAGTTGACCAGTCAACAACAACAAGATGTGCAACGTTTTGAGCTGATTCAAGCTTATTTTAATGTGCAATTACAAAAACAATTACACGCCTCTAGCCGTTTAAATTTTAATGCCATGCAAGGCCATTATAGCAATGCACTGAAACTTGAGAATCAAGGCTTTATCAGCAAAGGTCAGCGTATGCAATTTGAAGTGGCCAAAAACAATGCCGAACGTGCTTATCAAAATACAGAAGGCAGTTTGCGATCCAGTCTTTTTAAGCTGAACAACCTACTGCAAAGCCACGACATTAATGAGCTGAGTACACCGCTTTTTGTCAACTCGACACAGAATCAATCTTTAAATGGCTTACTGAAAACCTATGCTGAGCAATCCTCGCTGATTCGTAAAATGCAGATGGATACACAATTGGCCAATGCCAATATAAAAGTGCAAAGTGCAGCCAAAAAACCCAATCTTTTTGCCTTTGGTGAATACAGTTTAGATGACAAACAAAACTGGATTGTGGGTGTGGTGGCGCGTTATAACCTATTTTCAGGCGTCGATAAAAATAAAAATATTCAAGCTGCAGAATTACAACGGTATGCCTCAGAACAAATCACTGAACGCACCAAACAAGAAATTGAAAATATTATTTATAGCTCTTATAGCGAAGTCAGCAGCGCGCAGCAAAGTCATCAACTTTTGCAACAAAACCTAAAAGCAGCACAGGAAAATTTACGCATTCAAAGCTTATCTTTTAAAGAAGATATGGGTACTGCCACACAAGTGATTGATGCACAAAACATGCTCAGCAGCTTAAAAGCAGAGATGGCACTGAATGCGTATAAATATGTGTTGTCATTGGCCACTTTATTACAAAGCCACGGTTCAATTGACCAGTTTCAAAGTTATGTCAATCAATCTCAAACCAACTATATTCGTTAATTCTTGATGGGGAAAAACATGACTCAAGATTCACAGCAGCCTGATCAAGAGCGAAGCAATGATTCATCAGCAGTTAAACCAGAGGATGTCGATCATCCGCCTAAAGCGGTGAGCGCTACAGATACACCTGCCTCATCATCTCAAGCAAATATCGAACACACGGCAGTTGAACCTGCGGCGCAATCAAGCAAAAAGTCTGCCGCAATAAAAGCCATGGGCTTGATTGTGCTACTGGCGATTTTAGGTTTGATCGCATTTGGTTTATGGAAAGGTTACCAGCCAAAAGAACTAGAATTACAAGGGCGCGTAGAAGCCGAAACCATTCATGTCAGCACCAAAGTACCCAGCCGAATTGAAGAAGTTTATGTACAAGATGGCCAACGTGTGTCCAAAGGTCAGATCTTGGTGCGCTTATCTAGTCCTGAAATTGCCGCGAAAAAACAGCAAGCACTGGCTTCTTTACAGTCGACCTTGGCGCTAAAATCGACAGCAGATCGCGGCTCACAGCAAGAAAATATTGAAACCTTATATGCCAATTGGCAAAGTGTCAAAGCACAACAAAATTTAGCCGAAGCCACCTATAAGCGCGGAGCAAATTTATTTAAAGAAGGCGTGATCTCTCGGCAACGCCGCGATGAAATGCAGGCTGCTGCACTCTCGGCCAGTCAATTGACCGAGGCAGCCTATCAACAATATGCCCGTGCTAAACGTGGCAGCACGCCAGAGCAAAAATCCTCTGCCGACGCACAAGTTGAAATTGCTAGAGCTGCAGTGGCTGAAGCCAATGCTTTAGAAGCAGAAACCCAATTACTCTCGCCAATTAATGGCACCGTATCTAAAACCTATGGTAAAACTTCAGAATTGGTGGCCATCGGTGTACCGATTATCAGCATTATTGAAGATGATGATTTATGGATCAGCTTGAATGTACGCGAAGATTTATACGCACAAGTCTATCAACGTGAAAGCTTAGAAGGCTTTATTCCGGCGCTCAACCAAACAGCGAATTTTAAAATTAAAAATATTGATGCTGAAGGTGAATTTGCCACCATTAAAACCACGCGGCAAACGGGTGGCTATGATATTCGCAGCTTTAAAATCCACTTAACGCCGCTACAACCAATTAAAGATTTAAAGGTCGGTATGAGCGTACTGTTTAAAATTAAAGAGAGCAAAAAATAATGTGGGCCGGCATACTGCGTGAACTGCGCTATTTACTGACCCATAAATGGGACTTAAGCTTGGTCACGCTGGCGCCTTTATTTATTATTGTGCTGTTTAGCAGTATGTTTTATCAAGGTAAACCTGAACATTTACCTATTGCTATTATTGATCAAGATCAAAGTGAACTGAGCCGCAGCATTGAGAAATATATCCGCGCTAACAATACTCTAGACATTGCTGTTATTTCGCAAAGCCCTGATGATGTTGAGCAACTGATTAATGAAAATAAAATTTGGGGCTATATTTCTATTCCGTCCGGTGCAGAACAACGCTTGGTACAGGCCAAAGATGCAGAAATTAGTATTGCCTTTAATCAAAGCTATTTTAGTGTCGGAAATTCAATTTCATCAGCCATGACGCTGAGTACGGTACAAGCAATCGCAGCATTTATGGGTGAGGATTACCTACAAAACAGCCTACCCAATATAGATATTCCAACACCAAATGTGAAAATATCACCCTTATATAATCCCAGTTTAAGTTATGAATTTTACCTAGAACCTTTTATGATTCCGGCAATTTTGCACTTGCTATTGTGTTGCTGTGTGGCTTTTTCTGTCGGACAAGAATTGAAATTTAAAACCACAGCGCAGTGGTTGAATCAACGCAGTATTTTCAGTGCTTTATTCGCTAAAAATTTGGTTTATGTGGTTATTTTTAGTCTGTGGACATGGCTTTGGATGTTCTGGTTAATTGAGGTTCGTGGCTGGTTCGTGGCAGGAAATGTATGGATTATTCTCTTGGGGCAGGTTTTATTTTATAGCGCCTATGCCTTGATCAGCAGTGCGGTGGTATTGGCCACCCAAGACTTGGCCAAATCTTTTGGCTTTATTGCGGTGTATGGCGGTTCCTCCTTAAGCTTTGCCGGCGTCACTTTACCACTCAATAATGCGCCATTTTTCACTCAATTTTGGGCCAATATTATTCCCTATACGCCCTATGTCAAACTACAAACACAACAATGGGTGGTGGGCAGTTCGATCTCTATTTCGCTGTTACCACTTGCGATATTGGCACTTTATTGTCTGCTTTATTTTGCGATGGCCTATATGTTCCTGAAAAAGTATTTAAAGGCAGTACAGCTATGAAAAATCGTTTAAAAGAATTTTCACACTACTACCTTAAAACTTTTAAGGATATTATCGCCAACAGTTCAATTTTTACCACCTTAATTTTATCGGTATTTTTATACAGTTTTTTCTACCCCACGGCTTACAAAGCAGAGCATGCCGAATCTTTACCCATCGTGATTGTGGATGAAGAACAAAGCCTTATGACCTCAAGCATTATTACGGAAGTGGCAAAAAGTCCGAGTATCCAGATTAAAGCCATCACGGGTAATTTTGCTGAAGCAGAAATGATGGTCAAAAATCAGCAAGTGGATGGCATTTTACTGTTACCTGAGAACTTGTCCAATAGTGTGCGGCGCGGTGAAGTTGGTGGCATTGGCTTATATTTAAGTGCGGCTTATTTTTTAAAAACCAAGCAAATTGGCTTGGGTTTAGCCACATCAATTGAACACGTGATTACAGAACAAGCGGAAAAATTTGGGCAGTTTTCCCATTTTAGCCCCGCCCTGTCTATTCATCGACTACCATTGTTTAATCCGCTGTCGGGTTATGGCAGTTATGTTTTTCCAGCAGTTGCCCCTTTGATTATTCATCAAACTATTGTTTTAGGCTTGTGTATGCTGATTGCCGGTTATCGCGTGCATCATTGGCGACCGAAAAAAATGGAATTTTTGGCTTTATTTAGTGCCCTTTTAACCATCGGTTGTTTGGGCTGTTTTTATATGTTTGGTTTCACTTTCTGGCTCAATGATTATCCACATGGTGGAAATTTCTTGGGTATGTTGCTTGCCGTGCCTATTTTTATCAGCTGTGTGATCGCGCTAAGCATGTTGCTGGCCTCATTTTTAGATATGCCAGAACGTGCAGGTCACCTGATTGTCTTTACTTCTATTCCACTGTTTTTACTCTCCGGTGCGGCTTGGCCACATGCCGCCATGCCGGAATGGATGCAGTGGTTGGGCAATGCCCTACCTTCTACCCAAGGCATTCAAATGTTTATTCAACTCAATCAAATGGGTGTGCCGACTGCTATTGTGGTGCCGAAAATGATTTACTTGGCCACGCTTGCCGCGATATTGCTGGTTTGGAGTTATTTCCGATTAACTCAAACGCAGCGGCAAAATCGTCAAAAATAAACAGGATTCTGCTGATCAGCTTTAGCACCTAAAGCTCTGCTAAAACGCTATTTTCCAAAAATTTGCACATCTAAATTACGAATCAATGTACTGCCATTGGGTTTATCAAAGCTCACATCGTACTGAACCAGATTATTGTCGTAGGCATATTCATAGGTCACTTTATATAGGCTGGGTTTGCTGCTGTCTTTTTCGATGCGTTTGGCAACAATTTTTTTTGAGCGATAATCTTCTTTAGGCAAAGCTTTAGAAAACTTAAGCATCTGTTTCTGATTTTTAATAAAGTATGCTTTTAAAGTCGGCTCAAAGTGTGTGCTGATCTGTTCAAAATCCCCTTTACGCAGCTGATCATAGCTTATTTGCGCCACTTGTTCCTGCTCTGGGCTTGGATTGGGAATTGAATCTAGGCCATTTCGACCAATTTTATCGCAACCCACAACGGTTAAACATACAGCAAAGGCAAGCGATCTTTTTTGCATCATTCTCTCTTCTTTATGGGTTGAATCAATACGGATAAAAAAGAGCGCCTAAGCGCTCTTTTTTAGGGTCATAACAACCTAATCTTATTCAGATTCATTTAAATCTGATTCATTTTCCACTTGATCAATAATGGTTTCATCATCAATTAAAGTTTCTGAATCAATTAACGCTTCAGCAATCATCGGCTCTTCACCTTCAATTACTTCTACAAACTCATCTTCTTCAACCGCTTCAACTGAAACCACACCCACCAGCACTTCTTGTTGACCCAGACGAATCAAGCGAACACCTTGTGCATTACGACCTGTGGTAGCCACTTCTGAGGCACGCGTACGAACCAAAGTACCACCATCAGAAATCAGCATCAGCTCTTTGCTTTCATCAATGGAAACTGCACCGACCAATTCCCCGTTACGCTCAGAGGTCTTAATGGCAATAACGCCTTTACCACCGCGTTTTTTGGTTGGGAAGTCGCCCACTGGTGTACGTTTACCGTAACCATATTCAGAAGCACACAGTACTTCACCGGTTTCAGGTACCACCACCAACGACACAATGCGGCTGACTAAAACTGAATCTGAACCCGTTTCATCATCCGATTCAAGATCAGTATCTTCTGCATCTTCAACTTGTGCAGCACCCATGGTGACACGCATACCGCGTACACCTTTGGCAGAACGACCCATTGAACGTACATCTGTTTCTGCAAAACGAATGGCTTTACCTTCGTTTGAGAACAACATAATTTGCTGTTCGCCGTCAGTAATGGCCACCCCAATTAAGGTGTCTTCTTCGTTTAATTCAATGGCTCGTAAACCATTGGAACGTACATTACCAAATTGCTCTAGTTCAACACGTTTAACGGTACCTGCGGCTGTTGCCATAAAGACATAGAAGTTTTTACGCACATTTTCAACTTGTTGCGCAAATTCAGCGATAATTTCATCGTCTAAATCAGTAGCAGACAGCTCGACACCCAATTGTTTCAATTGAATACGTAGCGCATCAGACAAGTCATCTGCACCATCCTCAAGCTCAGCCAGTGCCGCTTGTAGTTCAACAAAATGAGCATTCACAATTTCATTTTGTTGTAATTGCAGCGTATTGGCTTTCACAAAGGCTTGGAAATCAACCAAACGATCTTTAAATTTCTTCGGTGCATCAATGACCGGTAAAATTGCAGTGATGGTTTCATTGGCATCGAGTGGTAATAAGTTGACCATTGGACGGCCTTTAGAACCACGTGAAGCTTGAGGCACATCATAGACTTTCAAACGATAAACTTTACCCACGTTGGTAAAGCAAAGTACCGTCGCATGACTAGATGTCACGATTAAATGTTGAATATAATCATCTGCTTTCATTGACGTTGCAGACTTACCACGCCCACCGCGACGCTGTGCAGCGTAGTCAGACAACGGCTGAGTTTTGGCATAACCTGTTTGCGATACGGTCAAGACCATTTGCTCTTCAGGAATTAAATCCTCACGCGAGAAATCAATACGTGATTCAATAATCTCTGTTTTACGTGCATCGCCATATTGCTGCAAAATCAACGCCAATTCTTCACGAATCACGTTCATCAATAAACCAAAATCATTTAAGATTGCGGTAAAACCGGCAATTTGACTTAAAATATCAGAATATTCAGCATGTAACTTGTCTTGTTCAAGACCGGTTAAACGATGTAAACGTAATTCTAAAATTGCACTGACTTGAGTTGGCGAGAGACGATAAATACCCCCATCAAAACCATAAGGTTTAGCTAAATCTTCACCCTCAATCACTTCCGGACGTACAGAAACTGAACCTGCTTTTTCTAGCAAGGAAACAACGCCGCCTGCAGCCCACTCACCTGCTTGTAAACGCTCACGCGCTTGTGCTGGATTGGCAGAAGTTTTAATGCTTTCAATAATGCTGTCAATATTGGCTAAAGCAACCGTCAAACCCTCTAAGATATGCCCACGTTCACGTGCTTTACGCAGCTCGAACATGGTACGACGCGTCACCACTTCTTGACGATGGCGAATAAAGGCCGCAATAATATCTTTTAGATTCATCAATTTAGGCTGGCCATTATCCAGACAAACCATATTGATGCTAAAGGAGTTTTCAAGTTGAGTGTTTTGGAACAGATTATTAACAATCACTTCCGCATTTTCACCGCGCTTCAAGTCAATGGTAATACGCATACCATCTTTATCGGACTCATCACGTAGTTCAGAAATCCCTTCTAGTTTTTTCTCTTTGACCAATTCAGCAATACGCTCAATGGTACGGGCTTTATTGACCTGATAAGGAATTTCTGTAAAGACGATGGTGGTACGACCATTCTTTGGATCTTCTTCAAAATGGTATTTACCACGAATATGCAAACGACCTTTACCGGTACGATAGGCATCGACAATACCAGATTTACCGTAAATAATGCCGCCTGTAGGAAAATCAGGGCCGCTAATATATTCCATTAATCCTTCAATACTAATATTGGGATCATTGGCATAGGCTAAACAGGCATTGACTACTTCGGTAATGTTGTGCGGCGCCATATTGGTCGCCATCCCTACCGCAATACCGGTCACACCATTAATCAGTAAGTTCGGGATACGTGTGGGCATGACGTGAGGAATACGCTCAGAGCCATCGTAGTTATCTTCCCACTCCACCGTGTCTTTGTCTAAGTCAGCCAACAGTTCATGCGTCAGCTTACGCATACGCACTTCGGTGTAACGCATAGCTGCGGCACTGTCGCCATCGACCGAACCAAAGTTACCTTGACCATCGACCAGTTGATAACGCAAGCTAAAGTCCTGCGCCATACGAACAATGGTTTCATAAACAGCAGAGTCACCATGTGGGTGATATTTACCGATTACGTCACCAACCACACGGGCAGATTTTTTGTAAGCTTTGTTATAGTCGTTGCCTAACACGTGCATAGCGAAAAGCACACGACGATGAACGGGCTTTAAGCCATCTCTCACGTCGGGTAATGCACGAGAAACAATTACGCTCATGGCATAGTCGAGATATGAGCTTTTGAGTTCATCCTCAATGGCAATCGGGCGGATTTCCGATACGCTCATGCATACTCCTTATTACAAACAGCATTTGAAACTGCTCGTTTTATATAATCAGTCTAGCAAAAAATTAACTCAGAAGAAGCTGGGTTAAAGTCTAAATACAGCCCGAAATTATAGCATAAATTCTGTTATTTTTGTTGGTTATACTCCTGCTTAATCGGGTTAATTCCCTTAAGTTTAACGGCTATTTTTCAGGCCATCTTATTTAACGTTTTTTCTGTGATTTTTAAGCTAAAACTCATCATTCCGATAATGCAACCTTCAAAATTACAGGTTGGTGCTTGACAGATCAAATGAAGGTTTGATCTGTATACATACTGACAAACATTAGGATAAAAAAGTGTTGAGGATACTTCAAGAGTCTGCTTATCCTTTTCCATCAGATAAAATACGCAATAAACCGATAATCAGCAGAAACGCATAGCGTTGCTCTATTAAATTCTTCTGTGCCAGATCATGTAAGAAACTGTGCGCAAAAAATAACTGTGCACAATATCATCTGAAATAATCGAAGCGACCCAAATCAGTACAATCGCGCAAAGCGGTCAAACGACCGTTTTAAACTTACGCGTACTGCGTGTTCGGATAAATGTGCAGAAAACACCATCCCAATCACGGCATCAATTAAAACGATAGAAGTGGCGCTAAAATCGCTCTTTGGATGAGCTGGCAAACACTCTTTGCTCCAGCGAGTGCTCATTCAAAATGATTACGTTTTAAAATCAAAAACCTAAATCTCAAAAAGTATTTTTTATTTTTACATGAATTAAAAACTGCCCTTAAATAATAGAGTTACATGTCTTTGTGTATAAAATTAAGATTCATCTATTGGCTTAAATTTACTAACCAACAATATATTAAAAGAATTTCTTAAGCCGTATTTTTAAAACAAAAAATGCCCCTAGAATTTTCTAGGAGCATCTTTGACAGCATCATGCAGAATTAGATTTTAGATACCAATTCTGGAATAACTGTATTTAAGTCGCCCACTAACCAGTAGTCAGCAACCGCATTGATTGGCGCTTCTTCATCTTTGTTGATCGCAACGATCACTTTAGAATCTTTCATGCCGGCCAAATGCTGAATCGCACCTGAAATACCCACAGCGATATACAAATCAGGTGCAACAATTTTACCTGTTTGACCCACTTGCATATCATTCGGTACAAAGCCTGCATCTACCGCAGCACGTGAAGCACCTTGTGCTGCACCTAGCTTGTCTGCCAATGGATCAAGTACAGTGTGATAGTTCTCACCTGAACCGACACCACGACCACCAGACACTACAATACGTGCAGCTGTTAATTCAGGACGTTCAGATTTAACGATTTCTTCAGAAATAAACTTAGAAACGCCTGCATCTTCAACATCGCCAATCGCTTCAACCGATGCAGAACCACCTTCAGTTGCCACAGGATCAAATGCTGTGCCACGTACAGTTGCAAGAACCACAGATTCAGTCGATTCTACAGTTGCAATCGCGTTACCCGCATAGATTGGGCGTTTGAAAGTTGTTGGGCTTTCAATGGCAATAATGTCAGAAATCATGCTGACATCTAACAGTGCAGCTGCACGTGGTAAAACGTTTTTACCTGACGTGGTAGACGCAGCAAAAATATGTGAATAATTTTTACCCAAGTCTGCCACTAACGCTGCAACGTTTTCAGCCAATTGATTGGCATAAACTGCATTGTCTGCAAGTAATACTTTGCTTACACCGGCAACTTTCGCGGCCTGATCCGCCACTGCTTGAGCGCCAGAACCTGCAACCAATACAGTGATATCAGCACCGATTTTTTGAGCTGCAGCAACAACGTTTAAAGTTGCACCGTTTAGTGCTTTATTGTCGTGCTCAGCGATAACTAAAATACTCATGATTTTATCCTTTTGTATTAGATCACTTTCGCTTCGTTTTTAAGTTTCTCGACAAGCTCGTCTACAGATTTCACTTGTACGCCAGCTTTACGTTCTGCTGGTGGTTCAACTTTAACTGTTTTAAGCTTGGTGCTCGCTGAAACGCCATAATCTGTAGGAGATTTAACTTCAAGCGGTTTTTTACGTGCTTTCATAATGTTTGGCAGTGCCGCATAACGTGGCTCATTCAAACGTAAGTCAGTGGTAATGATTGCAGGAAGAGTCAGTTCAACAGTTTGTAAACCACCGTCGACTTCACGCGTTACTTGCACTTTATCACCAGCAACATTAACTACAGATGCAAATGTACCTTGACCTGCACCCAATAAAGCACCCAGCATTTGACCGACTTGATTTGAGTCGTCATCAATGGCTTGTTTGCCCAGAAGGATCAGTTCTGGTTTTTCTTGTTCGACGATACCTTTTAAGATTTTGGCCACTTCAAGTGCACCAATATCATCAGTTGTTTCAACCAAGATACCGCGATCAGCACCCAACGCCATAGAAGAACGAATCTGTTCTTGCGCTTCTTTAGGGCCAATAGAAACCACAATAATTTCTGAAACTGTGCCTTTTTCTTTTAAGCGAACAGCTTCTTCTACTGCGATTTCACAGAATGGATTGATCGACATTTTAACGTTAGTAAGGTCTACCCCACTATTGTCTGGTTTTACGCGAACTTTGACGTTGGCATCAACCACACGTTTTACAGCAACAAGAGCCTTCATGTAATCCTCGGCTGTTTCAGCAAAAGTAAATGTTGAGAAAAGTTACAATAACTCTTCACTTAAAATTTTTAGGTGCCCTATCTTGCAATGGCGATGGCATTTCGGTCAAGTCACAATTATCAAAACAGGGCTAAAAATGACTAAAATTACTTGAACTAAGCGTTCATGTTTTTTTAAGGATTGTTGTTTACAGCCGTTTATTCTTATTTAGACTACTTTTTAAGCATTGATTTTGTTATATTTTTATCTAATGCTACTTATCATTTTTTCTAATTAAAGTTTTATCACCGCTGTAACTTGTCGTTAAAGCACTTACGCTTTTTGCACAAAGAGAGAACATGGGGTTTGTCATTTAAGACAGCTTGGGCAAAATAATGGGTCTATTCTGCGCAGAAAACAGCCTATTTAATTCAAAGATATGAATCTATTGATATCTATTTTTAAATTGCACTTTAAATGGATTGCATTATTGCCACTCAATAGATCGACTCAGTCTTTAAAAAGCACTGACTTGTCTATTGGCGTAGGTTGTTTAATCTATAGCAAATGCAGCCTGAAAAATAGATTCAAGCTAATCGCTGACGTTCCACTTGCTGTGCTAATAAAGCCACCACGCATAAAATATTCAATGGTTTTTTAATACTCAAAAGCTCAGTACATGACGATTAAATTGATTATTGCTCTAATAAATCACGATGAATATGACTTAAATCAATTAATGCATAGTCTTGCAAATCAAAGATCTGCCAAATCTCTAAAAAATCTTCTTTTAAATCAATATTCATTTTAGCTACCGGACGTTCCTGCCACTGCAAATCCGAAATCCAAATATAGCTTTTGTTGAGTTCAGCATTAAATGCTTGCAACTTACCGTCCGCATTTATGCCTTGTACGTAACTATTTTCAGGTAAGGCCGCTTCAATTCTGGGTAAATTGATTTCCACGAAATGCTTTACTTGTCTTAAGCCATAGCCGACAAAAATTTCTTTTTGCTTGGCGCTTAAGCCTTGATACTTTTCTTGAACAGCCAAAATTTTAGTTTCACTGAGCATTTTCATCATCCAAAGTTTTTACGTCTCAAGCCCAATCACAGATAATTGCATACCTTGTAGGCCTACTTACTCGATTGCAGCTGCATGTTATACCCTATAAATGCCTTTTTTATTATCCGACAATAGTTTTAAAGACTGCATTAAATAAGTCTAACCTTCTGCTTTTTTTGATTGCGCACGTGGATGTGCCTGATCGTAAACTTGAGCCAAATGATCAAAATCAATATGGGTATAAATTTGTGTGGTACTTAGACTGCTATGCCCCAACATTTCTTGTACCGCACGCAAATCACCACTGTTCGATAGCATATGACTGGCGAAACAATGGCGTAATAAATGTGGATGTAAATCCACATTCACACCTGAACGCTGTGCCTGAAATTTAACGCGATTTTCAATTTGTCGCACCCCAAGTGGATGACCGGTTTGCGTAATCAACAAAGGCGCATGCGGTACAAAATCACCATGCCATAAAGGATAAATCTGTAACCACTGCATGACCGCATCTTTGGCTTTAGAGCCAAAAGGCACAACACGCGTTTTGTTACCTTTACCGGTAATGCGTAATAATTGTCTTTTAAAATCAAGATCCTTAATGCGCAAACCTTGCACTTCTGCTAAACGCAAACCGCTAGAATAGAGCAACTCTAAAATTGCTTTATCACGCAGCCACATTTGCTGTTCCAGGGGTTTTTCAGGTGCCGGCTGATCTAAAATTTGATGAATGGTTTCAATATCAATCATGCCCGGCAACGGCCGTGGAATGCGTTTTAACTGAAAATCATCGGCTGGATTAAAAGCCAAATAATGTCCTTGCTCGGCCCATTTCATAAATTGCCGAATGGAGGACAATAAACGTTGTAAGCTACTCGAGCTAAGTTGCTGACGTTCAACTTTTTGCGCCAAATATTCACGTAAGTCTGCGGCTTCTACATTGGATAAGTGCAGTTCTTTAATTTCACAAAAACTTAAGAAATCGGAGACATCACGTTCATAGGCTTGTAGCGTATGTTTAGATTGATTTTGAATTTCTCTTGCAGTGAGCCACATGCTTAATAAATCAGTGGCCGAACGTAGCGGGTTATTCGATTCAGTCACATTTTTCTCATTATCGAAAATAGTTTTTATCTACTCATTACGCGCAAAGTCACGCTTAACAGCGCTTAAATGAAAGCGAACATGCAGTATAACAGACTATTTTTTTACAGCCGCTGCGGTTGAATCATTTCAAAATCAACCGACCATTTGAATGGCTGAGTCATAATAAACCTGTACTGCAATTGGCCAAATGATGGCGTGGCGCTAAAGCTTTAATATTATTGATCCTAGCGGCATAAAAAAGCACCATCAACCGACAGTGCTTTAGATTATGCAAAGGCGGTTATTGTTGGTAATGGCTTAAATCAATGCGCCCTTCATAGACATTGGCCGTTGGCCCCGTCATCCAGACCACATCACCTTCACGCCATTCTATTTGTAGCTTGCCACCGGCCAATTCAATCTCTACTGAATTACCCAATAAGCCACGGCGCATGCCAGAAATAGCGGCTGCACAAGCGCCTGTACCACAGGCCAATGTCTCACCCACCCCACGCTCAAATACCCGTAAGCGTGCATGTGTATCATCCATAATTTGCATAAAACCGGCATTTACGCGTTGTGGAAAACGCTCATGTGATTCTATTTGACGTCCTAAACCAGCAACATCCGCAGTTAACACATCCTGCACCACAGTCACTGCATGCGGATTGCCCATATTAACCACATCAATGGTTAGGCTTTCGTTATTGGCCAAAGCCAAGCTGTAGAGATTTTCCGGCTCATCTGCCAGAAAAGGAATATGCTGTGGCAGGAATTTTGGATAGCCCATATTAACGCGCACCCAACCATTTTGCCCCAGTTCCGGCTCGACAATACCAGCTTTGGTTTGCACTTTAATCTTGGTTTTACTGGTCAGTTTACGCTCATGGACAAAGCGGGTAAAACAACGCACGCCATTACCACATTGCTCCACCTCTGAACCGTCGGCATTAAAAATACGATATTTAAAATCGACATTGGGTAAATCTGGTGGCTCAACAATTAATAGCTGATCAAAACCAATCCCAAAATGACGATCGGCTAAACGCTGAATGGTGTTGGTTTCCAAATAAGCGCGTTGGCTGATCAGATCAACCACCATAAAGTCATTGCCCAGACCATGCATTTTGGTAAATTCTAAAAACATCTTGAATTGCTCCTTAAGGCAACATGTGCTCTTTATCCCACAATGATTCGATGCTTTCACGTTCACGGATTAAATACGCTTGATTGCCATCCACCATCACTTCAGCTGCACGACCACGGCTGTTGTAATTTGAACTCATGACAAAACCATAAGCACCTGCGCCCAATACTGCCAGCACATCATTTTCCTGCACCGCCAATGCACGCGCTTTACCAAGAAAATCACCGGTTTCACAAATTGCACCGACAATATCCCACTCTTGCGTTTCAACATCGCTATGCGGAGTGACGGGCTGAATATCCATCCATGCTTCATATAAAGCCGGACGAATCAGGTCATTCATGGCGGCATCGACAATGGCAAAATTACGATGATTGGTGGGTTTCAATAGGTCCACTTTGGTCAGCAACACGCCCGCATTGGCGGAGATACTGCGCCCCGGTTCCATATAAACTTTTAAACCGAGTTTTTCTAAAGCGGGTTTGAGTGCATTGGCATATTCCGTCACTGTCGGCGGCACTTCATCTTTATACGTCACGCCTAAACCACCGCCAATATCGATATGTTTAAGCTGAATTCCCAATGCTTTGAGCGTGCTGATCATCTCAATCACCCGATCGAGTGCATCAACAAAAGGCTGAGTTTCAGTGAGTTGTGAACCAATGTGACAATCAATCCCGATGAGGTCTAAATTAGGCAGCGATGCGGCATATTGATAGGTTTCAAAAACAGAATCGGAGGGAATGCCAAATTTATTTTCTTTTAGACCGGTCGAAATATACGGATGAGTTTTGGCATCGACATCGGGATTAACGCGTAAAGAAATCGGGGCTTTTTGCCCCAATTGTGCGGCCACTTTTTGAATACGATCTAGCTCAGCATAGGATTCAACATTAAAACAGGCAATACCCACTTGCAATGCTTTTTGAATATCCGCTTCTGATTTACCTAAACCAGAGAACACAATTTTAGCAGGATCACCGCCAGCTTTAAGTACACGAGCTAACTCACCACCCGTCACGATATCAAAACCGGCACCCAGTTTTGAAAGTACATTCAAGACCGCAAGATTGGAGTTCGACTTCACCGCAAAACAAATTTGATGGTCAATAAAGCCAAAGGCACGATCCATATCCAAATAGTGTTTTTCCAAGGTGGCTTTTGAATAGACATACAGTGGTGTGCCAAATTGCTGCGCGAGCTGTTGCAGTGAACATTGCTCTGCATGCAGAACCCCATGAATGCGAGTAAAACTCATGAATGTATCCTTTTGATCAAAGCGTTAAGGGGTTGAAGGCGGATTAGACTCAATATTGGGTGCAGCGAAATCGGCAGTAACCGGTGCTGATTGTTGTTGCGCTGGCTTGGGAGCATCATTGTCATATAACAAATATTTTGCACGTTTGTCATAATTTTGGTCGCTGGCCAATTGAAGCGCACCCGATTGACCACAACCCACCAAGCTAAAACTGGTGATCAATATACTGATGTAGCACATGACTATACGCATCTGAGCGCCTATCCTCTGTTTTTAAACAAGTATAACCCGATCACCACTGTGACCAAAGCGCTAAACGCTAGAGATTATCCTGAGTTAAAAAAAAACGCCAGTCAGAAACTGGCGTTTTGCATTCATAACGCTTTATTTATGTTTCGGTTTATAAAAACCGTAATAACCAATAATCAAGATCACCAGCCAGATTGGACTGACCATTAAGGCGCGCATGGTGTCGGCTTCTAAAGACAACACATAAATGATGCTGATAAAGAAGATGATCACCACCCAACAAGAAATCAAGCCACCGGGTAATTTAAAGGTCGACTTTGCATGTAATTCTGGACGGGTTTTGTAATATACGATATAGCTCCACATAATCATCAACCAAACACAAATAAACAAGATGGTTGAAAGTGTGGTGGCCAAGGTAAAGGCTTGAATGGCGTTCGGTACAAAGTACTGTAAACCGGCACCCAACAATAAACATATCGCAGAGAAATATAGCGCATTGGCAGGCACAGCACGTTTATTTAAACGACCAAAAGCTTTTGGGCCTTGCTCTTCACGTGACAAACCAAACAACATTCGACTGGTAGAAAACACACCACTGTTCATCGAGGACATAACCGATGACAACACCACCAAGTTCATAATGATGGCTGCGGCAGCAATACCGGCTTGACTAAACAAATTCACAAATGGACTAATACTGGGATCAATTTTATTCCACGGCGTGACCGACATCACAATCACCAGCGACAGCACATAGAAAATAATGATTCGAATCGGAATTGAATTAACCGCTTTAGGTAAGTTACGCTCTGGATCTTTGGTTTCTGCCGCTGTTGTGCCGACCAATTCCACCCCAACAAAGGCAAAAATAGCAATTTGGAAACCGGCTAAAAAGCCTGTTGCACCAGTAGGGAAAATACCGCCATGCGACCACAGATGCGTAAAGGACGCCACTTCTCCTGCGGTTGAGGTAAAGTCGGTAAAAATCATCCACAAACCGACCGCAATTAACACCACAATGGCAATAATCTTAATTAAGGCAAACCAAAATTCCAGCTCACCAAATAATTTTACCGTGACCAGATTTAGACCAATAATAAACACAATCGCGGCGCTACTGATCATTACCCCTTCACCGGGTGTAAACGGCAGCCCTCCGTTAAAGAATTGCAGATAATAAATAATCGCGGATAAGTCGGCTATTCCGATACTAATCCAACATAACCAATAGGTCCAACCGACAAAATAACCTGCCCACGGGCCAATTAAGTCAGTACAGAAATCAATAAAAGATTTGTACTGTAAGTTGGACAGCAACAACTCTCCTAATGCACGCATGACCAAGAAAACCATGAAGCCAATAATCATATAAATGATCAGAATTGAAGGCCCAGCCAAGCTAATGGTTTTACCCGAACCCATAAACAAACCTGTACCAATGGCGCCGCCAATGGCAATCAGTTGTAAATGCCGATTAGACAAGCTTCTCTGAAGTTCACCCTCTGTTGCGGATGAACCGTAGTTTTCATTTGACATTGTTATTTTCGTCTCTCAAATTTCATGTAATAAAAGTAGCTTAAATTCAAATAAATAAATAAATTTTTTAAGCTATTCTTGGATTTTTTTTAAAGCAATCCGTGCTTTTGCTGTTTTTTCATCCACCTTTAGTCCATTTTGTCTCATTGCTTCCCTATCTTGATGACACCTGATTGATCGAGATTGCTTCAAGCACACCCGATCCACCTACAAAAAATTGTATTTCAGCACAGCTATTGCTACATTCTTTATCCAGCTTTTCAATATATAGATAACACTGCAATGAGCAAAGTTAAAACTGTTTACCGCTGCGAACAATGTGGAACCGATCATCCAAAATGGGCCGGTCAATGTACAGATTGCGGCGAATGGAACAGTCTGACTGAAGTACGTGTTGAACCTACCGTAACTCATCGCGCGCAACCGAAAATGAGTGGTGGCTATGCTGGTCAAGCGGCCACCATTACCACGCTTAATCAAATTTCCGTGTCCAATGAAACACGTTTGGTCACTGGTATCAGTGAATTCGACCGCGTTTTAGGCGGCGGCTTAGTGACCGGTTCGGTGGTGTTGATTGGTGGTGATCCGGGCATTGGTAAATCGACTATTTTGCTGCAAACTGCGTGCTATATGGCCACAAAAAAAAGTGCGGCACTCTATGTGACCGGTGAAGAATCGCTTTCCCAAGTGGCATTACGTGCTCATCGCTTAGAATTACCCACAGATCATCTTAAAGTCATGGCTGAAACTTGCGTGGAACGTATTTGTGAGGTTTTAGCGCAACAACGTCCGGCGGTGGCCATTTTAGATTCCATTCAAACGCTGTATACCGAAACCTTGCAATCTGCACCGGGTGGCGTCTCGCAAATTCGGGAATCTGCGGCCTTATTAACGCGTTTTGCTAAAAATAGTGGTACGGCGCTCTTTTTGGTGGGCCATGTGACCAAAGAAGGTGCTTTGGCTGGACCGCGTGTTTTAGAACACATGGTCGATTGCGTATTGTATTTTGAAGGTCAATCGGACTCACGCTATCGCATGATTCGTGCAGTGAAAAACCGTTTTGGCGCAGTCAATGAACTGGGCGTGTTTGCCATGACTGAAAAAGGCTTACGCGAAGTCTCCAATCCCTCGGCTATTTTTTTAAGTCGCTATGATGAAGCCATTCCGGGTTCAATTGTGATGATTAGCCGTGAAGGTACGCGCCCCCTGTTGGTGGAAGTACAAGCCTTGGTAGACGATGCACATGTACAACCGCGCCGTGTGGCCTTGGGTCTGGATCAAAACCGCCTGAATATGCTACTTGCCGTGATGCACCGTCATGGCGGCGTACAAACCTCAGGCCAAGATGTCTATGTCAACGTGGTGGGCGGATTAAAAATTACCGAAACCGGCTCGGATCTTGCGGTTTTATTGGCCTGTGCCTCAAGTCTACGTGGTAAAGCGCTGCCGCAACAATTGGCGGTATTTGGTGAAGTTGGACTTTCGGGGGAAATTCGCCCTGTACCCAATGGTCAAGAGCGTTTAAAAGAAGCCATTAAACATGGTTTTAAATACATTATTTTACCGCGCGGCAATGCGCCGCAAAAACCGATTCCGAATGTGCAGATTATTTCAGTGGCGCGACTACATGAAGCACTGGCTGAAGCCATGAATTTGAGTGAAGAATTAAGCTAAAAGCCGATATAAGCGAAATTAAGTAAAATAATACCAATTTGATATTGAAATTCACGATAAATAGCGCCATAACTATCGGGCTATAATTTAATTTTTATTTAGGAAAAATCGATGAAAGTTCGACAGCGTGGTTTGATGGCAGCTCTTTTAATGGCAAGTTTGGTGGTTGCACCGATGGCTGAGGCAAAACGTGCCGGTGGTGGTAAAAGCCATGGCATGAGCCGCTCTGCTGCGCCAAGCCAATCGTCTCAACCACGTCAAGCTGCCCCCGCTCAGCCCAATACTGCACCTGCACGAAAAGGTCCAGGCGTAGGCGGTATGGTTGCTGCCGGTGTCGCCGGTGCTGCAATTGGTGCTGTCGCAGCCAATGCTTTAGCTGACGACAACACGCCTGCAAGCAATGCACAGGCCACTGAACAACAGCAAGAAGAAAAAGGCGGTATTCCGAATTGGATTTGGATTTTACTCATAGCCGCAGGCGCGTTCTTCTTATTCCGTAAATTCGGAGCAAAAAAAAAATTAGCCGCGAATAATCCGTATGCACCGAACAATGCTGGAAATACTGCACCGTTTGGTCAACCAACTGCCGCACCGCGTACCAGCAATGACAACAGCAATATTTTTGGTCAATCTGTCGGTGGTACGGCAGGTGCTGCACCTCAAGCACCGTTTGGTAGTGCATCGACCAGTAATGGCAACCAATTGCCTGATGGTAGTGAACCTGCGGCATTTTTACGTGTGGCTCGTCAGCGTTTTAACCATATTCAGTCGATGAATACCGCCAGCAATATCAATGAAATTCAACGTTATTTAACGCCTGAGCTTTATCAGTCCATGCATAGTGACATTATGGCCAACCAAGACCAAGATGTTGCTGAATTCTCCAATCTCAATGCCATGGTCACCAACTCGGCCAATGAGAATGGTCAATATGTGGTGAGTGTGCGTTTCACCGGTACAGTCAGTGAAGATTTAAACAGCCCAGCGCAAGCATTTGCTGAAGTTTGGCATTTTACCAAACCCGCAGGCTCTAACCAAGAATGGCTCGTAGCCGGTATTCAACAAGAAGCTTAAGCTTTTTAAGCTCATAAAACAGCGGCTTCGGTCGCTGTTTTTTATGGCGCTCTACTTTTCAGCTGATCCTTCTAATTTATTGGGCTGGATTGCTCTCGTCCCTTGAGTTAAACCATCATCTTTTGAAAAGCTGATCTTCCGATTGGCTTTTTCACGCTAAACATTTAGGCTATAGCGATTCTGTACTTTGGATTTTTTGATGTCTGATCTCTCTATTTCAACCGAACTGCTTAACCGTGCTACAGCTGGCAATGCCAATGCTCAATTTGAACTTGCTGAAATTTATATGAGCAGTGATGAGGAGCAATATATTGAGCTTGCAGAGGAATGGGCGCTAAAAGCAGCACAATTGGGTCATGTGGAAGCCATGTACTGGCTGGGTGAAGGTTATGCCTTCTATGCCAAAGATATGTTAGAAGAAGACCCTAAAGAGTCAAAAATTTATTTTAAGCATGCTTACCGTTGGTTGGAACAAGCAAGTAAGCACAACCATCCTGCTGCACTGTTAGAGTTGTCTAATTTTTACCGTCGTGGTGATGTGGTTAAAAAAGACCTCGTAAAATCGGTTGAATTGGTTCAACAAGCTGCCGAACTAGGCGAAGTACAAGCCATGCGTGATTTAGCCTGTATCTATGAACACGGTATGGGAATTGATGTCGATGTAGAAAAAGCGGATTTCTGGAATGACAAAGCAGATGCGACTGAAGCTGAATAATCAACTAAAGCCCATCATTTGATGGGCTTTTTTCTTAATCTTTGATGTAAATCATTCGTTAAAACTTCTGCACAAAAATAATGTCTAAATCCTGTTGTGGAATAAAGTTCTTTTCAATCATTTGAAACTGTGTGGCACTGATTTTTTTAACGCGACCTAACCAACAAAAAGACACCAGTTCATTGCTGTCGCGCTCTATGGTTAATTTAAAATTTTGAATCGGTTTCGCCCAATTTGCACCTGTAGTGAGAATATAGCCCAAAGCAGAATAAGCTGCATTTTGCGATTTAGCCTGTTTTAATCCTGCTTGAAAGTTCTGATCCATACAGTAAGTTTTGCTATCTTCTGGTGCATACAACGCCACTGAACCACCCACCAATGGCACATATTGATGCTGTACTTTTGTCACAGCATTGGCCTTAAAGGTTTGTGGCCAACTATAAATCACCTGAGACCACCAACGAATCGGTTCATCTTGATGACGCGCTAGCACTTTTTGCAAAGCAGGACGTGGACACTTTTTTA
>NZ_JXBK01000001.1:2234912-2271716 GCF_000816495.1 Acinetobacter harbinensis
TCTCCTCAAAAATCTCATATTGATCATCCTCACGGTTCCATGGATTTAACATTTCTTTTTCAGTAAAACCACAGTGTTGAAATTCCGTGGTTAAATCAATCGGTTTGGATTGATCATATATCTGAATAAAAGTACGTACATGCATTTTCGGTTGGATACTTTTTCCACTCACCTGAATCTTAAAGCTTTTCAGCAATTTTTCGGTGTCAGCGAAATCCGATTCAAAATAATTCTCAATTTTAGGTAAAGGAAAAATAATGGTTTCAGTGATGTCTTTATTGCTTAAATTTTTAAATTGATAATCGACTTTAATCTGTTTTTTACTGATAAATAAATCTTCGCTATACATTTGAATATCTTTATTTTTCAAATACTGTACGCCGCCCGTACTGACGTAACCCGTACTGTCATTGGCTAAAATAGTGGTATTAATCAATATAAGCACCCATAAATATTTATGCATATTTTTAATTTTCCTAAATTTTGATGCTGTAATTTTTAATGGCGGTGGCTTTTAAGTTTTATTGGTTGTTTTCAAATACAAGTAATCTTCGTGCAGTAGGTTTTTTAAGTTATATATTAATTAATATCTGATTGGAACAAAACAAAATTCCAAGTACAATAGCCCACTAGTCGAGGGATGCTGCGACGTTTTACAGGTATATCAATGTAAAATCGCTAGGCTCGACCATCGATCAAATTTTCATTTTGATCAACAACGGCATCCGCGAACATAACGATCCAATCTATTTTTTCCTAGGAGATCCAGATGAACGCGGTTACTGCTTCATTTACAGATTACAAAGTTGCTGATATTTCACTTGCTGATTATGGCCGTAAAGAAATCAAACTTGCTGAAGCAGAAATGCCAGCATTGATGGGCTTACGTCGTCGTTATGCTGCTGCAAAACCACTGGCTGGCGCAAAAATTCTCGGCTGTATCCACATGACCATTCAAACTGCCGTTTTAATTGAAACGCTGGTTGAACTCGGTGCAGAAGTACGTTGGACTTCATGTAACATCTTCTCAACTCAAGACCATGCTGCTGCTGCTATTGCCGCTTCAGGTGTTCCTGTGTTTGCTTGGAAAGGCGAAACTGAAGAAGAATACTTATGGTGTCTTGATCAACAAATTAATGTGAATGGCACCCCTTGGGATGCCAACATGATTTTGGATGATGGCGGTGATTTAACTGCTGTTGTGCATGAACAATACCCAGATTTGATTGCTAAAATCCACGGTATTACGGAAGAAACCACCACAGGTGTACAACGCCTGCTTGAAATGTGGAAAGACGGTTCACTGAAAACCCCTGCAATCAATGTCAACGATTCAGTGACCAAGTCTAAAAACGACAACAAATACGGTTGCCGTCACTCACTTAACGATGCCATCAAACGCGGTACTGACATGCTAATGTCGGGTCGTCGTGCATTGGTGATTGGTTATGGTGATGTGGGTAAAGGTTCAGCACAATCACTTCGTCAAGAAGGCATGATTGTACGTGTAACTGAAGTCGATCCAATCTGTGCAATGCAAGCTTGTATGGACGGTTACGAAGTCGTATCTCCATACAACAACGGCGTACAAACCGGTAAAAAAGAAGACATCAACCTGACGCTTCTTGAAAATACCGACCTTATCGTAACCACCACCGGTAACTATCACGTCTGTGATTCTGCCATGTTGGATAGCTTAAAAGCAGGTTCTGTGGTGTGTAATATCGGTCACTTTGATACTGAAATTGATACCAACTATTTACGTGGTTATAAGTGGGTTGAAGTTAAACCACAAGTACACCAAGTGTATCGTTCAGAAAATGAAAATGATTATTTAATCTTACTGTCTGAAGGTCGTTTAGTGAACTTGGGTAATGCGACTGGTCACCCTTCACGTATTATGGATGGTTCTTTTGCCAATCAAGTTTTGGCACAAATGCATTTGTTCGCTGAAAAATTTGCTGATCTTGCTGAAGATCAAAAACAAGCGGCCATCCGTGTTGAACTCCTTCCTAAGAAATTAGATGAAGAAGTGGCTGCGGCAATGGTGGCAGGTTTTGGCGGCGTATTGACCCAACTCACTCAAGTGCAAGCAGATTATTTGCGTGTTCCAGTTGAAGGCCCATTCAAGTCTGATACGTATAAATACTAAGTTCTGAAAATATCTCGACCCCGCCCTCTGCTCAACCCACCTTAAGCACCGCTTTAAAGTGACGTAGAACAGAGGGAACTTTCATTAACCAATGATGGGTCGGATGACTTTATCTGCGCCAGATATGGTGCAGATAAAGTATCGGATAAAGGACATACACAAAAATTAAAGTATTTATAATAAAGGATTTGAGAAATGACCAAACGTGTCCCAATTTCGTTTGAATTTTTCCCGACTAAAACTGATGTCGGTGCGGAAAAACTTCGTGTTGTGCATCAAGAATTACAACTGCTCAACCCTGCGTTTTTTTCAGTCACTTATGGTGCAGGTGGTTCAACCCGTGAACGTACGCTTGCTGCCATCAATGACTTTAATGGTAAAGGCACACCAGTTGCCCCGCATCTGTCGTGTATTGGCGATGACAAAGCCCGTATTGCAGAGCTGTTAGATTTATACAAATCGCAAGGCATTAACCGTATTGTGGCTTTGCGTGGCGACTTACCTTCCGGTCAAGTCAGCTTAGGCGAACTGCCCTATGCAGCAGATTTAGTGCGTTTTATTCGCCAACATTCAGGCGATCATTTCAACATTGAAGTGGCGGCGTACCCTGAAATGCATCCGCAATCGGATAGCTTCGATAAAGACATTCAACACTTTATTGCCAAAGCCCATGCCGGTGCCAATGCTGCAATTACCCAGTTTTTCTTTAATCCAGATGCATATTTTTACTTTATTGATCGTCTGCAAAAAGAAGGCCTTGATATTCCCGTTGCACCGGGCATTATGCCCATTACCAATGCCAGCAATCTGATTCGCTTTGCTGACGGTACAGGCGCTGAAATTCCACGTTGGATTCGTAAGCAATTGGCCACTTATGGTGATGACAGTGCAAGTATTAAAGCCTTTGGGCATGAAGTGGTGCTAAAATTATGCGAGCGTCTGATTGCCGGTGGCGCACCCAGTTTGCATTTTTACAGCATGAATCACACCGAGCCTAATCGCCAGTTGGTGGTTGATTTGGGTCTTGCTTAATTTAAATTAAATTTTCGTCTTTTCACCGATTTTGAGAGTCTGAACACGTGCCACGATTTTTTATGCAAGCGGATTTAACTGTGAATACACAGGTTGAATTAACCGAAACCGTTTTTCATCATTGGATAAAAGTGTTACGTGCCAAAGTCGGTGAAGTTGCTACCTTGTTCAATGGACAAGGCGGGGAATACCAAGTCACTCTGGTGCAGATTCATAAAAAATCGGCCAATATTTCTGTCGACTCCTTCAACCCTGATGACCGTACACCAATCTTTAACACCTTACTCGGTCAAGTGATGAGTAAAGGTGACCGTATGGATTACGTGATTCAAAAAGCGGTGGAATTGGGCGTTTCAAATATTCAATTGCTCACCTCTGAACGCTGCGAGATGCGGCTTAAATATGAACGCGATCAAAAGAAAATAGAGCATTGGCAAGCTATAGCCATTGCGGCTTGCGAACAATGTGGCATGAATCGTGTTCCACAAATTCTAGCCCCGATCTCTTTACACGATTGGCTTGCAAGTGATTTACCCAGTACCAAATTAGTGCTTGCACCCAATAAAGAACAAATTGATGTTTTAGCAAACACTACAACTGACATTGCACTACTGATTGGCCCCGAAGGCGGATTAAGTGATGCAGAAATCAGCTTGTCGAATCAGGCAGGTTTTATCAACTGGTGTATTGGCAATCGCGTCTTGCGTACCGAAACAGCACCGATTGTGGCCTTGTCTATTTTGAATTATAACGTAACTGGCTAGTTCATCTTATTTTGTGTAAATAAGCGCCACTTTGATTGATTTTACTTAATAACATTACTACTCTTGACAGCAACATATATTCGTACATATTTAAGATAATTTGCCTTAAAAGAATGTTGGAACAATTAACGTAAACAATCTATCGCAAAACGAAAATAAGGTTTTTGCTTGTATGCCAGATCTTCTCGATGAGCGTGTTAAACAGCATGTTAATGTAGCTCAAATTACCAATACGATTCGGCTTAGCCGATTTTTCGTGCTGAGTATTTTGATTGTTTCACTATATGTTTATGTTATTTATCAATTTAATTTTTCCAAACCTTCGCCTTATTTTAATCTTTGGTTTATTGCCACTGAAATTTTAGGCGGCTTAAGCCTGATTATTACCAGTATTTATTTTAAACCGCGTAATTTCGTACTCAAATACGCACACCGCTGGATACAATTACAGTGTCTTATCCTCGGCAGTTGTATTGGTGTCGGTATTTCTCTACTTTATTATGATTTACCACAATACAATACGGCGTTTAATCCCACACATGGCCTCATTCTCTCTGCCCTGCTGATGATTGTGACGCAGTCGGTGGCGCTGCTGTGCTTAACCCAACGCTTAAATTATTTTTGTTTGGCCTTTATTCCGGCCATTGCACCTTATTTTATTTGTCAGTTTATCGCTCCTGAAAACTCTAATTATTTTTTTCATCTGGCCAATAATTTTATCCTTATTTTTATTTTACTGTGTGCCAATTTAGCTTATCGCACACATATGCGTATTTCATTGCTGTCTTATAAGAACCAACAATTGATTAAAAGTGCAGAACAACAAGTACGTTGGACCGATGAGCTCTGTCAGCAACTGACCACTGAAATCAATAAATCTAAAGATATTGAATCGCAATTACACCTTCATAATCAATTGCTAGAACAAAAAGTAAAAGAGCGCACAGGTGCGATTGCACAAATGAATACCGATTTAGAAAACCAACAACAAAGCCTTGTTCTGGCACACGAAATTGCCGGCTTAAGACCATGGGATTGGAACATCAAAGATCGTGAAATTATCCTGACTGATGCCCTACACCAAAAAACGCTCAAAACCTTAAAACAGCATAAATTTAGATTAGAAAATATTATTCACCCCGATGATGTCGAACAATTTAAAGTGGCGATTAGAAAACATTGTCGCGGACATAGTGATCTGTATGAGACCACCTATCGTATTCAATATATTCCCGGAAAATGGAAATGGGTACACGATATTGGCCGAGTGATTTCGCGTGATCCGGCCAATAAAAAACCACTGCGTATGATTGGTATTCGCCGTGATATTGATGAAGAACGTCAAACTCAAGAGCGCTTAAAACTTGCCGCCAGTGTGCTACAACAAGCAGGACAAGGTATTTTCATCCTTGATGATCAACTGCGCTATATTGAAACTAATTTATTTTATGAACAGTTAACGGGCTTTTCCAATCAGCAAATTATCGGTAAATATTTATTTGATATTACTGAAAATGAAAAATCACGACAAAGAACCAGCCATCACGCGATTGTTCAGCAATTGCTTAAAATGGGTGAATTTGATGGTGAGCTGAGTGAAAAATTCCTATTTGCCAATGAACTGTGTATTTGCATGCACATTAATGCCATTAGTGATGAAAAAAATCGGGTCACCCACTATGTCGGTATTGTTTCAGATTTAACCGAACGCAAGTTACAAGAACAACGCTTATCGTACTTAGAAAATTATGATCCGCTCACCGACTTGCCCAATCGCTTTTATTATAATTATCAACTGCACCAATATTTAGTCAGCCAACAAGACTCGATTAAACAACTGGCAGTTATTCGCCTCAATATTGATCGCTTTAGACCGTTAAATGAATTTTTATCGAACAGTGGTGGCGATGAATTGTTACGTCAAGTGGCACAACGACTGCGACTGACCAATACAGAAGCCTTGCTGGTGGCCCATTTAAATGGCGATGACTTTGCCATTGTCTATGAAATTTCTCATATTCGCCCCTCTGTTCAAAAGCATTATGAAACCATGAGTCAGGCCTTTTTACTGCCCTTTCATATTCTTGGACAAGATCACATTGTCACCTTATCTATGGGCGTGGCGATGTATCCAGAAAATGGGCGACAATTGGATTATCTGAATAATTGTGCAGAACAAGCTTTAAGTGAAGCCAAAAGCTTAGGTGGCAACACTTTATGTTATTACTCCAATAAAACCAGTATTTTAACCACGCAAGAGGTTTATTTAGAGCGTGATTTACGCTTTGCCATCAATAACAATCAGCTGGTGGTTTACTACCAACCAAAAATTAATTTTAGCGATCACAATATTTATGGCTTTGAAGCCTTGGTGCGCTGGAAACACCCCACCAAAGGCATTATTGCGCCAAATCTGTTTATTCCTTTGGCTGAACAAACCAGTTTAATCTCTGACATTGGTAAGATTGTGATCCAAGAAACGGCCAAACAAATTCGCCAATGGAACGATTTAGGCTTTAATAATATTTGTGTCTCAGTCAATGTGGTGCCGCAGCAATTACAACGCGGACAATTATTAGAAGATATTGACTGCGCCATTGCCACTTATAATATCTTAGGTTCAAGCTTAGAACTTGAAATTACTGAATCGTCTTTACTTGAAAATTCAGTCAGCGTTAAAAATCTACTCAATGAAATTAAAAAACGAAATATCAATATTTCACTGGATGATTTTGGTACAGGCTATTCATCACTGGCCTATCTGGCCGACTTCCCGATTGATATCTTGAAAATAGATCGCAGTTTTATCTCCAAAATTGGTCAAGACAAACAAACCGCCATTGTGCGCGCTATGATTGCGATGGGCAAAGCCATGAATTTGGTTGTGGTGGCTGAAGGCATTGAAACACAGCAGCAACTCGATTATTTACAAGATTTAGAATGTGATATTGCGCAAGGTTTCTTCTTTTCTAAACCGTTACCTGAAAAAGAAGCCACGTTATTCCTAGAACAACACCGACTTATAACTTCTTAATATAAGTCATTGCGCTGAAAGATAAGTTTGCTGAAAAATGGCCGATTGGTGACTGGGCTAAGGGCGCAACTAATGGTATATTCGATAAAACGACGCAAAAAACCACCAGCTTTGGGCTGGGTAACTTAAGTAACAATAGAGATACCGATGGACGATCAATCATTAAAACAGCAAGCTTTGTACTATCACGAATATCCAACCCCAGGAAAAATCAGTGTTACGCCAAGCAAACAGCTAGTCAATCAACATGATTTAGCACTGGCTTACTCTCCAGGTGTTGCAGCGCCATGTTTAGAGATTGAACGTGACCCATCCACTGCTGCACTGTATACCGCACGTGCCAATCTAGTCGCCGTGATTACCAATGGTACAGCCGTTCTAGGTCTTGGTAATATTGGTCCTTTGGCCTCAAAACCAGTAATGGAAGGCAAAGGCGTACTGTTTAAAAAGTTTGCCGGTGTCGATGTCTTCGATCTAGAAATTGCTGAAAACGATCCAGATAAGATTGTGGAAATTGTGGCGGCATTGGAGCCGACCTTTGGCGGGATTAACCTCGAAGATATTAAAGCGCCAGAATGTTTCTATATTGAACGAAAACTTCGTGAACGCATGAATATTCCTGTGTTCCATGATGACCAACATGGCACCTCGATTATTGTCGGTGCAGCATTACTCAATGCCTTGCAACTGACCGGCAAAAAAATTGAAGACATCAAAATTATTGCCTCTGGTGCAGGTGCTGCAGCCTTGTCATGTTTAGATTTACTCTGCGCATTGGGCGCACGTAAAGAAAACATTACCGTAGCCGATTCACGCGGTTTGATCACCACACATCGTGACAATCTGGATGAGTCGAAAAAACGCTATATGCAAGACATTAGCGGCACACAACTCGGCGATGTTATTGCCGGTAGTGATATGTTCTTGGGTCTTTCTGCCGCAGGAATTTTAACCAAAGAAATGGTTAAAGTGATGGCTGAGAATCCAATTATTTTTGCCTTGGCCAATCCTGATCCAGAAATTTTACCTGAACATGCGCACGAAGTCCGTCCAGATGTGATTATGGCCACTGGTCGCTCAGACTATCCAAACCAAGTGAATAATGCCCTGTGCTTCCCGTATATCTTCCGTGGCGCATTAGATGTTGGTGCAACCACCATTAATGAAGAAATGAAGATTGCTTGCGTACATGCCATTGCACGCATGGCACACATCGAAGCCGATGCTGCCACTTATGGTGAAAAATCAGCCTCTTTTGGCCGCGAATATCTTATCCCGCGTCCACTGGATCAACGTTTAATTCTTGAAATTGCACCGGCTGTGGCCAAAGCCGCGATGGATTCTGGTGTCGCAACGCGCCCAATCCAAGATTTCTCAGCGTATCGTCAAAAATTATCAGAGTTTGTGTATAACTCTGCATTTATGATGAAACCGATCTTTGCTCAAGCCAAATCTGATCCTAAACGCATTGCTTATGCTGAAGGCGAAGATTTACGTGTACTTCGTGCCGTGCAAATTGCCGTCGATGAAGGCTTGGCTCAACCAATTTTAGTGGGCCGTACTGCGGTGATTGAAGCCAATATTAAAAAATTGGGCTTACGTCTTGAGCATGGCGTGAACATTGAAATTGTGGATCAAGAAAACAATCCGCATTACGAACAGTTCGCTGAAGATTATTATCAAACCATGCAGCGTAAGGGCGTAACGCCTGAGTATGCACAACGTGAATCACGTCGTCGCTCGACTTTAATTGCCGCTATGTTGGTGAAATTCGGTCATGCGGACGGTATGCTCTGCGGTACTTATGCAAGCTACGATATTCATTTAGATTTCGTAAGAAATGTCATTGGTCTAAAACAAGGTCGCAACAACTTCTTTACGTTAAATGCCTTGATGCTCAATGATCGTAATTTGTTTATTGCCGATACTTACGTCAATACCAATCCAACTGCTGAACAATTGGCTGAAATGACCATTTTGGCTGCTGAAGAAGTACGCCGCTTTGGTATTACTCCACGTGTTGCCTTGTTATCACATTCCAGCTTTGGCAGTGATCAGCACGATGCAAGTGCACAAAAAATGCGTAAAGTGTTTGAAATTCTGAATGAAATTGCGCCAGATCTTGAAGTTGAAGGTGAGATGCACGGCGATGCAGCCTTGGATGAAAATATCCGTCAGTTTGCATTCCCGAACTCACGCTTTAAAGGCTCGGCAAATTTATTGATCATGCCAAACCTTGATGCAGCCAATATTTCGTTTAATTTACTGAAATCAACTTCAGGCAATAATGTCACGATTGGCCCGATTTTATTGGGTGCAGCAAAACCGGTGCATATCTTAACGCCAACAGCGACTACGCGTCGTGTGGTGAATATGACCGCACTCACAGTGGCTGAAATTCAGCAGACTGAAACCAAATAAAGACTTACCTGAGCGAAAGCTCAGGTTCTTTACTTGAGAAAACCTCTATTCTGTAGCATGATTGCTTGAAGAATAGAGGTTTTTTTCATGCAAGTTTATTTAGTAGGCGGTGCAGTGCGAGATCATTTACTCGCTCATCCCTATCACGAAAAAGATTATGTGGTTGTCGGTGCAACACCTGAACAGCTTGTAGCTTTGGGCTATCAGCCTGTGGGTAAAGATTTCCCTGTTTTCTTGCATCCCAAAACAAAAGAAGAATATGCGTTAGCGCGCACTGAACGTAAATCCGGTCAGGGCTATCATGGCTTTGAATTCTATACGGATATTAATGTCAGTTTAGAACAAGATTTAATCCGCCGCGACCTCACCATTAATGCCATTGCCATGGATGAAGCCGGCCATATATATGATCCGTATGGCGGTCAACAAGATTTAAAAGATCGCGTATTACGTCATGTCTCCGATGCTTTTTTAGAAGATCCGTTACGTGTGCTACGTATTGCACGTTTTGCTGCACGCTATAAATCGTTAGGCTTTAGCATTGCAGATGAAACGCTCACGCTGATGCGCCATTTGGCAGAATCGGGGGAATTAAATACCTTAACGCCTGAACGGGTGTGGAAAGAAACTTCTCGTGCTTTAATGGAAAAAGATGCTGATCAGTATTTTGAAACACTGCGTAGTTGTGGTGCGTTAAAAGTTCTTTTTCCTGAATTAGATGCGCTATATGGTGTGCCGCAGCGCCCTGAATATCACCCTGAAATTGACTGTGGTATTCATACCATGATGTCATTGCAACAAGCCTGTAAAGCCAATTATTCACTTGATGTGCGCTTTGCCGTTTTAATGCATGATTTGGGCAAAGCCTTAACACCAGATGAGGAATTACCCCGCCATATCATGCATGAAGAACGTGGTATCAAACCGGTAACCGAAGTGTGTGAGCGACTTAAAGTCCCGACCAACACCAAACAACTGGCCATTGCGGTGTGTAAAGAGCATTTAAAATGCCATCAAGCCCTTACCCTTAAACCGGGTACTTTGTGGCGTTTATTGCAGCGCTTAGATGTGCTGCGCCGCCCTGATCGAGTGGAGGCGTATGTACAAGCCTGCGAATGTGATTCACGTGGTCGCCTTGGTTTAGAAGACCGCGAGTATCCTCAAGCAGACTATGTATTAAAAGCGATGCAGGTGGTGCGTGCTATTCGTGCGCAAGATTTACCGCCAGAGATTAAAGGTCCCGATATTGGTGAGATGCTGATTCAACGCCGTATTGATGCCTTAACAGAATTTAAAGCCCACTATCTCAGTGTTTAATCCTCCTGTTTAATGCATCTTCAATAAAAAAGCGCCGTGATTTCAGCGCTTTTTTATTGAACATCAAGATATGCGACAAAAGAAAAATTCAATCTACTTTTAAGCCTAGAATATGGACTTTAATCGTTATCCACCCTTATAGCCACAGCCTAAGAAATATCTGCAGGGAAAGTCAGCACTTGCTCTAATTTCATTTTTTTAGTTGCCACCATCAATAAACGGTCTATACCCAAAGCAATCCCTGCACATTCTGGCATCGCAGCCAAAGCTGCCAGTAAATACTCATCGACTGGCATAACGGTTAAAGCTAACTTTTCACGTTCACGGTTATCTGCTTCAAATCGTTGTCGTAAGATGTGAGCATCACTTAATTCATCATAGGCATTGGCCAATTCCAAGCCTTCGATATACAGCTCAAAGCGTGCAGCAACCTCCTCCCCATCTTCGTCTAATTTTACTTTGGCTAAGGAGGCCATTTCAGGTGGAAAGTCGGTTAAGAAGACCGGACAATCAAAACCTAAACTCGGCTCGACGATATGGGAAAACAACAAATCTATATACCCCAAGCGGTCATCACCTAAATCAAGATCTAAACCGACGCGAATACAACACTCCTTGAGCTGTTTTAAGCTGGCCTGTAACGGATTCAGCTCCAGACGATCCATAAAAGCATGCTTATAACTTAAAATCGTAGGGCGCACCTGCCCAAAACGCTGTCCCAAAGTCAGGTTAAGTAAATCGGTGACTTCCAACATCAGCGCTTTTAAGCTGAAATGCGGCCGATACCACTCCAACATGGTGAATTCACTGTTGTGTTTACGGCCGTGTTCGTCATCCCGAAAAACTTTACATATTTGATAAATTGCTCCGCTGCCGCTGGCCAATAAACGCTTCATCGCGAACTCAGGTGAGGTTTGTAAATAATGCAGATGCTTACGACCACCCATATGACGCTGTGCCTGTATCGACGCTAGATGTACATCGGTGACGCCAGCTTGCGATAAAATCGGCGTTTCTACTTCTAACACTTCGCGCTCAGCAAAAAATTGGCGAATTTGGCTATACATTCGAGCGCGCGCTTGTATCGCAGGCATATCGCAGCTGGGTTGATAGCGTATAGCAAGATTATCCTGACTCATGCTGTTGGCCCTCCATGCGCAGCCCATTCACGGCGAAGCGGATAACTTTTACGCAAATCATCAAATGCCTGCTGATCTACTTGACCATTGTTTAAACATGCTCTTAGATTGGCATCATCGCGTGCGATATCATAAATTTGGCTTAAATGCAGGTTGAGCGCTTGTTTTAAAGTTTGATCTTGAAAATAGGGCTTACAAAGCGGCAATTGCGTGTCAAAGCGTTTATATGCATCAGCATGAAAAGTCTGACAAAATGCCTGATAAATCATTTCGGTACCGCGTGCTTTGCCTTCTAAGCTATAGCCTGCGATATGCGGTGTTACCAGACGCAGCAGATTTAATAATTCTGCCGAAATTTCTGGCTCATGTTCAAATACATCCAATACCACTGCACGCTGACGCTGTTGAATATCGGCAATTAAGGCAGCCTCTTCAACCACAGCGCCACGGGCGGAATTAATTAAGATCGCATCAGGCTTCATGCCGGCTAAAGCTTCTGCATTAAACAAATGAAAAGTTGGATGCTGTCCGGTTTCAGTCAACGGCACATGGATAGAAATAGCATCTGCAGTTTTTAACACGTCCTCGAACGTGCCTTGTTGAATATCCTCATGCTGTACAAATGGATCAAACCCCAGCACGCTCCAACCCAGCAATTTTGCCATTGCAGCCAAGCGTGAACCGACATTGCCTAAGCCAATAATACCCAAAGTAAACTGTTCATTTTGATCGATTAAAGTCGGCTGTACATATAACAATGCGGTAATCACATATTCAGCCACTGCTTGTGCATTACAGCCTGCTGCATTTGACCAGGTAATATGATGTTTTTCTAAACTGTTAATATCTAAATGATCAGTTCCAATGGTGGCGCTACCCACAAATTTTAAGCGCGTATCTGCAATCAATGCCTCATTCACAGGGGTCACTGAACGCACCAATAGCGTATCTGCATCTTTTACTTGTGCATGCGTTAAGCTGCGCCCAGCAAGCTGCTGAATTTCACCAAATTCGGCAAAAAAATAGTCAGTAAAAGCCAGATTTTCATCTGCAACAATTTTCATAGCGCGTTCCAAGGACCTGAAGAACACTATAATAACGCTTAGCCGCAGCTCTGACCATGTATGTCGGTGATATGACCCAGCATCTAATTCAACTTTATCAGACTCAAATCAGCATAAATTTATGCGTGACTAAATTTTAAGCCACTCATCTATCGCGTTAAAAAGTCGTGTAAAAAACAGATTCAGACCCTGAAGTTTTTAGCAAATGAATAGAAAAAGATCATTCCGATCATTTTCCAACTTATAGAATCTTCTATTTGAATATCTACCTCCTCAGCACTAAACCTGCGCTTTCAACAGTAAGCATCGATTTACAAATACCTGCTCTTGATATTTTAAAGCGCTTATACAGCATGGTTTTTAGCAGCGTATTGATTGCTGAATTTTCGCTTACAACCGCTGCAATCATTTAAAAATTAATGCGGTATGTCGATATTATCGGATAGATCGTGCGTCTTATTCCAGCGCTACATTTTATTTATAAAAAATCGTCGACAATAAAAAACCCCGATCAATGATCGGGGTTTTTAAATTTGGCGGAAGCGGTGAGATTCGAACTCACGGAGGACTCACACCCTCGTCGGTTTTCAAGACCGGTGCATTAAACCGCTCTGCCACGCTTCCAATGGCGGCTATCATATAAATAAAACATCCACTTGGCAAACACTTTTCTACTTTTTGCCTATCGAATGCTTAAAATAAAAGCAAAAGTGCTTAATGATGTAAGCTTTACGAGGTTTCATAGCGAATTTTATTGATATACCAAATTTTTTTACCCGATGGCGTCAGCACTTCCACCTCATCTTCTACCTGTTTGCCCAATAAAGCACGCGCCATGGGTGAAGCAATGGAAATATGTTGCGGATGATGATCATAAATTTCATCTACGCCCACTACACGTAAGGTCTTTTGTTCACCTTGATCATTTTCAATCTCCACCCAAGCACCAAAATATACTTTACCGGCTTGTTCAGGTGAAAAATCAATAATTTTTAGCTCTTCTAAACGCTTGCCGAGGTAACGAACGCGGCGGTCAATTTGACGTAAAATTTGTTTATTATATTTGTAATCAGCGTTTTCACTACGATCGCCGAGACTGGCCGCCCAGTTTACTTTTCGCGTGATTTCTGGACGTTCTTCATGCCAAAGCCGTTGTAATTCTGCAACTAATTTATCATGTCCGGTACGCGTAATTAAGTTAGATTTCATAGTATCTTCGAAGGTTAAGCTTACAATTAATGAACAAAGAGCGCTGAGATTATCCGCTGTTTATTCACATCTAGAGTGTATAAAATAAATTAATCAATTAAATCAAATCATTATGCAGTATATTTATAAGAAATTTCGTACAAAATTTGACAACCTTGCTTTTGATGTTTATTATTCGCGCATGTTTTCAAAACGATCAATTTTCAACCTATGTAGAAATTCTACACTATTCTCCCTTTAATACCCCTGTCATTTTTGAATGACGTCATGACTGCCCAACCCTTATTGAATTTATCAACTTGTAAAAGTCTGAGGCATGTCCGCCTTTACTTTTTAGGGCATAAATTACTTGTAGCGGAGACAACATGCTCAGTAGTTCAACTTCTGGAGCAAGGCTTAGCCTTAGCTCTTTCAACGCTTCTCTGTCTTTAAAAATTCTTGCATTGAGTACTTTACTCATTCCGTTTCACAGCATCAATGCCAGTAAATCATATCAATACGATACTGTGGTAAAAGACAAACAACTTACCGTGGTTTCAGTTGAAAATGCCACTACGGTCTTTAAAAACGATTCACACCTCTATGGCTTTGGTTATGACTTGGCGCGTAACTATGCCAAAAGCTTAAATGTTAAATTGGTCTTTAAAACCGTACCCGATAATGCCACCGCTTTAAAATGGGTTGCACAAGGTAAAGCCAGTTTTGCCATGACCACCGCCAATGTGGCAACAATTGAGCAAAAACATTTAACGTCATTTTCAGCCACCTGCGGTGATTTAACCAGCTTGCAACAAAATGGCTTAGACACCAACTTAAATTGGGTGTTTAAGCACAGCGATGATCCCTTGGCACAAACAGCAAGTGGCTTTGTGTGCCGTGGTAAACAATCCGGCTCAATTCGTCAATTGGCTTCATTTTATAATCGAAATGTCGTGAAACAAGAATCATGGGATACTATTCAGCGTGATTTAAACCAACGTATGCCCATTTATAAAGCCAGTTTTAAACGTACCGCTGCAAAATACGATTTAGATTGGCATTTATTGGCTGCCATCGGTTATCAAGAATCTTATCTTAAACCCAACTCGGTCTCTCCCACCGGTGTTCGCGGCTTAATGATGCTGACCAACAATACAGCCAAAGCCATGGGTGTCAGTAATCGAACTGATCCCAAACAAAGTATTGAAGGCGGCGCGAAATATTACGACCAGATGTTAAGTCGATATCCGGAGGTGCCTTATCCGGATCGAAATTGGTATGCACTCATTGCCTATAATATGGGCCCCGGTGCCGTCAATCAGATTCAAAAGAAAATTAGTGCACAGGGCAAAAACCCGAATAGCTGGGTCAATATGTATAGTTATTTACAACGCAATAAGGCTCACAATGGGCGTTATCGCCAAGCGGTACAGTATGTAACGCGAATTCGCTCTTACTTAGAACATATTAAAACCACGCAATTGGTCAATATCTAAGTCAAATTTAGCCATAAAAAAAGCTTATCCAAATGGATAAGCTTTTTTTCGTTTTAAAAGCACTTAAGCGGTATGCTCAAGCACTTTTTTAAACAAATCTTTTTGTTCTTGGCTTGGCTTAGCAGTTTGCAAAGCCATCAATTGTGACATATCGCCCTGAACTTTAATTTTACCGGTCATAAAGGCTTGCATTGCTGCAGCCATATCAAACTCTAAGAACACTTTACGTAAGGTTTCACCATCCATATTTAAAGTGGTTTTAGCATTTGAAGAGAGACCTTTTTTGATCGCACCGCCATCCAAAGACAACTCTGTGGTGTTTTGCCCATCGACAACCACCAAATTAATGGCTAAGTTTTTAAGTGCAGGTGGCAAGTTTAAATCACCGGCTTCAGCAGTCAATGTATCTACGGTTGAAAACCAATCATCAGTTAAAAAGGTAGGCATGATGTTTCCTCAATTTATTTGTTGATTTGTGTCGCCTATCCAGACAACATCTTTGTGAAGCTATTATGCTTGAGGGTTGTTATAGCATGTAAAATTGTTTTCTGCTTTAGCTTTTTTGCACGCAGCGTTCAATTTTTATCTTTTTAAGGCCTTTATAAAATTAACTGATAATTTAACATAGACACCAATCCTAGATTGATGTCTATGTTGATGCTTATTCTACGGCAAAGCCTAAATTCACCATATCAATACGTTTACTTGCAGCTTCATCAGACGCTGAGGAAGTTGGCGTAAAATCCATTTGGCGCTGTTCATCTAAGGCTTCAAAATCAAACAATTCACGATCGGCCAATTGTGACGGCGAAACATTTTGCATCGCACCAAAAATACTGTGTAAGCGTTTTGGATATTGTGCATCCCAATCACGCAGCATGTTATTGATCATGGCACGCTGTAGATTTTCTTGCGAACCACACAAATTACACGGAATAATTGGAAATTGACGCATCTCAGCATATTTAATGATGTCTTTTTCTTCCACATAGGCCAGTGGACGAATCAAGATATTTTTCTTATCAGACGACAATAATTTCGGCGGCATGGCTTTTAAACTGCCACCGTGGAAAAGGTTTAAGAAGAACGTGGCCATAATATCATCACGATGATGACCCAGCGCCACTTTGGTTGCGCCAATCTCTTGAGCGAAACCATATAAAGAACCACGGCGCAATCTTGAACATACCGCACAGTAGGTTTTACCTTCTGGGGTTAATTTTTTGGTAATGCTGTAGGTGTCTTTTTCCAAAATATAATACGGAATATTATTTTCTTCTAAATAACGTGGTAACACGTCATCTGGAAAACCCGGTTGTTTTTGATCTAAATTCACAGCCACCACATCGAAGTTAATCGGTGAGATGCGTTTGAACTGCAACATAATATCAAGCAAGGTATAACTGTCTTTACCACCAGAAATACATACCATTACCTTGTCACCTTCTTCGAGCATTTTAAAATCACGAATGGCATGACCGACTTGGCGGCGAAGCTTTTTCAACAAACGGTGATATGCCGAACTTGTTGGCAGTTCTGGTTTGAAATTAAATCCTTGTGCGGACTCAACTGGCGAGTACATAGACGAATTTGCCCATAAATAAAATACCGCGTGATTTTAGCCGATTCAGATGACTGTCGCAGCAAAAGAATGTAAATTCTGAAAATTGACAATCCTGTGCAGTTAACCTTGCCTTAAAAATATCAACTGTTTTGACCTTATGCGTTCAAATTACAGTCACAATGCCTACGCTTTGTACATTTGCTCAGTTGTCCACAAAAGCTGTGGATAACTTTGTGGATGCAATCCAACTTGACAAGGTCTCCGACCTATTATTTAAGGCTTTTCCTTAGATTGGTTATTTTTTGATCAATTTTATTATTTATATTTATCAGTAACTTATACCTGTCAAGCAAACTGGATTAAAAAAATATTAATTTTTTTTAAGGGCAATCTTTCAGCCTTAGCCTTGCTTTTTACAAAGTTGTGGAGAAATAAATTATAGAACAGGTTTTATTGTGTATTTTTTTGTTAAACTTCTGTCTAACTGTTTGGGGCAGATTTTTTATCTATAAAAAAATGAAAAATAACTTTGTAAATATCGGGCTGTATGTTTTAGGTTTGGCACTGGTCGGTTCTATGGCATCGAGCAGTTATGCTGGTCAAACGCTTTATCAACTCAAAGAAGCCAATGGAACGACGTTACTGACCAACAAACAAAGTCGCTATAGCCATCTTCAGGTAGAGAAAAAAACCTACTACCCAGACAGCAATATGCACAGCTATAGCAACTGGGGACAATCCGAAGCGTCGGTCTTACCCAGCTATAATCGCAATAAAAATGCTTTTGACGGTTTTATTAAACAAGCGGCATCACAGCATGGTATTGCTGAAGGTCTGATTAAAGCGGTAATGCATACTGAATCGGGATTTAACGTCAATGCTCGCTCTCCAGTCGGGGCGCAAGGCTTAATGCAACTGATGCCTGCCACCGCAAAACGTTTTAATGTATCCAATGCTTTTGATCCGCAGCAAAATATTAATGCGGGCGCTAAATATCTGGCATGGCTGATGAAACGGTTTAATGGCAATACCTCATTGGTATTGGCCGGTTATAACGCCGGTGAAGGCAATGTGGCCAAATATGGGGGCATTCCACCGTTTAGAGAAACCCAAGACTACGTTAAGCGCGTGAGCAGTCGCTACAGCAATTTATACGCCAATGGCTTGGGCAGTCTGGCCTCAAGCGCAGCCAGCAGCAACAATGGACAAATTATTGCTCAGTCCTCCAACTATGCATCTAGCGCTGACAGCATTGCCGTACAACCGGTAAAATACCAACGTCAGATGATTAAAACTGCCGAGGGAATCTATACTGATGCACCGGGTGCCTATGCCACTGCACATGCAATCGCTTCTGCAAAAATTTTAATTAGTGACTAAAAACCGGTTAAATCAGCTCAAATGCCGGCAAATGACTGATTTTCCGGCTTGAAATTCTAAAAGCGACCCCTCATATTTAGTCAGATGATTTCTGATATATACGTCAGATTGGTTTTTTATTTGAAGAGGATTTTCCCAATGATGCGGATTGGTTTGTTCTTGCTAACCAACCTCGCGGTACTGGTGGTGGCGGGCATTATTTTGTCGCTGTTCGGTGTCGGTAGTTACTATGGTGCAGGCGGCTTAAATTTAGGCAACCTATTGGTCATCTGTTTTGTCTTTGGTATGGTCGGTTCACTCATTTCTTTGTTCTTATCGAAATGGATGGCCAAACGATCTACCGGCACTGAACTGATTGATCCTAATGCACCGCGTAATCAGGCAGAAGCATGGCTACTACAAGAAATTGCGCAGTTGGCACAGCGCTCCGGCATTAAAATGCCAGAAGTGGGGATCTTCCCTTCTTATCAGTCCAATGCATTTGCAACAGGCTGGAACAAAAATGATGCATTAGTGGCCGTTTCAAGCGGCTTACTTGAACGTATGAATAAAGATGAACTACGTGCAGTACTGGCACACGAAATTGGTCACGTGGCCAATGGTGACATGGTCACGCTGGCGTTAGTGCAAGGTGTAGTGAATGCCTTTGTAATGTTCTTTGCCCGTGTGGTCGGTGACTTTATTGACCGTAATGTCTTTGGCCGCGAAGAGGGTCAAGCGCCCGGACTGGCGTACTTTGGTATTACCATTGTATTGGATATTGTCTTTGGTATTTTAGCCTCATCGATTGTGATGTGGTTTTCACGCTACCGTGAATATCGTGCCGATGAAGCCGGTGCACGTTTAGCCGGTAAACAAGCCATGATCTCTGCACTGTTGCGCTTACAGGCAGAGTCAGAATTGCCCGATCAAATGCCCAAAGAGATGAAAGCCTTTGCCATTGCCGAGGGTAAAGAACAAGGTTTTAGCTTGGCGGCTTTATTTCACACCCATCCGAGCATTGAACAACGCGTAGCAGCATTACAGCAGTTAAACTGCCCATAAAATGACTGAATTGAGTGCGTATAAAAAGCCTCCATAGGGAGGCTTTTTTAATCATAACAAAGTATCCAGAAATGAGCATCAATTCAAATTTTGTTTAAATTGCAGTGTTTTAAAAATTAAAACCTTGTAGTGCTTGTCCAAGCCAGCTTAAACCAAACCACAATGCCGCCAGCATGAGCAATAAAAAAATCACCCCCAAGAAATCTGGAATATGCAGCCAAAGCCATGCCATCGCCGGATGACGCCACAGCGCTGAAGTTTGCTGTTTCTGCTCTAAACGCTCATGTAAAAAAGGATGCAATACATGCGCATCACTGTGTATCTGATATTCTTGCTGAATATGTTCATGCACCACGCTTAAGGCTTTGCGACTGGGCCGAATAAACACATCAAAAACAGTTCCCACCACCGGAATAAAACCCACCACGGCATCAAGCATGGCCAACTTCATCACAGGGTTTAATTTACTTTGCGGTACGCCAATTTGCTTGGCTTTATAAATGGCATAACAGGTCAGTACAAAACCCGCGACATCGCCGGCAATCGGGATGGTGCTTAAAGCGGCATCGGCACCTACGCCTTGCTTGGTAAACGGAATACGCACCATCGAATCCATCATATTGGCAAATTTGGCTAAATCGCGTTCTAAACGCACCACTTCTGACTGGCTAAGTTTTTTGTGTTGCTGTGGCATTGCCGAGCTTCCAAAACAGTTAAGCTGAATGCGTAAATTACAGCATAACTGCCTGCATTGAAGTGTCGTTATTTCATAGTGTTATGGTGCAATGCCTGTCAATAATTGCGAGGCAATAAATAAATACACAATCACGCCTGTGGCATCACAAATTGAGGTGACCAAGGGTGCTGAAGCACTGGCCGGATCGAGTTTAAAGCGATTTAAAATAAACGGCAAACTCATGCCAATTAAGCAGCCCAACAACACAATGCCCAACATGCTTAAAGCCAACACCAATGCCACCATGGCATCGCCTCTAAAATACCCCAATACCGAGACGGCAATCGCCATAGTGACGCCTAGACATAGCGCCACCAAACTTTCACGGCCAAGCAAATAAAACCAATCTTTAAATTGCACGTCACCGGTGGCTAAAGCACGCACCATCAATGTAGCCGATTGTGAACCGGCATTACCGCCACTTCCAACCAACAATGGCAAAAAGAACACCAATACAATATTGGCCGCAATAATGTCTTCAAAATGTGCAATACCAATACCAGACAGTAAGCTGCCAAATACCAAAATCACCAACCAAAATACACGTTTTTGATAAAGTACAAAAATAGAGGCATTTTTAAGACTTAATTTTGAGGATGCATTGACCGCCCCTACACGCAAGAAATCCTCGGTGGCTTCTTCACTGGCCACATCCATCGCATCATCATAGGTGACAATACCCACCATCACGCCTTGCGCATCGACAATCGGCAAGGCCAATAAATCATAACGCGCGATGGTTTTCGCCACATCGTCTTGATCGGTATCAACATCGGCAGAAATTAAATCAGTGGTCATCAACTGATCCACTTGATCTTGTTCTTGACCCAAAATCAGTTGTTTTAAAGAAATCACGCCCAGCAATTTACGCATCTCATCCAACACATAAGCGATATAAATCGTTTCTGTGGCGGGCGCTTCTAAACGCAACATTTTAATGGCGTCCAGTACTGTCATATTGGGTTTTAAAGTCGCATATTCAGAGCTCATAATGGCCCCTGCCGTCCCCTCGACATAGGCTGCCAACTGCCGAATATCTTCACGTTTGGCTTGTGCCAATGCCGGTAACAAAACATTTTGTTGCTCAAGGTCGAGTTGTTTAAAAATATCGGCGCGCTTATCTGAAGGCATTTCGCCAATAATTTCAGCCAAAGTGGCCCACGGCAAAACTTGGGCAAATTTAACCTGTTGCTGCGGCTTTAAGTAGGAAAATACATAGGCACGCGCCGGCAAATTGACCAATAAAATTTGACTGGAAGATAGCGGTAGTTGGGTGAGAATATCGGCTAAATCTGCCGCTTTAAAGGTATGTACAGCATCTAGAGCACGTTGCAGATGATTGTTTTCAAGGGCATCATTTAATAGATAAATAAAATTTTTATTGCACATGTAATATGTCCTTCTTGCCGTCAATACTGGCAATCCAAACACATCACAGCATAGATAATCTTACTGTAATCGGGTCTGCGCCTTCAGTATCGAATCAATTGTATATAGAAATAGTAAATGACAACTATGACTGTCCATTTTGCAATGCAATCCTCTTAAACCGCTCATGCGGCGCGGCAATACTATAAAAGTTAGATAATTTTCTCAAGTATAACAACAAAATACGAACAATCTAGCCGCTTCTTGTTGACTTCAGCCACAAAAGTGGCCCTTAAGATAAAGTTTTGGCTTTAAAGCCAGATCGAATCAACACGTACATCAGCGGAATAAAAATGAGCACCAATAATGTAGCAAAGGTCACGCCGCCCAACACACTGACACCAATTTCTTGTCGACTGGCCGCGCCTGCACCCGAGGCAAACACCAATGGCGTAATACCGGCGGCAAAAGCCAATGATGTCATTAAAATAGGGCGTAAACGTAAGCGTGCGCCTTGTAAAGCTGCATCCAACACACTGTGTCCATCGGCTTGTGCCAAAGCAGCAAATTCAACAATTAAAATGGCATTTTTACACGACAAGCCCATGGTGGTCAGTAAAGCAATCTGAAAATAAATATCATTGGGGAAACCACCGATATAGCTAAATAAAATATTGCCGCCAATCCCCAGTGGAATTACGCTCATCACCGCCGTTGGAATACTCCAACTTTCATACAGCGCAGCCAAACATAAAAAGATAAAACCCAACGAGAGCAAATATAACCATAAAGCTTGATTACTGGATTTTTGTTCCTCATAGGATAAACCGCTCCACGCCACATCAATACCAGATTGCTGTGACACCAGTTGCAGCACATCCTGCATGGCAGAACCTGAACTGCTTTGCCGAGCAATATCGGCCTGCATTTGTACCGCAGCATAGCCCATATAACGATTGACCACTTCCGGCCCACCACTCCACGTCACATTGGAAAAATTTGCAAAGGAGATCATTTGATTCAAATCATTGCGCACATACCATGCATTTAAATCCTCAGGTTTCGATCTAAATTGCTGATCCCCTTGCATAATCACGCGTTTGATTCGACCCCGATCAATAAAATCATTAATATAACTGCCGCCCCAAGCACTGGATAAAGTACTGTTAATCGCTGTTTGCGATAGACCATTCACCAATGCCAGTTTTTGATCAACATCAACCTTGAGCTGCGCTTTGTCCGGATTAGATTGTTTATCTAAATTCTCAAAACTTTGATAGTGCTTGGCTTGCTGCTGGAGCTGCTGAAACTGGCTTTCTAAATAGGGCCGCCCCTGACCATTGATATCGCGCACCCAAAAATCCAGTCCATCGGTTTGCCCTAACCCTCGAATAGACGAGGGCAAACTGACATTAATTTGTGCCTGTGGATGTTGCTTTAATACCTTTAAAGCACGCTCTCGAATGGCTTGTGCAGAATTTTGCGCACCGATACGTTCATCCCAATGCTTTAATGCAATAAATCCCTGCCCCAGATTCTGCCCTGTGCCGGAGAAGTTACGCCCATAGCGAATCATCACCAAATCGACATTGTTTTTTTCATGCTCTAGAAAATACTGCCGAATTTGCTCACCGACTTCTTGGCTTTTGGACATTGGCGCCCCATCGATTAGTTTAAACTGCACGTTTAAAACACCTTGGTCTTCACTGGGAATAAAACTGGTCGGTAAGGCCCGATAGAACAAGGCAAAAACAGCCAGTAAAGCGACAAAAATGCTCAAACTAATGGCTTTGTGTTGAATCATTGAATGAACTGATTTCAGATAATAAAATTTTAACTGCTCTAATTTTTGATTAAACCACGTCGCCCATTTCGCAGCCTGCGCATGGGGCTTTAAAATCACGCTGCATAATGCAGGGGTTAAAATCAGAGCCACAGCCAAAGATAAGCTCATTGCCGCCACCAAGGTGATGGAAAATTGTCGATAAATCACCCCTGTTGAGCCGCTAAAAAACGCCATCGGAATAAATACCGCGGTTAACACCACAGTAATCCCAATCAGCGCACCGCCAATCTCTTGCATGGATTCAATCGAAGCTTGCTGAGCGGTGAGGCTTTTCTCCTTCATTAGACGTTCTACATTTTCAACCACCACAATGGCATCATCAACCAACAAGCCAATTGCCAATACCAACGCAAATAACGTTAAGGTATTCAGGCTCATTCCCAGTACATATAACACCGCCATGGTGCCTAAAATCACCACTGGCACGGTAATGGTCGGAATTAAAGTGGCACGCCAATTTTGCAAAAATAAAAACATCACCACGATCACCAACGCAATCGCTTCAAACAGAGTTTTCACTACCTCTTTCATTGACTCTTTAACAAAGGGCGTATTATCACGCGGATAAACCAGCTTATAACCCTCTGGCAATTGTGCCGTTAAATGATCAACCTGCGCCTGAATTAATGCTGACGTGGTTAAGGCATTGGCACCTGAGGCTAAGGAAATACTCAAGGCCGCCGAAGGGAAACCATTAATCGTATTAAAGGATTGATAGTTCTCTGCGCCCAACTCAACCCGTGCCAAATCTTTGAGGTAAATAAAACTGCCATCACGGCTAGATTTAACAATAATATTTTCAAATTCAGCCACCGTTTTTAAACGTGAGCCTGAGGTGACTTTGGCATTTAAATATTGATCATCTAAGCTGGGTAAATCACCAATTGCACCGGCTGCCACTTGCGTGTTTTGTGCTTCAACTGCAGCGCGAATATCACTGGGCATTAAACTATATTGTTTGAGTTTTAACGGATTCAGCCAAATACGCATCGCATATTGCGAACCAAATACATCCACTTCCCCAATGCCTTCAATGCGCGCTAAGTCTTGTTCTAAATGCGTCATCATATAATCAGACAAAGCAATGTTGTCACTTTTACCCGAAGCATCATATAGACCAATCACCATATGCGTATCGCCCAGCGATTTAAACACATTGACACCTTGGCGCTGTACATCCTGCGGTAAACGGCTCATCACACCATTAATTGCATTTTGCACTTGGACTTGTGCGGTGTCTGGATTGGTGCCATTTTCAAAACTAATATTGATGCGACTGCGTCCCGATGAATCACTACTGGAACTAAAATACAGTAAATTATCAATGCCTTTAATTTGCTGCTCTAAGACTTGCGTCACGCTGTCTTCCACCGCTTCTGCCGATGCACCGCTATAGGTTGCACTGACCGTAATCCGTGGTGGTGCAATATCAGGATAACGTTCAACCGGCAAATTCAGCACGGCAAAAAGCCCGAACGCCATCACAATGATGGCCAGCACACCGGCAAAAATAGGACGTTGAATAAAAAATTTTGACAGCATAAGACAGAATCGCAGGGTAAAAGATGAGATAACTAAATCTTAAAAATACACTTTTAAGTGCGCACATTTATATTGATAGTCAATGACGACAGATTAAAACGCAATCACGGTTAACAGAAAAATAATTTTTCCGGCTAAATAAGTAGAAATCATGAAGCTTCAGCATTAAAGTCATGCTTCATCTCAGCATACTTTCTATCTTTAGCTTGTGGGCTTTAGCGCAAATCGAGACTGCTATCTCTTGTGAATGAAAAAATTAACCATTGCACAGTCTAAATTAATCTTTGTTTAATAAATCTAGTCTATCTTATCGAAAATTTATGAAAAAATTTAGCTATGAATCAATCTTCACCCTTTAAAGGTAAAACCGGTATCAAGCGCATTTTAAATGCGACCTCATATTCTATTGCCGGCTTTAAAGCTGCGTTTAGCAATGAAGAGGCCTTTCGGCAAATTGTATGGATTAATATCATTTTAATTCCAATAAGTTTTTTTGTTGATGTCTCACGCGTCGAACAAGCGCTGATGATTGGCGTGTGTTTACTGGCCATCATTATCGAATTATTGAATTCCGCCATTGAAGCAGTGGTTGATCGTATTTCACTCGATCAACATCCGCTGTCTAAAAATGCCAAAGACATGGGCAGTGCTGCGCAATTTGTCGGATTAAGTATCATTGTCGTGGTTTGGCTGCTGATTTTAATTCCTTAAAACCACAAGATAAAAAGCACTGATCTAGAGTGCTTTTTTAGCGCTTTATATTGAAGCTATAAAAAAACCCTGCTTGCGCAGGGTTTTTTTGAATCAGTGTGGAGGATTAACCGCCAAATTGGTTCATGGTATTTTTAGAGTCATCACCAGCTTTCAATGCATTGTCGCCAGCGAAGATTTCTTTGTGATCATCACCGATGTCAGAACCAGCCATTGCTTGGTGCTTAACACATGCGATTGTACCGCGGATTTCTTTACGTTGTACGCCAGCAACATAAGCAAGCATACCTTGGTCGCCGAAGTAACCTTGAGCAAGCTCATGTGTAGACAAAGCAGCTGTGTGGTAAGTCGGAAGTGTGATCAAGTGATGGAACACACCCGCTTCACGTGCAGCGTCAGCTTGGAATGTACGGATCTTGTCATCAGCATCAGCAGCCAATTCAGTTTCGTCATACTCAGCGCTCATTAATTTAGCACGGTCATACGCAGAAACGTCTTTGCCTTCAGCAACAAAACGGTCATAAGACTGTTGACGGAAGTTTAAAGTCCAGTTGAATGATGGGCTGTTGTTATAAACAAGCTTCGCATTTGGAACTGATTCACGTACACGGTTTACCATGTGAGCGATTTCGTCAACGTTTGGCGTTGCAGTTTCAATCCAAAGTAAATCAGCGCCATTTTCCAAGCTAGATACACAGTCAAGTACCACACGGTCAATTTGCGTGTCAGCACGGAACTGATATAAACCAGAAGGTAAACGCTTAGGACGGTGTAATTTACCATCACGTTTGATTAAGATTTCGTCTTCTGCAGCATCAGCAATATCAATTTCAGAAGTTTCTAGGAAACTAATGTACTGAGAAGCGATATCACCTGGCTCTTTAACCACTGGGATTTTTTGAGTCAAGTCAGCGCCTTCAGAGTCAGTACGCGCAACGATAATACCGTTATCAACGCCCATTTCTAAGAATGCATAACGAAGTGCATGGATTTTAGCGATAAAGTCTTCATGTGGAACCGTAACTTTACCCGCTTGGTGACCACATTGTTTCGCATCAGAAACTTGGTTTTCAATTTGTAGTGCACAAGCACCCGCATCGATCATTTTCTTAGCAAGTAAATAAGTGGCTTCTTCGTTACCAAAACCAGCATCGATGTCCGCAATAATTGGTACAACGTGAGTTTGGAAACCGTCGATTTGTGCAGTAAGTTCAGCTGCTTTAGCTGTATCGCCTGCTTCGTTGGCTTTTTTAAGCGCACGGAACAAATCGTTCATTTCTTTGGCATCAGCTTGACGAAGGAATGTGTAGATTTCTTCGATTAACGCAGGTACTGAAGTTTTTTCGTGCATAGATTGGTCAGGAAGTGGACCGAATTCTGAACGAAGTGCAGCAACCATCCAACCTGATAGGTAGATGTAGCGTTTATCAGTAGTACCAAAGTATTTTTTGTTGGCAATCATTTTTTGTTGAGCGATGAAACCATGCCAGCAGCCTAAAGACTGAGTGTACTGGCTAGAGTCAGCGTCATAGTCAGCCATATCTTTACGCATGATGTCAGCAGTATATTTCGCAATGTCTAAACCAGTTTTGAAACGGTTTTGCATTTGCATACGTGCAGCATCTTCAGGGCTAATGTCACGCCATGTGTCGCCGAATTTTGCTTTTAATTCACGGATTGCATCAACCGCTGTTTGATATGTAGTCATGACATTGTCCTGTATATAATTTTAGGATTTCATCAATCGAAGAGCTAAAACCCATTTGCTTTTAATCGCTTAGATTTATAGCCCTTCGTTGTTATGGACACAGCTTAGAGGGAGTGCGCGGATTAATCCAATAGTCTGCGTTAATTTTCGGTATTTATTTAAAAAATATGTAGATCAAAGTCGTATTATAATTATAGATAAATAATATAAGTTATTGTTTACCAATTAAAATTTATGCCATCTCATTGAAATAAATTATACATTTCGCATGCGTTTTGTTGTTTTTTTCTTTATTAGACCTAAGTCTTAAACGTTATGAAATACTTTATTTACTGATTTTTGCACCATTTTGGCGATTCTCACCGCCCCAATTAACATTTTAATGCATGATCGGCTGCATGTTTATCCAACACCTATTTTTTAGACCTTGTTTTAATTTTACGCTAAAAAATTGAACACCCCCTTTTATCATCTGGTTCGTTTTAGCAAAATACAGCTTTTATTTTTCAAACATAAAAGTTAATACGGCTCCTTTTAACTAAAAATATAGTCAGTTCTTTTTCTCGCAAGATGCAATCTAAAAACTCATTTTTGATTAGCAGACTCATCGCTATATACAGTTCAAAACAATGACATTTGATACGGCAGCAAGCGCATAAAAAATATACATTCATCCTCTAAAATTAGCTTTTCGAGTCGTCTCTTCGCCATCATATTTTCAACACAAGCCTTGCTGCTTATGGCATAATCAGTATAATTTCATGGCTTTATTATCGGTATTTTCTTTATGAATCTGGAGCGGGTCGATCTTAATCTCTTAATTTACCTTGATGTTCTTTTACGTGAAAAAAATGTCACCCGTGCAGCAGAACAACTTGGGGTCACCCAACCGGCCATGAGTAATATTTTACGTCGTTTACGTACTCTATTTAATGACCCGCTGTTGATTCGCTCATCCGAAGGGATGACACCTACCGAACGTGCTTTAGAGCTTCAGCCACGCATTCGCGATACTTTGGCTGATTTATCTATGATTTTAGAGCCACGTACCGAATTTCGTCCCTATACTTCAAATCGCGTGTTTCGCATTATGACCTCGGATTATGCCGAAGCCACTTTAGTGCCACGTTTAGTCAAAGCCTTACGTTCTGAAGCACCGAATGTGGTATTGGACTTTTTAACGCCAAGTGATGTGTCGTATCGTGACATGGAACAAGGTAAAGTTGATTTAGCCATCAACCGTTTTAATGAAATCCCACAAAGTTTCCATCAAGTTTTAGTCTGGCGTGACAGTTTTTCCTGCTTACTCAACAATAAACATCCCGCAGCCAACAGCTTAAATTTGAAAAGTTATTTAGATGCACAACATATTTGGGTATCTAAAACCGGTATGGGCGTTGGGTTTGGGGTTAATCCAGAAAAACAAGCCGGCTTAGGTTGGATTGATCAAGCGTTAGAGCGTATTGGTCAAAAACGTAAAATTTCGGTCTTTACTCGTCATTATCAAATGCCTGCGCTTTTGGCTTCCAATGTGGATTTAATTGCTACCTTGCCAAGCCGTATTGCACATCTACAATCCAATAATTCTAATTTATTGATTAAAGATCCGCCTTTTTATATTCCTGAATTTGAATTAAAAATGGCATGGTGTCCGTTACTGCATCATCATCCGGCGCATCGTTGGTTACGCCAGCTTATTTTGTACGTGGCACGGCAAATGATTGAAGAAGAAAATCGTGATTTTTTAACCAATAATTCACAATTTTCTCACTATTAAGCATAAAAACGCTTAAATTCCTCTTTTTTAAGATTATACTGAGCCAATTGAGGCGGTAACTCGCTTACCGCTTTTGCTCTTTTCGTGTTAAAAACATTCTATAATAATGATGATCTACAGGTGGATTCGTGAGCCTTTTCCAAAATATCTTCATCATCGCGATACTGATTGCAGGAGCCGGCTTTTTATCTTTGACAGAGATTGCGCTTGCCGGTGCGCGTAAAGTTAAGTTAAAAATTCTTGCCGAAGCAGGCGATGAACGCGCTCAAAAAGTATTAGACCTACAAGCCCAATCGGCTGATTTTTTTGCAGCCTCACAGATTGGCTTAAATGCAGTGGCGATTTTAGGCGGTATATTAGGTGAAGCAGCTTTTCGCCCCTATATCGTCAATTTTGTCAGCCGTTTCTATGATGGCCCGTGGATGCAAAGCATTGGTTTTGCTTTGTCATTTACCTTGGTCACCTCGCTGTTTATTCTTTTCGCCGATTTAATGCCCAAACGCATGGCCATGATTGCACCTGAAAAAATTGCAGTTTTGGTTATCAATCCAATTCAAATCTTTATTAAAGTCTGCAAACCGCTGGCATGGGTCATCAATGCCATTGCCAACTTGTTGTTCCGCTTATTTAAAGTCAATACCATTCGCGATGACAACATTACCTTTGCCGATATTTCCGCGGTGATGGATGCAGGCGCACAAGCCGGTGTACTGCAAAAGCAAGAACATCATTTCATTGAAAACGTGTTTGAACTTGAAGAACGTAATGTACCCTCTAGTATGACCACGCGTGAAAATGTGGTGTTCTTTACCTTAAAAGAATCAGAAGCCAGTATTCGTCAAAAATTGGCCGAATATCCGTATTCTAAATTTGTGGTCTGTAGTACCAATATTGATGAAGTGATTGGTTATATTGACGCCAAAGATATTTTAGTGCGTATTTTAAACAATCAGTCTTTACTGCAACTCAATGAAAATACCATTCGTAATGTACTGACCATTCCTGACACCTTAACCCTGTCTGAATTACTCGATCGCTTTCGTTCTACTAAAGAAAAATTTGCGGTGGTGATTAACGAATATGCCTTGGTGGTGGGTGTGATTACACTGTCCGATATTATGATTACCGTCATGGGCGACTGGGTCACTCCAATTGAAGCAGATCTGCAAATTATTAAACGGGATAACAATTCATGGCTGATTGACGGTAGTACGCCCATTGAAGACATTAAACATGCCCTTGATATTGCAGAAATGCCGGATGATGAAAATTATGAAACCATCGCGGGCTTTATGATGTATAAATTACGCAAAATCCCCCGCCCTGCTGATGCGGTCATATTTGACGCTTATAAATTTGAAGTGGTCGATGTCGATCATTTTAAAATTGACCAATTGTTGGTGACGCGTTTACTCGACAAACCACCTGAAGTCGATGATGCGCCTGAATCTACTGAATCGTAGATTAGACACGCGTTTAGTTAAAATATTGTGCTTTATTTAAAACATAAAAAAATGCCAGTCAGTTAAAGCTGACTGGCATTTTTTTATGTTTGGTTTTAACGGTAATAATTATCTAGAATTTTCGATTAACTTTTCAATAACAAGCTTATAGTGAATATCAATATCATCTTCTAAAATAGCATAGGCATTGTCAAATTGTACCATCGGCCAACCGGCTTTCCAAAATGGAAAAATATTATGCAAATCACTGGTCACCACGGCATCTTCACGCAGAATCGCTTGCGCCACTTGAGACAATACTTGCGCAGTTTCAGCGCCATCAATGGCCATGTAATCAATACCACGGACTTTTAAAATACGAATTCGATCTTTTTTATATTTAATTTTTTTAGCTTGCCCTGCATTTAAACCTAAAGCCAAAGTCACTGCTTCAACAAAGTTTTTCTCAAAGGCATTATGCAAAGCCACAATCGCTTTTTTATGTGCATCTTGACGACCAACTTTACCACCCTCACGAATCATCTCTTTCGCTTCAATATTTAGCTCATCATTTTTCATGGACTGTAAAATATCTAAAACTTCGATATGGCTTAAAGATGCAGGAGATTGATCAGTCATAAACTGTCCTTGGACAAAAAGAATAAAAATCTATTTTCGCATAAATCATCTCGCAATACAGGAATAAAATCTGGTTCTGGCCATTATTAAGCCATCATAACGGCCAGTTGGGCTTTTCTTTCTGTTAAATATGCTGAAATCCTTTATATTAGCTTTAGTTCTTCTCTGTCCTTGGCTCTTATGATCAGCAAGCAACAAACAGTTCTTTTCTTAAAACAATTGCGGGCGCAATACCCGTCGGCCTTTAAAAGAAATTATCTGTTTTATAGCATGATTAAAACCAAAGGTATTTTAGATGAGCTAAAAGAGCTGATTCCTTGGCTATTGGCAGCCATGATTTTTATCTCACTCTCAATCAGTTTGGGTCATTTGATTGCACGCGAATTCGCTCAAATGAATGGTTTTCGTGCGCAAGGCTTGGCCGTGTTGGCAATTATGCTGCTGTTTATGCTGTATACGCCATTGGTGATTAAACAAATTAAACACAGTTCAATTTCGATGTATCAACAGCTACGCCATACAGCCATCAAGCTGGCAGCACTGATTGTGTTACAAGCGATGAATATTGCCTATATCGAAAGTTCATTTTTACAAGGGATTTTATTTTTCTTTGCTTTAAGCTTTGGTTTTGTGCATTTTTATAAAGAGAATATGTTCCGCGCAGATACCCAAAGCGAGCAGTATTTTTACTTACAAGAAATACGACGGATTTGCTTTTGGTCATATAAACAAATTCTAAAGATCAAATTTAAGCGTCTGTTTAACTCCAAAAATTCCGTGCAATATAAAGCATCGCAACAGCAGGAAAAACAGTTTGTCGAGTTATATATGCAACTGATTCAATATGAAAATGAGCTGTGTAAAACCTATAAACATGCTGATATCGAAACGTACTTAGATACGTTAATGTAAATATTAAGCCTTAAAATTTCAGATCAAAAAATAAAGATGTCTAAATTTTGAATGGCCGTAAAATCATTTTTGCCAACAAGTAGCTCAATCAAGGCTATTTTAAAAAAATAAAAGCATGGATTGCTTGAAAAAAAAGCAAATACATTCAAAGCCACTTGCCAAACTTTCCTTCCTCGCCTATTATTGCCCACATGCCCGGGTGGTGAAATAGGTAGACACAGGGGATTTAAAATCCCCCGCCCACAAAGCGTGCCGGTTCGAGTCCGGCCCCGGGCACCACTTTAAGTGGTGATAAAAATCCAGCGATCAGCTGGTTTCTTTATGTCTGAAAAATAAGTATAGCTACATCAAAAGATACAATCAGAAGATAATTTTTAGCTTAAGTTACAAGAAAATATTGATCTAAAAAAATATTGCTCATTACCTTAAGGCTTAAATATCCGCTATATACTTATATTAGCTCTTATCTTTTGCCATCTGATTTGAGCTAAATTAACTTTAAGCACATAAAAAACAAAGAGTGGCTTACCACTCTCTATTTGAAACCAACTCTTCCATCTCTATATCCATATAGCCTTTATCCTGCACCACCATCATCATGGCTTCTGCCACATAATCGGCAGCCGTATCATCCAATGATGAGTCAAGATCTTCAAACTGAGGTTTCATTTTATTAATGAACACCACAGTTTCGGCAGCAAAACGATAAATTTCAACTTCAGATAAATCCGGTTTTGCTAGTTTTTTTGCAAATTGTTTAATGATCTGTTTAACTTCAGCGACCAAAATATCAGGATAATAGTCATCGTCAAACATCGGGAGAAGTAAATCTTCAAACATATAAAACTCAAAAAAGACACGCATTAAAGCGAGTCTATATAACACAAAGTAACAACTTTACCAACTTAAAGTATAAAAACAGCTTGTGCTGATCATCCTTTAACTTTTCCAACATAAATGTTCTGTTTAAGCATGATTCATTGCTTGCCACATTTGTATTGCATCATGCATGGCTTTGACATCATGCGCTCGCACCATGCAAGCCCCTTGCTGAATGCTTAGCAAATGCCCGACAACTGAACCTATTATACGATCTTGTACAGTGCCGGCATGCACTGCATGACCAATAAAGCGCTTACGTGACAGGCCCGAAAGTATTGGATAACCCAAGCGATTCAACTGATGGAGTTGTTGCAGTAATTTCAAATTTTGCTCAGCATTTTTAGCAAAGCCAAACCCTGGGTCAATCAGAATATTTTCAGCTTTTATTCCTGCATTTATAGCCGCATCAATACGCTGCTGTAATTCAGCAATCACGTCTAGCGTGACATCATTGTATTGATCTAAATTATTCATGGTGGTCGGCTCACCGCGCATATGCATAATAATGACAGGAATATTTAGCTCTGCTGCTGTTTGTAAAGCCAATGGCCGAGTTAAGGCACGCACGTCGTTCCAGATATGCGCACCGGCTTCTATCGCAGCTTTTATGACTTCAGGTTGCGAGGTATCAACTGAGATGACTACGTTATGCTGAGCCAACTGCTCAACCACAGGTATAACACGTTGAATTTCTTCTTGCACTGCCACCATAGATGCTCCCGGTCGAGTCGATTCTCCGCCTACATCAATAATGCTTGCACCATCAGCAATCATCTGTAACGCATGTGCTACTGCCTGCTCTTTGCCATTGTGACTGCCGCCATCACTAAAGGAATCTGGAGTAACATTCAAAATACCCATAATGTGTGGCTTAGATAAATCCAAACTTAATAGCCCACAATGTAATACGCGCTTTGGCAACGGCATTAATTGCATCGCACTTACTCCTTCTAAATTGAACGCTTAGTGTAGCAACACATCAGGTTGTTTAAAGTGACATTTTTTCAAACTTAAGATATTACAGCATAAAAAAAGAGCCTCCTTAGAGACTCTTTTTAGCTAGCTGATCAAAGTGATTAGCTGACCGGTAAAGGTGGCGGTGTGCTTGGACCATCTGCTGGTGGTTTATGCAGTGAAATTGGATTCTCTGCAATATACACTTTCGGTGGCTGCGGCTCACGCCCTTCCATAATGTCGCGAATTTGATCACGATCAATGGTTTCCCATTCCATTAAGGCTTTTACCATTGCGTGGGCAATATCTTGCTTACTTTCCAAAATATCACGCGCAACTTTATATTGTTCATTCAAAATACGACGTATTTCTAAATCAATTTGTTGTTGAGTCGCCTCAGAAATCGTGCGACTTCCCATGTTACCCATGAATGACTGTTGTGGGTCTTCTTCATAAACCATTACCCCCATTTTGTCAGACATACCGTATTTGGTCACCATCGAGCGTGCCATTTTGGTTGCACGTTCAAAGTCATTTGAAGCACCCGTTGACATCTGGTTGATGAAAACTTCCTCCGCAATACGCCCACCAAATAAAATGGAAAGTTCATTCAACATTTTGTCTTTATAATGGCTGGTTTGATCAAATTCTGGTAACTGCCAAGTCACTCCTAGCGCCCAACCACGCGGCATAATGGTGACTTTATGCACAGGATCTGTACCCGGTAAGCTTTCTGCAACAATGGCATGACCTGCTTCATGATAAGCCGTCGCACGACGCTCTTCATCACGAATCACCATCGATTTACGTTCAGGCCCCATATACAACTTATCTTTTGCATCTTCAAAGTCATGCATATCGACTGTATTTTTGTTACGACGTGCTGCAAAAAGTGCTGCTTCATTCACAAGGTTGGCCAATTGCGCACCTGAGAAACCCGGTGTACCACGTGCCAAAACTTTCACATCAATACCGGTGACTGAAGGCAATTTCTTCATGTGCACATTTAAAATTTGCTCACGACCTTTGATATCAGGCAGACCGACCATCACTTGGCGGTCAAAACGACCCGGACGTAACAAAGCTTTATCCAGAACATCGGCACGGTTGGTCGCAGCAATGACAATAATGCCTTCATTGCCTTCAAAACCATCCATTTCAACCAACAATTGGTTTAAGGTTTGTTCACGTTCATCATTACCGCCGCCCGTACCCGAACCACGATGACGACCCACAGCATCAATCTCATCAATAAAGATAATGCATGGCGCTTGGCGTTTGGCCTGTTCAAACATATCACGGACACGGGACGCACCCACACCCACGAACATTTCAACAAAGTCAGAACCGGAAATACTAAAGAATGGCACTTTAGCTTCACCCGCAATGGCTTTGGCCAATAGCGTTTTACCGGTACCTGGCGGTCCGACCATCAATACGCCTCGAGGAATACTGGCCCCTAAACGTTTAAATTTAGATGGGTCTTTTAAGAAGTCAACAATTTCAACCACTTCTTGTTTTGCTTCATCACAGCCTGCCACATCGGCAAATGTGACTTTAATTTGGTCTTCAGACAACATTTTGGCTTTAGATTTACCAAAACTCATTGGACCGCTTTTACCACCTGCACCGCCACCCATGTTGCGCATAAAGAACATAAATAACAAAATGATTAAAAGTACAGGGAAGCTGGCGATCAGAAGTTGCATCAATAAACCTTGACGTTGCGGCGCAGTGCCTTCAACAACGACATTGTTTTTAATGAGACTTGGCATAAGTTCCGGGTCTTGAATTGCAGGACGAATACTTTCAAACTCTGATCCGTTTGTTTTTTCGCCACGAATTCTTTCACCATCAATTGTGACTTGCTTAATTTGACCAGCATTCACCGCTGAAACAAACTCTGAATAGTTCAGTGCAGTCGGTTGATTGCGGTCACTGATGTTACTGAAAATCAGAATCAGCACACCAAGTATAACCAGCCACAATACGGCATTCTTGAAGAGATCGCTCAAAGCTTTATTCCCATATCAATCTAATTGGATCATGCCCGAAACGGGTGACCTTAATTTAAGCTGAAGATCAGCTTTTGCAATATGCTAAAAATGTACAAAATGCACAATTTTTAACGTCTTGGCAAGTAAACTTTATTTAGAAGCCTTTTTACGTCCTTGACCGATCAAAAATACTTCTTTAGATCGAGCACGCGACGCAGCAGGTTTTGAGGTCTTTAATACATCAAAGTTGTCGACTATTTGTTTACGGAACTCATCAAATCCAGTGCCTTGGAAAATCTTAACCACAAATTGCCCTTTGGGTCCTAAAACCTTATTGGCAAAATCGAGGGCAAGTTCACACAAGTAAATTTGACGCGGTTGATCTACAGCCTTATTACCTGAAGTATTGGGGGCCATATCTGAAATTACAACGTCTACAGTGCGTCCATCTAAAAGATTTAACAATTTTTCGAAAACTTCTTCTTCACGAAAATCGCCCTGTAAAAAGGTTACATCTGGCAATGCATCCATCTCTAAGATATCTGAGGCAATCAATAAACCTTTGCTGCCCACTAATTTTCCGGCAATTTGTGACCAACTTCCCGGTGCTGCACCCAAATCGACCACCGTCATACCGGGTTTAATCAATTTGTATTTTTCTTGCATTTCAAGCAGCTTATAAGCAGCACGCGCAC
>NZ_JXBK01000001.1:2271726-2341568 GCF_000816495.1 Acinetobacter harbinensis
ATAGCCTTCCTTTTGTGCTCTTTTGACAAAAGGGTCGTCTAAGTGTTCGCGCATCCAGTCTCGACTACTCTTGGATAACTTTTGGTTGGTAATGCGTGTCGCCATAACTCTCTAAATAATAAAAAACTGCTAATTCATGATTGTACGTGAAAAATACTGGCCTTGCAGTATTCATCTGTATCTAAATCCGATCTTTAAAGCGCTTTATCCGATATGTAAATAGATTATTTCAATAGAATATACAGCGTTTAAACCTGGCATTTGGTATACTAAGGCGTTTTTAAAATTAGGTTATTTTTATGGCGGCTTTATCCATTCAAGAACGCAAACGTTTGCGTCAAATCGGACATGCACTTAACCCAGTGGTTATGCTCGGCGGTCAAGGTTTGACTGAAAATGTCATTGAAGAAACAAACCGTGCTTTAAATGATCACGAACTCATTAAAGTTAAAATTGGCGGTGAAGATCGTGAAGCGCGTGTTGCTGCAATGAACGAAATTGCTCAAGTTACAGGTGCGGAATTGGTACAAACAATTGGTAAAATTGCGTTACTTTATAAAAAAGCAAGCAAACAGAATCCAAAATTGTCTAACCTTGTACGCTTTGCAAATATTTCTAACTAAGCTATATGGCCAGTTATGAACTAAATGCTTTTAATCGTCGTTTTCAATCTATTTCTTTGGTTGGAGCGATCGAGCAACAAGGCGCACATGGCTTACATGTCGGTTTTTGGTTGCGTGATCCAAATCAATTCATGCAGTGGCCTGAATTGGTTCATGGTAACCCACGCCAAGATTTTTTGTGGCAACACACTTGTTATGAAATTTTTATTGGCGTTCACGGTGAAGATTTTTATCGTGAGATTAATCTCTCCCCTTCACAAGCTTGGCAAGCATATCAATTTGAGGAATATCGTTATCCTGAAGATATGCCGCCGCAAGCCGCAACGGATATTGAACTTAATCAACTCAAACGTACACACTATGGTTTAAGTGTGAATTTAGATTTGAGCGAGTTTATGTTGAAGCACAAATTAAAATGGTCGGATATGTTTTTAAGTTTGAGTGCTGTGCTTAAAACCTCGCAAGGTGATCAACACTATGCGATGCAACACAGTAGCCCAGCGGCCGACTTTCACAATAAACGTGATTGGTTACATCAATTTTAAGCAGTCGTCTTATTCTTGAGTCAATAAAAAAGTGAGGTTATACCTCACTTTTTTATGTTCTAACTATTTAGTAACGAATTAGCTTTTAGCTTCGCTATCTGTATCAGATTTAGCGGCATCTTCTTTGGCTGGAACGACTTTATTCCACACTTCTAAAGTATGCTCTTTAGAACGCTTGAATGTTTCGTTCAGTTGATCTTTATGTTTAGAGGAAATTTGGCTTACGTCCTCTTTCAATTCTTTACCCAATTTCGATAAATCTTCAATCACTGTATTTAATTCAGATTTTACAAAGTCTTTGAGTTCAGTTAAATCTTTTGATGAGAAGTTGAGTTGCTTTTTAAGGCTCTCAAGACGCTGCATTAAATCTTCTTTTAAGTTTTTAACTTGCTCTTGTACATTTGCTTGCACTTCTTTGCTGTCTTCTTTTACCGTTTCAGCAGATTCTAATACTGCTGCTGTCACTTTTTGCTTGGTTTCTTTAGCAGTATCTTGCAAGTGTTCAACCTGTTGTGCAATAACTTCTTTCACAGGTGTTTTCGATTTCGCTGATTTTTGTTCTGTGGTCATGATCTTTGTTCCTATAGTTATTAGATGGGTGTGATAGCCTAATCCTATTCGGTCTAATTTAACTTTTGATTTGTCTGACAATCCTTATTTACTTACACTTTTCCTACACTCATGCAAATACAGATTTCCGGCTAAAATACAAGCTCTTTATCTTAAAACTTCATGGTAAATAAAATAGACTTCAATCTGCTTACTGCGTATAATACCGTGTTAAGTTCAAGCGAGCAGACATAGGAGGGTAGGTTTAAAACATGACCTTCCTTTTTTTTCGTCTACTCGCTTTTTTACAGCCTAAATTTCAGGAGCTTTGGTTTGAGCACTCCCGCCATTTTAGCCCTCGCAGATGGAACGATCTTTAAAGGTACGTCTATCGGTGCGTCGGGTAGTACGACTGGTGAAGTCGTTTTTAATACTGCCATGACTGGCTATCAAGAAATTTTGACTGACCCAAGTTATGCACAACAACTTGTTACCCTCACTTACCCACATATTGGTAATACCGGTTGCACTGATGAAGACACTGAGTCAGGTCGTATTCATAAAGTCTGGGCCAACGGTTTAATTATCCGCGACCTACCGTTATTGCATAGTAATTTCCGCGCCACTCAATCTTTAGGTGACTATCTCAAGCAACACAATGTGGTTGCGATTGCCGATATTGATACGCGTAAATTGACCCGAATTTTACGTGCCAAAGGCGCGCAAAATGGCTGCATTCTTGCCGGCGAAAATATTACAGAAGAACAAGCATTAGAAAAAGCACGTGCATTTGGCGGTCTAGACGGCTTAGATTTGGCAAAAGAGTGTTGTGATCCAACTGGTTTTGAATGGACAGAGGGCTCATGGGTTCTCGGTCAAGGCTTCTCTCAACCTGAACTTAAATTCCATGTGGTTGCATATGATTACGGTGTCAAAACCAACATCTTACGTATGCTCGCTGACCGCGGATGTCGACTGACTGTAGTCCCAGCTCAAACGCCTGCAGAAACAGTACTTGCCTTGAATCCAGACGGTATCTTCTTATCGAATGGTCCGGGCGATCCAGCTGCCTGTGACTATGCCATTGAAGCAATAAAAACCATTGTTGAAACTACGACTATTCCGTTATTTGGGATTTGCTTAGGTCACCAACTGCTTGCGCTTGCTTCAGGTGCCAAAACCATGAAAATGAGTCATGGTCATCATGGTGCGAATCACCCTGTACAAAACATCGAAGATGGTACAGTGATGATTACGTCGCAAAACCATGGCTTTGCGGTAGATGCAGAGACATTGCCAGCAACATTAAGAGTGACACATAAGTCATTATTTGATGGAACAAACCAAGGGATTCATCGTACAGACAAACCGGTATTCAGCTTCCAAGGTCATCCTGAAGCGAATCCAGGTCCACATGACTGTGCCCCATTGTTCGATCATTTCATCGAACTTATTGAAGCATCTAAGAAGTAATTAAGGAGCGATCATGGCTAAACGTACAGACATTAAAAGCATCTTAATTATTGGTGCAGGTCCGATTGTCATCGGTCAAGCATGTGAGTTCGATTACTCAGGTGCACAAGCATGTAAAGCCCTTCGTGAAGAAGGTTATCGCGTTATTTTGGTGAACTCAAATCCAGCCACCATTATGACCGACCCAAGCATGGCAGATGCCACGTATATCGAACCGATTACTTGGCAAACTGTTGCACAAATCATTGAAAAAGAACGTCCAGATGCGGTTTTACCGACCATGGGCGGTCAGACTGCACTGAACTGTGCGCTGGCATTAGATGAACACGGTATTTTAGCTAAATACAATGTTGAATTGATTGGTGCAAGTAAAGATGCCATTGAAATGGCTGAAGACCGTAAATTGTTTGATGATGCGATGCGTCGTATCGGTCTTGAATGCCCACGTGCGGCCGTTGCCAGCACCATGGAAGAAGCGTTTGAGATTCAAGCAACCCTTGGCTTCCCATCGATTATTCGCCCTTCATTTACCATGGGCGGTTCAGGTGGTGGTATCGCTTACAACCGCGACGAATTTATTGAAATTTGTGAACGTGGTTTTGACCTCTCTCCGACTCACCAACTGCTCATTGATGAATCATTGATTGGTTGGAAAGAATACGAGATGGAAGTGGTTCGTGACAAAAATGACAATTGTATTATTGTCTGTGCCATTGAAAACTTCGATCCAATGGGCGTTCACACAGGTGACTCCATCACGGTTGCACCTGCGCAAACCTTGACCGACAAAGAATATCAAATCATGCGTAATGCATCGATTGCCGTTCTGCGTGAAATTGGGGTAGAAACAGGTGGTTCGAACGTTCAATTCGGTATTAATCCGAAAGACGGTCGTATGGTGGTGATTGAGATGAACCCGCGTGTATCACGCTCATCTGCTTTGGCATCAAAAGCCACAGGTTTCCCGATTGCACGTATCGCAGCGAAATTGGCTGTCGGTTACACTCTTGATGAGTTGAAAAACGACATCACGGGCGGTGTAACACCGGCGTCATTTGAACCTGCAATTGACTATGTTGTGACCAAGATTCCTCGTTTTAACTTCGAGAAATTCCCACAAGCAGATGCAGTACTGACCACACAGATGAAATCTGTCGGTGAAGTGATGGCCATTGGTCGTAACTTCCAAGAGTCTTTACAAAAAGCGCTTCGTGGTCTGGAAGTTGGTGCTTGTGGCTTTGATGAACAAATTGCAGTCGGCACTGAAGGCGCGCGCGATAAGATTCTACAAGAACTGAAAGTACCCGGCCCTGAGCGTATTTGGTATATCGCAGATGCTTTTCGTCATGGCTTTAGCTTAGATGAAATCTTTACTGCAACCAACATCGACAAATGGTTCTTGATTCAAATTGAAGACATCATTAAAACCGAAGAACAAGTGAAGACGCTTGGTTTTGGTGATTTGAATGCCGATAACATCCGTTCGTTCAAACGCAAAGGTTTATCTGACCTGCGTATTGCACACTTGATGGGTATTTCACAAAAACAATTCCGTAAACATCGTTGGAACTTGGGTGTTTACCCAGTTTACAAACGCGTGGATACCTGTGCAGCTGAGTTTGAATCAGATACAGCGTACATGTATTCAACTTACGATGAAGAATGTGAAGCCAACCCATCGACCAAAGATAAAATTATGGTGATCGGTGGCGGGCCAAACCGTATTGGTCAAGGGATCGAGTTCGATTATTGCTGTGTACACGCAGCGCTTGCTATGCGTGAAGATGGTTATGAAACCATCATGGTCAACTGTAATCCTGAAACGGTTTCAACCGACTATGACACTTCAGATCGTTTGTATTTTGAGCCAATCACTTTAGAAGATGTGCTTGAAATTGTACGTATGGAAAAACCGAAAGGGATTATCGTACAGTACGGTGGCCAAACCCCATTGAAATTGGCACGCGCTTTAGAAGAAGCTGGTGCTCCAATTATTGGTACATCACCAGACGCGATTGACCGTGCAGAAGACCGCGAACGTTTTCAACAAATGATTCAACGTCTACAACTACGCCAACCGAAAAACAGCATTGTAAAATCTGCTGAAGAAGGTATGGCAGAAGCCTCTAAAGTCGGTTATCCGCTTGTGGTACGTCCATCTTATGTACTGGGTGGCCGTGCGATGGAAATTGTCTATAACGATGATGAGCTTAAACGCTATCTTCGTGATGCGGTTCAAGCGTCGAATGAAGCCCCTGTTCTGCTCGATCACTTCTTAGATGATGCCATTGAAGTTGATGTAGACTGCGTATCTGACGGTAAAGAAGTGGTGATTGGCGGCATTATGCAGCACATCGAACAAGCCGGTATTCACTCGGGTGACTCAGCCTGTTCAATCCCACCTTATTCTTTATCGAATGAGATTCAAGACGAAATGCGTCGTCAAACCGTTGCGATGGCCAAAGAGCTGGGTGTCATCGGTTTGATGAACGTACAGTTTGCGGTCAAAGGTGAAGACGTTTATATTTTAGAAGTGAATCCACGTGCATCACGTACTGTGCCATTCGTCTCTAAATGTATTGGTGAATCTTTAGCCAAAGTTGCAGCCCGCTGTATGGCCGGTCAATCTTTACAATCTCAAGGCTTTACCAAAGAGATTATTCCAAAGCACTTTGCCGTAAAAGAAGCTGTTTTTCCTTTTGCGAAATTCCCCGGTGTTGATCCTGTACTTGGGCCTGAGATGAAATCGACAGGTGAAGTCATGGGTGTGGGTACTTCATTTGGTGAAGCGTTCTATAAAGCGGTGTTAGGCTCGAATGATCGTTTACCGGGTAAACCAACCATCGGCGAAGTTAAACATGCCTTTATCTCTGTTCGTGATTCAGACAAACCACGTGTTGTAGGAATTGCCAAACAACTGGTTGATTTTGGCTTTAAAGTGATTGCGACTGGTGGTACTTTTGATGTCATCCATGAAGCAGGTATTGCCTGTGAACGGGTGAATAAAGTCACAGAAGGTCGTCCTAATATCGTCGACCGCTTGAAAAATGGCGAGATTCACCTCATTATCAATACCACTGAAGGTAAACAAGCGCAGCAGGATTCATTCTCAATCCGTCGCTCTGCACTTCAAGGTAAAGTGTATTACACCACCACCTTGAACGGTGCTGATGCGGTATGCCAAGCGTTGGCCATTAAATTACCAATGGATGTTTACCGTCTACAAGATTTAATCGCAGGTTAATAAATTTAACGATAAGTCCCGTCACTTTATCGGTGGCGGGATTTTTTTATTTATAAACCATTCATTTTTATACTGACTTAGGGGGACAACAATGCAACGTTATCCTATGACTCCCGAAGGCAAAGACGCCTTAGAGAAAGAATTATATCAATTAAAAAGTATTGATCGTCCACGTATTATCTCAGCGATTGCAGAAGCACGTGAACATGGGGATTTAAAAGAAAACGCGGAATATCATGCTGCTCGCGAGCAACAAGGTTTTTGTGAAGGCCGTATTCAAGATATTGAAGGCCGTTTGGGTGCGATGCAAGTGATCGACATTCATACACTTGAAAAAAATGGTCGTGTGGTGTTTGGCGTCACAGTTACCATTGAAAATCTTGATACTGAAGAAAAAAAGACCTATAAAATTGTAGGCGATGACGAAGCTGACTTTAAGATTAATAAAATCTCAGTTAACTCGCCAATTGCACGCGGTCTTTTGGGTAAGAGCGAAGGTGATGATGCAAAAATTACCACCCCACAAGGTGAAGTGGAATACGAAATTGTAAAAGTCGAATATCTTTAAAATGTAATCTTAAAGATGAGTGATTGATTTAAGACCCCTCTCTGGAGGGGTTTTTGATTTGCAACAAAATACTCTGAACGCTATATTGATTATAAATCACTCACCACTTAATAAAAAAATGTCTCAGAATCACTATTTATCTTTGACTGATCGCTTTATCAGTGCCCTGTATTGTGGCTTAGGCGGCATATTTTTGGGAATTACCGTCGCTATTTTTTGCTCTTATCAGGTCAGCACAAGCACTAGCTCGGTTAAAATTATCATTATCACGACACTACTTTGCGCGTTATTCGGTTTTTTAGCGCCCCATTTAGCTAAAAATAGCTTTCGTATCCTGTGGAATTTTTTCTCTGCTTAGTTGCTGCTGTATGCGCTTTAGCGATATTTAACGCTATAATTGACGCTCCTGCTCTTTTGTACGCTCAATTTATGCCCTCTCTGATTAATGCTCCAGTGAAGCACTGGTGTGAGTTCGAATTTATCTCGAAAACGGTAAAAAATCCGAATATTCATATTAAAGGTAATTATTCTTACTATTCAGCCTACTGGGATCAGGGTTTTGAGCGTTGTGTGGTGCGTTATTTACATGAAAAACCCGCAACACCAGAGAAACCGATTGATCAGCTACATATCGGAAATTTTGTCTGTTTTGGTGCAGAATGTGTGATTATGATGGGCGGCAATCAGTTGCATCGTAGCGATTGGATTTCCACTTTTCCGTTTGATACCCGAAGTTTTGTTGCTGCAGGTGATACCACTATTTCTGACGGATGTTGGATTGGTAGTCGCGCCATGATTATGCAAGGTGTAACCCTAGGTGAAGGTGCTGTGGTTGCAACAGGCGCTGTGGTCACCAAAGATGTGCCGCCTTATACTGTGGTCGGCGGTGTTCCTGCCAAAGTGATTAAATATCGCTTTTCTGAAATAGATATAGAAAAAATGCTTGCGCTAAAACTGTATGATTTAGAGGAGAAGCAGTTTTTAAAAATGCGTGAGCAGTTACAGACAGATGATGTTGAGTCCTTGGTTAAATATTTCAAAAAACAAAGTGATAAAGAATAGTTCTGCTCAATTTAATTAATATTTTTAAGCCTGCCCGCGCTATCATTTAATCTTATACTCGACAGACATATTGATTAGATAAATAGATTCTTAACTGAAGTTATTCAGCGGTTATCCAACAGATGAGAGATAAAATTTAAACCTAGTCAGCCACGCTTTTGAGCTATTTAATTAAATAAAAAAATATGCTTACAATTTCATCAGACTTTAGTTTTAAAGCCACTAATTTCAGGGCTAATTTGTGTTAAATTAAATCATCTTTTTGAGGGATTAAATAATTATCCTTATGAAATTACTAGGTTTTATTTTATTTTCAACTTTATTATAATTAACTAAAGAGTGCTTTAGTCAATAACAAATTATCATTTTCAAAATATTCATTGAAGAAGTAATTACAAGGAGAAATTTAGATGGCTTATCATAATATTTTAGTACCGGTTGATGGTTCAGAAACTGCTTATGCGGCAGTTGACAAAGCCGTTGAATTTGCAAAAGCATTTGGTAGTAAAATTACGGTGGTTCAAGTGCTATCGCTTGACCCATATATTGCCGCAGAATATATCTCTGCCAATCAGACCAATGATTTGATTGAACGTGCACGTACCGCAGTTTTGGAATCATTAAATGCGGCAAAAGCTAAATTTAATGAACACGGTATTGAAGTAGGAGCTCAATTACTTGAAGGGCAAGTGATTCATCGTGAAATTATGGAAGCAGCTGAAAAGACCCATGCTGATTTGATTATTATTGGTTCACATGGTCGTACTGGCTTTAAAAAGTTCTTTTTGGGCAGCGTAGCGCAAAGCTTACTCGGTGAATCAAGTGTACCGGTACTGGTTGTACGTCAAGCTTAATTCTGCATATTTTCCCATCTTTGACTAAAGGTGGGAAAACTTTAAGTGCATTTAAATCATCTCAAACTATGTTCCTATTCAGACAACCATTGATACTGTTTTAAGTTCACACGATCTGCATTAATCTGTACGCCTTCTGCCATCAATTTCAAACGCTGACTGTTGTCGCCTGCTTCATCAACCTGACTTCGACTCATTTTACCTTGTGCGTTAATGACTCTGTGCCAAGGAATTTCAGTCAGAGTATCTAAGTGCTTTAAAACATACCCAACCAAACGTGCATGTTTGGGCAAGCCGGCCAACTTGGCAATTTGTCCATAACTGGCCACTTTACCGTAGGGAATTAACGCCACCACCTGTAAGATTTGACAGGCCAGTTCATCGCTGGGTTTAGAAACATGCACGGCAGGCTTTTGCATTTAATTTCTCCTTAGCTTAAGTGGTTTAGTCTAAGTGGATGTACGTATTCGCTCAGGTCAATATAATCTATAAAAAACAGACGACTACCACTTACCAGACCGTATGCTACATCACCTTTAGTATTTAGCAAGATTAGAAATTGTCTGGACTTTCCAAGCGTTTCACTACATGGACTTTCTCAGGATTATGCATTACCGCAACGCCATCTTCAGATTTTTGATCAATCAAAGCCTCAGGATTATAGACCGTAATGGTTTCTTGACCGTTGACGTCCTCTCCCACAATATATTGAAAGCCTTTGCGGTTCATTTTATGACACATGCGTTGATACCAACCTTTAAAGCCTGTGGTTTGCTCATTTGGGTTGTAATAAAAAGCATTCATGACCGCAGGTAAACCCAGTCCACAGACCAAGCCGGACAGCAGCACCGAAATAAAAGTATAACCAATCAAAATACTGCTGTATTCACTCAGCTGCGGGATATTGGCCACGGCTAAAATCAATGCCAAAGAGATGCCACCGCGAACCCCGCCCCACGATAAAATCGCCAAACTACCGTTATAACTGCGATTGCGAAAATTAGGAAAAAATGCAAACGAGAGGTAATTGGCGGCAAAGCGTGATGCATGCAGAATAAGAAAAGCAAAAATACCGCCTAAAATTAAGCTGACACTTAAATCTAAAATAAACAGCTCTAGCCCAATCAAGGTAAATAGGAAAGAATTAATAATCCCTTCAACCGTGTGCCAAAAATGATTCACTTCACGAATTTCACGTTCTTGTAAAATCTCTTTCCATTTATTTCCGACCACCAAACCGCCAATCACACAGGCAATAGGTGCAGATGCATGCGCAAACAAAGCCACCAAATAAGAACCACAAGCCAATAGTGCGGTAGTCAGAATTAAGGATTCCATTTCATGCTTACCGCGCAGTAATCTTAAAATTCCCAAGCCAAAGCCCCAACCAATAATGATGGCCACCACAATTTCATACAGCAATGTTTCTAAGGTACCGATAATGGTGAAATGTTCACCTTGTAACACGTTCAGTAAAGTCATAAAGACCGCAATACACATGGCATCATTAAACAGTGATTCGCCTTCTAGCTTGACAATTAAATGATGCGGCGCACGCACTGAACTGAGTACCGATTTAATCCCGATGGGGTCAGTTGCGCCCAAGGCTGCGCCCAATAACAACAACACCAACAAATCGACATGCTTGCCAATCAGAAATTGATAACCATATAAAGTGACACCAAAAAACACCGCACATAACACCAAGGCAATACTGGCCAAGATACTAATTGGCTTCCAGTGACTTTTTAAATCAGAGACTTTAAATTTTAAAGCGGAGGACGTTAAGATAAAGCAGATTACGCCATTAATTAAAAAATCATAAAAATCAATGTGTCTTACCGCTTCTTCAATATTATGAATATTGATGGTAATAAACTGGTTGCCACTGAGTAAGCTTGCGCCCCATTGTAAAATAAAGACAAAAATGGCTGAAACAATGGGAACACCAATGGCCTGAGGAAAACCCAAAATACGCTTATTAAAAATAGTGGTGGCAATAGACAGTGCGAAGATAACGGTCAGGATCTGAAGAAAAAAGAAATTTCCCATGAATATTCCAATTTAAGCGGGTGCATAATAATCAAGCAGAGCCATCTCACTATTTTCCGCTAAAATAGCCCATTAGACAGCACTTACTCATTGCGTCAGTGTACCGATTTTTGATTCAGCCAACAAAATAGTTAAGTTTTTTTACATATTTGTGCTCAGAATTGAAAATCGATGCACGAAATCCGACTGCAAAGCCTGTGATGTATTTTAAAATACTGAAACAAGCTGATTTAGCATGTAGAACCTCTAAAACCTTTTTCGCTTCGTTATATAATTGAATATGTACTGACCCTATTGTGCGTCACACTCTCCCTTTTATTGTTAAGTTGAATTTATCCATGCATCAAACAGTTAAAACCCTCTTTCGACTTTTTTTTGCCATGCTGATTTTTCTTATTACTTTGGCGTTGTTTATAAGTCTGTATGCAAAAGGCAAAGAAATTATAAATGCTGAACAGGCGTTTCAACAGGCGAAAATCGTTTCGCTAAAATCGAATCCACAGCAACAATTGGTATTGCTATCAAATAATCAGGGTTCACAAAAGCTGATTTATATTCTACTGGCGCATAATGGCTATGTGGCCAAAGTGCGCTGCGAGCATTATTTAACCGATATTTGTACCGATGCCTATAACGACTCGCATACTCGTCAAATTCAAGACGTTGATTTATTAACAGTTAACCAGCATAGCTATATTCAAAAGGTAAACTATCAAGATAGTCTGACGCAACAGCAGCAACAATGGTCTTATGTCAAAGCACAAATTCGAGATTTTTATCAAGCGGATATTTTAACGCTGAAGTATATTGTGTTTAGCATATTGCTGTTTGCATTGGCAGCACTTTATGTGTGTATTCGAATTATTAAAAACTTTAAAACATTCTTAACACGTTAAAACGAAGATAAAAAAAGAGGATATTTCATCCTCTTTTTGGGCTTAGATGGCTTGATTAAAAGTATCGCAATCACTGATATTGCCTGATTTCAAACCGGTTTGAAACCATTGCATGCGCTGCTGACTGGTGCCATGGGTGAAACTATCCGGCACCACTTGTCCGGTGGCACGTTTTTGCAAATAATCGTCACCAATTTTTTGCGCAGCATCCATGGCTTCTTCAATATCACCTTGCTCTAAGAACTGGGTGCGTTGTTGGGTGCGATTGGCCCAAATTCCGGCAAAGCAATCGGCTTGTAATTCCTGACGTACAGACAGTTGATTGCTTTGTACTTCATTGGCTTGACTACGCGCTTTTTGCACTTGCTCAGAAATACCCAATAATGTTTGTAGATGATGTCCCACTTCATGCGCCACCACATAAGCCTGCGCAAAATCACCCGCTTGATCACGGCGTGCTAATTCTGTGGTATTTTTCTCACCTGAAATACCCATTTGCTGGTGCATCAATTTAAAGAAACTGGTATCGATATAAACTTTTTGATCCGTAGGACAATAAAAAGGCCCCATCGCAGATTGCGCTGTACCACAGCCTGAATTTACCACGCCACTAAACAGCACCAATTTAGGTGGCACATATTGACTGTTTAATTGCTGTTGAAAGACTTGTGTCCACGTATCCTCGGTATCCGCCAATACGGTCCCGACAAAATCCATCGCCTCTTGCTGTTCTGCGGTGGGATGATCTAACCCTTGAGTTTCTGCCACTTGCGATTGCGAGGTCACTTGTTTGGTGGCTTGATAAGCTTGCTGCGGATCAACACCAAAAAACTTCCATGCCACAAATGCCACCACCAAACCTAAAATACTAATACCACCTGCTTTAGCCCCACCGCCACCACGGCGATCCTCTACATTTGTACTAACACGACGTCCTTTCCAGCGCATAGGGATATTCCTCTTCTATCTTATTGATCTGTTGTTATCACTTTTTTAGACCGATTTTGATTTTGGCCAAAACTTTTTAATGATCTGAACCAATCCCAACACCAGTAAGCCCGCCACGAAACCTAAAACAAAGTTAATTAAAGTAGGAGTCAACGGTCCGATAATATTACCAATGCTGGGAATATGCTCAATATGATCCACCGATTCTGCGGTTAAATGGTGTAATAACGGTACAGCATGATTGATAATCCCGCCGCCGACCAAGAACATGGCAATGGTACCGACGATGGTTAATGTCTTCATCAATTTCGGTGCAAAAGCCAGTAAACCGCGGCCTAGGCTTTGTTTAAAATTAGAGGCTTGTTGCGTTAAATACAATCCTAAATCATCAATTTTCACAATCATCGCGACAAAACCATACACACCGACCGTCATGACCACGGCAATAATGGACAGCACCAAAACTTTACCAAGAAAAGTCGCGGTGGCCACCGTACCCAATGAAATCACCACAATTTCAGCCGATAAGATAAAGTCAGTCCGAATTGCACCTTTAATTTTATCTTTTTCAAATGCGGCCAAATCAGTTTCTATATGGGTTAATTCTGCCGCAGCTTCTTGTTCGTTGTGGGCTTTTTTATGCTGCAAACTGTGTAGTACTTTTTCCACACCTTCATAACAGAGAAATAAACCGCCCAGCATTAACAAAGGATTAATCAACCATGGAGCCACTAGACTAATCACCAAAGCCAACGGCACTAAAATTAATTTATTAATAAAAGAGCCTTTAGCCACGCTCCATACCACGGGAATTTCACGTTCAGAGCGAACGCCACTCACTTGCTGTGCGTTAAGTGCTAAATCATCCCCCAAAACACCCGCAGTTTTTTTAGCAGCAACTTTACTCATCACCGCAACGTCATCTAATACGGTGGCAATGTCATCTAATAATATTAATAAGCTACTGGCCATTGTTTTTATCTCTACGCTGTCTATAAGGCATAATAAATACAAATAGTTAAAAAAACTGTAGCAACTTCATTAAATTTTTATCGTTTTTTAAGTTTCTGTTTTTATAGCGTCTGACATTAAAAAACATTATGCCGTACAATATATTCATTCATCAGTATATCAATGTAGTGCTAACGACTTTGGAATAAAAAGACCATGAGCAATCAAGACAATCGTCCTGTTATTTTGACTGGCGACCGCCCCACCGGCCAACTCCATTTAGGTCATTTCGTAGGTTCTTTACGCTCACGTGTTGGCTTACAAGATTCTCATCACCAGCATCTTTTGCTGGCTGATGCACAGGCCTTAACCGACAACGCAGATAATTTTGAGAAAGTACGTCGCAATATTATTGAAGTGGCGACCGACTATTTAGCCGTCGGTATTGACCCAAGTAAAACCACCATTTGTGTGCAGTCCTGTTTACCTGCACTCAATGAACTGACCATGTTGTATTTAAACTTTGTTACGGTGTCTCGTTTAGAGCGCAATCCGACCATTAAAGCTGAAATTCAGCTCCGTGGTTTTGAGCGTGATATTCCAGCAGGTTTTCTATGCTATCCCGTGGCGCAAGCGGCCGACATTACTGCTTTTAAAGCCACAGTCGTACCAGTGGGTGACGATCAGATTCCGATGATTGAACAGACCAATGAAATTGTGCGTCGTTTAAATCGTCAAATTGGGCGCGAATTACTGCCTGAATGTAAAGCATTGCTATCTAATATGAGCCGTTTACCGGGTTTTGATGGCAAAGCCAAAATGTCGAAATCTTTAGGCAACACCATTGTGTTGGATGCTTCAGATAAAGACATTAAAAAAGCCGTAAATGCCATGTATACCGATCCGAATCATTTGCGTATTGAAGATCCAGGTCAGGTGGAAGGCAATATTGTCTTTACCTATTTGGATGCATTTGATCCCAATAAAGATGAACTGGCGGAACTGAAAGCGCATTATCAACGCGGTGGTTTAGGTGATGGTACCGTTAAAAAACGTCTAGAAGGTATTTTAAAAGAATTAATTAGCCCGATTCGTGAGCGTCGTCACGAACTTGCTAAAGATCCAGATTATATTATGGATATTTTAAAAACTGGTACAGATAAATGTCGCGATATTACCCAACAAACCCTAGATGAAGTAAAGTCAGGCTTAGGTGTTTTCCACTTCTAAGCACCAACCTACATTACAGTCCTTTTTTCATGAAGGACTGTAATGACACAATAGTGTGATTCAAGTCACGATAATCATGAAAAGTTAACGTTAATTAACACAAAATAACCAAAAGCATCATGAAATAGTCCGCTATTTCTCTTAATATCATCTCAGTGCTTAGATCTCAACAGAGTTCTAACATTCTCCTTAACCGAACCTGTGTAAACAGACTTCGTTGTTATACGCAATGATCACCCCAATCATTGCGTATTTTTTTGCCCTTAATTTTATCAATACGTTCTTTAAAATTAATCAAAATATAGACTTGAAAATATATTTGAAGCTATAAAAAATCCCAAGTTAATGGGATTTTTTATAGTGCTGAATTAATAGCTAAACAGCTTTTTATCAAGTGGGAATTCAATGCCCATTGAAGCGCCGCCATCATTGCCTTTGACATCAGAATCACTAAGCCACGCATTGATTTTTAAAGGAATATCCGGTCTTAAATAATGTGACCAAGTCAAGTCTATCGCTTTAATTTCATCTTTTTCTGGGAATGCTTTATTGCTTGAGCGCCCCGACTGATTTACTTTGGCCAATAATAGTCGACCATTTAAGCGATTCATCGGATCAATGCGAATATCTCCTCCAACGGAATACATTTGCCCATCACCGCCCATCGCATGACCCAGTGGAAAACCATGTTGGTAATAACCATCCGTATAAACAGAGTGGTTATAAGAAATACCACGCACTTCACCATTGGTACGCGTATCGGCCCATTCGGTATAAAGCTGATAAGGCATATTTTTAAAGCTAGATGAGTAATCTAGACCAGCAAGATACATTTTCTTCGAGGGTAGACCTCCAGCTTCATCTTCACCGACATATTGCCCATAAAGGCTAAATGGAACTGAAGTTAACGATTGTAAGTTTAGCCGCGCATCAAATCCTGCAATTTGATTGGATGGATTCTCAGTATCCCCATAGACATTATCATTTCCAATGATAGCATCCCATAAAGAGTCCCAGTTTTGTGAACGCCCCTCACCGCCCCATTGAATGGCCCGTGATGCGCCTAATTCGAAATAAGGTAATGGTTGAGCGGTAACACGTAAACCGATTAATTTCGCATCTGGTACCGCGCTATAGTGGTCTAATTGACCTGCAAAGGCTTGATATTGCCAAGCACCAATCCAAGACAACCATGGCGTTTCAAAGGCTTTTTGTTCAGCGCGTTGAGCAGTCAGTCCATATACCGGACGACTTGCATCGCCGCGGATTAAGCTACCGTCATGTCCGGGTCCCCAATAGGTTGGAATCTGCCCAGCAATCAGCCATTGGTTCCACAATTTTCCGGCAATATATGACCCCTCAACATTCACATCTTGATCATTATCAATTTGAGGATCTTTTTCGGCATTGACTCGGATTTTGGCATCCCAGTTTTCATTGCCGGCATTTAATTCTAAAGCCGCTTGAAATTTAGATTTTTGTTTATCTGCAAAAGCTTGTGGAATATTTTTTTGATCCGATTCTGCATAAAGACCCGCTTTGAGCATCGCATTATCGGCTTTAACCGCTGCTTGTACTGAATCAATCACCTGCTGTTGTGTGCTGTTTGAGACATCGGCTGCCGCAAGCGCACGTTGGATTTCATCTCCACTCATCGGCCAAGTCGAGGTACTAATTTGAATCACCCCTTGTTGATTCAACCAATTTAAATCCGTTCTTAAACTTTCATCATTTAAGACTAGGCCTTGAGCAAAAACAGTAGAAGATGCGCTGATCAGTAACGCTATAAAAAGGGGCTTTTTTAGAAACATTTTCTTTGCATTCTCAAGACTTGATTATGCCCTTACCTTATTTTCTTTGCGGTCTTTTTGCAATGATTAAACCTTAGCGATGTTGTAATTATCCAATAAAAAACCCGCTCTTAAGCGGATTTTTTGGTATAAATTTAAGTTTAGTCTTTACGGCGCATATGCGGGAATAAGATCACATCACGGATACTGGCAGCATCAGCAAATAACATCACCAAACGATCAATACCAATCCCTTGACCTGCCGTTGGCGGTAGACCGTATTCTAATGCTTCAATAAAGTCTGCGTCATAATGCATTGCTTCATCATCACCGGCATCTTTTTCTGCCACTTGTGCTTGGAAACGTTCAGCTTGGTCAATTGGATCATTTAACTCTGAGAAACCATTGGCCAATTCACGTCCACCAATAAAGAACTCAAAACGATCGGTAATGTGTGGATTACGATCATTACGACGCGCAAGTGGTGAGGTTTCAGCTGGATATTCAGTGATAAACGTCGGTTGACGTAGTTTGGTTTCTACCGTTTCTTCAAACACGATGGTTTGCAGTTTACCTAAGCCAAAAGCCGGCTTCACTTTCTGTTTTAATTCGTCTTGGGCAAACTGGGCCAAGAATTCACGATCAGCCACATTTTCTGCTGTGAGCTGTGGATTATGTTCTAAAATCGCATCTACCATGGAGATTTTCTTAAATGGCCCTTTGAAGCTAAACACTTCGCCTTGATACGGCACATCGGTTGACCCCAAAATATCTATGGCTAATTTTTCCAGCATATTTTCAGTCAAGGCCATCAAATCTTTGTAATCGGCATAAGCTTGATAGAATTCAATCATGGTGAATTCAGGATTATGACGGGTGGACACACCTTCATTACGGAAGTTACGGTTAATTTCAAATACGCGTTCAAAACCACCCACCACCAAACGTTTTAAATACAGCTCTGGTGCAACACGCAAGAATAATGGCATATCTAAAGCATTGTGATGCGTCTCAAATGGACGCGCAGATGCGCCACCCGGAATGACGTGCATCATCGGGGTTTCTACTTCCATAAAGCGTTCATTGGCTAAATAGCTACGCATACCTGAAACCACTTGCGCGCGAATTTCAAAGGTTTTACGTGTTTCATCATTGACCATTAAGTCCAGATAACGCTTGCGATACTTCATTTCGGTATCGTTTAAGCCATGGAACTTATCCGGAAGTGGACGAAGCGATTTGGTTAAAAGCTCAAAATATTCGATATGTACATAGAGGTCACCTTTGCCTGAACGGCCAATATAGCCTTCAACAGCAATAATATCGCCCAAGTCTAAACCTTTAATGCTCGCAAGCACTTCAGGGTCTAATTCTTTACGCGCAACATACAGTTGAATACGGCCAGTCATGTCTTGAATGACGATGAAGGAACCGCGGTTCAACATGACTCGGCCAGCAATTTTAACCTGCACGCGCTCGCCTGCTTCAATCTGTTCTTTAGATTGATCGGCAAATTGTTGTTGTAAGTCTTGCGCATAATGTTCGCGTTTAAAAGTATTTGGCCAAGGGCTGGTGCCCTTTTCCTTCGCATGTTCTTCTATATGCTTTAACTTGGCATGACGCTGTGCAATTAAATCGTTTTCGGAAATCGGTTGTTCAGAAGTCGATTGAGCGTTATGTTGCGTCATCTCTGCCTCAAATATAAGTAAAAAACGGAAGTGACATAGCATAGCAGATTTAGCAAAAATGTCGCATGCATTATTGCCAAACAAAAACATTGATTTGGCGCACGCTTAGGCGATAACGGCTTAAATCACGATACACTTTTCAAGCATTTTTAAACTGTTCTAAAAACCAAGCCCCTTTCTAGATACCGCCCAGCATTTTTTATTTTCAGTTTTGATAATCAGAAATAACTTAAAAAGACACTGTATCGTTGTTTTCAACCCTTGCCGTTAGACCAAAAGCTAACTTCTATCTTTGTGCGGCAAGCCTATACTGAATACAGTAAAAATACAGCAAAATACCTCTACTGAGCTTTTTTAGATCTGTGTAAACCAAGACGGCGTGGACGATATATCAATGCATACCTGCACTGCTAAAATCTTATTTTTACATGGATTAGATTCCTCGCGTGAATCAAACAATTTCCATGTGTTAGATGCCAATCATAAATATTGCATCGATATAGATTATCGCAATTTAAACTTTCAAACTGTAGCTGATTTTTATCGCGATATTATTGCCAAACTTAAACCTGAAATTTTAATTGGTCATAGCTTAGGGGCGTATTGGGCACTTAAAATGTCGGTATTACATAAAATTCCCGCCATTATTGCCAATCCGAGTTTAAATCCTAACTTCCGAACCGATTATCCACCGATTGAAGAAGATGATTTAGAGCATGAAATTGCGCAAATTGCTTATTTAGAGTTAGGCGATGAAGTTTTAGATATGTACGCGGTTCAACAACAATTAGAACTGTATATGCCTGTACAGGCTTTAGAAGGTGGCCATCATCGTTTGGCCAGCCCTGAAAATATCAATGGTTTAATTGAACATATGCAGCGGCATTTTTTAAACCAATAAAAAAGCCTGAGCAATAACCCAGACTTTTTATGCACAGCTAAATTAAGCCACTTTCGTTTCTGGCTGTGACTTATCATCCAATACGGACCACACTTCTAAACCTAAATCAGTATGTAAATCGGGTAAATCAAGGAAGATACTGGCGCCCAATACTTCATGATTACATTTACTCACCAATTGTTTAACTGCTTTTAATGTACCGCCGGTGGCCAACACATCATCCACAATAATAATTTTTTGCGGTTGAATATCTGCGGACATCTCTAAACGATCTCGGCCATATTCGAGGCTGTAGCCCACACCCACTACAGGTGGCGGTAGTTTACCGGCCTTACGAACCAACAATAAGCTCTTGCCCAAACGCTGCGCCAAAAGACTGGCCAAAACGAAGCCGCGCGCTTCCACAGCCACAAAGCTTTCAACTTGTTCTAATTTATCTGCAGGAATACTGGCCACCAACGCATCGGTTAATAGCTCAATATTGCCCATAAATAAAGGCGTTAAATCAAAAAAACAAATACCAGGTTTTGGGAAATCTTGGACACTACGAATATTAGACCACAACGTTGCAGACAAATTGCTCATGGGGAGAGAAGCACTAAAAAAAGAATGGGCGAATTTTAACGCTTTATCAAGAAAATGGCCAGTAAATGAGCACTTCTCAAACAAGGGATATGCAGATATTAACATTTAGAATATTGTTTTTTATGGTTTTAATTATTTTAAAAAAAGACTAAAAAATTCGGTACTAAGCCACAAAATAGCAGAGCTGCAACTATTTTCCTGCTCGACCTTAGTCTAAAACATGCATATGCTTGTGTTGAGCGCTTTTAGGTTCTGCTTCATAGTGCAATAAATTATATGCTACATCCTTATTTTCAAAGAATTCTAGACTTGATTCTCTACTGCTATGTGCTGTGATGGTAAATTTAGTCTTTAAACTGGGATATTTGCTTTACATTGCCCCTAGAACTGCGTAAGAATTTGATTAAATACGCCCTGTGACTGTGCGCGCCGTAGAGTCATGCGTTATATAAAATTTTACTGACTGCACTTTTTAAAAAGTTAGTGTTGTGGAGAATGAAATGAAAAAGTATCAATGCATCGTGTGTGGATGGATTTATGACGAAGCCGAAGGTTGGCCACAAGATGGGATTGTTGCTGGAACCAAATGGGAAGATATTCCAGAGGATTGGACTTGCCCAGATTGCGGCGTCTCTAAAGTAGACTTTGAAATGGTGGAGTTTTAATCATTGATACGAAAGACCATACTCTATGGTCTTTTTTTATATCTCATACAAATGCTTTGGAGAGAACTATGCATCCGATCGTTATCATTGGTTCAGGTATGGCAGGTTATGCTGCAGCGCGTGAATTTCGTAAGCTGAATCCTGAGCATGAACTGATTATGGTTTGTGCAGATGATGCGGTAAACTATGCCAAACCGACACTGTCAAATGCTTTGGTGGGTAAAAAAGCCCCCGAACAAATTGGTTTAGGCGATGCAGCCAAAATGAGTACACAACTCAATATGCGTATTGAAACGCAAACTTGGGTCAAAGAAATCCAAAGCCAACAGCATCAATTACTATTAGAAAAAGATGGACAACAAAGCATTCAAGCTTATTCTAAATTGGTTTTGGCTGTCGGTGCCAATCCAGTACGTTTAGCCATTGCCGGCGATGGCAGTGATGACATTCATGTGGTCAACAATTTAAAAGACTACACCGCATTTCGTAAAAATCTGGATCAACATCAAGATAAACGCGTGGTCATTTTAGGCGCAGGTCTGATTGGCTGTGAGTTTGCCAACGATTTACAAAATACCGAACACCAAGTCACGGTGATTGACTTAGCCGCTCAGCCCTTAGCACGTTTAATTCCCGCGCATGTCGCTTCATCTTTTCAAGAGAAGCTTGAACAGACCGGTATTGTGTTCGTATTGGGCACAACTGTTGAAAAAGTCACTCAAGTGGATACAGGTGACTATCAAATCACTTTGGCCAATGGTCAGTTTTTGGTGGCCGACGTTGTACTTTCTGCCGTTGGCTTACAACCGAATTTAGAGTTAGCTAAAGCCACCGACATTCATTGCAGTCGTGGCATTTTAACCAATGTACTGTTAGAGACCAATCAAGCTGATATTTATGCCATTGGTGACTGTGCTGAAGTGAATGGTTTATTATTGCCTTATGTGATGCCAATTATGCAACAAGCGCGCGCGCTGGCAAAAACATTAAATGGTCAAAATACGCAAGTTCACTATCCGGCGATGCCTGTTGCGGTCAAAACGCCAGCTGCGCCGCTCACCGTATTGCCTGCGCCCATCGATGTTGATGTGACGTGGGAAACTGAACAACTTGAAGATGGTATGATTGCCAAAGCCATGGATAATCAAAATAACGTGCGTGGCTTTGTGTTGTTGGGTGCAACCGCAGCCAAACAGCGTCTGAGCTTAACCAAACTGGTTCCTGACTTGATTCCGACAGCTGTTTAAGCGTTTAATAGCAAGGACATTGTTTCAACAAAATGTCCTTTTGCGGGGAAACAAATGAATAGTGCACTGAGCTTTACCAATTCTCCCTACACCTCTTTTATGCATGAAACCAAAATCCGCTTAAGCAATGGTATTGAGCTGCATGTGGAAATGGGCGGAAACCCTCAAGATCCAGCCATTATGCTGATTATGGGTTTAGGCGCACAAATGTTATTTTGGCCTGACTTTTTTTGTAAATCATTGATTGATCAAGGTTATCGCGTTATTCGTTTTGATAATCGTGATATTGGATTGTCCTCAAAAATTCGTCATTCTGGCCCACGACTCAATACCTTTAAACTCATGGGTCGCTTTGCTTTGGGCTTAGAAAACCAAGGTGCACCTTATAATCTGTATGATATGGCAGAAGATGCTGCATTACTGATTGAGCATTTGGGACTGGAAACTGTTTCGGTACTGGGGGCATCCATGGGTGGCATGATTGCACAAATTTTGGCCGCCAAATATCCGGAAAAAGTCAACACGCTGGGCTTAATCTTTACCAGTAACAATCAGCCTTTATTGCCGCCACCTTTTCCCAAGCAGCTTTTAAGCTTAATTGGTAAACCGCAATCGACCGATGAAGACGGCATTGTCAATCATAGCGTGAAAGTTTTTAATCTGATTGGCTCACCCGGCTATGTCAATCAACTTGAGGTGATGCAAACTGCGCGTAAATTATATCAACGAAGTTATTATCCAGCGGGTGTACTTCAACAGTTTTTAGCAATATTATGTACTGGTTCTTTGCTACAATTGAGTAAGCAAATTCAGCAACCTACCCTTGTGGTACATGGCTCTTGTGATCGTTTACTTCCACCGAGTCATGGCAAAGCAGTTGCAAAGGCAATTACAGAGGCTAAGTTTGAATTAATTAATGGGATGGGGCATGATATGCCTCCTCATTTTATTCCCCATCTTAGCGGATTATTTGCTGATCACTTTAAATTAAAACATTAGGACACTATGGCTGCATTACCCTCTTTAAGACAGCTGTCATATCTCGTTACACTGTCTGAAACGCTGCATTTTACTGAAGCTGCGCGCCGTTCATTTGTGACCCAATCGACTTTGTCGGGCGGAATCATGGAGTTAGAGCGCTTGTTGGGTGGGGTTCTCGTTGAACGCGACCGCCAAAATGTACGTTTAACGCCGCTTGGTGAACAGGTGGTTGCGCGAGCCCGTGTTCTATTGGCAGATGCACAAGACCTGATGCGTTTAAGTCGTGAGATGAGCGAGCCTTTAACCGGAGATCTGCACTTAGGCATTATCCCGACTATTGCCCCTTTTCTGTTGTCAAAACTTTTGCAAGAAGTGCATAAAAAATTGCCTAAAATCCAATTGCATTTGCATGAAGCACAAAGTGAAAAAATTGTCGAAAAACTCGAACACGGCAATTTAGACATGATTGTTTTGGCTTTACCTTTTGATACTCGTGGTTTAAAAGTAGCAGAAATTGCCAAAGAAGATTTGTATTTGGTTTGCCATAAAGCCGACCAAAATGCCAACAGTGCCCGCTCGCTAGACGATTTAGATCTATCGCGTTTGGTTCTACTAGAAGAAGGTCATTGTTTGCGTAACCATGCACTCAGTGCGTGTCCAGTGGGTGAGCGTAAAAATGACAATCGCTTAAAGGCCAGCTCACTGCCTACTTTAGTAGAAATGGTGTCGTCCAACTTAGGCTTTACCCTACTTCCTGAAATTGCCATTCATAGCAATATGCTAAAAAGCAATCCAGATCTAGTGGTAAAAGCTATTGATGCTGCTCCAAGTCGTACCTTGGCACTCATTACCCGTAAAAGCACTCCATTACAAAATGAATTCGATATGCTTTTGCCTATTTTGCAAAAAATCACTCAGAATCAAAACTAAACAATAAGCTTAATGAAATAAAAAAGGAGCCTTGGCTCCTTTTTTTGCGCTCCACTTAACCGCTCTACCGCTACCGATATCGAAAAACACGCTCCTGACTTATTCATACCAAGCCCAGAATACAACCGCTATTGCATTCACGCCACTTCAGCGGCAGATTATCAATATAATGCAACAGGTCTATAGGGCCTTATATCGAAATTGGCCAGCTTGTTATTTAATAAGCTCTAACAATATGCGTTGTGCGTTGTGCGGCTCTTCACCTAGCGCAGGTTGTGCGCGCAGCCAAGTGCCATCGCCTTGCAACAACCACGCCTGCTGATTGTCTTTTAAATACATCAAGAGGCCTTGTTGGTAAATACGCTTTTTCAATGCTGGATTCTCAATCGGAAAACAGGCTTCAACGCGATTAAATAAATTACGATCCATCCAATCAGCACTTGAACAGTAAATACGTGCATCGCCATTATTGGCAAAGTAATACACTCGCGTATGCTCTAAAAAACGCCCGACAATTGAACGCACACGAATATTTTCCGACAGTCCCGGCAAGCCTGGGCGCAAGCAACAAATGGAACGAATAATTAACTCTATATTCACCCCTGCTTGTGAAGCCTCATACAGCTTATTAATTAACTGTACTTCGGTCAACGCATTGACTTTAACAATAATTTCGGCTGGCTTACCTGCTTTGGCATTGGCAATTTCTTCATCAATAAAATGAATCAGCTGCGCATGCAAGGTAAAAGGCGCATGCAGCAATTTTTTCAATTTGGCCATTTTTCCCATACCGGTCAGTTCTTGGAAAATCCGGTGTACATCTTCACAAAGTTCTTTATCGGTGGTGAGTAAGCCATAGTCAGTGTAAATCCGTGCATTGCCGGCGTGATAATTCCCTGTGCCCAAATGCACATAGCGTACCAGTTTATTGTTTTCACGGCGTACCACCAAAATCATTTTAGCATGGGTTTTATAACCAACAATACCGTACACCACCACGGCACCTGCTTCTTGCAACACATTGGCCACTTCAATATTGGATTCTTCATCAAAGCGCGCACGCAGCTCAATAACGGCTGTTACCTCTTTGCCATTACGCGCCGCTTCTGCCAAAACTTGCACAATTTCAGAATCAGGCCCACTGCGATATAAGGTCTGCTTAATCGCCAACACTTGTGGATCACGCGCTGCTTCTCGCAACAAATTAATTACTGGCCCAAAGGATTCAAACGGATGGTGCAATAAAATATCTTGCTTTTGCATGGCAGAGAAAATATTTTCAGACTTTTTCAGAACTTTGGGAATAATCGGAGTATGCGAGTCATAGCGTAAATGAGGACGTTTAAAATCCGATAGCAAGCGTGCCAAATTCACCGGTCCATCGACTTTATATAACTGCTCTTTATGTAGATCGAATTCATTCAGTAAATAATCATAGATATGTTCAGGACAATTTTGCGTGACCTCTAAACGTACCGCACGACCAAAACGACGCGAGTTTAGCTCGCCTTTTAAGGCTTTGGCCAAATCTTCTACATCTTCATTTAATGCCAAATCGGCATTGCGCGTGACTCGAAATTGATAGCAACCGGTGGCACTCATACCGGGAAATAAATCGGAAACATGCTCATGAATAATGGCGGACAGCATGACATGATGTTCCTTGCCATCTGTTAATTCATCCGGTAAACGTACCACGCGCGGCAAAGAGCGCGGTGCGGGAACGACCGCCAAATCAATTTGCCGCCCAAAGGCATCTTTACCTTCTAAGGTCACAATAAAATTCAGACTTTTATTGACCAAACGCGGAAAAGGATGTGCAGGGTCTAAGCTAATCGGAGTCAGCACGGGCGCAACTTGTTCTTGAAAATACTTTTTCACCCATGCCGATTGTGCAGGCGTTAACTCCCCACGGCGTAAAAAACAAATATCCTCGTCGCGCAGTTTAGGCAAAATCGTTTCATTTAAAATTCGGTATTGCCGCTCGATCGCGGTATGTGCGGTTTTGGAAATCCGCTCTAAGACTTGCTTGGGGGTTAAACCATCTGGAGTACGGCTTTCATTGCCCAAATCTAGTTGTTCCATCAATCCGGCAAAACGAATTTCGAAAAACTCATCCAAATTACGCGAGAAAATCAACAAGAAGTTCATACGTTCAAGTAAAGGATGTAGCGGATCGACCGCTTGCTCTAAGACCCGCAGATGAAAATCTAAAATAGACAGTTCACGATTAATGTAACGATCATTATATGTATAGTCGGGCTGTGTAGGAGATGGACCTATTGCAGTATTCATACCGAACCTATCATGATTTAAAAGTAAGTTTTATACGCTTCAGTATGCTTCAAAATGATGACAACTTCATAGAAAAAAGCCTAGAAATATAGGCTTTTTTCTCAACAGATCTAAAAATGGCGGTAGGCAATTGAAAATAATACGCTCAAGGAATATCGCTATAGCGCATATATTTTTGAATCATACGTTTGCGATAATTTAATTTTCGGTCATCCTGATGCGTTTCATAGTATTTAGGATTGGGTAAAATTGCAGCCAAAAACGCCGCTTGCTCACGCGATAAACTTTTTGAGCTTTGCCCAAAATAATGCTGTGTGGCTGCTTCTACACCATAAATATGCTCACCAAACTCCACTGAGTTTAAATAGACTTCTAAGATACGTTGTTTGGACCACATGCGCTCCATCATCCACACCGCAATTGCTTCTTCGCCTTTACGTACAAAAGAGCGCTTATTGAATAAGAAGAGATTTTTTGCCAATTGCTGCGAAATGGTAGAACCACCGGCCACGACTCTACCTTTGTCTTTATTGCGCTCTAAAGCCGATTGCATGCCTTCCCAGTCAAAGCCATGATGTTGCAGAAATTTTGCATCTTCTGCCGCCACCACGGCCTTTTTTAAATAATCACTGATCTGATCATAATCGCGCCATGCATGCTGAATCGGTTTTGAGGGCTGCGACCAATAATCTAAACGCATCATCATGGTGGTGTCGACGCTATGCGTGCGCCACCAGACTAAACTACTAAAAATCCAAATTTGTATTAAAAGCACCAGACTGACAAGTATTAACAAACTACGAACAATAAAGGCTTTCATGTCAGTGAGTTACTCCAGAATATTTATTTTTTCGTGTTAAGCTTAACGCTCAATATAGCAAAGATTATCAAAGAATAGCATGGCTGAACTTTCACCTCCCCTTATTCAAAAAAAAATTGAAGTTCAGTTGTGGTGGCTGACTGCAGTTTTTATTGCCATTAATGTCGGATTATTTCTGTGGCAAGCCCTCACAGGCGTCAATATTAGCAGCCCCAGTTTGGTCGATGCCATTCATTGGGGTGCAGATTATGCCCCTTTAACTTTTTTAGAGGAACCTGCGCGGCTGTTTACCAGCATGTTTTTTCATTTTGGCATGATCCATTTGGTCTTGAATATGTGGGCATTGTATATTTTTGGCAGTGTCGCTGAACAGTTATTTGGCCGTCTCTATTATTTGGGTCTATATATTTTAGCCGGCCTGATGGGCAGTTTACTCAGCGGCTTTATTGATATTCAAAATACCTTTGAGCTGTTACAACATCCCGATGCGGCACTTTTCCCTCGCGTCAGTGCTGGCGCATCTGGTGCAGTCATGGGCATTGGCGGAGCATTAACGCTGCTGTCTTTGTTGCCCGTGTTAGCCAAACAGGCCTTTATCTTAGATAAAAAGACCTTGGTCATGGTCATGGCCATCAACTTAATGATTGGCTTTACCATGTCCGGCATTAATAATGCAGCACATCTGGGCGGTCTGTTGATGGGTGCAGTGTTGGCCGGCATTTGGTATATCGGACAACGTCTGCAACGCCCGAATTTAGCGCTGATTCTTGGTTTAGCACTCGGAACGATAGGCTGTTACCTGTTTTATGCTTACTGTATGCAACAGGTGGTTATTTTAGAGCCGGTGTGGCGTGAAATTCTTGCAGCCATGCGCGCACAGCTGCATTTTTAATGCTCAGTATTGAAAAAATAATGCGCCCAATGATTAATTCAGCTCTCGCAGACTTTGCAGCGGTGGAATATCACATAAATAACTGAGGCGATAACGCCCGATGAGACCACACAATACGGCCATTAAAACGGGTAAAATGAGCCAGATTTCCCAATGCGCTTGCATCATTAAATTCATTTTATAGCTGGCAATGGCACTGATGATTTCTGCCAGCAGACAAGCCACCATACCGGCTAAAAATCCCATAAAGCCAATCTCGATGCTCATCATCTGTTTTAATTTATGTTTAGAACTCCCAAATGAGCGCAATAAAGCCACTTCACGCTTACGCTCTTCCATCAATAAATTTAAACAGGCAATCAGCACCAATACGCCGGAAATACTCACCAGTAGTGCCAGCACAGTAATGATTTGCACCAATACCTCTAGCAAGCGTTTAACTTCATCTAAAACCAAACTGACATCAATGAACACGGTATTGGAAAATTGCTGAATCAGCGTGACCAATTGTTTTTTATCCTGCTCGGGCACATAAAAACTGCCTAAATAACTGCCAGCATTTTCATCCATGGTCTTGGGTGCAAAGATAAAGAAAAAGTTGGGACTAAAGCTTTCCCATTCCACGCTGCGTAAATTAATCACCTTGGCTTGAATCTCGCCTTCTGGCAAACTAAAACTGAGACGATCGCCAATTTGAATACCCAACTCCTGTGCCAATTTTACTTCGACCGAAACGTCACCCGCCTGTTTTAAGTCGGCTGTGCCCTGCACAATTTTGTTGTCTACAGGATACTGCGCCGTTTGCGTCAGATTTAATTCACGGCGTAAAGAATTATTATTTTTCAATAATTCAGCATTAAAAGGTTGATCATTTTTGGCCAGCAAGCGGCCACGAATATTGGGATACAGTGGCGTACTTCGCCAGCCCTGTTGTGCCAGTTCGGCTTTAAACAGGGGCATATCAAATGGCGGCAAACCATACACAAATTGATTGGGCGTGCCTTGTGGCAATTGTTGCTGCCAACGCTCCATTAAGTCTGTGCGCAGTACAATCAGTACCGTCATTAAACTTAATCCCAATGCCAACGCAGTGATTTGAAAAGCCGTTTGATAGGGTGCACGGATATAGGCTGAAATCGACCATTTCATGCGCTTCAGTAGTTTTAAGCCCGCCCAAATAAACAGATAAAGTAAACCACACAGCAAGACAATCGCGCCCATCACCCATGCAGTCAGGACAATGTTTTCGGTCAACACCAAACTAAACACGATTAAGCTGCTGAGTCCGATCAGCAACATCCACAGCATTGAGCGCACTGATTTTTCTTGCTGACGAATGACCCGAATAGGTGCGGTATGTAGCAGCTGCCAAAGACTGGGCATAATAAAACCCAATAACACCACAGCACTGGTCAGCATCGCCACAGGCAATGGCCCCAGTAACATCTGCACGGCTGAAAACTGAATTTGTAGATTTGGAATCAGTTGTAACATCAATTGCAATAAGCCATATCCAATGGCCAGACCCGCCAAACTCCCAATCACGATGGCAAGCAGCAACACCACACTGAGCAGTGCCAAATAGGCACTTAAAATTTGTTTTTTACTCGCCCCCATACAGCGCATTAACGCAATATAATCCTGATTTTGTTGTACATAACGCTGACTGGTTAAGGCAATGGCAATGCCACAGAGTAAAATAGTTAAAATATTACTCAGCTGCAAGAAGGTATCTAAATTGGCGATCGGGCCCATTAAGCGCGCATTGCCTTCACGTGCAGTCCGCAGCTTCAAGGTATCTTGCTCATTGGTCTGTATAGCCGCGGATGTTTGACTTGTAGCCTGCTGCGCTTGTTTAAAATAAGTTTCAAATTCTGTCGTTTGCTGTGTGTTTCCAGCCATCAATAAACGATATTCCACCCGACTGCCCACTTGAATGGCATGCGTGCGCGCAATATCGGAGGCGGAAATCATCACCGTCGGTGAAAAACCACTAAATCCCAATTCTTGATTCGAATCATGGATAATTTTTGCACTCACCTTAAATGAAGCATCGGCGATATTCACGCTATCACCAATGTTGAGGTGGAGTAAATCCAAAGCACGATCACTTAACCACACTTCACCAGCTTGAATCTTTTTAACTGGTGGCGTTAGCTCAAGCTTGCCACGCAGCGGAAAATGATCATCAATGGCTTTTACATTGACCATGACAAATTGATCATTGGTATGTGCCATTGAACTAAAAGTGGTGATCTCAGATTGCTTCAAAGACAACTGGTCTGCTTGCTGTTGCCATTTTTTATCCAGCGGCTGCGTATCGCTTAAGACCAAATCCGCGGCCAACATTTCTGCAGCTTGTAAAGCCACAGCATTTTGAATCTGTTGATTGCTAAATTTCAGTGCTGTGGTGGCGCTAATGGCCAACGTCAGCGCAATAATCAGTAAGTAGATGCCGCTACTTTTAAAGCTTTGGCTCAATAAAGGGCGAAATAACGGATTCATGTTTAGCCTGCCCCATGTTGATGTTCAATCAAACATCCATCTAACAGCTCAAAATGGCGTTGGCATTGTTGTGCCAATTTTGGATCATGCGTGACCAACACCAAGGTGGTGCCAAATTCACGGTTCAACTGAAACAGCAGTTGCTCAATCTCATGTGCGGTTTGTGTGTCTAAGTTTCCAGTGGGCTCATCTGCAAAGATAATTTTTGGCTGACTAATCAAAGCGCGCGCAATCGCTACACGTTGCTGCTCACCGCCCGACAAGACCTGCGGCGTTTGTTGTGCTTGCTGTGCTAAACCGACTTTGTTAAGCAAGGCCAAAGCTTTGTCTTCGGCTGCGGCAAAATTAAAGTTTGCCTGTAAACGTAGCGGTAACATCACATTTTCAAGTGCGGTTAAATGCGGCAATAATTGAAAGGACTGAAACACGAAACCAATATATTTTAAGCGTACCGCAGCACGTTGTTCTTCATTTAATTCGGCAATCGCTTCTCCACACACCGATAACTGACCAGCACTGGCTTGATCCAAGGTGGCTAAAATACCCAATAAAGTCGACTTACCTGAACCCGAACGTCCCGTAATGGCCACTTGCTCGCCAGCGAAAATCTCTAAATTAAAATTTTCAAAAATAGTGAGTTCTTTTTGTGCAAGTTTTATCTTTTGTGTCAGTTGCTGTGCAGAAATTATTGCTTGTGGCATGATGGAATGATTGCTGTTCACGTGGGTCATAAAGTTTCTCTATGCAAAATCGCAATTTAAAAACAAGTATAGCGGCCTGCTTGCTGGGGATCGGTTTAAGTCTGAGCCCGATGATGCTGTCTGCCAAAACCATTTTAGTGCTGGGCGACAGTATTAGCGCAGCCTATGGCATGCAGTTACAGCAAGGCTGGGTGCAATTATTGCAAAAACGTCTGGAGCAACAGTATCCGAAAAAACATAAAGTGGTCAATGCCAGTGTCAGCGGGGAAACCACCAGTGGTGCAGTGGCGCGCTTAGACAAGCTATTACACAACTATAAGCCAGATATTGTATTGATTGAATTGGGTGGCAATGATGGTTTACGAGGTCAACCACCGCAGTTAATCCAAAAAAACTTGGCCACTTTGCTACAACAAAGTCAAAAAGCCAAAGCCACGGTGATTGTATTGGGGATGAAAATTCCGCCTAATTATGGTACGGCGTATAGTCAGGCATTTGAGAAGAATTATGCGGTGGTGTGTAAGCAGTACAAAGTGGCTTGTATGCCGTTCTTTTTAGAAGGCATTGCCGGCAATAAAAAGCTAATGCAAGCTGATTTAGTGCATCCCAATGCCAAAGCACAAAGCATCTTACTGAACAATGCGTATCCCTATATAAAAGGCGCTTTATAAAGCGCCTTTTATACCAAACTGTCTACAGATCTTAAAAATCGAAAAACAACACTTCACCCGTTTCAAGGGAGTATTCCGCACCGACAATTTTCAACTGACCTTTGGCAATTAGGCACTCTAACACAGCCGAACCATGACGTAATTGATTCACCGAAGCAAAGACATTAGAGCGTACTGCATGCTTAGACAATTTAGACAGATCATCTTTAAGTTCAGTCTGCATTAATGTTTCAACCGATGGGCGTACGCGGTTCACAATCGACATCAAGTTTAATGAAGGCGGATGTTCAGGATTCATTAAGGTATCAATGGTGGCTTGAATGGCGCCGCAATGACTGTGCCCTAAAACCACAACCACAGCACAATCGTAACGTTCTGCAGCAAATTCCACACTACCCACTTGCGACGGTGCAACCACATTACCGGCCACACGAATGACAAATAAGTCGCCTAAACCTTGATCGAAAACCATCTCTGCTGGAACACGTGAATCTGAACACCCCAAGACGATAGCAAAAGGATTTTGCTTACCGGCCAATTCTGCGCGTTGTTGATGGGACAATTGCCCAGTCTCATTGGTCTCACCAGATACGAAACGCTGGTTGCCCTGTTTTAAACGATCTAAAGCTTCTACAGCTGTGAGCATGATGGTTTTCCAATGTTTTAGTTGCAATATTTTAAAGCGAAGGTTTATTAAAGTCACTTGCAAAAAGAATAGCACTTACAATTATAATTAAGTTACAAAATATTTTATTGTTTGAAAAAAATTGATTAAAGTCACACTTTTGAATCTTTTCAATACTTTGCAGTAAAATAATTCAGTGACATTTCTACAATAATACTTACAATAAACTACATAGGCTAAAAAAATAAAATACCGCTGTAGCCGCTCGTTTTCGATACCACATCTTGATCAAGATTTGAGTATTCCGCATAGATTAGGATAATGATCAATGATCCCATCACGCTCAACGTTATCCCGCGTTTTACACACTTTGGGCTTGGCGCTGGCTTTAACCGTGCCACATGTATCGCATGCACTGAATTATAAAAAAGTCGAAGCACCGCTTTCGCTGCAAAATTATTTAATCACAGAACGCAATGCTGCAGGTTTACGCAGCAAAAGCATTAAAATTGATGATGTGAATTGGAGCTATAGTGAAGGTGGCTCAAGCGATAAACCTGCGGTGCTGTTGATTCATGGTTTGGCTGGTAGTCGTGACAATTGGAATGGCGTGGCGCATTTTTTAACCCCTTTTTATCACGTCATTATTCCTGACCTTCCCAACACCGGCGATACTCAAGTCGCAGATGATTTTGATTTATCTATTCCCAATGTCACCGAACGTCTGCGCCGTTTTGTCGAAGCCTTAGATGTAGAAGATAAACTTAATATTGCCGGTCACTCACTGGGCGGTTCAATTGCAACTGTGTATGCATCACAATATCCCTTTGATACGCAAAGCTTATTTTTGCTCAATAGCGCCGGAATTTATAAACAAGCACATACCGCCTACACCAAAGATCCTTATTTTTTAAAAAACTTGGTGGTCTCTAAACCCGGTGACTTAGAAGAAGTACTGACTCAGGTAATGCAAAATCCCCCCCAGCTGCCGTTATACTTTAAAAAAGCACAAGAAAAAATGCTGATTGCGCAATCTTCACAGACGCGCAAGATGATTGATCAATTAATTACTTTAAATCACATTTATACGCCAGAGTCGTTTGCACGGCTGACCCGAACCATCGAAGCGCCCACTCTTATTTTATGGGGCAAACAAGATAAAATTATTAATGTCGAAGCAGCCAGTGAATTGCAGTCTTTACTCAAGCGTGCCGAGCCACCGATCATCTTAAACAATGTCGGTCATGTGCCTATTTTAGAGGCAGAGCAACAAGTGGCACTGCATTATTTACCTTTTTTAGCCAAAACCCAAAAGTTAAAAAACCCCGTTGCTGATAAACTCATTCCTTTAAATTAGTGTGCAGAGACAGTATGCAAAAACATCCGCTGATTGAGCAGTTAATTGAAGCGCATCTTGATTTTTTGGAACAAGAGTTTTCCCATACTGCCACTCTTCAAAATGAGTTTTTAAATTTTTATCAGTGGTTTAGAAAGCAAAACTTACAGGCGTTGTGGTCATTTGAGCAGCTCAATGCGCTGCTACAAAAGCAAATTTTGGCTACGCCTGCCAGTCATTCACTGATTGAACAAATCACTGAACATTTACGCTTTGCTTTAATTCATCCGATCAATGAGAGTACCGCAATTGCCGAAGTGATTCCCGTGAGCACGGTAGATAAAATCGCGCAATATGTGGCTGGTAAAAGTGATCATCGTCAACGGTTAATTAAAACCGTGGTCAATAGTCCGGCCTTCTCCGCCATGATCAGCCAATTAATTCAACATGCCATTCAAGATTACTTGAACAATTCGGTCATGGCAAAGCGCGTACCCGGTGTTTCACAATTTATGAAAATGGGGAAATCGGTTTTAGAAAGTGTCACTGACTCTAATTTAGAGCAAACCATTGGTCATTATTTACAAAAAAATATCTTAAAACTCAGCCAAATGAGCGAGCATGTTTTAAACCAGCATTTTGACAATGATAAGCTCTACCACTTTCAAGCCAACCTTTGGCATAAAATTAAAGACTTACCTTTAAGTCGATTAAAAAATTATATTGAAGTCGCTGATTTAAGTGATACCGTTGGTTTAGGCCATGAAATCTGGGATCATATGCGCCAAACTGAGTATTTAAAACAACAATTACATGATGGCATTTATACTTGGTACACCCGTCATCAAGCCCATAGTTTTGATGTTTTACTGCGTGATTTAAATATTGATGAAGCGCTCATCCAAGATGAATTACAGCAGCTATTAACGCCTATTATTCAAAAAATGGTGTCATCTGAATATCTGCGCACACGCGCCAGAGTCTATTTAGAAAAATTCTATTATGCTGAAAGCACTCAGCAAATACTCAAGACTCACGCATAAAAAAAGCCGCGTTAAGCGGCTTTTTTGCATCTTGTGTTATTTAAAATAAGCACCTTCCGCTTGGGTATGGTCAGTTTGGTCAACCACACGCGACAATTCAGGAATGTGCTGTTTCAAGGTGGTTTCTACGCCTTGTTTTAAAGTCACATCAATCGCTGAACAGCCTTGGCAACCGCCACCAAATTTTAAGACTGCAGTTAAGCCGTGCTCTTCATCTTCAATAATTTCTACCAAAGCACAGTTACCGCCATGTCCTGCTAAACCCGGATTAATTTCGGCTTGCAACACATAGGTAATACGCTCTTCCATCGAGGCATTTTCACCCACGCGTGGCACTTTAGAGTTTGGCGCACGGAAGGTCAATTGCCCACCAAAACGGTCTTTATTGTAATCAATCACAGCATCTAATAAATACGGAATAGAAGGTGCATCGACATACGCAGCAAAATCGGGATACTCTTGTTTATAGTCTGTCGGAATAATTTCTTCAGGTGCACTATATGCCATACAACATTCAGCACGCGGCGTACCTGCATGTTCCACGAAAATACGTACAGCAATACCTGGCGTATTTTGTTTTGCAAGCAAATCAAACAAATACTCTTGTGCTGTAGGTGTAATCAATAAATTTGGAATTTCTTCTGCAGCTGCAGTGCTGACGTTCTCAGTCGACATAATCATATTTCCTCAAGCTGAAGTGCTCATTTTAACTGAAGATGCGGGGTAATAAAAAAAAATCAACTAAAATTGTCGGAATTATTATAAAAGTTCATTTTTAACCCTGATTTGATGGCATGATTAGGCATAAATATTTAAAAGTTGAACTTTGATTTTATGCTTGATTTACCTTTTAACCACACCTTTATGTTGGTGCTGATTACCGCGGCCGTGTCGTTGGTTGCGCTTTCCAATCAAAAAGTCATGAGTCGTCTGATTTTTTGGCCACCTGCACTGCAACGCGGACAATACGATCGTTTTATCACCCATGGTTTTGTTCATGCCGATGGCACGCATTTAATTTTTAATATGATTACGCTGTTCTTTTTTGGGAGCGTGATTGAAAGTTTTTATCGACAGTATTTTTTTGATTTAGGCTTTGTCCTGTTTTATCTGGGTGGATTAATTGTTGCCATCATTCCCAGTTACTTAAAACACAAAGATGATCCGCAGTGGGCCAGTTTAGGGGCCTCTGGTGCTGTTTCAGCGGTGTTGTTTGCGTATATTTTATTTGAGCCGTGGAAGCTGATTTTTGTGTTCTTTATTCCAGTACCGGCAATTATTTTTGCAGTGTTGTATGTCGGTTATAGTATTTGGTCGGGTAAGCGAGGCAACTCCAATATAAACCATAGCGCACATTTATGGGGCGCAGCTTACGGCGTGGTGATGACCATTATCATTGAACCCAAGATGATTCCGCATTTCTTCAATAAGCTGATGCAACTGCCCTTTTAATGACTGGCAAGAAATAAACATCCAAGTGACTTACCAAAAACTGAAGTCGCGTCAAACTAAAAAGCTTTCGCTGCCTCTTTTGAAGATTTTACAAGCAGCAGTTAAGTCGTTTAACTGCTTTTTTAAACTACAGGCTGAAAACAGATTCACACAATTTTGGCATTAAATGCCAACTATTAAATCATTTGCCCAGAGATAATGTAGACATCTGTATATTAATGATCAAAAAAAAGAGATCTTTTGCATGTCTACTTCCTTCGATGGTCTTCAGTTTCCGGTTAATCCGACCACCCATAAAATTAGCACCTCTCAAACAGGTAAAGCCATTATTGCTGAAGCGCTTTCTATTGTTGACAATAAAGCCTCGATGGAAGCACTTGCAGATAAAAACTGGCGTAAACATTATCCCATTTACTTTAAAGCTTTGGTTGAGCACGGCATCCGCAGTATCAAAAATCCAATTACCATTGCCACGCAAGGTCTGCACAAAGCGCATCATAGTTTTGAATTTTATCGCCAAGGCCAGCGTTATTTGCTTAAAGATATCATGAACGATATTGAGCGAATTAATTTACATACCGTGCAATTTAAAGGTCAAAGTCAGCAAGCACCAGAGTGGTATGTGCCCTATCAAGGGCAGAAATTACAAGGTCAGGCTTTACTTGATCAAATTGAAACATGGCAACAACACGGCATTATTGAACCGAGTCATGCCGATGCTTTACGTGCAGCAGCGGCGCATCCAGAATGGTTTGATCTGTCCGATCGCACATTGGTGCTGTTTGGTGCAGCATCCGAAGCTGGTCCACTGACGTGGCTGGCAAAATGGAAAGCCAATATTGTTGCGGTGGATTTACCCAATGGCCGCGTGTGGGAAAAAATTCTCAATACAATTCAGCAAGGCAATGCCACGCTGTATGCGCCTTGCACGGAAGCACTGACCGCAGATACAGCCATTACCGTGCTTAAAGACAAACTCGGTGCTGATTTACTCACCCAAACCCCAGAAATTGCCCATTGGCTCAGCGAGCACCAAGGTCAGCTTGATTTGGCTGCCATTGCTTATTTAGACGGCGAAAAACATGTGCGCGTGGCGATGGCCATGGACAGCATTATGCAATACGTCAGTGAGCAAAAAGCTGATACCAGTTTAATGTTTATGTGTACTCCCACCGATGTCTATGCCGTGCCGAAAGAAGTCATCGCGGCCTCCGAGCAAAAATTTATCCAGCGCTCCAAAGCACAGCAGATCATCAGTAAAAGCATTTCCAGCCTTACTGCACAGCATTTCTTTAAGCAAAATTTGCATCATTTAATTGCTTGTGACAATGGTCAAGAATATGGTATTGCCGATTGCTTGGTGGTCGAACAAGGCCCGAACTACGCTTTGGCGAAACGTATTCAGCAGTGGCGCGCCACGCTTGCCCGTCACAACGGCCAACGCGTCAGTATTAATATTGCACCCTCCACCACTACGCATTCCGTGATCAAAAACCCCTTATTAAAAGCGGCCTTTAATGGCGCCAGTTTATTTGATGTGGAATCTTTTACCCCAGACACCACCAATGCGCTGATGGCTGCTTTATGGGTCTATGACTTACGTCATCCTCAATCGGTGGCCAATCCTGAAACGCCGTTAGAGCATCCTTTAGAATTGATGATGAAAGGTGCCAATCATGGCGGTTTATGGCGTGTGGCGTATCTGGCACGTACGGCTTTACCTTTTGCTGCACTGTATGGCTTTGCTGATGAAAAGTTAGCCTTAAAGAAATGGACCAAGCGATTTAAAAAATCTACTTAAATTTTAAGTGGCTCAAAACCAGCTTAAGTAAGCTGAAGACATTATGCATAGCTGAGCTTGATACGGCTTAAATAATCTGAGGTTGAGTCTTTTCCTCCGCGCTAGAGCATGAATTAAAGCAATAAAAAAAAACGCTACCATGGCAGCGTTTTTTTATGATTTGTAATGACAGTGCAGTTAAACCACTTGTAAGAACAACCAATACAAACCACCCGATAAACAAATGGTCGCCGGTAAAGTAAAGATCCATGCCGACAGAATCGTTTTGACTGTGGCAAAGTTAAGACCAGACTTATTGGCCACCATGGTGCCTGCTACGGCGCTGTTTAACACATGCGTGGTCGATACCGGCATACCAAAGCCATCTGCTGCGGCAATGGTCGACATTGCCACCAATTCAGCGGACATGCCTTGACCATAGGTCATATGATTTTTACCAATACGCTCACCCACGGTCACCACAATACGTTTCCAACCGACCATGGTTCCCAGTCCAAGCGCCAAGGCAACTGCCACTTTGACCCACGTCGGAATATATTGTAAGAAAGAATCTAAATGATCACGATAGGCTTTCACGGTCTTGCCTTGCTCTAAGGAGAGTGCCGGCAATTGTTTGGCTTTGTCTAAGCGTTTAAACGCTGTGCTGCTTAAATACATATCATTGCGGATAATCGACACTTCAAGTTCCGGAATGTCTTTTAAGTCTTGATATTGCGCCACACGAGCGCCCAAATGATCGGTTAAGCTGGCCAACGCTGGCACCACATCTGCCGACATTTCTTTGGTTTGAATATAGTGGGTTAAGACTTGACGCGCTTGACCATCTGGAATTTCTGCATAATTTGCATAAATCGTGCTGGCTGTTTGTCTAGAGAGTTGATCAAAGGCTTGAATATGCTGCTGATCTAAATTTTTATTTAAAGAATACGCCAAAGGTACGACGCCAATCAAAATCAGCATAATTAAGCCCATGCCCTTTTGACCATCATTTGACCCATGCGCGAAACTCACGCCAGTACAGGTAAAAATTAAAATGGCACGAATGATAGGCGGCGGCGGCTTATTGCCTTCTGGTGGTTGAAAAAGCTCCATTTGTTTATGGAACACTTTTTTCACCAATAAAAATAATACTGCGGCAAAAGCAAAACCAATCAGTGGGGAAAACAATAACGCTTTCCCGACTTTAATCACTTGATCCATATCCACGCCGCTGGCGCCACTGCCAGCGTGCAACATATAGTTCATAATGCCCACACCCAAAATCGAACCGATGAGAGTATGTGAACTTGAAGCCGGAATACCTAAGAACCATGTGCCTAGGTTCCATAGGATAGCCGCAATGAGCATGGCAAAAACCATGGCAAAACCAGCGCCAGAGCTGACATTCATAATCAGCTCAACCGGTAATAAGGCAATAATCCCATAGGCGACTGCGCCACTGGCGACCATAACCCCTAAAAAATTACAAAAGCCGGCCCACATCACCGCAACCGGTGCAGACAATGCATTGGTATAAATGACGGTAGCCACCGCATTGGCGGTGTCATGAAAACCATTCACAAACTCAAAACCCAAAGCAATAAACAATGCTGTGGCCAAGAGAATGACGGAATATAAACTTAAAGTGGGAACATGGGCCAAATCGCTCGAAAGCTGAAAGCCTATGTAAACCAAAGTAGAAATAATGACCGTAATGAACACCGGTATAAAAAATTTCGGTGTCGGAACATGCACATTCGTCGATTTGCTCGATGCAGATTGCACCTGATCTTGGACGGGAGGAATATTAGAATTCATGCAGACGGTTCAAGGAGATAATAAAATCCCCTTATTGTTCAATTTAATTGTGACAATTATATGACAAAGCACAGCCATATAAAGCCAAATGTGAATAATTGACTTAATTTAGCGCACTCTTAGGTCTGTTTATCATCCTGCATTCAGCCCAATGGCCAATTTTAAAAGACGCTAACCCTAGTGCGGTTTTTGCTTTTATAGTATAAAGCCTGAAAAATTAAGCATAAAAATAATACGGAGTCATAACATCCTTGCTGTGTGACTTGAATAAGAAGCATAGTTCAGCAATATTGCAATTTTATGAAATATCACTGTTAAATCGACTCATTTTAAAATCGTGACAACGAAGTCGGCTGAATATTCTTCAACAGTGCGCTAATTCTGCTAAAATCATGCCCATTTTGTATTCCACTGGATTGGGGTTATTTATGTCCACGCTTGCCATCCTCAAAGAGCTTCTTGCCAAACGTATTTTAATTATTGATGGTGCGATGGGCACCATGATTCAACGCCATCAATTAGAAGAAGCCGATTATCGGGGTGAGCGTTTTGCTGACTGGGCCTCGGATCTTAAAGGCAACAATGACTTATTGGTGCTGAGCCAACCGAAAATCATTCAAGATATTCATGAAGCCTATCTCGATGCCGGCGCGGATATTATTGAAACCAACAGCTTTAACGGCACCCGTGTCTCCATGTCAGATTATCACATGGAAGATTTGGTGCCTGAGATTAACCGTGAAGCAGCGCGCATTGCCAAAGCGGCCTGTGAGAAATACTCCACGCCTGATAAGCCACGTTTTGTGGCCGGTGTACTGGGGCCAACTTCACGAACCTGTTCAATCTCACCAAATGTGAATGATCCGGCTTTTCGTAACATCACTTTTGATGCACTGAAAGAAAATTATATTGAAGCTGCGCTGGCCTTAATTGAAGGCGGTGCCGATATTCTGCTGATTGAAACTGTCTTCGATACCTTAAACTGTAAAGCCGCTATTTTTGCGGTGAAAGAAGTGTTTCATCAAATTGGTTATGAATTGCCGCTGATGATTTCCGGCACCATTACCGATGCTTCAGGGCGTACCTTAACCGGTCAAACCGCAGAAGCATTTTGGAACTCGGTGCGTCATGGCGATTTACTCTCGATTGGTTTTAACTGTGCCTTGGGTGCAGATGCCATGCGTCCGCATGTTAAAACTGTCGGTGATGTGGCCAATACCTTTATCTCGGCGCATCCCAATGCCGGTCTGCCGAATGCATTTGGTGGCTACGATGAAACCCCAGAAGAAACTGCAGCCTTCTTAAAAGAATTTGCCGAAAGCGGTCTGATTAATATTACCGGTGGCTGCTGTGGCACCACGCCCGATCATATTCGTGCCATTTATAATGCAGTCAAAGACATTCAGCCACGCCAAATTCCAGACATTGCACCGGCTTGTCGCCTATCGGGTTTAGAACCGTTTAACATTACTAAAGACTCGTTGTTTGTGAACGTCGGTGAACGTACCAACGTCACCGGTTCGAAAAAGTTTGCCCGTCTGATTCGTGAAGAAAGCTACGCCGAAGCCTTAGAAGTGGCATTAGACCAAGTGCAAGGCGGCGCGCAGATTATCGACATCAATATGGATGAAGGGATGCTCGATTCGCAAGGCGCGATGGTGACCTTCCTCAATCTGATTGCTTCTGAACCGGACATCTCGCGCGTTCCGATCATGATTGACTCCTCTAAATGGGAAATTATTGAAGCCGGCTTAAAGTGTGTGCAAGGTAAACCGGTGGTCAACTCGATTTCCTTAAAAGAAGGTTATGACGAGTTTGTGCATAAAGCGCGCCTGTGCCGTCAGTACGGTGCTGCGGTTATTGTAATGGCTTTTGATGAAGATGGTCAGGCCGATACTGCCGCACGTAAGCGCGAAATTTGTAAGCGCTCGTATGATGTATTGGTCAATGAAGTCGGCTTTCCAGCAGAAGATATTATTTTTGACCCGAACGTGTTTGCCATTGCCACCGGTATTGAAGAACACAACAACTATGCAGTGGACTTTATTGAAGCCACCGGTTGGATTAAACAAAACTTACCGCATGCCATGATTTCCGGCGGTGTCTCCAACGTGTCGTTCTCGTTCCGCGGCAATGAGCCAGTACGTGAAGCGATTCATGCGGTGTTTTTATATCATGCCATTCAGCAAGGCATGACCATGGGTATTGTCAACGCCGGTCAATTGGCCATTTATGATGATATCCAAAAAGATTTAAAAGAAGCGGTTGAAAATGTGGTACTCAACCAAAATCAAGGTGAAAGCGGTCAAGATGCCACCGAAAAGCTGTTAGAGATTGCTGAGCAATACCGCGGTAAAGACGGTGCGCAACGTGAAGCTGAAAACCTCGAATGGCGTGATCAGTCAGTCGAAAAACGCCTTGAATATGCATTGGTCAAAGGCATCACAGCCTATATTGATGTGGATACTGAAGAAGCACGCTTAAAATCAGTGCGTCCTTTAGATGTGATTGAAGGCCCTCTCATGTCTGGCATGAACGTGGTCGGTGATTTATTCGGTGCCGGTAAAATGTTTTTGCCGCAAGTGGTGAAGTCCGCACGTGTGATGAAACAAGCCGTGGCATGGCTAAACCCGTACATCGAAGCGGGTAAAACTGCCGGTCAAACCAAAGGGAAAATCCTGATGGCGACGGTAAAAGGCGACGTACACGACATTGGTAAAAATATTGTCGGCGTGGTGTTGGGCTGTAATGGTTATGACATTGTCGATTTGGGCGTGATGGTCTCGGCAGAGAAAATTCTACAAACGGCCATTGATGAAAAAGTTGATATTATTGGTTTATCGGGCTTAATTACGCCATCACTTGATGAGATGGTATTTGTCGCCAAAGAAATGCAGCGCAAAGGCTTTAGCGTACCGCTGATGATTGGCGGTGCCACCACCTCTAAAGCGCATACGGCGGTTAAAATTGATCCACAATATTCTAATGACGCGGTGATTTATGTGTCCGATGCTTCACGTGCAGTGGGCGTTGCCACGTCGCTGTTGTCTCCAGAGATGAAACCTGAGTTCATTAAAGGCTACCGTGAAGAATATGCCAAAGTACGCGAGCGTATTGCCAACAAACAGCCGAAAGCGGCTAAACTGTCTTATCAGGACTCTATTGCCAATGGCATGAAAGTCGATTGGGCAAATTACGTGCCACCAAAGCCAAATTTCTTGGGACAAAAAATCCTTAAGAATTATCCACTGGATGTGTTGGTGCCATATTTTGACTGGACACCGTTCTTTATTTCGTGGGGTTTGGCCGGTAAATTCCCTGCTATTTTAACCGATGAAGTGGTGGGTGAAGCCGCAACCGATTTGTACCAACAAGCGCAAATCATGTTAAAAGAGATTGTTAGCAAGCAGCTGTTTGATGCACGTGCGGTATTTAGTTTAGCACCAGCCAAACGGACTGCGGCGGATACAGTAGCCATTTATGATGAGCAGCAACATGCCACCCATAAGTTTGAACATACCCGCCAACAATCAGATAAAGTCTCGGGTAAACCGAACTTCTCACTGGCAGATTTCATTGCGCCTGCAGACACTAATCTTGAGGATTATTTAGGCGGCTTTACCGTGTCTATTTTTGGTGCTGAAGAAATGGCGCATGAATACAAAGCCAAAGGCGATGATTATTCTGCTATTTTGGCGCAATCATTAGGTGACCGTTTTGCCGAAGCCTTTGCCGAGCATTTACATGAGAGGATTCGTAAAGAGTTTTGGGGTTATCAAGCCGCTGAACAATTAACCAATGCAGAATTAATTAAAGAAAAATATATCGGGATTCGGCCTGCACCGGGTTATCCGGCCTGCCCTGAACATTCTGAAAAAGCCACTTTGTTTAACTGGTTAGATTCAACCAAGGCCATCGGCACAGAATTAACCAGCAGCTTTGCGATGTGGCCACCTTCAAGTGTCAGCGGTTTTTATTATTCAAACCCACAATCTGAATACTTTAATGTGGGTAAAATCGCGCAAGATCAACTGGATAGTTATGCAGAACGTAAAGGCTGGTCATTGGATGAAGCCAAACGTTGGTTAATGCCAAACTTAGATGATTCGATTCAGCTTTAACGCAATGAAGATATAAAAAAGCCCCTCAATTGAGGGGTTTTTTTATATCGCTAAATTTAAAAAGAATGAGCACATTCAATTCCATCCGTTAACTTCTAATCAGTAATTGATACCGGACAGGGTGGCAGGGATGCCACCGGTTGAACAGAGGTTTCAGGGATGAACCTTCTGTTTAACATCGGCATTTGCTTACTTTGTGCCAGCAAAGTAACAAATCACCTACTCGAAAATATTTAAACCTTAGTATTTATTTGAGGACGTATGAGTATTTTCTCTATTGTAAATTTTATTGAGTTTATCGTGTGTTACTTATTTTCATAACCTGCTATAGAAAAATAATTTTATAGACTCTTAATCCAACCGCTCCACAAACAACACGCCATCTAAATGATCGATTTCATGTTGTACAATCCTTGCCGGAAATCCATGAAATACAGTCTCGATCTGTTCACCCTCTAAAGTGAAGTAACGAACTTTAACCATTTCAGCACGCGCAACCATCCCGCGCTCATCCGGCACACTTAAACAGCCTTCTTCACCCAGAATAGTATTGTCTGATTTTTCTAAAATTTCTGGATTCACCATCACCACCGCCGGCATATCGGGTGCATCGGGATAACGTAGGTTTGCACGTGATGCAACAATAATTACTCGTTTTGATACATATACCTGTGGCGCGGCAATCCCAACGCCATTACGCGCAAGCATTGTGGCCTGCATGGCACTGGCTAACGCAGTTAACCAATCACTGTTAAATTCAGAATTTGCCACTGTTGCCGCTTTCAGGGTTAAAATACTCTCGCCACGCTGTGCTACTGCTAGAACTACGCTCATTCATCTAACCCTCATGCCATTCAAACACGCTAAAATTACTGAATCAAACAACTGCAAAACTGCCTCTCAAAAGCATATCTGTTATAGCTATCATCCTATGCTATAACATTCAAAAAGCCATGCACATTCAGGCTTATTTTACTTATTGATAAGAATTCTAATATGATTGATTGGTCTGCACTGCTACAACACTATGGCTATTTTGCTATTTTAGTCGGCACTTTTTTTGAAGGCGAGAGCGTACTTTTACTGGCCGCCTATGCAGTGCATCAACATCTTTTGAATTTTTGGTGGGTGATTGCTGCAGCCATGTTGGGCGGTTTTTTCGGTGATCAGCTGTATTATCAGATTGGTGCCAGATATGGGGATCATTTTATTCAACAACGCCCCAAGCTGAGTCAGAAATTTCAAAAAGCCAGCCAGCTGATTCAGCGCTATCCCACCCTGACTATTTTATTGATGCGTTTTGCGTGGGGACTTAGGACTGTAATTCCTCTCAGTTTTGGTATACAACGTTATTCACTGTGGCGCTATATGCTCATCAATATTGTTGCCTGTCTTATCTGGGCGGTACTGGTGGTCAGTGTTGGCTTAAAAGTCAGTCATACCTTACATCAGTTTTGGAAATTTCTGATGCCACATCAAGAGGATATCAGGATTGTTGTTGCAGTGATCGGTTGTATACTCATCAGCAGTTTGCTCTATCATTTGCTGCAATTTAAACATAAAAAATAATAGGGTTTTATGAACGCTGCCGTGCAGTAATTAAACAGTGCACTTTAAAGCTGTTACTTGAAAGATCGACTATAATTATTTTTTTCATCTGCTGCACATAAAATATGAACACAGCTCAATTGCTTCTTGGGGTGCTTTTTAGCTCGATCGGTTTCGGCTACTTTTTATATGGTAAAAAACAAAAAGTCATCATCCCTTTGGTCTGTGGTTTAGTGCTGATGATTTTTCCTTATTTTATTGATCAAACGCTGCTGTTGATTGGTATCGGCACAGCGTTATCCATTCTGCCGTATTTTATTCGCCTTTAAAGCGCTAAAAATTTAATCATCACCCGTTAAATAAATCCTTAAAATAAAAAAACCCCTGAGTCACTCAGGGGCAGATTATTTTAATGTTTTTAAATGGCTATTTATGCGTTAAACAGCCAGATTTTTCTTTAATTCATCTTCTACAATTTGAATTTCTAAATGACTAAATTTGCGAATTTCACCTTCGGCATGTTTCTCTAACATTCCCGCCACCAAAGGTACTTTAACCTTTACTTGCCAGTTTAAACTAATGTGGATTTTATCCGCATCACCGGTAATAGAGCGGTTGCAATTGGCCTCAAGCGGCAAATTTGCACCCAAGGCAATGGTAGAGGTTAAAGCATGTAGATTGACAATGTCGGTACGTTTTAATCGAAAGGCGTCTTTTAATAATTTTTTTGCAATATCCGGCATATTGACCTGTAAATTATAGGCACGGCGCAAAGTATAAATATTATCTTGAATTTGAGATTCAATAATTTCTAAATTATCCCCCGGAATACGTCTGCATACCGCTTCATGCAAAGCGGTATCTGCGGCCAGTCGTTTAAATTCATCAATTGAAACACCTTCGATGGTCGAATCTATAGTAAAGCTATGCGTCATTGTTGTGTCCTTAATTTTTTTATTGGTGGTTTTTGTCTATCTAAGATCTGCGCCAAAGACCAATCTAAGCAATTTTATCCTGCTTGATTTAAGTCAATTTTAATCCAACTGTCATTGACCTAATCTCCTAAACTATTCAGCGCGGATGCCACAGCATATTTCAACCTGCTGCAAACAAGAAATACTCAGGTAATGATTTCGATATTCAATGATGGCATAGAAATGCGCTGCGCCATCATCTAAACCGCTTGCCGCCCATGTCGTCCCCGTAGGAAAATCGTTTAACCATTCGGCCTTATAAAAGTCCGAGACAGAATCAAATTGAATGTACGCCGCAGGCTGTGCTTGAATGCGCGCGGCCAGTTCAGCAAATTGCTGACATTGATGCTGCACAAAATCAATCAACATCTCGACATTCCCAATCAACTATTTCCTAAATCTATATCCCGTTAAAGGCACTACGCTGCTGTTTCTTTTTCACTTGCTGCCACTGCCACCAGCCAAAAGCGGCCAAGCCGACAAAAGCGGCATATAAAGCTGCTGTTAAAAATAATTCTTTATAAATAAACATGCCGACATAGACGATATCGACAAAAACCCACAGCACCCACGTGGCAATATGTTTACGACTGGTCCAATACGTGGCCAGCAAACTAAAGGCGGCCAATTGTGAATCTAACATTGGCACAGCGGCATCGGTTAAGTATTTTAAGCCTAGACCAAAAATTAGGCCGCCCAAAGCCGCTATGAACATTTGTAAAATGACGATTTTTTTCGCCAACGGCTCAATACGAATTTCATGATCCTGTTGTTTGCCCTTTAACCAGTGATAAAAACCATAAAAGTTCACCACCATAAAAAAGAACTGCAAAATTGTTTCGCCATACAGCTTAAATTCGTAAAATAAATAAGCGTACAACACAAAAGCAATAAAATTAAAGCCCCAACACCACATATTACGCTTAATGGTTAACGTCACCCCAATCAAACTAATAATAACGGCAATAATTTCTAAAGGTGACATAGCGCAACATAGGTAATTTAAAGTACTGCTATTATGAAAAAAATTACGCTGAACACAAGATAAATTATCTTGATTTAATCTAATCAGCCGATGATTTATAGAAATACCGCCCTTTATAAGCAGTATTCCCCACATAAAACTCAGCCACTCAGTTTGACAGGCTTTAAGCGATGGTTTAAGACTATAAACTGTGCTTAATTCGGAACAGTCAACATGTCACTCAATGTAGGTAAGGTCAGCCGAGAAATTCGTGGTCATCTGTTGCTCATTGGGCTGGATCGCGCGACCAAAAGAAACGCCTTTGATAGTCATCTGATCCACGATTTATCACAGGCCTTAACAGAATATGAAGACAATCCGAATCTACGTTGTGCGGTCATTTTCGCCCATGGCGAGCATTTTACTGCCGGTCTAGATTTGGTCGAGTTACAACCCAAACTTCAAAGTGGTGTTTTTGATTTTAGTCCAGAGCAAATTAACCCGTGGGGCACCAGTGCAAGACTGCGCCAAAAACCGGTCGTGGTGGCCGTACAAGGTTTTTGCTATACCGCAGGAATTGAGCTGATGTTAAATGCCGATCTGGTGATTGCACAGGACAATACTCAGTTTGCCCAAATGGAGGTACAACGCGGTATTTTACCATTTGGCGGTGCCACAGTGCGCTTTGTCCAAGCTGCGGGTTGGGCCAAGGCCATGCGCTATTTACTCACCGGCGATAGCTTTGATGCGCAAACTGCTTTACAGCTTAATCTGATTAATGAAATTACCACAGCCGCGCCGCTGTCCCGTGCCATTGAATTGGCAGAGCGAATTAGCCAAGCTGCACCTTTGGCGGTACAAGCGACCTTAGCTTCTGCCAAAGAAGCCACTGAACAAGGTGCAGAGGTCGCCTTTTCCCATTTACACGCTCATCTGGCGCCGTTATTAATCACGCAAGATATCCAAGAAGGCGTCATGGCCATGCTCGAAAAACGCGCACCGAATTTTAAAGGTCAATGATCAAGCAGTTCAGCCGTTAAAACCCATGGTTTAAAGATTACAGACTGGGTAAATGTTAAAGCAATATTTAAGATTGTTGCGCTTGGCAGCAATCTCGACCTGCGTGTTTCGCTGCATATAACTGTACATCCGCCGCTTTCATCAATTCATGAATATTGGCATGTCGATAATCATGGTCTATCCACGCCACGCCCATACTTAAAGTCACGTATGGCTTGTGATCGGGTCGATTTAAATGCTCGATCTGCGCAGCTCTGACCGCCTCTAACACCTGTTGCAATACATCTAGCACCACCACTCCTGGCACATTGTGCAAGATAATGGCAAACTCTTCACCGCCATAACGTGCCACATACGCCTTCGGCGGTAAGGCTTGGCTAATAATTTGCACTAAATCTTGTAAAACAGTATCGCCCTTTAAATGCCCATAAAAATCATTATAATTTTTAAAAAAATCTACATCTAACATGGCAAAAGCCAAAGTATTGATTTGATGGTTTTCAATCAGCGTAAACAGGCGGTTAATCTCGGCATTCAGCGCATGTCGATTAAAAGCACCGGTTAAAGTATCAATTTGAACTTGACGCTCCAGCCTTTTATTTAAGGAATTTAATTGCTGAGTACGTTGTTGTACTTTGTGGTCTAAAGAACTGTTCAGCTCTAATAAGTTATTGTTTAATTCCTCAATATAATGCGCATGCTGTGCATAGTTCCTCGACTGCTGAAACATAATCAGCAACGCATATAAACTGGTGGAGATAAAAGACAGATTAAAAGAATCAATAAAATTAACGTTTAATAAAACATCATGTAAAAAAGTAACTGACAGTAAAATTACTGCCCATACATTAATTTTGGAATAATTCTTTTTATATTTAAGGGTTAAATAAAAGCCATAGGCAAAATTTAAAATCACCACAATCCCAAACAGTGAACTATAAGCGGCCACCACTTGAAACATATCGGGCATCGTTAATACGGTTACTGCGGTATTGAACACGATTAACAACATCGAAATTGCATAAATGGGCGGTCGTAAATAGCGCCAATTCAGCAAAAACATATAGGTCAAAAAGAAGGCAATGGTAAAATAACTGAATAAATTTTCTAAGCGTGCGCCCCAAATCCAGCTGATATTGGTAAAAGCGGTATAGGCATAAGGCGGAGAAAATAAATTGTGAAAAGCTAAAAAGACAATAAACAGACCAAAAACAAAGGCGCGGATACGATTACGTCCACCGTTTGCTCTTTGGAGCACTGCAAACATCAGGGTAAAAATCCCTAAGCCAAAGACCGCACCGCAGACTAAACCAATGCTCACCATGAACAGTAAAAATTGCCGACTGATGGTTTTGGCCAAGCCAATACGCATCGGATTTTCTAGCCCACCATATAGGTTATTAAAATTAGAGGCTTGAATAGTGACCGTAAACTCTGGTTTTTTAACCACAAAAAAAGCCACTCGCGGTGCTTTTTCGGTTTGATGAGTTTGCGCGGTTTTGCCGACTTCGCCCAAACGCAGATTAAAATCATCATTGATATAGACGCGATAAGCACCATATTGATTGGGAATAAAAATCGCTAAACTACGCCCTACATAGGCCTCAGGTATCTTAAACTTGGCCATAAACGTGCCGTAGCTTTGATTGCTACCACTGATTTTTTTAAAGGAGGCCGGTAAAGTGACGCGTTGTACTTTTAAGCTAGATTTAGGATGAACCACAAACTGTTCAGGATAATACAGCCATTCTGCTTTTAACGGCGTGGTGCTATCCTCTTTAAAATAAAGTTCATTGACAGGCAATTGCGCTTGATGTTTGGAATCGGCTGCGCTGGCGGATTGTGCCGCAACACAACTTAAAGCCATGATGAGAGATAGACATGCGCCCAGAAAAAACTTAATAAACCAGCTTAAATACCGAAATTTATACAAAAAGCGAATCATCCTTAAATCACGCTCAGCTACAGCTCTAATCGATTGAGAAAAAGTAAGACTTAACCCATTTGTTTAAGTGGGCTGCAAGACGCATCCTTGTTTCTTGCCACATATTTGACTCAATGTTTCAGTGCTATTGGCATTTTAAAGGGAGTCTGGATATCAGTGATAACCGCGGCAAAACTAAAAGTTCACTCAGTCAGCATGACTCATGTGAAATTCGTCATCACATGCTTGAACAAGTAACGACTATAAAAATGGTGACTATAAAACATACTAACCAAGCACCCAAAGCTACAGATTCACTTGCCCTGTATCTTTAAAATGCGCGCATGTTTAAAGTCTGCAACTGAGTTTGCTCTAAAATGATTAGACTCTTGCACTTTTAACATGATATAGCTACATATTGTAGCGTATATTTTGCTCACTAGATTCTAGCTTAATCAATAACCTATTTCTAAAATGTCACAGTTCCTACACATCTTAATCACGTGTTTTTACATCAAACAATTCAATCTCGAAAACAAGATTTGAATTGGCAGGAATAATTTTTCCCATTTTACGTTCGCCATAGGCCAAATGTGCGGGTACGTTCAGTTTACGTTTACCGCCGACTTTCATGCCGATAATGCCCTGATCCCAACCTTTAATCACTCGGCCGGTCCCGATCACTGTTTCAAAGTAATTGCCGCGATCTACAGACGAATCAAATTTTGTGCCATCTTCAAGCCAACCGGTATAATGCGTGGTGATCAATGCACCTTTGACCGCTTCTTTACCTTCACCTACTTTTAAGTCAATTATTTCTAATTCATTACTCATGGTTAGTTACCTATTTTTAAACAATCAATTTTCACGTATATTATAAACTTAAATTATTCAAGTTTTTGTGAATTTAAAACCTCAGATTTAAAAATTCAACTCCTGAATATTTGAATCATTGAGTAAATACGCGGTGAGTTTTTTATGGTTTTTAGCCGATCCAATTAAAATCCAGCGCCCACTGATACGGTCTTTATTTTTATGTTGTGCACTTCGCACCACTTTCATCTCATAGGTTTTAAAGAGTTCTTCATAGTGATCTAAGGTTTTTTGTTGAAACTGGCAGACAATACGGTAGGTGCGAGCCTGATTTAAGCGCTCTATCCCCTCTTGAATGTAGACCAAAAAAATTAACACAATCAGCACCACCAAAGTGGCGAATAAGCTCAGCAACTCATAACCGGCACCCACCGCCATACCCAGTGCAGCCGTCATCCAAATGGTGGTGGCAGTGGTAATGCCAGAAATGCGGTTTTCATCTTTAAAGATGACCCCCGCACCCAAAAAACCCAGTCCGGTTAAGATATTGGCTGCGAGGCGATCTGGATTTTCCACCCCAATTTTTAACGATAAAATCGTAAATAAGCACGAGCTGAGACTGACCATAATCATGGTTCTAAGCCCTGCAGATTTACTGCGGTATTCTCGTTCTGCACCAATAATTGCCCCAATTCCTAGGGCAATCAGTAAGTGATATAAATCAGGATGCATAGGCGGCCCTATTGAATGATGCTCATCAAGTTATATCCAGTTTCAGCCACACAATACAAGCAACATTTAAAGTGATCTTTACTACTGTAACTGCTCCCACTCCACCAGCACTTGTGCATGCTCACCAATCAATGTCCATTCACCATCCATCACATTTAATTGTAATTGCATGGTACGGGCACATAATTCAGGCAAAGCCTCTGTGGTTGCCGCAGACAACTTCCAGACTTGCACATTGCTTAAGGTTTTTAATTTACTGTTACGTTTATACCATTCATCTACAGCCGAACCATAAGTCACCACAGCCACTTTTTTACACCGTGCGCTGGCTTTTTTAACTTTATCTTCATCTGGACTACCGACTTCAATCCATTGGGTCAGCTGACCGGTTAGGTCCTTTTCCCACAAGGCAGGCTCATCTGTTTCAAATAGATCTTTGGTAAATTCTAAAGCTTCACCGGCAAAACGGGCATAGGCCAAAATACGCACCATCAAACGTTCGATGGTTTCTGAAGGATGCAATGCCATGGTTAATTGATAATCAAGGTATTGATGATCATCCATATTGGCAATATTTAAATCAGCCTTATAAATCGTTGCTTTAAGTGCCATAAAAGAGTCCTCAAATTTGGCGCTTAGCATATAAGATTTGGACTAAATTTGCTGAGTTGTTTTAACTGCAATGATCTGCCAACTGACATTTTAATAACTGTTCTTCAAATAACGGCCAGTCATGTGCATTTTGCACAATAATTTCAATGCGATTATCAATACTCGGCTCTGTCGACTGATAGTTAAATTGCTGAGGATTAAAATTAAAGGTTTTCCAGCCCTGATTGGTATTGAAAATACCCTTAATTCGTAGCCATTGCTGTTGCTCGCACAACAGATCTAACAATGAATCAAAGTCGAATAACCACCGTTTTGGTAACTTCCAACCCGCAACCATATAGCCTTGTGTCTGTTCCACATAATGATACGGCAGTTGTTTAATTTCCGGCACATTCTGTCCTGCGGCAACGCTCTTTTGAATGTGCAACAAGGCTTGAATCTTTCGTGCTGTACCCAGATAAGGCTGATCAATCTCGTGTAACAGCATGGTACTGTTGGATGCACTCCTGAACCATGTTTGTTGATAAGCTTGATATTCTATTTGTAATCTAGCCAAGGCCTGCTCATCTGCAGCACTCATGCTGTCTACATGCGACACCACAATAATTTGTGCGGCTTTTAGCTGATCGGCATATAAATTTTGCTGAGTCCAAGCGCTATCATGCAAGCGCGAGCCATCCACCACGCTCACTAAGGCACGCATGTTAATACTTTGTTGCCAATGCGGTTCGGTCAGTTGTTCTAATAATTGTGCCGGATGCCCCAAACCAGTCGGCTCTATAAACAAACGGTCTGGCTTTGTGTCTGATAAAAGTCGTGACAATGCAATTTGCATCGGCAATTGACTGCTACAACATAAACAGCCGCCTAACAGCTCTTGTACTTGATAGCCTTCGATTTGTGGCAACAGCTGTTGGTCAACCCCAATTTGTCCGAACTCATTCATCAACACTGCCCAAACCTCATGATCCGGTTTTTGACGCAGCAAATGCTGAAGTAAAGTGGTCTTTCCTGCACCTAAAAATCCAGAAATAATATGCGTTGGTACGGCTTGAACTGCAGAAATTAATTTCACAACTGACTCGCTGTTTAAAGAAGGTAAAAATAAGCAAGATCAATATAACATCACCCGACCGTCTATCTATATAGACGCTTATTGGGCTGTAAGTAGAATAGATAGAGAAGTCTTTTTAGAAAATACGGCGTCAATTCGACTCTGCCTGAATGAACATCCGTTCAAAATCATACTTTCATTATTCTGCTGACTTTTACTCACTCTTTGGTTTATTTGATGAATTCCTCACAGCTCTTGAAATATTTTCTTACTTTTAATTCTCAACACCATATTTTAAAATTCACTTTATTTTAGCCACTTGTTTCTTTGTGTAAGCATGGTGCAGTTAAAACAAGCAGTTAGAAATATGCTTATACATTTTTTCTTCAGATTTCAAAGTAATATTTACATGAAAAATACACTAATTAGCCACATGTGTATTTTGTGTTAACAGCCTTGTTTCGCTTTGTTTTTTTAATTGCACCGACTCCACATGCACCCTAGCATAAGCCCTGTTCATATTTATGTGATGATGAATATGCACACTCTACTTTTTTAAAAAATAAAGGATGCCCAAAATGAAATTAACTCAAATCTTACTTGCTGCCACTTTCACTGCTGCAAGTGTAACTACTTTCGCTGCAACTGCGCATGATGACCAAACTGCTGCTGAACAAAAAGTTGTGGTTTCAACTCAAGAACAACCAGAAGTGCTGGGTTCTGAACAAGCTGCTGCGCAACCGAATGCGGATCAACCAGGTTCAGAAGTTGCAGCTGAAGAAGATGTTGCTGCACAACCTGCACAGTAATCTTGACTCTAGATTCAGATCATTATTTTTCAGCCAGTAAGCTGTTGATTGAATCTAGCCAAAAGCTGAATGATGAAAATCATTCAGCTTTTTTATCAACAATCACTTAATTTTCCGTATCTCTGTAGGATTTTTTATATAAAAAAAGACCACTTTAAAAGTAGTCTTCTTTGTTCAATGCTGCAATGTTATGAGGTCTTTTTATAAATACTGCACGATGGATGATGACTGTCTTGTAAGCGCGCTACTTTACGATGTTCAGCCGCCTCAAATCGACAACGCTTCCAATCATTGTCTAAATTTAATGCTGGAATCTGTTTTGGCTTACCATTTTCATCAACCGCGACCATAGTGAAGTAACAACTGTTGGTATGACGCATGGTACGTTTTTGAATATTCTGTGCTTCCACCCGAATACCAATTTCCATCGAAGTACGCCCCACATGGTTTACGCTGGCAAGAAAAGTCACCAACTCACCAACATGAATCGGTTCTTTAAAGTTAACTTTATCGACCGACAACGTCACAACATAGCTACCCGAATAACGGCTGGCACATGCATAGGCAACCTGATCTAACAATTTCAAAATTGTTCCACCATGCACGTTACCGGAGAAATTCGCCATATCTGGAGTCATTAAAACGGACATGGTTAACTCAGACTGGTCATCTAATGCTATAGCAATTTGATCTAGTGGGGACATGCGCTCTCTAAACTCTTTAACAGACAATATATATTTAATGCTGATTATATCGTTTTTCAAGCCAATAAAGTGTGCTTGGCCCGAAGAAAAATCGGTATGAATCAATATTATAATTTAGCTCTGCATTCAAAAAACACTTACTTATTTTAACCCTCTGTATGTTATATGTTTTTAATTTATTAGGATTTTTTTAGAATAAATGCTCAAAAAAATTAATTACAAAAAAATTAAAAATCGTTGATTTAAAGTCTTCTCTACAACTCAAATTTTACTGCTTTTTTAGCAATCAAATGCAGCTTAAGCGCAATCTATAATGATTGAAGCTAAAAGTGGAAAATATCGAAGCATTCAAATACAGTGCTATCTCAGTAGCAACATTAAATACAGTGCTATCTCAGTAGCAACATTAAATACTGGCTTGAGCCTAATCTCAGTTTAACTGGCATGTTATGGCTTAAAACGTTACTGAACCCAATCTACTGCGCAACGCGATAAGCAGTCTCAGTTTTTTATCAATAGAACAGCGCTAAGGCTAAAAGGTAACCTCCTTAATCTTGTGCAGTGAGTTGTAAAAATTTCTGCTGATGGAGGCGCTGTTTTTGTTGGAATACGCTAAGAATGCTATGTAGTTGGTTTTCTGCGGCATCTATACCGGCTTGAATCGTGCTTTCACGGCCTTTAAGATCAAAAATATGCGCCTTTTCTCTTAAGTCCGGTTGAATCACAATATCGGCATGTTGAAGTTCTTGCTGCGCCAAATGGTTTTGCATAATATTGATATTCTGATTAAACAAGCCCCAGACATTGCTGGTTTCAGTGTGTATCGGTTGCGCTAAAATATCCACGGCAATGATAATATCAGCCCCTAAATCTCGTGCCACATCTACCGGTACAGGACTGACCAATCCGCCATCAACATACTCTGTCTCACCAATTTTTGTCGGTACAAACATACTGGGAATCGACACCGAGGCACGTACAGCTTGGCCGGTATTGCCATAATTAAACACCACTTTGTTGCCTTGGCCTAGTTCTGTTGCCACCACATACATCGGAATTTTAAGCTGTTGCAGCGGAATATTATTCACCAACTGATTAATATAGTTTTCAACTTTCTTACCATCTAAAATGCCTTTCATATCCAGTTTGATGTCACGCACATCATTCACTTTCATGTTCAGTGCAATATCGCGTAACTCATTTGCCGTTTTACCACTGGCATAAATAGAACCGACAATACTGCCCGCACTGGTACCCACAATAAAATCAGGATGGATACCTTGCTGCTCCAACACTTGAATCACGCCAATATGCGCATAACCGCGCGCGCCCCCACTGCCCAGCACCAAAGCCACAATCGGTCGATTGTGCTGCTGTGATAATTTTCTAAAATCAATATTATTTTTACGCACTTGAGCCACGACATTTAACGGTTCGGATAAACCCGCTGATCCTACGGTGACATTAGGTTGCGCCATGCTTTGACAACCCAACATATTAAAAAGCGTCAGACTCAGAACCAACCATTTCATTTTAATCATGTATCACCTAAAAATAAATCACGTGTACTGTAAGAGGTGGCTCTAGTGTAGAAACGATCAATTTTTAACACTGTAGTATTTGGTTAAGCGCGATAAATAAAATATAAGACAATTTTCAACCCATCAAACCTATTTATAGCAGTGTCTGACAGGCATGTAGGCACTATTTCAAACATAGTCGCCGGTATTGATTGATCCATTGTTGTCGACCAACCCACTTAGCTCGTTATCCACAGATGAACAGCTCATCTCTATACTCAAATACTGTCAAGCGTTTAAGACTATACAGCCAAACACAATATATATGACTGATTTTCAGCATAAGAGCGATAAAAAAAGCCCCAGTAAACTGAGACTTTTTTATCGCAACCACAAGCGCATTATCAATGCTTTAGCAGAAATGCCGAACTCATTTACTTTAGATCAATCAAAATAAATCAGTTTTCTAATTTTCTCTATAAATTCAGTGCTATACAAAGAATTTTAGAATCATCTGAATAACTGTGGCGTTAATTAAATCGACAAAGAAAGCACCACATAATGGCACAATCAAGAACGCTTTATGCGATGGACCATACATATTGGTAATGGCTTGCATATTGGCAACCGCAGTTGGTGTTGCGCCCATCCCAAAACCACAGTGTCCTGCTGCAAGTACTGCAGCATCATAATCTTTACCCATCACACGGAAGGTCACAAATGCGGCATACAATGCCATGGTCAGGGTTTGTGCACCTAAAATAATCACCAATGGGCCAGCCAAATCGGTCAACAACCAGAGCTTTAAGGACAATAATGCCATCGCCAAATAAAGTGACAATGATGCATTACCAAACACGTCAATTGCACGGTCAAAGATTTCTACTTTAAAAATCCCTTCGAGGAAATTACGTAGAATTACGCCGCCTGCCAATGTCCAGACAAAGGTTGGCAGTTCAAACCATGTGCCTTTACTAAAGCCTGTCATAAATTCTGCAAATGCCAGACAAGCCGCAAACATCCCTAAAGTAGTAATGGCATTGTCAGCGGTAATTAAACGCACCTGATGCGGATATTCAAATTGAGTAAACTCAGTTGAATCAGTATCGGCATTGAGCGTGGAATCACGATCAGCAATTTGCTTATCGGTACGTGCTTGGCTAAGTTGATGACGATTAATCAGCATCTTCGCCAAAGGACCACCAATAATACCGCCGATGATCAATCCAAAGGTGGCACTTGCCATACCCAAAGCCAATGCGCCCTGAATACCGTGTTGCACCTCTAAAATCTCACCCCAAGCACCGGCTGTACCATGACCACCGGTCAACGTAATTGAGCCAGCAATCAATCCAATGAGCGGATCAATACCCAATAAGGTTGCTAAACCAATCCCGACAAAATCTTGCACCACAATAAATGAGGCAACACAGACCAAGAAGATGATCAGTCCAATACCGCCTTCTCTTAACTTGGCAAAATTGGCACTTAAACCAATTGAGGCAAAGAAAATAAGCATAAAGCTGGTTTGTAATTCACTACTGGTCGAGACACTAAAGCCCCAAATGTTGTGTATAAACAGCGACACAACAGCGGCAACCAGACCACCGGCAACCGGCTCAGGAATATTATAGCGCTTTAAAAAACCAATTCTATTGACAAGAAAACGTCCTAATAACAGGACGATTACCGCTGCAATCAGCGTATAAAAGGCATTAAAAGTAAATTCCATCTTTATTGTCCATAAAATAGTTGGATTCTTTTTGTTCTATAGCCTTAAACAGGAGATGACACTGTCATTCGATCATGTTGGGTTCTAGCCAAACATCAGAAAAGCTATACAACAAAAAGGCATAGAGAACAAAAATTCATTTCCATGAAACTACAGGACAAAGAGAAATTTTTTATCTACATAAAAAATTCATAAGTGGAGACAATACAAGCGACTACGTTCTAGCAAAGCAACAAAAGTATATTTTGTTGAATACCAACTAACCAACCAACTTGTGAGAGATTGTCTCATTTCAAGCTTTTAGTCCTGACGATATCGGTTTTGCAGGGTATGCAAGACCAGAGATATATCCGCGCTATGATGAAGACATCACAGTCAGCGATTTTCAAAAAGAGCATACATTATGCAGATTTGAGCATTAATGTCTTTAATTTTTTACAATTTTATTCAGCAGTATTCATGATAATTCCATACTGATCTAAATTTTATAAAAAAATAATTAAAAATAGATTTAAAGCGAAATACAAAAAGCAGAGATGATTGCTCATCTCTGCTGGATTGACTTTAAGTTTTACTTAAATTAGAAGCTATATTTTGCCATTAAACCGAAGCGGTTATCTTTATAGGAGTTGCCAGCAAAGGTATCGCGCTTACCATTTACATATTCCACACCTAAATCAATTGGTGTAGCAGGACTATAAATAAAGTTGATCCATGCTTGTTGCACTTTTTCATTGGCTGCAGTATTTAAACGAGCATAATCAGAACCATCATCGGCATACATGCCACCATAAGCCAGTGTCGAGCGGAACTGTGGCGAGAATTTGTACGTAGCACCTAGCTGTACCGCATTAAATTCATTTTGCTCAATATTCTTATTAACATCGACCACATAAGCCGTGTTACTACCATATAGATAGTTACTGTTACCGACCACATGCGAAACATCTGCCGATACTTTTAATGGCGACGATACTTGATAATTCATCCCTGCTGCAACACCCCAGCCGGTTTTATCATCTTTACCTGTTTCATCTTTATACTGTTCAATCAAAGCGCGAGCTGAAGCAGTGCCTTTACCGTCTGCAAAACCTTGAATAACTTTACCGGTTAAAACGGGTAAGCTATATTTCACAGTACTGGCTGTTGCTGTACTGGCACCTCTTTCCATAGCCACCAGTAATTGCGTGGTTGGTGCAAGTTTATAATTATAACGAATCTGTGGAATACGCGTGGTACCGCCACCCATATTGGTGTTGAAATCGATCATCTCTGGCGCATGGCTAGACAAGAAATTTGATGTGGTTTGACCAAGTAACCAATTATTATAGGTGACATAGGCATGACGAATACGTAAGCTTTCAGAAGCGCTGGCAAAATCAACCTCAACCTTACCACCGACTTTATCATCACCGACTGGTGTATCAAAATCTAAACCAAAACGCGTGATTTTTGCGGTCGCACGAAGTTTGTCACTGGCTTCTTCTGTACTGGTATGCACCGAGTTAAAGTCGTTATCTGCACCTTTAACAATATAGTTGGCATCACCACGAATAAAACCATACAACTTCACATTGGCGCCTGCTTTGGTTTTAAATGCAGTTAAAGAGGCGTCAGATTTAGCCACAGGTGCAGCAGCAAGTTGTACTGGCTGTGCTTTAACTTGTTCAATTTGAGTTTGTTGCTGTTGTTGCACTTGATGTTGCTGTTGAATTAAGGTTTTTAATGACTCAACTTCTTGGCGCAACTGTTGAATTTGCTGTTGTTCACTTTGTGCTGCGTGTGCGCTACTGGCCATAATAGCAGTGACGGCGACGGCCAAAGTCTTTGCCATAAAGGTAGTATTGATTGATTGACCCATTTTCATCTCCAAAATTTTAATTATCTTGCATCCGTGCCTGTATGCTTTTAACCCAAAGTGCAGGGCTTAAAAAGCAGCAGTACATTTTTTTAACCCACTAAAAAAACATCGCACTTTATGCTGTGTTTTAGGCTCATCATGAAACCTAAACAAATAAAAAAACTACATAAGTAACACAATGTGTAAGTTATACGCACTCAATTTAACAAGTTCTGAAGTTTATTAAAATCAGTTTTGCCGCACACTTATTTAAAATTGATCTGTTTTATAGATAAAGGCCGTAAAAGCCTAATATATTTATACAGTTAGACATCTGTTAATAAAACTTTGAACTGATTTTATTAGACTATTGTATATAGAAAATTTACGCCAAAAACTTCATTTCAAAAGGATTTTTATAAAAATCATGGTGGGTTATTGACTAAAAAACATGTTCACTTAAAACGCATAAGAATCATTTTTTAAATATAAGCTGTATCGCTATCGCTTATGAAAATCCTGACATGCGCATGCTTTTGTCTAGTTCATCAATCGCCAGCGCCAAAGGCTATTTGTTGATAAGACAAAAGAACAGCCACCGAATAGATGTGGCTGCGAGCGTATAAATGATTTAAAACTCCAAAAATCATATCCCACCTTTAAGCAAATTTTAGCTTCAAGATCAACAATGCAAGCGCGATTTTAATCGTCTGTTTGATGTTAGCAATCATTCGTTACTGGCGTTCAAGAGTGCGCAGTTGGCTCAATTTCCAAATAGACAGCAGCATAATACCCACAAATATCAACATCACGATGGCCATATTGGCCAGCGCACTCCACAGCAAAAAGTTCAACATCACTCCTGCCAGTAAGCCACAAGCAAACTGCATACTGCCCATCACCGCACTGGCTGTACCTGCACGTTCACCTTGCTCTGCCATTGCCAATGCCATGGCATTTGGACCCGTAAAACCAATCCCTGAAATAGCCAGAAACATACCGATTAAAACAATCCATAATGCAACATTGCTCAATAAGCTTGCGCTGAGCAAAACCATTACCCCAAGCAGTTGCAATACAGCGCCTATTTTTAAACGCTGCAAGACTGAAAAGGTCCGTCCTAATTTCTTATTGATGCTCGACAACAGCATAATACCCAACGCATTTAAACCAAATGCATAGGCAAACTGCTGCTGATTCAGCCCATAATCATCCATTAAAATACTGGCTGATGAGCTGATATAGCAAAATAAAATACCACCGGAAAAACAACCGGCCAACATCGGCCATCTAAAACTTTTTTGTTTAAAAATTGCGCCATATAAGTTCAGCACTTGTTTAATGTTTAAATTTAATCGGCGCTCTACTGGCAAGGTTTCTTGAAAGAAAAAATGCACACAGATTAAACAGATCAACCCAATGGCGCTTAAAAACACAAACACCGCAGGCCATGAAAAATATAGCAACACCAAAGCACCTAAACTGGGGGCAATAATTGGGGCAATGCCCATCACAATCATCATACTGGCAAAGGCTTGAGCCGAGCTTTGTAAATCTAAGCGATCACGAATCGCAGCGCGTGCAATCACCACACCGACACAGCCGCCAAGCGCCTGCAAAATACGTGCAGCAATCAGACTCCACTCACTGTTGGCAAAGGTACATAATATGCTGGCGCAAATATAAAGTAGTAAGCCAAAATATAAGGGGGTCTTACGACCAATACGATCACTCAGTGGTCCATAAATCAGTTGCCCTAAAGCCAAACCTAGAAAATAAGCCGGTAATGTATTGGCCACTCTTTGCGTGGTTATACCAAAATCATTGGCCATTTGTGGCAGTGCCGGCAGATACATATCAATAGACAATGGCCCTAAAGACGTCAGCAGCGCCAGTAGCATAATCCATGTCGTGGCGTAGGATTGAGTCGGTTTTGATACAGACATAATCATATTTATTTTTTAAATGGCCAGATTAAAGACAAGCTTACACTGTACATAGTATGATTTCTTCATCTGGAAAGTGAAAAATCACACAATTTAATTTCAGGCTACACAGCTCATTTTGTGTAAAGGACCTCATTTGAAACCTTGGCTTACGCGTCTGCAACAAGCGACCTACAACACCACCTTTATGTACAACATGCGCATGATTATTGCGTTTGCAGGAACGGCTTTTGTGCCTTACTTTATGGGCTACCAGTTGGCCACGATTCCGCTAACTTTAGGTATGGTTGCAGCCGGCTTAAGTGATATTGATGATCGTTTTTCAGTGCGTATCGTGAATTTAATTTATACCTATATTGGGTTTTTCATTACCGCAGTCTCGATTTATTTGCTCTTTCCCTATCCTGTGTTATTTGCTTTTGGCTTAATTATCTCTTGTATTGGTTTAATTTTATTAGGCTCGTTAGGACGGCGCTATGCCACCATCTCTTATGGCTGTTTGGTCATTTCCGTTTATTCGATGTTAGGCGTGGGCTTATTTGAACACTGGTATACACAAGCTTTATTGTTGGTGATTGGGGCGGCGTGGTATGGACTGCTTTCCACCGTTAGTTTCTTGTTGTTTCCCGTGCGCCAAGTACAAGACAAATTAGCGCAGTGTTATTCATCTTTAGGCGACTTTTTATTCGCCAAATCGAATCTGTTCGATGTTGATATGACGCCCAAAAGTTATCAAGACAGCATGATTGAACTGTCACTGGAAAATGGCAAACTGGTCGGTATTTTTAATGAAATGAAAACTGCCCTGTTGACGCGTTTAAAAGGGGATCGCGGGCAAAAAGATACACGGCGCAGCCTACAATACTATTTTGTGGCACAAGATATTCATGAACGCGCTGACTCTGCGCATATTGACTATCAGAAGTTGGCCAAAATCTTCCAACACAGTGATATTTTATTTCGCTTTCAGCGTATCTTGTCTATTCAGGCCAAAGCCTGCAAAGATTTAAGCAACAGTATTTTGCACCGAGAAACCTACCAACATAATCCCCGCTTTAAACACACCTTTGCCAATTTAAAATTGTCCTTAGAAAAATTACGCAGTGAACAACACTATGATCCTATCTGGATTAATGCCCTGTTTGCGCTGTATCAAAATTTAAAAGCCATTGATGCGCAGCTACGCAACGTGGAAACAGAGCGCCATATTAAATTTGATAAAAGCAAACAAATTGAAAACCAACTCAAAGATGACGACCTTAAAGGTTGGCAAGACATGTGGATTCGGGTGAAGCAACATTTAACCCCTGAATCGGTGCTGTTTAGACATGCCATTCGTGTATCCGTGGTTTTATTGATTGGCTATATTTTTGTGCAAGTCACCCAAATTGAGTATGGCTATTGGATTTTATTGACGGCACTCTTTGTCAGCCAACCCAATTTTAATGCCACCAAGCGACGCTTACGTCTGCGTATTGTCGGCACCTTAATGGGTATTGTTTTAGGTTATGCTATTTTATACTTCGTGCCTTCGATTGAAGGGCAATTGTTGCTGCTGATTTTAAGTGGCGTCCTATTTTTTGATTTGCGCAGTAAACAATACGCACAAGCCACCGCATTTATCACCATTCTGGCGCTGATTAACTTTAACTTAGATGGTATGGGTTTTGATGCAGCGCTACCGCGTATGCTGAATACGCTGATTGGCTGTGCGCTGGCATGGTTTGGGGTGAGTTTTATTTTCCCCGATTGGAAGTTCCGTCGTCTATCCCGCAGTATCGAACGCGCATTGACAGCGCAGTGTAATTATTTGGCCGAAGTGACTGAGCAATATAAACATGGCCGTAACAATGGATTGAAATATCGCGTGGTGCGCCGCGCTGCGCATAACAATGATGCAGATTTGGCCTCTCTTATTTCAACCTTGGCCACTGAACCCGATTTTGATCCGACCCAAAAAATCTTGGCTTTTGAATTCTTATGTTTAAACCATACTTTAACCAGCTATATTGCGGCATTAGGCGCACATCGGAAAAAAATAGACGACCCAGAAGTGCTTAATCTTTTAGATTTGGCTTTAGATGATATTCAAGGCTCCTTGTTAAGAGACGAAATGCCCGATTTAAACACCCCCGATCTGTTAGATCATATTCGTCAGCGCTTAAATCAAAATCCAGAAGAAGACCAGACCTCACTGATTGTGTTACAGCAACTGTCATTGATCTTAAGTATTTTGAATCAATTGAGTCGACTCAAGCAAAGTTTAAGCCACGACCGCGATGAACAAGCCACTGAATTGGCCTCTTTGTAAATAGGACGAATTTGGCACAATATCCTCACTGAACGGCATCAAATAATGCTAAACTTTTTGCAGTTCTAAACTTGTTATTTTCATTATGACCGCGAAAAACTTATACGCTTATACCTTACAGCCTGTGAACTATGAAATTTCAGAGGCTGAACAACGCCAAGCGCAATTAACCATCTGGCGTAGTACCAATAAAATCAATACCAAAACATGGATTATCATGGCCGCTGTGGCTGTTTTATCAATCGTCGGTATCTTTTTACTGAAGAACTATTCGACTATTTTTTGTTGGGTGGCTCTGTTTGCCGTCGTCGCGTACTTTTTGGTGCGTAAGTTTGGCCTAGAATGGTATGTCAAACGTAAAATGAATGAATTTCCCGTACAAGAAATTAAAGGCATTCGTTTAGGCGTTCAACCGAGTGGTCTGATTATGCGTCAGAAAATGGGCGCACAAGAAGGCATGGGCGCAATTGGCTGGAAAGATGTCTACGAATGGTACAATACGCCTGAATTTATGCTGGTGAATTTTAAAGTCAAAGATCAGCAAGGCTCTTATATTTTACCAAAACGTATGGATTCAAGAAACTTTTCATTCAATACCATCCGTAAGCATTTAAATGAAACCGTAGGCCCTGCTAAAGCTATTTAAATGAGCTGCGCTGTTTAACAATATTTGCTCTAAAACGACCTCCAATTAATTGGGGGTTTTTTAATCAGCATAAATCTAAGTGAGAATGAGAATAAATATTACCTCCAAACGCTATATTATTGAATAGAAGTTCAGTTATAATTTGCGCCAATACTGCTCACCTTGCCCAACGCTCAACTATGTTAAAAAAAATCTTTTTTCAGGTTCACTGGTTTCTCGGGATTAGCGCTGGGCTAATTTTATCCATTATGGGTGTCACTGGCGCACTGTACTCGTATGAAAAACCCATTCAAGAATGGCTGAATCCAGACAGTTATACCGTTCAGGCTGAAAATCGCGCTAAATTAACCCCTGCCGAGCTGTATCAGCATTTTCAGATTACTGATCCACAGATGAAAATTAACAGTATTACGCTGGATAAAAACCCGACAGCATCGTCTAGCATCAATATTGTTAAAGAAGGCGCACGTAAGGGTTATAACCTGATGATTAACCCCTATACGGCCGCGATATTACCTGAAATTAAAGGGCGAGAATTTTTCCAGTTTATACAGCAGTTACACCGCAACTTAACCGTCGGCCCCGTGGGCAAGCAAATTACGGGTGCCTGTACCCTGATATTGATTGTATTTGTGCTCAGTGGTTTATATCTGCGTTGGCCTAAAAAACATAGCTTTAAACAGTGGTTGATGCTCAAACCGAAACTCAAAGGGCGTAATTTTCTGTGGGATTTACATGCAGTGGTTGGCACGTGGGTGGTGATTTTCTACTTGTTGCTGGCCTGTACTGGCCTATATTGGTCGTATGACTGGTGGCGCAGTGGCATGTATCAAGTGCTGGGTGTAGAGCGACCACTACTTGAAGCACAAGAAAATAAGGACAAGCGCCCACAAAATAAACAGCAATCCGCTGAAAATAGCGCGATACGCAACAACACCAATCAGGCTAAAGCACAGCAAAAAGGCATATCCCCTGAACAGATCAGCATTGCTTTAACCCAAACATGGCAAGGTTTTAACACCCAAGTCGGGCGCGACTATTCAACGCTCACTGTCAATTTACCCAAAAAACCCGATGGCAAAATTGAACTGAGCTTTGTCGATGCCATTGCTCAACATGAACGTGCGCGCAATAAAGCCGTATTCAATACTTCTACCTCCACACTTGAACACGTGGAATTGTATGAAGATAAAAAGTTAAATGAAAAAATCATGAGCAGTATGCTGCCAGTACATCGCGGGAGTTTCTTCGGTCCAGTCTATCAATTTTTGGTGGTGCTGGCTGCGCTGATGATGCCGCTGTTTTTTATCACCGGTTGGATGCTGTATCTTAAGCGTCGTAAACAAAAGAAATTAACCCAGCAAGCCAAAGCCTCTGCAACGGCCATCACCGTCGATCCACACGCCAAAGCATGGTTGATTGCTTATGCCAGCCAAACGGGTACAGCCGAACAACTGGCTTGGCGCACCGCAAGCAGTCTGCAAGAAGTGGGGCAGCCAGTAACTGTTAAGTCTGTACAACAGCTAAGCCTCGATGATTTAAAAAATATCGAGCAAGTGCTCTTTGTGGCCAGCACCTATGGCACTGGTGAAGCACCCGATTTAGCCTCTGCTTTTGCCAAGAAAATTCTGTCCAGTAACGTTGATCTAAGTCATCTAAACTATGCGGTGTTGGCTTTAGGCTCACAAGAATATCCTGAAACATTCTGTCGTTTTGCACACAGTATCGATGTCTGGCTAAAAGACAATGGTGCACGAGCATGGTTTGCGCCGATAGAAGTGAACAATACCGATCCCCTACAAATTCAAGCGTGGAATATGGCATTGGCAAAAGTCACAAAACGAGACTTACAGGCCATGACTATTGAAAAGACCTTTGATGATTGGACTTTGACTCAGCGCAATATCTTAAATCCAAACAGTGTCGCTGCACCGGTGTTTAACCTTGAATTACAGGCCAAACATGAAGCCCATTGGCAAGCGGGAGATATTGCTGAAGTTCAATCGGGTAATAGCACTGCGCGTATTGCTGCATTTATGCAACAACATCAGATCGCTGCACGCACGTTCGTCGATTCATTAAGAATCAATATCGAACAAGCATTATGGGACAAAGACTTAAGCACAGAAATTGAACCGTTTGCCAATATGCAGCATTTATTGGAACAGTTAAGTCCCCTGCCGGCACGTGAATATTCCATCGCCAGTATTCCCTCGCAACAAGTGCTGCGCTTGGTGGTACGTCAACAAAAAGATGCACATGGTCATTTAGGATTGGGATCAGGCTGGTTGACGCAACATGCAGCACTAAACAGTCAAATTGCACTTCGGATTCGTACCAATCCCTCCTTCCATTTGATTGACGACAACCGTCCGATTATTTGCATTGGTAATGGAACGGGACTGGCCGGCCTCATGAGTCTATTACACGCACGTACTCGTCAAAATTATGTTAAAAACTGGCTGATTTTTGGTGAACGGCAACGTGAACATGACTTTTTCTATCAAAGCACGCTTGAAGCATGGCAAAGCACAGGCATGTTACAGCGTCTGGATTTGGCTTTTTCTCGTGATCAAGCCGAAAAAATCTATGTACATCATAAACTACGTCAGCAAGCCGAAGAACTTAAAGCATGGATTGAGTGCGGCGCAGTTATTTATGTCTGCGGCAGTATTAAAACCATGGCCTCTGATGTCGATCAAGCCTTAATCGAGATTCTGGGTGAAGCTTGTGTCGATCAACTACGCCATGATGGCCGTTATCGCCGCGATGTCTATTGATTCAGTGCAATAACTTACCTTATATTGAGAACGCCGAGACATAATGCTCGGCGTTTTCATCTTTAAAAAGTCCTTAATAAGTAGCCTTATTTTCAGCAGAGTCCCTATATGTCTCACCGTCTCAAACGCAGCCTCAGCTTGATCACGGGCAGCGCCTTAATATTGGATAGCATTTGGCTGATTTCACTGAATAAAATGCACTTCGGTATTGTACTGCCCTTGGTGATCGGCATTGGACTCAGCGGATATGCGCTATATTTTCAACGTATCCAGCGCTTTGTTGAGAAAAATAGCCTGCGTCAAATCTTATGGCGCTGTCTATGGGGCGGATTCTTCTTATGGTTAAGCAGTGTACTGATTTTTTTCTTGTACTTAAACCATGCTATTCAGCAGCATGCTACAGCCCAGCCCACTGTGGCAGTTATTATTTTGGGCAGTGGCATCGAAAATGATCAACCCTCTGCAACCTTAAAACAACGTTTAGATATTGGCGCCGCCTATGCGCAGCACTATCCCAAGAGTGTGCTGGTGGTCAGTGGTGGCTTAAGTACCGGTCAGAAAAAGAGTGAAGCGCAAGTGATGGCCGACTATTTACAACAGCAGTATGCTATTGAGTCATCGCGTATTTTACTGGAAAGTAAAAGCACCAGTACGCAAGAAAATCTACGCAATACGCGCGCTTTACTGCGCGCAAAACAGATTGATTTATCGCAACCGATTGCCATTGCCACCAGTGATTTTCACCTTCTACGCAGTAGCGCCATTGCCAAACATCAAGGCTATCAGCAGATTGTAACCTTAAGTGCGCCCACCCCACTGTATATTCGCTATAACTCATGGTTACGTGAATACTTTGCCTTTATCAGCGGATGGTTATTACAGGAATACTAAAATTAATTTAAGCGAATGCTACGCGGCAATGGCAATTGCGTGTCTTTAAATAACGCGGGCTTTTGTATATAGAGCTGATATAAATATTTTTTCATATCCAGTAATAATTTTTCTGGAGCCACCAGTATATTTTGACCTTCAGGCGTCAAGTCCATAGACACGCAGGTATTTTCTTCGCGTAAAAAGGGAATGACTTTCTCAATAAAATCTTTTAATGAAATATTTTCAATTTGATAGTTGGCCCAATTGTCTTTAATCAGCAATCTGGCCAGGCTCTTATGTTGCCACACTGCAAAAGCACGCTGACCGGTCGGGGTTGCACATAAAGCCCAACCTTCATCAAATAAGGCATTCACCGAACCCTGAGCGACAATAGTTTCAATAAATTGCTTATAGATCGCTTGCGCATTGTAGGTATTATTTTGATTTTTAGAGGCAGCTTTACGTTGATAGGGATTTCTCATCACGTCTCAATCTTTAAAATTATTATAGTTTTGAGAGTTTATGAAAAAAATAACGTTTGAGCAAGGATAATTATGGTGGGCGCTGACGGGATCGAACCGCCGACATTCTGCTTGTAAGGCAGACGCTCTACCAACTGAGCTAAGCGCCCTAAAGAAAAAATTCAGGAGATGAATTTTTGATGCAAGATTAACACGATATGTAATCTTTTTAGGAGTCCGGCATTTTTCAAATCATTTAAATTGAAAAATGGCGCAGCGGACGGGACTCGAACCCGCGACCCTCGGCGTGACAGGCCGATATTCTAACCAACTGAACTACCGCTGCATTGCAAACTTATCACTAAGTTTTATATCCGAAGATATGGTGGGCGCTGACGGGATCGAACCGCCGACATTCTGCTTGTAAGGCAGACGCTCTACCAACTGAGCTAAGCGCCCTTAAAAGGTCTATCATGTAAATGGCGCAGCGGACGGGACTCGAACCCGCGACCCTCGGCGTGACAGGCCGATATTCTAACCAACTGAACTACCGCTGCATCACAAAAAATTGATGGGCGCTGACGGGATCGAACCGCCGACATTCTGCTTGTAAGGCAGACGCTCTACCAACTGAGCTAAGCGCCCTTAAAAGGTCTATCATGTAAATGGCGCAGCGGACGGGACTCGAACCCGCGACCCTCGGCGTGACAGGCCGATATTCTAACCAACTGAACTACC
>NZ_JXBK01000001.1:2347641-2422501 GCF_000816495.1 Acinetobacter harbinensis
TAGGGTCTAACATTTTCAACTTTAAGATGGCGCAGCGGACGGGACTCGAACCCGCGACCCTCGGCGTGACAGGCCGATATTCTAACCAACTGAACTACCGCTGCACTTAAAATTTTAACGTAAAGACTTGGTGGGCGCTGACGGGATCGAACCGCCGACATTCTGCTTGTAAGGCAGACGCTCTACCAACTGAGCTAAGCGCCCTTAAAAGGGCTATCATGTAAATGGCGCAGCGGACGGGACTCGAACCCGCATATTAAAGCGTGACAGGCCGATATTCTAACCAACTGAACTACCGCTGCACATACATAATATTGCTATTAAAGTACAAACAATTTATTAAAAAATTAAGTGGCGCAGCGGACGGGACTCGAACCCGCGACCCTCGGCGTGACAGGCCGATATTCTAACCAACTGAACTACCGCTGCACTTAAAATTTTAACGTAAAGACTTGGTGGGCGCTGACGGGATCGAACCGCCGACATTCTGCTTGTAAGGCAGACGCTCTACCAACTGAGCTAAGCGCCCTTTACGACTTCATCGTTTGTGTGGTGCATTATAGAGAATCTGTACCGCCTGTCAAACGCTTTTCGGTCTGTTTTGGTTTTTTTACATCTGAGTGCTTAAAAAATAGGTCATTCGCTATAAAAACAAACAATTTCGGCCACTTATTAAGCATTTTGAGTGAAAATTTTAGAATTGAGTAGCAACGTTTTTAATCAAATGAACGCAACTTTCTGATCAAAGTGGCATCTTTACACATTTAATGCATTTTTATAAAAATTTTAATTCATCTAAAGCACGGCCTGTAACACTCAATTAGCATTCTTTTAGTCTTCTGCTAAAGGCTGTGCTGAAATAAACACCAAAGCATCTTCATCAATCAACTCAAATAACTCGATTACATCTTGATTGCGCATACGAATACAGCCATGCGACTGAGGAATACCCATCGGTTCGGTATCCGGTGTGCCGTGAATATAAATATAACGCTGAAAAGTATCGCAGCCTGCACCCTGATTTATATTTTCTTCCAAACCACTGAGCCATAAAATGCGCGATAAAATCCAATCTCGTTCAGGATATTTTTCCGCCAAAGTAGAACTATAAATTTCACCGGTCGCTTGACGGGCAATAAAAACCGTATTTTTTGCTGCACTATGACCAAACTTAAATGCAATTTTATGCCAACCGCGCGGGGTCTTGCCGGAGTTTTCTTGCTCGCCAATGCCATTTTTACCTGAAGAGATGGCATAGCTTTTTTGATGCTGCGGCAAGATTAAGGTTTGTGTCGCCAAATCAATTAAGATCTGTGCTTGTGCTAAAAAATAAGACATCTTTTTACTCTATTTTTTGATCTGTAGCAGAGACGGATTCTGGACGCAGCCACAACCAAATTGCCACGCTTAACATGGTGACATCGGTAAAAATTTTCACCCAAAGCGGTGCTGTGGTAAATAACATTAAGATAGCACTCATCGACATCATCACACTGGCCAACCATTTGGCCTTGCGCGGTACGGTACCGTTAGCCCGCCATGCTCTTAAGGTTGCACCATATTTAGGATGACTCAGTAACCATGCATCCATTTGTGGCCAACCTTTGGAGGCAGACCATGCCGCGAGAATAAGAAAGACTGTTGTTGGCATACCCGGTAAAAGCGCTCCGATAAAGCCGAGGATGATAAAAATCACCACCAAACTTCGCCAAAACAACGTTCTCATAGCACTGTTCCACACACATAATTGCGGTAGTATAAAGCGTTTTTGCATTTTATCCGTGCTAATTCTGCACTTTCTAATCAGCGCCAGGTATTTTTATGTTTGCTTTAAATCAAGCGCCAACTCTTGATGAGCCTTGGCTACAGTTTAAAAATTTACAGGTCAGACAACTGGCGTTTTGCCTGAGCAGTCCCAATATTTTACAGTCGATTCCCTCAGAACTGCGTTTTAAGCAACATACTTTTCAATTACACAGCCAGCATACATGGGCCATCCATTTTAAAAATTACCATGCGCGACTGTTGTATTTAGATCAGCATCCGCAAGAATTAGAACTATTTTTACGGCGCCTTAAAAGTACGCGCTTAGGTTTACGCTTTGAGATGTTTATCTGGTTTTGGTTACTCGATCAGGCCTATCATCCCTATCAAGTCTTGGGACATAGCATTCAAAAAATAGTCGCACGACAAACCATCGGTGAATTAGACTTTTTACTCCTGAATCACGAAAACAACCAAGTAGAGCATTGGGAAGTGGCTTTAAAATACTACTTAGCCGAAACCGATTACACTTTGCCATGTTGGTATGGTTTAAATCGCAGCGATCAATTAATTCGAAAATTAAATCACTTTAGCCAACAGCAATTCCAATTTGATGAAGCGCTGGAGCAGACGATTGAGCAACGCTTTGTGGTGCTAAAAGGTCAGCTCTACCTTCCGCTACAACATCGCCTACGCCCCTTGCCAGATTGGGTCAATCAAGAGCGACGTTTGGGCTATTGGGGTAGCACTATTCCTGCCAATCATGCGCAGTTTTATCGTTTGCACCGCCAAGAGTGGATTTGCCCCGCTTACACCCCCACCAGTCAGCCTGCACATTGGTGGATCAACGGGTTATATCGACAATACGATCAACCCAATTATTATATGTTTAGAAATTCGGCGCTGCTTTTACAAGACTTTAAAAGTCAGATTGATCAGAAAAGTCTATCTCTATAACAATTGATTACTTTTCTACCATCAAAGACTCGTATTTTTTATAGTCTCAATTAATTAATCTGAATACACATCAAAATAATGACTTAATGCACTGGAGATGATGATGAAAAAGATTCTAGCGACTTCCCTGATTATGGCGTTTGTTTTAACCGGTTGTAATACGTTTAAAGGTATGGGTAAAGATGTATCAAAAGCAGGAGATGCCGTAACGCATACTGCTGAGAAAACTGAACATAAAATGTAATTTAACAACTGACATATAAACCTTATCCTTGGATAAGGTTTTTTTATATTTAAAACTCCCCTTATTTTGCGAACTCCCCTATTATATTGGCATATTTAGCATTGATTTGGCCGGTATGAACCACTCAGAAACTCTAGCACTTAGCTTACAATTATTACGTCAACCCTCTGTCACGCCAGTCGATCATCACTGCCAAAACATTATTGCAGATCGTTTAGAAAAAATTGGCTTCAATATTGAATCAATGCATTTTGAAGATGTCGATAATTTATGGGCACGCAAAGGTACAACTGAACCCGTTTTATGTTTTGCAGGTCATACCGATGTGGTGCCAACGGGCAGTCTTGATGCATGGAATTCAGACCCTTTTCTACCTGAAATTCGTGACGGTAAGCTATATGGCCGTGGTAGCGCAGATATGAAAACAGCGCTTGCAGCAATGGTGGTGGCCTCTGAGCGTTTTATTTCTAAGCATCCAAATCATCAAGGCTCGATTGCTTTTCTAATTACGTCCGATGAAGAAGGCCCGTCTATTAACGGCACAGTAAAAGTAGTAGAGACCTTAGAGGCACGCAATGAGAAAATGACATGGTGTTTGGTGGGTGAACCCTCAAGTACAGATCGACTGGGCGATATTGTTAAAAATGGCCGTCGTGGTTCATTAAATGCAAAGCTTACCGTTAAAGGCAAACAAGGTCATGTGGCTTATCCACATTTAGCCATTAACCCGATTCATACTGCATCGCCTGCGCTTACAGAACTCTGCACAACCGTTTGGGACCATGGCAATGAATACTTCCCTGCCACTTCTTTTCAAATCTCCAATATTCAATCCGGCACTGGTGCCACCAATGTCGTACCGGGCAGCATGATGACCTTATTTAATTTCCGCTATTCAACGGAAGTGACCGCAGAACAGCTCAAAGCACGCACTTTAGAGATTCTTGATCGCCATCAAGTCGATTATGAGATCGAGTGGACTTTATCGGGCTTGCCATTTTTAACACCGGTCGGTGAGTTGGTGAATGCCGCCAAGAATGCTATTCGTCATGTGACTGGCGTTGAAACAGAACTTTCAACCAGTGGCGGTACATCTGATGGTCGTTTTATTGCACCGACTGGTGCGCAAGTGCTGGAACTGGGTGTTTTAAATGCCACGATTCATCAAATTAATGAACATGTCAATGTCGCTGACCTTGAGCCATTGGCAGAAATTTATGAACAAATTTTAGTCGGCCTATTGGCTTAAATTTATTTAGCCTCATCAAAAAAGGAACTCAATGGAGTTCCTTTTTTATTTGCAACAGATCGGTAATCTAACTACTCAATTACAGCCCTAAAGTGCTCTGAATTTCTGTCAAATTGGGGATATGAAAAATCTGATCGGCCATACGCACGTATTGAAAAATTGTAGCGTCACTCGCATCACGTTCTTCATCCACAATTTCAGAAATACGCAAACGAATGGTTTTCGGCATTTCATTACACATCAAGGCAAAACGTTGATTTACTTCATCACCCTCAATTACCAAGGCAACACCTGCATTTTCGGCAGGATTATTGACCGCATGCACCGGCAATTTCACTTCATGCCATTCGACATACGGCACATGCGTTGGGCTGTTTAATGCTGACAAAACAATATTTTGCGGCAATAACATCGGCTCTTTACCATAGCAGTCAATAATATAAGCATCGATAAAACCAGTCGATACGGTAATCAGGTGATGTAATTCTTGTTGACTCAGCTTATCAATTGCAGAGCTTGAAACATTATTTTTGCTCATTTGGTTACCCCATGCTGGTCTCTAATAAATTTTCAACATTGCTTAGCAACTCTGCTTCTTGGAATGGTTTACCCATGTAATGCGTCACACCCAAGCTAAAGGCACGTTCACGATGCTTTTCACCAGTTCTTGAGGTGATCATAATGATCGGTAAATCTTGATGCACATCATGATGACGCACCAAGTTGGTCACTTCAAAGCCATCCATGCGCGGCATTTCAATGTCCAGCAACATTAAATCAGGTTTAACATTTTCCAGCTGCTCCATCGCATCTACGCCATCTTTGGCCGTGACAACATCATAACCTTGACGCTCAAGTAAGCGCGAGGTTACTTTTCGTACGGTCACCGAGTCATCGACAATCATAATTAAACGACGAGTATCGTTTTGACGCTGTGAGTCTCGATGCTCTGTAGTGTTCTTGATACGCTGACTGGTTTGAATTTGACGCGCAATATTTTGCCCATCTAAAATCAAACACACTTGACCATCCCCTAAAATGGTCGCACCGGCAACCGCACCAATCGATGTGAATTGCTGGCCAATCGGTTTCACCACAATTTGCGCACGCGAACCAATCAACTGATCCACCAGCAAAGCAATGGTTTGACCGCTGTTGCCTTTAATTAACAATACCGGTAAAGAATGCGCGACATTGGTTAAACGTGGTAACGCTTGGTCAGCCACAAATTCGGACAAATAGCGTAACTTATAAGAAGTATTGTCAATTTTAAACAAGTCGCTCTTGCTATTGAAATACTCTTCTAAGGCTGCTGGTGCAATTCGTACAATACGTTCAATTTGAGCCAATGAAATTGCAAATTGTTGATCGCCTGCTTTCACCATCAAGGCATCACTGACCGCAACCGTAGTCGGTACGCGAATGGTAAATGTCGTGCCTTGACCTAATGTTGAATCAACTGAAACATGACCGCCCAATGCTTTAATTTCACTTTGTACCACGTCTAAACCGACACCACGACCAGAAATCTGTGTTACTTCTTTGGCGGTACTAAAACCCGGATGGAAAATTAATTGTAAAATTTCCTGCGGCTCAAGCTGTTGTTCAGCTTTAATCAAGCCCAGATGCAGACCTTTTTCTTTAATCTTGGCCGCATCAATCCCTTTACCATCATCACTAAACGACACCAATACGTCGGTTCCTTGACGACTAATATTCAATTCAATATGGCCCACATCTGCTTTTTTCGCTTGCAGGCGCTGTTCCGTGTCTTCAATACCATGGTCAATCGCGTTACGCAGCATATGCTCAAACGGAGTCACCAAACGCTCAAGAATGGTCCGGTCCAACTCACCTTCTGTATTGTTAACAATCAGTTCAGTCGGACGATTTAACGTCGATGCAGTTTGACGCACAATCCGTTGCAAACGTGGCAACAGCCGTGAGAACGGCACAAGGCGTGTGCGCATGAGACTTTCTTGAATTTCAGCCTGAATACGCGATTGCTGTAAAAGCAAGCCTTCAGCATCGCGAATTTTTTCTGACAAGGTGGTTTTAAAATCCACCAAATCTGATGCAGATTCTGCTAAAGATTTTGACAATTGGTTAATGGATGAGTATTGATCCATCTCCAATGGGTCAAAATCGGCATAACGGGCTTTTTCCGAACCATGCTTGGCAATAATTTGTGACTCTAACTCACCATCCATTCGACGCAATTGATCCGCCAAACGCTTCATGGCCAATTCCATATCGTTTAACGTTGCCCCAAATTGGCTTAAACCCATTTCAATACGCGAGCGCGTAATAGAATTTTCACCCGACAGATCGATCATTTTCTCGACCAAGTCGGCAGAGATACGAATCATCTCGTTGCTGTTGTCGTGTTGTGAACTTAAGCCCCACTCACCCAACATCGCCGGTGGCTCAGTACCATCGCCTTCAATAAACTCAAAGGTTTTGGTAATCGCCAAGGTATTGGCTTCTGCCACACGATTAGGCAATTGTGCCGTACTATTTACAAACTCAATCGACTCTAGACTTAATCGTAGACTGTCAAAATTACTATAATCGCTTGCAAATATGGCGTGTTTTAACCACGTAAAGGTACTTTGTAGCAACAAGTCATAGACGTTTGAATTGAAATGATGAATTGCAAATTGTTCAAAAATAGTTTCAAGTTGATAAGAAATCACCGCAACCGATTCATTTTCAACCATACGCGCACCGCCTTTTAGACTGTGGGCTGCACGTTGTAATTGAAGCAAAATACTCCGGTCGCTTCGTTGCTCGAACCACTGCTTTAACAATGCGGCAGTGGTGTCTAAAATTTCTTGTGCTTCTTCTAAGAAAGCTTCTAAGGCAATTAAACGAATACTGTCTTCTGGCTCTTCAGATTCAACTGCTGTTACAACTATAGCATCCTGCGCTAGGCTGCTCTGCGTTGCAACTTGTTCTTCCACAGCAACGGCTGCTTCTTCAAGCGGCGCGATTGTAACGTCAATTGCAGTGCTTAAGTTCGCTACGGCACTCTGGCTTAAGCGACCTTGTGCAATCTGTTCAATATCATGCAAAATCGCAATCGATTCGGTTGCAGGATAGTCAATTTGTTGCTCACGAATAATTTGAATTCGATCGGCAACGTCATCTTGCACCAAACGTATAATACTGACCAGCTGTGGACTCACCTTAATTTGCTGACGAATCACCCGCTCATAAATCGATTCTAATTCATGCGAAATTAAACCAATATGTGGTGCCTGAATCATATTTGCACCACCTTTTAAGGTGTGTAAATATCGCATTAAATTATTCAGTGAAGTGGTGCTGTTTTGATCTTTGGCCCACGTATTAAGGTCTTGGTCAATACCGACCAATAATTCCTCAGCTTCTTCTAAGAAGATCTCCAGCAAATCGATATCAAATTCACGATTAACCTCTGCGGAGTGCATTTGCGCACGATCGGCACGTATTCTTTGTGAGATATCCGCTAAATCGACTGTCGGCGCTGCGACTGTCGGTACAGTAACTGTTGTTGAAGCAGCTACAGCAGCTGTTGCGACTGCAGCTGGCACAGCCGCTACATCAAGCTGTTGCAGGTCTTGCTGAACAAAGGCAGATAGATCATTCAATACGCCTTGAACATCGGCTGTTAAGATGACACGCTGACCTGCGGCCAAGGTATCAAATAAATGAATAAACTCTTGATGTGCCTGTCCAAACAACTCATAAGCATAGTCAATATTGAGCAGTTCTGGCTGTAAAACAAGCGCTTGATAACTTGATTTTAATTCTGTTGTAAACTGATGAATACCAGCAGCAGCACGATTATCCGTATGATCCAATAATTGTTGAGCTTGCTCACTTAAGGCATCAATATACTGTGGATATTCAGCTTTAGCGCGTTTCTCAAACTCAAATTCAGCATCTAACAGCAAATCAATGTTTAATGCGATCAGTTTCGAAACCAGACCTTGCGGATTAACATCTTCATCAATGGTCGTGGCAGCAAAACCATAGTTACTCCACGCACTATTAAAGGTGGCGTAAATAACATCTAATTTTTGCGTATCGCCTTGTCTTAAGGTATGCAAATAGTCGCGCACAAACTCAGCATACTGTGTTAGCAATGCTGTTTGATTTGAGCTAGAGACAATCTCATCTTGCAGCAAGGTCTTAAACAGATGCTCTACTTTGGTACTGGCTTCAAAAATTTGATCGATTTGCGCCATCGATGAGCTGCCGCGCAAGGTATGCAAGGCGCGAATAAGGCCGTTATAATCTTGACCTTGTTGTTGACCCTGAGCCAAAAAGCGATCAATGGTGGCCAAATGATCTTCAGCTTCTTCAATAAAGATCGCAACCGTTTCTTGGATATAATTATTATCTTCTTGTTCTAAAATATGGGCATCAGCTACAGGCTGATCTTGCAGCTCTAAACCAGTGATACCCTCTTCAGTGGTCAAGCAAGTTGCAAGCTGAAGTAAATCTTCTAATGCAGGTTCTAGACTTAGGTTCTGCTGGATTTGTTGTCCCAATAAAACCAAAGGACGTAAATCGATTTCAGCCAGCTGAACCGTTTTAAAAATGGGATACAATTTATATTGATAGATATTAAATACAGTTTGAGCAAAACGTTGAACCGTTGTATCTAAAGGCACTGAACCCGAGATCACACGATTTAAAGTGTCTTCAACTGCCCATGCCAACTCACCGGAAGATTTTGCCCCCACCATGCGTCCAGAGCCTTTAAGCGTATGGAAATGGCGGCGAATATTGGTCAGAATCTCTTGGTCATGCGGAGTTTGAGACCAAGCAGGCAATAACGTACTTAATTCAACAAAGATCTCTTCTAGTTCTTCAACAAAAATTTCTAAAATTTCTGCATCTTGATCAAGATAACTATCTTCAGGAAGCGTAGTCGTTTCAACTAAATTTTTTAATATTTCTTTCATAGCTTAGGCTTCTTACGTTTATCTGCCACCAAGAAGGGCGCTCAAACTTAATTGTCACCATCACGCGAAACCTAACTTTGAAAGTTAAGTTCATCTGGTCGATACTTATCTATAATTTATAAGCGAACCTTACCCTAAAGTAAGGCTCGCCTCTCGACAGCGCGAAGCTTACCTTATTCCGGTAATTTAAAGTCGGTTACAGATTCACGTAACGATTCAGCCATGTTGGCCAATTCAGATACTGAGCGTGCTGTATCAAACGTTGCTGTGGTGGTTTGTGAAGTAATTTCTTGTACCACATTCATGGTGCTTGAAATATGACCTGCTGAGGCAGACTGTAGTTTGGCTGCATCAGAAATGTTGGCAATCAATTTCGCCAAGTTGGTCGATACGCTTTGAATCTCATCCAGTGCAACACCCGCATCTTTAGATAAGTTAGCACCACGTACTACCTCAGATGTGGTTTGTTCCATCGAAATTACAGCTTCGTTGGTATCGGTCTGAATGGTTTTTACCAAGCCTTCAATCTGTTTGGTTGCAGACGCTGAACGTTCAGCAAGACGCTGTACTTCATCGGCTACCACCGCAAAACCACGGCCCGCTTCACCGGCCATCGATGCTTGAATGGCTGCATTTAATGCCAAGATGTTGGTTTGATCGGCAATATCGTTAATCAAGGCAACGATGTTACCAATTTCTTGAGAAGATTCACCCAAACGTTTAATACGTTTTGAGGTTTCTTGAATCTGTTCACGAATGGTGTCCATCCCCTCGATTGAGCGGTTTACCACATCTGCACCATTGGCAGCAATGCGTACTGAACGCTCAGCTACCACAGCAGACTCGGATGCGTTTGACGATACTTGGTCAATCGACATGGCCATTTCATTAATTGCTGCAGAGGCACCGGCAATTTCTTGCGCTTGATGCTCAGATGCTTCAGCTAACTGGTTGGTAATTCCCTGCGTATTGGCCGTATATTGCGCAACTTCTTGCGATGTATCGGTAATCCGCGAAACCAAATCACGTAATTGGTCAATTGCAAAGTTAATTGAGTCGGCAATGGCGCCGGTAAAATCTTCCGATACCGTTGCGTATGAACGTAAATCACCATCTGCCAAATCGGCAATCTCATCGAGTAAACGTAAAATTGCGTTCTGGTTACGATCGTACTCTTCTTGCAAACGTACTACGCGTTCTTTATCTGATAAACCACGTAGCGTCAGTAATTTAAATGCAGCAACTAAGAAACCAGTCAGTAATAACAGTAAGAATAAACCCGGAATAGCGATGGTTAAACTTGAGCCTGTAGAAAGTTTATTTAAGCTGGCCAACAATTCATCGGACTGTGAAAAAATAGAGGCAGATGCTTGACGTACTTTCACAATTTGGCTTGAGTTTTTAAGAATAACTGAAGATGCTGATTTTAATACATCATCATATTCCGTTTTAATACCGTTTAATGACTCACGTAATGCAGGATCTGATAGACGTTCTACACCCAGTTCGGCATTACCATTTAACTGCGCTTCTAAATAAGAACCAAAAGTTTCCGTATCCGCACTAAAGTCATCCGCAGATTCACGAGAGCTTGCAGTTCCAGTTAACACCGAGCTAATCGAACGTAAAATACGTTCTGCAATAAATACTTGGTTTTTAGCAATAATAACTTGGTTACTTGGCATGTTTTGACGTGCCATTTGGTCAACCATTAAGTTATATTCCGCTTGAATTCCGGGAATAGTTTCGCCAATGGCAATATTGGTGTCATATAACTGGTTAATGATTTTTTGTTGTGACGAAATCAAATCAATACCATCTGAAACCGATTTCCACTGCTTTTCTACTTCAGATAATGCCTGAGTTTGAGCATGAATATCTTTCACCGTCTCAAGATTTTCAGCAAAAGCCTTTTGAGATTGGGTTAGTTTATCAATCGATTCTTTGGTCCCTGAAGCAGTCGCCTCAGTGGCCTGACGAGAAATCGTCTGTGACAATAGACGTAAATCACCCACACTACGGGTTAATTCATTATTACGCGGTACACTATAGAATAAGTACAACAACAGGAATAGTGCTAAGACAAGACAAAAAATTGCACCCAAAATTAAGGGCTTGGACTTCTCACTGTCACCAAATACACGTGATAACTGATCTGTTTGTGCTTGAATCTTAGTTAATAAAGCATGACCAACCTTGCGATTGCTGCCTTCACCTGTATTTTTCTTTTTAAGTTTAAAGCCCATCCAGCCTCTCCCCGACTTTCGCCATCATTATTCAACACACAACTATTAGTTTATAAATTTTATAGATGCATTCATGTACTTTGGATTTTGTAATAAACGGCTAAATAAGAAAACATGCCAGTGTTGATTGTGCTGATAAAAATGCCCCTGACAATATTCTTTTAAATTACTATCTAACTCACTTTGATCAGAAAAGAAACTTTTCTTATTAAAGTGTTGAATCCCCAAAACTTGATCTACAACTAAACCGACATAATGGTCATTATGACTAACACACAGTACTTTTTGAGTGGGTGAAAACTGACTTCTTTGCCCAGAAATATATTGAGCCAAATCAGCCACTGAAAGTAACCGTCCACGAATATTGGCCAAGCCCATCACCCAAGATTGGGTATTAGGCACTGGCGTATATTTAGGTGGATAGATCACTTCTGCAACTTCCCCCAAAGGAGCAACGAAATACTGCCCCATCATTTCAAAAGCAATACCTGACCATCGGTTTACTTCATTTTCAGTGGTAACGTAGTTTTTATTGCCACGTTTAGCCAGCCGAAGTAATTCGATAAATCCATTCGCTGCCATAGCGCTTATCCTGCATTGAGGTATTGATTAATTACATCAATTAACTGTTTTTCATCTACAGGTTTGGTCAAATAATCAATTGCGCCTTGACGTTTGCCCCAAACACGGTCAGTGGCTTGATCTTTGGTACTTACAATCACAATAGGAATATGCTTGGTGGTCTCGCCACGTGCAATTTGACGTGTGGCTTGAAAACCATTTACACCCGGCATAACCACATCCATTAACACCAGATCTGGCAACTCGGCTTGTGCCATAGCGACACCATCAGCGCCATTTGACGCCTCTAGAACTTCAAAACCATGTTTGGTTAGAATTTCTCTAAAACGAAAGGTTTCAGTTGGTGAATCATCCACTATAAGGATACGTGACATGCTTTGCCCCAATAAAAATTAACTTATGCTGTTACGTGAGTTCGAATTGCGTCTAATAATTCATCTTTACTAAAAGGCTTGGTTAAATACTGATCAGATCCAACCACTCGACCTTTGGCTTGATCAAATAAACCGTCTTTACTTGACAGCATAATGACCGGAATATTTTGATAATTTTGAGAGTTTTTGATTAAGGCACAAGTTTGATAACCATCCAAACGCGGCATCATAATATCGACAAATACGATATCTGGATTAGCTTCAGCAATTTTAGCCAATGCTTCAAATCCATCAACGGCAGTCACGACATCACACCCTTCGCGTTGCAATAATGTTTCTGCTGTACGACGAATGGTTTTTGAATCATCAATCACCATGACTTTTAGATTTTGGAACTTATCGTCCATTTAATGACCCTTCCCATTGTTGAAATGCGCAATCAATTTGAGCAGAAAGTTTTATTACAAGTTATAACCATTTTTAACATATCTTTACTTGTCTTTTCAATGTACATTTTTTCTACCAAACCTCACTTACGAGCATTTAGCAAACCTAAATCACACTTTGAACAGAGCAATACGTTTTTTTTGACTTTAGATGGTTTTTTATTCTCAATTTTGAGTCTAATATACCATTTTCATTACTTGAAAATAAGTAATCTAGTCAACTTAAAACTGGGGGAGACAATGTGAAGTAAGTTTAAACAAAAACTTGCTTTCATTGCACAAATATAAATGACTCGAACATTCATTTTTCTGTTTTTGATGATTTTTCAGGTAACCGACCTATATGCCCAGAGCGTAAAACCAGCATGGTATCGCTACTATGACAGTCGGGGAATTCCCAACATCAGCACCAACGTCACACCCAATCATATTCGTTATGGCTATGAAGCTTTAGATCAAAATATGCAAGTGATTCAGCGTAATCGTGCCTATAATTCTGAAGCAGATATCAAACAAGCACCGCAACGTGCGGCACTGGCTAAAAAAAATGAAGCCGATTTAAAATTAAAAAAAGCCTACAGCAACAGTCAAGTGGCGCTGCAAAAACGCAATGATGCTTTGCTATATATTAAAAAACAGATCGCCTTTCAGCAAGAACAACTGAAACAATTACAAAATGATCGGATTTATTTTAAACGCCAACAGCTTGAACATTTACGCAAAGTAGAAACAGTTCCAGTGGCGTTAAAAAACAAGATCGATTACAACCAGAAAAATATTGAGGTGAAAAAGGAACTCATTGTCTCGTTACATACCCAATACGATAATACACAACTGTACTATGACAAAATCATTGCACGCTTAAAACTACTTGAATAAATTGCTTTTGTGTAGACATCAGCTTACTTTTACTGCAATCAATAAAAAAGGTTAATGTGCATGCGATTTCGACAGAATTTTAAAAAATTTATTCCAGCGCAGAAAACACAATATTTGATGTGTGGTCTATTCTTTTTAAATCTCTGTTTAAGTTTAAGTGCGTGTCAAAAAAATGAAATTGAGCCAAGCGTTAAAAAAATAGAAAAAATTGAACTTATTCCCCAAGATTTGGTGCTAGTCAAAGAGGGTTTTTCAATCGCTAAAACTGCATTTACCGGCACGATTGGCGCTATCAATCAAAGCAGCATACAGGCACAAGTCACAGCAACCGCAACGGCGGTCAATGTACAAGTGGGACAAAGCGTCTCTAAAGGCCAAGTTCTGGTACGTTTAAACAATCAAGACAATGCAGCGCGACTTGCCCAAGCTCAAGCCAACCTTCGCTCAACCGAAGCCCAAGCCACTTTAGCTCAAAATATGATGCAACGTAAAAAGCGCTTACTGGATCAAGGCTTTATCGCCAAAGTGGACTATGAACAAGCCGTCGTGGATTATCAAGCCCAGCTACAAAATGTGTATGCACAACAAGCCAATGTCAATATTGCGCAAAAAGCGGATGCCGATGGAACGATTTTCAGTCCAATTTCAGGCGTCGTGACTCAGCGCCAAGTGGATTCAGGCCAAACCGTTGCGGCGGGTCAAACCTTGTTTGAAATTGTTGACCCGAATCATTTAGAAATTCAGGCCAAACTGCCCAGTGATCAGCAAGCAGCCTTAAAGGTCGGTCAAGCCATTGAATATAATATTCAAGGAAATCCCACCCCATTAACTGCCGTGATCAGTCGTATTTCCCCGATTGCCGATCCTGTGAATCGCCAGATTGAATTCTTTGCGCGTCCGAATGAAAATATTAACTCACTCAGTATTGGGGCTTTTGTCGAGGGCAATATTCTTGCATCAAATCAAGTCGCTGGGCAGCTTATTCCACTCGACCTGATTCAGCATCTAGAAGATCAAGCCTATGTCTGGGTGATTCGTCAAAACAAGATTGAAAAGGTCAATCTACAGGTTTTAGAGCAACGCTATAGTGATAATTTAGCTGTGGTTCAGGGTTTACAATCAGCTGATCAAATCAGCCGGATTAAATTTAGCGATATAAATCTTCATCAACCCGTCACCATCAATCAAAAATAAATATTAAGCACAGGTCCTCAGTATGTGGTTTACTCGAATAAGTGTTAAATATCCTGTCTTTACCATCATGATGATGTTGTGCTTAATGGTCTTGGGTCTCGCCTCTTGGCAGCGCATGGGCGTTGAAGAATTTCCAGATGTCGATTTTCCATTTGTGGTGGTGTATACCAGTTATGCTGGCGCCTCTCCGGAAACCATTGAATCTGAAATCACCAAGAAAATGGAAGAACAGATCAATACCATTTCTGGTTTAAAACAGGTGATTTCCCAGTCAAGTGAAGGCCTATCGACCATTATTGTCGAGTTTAATTTGGATGTTTCTTCTGCTGTTGCGGCACAAGATGTACGCGATAAGATCTCTTCTGTCAGTGCACAATTCCGCGATGAAATTCAGGACCCAGTAGTTGAGCGTTATGACCCTACAGCCAATGCCATCATGTCGATTGTGTTTGAATCCGAAAATCTATCGTTACGTGATTTAAGTTCCTATTTAGAGCAACGTATCACGCCTCAACTTCGGACTATTTCAGGCGTCGGTGCCGTCAACTTACTGGGTGATGCACAGCGGCAAATTCGCATTGAAGTGGATCCGCATAAATTACAAAGCTTTGGTCTGGGTATTGATCAAGTGATTAACACATTAAAAAGTGAAAACATTGAAGTTCCGGGCGGAACCTTAAAACAATCCAGCTCTGAGTTGGTGGTGGAAATAAAATCTAAAGTGCTGCATCCGCAATCATTTGGGGATTTGATCATTGCCAATAAAAATGCTGCGCCCATTTTTTTAAAGCAAGTGGCCACCATTCGCGATACGCAGGCAGATTTAGAATCCAGTGCCTATTTAAATGGCAAAGCCGCGATAGCAATTGATATTTTACGCAGTGCGGACGCCAACGTGGTTGAAGTGGTCGATGCCACCTATAAAACCATCGCTGAGATTGAGCAACAATTGCCGGCCGGTACGGTGGCCAAAGTGGTGGTGGATAACTCCAAAGGAATTCGTGCCAGCATTAAAGATATTGCCCGTACCATTGTCGAAGGCGCCCTACTGGCGGTATTGATTGTATTGCTATTTTTAGGTTCCTTTCGCTCCACAGCCATTACCGGTTTAACCCTGCCGATTTCTTTATTGGGTACGCTCACGTTTATTTGGGCCTTTGGTTTTTCCATCAATATGATGACGCTGCTGGCACTGTCTTTAAGTATTGGCCTGTTGATTGATGACGCCATTGTGGTGCGGGAAAATATTGTCCGTCATGCCGATATGGGCAAAGATCATGTCACAGCCGCTTTAGACGGTACTCAAGAAATTGGACTGGCAGTTTTAGCCACCACATTGACCATCGTGGCGGTATTTTTACCGGTGGCCTTTATGGGCGGTATTATTGGACGTTTTTTCTATCAATTTGGCGTCACGGTCAGTGCGGCAGTGTTAATTTCCATGTTTGTCAGCTTTACCCTCGACCCCATGTTGTCTGCACATTGGGTTGAAAAACATGATCCAAACAAGAAACCGAATAGCGTGAAACGCTTTTTTAATTGGGTCTCTAGTAAACTCGATAACTTAAGTCATTACTATGAAAAACTGCTCAAACTGGCGTTACATTTTCGTGTGATTACCCTGTTGGTGGCCATCGCTTCGCTATTTGGCGCATTGGGCTTATCTAAGCTGATTGGCACCGAATTTGTGCCGGTGCCGGATAAAGGTGAAATTCGAATTAAGTTTGAAACCCCTGTTGATGCATCCCTTGAATACTCCCAAGCCAAGTTACTGCAAGTGGAACAGATTATTCGCCAGAATCCTGAAGTGCTTAATACCTATGGGATTATTAACGGCGTGACCGATCGCGGTAAAAACCATATCAGCCTGCGAGTAACGGTTACACCAAGGCAACAACGCAAACAAACCCTTAACGACTTAAACAATCAATTTCGTCAGCGATTACAATCGGTGGCAGGAATTATGGTGACCTCTGTCGCCTCTGCCGATGAAGTGGTGTCTGGCGGTCAAAAGCCCGTGCTGATCTCGATTAAAGGTCCAGACTTAGCCGAATTACAAAATATCTCCAATCGCTTTATGGCAGAAATTGCTCAAGTCAAAGGGATTGTCGATTTAGAAAGTTCACTTAAAGCACCGAAACCCAGTTTAAATATAGACATTAATCGTCTATTGGCCAGTGATTTAGGCCTGTCGGTCAATCAGATTGCCAACGTGATTCGTCCGCTCATTGCCGGCGATAATGTCACCTCTTGGCAAGATGAAAAAGGTGAAAGCTATGATGTTAATCTGCGTTTAAGCGAAAAAAATCGCAGTCTGCCACGCGATATCGAAAACCTTTATTTAAGCTCGCAAAAAACTGATGCTTCGGGACAACCTATTTTAGTTCCCTTAAGCAGTGTGGCCTCATTTAAAGAAAGTTTTGGTGCATCACAGATTAATCGTCGCGATTTAGCCCGTGAAGTGTTGGTAGAAGCCAATACTGCTGGCCGCCCTGCAGGCGATATTGGTCAAGACATTCAAAAAATTCAACATGAGTTTAAATTACCGGCAGGCTATAGCTTTGATACTCAAGGTGCCAATAAAGATATGGCGGAATCAGCCGGTTACGCCCTGACGGCGATCACATTATCCATTGTCTTTATTTATATTGTCTTGGGTTCACAATTTAATAGTTTTATCCATCCTGCAGCGATTATGGCCTCCCTGCCACTGTCTTTAATTGGCGTATTTTTAGCATTATTCTTGTTTAATTCGACCATGAATTTATTCTCGATTATCGGCATTATCATGTTGATGGGCTTGGTCACTAAAAACGCCATTCTATTGATCGATTTTATTAAAAAAGCCATGGATCGTGGTGTCGATCGCTATGAAGCCATTATTGATGCGGGTAAAACCCGCTTACGTCCCATTTTAATGACCACCAGTGCGATGGTGATGGGCATGATTCCTTTAGCATTGGGCTTAGGTGAAGGCGGCGAACAAAGTGCCCCGATGGCGCATGCGGTGATTGGCGGCGTCATCACCTCCACCTTGTTAACTTTAGTGGTGGTGCCCGTGATCTTCACTTATCTAGATGACTTTAAGAATTTTATGCTGCGTCAAATACGTAAAATCATGGCATAATTCAATCAATTCACTTGAGGGGACATTCTAAAATGTTCACCTCATTTTTTTATCGTATACTCTTATGCTTTAACGCTTAATTATCAGGACAGTTTCCATGCGCGCGAGTCGCTTTTTATTTGCCACCCTAAGAGAAACCCCCAGTGATGCCGAAGTTATTTCACATCAGCTTATGTTACGTGCGGGAATGATTCGTAAATTGGCTACGGGTTTATACACTTGGTTGCCAATGGGCGTACGTGTGCTAAATAAAGTCGAGGCGATTGTCCGTGAAGAGATGAACCGCGCAGACGCACTTGAAGTTTATATGCCGGTCACTCAGCCCTCTAGTTTATGGCAAGAATCAGGACGTTTTGTCGAATATGGTCCAGAACTTCTACGCTTTAAAGACCGCCATAACAACGATTTTGTACTTGGCCCGACGCATGAAGAGGTCATCACCGATCTTGCTCGTGGCGAGTTAAAAAGCTACAAACAACTGCCGATTAATTTCTATCAAATTCAAACCAAATTTCGTGATGAAGTACGTCCGCGTTTTGGCGTGATGCGATCACGTGAATTCACCATGAAAGATGCTTACTCATTTCATGTTGATCAAGCTTCGCTGCAAGAAACGTATGATGTCATGTATGACACTTACTGCCGCATCTTTACGCGTTTAGGTTTGAATTTCCGTCCAGTACAAGCGGACACTGGCTCAATTGGGGGTTCAGGTTCACATGAGTTCCATGTCTTGGCCTCAAGTGGTGAAGATGATATCGCTTTTTCTAGCGACTCCGACTATGCCGCCAATGTGGAAATGGCTGAAGCTATTTTGGTTGGTGAGCGTAAACCGGCCACTCAAACCCTGAACCTAGTGGATACGCCAGAGCAAAAAACCATTGCTGAAGTTTCGAGTTTCTTAAAATCTGATCCAGCACAATCCGTAAAGGCCTTGTTGGTACAAGGTGTTGCTGATGATCAAGGTCACGCACCTGTCGTGGCACTGTTTTTACGTGGCGATCATGAACTGAATGAAATTAAAGCTGAAAAACATGCCGCCATTGCCGCCCCTTTAACTTTTGCCACTGAAGAGCAAATTTCAGCGCTCGGTTTAAGCAGCGGTTTTATTGGTCCACAAGGTTTAGTTGAAAAAGGCTTAACCGTGATTGTCGACCGTGCCGCATCCGTTCTATCCGATTTTATTGCAGGTGGCAATGAAGTGGATAAACATGCGATAGGCGTAAACTGGGAGCGTGATGCACGCTTTAGCGAGGTGTATGACCTGCGTAATGTGGTTGAAGGCGATCCATCTCCAGATGGTCAAGGCACCCTTCAAATTAAACGCGGTATTGAAGTTGGTCATATTTTTCAATTGGGTCAAAAATACTCTGAAGCTTTAAACTGTAAAGTACTCGGTGAAGATGGCAAACCGCTTGTAGTGACCATGGGATGCTACGGCATTGGGGTGACGCGTGTGGTGGCTTCTGCTATTGAACAAAATTTTGATGATAAAGGCATTATTTGGCCTATGGCGATTGCACCTTTTGAAGTCGCTATTGTACCGATGAATGCGCATAAATCACCACGCACTTTAGAAGCGGCTGAAGCACTGTATGCCGAACTACAAGCTGCAGGTTATGATGTCCTATTGGATGATCGTAATGAACGTCCGGGGGTTAAATTCTCAGATCTTGAATTGACCGGTATTCCACACCGCATCGTGATTGGTGAAAAAGGCTTGGATGCAGGTACCTTTGAATATAAAGGTCGTACTGACAGTGAATCCGTCAATATCAGTAAAACAGAACTGCTGGCTAAAATTGCCAAATAAACTGTCACTTATTTAAGTAAAAAAAATCCCGCTCAAGGCGGGATTTTTTTCAACTGTAACTTAGCAAAATTTTAAAGAACCAAAACAGTTCCGATATGCCGGTGCAAGTGTCGTAATATTACCGGCTTTGGCATTGCCATTTTGTACCATATTCGACATTAAGCTGGTTAAAGAGTCATTTACATTGAGGGTAAAAGCATCTTGTAAATACATTGACCAACCTTGCCCGACCGCTTTTTCATACCCCGGATATTTAATCCCACCCGCTAACGAGGTCAGGGCAATGCCAAATAAATTTGAATTGACATCAAGTTGATGCACATTGTTTAAATTATAAGGCAAAACATAAGCATTTAGATTATTGGTCAGTAAGGTGTTATAGGCTGCATCACTTAACGAGCCTTGTACAGGAACAGCCAGACCTAGACCCGTCAATGTTTGCTGTTTCATATAGGTCTGAATACCGCCGACCAATAAAGGCAATAAAGCATTTGAAATACCTGCACCCGTCAATATATTACAGCCCCCAAATATAGAATCACCACACGATTGATTGACTTTCAATCCTGCCACCACATTATCCACGGTGGTTCCTAATCCTAAATTCGCAATTCCCACTTGAGTTAATCGGGTGCCATTTAAGGAGGCATTTGCATTGGAGGATGCTGCTTTGGTATCAATGGTTAAATCTCGATAGCGAACTTTAGCAAGATCTAAATTTAAAATTTCTGCATCTTTAACCCCTAAAAATGCAGAGGCTTGAGTGTAGCCAGACCCGAAAGAAGTTGAAAATTTTGACGCATCAATATCGGCACAATTTGCCGTACCTCTTTGACAGGTCACCGCAATATTTTGTTGTGCAGAAATATTCAAATTGGTTAATCCACTTAAATAACCACTAAAAGATTTCATATCCCCAATACTCATCGGGCCTTCTGCTTTTTCAGCACCTACCCGTATACCGACTACTTCTCGTGTTGCGGCTTGATCGCCGCCTTTAATCGCAAACTGAAAGAAGGGATTGGTTAAGACAAAATCTTTTAAAGCCGACTGATTGGCAATCGTATTATTGGAATCTAATCCTGTGGGCTGGCCTGGTAGCGTTGTCGGTAAAGTAATACAGGCACCCATTGGATTGGTGACACAACCAAAAGATAGCTCAGAGATATCAATATCACACGCGCCTGCGCCATTTGCACCGCCACAGCCCAACTGTAAAGATTTAATATTGGTATTTAACGAAAGTTCTGCCTGCATGGCTAACTTAAAAAAATCTAATCCCTGCGTACTGTCTTTTTCTTTGACCAATGAGAATAGCGCTTGACCTGTTACATTGGCCAGTGAATCATCATCTAAATGCGTCATGGCATAACTCATACTGGATACACTAAATGCAGAAGCCACTAAGCCTTTTAATAATATTTTTTTCATTATATATCCCTATTTATAATGATCTTTTAAAGTATTGATGGTTTTATCTAGGCGTAATTCCTAAAGTGCTACGCATTGCCCCACCGGTGATGGCAAAATCTGCAACTTTTTGCATATTCCCTGACGGTGACATGGCCATTTCAGCGCGGAATACACGGCCGATATTGCCTGCATCAATTTGCGCCTTCGTTAAAAAAGTAGATGCATGATTAAAATTGACTTTATTGTCTAAAACCAAAGTATCTTTTTTGACAGAAACTCTAGACTCTAATGCCACTTGCCCTTGCAGTTTATTCAGATTGACACTAGAAGATGTTGTGCTGCCATTTTCTTTTAGATCTTCAGTAGTCACACTGATATAACTTCCCAGCACCGCCTGATTTTTTTTCTCAGCATCGGTTAAATCAGTAAATTCAAAATTGGCTTTTAGACTTAAAAAATTACTCTCTGGTGTCGCTGTAGATGAATTGACTCCAGGAATAATAAAGAGCTCTCCCTTACCATCCAATTTAAAAGCAATTGAACTAAGTACATCATCTTTACGGGCAAAATTATCAATCGGAACTACTTTTTGAGTACAACTGTTTACACCTGTAGGACAGTTATATAAAGAACCGGGTAATTGACCGATTGCTACTTCAGCCTTGGCAGCAAACAATAAATGGTCGGCTTTAATGTAAATACCATCATCTTCAAATCCAATCACGCCATCTGATTTTAAATAAGCATCGATATTACGTAAACCGGCATAGTAGTTGACTTCTTCGCCATGTGAACCCTGAGCACCATCCACCACAATAATTGAGGTGGTTGAAGGTGCATTGGTCTTTTTATCAATACCGTAGCCTTCAGTTGAAAAAGCTGTGTTATAACCCAAGCCAGACTTTATCGTATTGTTATAAGTATAATTCTTAGCAAATAAAGCTATATTTGCATTTAAATTAAAAACAGGAATACCAATCCCCCATTCACCGGAAGGACTGGTTATTTCAGCAATGGAGTTATCGGCAATAAAACGCGTTTTGCGTGCAATGGCTTGAAAGTCTAAGCCACGAATGGCGATTAAGGCCACATTCTGCCCACTATTTTCAGGGGTCAGGTTGTAGCTTAAATAATTATTTCCGGCCCCGAGCACTTTTTTAATATTGTCATTAATAATGAAACCTAAACTCTTAATTTGTGCTGTATTAATATAAATATCACCAAAATCAATATAGGCATTGCGTCTATTTAAATCTGAAACTGAAGTCGAATTACGAATCGTTAATGGCGATAAATTTGAAAACTCCAGTGCATAACTACCATGTCCGGTATGCCCAATTTCTAAAGTGGTCGGCGTATCTGTGGCTGTTAATAATGAATTACCAGCTCGTGTAAAATCAGCAGAGAGCCCCATATGTAAGCCACCTGCACCTGCAAATTCATAGCCTGTAGCGGTCTTGGTGGTTTCGATTAAGTCGGGTGCTGTGCGGCTTACCGAGTTAAATTCTGCCAGTCCATTTTGGTTGGCATTTAAAAAAACTTTGCCATTGGTGACTGCACCAGAGGCGCCCATACGAATTAAGTTTTTCTGATTACCAGCATTCGCTCCATAACGTAAATCAATATTGATCGCTGGATTTTTTGCGCCACTGCGACTCGGATCGACATCGGTTAAATCGGATACTTTGTGTAAATTGATTAGATGATCTGTTTGACCATCTTTACTTTTAGTGCTTAATACCATCCCCTCACTGGAGTCTAAATACAAATAACCATCTAAAGAAAAGTTAAAATTAAAATCTTTTAAGGTTAAAAATTTTCCGTTAAGCCCATAGCCTAAACTGGCATTTTGTAACTGAAAATCTAAATGGGCTTTTTCATCACGATTGAACAAGCCCGCAGAGGTTTGCAGAAAAATGTTTAATGGCGATAAAGTTGAAAGACTTAAAGTACCTAAATTTTGTGAAGGCGTCGTACAGTCTGCGGAAGTACACAGGAGCATTAACTTTTCAATGGTGGCTTCAAAAGGAGAGATGCTGGCTTGAATTTTCACTCCCGCACTTTGATCGGTTTTGCCTACATCAAAATCAAGCGTACTTTTAATGGTGCTTAGATTTAAACCTTTCACCTCAACGTTATGTAGTCCTAACTTCATACTGCCTGTATTGCTGTAATCTATCCAATTGGCCTGATCAATGGTGATTTTAGAGGTTTCGTAAGCAATGGATATTCCATCTTGACCAGTCACCGCACCTAATGAAGAATCATTGAGCTGCTCTAAGGCATGGCTATGTTGTGCTAAAAAAATACAGACCGTTAGTAATTTTAATTTCGTTATTTTTTTCATTCTAACCTCCTTGTTTTTTCGAATAATTTATTTAGCAACGACTGCCCGCTGTTCCACTACAGTTATAGCTAAAAATTTTCAAATTACCCGACATATGCAAGTTGCCATGTACATTAACCCCCATGAACCCCGTTTCAGCACCTTGATCAAAAGCAGGAACAACTTTATTGTTATCGTAAGTTGTATAGGTACTTTTATTTAAATAACCTTCTTCGGCATTACTCTCAACAGCTAAACTTGAAAAACCTAAATTTCTTATTTTTAAAGGTTTATTATCATAAAAAGTCAAATTTATCGCAGTTTGAGGATTGCCATCTTTGTTGATGATCGTTGAACCATCTAAAGAAAACTTATCGATTTGAATCGTGCCTTGAATTTGCTTAAACACCAACCACTTTTTATTGTCTATATTGCCTACTTTTTCAACATGATTATTCGGAGAAAATGCAAACCGGCACAGTACATTGGCAACACAATCATATTGATAATAGGCTCCGGAAGGATTACCCGCATTAATCAGCGTCAGATCTGAAATCTGTTTTTTACTCATATCATTGGCGTATTGATGATTTAAAGATAATGTCCAACTCAGATCGACGCCCCCTTGTCCGGTGACATCTAGCAGCTGAGCATTATCCAGATTCATTAATTCTGCATGAACTGTACCACTGAGCAATAAAACCATCGCAATAGATATTTTATTTAACATTTTACATCCCTATAAACCGGTAGTTTTAAACTTAAGGTGCTGAATTAAAACACCATCAATTGCTGCAGAGCCTAAGTTAACCGCTGTTCCTGCTCCATTTTTAAACATCACACCTGTGGCATTTACATCCCTATTGGCTTTTAATAAGTTACTGGTTGGATCGCGTGTCACACTGCCAATAGAAATACTGCTGTGTGTGGCATTGTTGCCTTGGTAGGTAATGGTATTTCCAGATGAGAGCAGCGAAGAACCATTAAATCCACAAGTATAGACATTGCAGGTCGAACCTTGATAGGGACTATTGGCAGATAAATTGCTATAAGGTGCTGTATAATCGGTATAAATTTTATTATAAATATTTGCCACATTCGGTATGCGCGTAATCTCAAGAATAATATTATTACCTTCAGAGCCTAAAATAAAAGGCTGATGAATACTTCCCAACACCAAATTAATATTGGGACTATATAAATATAAACCTTCTTGATTATTAAATAACGGCGCTTCCGAATTTTGTTTTAATGCCGGAGTAGAATAATTTCCATCATTTAAAGTGGCTGTACTTAATCGAATGGCTTTGCTGTTTAAATTACTATCTGTTGATTTTAAGTTTTCAGGATTATCATTGGTATTTAAACGTAAAATACTGGCCATGCCTAAAGTTTGATTATATTGCGGTGTAGTGGAGGACATGGTTTGGAAAAGTTTGACTTGTGATCCATTTAAACTCAGTCCATTGGCTACGAATTGTAGCCTCAAACGTTGGTTTTTATCTAAATCAACATCATTGGTCGGATCAGTAGTCATTGGTTTAGCCAATGGTGCACCTGTAATTGGATTAACACTATGACTGGAATTCCAGCTCCGTGAGAAAGCATCCAACCAAAAGCCCAACTTAATATTATTATCACTTTCATCGGCACTTACTTTCGCTAAAGGCGCCTCTAAAGCCAAATAACTAATATCCCCTGCGGTATTGGTACTAGAAAATTGTTGAATATTGTTGGCAATACCTGCTCGAAATAACCAAGGGTTAATTGCACTCCCCCAATCAAATCCATTATTACTAAATCGTTGATTTAAATTATTATTGCTGGCCGATAAAGCCAAACCATAAATAAAAATATCTGCTTTGGTTCTTTTATTGGCAGCATCAGCCGCACTTATCTTAAGATTGGCATAATTTTCCCCCGTAGGAATAATTCGAATAAAGCCTGTGTCATATTTTTCTGGATTAATCAGACCGACTTGGTTATAGCTTGAGGCACTGGACAGATCATTTGCGGCCTGAAAAACCATTTTAAAGTTTTCAGGGAACAGTGCCATACCCTCACCTGTGGTTTGTGCAAGATGATCATCTGACAAAGATTCAAGCGCATGAACTGATTGGCTAACCAGAAGAACAGCAATTACACTTGCCAAACAGAATTTTTTAAATCCTGTACTGCAACGTTGAGTCATCACGACTTTCCTTTTTATCAGATGCTCCGCATCATTATTTTCGTTTTATCCTAAACTTGGTATTACCGTTTTTATTTATTGGTCGTTACGACAATATTCTAACCAAGGATCTATCATTTTTTATTATGCTGAATATTTACTCAATTGCAAAAAAAATGGCTCAAATAGGGGCAATTTCCGATGAATGAATCGCACAAAAAACAAACGGACCCAAATGGTCCGCTTGTCGAATTATTTATATTTTACGCTTTAGGTAAAGTCACCCCAGTTTGACCTTGGTATTTACCGCCACGGTCTTTATAAGAAGTTTCACAGACCTCATCTGACTCAAAGAACAACATTTGCGCCACACCTTCACCTGCATAAATACGTGCCGGTAAGTTGGTGGTATTGGAAAATTCCAACGTCACATGCCCTTCCCACTCAGGTTCAAGTGGTGTCACATTCACAATAATACCGCAACGCGCGTAAGTCGACTTACCCAAACAAATGGTCAATACATTACGTGGAATACGGAAGTATTCAACTGTACGTGCCAAGGCAAATGAATTGGGCGGAATAATACACACATCAGATTCAATATCGATAAAGCTTTTATCGTCAAAATTCTTTGGATCGACAATGACGGAATGAACATTGGTAAATACTTTAAACTCACGCGCACAGCGCACGTCATAACCATAGCTTGAAACACCATAAGAAATCAGTTTTTCACCCGACTCATCATAACGCACTTGGTTTTCTGCATACGGTTCAATCATGCCGTGATTTTCGCTCATTTCACGAATCCAACGATCAGATTTAATGGTCATTCTGTCATCCAAAATAGTTAAAGCAGTTATTGCGCTGTACTTTAACTGAAATTGCGAATAATGAAAATGAGGAGAAGATTTTTTATAAAATCTCTGCCTTAATCTGCTCATTTTAAATGGGTTGAAATCACGCTAAAAACACACAAAATCAGCACGCAGATACGCTTAGAATTCCCTTTAAAAGCTTAACCTTATTTAAGCTTTTAAAGGTCAGTGTAGCGTGAATTGACGATCTTTAAAAAATTCGATTGCTGGCTTTGTGCATTGCAGGCAATTGATCTAAAATTTTCTGTGCAATGGCCATATAATTTTCAGCCGCATCATCACCGACAATTACCGAAGGTGTTCCTGCATCTGCATTTTCTCGAATCTTAACATTTAAAGGCAAACGCCCGAGTAAAGGAATGTGATATTTTTCAGACAATTGATCACCACCACCTGTACCAAAAATTTGCTCCTCATGCCCACAATTGGAACAAATATGTGTCGACATATTCTCAATCACGCCCATCACTGGAATCTGTACTTTATTAAACAGCTCAATGCCTTTCGTGGCATCCATTAAGGCGACATTTTGAGGTGTAGTAACAATAATAGCCCCAGTCACAGGAATACGCTGGGCAAGGGTTAATTGAATATCACCCGTGCCAGGCGGCATATCAATCATTAAAACATCTAAATCAGGCCACAAAGTCTGATTAAACAACTGCATCAATGCCCCCGTTGCTTTAGGACCACGCCAAGCCACAGGGGTATTATTATCACCAGTTAAGTGTCCAATTGATAAAACAGCCATGCCATAAGCATCAATGGGAACAAAATTTCCTGCTTCAATCATCGGCGTACGTCCGGCATTACCCAACATGGTGGGAATACTTGGACCATAAATATCAGCATCCAAAACACCAACTTTTAAGCCTAATTTTTGCAGTGCTAAGGCCAGATTGACCGTGGTGGTTGACTTACCCACGCCGCCTTTCCCCGAAGATACCACAATGACATTTTGAATTCGTGGATGTTTAGGGACATCTCTTTGTTGAGGTGCAGCTTTTTGAATTGGTGGATTATTGGGATCGGCTAGATTTGCTGTTTCCGCACTATTCGTCTTTTGCGAAGCATCGATTACCGGTGGAAGTTTGGGAGCAGCCGCAACAGAACTTTGATTCGATTTACTTGAACACTGGTGATCTTTTTTTGCATGTTCAGGATTAGAACAACTTTCACTTTGTTTTTGCTGAATCACGTGCAGATTCAACTCCTGAACACCACATAGCTCTAAAGCTTGCGCAAGGTCATCATGGATTTTTTGCAAAGAATCTGCTTCCGCAGGATAAGTATTGATGGTGATTTGTAGAACTTGACCTTCAATATTAATTTGCGTAATTCGATCCTTTAAAGCATCCTTTGAATTCGGCAGTAAGTAAGTTTGTAGTACATTCTGCACCGCTTCCTCTTTTACCTCTTGCGAGGGTGAAAAAACAGATTTAAGCGACGAAAGCCACGACATAAGTTACTCCAAGTACGTACATACAACTGAATAAGCTAGTGTAACTTCAAACAAGATGAAGGTTAAGTAAAGTTATAGATAAGTTTATCCAGCTCATTTAAAGCAGATCCTCTGCGTTGTCACCTGAACAGAAATCTATTCAATTTTACGCAGAAAGCAAAGTGACCGATTTTCCTTATTTTTGAGAAAAACCAGTTTCTCAATAAGATGCATCAAATGTGATGTTACAAAAAAATATCGTTTGTTAAAGTCAAGCCAAAGCAATCTATAAAACCAATATCTCAGTTATGTCTGATTTTTTGCCATTTGATTTTTTCAGGAAACTTTATGAACATCAAAGCAAATATATGATTCATATAAATTTTAAAATTAAAACCCAGCCTCAACGATAGTTTTTTGTTGCGTCTTATGATCTACGCTATTAATTGCTCTAAAATTTAACTTCACAACATGCAAGACATATTCAAAAATTAATGTGACCAAAGTAACATTTAAATATTATGATTTTTAAGAAAAATGGTTAATTTATAAACAATTGAAAATTTTTATTAAATAAAAACAAACGAATGTTTAACAAATAAATTCAACAACTTAACAATAAATAATTCTAAAATTTCAACTCAACATTCTATATATATATTATTTTTACTGTAATTTATTTTTCTAGAGCATTTACTCTTTTTTTTATTGTGTTATTTTTGTCACATGGAGTAACAAACGATATGCGGTGTAAAATCGAAATTATCAAAAATGCATACTGAACACAAATAACAGCAATCCACAGTAAAGAATTTGCATCTCAAGGGAAGACAAATAATGAAATTAACGACACTTACTACAGCAATTATTGTTGCAACAATTCCAATGACCGGCGCATTTGCAGCCGCTCTAGATCGTTCTGGCCAATCAATTAGTGCATTTTTACAACCAGGTAACTATTTTGAAGCAGGTATTTCAGTTTTAGATCCAAATGTTTCAGGCAAAGTAAACAGTGGATATAGTCCAAATCCTGCAGCGCCGGCATCAGCCATTGGTCTTCAAGATACAAATTTATCAGATATGGGAGATGATTATTATTTTCCAAGTGCAGCATTAAAATTACAAGTAACGGATCATTTCTCTTTTGGTCTAATTTATGATCAGCCTTTTGGAGCTGATGCAACTTATTCAACGACAGACTCAAGCTCACCTGCTGCTCTACCAGGTTCATTAGCTGCATTTCAAGGCCAAGGTTTATTCCATGATGGAACAGAGGCCACTAAAGTTGAAGTTAAAACGCAAAATATTTCTATGATTTTGGGTTTTCAACCAACTGAAAACTGGAATTTATACGGTGGTGGTGTTTATCAAACCGTAAAAGGCGATGTGCAATTACGTGGTCTGGCTTATGGCGGTAAGGGAACTTTCGGTACATATAATGCCAGCATGAAAGAAGACAGTGCAGCAGGCTGGTTAGCGGGGCTTGCATATCAAATTCCTGAAATCGCCCTTAAAGCATCTGTTACTTACCGTTCAGAAATCGATCATGATGCGGCTACAACCGAAACTTTCGCTGCACCTTCAGCGTTTGCAGGTTTAAATGCTCTTCCAAATGGAAGCACATCGATTACCACACCTCAATCAGTAAACTTAGACTTCCAAACCGGCATCATGGCAGATACAGTGGCTTTTGCTAACGTACGTTGGGTAGATTGGTCGAATTTTTCAATTCGCCCAACTAAATTCGGTACTGTTTCACAAAATCCTCTTGTAGCTGCAAGTACTGGTAAACCACAGGGTTTTGATTTAGTTGCTTATACAGATGATCAGATTTCTGCAACTGTGGGTGTAGGTCGCAAATTAAGTGAACAATGGGCAGGAAATGTTTCTGTAGGTTGGGACTCTGGCGCTGGTAATCCAGTATCGACTTTGGGTCCAACTGAAGGTTATTGGAATCTTGGTTTGGGTATGCAATTTAGCCCAACGCCAGCAACCTTTATTGCCGGTGGTGTTAAATATTTCTGGTTAGGCGATGCTAAAGCACAAGCTGGTTCACAATTCGGCACTCCCGCTACTGTCGCAAATTTTGAAGACAACCATGCTATTGCATATGGCTTGAAAATGGGCTACCGCTTCTAAATTTAATTTATAAATTTAATAAAAGACCATTGCTTGCAATGGTCTTTTTCACTTTAATTTATATTATTTGTAAATATGACAATGCGATATGTCTTAAATTTAACCAAAAAAAACTTAATCAGAAAAAAATTTATTTATTAAAGTAATTACTTTATTTATATTTAAGAATCATAAACATATAAAAAATAATATTAGTTTGTTTGCTCTATTTATACTATTTTTGAATTCATCAGTTCACTTCTCAAGCACGACTGAGCATTTACTCTTTTTTTATTTATGTTACTTTGCCCTAACTTTTAGTTACAAAGCAAGATCTGGGGAAAGTATCTATGAAGCTTAATCTTATTCAAACAGCTATTTTACTAAGCTTAATTCCAACAACATCAACATTTGCAGGCGGACTCGACCGCTCTGGACAATCAATTTCTGCCTTTTTACAGTCAGGTAATTATGCTGAAGCGGGAATTTCTGTTTTAGACCCTGATGTACAAGGTAAAGATCTAGCTGGAAATAAAGTCAGTGATATGGCTGAAGATTATTACTTCCCTACTGCTGCTATTAAAATTCAAGCCACCGATAAAATTTCACTCGGTTTACTTTACGATCAACCTTTTGGTGCTGATTCTCAGTATGCAACCGATTCTACTACCTTTGGTTTTGGTGGACAAGGTACAGCGGTTGAAGTTAAAACCAATAATATTACAGCGTTAATCGGTTACCAACCGAATGAGAACTGGAATTTTTATGCTGGTCCAGTTTATCAAACAGTAGATGCTAAAGTATCTTTACGTGGTGCCGCATATGGTGGTCCAGCTGCTGTTGGTGGTTATGATATTAGCCTTAAAGAAGAAGAAGCTTACGGTTGGTTAGCAGGTTTTGCTTATTCAATTCCTGAAATTGCGCTAAAAGCAGCTGTGACTTATCGCTCAGAAATTAAACATGAAGTAGAAACTCTAGAAACATTTGGTTTAGGTACTGTTGTATTTCCAAGTAGCATAACTGATATCACTACACCGCAATCAGTTAATCTTGATCTACAAACAGGTATTGCTCAAGATACTTTAGCGTTTGCCAATATTCGTTGGGTACACTGGGATCAGTTTGCCGTTACACCTGATGTACTTAAAGCAAAATCAAATAACAACTTAATTGACTATTCAGATGACCAATGGTCAGCGACGGTCGGCCTTGGACGTAAATTTAACGCCAAATGGTCAGGTACTGCGGCAATTGGTTGGGATTCAGGTGCAGGTAATCCTGTAACCACACTGGGTCCAACTGAAGGTTATTGGAGTGTAGGTTTAGGCGGTCAATATAGCCCTGCTGAAAACTATTTCATCGCTGGTGGCGTAAAATACTTCTGGTTAGGTGATGCTCAAGCTCAAACAGGCGGTAAGGTTGCTGGAAACTTTGAAGACAACACTGCAATCGGTTATGGTATGAAAATTGGTTACCGTTTCTAATTTAAGCAAGAATTAAATGTAAAATCAAAAAAGGGCGCAATAAGCGCCCTTTTTTATGCTTTTAAATTAAGCCGGAATATCACGAATAGAAGCCTGACGAATCGCTTGCTTTAATGCCTCATAACCATGAATGGCTGGAAACTGTGGAAACTCCGCGATCACATTGTCGGGTGCATCAAACAAGAAACCGTGGTCTGCTTCACTTAACATGGTGGTGTCATTATAAGAGTCACCCGCAGCAATCACGCGAAAATTTAAACCATGCAATGCTTTAACTGCTTGACGTTTTTGATCGGGCTGACGCAATTTGTACGCAGAAATCATCCCCGCATCATCAGTTTCTAATTTATGACAAAAAATAGTCGGCCAATCTAATTGCTTCATTAACGGATGTGCAAATTCATAAAAGGTATCCGACAAGATAATCAATTGGAAATGCATACTGACCCATTTGATAAATTCTTTTGCACCTGGAAAAGGTCCCATATCTGCAATGACTGCTTGAATATCATGCAGACCTAAACCGTGTTCTTTTAAAATATTCAGGCGCTGCGTCATTAAGACATCGTAGTCTGGAATATCACGCGTGGTGGCTTCCAATGCTTTAATACCGGTTTTTTTAGCGAAGTTAATCCAAATTTCTGGAACCAACACTCCTTCCAGATCAAGACATACAATTTCCATGGATTTTCCCAATGTGAGTCAAAATTTTGCATTATCATAGCTTAAAAATTGATAGATTTGCTGCGCTTTTTTAAATCTATTTTATTCATAAGTAATTATTTTTTATTACTAAGCACTTTGCTTCAATGCCATTAAAATTGTTGTGAATTAAATTAAAATAGCTCTTTAAGTGTCCAAGCTTATACGCCAGGAATATTATGACCACCATCCCTACTATTGATCTTGTCGATGCGCTTGCTGCTGAATATGCGGATCAATCGCCCAGTGAAATTCTACAACTGGCTTTGAGTCAACACGGTGAGATTGCCATTTCATTTTCAGGTGCTGAAGATGTGGTTCTTATTGATATGGCCTCGCATTTAGGCCTGCCTTTTCGAGTATTTAGTTTAGATACAGCGCGTCTACACAGCGAAACCTATCAATTTATCGAAAAAATCCGCCAGCATTATAAAATTGATATTGAAATTTGCTTTCCAGAAGCCCAAGCGGTTGAAGATTTAGTCAGAAATAAAGGCTTATTTAGTTTTTTTGAAGATGGTCATCAAGAATGCTGTGGTATTCGTAAAGTTAAACCGTTACGTAAAAAATTGGCTACATTAGATGGTTGGATTACGGGTCAGCGTAAAGATCAAAGTCCGGGAACACGACAAGATATTCCTGTCATTGAAGTTGATGCGGGTTTTTCTGGACCGGGTAAACAATTGATTAAATATAATCCTTTGGCCAATTGGACCAGCAGTGATGTATGGAATTATATTCGCATGATGGAAGTACCTTATAATTCTTTACATGACCGTGGTTTTATTTCCATTGGCTGCGAACCGTGTACACGTGCCGTGCTTCCCAATCAACATGAACGTGAAGGTCGTTGGTGGTGGGAAGAAGCCACGCATAAAGAATGTGGCCTACATGCTGGTAATTTAACAAGATAATCTCAAAAAACCACTGAAAATCAGTGGTTTTTACTAACTTTTACAGATAAATCTGTTCCTTTGTAATTGAAAAAAGATATACTCAAACAACGGTTTTTATAATTCTAATGAGCCTGTTCAGACAAGAACAGCCAATCAAATTGCAGTGAGGCATTGCGCGTTATGCGTCCATTACATCCTATTGATTTTATTTTTTTATCGCTAGAAAAACGTCAACAACCGATGCATGTTGGCGGACTATTTTTATTTCAAATACCAGATAATGCACCGGAAACCTTTCTACAAGATTTAGTTCAAGATATTCGGAACTCCAAATCTGTACCGATTGCCCCTTTTAACAATAAACTCAATGGACTGTTTTGGGATGAAGATCAAGAGTTCGATCTAGACCATCATTTTCGACATATTGCCCTACCGCATCCGGGACGGATTCGTGAATTACTGACTTATATCTCACAAGAACACAGCGCCTTAATTGATCGGGCTAAACCGCTGTGGACCTGTAATATTATTGAAGGGATTGAAGGTAATCGCTTTGCCATGTACTTCAAAATTCATCATGCCATGGTCGATGGAATTGCAGGTATGCGTTTGGTGGAAAAATCGCTGTCGCGCGATCCTGAGGCCAAAAGTATTGTACCGCCTTGGTGTGTGGAAGGACCGCGTGCTAAACGCTTAAAAGAGCCGAAAAAAGGGCGTATGAAGAACATCCTTGGGGCAATCAAACAACAGTTTGAAACCACGCCAAAAGTGATGTATGAGTTATCCCAAACCATCTGTAAAGATATGGGTCGTAATCCGGATTACGTCTCTAGTTTCCAAGCACCGAGTAGTATTTTAAATCAACGGGTCAGCTCATCGCGTCGTTTTGCTGCGCAATCTTTTGAATTGGGGCGTTTAAGCAAAATAGCCAAGGCATTGGATGTGACCATTAATGATGTGGTGCTGGCGATTTGCTCAGGGGCGCTGCGTGAGTACTTAATCAGTCAACATGCATTACCCAAAAAACCGCTGATTGCCATGGTACCCGCCTCAATTCGTGATGATGATTCTGAATTATCCAATCGTATCACCATGATTTTAGCCAATCTGGGCACACATAAAGAAACACCGCTGGAACGCTTATATATTATTCGTCGCAGTGTATTAAATGCCAAAGAACGTTTTAAGCGCATGAACTCAAATCAGATTTTAAACTACAGTGCATTGGTATACGGTGCGGCAGGCTTTAATATTGTTTCCGGCATGATGCCGAAACGCCAAGCCTTTAATATTGTCATCTCCAATGTACCCGGGCCACGTGAACCACTGTACTGGAATGGTGCAAAATTAGATGCGCTCTATCCGGCGTCTATTGTTTTAGATGGCCAAGCCTTAAACATTACCATGACCAGTTATTTAGATAAATTGGAAGTGGGTCTAACCGGTTGTCGTAATGCGTTGCCTAAAATGCAAAATCTTCTGACTCATTTAGAAGATGAGATTCAACAGTTTGAAAAAATTGTTGCGCAAGAAAATCCCAAGTTACAAGCGGTAGGCTAAAGCGTAAATATTAAGACATAATCATAAAGGAAGTTAGGGGGCGTATTATTCGCCCCTTAATTTTTAATGGTTCGACATTGATTAAGCAGTTGATGACATACTGAACGAATCATGGCAGCCGTAATCTGAATTTCTTTACCATGCTCATTAAGGATATAACCATTTTGAGTTGGTTTTTTCTCTGAAACATTCAAATTTGATTTAATAGCACTTTGGCTGATACTCATGTCATACCTCTTTTTTTGCTAAGCCGAAAAGGAAGAATTTGGCTTTGGCTACGATGTATGACTAGTATTCAAAATTAACGTTAGAAAGTAAAATTTCAGATGTAACAAGTGTTTAACGACATCCTGTTACAATTTCAGCTGAGAATGATATCGTATTGCTCTTGCGTATATAGATTTTCAACCTGAAACTTGATCACACGTCCGATAAAGTGCTCTAAATCGGCTACAGCAGGTGCTTCGGCTGTTAACAATCGGTCAATCACCAACGGATGTGCCACCACGGTAAACCCACTTTTCGATTCAAAAGCACGTGTATATCTTAAAATTTCTCGAAAAATTTCGTAACACACGGTCTCGGTGGTCTTCACATAGCCCCGACCCTGACAAGTGGCACAAGATTCACATAATAAATGCTCTAACGATTCACGGGTGCGTTTACGGGTCATTTCAACCAAACCCAGCTCTGAGACTTGGGTAATTTTAGTTTTGGCGTGGTCGCGCTCTAACATGCGTTCGAGTTGACTCATGACCTCTTCACGATGCTCAGCTTCTTGCATATCAATGAAGTCGATAATAATAATGCCGCCCAAGTTACGTAAACGCAGCTGGCGCGCAATCACTTGTGTGGCTTCCATGTTGGTTTTAAACACGGTGTCTTCCAGTGTTCGCCCACCCACATATGAGCCAGTATTGACATCGATGGTCGCCATGGCTTCGGTTTGATCAATCATCAAATACCCGCCAGACTTTAAAGCCACACGCGTTTGTAAGGCTTTTTGGATATCCTCTTCAACATTGTATAAATCAAAAATTGGACGCTCACCCGGATAATGCATTAGTCTGTCTTGCATACTCGGTACAAACTCAGCAACAAATTCTTGCAATTTGGCATGAATTTCGCGCGAATCGACTGAAATTTTAGCTGTGTCTTGATTGGCTAAATCACGAATCACCCGTTGAGGTAAAGGCAGTTCTTCAAAAACTAAGGATGGCACCACGATGCTTCTTTGTTTGCGCTGAATAAATTCCCACAGCTTGGCCAAATAAGCCATATCTTGGGCAATCTCAGCCTCAGAAATACCCTCAGCAGCGGTACGCACAATGACACTACCGGGTAGCTTATGTTGAGTTTGAATTGCCTCTATGATGGCGCGTAAGCGATTACGCTCTGCCTCAGACTCAATACGCTGCGACACTCCAATATGATGACCATACGGCATCAACACTAAGTAACGTGAAGGAATGGAGAGATCGGTATTTAAACGCGCACCTTTACTACCGAGCATGTCTTTCATGACTTGCACGGTCAAGATTTGACCCGGTTGCAGCAATTCAAATACATTCGGTGTGGGTTGATTACGCGGCCAAATCATATCGTTGATATGTAAAAACGCCGTACGTGATAGGCCAATATCCACGAAGGCCGCTTGCATACCCGGCAAAACGCGAACCACTTTACCTTTGTAGATATTTCCGACTAAACCACGTTTAACTGTGCGCTCGACAAATAGTTCATTCACTGTACCATTTTGGATTAAGGCCACCCGACATTCCATCGGGGTGACGTTAATCAACAATTCGTCAGACATAATAAAACTCAAAACATTATAAGAATTCTTTTTTTCAGCGATTAATTTAGTGCCTTAACCGCTTTTAATAACTGCATGGTTTCATGTAGAGGTAAGCCCACCACATTGCTATAGCTTCCTTCGATTCGAGGAATATAACGTGCCGCAATACCTTGAATTGCGTACGCGCCTGCTTTACCAAGCGGTTCACCTGTGGCCCAATAATCTTCCATATCATTGCAGCTTAAGGTTTGAAACTGTACCTGAGTGCGTACCACTATACTTGATTTTTTAGAACTTGTACGCACGCAAACTGCTGAATAAACATCATGTTTACGCCCCGAAAGAACTTGCCACATTTCAAAGGCATGCTGTTTAGAATCGGGCTTGCCTAGAATTTGCTGATCTATGCTGACACTGGTATCCGCAGCTAGAATGATCGCGTGTGGATAATGCTTGAATACGGCATCCGCTTTGGCACAAGCCAGTCGCTCGACATAGCTTGCCACCTCTTCATCTGCAATAACTGACTCATCAATTTCTGGACTAAAAATTTCAAATTCAAGTCCAAGTTGCTGTAGCAGTTCACGACGGCGCGGCGAACTGGAGGCTAAAATCAAATGCGCCATTTTTTTAAGACAAAATAAATAAGCGGAAAAACCAAAATACTGCTCAGTAAGGGCTGCCAATGTCGCGCAATGGAAAATTGTACGCCTGCCATAATTTGTGCCATCCAAGTCATAAACAAATGCGCTAAAATGGCCAAAAACACGATAATCCACAAATTCATAAAGGTTAAAATACGCCGCTCACGGGTTAAAAACCGCGCAACAAAGGTAATCACCACAAAGCTTAGTGCATTTAGGCCCAATGGCGCATCAACCAATAAATCGGTGAAAATACCGGTGCCAAAAGCAAACCAAATACCACACCACGTCGGCTGACACATCACCCAAAACAACATCACCAACAGCATAAACAGTGGACGCGCCCCAGAGACGGCATAAGACAATGGATAGACCATCAACACCGAAGCAATAATCACTGAAAAGACAATGGCAATTAAAGGATCACGATTATTCTGTGAGCGTAATTTAGCGATTAACATAGGGTTGCTCCATCGCTAAAGAATCAGAGAACAGCACCACCACATGATGACCACCAGCCAATTGTGCGGCTGGAATCACTTCAATTTTGGCAAATTCACCCGAATTATGTCGATTGACCTTGGAGATGGTACCAACCAAATAACCCGCAGGAAAATGTGCACCCAGACCTGAGCTATAAACTTTTTCACCCACTTTAATGTTGGCACTGGTCGGCACATATTCCATTTTTAAATGCCCCAGATCACCTGTACCGGAAACAATGGCACGCATACCGGTATTTTCTAGGCGAACCGATAGTGAATGTTCTTTATCTGACATCAACATGATGCGGCTACTGTGCGGATAAACATCAATCACTTGTCCCATGATGCCTTTATCATCCAACACGGTTTGACCGACCTTCAGCTGACTACTGGCACCGCGGTTAATCACAATTATATGTCGCAGTGGATCTGCATCGGTACCAATCACTTCTGCAATTTCAATACGGCCATCAATAATTAACGGCGTATCGAGTAGACCTCTTAAACGGGTATTTTCAGCAGAAAGTTCGGATAATTTTTGCAAACGCACTTGGGCCTGTAAAAGTTCCGCCTGCATCGCGGTATTTTCACGGCGCAGTTGTACTTCAGACTTGGTTTGTTGACTGAGCCATTCTCGCGATAACACTGGGTAACTTGCCAAGGCATAAATCGGATTGTATGCCGCATACAAGACATCACGTGCAGGTTTAATCACATGCGGCATGCGCCAGTTAAAAAACAGCACAACCCAACATGTGATGACCGCAATGATAAATGAGCGAAAAGATGGCGGTTGTCTAGAAAACAGATTTGTTTGCACCCGCCTAACCCTTAACCTACAAACAGCATATCGTGATTTGGATTATCAAAGAATTCCAATACTTTACCGCCACCACGAGTCACACACGTTAATGGATCTTCTGCAACCATGACGGGTAGACCGGTTTCTTGTGCCAGTAATTTGTCTAAATTACGCAACAATGCACCACCACCGGTTAACACAATACCGCGTTCGGCAATGTCCGATGACAACTCAGGCGGAGTTTGTTCGAGTGCAGATTTTACCGCAGAAACAATATTTTGCAGTGGATCAGAAATCGCCTGCATAATCTCATCCGAAGTCACGGTAATGGCACGAGGGACACCTTCTGCCAAATTACGACCGCGCACTTCAATTTCAAGCGGTTTAGCGCCTTCATCTGGCAAAGCCATACCGACTTCTTTTTTAATCACTTCAGCGGTGGTTTCACCAATCACACAACCATGCGCTTTACGCACGTAATTGATGATTTGCTCATCAAAAACATCACCGCCAATACGCAGTGAGTCAGCATAAACACAGCCTTGCAATGAAATAATTGCAATTTCAGTGGTACCACCACCTACATCAACCACCATTGAACCACAAGCTTGTTCAACTGGCATACCGGCACCAATTGCCGCTGCCATCGGCTCTTCAATTAAGCGCACATCACGTGCACCGGCATTAAATACCGCTTCACGAATGGCACGGCGCTCAACCAATGTCGATTTACATGGCACACAGACCACAACACGTGGCGCAGGTGGGAAAAGACGCTTTTCATGTACCTTACTGATAAATTGATTCAGCATGGTTTCGGTCACTTCAAAATCAGCAATCACACCATCTTTCATGGGACGAATTGCGGAGATATTTGCCGGTGTACGACCAAGCATTTGCTTTGCATCAAGACCGACCGCGGCAACAATTTTTTGTGAACCACTGTGACGAATCGCCACAACCGTCGGTTCATTTAATATAATGCCTCGTCCTGGTGCATAAATAAGTGTATTTGCTGTACCTAAATCAATGGCTAGATCGGGCGAAAACAAGCCAATTAGTCTTTTTAGAATCACGGAGACGTTCTCGATTAAACTTTATGTGGACGCAAGGTGGCAACTTTAACTAAATGTGATGCTTTGAACAAGTCAATCGCTTATTATAACGCACGATATTTTGAATTTTTTTAACACTGATCAGGTGATGTTATGTCTACATCGGATGCACAGCATTCTGCAGATTTAAATGCACAAACAGTTTCAGCAATCGCCAATCTTGCTCGATTGTCGCTCAATGATACGCAATCTGCTGACTATGCTCAAAGTCTAAATAAAATTTTAGGCATGATGGAAAGCTTAAAAGGCATCAATACCGAAGGTGTTGAGCCGCTTAAAAGCCCCTTTGATAACCCTCAACCGTTACGTGAAGACGTGGTTTCTGAACAGAATCATCGTGAAGAATATCAAGCCGTTGCACCTGCAACACAAGATGGCTTGTATTTGGTTCCACGCGTGATTGAATAAAATTGATTCAGTTAAATCCCTTTCATTAAATTAACGTAAAGAATTTTCTCATGACTGATTTACATCGCTTGTCAATTCGTGAAATCACTGAGGGTTTAAGCCAAGCTAAATTCTCATCTCGCGAACTGACCGAACACTATTTAAAACGTATTGCCACACTTGATGGCCGCGTACAAAGTTTTGTAACTGTGACGCCAGAACAGGCTTTAGCGCAAGCAGATGCCGCAGATGCCGCACTAAAATCGGGAACAGCCGGCATTTTGACCGGTGTGCCGATTGCACATAAGGATATTTTTTGTACGTCCGGCATTAAAACCACTGCCGGCTCTAAAATGCTAGAGAACTTTATCTCGCCTTATGACGCCACTGTGGTGGCAAAAGGTAAAGTGGCCGGTTTGGTGACGTTAGGTAAAGTCAACATGGATGAATTTGCCATGGGCTCTACCTCGGAATCGTCTTATTTTGGTGCCACTAAAAATCCGTGGGCACTGGATCATGTTCCGGGCGGATCATCCGGCGGTTCTGCGGCAGCAGTGGCAGCAGATTTAGCCCCCTTTGCCACCGGTACAGACACTGGTGGTTCAATTCGCCAACCCGCATCTTTTTGTGGTTTGACTGGACTGAAACCAACCTATGGCCGTGTCTCACGCTTCGGAATGATCGCCTATGCCTCATCGCTTGACCAAGGTGGGCCGATGGCACGTTCAGCGGAAGATTGCGCGTATTTGATGAATGTGATGGCCGGTCATGACGCCAAAGATTCCACCTCTATTGAAAAAGAGGCAGATGATTACGTTGCCAACCTTAATGCAACCGCTGTAAAAGGTTTACGCATTGGTATTCCAAAACAATACTTTAATGTGGCCGGCTTAGATGCCGAAGTTAAAGCACGTGTTGAAGAATCACTGAAAAAACTACAAGAGATGGGCGCAACCTTGGTTGAGATTGATCTCAACATGACCGAAAGCTATGTGCCGACCTATTATTTGATCGCCCCTGCTGAAGCATCCTCTAACTTGTCACGTTATGACGGCGTGCGTTATGGCTATCGCTGTGAAAATCCTGTGGATTTAACCGACCTATATAAGCGTTCACGCTCTGAAGGTTTTGGTGCAGAAGTGCAACGTCGTATCTTAATTGGTACCTATGCGTTATCTGCCGGTTATTACGATGCGTATTATGTGAAAGCGCAAAAAGTACGTCGTCTGATCCAACAAGATTTCTTAAAAGCCTTTGAATCGGTAGATGTGATTGCTGCACCTTCTGCGCCAACCACAGCCTATAAAATTGGTGCATCCCTCGATCCAGTTGAGATGTACTTAGGTGATATTTACACCATCGCGGTTAACTTGGCAGGTTTACCGGCCATTAATGCCCCAGTCGGTTTTGACCAAGATAATTTACCCGTCGGCTTACAATTGATTGGTAATTACTGGTCAGAATCACAATTGTTGTCTGTGGTACATCAGTATCAACAAGCCACCGATTGGCATACGCAACGTGCGGCAATTGCTGAGGAGAAAGCATAATGGCTCAAGCTCAAAAGAAAGCGAAATCACTGTTGATTGAGGGCTGGGAAGTGGTCATTGGGATTGAGATTCACACTCAACTCAACACCCATTCTAAAATTTTCTCAGGCGCGTCCACCACCTTTGGTCAAGACCCAAATACCCAAGCCAGTCTTGTAGATTTGGCGATGCCGGGCGTGTTGCCGGTACTAAACAAAGAAGTGGTTGATCTGGCCATTCGCTTTGGTTTAGGCATTGATGCGTATATCGACAAAGCATCTATTTTTGCTCGTAAAAACTATTTTTACCCAGACTCCCCAAAAGGCTATCAAATCAGCCAGATGGACAATCCGATTGTTGGCTTGGGTCACATCGACATTCAACTTGAAGATGGCAGCATTAAGCGCATCGGCGTCACTCGCGCCCATCTTGAAGAAGATGCCGGTAAATCCATTCATGACCAATTTGACGGCATGACCGGCATTGACTTAAACCGTGCTGGCACACCTTTACTGGAAATTGTTTCTGAACCGGATATGCGTTCGGTTGAAGAAGCGCTGGCCTATATCAAATCAATTCATACTTTGGTGCGCTGGCTGGGTATTTCTGACGGCAACATGGCCGAAGGTTCATTCCGCTGTGACTGTAATGTGTCGTTACGTCGTCCGGGTAATGAATTTGGTACGCGTTGTGAGCTTAAAAACCTCAACTCATTCCGTTTCATTGAACAAGCGATCAATGTTGAAATTGAACGTCAAATGGAAATCTTGGAGTGGGGTGGCAAAATTGACCAAGAAACTCGTTTGTTTGATCCTGTGAAAATGGAAACACGGTCAATGCGTTCAAAAGAAGAAGCGAACGATTACCGCTACTTCCCTGATCCTGACTTGTTGCCGGTGATTATCTCGGACGCGCAAATTGAAGCTGCACGTGCGACTTTGCCCGAATTACCCAAAGCACGTCGTGAACGTTTTGTCGCTGACTTTGCTGTAACCGAGTACGATGCGCACGTGTTAACCTTAACCCGTGAAATGGCTGATTTTTATGAAGCCGTTGTGGCGGCCTGTGGCGGTACAGCTCAAGGTAAAGTCGCAGCAAACTGGGTGATGGGCGAATTCTCTGCGGCTTTAAACAAAGCCAGCCTAGACCTTGCACAATCCCCTGTGTCTGCTGAACAATTGGGCGGCATGATTGCACGTATTGTTGACAATACCATTAACGGCAAAATCGCCAAGCAAGTGTTTGGCTTTATGTGGGAAGCAGAAGGAAAATCTGCGGATGACATTATTGCTGAAAAAGGTTTAAAGCAAGAAACTGACACTGGTGCGATTGAAGCAATTATTAAAGATGTACTTGCAGCCAATGAAAAAATGGTCGAAGAATTCAAAGCCGGTAAAGACAAAGCCTTTAATGGTCTAGTTGGTCAAGTCATGAAAGCTGCAAAGGGTAAAGCTAACCCTGCGCAAGTGAATGAATTGATGAAGAAGTTGTTGGGTTAGTCTGATTAGTTTTGTAAAAACCCGCTTTAGGGCGGGTTTTTATTTAAGCGAAATCCTAGGTTAAAAGCTATTCCTAATTCAAATGAAAGTAAAATCATGAGTGCCATAACTATATTATTTGTCTTTAATAAGTATTCTGTATAAGATAACGTGATTTTTTCAGAGCTAGAGCCAGATATCGGGTAGGTTATGAACTGTGTATATTCATTATATTTCAACCACTTATGATGAGATGCATTTCTTAATTTACTATCATATTCAAGACTAAAAATATTAAAGATACCTGTATTCCCCTCAAAACATTTCATCTTGGTTGTCTTATCAAGAGTTAAGTATCTTTGATATGTTAATTTTTCACTTTCAAATTTATTATATTTTCTTTGGTTTTCAATATTATTTAAAAAAGCTATCGTATTTATATTTGAACCTAGAATCTCAAACACTTCACCATATATCATTTTTGTGCGCTTAAAATTAGTTGACGAAACCTTCGAATTTTTAAATATTTCAATCTCTAAACGTGCTTGCAAATTCATTTGCTTAAATTCTTGATAATTTGAAAAGAAAGTATCAAAAATCTCCATATAGTCATTAATTTTTTCTTCTAGTTTAGGAAGTAATTCATCTTTAGCAAACTTATGAAATTCTGAATTATTTTTTTGTAAAATACTTCTAGAAAAATCTCCTAATATATCCATATCCCTAGTTAGCCGTTCACTACCAATAAACATACTAATAAAACGAAATATTAACTCGGTTAACTCTTGCCCTTGAATGATTTTATCTCTCTGAAGTAAATTTCCTCTAGTATTAAATTTGTATGCCTTATATAAATTTTTCCAAATTTCTTCAATGTTTGAAACTCCCATTATTCCCTCTATCTTTTCAGGATTATAATTTTCCCCAAAAGCTTCTTTAAGAATTTCATTCATTTGATATAAAAATGGTGAATATAATTCTTTATCCCTAACCTCATCTGGCACTGTGAAATCTGTACTAAAATTAACTACTAAAGACTTTTTTTCATCGACATCTCCACTTTCAACATAAATTAGATTTTCTAACTCATTAAATGAAATTTTCACATGTGGTGGATTATCTAATAACAAAACTAATTTAGAATTAGCTTCACAATGTGGGCATGTGAAGTGTAACTCTTGCTTCAATCCATGAGAAATTTGCGTTCTAGTAGTTATAAATCCATCACAAGTTAAACATTGAAAATATATTCTTGAGATCATATTGTCTTGATATTTCTATATAATTTTTCATACTAATTACTATATGATATTTCTATATAATTTTCATTATCTCTAGTAAATTAAAACAACATGACTATCAAAAAGGTATTTTCAATTACTAAACCTGAAGACTTAGGATTCATTCAACTTTCAAAGTCCTTCTTTATGCGCAACTAACACCCTCACCCCAACCTTCTACCACAAGGAGAAAGAGCTTTCATTACGGATTCAATACCAATAAACTCAATAATGAAAAGTCCCCTCTCCTTTTTAAGGATGAGCGTTATTAAGCGCAAGAGGGAGAGTTTTTTTATTTCAATTACTTTTCTATTCCTCAAAATCTACTACACTATACAAAAAATCATTCTCTCTATTATTTTAATAATATTTACCACGTTCAAAATATAAAAGGACAAAAATGAAAACGACCATCCTCACACTTTCTGCGCTTGCATTTCTCAGCACCAGCACTTTTGCAGAAACTAAATTGAATGTTCCTGCTAAAGAAGCCAGCTCAATCTTTAAAGCTGCGGGCTTTACAAAAACAAAAACCGGTTGGAAAGGTAACTGTGATGCAGGTGAAATCACCACATACAAGGATATTAATGGCGATGGTCTAAAAGATGCCATCATTTCAGACTCTAGCACCATGTGCTACGGCAATACAGGTATCGGTTACTATATTGTTGCACAACAAAAAAATGGACAGTGGAAAACTATTTTAAAACAAGCAGGCATGCCTGAATTCTTAAAAACTAAGGGCAAAGATGGTTGGCCAGATATTGAAAATGGTGGTTCCGGTTTCTGCTTCGGAGTTTTACGTTGGACTGGTCAGGAATATAAAATTCACCGCTATGAATATCAGGGTAAAAGCTGCACATTAGATTAAAATAATCAGTTTTTAAAATGCAAAAAAGTCCCTCTTTCAAAGAGGGAATTTTTTAAATCACTTACGAATCACCCCCAACTTATTCCACACATCTGGCGTTAAAAAAGTCATCATCAATTTATTTAAATCTAAATAACGCACTACGCCTTTTAACTGTTGTTTTACTTCAGGATTCTTTAAAATTTCTTCGCCGGTTATGCTTCCCAGTTCTTGAAAACTATCTCCCACCGCTTGTAAGCCTTCCGCCTGAATCACCGCTTTGGTTTGTGCTGAACATTGCTCTACAATCACCCGTTGTAAGACTTGCGCCAGTTTCTGATCCAGCTGATTTTTCTGCTCATCAGTTACATTGCTAAAACCTTTTAAATCAGGATGGCTAGATAACGCCACAAAGGTCCACTGCAACACGGCAGTTTTATCGGTTGCAGTGGTGGCTTTCACCAAACAATTACTCAACTGATCGACCGTTGGTCCAGCCATCGCAATTTGTGTCGCGCCCAACAATGCGCCTGCCAATAATAGCGAATGTCCAATATGTGAAAATCTATGACGAACAACATTTATTTGGCGTGACATAGGCTAATCTCTGATGAATAATAAGCTTCTTTGTAGCATAAAAATAATTTATATGCCTGTTACGACTGTGTAAGCACAATATTCACAAATTTGAATTGAGTAAAATTTAACGATGATGGCTTAGCCTTATTTTAAATACAATGACGATAAAACAGGTTTAAATCAATTCAAAATCAGGATAAATAATCGTTCTTAAAAGCATAATATTAACTTTATAAAATACTCAAAAATATCTAAAAAGAGTAAAAATATGCTCAACACAATTTTGATAGTCATATTGGCAATACTGATTATTTTTTGGCTTTACGGCTTTATTTTTTATGATGATACAAATATACCAAATCACATCTGTGGCTATCCCATTTCAGCACGCAGCCAATTTTTATGCGCGGTATTTTGCTATCCTTTTGTTCAGTTTTATAAATGCTTTAGGACACTCTGCGGCTGGATGAGCTATATTCTGCTCGATGTTATTTTTGAAATTCTGATTATGGGCATCTGGCAGATTCTTTGGCTCATGATTCGAGGGATATTCATGCTGATCTTTAGAGTTTTTGACTAAATTTTTAAAATAAATTCCATCCGCTGTTGAATTGAGTCTCTCATTTTCAATTCGCGCATTCAAAATGAGAGACTCAGTTTTAGTTCATCTGCTTCAACATATGCTTGGCACCGGCATGATTATGATTATTGGCCAAATTCTGTAAAATCCCCTTTGCGCGTGCATTGGAGTTAGAAAAACGACTGCTGTAACTCGGCACACTGGTTAAACAACGCGCCACTAACATGCCTGACTCTGTATACACGTTCGCCCCACTACTGGATAACTTACCAAAGTTATAAGCACGCTGGGCATTATTACAGGCATTAAATTGATTCTGACCTTTGTTTAAATCACGGCGTGCCGCCACAAACGATTTAAGCTGCTGCTGTTGTGGTGTTTCTGCAACGCGAACAGCTGCTTTTTCTGCTACTTCCGCTACAACTTTGTTGTCTTTTTTAGGCTCCACTTCTTTTTTAACTTCGGCCTCTTTTTTCACTTCACTTTCTTTTAGCACTTGCGCTTTGTTGGGCGGATTTTTTACGCTCTGATTATGTACGGGTTTTAGCGCAGGACTTGCGTTACTCGTTGCAGTTACATTGCTATAAAACCGTCTGGCCTCGTCAGCACTCATCACTTTGCTGAGTAAGCCCACCACGCGTGCATTACTTTCATTATTTTTTCGCTCAAAGGTTGGCTCAATCGAGACAATCCACGTTTTGCCATCCGACTGTACGCACTTATACGCACCAATGCCTTGTTTGACATTACTTTGACTGGAGAGCAATTTTTTACTCCAACTGTCCTTCACAAGGCTGAATGCACTTTTATGCAATAGGGTAAATTGCCCATTTTTAGCCGAACAATATTTATTCAATTGTTGTCTTGGATAGAGCGAATCTGTAGCCGAAGTGGTGCTGGTGGTACTTTGATAGATATATTCTTTGGCTTGCCCATTGCTGTTATTAATATTCTTTTCAACAATCAATTGTTGCGCTGAAACAAAATGCTTCACTGAATCTGAATTTGAGCTTTGCATACTGGTACAGCCTTGTAAAACTATTGCCGCCCCACCCATCCAAATGAATGTTCTAAAATTCACGTCTTCATTCTCAATTATTGTATTGCCCTGAAAGTATAGGAAAATTGAGAAAATCACAAATATAAAACATGAATGGTATTGACCATTTTAAGCTCAGATTATGCCATTACCACCAAATACAGCCCTTAAACTGCCAACCCCTAAATGCTTTATGCCAAAAGATTGAAGTGAGCAACAATTAAAAAGTTATTAAAAAAATTTGTGTATGAAAAAAATAAGCTGCGCAATCCGTTACTGCGCTTAATAAGCTGAGCGCCCAGCTGAATATATCGCCAGATTCTCAAAAAAAATTCAGCTTATTTTCTTCATAGAGTCTTAAGCCATCATAGATACGCGCTAAAACAGTATGGATACCATCAGCGAGTTGAACATATTTGAACCTCGGCATTTATTGCAGATGGTCTGTCTGTTTTTCTGATGTGAAGTTGCTTAAATCCATCCGGTGTTGCTAATTTCCAGCACTGCTATAGTGGGTATGCACAGGGTTAAATTTGCTTCGAAAATCGGGCTGTTAATCCGATTTTGCCACGGCTTCAATTAAATCCAAATTCCATACCCCACCAGCGGCCACGCCCTTACACATACCGGTGGAACGATTCAGGGTTTGAATAAAGCTTGTGCCATTCCAAATCCATTCATTCAGTGCCCAACAATCACCAATTCCGCGTCCCTTTTGCGCACTACTGATTTCCCCCACAGCAAAATCGGATGCAGATTCGGTCACCAAATGGGCTTTGCCTTGTAAAGACTGATCTATCACCCACGCGCCATAGCCTTCGTTATATGCACCACGCCAGCACAAGGTGGTCGCCAGCACTTTTTGATTGCTCAATTTATACAGCTCTATCTTTTGTGGCTGAACTCCATTTTCGCCATAAATTCCTTCACAAAACTCCTCTGTCGCTTGATTCTTAGCGTGGGCCGCCATTAAGACTTTATGCAAGGCTAAGTATTGCGGTGTCTGTGGGCGCAGGGTTCGGTAAGGTCGCATTGCGGTGTTAACTTTTTTTACCCGCAGCTTGGGCTGTGGCATTAATACGTTTGCCTCACTGAGCGCGCCTTTTTTAATCAAAGCACCGAGCGTTCCCACGCGCTGTTGAAAATCATCCATTTTTAATAAAGTCGCCGTCATGCCTTGATCGGAAATGGTCCAGCTATAATCTGCATTTTTAAACACAATATTTACATTTTTTGCAGCGTGTTGTAATAAGCCTTTGACTTGCGGCTGACTCAACGTGCCCATTAAAGGCAGTTCTGAGCCATCGACTGTTAGCGCCCCCAAATCTTCTGCATTGATATATAGATGAATATTGTTAAGCTTAGTTTTATCTAAAGCACGCTCCCCATTTGCCAAAGCGAACTGCAGCTGAATAGGCTGTTTGGCACCGGCTTTACGCGTCAGTAAGATAGATGCTGGCATATTTTCGCTACGGTCATCTTGATAACCGGCTGCGCGGCAGGTACCGGTATTACTACAGGAAACTTCCCAATCTTGATGAGAAAAAGTCATCCCTTGTATATCTTTGGCAAAGGTTAGTGGACTGGCGGCCATAAAACATAAAAAAGACATCGCGCTATAGGAAATTTTCATTCTTCTGATCTCAACTTTTTTCTTAATATACAGCGCAATAGCCCTATACAGTGTAGTGAATTATTTAAACCATCGCTCTATCGCCAATCAGCCTGAGCCGAGTGCTGCGAGCACATAAAAAATGCAATAAAAAAAACCCGCATATTGCGGGTTCAATATCAGCTTAGTTTATTTATTTAAAGTCGATTCAAAAGCTCTTAAACGCTTGTAGATTGACAATAATTCAATAATGGTCGGCCATGATTCAATCAAATACTGAAAAGATTCACGTACCTTGCCAAAGACATTCAGGATTTGCATCATCAAGCCCAAGGTAATCGTGCCTGCGGCAATACTCGGGAACAATACAAAAAGTCCGTAAATATTGTCCAATTGCATATACCAAATCCGCACCAAATTGAAATAAGCGTAGTGAAAATACAGACGGAAATAATTAAAGCGCACTTTACTAAACAGCTGTTTTAAGGTCAGCGGATCGGCGCGATCAGCATAATCTTCACCGTATACCAATTCTTTACGATATGCCGCTTCCACTTTCTGATTGTTAAATTCTAGTCCCGGTAGCTTGTAGCCGACCAACATTAAAATGACCGTGCCTAAAACTGCCCAGCCCACAGCCGCCCACACCAAAGCGTAGGGTATGCTGCCAATGATGGGTAACGACTTCACATGCGAAGAAAGTTGCAACAATACCGGTAAAAATGCCATAAGTGTCATTAAGGCTTGAATCAAACTCACGCCCAAACTTTCTGTGGTTTTGGCAAAACGCATAGTGTCTTCTTGAATACGCTGTGATGCGCCTTCAATATGGCGTAACTGTTCCCAATGTGCGGTGTAATAATCATTCATTGCAGTACGCCAGCGGAAAATATAATGGCTGACAAAGAATAGATTAAATACAGCAATGGTCACGTAGACCATGGCCACATATAAAAAAGTCATGGTTTCGCTATACAGTAAATTGACATCGCCACCGCCACTGCCCAGCATTTTCTGAATTAAGTCATAAAATGGGCTGTACCAAGCGTTGACCACCACATTGACTTGTACCGCAAACCAGATATTGAACAGAATAAAAGCAGAGCCCCAAACTGACCAGCCTTGCCACGGATTACTCGATTTAAAGCGCCAAAATACGGCAAAAATAACCGTTGAAATAAAGAACCAAGTATAAAACCATAAGAATGCCGGCGACCAAAAACGGCTCACGCCAATCACCAATTCAGTTTCATTATAGTGGGCTGCAAAACCCAGTATTGTGCCCCAACCACTGCCGCCGGAATACCACAGCGTAATATTGATCACAAACCAAACTAACAACGACAAAAAGAACCACTTGGGATTCGGAAAAAAAGATTTAAACATTACGTGTGGATATTCCTTTATTTTAGTTAGCAACCCAGCTTCAGCCAAACACAGTTTAGCTGAATCAATGCTACGGTCATTTGTATAATCTTTTCATCTTTGTAGCAACTTATTAACGCGTTGTGAAATATTTTTTATGCTCGATTTTACTGTTATAGCTCCCCAGCATCAAATTGGCTTTTTAAGACCTCCAATCGCGTTAAATATAAACACCTTCAACCCGCATCAAAATAGCCTTTTAACCTAGCGACTATCTATTCTTTGCAGCGCTTAAAATTGATCTAGCGCTTAAGTTAAGCTTTATAAATGAACTGAATATTAAAAATATTATTTTAATGTCTTGCATGCCAGTTGATGAAAAAAGCTGCATCTTAATACACTTTACAAATCGTAATAACTCTTCACTTTTCAAGTAAATATTGATGCTTCATAATAAATCTGAGCTGATTATTTTGATGCAAGTCACAATATATCTAAATTAAGTTAATGACTACCGAAAATTTGGTATGATCAACAGATATTTAAATCATATCTTGGGGAGAAAGCACCATGGAAAATTCTGTTATTGAGTTACTCAAGTCAGTGACACTAGAGAAGTCAAATTGTCCACCTTTGGTCTTTGAGCAAGGGACGCTGTTAAAAGTGGTCATGCATACACCCAATGGCTTATTGGTGGCAGATGATTCCGATTTTAATTTCATTATTTCAGCTCAAGATGAAAACAAAGTATGGCGTGAAATTTAAGCGATAAATTGGGTTAGAATTTTTATCTTCACTAAAAGAATAAATTTTTAAATTCTAACCTCAGTCCATCTTTATCTAATTCTTGAGTAATTATTCGCTGAATCTAAGTTCGAAAAATCGATTTCTCAGCGCATGTTTACAGTATTAAAAAGCCTTATTTTCTTAAGGTACTGATAAAACTGAGCACCGAGAACAACCATAAAAACAGCACAAAACTACGCTGCTGAGTAAAGTGACTGACATCTGTACCATGCAAAATATTATGTCGGCTCATGGTCACGGTGGAACTATTGTCCATTTTATAAGCTGCCAACTCTAAAAAATAAACATTCATTTCACAGGCAATTTTTACTTTATGCCACAGGCTCTTTATTTCATGACCTTTTAAACCTGGTACAATTTTATAGACATCCATAAACTTGGTTTGGTTTTGGATTAAGTAACCACGATCCAGCAAAACATCGGTTAGTAAACCTTCTAATTGTGCATATAAAAGCGGAACACAGCCAGCAAAGCATTGCATTTCATACAGCTTAAACGCCTCTTGAATGACCACACGGCGCTGTGCTTTATGATCGCCCATCTGTAGGGCATCAAAAGCTTCTAATAACTCTGCTTGAAAATATTCAGTCTTAACAACATCCAACAGATTAAAATCTGGCTGGCTTTCATGTTGCTGGATCAGCGTCCACAGATGGATTAAATTCAGCGCATCATTGGCCACTTTGGCATCGGTAGCTTGATTTAACTGCTCGGCCAATACCTCAAAATATGGTTCATTTTGTGCTAGATCTTTTAACTGGCCCAGTAAAAACTGATGTTCATCCGCAGCCATTGTATGTAGATATTGATGGGCTTCGGTCAAGATCGTTTTGCCCAGTTGTTTACCGTGCTGATGTTGGGGAATACGAGTAACTTCTCGTTCAAGATCTTCATTTTCAACATCATCAAAATATTCATTGCCCATGGACTTATCACTCATACACTATCGCTTAACGCAGTATTATCACTGTTATTGGCACGGCAATATATAAAAATCTCCTTTTGAAAAGAATTCAGCTATTCCCTTGTGCATCTATTGCCTATCTCATGTAAAATCATGGACCTTGCATTAGCGCTGAGAAAGAGAGTTATATCCGTGCGTAATATTTTAGTCACTAACGCCCTTCCATACGCCAATGGCCCGATTCATATGGGTCACTTACTTGGTTATATCCAAGCTGATATTTGGGTGCGTGCCATGCGTGCGATGGGACACGATGTGACTTATGTCTGCGCCGATGACGCTCACGGTACAGCCATTATGCTGCGCGCTGAAGCCAATGGCATCTCACCAGAACAACAAATTGCCAATGTGCAACAAGAACATATTCGTGACTTTGATGGTTTTGGCGTACATTTCGACCATTATGACTCAACCAATAGTATTGAAAACAAAGCCCGCGCCGAAGAGATTTATCTGAAAAATCGTGAAGCCGGTAACATTGCCGTACGTCCGGTCAATCAACTGTTCGATCCTGAAAAAGGCATGTTCTTATCTGATCGTTTCATTAAAGGCAGCTGCCCAAAATGTAAAGCTGAAGATCAATATGGCGATGCCTGTGAAGTCTGTGGCACTACCTATAATGCCATTGAACTGATTGATCCACGTTCAACCTTAAGCGGTGCAACGCCGATTGAAAAATCATCCGATCATTACTTCTTTAAACTCCCTAACTTTGCCGAATACCTGCAAAAATGGACGCGCGATGAAGGTCGCCTACCGGTGTCGATTGCCAACAAGTTAGATGAATGGTTTGAAAATGGCTTAAACGATTGGGATATTTCCCGTGATGCTCCGTATTTTGGTTTTGAAATTCCAGATGCACCGAATAAATATTTTTACGTTTGGGTCGACGCACCGATTGGTTATATGTCGAGTTTTGAAAACTATATTAAAGCCAAACGTCCAGATTTAGACTTTAATGAGTTTTGGAAAAAAGATTCTAAAAATGAGGTTTATCACTTCATTGGCAAGGACATTGTCTATTTTCATGCCTTGTTCTGGCCTGCGATGCTTGAAGGTGCAAACTACCGCACGCCATCGGGTTTATTCGTCAACGGTTTCTTGACGGTGAATGGTCAGAAGATGTCAAAATCGCGCGGCACTTTTATTAAAGCCGAAACCTATTTAGAGCATTTAAACCCTGAATATTTACGTTATTACTTTGCGTCTAAACTATCGGACAAAGTTGAAGATTCAGATTTAAACTTGGATGATTTTATTCAAAAAGTAAACTCGGATTTAGTCGGTAAAGTGGTCAACATTGCCAGTCGTTGTGCCAAATTCATCAATACCAAATTTGATAACCGATTATCTGCAACCTGTGCTGAGCCGGAATTGGTCAATAGCTTTATTGCTGCTGGCGACTCGATTGCCAAAGCCTATGAAGCACGTGAATTCTCGGCAGCCATTCGTGAAATTATGGCGCTGGCGGATAAAGCCAATCAATATATTGATGAGAAAAAGCCGTGGGCATTGGCAAAAATTGAAGGCCAAGAACAACAAGTACATGATGTGTGCTCGGTTGGGATTAACTTATTCCGTCAATTGGCGATTTATTTAGCGCCGGTGTTACCAACCTTAGCTGCACAAGTGCAAGACTTCTTAAAATTGGAAAGCTTTGATTTTGTATCAGCTCACACTGTTTTAGTGAATCATGAAATTGCACTATTCCAACCACTCATGCAACGGGTTGATCCAAAAGCAGTTGCAGCAATGGTTGATGCATCGAAAGATTCTTTGGCAGCTGCCGCTGAACCTGTGAAAGTTGAAAAGAAAAAAGATAAGAAAGTCTCACCTGTCAAAGTTGAACCGAAAGTCGGTGAAGCAGAGATTATTGGTATTGACGATTTTATCAAGGTCGATCTTCGCGTGGCACAGGTTTTAAATGCAGCCATCGTTGAAGGTTCGGATAAACTGCTTCAATTGACTTTAGATGTCGGTGAAGCTGAGCCACGTAATGTGTTTAGTGGCATTCGTGAGTTCTATAAGCTTGAAGACTTAACAGGCAAATTGGTGGTAATGGTGGCAAACCTTGCGCCACGTAAGATGCGTTTTGGTATTTCCAATGGTATGGTGCTGGCTGCCGGTAATGGTGAAGGTGTCTGGGTGATTTCACCTGAATCTGGCGCTAAAGCAGGCGATAAAGTGTCATAATTTAAAACATTTATTAAGCCCTGATTGATTTCAGGGCTTATTCTTTTTTAGAACATAAAGCTTATGACTACCTTTAGCGACTTTTTAAAAAATTTAAGATTAGATAAAAATCCGTTCGCCTTTTTCACAACAGAAAATGAATTGAAGCAATCAGTAGAGATTTTTACACCTGTAAATGATTATGAAAGTATTCTGTCTAATTTTTCATCCGACAACTCCTTAATCATTTTAGGTGATAGAGGTGCTGGAAAAACTGCCCTTTTAAAAAATTTAGAATCAAAAATTGATAGAAAAAAAATAATTTCAGTATCTATTACCGATTTTTCTGATTTACCACTAAATTTTGATTCAAAAGATTTTTATCAATTTTTAATCACAAAAATTTCTGTACAATTATTTTCTTCTCTAGCCAACGAAAAAACAAGAATAAATAAACTCGATCAAGAAGAAAAAATATTACTAAGCTACCTCCTTCAAAACTTCGTGCCCCAAATTTCAAAAGCATATTTAAGAGATCAAATTAAAACTATTCAAATTCCATGGTATAAATTAACTTACAAAAAATTTGAAAAATTTATCAGAGATATTTTTAATTATAGTGCTACTGCGGCAAACACACTCGTCGATGATTTTTTATCTAAACATTTTTCAGGACTTCCTCCAATCACTGAAAATATCAAAATTAAAGAATACTTCCCTGAACTAGATATAAATTTCGAAGAAAATTTTTTAGACCAAGATATATCTTATTTTCTTATTGAAAGAATTTTAAAAATCATAGAAAAATTACAGTATAGTAAAGTAATAGTACTAATTGACCGAATCGATGAAGATCAACGATTTGAAAATGATGCTGAGTTAATTGCAAACTATACTAAATTAATCTTAACTGACGAAAAATTACTGCTAACACCAAAATTACAGATTATTTTTACAAGTTGGACAACTCCATTTAATTTTATTAAGCAATATGTACGAACTCAGAAACATAGTTTTACAGTTATTGATTGGTCAAATCGAGACTTGGAAAATGTTATAAACAATCGGCTAAAAGCTTTTTCTGAAAACAAAGTTTCTAATTATAAGGAACTATTTACAGCTGATGTTATCGACGATGATATTAACCAAATTTTAAAATTAGCAAATTCTACTCCTCGTGATCTTTGGCATATTTTCTCTAATTTATTAAGAATTCAATATGATAAAGACTCTCTTAGCAATAAAATTGAAAAAAACTCTATTAGCTTTTCTTTAAATAGATTTATTAAAAATTTCAATTACTTTGAGTACTATCCCAAAAAAACGAATGCTCGTTCTAATTCTATGGATATTTTTTCATATATAGATTTGCTACTTAAATTAGATGGTAATACTTTTAATGCTAAACAATTAAAAGAAAAAAACCAGCTACAACATTCGACAGCTCAAAGCTATATATCTAGTATGGAAAAAATGGGCTTAATCAGTTTGAGTAATCCAGATAGTGGTTCTGCTCAATATATAATTAGAGATCCTAAAATTTCATATGCTCGTGAAAAAGGGATTAAAATTTATCGTAATTAAAATCACATGATCTGCGACATGGATATCACTCGTTCGTTAGGAGCACAACGATGTGCCCCTAGCAAACGAAGAGATTTTATTACTTTTTCTCAGTCATAAATAAAACATAACTACACGTAAACACTATAGATCTTCACCAGATTAGAGGTTTTTACTTTTAAAAACTCAAGAATTTAAAATTATACTTATTTATGCTAAAAATAACTCACCCTTACCCAATTAGAATAGCCATGAAAAAAATCACTCAATCTATTTTACTCAGCGCGATTGCATTAAGCACTCTGCCGCTGATGACCCACGCAAAAAGCGTAACTCAGCCTGCAATTGCCCAGCAAAAACAAGTGGCGGGCTTTTATCAACATCAAATGGGCAATGTACAAATTACTGCATTACTTGATGGCACCAACTTCATGTCGCCAGATATGTTTAAAGATATTTCAAAACAACAAGTGCAGCAAATTTTAAAGAAATATCATGCGGCGCAAAGCAAAGGGATTCAAACCTCGATTAATGCTTTTTTAGTCAATACAGGCAGCTCACTGGTTTTGGTGGATAGTGGTGCAGCCAGTTGCTTTGGTGCGCATTTGGGCTCTATTTTAAAAAACTTAACTGCAGCGGGTTATCAGGCTGAACAAGTCGATACCATTTTATTGACCCACTTGCATCCCGATCATGTCTGCGGCATTAGCAATAACGGTGTGGCCAATTTCCCCAATGCCACCGTGTATGTCTCTCAAGATGAGGCAAACTACTGGTTAAACCCTAAGCAAAGCCAAGTTAAACCAAAAGATTACACACAAACCGTCGCTATGATTAAAAAAGCCATCGCGCCCTATCAAGCGAGCAATCAATTTAAAACCTTTAAATTGGGCGATCGAATTCAAGGGTTTAAGGTCATCAATACCTCAGGTCATACGCCAGGACATTATAGTTATCGTTTAAACACGCAGGATGGCAATGTGGTCTTTATTGGCGATATTGTGCATTCCCATACCGTCCAGTTCGATCAGCCTAAAACCGCCATTGAATATGATATTGATCCTAAAAAAGCCGTACAAACGCGCCTTAAGCAATTTGCAGGTTATGCCAAAAATGGTGACACCATCGCCGCACCGCACTTGCCTTTTCCGGGTATTGGTCATATTTACTCAGCCGATGGTAAGAGCTATCAATGGCTACCTGTCTCTTTTAAAGATTAAGCAATAGCCACTCATTTTAAGCAGATAAAAAAACGCGAAGCAGGCTGAGTAATCAAACTCATCTTGCTGCGCGTCTAGATTAAGCATAAATTTCAGTTACTTTAAGTTTAAAAACAACCATTCAGACTGTGAACTTTTCACTTTTTTAAAAGCAATGCCCACTTAATCAATTCAATTCAATAGGCACGTGCTTGATCAGACTTAGTCTGTACGTTGCCACAAAGTCACTTGCGATAAAGTATGTTGAAAGCGTCGACTGGTTTCACGAATCACAAAAGGCACATCCAGCGGATCATTTAATAATTTAAAATCATCGGCCAAGATATTTTTTAATCCATCCAAGGTTTTAAAACTTTCGCCATCTTTTTTAAAGCCGCCCAGCCATTTTTCGCGTGGGGTAAATTCTTCTAACCATACATAAGGTGAGGCAATTAACACCACGCCACCCACTTTCAATAGATTTTTTAATGACAGTAAAAACGCCTGTGGATCACTTAAACGATCAATCAGATTCGCAGCCAAAATAAAATCAAAATCTTTGAAATTTTGTTTTAAATTACAAGCATCACCTTGGAAAAATTGCACTCGATCTTTAAACTCAAAAAAATCAAAGTCCTTTAAGTTGCAATCTTCATATAACACCAAACTGCCTTCATCGGGTAAGGTGTAACGCACGGAATGACCGTTTTGTAATTCAATACTGTGGCGAATAAAGCGCGTTGAATAATCAATTCCAGTCACAGCGTCAAAGTGACGTGCCAACTCAAAACTGGCGCGACCTGTAGCACAGCCAATATCTAAGGCTTTAGCCGTCGGTTTACCTGCCATTGCATTGACAGCAATCTGGACCAATTCGGCAGGGAAATTCGGTACTTCAAAACGTGGTTTACCATAGTGAAAGTCTAAATATTGCGCCACCGATTGATCAGTTTCATAGACCGAAGGATTGGATTCCACTTGATTGTCTGACATAACGTATCTAAACCCAGCGTGTTGGAAAAAATGCCGTCTAAAGGCATAGCGAGACGAAAATAGTGCTTCATTGCCAGATGAAATCCATGAACCACCTTTCATAATGTTGTGTTTTTCATCAAAGGTCGGCGCGGTGAAATCATCATAAATCGGATGTACTTCAAATTTTTCATACGGGAAAATTGCAGTTTCTGTCCATTGCCAGACATTGCCTTGCACATCATAAAATGCGCCATGTTGAAACTGATTGACTGGACTACTTGAAGCGGCATAACTGAGTTTAATATTGGCGGCATCTTGGACATCATCAACCTGCGCTAAACCCGAAAGCGCATACAGACGGTTCCATTCATCTTCAGTGGGCAGTCGAATCGTTTTACCCGTTTGCGCGCTTTTCCAATTACAAAAGGCTTTGGCTTCGTGATAATTCACTTCCACAGGCCAATCCCACGGCAGTGGGACTTCTTCGGTCATTAAGCGTAAGTACCATGTTCCAGATTGATTGATCCAAAATACCGGATGTTCCGCTTGAGTAAAGGCCAACCATGCTTGACCTTCACTTTCCCAATATTCTGGCTTTTTATAACCGTGTTGCAATACAAATGCTAAGAATTCTTGATTACTGACCAAATATTGTGATGCGGAAAAAGCGCCAATGTTCTTTTCATGGTGACCATATTCATTGTCCCAACCGTATAGCGCATCTTGTTTAGTTTTATGTGTGCTTACCACCCCTTGCGCAACCTCAATCAATTGATTGGTCGGTGCAGTGCCTGAGCTAAGATGTGGTAACCAATGCGGACTCGATTGCACATATTTTAAAGCATGCTGTCGAATCAGCACCGAGGAGGTTTCTAAATGAATGTGTTCATGCTCAATGCCCATGATAATTGCCCACCACGGATTGTGCCAATCAATCGGCAGAGTTAACGGCGCATGATCAATTAAATTGAGTACTAATCTTCGTACCTGATCGCGATAGGCTTTAACCTCAGCCACGCTTGGCCAAGCATAGTTGGTTTCATTTAAATCATCCCAACCCATTTCATCAACCCCGACCGCGAAAATAGATTCTATTTTTTCATTGACGCGGTGATCGATCATTTTGGTGAGCAGTAATTTATTGATAAAGAAAGTTGCAGTATGACCATAATAGAAAATTAACGGATGTCTCAGTGCAATCGGCTTAATATAAAAAGCCTCTTCACAGGTTAAACATTCAAATATTGACTCATAGGTGTCATAAGTATCCATAAAATACTGACGTAGAATCTGCCGCATGCTTGCTTCATCATGCATTCTCAGATTTGGCGTGGTTCGAGATCGCGCTATCGTTTTATCATCCTGAGTAAAATCATCTATACCACTACCTGTCATTGCCTTTAAACATTGAGATTGATTCAATAGTGGATCCTTAAAAATAAAAATCTGGTTCTAATCTACAATACATTCAGTCTAAATATTATTCAATCCACGAATGTATCCATCTATGGCTAGATTTTTCTGGCTGATGCTGGCATGGCTGTACTTTTTCTCTTGGCCATGGTTAAAAAGTTTTCACGCCTCTCCTATTATGCTTTACCATCGCTAGGCAGATCTGATCTGAGGGTGGTTATTGCCCCGATGATCTGTACATTTCATCGATTAAAAGGAATCTTTGCTTCATTCTGAATAATTTTTTTCAACATGTGTAAAATTATAATTTTGTTAGGATTTAAGCTATGGCTGTTCATTTTTTTCATACTTCAGATTGGCATTTAGGTCAGTTTTTTTATAACCATTCGCGCCAGTATGAACATGAACAGTTTTTAATGTGGTTACTTGAACAAATCAAACAAAAACAACCCAATGCCCTGCTGATTGCCGGTGATATTTTTGATGTGATTAATCCTGCATCAGCGGCGCAAAAGCAACTGTATCAATTTTTAGCCGATGCGCACGCACTTGCGCCGCATATGCAAACCTTAATGATTGCCGGCAATCACGATTCAGGTTATCGCATTGAACAAGTGGAACCTTTACTGCAAAAATACAATGCCCGAACGGTGGGTGTGGTGCGCTGGAAAGAAGATAAAACTTTAGATTTAGATCGCTTATTGCTGCCCATTTATGACCGCGCGCAGCAGATTGTGGCGTGGTGTTTATGTCTGCCCTTTTTACGCAGCGCGGAAATCACTGGCTTTAATGACCACACCAGCAACAGTCAAAATGCGATTGCCTATTTACATCAGCAACTCATCAGCGAAGCCAAAGCACGTAAAACCGATGATCAAGCCCTGATTTTAATGTCACACGCGCATATGCAAGGCGGCGAAACCTCAGACTCAGAACGCCCCATTATTATTGGCAATGAGGAAGCCTTATCCACCACACTGTTTGATGAGGTGATTGACTATGTCGCACTGGGACATTTGCACAAACCACAAAAAGTCGGGCAAGCACATATGCGCTATAGCGGCTCACCTATTCCTTTGTCATTTAGTGAAATTAACTATAAACACCAAGTGCTTGACGTGCAGCTTGATCCGCTACAACCTGAAGATACGCGCTTTAGTTACACCGCACTGCCCGTTCCGCGCAGCATTGAATTGCACCGTATTAAGGGTGAATTGAATGAGGTGTTTGAGCAACTTAAAGCATTGCCTGAGGGTGAAATCAGTCATATTGATCAACGGGAATATATTGATATTGAATACTGTACCGATACTCCGCCACGACCAAATTTAAGACAACAATTTGAAGATCTGCTACCAAAAGCACGTTATCGCTTGGTGAAAATTTCACGCTACTACAAAAATAATCCGGCAGAAAATACCCCCCTAAAAGTTCAACTTGAACCGCCCACACCCGAAAAATTATTTGAAAAAATTTGGCTGCATAAAGGCTATGTACACGATGATGCCGTGTTTAAAGACTTTCAAAGTTTGGTGCATGAAGCGCAGCGTTCACTTGAAGATAAAAATACGATTTAAGGGTTTAGCATGAAAATTTTATCAATTCGTATAAAAAATCTGGCCTCTTTGGCGGGCGAACATTTTATTGATTTTGAAAGTGAACCTTTGGCCAATGCCGGTTTAATTGCCATTGTTGGTAAAACCGGTGCCGGCAAGTCGACAATTTTAGATGCCATGTGTTTGGCCTTGTTTAATCAAGTGCCACGCCTCAAAGGCAGTGACGGTAAATTAATTGATGTCGATGGCTCAGAATTACTCAGTAACTCACCTTTAACTGTACTGCGCCGCGGTACTGGGCACGGCTTTGCGGAGCTGTGTTTTGTGGCACAAGATCAAAAACATTATTTGGCGCGCTGGGAAATTAAACGTGCGCGTGAAAATGCTGCAGGCAAACTACAAAGCGTACAACGCTCGCTTAAATGTTTGACGGATGGCGTGGTGATTGCAGATAAAACCAAAGCGGTAGAGGCCAATATCCTTGCCATCACGCAACTGAGTTTTGAGCAATTTACCCGTGCTGTGTTGTTGGCACAATCTGAAGTCACGGCTTTTTTAAAAGCACGCGACAATGAACGCGGCGCTTTATTGGAATATTTAACCAACTCCAATATTTTTGCCAAAATTGGGGAAATGGCCTATGAAAAAACCAAAGCCATTGCCAATCAACGTAAAGAGCTGGAAAATGTTCTCGGCCATCTTGAGCTTTTATCCGATGAAGCGGTTGCAGCGTTAACGCAGCAACTGCAACAAAGCAATACGCAGTATGAAAAACTCAGCGCTGAACAAAAGATTTTCGAGAAACAACAGCAATGGTTTGAACAACAACATCGATTAGAAGCTGAGGTACAACAGCACACGCAACAGCTTCATCTACAACAACAGCAGTTTGAGCAACTGACACCTGAGCGCACTCAACTCAAGCAGCTTGAAACTTTTGCAGCGATTCGATCTAGCATCATTCAACAGCATAGAGCGCATGCTGAACTCTGTAGCGTACAAGTGCAGCTTCAAAATACGGAACAGCAATTTACGGTCAGTGAAGCCTCATATCAGGCCGAAGAAAAACAGTTTCAAGCCATTGATGCACAACTTAAAACCCAACAAGCATTTGAACAGACCCATCATCACGCCATTGAACAAGTCAGAAGCTGCATTCAAGAACGTGAATTTATCGGGCAGCAATTTAAAAAGACCCAACTCAAACAACAACAGCTCGAGCAAGAGCAACACCCCTTAGTACACCAACAAACGCAATTGCAGCGAGAGATCGAAAAGCTCAAAAATCAACAACAGCAGCACGCGGAACAGCTCCAGCAATCGACACATTTTTCAAGTTTAGATGATGGATTATCGACACATTTAACCCAGCTACAGCGTTTTATTCAGCACTATCAAAATTTTGAACAGCAGTTTGGCAATGTTCACTCTGCAACCCTCGCTTTAGCTGAAAAACAGCAACAACTTACTATCCTGCAACAGCAATTTGGCCATCACGAGCAGATCAGCATCCAACTGAATGATCAGCGGCAAAGCCGTGAGCAAAAACTACAACAATTGCATGCACTCGGTTTGATTCAAAATCAAGTTAAACAGTTGCGGCACGTGCGTTTAGAACAGGAAAAAACTCAAGCGACTACGCATGAATTGAACCAAAAAATTGAACAGGCGACCCAACAGCAGCAGCACACCCAACAAAAATATCGAACGCAACAGCAACAGCGTGAAAACCTACAGCAGATGCTGCAACAACAACGTTTATTACATACAGAAAATGTCGAAAAGCTGCGTGAGCAATTAATTGATGGCGAAGCCTGCTTGGTGTGTGGCAGTACCCAACATCCCTTTAGACATGATCTTACTGCCCTCTCAGATGAGCTTTTCAACTTACAGGAACAGCAGCAACAACAGGCAATAAAGCTTGAAAAAGAATATTTTGAGGCATGGCAAGCAGCACAACAACTTTTGACCCAATACCGCAGCGCTTTGACACAAAACAGCCATCATTTAGATGCGTTAACGCTGCAAAGCGCGCAACTTGAAGCCCCACTGCAACAGGCTGCAGAGATGGCAAAAATTCCACTTGATGGCAACAGCACGCTTGAAAATATGCAGCAACCGCTGGTTCAATTGGCGCAAACCCTTCAACATGAAATTGAGCAACTTGATCACAGCTTAGAGCAACTTGATCAAGCACAAAAACAGCAGCATGCACAATCACAAGCCATCCAACAGATGCAACAACAGTTATCTGCCATCCAGCAGGCTGAACAGAATATTCAAGATTTGATTGATCTGTTATCAGCCGAGCAACAACAGGCTTGGACACTACAGACATCTGCAACTGCGACAGATATTGCACAGCAACTCTCGCAGCGCCTACAGCTGCTACAAACGACAGCGACCTTAAACCAACAACTCAATACGCAAGCGCAAGCCCTAAGCCAACTCGAACAAAATATTGCCTTTAAAAATACACAAATTAAAGCCACTGAAACAGAAAAGTCTGGCTTTGAGCGTCAAGGACAACAGAATACAGAATTAGCGCTACAGCTTATTTTTCAGATATCACAGCGACAGGTTGAAAAACCGCATGATTGGTTACAACAATATGATGAGCACAGAAAAAATCTGCACATTCAATTTAACCATATACGGCAAAATTTCGAGCAATCTCGTCAGCAGTTTGAACAGCAACAACGCCAGCGTGAGCAGCTTAAAATGCAACTCACACAGTTTGAAGTGCAACACACCACTGCAGCACTTGAGATTCAACAGTGGCTGAATCAGCATCATGATTTTAATGCTGCCTTGCTTGAGCAACTGCATCAAATTCCAAATGCACAGCAACAACAGATGCGCTTAACCCTTCAAACGGCTGAACGCTGTTTAAACGATGCACACGCTGCGTTAAAAACCATCCAACAGCAATGTCAACACCATGCAGCACAACAGCCCGCTATTGAATATGCGCAATTACATACGCAAATGGCCGGCCTGCTTGAAAATATCCAAAGCACCTTAGACAGGCGAGATCGATTCAAAGTCGACCTTGCACGACATCAAGACAATCTTGACAGACAAGCTAAATTTGCCGATCAAATTCAAGCGATTCAATTTGAGGAACATCGCTGGGGCAAAATTTCAGGCCTGATGGGCGATAAAGAAGGTAAAAAATTCCGCGATTATGCACAGCAATATAATTTAGATATTCTACTGGAACACGCCAATCAACAACTGGCGATGCTGTCACAGCGCTATACCTTAAAACGTCTGGAAAACTCGCTCAGTCTGGCCATTGTCGATCATGATATGGACGGTGAAACTCGTTCGGTGGCATCGCTTTCAGGTGGAGAGTCCTTTCTGACTGCGCTGGCCTTGTCATTGGCGATTGCCACTATGGCCTCAGGCTCAATGAAAATTGAATCGTTGTTTATTGATGAAGGTTTTGGAACTCTAGATGCATCGTCTTTACACATGGTGATGAATGCCTTGGATCAACTGCAAAGCCAAGGGCGTAAAGTGGTGTTAATCTCGCATATTCAAGAGATGCATGAACGCATTCCCGTGCAAATTCAAGTTCAACCTGTCGGTGCAGGTGCCAGTCGCATTCAAATTATCGGTTAAGCTGTGCTAAAAAAGGCTGTCGAGCAACAGCCTTGTTGTGTAAATTTAAGCTTTATCAGAATAAGCACGCGCACCAAACAATGCCGTACCCACGCGCACCATGCTTGAACCTGCGGCAATGGCATCGTTCAAGTCGCCCGACATGCCCATACTTAAGGTATCCCAATCTTCAGGATGTGCATGTACTGCTTTAACTGTCGCAAAAAGTTGCTTGGCATCCATAAAAGCTTGCGGATGATTCGGCGCAGGAATGACCATCAAACCGCGTAATTTTAGCTGGGGCAATAAACTGATCGCTTCAACCAAAGCAGCCACTTCTTCGGGCTGACAGCCATCTTTACTATCCTGATGATCAATATTGACCTGTAAACAAATATTCAACGGCGCTTGGGTGGCATCACGCTGAGCAGATAAGCGCTCGGCAATGATCAAACGATCAACACCCTGCACCCACGCGAACTTTTCTGCCAAATGCTTGGTTTTATTGCGCTGTACATGCCCAATAAAATGCCATTCAATTTCTAAATCATGTAATTTTTCAATTTTATCCAAGGCTTCTTGTAAATAATTCTCTGCAAATTGACGCTGTCCCGCTTGATACATTTCACGTAACGCTTCACTGGGCTGGGTCTTTGACACGGCCAATAACTGTACGCTGTCAGGGGCGCGCTGCGCATGCTGACAAACCTGTTCAATCTGCTGTAAAACTTGATTTCTGGACTGTGAAAGACTATTCATTGATCAGGTTCTCATTTCATTGATATTTTTTTTACGTGCCGTTTAAAGTAACTGTTGGTTAAGTTTTGCGAAAGCCGTATCATTCTAACAAAATAAATAACATTTATATGGTCTCGGGGAAATTATGGACATTACTGAACTTTTAGCCTTTTCGGCTAAAAATGGGGCATCTGACTTACACTTATCTGCGGGTATGCCACCACTCATCCGCGTTGATGGTGAAGTTCGTCGTATTAACTTACCAGCGTTAGAACATAAAGAAGTACACAAATTGGTGTATGACATTATGAATGACAAACAGCGCCGTGACTTTGAAGAAAAATTAGAAACTGACTTTTCTTTTGAAGTGCCCGGTGTCGCACGTTTTCGTGTCAATGCCTTTAACCAAAACCGCGGTGCGGGTGCAGTTTTTCGTACCATTCCTTCAAAAGTGCTGACCATTGAAGATTTGGGCATGGGGCAAATTTTTAAAGATATCTGTAACTTCCCGCGCGGTATTGTGTTGGTGACCGGCCCAACCGGTTCAGGTAAATCTACCACTTTGGCGGCCATGGTCGATTATATTAACGACAACCGTTATGACCACATTTTGACCGTAGAAGATCCGATCGAGTTTGTACACGAATCTAAAAAATGCTTGGTGAACCAACGTGAAGTACACCGTGACACACATGGTTTTAGTGAAGCATTGCGTTCAGCTTTACGTGAAGATCCCGACATTATTTTGGTTGGTGAGATGCGTGACTTAGAAACTATTCGTTTGGCTTTAACTGCGGCAGAAACCGGTCACTTGGTTTTTGGCACACTACACACCACCTCTGCGGCAAAAACTATTGACCGTGTGATTGACGTATTCCCCGCTGAAGAAAAAGACATGGTGCGTGCCATGTTGTCAGAATCGTTACAAGCGGTGATCTCTCAAACGTTATTGAAGAAAAATGGTGGCGGACGTGTGGCAGCGCATGAAATCATGATTGGTATTCCCGCCATTCGTAACCTGATCCGTGAAAATAAAGTGGCACAAATGTATTCAGCCATTCAAACCGGTGCCAACTATGGTATGACCACGCTGGATCAAAGCTTAAAAACCTTGGTATCCAAAGGCATTATCAGTCCACAGACAGCGCGTACCATGGCTAAACAACCAGAATCATTCCTATAAGTTTAGGTGGATTGAGAGGCTTATTATGGATTTTAATGATTTACTGAATTTAATGATTCAACAAAAGGCATCCGACTTATTTCTGACGGCCGATGTTGAACCTTCGATGAAAATTAATGGGCAAATTGTGCCGATTGCTAAAACCAAACTCAGTGGTGAAGTGGTTGGACAATTACTACATTCCATTACCAGTGAAAAGCAGCGCAAAGAATTTGCCGATACACGTGAATGTAACTTTGCCATCAGCAATCGTGATAAAACCGCGCGCTTTCGTGTCAGTGCATTTCAACAGCGCGATGAACCGGGTATGGTGCTGCGTCGGATTGAAACGGTTATTCCAACCATGGAAGAACTCAAGTTACCGCCAATTTTAAAAGAATTGGCGCTGACCAAACGTGGCATTATCATTTTTGTCGGGGCAACCGGTACGGGTAAATCGACCTCTTTGGCCTCAATTATTGGCTATCGTAATCACAATACTCAAGGTCATATTATTACCATTGAAGACCCGATTGAGTTTGTGCATCAACACGCCGGCTGTATTATTACCCAGCGTGAAGTAGGAATTGATACCGACTCTTTTGAAATTGCTTTGAAAAACACCTTACGTCAAGCACCCGATGTAATTCTGATTGGTGAGATTCGTTCACGCGAAACCATGGACTATGCCATTGCCTTTGCTGAAACCGGTCACTTGGTGTTTGCCACCTTACACGCCAACAACGCCAACCAAGCCATTGACCGGATTATTCACTTCTTTGATGCAGACCGTCATAATCAATTGTTTATGGATCTATCTTTAAACTTAAGAGCGATTGTGGCACAGCAATTGATTCTCACGGTTGATGGTAATTCACGCCGCGCCGCGATTGAGATTTTGGTGAATTCACCGTTAATTTCTGATCTGATCCGTAAAGGTGAAGTTCATGAAATTAAAGATTTAATGAAACGTTCACGTGAGTTGGGCATGCAAACCTTTGACCAAGCCTTGTTTGATCTGTATAAAGCCAAACAAATTACCTATAAAGATGCGCTTAAACATGCAGACTCACCCAACGATTTACGTCTGCAAATTAAACTCTCTGAAGAAGGTGCTGAGCGTCTAATGCAGGCCAGCTCCAACATTACTTTCGATGGTCAAGCTTAAATATAAAATATAGATTTAAAAAAAACAGGCTTTTTAACAGCCTGTTTTTTTATGTGCATAGAGTCATTTATTTTTTACGTAACGCTTCTTGGCATTCAGCAGCATCACAGTAACCATACAGGTTTAAAGAATGGCCCGTTAGCGTAAAGCCATGTTGTTCAGCCACTTCATGTTGTTGATGCTCAATCACATCATTGATGAACTCAACCACTTTGCTGCAATTGTGGCAGACAATATGATCGTGATGATCTTCTTGCATAATTTCAAAAACAGAATGACTATTTTCAAAATGATGGCGCTGGATGATACCAGCGGCTTCAAACTGTGTTAACACGCGGTACACAGTTGCTAAACCGACATCTTCACCTTGTTCAAGTAAAGTTTTATAAATGTCTTCTGCGCTTAAATGATGTTGTCTCGAATTTTCTAATAATTCCAATATTTTAATTCGTGGAAGCGTAACTTTAAGTCCAGCTTTACGTAAATCTTGATTTGAAATAGCCATGTAAAAAAGTCTCTCAACAAATTTAAAGTTGGAATATGCAACAAACTTTAGATGAAGTATGATCTATCCGTAGATCAAATGCATCATAATTAATTTGGGATAGTGTAGCAAAATGCAAAAAATCATATTGACGTTACTTGTCACTTCACTGCTCGCAGGCTGTTCAACCTTGGGCGTTTATAAAGTTGATATTCCGCAAGGAACACCTCTAACTCAAGCGCAAGCTTCGAAAATTCAAGTGGGCATGAGTCATCAACAAGTTCGTTTTTTGCTCGGCAGTCCTACTGTTGCCGACCCAATGAATCCGTTACGTTGGGACTACATTTATAACTACCAACCGGGTACCTATGCTAAAAAAGCAAAAATACCTGCTGCACGTGGTCAACACTTAAAAATTTACTTCGATCAAAACGGGATTGTACAAAAAGTTGAAGGGCTCAAAAGTATTCCAGAGACGCAACCTGGTTTACCCGGATCTAAAGAAGCAATTTTAAACGCGCCCCCACTATAGCGGCTTTAAAATAAAAATAAACCCCTCAATGAGGGGTTTATTTTTATCGGTCACATTATTTGAAGCGATTGCCGCGGCAATAACGACCAACCGGATTTTCTGCTGCACGTTTACGCCGAATCTCTTTCGGATTAATGGTCAAAGCGCGATACACCTCAACCCGATCGCCTGCCTTTAACGGCTGATTGCTATTGGCTAGGCGTACACCAAAGATGCCCAAAGCCAGCGGTTCAGGCAACGTAACCTGCATACGAAGGCCACTTTGCTCAATGGCATCAAGCGCTGTCATGCCCATCTGAAAAGGCAGGGCAATATGAAATTGCTGCGTGGGTGTGGCATATGCCACCCAAACCTGTGCTATTTCAGTCATTAGATCAATTGTCCAAGGATGGCAACAATAGCCATCACAATTGACAGCGGTAACACCACACGAACAGCAATACGCCACAGGTTATAAAACAATTCATTGCTAAAATTCATCGCTTTACGCAGATGACTGATTTTCATAATCCAACCAGCAAAAATTGCGTAAATTAAGCAAATGATCAAACCCCAAACCATCAATACCGCATTAAAGAGTGTACTCACAGCCGGAATAAGCCACAGCAATAGAGCAAGCAAAATAATCAGCCATTGCACGGCAAGATTAATCTGACGCTGCGCAAGTTGCTCACGCGCCAAATTGAGTAAGAGTGCACAGCTACTTAGTACGGCCACAATCAAAGCAAAACTAGAAATTTGTGTATTGCTGGCAAAAAAAGCAAATGCGATCACCGCCAATAACTGCGCTATCCAAATCGGTAATACGGTCTGAGTGGCCGAAGCGGAGGATTGAGATGTCGTGACGCTGGTTTGCCAATATAGCCCCATACCTAAACCACTGGCCACCAAGGCCAACACTGTCGCACTGCCCCATTCACTGAATTCAATTGCAGTGACGTGCCAAGCGGGTAATGCCGTGCCCATGACATTGGCCAGAATAAGCGCGGCAAAGACCCCAACCACACTCAACAGCACAATTATTTTTCTTGGCACAAATGAAAATGCAACAGCAACAATCAGCAGGGCCATAAACACCCAACTTGGTGCAATTGTTGCTGCGGTAAAATGCGTCAACAGCTGACTGGCATTTGCCAACATGCCGCCGGCTAAAAAAGGAATGAAAAGCACGGCCAACCAACCGACCAAGCGCCATCTTTGCGAGGCATCGGCATCACGGGTTAAATTGGATAATGCATTTAACGCTGTGCCTTTAGAGCGTTTGGCCAAGGCAATTTCTAGATAACAAATGGGTAAGGCCAAAATGACCATGGTTGCAAGCCATAACAACCAAAAATCCAGTTGACGATCTACCTGAATACCGACCATCGGTGCTAAAGTGGCAATGATGGTAAAAGATAAACAAAATGCCATCAGCGGCGATAACCATCGTGACAAAGCATTGTCTTGCATGATGTATTCCTACAAAAAGTCTTGCACTATTTTGCCTTCGTGATGAAGGAAAATCAAAAAGAAAAAGCAAACCCTCATAGTGAAGGTTTGCAGCGCAAGACTATTATGACTTTTAATTGTTATGGCGTAGCTTATTTTTTATGAAAAGAAACGAGCAAACCAGTTTTTACCGGTTTTTTTCTCTTTTTCCTTAATGATTCCCATCATATTTTCTTTAACCGCACCCACATAGTCGGCATCATCGTGTTGAATATGATTAATCAGCCACTTGGCCAACACTTCATTTAATTCGCCTTCAATGGCATGCCCCATTGCAAAGCGATCACGATAAGACTCAATTTTTTTAATAAATAAATCATGTACACGCTTATGCGGAACGCGGTATTTATAGCCGGCTTCTTCTTGTAATGATTCTTCAAAAGTAAAATGTGATTGGGTATAATCAATAATATTTTCAAGAATTTGTTTGACACGATCACGTCCTGTGTCATCCACAATATCATCAATTTCATTAATATAATCTAAAATTCTCTTGTGCTGATCATCAATCACATCGATACCCGTATTATATTCCGGAATCCACTTCATTTTCATTATCAGTACCTATAAGATATACATGAACAATCACATGAACGAATAATATATCAATTTGTATCAAATAAAAATCAACTAAAATGGTTGGTTTTAGATTAAAACAATAATATTAAAAAAAACCATTGATTTAAAAGGCTTTAATAATTAATCTTGATCAAAAGAATACAGTATTTTTTAACCAATATAATAAGGTTTAAATAATCATATTGTAGATAAAATTAATCTCAGCACTCTATTTAAAAAACAAAATGATAGATATAGCTATTGTTTTTTAAAAATCAGATTATCTTTTTCTTATAATAAAAAATATAATCAACTTTAATTAGATAAAAAAACTCAACCGATAAAGTAAGCCGAATCTGATTAAAATCAAAAAATTCAATCAATAAAAAGTTAATCTGTTGTTTATATATCTGCCAAATGAGTATATTTAAAATTTTAACTGATTAATATTGATCCGCTGCTGTTGTTCTTTTTAGTGCAGGATTTAAGCGTTCACGCTCAAGTCGCTCGACACGGGTGAGTTGGCTACGCGTTGGTCGACCGTGTTGAAATAAGATCATTTCACCGGGTATAAAAGTCGTCCACTGCTCATTGTTGGTTAAAGGTTCTGTGGTAATCACGGCCACACGGTCCTCTGCTGTGGTGAGTTGGCTAAAATCGACCTCCACATCCAAATCAATCAATTTCGCAGGTTTAAACGGATATTCACGCACCAACCAATGCAATTGGGTAGTGGCATAGGCAAATAAAGCCTGACCATTGGATAAGCAAAAGTTTAATGTGCCATGTTCGGCAATTTTAGGCGACACTTCCGCCAATAAGCTAAAAATTTGCTCCAGTTTCGGTTCATGATAAGCAAATTTTTGTACCAATTGATCAAGCAAGAAACAAAAAGCGCGCTCACTGTCGGTATTGCCAATTGGTGTGAAACGTCCAGACAAGGTCGGATTAAAGTCATGCAAATCACCATTATGGGCAAAAATCCACTGACGTCCCCACAGTTCACGACTAAAAGGATGAGCATTTTCCAAGCTAATTTTGCCTTGCGTGGCTTTACGAATATGAGCAATTACATTGCGCGATTTAATCGGATAATTACGCACAAATTCAGCAATTGGCGACTCAACTGCCGATTGATTGTCGACAAATAAACGACAGGCTTTATCCTCAAAAAAGGCAATGCCAAAGCCATCACAATGGTCAGAGGTAATTCCAGCGCGCTGCGAAAAACCGCGAAATGAGAAAGTTACATCTGTAGGCGTTGCACAGTTCATTCCGAGCAATTGACACATAGTGGTCAGCAAACCGTAAAGAAAGAGTTTTTGTATTCTGCATGACTGGAACGAGGCTTGCAAATCTGAATGAGCGCGATGGATTGCACTTTTTATGATTTATCTAACAGTGACTATCAATAGGTGCTAAAGCCTTGTTGCACTGCGGCAAAGTGAATTGATTTAAATGCAGCGTATAAAAAAGCCTCACGAGGAGGCTTTTTTTAATTTGATCTGTTATAGCGTTTTGCTGCGATTGGTAATTAACGTACCCACGCCATGATCGGTAAAAATCTCTAACAAAGTGGCATGCGGTACACGGCCATCGACAATATGCGCACTGACTACACCGCCTTTAACCGCATCTAGTGCGCAGCCCACTTTTGGAATCATACCGCCATAAATCACGCCAGTTTCAATCAAACGATCGACTTCTTGCGTGGTTAAACCGGTGAGCAAGTTTTTATTTTCATCTAAAACACCGCTAATATTGGTCAGCAAAATTAACTTTTCTGCACCCAATGCTTCTGCTACTTTACCGGCGACTAAATCGGCATTAATGTTGTAGGTATTGCCTTCATCATCGACGCCTAAAGGCGCAATTACCGGAATGAAATCGCTTTGCGTAAACATTTCCAGTACGTCAATTTTAACACCGATGACTTTACCCACTAAACCTAAGTCAATGTGTTGCACACTGCCATCTTCAGCAGTTTTTTCCATCAGTAATTTTTCTGCGCGCAGTAAATTACCATCTTTACCGGTTAAGCCAATGGCCCGACCGCCATGTTGATTAATCAGATTCACGATTGATTTATTGACGCTGCCGCCCAACACCATCTCAACCACTTCCATGGTCGCGGCATCGGTGACACGCATACCATCAATCCGCTCTGACTCACGGCCGAGCTGCTTTAAGAATGAGTCGACTTGTGGACCACCGCCATGCACCACAATCGGGTTTAAACCGACGGTTTTTAATAAAACAATATCGCGTGCAAAGGAGCTTTCTAACTCCGGATCGGTCATTGCGTTGCCACCATATTTCACTACTAGCGTCTTGCCGGCAAAACGTTGAATGTACGGCAAAGCTTCTGTCAAAATTTGCGCTTTGTCGATGCCAGTATGTTGATGTGGCATTCGCCTCTCCTTATTAAGCATCTAAAATGTCTTGTGCGATTTTAGGATATCGATCACGTAACATGGAAACAAATGTATCTCGAATCGCGTTTAATCTCAGTGGATTGTCCGCATCAAAACGCACAGTAAAATATTCACCGGTATTCGATGCGCGAATAATGCCAAATCCATCGGTAAAATCAAGTCGTACGCCGTCAATTTTACTTAATTGCGCTTTAAAAGCATCACTTTTACTTTCAATGTCCTGTAATACCGCAGTCGGTTGCTCATTATGGGTACTAATATAAATATCTTCGGTACAACTACGCTCAGGATAAGCCTGTAACAACTCAGATAAGGTTAAATCGGGTTGTTGGCTCAAATACTCCAGTACACGTAATGCTGCATATAAACCATCATCGTAACCAAAACCGCGGCCATCATTAAACACATAATGTCCGGCATACTCTCCACCAAAAACTGCTTTACCGTTAGATCGCGACATATGACGGCGTAAAAAAGAACTTCCAGTCCGAATCATGGTCGGCTGCCCGCCTAAATTTCGCACTGTATTACGCACCATGGTCGAGCATTTAACATCAAACACCACTTCATGTGCCGGATGGGTGGTTAAACACATCTCTGCAAATAACGACAGCAAACGATCGGCTGAAATAATATTGGCATGTTCATCAATTAACACCACCCGATCACCGTCACCATCTAATGCGATGCCAAGATCGGCATGCTGTTCAAGCACGGTTTTTCTCAGTTCAAGTAAATGCTTTTTTTGTGATGGATCAGGCGCATGTGCCGGAAAATGTCCATCGGCATCACAGCGAATTGGGATAAGCTCACAATCTAGTTTTTGTAGCACCAAGGCTGCGCATTGACCGGCGGAACCATTTAAACCATCCAGTGCCACCTTAAAGCGACGTTTAAGCTGAATATCATCTAACAAAGCCTGCTGATACTGCAAACAATACTGTAGCAGCACTTCATGCGTACACGGCGCAATGCTTATTTTCTCTACAGGATTAAAGACTGCTTTTGCCGTCGATGCAACCTGTTGAATCATATCGGGACAAGGCGGCTCACCTTGCATAATCCATTTTAGTCCATTGTCTGTTTTTGGATTATGACTGGCCGTAAGCATAATGCCATTGCCATCAAAACTGCGGGCAATAAAATACAAAACCGGTGTGGCGCAGCAGCCAATTATGGTGGCTTGGAGCCCTTTTTCTTGACACACTTGTCGGATGATTTCCGCATACGCGGGACTGGTGAGACGCGCATCATAACCAATTGCAAGCTGGGTTTGCCCAGCAGCTTGATACTGAGCCACCAGTGCATAACCAATGGCTTTGACCAATGGCGCAGTCAATAAGGAAACTTCACCGCGAATATCATAAGCACGAAAGATGTGTGAGGGAAATTTATTATTCTGATTTGTCATGATGGCGTGTTCTGCTTAAGAGGTAGCCAGTAATCCATAATAGTAAAATTATGGGCATACTTTATTCGATCAAAACGTTTAGATCTGAGTATTACCGGCGCGAAGCTGAATATTTTAAATCTATTCGCTATTTTCAATCAATATCCCAATAAATCATTAAAAAAAATTATAAAAGATTGCGCTTCATCAAAAAGCCTAAACACTAAAATAATAACTGCATATTTAAAATATTTATTATTATAAAATATATATTTAACCAATATCG
>NZ_JXBK01000001.1:2422511-2515291 GCF_000816495.1 Acinetobacter harbinensis
AAAAAGACCATTTATATGCGGATCAATAAAAAACAGTAAATGACTCTAATTTTTTTGTTTTTATTTGTTTATCCTTCCACCAAATTTAAGCTTTAAAGCATACATTCATACAAACCATCACAGCAAAAACCTTAATCTGTCTATTAAAAACACAACGCTCTGTATTGCAGTGGATGTCAATGAAAAAGTGACATTTAACTGAATTGACAGCGTATTGAACTCTTTTTCAATACGATCGAAGATAGAGCGAATATAGTCTTTTTCTCAGTTAAGCAGGATCGGTTTAATTCAATAAAATGCTGCTAAAAAGAAAAATCTTATTTAGCAGCATTTCATGTGAGCAAAACAAAATTGCTGACTTAGTTTTGACCCGTATGCCCGAAACCGCCCGCACCACGTTCAGTGGCAACAAACTCTTCTACCTGTTCAAATTCAGCTTGTAGCACTGGAACCAACACATATTGAGCCAAACGCTCGCCCGGCTCTAAGGTAAATGCAGTTTGGCTACGGTTCCAAACAGATACCATCAGCTCACCTTGATAATCAGAATCAATTAATCCCACCAAGTTACCCAGTACGATGCCATGTTTATGCCCCAAACCTGAACGTGGCAAAATTAAACCGGCAAACTGAGGATCTTCGACATAAATGGCAAGACCAGTTTTAACCAATACTGTTTGACCCGCTTCAATCACAGTGGCTTGCTCAACGCACGCGCGTAAGTCTAATCCTGCTGAACCTGCTGTTGCATAACTTGGCATCGGCCATTCTTTGCCTAAACGGCTGTCGATTACTTTGACTTGAACTTTCATGTGTTCTGTCCTTGGGAGTGAGTTTAAATAAAATTTTAACGCTTGATCAGCGCACGTAAATTTTCCAAATAATGCTGTGCTTGCAACTTTGGATCAATATTACCGGCGAGTTTTTTCTTACGCCCCAGCCAATCTAAATCGTCTTGAGGTAATTCATCCAGAAAACGACTTGGCGTCATTTGCTTCATCTGTCCGCCATTCTTGCGCTGCTCAGCCAGCGTTAAGGTCAGACCTTGGCGCGCACGCGTAATGCCCACATACATTAACCGACGTTCTTCCTCAATCGTTTCGGCTGCAATCGAGTTTTTATGGGGCAGTAACTCTTCTTCTAAACCAATCATATAGACATAAGGAAATTCCAATCCTTTGGCGGCGTGCAGCGTCAGCAGATTGACTTTATCGGTATCCTCTTCTTCTTGTTGCTGCTCTAACATATCCAGCAGCACCATTTTACGAATCACACTTTCAATATTTTTATCATCAACATCTTCAGCGCGATTAATCAAGCTTTGAATACTGCTATACAGCACTTCAATATTATCCAGCTTGGTTTTTTCCTGCGCAGGACTGGCGGCTTGCTCTTTGATATAGTCGATATAGCCGGCTTCATGCATCATTTGACGAATAATCGGCACGGGCTCATCATCTTCAAGCAAATTACGGGTAAAGGTGCCAATAAAATCAGCAAATTCTGCCAACTGCGTGGTGGCCTTTTTCGGAATCACCATGGTGAGGCGCTGATCGCCTGCGGCACTTAATAAAGACAAATGATTTTCTTGCGCAAATAAGCCTAATTTTTCCAGTGTAACTGGGCCGATAGCACGCTTAGGGGTATTAATGATGCGTAAAAAAGCACTGTCATCTTCAGGATTAATAATCATCCTTAAATAACTCATCAAGTCTTTAATTTCAGCACGACCAAAGAACGACTGCCCACCCGATAATTTATAAGGAATTTGCATCTGACGCAGATAGGTTTCTAAGATTCGTGCTTGAAAATTACCCCGATATAACACTGCATAATCTTTCCAGCTTTTACCATTCATCAGCTTATGCGTAATCACATCTTTAACCACGCGTTCGGCTTCATCATCATCATTGCGGCAGGTAATCACACGAATGATTTCACCATGGCCTTTGTCTGACCAAAGCTTTTTCTCAAACAAATGCGGATTATTACCAATCACAGTATTGGCTGCCTTTAAAATACGGCTGGTCGAACGGTAGTTTTGTTCTAGTTTAATCACATTTAAATTGGGAAAATCTTCTTTTAACAAGGCCATATTTTCAGGCTTTGCACCGCGCCATGCATAAATCGATTGATCGTCATCGCCTACAGCAGTGAACTGCCCCATCACACCCACCAACAGCTTCACCAACATATACTGCGCAGTATTGGTATCTTGATATTCATCGACCAACAAATAACGCACACGATTCTGCCATTTATCGCGCACTTCAGCATTTTCTTGCAATAACCGTGTTGGCATAACAATTAAATCATCAAAATCCACAGCGTTATAAGCCCGTAGATTACGCTCATATAGTTGATACAAATGGGCAAACTGCACATCTTCTGTAGTTTCACAAGTGGTGTGTGCTTGCTCGGGTGCGATCAGATCATTTTTCCAATCCGAAATCATACGCATGGCTTTGGCAATCAATTCTTTGCTTTCTGCACCAGACAAATTATCGCGATGCATTAAATCCATTAAAATGCGCTTACAGTCATCGGCATCTAAAATAGAAAAGTTATTTTTAAGCGGTGTGTGTTTTAATTCTAAACGCAGTAAATTTAAACCAAAGGTATGGAAGGTAGAGACTGAAAGCCCTTTGGATTCTTCACGAGACAATAACTTAGAGACCCGCTCTTTCATCTCACGCGCAGCTTTATTGGTAAAGGTCATGGCGGTAATACGGTAAGCTGGAATACCGCAATTTTGTACTAAATGCGCTACTTTTCGCGTGATTACCGACGTTTTACCTGAACCTGCCCCCGCAAGTACTAACAAGGGCCCTTGAGTATATTTCATGGCTTCAAGTTGCTTGTCATTGAGTTGACTTGCCGACGACATAGTATTTCCTCGTTTTAATTCGAGCTCGATTATAGTCATCTTGCTCAAGCTTGCATAACCTGAAATACAAATTTGACATTCGTAAAAAAACCACCGTGACGGTGGTTTTTTTATATTCAATCGACTTTATTGAATCGCGTAGATGCTAATTTCTACACGACGGTTTTGTTCACGACCCGCCGCAGTTGCATTGCTTGCAATTGGGTTGGCTGAACCTTGACCTTGTGCATTAATACGTGAAGTAGAAACACCTTGAGATGCGAGGTAGCTTGCTACAGATTGTGCACGTGCTTGAGACAATGGAATATTGATCGAATCATTACCAGTACTATCGGTATAACCCGTTACCAAGATACCGCTCTTGTTATCTTCAGTTAAGGTTTGAGCAACTTTATTCAAAGTCGCATAAAAGTTTGGTTTGATATTTGATTTGTTGGTATCAAAAGTAATGCTACCTGGCATAACCAGACCTACCGAACCATCTGGATTACGGTTTACATCTACACCAGTACCTTGCAATTGTTGACGAAGTTTTTTCTCTTTATTATCGAGATAGACACCCGTTGCACCACCCAATACAGCACCAAGTGCTGCTGCGCGGTTGTTTTGTGCGCTGCTATTTGCACTGCCTTTAGAAATACCATAACCCGCAGCAGCACCTACAAGTGCGCCAATGGCAGTTTTGTCGTATTCTACGCCGCCTAAGTTATTACCTGTGGTTGAACAACCTGATAATACCATTGCCCCGACTACTGCTGAAATTGCTAGTGCACGCATTGCATGACTCCTTTTTGTGTTTTGTTGTATGTTCGAATCATGAAGTAAAGAACGCAGGCATACCATTGATTTTTTGTAAATAATATAAACATATTTGACATTTTGTAATAGTTTTTGTATGTGTAACTCAGCAGTTCCGCATAATTCCTTCACAGTTAAAGGAATTACTTTTTTATTTCAACCGATAGACTTATATTAACAGACAAGAAAAAATTAGACGACTTCATCTCAGGACCGTTTTTATATGTCATCGCAATCTAAGAAACAGCCGCTATTAAAAAAAATATCTCGAGCACTCGCTGTTGGTTCAGTCATTACAGGAAGTACTTTTTTTCACGGTCCACCGGTTTTGGCACTTGGCCTGACTAAACTGATTAAAAAATCACGTAAAGTTGATGAAACCAATATTCACATTACCAACAGTTGGTTGGGAGTGAACAATTGGTTGATTGATCATGTTTTACCTGAGCTAAAATGGCAGATCAGTATTGATGAACATTTAGATCTAAGCATGCAAGGGCGTTATTTGATGATGTGTAATCATCAAAGCTGGGTCGATACCACGGTGAATCAATATTTCGGTTTAACGCGTATGCCGCTGACACGCTTCTTTACCAAATGGGAACTGATCTTTATTCCATTTGTTGGGCAAGCCTTTAAAATTTTAGGCTTCCCTATGATGAAGCGACATACAAAACAACAAATAGCCGCCAATCCAATGCTTAAAAAACGTGATTTAGAAGAATCACGTAAAGCCTGTGAGCAATTGCTAAGTCAGCCGTTTACTTTACTGAATTATTTGGAGGGCACACGTTTTAGCCCAGAAAAACATGCCAAGCAAAACTCCCCTTATCAACACTTATTAAAGCCAAAAGCCGGTGGTTTGGCATTAGCCTTAAATATTCTAGGCGATAAAATTGACGCTTTGGTGGACATGACCATTGTCTATCCTGATGGCGCGCCCGATTATGATGATTTTTGGTTAGGCAATGTACAGCGCATTGCCATCGATGTGCGTAAAATTGAGATCCCCGATTGGGTCTTAGGCGGCAATTATGAAGAAGACCCTGAATACCGTGAGCGTTTTCAACAGTGGGTCGATGCATTGTGGACTGAAAAAGATCAACTGATTCAGCGCATGAAACAAAATTTTGCCGAAAATGGACCAATAGCTAAGGAAGACAATGAAGCAAGATGAAAAAATAAATCAATTTCGCTTTGGTTTTTTAACAAAAGGCTCGTGGGGCTGGAAAGTTGGACTGGGTTATGACATTTTTATGATGGTCTTAATCGTCATCAACTTGTTTTGCTTAAGTGCCAATGCCGTATTAATGAGTGATTTTGGCGGTTGGTTATTTGACTTTATTCATCTGCCTGAGCTATTACAGTTTTATCGTACTGCATTGCGTCCATGGGTGATTATTACAGAAAGTTGGTTCACCAGTTTTCTAATTATTGAATTAATCCTGCGCTGGATTATTGCCATTTTGGGACAGCATCATCGGCGTTGGTTTTTCTTTCCCTTTATTCATTGGTATGAAATTTTATCCGTCATTCCGCAGCTACGTTTTTTACGGCTTTTACGTGCTGGCTCTATTGCCTATAAACTGTATCAACATGGCTATAAAGTCATTCCAGATTTATGGTATCAACGTGCCAATTTTTACTATCACATGGTGCTGGAAGAACTGACCAGCCGTATTGTGATTACCGTTTTAGATGGCGTAAAACGTGAATTATTAACCAGTAACACGCATCGAAAACTCATTGAGGATTTGGTGGATCATCACCGTGAAATGTTTGCTCGCGCTTTGGCAGATATTTTACAAGAATCTTTGGGCAAAGAATTACAGGCACAACGCATCAATATTGCTAAAAATGTCGGTAATATTGTCAATCAAGCCATTGAAGACACACCGGAGCTGACGCAATTGTTACGCCTAATTCCCTTGGTCGGCGCACGTATAGAACAGCAAATTCAGAGTATTGGGCAGCGCTTGGGAGAAAATATTACCCAAGGTTTAATTCAGCCCTTTGCTCAAAATAATACTGCAGCTAAAAATCCGCTTTACAGTGAAATTGCACAGAAGGTCAGCCAAATTGCGATTGAGAAAAATCCACATGTGGAAAAATTAGTGGTGTCTGCGGTATTTGATAGTCTTGAGGCCGTGCGCCAACAGGTGAAAGTGAAACAATGGCAGCAGCTCCTCGATCAGCATGATCAGGTGGAATCCACCCTATTGACGAAAAATAGTTAAAGCAGCGCTAGAGAAAAGCTGCAATTTGTTCTAGCATTTGTTTTATTTAAAATTTTACTTCGATTTACACCACGACTTCGATCTGACTGAAAAGAGCACAGAAGTTTTAAGGAATAATTATGGCAGATATACGGATTACGGGCAGAATGTTTAATTTAACCCGCTTAACATTAGACACCAATGACCAGCACGCAATCCGCCAAAAATTGACTCAAATGCTTCAAGGTACAGCCGCTTACGGCACCTTAGTCATTATTGATAGTATGGTAGAGCAAGAGTTAATTGCACTGATTCAATTGCTGGCCAGTCTTGATTTACAGCCCGTTGGCGTAATTGACGGCATTCTGAGCAATCAAGCACGTGCCATTCAATTCCCTATTTTCCCAACAGATAAGCAACCTTTACAGCGCATTAAAGCCACGCATGAACAAGTGCTGGAATTACCTGCAGAATCTACTGAGGACACAGCGAAAAATGCTACGCCAGATGAGGCAAAACCGAGCCGAACCATCAGTCATGTGACCTCTTATCACAATGAAATTTTACGTACGGGTCAATGCTTAGTGCAAGATCACGGCGACATCATTTTAAATGCCGGAATCAATAGCGGCTCAGAAGTAATTGCTTCAGGAAATATACATATTTATGGTAGCGTCCGTGGTAGAGTCATTGCCGGTTTAGGTGGGGACAATGCAGCACGCATTTTCTGTCATTCTTTAGAAGCTGAACTGGTCTCTATTGCCGGCACTTATTGTGTCGCAGATGATATTCCACCACATGTACTGAAAAAGTCTGTACACATTTACTTGAATAATCAGCAAGAACTGGTCTTTGAAGTTCTCGAATTTTGATGTATAAATAAACACCAAAAGCCCCATATCTAATAGGGGATTTAAACCATAACAGGAGCGGAATCGGTGGCGAAAATTGTTGTCGTAACATCAGGCAAAGGCGGCGTAGGTAAAACGACCACAAGCGCATCTTTTGCAACAGGTTTAGCCCTTCGCGGCCACAAAACTGTTGTGATCGATTTTGACGTAGGCTTACGTAACCTTGATTTAATTATGGGTTGTGAACGTCGCGTTGTTTATGATTTTGTAAATGTACTCAATAATGAAGCTCGACTTCAACAAGCGCTTATTCGCGATAAAGATATTGAAAATTTATACATTTTACCTGCATCGCAAACCCGTGATAAAGACGCCTTGACTGATGAAGGCGTTGCTCGGATTATGGATGAACTATCACAAGAGTTCGATTACATTATTTGTGATTCACCTGCCGGTATTGAGCGCGGTGCGATCCTTGCGATGTATCATGCGGATGAAGCGATTATTGTCACCAATCCTGAAATCTCTTCAGTACGTGACTCCGATCGTATTATTGGGATGTTAGACAGCAAAACTAAAAAAGTAGAACAAAACGAAGGTCGTATCCGTAAGCATTTATGCATTACACGCTTCAATCCTGAACGCGCGGATAAGCAAGAAATGCTGACCATCGACGATATTTCGAAAGATATTTTACGTGTTCCTACTTTGGGTGTGATTCCTGAATGTGAAATTGTGTTGCAAGCATCGAATGAAGGTAAGCCGGTGATTCTTTTTCAAGACACTGCCGCAGGTCAAGCCTACGATGATTTAGTGGCACGTTTCTTAGGCGAAGATCGCCCTTACCGTCATATTACGGTAAAACCTAAAGGTTGGTTAGCACGATTATTTGGAGCGTAAACATGGCAGGATTTTGGAGTAAAATATTCAGCAATGATGAAAAACCGACAAGCGCTCAGACAGCCAAAGATCGCTTAAAAGTTATTGTTGCCTCAGAACAAGGTTTAGGTAAACGCCTGAGCCAAGATAAGATTGATCAAATGAAGCTAGAGATCATGCAAGTGGTCAATCGCTATGTTCGCGGCGTAGATGAGCAACACATTCAAATGTCCGTGCGTTCTGAAGCCAATCTTGAAATGTTAGAAATGAATATCAATTTACCTGAAGAGCGATAATCTGAATTCTGATTAGTTAAGTAAATTGATTCAAGGCAAAATAGCGGCAGTTATTTTGCCTTTTTTATTTATTGATTATTAAGGAGATTGCGATGGCATTATCTCAGCCAGCCACATTCAATGAAGAATGGTCCGATGCACGTGTATTTGCCTATTTAACCCAACTACCGCCTGCAGGAGTCAATGCAGACTTTCATGTGTTGTATCATGCATTTAAACATATGCGTCCGACTGACTATGAACGTCTACTGAGCCAATTCGTTGCTGATGGCCGTGATCTAAACGCCACCAATACACAAGGTCAGCGGATTCACGATATTATTGCTGAGTATCCACGCCAAAGTGAAGGCTTTTTAGCAATTTTGGCTAAATTTGCTTAATACTGAGCCTAAAAAGCCGGCCAATTGATATCAACATCCGGTTTCTTACGCTTCAACAGCATCTAGATGACTGGGTTTACTATTATTTTGTATGATCTCATCTGCTTTGAGTGCGTTCAAATAAGTCTATTAAAATTCAGTCATAAAAAAACCTGCACAGTGCAGGTTTTTTTATGACTTTAAAATTTAAACCAGAATTTCGCGTTTACCATTACCGCCCATGGCACTGACAATCCCATTTTCTTCCATTTGATCAATAATCCGTGCAGCACGGTTATAGCCCAAACTGAATTTGCGTTGTAACGATGAAGTAGACGCTTTGCGTGTTTCTAGAACAAACGATACACATTGATCATATAAGGCATCTCGCTCAGAAGCAGCATCACCATCTTCAAAGCCACGCGAAGTCGGTTCTTCATCATACGGCGTTAAAATCTCATCGACGTAGTTCGGCGCAGCGCGTTCACGCCATGCATCACAAATATTGTTCACTTCATCATCTGAAATAAATGCACCATGCACACGTTCTGGCTCAATTTTACCTGGGCCTAAAAATAGCATATCGCCATGACCCAACAGATCTTCTGCACCACTGGCATCTAAAATAGTCCGTGAGTCAATTTTACTGTTGACACGTAAGGCCACACGGGTCGGAATATTGGCTTTAATCAACCCAGTAATCACATCCACCGATGGACGCTGAGTCGCCAATAATAAGTGAATACCGGCAGCACGTGATTTTTGTGCCAAACGGGTAATCATCTCTTCAGCTTTTTTACCCACCTGCATGATCATATCGGCAAATTCATCCGCGACAATCACAATTGAAGGCAATGCGGTTAAACGTGGTGCACGCTCTTGGGTGGCGGAATCACTCGGTTTCCACGTCGGATCAATCAGATCTTCCCCATTGGCAATGGCTTCATCCACCTTGCGGTTATAATCGCTCAGCTTACGAATTTTTAAGTAGGACATCAGCTTATAACGACGTTCCATCTCATTCACACACCAATTGAGCGCATTCACGGCATCTTTCATGTCCGTGACTACAGGTGTTAACAAATGCGGAATATCGTTGTAGTTGGCCAATTCAAGCTGTTTGGGGTCAATCAAAATTAAACGTAGTTGATTTGGGGTATATTTTAACAGCATTGATAAAATCATGGCGTTAACCGCCACCGACTTACCCGATCCGGTGGTGCCTGCAACCAACATATGCGGCGCTTTTGCCAAATCGGTCAACACGGGATTACCCGAAATATCTTTACCCATTGCCATGGTGATCAGACCATTTGGATCGCGATACGTTGGCGTTTCAAGAAGCTCAATCAGACGAACCATTTCACGCGCAGTGTTCGGTACTTCAATCCCGATATAGGGTTTACCCGGAATTACTTCCACCACACGTACTGACGCCATGGACATCGAACGTGCTAAATCGCGTGAAATATTGGTGACTTTAGAGGCTTTAACTCCTGGGGCTAAATCTAATTCAAAACGCGTCACCACTGGCCCCGGCTGTGCTTCTATCACTTTGGCTTTTACATTAAATTCTTGTAGTTTAATTTCCAGCAATTCAGACAGACGCGACAATTGCTCTTCGGTGAAGTTGACTTTTTTATTCAAATCGACGGCATCGAGTAACTCAAGCCCAGGTAAGGTAGACAGATCACGACGTTTTTGCGCCACTTGCATAGCCAGTGACATTGGACGCCCCATAGCATCCGTCAATGGTGCATCTAAATCAAAATCATCATCTTCGTCTTTTTGCTCTTCCACGGGCTTGCCAGCCGTTTCTTGCCACACTTCACGAAACACATCTTTATTGGAGGAAATGAGCGCTTTTTCATCAGCTGAGATTATAGTCGGCTGAAGATGGGTTTGAATATCGCGGTTCACTAAAGCTGAGGACTGTGCATAACTGCTGGTGGTGCGCGCAACTACAGGCTCGGGTGCGACCACATCATCCACATCGACCAACAAATCTTCCAGTTGATCCAGCTCATCGGCTAAGTCATTATTTTGAATAGTGTGATTTAACGGTGTTGAAATTATTGGTGCAGCCGGTGCAATTACTACTTTTTCTAGCACGGCAGTCGGTACAGGTTCAATCGACTGTGGATTAAACGGCGTATGAATATCGGTCGCTGTTTTGCTATTGGGAACCGCGGCAAGTAACTCATCAAAAATTTGATCATCATCCCAATCCACAGAGTGCTGATGAGCAAGCACCTCAGTCGGAGGTTGCTCATGCACAAAGTGTTTAAGATGCTCAGTGGGCGTTTGCGGTGTAGACTCTTCTGCTGCTTTTAATAAAGCCTCAATATCTTGTTTATGATTTTGCTCAGGATCTGAATGCAATGCGCGCCACACTTCACCGGTGGTCACAGCATTTTGGGTGTTTTTTTCTAAGCGATGGGCTTTTTCTAACACCTGCTCAAATTCAACTTCATCTTCAGTATCCATTTGCTGCACTGCTTCATATTCTGGTTCGGCATATTGCTCTTTTTCCAGCATATCGTTAAATAAGCGCTCTGCGGCTTGATCTTGAGCCACGCTAGAACGGATTGGCGCTTCATGCTGTGCTATTGCTGCAACAGGCTCTGATACTATTTTCTGCACAGGAGTTAGTGGTTTTTTTACTTCAGGACTGCTGCGATCAAATGCCGACTCGGTCTCTGGTACATTCTTATAAAATAAATCTTGTAAATAGGCAGGTGTCGCTTTAAGCGTGGCCCACGTTTTGTTCCATTTTATTCCAAACGCCAAGGTAAACAGTATCCACCAGAACACCACCAAAAATAGTGTTGCGCCATAAATGGTCAAAATCTGCGATAAACTTTCACCTAGCTCATAGCCAATAATACCGCCAGAGGCATTGTCTAAGGTATCTGCTGGCACTTGCCAGAACAAATACAATAGGCTGGCTGTGGCCAATAAAATAAAAAATTGCGCCGCATAGCGAAAGGGTTTATTCAAAAAACTATACGGCCACCAGACCTGAATAGCTTCAACGAATAAAAAAATTGGAATGAGCAAGCTTGCCCAGCCTAAGAAACCGAATAATAAGTCTGCTATCCAAGCGCCTGCTACCCCGCTGGCATTTGATACCTGTTGGGTATCACTGGAAATATGCATCCAGCCCGGATCAAAAGGGGTATAAGTCACTGTTGCTAGGAATAAATATATTCCAAATGAGACTAAAAATAATGTCATTATTAAGCGCTGTGCATAAGCACTCGACACCGCAGTCATATACTGTCCTGTAGCTAATTTTTCATTCATGTTTTTGTAAGAAACTAAGACAAAATAGTTTCACAATTAAACGCGATATTATGCACCTGTTGAAAGAAAAAAGATGCAATATTATGTATAGGCGGCTAACAGCAGCCTGAAGCAATTGAGTATCGCGTACAGCCGCTTTATTGTATATAGCGTAAAACGATGTTCATGATCAATAATATCGACATCGAAGCCACACAACTGTGAACAAGTTTCACGTATAATTTGATAAATTTCTAAATAAAAAAGGATGCCGCGAATGAGCGCTCGTCACTCACGTTTGATTATTTTAGGTTCAGGTCCAGCAGGTTATAGCGCAGCAGTCTACGCTGCACGTGCCAACTTAAAACCAATGCTCATTGCGGGTTTACAGATGGGCGGTCAGTTGACCACCACCAATGAAGTCGACAACTGGCCGGGTGATCCTGAAGGTCTAACAGGCCCTGCCCTCATGGAACGTATGCAAGCCCATGCCGAACGTTTTGGTACTGAACTTGTGTATGATCACATTAATGAAGTGGATTTAACGGTTCGCCCTTTCGTGCTCAAAGGCGATATGGAAGAATTCACTTGTGATGCCCTGATCATTGCCACGGGTGCAACTGCGCAATATTTAGGTTTAGAATCTGAAGCGAAATTTATGGGGCAAGGCGTGAGCGCATGTGCCACCTGTGATGGCTTTTTCTATAAAAACCAAAAAGTCATGGTGGTCGGTGGAGGTAATACTGCGGTTGAAGAAGCGCTGTATTTATCCAATATTGCCTCTCATGTGACTTTGGTACATCGCCGTGAAGCGTTACGTTCAGAGAAAATCTTACAAGACCAACTGTTTGAGAAACAAAAAGAAGGCAAAATTAGCATTCTTTGGAACAATCAAGTCGATGAAGTTCTAGGCGATCAAACGGGCGTTACCGCTGTACGTTTAAAATCAACCACCGATGGCGCAACACAAGATGTTGAGGTACAAGGTTTGTTTGTGGCGATTGGTCATAAACCCAATAGCGGCATGTTTGAAGGTCAACTCACCCTGCGTGAAGGCTATATTCAAGTGCATAGCGGTACAGCGGGTAATGCAACAGCTACCTCTGTTGCCGGTGTATTCGCCGCGGGCGATATTGCGGATAGCGTTTATCGTCAAGCCATCACGTCTGCCGGTTCAGGCTGTATGGCTGCGCTAGATGCTGAAAAATATCTAGATGGTCTAAGCCTCTAAAAGTATCTGATCAGAGTATTACCTCAAAAAACCGTCCTTGCTTAGGGCGGTTTTTTTGTATGATAAAAACCATAAACCCCATTATTTTGTACTTTTTTATTCAGGTCGAATCTTATGCATAGTCTCCCGCCTTCTGAATTTATTTTCCCTCATCCCATCGATGCCGATCCGGACGAACAAGGACTGATTTGCATTGGTGCGGATCTCTCTCCTGCTACACTTTTTGAAGCCTATACCCACGGTTTATTTCCTTGGTTCTCAGAAGGCGAACCGATTTGTTGGTGGAGCCCTGAACCACGCTGCATTATCCGCCCGCACGATTATCACCCCAGTAAATCCTTAGTGCGTAATATGAAAAAATTTGATTATAAAATTACGATCAATCATGCTTTTGAGCACGTCATACGCTGCTGCTCACTGCCGCGAAGTTATGCAGAAGACACGTGGATTTCTGAAGAGATTATTGATGGATATTGCCAATTATTTGCAGCCGGCTATGGCTATAGTGTAGAAGTATGGGATGAAGATCGAATTGTTGGCGGTTTATACGGAGTGACGATTGGCAAAGGTTGTTTTGGTGAATCGATGTTTAGCACCCAAACTGATGTATCAAAAATGGCATTTTATACCCTGATGTTACTGGGACAAGAAAATAACTTACCGTGGATTGACTGCCAATTGGTCAATGAGCATCTATTAAGTTTGGGGGCTTGTACAGTTTCTCGGCAAGCGTATCTTAATTCGTTACAAGATATGATTAAACAGCCTGTTATCGATTGGAAAAAATATCAGGACAGTGTATTTTCAAGTAAAACAATAGCGCAACACGCGCGACTAATTGAATGACAATAAAACAGGGAGCTAGTTATGAACTCATATCACCCAACGTCCCTATTGAACGATTTACAGTATTATATTACGCCGCCGCACAGTTGCAGCTATCTTGAAAATAAATCTGCACGTATGGTCTTTTTAGATCCTGCACATCGCATTGATGTATTAAGCTTATCAGAGCTGTCACGAGTGGGCTTTCGTCGCAGTGGCGATTTTGTCTATCGGCCTGAATGTCATTTATGCCGTCAATGCTTATCCTGCCGTGTTCCGGTGGCTGAATTTCAAATGAACAGCGTGCAAAAAAAGGCATGGAAACGCAATCAAGACTTAAGCATTAAAATCACCCGTACCCAAGATGCGTTAGAAAGTGTGCATTATGCACTATACGAACGCTATATCTCTGAACGTCATGCCGATGGCGATATGTTTCCACCCAGTTTAGATCAATTTGAAAAATTTTTAGTGCATAGCTGTACAGAGAGTTTTTTTCTCGAGTTTTGGAAAGACGATAAACTGATTTGTGTCTCCAGTTGTGACCCCTTAGATGATGGTGTCTCTGCGGTGTATACTTTTTTTGATCCAGATGAAAGTCGACGCTCACTAGGCATCTTTGCCGTACTGAAACAAATTGAACATGCCCAAAGTCTTGGCTTGCCATACGTCTATTTGGGGTATTGGGTACCGCATTCGCCTAAAATGAACTATAAGTCGCAATATGTTCCGTTAGAGTTACTGATTGATGGGCAATGGCGACGCTTAAACAGAATGTTAAACGCAGAAGAAATTCAACAATTGGGAAACTCACTGATGAGCACCTTGCCCTCTGGATGGAATAACCCAATTATTAAATGATGCGGTGCTTATGCTTTAAACAGTAAGGAAAAATCATCACTACAGGATTTCACCATAATAATGGCATGCTCACGAGAACCATCCGGCTTAGGATAGTAATTTTTGCGTAAATCAATTTGATGGAAGCCTGATTTTTCATATAAGGCGATGGCGGCTTGATTACTTTCTCGGACTTCTAAAAAAATTTGCAGTGGATTATTTTTTAATAAAGCAATCGAGCTTTCAAGCAATTGATAGCCCAGTCCCTTACCTTGTTGACTCGGATGAATCGCCATTAACAATAAATTGGCTTCATCGAGTACCGGCTGCAAGATACAAAAGCCCACCACCTGCCCTTGCTGCTCCACCACTGTAGCCACATAAGAAGCTATCGATTCTTCAAACTGTTTGGCTGTCCACGGATGGCTTTGTACCAATTGCTCAATTTGCGTGATGGAATTCACATCCGCTTTTTGCATCAAACGAATCATCTTCGTTCATCTTTTAAATAACAGAAAGATGGCATTATAGGAACTTTAGATAAAAAATCGAGTAAAAAAGCAGACAATATTGATGTTCTTTGCTTATAGCTGATTTAAAAAATAAATCTTGGTTCTATGCAATTAATAGATATGACGCCAAGAGGATAAAAATCGAACATAACGATTAAACAAAAGTAGAAATATGTTAAATGTATTGGCTTAAACTCTAGGGGTAATGAATAGCTCAGAAAACAACGAAGTGATTGATTGACATAAAAAAAGCGCTCCTAAAGGAGCGCTTTTTTTATACAGAACGGATTATAGTGTTACTTTAGCAACAACACCAGCACCAACTGTACGGCCGCCTTCACGGATCGCAAAACGTAGACCTGGGTCCATTGCGATTGGGTGAATAAGCTCAACTGACATCTCAACGTTGTCACCAGGCATAACCATTTCAGTACCTTCTTGTAATTGGATTGCGCCAGTTACGTCAGTGGTACGGAAATAGAATTGTGGACGATAGCCGTTAAGGAATGGTGTATGACGACCACCCTCTTCTTTTGAAAGTACATATACTTCAGCATCGAATTTAGTATGCGGTTTGATTGTACCTGGTTTAGCAAGTACTTGACCACGTTGAACGTCTTCACGTTTAGTACCACGTAGTAAAACACCACAGTTCTCGCCAGCACGACCTTCGTCAAGCAATTTACGGAACATTTCTACGCCAGTTACAGTTGTTACAACTGTATCTTTAATACCAACGATTTCAACTGATTCGCCAACTTTAACGATACCAGATTCAACACGACCTGTTACAACCGTACCACGACCAGAGATAGAGAATACATCTTCGATTGGCATTAGGAATGCTTTATCGATTGCACGTTCTGGTTGTGGAATGTAAGTATCTAGCGCTTCAACAAGAGCAAGAACTGCAGGAACGCCATATTGACCTTCGTCACCGTTAAGTGCAGCAAGCGCTGAACCACGGATGATTGGAGTATCATCACCAGGGAAGTCATAAGTAGAAAGAAGTTCACGAACTTCCATTTCTACCAATTCAAGCAATTCTTCGTCATCAACAAGGTCGCATTTGTTTAAGAATACGATGATGTAAGGTACACCAACCTGACGAGACAACAGGATGTGTTCACGAGTTTGTGGCATAGGACCATCGGTCGCTGCACATACAAGGATTGCACCATCCATTTGCGCCGCACCAGTGATCATGTTTTTAACATAATCGGCGTGACCTGGGCAGTCGACGTGCGCGTAGTGACGAGCTGGAGAGTCGTATTCTACGTGTGAAGTATTAATGGTAATACCACGTGCTTTTTCTTCTGGTGCAGAGTCAATTGCCGCGTAGTCTTTCGCTTCGCCGCCGAATTGTTTTGCACATACAGTTGCAATTGCAGCTGTTAAAGTTGTTTTACCATGGTCGACGTGACCAATTGTACCCACGTTTACGTGTGGCTTATTACGTTCAAACTTAGCCTTAGCCATGAGAGCTTCCTTTTTAAACTACTCATGGGTCTCCCCATGAGCACTTGGTTTTTAACTATGAATTAGTTTGGACTAATAGTAATCGAAAGATTACTCGTCGTCACCTCTTTTACCACCAGTTTGGAACTTAGAAATGATGCCTTCAGCCACGTTACGTGGAGTTTCAGCATACTTCGCAAATTCCATAGAGTAGGTCGCACGACCTTGAGACATAGAACGCATAGAAGTTGCGTAACCAAACATCTCTGCCAATGGAACTTCAGCTTTAATCGCTTTAGTACCACCAGGTAAGTCTTCCATACCCTGAACCATACCACGACGACGACTTAAATCGCCCATGATATCACCCATGTAATCTTCTGGAGTTTCAACTTCAACTTTCATGATTGGTTCAAGCAAGATTGGATCTGCTTTCATGAAACCATCACGGAATGCATACGAACCAGCCATTTTGAACGACAATTCATCAGAATCCACGTCATGGTAAGAACCATCAAATAATGTCGCTTTAATACCCACGATTGGGTAACCAGCCAAGACACCATTTTTCATACGTTCTTGAATACCTTTATCAACCGCACCGAAGAATTCTTTAGGTACAACACCACCTACAACTTCTTCAACGAATAGATATTCTTTACCAGCTTCTTCAACATCCATAGGCTCTAAACGAACATATACATGACCGAATTTACCTTTACCACCGGTTTGACGTACGAATTTGCCTTCTTGCTCAACAGTCTTTTTGATTGTTTCGCGGTAAGCAACCATTGGTTTACCAATGTTTGCTTCAACGCCAAACTCACGTTTCATACGGTCAACAAGAATATCAAGGTGAAGCTCACCCATACCCGCAATAATAGTCTGACCAGATTCTTCGTCTGTGCGAACACGGAACGATGGATCTTCTTTTGCCAAACGACCAAGCGCGATAGACATTTTTTCTTGGTCAGCTTTTGTCTTAGGCTCTACAGCTAAAGAAATTACTGGCTCTGGGAATTCCATACGCTCTAGTGTAATGATGTTTTTCTCATCACACAGTGTATCACCAGTTGAAACGTCTTTAAGACCTACACATGCCGCGATATCACCAGCGCGAATTTCTTCAACGTCTTGGCGATCATTGGCGTGCATTTGTACGATACGACCAATACGTTCACGTTTAGACTTAACTGGGTTATATACTGGATCGCCTTGTTTAAGGACACCAGAATAAACACGTACGAAAGTCAAGTTACCTACAAATTTGTCATTCATAATTTTGAATGCAAGTGCAGAGAACGGAGCTTCGTCAGATGCTTCACGAATCGCGCGAGTTTCAGCTTTATCGTCAAGAATACCTTCGATTGCTTTAACTTCAGTAGGCGATGGCAAGAATTCAATTACAGCATCCAACATACGTTGAACACCTTTATTTTTGAACGCTGTACCACATAACATTGGCTGAATATCACAAGCCAATGTACGTGCACGAATACCAGCAACGATTTGTTCTTTCGACAATTCGCCAGTATTTAGGTATTCATCCATCAACTCTTCATTAGCTTCAGCCGCAGCTTCAACCATGTTGGTACGCCATTCTTCAGCAAGCTCTTGAAGATCTGCAGGAATATCTTGATATTCAAATTCCATACCTTGAGACGCTTCATCCCAAATGATTGCTTTCATTTCAACAAGGTCAACAACACCTTGGAAATTATCTTCAGCACCAATTGGTATAACAATTGGTACAGGACTTGCACCAAGACGTGTCTTCATTTGCTCAACAACACGGAAGAAGTTGGCACCAGTACGGTCCATCTTGTTCACGAATGCTAAACGAGGCACTTTATATTTATTTGCTTGACGCCATACAGTTTCTGACTGCGGTTGAACACCACCTACAGCACAGTAAACCATGCACGCACCGTCAAGAACACGCATAGAACGCTCAACTTCAATCGTGAAGTCAACGTGTCCTGGGGTGTCAATTACGTTAATACGGTGTTCTGGGAATTGTTTACCCATACCAGACCAGAAACAAGTGGTAGCAGCAGAAGTAATGGTAATACCACGTTCTTGCTCTTGTTCCATCCAGTCCATTGTCGCTGCACCATCATGTACTTCACCAATTTTGTGAGATACACCTGTGTAGAACAATATGCGTTCTGAAGTGGTGGTTTTACCAGCATCGATGTGAGCAGAAATACCAATATTGCGATAACGAGAAATTGGGGTTTTACGAGCCATGATTTCTTGCATTCCTAAATTTTGTTGTTTAAAACAGGACGCTTTAAGCCGCAAAGCAGCTTAAAGCGCTTTGACGATAGTTCAGTAAAACCTGACCTATCATCGTCCTGATTAAGGCCTGTTTTAGTCGATTAGAAACGGTAGTGAGAGAACGCTTTGTTGGCTTCAGCCATACGATGCACATCTTCACGTTTCTTGATCGCTGAACCTTTACCTTCAGCTGCATCAAGCAACTCACCAGCAAGACGTAAAGCCATTGTTTTTTCAGAACGCTTAGCAGCAGCGTCTACTAACCAACGCATAGCTAGGGCAGTACGACGGGATGGGCGCACTTCCATAGGTACCTGATAAGTAGCACCACCAACACGGCGTGCTTTTACTTCGACCATAGGACGAACTTTTTCAAGAGTAGTCTCGAAAAATTCAACTGGGTCTACTTTCGATTTTTCTTGAACGCGGTCTAAAGCACCGTAAACGATACTTTCAGCAATAGATTTTTTACCATCTTGCATTACGTGGTTCATGAATTTAGCGATTGTTTGGCTGCCGAACTTAGGATCCGGAAGGATTTCACGGGCAGCGACTACGCGACGTCTTGGCATTTTAATACACCTATAAATATGACACTTCAGGTTTATCCAGCATGAGTACAAAGTGTCATGTACTGTTGGCTGGCCTTACTACACGTCGCTTGAATTTTCACAAAATTAATGCAGAAATCGAGCAAGCGAGACGATAAAGGATTGCGGTTCTACGTGCTTAAGATTTAATTCTTAACGAATTATTTCTTAGGACGTTTAGTACCGTATTTAGAACGTGACTGGTTACGATCTTTAACACCAGCGCAGTCTAAAGAACCACGAACGGTATGGTAGCGTACACCCGGTAAATCTTTAACACGACCACCACGGATAAGAACAACACTGTGCTCTTGTAGGTTATGGCCTTCACCACCGATATAGCTTGATACTTCAAAACCTGAAGTTAAGCGAACACGGCAAACTTTACGCATTGCTGAGTTAGGTTTTTTAGGTGTAGTTGTGTAAACACGTGTACAAACACCACGACGTTGTGGACAAGCCTTCAACGCAGGAACTTTTGATTTTTCAACCAAAGTCGTACGACCCTTACGGATCAACTGATTTGTTGTTGCCATTTGGCAAATCTCCCGTTAATAAAAATCCTCAAAAAAATACTACTTTTTCGAGGGCACACAATTGTAAGCGAAGATAGAAAAATGGTCAATATTCGATGCGCTATCAAATAGTGACCATTTCCTTGTGTTTAGCCAGTTTGAAGCGTTTTAGATCACTTCAGACTGTATTTTTAAGACTTCTTTTTTGTAACTTTTTTAGTGACCGCGGTAGATTCATCCTTTTGTACGGCTTTAACTGCGGCCGGTTCAGATTTTTCTGTCTCAATTTCTTCAAATTCCGGATCATCCTCGGCTAAAAATTCCGGCTCTTCAGTACTCAAAGCGGGCTGTTGTGGCTCAACCTGTTCATGCTCTTCAACCATTTTTTCAGCCAACTTTTCTAAACCTTGCTGAACCTGTTCGCCTTTTTCCGTGTCATCGGGTTTTGCTTCCTCTGTTTTCTTTTTAATGACCACCTTGGAGATGGTTTGATGATTGGCCACTTCAATATCTTGATCTAACTTAAGCGCCTCTACCGGTGCTTTGACCGCGACTTGCTCTGCCAAGAGTTTTGGCGATGCATCATCTAACAAGGCGATAGATTTTTCATAGGCGGCAATGGCCGACAACTCAGCACCCTCATTTTGCTGTAAATAGCTACGTGCATGAGAGAAGATCTGTTGCGCTTTTTGGTTCACATCTTCAACCAACTTCCAACTGTATACTGCGCCAATACTGGCTCCTGCCACAGGGGTAAGTTTACTGATCAGGGAGAGTTTAGGAATGTGGTTTAACCATGACCATTTAACCGCGCCATCTTCATCCGAAAGCCATTTTTTCACGGCTTCAATATCACTACTTGAACCCAACATTTGCTGCAATTGAGAAATATCTTGGGTTTGTAGCATATTGGACAGTGCTTTTAATGCCATCAACACACTTTGTTTTTCAGCAATTACACCTAAATCGATTTGTTTAAACACAAATTGGACAATTTCTTGTTCTGTTTCTTTATTTAACTCAAAACCATAAGAACGGCCAACTTGATAAATCATTCTTAATGACATCACCAAAGATAATGGTACATCAACTGCAGAACCAATCACGCCTGTAGCACCGCTAATTGCGCCTTGCACCGATGCAATCCATTTGTTCTGCTCAGCCAAAGCTTGGCTAATACGCTGTGAACGATTCACATCTTGGGTCAGTTCTTGTAAATTTTTTGCACCCGCTTGATCGAGTACAGTATCGACCGAGCTAATATTTGAGGTAAATTGATTCAATTGCTCAAAAAAGTAGTCCGATACTTTGTCAGAAAATTGTGGTGAGACAAAATTGGCGACACGATTAATTTGGCTATAACGGCGACCCAACAATTGTTTTGATACGTTGGGCAAATAGTCACGCAGCATATGCTGTGGATTGTCATATTTTTGGCTATTTACCGTGCCTGACGCACGGGCACTTCCTTCAATGACTTTATTGTTTTCAGCAGGCTGTGTGATCTTGCTTACGCTGTCTGCAGTACTGTTATTGAGCACCTGCATTCCAGCGACGCTGATCTTTTTAGCCACTCCAAAGGCATTGGATAAAAAGCCATGCGAATGTTTATTATTACTATTTGTCATTATTTATCCTCATTTTCAATTCTTACAATTATTGATAAATACTAGATATAGTCTAAGTTTATCTCAATATTAATGTGTATCTTTTGGTTAATTAACTGCGGTAATTTTCACAAATGGAAACAAAGCGTAATAGGTATAACCTTTGCCATAAGAATTCAAAAGTCTTTCTGCTATGATGAATGCCATTGAAACGCATGAGTGATGGGCGGGTTTTTGCTTGAAGTAAAAACATTTTTTAACGCCATTTGCTCAAAAACTATCATAAAGGGATCTGTAGATGAAACGTGTTGTTATCACTGGCATGGGGATTAACTCATGTATCGGTAATTCTTTAGAAGAAGTGACCAATTCTTTGCAAAACGGGATTTCTGGGACACGTTTTAACCCCACTTATGCTGACATGAATTTCAAAAGCCACGTTAGCGCAGCAGCTGAGCAAGACTTTGACCATATTGACCGCAAACTCAAGCGCTTTATGGGCGTCTGTGCCATGTATGCTTATAATTCAGCACTTGCCGCAGTACAACATGCAGGCTTACAACCTGAAGATATCGGCGGGAATCCGCGTTACGGTATTGCTGGTGGCTCAGGTGGCGGTTCAACTGCATCTGTCATTGAAATGAAAGAGCTGTTAGACACCAAAGGCGCCCGTAAAGTCGGCCCGTTTTTTGTACCACGCAACATGAGTAACACCATTACCGCAAACGTCGGTGTCGCATTTAAATTACAAGGTGTTGCTCACACCATTACCAGCGCCTGTGCCACCTCTGCCGATGCAATTGGCTACGCTTACAATTTAATTCAATTGGGCAAACAAGATTTAATGTTGGCCGGTGGCGGTGAAGAAGATCACTGGTCACAAAGCTTACTCTTTGATGCGATGGGCGCACTGTGCTCTAAATACAATGACACGCCTGAAACCGCATCGCGTCCCTATTCTGCTGACCGCGACGGTTTCGTGATTGCCGGTGGTGGTGGTTTTGTGGTGCTTGAATCACTTGAGCATGCACAAGCACGTGGCGCGACAATTCTGGCTGAAGTGGTGGGTTATGCTGCCAACAGTGATGGCGCAGATATGGTTGCACCCTCAGGTGAAGGCGCAACACGCTGTGTGATCATGGCTTTAGATGAAGCCAAACAGCATGGTGTAGATAAAATTGACTATGTCAACACGCATGGTACGTCAACCCCTGCCGGTGATGTGACAGAACTAAAAGCCATGGAACGTGCATTTGGTGAAGGACAAGTCCCTGCACTAAGCTCCACCAAATCGATGACCGGTCACAGTTTAGGTGCCGCCGGTGTACAAGAAGCTATTTACTGTATCTTAATGATGCAAAATGACTTTATTGCGCCAAATATCAATGTCACTGAACTTGATCAAGATGCAAAAGGGTTTGATATCGTACTTGAAAAACGCGACGCAAAACTGAATACTGTCATGAGTAACAGTTTCGGCTTTGGCGGTGTAAACGCCTGCCTCGTTTTCAAGAAGTGGGATGCATAATCCCCAATAGGATATTCGATGGATGTACCTTCTGATGCTTTCTTGTGGGTAAAAGCATTCCATATTATTTCGATCGTGTGTTGGTTTGCCGCGTTGTTCTACTTACCGCGCTTATATGTGTACCATGCGATGAGTAATGATGCGGTCAGTCATCAGCGTTTTCAGGTGATGGAACGCAAGTTATATCGCGGCATTATGTGGCCATCGATGATTGCCACGCTAATTACCGCACACTTTCTGGTGGATTGGGGTGACGCCACACAGCACTATCATGAAGCGCTGTGGTTTTACTTAAAATTAGGCTTGGTCGGATTATTGGTCATCTATCATTTATTCTGTGGTTATTACCGACAAAAACTTATATTAGATGCACACTATAAATCGCATAAATTTTGGCGTTTCTTTAATGAAATGCCCACGTTTATCTTGGTTGCAGTGATCATTTTGGTGGTGGTTAAACCGCACTTTTAAACTATATATTGTATAAAAACCTCAGCTTAGTCTGGGGTTTTTTCTATTTAAGAGACTCCATCTTCTTTCAAGCGCTCGCTGTGATATGTGCAATCTACTCTTAGCATCTTCATAACTGATTCGTAGCACTTATAGCCCTACATACTTAGAAATTTATCCAGACATGCAAACAGTACATGACCCTAAATCAATCTAACTGCAATCGTTATGACGGCGTTTTAAGCTTAAAGACTGCCCTGTTTCAAGCTGATTTGAATCTAAATGAAAGCACCTTTTAAGTTTGATCTACAGACTGCGCAATAAAAGCGTTGCTAGATACTTTTTTCATGGTTGATTCATATTGTAGATATGGAAGTTAAAGCCACTCAAAAGCTTAAATAAAGCACATTACTATAAAGATAAATAACCTGAGTTCGACGAAATATTTTTAGCTTTTTAGCATATTTTGGAAAGTTGGCTTATTGGGATTTAAGCAATAAGCCACTATCGCAGCCATAATATTCACCATAAAGTTATTGACCGAACGATGACGTGAATGTTCAATTTGATGCAAGTTTTTTAACTGATCATTCACTGTTTCGATCAATCCTCTTCTGCAAAGTAATTGCTTTTCTTCTTCAGTGTAGATGGGTTTATTTTTCATATTCTTACGTGACGGGGTCAATAATTTTAGTCCCCTTGCTGCTAAAGCTTCAGTTTTTACTTTACTCAAATACCCCTTATCGCCCAGTAAAATGCCTTTTAACTCTTTGGTTAAAGATTCAAGTACAGCAACATCATGAACATTCCCTGATGTAATCTTGAGATTAATAATTTCACCTAAGTTATTGATAATAAGATGGACTTTAAACCCATAAAACCAACCTGTACTACTTTTACCGCGACCGGCAAAGCCTTTAAACACACGATTTCTTTTAATTCTAAGATTATGACAAACGACCAATTTAGTCGAATCAATAATACAAATTCCGGTATCTTGTCCTTTAACTTGATGGAAGAAACTACTCAAAGCTTGTAAACAACGCGGCATAATTTCAATAAAACGATTGTAACTAAGAAGCTTGGGAAAAGCTGATTTCCAAAATGGGATGATCATATGACAATAAAAATATTTGAAAAATCTAAACCCGGATTTATGAAATAAAATGACAATGGTCATGACTTCAGACAAGCTTAAAGCTGACTTTTTCATTGTTGTTTTTTGATCAGAAATTAGAGCTTTCTCTAAAGATTCATTAAATTTTTTGCAGAAATCATCCAAAATACAAAATAATTCGGTAATATAGTCCATGAAAAAGCCTTGCTCTGAAATGTTTTGTCTTCGTAACCAAGATATTACAGATGCTAAGGCTTTTTTCATTTATTTTTTATGTCGAACTCAAGTTAAATAGATATTCCATAAAAAAGAACGATCTAAATCGTTCTTTTGAAGTGGATAATTGAATGCCTTTACGCTTTATGCATGCGGACCATGCTTTTTCATGCGTGGTTTATACAGCACACGATAAGTCACCGCTAAAATCACCAACCACAATGGGCTAATCATTAACGCTTTTAAGGTATCTGGCTCTAAACTTAGAATAATTAACGCAAACAACATGAATGCCAAAATAACATAAGACATCCAGATGCCGCCCGGCATTTTAAAAGTAGATTTAGCATGCAGTTCAGGGCTACGTTTACGATAGCGAATGTAGCACACCATGATCAAGCTCCAAATACTGATAAACAAAATTACACAGAGCGAACTGGCCAAGGTAAATGCTTCCAGTGTATTCGGGACGAAATACTGCAATGCCGCACCGGCCATAATAAAGAAGCAGGAGAAAATCAGTCCTTTTGCAGGTACAGCGCGCTTAGATAACTTACTTAAAGCTTGCGGTGCTTGTCCATCTTTGGCCAAACCAAACAACATACGACTGGTGGAGAAAACGCCACTGTTCATCGATGACATCACCGATGACAACACCACCAAATTCATAATAATGGCCGAAGTCGGAATACCGGCATGCAAGAACAAAGTGACAAATGGACTTTGATCGGCAGGAATTTGATTCCACGGCGTTACAGACATCACGATAAACAATGACACCACATAAAATAAAATGATTCGGGTGGGAATGGCATTTACCGCTTTGGGTAAATTCTTTTCTGGATCTTTGGTTTCAGCCGCCATGGTACCAATTAATTCGACCCCAACAAATGCAAACAAAGCAATTTGGAAACCGGCCAAGAAGCCACTGGCACCTTTGGGGAACATGCCGCCATGCGACCATACATTGCTAAAGCTGGCAATTGGACCTTCAGGTGGCTGGAACTGCATAAACACCATATAGCCGCCAATGAAAATCAGCCCCATGATGGCCAAAATTTTAACCAAAGCAAACCAAAACTCAATTTCACCAAATAGTTTTACCGTTAACAGGTTAATCCCCAGCACCAACAACACACAGCCGGCACTAATCAGCGCTTGTCCCATCGGGGTAAAGGCTTCTCCGGGCGGTAGCCAAAAGCCAAGATAATTAATAATGGCGGCTAAATCGGCAATACCGACCAAAACCCAGCCCAACCAATACGACCAACCAATATAATAGCCAGCAGCAGGACCAATCAGGTCATGTGCCATGTCGATGAAAGATTTGTAATGCAAATTTGACAGCAAGATTTCACCCAATGCACGCATCAGGAAGAAAAACATGGCACCAATAATCATGTAAATAATCAGAATAGACGGGCCGGCCAAGGAAATGGTTTTCCCTGAACCCATAAATAATCCGGTACCAATCGCGCCGCCAATGGCGATTAATTGTAAATGACGATTGGACAGTTTTCTTTGCAACTCATGTGGAGAGGATGATTCATCCACTTGGTTTGTTGTTGTCATCTTGGAATATCCTTATATAACCGTTTACAGGTATAAAGTATTGCGCTGAGTTTTCCTCACCGCGCGCAATACCACCTTTTGAACTGGATCAATGCGCACATCCATCCAGTTCGTTGAACGATTTCTAACTTAAATTTTGGGAGATGATGAAAATATTCTAACTAGCGGATTACTTTTGTGCAGCAGTCACGGCAATTTCGATCAACCAATTTGGATTGACCAAATCTGCTTGAATGGTGGCGCGTGATGGCGTGACACAACCTTTTAACCACTCAATCCAGATAGCGTTGACTGCTGGAAAATCTTCAAGATTTTTCACATACAACTGTGCAGACAACAAACGTGATTTGTCGCTGTTGGCCTGAGCCAATAAGGCATCAATGGTCGCTAAGATATCTTTGGTTTGTAGTTCAATGTCGGGCGCTGTGATTTTCGGCACTTGGCCGGACAAATACACCACTTGATTAAAAATGGTTGCGGCACTCATCACTTCGGTGCTGTTAATTTTTTGTATATCTGCATGTGACATATCAATTTACCTCTGTTGAGTAAAGAAGGAGAAAATAGAGTAATACGGTAATCTTAAGATTCAATTTCAAACGGGACGCGTAAAGTCACGGCGCACATCAGCTCATAACCCACGGTGTCTGAACTGGCCGCAACCTCATCAATGGGCAATACCACACCTTGTGAGGATTTACCCCACAACACCACTTCACTGCCGACATCGGCATCGGGGATGTTGGATAAATCCACTGCCAACATATCCATGCTGACGCGACCCACAATTTGTGTACGGACCGAATCGACTAAAACCGGCGTACCGGTTGGAGAAATTCGTTGATAGCCATCGGCATAACCACAGGCCACAATACCAATTTTTAGCGGTTGTTCAGCAATGAAGCGCGAACCATAGCCGACACTTTGTGTCGCTTGTACCTGTTGTACCGCAATAATTTGACTGCGTAACGACATGCTCGGCTCAAGCTGCCAATCTTGGATGTTGTGGGTTGGATAATCGGGAGAACTGCCGTAGAGCATGATGCCACTACGAATATAATCAGAATGTAATTGCGCTGAATAACGCAAAATCGCGGCGCTATTACTGATAGAGCGCTGACCCGGCAAGTCTTTAACCGTCGCTTCAAAGACTTCCTGTTGATAGCGAATGCCCTGCTCACCAAAGCGCTCGCCATCAGCATCAGAAAAATGCGTCATATGGGTGATGGATTGCACACAGGCTAAATGATTAATACTGTGCCAAGCAGCGCCATAGCTGTCTGGAGTAAACCCCAAACGATTCATGCCACTGTTCATTTTTAAGAACACATCGAATTGAGCATTACCTTGAAACTGTTTTAACCAATCAATTTGATACTGACTATGGATGGTAAAGCTTAAATCCAGTGCCGCACAATCTTTTAAATCTGTCGCGCTAAACAGCCCTTCTAGCAGTAAAATTTTACCTTGCCAACCCAAAGCACGAATTCGCTTGGCTTCTGCAATATCTAACAAGGCAAAACCATCGGCTTGCTTAAACGCATCATAGACCCGTTCAATCCCATGACCATAGGCATTGGCTTTGACCACTGCCAACAGCTGACTGTCCGGCATCATGTTGCGGGCAACCGCTAAATTATGACGCAATGCCGACAGATGGATAACCGCGCGAATAGGACGTGACATATATTCATCCTTGAATATTAAAAGAAATTTGAATTAGCCAATATTGGGATAGCGTTTAATCGATAAGCCTTCGGTGTTGATATCAGGAGTATGATTAAGTACCAAATCGCTGATTAACTTGCCTGAACCACAAGCCATGGTCCAACCCAAGGTGCCATGTCCGGTGTTTAAGAATAAATTCTTAAAGCGCGTTGCACCAATAATTGGCGTACTGTCTGGGGTCATCGGACGTAAACCGGTCCAGAATGACGCCTGCGCCATATCACCACCAGGGAATAAATCCTGCGTGACCATTTGCAAGGTTGCACGGCGATTCTCATTTAAAGCATGGCTAAAACCACTTAGCTCGGCCATTCCGCCCACACGAATACGCTCATCAAAACGGGTAATGGCAATTTTATAGGTTTCATCGAGTACGGTGGATTGCGGTGCAAAAGCAGGATCGACAATAGGAATGGTCAGTGAATAGCCTTTCACCGGATAAACCGGTAAATCCAAATGAAGCGGTTTCAGTAAATCGCGCGAATAGCTACCAAATGCCAACACATAACGGTCTGCGGTTAAGACTTGACCATCCACCACCACACCTTTAATTTCATCGCCTTCAACCACCAGTTTTTCAACTTTTTGATTGAATTTAAAATCGACACCCAATCCTTTAGCCAAATCAGCTAAGGCATTGGTAAATAAGTAACAATCGCCTGTTTCATCATTGGGTAAATGCAGACCACCGACCAATTTATCTTGTGCATAGGCCAAGGCCGGTTCAACTTTCGCCAAGTCTTCTTTAAGCAATAATTCGTAGTCAACACCACATTCTTTCAACACTTGAATGTCGCGCTGTACTGCTTCGAGTTGCGCTTCATTACGAAAAACTTGTAAAGTACCTTTAGCGCGGTTTTCATAGTGAATACCGGTGTCTTTACGCAGCTCTCTTAAGCAGTCACGGCTATATTCAGCCACGCGTGTCATCCGTTCTTTGTTGATGGCATAACTCTGTGGATTACAGTTTTTAAGCATTTGTGCCATCCACTGTAACTGCCACATGCTGCCATCCATATTAATGGCTAAAGGTGCATGGTGTTGGAACATCCATTTGACGGCTTTAAAGGGAATACCAGGCGCCGCCCAAGGGGTGGAATAACCGGGAGAGATTTGACCTGCATTACCGAAACTGGTTTCTTCTGCTGGACCGGGTTGACGGTCTAATACAGTTACGGTTGCTCCTTGCTTCGCGAGGTAATACGCGCTTGCTACGCCAATGACACCACTACCTAAGACAATTACGCGCATTTCAAATCCCTCGAGCACCTTTAGTTTATTTACCTAGTATATTTTTGGTTCAATAGTTTTTTTCACTGTTTTACAGCCTATAATCTAGGCAATTGAATGGATTTATCATGAAAAAAATTCAAAAAAAGGAAAATATTGATGCGTAAATTAGACCGTATCGATCATCAGATTTTAGAGATTCTACAAAAGGATGGACGCATTGCCATCAGTGAGTTGGCATCTCGGGTGAATTTGTCCACCACACCCTGCTCTGAACGGGTCAAACGCTTAGAACGCGATGGCATTATCATGGGCTATTACGCGCGTTTAAATCCGCAGTTGGTGGACCGAAATTTATTGGTATTTTTAGAAATTAAGTTATCGGCAAAATCCGGTGATGTGTTTGATCAAGTGGCGCGTGATTTGGTGGAAATTCCCGAAGTTCTAGAGTGTCATTTAATTTCAGGAGAGTTTGATTATTTGGTCAAAGCACGGCTGAAAGAGATGACCGCCTATAGACGCTTATTGGGCGACTTATTAAAAAAACTGCCATCTTCGGCCTCATCACACAGTTACATTGTGATGGAAGAAGTCAAAGAAACCTTATATTTGGATATCGGCTAAGCCCAAACATTGAATCTTTAAGCTTAAAAAAGGATCCTTCAGATCCTTTTTTTTATCATTGTTTAAAGTACAGCTATTTAATGTTGCAACAGTTCAATCTGTGCAGGCAATTGTGCAATTTTTTGGATGCGTGCTCGAGGCTGCGCCTGATCTAACTCATCTGCTGTGCCATAGCCATATTCGACCGCGATGGTGTCAATACCATTGTGACGCGCACCTAAAATGTCATGTTCACGGTCACCGACCATAATGCACTCGGCTGCCTTTAACTGCTCTTTTTCTAAAATATAGGCAATCAGATCGGCTTTATTGGTGCGAGCACCATTTAATTCACTGCCGTAAGCATGGATAAAATATTGCAACAGATCAAAATGCTGCAAAATTTGTGTGGCATACACTTCCGGCTTAGCGGTGGCTAAAAACAGTCGATAGCCTTTTTGCTGCAAGCTGTTTAAAGTCTCTGCCACATCTGCAAAAACATGGTTTTCATATAGGCCTTTGACCGCAAAACGTTCGCGATAGCCCATCAGTGCTTGTTCAGCCAACACATCATCAACCGCAACATTCAGAATTTTGGCCAATGAGGCTTGTAACGGCGGTCCAATAATCCAATCAATATTCAGATCATCGGCAATGGGATGTCCCACTTTATTTAAGCCATAGCGCGCACTGCGGGTAATACCAACTTGCGGGTCTGTGAGTGTCCCATCTAAATCAATCAAAATATTTTTAATCACAGACGAATCCTTTAACGTTAAATTTTTACTCAATAAATACTGTCGAGACTTGGCTCAAACTTGCCTATACTAACGTAAATTTTACGAAGAAGGACATCATTGTGCGCACAACTGTACTGTGCTTTTCTGGTTTAGATCCCTCAGGTGGTGCTGGTTTACAAGCCGATATTGAAGCGATTGGTCAAAGTGGCGCGCATGCTGCCATTGCCTGTACTGCGCTGACCATCCAAAACTCGCAACAAGTCTTTGGCTTTCAAGCCACCTCAAAAGAATTACTGTTGGCTCAAGCGCATGCGGTGGTGGATGATTTACCGATTAAGTGCATAAAATCCGGCATGTTAGGCACCACAGAAAATATTGCAGCTTTGGCTGAATTTTTACGTGAACATCCTGATTATCTGTATGTTTTAGATCCCGTTTTGGTCGCCAACAGTGGCGGTTTACTGGGCAATCAAGCCACGTTGGTCAAAGCCTTTGCCGAGCTCATCCCACTGGCCACGGTGCTGACACCGAACACCGTCGAGCTGCGCGCTTTAACGGGAATTGATGATTTAGAACAGGCCACGCAGCAGCTGTTTGCCATGGGCGCTCAAGCGGTCTTGGTTAAAGGTGGCCATGAAGATACGCCCGCGTATATTCGTAACGCACTTTATATAAACGGTGAACTGGTTTCTGAAACACGCTGCCCACGACTAGAAGGTGAATATCATGGTTCAGGCTGTTCATTGGCAAGCTTTATGGCCGGTCGTTTGGCACAGGGTGATAACTTAAAACAAGCGGTTCATCATGCTGAAACGTGGTTGTTTGGCGTGCTGAAACAAGCCGAAATTCCCGTGCCGAATGGTCAAAGAATCCCAAAACGTTTTTAAGTATATGGGGTTAGCGCCTCAGTCTTGATGGCACTGAGTCATCAAGCATCAGCTCAAACACAGCTAACAAACCTGCCGTTGCTGCTTAAAAAACTTAAGCACAGCGGCAGCCATACCGCATAAAAACACACTGCTTTAAAATAAGATTACAGGTGAAGCGGCATAAAAAAAGCCCCAGCATAAGGCTGGAGCTGATTAAAGCTGAATCAAATTAAAATTAAGCTTTTTTCACAAATTCAGATTTCAATTTCATGGCGCCAAAACCTTCAATTTTACAATCGATATCGTGGCCATCACTTGAGTCAGGTAATAATCGAATATTTTTTACTTTGGTTCCGACTTTAATTGCGGAAGATGACCCTTTCACTTTTAGCTCTTTAATCAAGGTCACGCTATCGCCATCGCTTAAGGCATTGCCGTTAGCATCTTTAATTACTGCAGCTTGTTCCGCTGAGTTTTCACCATCTTTCCACTCATGTGAACATTCTGGGCAAATCAGTAAATCGCCATCTTGATAGGTATATTCTGAATGACATTTCGGGCAATTGGGTAAAGACATAAAAAACCTCAAAAAGTCTACTATAGCATTTTATAAATCAATCGCTGAATAAAGGCCTATTTATTTTATGGAATAATGCTTAGTTCGGGATGCTCATTCTTGTTCTAACAGCTGTTTCAGCACAAGGGCATGGTTATAATCTGCACTTTTAGTGGCGGTAATGAAAGTCACTTTTTCCTGTTGTGCCAACTGACGGATTTCCTCAAGTTGCTTAGCTTGCGCATTTAAACTCAGTTCCGCTGTGTAGCGCTGCTGAAACTCAAGCCAACGCTGTGGATCATGTGCATACCATTTTCTTAATTCTGCGGATGGACTGATCTCTTTCGGCCATAGATCAATTTTTGCCTCTTGCTTTTTAATGCCTCGCGGCCACAGCCGGTCCACCAAAATACGCTTGCCATCTGAAGCCAACACTTCAGCATAGGCTCGTTTGATTTGGATCTGCATCATAGCTCACCTCCACGAATTTTCAGCATTTCGCACTAACGCTATCTGCGCGTATCGTATGCTATATCCCTAAACACGTTAATGATTCTAAACTAATGACTTGCTACGGTTTAAATAAAAAATATGCTGCTGATACGCGTTAATTGCTATGGATTCAGCTTAGTCAGATTATACTAAGCCACTCAATCATCTTTCGCTTCTGCTTTGTGTAATTTAGCAATTTCTTCCAACTTTTGTCTGTGGACTTTGTCATCACTTAAGGTTTCAATTAAGTCGGCGGCCAACTCATTTAACAAGACCAAATCATCTTCACTGACATGGCGCACCTGTTTGTCTAAAATACACAAACTGCCCAAGACTAAGCCTTGTTTACTGCGCAACGGCACGCCGGCATAAAATTTAATTTTATGTCGTTTTAATTCTCGATTGTGATTAAAACGCGGATCACGCTCGATATCCTCAATAATCAAAGCTTCATTTTGATAGACCAAATGAGTACAGATAGAGTCTTCACGCGGAATTTTCGCTTCAATTGGATTTTGATTTTCAGCCGCCAATGGACTGGCCGGCGTATTAACCCAAGCGGCATCCACCAAGGAGATTTGTGCATAATCGACATTAAAGGCTTGGCAGGCTTCTTCAATATATTGCTGATAAATCGGTAGGCTCTCTGGCGCCAGTAAATGTAACTCATGCAAAGCCGCTAAACGTGCTGGTTCATTTTCTGCCATCAGTTCACGCGCAGGATTCTGCCCCTGTTGTAGCATAAGAGCATCAATACTGAGCATCAATTCATTGACAGTAGACACCACCGCATCGGGCTGAAAACGCTGCTGAATTTTATCGCGTAGCACATCACTGGTATTGCCCCATGTGGCAAAAATAATTTTTAGATGCGGCAACTGCGCACGAATACGATGATTCAGTAGACGAATCTGTGCCAACGGCTGCGGATGAAACATTGAAATACAGATGATTTCGGCGCTTTGCGGTAAAGAATCGAGCACGTTACTTTTGCTTTGAATCAGCACCTCGTTGTAACTTTTGGCAGCAATTTTTCTTAAATTTAAACCATGTGCCACCATGGATGCGGTCAATACCCCAATTTCCCAGCGCGCCCCTACAGAGATGACTTTAATCGCCTCATCCTTTGCTGAAATGGCATATTTTTTTTGAAAATCATGATTAAATAACTTTAAACCTTGATGCATTCTTAAGCGGTGTTCGGCACTGGCTTCAGTACTGTGACCTTCAGAAAATAGACGAATAGCCGGAATGGCCACATCATCATAAAAACTATTGACCTTACGCACCAACATTTCTTCACTGGGTTTTTTCGGTAATTTTTGTTCGATATATTGCTGCGCCACTTTCAGGGCATCATCAACATCATCTGCCACCAAACGCTGATAAAAGCGCTCGGGTGGAGTAAGCACGGGTTCACTGCCAATCAAAATTTTAATAAAACTCAAAGCCGGAATGTAATTGGCCAACACCAATAAACACGCGGTCAGCGGTGTAGAGAGAATCAGCCCCACCGGCCCCCATAGCGTGGTCCAAAAAGTCGCGGCAATAATAATGGCCAAGGTCGATAAACCGGTACTTTCACCATATAACCACGGTTCAATAATATTATTACTGATCAGTTCGAGCAGTAAAATTAGCCCCATACTCCACAACACCATATTCCAACCGGGATCGACCGCAAAGGCCAAGGTCAGCGGAAATAATGCCGAAATCATCGGTCCGACATAGGGTACAAAACGCATGACGATGGCGACCATACCCCACATCAGCGCAGCCGGTACACCAATGAGCCATAAGCCCAGCGCCATCGGAATACCATAGGTGACATTCACCAACAACTGCATCCGCAAATAGGTACCTATTCGATCCGCGGCTTCATCTAAAGCGTCGGTACCAACATTTAAATTGCCTCCGAGCAACTTCAGCAAACGGTCATGCAAGTCTTTTCGACTCAGCAGAATCAGCACCACAAATAAAAAAACAATCCCCACCGTGACCAACGGACTCAAAATGGTGATGCCCCACTGCTTGGCTGTTTCAGTTGCACTGGGCGATTTTCCCACCACCTCAACCTGTGTGACATTAGCCTTGGCTGGCATTGGCGCAAGATCACGCATCGAGTTTTCTACCGTGTCGATGGTGCTGATTGCACCATCCCAAACGCTTGGGCCTTTGGTCAGATTTTTAACTGAATCTAGTTTGTGTTTGATGGTGTCCTGATACTGCGGCAACTCCTGACTTAAGCTACCTAATTGATAGCCCAAATAGGTGGCTGCACCGCCCAATAGGCTTAAGGTAAATAGCACGACCAAGGCAATGGAAGGCAATTGCGGTAAACCCCATTTTTTTAAGCGTGACACCAACGGTTCAAGTAAAAAAGCCAGCAACACCGACAGTGCCAAAGGAATTAAAATATCTTGACCAAAATACAGCGCTAAAATAATTACGGTGGCAATAACAAAGCCTGCCATCATGCGTAACAGCTGCAAAGTATCGGATTTTGGCTTGACGTGTGCAGCTGAAAATTCTGAATGCGGTCGTTTTTCATTCTTCACGTTAAAGGCCTTCTTGTTTTTATCTCTCTGTGTATATTTAAAATTTTAAGCGACAAAACTCTACAGCCTTAATGTAAATACCATCCTTTTTTAGTTCATCGTGTTGACCGTACTGATCTATTTTTAGAGGCTGCTTTTAAGCAAGACTTTTTAAAATATCTAGAAAATAATGATGCCTTTTTAATGATGCTTTATTTATGCCAAATATATTTCAAGCTATTGAGGTTAAAAACAGATGATCAGGCTATTTGCTAAGCACTTTACCGCTCATCCCCAATTCATTTACCCAATAGATAAACCCCCAAGCGCTTACACGTTTGGGGGTTATTGAAGTCAGCACGCACTGCGTTAATTTAATAGTCAGCCCAGTGCATTACAGCACATCTTAAACGGATAGCACAAACCTTATGAGGTTTGAATCTCATCGTCTAAGTCTTCATCATCGTAAACATAGGCCATGCAGCCCCAACCATCATATTCACCGCTGTGTTGTTCAGCAATTTTAGTAAACCATTCTTCAAGGTCGACGATGTCTGAATATTCAGGTTCCATATACACATAAACCGTGATAATCCACTCTGAAGTATCGCTTTCTTCATCTTCAAACAGGCTGATTTTTTGTTCTTCTTTGAGCAAATAAAGCGCACATTTTTCAGCTAATTCTTGGCTTTGAAAGGCAATTGAATACTCAATTTCATGCGCTTCAATTAAATCATCGCCATCTTCAGCCATTTGCCAAAGTACATTACCGTTTTCATCATCAGGAAATTTATCAAAATCGCGGCTCATGGAGTATTCCTTATCATCATTTTAGGCTTCACTATTGTACGCAGATTAGCGCGGCTTTGTTTTAATTTACAGACGATTTACCCAGACCGGCCGCTTTTTGTGCTTTTGAGCGAACACAGACCATGTAAAGGTCATGTTTGAGCTATCATCTTGCTAAATGCATCGTTACTACATTTAAGCCAACTTTAAAAGTATATCCTTCAAAATTAGTGCTTCTTGCTCATCTCTGAGAGCAAATCCAATTGAATTTCCTGCATCTCCGCCAAGCGTTGCCATTGATGCGATAACAGATGATCTAATTTGTCATGTAAATGTCGAATTTCCAGTTCAGCTTTTAAATTAATTTGATAATCATTTTGTGAGCGTAAACGGTCTTTGGCTTCTTGTCGGTTTTGGCTCATCATAATCACCGGCGCTTGGATGGCGGCCAAACAGGACAAAACCAAATTGAGTAAAATAAACGGATAAGGGTCGGCAGGACGTGCCACCAATAACGTGGTGTTAAGCACAATCCAAATCACCAAAAAAATGGCAAAACAAATCAGAAAGGGCCAACTGCCACCAAAAGTGGCAATTTTATCAGCCAAGCGTTCGCCAAAAGACCACTGCTGCTCTAACTCATCTTCGGTATTTTTGGTGATTAATTCTTGCTGCTGCATACTGCGAATTACTTCCAATTCCAGTGCAGTCACTTCCCCCTTTTCCGACTTTAATAAAGAATGCACATATTGAACACGGTACAGGGTTAAATCGGCATGACAAATATAGCTGTCTGTCGACCACTGCGGAAAATCTTGTAAAATTTCTTGATTGATCGCGTCGCGTATCACACCGCGCGGGGTCAGTTTTTGTAGCGGAAATTTTTTACCACAGACAGCGCAGGCATGACATTCATTTTTTTCGTGCATGAGGTTCCCCTTTATTGGCCTATTTAGCGCGTTTTACTCAATTATTTATATGTCGAGGTGTGGCTTAACTTTTTTCTATCCAGTAAAGCACGATAAGCGGAATTAAATTAAAGAAAATAATCATGATTTTATACAGCGTCAGCGCTGCGTAATGAAGGGTATCAAAACTTTCATCACTGAGCTTAAAGCATTTACGCTGTAGGCGATTGATTGCCTCTCACGCGTAAATCAAACCCCAGAACCAGAGCAATAAAACGGTAATATTTAGGATAAGCGCATAAAGAAGAAAGTGAGTAATAACGGTGATATTCATATTTTTATAGGCTATATGTTTTGTTTATTTTAGCCTTATTTTTATACTATCAAGAATTTTTTAAGGGGTGAGGGAAAACATATTTTGTTTACTTCAACAACCATGACTGGATAAGTCATAACTCTGTGCCTATAAATTTGTAATCTATAGCGTCCTAAGCCGAATCGAGACCTTGTGGGCGAGTACTACACTCACGTTGTACGCAACTGGTAGCATCTACTCTCTTCGATCCCCATCACACCCTTGAGATATAATTTAACAAGATCACCTCGGAATTAATTCCCGAAGATTCGCTATTTTTTGATTATTTTGGCATTTTTTATCGCATAAAATAAAAATAACCGAATTATTTACTATTAAGGTTAAAATAGTGATTTTTTATTGCGAAAATAAGATATTTATTGATAATTTTGTTCACTTAACCTGTAGATTTCTGGAATAAAAAAAACTGAGCAAAAAGCCCTATCGGGTAATAGGGCTTTTGTTTAAAACAGGATAGCTGTTTTATGAACGTTGCTTAGGCAAATTTATTTTTTAAATTGATTGCCATGGCATTTGGTACACGGGGGTAAACGATCTGTACCAATTTCTAAGTAAGCGCGGTATCCGCACTGAATACAAAAATAGAAGCCTGTTCCGGGTTTTTCGCCAGCAGTAACCATTTTTGTTCTCCATGGGTTTTAGAAATGGTAGATTTAGTATATAACCCTAATGTGATGATTGTCTATTGTCCATTTCGATAAATGATAGTGGCGTTTGGGCGAAGGAATTTTATTGTAAATAAAAACTTTATATTCTTTCAGAATACTCTATTAACTTTTCCAAAGCGACTTCACTTTCAATATAACATTAATAAATTCCACAAAATTTATGTACTGCAACACGATCAATTGCCGTTGAATAATCAGTTAATTTTTTCATATCTGAGATGCCTATAATATTTACAAGTATAGAATAATCAAATTTAAAGCTACATTTTTTGATAGTTTTAGCATCAAAGAAAATTCGAACTTTATTTGAAGAATTTTCTATTTGATAACAACGCATTTTATCTGTGTTATCCACCTGATAAGATTTTTTAATGCGTCCTATCAGACTTTCTAAATATTTTGATGCATTCTGACCATTTAACACTCTGTTATCCAAAGAAACCTTTATAGGGCACAATACTATAAAAAATCATATAAACCTTCATCTTATACTTCCTATTATTTTTTTTAGCTCTTCAATTTTTAACAATGGTTTTCCTTTATGCAACATTCTATGACAGTTTGAACAAACAATTGCTAAATCATCTAATTTTGTCTCAACAAGACCATCCGCCTGATTTAATGGAATTAAATGATGAACTTCACAGAAATTATTACCTATCTCACCGTAAATAGCTTTAAAATTAAAAGTACAAACTTCACATTCTAACTTTCCAGCTTGAGCTAATATTGTTTTCTTTTTCTGTTGAACTATTTCCCTGTTTCTTTCTCTAACTAAATGTGTTCTAAATCTTGGATTCCCTTCTACACCTATTATCTCATGATCAACATCAACCATATCCTCAAAGACTGTTTTATTACTAATATATTTTTGTACTCTTTGGACAAGATTCTGTGCCTCAGGTGATTGCGCATACCAAACGTTACTTTGCCCTATACCTCCTTTGACAGCTCTAGGAATTAATAAGTTTCTTTTCTGAAGAGGAACAAGATATGCATCTGAAAAATTAGCCTCTATAAGATAAAAATCTAGTTTATTTTTTTCATGAAAACCAGATGCTTTTAATAATTTTTGAGGCTCTTTATAAACTTTTGCATTTTCATACCATCCAATAACTACCGTCCCACCACTATCAGGCCCTGCTGTCCATACGACAGTTACCTCATCTACAAACTCATCATCTTTATTAGCTCCTAATTTCTGGATATCAATTTTTCCGGAGGAACGGACATATCCAAATACTTTTTCATTTAGGTTAGTAAAATTACATACTTCATGACCAATTGAATGATCATTGAAAGCACCCCCTCTACTCAAAATATCTCCATCTATTCCATTATAACTTTCCATCCAACCAACATTACAAAATAATATTGTCATAACTAATCCTTAATTTTATTTTTCAATATATAAAAAACCCCACTTCACAGTAGGGTCTTTTTATAACAATATCAATTACTTTTAAAACAAAATATTAAGCCATATTCCCTTCTAAAAAGTCCTGTGCAAAACGCTGTAATACACCGCCTGCTTCATACACATGCACTTCTTCTTCAGTATCTAAACGGCAAGTCACTGCAACTTCAACCACTTGATTTTTACCGTCTTCAGTCGCGCGCTCAATCACCAAAGTTAAGTCAGAACGTGGCGCAATATTACCCAGTACGCTATATAGCTCTGTACCATCTAGCGCTAACGTTTTACGGTCAATACCGGCTTTAAACTCAAGCGGTAATACCCCCATACCCACCAAATTGGTGCGGTGAATCCGCTCAAACCCTTCTGCCACAATCACTTCTACACCCGCAAGACGAACACCTTTAGCAGCCCAATCACGGCTTGAACCCTGACCATAATCTTTACCGGCAATAATAATCAGCGGTTGTTTACGGTTCATATACACTTCAATGGCTTCCCACATCCGCATTACTTCGCCTTCTGGTTCCACCCGTGCTTTTGAGCCTTGTTTTATGCTGCCATCGGAACGGCGCACCATTTCATTAAACAATTTCGGATTGGCAAAAGTGGCGCGCTGCGTAGTCAGATGGTCACCGCGATGAGTCGCATACGAGTTAAAGTCTTCTTCTGGCACGCCCATTTTGGCCAAATATTCACCCGAGGCACTGTCTAACACAATCGCATTGGAAGGCGATAAATGATCGGTGGTGATGTTGTCACCTAAAATGGCCAATGGACGCATATTGCTTAAAGTGCGCGGTGCAGCCAATGCGCCTTCCCAATATGGCGGACGACGAATGTAGGTACTTTGCGGACGCCAATCATACAGTGGACTTGCTGCTTTAACCGCCTCGCCCAAATCAAACATTGGAATATAAACTTTACGGAACTGTTCCGGCTTAACCGATTTGGCCACCAAAGCATCAATTTCTGCATCACTTGGCCAAATGTCTTTTAGGTAAATCGGTTGACCGTTTTGATCATTGCCTAAACTGTCCTTTTCAATATCAAAACGAATGGTTCCGGCAATGGCATAGGCCACAACCAACGGTGGTGATGCCAAAAAGGCTTGTTTGGCATAAGGATGAATACGACCGTCAAAATTACGATTGCCCGAAAGCACTGCGGTTGAGTACAAATCACGTTCGATAATTTCTTGCTGAATTTGTGGATCAAGCGCGCCCGACATCCCATTACAGGTGGTGCAAGCATAGGCCACAATCCCAAAGCCCATTTTTTCTAAATCGTGCAACACGCCCGCTTCTTCTAAATATAACGCCGCCGCTTTAGAACCGGGTGCAAAAGAGGATTTTACCCAAGGTTTACGCGTTAAGCCCAACTCATTGGCTTTACGTGCCAGTAAACCTGCCGCCACCGTATTACGGGGGTTGGAAGTATTGGTACATGAGGTAATCGCAGCAATAATAATGGCACCATCGGGCATTAAACCATCGGTACGGTGTTCCACCACGCCAGCAATACCTTTGGCTTTTAAATCGGCTGTTGATACACGCGCATGTGGATTAGAGGGTCCGGCAATATTGCGTGTTACTGTGGATAAATCAAAACGTAAGATACGGGGATACTGCGCCTCTTTCATCTGAGCGCCCCACAAGCCAATTTCTTTGGCGTAGGTTTCAACTAATTTAATTTGTTCAGCTTCACGGCCGGTTAAGGTCAAATAATCCAGCGTATTTTGGTCGATATAGAACATGGCTGCGGTTGCGCCATATTCTGGGGTCATATTGGAAATTGTGGCGCGATCGCCCACCGACATGCTGTCTGCACCTTCGCCAAAGAACTCTAAATAAGCGCCCACTACGCGCTCTTGACGTAAAAATTCTGTCAAAGCCAAGACAATATCGGTGGCGGTAATACCGGCTTGACGCTGCCCGACAAATTCAACCCCAATAATATCTGGTACACGCATCCAAGAAGCACGACCGAGCATGACATTTTCTGCTTCTAAACCGCCCACTCCAATCGAGATCACGCCCAACGCATCGGTATGCGGCGTATGTGAGTCCGTACCGACGCAGGTATCAGGGAATGCCACACCGTCGCGATTTTGAATCACAGGTGACATTTTTTCTAAGTTAATTTGATGCATGATGCCGTTACCGGCAGGAATCACATCAACATTTTCAAAGGCCGTTTTGGTCCATTCAATAAAATGAAAACGATCTTCATTACGACGATCTTCAATGGCACGGTTTTTCGCAAACGCGTCTGGATCGGAACCACCAAATTCCACCGCCAAAGAATGATCGACAATCAACTGGGTCGGAACCACGGGATTAACTTTAGATGGATCGCCACCTTGTTCCGCAATCGCATCACGCAAACCGGCCAAATCCACCAAAGCCGTTTGACCCAAAATATCATGGCAGACCACGCGTGCTGGATACCACGGAAAGTCCTGTTCTTGTTTATGCTTAATCAGCTGCGTTAAAGACTGGGTTAAAATGGCCGGATCGCAGCGGCGCACCAATTGTTCAGCCAGCACTTTTGAGGTATAGGGAAGTTTGTTGTACGCACCTGACTGAATATCTTCTACGGCTTGGCGCACGTCAAAATATTCAAGCTGGGTATTTTGCAGGGGTTTACGGTAGTTGTTATTCATAGCGTAGCGGCCTCTAGAGCGTTTTTTCTTGCTGTGTATTGTTGTAGATTGCGAACAATCGGTTCACAGGCATTGTACGCTTGGCAAAAGCCATTTCCCAAATCTTATATATTTCATATATTTAGCTATAAAAATATGGGTTTTTGAAATATTTCATTACATATGATTTTGAATATCTGCACTAAATGTGCTTTTTTCGGCAAAATAGTGGAAAATTGAGCTAATTCTTTAGTATTAGATACAGCATACGAGCGTAATAAATGAACAATTTAGCTTTCTCTGCCTTCACCTTAAACGGTGTAGATGCACAAAAATTCCTGCAAGGACAAGTCACCCTAAATGTTGAGGCTTTGGCTGAAAACGTGACACGCTATACTGCCATCTGTAATTTAAAAGGTCGTATTCAGTTTGGACTGTGGTTAAAAAAATGTACTGCAGAAAGTTTTGAGCTGGTGACCACAGCAGATCAAAGTGAAGAATTTGCCACGCATATTAAAAAATTTGGTGCATTTGCCAAGATGAAATTGGAGCAAATCGCACCGGTATTTCCAATTTTAAATGGGGATCACACAGACTTTTCTAGCACTGAAAGCGATATAAATTTATGGCAACGTCAAGCCATTGAAAGCGGTCAAGCGTGGATTTCTGCACACACCACAGGACTGTTTCAACCGCAAGAATTGCGCCTGCACCAACGTGAAGGCGTGCACTATGACAAAGGTTGTTATATTGGTCAGGAAATTATTGCGCGCTTGTGGTTTAAAGCCAAACCGAAACATTGGTTGCATTTGGTACAAGGCACAGGTGATGCACCAGACGTGGCCAGCAAGCTGCATAATGATGTGGAAGTAGTGAATAGCATTGCCATTGCTGGCGGTTATCAAGCTTTGGTGGTGGCAAAACCGGCTGCGCTAGAAGCGTTGGGTTTACAGGTTTTAGAGTTGCCGGAAAGTTTACGTGGTGATGTGGCACGTGATCAGTAACGACATCAAGTAAAAGTCTGAAGCATTTAGCTTTCAGTGGCGCGCTCGTTAAGGAAATGGTATGAGAACAATCGATTTTATAATCATGATGGCTCTGACTGTATTCTGCGCGAGCGCTGCTTTTGCGTGTGAGCCAATAGCACTCAATTGGGATCAATTTTATGCGCTCAATGATCAAAATAAGGATAAAAAAATTCAGCGCAGTGAATGGCAAAATTTAAATTTTAACGGTTCAAACTATGATGCAGGCTTTGAGTCTTCTTTGCCGCGCGCACAAATTTTTCAGCAAATGGATAAAAATAAAAATGGCACTCTTGAGGAGCAGGAAGTTTACGATCTGTATCTATATCTACCCAATCCCTGTGCGGACTTTGATATGAGAAAGAATATGCCGGATCAAAAGGCAGATTGGTTTTCACTGCAAAAAATCAGCGCATTTTTTAATGAATTATTTGATTAAGAACTTATTCTGCAGTAGTCATAAGTTTAAAAAAGCCTCCCTATGCGGAGGCTTTTTAGATGACTTACAAATTAAAATCGTGAAAAAGTTTATTCATATCTTTAATGACATAATCTTTAAAATGATAGGCACGTGCATGTTTTGCATCAATACGCGCGGTATGACCTTCATATTCAAAGATATAAACGCGGTCTTCTTTGCTCACCAAAAAGTTTTTGCCTAATCTCATCAACAATGCATCAAATTTGTCTTCATCTGGAATCGTGTCATCCAAATTAATTTGTTCATATGCCCGTTTAATACCTTTGATGAACATTCAACTACTCGCAATTTTATTAAGCGCTGATTTAACCAAACATTGAGGCAAAAGCAAAGTGAAGTTCGCAGCTCGTCACCTTTTTATCTGTCGTGAAGCAATTTTAGTTAGAATTTTAAAGGTTAAAAAGCGCATGCTTTCATGATTTAAAATTGCTGTGCTGGATATCAAGCTTCTTAGGCTTAAATTAAATACAGATAAGCAAGCGATTGATCAAAACTTATAGCAATACACAAATCATATATTTACATTTATGCAATAAAACTTATCATGTGGTACTGAGTTTTCTACTGACATTCCTAAACACATAAATGGAATTATGTGCCTGTTTATAAAAGGTTTAAAAATATGAAAAAAATTATACTTGCAAGCATTTTAGCCTTATCTTCACATCTTGCACTTGCAGAGATGACCAGCAATTCTGTCGATCCTGCCTTTGCTAAAATTGAAAGCTTGGTGAAAACCAATGATATGACAGGCGCGTATCAAGAATTGGAAAAACTGGCCAAAAGCGGCAATCCACAAGCGATTTATAACTTGGGTTATTTAACTCAAACTGGTCAAGGCACCCCTCAAAATGAGAAAAAGGCCATCGAGCTTTATGAGGCTTCGGCCAAAAAAGACTATCCGGTGGCCAACTATGTGTTGGGTAAAAGCTATATGGCCGGCACCTTAGGCCTAAAACAAGACACGAAAAAAGCCAAACAATATTTAGAAAAAGCCTCTAATCAAGGCTTTGCCGATGCCAGTATTGATTTAGCGATTTTATTATTTGCAGAAAACACCCCTGCTTCTGAAAAATTAGCCTTACAAAAATTGGAGCCTTTAATTCAAAAAGGCAACTATCAAGCAATTCATGCCAAAGCCTTATATGACATTAGTTTAGGCTTTAAAAATAAAAATGAAGCGCCCATTAAACAGGGCTTAAAAAGCATTCAGGATTTGGCACAAAAAGGCTATATCCCTGCGCTGATGGCTGTGGGCAATATGTTTGCCAATGGCAAAATTGTTCCGCAGAACCTACCCGAAGCGCAGAAAATATTCTCAGCCTTGGCCAAAGAAAATATCCCACAAGCCAAAGAATCCTTGGCTGTGGTGGATAAAATGATGGCCGAACAAGCCAAAGCACCCGCGAAAGCCATAAAGAAAAGCTAATTTTATGATGAAATTTTAAGTTAAAAAAAGCCGCAGCTGATGCGGCTTTTTTTAACATTAAAATATTTACCACCACACAGTAATTAAGCCACTAATCAACATAAAGCCCAACAGCGTACTAAGCATTAATGCACTTAAAGCTTTATCGCTTAAGCCGTAATTCTGCCCAAAAATACCAAAGATAATCGGCATTGGTAAAGCGGCCAACAGCGTACCAGCATAACGCATCTCTTGCGTTACATTGGGTAAAACACTTAAGAGAATAAAAATTGTGAGCGGCATTAGCACCAGTTTCAGCAGTACCAAAATTATGCTTTGTAGGTCGATGGCTTTTAAGCTCATTCCTACCAAGCTGCCGCCAATCACAAATAAAGCCACCGGTGATGCCGTTTTACCCAACATAGCTAATACCTGTATCAGGGATAATGGCAGTTGCAGCTTAAACAGCACACACAACATGCCAAATACAATAGACAAAATAATGGGGTTTTTAGCGACATTTTTCAGTGTTTGCTGAACCACGGCAGCAGTGCTTTGATGTTGATGAATCCCCGCTTCGGCCAGAATTAAAGTTAATGCCACAATCAATAAATTTTCAATGATTAGGGTTAAAGACAAATAAACTGCCGCTTGTTGCCCAATGAGTAGCGTCAGGATGGCCGTACCGATAAAACCGGTATTCGACATCGACGCGCCCATCGACAGCACGGCTGATTCACTTAAACGGCAACGAAAGTATTGATGATACAACGCAAAAGCCACGGCAAAAACCAGCAGTGAACCACCGGCATAACCGATAAAATAACTGCTGTTCCAAATTTCATCAAAACGTCGACTGGCCAAAGCCAAGAATAAAAATGCCGGTAACGAAATTTTAAAGACAAACTGGCTTAGGCCTTGAATATGCTCGGGTAAAATAAATTTAAATTTTACACAAACAAAACCCAACAGCAGCAGCAAGCAGATGGGTAAAATCACTGTTAAAACCACCACTGCTCCTTAGATTTGAATAGGCCGTCATCGTCTGTAGCGATTAAATTACTTAGTCTGCAATTTGCGTCGCAAAAGGCTGAAATAAAGATTTCACTTCATGCGGCTGACAGCGTAAATACTGCGGTGCAATCGCAATTTTTGCCCCTAATTTTGCCGCAGCATGCCACGGCCAGCGTGGGTCATAGAGCATGGCGCGCGCCAAGCCAATGGCATCGGCATCGCCATTTTGTAAAATGCTCTCCGCCTGTGTCGCTTCGGTAATCATGCCCACAGCAATCACTGGAATATGTACCACCTGCTTCACGGCATGGGCAAAAGGCACTTGATAGTTAGCCCCAATGGCAATGTCTTGCTTGACATGCAAACCACCGCTTGAGACATGAATATACACTGCCCCCAGTTGTTCTAGCGCTTTAGACAGTCCCACGGCCGATTCAACATCCCAGCTGTCTTGCCCCTCCATCCAATCGGTTGCCGAAATACGAATGCCGACTGGATAATGTGCAGGAACCGCATTTTTTATGGCTTGCAGCACTTCTAGGGTTAAACGAATACGGTTCTCAAAACTGCCACCATATTCATCCTGTCGTTGATTGGACAAAGGCGACATGAATTGATGCAACAGATAACCATGTGCAGCATGCAGTTCAATCAAATCAAAACCGGCATCCACGGCGCGTACAGCAGCAGCGGCAAAGTCAGCAATAACTTTTTGAATTTCGTCATGGCTTAAGGCATGTGGGGCATGTTCATGGGCTTGAAATGGAATGTCGCTGGCCGAAACAGTTTGCCAACCGTGTGCATCTTCGGGTTTAAACTGAGCTTTACCGCCCCACGGTTTATCGGTTGAGGCTTTGCGACCCGCATGCGCCAACTGAATGGCAAAAGGCATCGGCGATAAAGATTTTACTTTCACCAATAACGCTTTGATTTGTGCGCGCTGTAAATCATTCCACAGGCCTAAATCGGCATAACTGATACGCCCTTCTGGCTGCACAGCCGTGGCTTCAACAATACACAGCCCTGCACCAGACAAGGCATAATTGGCCCATTGCTGCTCGTGCCAATACGTCACTTCACCGCTGTCTGTGGCGGAGTACTGACACATCGGTGCAATCACAATTTTATTGTTTAGCTTTAACGTTCCAAACTGAATGGGTTCAAATAATAAAGACACGCTGATTCTCCTTAAAATGCTTTAGTGACGCTTAAACCTGCGCTCCAATTTCGACCATCGGCCGGTTCAAAGAATCGTGAATTGCCATCATTGACAATCACTGAGCCGACATAGTTTTTATCAAACAGGTTATCTACACGTGCATAACCACGTAATTTCCAGTCATTGTTTTTCCACACATACCCCACATTTGCTGAGGTCACACTGTAGTTAGGTGCTGTATCGGAATTGAGATCATCCACATAGATTTTATCCATATAGCGCACATCGACTCCGGCATTCAAGCCTGTTTCTGGTTGCCAACCCAAAGCCACATAGGCCTGATTTTTAGCGACACCGGGAATATAATTACCCTTAGCTATCGCATTGGCTTTTGGCTTACTTGGATCAACTAAATTCACAATTTCAGGTACAAAGGCATCAAAGGTTGCATCCAAATAGCTATAACTGGCTTGCGCCGTTAAATCACGCCATACGTTTTTATGCCAAGACAGCTCTACACCTTTACGCAACGTTTTATCCGCATTTCGGAAAGTACTACGCCCACCCTCTGTTCCTGCTGAAACGATATCATTCTGCGTTTGGCTTTGGAAAAGAGCCGCAGTGAAATTGCCAAAGTCATTTTCAGACTTGATGCCCAATTCATAGTTATCGCTGCTTGCAGGTTTTAAATCGAAGTTAATCCCTGATTCACCTGTGACCGGATAAGCCATTTCGGTAAAGGTTGGGGTTTCAAAACCTTTGGCATAACTGAAATAGCTGCTGAGTTGCGGGCGAATCTGCCACGTCAATGCAGCAGAAGGTAACAGTTTTTGATACGCTTTTTCACCACTGTCATCGCCATTATTTTTACTAGGGTCAATATTGAATCGAATGTAATGATCTTTGGATTTATAATGCACATTACTATAGCGTAGGCCACTGTCTAGTCGCCACGTCGGTAAAAATTGCCAAGCAGCTTGTAGATAAGGGTCTAAATTCCATAGGGTATTATTCTCATCACGGCGCAAATTTCCTTTTACGCCATACTTGCCATCGCTATCAAAATTTTCATAGCCTTGACGGTCTTCATCCATAAAATCGAGCGCTAAACCCGCTGTGAATCGGGTATTCGGGAGTAAATCTTTACCTGTCCAGCGCAGATCCGTTCCGTAGAAATTACGACTAAAATCAATCACGCCACCGGCCTGTCGAGGATTAGCTTGAGTCGTTTTGGGAATCGATTGATATTGAGTCACTTCACGATGTCCGGCATACACCATGCTGTACAATTCATGCTGATCATTAATCGGTTTTAACCACGTTAGTCCGGTTTGGGTCTGACTAATTTCTTTACGTACATCATAAATATTTTTTGCATCATTGACTTGTTTTGGATTGTCTTTCCACTGCTGACGATTCAAACCTTGCGGATCATCGGCATTAATATCCACGTGATTGACAATCCAATTCACTTTAGCGCCGTCATCTAAATCCCAAGTCAGTTTGGCATTACTCAACACTTTTTGTGCGGCGCTGTGTTCACGATAGCCACCGGTATCAAAATAAGATGAACTGACCACATAACTGGGTTCATTCGCGCTTGATGCACCGCCTTGCAGAATCATATCCGCACGGCCTTTGTGATGACTACCGCCAGCATAGCCCAACTCGACAGAATCCCGCCCCTCACCTTGTTTGGTGGTGGTTAAAATCGTGCCGCCTGAAGAGTTACCATACAGCGAGGAAAATGGCCCACCCAAGACTTCAATATGGTCCAAGCTGCTTAGATCAATATTGGAGGTTTGACCCTGACCATCTGGCATGGTCGCCGGAATACCATCCACATATAAACGAATACCGCGCACGCCAAAGGTCGAGCGCGCACCAAAACCACGCATCGAAATTTGTAAATCTTGTGCGTAATTTTCACGATTATTCAGTTGTAATCCCGGCACGCCTTTTAAGGTTTCCGAAAGATTAACACCTAAATTATTGTCGTTGTTGTTTTGTTCAACCCGATAGGCCGAAGCTGGCGTTTGCAACCAATCAGTATCCGTACGTGTGGCTTCAACTTTTAAAGTGGGCAATAAAACGGCTTGTTTTTGTAATTCAGTTGCTGCATATAGATTTTGGCAAATGCATGTCGTTAAGCACAGTAAGGTCAGATTGACATTTTTGTTGTAATATTTACCTTGCATAGACTACTCTCTAGGTCATTGTTAAATCCCACTTGGCAGCTTAAACCAACTGTTTAGACATCGTCTAGGCCATGACCGCTCATCTATCGGCTCTGCAGCATTTATACAACAAATCAATTAAATAGCGGTTCACTTTTAAAGCACCATCCATTTTAATCACCGCGCACAAACTTTTATTTATGCCGCTATCTTCGACGGCTCAAAATCATTTAGATTTAATGATATCTCTGCATCTATAGCCTGTTGATTTTTGATTCTGCGCAATAAAACTTGCATTCAGCGCGTGATAACCCAATATTGGTTTTATCTTTGGAGATTACCCCGCCCTATGCCTGAATTACCTGAAGTTGAAACCACCAAAAATAGTTTGCTGCCGCTCATTGAACAAAAAGTACTTTCGGTGCAGGTGCATCAAGCCAGTTTACGTTGGCCTATTCCTGCCGATATCCAAAAACTGATTGGGCAAAAACTGATTCAATTAACTCGGCGCTCTAAATATATTGTGGCGCAGTTTGAGCAGGACAGTATGTTGTGGCATTTGGGAATGTCGGGCAGTTTTAGACTCTGTGACAGCAACACCGAACTGCGTAAACATGATCATTTGATCATTCAGTTTGAGGATGTGCAACTGCGTTATCACGATCCGCGTCGTTTTGGCTGTATTTTGTGGTTAGACCCACACAGCCAAAGCAAACTGATTGATACGCTTGGCCCCGAACCGCTGACAGAGCTCTTTAATGCCAACTATTTATTCGATAAATTTAAAAAGAAAAATGTCGCGGTCAAAGTCGCGCTGATGGACAATCACATGGTGGTTGGGGTCGGCAATATCTATGCCACCGAAAGCTTATTCAATTTAGGCATTCATCCTGCGCAGCCGGCATCGAGTCTCAGTTTTAAGCACATTGAAAAACTGGTGCTCGAAGTCAAACGGATCTTAAAACAAGCCATTGACTTGGGCGGCTCGACCTTACGCGACTACACCAATGCCGCCGGTGAAAATGGTTATTTCCAACAAACCTTATTGGCTTATGGCCGCGCGGGTGAAATGTGTGTGAACTGTGAAACCACGTTAGAAAATTTAAAGCTTGGACAACGTGCCAGTGTGTTTTGTCCGCAGTGTCAGCCATTAAAAAACGTTAAAATAGCCAGCAAGACTCCCTCTACAGAGAACAAAGCATGAAATCGGCCATTGTGCGTCATATTTTAGTGAAAGATAAAGAGTTGGCTGAACAGCTGAAAAAGAAAATTAAAGCTGGGGCAGATTTTGCCAAACTGGCCAAACAGCATTCCACCTGCCCTTCAGGTAAAAAAGGGGGTGAATTAGGGGATATTAAAAAAGGTCAATTGGTCGGCCCGATTGATAAAGCCGTATTTACCTTGGCAGAACGTGAATTGCACGGCCCGATTAAAAGTCAATTTGGTTGGCATTTACTGGAAATTAAATTCCGTATGGATTAAAAAACTTCTGCTGGTTTTTATCGTGTTTGATCAGAAATTTCATTCATAAAAAACGGCGCACACAGCGCCATTTTTTGATTTTTAAACGTTAAATCCGTGGACGATTTTTCAATTCATCACGAATTTCACGCAGCAACTCAATATCTGCGGGTGTGGCTAAAGGCTCTACCACAGGCTCTTCTTTTTTACGTAAACGATTCATAAATTTAACCAGCAGAAAAACCACCCATGCCAGAATCAGGAAATTTAAGAACACTGTTAAAAAGTTACCGTAGGTTAAAACATTCACGCCTGCTTTTTGTAAAGCATCTAAAGATTGTAAGTTTTCAGGATTACGTCCTAAGATAAAAAATTTCTGGGTAAAATCGACGCCACCACCGGTAATCACCGAAATTAACGGCATAATAATATCTTTAACCAATGAATCAATGATTTTACTAAAAGCACCACCAATGATGACACCAATGGCCAAATCCATCATATTGCCTTTAATGGCAAATTCTCTAAATTCTTGCGCAATACTCATCTGTTTCTCCAGTTTGAGGTTCAATATTTTTTTATTTAAGTCAGATTTAAATCACCACTCATCTTGAACGCCAAAATGAGAACTGGTGCAAACTTATGCCTACTTTACTGATAATTATTGTATTTGAATATATCGAGCTGCCAATCTTCAACAAAAAAAAGTGCCATCAATTAATTGATGGCACTTTTTGAATCAATATCGTCGGGATTAATAATTTTTTAAATTATTTACCACGGTTACGTTTACGATCAGTTTCAGTCAACCAACGTTTACGAATACGAATCGATTTAGGGGTAACTTCAACCAATTCATCATCTTCAACAAACTCAAGCGCTTGTTCAAGGGTAAATTTAATGGCTGGCGTTAAAGTTAAAGCTTCATCCGTACCAGATGCACGCATGTTGGTTAACTGTTTCGCTTTTGTTGGGTTCACAGTCATGTCGTCAGAACGTGAGTTCATACCCACAATCATACCTTCATACACTTCTAACTGTGGTTCAGCAAATAGACGACCACGGTCTTGTAAAGTGAACAATGCAAACGCTAAGCAAGTACCGTTAACCATTGAAACCAATACACCGTTTTGACGTTTCGCAACAGTACCGGCTTTAGCAGGACCATAATGCGAGAAGCTTGAAGTCATAATACCAGTACCAGAGGTAATGGTTAAGAATTCAGAACGGAAACCGATTAGACCACGTGAAGGAACAGTTGCTTCAATACGGATGCGGCCTTTGCCGTCTAATTCCATATTGGTCATCTCGCCTTTACGGAAACCCATTTGTTCCATGATTGAACCTTGATGTTGTTCTTCAACGTCAAAGTTTACAATTTCATATGGCTCTTGTTTTTCGCCATCAATTTCTTTCATGATTACTTCAGGACGAGATACACCCATCTCGAAGCCTTCACGGCGCATGTTCTCAATCAGAACAGACAAATGAAGCTCACCACGACCAGATACTTTGAAACGATCAGGAGATTCAGTGTCTTCAACGCGTAAAGCCACGTTATGAATTAATTCACGATCTAAACGTTCACGAATGTTACGTGAAGTTACAAATTTACCTTCGCGACCAGCAAATGGCGAGTTGTTGACTTGGAAAGTCATCGACACTGTTGGCTCATCTACAGATAAAGGTTCCATTGCTTCAACATTTTTCGGATCACAAATGGTGTCTGAAATGTTCAGTGCATCAAGACCTGTAATACAGATGATGTCACCTGCAGAAGCATCTTCAATATCTACACGTTCAAGACCATGGTAACCCATGATTTTTAAGATACGGCCATTACGTGTTTTGCCATCTTTATCGATAACAGTTACTGGCGTATTGGTTTTAACTGAACCACGTTGAATACGACCAATACCAATAACACCGACGAAATTATTATAATCAAGTGATGAAATTTGCATTTGGAAAGGACCGTCAACGTCAACCTTTGGCGGTTCAACAATATCAACAATCGTTTCAAACAATGGCGTCATATCTGGCGCTAAGTTATCAACTGAAAGACCCGCAATACCGTTTAAGCCTGAAGCATAAACCACTGGGAAATCTAACTGTTCGTCAGTTGCACCAAGATTATCAAACAAATCAAATACTTGATCCATAACCCAATCAGGACGTGCGCCCGGACGGTCAACTTTGTTCAATACAACGATTGGCTTTAAACCGCGTGCAAACGCTTTAGACGTTACAAAGCGAGTTTGTGGCATTGGACCGTCTTGTGAGTCTACAAGAAGTAATACACAGTCAACCATCGACATTACACGTTCAACTTCACCACCGAAGTCAGCATGTCCCGGGGTGTCGACGATGTTAATGCGGTATTCAGTGTCGGTACGTTTATCTAACCATTTAATTGCAGTATTTTTTGCAAGGATAGTAATACCGCGCTCTGACTCTAGCGCATTCGAATCCATGACACGCTCAATCTCGCCCGCACGATCACCGAGAGCACCTGATTGTTGCAAAAGTTTATCTACAAGAGTGGTTTTACCATGGTCAACGTGCGCAATAATGGCAATATTGCGGAGTGTTTTAATATCTGACATGTAAATTCGATACGCTATAAATTTGAAGCCAAATTATACAGAAAATTAGAAACTTTTAGTAGTCACTGTTCATCCTCAGTTACAAGTTTTTTTAACAATTGCATGGTTTTTTCGTTTGTAATGTCCTGTAACTCGATTAGAATAACCGCAAATTGCTGCTGTACCTGTCTTACATGTCTGATTTAAAGAATTCTCCAGAGCATCAAGATCGCCTCGATTTAGTCTACGGATTAAACGATCGTCCTCAACCATTCATCGCTTTTTTAGCTGCCTTGCAACATTTGCTTGCCATTATTGTGCCGATTGTCACACCCGGCCTCCTGATTTGTTTAGCGCTGGGCGTGTCAAAACAAGACACCAACATGATTTTATCCATGTCTTTGGTGATCTCCGGTATTGCTACTTTTCTGCAATGTAAAAAGGTTGGCCCTTTTGGTGCCGGCTTACTCATTGTACAAGGCACCAGTTTTAACTTTATTGGCCCGATCATTGGTATTGGCTCGGCGATGGTCGCGGCCGGTACACCAGTTGAAGCGGTAATGGCCTCTATTTTTGGGGTGGTGATTGCCGGTTCATTTATTGAAATGGGCGTATCGCGTATTTTGCCTTGGGTAAAAAAGCTGATTACGCCATTGGTCACCGGCATTGTGGTGCTGCTGATTGGTCTAACCTTAATTAAGGAAGGCCTGATTAGTATGGGCGGTGGTTATCAAGCCATGGGCGATAAAACCTTTGCCAGTACCGATAACCTGATCATGTCCTGTACGGTTTTGGCCATTATTGTGCTGCTCAATCGTGCACGCGTAACGTGGATTAAAAGCTCAGCGATTTTGATTGCCTTAATTATTGGCTATACCTTGGCCGGTTTTATGGGTTATCTGGATTTTTCTGGCTTAAAAGATGCCCCAATTGTTCAAATTCCAACGCCGATGCATTTTGGTCTGAGCTTCTCTTGGAGTTTATTTATCCCAATGGCCTTTATTTATCTGGTGACCTCACTTGAGGCCATTGGTGATATTACCGCCACATCAAAACTGTCGAATCAAGCGGTTGATGGACCACAATGGATGGAACGTATTAAAGGTGGTGTATTGGTCAATGGTGCTAATTCGTTCTTGGCGGGTATTTTTAATACTTTTCCCAGCTCCGTCTTTGCCCAAAACAATGGCGTGATTCAATTGACCGGTGTGGCAAGTCGTTACGTCGGCATTTGGATTGCAGCATTACTGGTGATTTTAGGTTTATTTCCTGCTGTGGCAGGTGTAATTCAAGCCGTGCCTCAAGCGGTGCTGGGCGGTGCAGTTATGGTGATGTTTGGTGCAGTGGCCGCCTCTGGTATTAATATCCTTTCTGGTGTACAACTAGACCGCCGCGCTTTACTGATTATTGCAATTTCCCTAGGCTTGGGCTTAGGCGTTGCGCAAGTACCGCAAATACTTGAACATCTCCCTGAATTATTCCGTAATATTTTCAGTTCAGGTGTGGCAACAGGTGGTATTGCAGCATTGTTATTAAATATTATTCTTCCAGAGTCGAAGAAATAATTTCATTTCAGCACCAATTCTGCCCAGCATTGTCTGGGCAGAATTGTTCAATGACGAGATAAAAAATGGATCCGAGAAGTGAAGTTGTCATTCGACAGCACGAATATTTATCTGGACGCGTACTGTTGGTGAATGCACCGACAGATGACTTAGTCGCCAATTTAGCCGCCAACATCACGCCATCATTATGGACATGGGATTATAATGAGCTGCAATATTTTCAAACGCAGCAAGCCAATGTACATTTTGGAGTCGATCTACCTGAAGGTGATTTTGACCAAGCCATTATTTTTGTCCCCAAGTCCAAAGAACTACTCAACTACTTACTGCACAATGTGGTCAGTCGCTTAAGCGTAGGTGCATCTGTTTTCTTGGTCGGTGAGAAAAAAGCCGGGGTAGAACGTGCAGCTAAACAACTATTGCCGTTTGGTAAAGCCTGTAAATTAGATAGCGCGCGTCACTGTCAAATGTGGCAAATGAGCATTGCAGCCAATGTAAACGCCAAACCTTTGGCCGATTGGGCACAGCACTACACCGTTGCCACGCCAGAAGGTGAATTAACCATTTGCGCCCTACCGGGTGTCTTTAGTCAAAATCGCTTAGATATAGGTACTGCGGTATTGCTGCCTTTTTTATCACAAGTGACCTCCGGTAAAATTGCTGACTTTGGCTGTGGCGCAGGGGTTATCAGTGCCTATTTAGCCAAATTAAATCCGCAAAACCGAATTTTCGCGATGGATGTCGATGCCTTTGCTTTGGCTTCTACCCATCTGACTTTTGAAAAAAATAATCTCTCCCCTGAGCAACTGGAAATTTCTGCGGTTACGGGTATTGAAGATGCACCACTGTTCTTACATGCCATTGTCAGTAATCCACCTTTTCATCAAGGGATTCACACCAATTACAACGCCAGTGAAAATTTATGTAAAACCTCACGCCGTCATTTAAAATCGGGTGGTGAATTGTGGATGGTTTCAAATCGCTTTTTAAATTATCCATTATTAATTGAGCAGAATTTTGGTCAATGTAGCGTTAAAGCAGATCAACAAGGCTTTAAGGTACTGTTTGCCAAGACGCAAAAAAAACTTAAGGAACAATGATGAGCGAAGCAAATCAACCAATGCATCTCCAGCGTAAGCTGGGTGCACGCCATCTAAATATGATTGCCATTGGTGGCTCGATTGGGACAGGTTTATTTTTGGCATCCGGTGCAACCATTGCCAATGCAGGTCCAGGCGGTGCATTATTGGCCTATGCGTTAATTGGCTTAATGATTTATTTCTTAATGACCAGCTTAGGCGAATTGGCTACACACAACCCTACTTCTGGTGCATTTTTCACCTATGGTACCAAATATGTAGAAAGTGGTTTTGGCTTTGCTTTAGGCTGGAACTATTGGTACAACTGGGCCATTACCGTGGCCTTTGAGTTGGTTGCGGTACAGTTCATTATGAAATTCTGGTTTCCCGATATTCCGGGATTCTACTGGAGCGCCCTCTTCCTTGGCATTATCTTTGCGATTAACTCACTGACGGTCAAAGGCTTCGGGGAAACTGAATTCCTATTTTCGCTGGTAAAAGTCATTGCCATTATTATCTTTATTATTATTGGTATCGCCATGATTGGGAAAATCATGCTGACACCGAATATGGTGACTTTTTCTAACTGGACCAAAGGTGATGCACCTTTTGTTGGTGGTTTACAGGCCATGATTGGTGTGGCGATGATTGCCGGATTCTCTTTTCAAGGCACCGAGATGGTGGGCGTTGCTGCAGGTGAATCAAAAAATCCCAAGAAAACTATTCCGGTTGCAATTAAGCAAATTTTCTGGCGAATCTTACTGTTCTATATTGTTTGTATCTTCATTATTGGCACCTTGGTGGCCTATGATGATCCGCGCCTACTACAAGCTGCGGCAAGTGACAATATCACCCTTTCGCCTTTTACCTTGCTGTATGAAAAAGCCGGTTTTGCTTTTGCGGCCAGTTTAATGAACGCGGTGATCTTAACGGCTATTTTATCTGCCGGTAACTCAGGGATGTATTCATCCACCCGAATGCTGTTTGATATGGCGCGTGAAGGACGGGCACCAAAATGGTTTGCCAAACTTGATCCACGCGGTGTACCGATGAACGCACTGTATGCCACCACTGCTGTTGCTGCACTCTGCTTTTTAACCACTTTTATTGGTGAACAGCAAGTGTTTAACTGGCTACTGAATATGTCGGGTATGTGCGGTTTTATTGTGTGGCTCGGCATTGCCATTTCACACTATCGCTTCCGTAAAGGTTATTTAGCGCAAGGCTATAAATTAAAAGACTTGGCGTATACGGCAAAATTCTTCCCCTTCGCCCCATGGTTTGCCTTTATTTTATGTTCGGTGATTATTTTAGGACAGAATTATGAAGCGCTGATTGGCGGTCGAATTGATTGGTTAGGCTTACTCTCAACCTATATCAGCATTCCCTTGTTCTTGGTAATTTGGTTGGGTTATAAATGGAAACATAAATCCAAACTGATTCCTTATGCAGAGATGGATGTACAACCGGTCAACGTCGAACGGGATTGATTATTCAGTTTCATAAAAAAACAGCTTTCGGGCTGTTTTTTTATGGCTCAAGATAAAAAATTGGCGTAGGTAATAAAATCACACCTCTCATACAGTGCGATGAAATTTGTATTTCCATACACTAAAAAATCACCACTTAAAGATAAGAGTCATAAATTTTATAGCATGATCAGGCGCTATATGAGCAGCAAGCTAAAAAACACCACCTCAAATAGAACTTTAAAGATTACCGTATTTTTCATATCTTAAAAGAAAGATAGCCAAAGTGTACACTCAGCGAATTAATTAAAGTGTAGAGAATATTTACCATGAATAGGCGTCCGAGCTATTTCATGTTCTTGCTGCTTTTATTTTTTATTGTCCAGCCTTATTTTATAAACGATTAATAGATATGTAAAACATATTGTATCGAGATAAAAAAAGCAGCCTGACGGCTGCTTCTTCTTTTGCATTAGTTCAATAATAAATTATTGAGCTTGTTCTGCAACAACTGTACGGCTACCAGAAATAGTCGCGAATACACGACGGTTCATAGCACGGCCTTCTTTAGTGTTGTTGTCAGCAATTGGTTGGTCCCAAGCAAAACCTTGAGTAGCCAAACGAGCTGGATCTACATTGTATTCATTTACAAGTGAAGATTTAACAGAGTTAGCACGAGCCAAAGACAAACGTTCGTTTAACGCACGTGGACCTGTGTTATCTGTATGACCTTCGATGCGAGCAGTAGCGTTTGGATATTCAACTAACTTCTCAGCAACTTTAGCGATTTCTGGCTTGTATTGATCTTTGATGTTTGATTTGTTGGTATCAAAGAACACACGAAGTTCCATGTTGAGATCTTCAGTCAACTCTTGTGGAGCTGGTTGAACTGGAGCAACAGGTTCAACTGGCATAACTTCAACAACAGCAGCAGCTGGTTTCAAGTGACCGCCAAGAACTACGTTAAGACCAGCCAAAGCTGTGTAGTTCCAGAATTTATCGTCAAAGTTATAAGTACCACGAGCTTCAGTACGTAAAGATAAAGCATCGTTTAAGCGCCAAAAAGCACCTAGACCTGCGTTACCCAAAGTACCTTCTTTCTCTTCAGCAATACCGTCGATGTCATATTTATAGTGACCAGCACCTAATAAAACATAAGGTTTGATTTTGCTGTCATAGTTTTTAGTGATCAAATCAGAAGTAGCATAGAAGTTACCATTGATTTGAGTTTGTTTGTATTCGGCATCTGCAGCTAAACCGTTTACATCACCTTTAACTTGGTTATATTCAGCTTCAAAACCCAACCAAGGAGTTAATTCAACACCCAGTGCAGCGCCAACGAATAAATCGTCCTGTAGCTCAGGACCATTAGTTAATTCGCCATCACTACCATTATTGTTGTGCTGAGTGTCTTGGAAAGTATAACCAAGCATTAATGGAGTAACAGTTACGCCTGCGTTTGCAGCCGCTAAAGGGGCAGCTACAAGCATTGCCAATGCAATACGACTCATTTTCATGGATTTATCCTCCAGAGATAACATTATTGTTCAAGCTCAAGCCTAAAATTCGGCCATCCTGAGATAGGCTTTTTAATACCCCAGTTTTATGATTAAGCTATTCACACTGAATCATACAAACACTTTATTTCTTTTCCAAGTGCTTGATAATTTTAATCAAGTAAATTATTGACAAAATTACTTACAATTTCCGTTGTAATTCGGTAACTTTTTACTCAATTTATTGTTCTGAATAGCTTATTGTCAGTTGCGAATTATTTTAACAGCTTTCGCAAAACTTAAGTAATATATATTACTTACAAAAAAAACGATTAGAAACAAAACACTAACAACATAACCAATTAAAAGAAAATATTCAACTGGATTAATTCAATGCTTTTTCATATCAAAAACGGCTTTACGCTGTTCGAACTGATTGTCAGCTGCGCTATTTTGGCTATTTTAGTCAGCATAAGTCTGCCCTATTTTTATGACAGTATGGCGCGACAAGAAATCAAAAATAGTTCGCATCAAATTATCTCAAGTATTCAATTGGCAAAATCGCATGCGGCCATTCAGCACAATAACGTGGTGATTTGCCCCTCTCAAAACCGAACCAGCTGTCAGGCAGACCAGTGGCACTCCGCTTTTATTATTTTTATTGATCGTAATAAAAATCGGCAAGTGGATGCAGATGAGCGCATTATTTCAACACAATCCACCAATTTAAAGTATGGCCTTTTAAATTGGAAAGGTGCTCTTAGAATTCCCAGCCTAACGTTTCAATCGACCAATGGTCTGCCGATTGGCTCTAATGGCAGTTTTTATTACTGCTCGACCTCCAATCAACCGCATTATAAAATTTTGCTCAGTACTATGGGCAATACTCGCATTGAGCAACCACCCGCTTGCTAAAAACTTATCAGTCTAAAAGTGCAGAGCTATCAGGCTTTATTCCTGTGTATTTTTCAATATACTGTTGAGCATCTAAAATAATTTACTCAAAATCCATGACTGGAGAGAACACAATGACTGACATCGTAATTGTCAATGGTGCACGTACCGCAATGGGCGGCTTCCAAGGCAGTCTATCTGCTGCAACTGCACCAGAGCTGGGTGCAGCTGCCATCAAACAGGCCATTGCACGTGCAAATTTACAAGCAAGCGATGTTGAAGAAGTCATTATGGGCTGTGTTTTGCCTGCGGGTTTAAAACAAGGTCCTGCGCGTCAAGCCATGCGTCAAGCCGGTCTGCCAGATTCAACCGGTGCAGTGACCATTAATAAGCTCTGCGGCTCAGGGATGAAAGCTGTCATGCAAGCTGCAGATATGATTAAAGCCGGTTCTGCTCACATTGTCGTAGCCGGTGGTATGGAGTCGATGAGTAATGCACCATACATCCTCACCAAAGCCCGTGCCGGTTATCGGATGGGACATGGCGATGTGAAAGATCATATGTTTTTAGATGGTTTAGAGGACGCCGAAACCGGTCGCCTGATGGGTTCTTTTGCCCAAGATATGGCCAACAGCCGTGGTTATACGCGTGAACAAATGGATGACTTTGCAATTCGTTCATTAAAACGTGCGCAAACTGCGGTTAATGAAGGTTACTTTGCCGATGAGATTGTGCCCGTCACCATTTCAACTCGTCAAGGCGATGTTGTGGTCGATAAAGACGAACAACCCTTCAATGCCAATATTGCTAAAATCCCCACTTTACGTCCTGCTTTTGCCAAAGATGGTACCATTACAGCCGCCAATGCCAGCTCGATTTCAGATGGTGCCTCTGCACTGGTGTTAACCTCAAGTGAGCATGCAGCAGCCAAAGGCTTAAAACCTCTGGCTAAAATTATGGCTTACGCATCTAACTCACAACATCCTTCAGAATTTACCATTGCACCTGTGGGCGCCATTGAAAAAGTGCTAAAACAAACCGGTTGGAATGCTGCTGATGTTGATCTGTGGGAAATCAATGAAGCGTTTGCCATGGTGACCATGTGTCCAATTGATGACTTTAAACTGGATGCCGAAAAAGTGAATATTAACGGTGGTGCATGTGCGCTGGGTCATCCTGTCGGTTCAACCGGTTCACGTATTATTTTAACGCTGATTCACGCTTTAAAACGTACTGGTGGCAAGAAAGGGATTGCAGCATTATGTATTGGCGGCGGTGAAGCCACAGCCATTGCCATTGAACTGCTTTAATTGGGCAGTGAGCTAAAATTTAGCTTGTAAGCAAAAAAAATCCTGCATCAGCAGGATTTTTTTATGGTGGGCAGAATAATCTAAACCACTCTCTTAAGCACCAGTTTGATAATGTGCTTGAGCAACCGCAGTGGAGGCCTGATAGGGATTTTTAAAATCATTTAAGCCCGCCGCTGCTTCAATCAGATCTTTACCGGCTTTCACCACAAAACTATCAAAACCGGCACGTTTTAAATAATTTAACACGTCTTTAAAGATATCCCCCGTGGCACGCAGTTCACCTTGGTAGCCTTGACGACGCAGTAAAGCGGCAAAGGAATAACCACGACCATCGTTAAATCCTGCAAACTCAATAAAAATCGCATCGAGTTGATCCAGCGGAAAGGCATGCACTTCAGGCGAATCTTCCACCGTGATATACAGCGCTTTTTTACCTTGAATATTCGGCAATTGATCCAGTTGTGCGCAGGTCAGCAGTACATCACCGTGTGGCAATAGGCCATCTTCATCAATCACTTGATAGGTATTGTCACGAATATCCGCATTTTTATACAGCACTGGCAGTTCAGTATTAAGCATATGCGCGCTCCTTAAAGGCTTGAATCCCCACACGGCGATAGGTATCAATAAAGTCTTCACCTTCAGTGCGCAGATCTAAATAAGTATTGAGGATTTCTTCCACCACATCAGGTACACGATCAGCGGCAAATGAAGGCCCCAAAATAGCGCCAATAGAGGCATCATGATCGGCATGTCCGCCCAAGGTAATTTGGTAGAACTCCGCACCTTTTTTATCGACGCCCAAAATACCAATATTACCAGCATGATGGTGACCACAAGCATTCATACAACCAGAGATATTCAGATCTAATTTACCTAAATTATAAACGGTATCCAGATCATCAAAACGGCGAGAAATCGCTTCAGAGATCGGGATGGATTTGGCATTGGCCAATGAACAAAAATCGCCCCCCGGACAGCAGATAATATCAGTGATAAAACCAATATGCGCGCGAGCCAAGTTATGCGCATCGAGCGTTTGCCATAGGGTAAATAAATCCTGTTGTGGCACATCGACCAAGGAAATATTTTGTTCGTGCGTGGTGCGCAGCTCACCAAAAGTATATTGATCGGCTAGATCGGCAATTAAATTCATCTCATCGGTGGTCATATCACCTGGCGCTAAACCAGCGCGTTTCAGTGAAATGGTCACAATACGATAGCCTTGCACTTTATGCGCATTGGTATTGATGTTAAACCAATGTTTAAATTTCGGATATTGTGCAAACAACTCAGTGAAGTCTTCATCAGCGCGCTGTTGATAAGCAAATGGCGTGAATTCTTCATCTAATTTTTGCAAAATGTCTGGCTGAATTTTTAAGCTCTGTACCGTATGTGCAAATTCCGCTTCTACTTTTTCTGCAAAAACTGCGGGAGTTAAAGCTTTAACCAAAATTTTAATTCGCGCTTTGTATTTATTGTCACGGCGACCATGCAAGTTATACACGCGTAGAATCGCTTCTAAATAAGCAATTAAATCTTCACGTGGTAAAAAGTCACGAATAAAACTGCCAATGACCGGCGTACGCCCTAAACCACCACCGACTTTAATTTTATAACCAATTTCACCGGCGTCATTTTTAACGATATACACCCCAATATCATGAAACGATACCGCAGCGCGATCAATCTCTGACAATGCCGAGACCGCAATCTTAAATTTACGTGGTAAAAAAGCGAATTCTGGATGAAAAGTCGACCACTGACGGATCAATTCACAGGTCGGACGTGGATCAGCAATTTCACCTGCCACCACGCCTGCATATTGGTCTGTGGTGGTGTTACGAATACAGTTGCCCGAAGTTTGAATGGCATGCATTTGTACGGTGGCAAGCTCTGCCAACATATCTGGTATATTTTCTAATGCCGACCAGTTAAATTGAATATTTTGGCGCGTGGTGACATGTGCGTAGCCACGATCATAGGCTGTAGCCAACTCGGCAATTTTACGCAATTGCTTGGAGTTCATGAGACCATACGGCACAGCAATACGCAGCATCGGCGCATAACGCTGAATATATAAACCATTTTGTAAGCGTAACGGACGATATTCATCTTCGGTTAATTTTCCGGCTAAATAACGTTCCGTTTGGTCACGAAATTGTGCAACCCGTTCATTGACCAATTGTTGATCGAAATCAGTATATAAATACATGGCGTACAGCTAGTAGTTTCATTATAACGACGCACAGCATAACCAGATTTGACCTATCAGCGAAATGTGTTTTCTACATATTTAATAGCTGTTTTATTGATAAGCAGCGCCAGAATGCCGACACTGCCTGCAATACACGCCATTGCGCGGCTTTTGAAGCCGATTGGATGTATTTCTGACTTATTTATCTTTATTTTTCATATACAAAAGTCTCAATGCTCATTTGATGCTAAATTTACACCGCAATAAACATCTTTTATCAATATTTGGCCCTCTTTATGGTGCTTCGCGAGAAAGGAATAACAAGGCTTATTATGGTGAATAAAAAAAGCCTGACGAATCAGGCTTTTTAAACAATATATTTAAGACTGCTTATTTTTGATCAGGTAAGGCATAGGCCACCAAGGAATCACCCATTTTGGTGCCAAAGGAGCCATGACCACCGGCCATGATGACCACGTATTGTTTACCGTTTATTTCATAGGTCATAGGTGTGGCTTGACCGCCTGCAGGCAGACGCCCTTTCCACAGTTCATCTCCGTTATTGACGTTAATGGCACGGATGTAATCGTCTTGTGTTGCCCCGACAAACATCACATTACCAGCAGTCGAGATGACACCACCCAACATTGGCACACCCATTTTAAAGGGTGGCAATGGAATGCCCGGCATACTGTCACGAATGGTTCCGATACGACGTTTCCACGCCACTTGATGAGTATCTAAGTCGACACCTGCCACATAACCCCATGCCGGTTGTTTACACGGCAAACCAAAAGGTGAAAGGAAAGCACTGATTTCAACGCCATACGGCACGCCATACATCGGTTGCACGCCTTGCTCGGTGCCTGCACCTTTGGCAGTTTGCTGACGATTAGGATCGGCAGGAATCAGTTTTGAGACAAAAGGCAAACCAATTGGATTCATTAAAGCAATGCGACGATCTGGATTCACCGACATACCGCCCCATTCAAACACGCCTAAGTTGCCCGGAAATACCAAGGTGCCATTTTCAGAAGGTGGGGTATAAATCCCTTCATAATTTAAACGATGGAACGACACGCGGCACACCAACTGATCAAACATGGTAGCGCCCCACATGTCTTTATCAGTAAGTTTATCTTTCGGTGCCAAGTCAAAATCAGAAAACGGTTGCGTTGGTGAATAATGTTCACCTTTGGTGGCAGGGCCACGTTTTACGCTTTGCGGCACTGGTTTTTCAGTGATCGGTACAATGGCTTCGCCCGTACGACGATCCAACACAAAGACATTACCAGTTTTGGTTAATACATAAATAGCCGGAACAGTTTGACCGGATTTGTTTTTGATATCAGCCAACGTCGGCTGAGCCGGTACATCCATATCCCACAAATCATGATGCGTGGTTTGAAAATCCCAAACCAACTGACCGGTTGAAGCATTTAATGCCAGCATTGAATTGGCATAACGCTCATGTAATTCCGTGCGGTTACCACCCCAAATATCAGGTGTTCCCACGCCGGTTGGCACATAAACAATGTCTAATTTTGCATCATAAGCCAGTGGTGCCCATGCATTCGGTGAGTTTTGCACATATTTTTGCCCCGGAGCAGGAATCGCATTTGGATTTTCTGCGCCCGTATCAAATACCCAAAGTAGTGCGCCCGTATTGACATCATAACCACGGATCACCCCAGATGGTTCTTGGGTAGAGTAGTTATCGGTGGTTGAGCCACCAATAATAATGGTACTACCAGTGACGATAGGTGGAGAAGTTGGGATATAACCGCCCGGATACGGAAACGGCATATCTTTTTGTAAATCAACTTCGCCATTTTTACCAAAGTCTGTACAGCGTTGACCATTGTCTGCATTGATGGCCACCAAACGACCATCATTGACCGGTAAAATGACTTTACGCGGGCACTGTGTTGAAGATGATGTTTGATTTTTTAAACTGGTGGCAAAACCTGTGGTGTTGTTGGCATCGTAATACGACACACCACGGCAGGTTAAATGCTGGTAAGTATGATCTGCTTTAAGCTGAGGATCAAAATTCCATTTTTCTTTACCGGTTGCCGGATCAAGCGCGACCAAACGTTGGTGCGTGGTACAAATGTACATATTGTCACCCACTTTAATGGGGGTAACTTGATTGGTGGTTTCACCTGAGTCATTTGCAGTTTTGGTTTCACCGCTATGATAAGTCCATGCCACCTGAAGATCTTTGACATTTTTTTCATTAATTTGGGTTAACGGCGAATAACGTAAACCCGATTGAGTACGCGCATAGGCCGGCCAATCAGCGTCAGGAATACCATCAATCGGCTGAGCAGTTGCAGGCTGTTGTGTGGTTAATTCACCGCGAATTTCTTGCGGATCATTAAAGATTGCGTAAACCATCACCGCAATGGTCAGCGCCAACGAGCTACCCAAGACAATTTTCGCGGGTTTAGTCTGTAAAAAGCCGCGTGTCACCGCAGGAATAAACAACCATAAACCAAATAGTCCTAAAATATCTAAACGCGGTGCTAAGGCAAAGAAATCCGAACCGACTTCCCATAAGCCCCACAGCACCGTCGCCAACACCAGTATGGCGTAAACAATAAGTGCCGAGCTTTTTAAGCGATGCAATAACGCCGCAGTCGCAAGGAAAAATAAACCTGCAATGATGTAGTACCAAGAACCGCCTAACACCGCAAGCCAAATTCCTCCGATGAGCAATACCAAACCAAAAACAGCCGCAATAATGACGGTAATGGTTTTGAGCACTGAACTTGAAGATGGATTATTCATACTTGACCACCTATCTCTAATCTTCTTGATTTAAAGCGCATCCTGATTGGTCAGTTGCGCACCTTTTTAGTTTTTAGATGTTAAATACCGCAGTAATCTTGAGGATGAACACTTAAGACAGCGAGGACTTTATGCAGATCAAGAATCAATTTAATTTAAGCCCAGCGCAAAACCTCACTGAACTCAAGCAAAGGCTGAACGCCTTTAAATCAAACATCTACACAACAACGTCGCTAAAGAACAACTGATCTAAACCGTCAGCCCTCTCAAAAAGATGTGATCTGAAACAGCGTTGAGTTCAATCAAACGCTGCATTGGATTCCACTTCAGTATTTACGTATCTAAAAACGAGTGATGTAAATTTTAGAATGCTGTTTGGAACTTGATGCCGCCCACCCAAACATTCTCACCATTTTTATAGGCACCGACATGGCGGATATATTGAATATTCGGTCGGATGGTTAACCAGTCATTGGCATGAATACCGTAGTACACTTCCATATCATATTCTTCATTTTGACGTGGCTGATTGAGGGCCGCCTGCTGATCAGCAATATCATCATTTATGCTAATTCTGGCCACACCTACAGCCAATGCATCTTTAGGGCGTGTCGCTGACAAACCGGTATAGACCAGTCCAACGTTCTGCATATTGCTGACCACATTGGTGTCGGAGTCGTGTAACGTTAAATTGATAAAACCGCTCAGACCACGCTCTGGATTATCGTGATCACTCGTCAGCTGTTGCTTGGCCACAAGCCACATGCCCTGTTTATGCGAAGTTTGAGTGGGATTCTGAATGTCGCTGGCATCTGCGGTGCTGTAGTAATAGCCCACGCGATATTCACCAGCGCGCTGCGCGACACCGACTTTAGGTGACCATACCGCTTCAACAGGAATGATGGCGCCTTTTGAACCGTCGCTACTGAGATTAAAACCTTGGCTGCGTTTTAAGTTTTCGGGGTTGTATTCATACACGCCCACTTGGGCATAGACATCGGGTTGTAAATGATATTTCGCACGGACGGCCCATTGACTGACCGGCCAGTTGTACCATTGATCGCCGACCCAATTGCCCACTTGCGAGCCACATAAAGCAAGGTTTTGAAAATCACAATCAAAGGTGTTGAAATCTTCCCCTTCACCAAAGCGTCCGACTTTTATATCTAACGTTTGCTGTAGAAATTGCTTCTGAATCCAAAAGTCAGTTAAGCGCCACGTTTGCCCGCGACCCCAGACTTCTTGTACTGAACTTTGATGGCCATCTAAAGCATCTGCGGTTTGAGACAATGAACGCCCATTACGCTGCGTCAGCGTAATTTGCGCTTGTGTATCGTGCCAAGCTAAAATTTTATTTAAATCGAAATGTGCGCCTAAGGCAAATTGATCGGCATATTCTGTACCGTGATTAGAGGCATACTTTGCATCGATTAAACTGGCCATTTCACCAGTATAGCCCAAGCTAAAGGTATAACCTTTTTGCTCTAACACCGTCCGCTGACCCTTCCAATCCCCTAACATCCACGGACTTTGCGATGAAAATGCCTCGGCTGCATATACGTTTTGCATCACACAAGTTAAGCTTAAAAGAGCAATTCCTAAGCAGTGAGCACTTCTCTTATTGTATTTATTCATAATAAGTGTCCTTCTTAACAATGTGTAACTTATATGTAGCTTACCTTGCTTTTTTTTATCATTAATGAGACTTTTTGTTAAGCTCATGTTAAATAAAAACTTTAGCTGGATAGTTTGCACAATTTAAAAACAATCGTGTCCCAAGGGCCGCCCGATATAGTCATAGCTGAGGGTAGAGCGTGAAAATTTAATCGGACAAGCCAGTTGCGTTTCGGTTTGCGTACTGCCCTCAAAAAGCGGCACCTCAACCTGCCATTGCCGCTGCTGCGCCAAAGGTGAACGTAATGCTTCCTCTAAGTTTAAGACGGGCTCTACGCAGACATCCTGCCCAGCAAACAGCACTGACCATTCGGCCCAGTCTTTCAGCTTAATTTTGGCTTTAAGCGCCGCTTTTACTTCATCGCGATCAGCTGGATCAAATGACGTTCCTTTCTCCAAAAGCACAGGAAGCTCTAAGATCTGTGCCAAAGCAGTCATAAATTGTGGTTCTAAACTTCCAATCGACAAGTAACGACCATCTTGCGTTTGGTAATAATCATAAAAAGTTCCTCCATTGAGATACTCTTTTTCAGCCTGTTGCGCTGTGTTTCCAGCCAAACTTGCCGCAGCCGCCATACTGTTTAAGGTGGCCACACAATCGGTCATGGAAATATCAATATATTGCCCTTGCCCACTGCATGCGCGCTCAATCACCGCGGTCAAAATCGCAATCACCGCATGTAAAGAGCCACCCGCAACATCGGCAATTTGTATGCCCAATGGCGGAGGGCCGCTGTCTTGTCGACCGCTGTGCCCCATAATGCCCGAGAGCGCCAGATAATTAATGTCATGTCCGGCTTTATCTTTATACAATCCGGTTTGGCCATAGCCCGTAATGGAACAATAAATCAGTCGCGGATGAAGTTTAGCCAGTGTTTCATAGTCCAAACCCAAGCGCTGCATCACCCCCGGCCTAAACTGCTCTACCACAATATCAAACTCAGTAATCTTGCTTTTAAGCAGTGCGATATTGGCGCTGTCTTTTAAATCTAAAGCGATGGATTTTTTGTTACGATTAAGATAACTGTGCGCCGTGGCTTGCCCATTGGCATACGGCGGTAACAGGCGAATAAGATCGGGACGTGTGGGCGACTCAACATGCGTCACCTCTGCACCCAAATCCGCCAAGTATAAGGTGGCAAAAGGGCCAGGTAAGAGTGTAGAAAAATCGAGGACTTTCAATCCTTTTAGTGCAGCTGACATGGTATTTTCACTTTTTATTTGTGGATTTTTCATTCATCTTAGAAATATAAAACCAACAAAACAATGTCATGTTCAGCCATTTACCTTGATCATTTCGGCCATTTAAGATGTAAATAGGGCAAAATGGCTATTGTAAATTGCCATTCCAATATTTTTTAGCGTCATTTAGGTCAACCACACGTGAATATAAAAGAGACTGAAGGATTTAACATGAGCCGCGATACCATTAGTATCCACTTCGTTAATGCGGCTCTAACAGGCGTTAAACGTCTAGGAATGGATGTAGAAAGCTTATTGTCTCATGTCGGCATAGAAGCGGAATTATTACGCCAACCTAAAGCGCGAATTTCTCCAGAACAGTACACCCGCTTTATTAAAATGTTGTGGATGGTCACGCAAGATGAGCATATCGGCTTTGACAGCCAAGTGCGCCGTTTGGGCACTTTTGCCATTATGTGTCAGTTGATTATTCATGCCAAAACGCTAGGCGATGCCTTAGAACTTTCCTCACAATTTTATAAATTGTTTGGCGATGAATGGTCGGTTACGCTTGAACGCGATAAGCATGAAGCACGCTTGGTGCCTTTAATTCCGACCAAAATGGATCCGGATCATTTCATCACTGAAAGTATGTTGATGATTTGGCATGGATTGGCCTCGTGGTTAATCGACCGTCGTTTACCGCTTGAACGGGTGCATTTTGGTTATGCACGTCCAGCCCATGCCGACGAATACGATGCACTCTTTTTTGCACCAGTGATGCAGTTCGATTCACCACGCACTGAAATCACTTTTGCCGCTGACTATCTAGATTTACCGCTGCGACAGACCGAAGCCGATTTAGAAGAATTCCTCAAAGCAGCACCGGCACAGTTATTGGTGAAATTTAAAAACACCAACTCTTTAACCTCACGTATTCGTGAAGTATTAAAAAGTCAAATTGGTGAAGAAATGCCAACCTTAAATGATGTGGCGTCCATGCTGTATCTCTCCCCACAAACCTTACGTCGTCGCTTAGCTGCGGAAGGTAAAAGCTATCAAGGAGTGAAAGATGCCCTACGCCGTGATGCTGCGATTCATTTGTTGTTAAATCCAAAACTCACCTTAGAAGATGTTGCACAGCAAGTCGGCTTTAGTGAAACCAGTACCTTTCACCGTGCCTTTAAAAAATGGACGGGTGTGACACCGGGACTGTATCGCCAGTTACATGGCTATCATTAATCTTAAGTCGCTCGATATAATTTAAGCCCAGTCAGCATTGACTGGGCTTTTTTATAGGCCAAAAAGATCAGATGACTTGATTCGTTTTCGTCATTGCACTTCAAAAATTAAGTATTACACTCAAAAGCATAACGATCTAAAAATAATCACAAGGAAAGCACTATGAGTGAGGCTTATATTATTGATGCCATTCGCACACCCCGCGGAAAAGGCAAAAACGATGGCGCACTGTATGAAGTAAAACCGATTACCCTACTCAGCACCTTACTCAATGAATTGAAAGATCGTCATCAACTTGATACCAGCCAAGTGGATGATATTGTACTGGGCTGTGTTACTCCCATTGGTGATCAAGGTGCCGATATTGCCAAAACAGCCGCCATTGCCGCAGGTTGGGACAACAATGTGGCCGGTGTACAAATCAATCGCTTTTGCGCATCTGGTTTAGATGCAGTCAATATGGCGGCACAAAAAGTTCGTTCGGGTTGGGAAGATTTGGTTGTGGCCGGTGGCGTAGAATCGATGTCACGCGTGCCGATGGGTTCAGATGGCGGCGCTTGGGCACTAGATCCTGAAACCAATCTGGCCGCCGGATTTGTCCCGCAAGGCATTGGTGCAGATTTAATTGCCAGCATAGATGGCTATAGCCGTGAAGATGTCGATACCTTTGCACAAAATTCGCAGCAAAAAGCCGCAGCGGCACAAGCTGCAGGTTATTTTAATCGCTCGATTGTGCCGATTAAAGACAAAGCCGGTGTCACTATTTTAGCTGAAGATGAATTCATCAAAGCGCACACCACCGTCCAAAGCCTAGCCAAGCTTAATCCAAGTTTTGCCCTGATGGGACAAATGGGTTTTGATGCCCTTGCCCTACAAAAGTATCCGGAAGTTGGTCAAATCAATCACGTGCATCACGCAGGAAATTCATCCGGTATTGTCGATGGCGCAGCACTGGTATTAATTGCCTCGGAAAAAGCAGTACAGCAATACGGACTAAAACCACGGGCTAAAATTTTAGCCACCGCATTGGTGGGTAGCGACCCGACCATTATGCTGACCGGACCTGCACCTGCGGCACGTAAAGCCTTAGCCAAAGCCGGTCTAAGCATCGATGATATTGATCTGTTTGAAGTCAATGAGGCCTTTGCCGCTGTGGTGCTGCGTTTTATTCACGAACTAAAAGTTGATCCGGCCAAAGTCAATGTCAATGGCGGTGCAATTGCCATGGGACATCCACTGGGTGCAACCGGTGCCATGATTTTAGGCACTTTACTGGATGAACTGGAACGACAAAATAAAAAACGTGGCTTGATCACTTTATGCGTGGGTGGCGGCATGGGCATTGCCACCATTATTGAGCGGGTTTAAGACAAAAAATAAGCCGTTTAATGACTCAATAAGATATAGGGAATAAAAGAATATGAGTGCAATTCAATATCAAAAAAATACCGATAATATCGTCCTCTTGACCTTAGATTCACCCAATCAGTCTGCCAACACTATGAATGCAGATTTCCGTGTGGCCTTAGAAGATGTGGTGTCGAAGCTACAAGCCGACGCTGAAATTTCAGGTATTATTTTTTGTTCGGCCAAGCCCACTTTTTTTGCCGGTGGTGATCTGAATGAAATTATTCAAGCTGAAGCGGAACAGGCCACTGCATTTTTCCATATGATTGAACAAATGAAGGCACAGTTGCGTTATATCGAAACGCGTGGCATTCCGGTGGTGGCCGCCCTCAATGGTACAGCACTCGGCGGCGGCTGGGAGTTGGCTTTATGCTGTCATCAGCGTATTGCACTTAACAATCCTAAAGCGCAATTTGGTTTACCTGAAGTGACGTTAGGTTTACTGCCCGGTGGTGGTGGCATTGTGCGTATGGTTCGGCTGTTGGGTTTACAATCTGCCCTGCCTTTATTGATGGAAGGCAAACAATTGTCGGTCGATCAAGCACTGTCCTTAGGCTTAATTCACGACAGCGCCAACACTGAAACTGAACTGATGGATAAAGCCATTGCATGGATTAAAGCTCACCCAATCTCGCAACAAGTGTTTGATGGCAAAGGCTATAAAATACCCGGTGGTACGCCTACTTCACCGGCAGTTGCACAAATGTTGGCCATTGCACCTGCTATGCTGCGCGATAAAACCAAGGGTTGCTACCCTGCCCCTGAAGCTATTTTGGCCGCAGCAGTAGAAGGCGCGCAGGTCGATATCGACACCGCATTAACCATTGAATCACGCTATTTTACCTACTTGGCCACCGGTCAAATTTCCAAAAATATGATTGCTACGTTTTGGCATGGCTTAAATGACATTAAAGCAGGTGCCAGTCGCCCACAAAATATTGCAAAATATAAAACCACGAAAGTGGCAGTTTTAGGTGCCGGTATGATGGGTGCAGGCATTGCTTATGTCACAGCCAGTCGAGGTATTCAGGTAATCTTAAAAGATGTTTCACTTGAAACAGCTGAAAAAGGCAAAGCCTATAGCCAAAAAATATTAGATAAAAAAGTAACCCAAGGCCGCATGACCGCAGAACAACGCGATCAAGTGTTAAGTCTGATCACCGCAACCGCGACTTGCGAGGATTTACAAGGCTGTGATTTGATGATTGAAGCCGTGTTTGAAAACCCAGCACTAAAAGCGCAAGTCACCCAAGAAGTCGAGCCTTATTTACTGCATGACGGTGTGATGGCCTCCAATACCTCCACCTTACCAATTGGTGAGCTTGCGCAAGCATCCAAAAATGAGGCTAATTTTATTGGCCTGCATTTCTTTAGTCCAGTCGATAAAATGCAATTGGTTGAAATTATTAAAGGGCAAAACACCTCGCCAGAAACCTTAGCCAAAGCATTTGATTTTGTGCAACAAATTGGTAAAATCCCGATTGTGGTGAATGACAGTCGCGGCTTTTTCACCAGTCGTGTGTTTGGCAGCTTTGTGCAAGAAGGTTTACGTCTACTGGCCGAAGGCGTGCATCCGGCCAGAATTGAAATGGCCGCGCTTAAAGCAGGTATGCCGGTCGGCCCACTGGCCATTCAAGATGAAGTGTCTTTAACCTTGTCGGAACATGTGGCTGCAGAAACCCGTAAAGCACTACGCGCCGAGGGTAAAGACTTGCCGCATTGTGCCGCAGATGAGGTGATTGACCGCATGATTCATCAATTCCAGCGCCAAGGCAAAGCAGCCGGTGCAGGTTTTTATGATTATCCAGAAAATGCCAAAAAGCATTTATGGGCAGGTTTAAGTCACTGGAATAAAGACACTGATATTTCTGAACAGGAAATGATGGATCGTTTCTTGTTTGTACAGTCTTTAGATACCCTGCGCTGTTTAGAAGAAGGCGTACTGACCTCGGTGGTCGATGCCAATGTCGGCTCTATTTTTGGTATTGGTTTCGCGCCATGGAGCGGTGGTGCAATTCAATATCTGAATCAATATGGCTTAGAAAAAGCTTTAATCCGTGCCAATAGCTTAGAAGCCAAATACGGCGCACGTTTTAAAGCCCCCGAATTACTCAAAGATAAAATACGCTTAGGCGAGCTGATTACATAATCTAGCGTCTGACCACTTATTCCATCTTAAAAAATGCCTTTATTTTGATTGAATAAAGGCATTTTTACATCAAGATAACGCACATCGCATGCGTAGTGCTATAAAGCCAAATAGCGGTACAGATGGCAATCTCGCCATAAAAACCCCAACATTGCTCATTAAAGCTTAAAACCAATCACTGTTTAAATCTGGCATTTAAATACAAGGATTCATGACCGATGCATCGGCTTTTTCTGCGCAATGTGTTATAAAGTAACTCAAACTTTGATTCATTTTTATCCATTTTGGTATGTGCTCATGACTGATCATTCTTCTCCTGAAAAATCACCTTGGGGTTGGAAAGCCCTGATTATTGCCTTTATTTTAAGTGCTTTCTTTCTGGGTTTTTTCTATCTTGCCGTAACCAACGAACCGGATTACATGCCAAGTCAGCAACAAAAAAACACTCAGCAACAGCATGCCTTTAAAAGCGCACCCACCATGTCTCAAGAAGCTTTAAACGAAGCGAAAAAACTTAAAGACGGCAGCAATGTAGAACCAGACATGGGCTCTACAGAACAACATCCAATGACCGCAGAACAACATGCGGCAATGCCTGACGCTGCAAGCTCAGCACAACATGGTAATGGTCATTAATCCTTAAATTTTAGCCATCAGATGAAAGCCAAAAAGCCACTTAAATGTGGCTTTTTGGCTTTCTGCACAGCGTATCAACCGCTCTATATTAGCGCAGTAAAAGTCGCATCGTCCTATGTGGAATACCACAGTCTAAGTATTCCTCGCCTTCTGCTTTAAAGCCTAAACCGGCATAAAATGGCATGGCCTGTACTTGTGAGGATAACTTTAAAAATTCACGTTGTGGCTGGGCATAGTCAATGATGTATTGCATCAACAGTTTACCCACGCCCAAACCGCGTTGTGATTTTAAAACCGCCACTCGCCCGACACTGTTATTTTGCAACAAGCGTGCGGTAGCAATAGCCTTTCCATCTGCATAGACCACGAAATGTAACGAGATGGCATCTTCTGCATCCCATTCATCTACCGCTGCAATATGTTGTTCTTGAATAAATACTTGCTCACGAATTGATTGGGCATCCTGCTGCAATACATCCCAACTGTCTGCACATATTTTAACGTCTGTCATAAACCTTGATCGTCCTCAAACATCAGCAGCCCCGCGACTGCCTGTGTTATTTTAAATTAGCACTTACGCCCAAGATCCTGCTGATCCCACTGCTCATTCAGCAATAACTCAAGCGAATGCTTTTCAATGCCATACATCTGTTTGAGCGCTTGAATTTGTGCCAATACGGCCTGATCGGGCGCAGTATAATCTTGACGCTTGGTGGCCAAGATCATTTTATTTTTACTGGTATGCTCCAAAGCCACGAACTCAAAAACTTTGCTTTCATAACCATAGGCTTTAAGCAATAACGCACGAATAGTATCCGTCAGCATTTCCGCCTGTTGTCCGGCATGAATACCAAATTGTAGCATCGGCTTAAGCACTTCTGGGCTTACTAACTGTGGACGCAATTCTTTGTGGCAACACGGCGCGCACATAATCATTTGCGCGTTTAAGCGAATACCACTGTGAATGGCAAAGTCAGTGGCCACATCGCAGGCATGTAAAGCAATCATCACATCTAAGTGTTCAGGTTGATAAGTGCGTACATCACCTTGGAAAAAATCCAATTGGGTAAACTGCGCTTGCGTGGCCACCTTTTGACAAAACTCGACCATTTTAGGATTCAGCTCGACCCCTGTGATAAAAGGCGTTTGCCCGTGCTTGCTCAGATAGTCATACAAGGCAAACGTCAAATAGCCTTTGCCTGAACCAAAATCGACCACGCGTAAAGCCGATGCAGTGCTGCTGATTTGCGCTAAAGCACCGGAAAAAATTTCCACGAACTTATTAATCTGTTTCCATTTACGCGCCATGCTGGGAATAATCTGCGCTTTATGATCGGTAATACCCAAAGGCTGTAAAAAATAACTGTCTTGATCGACATAGCGATGCTTTGCACGATCATGCGCTTGCTGCGTGAGCGGCGGCGCGGCGGCCGCAGATTTATGTGTAGTGCGTGTCAGCATGGCTTTTTTCTTATTTTTTTTTAGTTGTACCTCAGCCGAGGTGGTAAATAAATTGGCTTGTTTACACTGTGCCAATAAGGATTCAAGCAAAGCAGGCGCTTCATCTAAGGGATAGTTTTTGGTGACATCTTGAGTTTGATAACGATATAAACAACTCAGTACCACTTGCTGCTGCACCGATACCATACGTAAGATAATTTTGTCTAACTGCGCCAATTCACCTTGATACTGACTTAAAATCATTCGATCAAAACTTTGTGTTTCAATCGCTTGCTGGAAAGCTTCTAAAAATTGTTGCTCTTGAATACAAGCAGAAGCCGGCTGAGACATAGCGATAACTCGAATAAATTAGACCTACAGTTTAAAACGTCTTACTTTAAAGGTAAAATTTCATTACTATACGAGTGTATTTTTAATCATTGAGCCTCACCATGACTGCTGCGCACGTCTCCGATTATCCGCACCGTGAAGAACAGATCAATGCCTTAAGTCATGCGCTGGGTGCCATCTTGGCCGTGATCGCCAGTATTTTTATGTTAATCAAAGGTCATTATTTGCCCGTCGGCCAGTTTTTTGGCTTATCAGTTTATGCTTTAAGTTTAATTCTGCTGTTCTCAAGCTCGGCAATTTATCATTTTGCCACTGACTATGAAAAACGCGCTTGGTATAAAAAACTCGATCATACCGCTATTTATTATTTAATTGCCGGCACCTATACCCCGTTTTTATCGATTGCCCTTCCCACCACCAAAGCGCATTACCTGCTGATTGCACTGTGGCTCATTGCAGCAATCGGGACGTTATTTAAATTGGTGTTTATTCATCGTTTTCAAAAAATCTCACTGATGGCTTATTTGTTGATGGGTTGGCTGGCGCTGCTGGTAATGGACGATATGCGCCAATTTCTAAGTACGGAAGCCTTAACTTATCTTATTTTAGGTGGCTTAGCTTATACCGTCGGTGCATTGTTTTATGCCTTAAAAAAGGTAAGATACAGTCATGCGATCTGGCATATCTTTGTATTGTTGGGGGCGGGATTACACTTCTTTGCCATCTATCTTTACGTGATCTAACTGTTTCATTTCACTTCAGTGACCCTGAATGAATTGAGTCCGTTTTTCGTTGTTTTTTTAAGAAATTACGCCTTTTTTAAAAAGATTACCCTTTTAAAACTAATTTTTTATTTTTACGAAGTGTAAGGTTATTATGGCGTCATCAAATTCTCATGCTGCAGTGGCAGCCAAAAATTCAAAATTCCGCGTGCTCAGTGCAAGTTTGGTCGGTACCACAATCGAGTTTTTCGATTTTTATATTTATGCCACCGCCGCGGTACTGATCTTCCCGCATTTGTTTTTTCCCGCCAGCACGGACCCCACCACGGCGACCATTCAATCCTTGGCCACTTTTGCTTTGGCCTTTATTGCCCGTCCTATTGGTGCAGCCATCTTTGGCCACTTAGGTGACCGTATTGGGCGTAAAGCCACTTTGGTTGCCGCGCTAATGACCATGGGTATCTCGACCGTATCGATTGGTCTATTGCCCACCTACGAACACATTGGGATTGCTGCACCATTACTGTTGGCACTGTGCCGTTTAGGGCAAGGACTGGGCTTAGGCGGTGAATGGAGCGGTGCAGTACTGTTGGCTACGGAAAATGCCCCAGAGGGTAAACGCGCGTGGTACGGCATGTTCCCGCAACTGGGCGCGCCTATTGGCTTTATCTTGGCCACAGGATCGTTTTTACTGTTGGGTGCGTTAATGTCAGAAGCGGACTTTATGCAATGGGGCTGGCGTATTCCGTTTATTGCCAGTGCCTTATTGGTGATTGTCGGCTTATGGATTCGGTTACAGCTGCATGAAACACCGGCTTTTCAGAAAGTATTAGACAAACAAAAAGAAGTCAATATTCCCTTTACAGAAGTCATGACCAAGCACTGGCGCACCCTCATTTTAGGCACCATTGCTGCTATTTGTACTTTTGTGGTGTTTTACTTAACCACGGTGTTTGCCTTAAATTGGGGCACCACTCAATTGGGCTATTCACGCGCCGAATTCTTACAGTTACAGTTATTTGCCACGTTATCTTTTGCCACATTTATTCCTATTTCAGCCATTTTGGCAGAAAAATTTGGACGACGTAGCACCTCTGTTGCGGTGTGTATCGCTGCGGCTTTATTTGGTTTGGTTTTTTCTCGTATGCTGGAATCAGGCAGCACGCCAGTGGTGTTCTTATTTTTATGTACTGGTTTGGCCATTATGGGCTTAACCTACGGCCCTATCGGTACAGTGCTGTCAGAGATTTTCCCCATTTCGGTGCGCTATACTGGCTCTGCCTTAACCTTTAACTTAGCCGGTATTTTTGGTGCGTCTTTTGCCCCGCTGATTGCCACGAAGCTTGCCACCAGTTATGGACTGTATGCTGTAGGATATTACTTAACCGCAGCCTCGATTTTATCCATGTTGGCTTTTCTAGCACTGCGTGAAACTAAAAATGACGATGTTAATAATCAAATTTAGTTGTACTCAAATCTAAAAAAACCAGCGTCATGACGCTGGTTTTTTTAATTGATTATTGGTGATTTTTAGATCTGCTCATCCATCAAAATTTGTTGATACAGCTCATTAAACTGTTCGCGGTCTCCACCGGCTTGATAAAAACAATCAATAAGCTGTTTAACTAATACCCGAAATTCAGGCATGGCATATAAATGTTCCATCAAGCTGGGAATCTGCTCTGCTGTTAGACCAAATGCAGCAATGACCTGTACAAAATGCTGATACTCCTGCTCACTTTGCTCTGATGTGCTGGAAAAATTTTGTTTGCGGTGGTGAAGATGCTGCTGTAAGGCGCTGAGTGCCTGTTCTAGCTGCGCGGATTGACTGAGCGATAAGGCAAAAAATTGACCGACTTCTTGTGAAAAAGACATAGGCTCTCCTGTATTTTATTGTAATTGATGCAAATTTCTTATCATAAAAATATGTGATTGTGCTTTAAATATGAGGCTTAAATACTCAGGCAGCATCCATTGAATCGCAATAGGCTGCCTGCAACATTAAATCAATTCAATAATATCAATAGTGGGCGGAACAAAAAAGCGAAACGGTACACCCACCATCCCTGTGCCAACTGTAACAAAGACATCAGCATTTTCATGGTTATACATGCCTTTTTTATGTCCCAAGATCGAGACTTTTTTCATAATATAATTGGTCAACCAAGGCAACTCGACCTGTCCACCGTGCGTATGTCCCGATAGCATTAACGGACGTGTCGGCAATTTCGGCACCATATCGACGGTATCAGGGTTGTGCGATAAAATAATCCACGGTTTATCTTGAGGTAAATCAGGCAAATAACGCATATCGGTTTTGCCGGCCCATAAATCACCCACTCCCAATAAACGAAACTCATCAAATTCAACAATCTGACCTTCAATATCAATCACATTATTGACACTAAGCGCATGTCTTAACAATTGCTGAATGGGCGGCCCGGGATATTGTTCATCGTGATTGCCATTGACTGAATATACAGGCGCTTCTATCTGTTTCAGTGTTTCTAATTCTTGTGCCAATTTATTTTCTGGCTCATAGGTCCAATCCCCCGCCACCATCACCAAATCGGGTTGTTGTTGGTTAATTTTCTTCACAATGGTTTTCAGCTGACGCTCATGTCCAGAAAATAGTCCAATGTGTAAATCGGCAATTAAGGCGATTTTAACCGGACGCTGCATTTTTTGCTCAGGATTTAACGAATACTGTTGATGCTGCACGCGTACAAAATGCGGTTCAATAAAGCGTGCATAAATCAGCACACAACTGAGTAAGAAAATAAAAATGCTTTGCTGGCTAGAATAGTGACTGCTCCAACCAGAATATAAGCTAAAGAAAAATAAAGGAAAAAGTAAATAAGATAAATAAAATGCCAATAAATGAACAAAAGATTTAAACGGATGAATGGTTTCGGTACGTGTTTGACTGTGCCACGCTTGTGCCACTCCCCACAGTGCAATCAAGGCAAAACTGAGGTAAAAATAAAAAATGACGCTGTGCGTGTCCCACATAATAACTTCTCTGGCGATAACGATGAGATGACATCATTCATCTATTCTTGTATTTATCTTTTCACAGCTGGCACTTATACTCAAACCAAATTTTGGTATTGTTTATAATCTATGGCGCAATTTCCCGATCAAATTTCCCCCTTAGCTGCTGCTCAGTTGCGCCGTACTTCGTCTTATACAGCCGCAGTACTGTTGGGCTGTAGCTTGATTTCAGTCCTGCCTGCCTGCTCCACTTTGCCTAAACAATCAGCTCCGGTGGTTGAATACGCTTTTGCAACCGAAACCAAACACAGTTCGCTGGCGCAGATTGTGTTACCGCTCAGAGCGCAATACCCCAATTTAACCGGTTATCACCTTTTATATGACCCACTAGAAGCATTTGCAGCGCGTATCCATCTGATTGATCGAGCTGAAAAGACCTTAGATTTACAGTATTACATTTGGGACAATGACAAAATTGGCTCGCTGGCGCTGCACTCTATTATTCAAGCTGCCGATCGTGGGGTAAAGGTGCGCTTGTTGATTGATGACAACAATGCCAAAAAAATGGAAGGCATTTATCTGGCGCTGGATCAACATGTCAATATTGAAGTTAAACTGTATAACCCGTACCGTTTTCGACATTACCGCGCCATGGATATGGTGCTGGATTTAAAACGTATTAACCGTCGTATGCACAATAAGAGCTTTATTGCCGACAATCAAATTGCCTTGATTGGCGGTCGCAATATGAGTAATCAATATTATAACGTCAGTGAAAACTATCAATTTTCTGATGTGGATGTGATGTTGGTGGGTTCAGCAGCCGATGAAATCGTACATTCTTTCGATGATTATTGGAATGATGACTATGCTTTTGATGTGCAAAAAATTGTCAATCCTAAGCACTACAGCTTGCGTTTTGACAGTCTAAAACAACAACTCGATAGCCACTATCAAATCAGTACCGTACAAAATTATCTGGACTTGGCCAATCGCTCTCACGCTTTTGAAGAGTGGTTAAACCACAGTATTCAGCTGGATTGGGTTAAAGCTGAAATTGTCAGCGACTCTCCGAATAAAATTAGAGCCAAAGCAAAAAAAGAACAGCATTTGAATTTTCAGTTATTAAAACATTTAGAAAAACCCGAACACAGTGTCGATATTATTTCAGCTTATTTTGTACCAGAGAAAAAAGGTGCAAAAATGCTGGGTGAATTGGCGGAAAGAGATATTCGCGTGCGCGTGCTGACCAACTCTTTTTCTGCCAATGATGTCTCTTTGGTGCATGCCTTTTATGGTAAATATCGCAAGGATTTGTTAAAGCATGATGTCGAATTATATGAGTTTTTATCCGCACCAGAAGCGCAAAATTTAAATACTTATACCGAGGAAATTGCTGAAAAAGCCAAAGTCAGTTTAAAAGGTCTAAGTCGCTCTAGCTTACATGCCAAACTGATGACCATTGATGAAAAACAAGTCTTTATTGGCTCGTTTAATTTCGATCCCCGTTCTGCTTATTTAAATACTGAAATTGGGGTGTTGCTGGATAGTCCAAAATTGGCCAATGCCGTGCATCAAACCATGAATCAGAACTTATCTAAATATGCCTATAAATTGCTATTAGATGCCAACCAATCGATTAACTGGAAAATTCAACGCCATGATGGCAGTGTAAAAACCTATCAAAATGAACCCAAGATGAAATGGTGGCAAAGAGCCGGTGTAAAAATCATTTCGTGGTTGCCTATTGAAGGCTTTATGTAAAAAGCCTTACCTTAAAGCACTAAGCACTTCTTTTGAGTACTTTTTGCTGTAGCTGTGCAAGCCGTTGAATCATTTGTTGACGGACTTCATCGGTCAGGCTTTCCATACTATGTCCTTCTACCGCAATAGCGGGTAAAAGCAATAAATGTGCAGTCACTTTTGGCATGGCCAATACTTTTTTAACGTGCTCAATCAGGCTCATCTCACCAAAGTAAGGAGCCACCATATCCAGCTCACCGGCTTGGTTAACATAGCAAATCAAGCAAATTTGTACTGGACGCTGCGCCTCAATGGCCGCACCAAGAATACGACCGTAAATTTTTTTAATTCGAGAACCATCAGAGGTGGTCGCTTCGGGGAAAAATAATACCGGAATATCTTGCTTTAAAAAATCGGTGATTTGTTCACGAATTCTGACTGAATCACCCGAACCGCGTTTAATAAATAAGGTGCCACCACCTTTGGCCAATTTACCCAATAATGGCCATTTTTCAATTTCGGCTTTGGCCAAAAAGAAAACCCGTGCGCCTGAACCCAACACCGCAATATCTAACCACGAAATATGATTGCTGACCCACAGCGCCGGCTGCTTGGCAATCTCACCATGCACTTCAACCTCTAAGTTAAAGACTTTACACAATTGACGGCAAAAATATTGCACATAACGCGTGTTACAGGGATTATTCGGCTCTTTATATAAGCCATAACGAAAGACCAAATAAAATCCTTGTGCAATGACCGCCAAAACAGCCAATGACTTTTTACTGTATAAGAAAAATTTAGACAGACTATGGAGTGAAGAAAGTTCAGTTACAGAAGATTGGCTCATAGATGGGTCACTGGTTAGCAAACACGGCGTTGAAGCATTGATGTGCTGTCATTCTATACTGTTCATTTTGATCTTGCATTGACGATACAATACAGAGCGCGTGATTTTGACAGCAATATTTCTGTGTATTGATGGTTTTTTTTAAGCCAAAACATAAATCCTACCCAATGCTCTCATTGATTAATAAAGCTTTACCCTTAACCTGAATCTAAAATAAAATCAGCAGTTTACCTAAAATTAAAAAACAATTTACCTTAATTAATTGTTGAATTATCCTCCAATTCAATGTTTTGTTACGATGCATCGGCAAGTTTTTGCTATTTTTTACTATCTTGGCGAATTTTCTACTAAAATAAAGTTTTCCGTGTAGTAGAGATAGCAATTAGTGGAATATTTTGAGCGACATCAAGGTGGTGAACGGGCGATATTGGTTAGCGTGTCGGTACAAATGTTAGATGACCTTGATGCCGAAGAATTTCGTTTATTGGCGGACTCAGCCGGTGCGGAAATTCTGCAACACATCACTGCTCAACGTATTAAACCGGATCCAAAACTTTTTATTGGCTCAGGTAAAGCAGAAGAAATTGCTGAACTGGTTAAAGCAGAAGAAGTCGATTTGGTGGTTTTTGATCATTCGCTCTCTCCTGCCCAAGAACGAAATTTAGAAAGAATATTTCAATGCCGCGTAGTAGATCGCACCGGCTTAATCTTAGATATTTTCGCACAACGTGCACGCACCCATGAAGGTAAGTTACAGGTCGAACTGGCACAGTTAAAGCATTTATCTTCACGTCTGGTACGCGGTTGGACGCATCTTGAACGACAAAAAGGTGGTATTGGCTTACGTGGACCGGGTGAATCACAACTCGAAACTGACCGTCGTTTATTGCGTATTCGTATGGGGCAGTTGCAAGATCAATTGGAAAAGGTTCGCCAAACTCGCTTACAAGGCCGCGCAGCACGACAAAAAGCCTCCGTGCCCACCATTTCCTTGGTGGGTTATACCAACGCGGGAAAATCAAGCTTGTTTAATATTTTAGCCAATAGTGACGTCTATGCGGCAGATCAACTCTTTGCCACCTTAGACCCGACTTTACGACGCTTAAATTGGGATGGCATTGGCGCGTTGGTGCTGGCTGATACTGTTGGTTTTGTACGCAATTTACCGCACGCATTGGTGGAATCTTTTAAAGCGACCCTTGAGGAAACCTTAGAAGCCAACTTATTGCTGCATGTCATCGATTCAAGTAGTCCAGATATGCTGGAACAAATTGAAGCGGTTGAAGCGGTATTAAAAGAAATTGGCGCCAATGTGCCGGTGCTTCGGGTGTATAACAAAATTGATATCAGTATGGAGGAGGCCAAAATTGTGTATGCTGCGCCGCACCTCCCCGATCGCGTCTATGTTTCTGCACACTCTAAACAAGGCTTAAATTTCTTACGTCAAGCGGTACAGGAATGCTTGATGGGGCAATTACAAAGTTTTGAGTTGGTGTTAAAACCAGAATATGGAAAATTACGCACGCAATTGTATGCGCTGAATGTGATTCAAACTGAACACTATGACGATGCAGGCAATCTAAATTTGCATATTATTATTGCGCCAAATAAGCTGGAACAACTGATCAAACAAGCCCATTTACCGATTGATGAAATTTTAGGATCAAAAGCCTCACAGTTTAAAAGACCGCTTGAGGAATTTGAAATCAAAAGCTAAATCAGGTAAAACAGATGGGTAGAATTTTAAAGTTTGGTAAAAATGCACCGAATCAAAAGCATCGACTGGCCAGCATGGCTAGGTACACTGGCATTAATCATCTGCTTCCGTGAGGGAGCAGTGTGGTTAATGACACAATTTCATTATCCTGAACTGGGCAACTTAGTCGGTTTAATTGGGCTATTGCTGCTGCTATTGCTGTGGCGAAATCTACACAAACTTCCTGCGCGTTTGGTTGATACCAATAATAAAATAATGAAAGAAAGTGCTTTTGCCTTTTTGCCGATTAGTGCCGGCTCGTTGGTCATGTTGGTACATATGGGAAAAGAAATCCCTGTTTTTCTAATCGTCATGTGCCTTAGCACGCTTATTCCATTATGGGTATATGCAAAAATGGCCAAGCGTTGGTTATAAGGGAAATAATATGTTAGCGGTACTCTATGGTTTCACCTTAACCTTAATTGCTTATTTACTGGCGAAACCAATCAATAAAAAGCTGCCTCAACTGCCGATTATTGTCATTGGGATGTTTTTAATTATTGGTTTACTCGCCGTTTTGGGTATTCCTTATGAAAGCTATATGACGCAGGTCAATCCGGTTTTTACGCATTTGTTGGGTTATGTCACTGTGGCTTTGGCCATTCCGTTGGCAGCTATGCGTTATGATGATTTACCACTTAAAGTGATGGGTGGCATTTTAGTCTTTGCCAGTATCAGCGCGGTGGCGCTCCCCATGGGATTGGCCTATTTATTACATATGTCAGATGCCAGCATTATGGCCTTTGCCACACGGGCTGTGACCACACCCATTGCCATTAATATTGCAGCACTCTTACATGCACCGGTCACTTTGGTGATTCTTATTGTCATTTTGTCTGGTGTTATTGGCGCGGCATTCTCGCCATTTATCTTACGCCACATTAATGATGAAAGAGCCTCGGGCTTAGCACTGGGCCTCGCTGCACATGCAATTGGCACTGCACAAGCATGGCAACGCGGTAGTGTCGCTGGACGTTATGCGGCTTTTGGTATGGCCGTAAATGCAGTTTTTACAGCCATTTGGCTGCCAACTTTTATACTCTATTTGCAAAAGATGTGACTAAATATTCATAAACAAATGGTTGTTTAGTATAAAAAATAAACATAAGATGGATGAGAATGATAAAAGTCTCGAAAAGGATATTTCGAATGGTAAAGGTTAAATTTATAGTCGCATTAGTTTTGTCTTCACTCACCAGTCTTACATTTGCAAACAATATTACAGGGATGTGGAGAAATATTGATGATAAAACCGGTTCATCCAAAGCAATTCTAGAAATTCGTCAAGAAAACAACGGCACTTATACTGCAAAAATTGTCAAGATCACTCCACGTCCAGGGTATACCCCAAAAGAGATTTGTGTAAACTGCCCACCACCCTACACCAATAAACCGATTCTCGGGCTAGATGTGCTCACCGGATTAAAACATGAGAGTGAAAATAACTTTGTGGATGCCAAAGTACTTGACCCTTTAAGTGGAAAAATTTATAGCGGCAAAGCCAAGTTAAGCACCAATGGTAAGCGTCTAACTTTAAGGGGTTATGTGGGAATTTCAGTTCTTGGGCGCAGTCAAACTTGGATTAAAGAAGAATAAAGATATTCAAATCTCAGCCTTATGACTTTTTTGCTCTGAAATTATCGAGATTGGGTCATATTATTCTACCTTTTTTCTGTGCCACAATAGATTGACTAATTCCTAAACGCTCATAATATGTTCTTAAGGATTAAAAATCACTCTTCACACTCGAAGGAACTGATATGAAAAAGCAAATTTTTCTTGTCACATTGGCTGGCTTAGTTTTAAGTGGAAATCTTTTTGCGCAAGACCTTTCTGGAACTTGGCAGCAAATTGATGACAAAACCGGTTCTCCGAAAGCCATTATTGAGATTCGTAAAGAAGCCAATGACACCTTTACAGGAAAGATTGTTAAGGTGACGCCTCGTCCAGGTTATTCTCCACGCGAAACATGTAACAACTGTCCTGCGCCATACACCAATCAGCCAATTTTGGGTATGGATTTGATTAAAGGCTTAAAACATGTGCCGGGTACCAATAACTACGAGAAAGGTCGAATTATTGATCCTTTGGTTGGGAAAGTGTACGACACCAAAATCAAACTGAATTCAACCGGTAAACGCCTAACATTGAGAGCCTATATGGGTGTTTCAAGCTTAGGACGTAGTCAAACTTGGTTACGCTTAGACTAAATTAAGCTTTGATCCAAAATAAAAAAGCCACCATAAAGTGGCTTTTTTATTGAATCCTATGCTAAAGATGTCACTTAAATGACATGACAGGATTATCGACCTTAAACATCACTTGATCTTCTAAACGATACGCCAGTAATTGATGCCCCCAAACACAGCCACCATCGACATTTTGAATTTTTGCATTAATGGTTTTACCCTGCAATGCCGCCCAATGACCAAAAATCAATTGGTGCGTCTGAGTTGCTTTGGATTCAAACTCAAACCATGGCTTAAAGCCTTCCGGCATCGGCTCATCCAAAGAATCCTTAAAACTAAACTCCATTTTTCCTGTTGCATCGGTTAAACGCATACGGGTTAAATAATTGGTGATACAGCGCAAACGCGCATTGTCTTGTAAATCATCTGACCACAGGTCTGGCTGTTGACCATACATGTCCGCCAAAAAACTGTCCATCACGCTAAAGTCGTCATGACCAAGAACCGCTTCAACTTCTTTTGCCAACTCCGCCGCTTCAGCTGCTGACCAAATAGTGGGAATACCGGCATGGGTCAATACAATCTGCGGATGAGGAAATAAACATAATGGTCGTTTACGCAACCAATCTATTAAATCATCACTATCAATCGCATCAATAATATCTGCGGTACGGTCTTTATCTTTGAGTTCTTTTAACCCGCGTGCACAGGCCAAAAGCGTCAAGTCATGATTCCCCAATACGGTGGCAGCCACCCCATGATCAACCAACTTCTTCACGAAACGTAGCGCACCCAGCGAATTTTCACCGCGTGCCACCAAATCGCCAGCAAACCAAATAAAGTCTTGATCTGCATCAAATTGAATTTTTTTCAGTAATGCTTTCAGCGCTTCAAAACAGCCTTGTACATCACCAATCACATAGTTGTATCGAATATCACGACTTACCATTTTAGTTCACCACTTGATCCGATAAAGCTACAAATTGCGCCATGCTCAGCGTTTCTGGGCGTGCCATTGGATCAATACCCACTTTCTCAAACGCATCTTCAGCCAACATTCCTTTTAAGCTATTACGCAAAGTTTTACGACGCTGCGTAAAGACATGAGAAACCAAACGTGCCAAGGCTTTTTCATTGTTGGCAATAATTGGTTTAACTGCATACGGCTCTAAACGAAATACCGCTGAAGTCACTTTAGGCGGTGGATTAAATGAACCCGGTGGCACTTCAAATAAGAACGTAGGCTTACAGTAATACTGAATCATCACCGATAAACGGCCATATTCTTTGCTGTTTGGAGATGCCGTAATACGGTCAACCACTTCTTTTTGCAGCATAAAATGCATATCTTTTACTTTCGCACCAAACTGTATCAGGTGAAAAAGTAATGGGGTTGAAATATTATAGGGCAGATTACCCACTACACGTAATGGACGCTCGTCTTGAAATAATTCGGTATAGTCATATTTCAAAGCATCGGCTTCGATAATCGTTAAGCGCTCAGGATACGGAACGCGGCCCGGTAGGCCAGCAGCCAAATCACGATCCAGCTCGATCACGGTTAATGCATCACACTCGCCAATTAAAGGTGAGGTTAACGCTGCAAGTCCGGGGCCAATTTCAACGATATTTTCACCCGGACGCGGATTGACCGAGCGCACAATTTTAGCAATCACACGTTGATCATGTAAAAAGTTCTGGCCAAATCGTTTACGAGCCTGATGCCCTTCTTCTTTGGGATTGAGGGCATTAATTTGATACATAAAACCATTCCAATGTGACGTAATAAGTGAGATATCTGACTAAAAAATCAGTGACGGGCTAAATCTAAGGCTAAATCAACAGCGACTTGTAAACTTGAACTTTTCGCAAGTCCGGTACCGGCAAGGGAGAGTGCTGTGCCATGATCGACAGAAGTACGAATAAACGGCAAGCCTAAAGTAATGTTGATCGCTTCACCAAATCCTTGCGATTTTAACACAGGTAAACCTTGATCGTGATACATGGCCAAAACCGCATCGGCATCTTTTAAGTGATCGGGAGTAAATAATGTGTCTGCAGGTAAGCTTAAACTTAACCGAAGCCCTTGTGCACGGTAACGCTCTAGCACCGGATTAATCACCTCAATTTCTTCTCGTCCCAAATAACCATCTTCACCGGCATGCGGATTTAGACCACAGACCAAGATATGTGGCTGCGCAATTTTAAATTTGGTTTTTAAATCATGTAATAAAATATCGATCACTTGATGCAGACGCTGCGCAGTAATGGCATCGGGTACATCACGCAGTGCCAAATGGGTGGTGACCAAAGCCACACGTAGCGTTTTGGTGGCCAACATCATCACCACACGCTCGACACCCGCAAACTCTTGATAATATTCGGTGTGACCACTAAAAGGAATGCCGGCATCATTAATTATGGCTTTGTGTACAGGAGCCGTCGCGACACCTACACTTTTAGCCCGCATCGCATAATCAGCAGAACGACGCAATTGTTCGAGTACGTAGGCTGAATTTTGCGCATTCAACTCACCCAAAACAACCTCAGCATTTAATGGCACATGTTCTACATACAACTGGCCTTGAAGTGAAGACTCCACCTGTCCTTGATATTCAATCAGCGTAATGTTTTGATTAAGAATTTCAACACGCTTTTTTAACATCTCCATATCGGCCAACACCACAATGGGACGCTCATCAATACGAGCAGCCAAACTTAAGCAAATATCAGGACCAATACCCGCAGGTTCACCACTCGTCACATATAAAGGAAGCATAATCCACTCTTCAACATCGCAGTACCGCTATTATACACCGACTTTAATTGTTCATTTTCAATTCAACCGAAACTGTACATCAAGTATCGCTCAGCTCTGGATCATCTCAATCCATTACAGCCACTATTCAAAATAAAATAAAGCTTCCATCAGCAGAAATGCCATAGAAAACCGTGCCAAGAATTTTGATCATTTAGGCCATTAAAGTAGCTTTTGCAGTGAAATTCGAGGTTTATTTTTTCCCAGCGTCTGGTTTTGCACAATCACGCAGTTAAAGCCGTGATAAGCGGCTAAAAAGCTTTTCATTTGTGTTTAAATCGCATAAAATGCAGCACTTGAAATTTTATAGTTTCATTTGTGCTTCTTTACGTATTCGTTTAGAATCGCGTCTCCTTTTGTTTGGACAGATTCCATAGTCCAAACCAACTATAATAGGTAGTGGTTTAATGAAAACTCTCAGCGCTAAGCCAGCTGAAGTTCAACATGACTGGTATGTTGTTGATGCTTCTGGCAAAACTTTAGGTCGTCTTGCGACTGAAATCGCTCGTCGTTTACGCGGTAAGCATAAAACTTCTTATACTCCGCACGTTGACACTGGCGATTACATCGTTATTATCAATGCTGAACAAATTACTGTAACTGGTAAAAAAGCTCAGGATAAGAAATATTATCGCCATACTGGTTTCCCTGGTGGTATCCGTGAGACTAACTTCGAGAAGTTAATTGCTCACAAACCTGAATCAGTTTTAGAAAAAGCTGTAAAAGGTATGTTACCAAAAGGCCCTCTTGGTTATGCAATGATCAAAAAAATGAAAGTGTACGCTGGTTCTGAGCATCCTCATACTGCTCAACAGCCACAAGTTTTGGACATCTAAGGGATAACGCACATGGCTACTAACTATGGTACAGGTCGCCGTAAGACCGCAACTGCACGTGTTTTCCTATCAGCTGGTACAGGCAAACTCGTAATTAACAATCATAGCATTGAGCAATATTTCGGTCGTGAAACTGCTCGTATGATCGTTCGTCAACCTTTAGAGCTTTTAGAAGCTACTGAAAAATTTGACCTTTACATCACTGTTGCTGGTGGTGGTATTAGTGGTCAAGCCGGCGCTATTCGTCACGGTATTACCCGTGCGTTAATCGCTGCTGACGAATCTGTTAAACCTGCTCTTCGTCAAGCTGGTTTCGTAACTCGTGATGCTCGTGAAGTTGAACGTAAGAAACTTGGTTTACGTAAAGCACGTAAACGTCCTCAGTTCTCTAAACGTTAATTCGTTTACCGAATCGGACAAAAAGCCTTGGTTTATCCAAGGCTTTTTTATTGCTAATTTTTAATTACAGCTTAATTATTATTCGATAAATAAAAATACTGATACTGACCAACAAACAGATAGCACCCGATATTCCCGTCAGCAAAAAATAACGATGGTATGTCTTTAAGAGCGGATCATTTTCATCGACCTCAAAACACGCATCCCCATAGGCCATTCCTTTTAAAATCCAAACACCCATGGCCACCCAAAATAGCGTCCCACACCCCAAACTCAGCATTTGCCACAGCCTTAAATCGACCATTTCTGTAATTCCTCAAACTGCTTCGTGATTTTAGTTCTGATCTTTAGTATCCTAGTCTATTCATTTTGCTTTGTTTGGGATTATGTCAGTCGAAACCGCACCTGTTCAAGGAATTACCCTGTATAGCCATGCAGATGATTTTCGTTCACATTGGATTCGCTATGTCCTTGCTGAAAAGCAAATTAAATATCATCTGATTATTGTCGATGAAGATGATGAGGATCTGGCCAGCCTAAATCCATACAATCAAGTTCCCATGTTGATTGAAAATGAACTTAAACTATTCAATACGGCCATCATTTCTGAATATATCGACGACCGTTATCGTCAAAATAAACTGTATGCAGATGCGCCCATGCCACGTTCAGAGCAGCGTCAATATATTTGGCGTTTTGAACAAGATTGGCTCAAACTGGCCGACACCATGCTCAAACATCCAGACAGCTTAAATAAAAAAGACAAAGCCGCAGCACAAAAACAATTGAGTGACATCTTAATTTCACTCACTCCCCTATTCCAACATTTTCCGTATTTTATGTCAGAAAATTTTACAATTTTAGATTGCATGTTAGCGCCAATTTTTTTACGGTTAAACATTATGGGAATTGAGCTACCTAAAAAACATTGCCGTCCTATTTTGTTATATTGCCAACGTATATTTTCTCGTCCTGCTTTTGTTAAATCCATGACCATGCAGGAAAAAAACAGATATCGTGAAACTTTACTAGATCAATAGAGTACTTTTCAATGTCCGAACAGGAACTAAATCTTACTGCGACCCGCCCATATCTTGCCCGCGCAATCTATGAATGGATCTGTGATAACAATCTTACGCCACACTTATTGGTCGATGCCACTCAACCCAATACTATGGTTCCAGAACAGTTTATTCAAGATGGACAAATCGTTCTAAATATTGCACCACACGCTGTGCACCAGTTTAATATGGGCAATGACACCATTACCTTCTCGGCGCGCTTTGGCGGCGTTTCACGCGATATCTATGTGCCTTTAAATGCTATAGTCGGTATCTATGCACGCGAGAATGGTCAAGGCTTATTTTTTGATCCTAGTGAATATGCAGATATAAAAACACCTGAAGATACTTTAAAATCAGCTGAAACTTCAGCAAAAACTGAACCCACGAAGAAAAAACCGAGCCTGCGGTTATTAGATTAAAAATATGGAGTAGTTGATGGCTTTTGATTTAGTACAATATTTTGTTGAGCAAATTAACACTCAGAAGCCTGAGCTTCTTCAATCCTATCCACCAGAACAACGTAAAGAGCACGTATTAGAAATTAATGCGCTGGTATTGGGTAAGTTAATTACCCTGTGGCGCTCGCACGAAAGTAAAGTATATCAAGAGATATGCTCACCTGATGAGTTGTTTATCCAAGAAATTTCTCGGCATTTAACCACTTCTGCAAAAAATCAATCGACATTGCCTAAAGCTGAATTAGAGCACAGCATCACAGAGGTTTTGCAGCTGCAATTAGCAGAACTTAAGCAACTAAATGATACCGGCAATCTTAAGCTAAATGGGCTAGGTGAATTGCTATTGGGACAAATTGAGCATCTTTCAGGTCAAACAGCAGATTGGGTCTGGTCGACCAATGGATTATCCGAATTGATTGGCTCTAAGCCTATTCTGCAAGCAGAGCTATCACTAGATTCCACCATGAAGGAGTTCAACCAAATGGTTATTCAACAACAAAGCCATACGGAAGTAAATTTACATCCTGTGCAGGAAACCAGCCAAACTATTGCGACCCCAAGATGGGCCGAAATTTTGCAGCCTTTTATCGCTGTTATTATTCTTTGGGTGTTATATTCGGCCCTGATTCAAATATTCAATTAAAGATAGAGTTAAAATAAAAAATCGCCCAAGTGGCGATTTTTTTAAGTCAAATATTTAAGCTGTCATTCCCCCATTCATATATACGTTTATTCTTTATCCTCATTAAATATAAAGTCTTAATAATATGAATCTGTATAAACCTGTGCGATGACTTTAACTTTATTTATTTTCCCCATAAAAAAACACCCCCACTCATTGAGTGGGGGTGTTTTCGGGAATAATGAGCTGGCGATGACTTACTCTCA
>NZ_JXBK01000001.1:2520752-2562421 GCF_000816495.1 Acinetobacter harbinensis
ACATTATAGGTGAAAAAAATTACCATGCAACCCCTAATTCACCCTTATTTTGTCGACTGCTTATTTATTCCGCAAAATAGCCGCTTTTTATTACTTTTTACACGCAAATGGCACTTGATTCATCAATTCACTGCGCATCTTCTCTGCTTTGTCTTGTTCTTGCCACAACAAAGCACGGCAATCGCTGTATTCAATGTAGCCATTTTGACTTAAATATCTTATATCTAATTTTTCACTTATAGGCGTTACTAAGAAAGCTGGCAGTTCTTTAAAAAAAGATCACCACCAAACAGCAAATAAGTATTAGAAGATTTTCAACAACAACCTGCGATATAAAAGCAAGACCACAAGAGATTTATCAAAGTATCTAACCAGACAATAGCGCACTCTCACTTAATTTGAGATACAGAGCCACTAAAAGCTCAAGCGCCTCATTAAGTAGCCAATTAAATAAGAAATTTAACAATGAAGAAAGAAGGGATACTTACAGGCAAGGCGCAAAATTTAACTGGCTTAAAGCACAAGAATTTTTATAAATTTCAGACATAAAAAAACCGCATTTAAGCGGATTATTTATGTCATCTTTAAGATGATGGTCGGAGCAGTAGGATTCGAACCTACGACCCCCTGGTCCCAAACCAGGTGCGCTACCAAGCTGCGCCATGCTCCGAATTGGGGTGAATGAAGGGGCTCGAACCCTCGACAACCGGAATCACAATCCGGGGCTCTACCAACTGAGCTACATCCACCATTACAACATTTTCAGATTCTAAACATCAAGCTACATATGGTGCGCCTGACAGGATTCGAACCTGTGACCATCCGCTTAGAAGGCGGATGCTCTATCCTACTGAGCTACAGGCGCATGACCTATGATATCGAAACATCATTGAATCTTTGCCTTGAAGAATTGGTCGGAGCAGTAGGATTCGAACCTACGACCCCCTGGTCCCAAACCAGGTGCGCTACCAAGCTGCGCCATGCTCCGATTCATCTCAGCTTGTACTGCAGTTCATGCGGTACGGTGTGCATTCTAGGCGTGACGATTAATAACGTCAACACCTATCTGCAAAAAAAACCAAAAAATCACTCTAGATGTATATTTATCAAGCATCTCAGCTATTTTTTATACAAATATTAGCGTTTTAAATTGGCGCTAAAGTTTAACATGCGATCTAAGGGCAATTTAGCCCGTTGTGCAAGCGCTGGATCGACGTGTATTTCTTGATCAGCTTTTTCTAAAACTGCCAAAATTCCATCTAATTCATTCATCGCCATCCACGGACAATGCGCACAAGAGCGACACGTGGCGCCTTCACCTGCTGTAGGTGCTTCGATTAGAATTTTATCGGGTACGGCTTGTTGCATTTTATAAAAAATGCCACGATCGGTTGCTACAATCAGATGTGTATTCGGCAAAGTTTGTGCCGCTTTAATCAATTGTGAGGTACTTCCTACTGCATCGGCGACATCGATGACTGATTCTGGTGACTCTGGATGCACCAATACCGCAGCATCGGGGTAGATGGCTTTCATATTGGTAATGCCACGTGCACGGAATTCTTCATGCACAATACAGGCACCATCCCACAACAACATATCTGCACCGGTTTTCTTTTGAATATAACGACCTAAGTGCTGATCTGGCGCCCAAATGATTTTCTCACCCAAACTGTCTAGATGCTCAATAATTTCAACGGCACAGCTTGACGTCACCACCCAATCTGCACGCGCTTTGACGGCTGCAGAGGTGTTGGCATAGACCACGACAGTATGATCGGGATGTGCATCACAAAATGCGGAGAACTCATCCACAGGACAACCTAAATCTAAAGAACAGGTCGCTTCTAAAGTAGGCATGAGTACGGTTTTTTCAGGAGAAAGAATTTTTGAGGTTTCGCCCATGAATTTCACACCTGCCACCACCAAGGTGGAAGCTGGATGATCTCGACCAAAACGTGCCATCTCTAAAGAGTCAGATACACAACCACCTGAGAGTTCAGCCAACTCTTGCACTTCAGGATCACAATAGTAGTGCGCGACAAGCACCGCATCACGCTTTTTGAGCGCTGCAAGAATTTGGCTAAATTTTTCTTGTTTGGCCTGATCACTCAAATGAATGTGTTTAGATTCGCCTAAGCCATCTAAATGCGCCTGTACAATCGATTTAGCCTCATTGGCAATTAAATTGGTCGCACTATTCATAAAAACATCTTCTCTATTGTTTATGCCCGTTACATCGGCCGCCATACATGTTACGCATCGTTCAAAATGGCAATATGCTTTTTGAAGCCATCCTTTAAAACATTACCTTATAAAAAAGCCTCACAACGGAGGCTTTTTTTCTTTTACTTAAGAGCGGTAGTCTGCATTGATCTTGACATAGTCATAAGACAGATCACAAGTATAGACTGTGTCTTTGGCCTCTCCGCGGCCTAAATCCACACGAATGGTCATTTCCGCTTGTGACATGACACGTGCACCAGCTTCTTCTGTATAGTCCTCGGCTGCACCACCATCTTTACAGATTTGCACATCATCTAACCAAACTTGAATTTTTTCAACATCTAAATTTTTCAAGCCGGCATAACCAATGGCAGCTAGAATACGCCCCCAGTTGGGATCAGAAGCAAAAATAGCGGTTTTAACCAAAGGTGAATGGGCAATGCTATATGCAATATCGCAACATTCTTGCGTGTCTGCCCCACCCTCGACCGTAATGGTAATAAATTTGGTTGCACCCTCACCATCACGCACAATCAGTTGGGCCAAACGCTTCATGATACGCGTTAAGACTTCTAAAACAGTGTGATAGCGTAGATCCTCTGTTGAGCTGATTTGCTTGCCACCCCCTTGACCTGTAGCAATAAAAATACAGGAATCATTGGTCGAGGTATCGCCATCAATGGTAATGCGATTAAACGAGACATTCACCGCTGTGGTTAAAAGCTGTTGTACCAATTCACGGCTGATTGGTGCATCGGTGGCCACATAGCTCAGCATGGTCGCCATATTCGGACGAATCATACCGGCACCTTTCGAAATTCCGGTGATGTTATAAGTGATACCGTCTAGCTGGAACTGCTCAGATGCACCTTTTGGTAAGGTATCTGTGGTCATAATGCCGATGGCTGCGTCCAACCAAGCATCTTCTTTTAATGAGTCGAGTGCGGGTTGTAAACCATTCAGCAAACGCTCTATTGGTAATTGCTCACCAATTACACCAGTAGAAAAAGGCAACACTTGGCTTGAGGCCACATCGCTCAGCTGCGCCAATTGGGCACAAGTGGCTTCAGCATTGGCCATGCCGATTTTTCCTGTACCAGCATTGGCATTGCCGGTATTAATCACCAAATAACGTGGATTATCTATTTTAAGATGTGCTTTACAGACATGCACAGGTGCAGCGCAGAAAGCATTCTGAGTAAATACCCCTGCGGCATTAGAGCCTTCTGCAAATTCAAAAATGACCAGATCGCGTCGGTTCTGATAGCGTACATAGGCCTCTGCTGAGCCAATTTTCACACCTTTCACCACATGCATTTGTGGCATTGTTACGTCGCCCACCGCCATCTTTAAACTTCCCAATCAGGTCTTAATAAAAATACAGCTTAGTAGAAATTTAGTTAAAAATCGAGCCTCTGCCGGTGTTTGTATGGTTTTTTATAAAATCCAGATTTAAACGCATAAAAAAACCAGTCCGCAGACTGGTTTTAACAGTAAACGAGCTTTTAGTTAGAGGCCGATTGCGCTGACACTGACAACAATACTTGCTTGGCTTTTTCTTGGCTTGCTGCTGACAATGCCGGATTAACCGCAGTAATACGATTGACGTTTGCGGCATTGGCCGCAGTCACAGCTGCGGTTTGTAATACGATAGGACGTTGGTTTGGATTGGCAAACGTATAACGAATGCCGGTACGTGGACTCATTACCGTAACGTTTTCATCTTGCACGCTGGCCGGTGCAGTGGTTGCGCCAACAGCAGCTTGAACTTTCGCGACAGTAGTCGTTTGCGGTGCATTATTTGCAAAAGCCAAAGCAGGAACGGCTAAAGCTGCGATCAGCAAGGGTTGTAATAGTTTTTTCATTATATTTCCACTTGTTCAAAATTCGATATGCAACTAAATAGCATTTAATGACGCGAGCTGCAAACATATTCATATAGCGTAAAACTAAATGATTCATTTCACTAGAATTAAAAAACTACCTTAATGAGATTGGGCTAAAAATATTAGCACCAAACCATTAAAGTGGTTATACAGTGGCTTAGATTTTACCGTGACACTGTTTATATTTTAAACCTGAACCACATGGGCAAGGCGCATTGCGACTGGCCGGTGGAATTACATTATTTTCATCAACTGGCGTAAATGGCGCGTCAGCTTCTTCAGTGACATCACCGGTCAACCCATCCATTTCGGCATGCGACAAGTTAAGTTGCATTGAATCTGCTTGCGCTTGTTGCTGAGCTTCCATTTCTGCAAGTTCTTCAGCAGTTGGCACATGTACCCGTGATAAATCAGTAATCACATCGGATTTAATGACTGCAAGCATGCTCACAAACAAGTTAAAGGCTTCTTTTTTATACTCTTGCTCGGGATTTTTCTGCGCATAACCGCGCAAATGAATCCCTTGACGCAAGTAATCCATTGCAGCCAAATGATCTTTCCAGTGACGATCTAAAGCACTGAGCATAAAGTGACGTTCCAGCATCGCTGCAGATTCATCCCCCATTTGCTCACGACGCTCACGATAGCGCGTCACAATTTCATCTGAAATACGTGCCACCAAAGCTTCTTCATCTAAACGACGATCTTGCTCTAACCACTGCTTAATCGGCAGGTTGATACCCAAATCATCGGTTAAGGCACGCTCTAAACCATCAATATCCCATTGATCATGAATCGATTCTGGCGGAATATAAGTTCCAATAACGCCTTTCATCACTTCATGATGCATTTCTTCGATATATTCTTGTAAGGTACTTTCAGTCAGTACTTCATCACGTTGAGAATAAATAATCTTACGTTGTTCGTTATTCACGTCATCGTATTTCAATAGATTCTTACGAATATCAAAGTTACGTGCTTCTACTTTACGCTGGGCATTTTCAATTGAACGCGACACCATTTTGTGTTCAATCGCTTCATCTTCTTGTAAACCCATGGCACGCATCATTCCCACGACACGGTCGCCGGCAAAAATACGCATCAAGTCATCTTCAAGCGACAAGTAAAAACGTGAAACCCCTGGATCGCCTTGACGACCTGCACGGCCACGCAGCTGATTATCAATTCGGCGTGATTCATGACGCTCTGAACCAATAATATGCAAACCACCCGAACTGAGCACCATGTCGTGATGTTGTTCCCACTCTGCTTTTAAGCGTTCTTCATCTGCAACAGTATGGTTTTCAATTTTGGCCAGTTTGGCTTTCCAGTTCCCCCCGAGCAAAATATCCGTACCACGACCAGCCATGTTGGTGGCGATGGTTACCGCATTCGGTGAACCAGCTTGCGCAATAATGTCCGCTTCACGCTCATGTTGTTTAGCATTCAACACTTCATGGATAATACCGGCTTCTTTTAATTTATCCGATAAAATCTCTGAAGCATCAATGGTGGCCGTACCAATTAAGATAGGCGCAACACCGGCTTCATGAATATTTTTAATTTCTTGAATAATGGCGTCGTATTTACCATTGCGATTTAAATAAATTAAATCGTTCATGTCATTTCGAACCATCGGACGATGGGTCGGAATTAACACCACATCCAGTCCATAAATTTCTTTCATCTCGGCGGCTTCAGTATCGGCAGTACCGGTCATGCCCGAAAGTTTTTTATATAAACGGAAATAGTTTTGGAAGGTGGTGGTGGCCAATGTTTGGTTTTCTGGCTGAATCTCTAGACCTTCTTTGGCTTCAACGGCCTGATGTAAGCCTTCTGACCAACGACGACCCGGCATAGTACGACCAGTATTTTCATCGACAATAATCACTTCGCCATCACTGATAATGTATTGCACATTCCGTTGATATAAAAAGTGGGCACGAATTGCCGCCGACACATGGTGTACCAAGTTCAGATTTGCCGCAGAATATAGGCTTTCCCCTTCAGCAAGCAGACCCATGCGAATCAATTCATCTTCCACTGTTTCATAACCAATTTCGGTCATTTCAACAGAACGCTGCTTTTCATCAATCCAAAAATGACCGCCATCTGCGACTTTTTCTTCTTTTTGTGGTTTCAGCTGTGGTGGAATACTGTTGATTGCAGCGTACAGCTGCGAAGAATCATCACTTTGACCTGAAATGATCAACGGGGTACGTGCTTCATCAATTAAGATGGAGTCGACTTCATCGATAATGGTATAGCTGAGTCCGCGTTGTTTTTTATCGCCCAGCGAGAACACCATGTTGTCGCGCAGATAATCAAAACCAAACTCATTGTTGGTACCATAGGTCACATCAGCACGATAGGCTTCAGCTTTTTCTGTCGGATTTTGCATGGAATAAATAATCCCAATGCTTAAACCTAAGAATTCAAATAATGGGCGGTTCAGTTCAGCATCACGTTGCGCCAAGTAGTCATTGACCGTAATCACATGCACACTTTCGCCACTGAGCGCATTCAGATAACAGGCCAAGGTGCCCATTAAAGTTTTACCCTCACCGGTACGCATTTCTGCAACTTTGCCTTCATGCAGGGTAATCCCCCCAATCAGCTGCACATCATAATGACGCATCCCCATAATACGTTTTGCCGCTTCACGACACACCGCAAATGCTTCTGGTAATAATTTATCCAGACTTTCGCCTTTGTTATAGCGTTGTTTGAATTCTTCCGTTTTTGCAGATAAGTCTGCATCGTTTAGTGCAGATATCGTCGGCTCGAGCGCATTAATCTTATCTACGATTTTACGCATACGTTTGAGTTCGCGCTCATTTTTGGTACCGAAGATGCCTCCGATCAGACTTGCCAACATGAATAGACTCTCTAAATCTTGCTTATCGAATGAATAAATTTTTTCTCAGTCGTTATTATGGTGCTAGAAATTTGAAGTACAAGGGTTTTGCACAAAACCAATCAAAAAATTCTGTCCACTTGTTCTAGCACGTGACAGCCAAGGAAAAACAATGTAACAAATTTTAAACAGTCAATATAGTCATAAAATCCGACATTTATCCGGATATTACAAATCAAAGCGGCTGCTATATTCTATTCGACCATAAACAAATACAAAAATGCTATTTCCTTTGCAAAAGAATTTGAGCCATATTGTGCTTTATAACTTTCAATAACAACTGCGTTGAGGCGATAACAATGACATTACGTTTAGGCGATACTGCACCCAATTTTGAACAAGATTCAAGTGAAGGCACCATCAATTTTTATGATTATTTAGGTGACAGTTGGGGGATTTTATTCTCTCACCCCGCAGACTATACGCCAGTCTGTACCACAGAACTGGGGTTTACGGCCAAATTAAAAGATGAGTTTAGCAAACGCAATGTTAAAGCAATTGCCTTGTCGGTGGATGATGCAGAATCACATCAAGGCTGGATTAAGGATATCAATGAGACGCAAAACACCACGGTCAACTTCCCGATTTTAGCCGACAAAGACCGTAAGGTTTCAACCCTATATGACTTTATTCATCCCAATGCCAGTGAAACCTTAACAGTACGCTCATTGGTGATTATTGATCCCAACAAAAAAGTGCGTTTAATCATTACCTATCCGGCTTCAACCGGTCGTAACTTCCATGAAGTGTTACGTGTGGTGGACTCTTTACAGTTGACGGATAAGCATAAAGTCGCCACGCCTGCCAACTGGCAACAAGGTGAAGATGTGGTTATCGTGCCCTCTCTACAAGATGAAGCTGAGATTAAACAACGTTTTCCTAAAGGCTACACCACAGTGAAACCGTATTTACGCTTAACGCCACAACCTGAACAAGACTAAATATTCAACTACTCTTAATTAAAAAAGCCCATCATTGATGGGCTTTTTTAATGTACTTTTCATATAAAATTTGCGTAATTAAATCTCTCATGATTTTTATCAGGTAATCAATCTTACAGGTTAATAGAGCGAACTTTATTAAATGAACAGTCTTTGACTCATTCCAAAATGATGCATTTAATTACTCTGCAGCACAATCAAGCACACACCGACTTCAATGCGCTAAATTGATAGCAACCGAAATTTTTTGTAAAAAAAATGGACTTAATCCGAGGATTAAATCCATTTTTCACTCAACCGGTTTAGCGTCGCTCAAGTGGAACCCACTCAATGACCCAAGCCGACTTCATATTTAAGCTTTCATCACCGTTAATCTTCTTACGTGCAGCATCTGCCGTCTCTCTGTTTTTAGACGGGCCAACCATAATTCGCACGCCTTTAGAGGTGGGGCTTTTGGTGACTTTATAGCCCTTAGCACGTAACTGTGCAGCGACTGCATCAGCATTGGCTTCATTGGCTGCCAAGGCCACTTGCACCATCCACTGTTTATCGCCATTTTCCAGCAAATCACGGGCTTTTTCAGCTTCGGCCTTTTTCTCAGCGTCTGCTTCACGCTTGGCTTGCAGTTTTTTCTGTTCTGCCAGCTTTTTCTCCGCCTCTTGCTTTTGATCGGCCTTTAGTTTTGCGGCAGTCTCATCTTTGGCTTTTTGTTCAGCCAATTTTTTTTCTGCCAGTTTACGTTCCGCTATTTTTTGCTCCGCCAGCTTATTCTCAGCAGCTTTTTGTTCTGCTAATTTTTGCGCGGCTGCTTTATTTTCAGCTGTTTTTAGTTCAGCTTGTTTCTTTTCGGCATCAATTTGACGTTGATTTTCAGCTAATTTTTTATTCGCATCAGTTTGCTGCTGTTGCACCTTTTGCTGTTGTAACTTTTTTTCCGCAATCACCTTATCCGCAGCCAAACGTTTTTGCTTAACTGCATCATCTTCAATCAATTCAGGCGGAATATTATCTGAGCTTTGCTGCGCTTCAAGACGATGCGCATTTAAGGCCGCATATTCTTCTGCGGCTTTACGCGCAGCATCCGCTTCAGCTTGCTGCTGTGTGACCAAAAACTCTGCCGCTCGGGCTTCTTGCTCAGCCACGGCTTTTTCACGGCCACGGCGCTGCTCTTCAAGTAAGCGTTTTTCCGTTTCAACATCTACCGTTAACGGTTGCAGTTGAACCATCTCACCCTCACCCGTAGGTCTTTTCGGCTCAACCTGTGCGCTACGTTCTGGTGCTTTTTGTTCGTTTTGATAGATTTCGTCTTTGCCTTTTAACAGTAAAGCCGCCAATAAAACGCCACCACCTAATAAAACAACGCCACCCATCCACCGTTGTTTGCTATTCATTGACATTGTTGCAAATACTCCCATACCGCTTCTAAGGTATGAAATGAACCACATACCAAGATCAGCTGATTATTTTTTGTTTCATTCAGGGCTGATTTAAAAGCCAACTGCACAGTTTCAAAGTGCTGTACGGTTTCTGCCTGTAAGGCATCCTCCAACTGGCGCATGGTTGCTGCACGTGGTACGTTTAAAGGCGCGATTTTCCATGTTAAAACAGTCGATTTCATCAATTCCACCACGGAATTGATGTCTTTATCTTGCAACATAGAAAATACACACAGCACTTCTGTGTACTGTTTATTGTATTCTAAAAATTTTCGCAACTGCTTTAACAAAAATTCAACGCCATGCGGATTATGACCGGCATCAAAAATTACGGTTTTGGCTTGAATTTGACGAATTTCAAAACGTCCTTGCAGCCGCGCCTGCGCAATGCCCTGTTGTAGCGCTGCCTGCGTTACCTTTAAGCCACTAACCAAAATTGCAGCAACGGCTGTGGCTAAGTTTTCTACGGCAAGTGAACCTAGCGGTAATGTTAAGGTGGTGCCGGGACTGGCAAACAACCAACTTTGCCCATCATCGCTATATTGATAAAAATAATCACGATCAGCGACATACAGTCTAGCCTGACATGCCTCGACTTTATCTTGGATGGCCTGAGGCAAAGACTGAGTTGAGCCAAAAACCACGGGAATGTTCGGACGAATAATACCTGCTTTTTCAAAAGCAATTTTTTCAATACTGTCGCCTAGCCAATCGGTATGATCAAGCCCAATATTGGTGATCACGGCGACATCGGGCGATATGACATTCACCACATCTAAGCGACCACCGAGTCCCACTTCAAGCACCCAAACATCACATTTTTGAGCCTTAAAAATCACAAAAGCCGCCAATGTGGTGGCCTCAAAGAAAGAGAGGCTTAAATCACATGCGCGACGTGCTTGATCGACTTCAACAAAAGCATCCACCAAGCTTTGATCATCCACTTCAATACCGGACAATTTAACCCGTTCATTAAAGCGGTAAATATGCGGCGATTGATATAGTCCCACTTGATAGCCTTGTGCATTTAAAATGGCTGCCAAAGTGGTGCTGGTTGAACCTTTACCATTGGTGCCTGCCACGGTCAATATGGTGGCCTGTGGCCGCATAACACCGAGTTTTTGCGCCACGGGAATCACCCGTTCTAGGCCTAAATCAATACCCGTGACGTGAACATGGCTCCAATAATCGAGCCATGTGTTTAAACAGTCTGTTGCAAGTGGTGCTGTGTTCAAGGCAAATTCATCAGTTTCGCGACAATACGATATACAGTATCACGTAATGCGTGACGATGAACAATTTGATCGATTACCCCATGATCAAGCAAATACTCAGCACGTTGGAACGGTTCTTCCAATTTTTCACGCACTGTTTGCTCAATGACACGTTTACCGGCAAAGCCAATCATGGCTTTAGGTTCAGCAATATGTACATCACCCAACATTGCCAATGAAGCAGTTACGCCGCCATAAACAGGATGAGTCAGTACCACGACATATGGTAAACCGGCTTCTTTCATACGCTGAATAGCAGCAGCAGTGCGTGCCATTTGCATCAACGACAACATGCCTTCTTGCATACGCGCACCACCAGATGCTGCAAAACAAATTAAAGGTTGTTTGTCTTTGATGGCCTGTTCAGCCGCTTGTACAAAACGGTCACCCACAACCGTACCCATTGAACCGCCCATAAAGTCGAATTCAAAGGCACACGTCATCACCGGCATGCCTTTAAGCACACCTTGCATGACCACCAAAGCTTCGGTTTCACCGGTTTTCTTCTGTGCTTCAGCCATGCGCGCTGGATAAGGTTTGCTGTCAACGAACTTTAATGGATCTTTTGCGACAAATTCTTGACCCAGCTCAATTTTCACTTGATCGAGAAACCAATTTAATCGATCACGGGCTTTCATGCGCAAATGTTCATCGCATTGCGGACAAACATACGCATTAAATGACATCGCGGTACGTGTCACTAAAGCGTGACATTCAGGACACTCAATGGTCGGTTCTGTAAAAGTGGCTTTGAGTGCAGTTTGCTCATCGGGGGCGTGAATACCCGGAACATGACGTTCCGTCCACGGCGTCGCTGGGCTTAGAATTTGGCCTAATTTGACTTCTTGATTCATACTAACTCATCGAGCGCAGCTCGAAGCTCCTTGACTGTATTAACCGTTTCAAGCACGGCTTGCTCTGGTGCTAGATTTGCAAATTGTTTAACAAAGGCACTGCCGACAATGACCGCATCTGCGGCTTGACCCATTGCTTTTGCAGAGGCAGCATCACTAATTCCAAATCCCACACCGACCGGAATGTCAGTCACAGCTTTAATTTTCTGGATACGGGCCGCAGCTTCAGCAACATCTAAAGTTGCCGCACCCGTAACGCCTTTCAAGGACACATAATAGATAAAGCCACGGGCTTGCTTCGCCACATGTTGAATACGTTCATCCGTTGAAGTCGGTGCCAGTAAGAAAATTTGATCCATATCGAATTTCTTCAATACGGTATCGAAATCTGCGGCTTCTTCTGGCGGTAAATCGACCAAAAGAATGCCATCCACACCGCACTCATTGGCATATGAGACAAATTTTTCATAGCCAATCACTTCAACCGGATTTAAGTAACCCATTAAAACCACCGGTGTACGGGTGTCTTTTTGGCGAAACTCTTTGATCATATTCAATGCATCTAAGGTACTGGTGCCACCTTTTAACGCACGTTCTGCTGCAAGCGCAATGACTGGACCATCTGCCATTGGATCTGAAAATGGTAGTCCCAGTTCAATGACATCTACTCCTGCCTCAACCATTTGATGTAACAATGGAACAGTTACTTGTGGCTGAGGATCACCCGCCATCACATAAGAAACTAACGCTTTACGCTGTTGAGATTTAAGCTGTCCAAAACGAGTGGCTAAACGTGACATAAGAGTATGCTTTCCTTGAATTATTTAGAAACTGAGCAGTTGGCTTTGTAGAAATACAAGACAACGCATTGTAACGCTATTTTTTACCCATTGAATAGGGTCAAAAAAGCTCACACGACTCTCGACTGACAATCTCATTTTTTCAGAATAATCCGAGACCACCATTTACGGCCATTTAGCATTTTTTCTCAATGATCAAAGATGCCTAATTTTGCTATTTAAAAAAATATCCAATATTAAGATAAACTTATTTTTATTACTAAAAACTTGATAAAAATAGATAAGTTAGCTTTTACATTTAATATTTTATGAAATAGCAAAACCTGCACTATACTAGACCGGAATTTCCTTCCTTTTGTTTTTTATGACTCCCAATGCTCCAGATCAAGTGCCCGCACGTGCGCTGGCACTGCTGCCTCTTCTTGTCTTTTTGGCCATTTTTTTAGGTAGTGGTATCTATCATTCCATGATTGGTACTGAGTTGGCTTTTTATCAAGTCAAAGCACCCGTTGCGGCTTTTCCAGCCATTATTTTGGCCGTGCTACTGTACCGCGGCAAAGTGAATCTAGCGATAGATGAATTTTTACAAGGCGCCAGTCATCCCAATCTAATTTTAATGTTTATGGTGTTTATGTTGGCCGGCGCTTTTGCCAGCGTCAGCAGCGCCATTGGCAGTGTCGATGCCACCGTTCAAATGGGATTATCGGTAATTCCCTCTGAATTTGTACTGCCGATGCTGTTTGTGATTGCTGCTTTTATTGCTACAGCCATGGGCACATCCATGGGTACAATTGCCGCCTGCGCTCCTATTGCTTTTGGCTTTTCACAAGTCACGCATATTGAAGCCGTGTATGCCATTGGTGCAGTGGTGGGCGGTGCCATGTTTGGTGATAATCTATCAATGATTTCAGACACCACCATTGCGGCAACTTCTAGCCAAAAAGTTGCATTGCGGGACAAGTTTAAAGTCAATGTATGGATTGCTGGCCCTGCCGCTGTGCTGACCATTGTGCTTTATGCATTGATTAGCCATGATGCACAAAGCATTCATTACCAAGCCTATAATCCGTGGTTAATTGTGCCCTATGCCGCCGTTTTTGTATTGGCTTTTTCACGTTTGCACGTGGTGGCCGTTCTCACTTTAGGGATTGTGTTCTCCGGCCTGATGGGCTTACTGGTCAATCCTGATTTTAATTTACTACAGGTTAATAATTCGATCTATGCTGGCTTTATCGGCATGTTTGAAGTGGCACTGTTGTCGATGTTCTTGGGCGGTTTATCGGCCATTATGCAAAAAGAAGGCGGACTACGTTGGCTAATTGAACGAATTTACAGCTTGACGCGTTTGCTTAATATTGGTCGCCAACGTGCCGGTGAATTGGGGATCAGTTGTTTGGTGGTATTTTCCAATTTATTTGTGGCCAACAATACCGTTGCGATTATTCTCTCTGGCGATATGGCGCGTGAAGTGGCGCAAGAATATGCGGTAGAACCGAAACGTGCTGCGGCCTTTATGGATATTTTTTCCTGCATTGTACAAGGCGTGATTCCTTACGGCGCTCAAATGCTATTGGCCTGCTCAATTGCTCAGATGTCCCCTTTGGAATTAATTGGGCATATCTATTACTGCTGGATATTAATTGTTTTTGCCGTTTTAGCCATTGTGTTTCGTTTACCTAAATTTAAAACACGCTAAAGCCATGCATTGCAGTTGTTTTAAAAAAATGCCGCTCAGCATCAGTTGAACGGCATTTTTATGATTCACTTAAGTATTTAAAAATCAAAGATAAAAATTCAATCTCAGCTTAATCTTGGCATGTTTTAAATTGCCTTGAAACTCAAAAGTCGTTGAGAGATAGATACACCATCGATAACTGGGCATTACCACTTGGCATAATGCTGCTCTAACAGACCATATTCACTGTTCAAGACAATTTCTTGCTCATCGAGTTGAATGGTGCCGGTAATTTTGGCTTGCCACTGACTAAACTGACTCCCAACCAATCTCAAATTTAGATTTTCATAACGACGCCAACCGGTACGAATTTCTAATTTTAATTTTTCATCCAATGATCGAATGGTCCAGTAGCCTTCTGCTTCGGCTTGAAACAAAACATCGCTCAGAGGATATAGAACACCATTAATCCACAAACAATTTTCATTGCCAAAACTTTCATTCACCCCTGAGGCTAAATTTAAGCCAATCCGCTGATCGTGTTGATCCCAAAAATTACAAGACAACCAAAACCATGCCGTTTCGGGACGTAAAAAACCACAGGTGTCATCTAATGCAGCTAAGGTTTTTTCATTAAATTGAATGATTTGTGACTGTTTATTGACAAAAAAACCTTCACAGGCCAACGTGTTGAGCTTTTGCGTATAGGTCCAACCATTAATTCCGGTCGGGCTACACATGCTGAATGCGTCTGTGCCGGCACAAAAAATACGCGCACTGAGTTTAATTTCGCCATATTTGGTCACATGAATATAACGCACGCCATTGGCATGTTGGATATCGATTTGAAAAGGCGATTTAGCAAAGGAACTTTGATTGTAAAGGGGTTGTTCATCAACATTCGTCTGACGCGATAAAAAATTAATGGCATTCCATTCTAAAACTTCATGGTTTTGATGATTATACACATAGATAAAAGCATGCCCTGCCCAACCAATATCAGCGATCGCCAAACCAATGGTGTAGTGTTCATGTTGAATACAACAAAATTTGAATTTTTTATACTTTAATCGCTTACGCCAACCGGTCAGCACTTTGCCATACGGGGTTTTATATTGATATTGATCTAAATCGATAACCTTGGGAAGTTTATTGAAACGTCCATAATTGGGCTGTCCATTTAATTGAATTAAATCCATTTATTTAATTCCATCTAGCTAAGAGATCATAGATTGCATCGGCTTATTATGCCTATAAAACTGTATAAAAACAGTGCAAGCCATCATTGTGAATAGAAAAGTTACAAAAAACCCACCTATTCTTTTAAGTTTATAAATTTATTATTAATATTTATGAATCAGTAAGATAAATTAATTATCCATTCAGCATGAGATAAGTGTTTTTCCATTGATTGCCCGAAAACTGCCCTTCACGCAAGTGTACATAACGCCCATGAATCTGATCGATGGCAATACAATCATCTACCTCTAACACCCGATCGGTATGCTGCTTCTGCCAGTGCTGGGCAAAGTATGCTTGACCACGTTGCTTGGCCACCATGGCATTTTGCGCCACCACCAAAACATAGCGATGCAGCTCACCAAACTCACGGGCATCATAACCGCCCAAATTAATCAGATACAGTTTTTGATCGGCCTGATTGGACTGTGCATTAGAAAATTGGATTTGATATTGAATGCCTTCAAATTCGACACCATTTATTTGTGCCCAAGCATCAATATGTAAGCCTTTTTGTTCAGCAAACCATGCATTTTTAAGCTGCGGATAAACCTGCTCTAGTGTATCGCCCACGGCCAACACCACATCATGCACTTCGGTATTGGCGCGAGCATGACGCCCACCAAGCATCACAATAAACAGACTGGGCATTTATTTCTCCAAAAATTCGATAATAATTGATTCAAGGAATGATCGAATTCAACACTAAATATTTATTTTAATAGTGAGTTATAGCACTCGTGGATTAATTAACAGCAAATATTCTAAAAAAAATCGCGCTAGGTCTTCACCCAACACGATTCTTTCAAAACATGACACGGACTCAGCTAGAGCTTTCTCTCAAAGGGAAAGACTGAGTATCGAGCATTACATCTCAACCATTTCTACACCGTCAAGCCGCGCCACAGTCATTAAATCTTTATCACCACGACCAGAAACAGTGGCAATAATAATTTGATCTTTCGACATGGTCGGCGCCAATTTGGTCACATAGGCCATGGCGTGTGCACTTTCTAATGCCGGAATAATCCCTTCAATTTGGGTTAAATCACGGAAACCTTGCAGCGCTTCATTGTCGGTAATCGGCACATAATTGACACGTTGCATATCTTTTAAGAAGCTATGTTCAGGGCCAACACCTGGATAATCCAGACCTGCCGAAATCGAATGGGTCTCAATAATCTGACCTTGTGCATCCGACATTAAGTAAGTGCGATTACCATGCAACACGCCAACATGACCTGCATTCAGTGGTGCAGAATGACGACCGGTTTCAATGCCATCGCCTGCCGCTTCCACGCCATACATTTTCACATCTGCATCATTTAAAAATGGATAGAACAAGCCCATCGCATTTGAACCACCGCCCACGCACGCCACCAAAGCATCAGGTAAACGGCCGGCCTGTTCTTGAATTTGCTTACGCGCTTCACGACCAATAATCGACTGGAAATCACGTACCAATTGTGGATACGGATGCGGACCGGCCACTGTACCAATAATATAATAGGTGCTGTCGACATTGGTGACCCAATCGCGCATCGCTTCATTCATAGCATCTTTAAGAGTTTTTGAGCCACTTTGCACCGGTACAACCGTCGCACCCAATAAACGCATACGATAGACGTTCATGGCTTGACGTTTCACATCGTCTGCACCCATGAATACCACACACTCCAAACCTAAACGCGCAGCAATGGTTGCAGTGGCAACGCCATGCTGACCTGCGCCAGTTTCGGCAATGATGCGTTTTTTACCGGACAATTTAGCCAATAAAGCTTGACCAATGGTGTTATTAATTTTGTGTGAGCCTGTGTGGTTCAGATCTTCACGTTTTAAATAAATCTGCGCGCCACCCAATTCTTTTGACCATCGTTCAGCGTAATAAAGTGGACTAGGACGACCTACATAGTAGGCAAGATCACGGTCGAATTCTGCTAGAAACTGGGCATCATCTTTCATACGGAAATAGAGTTTTTCTAAATCCTCTAAAGCTGCCATCAGCGTTTCTGACACAAAACGTCCGCCATGAATACCGAAATGCCCGCGTTCATTTGGGAATTGGGTATAGTCAATCACATTATTTTGCTGATCCACGTTGGACTCCTTGCATAAAGTGTTCAATAAGTTGCTGGTCTTTTATACCTTTTGCGGACTCTACGCCACCACTCACATCCACGGCGTAAGCAGCAGTGGTTTGAATTGCCTGTTCAATATTGTCAGGTTTTAAACCCCCTGCCAAAATTAAGGCAATATCGAGTTTAGGAAATGCTGACCAATCAAATTGATGGCCAGTGCCGCCTTTTAGCTCAGGATGCCACGCATCTAAGAGTACTGCACTTGCGCCCATTTGTTGATAACTTTTTATGATATTAATCACATCCAGATCTGGTTTCATTTGAATGGCTTTATACCAACGACGACCTAACTGTTGGGCAATTTGTTGACACTGCGTTGCTGTTTCATCGCCATGGAATTGCAATATATCCACGGGTGCAACTTTTAGAACCTGTGCAATTTCACTGCAGCTGGCATTAACAAATAAACCCACGGTTTGTACATAAGCGGGCACATGCTGTACCAATACTTTGGCTTGCTCAGCCGTCACACTTCGTGGGCTGGGTGGATAAAATACAAAGCCAATGGCATCCACACCTGCCTCTACCGCCGCATGAATATCTTCAACTCGGGTGATACCACAAACTTTCGTACGAGTTCGCATACAATTTCAGACTCTTATCGTGCTTGATTTACCATCGACCTAGGAAATATAGAAGCAAATGAAGGCAATGTAAACTTAAAAACTTGAGCGAGCTTGATGCCGATTATGCTTTACATAGATTGTGTAATTGGCATACAAACTTTATACTGCGCGCCAAATGCAACAAGTCTAAGCATTCACTTTAGGGAAGTTGGTGAAATTCCAACACTGCCCCCGCAACGGTAAAAATGAAAAACCTATCAAATTAAATCCTTGAGATTCACGCCACTGCATAACATATGTGGGAAGGTGGATAGGTAAATATCAATCTTGATATTACATTTAAGTCCGGAGACCTGCTTGTTGCGCCATTTAACTCAATCATTCACGGGGGGTGAATGTATGGAGCGTAAAAACATGTCTACTCTTTTTCAACCTACCGCACTTGTAGGTGCTATCGCTCTAGCGATGGGTTTTTCTGTATCCGTACAGGCGAATACCGATTCTTCTGTAAATGCATCTTTAGAAACGTTGGTGGTGACTGCCTCTCGTTCTGAAGAAAAAATTGAGAATGTTCCAGCACGTATTTCAGTTATTGATGAAAAAACGCTAGAAAAAAATCCTATATTAAACTTATCTGATATTATTCAACGCGATCCTTCTGTTTATATCAAACAAAGCGGCGGAATGGGACAAATCTCAGAAATAGCATTACGAGGCACTAAAGGCGTTCATACTTTGGTTCTTAAAGATGGTGCGCGCTTAAATAGCCAAAATGAACTTGGCCCTTTATATCCAGCATTTTTAGACACAACTGACCTTCAACAAATTGAAATCTTAAAAGGACCGGCCTCAGTACAATATGGTAGTGATGCAATTGGCGGTGTGGTCCAGTTAATCTCGAAAAAACCTTCAAAGTCAGGAGCTGAATTAACGGGAATTTATGGCGAAAACGATACCTATAAAACCATCGCCAAAGTGAATGTCGTAAATGATCAGGGTTTATATGCGCAGATCGGCGGACAGCGATTAGAGAGTGATGGCACGCGTATTTTAGAAAGTCAATCCACATCAGAAAAAGCCAATTATGATCAAAAAGGTTACACTGCAAAAGTGGGTTATTTTCAAGAAAATAATATAGATGCTTCTGCATCAATTACTGAAAATAAAGGCGTCAGTATTTTTAGCAATGACTACATTACAAATACAGCACAACGTCAATTTGTAAACCGTATAATTAATGCCAAAGTTAACTATAATATTTTACCTGATTTAACTTTAAACGCTCATTATGCCAATGTACAAGATAAACAGAACGTCCCTACCTATGCTTCATATTATAATACTGAAAATAATCAAAGCGATTTGAACTTAAAATGGAAGTTCAATCCGAATCAAAATATTTTGGTGGGTGCAACATATAATGATGCAAATTATAAAAGTAATACTATTTTAAAAAGTGATCAAAGTATTGATAGCACTGGTTACTATTTTCAGCATCAATTTAGAAATGAGCTATTTGACACTCAAGTCGGTGTACGCATAGAAGATAATGAACGTTTTGGCACTCATACTGTTGGCCAAGGTGCAATTCGCTATCACTTCTTACCAAATGCCAGTATATATACCAATATTGGATCTGCATTTAGAGCACCGTCTTTAAATGAGCTATATTCACAATGGGGTGGTAATGAAAATCTGAAACCCGAAGAAAGTATTTCTTACGAACTGGGATTGGATTATGGCATTACCAGCAACTTATTGGCCAATTTCTCTATTTACCGCACAAATATCGATAATCTGATTGTTTACAATGTAGCGACGAATGAGAATATTGGGAAAGCCACCTTTACAGGGGGTGAGTTGGGTCTAAAATGGCAGCAAGATGACCTATTTCTATCCACTCAATATGCTTATGTCGACACAGAAAATAAAGCCAGTGGTCTAGAAATCGCTTATCGTCCGAAACAAACTGTGACGTTAAGTGCCGGTTTGGAAAATATGGTTTACGGAGTAAGTGCTTCTATCATTGCACGCTCTAACTCGAATACCAGTAATAGCGCTAACCCGATTAAGGTTCCGGGTTACGCAACCATTGACTTAAACGCTTTTTGGAATATCAATCCAAATGTAAAAGTCTTTACCAATATTCAGAATATTGGTGATGTTGAATATAGAGAATCTCTTAATACTTATCCTACTAACGATTGGTACATCAACGGTGGTCGCTTAGCCTCTGCGGGCGTAACGTTTAAATACTAAGCTCTAAACACCAAAAACACCTTTAAAACAGCGCAGTTTATGGATAATGTTTTGACCGGCATTATCCTTTTTTATGACTTTTAAATTTAAAACGCAAGGAAAAAATTATGGGTCACCGTTTAAGTAAAATTTATACACGTACAGGCGATTCGGGCACCACAGGACTTGGTGATGGTTCACGCGTTGCCAAAGATGATTTACGTATTATCGCCTTAGGTGATGTTGATGAGTTGAACTCATGTATTGGTATTTTACGCGCGCAAATTGCAGTCAGTACCGTTGAAGACAAAGCTATTTGGGATAAATCGTTAAGCCTCATTCAACATTGGTTGTTCGATTTGGGCGGTGAAGTATGTATTCCCAATTACAATATGGTATTACCGCTTTCGGTTGAGTTTCTGGAAAGTGAAATTGACCGGATGAACGAAGCCTTACCAATGCTCAAAGAGTTTATTTTACCAGCGGGCACGCTCGCCTGTAGTTATGCCCATCAAGCACGTTCCGTCTGCCGCCGCGCAGAACGCAGTTTAATGACGGTACATAGCCGTGACCAAAATATTCAAGCTGCATCACTACAACTACTGAATCGTTTATCGGATTGGTTATTTGTGGCATCACGTGCTTTACAACGCGCTGAAGGTGGCTCTGAAGTGTTGTGGCAAAAAAATATTAATGAAACAATTTAAGCATTTCACGGCTTTCTTTTACAGCTAAAAAGCCTTATAAAAATCTAAGTTCAGTGGCGCTATAAGTAGCGCTACTGAATGAAAATCTAAAAATTGAGTTCCCGCATAACAACAGATTTTATCGGACAATGCCGCCGATCCTCGCTTCTACTCAAATAAAAATCTCGCCAAACTTAGCTAAGGGCTTTCTTTTTACCCTAAAAGATATAGCACGGATCAATCAACACTTTTCCAAATTCAAAATTTCGTCTTATGATAAGTCCACAGCATTTTAAATTGAGTTGCTTATGAACATCATTGGTCATCGCGGTGCGCGAGGCGAAGCACCTGAAAATACCTTGGGTGGTTTTCAATACCTGCATGATTTGGGTGTTCGCGCAGTAGAGTTTGACGTTCGTCAACTTGGGGATGATGAACTGGTGGTCATGCATGACGATAATTTTATCCGTACCACAGGCATGGATAAAAATATTTATGCATGCACCAGTTCTGAATTAGCCGCTTACAACCAAGCCTTTATTTGGATGGATTGGAAAGCTGTTGAAGTCACGCCCACACTACAACAAGCACTTAAAATTATGCATAATTTTGAACATCTTGAAGTGGAAGTGAAAGCTGTAACCGATATACAGGCTGCTGAAAAGCTAGTGATTGAATTACAAAAACAACTGCGAGGCTTTGAGCAAACGGCAGTGATTACCAGTTTTGATCTAAAAATCCATCACGCCTTGCAGCAACAAAAATCAATCTTTAAACGCGGTTTATTGGTTGAGCACGACATTCAAGAAAAGGCCATTGCACAAGCTTTAGAATTTGACTGCTGCCAAATCGGTTGGATGGATCAATTGGCCACGGATGCAATGATTTGCGCCACTCAACAGGAAAATTTAAATGTCAGCGTTTGGACGGTGAATGACGTTGAACGTGCTAAATACCTGCAAAGTTTAGCCATTAACGGCCTAATTACTGACTTTCCAAAAATGATGCAACGCCATCTAAAATAAAGCCTTTCTTTCACACGCAGCACACTGAATAAAAGCAATCAAATTGGCTTATTATTCTGTTACTGTTTAGTACAATACGACTGTAGAATAATGCTGGTGAAGATTTATTCGCTCATGTTAGTATGAGAAAGTTTTAATCCCTACAAATTTTATTGAATTCACTATTCATTTATATCTAACCTGAATTCAGGTTCTAGGAGTGCTGTTGGAGATGAATGCTCCCCTACCCAAAGCCCCAATTAACTGGGTTGCAATGTTCGCATTGGTCCTCTTACCAATTGTGGCTGTAATCGCTATCCCTTTATATGCTTATCATCATGATTTTAGCTTAGGCGCATGGATTAGCTTATTTGTACTACTGGGTGTGAGTAGTTTAGGGATTACTGCGGGTTATCATCGTTTATGGGCACATCGTGCTTATGAAGCGACCTTACCATTAAAAATTATTTTAATGCTTATGGGCACGTTTGCTGTGCAAAATAGTATTTTATTTTGGGCTTCAGGCCATCGTACACATCACCGTCATGTTGATGATATCGAACAAGATCCGTACTCCATTAACAATGGCTTTTGGTATGCGCATATGGGTTGGATGCTACGTAACTATCCAGCAGCAGAAGCAAACTATAAAAATGCACCGGATCTGTTAAAAGATAAGGTGGTCATGTTCCAAGACAAGTATTATGTTCCTTTGGTAATTGCAGTACACGCTGTCATTTTAACCACAGTCGGTTGGGCTGTAGGTGATATGTGGGGTGTGTTATTACTGGGCGGTTTACTGCGTCTAATTTTAAGTCATCATGTCACTTTCTTTATTAACTCCCTGTGTCATATGTGGGGCAAACGTCCTTACACCGATGAAAACACCGCACGTGATAATTTCGTTTTAGCCATTGCCACATGGGGCGAGGGTTATCATAACTATCATCATATCTTCCAATATGACTATCGTAATGGCGTGAAATGGTGGCAGTACGATCCAACCAAATGGCTGATTTGGTCATGCTCAAAACTTGGTTTAGCCAAAAATTTACGTCGTATTCCAAGCTTTAATATTAAAAAAGCAGAATTGGCAATGCGTTTTAAATATGCTGAACAAGATTTGGCCGTATATGGTCATAATGTCAATGAAGATATGGCCACAGCAAAGCTGCGTATTGCACAAGAATATGAAGCCTTTACCCAAACCTTAAACGACTGGGCGAAACTAAAAGAACAAGAGATTCAAGTCAAGAAAGCTTCAGTGGCTGAAAAGATTCATCAAATGGATCATAAACTCAAAGTTGATTTTCAGTTGCTTGAACAGCGTCTTGCGCATCATCGCAATACGTTAAAAATTCTCATGCGCAGTGTTAAAAAAAATCCTATTTCTGAATAAGATACTGTGACGATAAAGCCCCTTCTTGGGGCTTTATTTATTTCTACGGTTTAAGTTTGCTATAGTCATACTCTTTCTGTTTATTGTTTAGATGGTCTTATGCATTTTAATTCTCGTTATCCATCGCTCAATCCACGCCTCTTTCATCATCAGTCGCCTGTCCCTTTAAAAGGTGCCAAAGCCGGGCATTTTAATGCCGCACTAGCCGATCAATTACAATGGTCAGCCAGCGACCAAGCCGCTTGGGTTGAAATTTGTAGTGGTCAGAAAACCTTTACTGAGTTTGAACCGTTGGCGATGGTCTATGCCGGTCATCAATTTGGACAATGGGCCGGCCAATTGGGCGATGGGCGTGGCTTACTGATTGCACAGATTCTAGATCGAGACCATCAAACCATTGACCTACATTTAAAAGGCGCAGGCTTGACTCCCTACTCACGTATGGGGGATGGACGCGCGGTACTGCGCTCAGTGATTCGAGAATATTTAGCAGGTCATGCACTGAATGCTTTAGGCGTCGCATCGAGTAATGCGGTGGGTTTTACCACATCAACCCAAGGCGTACAGCGCGAAACAGTAGAAATGGGCGCGATGCTGCTGCGTAGCTCAGACTGCCATATTCGTTTAGGACACTTTGAGTGGATTAATCAATATCAACCTGAATTACTAGCAGAATTCACTCAAAAATGCATAGAGTGGCATTATCCTGAATGTCTCGATGCAGAACAGCCCATTTTAGCCTTTGCCACCCAAGTAATTCAGCGCACGGCGGTGATGATTGCCAAATGGCAGCTGGTCGGTTTTGCCCATGGCGTGATGAACACGGATAATCTGAACATTAGTGGCTCTACTTTAGATTTTGGCCCTTATGGTTTTATGGAACGTTTTCGTCCCAATTGGATCAACAATCATTCAGATTACAATGCACGCTATACTTATCAGCAGCAACCGAGTATGGGGCATTGGGACTTATGGACATGGCTGAACAACTTAATTCCTTTGGCCAAGCCGGAACAAAAAGAGCAATTTAAACAGGATTTAGCACAATGCCTAGAACACTTTGAAGCGACCTTTTTAGAACATTACCAACTTGGGCTATCTCAGAAAATGGGTTTACCACATTTCCACAAGGACAGCTTTAATTGTGCGATGGCCTTTTTACACATTTTACAAAGCGAACAGCTTGATTACACCGGCAGTTTTATTCGCTTGCAAAATCAAGCCTATACGGCGCTGCGTGATGATTGCCTCGATACACGGCAGTTTGATGCCTTCTTAACCCAGTATCAGACTATTCGTGAAAACCAAGCAGTTGATGTACTCGATGCTGAAATGCGTTTGGCCAATCCGCAGTATATTTTGCGTAATCACATGGCGCAAAAAGCCATTGAGCTGGCACAGCAAGATGATTTTTCCGAAGTGGAACGTTTATTTCAGTTACTCAGTCAGCCTTATCGCAAGCAAACAGAATTAGAACAAGCAGAAGATTTAGTCCCACCACCAAGCGATGTGCCGGAGGTTATGGTCAGTTGCTCGTCATAAAAGACTGAACATCCGTAGAGAAAATTTAATCACAGCGTTTAAATCAAAACAGCGAATAAATCCAAAATTTATTCGCTGTTTATATCTTTATGCTGAAAAGAAGATCATTTTAATCTTCTGGATATTCAAAACGATATCCCACGCCATATAAGGCTTGAATCCATTCATGACGATTACCGGTTTCAGCGGCATCAGAGATTTTACGGCGTAAGTTTTTAATATGACTGTCAATGACGCGATCCGCCACATCAAAACTATCTGGATTGATATGATCAAGCAATTGCGCACGAGAATAGACTTGTCCGGTATGATCTAAAAATAATTCCAATAAACGAAATTCCGTGGGCGTAAGATTCAGCGTCTTTTGTTGATACCAAATCCGTTGTTGCGCTTTGTCCATACGAAATAAGCGATTCTGTTCAGGCTCAATCTGACGATCTAAACGGCGTAACACGGCTTGTACACGCGCCACCAATTCTTTCGGGCTAAAGGGTTTACAAATGTAATCATCTGCGCCCATATTCAAGCCCAAAACTCGGTCGATCTCTTCGGTACGTGCAGTCACCATAATAATGGGAATATCAGACTGTTCACGCACTTTACGGCACATAGTGAGCCCATCCATCCGTGGCACCATCAAATCTAAAATCATCAAACTGGGTTTACGCTGCATAAAGCTGTCATACGCGGCTTGACCATCATGAAACATACTGACCTCAAAACCGCCAGCTTCTAAATAGTCGCGTACCAATTCTGCAAGTTCAACTTCATCTTCAACCAGCATAATGTGTTTCATGAATCTTGTTCCTTTATGAGTTCAACTGTTTTGGAAAAGTCAGTTTGCAACGCAAACCACCCAATGGAGAATGTTCAAAGCTCAACTCGCCGCCTAAAGCCTGTGCAATTTTAACCGATAATGCCAGACCTAAACCGGTACCGCCGGTACTGCGTGTACGCGAATCATCCACACGATAAAAACGCTCGCCCAAACGGGCCAACTGCACATCAGTTAAGCCAAAGGGACTATCGTCCACCATCACACTCCAATGTGTGGCCGTCTGCTCGGTATGAATATGAATCTGGCCGCCGGCTTCGGTATAGCGCACACTATTGCCCAGCAAGTTGACCATAATTTGTTTAAAACGGTCTATGTCTAATTGTAAACGCGTTCCCTCACCCTCAATCGACACCGACAAATCGGCTTGTTCAAACTTAGGTTTAAAGTTGTCCACTTCTTGCAGTATCACCTGCCACGGATTCACTGGCGCAAAGTAACAGCTTAGCTGCTGCGCTTCGGCTTGGGCTAAATCGGCTAAATCTTGGGTCAATTTTTTTAAGCTGGTGACTTGGCGGAGCATGGCCTCAAAATGAGTTGCAGTCGGTTTACGAATCCCATCTTGCATGGCTTCAATTTGTGCTTGCAGCACGGCCAGTGGTGTTTTTAACTCATGTGACGTATCTGCCACCCATTGACGACGTGACTGTTCATGTTGGTCTAAAATAATCGCCAGTTGATTAATCTCATTGGATAAATCGCCCAATTCATCATTCCGATTAATCTTTACTTGGTGTTGATAATGCCCTTTGGTCAACTCGCGTGTGGCATTTAATAGACGCTGAATCGGCTTTTTAAAATAAGTTGCCAACAGTAAAGCGGCAATCAAACTACTGATTAAGGTCAATGCATAGATCAGCAACAAATAGCGTTTTTGATTACTAAAAAAATTGATACTCAATGCATCATCTTGACTGAGCACGGGTTTTAAACCTAAATAACCGACCACTTTATGGTTGACTACAATAGGACGATAGGACACTGGAACATCTGAGATTTCACCGACCACAAACTGCTTATTGGCATCATATAAAGACAGTCGCGAACTCAATCCTAAGCGATCTGGCATCGAAATAAACTGCTTTTTCTTGCTGCTGTTTTGTACAAAGTTTGGTGTGCCCGCTTCACTTTTCTTATCGGTTCGCAGCACATTGTTGCTGTTGGCGCCCAGTGGAAATTTCAAGCCATCAAACGGTTGATATTCAGAAGGCAAATTCATCTCAATAATGCGCAGCTCTTCCTGATTCAGGGTTTTCTTTTGCTGGCTGGCTTTATCGTCTAAATGCGGCGTTACATTCAGCAAGGAATTGACTTCAAAATATTGCTGTTGCAGCGCAATATCATACTGCCTACGCAACCACCAACGCGACAATTTATCATAATCATCTGCGGCGGCGTCGCCCTCAATTTGCAATATTTGTGCTTGAATGGCGTTGCCCCAATCATGATAAACATGGTAGACGCCTGCCAAATTAGCAATCACTTGATCGAGCTTTTGCATCTCTACATCTGCCACATAACGCGCAAAATTCTTTTGCATGGTCCAATGCAACACGCCTAAGCTAACGGTGGTAATCACCAAGGTGGTGAGCAATACGGTTAGAAATAAACGTAAGGCAATCGGAATGCGACGAATTTTCAAAAGCAAAATCTCAACTGTGCAGTTTAAGGCCTAATTGTAACTAACCCTGTACTGAAAAACTCTTCATTGTTTCTTCATCTTTATTGTCTATTCTTATACCAGCGAATAAAGTTCTGTCTTAAGGAAGAATAAACATGCAAATGATGACAAAAATTGCTTTAGTCAGTGCCAGCGTATTGAGTATGGGCGTATTGAGTGCCTGCCAATCCACCAATACGGCCAAAGAAAATGAACCCAGTCACAGCATGAAACAGCATCACGCTGAACATCAAATGAAGATGACGCCTGAACAACGCGAACAGCGCCAACAGATGCATGCTGAACGCAAGAAAATTTACGCACAAATCAAACAAGCTTGTGAGCATAAAAGCGCAGGTCAGTCGGTACAAATTAAAGCCGGTGAAAAGACCATTGCAGGAACTTGTGCAATGACGTTTAAACCCGATCAACAAGCAGCGAAAAATATGCGTGCGGAACAACGCGATATGAAAGCTCAACATCGTCCGATGCGTGGTGAAATTAACGGTATGCACATGAGAGGTGCTGAGCCTTTAACCGATGCGCGCCGTGCGGAGTTAACCCAAGAATTTTCGCAACGTTTGGCCGAACGTCAAGCCAAACAACAGGCCATGACAAAAGCCTGCCAAGGGAAAACGAGCGGTCAAGCAGTGCAAATTAAAATGGGTGAACACAGTATCAATGGCCAATGCCAATTACGTTTTCAACCACAAACAGCGGTAGCCAACAGCTAATGTGTAACGCCTAGTGAATCAAAAATAAAAAAAGGTGCTTGAATGCGCCTTTTTTTATGCCGCGCAATTGTGCCTTGTTTGACTATCCACCATGCACCCTCAACGATAAAATCTTTTAGAGTCAATATACTTAGCAATTTCAATGCAGAAAACTTTGACTTTACAGTCACCAAGAAAAGTACTGCAGAGGTTGTACCAAATAGCAAGATGTTGCACGATTGAGACATAGAAATGCGTGTCACAGAAGGCACGTTGCATTGTTGATTAGGATTATAAGCTGGTTAAACCAGTATTGAGGAAACCGATATGCCACAATACAAAGCGCCGTTACGTGATATGCAATTTGTGATGCATGAATTATTAAATGCTGAACAACATTATGCAAAATTGCCTGCATTTCAAGAAAATGTAAGCCGTGAGTTGGTTGATCAATATTTAGAAGCTGCTGCTGATTTTTGTGAAAATGAACTGTCTCCGATTAATCAATCAGGCGATAGCGAAGGTTGTACGTGGAATGATGGCGTCGTTACGACCCCGACTGGCTTTAAAGAAGCGTATCAAAAATATATCGAACTGGGTTTCCCATCTCTTGCTGTACCAGAAGCACATGGCGGTCAAGGCCTTCCAGGTTCACTTGGCACCACCATTTCAGAAATGGTCGGGACTGCGAACTGGTCTTGGGGCATGTATCCAGGTCTTTCCCATGGTGCAATCCGTACTGTTGAACACCATGGTTCTGAAGAACAAAAAGCGGTTTATTTACCTAAATTAGTCACCGGTGAATGGACTGGTACCATGTGTTTAACTGAATCACATGCTGGCTCTGACTTGGGCATCATTCGCTCTAAAGCAGAACCAAATGCAGATGGTAGCTATTCCATTACCGGTGAGAAAATCTTTATTTCTGCCGGTGAACATGACATGGCAGAAAATATCGTTCATATCGTGTTGGCACGTCTGCCGGGTGCGCCAAAAGGTACCAAAGGTATTTCACTCTTTATCGTGCCTAAATTCAACGTAACTGCCGAAGGCGAAGTTGCTGATCGCAATGCAGTACGTTGTAACTCGATTGAACATAAAATGGGTATTCACGGTAATGCCACTTGCGTGATCAACTTTGATAACGCCAAAGGCTTCTTAATTGGTGCTGAAAACCGTGGTCTAAACTGCATGTTCACCTTTATGAACACTGCACGTATTGGTACTGCTGTACAAGGTGTCGCAGCTTCTGAAGGTTCGTTCCAAGGTGCACTTGCGTATGCCAAAGATCGTTTAGCGATGCGTTCGCTTTCAGGTGCTAAAGCGCCAGAAAAAGATGCCGATCCAATTATCGTGCATCCTGCTGTACGTAATATGCTCCTCACGCAAAAATCATTTGCAGAAGGCGGTCGTGCCTTGGTTTACTTACTATCGCAATATGCCGATATCGTAGAACAAGGTGCCACTGAAGAAGAACGTAAAGCAGCTGACAACATGTTGTCATTGTTGACCCCTATTGCTAAAGCATTCTTAACCGAAACTGGTTCAGAAGCAGCAAAACACGGTGTACAAGTGTTCGGTGGCCACGGCTTTATTTCTGAATACGGTATGGAACAGATTGTTCGTGATACACGTATTGCCTGCATCTACGAAGGCACCACTGAAATTCAAGCACTGGATTTATTGGGTCGTAAAGTTTTGGGTACACAAGGTGCAATGTTGAAAGACTTCACCAAAATGATCCACAAATTCGCTGAAGCCAATAAAGACAACGCAGCAATGACAGAATTCCTTGAACCACTGACTGCTCTGAATAAAGAGTGGGGTGATTTAACCATGCAGATTGGTATGCGTGCGATGCAAAACCCAGATGAAGTGGGCGCAGCAGCAGTCGACTATATGTATTTCTCAGGTTATGTCACTTTGGCATACTTGTGGGCACGTATGGCATTGGTTGCACAAGAAGCACTTGCAGCCGGTAGCAGCGAAGTGGACTTCTATAATGCAAAAGTCATCACTGCACGTTTTTACTTCAAGAAAATCCTTCCACGTGTACGTTCACATGTCGATGTTATTGCCAGCGGTGTTGATACATTGCTTGCTTTAGATGCTGAACATTTCGCATTCTAATTTTATGACGTGTTAACGTGATCAACAGGAGAAGGACCGTCATTAATTTGGCCGTCCTTTTTCTTTATAACAGATAAAAAATTAATCTTTAGTCGTCTAACACGCGTGTTTTTCATCGCTTAGACTGATCCAAGTAAACTGAATTAAACTCTATACAGGTGACCCGCTATGCCAATTTATAATGCACCGCTTGCTGACATGAAATTTATCTTAAATGATGTGTTCCATGCTGAACAATTTTTTCAGGCTAATGAAAATCTTGCCCATGTCGATGCGGCAACCGCAGAAGCTATTCTAGAAGAAATGGCGAAATTTGCACAAAACGTAACCTTACCGATTAACCGTAGCGGCGATGAAGAAGGTGCAACCTTTAGCAATGGTCAAGTCACCACCCCTGCTGGCTTTAAAGAAGCCTTTAAGCAATATGCCGATGGCGGTTGGATTGGTTTAGGTGCTGAGGAAGAATGGGGCGGTCAAGGCATGCCAAAAATGCTGACTGTATTAGCCGATGAAATGCTATTCGCCACCAACCCATCATTCTTGCTCTATCCGTTGCTCTCTGTAGGTGCCGGTATGGCGTTAAACAGCTATGCCTCACAAGAGCAAAAAGAAACCTATTTGCCTAAAATCTACTCGGGTGAATGGTCAGGTACTATGTGCTTAACCGAACCGCATGCTGGTACTGATTTAGGGATTATTAAAACCAAAGCTGAACGTAACCAAGATGGCACCTACAACATTACCGGCACTAAAATCTTTATTACCGGTGGTGATCACGATTTAGCAGAAAATATTATTCACTTGGTGTTGGCAAAGACTCCGGATGCGCCTGCTGGTTCACGCGGTATCTCACTGTTTATTGTGCCTAAATTCTTGGTCAATGCAGATGGTTCTGTCGGTGAACGTAATGCCGCAGCACCGGGTTCAATTGAGCACAAAATGGGGATTAAAGCATCTGCCACTTGCGTGATGAATTTTGATGGCGCCAAAGGTTACTTGGTCGGTAAAGAAAATGAAGGTCTCGCGGCGATGTTCGTGATGATGAACTACGAACGTTTATCGATGGGTCTACAAGGTCTTGGCGCTTCTGAGTTTGCTTATCAAAATGCGGCACAATATGCCACTGACCGTATTCAAGGTCGTAGTGTCTCTGGGATAAAATCACCCAATAAAGTTGCAGACAGCATTTTAGTGCATGGCGATGTACGTCGCATGTTGTTAAATGCCCGTGCCAACAATGAAGCATCACGTGCCTTTGCAGTGTATGTGGGTCAGCAATTGGACATCACCAAATTCTCAACCGATGCTGAAGCAGTGAAAGCGGCCAATAATCGCGTGTCATTACTCACCCCAGTGGCCAAAGCTTATCTGACTGATACGGCCTTTAATGCCGTGATTGATGCACAAATGGTCTTTGGTGGTCATGGTTATATTCGTGAATGGGGCATGGAACAATGTGTTCGTGATTTACGTATTTCACAAATTTATGAAGGCACCAACGGCGTTCAATCGCAAGATTTAATTGGTCGTAAAACCATTAAATGTAATGGTGTATTTATGAATGAATACATCACGGAAATTCGTGATTTTGCCAATAACCTTGATGCAGATTTAAACTTCATTAAAGATGCCACTTTAGATGCAGCCACTGAAATTGAATCTGTAACGCAATTTATTTTAGAAGCCGCGGCTGAAAATTCTGAATTTTCTAATGCAGCCGCTGTTGATTACTTACATGCAGTTGGCTTACTCAGCTTCTCTTATATGTTTGCACGCATGGCCAAAGCAGCCAAAGCCAAAGAAGGCGAGTTTTATCAAAACAAACTGTCTTTGGCTTTGTACTTTGTACAGCGCATTTTGCCTGAACTTAGCTTACGTATTACCAAAGTGAAAGCCGGTTCTGAAGTGGTGATGAACTTTAGTGAAGACTACTTTACCAACCAATCATAAGAGTAGTTAAATTAAAAAACGCCTGCCTTGTCAGGCGTTTTTTAATGCACAAATAAAACCATCGCCGCCCCATTGCATGAGCTTAGCTTTATGCCCTTAACGATTCGACATCAACACATAGTGTCCATTTTGATACACCCAGTAAGTGCCTTTGGGCGGTGCAGGTAAACCTAAATTTTGCCAATCCGTGACCACACTATAGCTGGAGCTTTCAATGCGTGCGCTATTTGGATCGCCATTGACCCAACTATAACTTTGTGAATTCTGAGTGATGGTGGTGGGCGCTTGATATTGGATACTGATGCCCGGCCGTATAACTGGATAACCGCCATAAGGTGGATAAGGGCTATTCGGATAGTGCGGATAAGATTGACTCGGATAATGCGGTCGATTCTGCGGATAAGATTGATTCGGGTAATACGGACGATGCTGATTCTGTGTGCGATCGATGCCTTGATAGTTCGACCACTGATTTTCCGCCTGTGTACTGGCCGAAACACCACACAGCATAGCCAACACCGTATAGACAACTAATTTTTTCATGAGCGTATCCCCATCTGCTTTATTTAATTTGAGATATACCTTTTATCTTACACGTCAGTGCTTGATCAAAGATGGATAAAAAAACATCTCATGCAATATTTTGTACAGCCTAGACTGTAATCATTTGCGGCATGCATGCCGTTAAATCGCTCTGCACTTTATGCTAAGATCATCTTTTTATTCTGGGATCAAATAGCGTGGCTGATTTAAATTTTGACCGTCTGCATCAATTTTTTTGTAAAGTACCAAGCGTACAAGAAGCCTTAATTGATGCCTATGGTTCCGATGGGCAACATACATGGTGGTTTAAATTTCAAATTAATATTGAGCATCCACTGGCTTGGCAAACTGTGCAAGAGTTGGCCCATGTGCTGAATTATATTTCCAAGAATGAACGTCTGCCTACTCAATTCCTCCCAGTTTCTCCGCCGCCGTATATGAATGGTGAAGCCAAAGAGTTTTTAGCGTGGGTGATTCAATGCAATCATGTCGACTTTCCACCCGATGTCGTCTGTGATTGGTTAGAAGCGCGTTTACCAAAACCGGTAGACGATGAAACCCAGTGGACCATCAAAACCGACTTAGCTGAACTGGATAAGATAAAAGATGCTGATTTAGATCAATTGGTTCCGCCAAATCCGCAATAAAAAAAGCGCATTCAGCGCTTTTTTTATGGGCAATATAACCTCGTCCTCAGCCTTTGCGATAAAAAGACAGCGGGGATGAGGCTAATTTAAAAAGTAGATAAACCACTCCACTCCATTAAACCATACAGCGCATATTTAAGCTGAGATTCATCCGCATATTGGCTATAAGCGACACTCATATTTTTACCGTCTAAATTTTCCCATGCCGTATCGAAATATTGATTGGCATCGTTAAACACGGGCGCTTTCGCTACACCTAGGACGCGTAAATCACTTTCTAAATTATAATTTTTAAGATTACGCGCGGTAAAATTGGCTGAACCTAAAATTAACTCTGCTTGTGCAGCATCGTGCTTGATGATCATTTTGCTGTGGCACTGCTCACCTTGGGTATTACACCAACGCACCGTGATACCGGCAGCATTTAATTCGGAGGCCACTTGACGATTGGGAATACCATTTTTTTGTCGACCAAAGGCATCTTTATTCGGATCCAGCAATACGCGTAGTTTTACCCCGCGCTGATGTGCGGCAATCAAGGCTTTTACAATCTGACGTTCAGATAAATAAAACATCGCCAAATCAATCTGCTGTTGCGGTTTAGCAGTTTTAATTAAGGTTAAAGTGGCCTCATAAATAGCTTCCTCAGTTAATAACTGTACCTGCGGTAAGGATTTTTCTGCTTCAAACTCACCGACAATCACCATCGGAATATCGCCTTTTGACATACGACCGACGGCTTGTTCTGTTTTTAGTACATCAATTGCGGTATTACCGGTCACGATTAACGCCACATTTGAATGGCGTGAACTGCCATCGTGCGGATTGGCTGAGGTAACCAAAGCTTTCCAACCTTGCGCAGTATCGACCACCAAAGTTTTACGATGATTGGCTTTAAAATTAAACAAATTAAAATAACTACGCAAAGTGATTTTTTCATTCCCAAAGGGATTCGGCAACCAGCCCTTTTCCACATTATTGCCTAAACCTTGACAGCAAATATACCAAAAGCCCGACCACAACGGATTAGAGGCACGCAGTGGGGTTAAATCGGTTTCAATGACATTAATTCCAGCGGCACGTAGCTTTTGATAATGCTGCGGCATGACGCCGCCATAGACCGAATTAATCGGATCGGTGATGACTTTAATCTCAATATTTGGTTGCACACCATGCTTTAAAATTAAGGTTTCGGTTAATTGCTGGGTTAATTGACGCTGTAGCAGCGTCGATTCACCAACCTCTTGATTGAATAAAAACATATCCAACACAATGGTGGTTTGAGCCTCATCAATCATTTTTAACATTTCATCAAAAATATGATGTTGTTGCTGTTGTTTGCCCTGCGCATCCATATAGGTTTGATCAGCTATAAATTTCACTTCGGCATGACGCAATTTACCGGTAAAATCCAGTCCTTCAGGCAAGGGTTTATAGCTATGATAAACCGCCGAAGAAAGATAGCCCAAAGCCAATAAACCAATCAGTACGCTGACATAATGGCGGCGCGACCAATTTAATTTCTGATGAATTCGTTGAAAAATACGCATAACAAAAAACCTAGTCCAATGTGATTAGACTAGGTTTTATGGTTTGATTTTTCAAGAGGATTTCTGTGAAACCTACTCAGAATACTGCTCAGTTAGCGCCACGTTGCTTAAAACGAAAAATCGACCCCAAGGCTAAAGTTACGTCCCACTTGTGGAATATTCGCTAAGAACGAGGCATGTGAATAGACTTGATCATCAAGTAAGTTGTTGGCTTTTAAATAGACGCGATAATCATTGTTTTTCGCATATTGTCCGGCATACGCAACACCCAAATTGACCATGTTATAGCCTGCGGTTTCATTTTCATAGGCGCTGATTTTGTCTTGCTTAAAGACATGGTAATACTCGGCTAAACCGGACCAATGATCATCAAAGTTGGCATCGACTTTACTACCTAAACGACCAGCGGGAACGCGCGGTGCATTGTCACTGTCAATTTTACCACGCACATAATCACCCAAGACACTCCACTTATACGTCTCATTCAAGGCATAGCTGGCTTGCGCCTCGACGCCATAAAACTTGGCTTTGTCTTGTGTGTATTGTACTAAGCGAAAATCTTTAAACTGATCCAGCGTTTGTGCATAAATATAATTATCGAACCAGTTGTGATACAGATGCACATGATAATCAAACTGATCTTGTTCATAATGCAAAGCCAACTCTAAATTGTTGGATTTTTCTGCAGTTAAATTTTCGTTGCCTCGCTCATAGGTGTTGGTGGCGAAATGCTTGCCCTCTGCATAGAGTTCCTGCGCCAACGGTAAACGTTCTTGATGCGAAGCCACCAAGGATAATTTATAGTTCGGAGCGAATGCCCAATTTACCGCGCCAAAATAAGACAATCCATAATCATCAAAGTCTTTTTGCTTGGAATCAATCTGAATTTTTTGCTGCTCTACACGGCTAGAAAGCTCGACATGCAGAGCGTTAAATTGCTTATGCTCTAAAGCAAATAAGCTCCATTTTTGGGTTTTATTCGGTGCCAGTAAAGACTCTTCACCGCTAATATTCAGTTTTTGTTGATTATACTGTGTCCCAATCACCCCTTCCCAATCGGCAATCGGATGATGCAGCAGCTCTAAACGCGCATCATAACCTTGGCTTTTAAAGGTGGTCATGGCAATATTTTCTTCTAACTCGTCATGTTTGTAGTCAGTATAACTGGCATGTGCGCGTAGCTTTTGAAAACCGGCGAAAGGATCGTTCAATTCAGTCCTGAAATCATAACGCTGTGATTTTAAATCCACCCAAGGCCCAGCGTGTTCATGCTCTTCATCATGATCATGTCCATCGTGATCCAGCACATGGTCGTCATGGTCGCCACAATGTAACTGATTGCCATGCGTATGACAGTCTTCATATTCATGACTATGTCCAGGTAAGCCATATTGATCTTGACGATTACTATAGGAAATACCGCTAAAACCACGCTCATAAATCCAAGATAATCCGAGATTCAGCGTTTCCCCTTTGGCAAAAGTGTTGTCGACGCGGCGCTCCTTTTCTCCTTCATGCAGATAATCGGGGGCAATATAATTCTGAGCATCCTTTTTCAAGCCTTCAACACGCAATGCCACTTGGCTGCCTAACGCCACCGTTGCACCGGCACTGGCCAGCTTTTCATCACTACCGGAGTTGTAACGCAGACCCACTTGACCCTCATAGCCTTTTTCTGGCATTTGCGTTGGAATTTTTTGATCGGTCACATTGACCAAGCCACCAACTGTGCCTGCGCTATATAACAAGGTCGATGGCCCACGAATAATTTCAACTTGTTGGGCTAAAATAGGATCAACCGTCACCGCATGATCGGGGGATAAACTGGACACATCAGCAGTTTCTGAGGCATGTTGCAGGACTTTAACCCGCGGCCCATCTTGCCCTCGAATCACCGGACGACTTGAGCCTGCACCATATTGATTAGACGAGACGCCAAGTTCTGTGGCCAAAGCCTCCCCAATGCTGGTGCCACGTTCAGCCAAAGTTTTATGCGTAATCACCTGATCCGCTACAGCAAAATCGACTGCCGATTGCTGTAACGGATGCGCTTGTAATTGAATCGTGGCCAATTGTTGACTTTCAATGGCATCAGCGGCAAAAACTGCAGGGCTGATAATGGCAAAAATAGATAAGGTAATGAGATTTTTATGCAGCAACATGAAACCGACTCAAAGCTAGAATTTTTAGTTATTGTTATAATATAACATTACAATGCTTTTGCAATAAAAAACATTTCTTTTCTGGTCGGTTGGCTAAACTGAGCCCCTATCGCATTAAATAATGATGCAATCTAAAAGATTTTTACATGCCCTTTACCTTGTCTCATGCTGTTCTTGCCCCGCCGCTGTCTAAATTAACTGGTCATAGACTACCCATTGCCGCACTGGCCATTGGCTGTATGGTGCCAGATTTAATCCGCTTGTTCAGTAACAGCCAAGATGCTCACACTCATCTTTGGCGCGCACTCATTCAACCTGATCTGTGGATGGGTTTAGCATTTGCGCTGCTGTGGTACGCGCTATATCGGCCAGTTATTTATCGCTTTTTGGGGATCCAGCACGATTTAGCCCTACATAGTTTTTCCAGTGCTATTCGGTTTTTCATAAGCATCAGTCTAGCCATTCTATTGGGCACCGCCACACATATTATTTGGGATGGCTTAACCCATGTCGATTTTAGAACTTTTGCTTTTCACGACTGGTTAAGTCAAAACATCACCTTATTTCAGTACAGTTATCCGCTGCACCGAATATTGCAAATTGGCAGTTCCATTTTAGCGCTACCGATAATCGGCTGGATGTGTCGGCAATATTATCGGCAATATCGTAACGTTATATCAGTCAGTTTAAAGATTAAAATTTTTGCGCTGACCTTGCTCTTGCTCTCTCTGTTGGTGGGCGCGCTATCAACTTGGGATTACGCGCGTTACTTTGCGCCAGACATTTGGCGCAGTGAGCTGTACTTTTTTATAGGTAAATCGATTAATGAGTTTACCCAAGCCGCGCTGCCAGTATTTACTTTAGGCTGCCTGCTGTTTTTATTTTTGGATCGCGGCCATCGTTTGAATTAACCGCTATAACGCTGGATTAAAAAATGTTTTTGCTGGATTTAACGCTGTTTTTCCATCTAGCGGTTGTGACAAAAACCCCAAAGGGGCATAATTCAGCATTCAAAGGCGGTACGCTGTTTACGTATACGCTTGCCTTAAACCATATAGTTGGATTGTTTACGCTATGATGCGAACTCATTACTGCGGTACTTTAACCGAAACTCAAATTGACCAAACCGTAACCTTATGCGGTTGGGTTCATCGTCGCCGTGACCACGGTGGGGTGATCTTCCTTGATATGCGTGACCGCGATGGTCTGGTACAAGTGGTCATTGACCCAGATACCCCAGAAGCGTTCTCAACTGCAGACAAAGTACGCTCAGAATTTGTGCTTAAAATTACCGGCCGTGTTCGTCGCCGTTATGAAGGCACCGAAAATGCCAATATGGTCAGTGGTCAAATTGAAGTATTGGCCAAAGACATCGAAGTTTTGGCTGCATCTGAAACCCCGCCATTTCCACTGAATGATGAAAATACCAATATTTCTGAAGAAGTGCGTTTGAAATATCGCTTCCTCGATATTCGTCGTCCTGAAATGCTCGATCGTTTACGTTTCCGCTCTAAATTGACCAATCTGATTCGTAACTATTTCGAAGAAAATGGTTTCTTAGACGTTGAAACCCCAATTTTAACCCGTGCAACCCCTGAAGGTGCACGTGACTATCTCGTGCCAAGTCGTGTATCTAACGGTAGCTTCTACGCATTGCCGCAATCACCACAGTTGTTTAAACAATTGTTGATGGTCGGTGGTATTGACCGTTATTACCAAATTGCCAAATGCTTCCGTGATGAAGACTTGCGTGCCGATCGTCAGCCAGAATTCACCCAGATCGATGTTGAAACATCGTTCATGAGTGACGATGACATTATGGATTTGATGGAAACGTTAACGGTTAAAATGTTCAAAGAACTTTTAAACGTTAATTTCGACAAATTCCCACGTATGACTTATGCCGATGCCATGCGTGACTATGCGTCTGACAAACCAGATATGCGTATTCCGTTGAAATTGGTTGACGTTGCCGACATGATGCAAGACGTTGAGTTCAAAGTTTTTGCAGGTCCTGCTAAAGACCCGAAAGGTCGTATTGTGGCACTTCGTGTACCGGGTGCTGGCGCATTGCCACGTAGCCAAATTGATGAATATACTAAATTTGTCGGTATCTATGGCGCGAAAGGTTTGGCCTATATTAAAGTCAACGACCTTGAAAAAGGCATTGAAGGCTTACAATCTCCAATCGTTAAATTTATCGAGCCAATCGTGCTGGATTTATTGAAACGTGTCGGCGCTGAAAATGGCGATATCGTGTTCTTTGGTGCAGATAAAGCCAAAGTAGTGAACGATGCTATGGGTGCATTGCGTATTAAAGTCGGTCATGACATGAAACTAGCAACCTGCGAGTGGGCACCACTTTGGGTGGTTGATTTCCCAATGTTTGAAGAAACCGATGATGGTAAATGGACTTCGGTACATCACCCATTCACACTACCAAAATCAAGTGTAGAAGAGGTGAAGAATAATCCGGGTGCTGCGCTTTCAGTTGCTTATGACATGGTCTTGAACGGTACTGAAGTGGGCGGTGGTTCATTGCGTATCTTTAACCTAGAAATGCAACAAGCGATTTTTGCTGCATTAGGCATTGATGAGGAAGAAGCTGAGGAGAAATTCAGCTTCTTGCTCAATGCATTACGTTATGGTGCGCCTCCGCACGGTGGTTTGGCCTTTGGTCTGGATCGTTTAGTGATGCTGATGACGGGTGCTTCTTCTATTCGTGACGTAATTGCGTTCCCGAAAACCAAAACTGCGGAATGTCCATTAACTCAAGCACCTGCACCAGTTGAGCCAAATCAATTGCGTGATTTGGGGATTCGTTTACGCGAAAAACCAAAAGCTGAAGTGAAAGACGACGCTTAATTCTTGCATTGAACTTTAAAACCCTGCTCTGGCAGGGTTTTTTATTACGTTGAGATCAAGACTCGGCAGTGGCATAATAGCAGTCTATTCCTGCTTTATTGCGAGCACTCCCCTATGGCTATGCGTCCTGCTGTACGTCGTCGCGCCCTTATGCTGATTGTATTTTCGATCGTACAATGGTTGTTTATGCGTTATATCTTAGCCAATGGTTTGTTTAACATGGATACCAATCAACGTATTCTGTATTTTTGCGTGAGTAGCTTAGGCGGCGCTTTACTTATTTTTGTCAGTTTAATTTATATGGTGTTAAAAGGAAATGCAGATCAAGCTCAATAAATAGTTGCACTTGATTTCAATATTTTCGGCCATAAGCTGCGCCCATTTACAACACTACGATTATTTTCAATTTTATCAAGATTTTCATTTTCTTTAGTAATCTTACAAATAGCGTAATTCTGTCATCTATATAGAGCTTTAAGAAAGAAGATTTTCAAGCTCACATCATCTACTGATTATCGAGTTACGCTATGCTGTATTTTTTCCTTAAATTTTTGGCCTTATTCCCGCTACGTTGGCTACAACATTTAGCACAGGCTGTGGCAATACTGTTGTGTTCGTACCCTTCTTCTATGCGACGCATTACCCAGATTAATCTGCAATTGGCCTATCCTGATTTAACCGAGCAGCAGCATCAAGCACTGGTTAAACAGAGTCTAAAAAGCCAATGCATGACCTACATAGAGTCAATTAAAATTTGGGGCAGCTCACCTGAATATGCTTTATCGTTAATTAAAGACGTGCATGGCGCAGAGCTGTTTATAACAGCTTTAGCCAATCCTCATGGATGCCTTGCTGCCGCACCGCATTTTGGCACTTGGGAGCTACTGAATGCGTGGCTTAATCAATATACCTCGCCAGTCATTATGTATAAGCCAAATAAAAATCAGGCGATAGATCGCTTCATGTTGCAATCGCGTCAGCGTTTAAAATCAACCTTAGTTCCCACCAATGAATTAGGCGTAAAGGCTGTATTTAAGCATGTTAAAAATGGTGGATTTTCTATTATTTTACCTGACCATGTCCCCAAAGAATCAGGCGGGATTTATTCTCCTTTCTTTGGCAAACAGGCATTATCTTCAACTTTGGTATCTAAAATGGCGGTAAAAACACAATGTGCTTTAGTCGGTTTAAGTTGTATTCGACGTGCTGATTTATCGGGTTTTGAGTTAATTGTGACTGAGCTGGCTGCGGATATTTCCTCGAAAGACCTACAGTTATCGGTAGATACATTAAATCGGGAAATTGAGCGTATGATTAGTGTGGCGCCAGAGCAATACTCTTGGGCATATAAGCGCTTTCGTCGAGCTGAATCTGGAGACGATATTTATCAAAAAATAAAATAGTGATATTTTCTTCAATCTGATATAGCTAAGCTTAGATAGCTCCAGTCATTAAATAAGAAATTTTCATAAAATAATATTTTAGTTTACTTAATTTTTTGATAGGTTTGAGTTTATATTGCTTAACAATATTAAATTTTGCTTTTTTAAATAACACTTCATCTTGATACTTATTTAATATTTCAATAAGTTCAGTGAACATGAAATCTAAATCGGCTGACATATTGTTTTCATGTATTCTGTAGTAAGCTAAAAATTCTGGTATACATAATATTTTTTTACCCTTCTTTGTTAATCTTAACCATAAGTCCCAATCCTCAATTTTAACATTTGCATCAAAGCCGCCAATTTCTAGTAAATCTTTTAAGTTATGCATTTGAGTTGGTGCATATA
>NZ_JXBK01000001.1:2562611-2567609 GCF_000816495.1 Acinetobacter harbinensis
ATAATAAACATATCTAATATCATCAAAAAGCACTTGATTATAGTTAAAAAAAACTTCTTCTTTTTTACAAATTTCTTCAAAAATTAATGTATTTTCTAAAATAAAAACATAGTTTTTATTAATCCCTCTAGTAACAGAGTTAGCATTAAACCTATACAAATAAGCAGCATCACTTAATTTTATTTTATTAGCATAATAAAAAGATAATTTTGTTACGACTTCATCATTATTTACAAAATTTTGATTATTTTCTTTTAGATAACGATTATTTGCTTTAACGAACACATCTTTTCTATAAATCCCCAAACCATGCATCCCCCATTGACCAATACAATTTATGAATGCATCCTTCCCATCAATAATTTTTTTATCGGTAAAATAGTCAAACTTTTTAAAACTTTCATTTGTTGCATCAACAGATGTACATAAGTCAAAAAGAACAATATCAATTTCATCATATTCAAATCCTTTCATCGATTTTTCGACTGTATCTAAATGAAATTCATCATCACAATCTAAAAAGGTAACAAACTCACTGTTTGCATGATCTAAGCCCATTTTTCTCGCAGCTAAAGCACCAGCATTTTCTTGATAAAAATATTTAATATAAGAATACTTTTGGAGATACATATGGATAATTGATGATGTCTGATCAATAGACCCATCATCAACAATGATCACTTCGATATTTTCATATGTTTGATTTACTAAGCAATCCAAACATTGACGAATATTATTTTCTTCATTATATGCCGCAACAATAATACTACATAAAGGATTTAACATTATATTGACTAATCTTTTTCTATTGGGAAAAAAGCATTGCATAAACTTACAACCTTTTCAGCTTCATGTAAACCTAAAGTCGAGCCCATCGGTAAACTTAATATTTGCTGATGGATGCGTTCAGTCACAGGAAAACTCAAATCATTCCATTCTGTATAAGCCTGTTGTTTATGCGGAGGAATGGGATAGTGAATTAAGGTTTGAACGCCATTTTCTAGTAAATATTGTTGCAGTTGATCTCTGTATTGCGTTTGAATGACGAATAAATGCCATACATGTTTTTTATATTCAAGTGCATTAATCTGATTCAGAGGTAATTTAAGATATGTATTTTTTATTTTAGATAAATATAGATTTGCAATTTGACGACGATGAATCGTTTCTTGATCCAAATATTTCAGTTTTACATCCAACATTGCTGCTTGTATTTCATCTAGACGGCTGTTTACACCTGCTACTAAATTTTTATATTTCTCATGCGAGCCATAATTCCTCAAAGCTTTCAACATACTCGCTAATTCGACATCATTGGTAGTGACTGCTCCAGCATCACCTAAAGCACCCAAATTTTTCCCTGGATAGAAGCTAAAGCCTGATGCATCGCCCCAATTTCCAGCACGAACACCATTAATTTCAGCACCATGAGCTTGTGCAGAGTCTTCCAACACCAATAAATGATGTTGCTGAGCAAGTTGTATAATTTTTGGCATATCAGCCAACTGCCCATATAAATGTACTGCGAGTATTACTTTAGTTTTTGGCGTAATGGCTTGCTCAATAGCTTCAATAGAAATATTTAAGCTGTTAACATCGGGTTCAACCAATATCACTTTTAAGTTATTTGCAGTGATCGCCAAGATACTGGCAATATATGTATTTGCAGGAACAATAACTTCATCATCCTCTTTGAGTTGCCCTAATTCTTTCCACGCTCTTAAGACTAAGATGAGTGCATCAAGACCATTCGCCACACCAATTGCAAATTGAGTACCACAATATTTTGCAAAATTTTGTTCAAATATCTCAAGTTCTTGACCACCAATATACCAACCCGAATCTATAACGCGATTACAGGCGGCTTTTAGTTCAGCATTATATTGTTGATTTACTTTTTTTAAGTCTAAAAATGGGATCATTCTTCTATAAAACCTTTAATAAATGCGGGATTACCTATCACAATTGCTTTTTCAGGTACATCTTTAGTGACTACTGCACCCGCCCCAATCATTGCATTTTTACCAATCTTAACTCCAGGTAGAATAGTGGCATTCGCTCCAATACTGGCACCTTGCTCAATCACCGTTCTGAAAAATTCTTCTGGATATTGTTTAGAGCGTGGATGTTTATCATTGGTAAAAGTAACGTTAGGTCCAATAAAGACATTATCTTGAATGGTAATTCCATCCCAAAGAAAAACACCTGATTTTACGGTCACGTTATTCCCAATCACTACATCATTTTCAATTAAAGTGTGCGCACAAATATTGCAGTTCTTGCCAATTTCAGCTTGTGCTAAAATCACGCTATACTGCCAAATTCGACTGTCTTCACCAATGTATACACTCTGCACATCTGCTAAAGGATGAATATAGGGCTGATGTGCTATTTTAACAAAGTCAGAATAATCGCGAATATAATCTGACTCATCATAGTATTCACTAGCAAGTACTAATAAAACACAATCCTCTGAAAAGTCATGCATTTCGCGCCACATCAAACTTTCAATCAACAAGCCTTTTAAAGGAGAATTTAGGATAACTTCTTCTTTGTGATGGCCATTATCCAAAATAAATTTACAACTACCCTGTAAGCAAATAGCAATTTGCTTTAAATTTTTATGTGCATGAAAACCGCGAGCTTGCTGATCATTCGTTTTAAAAATGTAATAAATCCGCTTTAATTCAAACGGTATCGACTGATTAGATTCTAATGCAACCAAACCACCTCGTGGATCACTTAAATTGGGGAGATCGATTAATTGAACTAAACTCATTTCATTCACTTACCAAAGAAATTAAATATTGACCATAGTCATTTTTACGCATGCTTTGACCAATTTCTAAAATTTGTGCTGAAGTTAACCAGCCATTGTTAAAGGCGATTTCCTCTAAACATGCCACTTTATAACCTTGACGTTTTTCAATGGTTTCAACAAATTGTGCGGCTTGTAATAAGCTTTCATGCGTACCTGTATCTAACCAAGCAAAACCACGTCCGAGTAGTTCTACATTAAGATCGCCTCGCTCCAGATACATTTGATTGACTGTGGTAATTTCAAGCTCACCGCGATCTGAGGGTTTAACTTGTTTAGCAATTTGAATGACATCATTGTCATAAAAATAAAGGCCTGTGACTGCAAAATTTGATTTTGGCTGCTTGGGTTTTTCTTCTAAAGAAATAGCACACTTATTTTGATCAAACTCGACCACACCAAAACGTTCAGGGTCTTTGACTTGATAACCAAATACGGTTGCGCCATGTTTACATGCAAGTGCTTGTTTAAGCATTGGGGTGAAGCCTTGACCATAAAAAATATTATCGCCCAATACTAAACAAACGTTACTTTTCCCGATAAAATCTTCACCAATAATAAAGGCCTGTGCTAAACCATCAGGGCTAGGCTGGATCGCATAGCTAAGCTCAACACCAAAAGTAGAACCATCACCCAATAAGCGTTTAAAGCTTTCAATATCTTCGGGTGTGGTAATAATCAAAATTTCACGAATTCCTGCCAACATCAAAACTGATAGTGGATAGTAAATCATCGGCTTGTCATAAATAGGCAATAACTGCTTAGATATCCCTTTTGTGATCGGATATAAACGTGTTCCCGAACCACCCGCGAGAATAATACCCTTGGTATTCATGATTGTTGTACTCCTAATCTCTCGCGTTGATAACTCCCATCTTGCACTCGATGGCACCAATCCAAATGACTCAAATACCATTCTACAGTTTGACGAATCCCTGTTTCAAAAGATTGCTTTGGTGCCCAACCTAATTCATTTTTTATTTTACTCGCATCAATTGCATAGCGCTGATCATGTCCCGGACGATCTTTAACAAAAGTGATTAAAGAAGCATAGGATTGCTGGTCAGCTCTAGGTTGAAGCTCATCTAAAATCTGGCAAATTGTTCGAACGACCTCGATATTCTGTTTTTCATTATGTCCGCCAATATTATAGGTTTCCCCTACTATCCCTTGGGTCGCTACAACATATAAAGCACGTGCATGATCTTCCACAAATAACCAATCCCGCACTTGCTGACCATTACCATAGATGGGTAATTTTTTACCTTCTAAGGCGTTCAGAATCACCAAAGGAATTAACTTTTCTGGAAAATGATAAGGACCATAATTATTCGAACAATTGGTAATTAATACTGGTAATCCATAAGTACGATGCCATGCACGAACCAAATGATCCGAACCGGCTTTACTAGCAGAATAAGGAGAACTAGGATCGTAAGCAGTTTTTTCTGTAAATAAATCTGTAGTTCCCTTTAAATCTCCATAAACCTCATCAGTTGAAATATGATGAAATCGAAAACGCTGTTTTTTATCTTGGGTTAATGTTAACCAATATTTTCGAGTTGCTTCTAAGAGTGTATAGGTTCCGACGATATTGGTTTGAATAAATGCTGCTGGACCATCAATTGAACGATCTACATGAGATTCAGCGGCTAAGTGCATGATAACATCAGGTTGAAAATTATTTAGGGCTTGCTCTAAAGCCGTGGCATCACAAATATCAATTTGATTAAAATAATATCGAGAATTCTGCTCAATATCAGACAAAGATTCTAAATTACCCGCGTAGGTTAACTTATCAATATTTAATACATCATGTTGAGTATTTTGAATGAGATAGCGGATAACTGCTGAACCAATAAAGCCTGCGCCACCAGTAATGGAAATTCTCATAAATTATTTCTTGCTCTAGACGCTTCTTAAAAGATATTATATCTTGCTCTTAGCAAATTAAAATAGCTTATTAGCAGAGATTTTTTATAAAATTTAACTAGAGACTCTATTTTATTAAGATTTTTAATTTTACAGATAACATATAAAAAGTATTTTATTGATTTTTTCTTTCATTAAATTACTATATTTAGAAACACACTTGGAAATAAAGAAATCTATATGATCAATCGATCTATTCAACGCCTTGTTTTTAAAAAAGAATTTAAAATTTCTTATTTAGAGAAAGT
>NZ_JXBK01000001.1:2567619-2567839 GCF_000816495.1 Acinetobacter harbinensis
AATGGTTAAAGCGACTTGAAATTAAAAAAATAATTTGGTTAGATAACTTAGATGACTTTCAATTATATTGTTTTCAGCCAGAAGATGTGAGCTTAGTTTACAACCCAAAAGATAAAGATAACATTTCTAATTATTCTTATGTACAATTACCACCTTTATATTTATATAATTTTAATAACATTATTATAAATACACATTCTAGCCACCTTTTACAACAATT
>NZ_JXBK01000001.1:2567849-2603875 GCF_000816495.1 Acinetobacter harbinensis
AATCAAAATATTATTTTTGAGCGCATTTTAAGTGCTGATATTAAATACTGCAATTATGCAACAGGTATTATAAGATATCATAATAATACCCATGCTTTAATTACATATAAAGGATACAAAAAAAGTAAAGAATATTCTGAAAGAATAATTTTTCTAGGAGGAAATGGAGTTTATAACTATTACCATTGGTTAATTGAAATAGCACCAAAATTACTTTTTTTAACTCCAGAATTATTAGTAGAGTATAATATAAAATACTTACTCATAGATGAATCAATTAAACAAATTCCCTCTCTTCATACCATATTAAAGTTGTTTTTAAATTCCAACAACTTAAACCTTAAGGTTATTTATGAAAATAAAGATAGTTTAATATATATAAAAGATCTCCTTTATATAAATAATCTTAATAACTTCGTATTTAATTCAAAAGATAAAATCTCCTCTGCGACTTATTCCTGTTTTTGTCCAAAATTAACTAATAAAATAAGAAGTATATGTCTTGACGAATTAGAAACCCAAAATATCACAAAAATATTTCCAAAAAAAATATTTTTAGCGCGGAAGTTAGGTACTTTACGATCTTATAATCAAGATGAAATTTTAAAATATTTTGAAGAACAAGGTTTTACTCCTCTTTATCTTGAAGAGTTTAGTTTTTTAGAACAAGTTAAGATTTTTAATCAAGCTCAGTTTATTATAGGGCCAAGTGGTGCAGCTTGGACCAATATTATATTCTGCCAATCAAATATTAAAGCCTTAAGCTGGCTACCTGAACAAATATCTGATTTTTCAGTATTTTCTACTCTTGCTCATCTATCAAAATGTGATTTGAGATTTGTTTTTACAGAGGCCAATACTGCTGATCAAGTCCACAGTAATTATCATGTAGACTTAACAAAAATAAATCAACTTTATAGTATTATGAAATCTGAATCTTTATAAATTTTATTATAATCAAAAATCTACTTAAACTAATATTTAGTTAATTTAAATCGCCAGCTTAAGCAAGATTTATGTTAATTAAATATTTTTCCAGACTCATAATATTTTACTCAACTCTTACAACGGATAAGTTTTATAGCGTAATTTCGCTAAATTATATCCCAAAGAATTCCCATATTGGCTTTGGGGTAAATCCTCATACTTTGAACGCTCGGCTTCAATCGAACTTAACTGTGTATTTATTTCCCCTGCTGTAATTTCAGGATGATCTATCAAAAAGGTCATCAAAATATGGGATTGATCATTAAAGTCAAATAAATAACTCCAATCATCAGCTTTACGATGACGCTGATGATATTCCACTAAAGTTTGAGCCATTTCCCTATCTACAATATAGGCAACAGCATAATTTACACGATTATAAAAATGTGGATGCACTTCCAATATGGCTTTTTTAAAGAATTTTCTTTCTTTGAGAGCTCCTCTCACTTTGCGGCTTTCTTTCATTTGAATCCCACCTAAACTAAATAAAGTATTTTGAGGTAATTTAATTTTTTTTAGCTCTTTTTCTAAAGTATCTATGCTTAAATCAGACGGAATTATGGCATCATCTTCAAAGATCAATGCATAGTTATCATTTGTCGCTAAAAAACTCTTCAATGCCTCTAAATGAGACAAACTACATCCTAATTCAGCAGGAGTTAGCGGTTTATTGCGTCCTTTTACCGCTTGCTCAAAATATACTTTTGCAGAAAGTTCGCCACCTTTTATACCTATTTTGTTAAAAGGTAATTTTTTATTTTGAAAAAAAGGCTGAGCCAAAAACTTATTTAATCGTGGAGACTCTTCATCTTCGATACTTATAATAAAAACTTGCATCAGCACACACCTTTTAATCCAACAGGTATGATAACTATTGTAAAATAACTTTGATAGATTTTTATTGATTTTACTCTAATGAAACGTATATTTTTAAAAAAATGGTATAAATTTCAACAAAAACAAAAGCAAAAATTATTTGATTCACATTGGTATATGCGCTTCGGTTGGCTAGATGGACCGTTAACTCAGCAAGAACAATTAAGCCACTTGTTTGAGATTCACTCTCCTGAAAAGTTTACTTTTGCTGATAGTTTTTACGTACAAGATCACGATCGTCATTATATTTTTTTTGAAGAAGTAGATGATCAACATCCAGTCGGCTTTTTATCAGTGTTAGAGGTTTTTAAAGATGGCACTCATACAGCACCGAAAAGCATATTAAAGCTGGATTATCATCTGTCTTATCCCTGTGTCTTTAAAGTTGAAAATGATTGGTACATGATTCCTGAAAGCTCGGCCAATAAAACGGTGGAGCTGTGGAAATGCATAGATTTCCCATTGAAGTGGGAAAAGCATTCAAATCTATTAGACCATATTGAAGCGGTGGACAGCACACCTTTGTACCATGAAGGCATGTGGTATTTATTCACGTCAACACGGCGTAATTGTAAAAAATTTGGTGACCGTTTAGATTTATTTTTCACCCAAGATATTCTTAATCCCAATTGGCAAGAACATCCTCAAAATCCGGTATGCACAGGCCATCAACAGTTTCGTATGGCGGGTAAACCTTTTATGTATCAGGATAAATTGGTACGTCCAAGCCAAGACTCACTTAAGCGCTATGGCGGCAATATTGAACTTAAAGAAATCATGCAATTAAGCCCAACGCACTACCAAGAGCGCTTATTGGAAATTGTATTACCAAACTGGAATAGTGAGGATGATGGCTGCCACACCATTAATGTTGAGAATAATTTCGTGGTGCTGGATGCTATTCGTTTATCAGCCAAAGTCTGATTAAGCGCAGAGTAACTGCTCGTATAATTGCTGTGTCTGCTGGGTCATGGCCGCCACTGTCAATTCAGTTTTAGCGCGATGAAATAAAGGCTGAAAATCAAGTTGTGAGCTGGGATTGAGTGCATTTTCAATCGCTACCTTTAAACCTTGCGCATCGCCAATTTTTGCTAAATAAGGCTCAGGCAACCATTCAATGACCCCATTGACTTGGGTGGAAGCCATGACTTTATCTGCTTGCAGTGCTTCAACCATGACCAAAGGAAAACCCTCCCGATCTGAAGAAAGCACCACCACATCCGCCAATTGCAGCAGATCACGCGCATCGCTCCGAAAACCTAAAAAAGCCACGCGATGGTGCAACTTCTGCTGCTTCACTTGATTCTCAAGGTTCTGTCGCAGTGAACCATCACCGACAATCCATAGGTTTGCATCGATATGCTGCATGGCTTGAATCAGCAAAGCGATATTTTTTACCGGCTCTAAGCGACCAATACAAATCACCAGTTTTTTGCTTGTATTTAAATTTGGGAATAGTTGGTCAATGCTATATTTTAACTTTTCTTTGGCCTGTGTATTTAATATCGGCTGAGGATAAACGCCATTGTAAATCACCTGTGCTTTTTCCTTGGGAATACCCGTGGTTAATGCCTGACTGACCGCAATCACAGCATCCCCCACTAAATATGCACTTTTATTTTTTTTAGTGCCATGAATAGTGGTCACTGTTTTTGTATCCGCTAAAAATGGCCGGATTTTCTGGAGTAACTCAGATGCTTTACCCGCTTGTGCATGCACAATTTGCGGTTTAATCTTGTTGATGCACTGAGTTAATTGCCACAAGAGCAGGATATTCCAACGACTACGAGCAAAGTCGAGCGCATGAAAAATCACACGAGAATTAAATTGATTGGCATAACATGCATGAGCAATGATATGCACTTCGTTACATAACGACAGCTCATTGACCAAATTAAACGTATGTTGCTCTAAGCCACCTACACCGCCACTGGTTGCCAAAATTTGTACGATTTTCATCGATCATTCCGTTGCTTATTTTTTGTCTGTAAATGTTGTTCAAACAGCTTGGCTTCTTTTAAAAATGCATAGAATGCATTGATCATACTATTGACAAAACCACGCCAACCATTAAAACAACTACGACGAATAAAATAGGATTTTAAGAAAGTCACTGGCATCACCAAGACCAGTTTAAGCACACTGGGCTGTTTTCCTTTTTGAAATTTTTCGGCCGCTTTTAAGTTCGAGTATTGATTGTTTTTTTCAACTTTAATAAAAATACTGGATTCACCATAATGGTAAATATCGCCCAGAGCGCGCACGCTTGTGCCATCAATCAGTACATTCTCATGGACTTTATTTTCAAGATCATACTGCCCACGGCTTTTACGAAAAAAACGTACTTTGGCATGCTTTTTGGTGTGTTTACTATTCGGTACAGCTAAAAAAACATCATTAATGGGTGTAATTAACGCATCAATTTGATCGGCTTGAATAGTAGTAATAATTTCTTGTTTTAGTGCCTCAGATAAGACTTCATCGCCATCTAAATTAAGCACCCAGTCAAACTGACATTGTGCCAAAGCCAAGCTCTTTTGCGCCGCATAACCTTGCCAGTCCTGATGTGAAATGCGCACATTGGCAAATTTTTCTGCAATGGCATACGTCTGATCTGTACTGCCAGAATCTAAAATAATCACTTCCGCAAAGTCGGCCACACTGTTTAACGTATCTTCTAACCATGCGGCGCAATTGAGCGTAACGATATAGACACTACAGGCAATACTCATAATTTATAACGTCCTTTGGCTAAAGCAATACGCATTTGTAGGGCATTCATTGCACCGTGAGTACTCACGCGCGGAATATTAAATTGATTGGATGCGGTGTAAGTTTCAATTTTTTTACGTGTAGACACTGCATTTTTAAAGCCAATCTGTTTGGCCATTTGCTGATGTTTTTCATTAAAGCGCCCAAATGGATACGCAAAACTAAAGCACTGTCCAACCAATACTTCAACATCGTGTTTTGAGTTTTGCATTTCTTGCAAAGCCTCTTCATCACTGAGTTTCAATAGATTCACATGATGTTGGGTATGTGCACCAAATTCGATTATTCCTGACTGCGCCATTTCTTGAATATGCGCAATCTCAAGCTTGGCAATTCCTTCAATTTGAGTGGCCAAATAGATGGTGGCTTTAGCTTGATATTTTTTTAATAACGGATAAGCATATTGATAGTTATCTAAAAAACCATCATCAAAAGAAAGTGCGACTACATTTTTTTGGTCGGCGTAATTTTCAAGCTCAGAGACAAAGCAAAAAATACTGCCTTTATTGACTAAATATTGTAGCAATTGCTCAAACTTCTGTGGGGGCATATTCATGCCTGACGCATCTTCATCAGGCGTCACTTGATGCAGCATGACAACGCGCGGCAACCTCGCACTGCGATACGGCAGCCAGAAGGTATAATTGCCCAGCACATATAATAGTGCCGCAAAGGTAATAAAGCCTACAACACTATACAACAACCACATCATGCATAGACCTCGTGTGCCCATTCATAGGCTTCTGATAAGGGCTGATCGAAGGTAACTTCAAGCATAAACTGAGTAATGCGTTTGGCATTATATGATTGGTGTGTTTTCTCCCATCCTTTCTTAGCCACTCGAAAGGCTTCATCGTAATTTTCATCAAAGTAGTAATACTTTTCAGCTAAATCATATGCGTCTTTAAAATAAACAACCTCATCATTTTGATATAGTTTTTGAAACCCTGGAATTTCAGGCGTGAATGTGAGTAATCCATTACCAGTAAGTTGAATGATTCGATCTGAAGAATATAGCTCAATATCATTTCTTCTAGATAGATTCAACCCACACCGCGCGCTAGCAAGAATATCAAGGTAATGATGCCCATATACTGTATTAGTATCGAAGGCACCAAAGTATGAAAAATTTTCATCTAATTCCTTAATTAATTCTTTTAAAAATTGCTCTCGTTCAGGATCCTTATATACAGTTCCAAAAAAAACTAATCCTATCTTATTATCTACTTTATCGAATTGACTTAAAGACTCTACAGCTTTTGATGAGATATTTGGCATATAAGAAATTTTATTTGATGGAAGTTTAAATTGCATTAATAACTCTCCACCAGTAGTACAAAATATAGCATCAAGATAAGGCGCTATGGATTTAATAAATTTTATTTTGGATGGCTCACATAACCAGTCTACAAACCAGAAAGCTATTTTCGTTCTTGGATGACTTTTTCTTATGTGAATTAGAGTGCTGTAATGTAGTAAATCGCTGTGCCCAATTAAAATTAGATCAGGTTGCAAATTATCCACTATTTTCAATATCTCTTTGTTTGCATTACCAGCACCTAATTTCTTAGTCTTAAAAATCGTGCCCATCCTTGCCATATCACGAAAACTATAGTCGTAGACAAAATGGCCATTTTCAATCAATCCAGCCGAAATTTTACGGTCTGTGCAATAAAAATGTGCGCCTTGTTTATTAAAACCAAAATTTGCGATGTGTAATATTTTCATAAAGTTACTCAGAGTAATAATATTCTGTCACAGAACTTTACGACCCTCTTTCTGAACCAGTATTAAGCGTATGAAAAGCATAACATGAGTTATTATTTCCAGCACCTCAAAACGCTTTTACACGCATTTATTTTGTACTGCTCGGTTCATAGACACTGTTATACACATCATAGATAATCAGCCGCTGATTTTGACCACCTCCTAAGAAATTTATAATGTTCTCCAAGCATCGTATCAAGTTTATGGTTTTTCCGACTTACTGTCTGATGCTGTTAATTCCTTCACTGATTATTTCAGGTGATGGCTTTGTCAAAGCACTGTATCCGCTGATTTTTTTTATTGTTCTGCTGTATAACAATCGCACTTTTTTTTGGCTCAGTCTGCCTTTTTACTGTCTCAGCCCTTTCATTTTATATTATGAAATTATTTATGATACCCCAACAGATATCACCGTATGGTTAACCTTACTCGGTAGTTCGGCAACTGAAGCACAGGCTTACTTTTATACAGCTGAAGTATTGTTGGCTTTAGCACTTATTGTGCCTTACCTACTTCTGATACCGTTTTTTTATGCCCAAATTCCAGCACAACGGCTTCAATTACCCTTGTGGTTCAGAATTATTGGCTTGAGTCTGATCTGTTCTCCAATCTATCGTTTTGCTCAAGCAGAAACACCTACTTTAGGCTATTTGAGTGTTTATCGACATTTTAAACAATCCTATCCTTTAAATTTAGTGCTGGGTTATCCTGCTGCTAAAATGGAAGTCCAGCAAGTTAAAAATTATACTGCGGCACAAAACCAGATTCAGTGTTCAACCACAACTGCATCTTCAGCACCACAAACCATTGTCTTGGTTTTGGGTGAAAGTGCGCGCCGTGACCGATTAAGTCTTTATGGCTATACGCAAAACCATACCACGCCCTATCTAGAACAACGTAAACAGCAACTTTGGCTGTTCGATAACATGATTTCCGCTTCATTTATCACCAGTCGTTCTGTGCCCAGCTTACTCACTGGACAACTTAAAAATACCGAGGGAGCCGCGCCTTCTTTTTTAAATGCATTTAATAGTGCAAATTTTAAAACCTATTGGTTGAGTGCACAGTCACAGTTTGGCGAATTCGATTCTTTGGTGTCCGCTTACGCAAGCTCTGCTCAAGAAAAAAGCTTTCTCACACAACACTCTTATTCCGCATCGTTAGCGACGCATTATGATGGTGAACTGTTAAAGTCTTTAGAGCATGCGCTTGCCGATCAAAGCAATACGCAAAAACTAATCGTACTGCATCTTTATGGTTCACATGCTGAATTTAGTAAACGCTATCCAGCTGAATTTGCAAAATTTGATAATCAATATGACAACACTATTTTATATACCGACTATTTACTCGATCAAGTGATTCAAAAACTTGAGCAAAAAGGCGGTTCAACCAGCATGCTCTACACCGCTGATCATGGCTTAAATTTGGGTGAATGTCAGGACAACACCAGCGCACATCTGGATATTAAAAGTAATTTTGATGTGCCTTTCATTGTTTGGGCATCTTCAGGTTGGAAGCAGCAACATCCCAACTTGGCACAACGTTTTGCCGCACAACAACAGCAAGCTCTCAGTTCAATTAATTTGATGCCCACTTTGCTGGATATGGCACAGATCCAATGTCAATCTTTGCAAAATCAACATTCCATACTTGCCCCTCACTATAAGGCTCAGCCACGTTCGGTGCTTACCCTTAATGATACGGTCGATTATGATCAAGGACACAATAATAGCGAATGTCATTTGGTTCAGCCCGCCCGATAAATCGGCTCAATTATTTTTATTGCCGTATTCGGATATTTTAGTTACCAGAGCTTGGTGATCGGGTACATAGTTTTTGCGCAACCCGATCCGCCTCTTGGAAATTGTGTATAGAAGGCAGCTGATTCAGATCGCTACTTGCTGACACGGTTTGCTGTTGCAACAATGCATCGATAGACTGGGTAATCCGATCTTGCTTCAATCGATCAATCAAAATCACTCCCACTCGACATCCTGCTGTCAGTGCTTCATAAACCATCGAGACACTGTCTTCCGTCACCCAAACAGCCTCGGCCTGTTGCATTTGTTCAAAAATCCAACCTTGGGGCGTTTGTTCAACAGGAAAAATCCTTATGTGTGATACAAAGTTTTGTGCCTTTAACGCTGCTAAAAATTCCTTTGGCGTACGCCGTGAAGTGGTCAGAATCATTTCAGCTTGAGGATTTAAACGCACAATCTCTTTGATGGCTGTTAAAATTTTATCCGCATTCCATTGATGGCGTTTAGAAGAACCGCCTAAAGCAATTAACACTCTATTTTTTTGATGCCGCTGTTCATCCACAATTGGATTGAGCGCACCTTTTGTGCTGATAACATGAGCAGATGCTTCAACGCCATCATGTTCAGGAATAATCGCATAATCAAACCAAGGTAGTGGGAAATTCGGCTTCATCATAATCACCGTTTCGGCGTTCGGATAAATTTTTCCCAGCAACAACACGCGCAATTGCGTATGACTGCCTACGCCAAAGAGATAATCTGGCGGCTTCGCAACCACTCCAGTATTGCGCTTTAAAAGCGCCAATAACACACTAAAAATGGACAATTGCTCAACAGAGATTTCTTCAAAAGTCACCTCAACTGCAGATTGTCTGCACATGGCCTGATACAAACCGAGCGCTTGTGAGCGATGCCCTGCTTTTCCATCACTAACATAAACAATATGCATAGCCTGATCCTTTGAAATCATCCATTAAAAACAAAAGCTATAAAAAAGGCGAAAACCAAGTTTTCGCCTTTTGATCTAAATGGATGAGCTTATTTAATATAAGTCAACCAATGTGCATATTTAGGATCTTTACCTTGCACTGCATCAAAGAATGCTTTTTGAATTTGGGTGGTAATTGGACCACGTGAACCACAACCAATTTCACGGTCATCATATTCACGAATTGGTGTTACTTCAGCCGCAGTTCCGGTAAAGAAGGCTTCATCACCAATATAAAACTCATCACGGGTAATGCGGCGTTCAATCACTTCATAGCCCAAATCGCGAGCAATCGTAATAATGGTTTGACGGGTAATGCCATCTAAAGCACCACCGGAAATTTCTGGCGTATGAATCACACCATCACGCACCAAGAATACGTTTTCGCCCGAACCTTGACAGACATAACCCTGCGGATCCATCAACATGGCTTCATCATAACCTGAATGTGCCACTTCCTGATGTGCCAAAATTGACAAGGTATAGTTACCTGATGCCTTGGCTTTACACATGGTCACGTTTGGATGATGATGCGTGAACGAGGAGGTTTTCACTCGAATTCCCTTGGCCATTGCTTCATCGCCTAAGTATGCACCCCAACTCCATGCTGCCACAGTGGCATGAATGGTGTTGTTGGTGGCGGCAATACCGAGTCGTTCTGAACCAATAAAAATAATTGGACGCAAATAACACGACGCCAGTTTATTTTCACGTACCACATCAATTTGTGCTTGCTCTAAAGTTGCTTGATCAAATGGGACTTTCATTTGATAAATTTTGGCAGAGTTGAGCAAACGTTTTGTATGATCCTGAAGACGGAAAATTGCCGTTCCATTCGGGGTTTCATAAGCACGGACACCTTCAAACACACCCATACTATAATGTAAGGTATGTGTTAAGACGTGAATTTTTGCCTCACGCCAATCCACCATTTGTCCATCTTGCCAAATAAAACCATCACGATCAGCCAAGTTCATGGCGCACTCTCCAATTTTTTATACACAGTCATGTTTATCCAAGGCAAAAGTTTGCCGTTGGATCAATTAATCTTTGCCATAACTTGCAAACGATCACGCGGGTATCGTGCCAATCCGCAGCATTGACTTGCATGGATTGATTTGCAAGGGCTAAACGGTGGCTCTCGGCTCGTTCACTGAGATAAGCTTGAATCAATGCATTGGCGTCATCACTGGATAAGTAATTTGCTTTTGTCGCATCTTCAAGGATTCGTACATTGTCGGAGTAATGGGCGAGATCAGAATTCGACCCACTCCACGCTAACACCGCATACTGTGCCATAAATTCGATATCAACGATACCACCTGCATCCTGTTTTAAATGAAAAATTCCATCTTTTTGCTGTTCTTTAGAAGAGCCTAAATGTTGTTTCATTTTCTGGCGCATTTTCAGCACTTCTTCACGCACATTGGCTTGATCACGCGGTTGGGTCAAAATACGACGGCGTAATACTTCAAAAATATCGCGTAAGCTTTGCTCACCGGCAATCGAGCGCGCGCGTACCAATGCTTGATGCTCCCACAGCCATGCACTTTTAAGCTGATATTGCTCAAAGGCTTTTAAACTGGTGACCAACAAGCCCGCTTCACCTGAAGGACGCAGACGGGTATCAATTTCATAGACACGGCCATCTAAAGTTTGTGTGGTCATCAGCGACATAAATTTTTGTGCCACACGCATGGCAAACTCAAAACCACTGATGGATTTTGCGCCATCGGTATCGCCCTGTTCACGCATATAATGAATAAACACTAAATCTAAATCTGAACCATAACCCAACTCAATACCGCCAACTTTGCCATAACCAATCACGGCAAAAGCCATATGATCAATCGAGCAGCGCTGTCCTTCGGCATCCAGTGGAAAGCCATGCTTTTTAGCAGTAATTTGATAGGCCAAATGCAAGGTCGCACTGACGGAGACTTCAGCAATATCCGTTAAGGCATCGGAGACTTTCATCAGGGCGCTTTCGGCCAAAACATCGCTGGCAGCCACCGCCAAGACATTGGACTTTTTAAACAAACGCAGTACGCGCATTTGATCTTCCACTTGATCAATTTCGATACGCAGCAATTGCTGACGTAATGAGTCTTCAAGATCTTTACGCTGCGGCAGTTCAAAATCCATCGACAAAAACTCATCCAGTAGCACCGGATAATGGGTGAGTTCTTCACAAATCCATGGACTGACTGTGGCCATTTTCACCAAGCGCTGTAACGCGCCTTTACTTTCAATCAGCATGACCAAATAAACCGTGCGACGCATCACCGTTTCCACCAGCGGCATTAAACGCAGCAAAGCCATTTGTGGTTGTTTAGATTGCAAAACCGCTTCAATTAAATGCGGCCAAAAGACTTTTAAACGTTGTACCGCTTTGGCCGGTAATTTCTTTAAGGTATGACCATGCCAAAACTCATGGATTAAATTTTTTGTCGCCGGATCCAACACGGCATCAAGCTGCTGTTCCAGTTGATTCAGCGTATCCACCAGTGGATCGGGTTCTTTTTCTTTGATGAGATGTTCAAACTGATAAATGACTTTGGTACGCTTTTGATTGAGTACGGCTAAAAACTCATCCCAATCAGCAAAGCCAAGGGTCTCCGTGATGCGTTGACGTAAATCATCTTCATGCGGTAAGGATTGGGTTTGCTGATCATTTAAGGCTTGAATGGCATGTTCCACACGGCGCAGAAACAAGTAAGCATCTTCAAGTTCCAGTACAGTCTCTTCATCCAACAGTCCCACTTGGCCCAAGTGATGCAAGCTGACCAAGCACTGACGATCTTGCAGCTCTAACTTGGAGCCGCCATAAATCAGTTGAAAGACTTGCACAATAAATTCAACTTCACGAATCCCACCGGCACCCAACTTAATGTCATCTTCAATATTACGCCGCAACACTTCGCGCTCAATCATCACTTTCATTTCGCGCATCGCTTCAAAAGCGGTGTAATCGACATATTTGCGAAACACAAAAGGTCGGGTCATTTTTAGGAGTTCATCGCCCTCTTGAGCACCAGTCACAATGCGTGCTTTGATCCATGCATAGCGCTCCCATTCACGGCCATGCTGACTAAGATATTTCTCTAAAGCCACATGGCTAATTGCCAATGCCGAACCATCGCCCCATGGACGCAAACGCATATCGACGCGAAAAACAAAACCATCGGCAGTGATATGATCGAGCAAATAAATTAATTTTTGCCCCCATAAAATACAAAACTGCTGAATATCAATTGATTTACGCGCGGTGGTTTCACCCTGTTCACCAAAAGCAAAAATAAGATCAATATCGCTGGATAGATTGAGTTCTTGTGCGCCGAGTTTGCCCATGGCGACCACAATTAAATCTTGTAGAGCGCCGTTATAGCCCATCGGCTCACCATATTTAGCAATTAACGGCGCACGAGCAAAGGCTTTGGCCGCGCAAATGGCCGCATCGGCAAAATCGGAAAGTTCTCGGGTTAACGTCACCACATCAGTTAGCTGATTGGCATCTTGCCAAATCCAGCGAAACATCAGGCGTGCCCGTAGAATACGCAGGGCGCTCATCCACGCGGCTTCATCAGTAAGATGCGCTAAGGTCTTTTCAACACAGTGCTGAATTTGACTGCTACTTAAACAGACTAAAAATTGGTCAAGGGCATAATCTTGTTCAAGTAATCCGACGTGATTGGCCAGTACTTGTTCTGCATACTGGCTGGCACGCAAGGTTTTTTGCAATTGCTGCACATTCATATTCAACCCTTAAGCCTAGTTTTTGCTAGTTATAACAGTTGAAATGAAGTACTGGCAAAGAAAATTTATTTTTCTAGATGCGGGCGAGTTCAGCCGGAGCTTGTTCTGGGGTTAAGGCTTGATGATTACTGGTCGCTACCGGCAACGTTACGGTAAACGTAGTGCCTTCACCTTCATTGGAGACCACCACAATATCACCATGATTCAGCTCAATAAAGCGCTTACATAACATTAAGCCTAAACCGGTGCCCTTTTCACCTGCTGTGCCTTTAATACTGGCCGACAGCGATTCTTTAAACAGCTGTCCAATTTGTGCCTGACTCATGCCTAAACCGTTGTCCTGCACAGCAATCTGCACACCCGCATCTGTATGACGCGCACTGATGATCACTTGGCCTTTACCATCTGTTGGGGTAAATTTTAATGCATTAGAGACTAAGTTTTGGATCACCGAGGTAATCATATTAATATCGGCATAGACTTTTAAATCATCTGCAATTTGATCAATCAAGCGAATGTCTTTTTTGATCGCCAAACTATTTAACACCGAACAAACAATTTTGCTCGACTGTTTCAGTTCAAAATTAATTGGATGATAAATAAAACGTCCACCTTCGGCCATAGCCCAATTGAGCAAGCTTTCTAGCAAATTATAAGTTGATTGCGTGGTGTCATACAGATATTCAGAAATGCTTTGTACGCTCGCGTCATCAAGGGTATCGCGCTCTTGCACCAACACTTCTGAAAAACCCAACAGACCATGAAATGGCGCTCTTAAATCATGCGCGATAATTTGGAAAAATTTGGTTTTACTATAATTGAGCGCCACTTGCTGTTCATGTAATTCTTTTAATTCAACGTAATCTACTTTTAATTCAATATGACGCATCAAGTTGTCAGCACAATCGACCACAATGCTGGCACTGTTTACATCAAAGGATTGCTGCTTTTTATCAAAAAACAAGATTTGTCCAACAGAACGACCATCTAATAAACGTAAATCAAAGGCGATATAACGCTCAGCTTTCACCCCAAATTGAGAGATGTGCTGCACCAAATGAGGGTATTGCGGATGCTGTACATCTACAAAAGCTTGATCACTAAAGTAGGCACTTAAATTGGTATCCACCAACGGCGTGAAAGCTTTAAATTGCTGATTTGAGGCATACCAAATATACGGCTCATTATGAAAGGCAAATACCGCTTCATCTGCACCGAGTATTTTACGCGCAAGATTTAAAAAACTTTCTACCTGATTATTGGCGGTAAACACGCCCAACAACAAGGAGAGCTTACAAGCACTAAGCTGCTCGGTTTCCGAACCAATTTCAAGTAACTGCATTCTCATATTTGACTCATCCAATCACTATTTATTGTTGTAAAAAAACCCAGTACGTCAGTTTAGTTAGTTAATAGATTTTACCAAAAAATACAATTTTTAAACAGCAATATCAAATCCTAGCTTTTAAGCAATTTGTAACTGAAAATCTTTCGCAGATTAAAGCATTGTATTGCCTGTCATTTTTAATTCTCAGACACAAAAAAATCCCCAAGCTTTTGACACCAGCTTGGGGATTTTTCTAGAATTTTGGTCCCGAGGGTCGGACTCGAACCGACACGTCATCTCTGACAGCGGATTTTGAATCCGCCGCGTCTACCAATTTCACCACCTCGGGAAAGGGGCTACAAGCATCTTGGCTTGTGCTGGCTATATTACTATTAAACTTCAGATTGTCAATTCTCTAATGCAATCAATTGCTCACTTTTACAGCAAAAATCAAATCTTTGTCTTAAAAAACAGCAGATATGCGTTCATACAGTATTTTTCAGGATTATAATGCAGACGTTTTTCTTATTGTATCCCTTGAAAATGCAGCTTTCCGATTTTAACTTTGATCTCCCTGACGAGCTAATTGCTCGCTACCCTTTAGATACCCGTAGTGCTTCACGTTTGCTGCATTTAGATGCACAAGGTCAGTATCACGATGGTTATTTCACCGATATTTTGGATTTACTCGATGCCGGTGATTTACTGATTTTAAATGACACCAAAGTGATGAAAGCACGGCTTAAAGGTAAACGTGCCACAGGCGGTGCGGTTGAAGTCTTGGTGGAGCGTATGCAAGACCGTTATATTGCGTACTGTCATATTAAAGCCAGCAACTCTCCTAAAGCCGGTGCTGAAATTTTTATTGGTGATGATGCCATTAAAGTTACCGTACAAGGTCGTCATGAAAATCTATTTATTGTTGAGTTTTCTCAACCGATTTTAACGGTATTAGACCAATACGGTCAGCTGCCCATTCCGCCCTATTTTAACCGTGAAGCGGAAGCCATTGACACCGAGCGTTATCAAACCGTTTTTAACGATCCGGAAAAATTAGCCAGTGTAGCTGCACCCACAGCCAGCTTACACTTTGATCAACAGCTCCTCACGGCACTTGCCACCAAAGGAATTGAAAAAGCCTTTGTGACCTTACATGTCGGTGCAGGCACATTTTTACCGGTGCGCAGTATAGATATTGAAAATCATATTATGCACAGTGAATGGTGTGATGTGCCGGCAGCCACAGTGGAGTTGATTCGTCAAACCAAAGCACGCGGCAATAAAATCATTGCCGTGGGCACCACAGCCACGCGCGCGGTTGAAAGTGCAGCCGCTGCACATGACGGCACATTACAGGCATGGAGCGGTGATACACAAATTTTCATCTATCCAGGTTATCAGTTTAAAGTGGTGGATCGGTTAATTACCAATTTCCATTTGCCTGAGTCGACCTTATTGATGTTGGTTTCAGCGCTCTCCAGTCAAGCCCATATTTTGGCGGCCTATCAACATGCGGTCGAAGAAAAATATCGCTTCTTCAGTTATGGTGATGCGATGCTGGTTGACCAACTTCACCGTTAATTGTTGATGCTGTTCCAAGAAGCCCCCTATGCCGATCAATCGTGTTAAACACTCTCTTCATCTTCAAGCCAAAACAAACAGACGTGTTTCTCACAATATTGCACGGCTTTGGGAAATCGGTGCGCAGGCACACAGTCAGCAAGACATTTTGGATGCCTTGCATCCGTGGCAAGCACCGATTAGGCTTAAATTTAGCAATCATTTGGCCTTATTTTTAGCCGCCATCGGACTATTTTTTGTTGTTTTAATTATTATCAATCCCGCTAATATCTGGGCGCAAAGCAGTTTATTTATCGGTGTGTTCATTTTATTTTGGGCTTATATTGCCTATGAACAACAAAAGCCAATTACTGAAGTGATTCAGTATTTAGAACAACAAACCATCGCAAAAAAATATCAACTGGCGTTACATCAACAACCCCGTCATGTGTCTATTCCGCTGCAACCACTCCTGATGATTGCACATTTAAAACAGCTGTTTCCGGTATTTAATCAAGGCAGTTTAGCCAATGATTTACCTTATTATGCCAGTACGGTTTGGCGCGATGAACACGGCACACAGCACCAAGTGATGGTGTTTCAATATCGCTATGTCAATGAAGTACGTATGCGCGATAAAAATGGCCAGTCGATTAAAGTAAAAGAAGTGCACAAAGATTTATGGGGCGTCTTTGTCTTTGATGTTGATATACAAGGACTGGCCGTGACCACGGCACATAAAAGCTTTCATGCGCCCTATACCCAGCCTTGGCAGACCAGCGATATTCAAATCAATCAAAAACTTAATATTTTTGGCAGTGATGAGATGAATACTGCAAAATTACTGTCACCGGCCTTTGTGTTAAAGCTGGCCGATTTTTTTGCGCAGCGGCAAGGTGATTTAATCTTTCATCCCAGTCGTCACATTTTATGCTTTTTAGGCAGTGCGGATTTATTTAAAATTAGCAGTCGCGCAAAAAACATTGAAGATATTTCGACTTTACGTGGCCACTTACGCACCTTTAAATTACCGTATTTAGAAAGTTTGCAACGCGATTTAACACAGTTTTTAAAATAATGATGATGACTATTTTTTAAGGGGATAAAGATGGGTTTGGGTATTTTTTTACTGTTGATGCTGGCACTGGTGATTTTGGCAATTATGATTCGCAATACCATCGTACGCCATCACAATGCATCTATTCGAGCATGGTCAGATGTGGCCAGTTACGAACGGCAAAAAATTAAAATTCTAGATGGCTTACAAACCTTGGTGGAACAATATTCCAGTTTTGAACAAGGCACTTTAGAAAAAGTTACTGAGCTGCGACGCAATATTTTAAATTTAAACATCAACAGTACCGATGTTTCACAGTTGCAGCGCATTGAAAGTCTGAACCAAGAGTTAATGCGCAGCCTAAATGTGGTGGTCGAGAACTATCCTGAGCTGAAAGCCAATAAAATTTATCTTAAAATGATGAATGAAATTGAAGAACAGAATGAAAATGTGGGTGCCGCCATCACTATTTTTAATCGCAATGTTGAGCTATTCAATAACTATATTCAGGTCTTTCCCAACAATATCATCAACACTTTAACCTTAAGTAAAAAAGCCATCCGCCCTTTCCGCGATCAAGCTGCGACGCAAAATTTTGACTATCGTCCTAATTTTTAAGCCTTTAGCGGACTGTGTTAGAGCATGCCTCAGCGTATGCTGAGTGGCAAAACGAACTCCCATGCGCAGGTTTTAAAGCGACGCGCTCAGCATGCTTATCGTCCATACTTGTTGTCAGGTTCTGTTTAAATCGGCGTACACCGATAAAGTCGACGCTTAAAACACGACAATGCTGGTGTTTGGCTGCGTAATCTAGGAAAATAGCCCCCTTTTAGCGGCGAACTGTTTTTTCGCTCTTGCACTGCAAGCAAAGCAGTGCTTTGCGCTTGTTCAGGATATTCTATGAAGTTTGAAAGATTAGCTCAGTCGGGTCGTGCCCGTCGTGGTCGTTTAACACTGGAACACGGCGTGATTGAAACGCCAGTGTTTATGCCGGTCGGTACCTATGGCACAGTCAAAGGCATGTTGCCGCGTGATATTGAAGAGATTAAAGCACAAATTATTTTGGGCAATACCTTTCATCTTTATTTACGTCCCGGTTTAGACGTCATTCGTGAACATGGTGGTTTACATGAATTCATGAAATGGAATAAACCGATTTTAACCGATTCAGGCGGCTTTCAAGTGTTCAGCTTGGGTGCGATGCGTAAAATTAAAGAAGACGGCGTGACCTTTCGCTCGCCAATTGATGGCTCGAAAGTGTTTTTATCGCCTGAAATTTCGATGGATATTCAACACGCCTTGAATTCCGACATCGTGATGATCTTTGATGAATGTACGCCCTATCCTGCCACCCATGAAGAAGCACAAAAATCATTACAGTTGTCGTTACGCTGGGCCAAACGCTGTAAAACCCAACATGATGACGTATTAAAAAACAGAAATGCTTTATTTGGCATTATTCAAGGCGGCATGTATGAAGACTTGCGTCAGGAATCACTAAACGGTCTAAAAGAAATTGATTTTGATGGTTTTGCCATTGGCGGTCTGTCGGTCGGTGAACCGAAAGAAGAAATGATTAAGGTCTTGGATTATTTGCCCGAGCAAATGCCGGCTGATAAACCACGTTACTTAATGGGCGTGGGTAAACCTGAAGATATCGTCGAAGCGATTCGCCGCGGTGTGGATATGTTTGACTGCGTGATGCCAACGCGTAATGCACGTAACGGCCATTATTTTGTCACCGATGGTTTGGTGCGAATTCGCAATGCGCAATATCGTCACGACCAAAGCGCGCTTGATCCGTATTGTGACTGTTATACCTGTCAAAACTTCAGCCGTGCCTATTTATTCCATTTAGAAAAATGTGGTGAAATGCTTGGTGCGATGTTAGGCACCATTCACAACTTACGTTATTACCAAAGATTTACACAAGATATTCGCGATGCATTGGATAATGGCACTTTTGATGCCTATGTCCAAGATTTTTATGCGCGCCGTGGTCTAGAAGTGCCGCCTTGTCCGGAAGATTAATTTTTCAGTATTTGCGCTGAAGAAAAAGACCATGTAAATTGCTGAACAAGTTAATTTATTATCATATTGTTGATATACCGTTTTTTATTTTAGGAAAATGAAATGAGCCTTTTTATTTCTACTGCTCACGCAGCGGGTGAAGCTGCAAGCCAACCAAGTTTGGTGACCAACCTTTTGATGATTGCAGTATTTGTCGCAATTTTCTATTTTCTCATTTGGCGTCCACAAGCCAAACGTGCCAAAGAGCATCGTACTTTGGTTGAAAGCTTAGGTGTAGGCAGCGAAGTGGTTTTTGCCGGTGGCCTGATGGGTAAAATCCTGAAAATCGACGGTGATTTTGTCGTGGTTGAACTCAGCCGTGGCGTAGAAGTAAAAGTTCAGCGCGCAAGTGTGATTTCGGTACTTCCAGAAGGCACCTTAAATAATCTCTAATCAAAAAAAAGTCGTGCCCTAGCACGACTTTTTCATTTTAAGAAGAAAACAAATGCGTTACCCAGCATGGAAATATCTGCTGATCATTGTGGTTTTGGTGATCAGTACATTATATGCCCTGCCTAGTTTGTATCCAGATGAACCTGCTGTTCAAATTTCGGGTGCCAAAGCTGGTACCCAAATTGACCAGAGCATCATACAAAAAGCAGAGCAATTATTACAAAGTGAAAAGATCCCCAGTCATAACAACAGCTTTAGCAATAATGCTGCACTGCTACGCCTTGACTCTTCTGAAGCACAATTAAAAGCCAAAGAAGTCTTGCGTCAAGGTTTGGGCGACAATTATGTCGTGGCGTTAAACCTTGCGCCAACCACCCCTGAATGGCTACGAAAAATTGGCGCCAAGCCAATGAAATTGGGCCTCGATTTACGTGGTGGTGTGCACTTCTTATTGGAAGTGGACATGGACAAGGCCATTACCCAGCGCATGGAAACCTCTGCGACCGATTTACGTCGTCAGTTCCGTGACAACAAGCTGAAATTTAACAGTCTTGCGCTGAACGACAGCATCATTACCCTCCAGTTTGCCAACAATAGCGACCGTGATGCGGCAATGGATTTTTTACGTCGTAATGGCAATGAGTTTACGCAGCAAGCAATTGCCTCGACTTCAGGCTCGACCTTACGCTTAAATTATACCGATGCGCGTCGACAAGAAATTCAGTCCTATGCGGTCAATCAAAACTTAACCACGCTACGTAACCGGATTAACGAGTTAGGTGTGGCCGAAGCATTGGTACAAACCCAAGGCAGCAACCGTATTGTGGTGGAATTGCCCGGTGTACAAGATACTGCCGAAGCAAAACGCGTATTGGGACGTACAGCAAACTTAGAGTTCCGTTTGGTTTCGGATTTAAACGATCAATATATTGATCCTTATACCGGTGCAGCCAATGGTAAAGCTTTACCGCCGGGTACTGAACTGTTTGCCTATGAATCATTAGACAGTGGTCGTCAACTGCTGTTGAATCGCAATCGTATTTTAACCGGTGAACGTGTACAAAATGCCTCAAGCGGCTTTAGCCAAGACAGCGGCGGTGCTGAAGTAAACATTACCTTAGACAGCGCTGGTGGTAAATTAATGGCGGATGCCACACGTAATGCCGTTGGCAAACGTATGGCGGTTTTGTTTATTGAAAATAAACAAAAAATTAGCTATGTACCCGATCCTGAAACCGGAACACCGACTGAAGTACGCACCTCTTATGCTGAATCTGTGGTGATTAATGCGGCCACCATTCAAGCAGTATTGGGTTCGCAGTTCCGTATTACCGGTTTAGATTCACCGCAAGAAGCAGCGGAATTGGCCTTGATGCTACGTGCCGGTGCACTTGCTGCGCCAATGTACTTTGTGGAAGAGCGTGTGGTGGGGCCAAGCCTTGGACAAGAAAATATCGACAAAGGCGTGTTATCGACGCAAATCGGTTTCTTGTTGGTGGCCATTTGGATGGTGGTGTTCTTCCGTCTATTCGGTTTAATTGCAAACTTTGCCTTGGTGATGAATTTGGCCATGATCTTGACGGTTATGTCATGGATTGGTGCCTCATTAACTTTACCGGGGATTGCAGGGATTGTAATCACCATTGGTATGGCGGTGGATGCCAACGTACTGATTTGTGAGCGTATACGCGAAGAGATTAAATGGGGTGCATCGCCCAAACAGGCCATTGTGGCCGGTTATGAGCGCGCCTATAACACCATTTTCGACTCGAACTTAACCACATTCTTGGTGGCGTTTATTCTATTTGCAATTGGTACCGGCCCGATTAAAGGCTTTGCCGTGACCTTAATGATCGGTATTGTTTGCTCGATGTTTACCGCTATTACGGTAACGCGTGCAATCGTACAGCTGATCTATGGCAAAAAACGCAACTTGAAGAAGTTGAGCATATAAGGAGATCGATGATGACTGACATGACTCAACCTGATTCAAAGAAATATGGTCGTCCGGACAATGAGCGGATTATTCCGTTCATGAAAATTGCCTTTCCGGCGGCGATTATTTCAATCATTCTTACCATTGGCGGTATTTTCTTTATTGTCACTAAAGGGCTAAATCTCGGTTTAGACTTTACCGGCGGGGTATCGGCAGAGCTAAATTATGCTCAGCCTGCCAGCCAAAATGCCGTGATTAAAGCCTTAGATGAGGCCGGTTTTCATGATGCGGTGGTGCAAACTTTAGGCAGCAACAAAGACCTATTGGTGCGGATGCCTGCACAAGACATTAAAGTGGATGACTTAAGCAACGCCATTAAAAAGGCCGCGCAACTGCCGAACAATCCCGCTGAAGTACAAAAAGTTGACTCCGTCGGTGGGCAAGTCGGTAATGAGCTGTATGTCCGCTCAGCCAGTGCCGTGGCGCTCGCGCTTTTGTTGATGCTGGTGTATGTCACCATCCGCTTTGAGTTCAAACTGGCCATGGGCGCAGTGCTGTCGTTATTCCACGACATTATTGTGACTGTGGGTATTTTCGCCATGATGCAATGGCCGTTTGACTTAACCGTATTGGCGGCCGTATTGGCGTTAATTGGCTTCTCATTAAACGATAATATTGTGGTGTCGGATCGTATCCGTGAAAACTTCCGTAAAATTCGCGGTGCATCGCCTTTAGAAATTGTCAATATTGCCTTAACGGAAACCTTACGCCGAACTATTCATACCTCGATGACGTTATTGCTGGTGGTTTTAGCCATGCTGTTTATGGGTGGTGATGGTCTGAAATGGTTCTCGGTGACCATGTGTATTGGTATTTTTGTTGGTACCTATTCTTCAATTTATATTGGAACTGCATTTGCGCTGTGGCGTGGTCTAAACCGCCAAGACTTCATTGTGCAAATTAAGCCTGAATTTGAAGAAGAAGAAATTCCAAGATAATCTACTTTATACATCTATTAAAAAGCCCATCTTCGGATGGGCTTTTCTAGGCGCTTATTTTACTCATTTTCAAGCATTGATTTTTTAGAATCACTGTTAACACTTTAAAATCCAATTGAGAGTTCTATTTAAGCATTAAAAAAGCCCAGTTTGAGAACACACTCAAACTGGGCTTTTTCTTTTTTAAGCTTCAGGGCTTAAGCTTAATTGCCCTGCACCAAACGACGTGCGCTGATAATGCCCGGCTGCTGCTCTAAACGGGCCAATAAACGTGACAACTGCGCCAAACCCTTGACCTCAATCAACAATTTCATATTGGCAATGCCATCGGTTTCAGAGATGGTATTCACCTGACGAATGTTGATTTGATCGGAAAAAATTACTTGGGTCAGATCTTTTAACAAGCCCCGACGATCATAGGCTTCCACCACAATCTGTACGCTTTGACCACGCGTCGGCTGCATTTCCCAGTCGGCTTCAACCGCACGCTCCGGTTCTTGCGAAATCATGCGGATATAATCGGAACAGACCACTTTATGAATACTAACACCGCGATTCAGGGTGATATAACCGCCAATTGATTCACCATGCACCGGCTGACAACACTGCGCAACATGCAATTCCACATTGTCTAAGCCATCAATTAAAATACCATGGGCAGACAAGGTATGGCTGGCACGTGGATTTAACGTCGGTTTCAACACCAGTTCAGGTTCATCCTGACCGATATGCATGTGACGATTGACCTGATTCATCAAGGCATGCAGGCTAATATCGCCATTGACCAGACTAATCAGAATATCTTCACCCAACTTGACGTTAAAATGATTACAGTAATCATTTAAGTCGATACTTTTAGGGTGAATCGCCAAACGCAGCAATTCTTTATTCAGAATTTCGCGGCCAATTTCTAAGTTTTTGCTGCGATCTTGCTGTCTAAACCAATGCCGCAACTTATCCCGCGCGCGCGCCGTTTTAATATAACCCAGCGAATTGACCAACCAATCCCGATTCGGTTCACGATCTTTTTTGGTTAAAATCTCAACTTGTTCACCAGTTTTTAAGGTGTAGGTTAGCGGCACATAACGCTGATTGACACGCGAAGCATAACACTTGTTGCCCACTTCGGTATGCACATGATAAGCAAAGTCTAAAACGGTTGAACCACGCGGCAACTCTTTAATGTCACCATCACGGCTAAACACATAAATTTTTTCAAAGCCTTCAAAATCTTGCAGTTGCTCAAAATTTTCCTGCTCATCATCATCTAATTTATTGACACCGGCTTCATTACGTTCTTGATAATGTTCTAAAACTGCACGCAGTGAATGTAAACGATGGTTAAAAGAATGGTCGGTATTTTTACCGCCTTCTTTATAGTTGAAATGCGAACACACTCCAAGCTCTGCTTCTTCATGCATGGCTTTGGTACGAATTTGCACTTCTAAGGATTTATTTTCAGCAATCACCGCGGTATGCAAAGAGCGATAGCCGTTGGCTTTGGGATTGGTAATATAGTCATCAAATTGATGCGGAATATGACGCCAAATTTGATGCACAATACCCAAAGAGTGGTAACACTCAGGTACATTTTTAACCAAAACCCGAACTGCACGAATGTCATACAGCTGATCAAAACTTAAATCTTTGCTTTTCATTTTTCGATAAATCGAATAAATGTGTTTTACGCGTCCGCTAATTTCAGCGTCAATATCATGACTGGCCAACTCATGTTTGAGCTTATCCACCACGAATTGAATATATTGCTCACGTTCTAAACGTTTTTCATTCAGCAATGAGGCAATTTCTTTATAGCGCTCTGGGGCTAAATAACGAAAAGCTAAATCTTCAAGTTCCCATTTCAGCTGTGCGATGCCTAAACGGTGTGCTAAAGGCGAATAGATGGTGAGAATCTCACGCGCCACGCGCTCTTGACGCTCTTTAGAGGCCTGTGTTAATTCACGCAGCGCATAAGTTCGCTCTGCCAGTTTAATCAGCACCACACGCACATCTTCGGTCACGGAAATCAGCATTTTATAAATGCCGTTCAAATGCTCTCTTTGATTGTTATTAAAGTGATCCTCTAACCGTTTATTTTTTTCAATTAGATCGGACAGTTTACCCATCGACAACGTGCCTTGCACCAAGCTATGCACTTGTTCGCCGCACTGTTCACGAATCTCTTCTAGAGTAATCAGTCCCTCACGTACACTACGGTATAACATCGCCGCCGACAACGTATCTTCATCGACATGTAAATGCGCCAAAATATCCGCCATTTCAATACCGGTATAAAAGGTATTAGAACGATGATTAACTTTGGCTTTCAGCTCGGCGTTTAAGGTTAAATGCGTCACATCTTCAAGTTTTTTAAGCGCTGCACCATCAAAGATAATGCGAACACGACTCAGCCACTCTGATAAATCATGTCGAGCTTGTTCGGCATGTTCTACAGTCGCTTCCTCGGACAACTCGTTGAGTCGGCCGGGAAGTTGCTCACGTACTGTGACCATACCCGTCTCCTACCTCTTTACTGATCATATTCTAAATCGTTTATTTGGTGATCTTTTTCAAATAAGGCAATAGATTCGACATGTCCCGTATGGGTAAACATATCCATCACCCCTGCCTTTTTTAATCGGTAGCCATGCTGCGCCAGTAGACCGGCATCTCGTGCCAATGTGGCTGGATTACACGACACATAAACGATTCTTTTTGCACCAAATTTGGGTACATAATGCATAATCTCCTCTGCACCAGAGCGCGGCGGATCAATTAATAATGCATCAAATCCTTGTTTTGCCCAAGATTGCTGTGAGCAATCTTTTGTTAAATCTTGTGAATAAAAGCTGACTTGGCTTAAGCCGTTGGCAAGCGCATTTTCTGTACCACGGTGCACCATATCTAGACTGCCTTCTACGGCAACCACATGACCTGTTGCGCCCACACAACGCGCCATTGCTAAGGAAAAATTACCCAAGCCACAGAACAAATCCAACACCCGTTCACCGGCTTTTAATTGCAGTAAATCACAGGCCAATTTGACCATTTGCGGATTAATACTTGAATTAACTTGGGTAAAGTCCAGCGGATTAAACGCAAATTTCAGATCAAAATCGTCTAAAGCATAATGCAGACGCATCGGGGCAGCTGGATCATCAGCGCGCTGTAAGGTCTCGGCAGCGCCGCCTTGCAAGTACAGTTGCCACTGTTTATTTAACGCAAATTGTTGTAATTGGTTGACATCACTGTCGGCTAATTTTTCGGTATGGCGAATCACCAAGGCGATTTCCGCATCGCCCATGGCCAATTCTATATGACCAATGGCCGCTTTGGCTTTTAGACTTTGGATTAACTGCTTCAGTGCAGTGATCGATCCAAATTCACGATCTAGCACCAAGCAGCGATCAATTGAAATGAGTTTATTGCTTTGACGCTCACGAAAGCCGACCATTAATTTATCTTGTGAGGCGATGTAGCGCACGCCAATTCGTGCTTTACGGCGATAATCTTCCCGCGTTGAGCGTAATGCGGGTAACCACTGTTCAACCTGAAGACCGGCAAAATGCTCTAAATGAGATTTTAAAACCTCTTGCTTTAAACGAATCTGCTCATCGACAGCAATGTGTTGCATATTGCAACCGCCACAACGGGTGAAGTGCGGACATTTCGGCTCCACACGTAAAGCAGAGGGCGCACTGAGTAATGCAATGCTGTCGGCTTCTTCAAGTCGTTTCACCACATGGGTAATTTGTGCTGTGACTGTTTCGCCCGGTAAGGCATAGCTGATAAAAACTTTTTTACCGTGTTTGTCACTGGGATGGTCAGGATATGATCCATAGTGCGCGATCCCGCGTCCTTCATGTGAAAGCGACTCAACGTCAAAGCTATAAATGGGATGTTGAGCAGGACGTGGCTTGGGTCTATGTTTCATGAATACCTAGAGTGTGACAGAAGGAAAGTCGAGCGCACTGAATTCAGTACGTTGTGAGGTTTCACGCCATACCGTTAAAAACTCGCTGTGCTGCGGTTGATGAGCTAAAAATTGAATGGTGTTTTGTACCATACTGCGATAATCCGCTTGCAATAATTGTCCTTTAAGTAACAACCAACGCAAGTAAATCAACCATGTATTGAGTACATCGCCTTCACAATAGCAGGTCAGTTTTTGCCATTGCTGTTGACGTACATATTCCGGCACATGATAGGCACCGTCCCCGCGTTTACCGGGATAGCCCAACAAGTGCGCCACATCGTCCAGTTTTTGAAAGTGTCGACCATTAAACATGGCCATCACATCCATTAAATCCACATGACGATGATGATAGCGATTTTGGTAGTTATTATAACGCTTTTGCTGATCAATTTCGCCCTGATCGAATAAGCTCGGTGCAGATAAACCATGATACATGGCGCGAAATAAAATCACCGGCAAATCAAATTGTGAACCATTCCAACTGACTAAGGTGGGATAGCGCTTATCAAAAATTGATAAAAATTTGGTTAAAATTTCCGCTTCAGTGTGCTGTTCTTGACTAAAAGAGAACATTTTCATGTTGCCCTGTTCATCCAGCCATAAACCAGAAATACAGACAATCTCATGTAAAGCCAAGCGTTGAAAGTCCATGCCTGACTCTTGTCGACGCAGTTTAATCAACGCTTGTTCTAAATCGGCTGGTGGTAAATCTAAACCATATAAATGCGCACCTGATTTTAAGTCAGTCAGGGTTTCGATATCAAACACTAAAACAGGTAGGCGCATAGTTACTCACAAACAATAAATTTATTGGGGGTCTGGTACTGAAAAGAGACCGGTTGATAAATAACGGTCACCACGGTCACAGATAATACAGACAATCACGGCTGCTGGGTTTTCTTGTGCCAATTGAATTGAAGCCCACACTGCTCCCCCTGAAGAGGTACCTGCACAAATGCCTTCTTGCTGCGCCAATTGACGCATGGTTTGTTCAGCGGCCAATTGCGGAATATCCATGGTCCGATCAACACGACTGGGTTCAAAAATGGTCGGCAAATAAGCTTCTGGCCAACGACGAATACCGGCAATACTGGCACCATCTTCTGGCTGTAAACCAACAATTTGAATATCGGGGTTCATCTCTTTTAAATATTTTGATACCCCCATAATAGTACCGGTGGTGCCCATAGAGCTGACAAAATGGGTAATCTTACCACCGGTTTGTTGCCAAATTTCTGGCCCCGTGGTGAGATAATGCGCAGCGACATTATCTGGATTGCCAAATTGATTCAGTACAAAACCGTGACCTTGTGTTTGCATTTGCAAGGCCAAATCACGCGCACCTTCCATGCCTTGGGTTTTGCTCACTTCAATTAATGTTGCCCCATAGGCACGCATGGCGTCTTTACGCTCTTGACTCATGTTATCCGGCATAATCAAGGTCATTTTATAACCGCGCATCGCCGCAACCATTGCCAAAGCAATACCAGTATTGCCACTGGTGGCTTCAATTAAGGTGTCGCCCGGTTGAATTTGACCGCGTTTTTCCGCTTGCATAATCATGTTATAGGCGGGACGATCTTTCACTGAACCTGCCGGATTATTGCCTTCAAGCTTGGCCAAAATCGTGGCTTGAGTGTGGCTTGCCAGACGTTGCAAGCGCACCAGTGGGGTCTTTCCGACATAGTGATCTAATAAAAATTCGTCGGCTTGAAAATCAGGAGAGAAAGTACTCATCGTTTGTACCTATATCGAGCTCGGTCTATTGTATGAAAAAATGCGCTGCGCTGCACTCCTTTAAGCGGCTTTTTATTGAAAGCCACTAAAGCACAATCGGTTTTAAATAAAGCATGCTAAACTGCCTTGCATAGGAAATAAACTGTTTTAATCATGTCCAATATCAATAAAAAATTATTTAAACGCCTGCACTTAAATCATGCCTATGGACAGCTGATTGCCCTCATTTTTGTGCCGATTACGATTTTGGCCTGTGTCGGTGCGCTGTTGGTGTTGTCGGAAACCTCGAATGCTGCACGCGCGCAACAACGCCAAATGGCGATTGCCATTGTCACCCGTTATCAGTTAACCGCCGAAGCTGCGATTGATTTATTAAATCATTATCCGTGGCAATATGATCAAGCACGTAACGCTCTGCAAAGCATGCTCGATGAAAAACATCTCATACGTGCCGCCATTATTGACCCTCAAGGACGCAACCGTTTAAGCATTGGTTTTCAAGATCAAGATCCGTGGCCAAAAATTGACGCAACTGCCGATTTTGTCGGGCCAATTGCTTACAATAAAAATAATGTCTATGCCTTAACCATCAATAAATATGCCGATAAGCCGGTCAAGTTACTGATTGAGCTGGACAATCAACCGTTAGAAATTGCCCGTTATCGGGTAATGATTGTCTTGATTGCCACCGGCTTGCTGACGCTGTTGCTGTTGTTATTGTGCTTAAATTTTTACTCTCGGCGCTGGATTGCACCGATGTATGAAATTCGCATGCAACTGCAACGCCTGAATGCCGATACGCTGGATCAGCACATGGTGATTAACAGCACCGGTGAACTGCGTTTATTACAGCGCGATATTGCCAATGTGGTTAAACGCCTACATTTTAGTTTTTTAGAACTCAAAGAACACACTGAACAAACCGAAGACGATTTACGCCGCACCTTAGATACCCTAGAAGTGCAAAACATTACCTATCGTCAAGCGCGCGACCAAGCGATTTCCGCCAATCAATCGAAATCGGTTTTCTTGGCCAATATCAGTCACGAATTACGCACGCCGCTTAACAGTATTGATGGCTTTATTCACTTATTGCTGCGGCAAGGTAATCTTAGCAACGAGCAAAATCTGTATTTACAAACCATTCGTAAATCTTCAGCCCATCTTTTGGCGCTGATTAATGACGTACTGGACTTTTCTAAAATTGATGCCGGTAAATTAGAACTGGAAACCGCAGGCTTTGATTTAGAAGAAGCTATTTTTGATGTCATGGATATGCTCTCGCCTTTGGCGGCGCAAAAGCAGATCGATATGGCCTTTTATTATGCCGATAATGTGCCCACACAAATTATTGGAGATGCCCTGCGCTTTAAGCAAATTTTAACCAACCTAATTTCCAATGCTATTAAATTTACTCCAGATGGAGAAATTATTGTCCGTGTTCGAATGCAGCATGATGATCTTGAACATTGCCTATTACATTTTAGCGTACAAGACAGCGGTATTGGTTTAAGTGGCACCGATCGTAAAAAATTATTTGAGTCGTTCTCACAAGGCGATGCCTCTGTAACACGTCAATTTGGCGGTACTGGTTTAGGCTTGGCCATCTCTAAACAATTGGTGCATTTGATGCAAGGGCAAATTGGTTTTGAGGACAATCAAGAACGTGCTCCGACTGAAAAAGGCTCGACCTTTTGGTTTACCGCTATGTTTGCGGTGGATGAAGAAATTGAAATTATCCATCCCCAATTTAAGCAAATGCAGGTGGTGTCGTACTTGGCACATCCCGCCACGGCCAATATCTTGCGGCATTATTTGGAAAACTATCAAGTCCAGCATGTGGAAACCAGTTCGATCTTGGATTTGTTTAGTCAATTAAAACAATTTGCCAATTGTGATGACAATACCTGGCTGATTGTCGATCATAGTGGAGATGGTGAAGCCCTACTGAAGGAAATTCGTCAGCGTTATCAGGGTAATATTGCGGTATATGGCTATCAAATGTCGCTCAATGCCGACATGCTACATGAATATCGTGCGCGTCCACTGTATCAACCACTCAGCCGTAGCGCGCTGATTCAGTTGCTTGGTAATGAAGCCTTTTTAGATCAAGAACAATATGAAGAATTTAATGGTCAAGGCTTGCATGTCTTGGCGGTGGATGACCATCTGCCCAATCTGATTGTTTTAGAAGCATTATTGGGTGAGCTAAATGTCACCACCAGCAAAGTGCTCAGTGGTCAAGAAGCGCTTGAGCTGATTCAACAGCGCATTGAACAAGGTTTACCTGCCTTTGATATGGTGTTTATGGATATTCAAATGCCGGTGATGTCAGGCGTGGATACCACTCGTGCCATTCGCTCATTAGAATCCACCTTAGAAAATCATAAACGCTTGCCGATTATTGCTTTAACCGCCCACGCCTTGGCAGATGAAAAACAAAAATTATTACAGGTCGGGATGGATGATTACGTCACCAAGCCCATTCAAATGGAGCAGATTATTCAAATTCTGACCCACTGGACTTCGGCCAATTTTAAGCACACACAAAGTGTTGATAAATCGGTGTTGATTGAAGCACTCGATCCCCATATTTTAGATTGGCAACAAAGCTTGCAATTGGCCGCCAACAAAGAAGATTTGGCGCTCGATTTACTAAAAATGTTGGTGGATAGTTTTACTGCCGAATTAAATGAAATGCAGCAATTGATTGAAATGGAAGATTTCCCACAACTGGAACACGTGCTGCACCGTTTATATGGCGCAACGCGTTATGTTGGTGTACCACACTTGCAAGTCACCAGTGCCGCCTTTGAACAATTTGTATCGGGGTTACGCAAAGAACGTCGCAAAGCCGATGCCAGCTTTATTGAAGAGACCCTACAACACTTCGATGAATTGCAGACCGCCATTCAACAGGTCGAATTGGCTGCAGCACACATTTTAAAGCAACATAACTTTTAGTCAGTCGCAGTTGTTTATCCAGCACGTCCATATTTAGATGTGACTGTGCTGTCATGTATCGATAAAATCGGCATGTTATGCTCAAAACCACGAAAAAAAATACAGGTCTATTCCCATGGCGCTACTTCGCATCGAAAAAAATAATGGCATCGCGGTTGTGTCTTTAAACCGTCCCGACAAACGTAATGCCATGAGCTTTGCGCTCTTAAAAGAACTGGTGCTGGCCGCGAAACGAATCAAAAAAGATCGTTCTATTCGCTGTGTGATTTTAACCGGTGAAGCACAAGTGTTTAGTGCTGGGATTGATTTGGCCGATTTAAACTCCACTCAAAATATGGCCTATGCCGCATGGGAGCTGATTAAACCGGGACAAAGCCTCTTTCAAAAAGCCTTTTTGGTTTGGCAAGAATTGCCGGTTCCGGTAATTGCGGCCCTTGAAGGCTACTGCTTAGGCGCGGGCATGCAATTGGCCTTGGCCGCGGATATCCGTATTGCGCATCCTGAGACCAAAATGTCGATTATGGAAAGCCGTTGGGGATTGGTGCCAGACATGGGACTAACCCGTTCAATGCGAGGTTTAATCAATGCTGACTTAGCCAAAGAACTGACCTTAACAGCACGTATTTTCGATGCCAGCTATGCCAAAGAAATTGGCTTGATCACCCATTTAGCCGACTCCCCTTTAAGCCAAGCTCAAGCTTTGGCAGAAGAAATGTTACAACGCTCGCCCGATGCGCTCACCGCCGCCAAACGCGTATTGAATGCCATGCAAAATGCGCCACAAAAATCTTTACGCTTAGAAAAAATCTGGCAATTAAAATTAATTATGGGTAAAAATAGTACATTAGCCCGTCAAAAAGATAAAAAACCAGAAATTGAATTTTTACCGCGTCAGTATAAATAAACTGTCTCAATCACCGCATGCTGTAGAGAAAAATACATGAGCTTTGATCGTAATACCCAAATTGCCTTTCTAGGCATGGGCTTAATGGGCAGCCGTATGGCGACACGCTTGATTCAGGCTGGCTTTAACGTGGCCGTATGGAATCGTACTGAAGCCGCTTGTGAAGTATTACTGGACATGGGTGCTACTGCTTTAAAGCTAGAAAACATTGGAGAATATCCAGTTATTTTAAGCTGCGTAGCCGACGATACCGCCATACAAGCAATTTACGATCAGGTTGATGCGCATTTACATGCAGACCAAGTTTGGGTGGATTTTTCCAGTTTATCGGTCGATCAAACCAAAAGCTTGGCCGAGCATGCGCGCACGCGCGATGTACACTGGATTGATTCACCGGTCTCTGGCGGAACGATCGGTGCTGAACACGGTACCTTGGTGATTTTTGCAGGTGGCGATAGACAAATCATTCAGGATTTATCGCTGATTTATAATGTGCTGTGCCAGCGCGTCACCTGTATGGGCAGCAGCGGCACAGGTCAAGCCACCAAAATTTGTAATCAACTGATTGTTGCAGCCAACAGCACCTTAATTGCCGAAGCAGTGGCTTTGGCGGCACGCGCAGGTGTCGATACCACCTTGCTGGCACCGGCACTGGCCGGAGGTTTTGCCGACTCGAAACCCTTTCAAATTTTAACCCCACGCATGGCCACACATACCTTTGAACCGATTCAGTGGAAAGTACAAACCTTATCTAAAGACTTAAACAATGCGCTGCAACTGGCCGAACACTTTAATTTAAACATTCCGGTGGCCAAACAAGCATTGCAGCAATTGCAAACCCATCAAAATAAAGGCTATGCTGAGGCTGATTTAGCCAGCATCATTCAACTGATTGAACAACATTAAGCGCGTATGGTTTTTCTGTGCTTAGGAGTAACAGCATGCTTAAATTGGCAGTAAATTTATCCATGATTTTTACCGAAGTGCCTTTAATTGAGCGCTTCGCCTTAGCACGGGCACATGGTTTTGATTGTGTAGAAATTCAATTTCCGTATGAATTGAGTATTGCACAAATCCAAAGCCAACTGAGCTTACATGATTTAAGCCTATGCCTAATCAATGTCCCTGCCGGAGATTTAATGCAAGGTGGCAATGGTTTGGCCGGCATACCCGGCATGGAACATGCATTTTATCAGGGCTTAGAACAAGCCATTGACTATGCCACAGCTTTGAATGTTCCCAGTGTTAATATTCTAGCCGGCAAACAACCCTTAGATTGCGATCTACTGCCCTGCTTAAAAACCTTATCTAGCAATTTAAAATTGGCCTGTGCGCTGCTGACACAACAACAAATTCAACCGTTATTTGAAATCGTCAATGGCACCGATATGCCGCGCTTTTTGGTACAAAATATTGCCCAAGCACAGGAAATGTTAGAGGCCGTCCAGCATCCAGCACTCAAAATACAATATGACTGCTATCACATGGCCATGATGGGCGAAGATGTGCTGTATAGCTTACAAGAAAATATTCAAGACATTGGGCATATTCAATTTGCAGATTGCCCTGCACGCCATGAACCGGATACTGGAGAAATTGCTTTTGGCCCAATTTTTAATTGGCTGCGTCAAAGTACCTATAGCGGCTATATTGCAGCGGAATATAAGCCAAAAACAGACTCAGATCACAGTTTTGACTGGAAAGATAAATATTTTGTAAAACATCGGCCAAGTTAAATTCTAAACAGAATTGAAATTTGGCGCTAAAACCGCTATATTATAGGATGAGCTATTGTCTGGAAATAAAACCTTTTATGAATTTAGAACCATCGCCCAGCGCTTCTAATTCTCTCGATCACACAATGAATTCTCAAGCTAAAGATGTACAAGCTTGCTTAAAAGTTGTACATGAAGCCCTATTAGATGTAAAAGCCAAAGATATTCTTGAGCTTGATGTGAGTGCCATCAGCAATGTAGCCGATTATATGGTGATTGCGAGCGGTACATCGACACGTCATATCAAAGCCCTTGCCAATAACGTTGCTGAAGAAGCACGTAAAGCGGGTTTTCGTCCTTTGGGGATGGAAGGTGAACGTGATGCAGAATGGATCTTAATCGATCTTGGTTTTGTGGTTGTCCATGTCATGCTGCCAACGGCGCGTAAATTTTACGACCTTGAAAGCTTATGGCGTGCCAACTAGCTTAAACAGAAAAGAGCGACCTTAAGGTCGCTTTTTTTAAGTCTGTACTTTTAATTTTTCAAAATAATCGATTGAATCCCAACCTAAAAATTTCTGCTGTATCAAATTCAACCTCATACCAGCACAATCATAATGGCGCTTTTAGAATCATCAACATAGATTGATTGCGTATTAGATTCTGTGCATTTTTTCAGCTTACACTGCTCTACCATTAAATCAATTTTATGCGATAGAGCCAGCAAAACACTTGGTTTAAAAATTTAGTCGGTGAAAAGACTCAGAGTGATCATCACTTTAGCTTTTAGCAATAATCCCAATATCTTTACATAGAAAACTTATGAAATGGCCAAGATATCAATCAATTGATGTGCTGAAATCGTGGGCGATGCCATGGGACGACGTAAAATATCTTGTAGGGTATATTGATTGAGAAACTGATAAAACTGACTGAGCGCTTGATCTAATAAATAAGGCAAACCACATGAGGCGCGTAACACACATTCAGGTGCGTCACAATTAACCAAATGGGCTGATACCGCATTATGAGTTTGTAAGGTTTTAATCAGATGACCAATCGAGTAGTGCGCTAACGGATGGGTTAATTTAACGCCGCCGCCCTTGCCTCTGGACGTGGTTAGCCACTGTTGTTTGGCCATAAAATGAATGACTTTGACCAAGTGATTTCTAGAGACTTGCAAGTCTTTGGCCATTTTTTCGATGGTAAAAAGTGGCTCAGTAGATGACTGGGCCAAATAAATTAAAGCGCGAATCCCGATATCTGTAAATTGGTTTAATTTCATCTTGCTCTCATTAAGGTAAAAAAGTAAGAGGGCGTAAGTTCCCTCTTACTTCCTTTAGGTCTTAAAGTGCAACGCCACCGGTACCAAATGCTTCACTGTGAATATTTTGTGCCGGAATTCCCAATTCAAGCAAGGCTTTATGTTGAACTTGCATGAATGGAATAGGACCGCAAAGATAGTAATCTGCATCTTTTGGTAACATTTTGGCATCCAATTGTTTGAGATTCAAACGCCCTTCTGCATGATAGTCACGGCCCAACACATCTTTACTGTCGGTTTGTTCATAAGCCACAAAAACATTTAAATTGTCATGTTTTTTCGCCAAATCTTGCACCGTCTCTTTCATAGCATGTACACGTGAATTACGTACTGCATGAATAAAGTTAATCGGGTTTTTAGGTTCAGGCTTATTAAAGTTCGCCTTGATTTTTTCCCACAGGGTCACTTTTTCGTTCGGATCGGTATTACCGGTCAAAAGTTGGTTCAGCATGGCCATCATCGGTGTTAAACCAATCCCCGCACTAATCAACACATTGGTTTTTTCTGGATTAAACAAGAAGAAATTACCAGTCGGCGCAGACAGCTCAATCACATCATTTTCTTTGACTTTGTTATGTAAAGTCGATGAGACATAACCTGGATCTTGACCTTCTGCTTTTGGACTTTCATTTTTAACCGAAATACGTAAATACTGACCAGTTGAACTGTCGGATAGACTGTATTGACGCGGTTGTTTAAAGCCTAGTGCATCAATAAACAGACGTACAGTGACATATTGTCCGGCTTTATATTCAGGTAGCGCGCCGCCATCTTGAGGCACCAAATAGAACGAAGTAATCTCATCGCTTTCTTTAACTTTTTTAGACACCACAAAGTTGCGCCAGCCTAACCAGCTGCCTTTGGTTTGTTCATGTTCTAAATACATTTTTTGTTCAGTTTCAATAAACAAATTCGCCAATTGACCATACGCCGCAGCCCATGCACTAATTAGCTCATCTTCCATCGGCACACTCAGCACTTCACTGATGGAATGCAGCAAGTTTTCACCAACAATATCGTAATCAGGTGCTTGAATATTCAAACTGACATGTTTGTGACAAATCAATTCAATCACCGGCGCCAGCACCATTGGATCTTCAATATTTTCGGCATAAGCCAGTACCGCGCCCGCCAATGCTTTGGCCTGTGCGCCCGT
>NZ_JXBK01000001.1:2603885-2633214 GCF_000816495.1 Acinetobacter harbinensis
TGATGCCCCATATTAAAGGTTTCTTTTAATTCTGGATTATTGTTCAGCATACGTTTATAGAAATAATCGGTCAGTGCAACGCCATTTTCGCGTAATACAGGTACGGTTGCTTTTACAATATCTTTTTGATGTTGGCTTAACATAATGCTTAGCTCACTACAGGGTAATTTCTAAAGATGTATTTATAATACACCTTTAAAAACCCATGTCAATTCATCCGTAGCATTTTAATTTTATTTTTTAAAACCTAAAAATTTAAGTCATAAACATTTGATATAACTAAATTTTTAATTATAAATCAATTGGAAATTCTAAAATATAGTCAAAAATAAGACCCCATCACACAAAATAGTGTCGAAAATAAAAATAAGGATTTTAGGGGGGATGAATCAGAATTTTTTCTTTTATATCCGCGAGGCTGTCGCTAAAGCACATCTGCATGATGCACACTGATGGCTAAGAAATTAGAATAGAAATAGATGAATCTCTATAAAAATAAGGCACTCAGCCTTAGATCAGTCGCGCTATAGCAAACGGCTGAATTATTTAAAAGGGATGAGCGTAATTTAAAGGTCAGGGTTTTAACTGTGATTTTTTGCGCGCTGAGGCTGCATAGAAAAAATGAAGTGTCATATTTAAAATAGGATCAAACTTATTTTTATGCTTGGTGTTGTTAATCTACCAGATTAAAGACCAGCCTGCCTGCTGAAGTAAATCCTGAGTTTATTTTAAAGAAGACACCGCTAGAGCAGTAAAGATGATCGCCTTAAAAGACAAAGGCCATAGTTACAAATGCACTATGACCTTTATCGATGGACTAGTTTTTAAAGCCGCTTGGCACGTTTTTTAAAGCACACCAAGGCTGTGCTAAGCTTTAACCCGCCACACCCTGTTGTTCAATCTCGACAGCTGCTTGCCAACTTGGCAAGGCACTTAAACCATCGACATAGCGTTTAATATTCGGGTAATGCTCTGCTTGTTGCATGTTATACAGCAAACCATTGAGTACAAAACCCAGCATAAAGTCTGCACCGGTTAAACGATCTGCCACTAAAAAGTCTTTATCGAGCAAATGAGTCTCGACAAAGCCAAAGACTTTATCAAACTCAGCTTGTGTATATTGCTCTAAAAAAGCCAACTGAGTGCCCTGTTGTAGCTCAATAGCATTAAACACTTTCAATAAATACGGCACCATGGCGGAGCTTTCAGAGAAGTGAATCCACTGTAAATAATCAACATAGGCCGGATCATCCATTGTTGGTGCTAAAGACGGCGCCAGTTTTTGAATTAACAGCTCCACAATCGCACCAGACTCCGCGATGACTTTGCCATCCCACTCCAACACCGGCGATTTACCCAGCGGATGAATATTTTTTAAGCTGGCAGGTGCCAAATGGGTCTGGGCATCGCGGTAATAACGCTCTAGCTGATAAGGCTGTTGAATGTGTTCTAATAACCACAGAATTCGAAAAGAACGCGATTGATCTAGATGATGTAAGGTCAGCATAATATTTTCCTGATTTTAAAGTTTAATCACTAATTTGCCGAAATTCTGCCCTTTAAGCATACCGACAAAGGCATCGACTGTGTGCTCTAAACCGTCAACCACATGTTCTTTATATTGAACCTTGCCCTCTTGCAACCAAACTGACATTTGTTGATGAAACGCTGGATAATGATCAGCATAATCCTCAAAAATAATAAAGCCTTGCATACGAATACGTTTTCGAAGCAATGTGCCGACAAAGCCTGGTAAGCGATCTGGGCCTTGTGCTTGTTCAGTGACATTATATTGTGAAACTACGCCACAAACTGGAATACGTGCAGCAGCATTTAACAGCGGCAACACCGCATCAAATACTTTACCACCGACATTTTCGTAATAAATATCAATGCCATTTGGCACAGCTTGTTTAAGTTGTTCGGCAAAATCTTCAGCATAATGATCTAAGCAAACATCAAAACCGAGTTGTTCAACCGCATGACGACATTTTTCTGCGCCACCGGCAATCCCCACGGTACGACAGCCTTTAATTTTGGCAATTTGTCCGACAGTTGCACCGACTGGACCAGTTGCTGCTGCCACCACCAAAGTTTCACCGGCTTTCGGTTGACCGATATCCAATAAGCCCATATAGGCGGTGAAACCCGGCATACCTAAAATGCCCAATGCCCACGAGGGATGTTCAGGATGCATGCCTAAACTTTGACATTGACTGCCATCGACAATCGCGTGGCTCTGCCAACCATTGCCCGACAAGACCCACTCACCTTTTTGAAATTTATGATGTTTTGAATCCAGCACTTGACTAACTGTGCCGCCGACCATGACTTCACCAATTTCAACCGGTGCCGCATAAGATGGCGCATCACTCATGCGACCACGCATATATGGATCCAGTGACAAATAAACCGTTTTGAGTAACAGTTGCCCTTCTTCTAGTGCAGGCAAGTCCACACTTTGTATAGAAAAATTGGCTTGGGTCGGCTCACCGACGGGACGTGAGGCTAAAACAATACCTTGGCTTTTGATTGCAGTCATTATTAAAACTCCTGAGTATAGGCAATTCAGTTTTATCTGAATCACATTGATTCAGATAAAACTGCTTTACATGCATTGTAGATAAGTTATACTAAAAATCAAGACGACTGGTCTACTTTTTTAATTAAAGGCTATATTTTATGCAAACACAAGTCAGCAAAAAATCGCAACTGAAACGTTTGCATATTCTAAAGACCGGCGCCGATCTGGTTTTACATAAAGGCTTTAGTGCCGTTGGATTACAAGAAATTCTAAGCACATGTCAGATTCCTAAAGGTTCTTTTTATCATTATTTTCAATCGAAAGAGCAGTTTGGCTGTGCGTTACTGGAAGATTATATTGCTGCTTACCACACGCGTTTAGATCAAATTTGGAACAGTAATGCATTAGCAAAACAACAACTTATCCGCTATTTTAAGTTGTGGATTGATGATCCTAACATGCAGTGTGGTTGGGCAGACAGTTGTCTAATTGTTAAGCTTGCTGCAGAAGTGTCCGACCTGTCTGAAGACATGCGCTGCATTATGGCGCAAGGCGTAGCACAGCTTATGCAGCGCATCAGCGCACTGATTGAACTGGGCAAACAGGATCATTCCATCAATATAGAGATGGACGCTGCGAGCCTGAGCCAAATCATTTATCCGATGTGGTTAGGCGCGGCCTTACTGAGTAAGTTACAAAAAGATAAAGCGCCACTTACGCAAGCCTTGTACGCCACCGAATTTATGTTAACCCCCACAAAACCTCAATCTAGGAAATTACAATGAAAATATTACTGGTCTTAACCTCACATGATCAACTGGGCGACACCGGACAAAAAACCGGTTTTTGGTTAGAAGAATTTACCTCACCGTATTATGTGTTTAAAGATGCCGGTGCAGAAGTGGTGTTAGCATCGCCTAAAGGTGGTCAACCGCCGCTCGACCCGAAAAGCAATGAAGCCGATTCGCAAACAGATTCGACTCGTCGTTTTGCTAAAGATGATGCAGCACAGCAGCAACTTGCACATACGCTTCCTCTTGAGCAAATCAATGCTGCCGATTTTGATGGCGTGTTTTATTCAGGCGGACATGGCCCACTCTGGGATTTAACTAACGATGAAAAATCAATTCAGTTGATTGAAGCTTTTGATCGTGCCGATAAAGCCATGGCGTTTGTCTGTCATGCACCGGCAGTCTTAAAAAATGTAACAACAGCCAATGGTGATGCTTTGGTGAAAGGCAAAAAAGTCACCGGTTTTTCCAACAGTGAAGAAGCAGGCGTTCAGCTGACTGATGTGGTGCCGTTCTTAATTGAGGATGAGTTTAAAGCTCAAGGCGGATTATATGAAAAAGGTATAGACTGGCAGTCACATGTGGTGATCGACGGTCAATTGATTACCGGACAAAATCCGGCCAGCTCAGAAGCGGCTGCTGAACAATTATTGAAAAAATTACAGGCTTAAGTTTGAATTAAAAAATCTATTCAAGCCTGATTTTGCTGTATTTGCCTGTCATCAGAGGCTAAATGGATCAGCAAAAACTCAAGAGATAAAAAAACCGACCCTTGAAAGGGTCGGTTTTTTTATGCTTTTAATAAGATGACGACTTAGTGGCCGTTCCCATTAATCGCTTTGGTCATCTCTTCCACTACTTTCTTGGCATCACCAAAAATCATCATGGTTTTGTCGTTATAGAACAAGTCATTGTCTAGACCGGCATAACCTGTGGCCATTGAACGCTTGATCACCATAATCGTGCGCGCTCGATGGGCTTCCAAAATAGGCATTCCGTAAATTGGCGAGGTTGGATCATCTTTGGCCGCAGGGTTAACCACGTCATTGGCACCAATCACCAGTACTACATCGGTTGCAGGGAAGTCAGAGTTAATCTCATCCATCTCTAAGATGTCTTCATAGGCCACATCGGCTTCAGCCAGCAACACGTTCATGTGACCCGGCATACGCCCTGCCACAGGGTGAATGGCAAAACGCACCTTCACGCCTTGTTCTTTTAGGATATGCGCCAACTCTTTCACCGCATTTTGTGCACGGCCTTGCGCCATTCCATAACCCGGCACAATCACCACGCTATCAGCATTTGACATTAAGAAACCGGCATCATCGGCAGAACCTGAACGATGGTTACGCTGAACTTTATCGCCTGCTGCGAGCACGGGTGCAGCGCCGCCCATCGCACCACCAAACAACACGTTGATGATCGAACGGTTCATGGCTTTACACATGATGTAAGATAAAATCGCACCGGATGAACCGACCAGTGAACCGGCCACAATCAGCATGTTATTTTCTAAAGTAAAACCAATGCCTGCCGCAGCCCAACCTGAGAATGAGTTAAGGAGTGACACCACCACTGGCATATCACCGCCACCGACTGGCGCAATCCACACCCAACCGAAAGCCAAAGCTAAAGCGGTCATCGCCCAAAATGCGGGCATATTGCCGGTGGTGAAGAACATAAAGCCACAGACCAACATTGCAATAAAGATCAATGCTTGTACTGGCTTAACCCAACCACCTGAAATAGTTTTCGCCCATTTTTTCGCCGCCAACTTACCATACGCAAAGACTGAAGCGGTAAAGGTAATCGCACCGACAAAACAACCCACGAACAATTCAAATAAATGAACTTTGCTCATGTGTGCATGTTCAACACCCGCTGCGTTTAAAGCACCTTCGTGATCAACAAATAAAGCCGTCATTTGGTTGTTATGTAAAATGGCCGCAATGGCAATTAACACCGCAGCCAAACCGACCAAAGAATGCATTAAGGCCACGGTTTCTGGCATTTGCGTCATCGGTACGGTACGTGCACGGGCAATCCCGACCACAGCACCCAACACCATTGCCCCAACAATCATCCATACCACAGGATGATTGGCCACAAAAAAGGTGGTGATGACCGCAATGGCCATCGCAATCATGCCGTAACGATTGCCTTGAATGGCTGTTTTCGGCCCAGATAAACCACGTAGCGTTAAGATAAAAAGAACGGCACCGACCAAGTAGAACCAATCCGCATAGTCTCGAATAAATTCCATTTATGAACCCTCTTTTTTCTTTTGCTTCGGCTTAAACATCTCAAGCATGCGTGCAGTCACCGCGAAGCCACCAAAAATATTAATACTGGCCAAGAATACGGCAATTGCGCCCAATACACTCACCACATTTACGCTTTGAAAAGCCACGTTAGCATCGACGCCAATGACCGGCATACCCACAGTTTGGATCATCGCACCGACCACAATAATGGACGATAAGGCATTGGTCACCGCCATTAACGGCGTGTGTAAAGCAGGGGTAACGCCCCAAACCACGTAGTAACCTACGAAGATGGCAAGGACGAAAATTGTAATCGTTTCAACCATGATTGCTCTCCTTAACCACGCTTTAGCAGCAATTCACCGCCATGAGTGACGAGTAATGCTTTCTGAATTTCTTCTTCTGGATTTAAAACAAAGTTCTGATCAGCATCAAACAGTGTTTCAAGGAAATTAAATACATTACGTGCATATAGCGCCGAAGCTTCGGTTGCCACCGTGGCTGGAATATTTGGGATTCCTAAAATGGTTACGCCATTATCAGTCACCACATTTTCGCCACATTTTGAGCCTTCCACGTTACCGCCAGACTCCACCGCCATATCCAAAATAATGGAACCCGGTTTCATTTTCGCGACGGTTGCAGCACCAATTAAGCGCGGTGCATCACGGCCCGGTAACAATGCAGTGGTAATCACGATATCGGCATTGGAAACCGCTTTATCGACAATGGCCGCTTGATCTTGAATATATTGTTCACCCGGCATCCAGCCATAGCCATTTTTGGCAGCATCGGCAGCTTTTTGCTTTTCTTCATCCGACATCGGCACGTCTAACCACTTACCACCCAGTGATTCAACTTGATCACGTGCAGTAGGACGTAAGTCCGTGGCTTCAACAATGGCACCTAAACGCTTGGCGGTGGCAATCGCTTGTAAGCCTGCAACACCAACCCCCATAATCACCACACGCGCTGGTTTAACCGTGCCTGCTGCGGTCATCAGCATCGGGAACATGCGTTGATATTCTGTTGCCGCCAATAGCACTGATTTATAACCGGCCAAGTTGGCTTGAGAGGACAACACATCCATATTCTGCGCACGAGACAACGTCCGTGGCAAAAGCTCTAAAGCAAATGCAGACACCTGCGCAGCGGCAAATTGATCCAGTTCAGTATTGCGATACGGATCAAACATGGCAATCACGGCCGTATTGGCACTCAGTTTCTGAATTTCGCTACCTTGCGGGGCACGAACTTTCAGAATAATTTGACTGCCGCTATAGGCATCATCCGTAATTTTAGCGCCGACCTGTTCATAAGCACTGTCAATATAAGCGGCTTTAACCCCTGCTCTACGTTCAATGACCACTGTATGACCAGCACTGATCAACTTTTTTACTGTTTCTGGCGTTGCTGCCACACGGTTTTCACCGACAACAGTTTCGGTTGGGATTCCGATCTGCATGAGCCTTCCTCAAGCTAATTTTTCTTAAGTAAACATCGCGTTTTGCAATGTTTCCCCTTAGGTGTGTTTTTGTTCAATTTTTGGATTCTAATTGAACTAATTTAAATTACCACCCAATATTTATTTAATAAATACCCCCATACTGAACTGATGATTCACAAATAATATTCAGAAATTTTATATTTATGCTTTTTATATCAGCGAATATTTTATAAATAGGGTCAATCGGTCTATTTATTCAGCACACACGACGCAGTTAACGCATTACCCCATACGCAATAAAAGCATACAAAAATGCAGAGTTGATAATTCTGACCATTTGACCGTCTAGTTAAATCCAATGCTTAGTTTCGTAGCGCGCTATTTAACGCCTATACAGCAGCTTTAGTCTGAGACTTTATTTCAATTGGCTGAACTGACACTCTTGCAAAGACAGACTGAAGCAGAATCGAATACTTTTAAAACAGATTGATACCGTCAACTCGCTGTAACGTTTAGGGCGATAGAACTTAGGTGGTTGATGACTTAACCCCGTCATTGTGGCTGCCGCTATTGCCCGTTTAATCACAAGAAACACCGATAAAAAAATAATTATTTTTCAATTGCCATTTCGCTTGATGATGATTTAATCAAAATAGTCTTAAGCTGGTGCTTTATCGCCCCATTTCAGGGCAAAAACCCAACAATCCTGTGTTTTGTGCCAATCACAGTGCTTAAAAAATTATTTTGAAGTAGATTTTGTATTTTTTATTCAGTTTAAGCTGCAGATTTACTTTGTCTTGCATCAGTCGTTTTAATGTTTATCAGCATTGCACTAGATAAAATGCCTAACCGATTGTCAGCATTCTGTTTACAAACAGAAAGTGATACAGCGCTATTTATAGATTTCCCTGTTCGGCTAAAAACTTTATAATTCATCTTTCTCTGTGTCATTCGATCAAGCTCAGCATCTCTCTCCCCATCCATCATGCATGGCATTTTCAGCCAGATTGCTTGAAACACACCATTTTCTCATGCTGATTTTTTGCTTGATGCCTCGGTTTTTATGACCCACTTTCAGCGATTGCTGCTTGTATACAGACTATTTAGTAAAGGACGTTTATGAAGACATCTCTCGACATTAGCCAAGATAAATCTTTGCTTTGGCTGATGGCCATTGCCTGTGGTTTATGTGCGGGGGCAAATTATTACTGTCAGCCGTTGGTACATTCCATCCAACAATATTTTAATGTCTCTGAATCACAAGTGGCACTCACCGTGACGTTCGCGCAGCTATCTTATGCTTTGGGCTTGCTGTTTATTGTGCCAGTTGGCGATATTGTCAATAAAACTAAATTTATTCCCCTGTTGATGTTTCTAGCTGCCATTGGTTTATTAATTTGTGCATTTGCCATTAATTTACCTATGCTGTGGATTGGAACAATCATGACCGGTCTATTTTCAGTGGCCGCACAAGTGTTGATTCCTTTGGCCACCATGGCGGTGAAGCCAGAAAAAACCGGTGAAGTGGTCGGCTTTATCATGAGTGGTTTATTGGTCGGATTACTACTGTCCACCAGTTTGGCCGGCATTTTGTCCAATCTATTTAATTGGAAAGTTATTTACGCGGTCAGTGCGGTATTGATGGTGATTTTAGCCATTCTACTGAAACGAAAATTACCCGACGTACCCACGTTAAATATGCGCTATGGCAAGATTTTTAAATCTATGGCGCTGTTACTGAAACAAGAACCGCGTTTAGGCTTACGCGCTTTAATTGGCGGTTTTGCCTTTGCCGCCATGAGTATTTTGTTTTCCACCATTGCCGTGTTACTGACCTCAGCACCGTTTAATTTATCTGATATTTTAATCGGCTTGGTCACCTTAATTGCCGTGTTTAGCGCACTGGCCACGGCTAAAATCGGTAAGATTGCCGATCAAGGTCATACCGTGCTCTTAACATGGCTTGGACTGGCGATTTTGCTCTTAAGCTGGATATTTTTATATTTCGGTGGGCAAATACTCATCAGTTATATCATCGGTTATGGCCTAATCAGTTTGGGTTTAACCATTGTGCATACCAGCAATCAAAGTATTATTTTTCGTTTACATCCCGACGCGAAATCACGCATTAACTCAATTTATATGACCATCTATTTTATCGGTGGTGCAGGCGGTTCTGCGCTGGGGGTGTACTCTTGGCATCATGGCGGTTGGAGCATGACCTGTATTGCTGGATTATCTTTGGTGTTGGGTTCAGCTTTATCTGCCGCAGCAGATCATTATTATGGTCACAAGAAAATACTCAGCGCTTAAACAAAGGCTGCATAGTGCGTGCTGTTTGAATCAGCACGCTAGAGACTTATTTTGAGCTGTCACTAACACACCTGTATGATCGGATAAAAGGGTTGCCCTACATCAAGCACAGGGGCATTTTCCAGCAGAACGTATAAGCAGCTGGATAAAAATGCCGCCAAAATCTGACAGGCTTCCTGCATTGTTTGACGGCTCATTGAACTGTTATAAGTTGCACCGCCGTGCGTCAATTGATTGGCCAAGGTATGCAAACGATTAAACAGCAGCGTCAATACAGCAATCGATATCTGTTCCTGTAAAGCATGCTGGACTTGCTGTTTGGCCTGAACAAAATTGGCTTGCCATGTGCTTTGGCTGATTTTTTGATTTTTATAATCCCAAAATGCTTGATAGGCATAAGGATTATCGAGCAATCGTGCAATCAGAGGGCTCAATTTTCCCCAAATCGTACTGTCAATTCTATCCTCTTGATCTTGTTGATGGATCGAATTTAAGAACTGTTGTAAAGCTTGTGTATCCTGTGCCACGTTCATGTCTTGTACATAAAGCGCGTTCAGTGCAATCCATAGACTGATAAATTGCAAATCTAAATCATGCTCTAATTCAAGCGATTTTTTAAACCAACTTAAACTGCGTTGCACACGTAAATTAAAACGCTCTGAATGCTGTAATTTTTTACTTTTAAAAATTTCTTCTAGAAGCAGCATATTCAATGCCCATGTTTATTATTGTGGTGTCTCAACATACTGATTTTTTCATCATTTACAATATAGCCGCTCGAGCTGATGAGTCATTTAATTTTAATGATGCGCTGGGCTGAACGATATTTTATTTTTTGTATGCCCTGCTTGGTTGTTGCATGTAGCATAAAGCACGTATAATTCGCGCTCTGGTTTTTTCTCATTTTCAGGTCGACATGATGACTGTTCTTCAATCTTTACCGCCGCGTATTTCAGTCGCCCCGATGATGGATTGGACCACACGCGACTACCGTTTTTTTGCGCGTCTTTTTAACCCGAATATTATTTTATACACTGAAATGGTCACCACTGGCGCGATTTTATTTGGTGATGCCGCACGTCATTTGGCCTACAACCCCGAAGAACAGCCGATTGTGTTGCAATTGGGCGGCTCCAATCCGCAAGATTTAGCGCGCTGTAGCAAAATGGCCGAAGATTGGGGCTATAACGAAGTTAATCTAAATGTCGGCTGTCCCAGCGACCGCGTGCAAAATAATAAAATTGGCGCCTGTTTAATGGCAGAACCGGACTTGGTGGCAGAGTGTATTGCGGCCATGCGTCATGCGGTGGACATTCCTGTCACGGTCAAACATCGTATTGGTATTGATGACATGCAGTCTTATGAACAGATGCTTCATTTTGTCGACACCGTGGCCAAAACCGGCTGTAATAACTTTATCGTCCATGCACGTATTGCCTTGCTGCAAGGTTTATCACCCAAAGAAAATCGCGATGTTCCGCCGTTACGTTATGACGATGTTTATCGCTTAAAACAAGATCGTCCTGATCTTATCATTGAGATTAATGGTGGCATTAAAACCTTGGCTGAAACGCAACAACATTTAAAACAACTCGATGGCGTGATGATTGGTCGTGAGGCTTATCACAACCCGTACTTATTGGCTGAACTTGCTCAACTGTGGAATTTAGAGGCGCCGGATCGCTTTGATATTATGGCGCAAATGATGCCGTATATAGCAAAGCGTCTGCAAGAAGGTGCGCCACTGTCAATTATTACTCGGCACATTTTAGGGCTCTTTCAAAACTTACCCGGCGCGCGCAAATGGCGACAAGCTTTAAGTGGCGGCAATGCCAAGAGCTTGCAGGATGTAGAGGTGGCTTTGCTGAATATTCAAGCAGCCATGCAACGCACAGAAGACTATTTACTCGATAAACAAACACCGTAAAAATACAGCTATCTACAATGCTAAAAAAGCGCCAGTTCAGGCGCTTTTTTAGCATTTATTTTTAAGCTTTACGGGATGGCATTGGCTGCTGATTGCGTGCTTCAGAAATGGCCTGTACCAGTTGCTCAGCAATCTGTTGTTTCGAGGCTTTGTCTAAATCACGTTTTGGCATGTCATAGCTTTCTGCAAAAAATACTGTCATGGCATTTTCATCAGAAGCAAAGCCAATATCGGCACGCGAGACATCATTACAGGCAATCATATCGAGTTTTTTAGCCACCAATTTACCCGCAGCATAAGCTTCGACATTTTGGGTTTCAGCGGCAAAACCGACCATAAAGGGACGTTTGAGTTGTTGTGCAATGGTGGCCACAATATCGGGATTTTTAATCAGTGCCACGTTAAGCTCATCACCGGCTTTTTTAATTTTATGCTCAGCCACTTCGGCAACGCGGTAATCTGCCACGGCGGCAGTCGCAATAAAAATATCACAGCCATCATCCAACATTTGCATACTGACTTTCAGCATCTCTTGTGCAGAAGATACATTGATACGGCGCACGCCATTGGGCGTATCTAAACTGACCGGCCCTGCAATTAGCGTTACTTCAGCACCAGCGGCATAACAGGCTGCGGCCAAAGAAAAGCCCATTTTACCGGTACTGTGATTAGAAATATAACGCACTGGATCAATCGCTTCACGCGTTGGACCGGCGGTAATCACCACATGCTGATGCGCCAACAGACCAAATTTTTCCGCAGTGGCACGCTGTGCTTGATGAAAATACTGCGTCACTTGCTGGGCTAAATCTTCCGGTTCTGGCATCCGTCCTAAACCGACATCGCCGCAGGCTTGTGAACCGGCATCCGGCATAATCACGTGTACACCATCATCGACCAAAGTATTTAGATTACGCTGCGTGGCTTTGGCTGCCCACATCTGCTGATTCATGGCCGGTGCCACCCAAACGGGACATTTACTCGCCAAATACAACGTACTTAATAAGTCATCGGCTAGGCCGGCTGCAAATTTTGCCAAGGTATCGCAACTTGCCGGTGCCACCAGCAGCAAATCCGCCCAACGTGCCAACTCAATATGCCCCATGCCGGCTTCCGCCTCAGGATTCAGCAATTCAGTATGCACCGGATTCCCCGACAACGCCTGAAAGGTTAACGGGGTAATAAAGGCTTGCGCTCCTGCCGTCATCACCACGCGCACATCAAAGCCTGCGTCTTTTAAACGTCGCACGACAATGGCACTTTTATAGGCTGCAATGCCGCCGGTAACCGCTAAAATAATATTTTTATTTGGAATCACACTTAAATTGAAGCTCACAAACAGCTACTCTTGTGTTGCAGTGGCGCTCACAATATCATTAAATAAACCCATACCCAAGTGAGCTGTTGGCTCTCATTCACGCCATTAAAATAAAAAAGTCTAAAAAAAATGAATTTATCGATTAAACATTGGCCTATTCAAGAACGGCCACGCGAACGACTGATCCTACAAGGTGCACCCAGCTTATCCGATGCCGAACTGTTGGCCATCTTTTTACGTTCTGGTTCAAAGCAACATTCAGCAGTTGAATTGTCACGTTTATTGTTACAGCATTTCGGCGGCTTGAATCCTATTTTTGATGCCAGCTTCACCGATTTAAACCAATTTCATGGCATGGGCGAAAGTAAATATGCACAGCTAATGGCGGTCAAAGAGTTGGGACGGCGTTATCTTGCTCAGCATTTAACCCAACAAAAAATAGAACTGAGCAATTCCAAAGCATTGGTGGATTTTTTAACATTTGAACTGTTGGGTGAACAGCAAGAAGTCTTTGCCGTACTGTGCTTAGATGCGCATTTAAGAAAAATTAGCTTTAAAAAACTATTTTATGGCTCAATAAATTCATGTGAGATTTCTATTAATCAATTGTTGCGGCATAGTCTTAATCAACAGGCCAGTAGTCTAGTGATCGCCCACAATCATCCTTTAGGGAAAGCACAGCCGTCAAACGCGGATATCACCTTGACGCAGCGCATTGCCACGGCGTGTCAGTTACTGGAAATTCGCTTAATTGACCATTGTATTATCTCAGCTGAGGGCACCTACTCCTTTGCTGAACATGGCCTGATTGAGGCTCAAAAAATCATGTAACACCGGTTGACAAGCACCGGATGAACGCAGAAGATTAGGCAAAATTTTAATGATACTCATAACATGATTGTGCGTGACCAACCAAGTATATTTAAACTGCTCTTTTCTTGGCGTGGCACGATTCTTCCCAAGGTTTTACCGCCCTTAGGTGTGGTAATGCTGATTTCTGCGGTGATTGGCGGATTGTCCTATGTCGGTAATTTTCATTTCCCTGAACTGCCGATTGTGGGCTTTACTTTAATTGGTGTGGTGCTGTCTATTTTTTTGGGCTTTAAAAATACTGCCTGTTATGACCGCTGGTGGGAAGCGCGCAAATTGTGGGGTATGTTGATTGCCAATGCGCGGCATTTTGATCGGGACTGCCGTATGCTGAGTCAAGGCCGGCGTGAACGGGTGATTCAACATGTGATTGTCTTTGCCAATGTGCTGCGAGACCGTTTACGCCATCAAACCGCCAATCCACTGGAATTGGTAAAAACCAGTGGCATGAGCCAACAGGCTTTAACTCAGTTGTATCAACAGGCCAATGCACCGCAATACACTTTAAGTTTAATGCAATGGGAACTGATGCAAGCGCTTAAAGAAGGTGAAATTTCCGATATTATTTACACCCAAATGAATCAACATGTCGCTGAACTGAGTTTGGTCCAAACTGGTTGTGACCGTATTGCCACCACCCCGTTGCCGTTTGCTTATTCAGTTTTACTCAATCGTACCGTATATTTTTTCTGTTTTATGTTGCCGTTTAGCTTAGGCGCAACCTTGGGTTTGGTTACCCCCCTGATCGTGGGTATTTTGGCCTATACCTTTTTGGGATTAGATGCTCTAAGCTCAGAAATTGAAGAACCGTTTGGCACGCAAAGCAATGATTTACCGCTCGATGCGATGGTCCGTACCATTGAAATTGAATTGTTGGGCACCTTGGGCAAACCGACGCCACCACCGATTCAAGCACAAGACAACAATCTTCTATAAAAATCTTGTATAAAAAATCGCTCGCTTTGTTTATAAAGTTAGCTCTGGAAAAGAGATTATTTAAAACTCTCCCAAATCCCGACCTGCCCTTCTTTTAGCCGTGGAATATTGCCCAAACGAATCCACGGCATATGATCACCATGAAAGTCACTGCCCACCGATACTTTTAAGCCATGTTCAGCAATCATACGATCGACCATTTGACGGCTCGAAGCAGGCTCCATCGCTGGAGGAAGCTCTACCGCATCACCGCCGAATTGTGCAAAAATTTCAATTAAATAGCGAATATTGGTGGCGGATAAATCATATTTGGTCGGATGTGCTAACACCGCATAGCCGCCACTGGCATGAATCACTTCAATGGTTTCTGCTAAAGCTAAGCCATCAAATTTAACATAGGCTTTCTTGCCCTCTTTAATGTATTTATCAAAGGCTTGTTGCGCACGACTGACGATCTTTTTTTCAACCAAGGTTTTGGCAATATGGGTTCGGGTAATACGATCAGCAATGCCATCGACCTTGGCAATAACCTCTGCGTAAATATCCTGACCAATTAACGGCGTCAGCAAATCACAAATTTGTTTGGCACGAATGGCACGAATGTGTTTTTGTTGCTCCAGTAAAATCAACATCGGTTCTGGATTTTGCATATTTAACGCCACAATATGCACGCCATAACTTTTTTGTGTGGCCGGACGCGCCCACTGACTGGAAATTTCCACCCCAGAAATAATACGCAAGTCTGTCCCTTGTGCACTCTGCTGCGCCAAGCTTAAGCCATCCATGGTGTCGTGGTCGGTCAGCGCCAAGGTATGAATGCCTTTTTCAATAGCAGCATGCACCAGTTGTTCTGGAGACAAAGTTCCATCAGAAATATTACTGTGTGTATGTAAATCTACGCCGTGCATCACTTATACTATGTCATTTATTTGATCAGATTTAGATACTCTAACATGAAAGCACTTTTAGACTTTGTGCCACTCATTATTTTCTTTTATTTATATAAGACCGTCGACCCAAAAGATACCGAGCATCCGCTGCTGCGATTAATTGGTTCTGCAGGCGGTATAGATAATAATAATATTTTGGTTGCAACCTCCGGCCTAATTATGTCTATGCTGGTGGTATATGGCGCTTTGTTTGTCATACAGAAATTTCGTTTGGAAAAACAACAGTGGATTGTGTTGTTTATGACGGTCATTTTTGGTGGCATCACCTTAATTCTAAGCGATGATTTTTATATTCGTTTAAAAGCCGTTTTATTAAATCTGGTTTTTGCGGGTGCATTTCTGCTTTCTCCTTATTTCACCAAAGATAAAAAGCCGCTGATTCAGCGTTTATTTGGCCCCATTTTTAATTTAACCGCGCAAGGCTGGAAAAATTTAAACTTTGCTTGGGCTGCGATGTTTATCGTGATGTCTTGCTTACATATTTTCTTTGCATTCTTATTTGCCAACGGAAAATATTGGGGTGAATTCACCGCATTTGGTGACATGTTGGTCATGTTTTCCTTTATCATTATTCAGTTTATTGTGTTGCGCAAACACTTTAAGTCCTCTGAAGAATAATTTAGCTCAATCGATCGAGAAAACAATATGCCTTTATTTGTTGTCAGCTGTACCGATCACGACGGCACAGTAGAAAAACGTCTGGCTACTCGTCCAGAACATCTTGCGCGTTTGCAACAATTAAATGATCAAGGTCGTTTAATTGTGGCCGGTGCGATGCCCAAAGACCCCACTAATCCACAAGCCGGTTTTTATGGCAGTACCATAATTGTCGACTTTGCAACCCGCGAAGCTTTGGATCTCTGGCTCCAAGATGAACCCTTCTTACGCGAAGGTGTCTATGCCCATATTGATGTGAAACCGTTTAATAAAGCGTTTCCTCAAGGATAAAATGATGCGTGTTGTTTTAAGCTTATTGAGTTTATCTGTCCTGTGTTCTGCTGCGTCAGCAGTAGAAAGCCCTCCTGCCGTGGCACCCACCATTGCTGCCACCATCCAAGCACAAAAACCACAGACCTTGCCTGCCAATCGTCCTGAAACCTTGCCTGCAACCGGTCACATCAATGCCAATGGCTTACCGCAAGACTCCAAGCCATTAACCGCAGAACAATTGGCCAAAAATAAAGTTCTACAAGATGCCAAAGTTAAAGCCTTGGTGAATGATCAAGCCACGCGTTTACAACAGCTGGAAAAAGCCAATTTAGAGGCCTTATCGCAAAACCAAGAACTGCAATTGAAAAATGACAGTTTGGGTGTACAGGTGCAAGTGCTACAAAGTGAACGTAGCGCACAAATGTTTATATACGGCGCGGCCACCATTGCACTGGGCGTATTGCTGGGTTTCTTAATTGCCAGTTATGTGTATACCAAACGTCGTCGGCAGTGGTAATCCTCTGTTTATATTTTAGTTTTTAAAGGTATTCTCTTGTCTGATGCAATTCAAACGGCTGATTTAGAATGGCAATCTGTTGATGGCATTGATGTTCCCATCTCAAAACAATTTGGTGACGTTTATTTTTCTAAAGACAATGGTTTGCTTGAATCACGGCATGTCTTTTTAAATGGCAATGATTTGGCCACACGTTTAGCCGACTTGACAGATTTTGACTATTTTTGTGTGGCAGAAACGGGCTTTGGTAGCGCTTTAAATAGTTTGGCCCTGTGGCAAATGTGGCAGCAACAACGCCCTGACAATCACAGTCATTTGCATCTGATCAGTATCGAAAAATTCCCGCTGAGTAAAATCGATTTAATCCGTGCGCTTCAGGCTTGGCCTGAATTGCAGCCATTGGCCACTCAACTCATTGAGCAATATCCGCTGCCAATTGCAGGTTGTCATCGGCTGAATTTTCCCAATGCGCGTTTTTCAATTGATTTGTGGTTGGGCGATGCCAATGAGATTTTACCGCAGATTGTTAAAACCAAAGCCGTCGATGCATGGTTTTTAGATGGTTTTGCGCCATCGACCAATCCTGAAATGTGGCAGACCCATATTTTAGATCAGATCGTGCGCCTGTCCGATTATGGCACCACTTTCGCCTCGTTTAGTGTGGCCGGTGTATTAAAGCGTGGCCTCACTCAGCATGGAATTTCTATTTCCCGTCCACGGGGATTTAAACATAAACGCCAAATGCTTAAAGCCATTTGGTTAGCCCCCGAAACACCGCAACACCGCGCCAATGCATTACAAAACAGCAATACTCAGGCGGTGCAGCATTCCAGCTTACAACACACAGCAAAGCAGCGCCAGATTGCCATCATTGGCGCAGGGATTGCCGGTTTAACCTGTGCCCATGCCTTTGCCAGTCGTGGCCATCAAGTGACCCTTTACGATCAAACAGCGCCACTGGCGGGTGCATCTGGTAATCCATTGGCGCTACTCAATCCACGTTTGGGCGCAATTGAACACAGCAGTAAGCATTTGGTGACCTTGGCATGGCAATATGCGCTGCCGCACTATCAAAGATTTAAAGCATTTCAAGCCATTGAAGTGAATCAACTGCTCTTAAAACCACAGGATAATTTACATGAACTGGCGGCGCACTATCCCACCGGTGTATTTGCACAGCAGCCAGCCCATTCTACAGAGCTCAACACGTCTTATCCAAGTGTCAAATTCTTACCAGCCGGCACAGTGTCACCCAGTCAATTGTGCGCAGAAATATTACAACAGCCCAATATTCACTTTCAACGCGCACAGGTTATTCAACTAAAGCCGGTTAAGCATCAACAGAAAATTCAGGTCATTGACCACCAACAGCAATGCTTGGCAGAGTTTGATCATGTGATTGTCTGCGCCGCCATGCAAAGTAAACTATTTTCAGCGCAACTGCCCAAATTACAGCCGAATCGCGGACAGGTCAGTTGGTTTAAGCATGCTGAGCAGCCCTTGGCTATAAACCAAGCCTATAGTTATGGCGGCTATTGTATGCCCTTAGATGCAGATCATTTATTGGTCGGTGCTTCTTTTCATCCGGATTGCGAAGATGACAGCGTTTTAGCCGCAGATCATCAACATAACTATGATCAGCTCAATCATGTATTTCCAGATTATGCACAAAGCTTAGCGCCGATTGAAACATGGCAAGGACGGGCATCGGTACGCACACAAAGTCCTGATTACTTTCCGTTGTTGGGCAAAATTCACATCGACGCTGAAATTTACACCTTAACCGCATTGGGCTCAAAAGGTTTTTTATTTGCGCCACTGTGTAGTGAGGTCTTGGTTGCACAGATTTTAAAGCAGGCCTGCCCGCTGAGCGCTTATTGGCTGGATAAACTCAGTCCACAGCGTTTTATCAAAAAGGTCAAACCGAAAAAGCCCTATTATCAAAAATCGGATGCAAACACTTAAGCATCCGCAAAAAAAATCCCTTTAAAAAGGGAGATCTTCTATTTAAGCCATAAAAAAGCGCCTTACGGCGCTTCTTTTGATTAAGCACCCTGTTTTAAAGGCAATCCTGCATCACGTGCGGCACGCGTGCCACCCATCAATACAACATACTCACGGGAAGCATCAAAGCCTTCTAGCTTTTCAGCAGCACGTGGTGCTTTACTACCGCCACCACATAAAATGTAAATGGGCTGATCCGATTGCACTTGAGTTAAGCTATTTGCACTTAAGTCATCTAAGGGCTGATTTACCGCGCCTTTCACATGACTGTCAGCAAATGCTTTGCTGTCACGAACATCCCAGATTACTGCATTTTCTGGGAACTCAAATGTTGTAATTTCTTGCTTACGGATCATTGTGCACTCCTTTGATGTAAACAACACTTGGCAAATGAAGAAAACACCCCTAGCATCTCAGATATTCTTTCCCTTTGCAAAGGTCTAAACCATGCCTTCTTTCGATATTGTATCTGAATTAGAAATTTTTGAAGTAAATCATGCAGTTCAAAACACGCAAAAAGAAATTGCGACACGTTTTGACTTTCGTGGCCAAGATGTTTCTATTGAATTAAGTGAAAAAAACAAAGAAATCAAAATTAGTGCCGAAAGTGATTTCCAGTGCGAGCAAGTGTATAGCATGCTGGAAAATCATTTTTTTAAACGTAAGGTGGATATTCAAGCACTTGATGCACAAAAAATGACGGCCTCAGGTAAAAATATCCTGCAAACTATCAAGCTTAAAGATGGGCTTGACTCAGATACAGCAAAAAAAATTAATAAAGCCATTAAAGACAGCGGCATTAAAGTGCAATCATCTATCCAAGGTGACAAAATTCGTGTCACCGATAAAAAGCGCGATACATTACAACAAGTAATGAACTTTTTAAAAGAACAGCAATTTGGTGTGCCTTTACAGTTTAATAACTTTAAAGATTAAGCCTATCAGCCACTTAAAATCCGAGGATATTCATGACATCGAGCAATCGTTTATCAAAACTGGTCAAAGCCACCGCTAAATTACCGCAAGGTATCCGTCGTGCGGTGTGGAGCAAAGCGTTTGGTCGTGTCGTGCCGATGGTCGGTTCTGCACATCTGCGCTATCTTGAAGTAAGCCACAGCAAAGTAGTGGTCAAAATTGAAAATCACCGCGCGATGCAAAATCATATCGGTCAACTACATGCTTGTGCAATGGCCTTGATTGCAGAAACTGCGACGGGTTTTGTGACCGGCATGAATGTCCCTGACAGCTGTATTGTTTTAATTAAAAGCTTTAAAGTTGATTTTAAACGTCCAACCCAAGGTGCCATGATTGCTGTTGCAACCTTAACGGATGAACAACAAGCATTAATGCGCAGCACTGAAAAAGGTGAAACCTTGGTAACCGTACAGGTGACCGATGAATCCGGTGCAGAACCGATTCAATGTGACATGCTGTGGGCGTGGATTGCCAAATCACAATTAAAAAAGCAAGTTCAATAAAACGCTATGCAATCGTTTTAGATGCAAGAAATCTAGCTTAAAGATGATTTCTTTAAAGCCTAAAAAGCCCAATTCAGATTGGGCTTTTTAGTGTCTTTTACACCGCGGGCTGAGATGCTAAATATTTTTGTTTGATTTCATCCGCAATAAAGCGCTTACCGCCTTTGACATCCACTGCCACAAAAGTAAACACGCCTTCAGTTACACGAATCGGTTCACGTGAGCTGTCATGGCTGTCCCAGACCTCAATACGCATCTGAATAGAGGTATTGCCGACTTTTAAAATCTTGGTGTAACAACTGATTACATCACCGACTTTTACCGGCACCAAAAAAGTCATTTGATTGATTGAAATAGTGGCACAGCGTCCTTTACTAAAACGCTCTGCATGGATTGCCCCGGCCAAATCCATTTGTGAAACAATCCAGCCCCCAAAGACATCACCACTCCAGTTGGTATCTGCAGGCATGGCGATGGTTTGAAGGGACAATGTTCCTTCCGGTTCTATATGAGTATCTGACACATTAACTCCCAGGGTTGGCTTTTAATTGCTGATCTAGCCACTGCTGTAGCTCGGTAGATCGTAATGCACCACTTATTCTAGCAATTTCATGGGTTTTATTCATTAAAACCAGTGTCGGAATACTGCGCACGTTAAAGGCACTGCTGAGTCGAGGGGATTTTTCAGTGTCGATTTTTGCAAAAATTACCTGAGCATTCTGCGCTGCAACTTGAGCGAAATGTGGTGCCATCATTTTGCACGGACCACACCATTCTGCCCATAAATCAATAAGTACCGGTAAATCGCTATGCGCAATAAATTGACTGAAATTTTCTTCATTTAATTCAATTGGTACTAAGGGTAATAGTAACTGATGACATTGACCACAGCTGGGCTGGGCTTGTAGTTTTTCTTCAGGTACACGGTTTTTTGCACCGCATGACGGACAGACAAGAATCATTTAACGTACTCCAATATGTTGATGTAAAAATTCTAATTGCGTTGCAATGGCTTGTTCAAAGTATGGCGGATGATAGATATCAAAATGCTGCATCTCCCATTCATGATATTGCACAAAAGGCGCGATATTGGTGGCGGTCTCACGGCTTGACTCAATGGGAATTAAGCTGTCGTTTTGCGCGGCAATAAACAGTACCGGCACGGTAATTTTACGTACCTGCTGAATAGGACGATAACGAATTAATTCAAAAAAGGCACGTGCCGGAATAGCGCCACTCCAAAAATAATCGGTATGCACAATGGATAAATAGCCGCGATAACTGTCTGGCGTGGGCATAAAACACAGCTCTTTTTCAGCAACCACAGGCAACGTTTTAGCCGGCATGGCCACTTTCGCGCCCATATAATCTTGACTGGAGATTTTTAAGGCTTTGGAGAGTTGGAGTAAAGGATATAATTTTTTACTTTCTGCCCCATCGACAAAAGGGACTTGCGCAATGACCGCTTGCATGCTGTTTAGCTCTGCCGCCAAGCTCAGCACATGACCACCACTTAAACACGTTCCCCAAAGCACCATACGCCGTGAATCAATTGATTTGCGCTTAGCCACATGCGCAATCATGGTCCGCCAATCCTCCAGTTGTGCCTGAATAGACACCAACTCTCGAGGATGACCGGTGCTGCCACCCCAATAGCGATAATCAAACAACACCACGGCATAACCGGCTTCGGCAAAGCGTTTGGCATACTGCACCAATTTAAACTGACGTAAGGCGGCCAAACCATGCGCCATAATGATCACAGCAGGCTGATGCGTGGTTTGAGGTCGATAAAAATCTGCGGCAAGCACTTCTTTTGCACTATTCACATACAGTGGTTCAACTGTGTAGGAATACATATGCGCTCCATTGCGTTACTTTATGCTTGTAATTGTTTATAAAAGTTTCAACCGATTAAGCCGTAGTTTCAGCTTAATGTTATGATCAAGCATACATCTATTTAGCAAACCATGGAGTGACGAAATGAACGAGAATGTCGGCTTTGCAGGTCAAATCATCCCAGAACAAGTGGCACAAGTGGCAGAAAAAGGCTTTAAATCGATTATCAATAATCGTCCAGATATGGAAGGTGGTGCTGAACAACCGACCAGTGCACAAATTGAAGATGCAGCACGCGCTGCCGGAATCGATTATGTTTTTCAACCAGTGGTTGCCGGACAGATTACTGAAATTGATGTGCGTACATTTGCCAATCACTTTAATGAGCTGCCAAAACCAGTGTTAATGTTTTGTCGTACTGGCAACCGTTCCAACAACTTATATGAGTTGGCCAAACAAATGGATTTGTTAGATGACTAAAAGCGCTTTAAAAACGCTTTTATGCAGTGTCGGTTTGCTGATTACTCCTTGGCTCTTTGCACAAACTGAATCGTTAAGTAAAGCACTGAATACGCAAGTGAGTGTAAGCGGACAAATGACCACGGCTAAGTTTCGAGATCTGTTGCAGGATGGTTTTAAATCCGTCATTGTCAATCGTCCTGATCAAGAAACTGGAAATTTGGTTTCGGTAAATCAACTGCGCAACATTGCGGAACAATCGCATGTTGGCGTGATTTATCAACCCATTAACGCCGGAAAAGTATTTCAAACAGATGTGGTTGAGTTTGCCAAATATTATCATGAGCTACCCAAACCTATTCTGATGATCTGCCGCAGTGGTTCACGTTCAAGTGTGTTATTTAATCAGGCAAAATCTCAAGGTTTACTCAATGAATAAAATGATTTTTTTATTAATAATTTCGTGTGTAATGGTTGGATGCAGTTCAATGGATGTGCGCCCGAACGTGGGGGTGAGTATGGGTACTTCTATTTAAAAGATAATAAAAAACAGCGCCGAAGCGCTGTTTTTTTATTGATTTTAATTTAAGGACAAGTAGTACTCGTACCATATGGGCTCGTTAAGTTAGGACCATATGTTCCATCAGTACTGTAATCATTACTGAGAGATGGTAATCCCAAATTATATGTGGTTCTAAATGGCAGTGTAGCAACTTGAGAAGCGGCGCCAATTTGAATATTTAACCATTGCGCATATATTTTTGGATAACGAATAGTCAAATCAAACTTACCTTCGTCGTCTGTCGTATAGGTTGCTGTTGAACCCTGTCCAAGGAAGGTAGGCACTTTAACTGGGATATTATTCACTTCAGGATTTGTTATAGGCGTTCCTGCTGCGCTAGCAGCACAAACACCTAAAGGATTATTGACCGTAACTGCACGATAATCGTCCATTAAATTAGATGGCGTCCCATTGTTGTTCATTGGAATACCATTGCTTAAATAAATATCTGGATTATTTAAATCATAATAACCTTCACCTGCTGGTACCCATTTTGTCTTAGGATCAGCACCTGCAACAGGTGCTAATGCCCAAATATAACGCCCTTTAAGATAGGTTGAAGGGGTAATGTCCATTTCCACTTTTTGTTTAGCCAATGGCTTACCATCAAAATCAACAACGCTTACTGACAGATTACGCGTATAGTAAACACCATCACTTGAGCTTGCCACCTCAGTCGGGTTGACACCAATGACAATCGAAGCCACTGGATTTGCTACAGCTGCTTGCATCACATCAATAAGAGAAATTTGCGTGGCATCCACATAACCGCTTTCGCTGAAATTGGCAGTTAAGCGTAGATCATCTGTGTTAAAGTTTGCGGCCGTATATTGAGGATTACGCGCATTTTCGTCAATTTTCACTTTAAAAGTAGCTTGACCATTTTCATTTGTAGTTAAACCAGAGGCTCCCACAATAATAGCACCATTGCGCACAAAGTCTTGAATTGCAAGTGACACATACTGATTCGCAACCCCACCTCCATTTCGATCAACCAAAGTCACCGTAACATCTGCTATATCATTACGCACATTTAGGCTCGATTTAGAAGATGCAATGCGTAGTTCATAACGTGCAGGTTGAGCCCCTAGTGGTAAAGGCTTAAAAGCATTAAGACGATGAATTTGAGGTGCAATCGCTCCAGCAGCATCAGTATGCGTTGCCGTTAGTTCGATTCCACTGGCGACTAATAAATCTGCATCAACGGTGGCACCATCAATTTCTACAGCAAAGAAAGCATTACCATTGGAGTCTGTTCTTACCGTTTGGGGATCACTGGTATTAGTCTCATGACCACTTCCTGGCGTACCCACAATTAACGTGGCGCTATTGTTTGCAGATAACCTTACATTTTCGTTACGTACAGGTTGATTATTTTGATCAAGTAAACGTACCGTAATAATTGATTTATCACCCGCAGTACTTAAACTATTTTTAGAGCTAAGAATTTCCAAATGATTCAAGTTAACTGCTTCATAAACACTAAAGTTTATAATTGTTTCTAAAACTTCACCTTTTGGATTAGTAATTGATCCTATAATCTTAATCCCTGCATTCAATAAATCTTGCTTGACAGAATCGGGAATATTTTTAGGAACTAAGATAGAAATTGGAGCAGCACTATTGGCAGAAGTAACGATAGAATCAGCACTCAGTTTTACGCCTGCTGCAATTGCCTCATTGTTCAAAGCTAGATTCACAGGATAAGTAGAATTGGCTCCTAGCTCATCTTTAACAGCGACTTGTACTTGATAGGTTTTACCCAGTTCAAGACTTTTTTGATCAGCTGTTAAACGTAGATTTACCGAATCTTTTGGAATGGCAACTTGAATGATGCCTGTTTGCTGAATACGATCACCATTGTTAAGGTTAGTGCCGATAATAGCAAAAGTAATTCCATTTTTAATGAGGTTAGCATCATAATTACCCTCAGAAACTTGTACTGTAAATTCAGCCTCGCCCTTACTATTGGTCATTAAACTCTTATCGGATAAAGAAACTCTTGAACCTGTTAAACTGGAAAGTGCAATAGCTAAAGGTGTATTTGGAATGATCTGGTTTAAACTATCTCTAGCAACCACTTTAACTTTAACCTCTCCGCCCAATACAGAGACTGTTTGTACATCATACGATACTGACAAACCAGCCAAACTAGGCAACACCACTACAGGTTGGCTGATGTCGACTTTACGCGTTAAAGTATAAGCTGAACCATCTTTACGTGTTCCTTTGACTGCAAGGGTAATACCATTTGCTATTAAATTTGCAAGTTCAGTTGGGTTATTGGCTTTTACTTTTAGACTAAATGTCGCTTTACCTGCATCATTGGTTGTTAAAACAGAAGCTGTGGATAAACTAACCCCGTTATTTAATGCAGCCTCATTTAAACCAATAGCAACTTTTTGACCTGCATATATCTTGCCATCTGTACCCGCTGCATTGATATCAACATTAAAGGTTTGTTCAGTTCCGCTAGTAAGAACCAATTGTCCCGGTAGATCACTGATAGTCAAATAATCTAGATCAATAACCCCTTGCTCATTTGCAGCTTTGAAGTTTAAACGTATGGCTTGCGTTTTATTATTTGAAGCAGAAGCAATCAACTGAACACCTTGTTCAGCAAGAGTTTTCTGAGCAGGTGTTAAATTGGCTTTGTATTCAAAGCTAAAGGTGGCATAACCTGACTCGTCGGTTAATTTAGATGATTGTCCAGTATGACTTAAGCCCAAGTTTTGTAGCTGGGTATCATTAAGTCCAGCAATCGCCAGTGAGACTGTTTCGCCTTTTAAAGCACTTCCTTTCACACCAATAGCTTTCACTTTTAATGTAATGGTCTGATTTTGAGTGTAATCAAAAGAAGTATTAATAGGATCAATTGCTAAGTAACTCACAGCTTCTTCTGATTTAGCTTCATCCTCAACTGCAATTTGAATACTATTGGTTAAATTATTATCTGTTTTAAAATTCGCTGTAATACCTGCTTTGACTAAAGCCACAACAGCTGCATCAGTTTTAGCATTGGTATTTAAAATAAAAGTAACATAACCATTTTTAAATTCTTGTGTTTCACTACCAATAAATGTGACCCCATTTGCAGCTGCTTCTGCATTTAGACTAAGAGTAACCTTGCCTTTGGTTGCCTCCTCACCCTTATTATTAATACCTTGTACTGTAATGGTTACTTGATCGTTCTTTGCATTAATTTTATAAGAAGATGCGATTTGAATACGCTGCAAAGCCAATTGATCATCTGCATTGGTATTTGCAGTAATTACGCTAATAGTATCTTCAGCAAAGATTTCTGAATTATCTGTATAAATTGCTTTTACATTAATACCCTGCTGAGACAAAGCAATTGGATAACTTGAATTGGATTTAAGCGTAAAAGTAGCATAACCATTTTGATCAGTTACAGCTTCGGCTTGATCAATCGTGACCCCATAAGCATCGCTTTTATCTGTAAATAATAATTTAACTTTTTTATTATCTAGCGCAACATTATTACTATTTTTAGCACGAACTTTAATAGTTGTTGTACCACCTTGAGCTACAATCGGTGCATCCGGCTTTATAACTTCAAGTTTTTGTACAATTTTCGAAATATCTTTAAAAGTAATAGCAGCTTTAACCGTCTTATGGGCTTTATTTTCATCAATTAGATGGAATTCTAAACTTTGAGAAGTTGATACAAATTTTAGAATTTCATCCGCTGTTAAATCTGAATTAGCATGAATAGCAAAAGCAGCGTTTCCAGCATTATCAGTTGTCAACGAGGAACCTGAAGCAATTGAAAACTTACCTTGCATCTCAACCGGTAATGCCAACACAACTGTTTGACCCGACTTTACACCACCATTTTTATCGGTAACTTGCGCATTGATGATCACATTACCCTTAGGTAAGTTAAGTACAACACCTTGCTGTATTGAAAGATTATAATTACTTTGAATCGTTGTAGTCTTAACGACATTTAAAGTGTAAATCTGTTTAATACTGGTTCCATTTACTGTCGCAGTCAACTGAACCTTACCTGAACTTGCAGCAATACTTGGAATATCTAATTCGAATACTGAAAGTCCCCCTGCTGTAGTTTTCACTAAAGATGACTTACTGGTGACACCTAATTTTTCATTATCCGTAATAGTCAATGTCACATCTTTATCTGCAATACCACCATTGTCTTTATTTAAGACTTTAACAGTAAACTGGACTGTAGAATTATCATTCGCATTAACAAGTGCCACTCCTGAAATATCTTTTAGATCTACAAAGTTAATAGTTTCAGCAATTTGTGTAGAATTATCTGTCGAATTATTACCACTTCCATTACCTGTATTGCCACTATTACCTGTGTTTGCAGAGCTTGAATTTTCGTCTCCATAATAACCCCCACCGCCACCACCGCAAGCAACTAAGGCAAGCGATGATGCCAGAACGGTAGCTTTCGCCCCAATTTTTTTTAAATTTACTAAATATGACACATCATTCCCCTATTTTTTCTTTACGAAGTTCTCTAGTTTTAAAAGCACTTCAAGGTTTAAATTATAAATTAACCTAAGATAACAAAAACAAACCAATTATTACACCTATTTCATCTCAATTTTAGATGCATTTTTTTGAGTTAAAGATATTCTATAGGGCAGCATTAAATAAAAGAAAATACTATATGTACGATATTATTATTATTGGTGCAGGAACTGCAGGAATTTCTGCTTATAAAGAAGCGATTAAGCACACTCAAAATATTTTAATTATTAATGATGGATTATGGGACACCACTTGTGCACGTGTCGGCTGTATGCCAAGTAAAATTCTTATTTCTACTGCCAATCGAATGCATGGAATTCAACAAACTGATCAGCTCGGTTTAAAAGTAGCAGCCACTATAGATACTTCCGGTGTGATGCCATATTTAAGGCAGCTACGTGATCGCTTTACTTTATCCACTTTAAAGGATGTAGCAAGCTGGAACAAAGAACATAAAATTTCTGGACAGGCTCAGTTTATTGACTCACAAACCATCGTGGTAAACCAAACCCATTATCAAGCCAAAAGTTTTATTATTGCTGTCGGCTCTACGCCAAATATGAATAAAAAATACCAAGATGAACTCGGCGATCGATATATTACCTCCGATCAAATTTTTGAACTCGACACATTACCTCAGTCACTGGCAGTTATTGGTAGCGGTGTGATTGCGCTAGAATTAGCACAGGCCATGCAACGCTTAAATGTTAAAACAACCGTGTTTGCACGGAGTAAAAAAGTTGGATCTTTAACCAGTTCTTATCTACAAACCCTTGCTCAGCAAGAACTAAGCAAGGAACTCAATTTTAAATTCGAAATCCTACCAACTACTGTTAAAGCTGATAAGAATAAAGTCGCCATAACTTTTAATGAGCACGGGCAAGAGCAAAGCATTGAAGTGGATTATTTACTCAGTGCCACAGGCCGAAGCAGTCATTTGGATACACTGCATTTAGAGAAAATTGAGTCCACTTTTAAAGATTTAAAACAGCTACCAGTTAATCTGCAAACAAAGCAATTGGGAAAATATCCTATATTCATTATAGGTGATGCCTATACCACTACACCAATTCAGCACGAAGCCGCACATGAAGGTCGAGAAGTTATTGATAACTGTTTAAATTATCCTCAAATTAACAGTTTAAAAACCCTTAAGCCTCTAAGTATTGTTTTTAGTCAACCGGAAATGGCAATTGTGGGACAGAGTTTCAAACAATTAACTCAATCTAAAATTGATTTTGTAACTGGTATGGTTTCATATGAAAAACAAGGCCGTGCATTAGTCTTGGGTGAAAATAAGGGTGCTGTAGAAGTTTATATCCATAAAATCACACGTAAATTCTTAGGCAGTGAACTTTTGGTTCATTCTGCTGAGCATATGGCGCATTTATTCTCTTGGATATTGTCTGAAGATTTAACAGTTGATGAGCTTTTAGATAAAGAATTTTATCATCCTACCTTAGAAGAAGGCTTAAGAACGGCATTTAAACATGCGCGCAGACAACTCGATGGTTAAGATCGTTTTTTCTGCTCTACTTTACTTCTCGTTTCCTGCATTTTATCTTTAATTTTCCTTATCTTTATTTAAATTTCCCCATAAAAAAACACCCCCACTCATTGAGTGGGGGTGTTTTCAGGAATAATGAGCTGGCGATGACTTACTCTCACAT
>NZ_JXBK01000002.1:0-14974 GCF_000816495.1 Acinetobacter harbinensis
CATTGGCAGCATCAACGTCAGAGCAGCAGTACTTCTATCGCTAGCATCACATCACAACAGAGCGATGAACGTCAAAGCAATTGCTTAACCTTACAACGTCGCAGCATGCACACTGTGCCCGAATACCATCCACTACAGCATCGCCCTGCGGCGACGCCGCAACGTGCCAAAGTGGTCGGTCCAAGTGGTGAAGAAATTCACGTCGATGCCTGGGGCCGGATTAAAGTCCGCTTCTTGTTTACCCGTAGCGATGATCATGCACATGATGGTGGCGCCGGTGCCAACGATAATGACACCGACTCGGCTTGGGTAGATGTGCTGACTCCGTGGGCCGGTGAAGGCTATGGCGCACGCTTCTTACCACGTGTTGATGAAATTGTGGTGATTGATTTCTTTGATGGCAATATTGACCGGCCCTTTGTGCTGGGGCGTATTCATGAAGCACAGCGCTCACCGACCCAGTTTGATGCCAAAGGTCAACTGCCCGAAACGAAAAAACTAGCCGGTATTCGCTCTAAGGAAATCGGCGGAGCGGGCTATAACCAACTCAGATTCGATGACAGCACAGGCCAAATCAGCAGCCAATTACAAAGCAGCCATGCTGCCAGCCAATTAAACTTGGGCAATCTCAGTCATCCCAAAGAGAGCCAGACCAGTGATGGGCGCGGTGAAGGCTTTGAACTGCGCACGGATCAATGGGGAGCACTACGTGCCGGCCAAGGCTTATTACTGTCGACTTATAAACAAGCGCAAGCCCAAGGCCAGCATTTGGATGCTGAAGTGGCGAAAAAACAGCTGGAAGGCAGTGAAAGTCATGCCAAAAGCTTAAGTGATATAGCCAAGAACCAACACACCGATGAGATTGAATCGGTTGAACAACTAAAAGCATTTGCACAGCAGATTGAACAAGATATGGCGAAGTTTAAAAAAGCCATGCTACTGCTAAATTCACCGGAAGGCATTGCTTTAAGCAGCGCTGAAGATATTCATTTATCCGCGGATGGGCAAATTAATCATATCGCTGCGGATAGTATTAATCTGAGCACACAAAAGAATTTAATCGCACATGTACAAAGTAAGATTAGTTTATTTGCAGCCCAAGAGGGCGCGCGATTGTATGCCGGTAAGGGCAAAGTAGAGATTCAAGCGCAAAGTGATGGTGCAGATTTAATTGCACGTAAAGGCATTCAAATTATTTCAACCGAAGATCGGATTGAAATCACCAGTCCTAAAGAAATTGTACTGACTGCAGGTGGTTCTCAGTTAAAAATTAATAGTTCAGGGGTATTCCCAACGACTGGTGGGAAGTTTGAGGTTAAGGCAGGGCAACATGTTTTCAATGGGGGACAAAAGGCATCAATGGATATTCCATTGATGCCAAATGAATTAAGAAAACAAGTACTTGTACAATATCATGATGAAGAACCTGTTAAGGGTTCAAAATTTACTTTGAAATATGTAGATGGTAAGAGATTTTCGGGGATAACCAATGATAAAGGAATTGCTGATATAACTGATGCACCAGAGGGCGAAGCCGAGATTATATTTGGCGAAGATAATAGAACGTATAAAATTGTTGCATTGGCTGAAGATAATACTGAGTTTAAAGAAGAGTGGTCAGATTCCGACTTTGAGAAATCCTATAATCAGGCACTTAAGGAATCAGAATAATGAGTGCAGAAAAGAAAAAAGCAATTTTAGAAATAGGTACAATCATTTGGGATTCTGCTAAAGAAACAGGAAATTGGTTGGGTGGTGCCCTTAAAGGTGAATTTAATGACAAGGCAACACTGGGTCAGATTGTATTTGATGCGGTGATTAGTATGTTCCCTGTGGCAGGAGAAGCTACAGCAGTCAGGGATTTGATCGCTATTATTACCAAAATGGTTGAGGATAATAAAGAAGTACAAAAGATTCTTAACTGGATCGGTATTATTTTGTGTCTATTGCCAATAATTCCTATTTTTGGAGGTGTTCTAAAAGGCATTGGCAGATTACTAATTACTGTAATTAAAGATGCCTCGAAAGTTGCAGAGGTTGCGACAGCAATTTTGGCTTTTTTACGAAAAATGGGTTATGGAAACCCAATAAAATTTATTGATAAATTAAAGTTTTCTCAATATCAAGCGACAATTTTATCAGAATTTAAAAAGTTCCTGAATCGGTTAAAGGCAGCATTTAATTTCTTCAATAATAAAATGGGATACGCCATACCCAAGGATGCCAAAGTATATCTTAATTCGATGGGGCCAAAGCTTGATGAACTGGCACAACTTGCGGATAAGATGATTCCATCGGGAATTAAGGCACTTGATAGGGCTTTAAACCAAGTTCGTTCTGAAATGATTAATCAGATGAATAAAGCGGGTGCAAAAATTGGTGGAGGACAGACTAAAGTATTAACGACAGAGGCAAGATTAGCGTCTAGTGCAGCGAGAACTATTACTAGTAAGGGGCATACAGCGGCGCCACTTAGCCACTATAAGCCATATCAAGGACATCCTGATCTATCTGATGATAAATTATCTTGGGTAATTAAAACATTCAGTGTTCAAAGAAAAATAATACATAAAATATATTCACCAGGTTCGAAAGTCAATTTAACGAGAATTCTTGATGAAGCAAAACCCTCACCAACTGGTTTATTTTGGGGTGATAAATTACCAAAAAATGGAACTGAATGGCGGTTTGATTGTGCAGTTTTAACTGCATGGTCTGATAACGGGATCTTTGTTCAATTAAAAAGAATACCTACTGAATTAGAACTAAAGAAAATTGGAATTATAGTACCCAAGAATTGGAAAGGTCTAAAAACATGGGAAGGCGGCATAGCTGAACAAATTGATTTTGAAAAAGGAGTTGGAAGTAAGTTATTGTTGCCTGGTGGTGAAAAGCAAGTTGTTATTGATTTTTATCATCCCGATAATAAACCGATCGCTGATTATATAAAAAAGTGTATTAAAATTCAGAAGACTCTTTGGAATGATGCAATTTTACCAGAAAATACATCGGCAGTAGTTGACTACTTATTGCATAGGGAATTATCAAAAAAGATAGTTCAACAAGGTCAAGCTGCTAGAGCTATTTCTGTTACAGGTAAATCAAACTCAAAAGATCAGCATGTTAAATAATAAATTTTATGGAGTTAAAAATGATAATTGATTTGGTAGAAAGAAATAAAGTTATATATTACATTAAATTTTTTTCTAGTTTTAGTTTTCTAAAGAAAATTTATGAATTAAATAAAAAATTTGTTGAAGAATTTGAAGCACAGCTTAGGCATCCTAAAGATAACTTTACTAATAATTATGATCAAAGGCGTCACGAGAAAGAGTTAATAATGTTCCTGTATGTTTTAGATATTGAAGAAAAAGTTTTATCAAATTTTCTTAATAATAAATACAAAGAAAATATGTATGAAGAATATATTTCAGAGGATATACATTCAACTATTTTTGGTCGCTATGGCGATGAGAGAGATTTAGAAAATGATTCATTTTATAGAGAGCTAGGGATGCAAGGGCGTGATTCTGGTTGGATGTTTCAAAATGAACATACAACTTCAGTTAAATTAATGTGTATCGCTAATGAATTCTTAAAATTTATAAAAATAACTCTAAGCAAAGAAAATTATGAGTATTTCATGCCGAATCATCCTGATCTATATTTAAAATGGACATATGAGTCATTTAACAAATTTTTGTATTGGAATTTTATAAGTGATAAAGAAATTTCAAAAGATCAGTTGGGCTTATCTGAAAATTTGCATTATGAAGTTCAAACTGGATATGAAATTGAAGTTTCAGGTATCTATGAACCGTGGTTTGAACTTCCTGTTTATGAAAAATTAACCAATGATCCTAACTATAATCTACATGTTGGCTGTCCAAACTATTTTTTAAATGGTGCAATTGCAACTCGGTATAAGCTGGAAGGAACCGAAGACTGGTATAATGTCAAATGGCGTTTAATTTGGGAAGATAAACGCTATTTGGATGGCACCATTCCAGAGGAAGAAAAAGCTTATATTTTTGATTTAGAGAATATTGGTGTAAATAGTACACAACATTATGCTACTCAAAAACTAAGTGTACTGGGTGGGCTACCTTGTCCCAAAGAAGGCTATTGGTACACATTAGCCCAAGAAAAATCTCACCGTTATTTTGAACAGGGAGAAATATTTCCTGAAATTGCGAATAGTGCATGGGGCAAAACCATTTGGTATTTAGAAGTGACGAATAAAAAATAATGTCACAATTTGAAATTCGTCCTCAAGAAATCTATTTACTTGAGCGTTATAGTTCTGCAGAGTATTTTAAAGCAATGCTGGACGCTTATGCCAATATGGTCGCTGCTGCCGAAAAGGCGTTGGATATTTTTATGCAGGATTTACCGTATAACTATCGTGACCAACCTATTTCGCAACAGCCAGATGTAGTATGGGGCGAGCATGTACTACCTAACTTCCGCTCTACTTTAGAAGGGCTACATATCAGTTATAGTCGGCTATTAAAAGGTGAAAAAGAAGCTATTGAATATGCGACCAATGTAAAAAACGATCTTAATGCACAATCTACCGATTACTGGCCAGACTGGATGGATCAGGTTAATCAGGATGATTTTGTGTATTGGCAAGGTCAAGCTAGAAAAATATCGAGAAATATTTTTATTACAGTTTTTAATGGCTGGAAGTTTAAGAGTTTAGCTGAAAGATATAATGTAGATGCAAGGGGAGTAATAAATCTACCTCAATCACTTCCTGTTTATAAAATTAACTCAGTAATTAAAATAAAAACAGATGAACTAGTTCCGCAGGATGGTATCTATACTCCAGCAATACAAAATGCTAGCGCCCAGTTTTTACTTAAAGGGACTGAGGCTATGGAAGCATTAGTTGGATTAACTTCCGATGGTCTGCAATATGACCATTTAGCAAGTACAGACTGGTTTTTAGTTGAACGTATTGCCGATACAGGCGGTTCTGCTGAAACTATTGAGACTGAAAACTTAAAAGGTTTTGGTGGAGAGATTTGCCCAAGATCAGGTTGTTGGTGGAGTCCTGCCAATCAATCTCAATCGTGTTATTTTGAACAGGGGGAAATATTTCCTGAAATTGCGAATAGTGCATGGGGCAAAACGATTTGGTATTTAGAAGTGACGAATAAAAATTAAACATGAATTATATAATTAATCCAAAAGAAGCATATTTATTAGAAGAATTTAGCTCCTTAACTTTTTTTGAAACCATGCGAAATAATCACCTTCTTTTTTTAGATAGTTTAGAAGAGTTATTTGAAATTTATATGCATAACCTGCCCTATAACCTAAGAGATTTGCCTTTACCTGAGCAGGCTGATATTAACTGGGGCGGGACTGTCTTGCCGAATTTACGCGCCACAATGGATCGGATTGATTATGCCTACGCCAAAATCAAAGCAGGCGATTTTACTTATTTGCGATGTGCTGGCGAGATTCGTTCCAATGATAAAGGGTTAAGTGAGTTTTCGCCGCATTGGATGGATAATTTACCTTATGATAAGGTAAGACAGTGTTGGGACTATTATTCAGTTGCAAAAAGTTATGCATCTGTTATTGAGAGTACATATCCTACATATTGGGATAAAGGGTTTTTGGATAAAGAATTTCCACATCTAGAACTATTTCATAATATTAACGTTAAATTACCCGAGTCTTATCCCATCTATCGCATCAATCCAGCAATAATCGCTAAATCTGATGAAAAATTAAAAAGAACAGGTATTTATCTTTGTATGGAAGATAGAAATAGAATTGAGTTTATGGCAGCAAGTGAAGAGAAAGATAGAGGGTTTGGTAGCGTCATTGCTGTTGGAATGGATCCTGATACTTATGAGACATTATATGGTGACTGTACCTGGATCCTAATTGAAAGAATTGCTGATACAGGCGGCTCTGTTAAAACTATCCAAGTTGAAAACTTAAAAGGTTTTGGTGGAGAGGTCTGCCCAAGATCAGGTAATTGGTGGAGTCCTGCTAATCAATCTGAAAAACGTTATTTTGAGCAAGGAGAGATTTTCCCTAAACTTAAAAATAGTTTCTGGGGTAAAACTATTTGGTATTTAGAAGTGACGAATAAAAAATAATGTCGCAATTTGAAATTCGTCCTCAAGAAATCTATTTACTTGAGCATTATAGTTCTGCAGAGTATTTTAAAACAATGCTAGATGCTTATACGAATATGGTCGCTGCTGCCGAAAAGGCGTTGGATATTTTTATGCAGGATTTGCCGTATAACTATCGTGACCAACCTATTTCGCAACAGCCAGATGTAGTCTGGGGCGAGCATGTACTACCTAAATTCCGCTATACTTTAGAAGGACTGCATATCACTTACAACAGATTATTAGAAGGTGAAAAAGAAGCTATTGAATATGCGACCAATGTAAAAAACGATCTTAATGCACAATCTACCGATTACTGGCCAGACTGGATGGATCAGGTTAATCAGGATAATTTTGTGTATTGGCAGGGTCAAGCTAGCAGAATATCGAGTAATATTTTTATTACAAGTTACGGAGGATGGTTAGTAGGAGATTTATTGAAAGAATATGATGAAGACTCTCGTGGCACTTTAAACTTACCAACTTCTTTGCCTGTATATAAGGTAAGTCATTCGGTTAAAATAAAAATAGGTGAAGTTGTTTTTAAAAGTGGAATTTATATTCCGTCAAATCCAGAAGCTAGTACTCAGCTTTTGATCGAGGGGTACGAAGCTATAGAAGCATATGTTGGATTAGATCTCACAACAGATCAATTCATTAGCCAAGAGTCTGTTGAGTGGATGCTAGTTGAGCGAGTTGGCGATGAAGGTGGCTCTGCTGAAAATATTCAGGTTGAAAATTTAAAAGGATACGCAGGTGAAATGTGCCAGCGATCAGGTAATTGGTACAGTCCTGCCAATCAATCTCAATCGTGTTATTTTGAACAGGGGGAAATATTTCCTGAAATCACTTATAGGTCGTATTTCGTGTCATAGGTTGCATCTGTATAAATAGAATTAATCTGCTTATCTAGTGGAATTTGAGCAAGCAAGTTCCCCAAGAACCTGAGCTTCACTGACATTATTTGTTGTCAGTTGAACTGCACGTATTTGCAGGGAGTATTACCGCAGCATTGAATCGCTGTAGCGGAATAAGTTCGATTACGTCCTTGTTTGCCTTTTGGCTGAGCATACCATTGAGTAGTAGGGTCAAACCAAATCGAGATATTTCCCAGATTGATTGATCTTGCGCAGTATACGGCTCATATAGGAGAACCAATTGAATTGGTTGTGTGGTAGATTTTAGGTGTAGGCTTATTCATTCCAAGATTATATTGCTGAATAAGTCATCAAGGCTAAGTTTGAGCAACAAAGCGGTATATCAGTCAAAATAAATTAATTTAAAAATCAATTGTTTATCTTTTTAGAAACATCAATGCAACCTTAATTAAAGCAAGTTTTGATTTTATACGTGATATTATTTATTAAATATACTCTTTATAAATCAGATCTTATACAAAAATCATAAACCAAAAAAATAATGCCATACTAACGTACATTATTGCTGTAATAACTCAATCAATGGTTCTGAGCACATCTTTTTTCAAGTTTATTCTTAGCCATGATTGCAATCCTACTAAATCATGTTCAAAGTAATACAAGAAAGCGACTCATAATACAAAAAATGATGACTATCAAAAAATGGAACTAACCGCTGAGTTGGTGGGTTTTCTGGTTAAAAGGAAAATCAATACCATTTCAATGGGTTAAGTCCGAACATGGAGGTATATATGACACAAGTTAATTATCCAATTCGTTCCAGATTCCTAATGGCTATTTATTATTGGCTCGATAGCATCCCGTTTGGATTTTTCGTGGCAGGACTTATTTTTGATATTCTATATATGAATACTGCCGAAGTGCTGTGGAATAAAGCCTCAGCATGGGTCATTGCGATAGGTCTAATCTTTGCCATTATTCCACGGTTAATCAATTTATATTTAGTTTGGTTTCCTAAAACGTACCAGCGCAATAAGGTGAGTGTTGTTGGTTTTTGGTTGTATGGCTTTGGAATTTTAGCGGCTATTTTAAACTCTTTTGTCCACAGTCGTGATGCGTATGCTTCAGTTCCTGATAACGTAATACTTTCTATCATTACTGTGGCATTGGTGAGTATTGCCTACATCGCTAAATCTTTTGATGGTAACCATAAACTTTGAGGAATTAAACATGAAAAATAACTCAAACCTCTTGATGGCTATCTCTCTAGCGTCAATGACTATGATTGGATGTAGTGATAAAACCCCTATCGATAATACGCTGCAAATGGGCAACAATCCTGAACTACCTAAAGCGCAAAACTTCTTGGTTCCTCCGATGAAAGTGCCTAATTTTGCAGGTTGGGCCAACGATGCTAAACCTGAAGTTGCGCAAGGTTTAAAAATTGAAAGAATTGCCGATAATCTATTACATCCTCGCCAACTCTACACAGTGAGTAACGGTGATATTTTAGTGGTAGAGTCCAATGGACCCGGTGAAGAAGCCACCACCACGCCTAAACAGTTAATTGCTTCTAAAGTCAAAGGTAAATCAGGCAAAGGTGGTAAAGGCGGCAATCGTATTACTTTACTGCATCAAAATGCGACAGGCCAATGGGAAAAACATATTTTACTTGAAGGCTTACATTCACCTTTTGGTGTGCAGGTGGTAGGCAATGATTTGTATGTTGCCAATACCCATAACATCATGAAGTACCCATTTACAGCAGGTCAAACCAAAATTACCGATAAAGGCGTAGAGCTTGCTGATTTACCGGACACCGTCAATCACCATTGGACTAAATCTATGGTGGTGAGTCCAGATCAGACTAAACTTTATGTTGGGGTGGGCTCTAATAGTAACATCGGGGAAAATGGCTTAGACATTGAGTATCGTCGCGCGACCATTTTAGAAGTGGATATCAACTCAGGTGCCAGTCGTATTTACGCAAGTGGGGTGCGTAACCCAACAGGCGTACAGTTTGAACCAGTTTCAAAGAAACTGTGGGCGATCGCCAATGAACGAGATGAAATTGGTGCAAGTCTTGTTCCTGACTACTTAACCTCCATTCAAGACGGTGGTTTCTATGGTTGGCCTTATAGTTATTACGGTCAACATATTGATACACGGATCAAACAACAACGGCCGGATTTAGTGGCAAAGGCCATTAAACCGGACTATGCTTTAGGCTCTCATGTCGCTGCACTGGGCTTGTGGTTTTATAATGGTACCGGATTACCCGCTCAATACAACGGTGGTGCATTTGTCAGTAATCATGGCAGTTGGGATCGATCCCCTTTAAGTGGTTATGATGTGGTCTTTATACCTTTTAAAGAGGGTAAACCAAATGGGAAGCCTGTGCCAATCGTGACTGGATTCCATTCCAAAGATGAAACTAAATTATTTGGTGCACCTGTAGGGTTAACCCAAGATCGCAGCGGTGCTTTACTGATTGCAGATGATGTGGGTAACATTATTTGGCGCGTTTCAGCGCAATAATAAGATTAAACATTGATTATGACTGACCTTTGTTGATCTAATCTAGATCTTCATCTTGACCCAAGGTTGAGAGATGATAAGGATGAGATCCAATTTACGCCTCATACTATTAGGCAGTCATAGTCAATCAGTAATATTAAATAGAAAAATGGTTAGGTAATGCTCCCCTCAAATAATTGAACTTAAAAGTAGAAAATCAAATACCCTTGATTTAAGGAGATTTTCTATGAAAACATCTAAATATTCAGACAGCTTAATCATGAGTATTTTGAAACAAGCTGAAGCAGGAGCACCTGTTCCCAACCTATGCCGTGAACATGGAATGAGTTCGGCCACATTTTACAAATGGAAGTCCAAATACGGTGGCATGGATCTCTCGATGATGACTCGATTGAAAGAGCTAGAAGCTGAAAATGCTCGTCTTAAACGTATGTATGCCGATGAGCGACTCAAAGCAGATATCCTTCAGGATGCATTGTCAAAAAAGTTTTAAGGCCAACGCAACGTAGGTTACTTACTCAACAAGCCGTTGAGCAATATAAAATATCAGTGAGCAAGGCCTGTCTCATCTTTCAAGTTAGTCAAACCTGCTATCGTTATATGGCTCAATTAAAAGAGCAGAATATGATCATTGCAGATTGGTTGATTAAGCTCACCAATGAGAATAAGACTTGGGGCTTTAAACTTTGCTTTTTGTACCTGCGCAATGTCAAAGGTAACCCTTGGAACCACAAACGCGTATATCGAATTTATAAGGAGCTTGAGCTTAATTTAAGAATTAAACCCAACAAACGTATTAAGCGAGAACAACCTGAACCGCTTGCAGTACCTACTGCTAAGAATGAATCATGGTCAATGGACTTTATGCATGACCAATTGAGTGATGGACGAAGCTATCGTGTTCACAACGTGATTGATGATTATAACCGTGAGTCCCTAGACATACTGGTTGACTTCTCATTGCCTGCTCAGCGTGTGCTCAGGGGGCTGGATCAGTTAATCGAATGGCGAGGTAAACCTAAGCGGATTCGTTCCGACAATGGACCTGAATATATAAGTGATTTAATGGCAGCATGGTGTATCCAGCATGATATTGAACATGTATTTACTCAGCCAGGCAATCCACAGCAAAATGCTTATGTTGAGCGTTTTAATCGTACAGTTCGTTATGAATGTTTAAATCAATATTTATTTCGAAATCTTAGTGAGGTGCAGGACTATACAACTGCATGGCAGCGCTTCTATAATCATGAGCGACCTCATATGTCAGTTAATGGTTATCCACCTCATTTTAAACAATAATAAGGGCTTTGGATTGTCTACTCATTAACTCAATTAAAAATGGGGGTATTACCGGGCGATCATCGCGCGTCATTACGTCAAAGCGATGTTCTATCTGCTGATTTTTTGAAAAAATTAGATCAAGATCAGACCATGAGTTCTTGCGCTGCTGATTAGTAGAGGTTAATTATATCTATGCAATTTAGACACCTTTTCAGGTGTCTTTTTATTTAAGCTACATCTTATGGATGAAATTTAAGGCTCAGCTTAAAATTGAAATATCAGGTGTTTAAGCATATTGAGGTAGAAAATTTCTGAGTGAAGGATTTAATCTGCTCTTATGCTAAAGTATCTAAAAAATGCATGGTGATTTACCGATAAATATTTATAATTAACATACTTATATAAATTTTCACCATTTACATGAATTACGAAGATATTAAAGAACTGGCGCTTCAACTGAGCTATAAAGATAAATTTAGACTTGCTCAGATTCTTCTTGAGGTTGCACAAGAAGAACAACAACCACAGCGTGTTATCAGATCGCAAGACGAGCCTGTTATAGATCTTGAATATGTGTCTAAACGCTTACTCACCAGCCGTCCGAGTAAAGTCAAAACATTAGAAAACTTTATTGAAGCCATGTTTCAATTTAAACGTTCTATTTCTAGACAAGAAAAAAGTGAGGTGATCTCTCAACTTCAGCAAAAAAATATTATAAAAATAGAAAAAAACAAAGTTATCTATCTTACTTAATGCGTTTCAGATGCCGCTTAAAGCGAACCGCGGATTGCAAAATCAACAAAGCCAGTCCAAGGATGGGCTTTTAGTGTGATATCTCAAGCTTAGACTTATCGAAGTATAGCTCGCCAATTTTTTACGGCTGTTAACTGGTTCATCTTAGGCTCAGAATTCAAGCTGATATAATTTTAATTGGTCTGATCTTAAGTGTGATTTCAATTAAACAATATCCAAATTAAAAAAAGCCTACCAACATTTACATGGGGTAGGCGTTTGCCGGAATACGTTCAGCTAAAGAGTGTTAGGCCAATATTCTATGCTGGTTTTTGCCGCACTTTCGGCAAATCTTGGTTACATGACCTTGGTGATCTTGCTCATATTCATAAACATGAAAACAAAATAATTCTTTGAGAAATGAAAACATGATATTTCTCCTTTAATTTCATCGAATTTAAAGGAACTAGCATCTAATTAGACGACTAGAGATTGTTGATCTAATAAAGAGAATAATGAGGTGCTGGTGAAGTTTTTGTGAAACTCAAATATAAAAGATACTGGAGTTAAAATTATTTTTTATCGCTTTAACTTTTAAATTATATGGATTAAAAATTCAACGAGTAAAGAGGACGGGTTGTATGCGGTTATGGGGAATTGAGTCAAAGTATACAAACAAAATGATCAACCTGCGTTGTGCAAGCATAGCTATGATGAATGAGATTGGGCGTTAAAATTATAAGAATCGACGCTCAGAATTTGACTCACTTATAGCACGGTAAGATGTATGGCTGAGCGTTAAATGCTCAAGACAAGGCGTGAGTACCATGATTCACCCTCTGAAAGGCCAGCTTGGTGAATCTTTTGCCAATGTAAAAAATGGTTTGATGATTACATAATGAAAAATTACAAACGGCATGCTGCGTTATAATTGCGTTCAATGTTGGTTATAGAGAAATATAGAATTGAAAAAATATATCGCGCTTACACTCTTATCAGCATTACTGGCTTTGAATAGTGCTGATGTTCTTGCAAAAACTGATCCGCAGACTATTACTTTTACTAAAGGCTCAGACCATACAAGTTTGCAAGGCAGTTTTACCGGATACAACGATGTGCAATATCAACTGTCTGCGAAGAAAGGACAGATTCTAAAATTTAATCTTACAAGTACTCAGAATCTAGCTTATCTCAACATTTATGCGCCGGGCAATAAACCCGGTAAAGCAGAAGCCTTAACAATAGATATACTTGATGGCGGCAAAGGTCAAATTAGCCTTCCTTCAACAGGTCAATATACCTTACAAGTATATCAAATGCGTAATTCTGCACGCCAAAATAAGACGGTTAAATTCAATTTAAAGGTACAAGTTTTAAATGCCACGCATGCGCCAAAAAAGTTTGATGCGACTGGACAGCTCCCTTGCTCCCTTGCATTAGGGCAGCCCACGCATCAATGCCAGTATGGTGTGGTTCGCGCAGGCCAAGGTAATGCTGAGCTTTCAATCTTCTCTGCGGATAAGACTGAATACCAACTTCAATTTAAGCAAGGTAAATTAGTAGCTCCATCTGCGAGCACGCAAAAAAGAGCAAAACTGTCTTTGATTGAATTAAAAACAGCAGAACGTTTTGAAGTGTTGGATAGTATTCTTTATCATTAATTTAGCCTTTATCGGTAGTTTGGTTACCACACAGTGATCAGTCGTCATAAAGAGAAAACAGTTAAAATGCTTCAATCGATTCTTTATGGATTGATTGAAGCTTAAAATCAGGCAACTGACTGATTACACTAAATAACAATGTCAGCTACATAACAATATTTTTTAGCATATTGCAACAGTCAGCACTGACTTTTTAGCTATGCATGTCTAGACAAAAATAAGATTAAACCTTATTGCGGCTGAGTTAGGTATTTATTTTAAATCTGAATTACAGAACAACGCCATCATTCATTTCAGCAAAGGTCTAATATAAAGTTTACACACACAATCCACGTTCTATAGGCATCAGGGGATACCATGAAAACTGCACATGAGCTGATAGAAGAGGCTCGAAAACGTATTACAGAAGTTCATGTCACTGACCTTAAGCAAGTGATGGAAAATAATACAATCATTCTGATTGATGTCCGTGAGCCTGATGAATTTAAAGCGGGCGCAATTCCGGGTGCATTAAATTATCCGCGCGGAGTGTTAGAGATGAAAATTCATCAACATCCTTCTGTCAGCGATCATGAGCAGCCACTGGCGGCTTTAGAGCATCTGAGTCAGCAGGCTATTTATTTGGTTTGCGGTAGCGGTGGACGTTCTGCGCTGGCAACAGATGCACTACAGAGTATGGGATTTCAACAGGTAAATTCCGTGCAAGGCGGCTATGAAGCTTGGTTAGCGGCCGGATATCAGGTGGTGCGTTAAATTGTTAAGAGCTCACTCATGTGAAATGATGGGCAAATATACGATGTAAGCGATTAATATCATTTTCGCTGATTGGCGAGTGATTGGGTCTTTTATGTATTGATCAGCTTGTTATTCTGGTCAATATTTACTTTTAAGTCATTTGATCAGAGGTTAAAAAATGAAGAATCCATTGAAATCTATCGCTACAATCAGTTTAATGACTTTCGCGGCCTTAACCGTGAGTTCTGTTTCTCAAGCTGAAAGCATAGCGCCTAAAGCCGTTGAACGTATTGATGTTCAGCAATATATGGGCAAATGGTATGAAATCGCGCATTTACCGATGTATTTTCAACGTAAATGCGTGGGCGATACCACCGCACAGTATAGTTTGAACGCTGACCAAAGCATTACCGTGTTAAATCGTTGTCGCACTGCAAGCGGCAAAATGGATACCGCTGAAGGCATCGCTTATGCAAAAAATGCCGGTAATAGCCAACTCAAGGTAAGTTTTTTGCCGAAGGGCTTAAGATGGCTACCGTTCACCAAGGGGGATTATTGGGTGCTGAGAATCGATCCAGAATATAAAGTGGCATTGGTCGGTGGGCCGAGCAATAAATATTTATGGATTTTATCTAAAACTCCAAATTTAGATCAAGCAACCTATCAATCTTATTTAGAAACTGCCCACCAATATGGCTATGATATTTCTAAAGTGGTGAAAACGCCGCAATCACGCTAAACAGAAACCTGTCCGCTGCTTATAATGAACATGGATGTTAGCAGCAGTTAAGCAGTCATGATGAGATTCAGCTTCACATAAAATTCATACTGTATTTCTTATAATCACAATCATAACAACATGATGAATGTCAGGAAGAATCCATGCGTAAATTTTTTCTGCGATGGCTAGACAGTTGGTCACCCACTTCACAGGCGGAAGAAAATCTACCTCGTGCTGGATTTAAAGACAGCAAAATTAGATGGATGCGAATTTTACCGTTCATTT
>NZ_JXBK01000002.1:14984-18488 GCF_000816495.1 Acinetobacter harbinensis
TTGCATATTGCCTGTCTAAGTGTGTTTTGGGTGGGGGTGTCTTGGTTTGCAGTGATCTTTATGTTGCTGTTTTATGTGCTGCGGATGTTTTCAATCACGGCTTTTTTTCACCGTTATCTGTCGCATAAGACTTTCCAAACTTCACGTCCGGTACAGTTTATTTTTATCTTGATTGGCACCATGAGTGCGCAACGTGGTCCGCTTTGGTGGGCTGCGCATCATCGCTATCACCATCGTTTTACCGACACCGAGCAAGATCCGCATTCATCGACGCATGGTTTTTGGTATAGCCATGTCGGTTGGTTTCTCAATGAACAAAATTTTGGGACTCGAAAAGAAGTCATTAAAGATTGGTTAAAGTATCCGGAATTAATTTGGTTGGATCGTTTTAGTCTACCGGTGGTGCTGTTAACCGCATTCGGTATTTATGCCTTGGGCGAGTGGTTGGCGACTTCGATGCCGGCGCTAGCCACTTCCGGGCCACAGCTTTTGGTCTGGGGCTTTATTATTTCTACCGTGTTGTTAACTCACGCAACTTTATCGATCAATTCATTGGCGCATCTCTATGGGCGACGTGATTTTGAAACCGATGACAATAGTCGCAATAATTTATGGTTATCCATTATCACTTTAGGTGAGGGGTGGCATAACAATCATCATTACTATGCCGGTAGTACCCGTCAGGGCTTTTACTGGTGGCAGATTGATATCACCTTTTATCTGCTTAAATTAATGTCGGTATTTGGACTGGTCTGGGGACTCAAACCGGTACCAGAGCGTATTTATGCAGCGCGAAAAAATCAATTTACCATGATTAAGATTAAATCGAATAACATTGATACTGGGGAGTCTCTATGAAAATTGCCATTATTGGTTCAGGTATTTCAGGGCTATATGCCGCATGGCAGCTTTCAAAACAGCATCAAGTCACTGTGTTTGAAAAAAATCATTACTTTGGTGGGCATACCGATACGCATGATTTGTATATTGAAGGTCGGCACGTCGCGGTGGATAGTGGTTTTATTGTATTTAATGCCTATAACTATCCGCTGTTTAGCGAGATGCTGAGTCAATTGGGAATCGCGGCACAAGACAGCGATATGAGTTTTTCGGTTAATAATTTCGTCAGCGGGCTACAATACAATCCTTCAAAAAAATGGTCGCTGTTGGCACGACCACAAAATCTGATCAATAAAAACTTTAGGCTGATGTTATCCGATCTGTTGCGTTTCTATACTGCCAATAAAGATCAGTCTGTAACGGAGTGTGATCCGGAACTGAGCATTGAAACCTATTTAAATCAAAACAACTATTCACAAGTGTTTCGAGATGAACATCTCTATCCGATGTGCGGTGCGTTATGGTCGAGTCCAGTTGAACAAGTGGCACAGATTCCGTATAAGTTTGTGGTGAGTTTTTTTCAGCATCATCGCATGTTGGAGCTTAAAAACCGTCCCAGTTGGCAAACCGTAAAAGGTGGTTCGGCCAGTTATGTGCGACAAATTCAGGCCAAATGCCCCTCGATTATTTGGAAAGCACGGCAAGTTGACAGCGTGCGTCGCTATGCCGATCACGTGATACTTGAAACAGCAGACGAACAGGAGCAATTTGATTGGGTGGTTTTTGCCAGTCATGCCGACACCAGCTTACAGTTATTAACAGATGCCAGCGCATTAGAGTCTGAAGTGTTGAGTCATTTTTCCTATCAGGACAATCACATGGTGGTACATATCGATGAGTCGATTATGCCGAAAAAACGCTCACAATGGGCCAGTTGGCATGTGCATGTGACCGAAAATACTCAGCATAAAGCTATAAAAAATCAAAATAGCACTCAAGCTACAGCACTGCATTATGGCTTTACTTACTGGATGAATAAGCTACAAAATCTCTCCTGTAAAACGCAAATTTTTGCGACCTTAAACCCAAATATGCCGATTGATCCACAACGGATTTTGGTCGAACGTCATTATCGCCATCCAGTGTTTGATCAACAGGCGATTGCGACCCAAGCACGCTGGCAGGAGATTAATGGACAAAATCGCAGCTCATTTTGTGGTGCGTATTGGGGCTGGGGCTTTCATGAAGATGGTGCGCGTAGTGCAGCACGTGTGGTGCAGCAAATTAATGATTCTATGGGCTAAAGTGGAGCAAATAGATGCTAAATACGCCACTTGCCATTGCCAATGCTCAAATTCGCCATCGGCGCTATAGTCCCACGCCACATGCCTTTGAATCAAGCTTAAGCTATTTGTGGTTCGACCCTGACCAATTGCCGGAAATTACTCAACAATCTTGGCTGTGGTCAACCGGACATTGGAATGTTTTAAACTTAGCCGCGAGCGATTTTTTAAAACATTATCATGGCACGATTCGGGAAAAAGCCAGTAAAGCGTTGTTGCAATACGCCAATACAGTGTTATTGCCGACATGGCGTATTCGGGTTTTAGCCTTGCCGCGCAGTTTGGGCTTTAATTTTAATTCAGTAATTTTTTATTTTATTTTAGATCAACATCAGCAACCGGTTTTTATCTTAAGTGAAGTCAGTAATACCCCGTGGAATGAGCAGCATGTCTATGTGCATGACTGCCAAGCCAATCGTAAACCGCATGCGGATTATCAGCGCTTTGAGTTTAACTTTGAGAAATTATTTCATGTCTCACCGTTTATGCCGATGGATATTGAATATCGTTGGCACTTTAATCTCTCGGATCAGCAAAATATTATTCATATGCAATTGTATCGTCAGCAAAAATTAATATTTGATGCCAGTATGCTGTTTCAGCTCGATGCCATCACACTTCCTTCACAGCAGCACCGTTATGCTGTTTATCATGTCTTTGAACCGATCAAAATGTTGCTTTCAATTTATGTACAAGCCTTTAAGTTATGGCGAAAAAAAGTTCCATTTTATCGGCATCCACAAATCAATAGGGATAGATAAGCAAATGATAAAAACATTTATTTTTGGTGAACAGGATTCACTGCCTTTGCTGCTCAGAAGTCTATTAAAACTGCGTTATGGTCAGATTAGCTTTCGTGGCGCGTGGCAAGGTACGGTCGGAGAGCCGAGTGATTTGCATGCCGTGATTGAAGTGCATGATAAAAAACTACTTGAGCTGATGTTTAAAAATGGCGTGTTGGGTGCCGCTGAAGCTTATATTGCCGGTTATTGGAGCAGTGAAAATTTAGTCGAGTTGATTCAAATTCTGGCACGTAATCGCGATGTGTTAGATAAAATCAATCAAAATATTATCTCGCAAGCCAGCCAAGTTTTATTAAAAGCTTGGTATAAAAGTCGTAAAAATTCTGTCGATGGCAGTCGTAAAAATATTGCGGAGCATTATGATTTAAGTAATGATTTCTTTAAATTATTTCTTGATCCGTCGATGATGTATTCCAGTGCCATGTTTAAAGATGCCGAGATGACTTTGGCACAAGCCTCGGACTATAAAAAAGAAATCATTTGTCAAAAGCTGCAACTTAAACCGCTGGATCATGTGG
>NZ_JXBK01000002.1:18498-24631 GCF_000816495.1 Acinetobacter harbinensis
TGGCAGTGGTTGGGGCGGTTTTGCAATTTATGCGGCACAACATTATGGCTGTAAAGTCACCACTATTACCATTTCTCAAGCGCAATATGATGAGGCAGTGCAGCGCATTCAAGCCGCCGGTCTAAGTCATCGTGTCGAGGTACAACTGAAGGATTACCGTCAACTGCAAGGTAAGTTTGATAAGTTGGTGTCCATTGAGATGATTGAAGCGGTGGGCGAACAATTTTTGCCGACTTATTTTAAGCAATGTCGTGCGCTGTTAAAACCACAAGGTTTGGCACTGATTCAAGCCATTACCATTGAAGATGCACGCTATAAAAAAGCCCTAGACACAGTGGATTATATTAAGCGCTATATTTTCCCCGGCAGTTTTATTCCGTGTATTAGTGTCTTAACCCAAACTGCATCCGAGCAAAAATTACGCCTTAAGCAGTTAGAAGACATTGGTCAAAGTTACGCACAAACCATTCATCATTGGCGTAAAAATTTCTTAAATGCCAAAGCGCAGGTTTTGGCACTGGGTTTTGATGAAAAATTTATTCGGATGTGGGATTTCTATCTATGCTATTGCGAAGGCGGCTTTAAAGAGGGCGTGATTAGTGATGTACATTTACTGTTTGAAGCCAGCGCTTATTAAGTCCTGATTCATGAGCCGACCAAGGAGACAGCCATGTTATGGAAACTGTTCCTGTTAGATGCTGCAATTATGACGCTGTGCTGGCTGTTTGCAACGCAAAATCGGCGTGCCGGTCTTGTGGATGTGGCATGGAGTTTTTGTATTGTCATTAATGTGCTGCTCTGTGCAGTGCTGATTGACACAGCGCCGCTGATGATCCGGATTTTTATTGGTTGTTTTTCTGCACTGTGGTTTTTACGCCTCAGTTGGCATCTATTGCGCCGCTATCTGCATGAGCAACAAGAAGATCGCCGCTATGCGCACATGCGTCAAGCGATGGGGGCTTATCAACATCTGGGTTTCTTGGCCTTTTTTATATTTCAGGCCGGACTGAGTATTTTGTTTTCGATTCCGATGTGGAGCCTACTCAATACCTCAGCGGAACAGTGGAGTAACTCAAGTACGCTATATTTGTGCATTGCTGCGGTGATTATGTTGAGCGCTTTTATTGGCGAAGTGCTGGCGGATCAACAATTGTATCGTTTTAAACAAAATCCTGAACATCAGGGCCAAACCATGGATCAGGGGCTATGGAAATATTCGCGCCATCCGAATTATTTTTTTGAATGGCTGCACTGGTTTGCCTATCCGATTTTAGGTTTAGCCGCAGGGCTTTATTTGTTGTGGATTTATCCCGTCCTGATGTTTCTATTTCTGTATTACGTGACGGGAATTCCATTTAGTGAACAACAAGCACTGAAAAATCGTGGTCAAAATTATCTAAATTATCAAAAAAGAACCTCAATTTTTATTCCATGGAAACCCAAGGCCTAGGTGAATATATGAATTTTATGATCCAGCAATCCCTTAAACTGGTCGAAACTGGACGCGTGCCAGATGCCGTGATTCGTGCCGCGATTCGTAATTTAAGTAAAAAACGCTTAGTACAAGAAGGGCGTTATGATCCGGCATTGGCAGCACAGCGCTATATGGAGGTGCTGAATATGCTTAAAAGCAGCGCTATCGCCATTGAAACCGATGCCGCCAATGAACAGCACTATGAATTACCGACGGCTTTTTTTCAGGCGGTGTTGGGGAAACATTTAAAATATAGCGCCTGTTACTTTGCAGATGAAAAAACCACACTCGATCAAGCTGAAGCAGCCACATTACAAATTTACTGTGAACGGGCTCAGTTGCAAGATGGTCAGCATATTTTAGAGCTCGGTTGTGGTTGGGGCTCATTGACGCTCTGGATGGCAGAGCGCTATCCACATGCTAAAATTACTGCGGTATCAAATTCAGCCACACAACGTAAATATATTCTAGCGCAAGCGAAATTACGTGGTTTCCAGCATGTCGACGTGATCACCAGTGATGTCAATGTATTAGAATTAGACGCAGCGCAGTTTGATCGGGTCGTATCGGTTGAAATGTTTGAACACGTGCGTAATTATCAGAAATTATTTGAAAGAATACACGGCTGGTTAAAGCCCGATGGCATGCTGTGGTGTCATGTATTTTGTCATCGCTTTTTACATTATCCCTTTGAAGTACAAAGTGAATATGATTGGATGTCTAAGTACTTTTTTACGGGCGGCTTAATGCCATCAGCATCGACCTTTTTACATTTCCAAGAGCATTTAGAACTCGCTCAGCATTGGCAATGGGCCGGTACACATTATGAAAAAACTGCCAATGCGTGGCTAGAAAATATGGATCGACAAGCTGAGCAGCTTAAACCTGTGTTTGAACGTATCTATGGGCAACAGGCGGAAGCATGGTGGCAACGCTGGCGCATTTTCTTTATGGCCTGTGCCGAGTTGTTTGGCTGGGACAATGGGCAAGAGTGGGTGGTTGGACACTTCTTATTTAAAAACAGAACGCGATAAACGCGATGCTACAGTACAAGTGATCCGTCTATGTTGAAGTCAAAGCTAAGTCGCGGGCATGCGCATCCCTTAACTGAGATGTTTAACCGTTACTATTGGCTGCAAATTGCACTGATCGCTCTGTCGATTGTGATTGGGATTTCCTGTAGTGCTTGGGTAATTAAAAGCTCGTTGCTAAAAACCGCACTTGAGCAGGAAATGGCGCATTATTGGCAGCGGGTACAGCATAATCCACAAGCAGATCTGCCCGATACCAAAAACTTATATGGCTATCGTTGGCGATCTGCAACCCCACCATCGCGTTTTGAAAATCTATCTTTACAGTCGGGTACCCATCGAGTTTTTATTGATGGTAAAGAACGCATGACGGTGTACGGTGAACGCAATGGTCAGCACGTGTTGCTGGTGTTTGGGGAAAGTAATGTTAATAAACTGGTGTGGCTATTCGGTTTAGCGCCATTAATGCTGAGTTTATTTATTTTATATAGTTTTTTATGGTGGTCTAATCGGCGTGCAAAGCGCTATTTTTCGCCGATTACCCGTTTAGCCAATGCACTAGAAAATATTGACTGGTCACACCAAGACAAGCAGGATTCACCCTTTCAAGACATCAGTAGCAACGGCAATATGGAAGCGGAATATCTGAAGCAAGCCTTGGAAAAATACCATCAAGTACTGAGCAGTTTTATTCATCGCGAGCGTGAATTTAGTGGTGATGTGAGTCATGAACTACGTACACCACTGACCATTTTAAAAGGCAGTGTGCAATTGTGTCAGGTGCGGTATGGACAAGATAAAGTACTGACGCGGCTAAATAATACCATTGAAGACATGCAGTTGTTGGTGGATACGTTATTGGCCATTGCTAGAAACACCACCAATACACTCAGCACCGAACAGAGATTATTGTCCCATATTATTGATGAATTGGTCAGCGATTTAGAGGTGGTCAGCCAAGCCAAAGGCATGATGATTGATGTGCAACATCCAGCACAAGAACAGCCTCGGGCGCTTTATCCGTCTATGACCAAGATGGTGTTGAGTAATATTTTAAGAAATGCATTAAATTACTCCCAAGGTTCAGAAATTCATATTATTCAGCAAAGTAATAGTCTTGTAATTGCCGATAATGGTGTGGGCATTACTTTACCCAATGAGCTAAAAGTACAAGATTTATCTCATGCACAACTGGCAGTCAATGCCAAAGGACATGGCATTGGGCTGCAATTAGTACAAAAACTGTGTAAGCAATTGGGCTGGCGTGTGGAACTCTTTGATCGGCAGTATTATTTGAGTACCCATCCTACCCTTGCGCTGAAAAACAGCAGCGGTCTGATTGTGGTGGTTTATCTGAATTAGTTTTCATCTGCTTGTAACTCAATTTTAAGACCGACGCCTGACACGGTATGAATCAGCTTGTGCTGAAAAGGTTTATCCACCACTTTACGTAAATTATAAATATGGCTGCGTAAGGCATCACTTTCCGGTTCTTCATCGCCCCACAACTCGGTAATAATTTGCTGCTTGGTAATCACGTTTGGTGAGTTGCGCATCAATATTTTGAGTAATTTAAATTGAATCGGTGGCAGCTCTAAGGCTTGATTGGCACGTTGAATGGTTTGTGTGGCACTATCGAGGGTTAGATCATGAATTTGTAATTTTCGATTCGAGACTTCACCTAACGAGCGTTTAATTAAGGCGCGGATACGTACCACCAATTCATTAAAATCAAAGGGTTTGACTAAATAATCATCGGTACCAGCAGTAAAGCCTTTGAGTTTGTCATCTAAAGTATCACGTGCCGTCAGCATCAATACTGGCACATCTAAACCTTGTTCATTCCTCAGCCATTCACACAAGTCATAGCCTGAGCCATCAGGTAAATTAATATCTAATAACACCAGATGATAGTGCTGATTTTTTAAAAAATGACGTGCCGCATCGAGATTACGTGCATGATCAATTACATAACCATGTTGTTCTAAGAATTCGTAGACAGTAGAAGCCAGTTCAAAGTGATCCTCTACCATCAAGATAAAATGATGGGTCATAACTACGCAGTCAGCTGATTAATTTAATAATTGTTGCTTCAATTTAGCATTAAACGGTGCCTCACCAAACCATATTTTAAAATATTGATTGGCGCGCTCATCGACAATTGAACCTAAGCTGCTTTGGTTTAAGGATAAATTTAATTTTTTGCTCGCTTGTTGATAAGTTAAGCGATAAAAATCGCCTTTTTTGACCGGTTTATACAATTGAGTAATACGATCTAAGGCGGAAGTTTGACTAAATTCTGGTACATTTTTCTTTAAAAAATAACTGGCGGCGCGCTTAAAGGCCCATTCAGGAATATCGGTTTGATAAGCAAAGTCGAGTTGAACACTTTGACTGTCCCAACTCTTTTGGCAATTTTCAGCGTGATAAGTCATGGTCCCCACATTTTTGCTGCTGACCATCAGCGGTGCAGAGCTACACTTTTTAAGTGTCTCTGCTGCTAGATATGGACTTAGGCTGAATATGCTGGCCGTTAGTACCATTAATTTGATTTTTTGAAAGGTAGAATCCATCCGTATGCTCCTCCAAAAACCGGTAATGCACGAAATAAACCATTTGCTGGATCCCAAAAATCTTGTTGGAAAATAATTTGATTTTGTGGATTGACCTTGATTTCACTAATGCCGTAAGACTTCATACTTTTGGTTCGTCCCAACATTTTAAAGTCATAGGCCATCGACCAATGAATATAGGCAGAATCCTGATGATGGGTGGCACTGATTAATTTCACCGTAACATGAGTAACGCGTTTATTCATGCCTTCAAAGTGCTGTAGAAGCGCCTTTTTATCAGAAAATTGAGATAGTGTATCGTTAATATACAGCTGATCTGCATACAGCTGATCCGCTTTATGGATAAATTCTGCTGTACCTAAGCTGTGAAATGTTGAGACAAAACGATTGCCTATCGCTAATGCCTGCGCATCATCTAGGGTGATTCCTGTCATTTTCTGTTCAGCATTGCTGTAGTCGCTTGAATAACTGGGGATATGTCTACAGGCCGACAGGGTGATTAAAGAGGTTAACACCACCGTAGAGATTGTAATTGTTTTTAAGAAGCTCATATCAGTCATCGCCCATTCAATATTTATACATCTAATTTAAAAGAATCGGTGTGAATGCAATGTGAACAGCTAAAGCGTTATGTTGAGGGATGATTTTAGCTTGAGCGGAAGTACTCCATTTATTATTTGCGGCTATTTTTAATCGCTGCTGGGGTTAAGACCAAGACTACCTAAGCTTAAACAAACAGTGCCCTCTAAAAATTTTATTTGCGTTGCTTTGTAGGTTAAATAGATGAAATTTAACTTAAATAATCATGTATTTATATTAATTTATTCAAGTTTAGATGGTGCGGATAAGATTAAAATAAATAAGGACTTAAATTAGTCCAAGCAATATTTATACTTATTCAGTGTGTAGCACATTGGGCTATGATTGGATTACATTTTTTAGCAGACACAAGGCCAGATTCAAGTTTTAATAATATATACAAATTAATGGCTTATATAGAAAATGAATTTTGAAATAGATGCCTTTGGTACACTGGTAATTGCGGTTCTGGTGCT
>NZ_JXBK01000002.1:24641-38575 GCF_000816495.1 Acinetobacter harbinensis
CTACTGGGCAGCATTTTGGTTCAGAAAATTCCTTTTCTGAAGAATTATAATATTCCTGAGCCGGTAGCTGGTGGTTTGATTGCTGCCTTATTATCCTTCATTTTATTCAAGTTCTTTAATATTAGTGCTAGCTTTAACAGTGAAATACAAAATATTTTGATGCTGATGTTTTTTACTTCCATCGGACTGAGTGCCAGTTTGATAAAATTGAAAAAAGGCGGCCGTGCACTTTTACTGTTTCTAATCTGTGTCTCGTTATATGTGTTGGTACAAAATGCGGTGGGAATGGGGTTAGCCACAATATTGGGCTTAGATCCGCTTATTGGACTCATTGCAGGATCCATCACCTTAACGGGTGGGCATGGTACAGCGGGTGCATGGGGAAGTATTTTAGAAACCCAATATGGTATTCAGGGTGCTGTAGTCTTAGGTATGGCCAGTGCAACCTTTGGTTTGATCATTGGTGGTGTGATGGGTGGGCCAATTGCTAAATATCTGATTAGAAAGCATCAATTGTCCGATCAGAGCTTGGCTGATAAGACGGATGGTGATATACCGCCCAATACAGATATTGCCCCGTTTGAGTATTCAAAAAAGACTCGATTAATTACCGCGCATAATGCGGTCACTACACTGGGAATGTTCGCAAGTTGTATTTACATCGCCAATTGGATGACAGACCTCAGTCAAGGGCAGTGGTTTGAATTGCCGACCTTTGTTTGGGCACTTGCCAGTGGCGTGCTGATTCGTAATAGTATTGAATACTTCTTTAAAATCAAGGTTTTTGATCGTGCCATTGATGTGTTTGGCAATGCGTCTTTGTCCCTTTACTTGGCTATGGCGCTTTTATCACTGCAATTGTGGCTTTTATCAGATTTGGCTGGCCCTTTAGTCATGATTTTGTTGGTACAAATGCTGGTTTTGGCTGCCTACACCACATTTGTTACCTTTAGAATCATGGGTAAAGATTATGATGCCGCAGTCATTTCAGCCGGTCATTGTGGTTTTGGCATGGGTGCAACCCCGACTGCGATTGCCAATATTCAAGCGGTAACCAACAGTTATGGTCCATCGCATAAAGCCTTCTTGATCATTCCATTGTGTGGCGCATTCTTTATTGACATTATTAATGCCGTGGTTATTCAGACCATTTTAAAGTTTTTTTAGTAGATGATTCGAGCACTTTTATAAACCTAAAAAACAGCCAATATGGCTGTTTTTTAGACTTTAAGTTTTATTGGATTGATGCACAGTTTAAACATGGAAACTGAGTCAGAATTGAGTAATCAAAGAATGCCCTTGTACCCCGCACTCACTTGAATAGCTTTAATGAATCAAAGAGATTTTATCCGGTGTCATGAGTGCCTGATTGATATAGAGTTTAATTAAACGTTCACGCGAACCAATTGATTTTTGATAATGTGTTGAGTTCAGTAATAGTGATGCTCCGTAAGTGACCGTCCAGATATAGGATAAATAATCACGAATAGACATTGCGCTTTCTAAGGAGGTTAGATATTCACCGGTCATATCTCTGATTTCAATAATTCGTTCTTCGCGAATGGCGTACAATTGCTCAAATAACTCTTTTAAGTTTTTTTCATTATTGGTTAGTCGGTCTTCAATGACATGTAATAAAATAGTACGATTTGAATTTAACATATTATAAAGCATGTATTGAGAAACATAGGTTTTAATATTATTTTTATATTTTTTTGAAATCTCTAATAAGCGATGTTCATTTAAAATAATCAGTTCTAAGTACAGTTGATTCTTACTTTTAAAATGTTTATAAATGGTGCCTTTGGCGATATCTAGTTCAGAGGCCAGCTCTCCTAAAGTAATATCTTGATTGTTATCTAGCAACAGGGTTTCTGCCATGGCTAAAATTTTCTCTTTACGCAGTAGAAAATTCTGTTGGCGTACGGTATTCATTACAATCGTCCCAAAAGACATAAAAAGAAGCTCAAATAGCATATACCGGTCAAATAAAAATGACTATTCCACTATTGTCGGATACAGCTTTAAATCAAGAGTTAGGCAGCAGCACTCAGGTGATTCAATTTTTTAATCATCTAGCTAAAACTAAAAGTCAATAAATGTGAACCTGCGAGGTCAATAATCATCAATAAAATTCCAATTCAGTAATAATTATTTTATTGTCTGCTTGCACTGAAATCTAAAAATGCCCATTACAGCGCAAGCGACTGATATTTTAATCAGACAAGGTTTCAGTCATCTATTGAAAGCCTGCGTTTTATCGATGTAATCTGGTTTTAATGAACTTAGAAAATATGCGCGAGTGTCTAAGGCAATGCATTAAAGATCGGCTGATCTATTTTAGATATTTAAAATGTGATTCCAGATATTTAAATATATGGGATAAAAAAATTTACTATTTTATTCTCGCTTGTTAACAGTTTAAAAGGCGCTTCAATATTCAACGTGGAGTGCTTCACAAGGAATGCAATATGCCGCTTTATAACGCACCACTTAAAGAGATGGACTTTATTTTAAATGACGTCTTTAAGGCCGAAGATTTTTGGCAAGCGAACACTGATTTGGCTCATCTTGACATGGCAACAGCGAATGCCATTTTACAAGAAATGGCAAAATTTTCTAAAAATGTCATTTTAGATTTAAATCGTTCAAGTGATGAAGCAGGTGGTGCTCAATTTAGTCAGGGTGTGGTGACCACGCCTAAAGGCTTTAAAGAGGCTTTTAAGCAATATGCTGACGGTGGTTGGATTGGTTTAGGGGCAGAAGAAGAGTGGGGCGGTCAAGGCATGCCCAAAATGCTGACGGTTCTTGCCGATGAGATGATTTGGGCCACCAATCCATCCTTTATGCTGTATCCGTTACTGTCAGTCGGTGCCGGTATGGCATTGAATAACTATGCTTCACAGGAACAGAAACAGACTTATTTGCCTAAAATTTATAGCGGTGAATGGTCAGGCACCATGTGCTTGACGGAGCCACAGGCAGGCACAGATTTAGGCATGATTAAAACCAAAGCTGAAGCCAATATAGACGGCTCTTACAACATTACCGGAACCAAAATCTTTATTACCAGTGGTGAGCATGATCTCTCAGAAAATATTATTCACTTGGTGTTGGCTAAAACCCCCCATGCACCGGCAGGCTCACGCGGTATTTCATTGTTTATTGTGCCGAAATTCTTAGTCACTAGCGAGAGAACATTGGGTGAGCGCAATACAATGGGCGCAGGTTCAATTGAACATAAAATGGGTATTAAAGGTTCTTCAACCTGTGTATTGAACTTTGATGGCGCCAAAGGCTTTTTGGTCGGTCAAGAAAATGAAGGGCTTGCGGCCATGTTCGTGATGATGAACTACGAACGTTTGTCTATGGGAATTCAAGGTTTAGGAGCCTCTGAATTTGCCTATCAAAATGCTGCACAATATGCAACTGATCGCTTACAAGGGCGCAGTGCAATGGCAATACAATCTCCAGAAAAACCCGCCGATTCAATTTTAGTTCATGCGGATGTTCGTCGTATGTTACTGAATGCGCGTGCCAACAATGAAGCGTCTCGGGCATTTGCCGTGTATGTCGGGCAACAATTGGATATCACTAAATTTTCAAGCGATCCGGTCGCGGTTAAACAGGCTAATCATCGTGTTGCACTGCTTATTCCGATTGCCAAAGCGTATTTAACCGATACGGCTTTAGAGGCGGTACTTGATGCACAAATGGTCTTTGGTGGTCATGGTTATATTCGTGAGTGGGGCATGGAGCAGTGTGTGCGTGACCTGCGGATCTCACAAATTTATGAAGGTACCAATGGAGTGCAAGCGCAAGATTTAATCGGGCGCAAAACCATTCGCAATAATGCTGAATATCTCACTGAATATTTGGCTGAAATTCGTGAGTGTGTAATGACCTTAGATGATACATTGGCCATTAAAGCTGCAACTTTAAATGCATGTACGCAAGTAGAGCTGATTACCCAATTCATTCTGGAGCATGCAAAAACAGCGCCTGATTTTGCCAATGGTGTTGCTGTACATTATTTACATGCCATCGGTTTGCTCAGCTTCAGCTATATGTTTGCCAAGATAGCGCAAGCTGCCCAGCTGAAAACAGCAGCATTTTATCAAAATAAACTGATTTTGGCGCAGTACTATGCAGAGAAAATTTTACCTCGCTTAATGGTCAATATTGTGCAAATTAAAGCCGGTTCAAACCTAATGATGCAATTGTCAGACGATTACTTTACCGCACAAGCTTAAGCATGGCGTTAAGATTTAAATTGAAATTTGATATCGATGGAGATGATATACGCGCGATTGTGCGCTTATATTAAACAACAGCTATAAATAAAAGGATGAATCGAATGATTGTGATTGTAAATGCAGTGCGTACCGCAATGGGTGGTTTTCAAGGATCATTGTCTGGCTGTAGCGCACCAGATTTAGGTGCCGTGGCCATTCAAGAGGTGGTGGCACGTGCCGGCTTAAAGCCAACAGATATTGACGAAGTAATTTTTGGCTGTGTTTTACCGGCAGGTTTAAAACAAGGTCCGGCCCGTCAAGCCATGCGTCAAGCGGGCTTGCCCGATTCAACCGGCGCCACCACCATTAATAAAATTTGTGGCTCGGGAATGAAAGCAGTTATGCAGGCTGCAGATGCCATCAAGGCCGCTTCTGCACAGATTGTGGTGGCCGGCGGCATGGAATCAATGAGTAATTCACCTTATTTACTTGAAAAAGCACGAACCGGTTACCGCATGGGACATGGTCGAATTATTGATCATATGTTCCAAGAAGGTTTAGAGGATGCGGAAACGGGTCTTTCCATGGGGATACTTGCCCAAGACATGGCCGATCAGAAAGGTTATACGCGCAAGCAGCAGGATGCTTTTGCCATTCACTCTTTAAATAAAGCCGTGACGGCAATTCAAAGTGGCTATTTTAAAGCTGAAATTGCGCCTGTCACGGTTTCAAGTCGTAAAGGCGATGTACGGGTTGAGCAAGATGAGCAACCGCTTAATGCCAAAGCTGAAAAAATTCCGACTTTACGTCCCGCATTTAAAAAAGACGGCACCATTACGGCTGCAAATTCGAGCTCTATCAGTGATGGTGCTTCTGCTTTGCTCATTACTTCAAGCGAGATTGCCGCTGAACGTGGTTTACAGCCTTTGGCTCAAATAGTCGCGTATGCCAGTCACTCACAGCATCCTTCTGAATTTACCATTGCACCGGTAGGCGCCATTGAAAAGGTGTTAAAACACACGGGTTGGAGTGTAGCTGAGGTTGATCTTTGGGAAATTAATGAAGCCTTTGCCATGGTCACCATGTGTGCCATAGACGCCTTTAGCTTAGATGAAAGCAAAGTCAATGTGAATGGCGGCGCGTGTGCACTGGGCCATCCTTTGGGGTCATCGGGATCACGTATTATTGTTACACTCATTCATGCGCTTAAACGTACGGGTGGCAAAAAAGGTATAGCTGCATTATGTATCGGCGGCGGTGAGGCGACTGCAATTGCCGTGGAACTGATCTAATCCCAGACCATTAATATATCAATAATCACAAAAAATGCCATGATTCTGGTGCGCTGGCATCATGGTGAAAATGATGTTCATTTTGAGATTTTTTACATGAAAAATGGTTTAGAACGTATTCGCTTGCTCTGCTTACGTGACAAAGTAATGTCTGCTGAACAAGCAATTGAATTCATTCAACACGGTGCTGTGGTCGGTTTGAGTGGTTTTGGCGGTGCAGGCGAGGCAAAATCAGTTCCACTGGCTTTGGCTGATCATGCCCAACAGCATCCTTTAAAAATTACTTTAGTCACCGGTGCAAGTCTGGGCAATAAAATTGATGGTCGTTTAAGCGCAGTCCATGCCATTCAACGTCGTTATCCTTATCAAGCAGATCCTGATTTGCGTAAAGCAATTAATGCAGGTGAAGTGATGTATATCGATCAGCATTTATCTGAACTGGCTGATAATATTCGTCATCATAATTTACCGCGCATTAATGTAGCGATCATTGCTGCAACGGCCATTAGCGAAGATGGTCTGATTATTCCCACAGGTTCATGTGGCAATTCAGCCAATTTTATTGAGATGGCTGAGCAGATTATTATTGAAATTGATCAGACCATTAATCCGGTACTTGAAGGCGTGCATGATGTTTATGTACCCAAAGCTCGTCCAAATCGTGGCCCCATTCCTTTGACTCAGGCCGGAGATCGTATAGGAGCGACAGGCATTCGAGTCGATCCTGAAAAAATCTCTGCAATTGTTTTAAATGAGATTCCCGATACTTCTTTTCAAATGGATGAACCTGATGATGATACTTTATCGATTGCCCAACATTTAATTCAGTTCTTTGAACATGAAGTTGCCACAGGACGTTTACCCGAAAATCTAGGGCCATTACAGTCAGGAGTGGGTTCTATTGCCAATGCCGTTTTTTCCGGCTTTGCACATTCTAACTTTAACCATTTAGAAATGTATTCTGAAGTGTTACAGGACTGTACATTTGAATTAATTGATTCTGGAAAAATGACTTTTGCCTCAGGCTGTTCAATGACCTTATCCGATGCCTGTGCCAAACACGTTATGGAAAATTTTGAAAAATATAAAGATAAAATTGTACTGCGTCCGCAAGAAATTTCCAATCATCCTGAACTGATTCGCCGCTTAGGCATTATTGCCATCAATACTGCGCTTGAGTTTGATATTTACGGAAACGTGAACTCCACTCATGTGGCCGGCAGTAAAATGATGAATGGGATTGGAGGATCGGGCGATTTTACCCGGCATGCCCATCTTGCAATTTTTGTGACCAAGTCAATTGCAAAAGGGGGCGATATCTCATCTGTGGTACCGATGGTGAGTCATACCGACCATACAGATCATGATATTGATATTTTGGTGACCGAACAAGGCTTGGCCGATTTACGTGGTTTGGCTCCACGTGAGCGTGCGCGTCAGATTATTGATCACTGCGCTCATCCCAGTTATCGCGCGGCATTAAATGATTATTTTGACCGAGCTTGTGACCAAGGTGGACATACACCGCACATTCTTCAAGAGGCATTGTCATGGCACGCCAATTTTGAAGAACTTGGCCACATGCAACAGATGGCATAAGAATAGAGATAAACATTAAAAATCCATTGCTGAATGGATTTTTAATGATATTTATCGGGTCATGATCAATTTTTGTTTTTGACCAATTTAGCTGCTTCTGTTTGTTTAATATTAAGGTTTGGACTATTGCGTGCTTCAATAATTTCAACTGGAATAAAACGCACTTGCACGATACTCAACTCTTTTTTTAGATCTGCTTTTAAAAGCTCATTGAGCTTTTCAACATCGCTGGCTTGTGGCGGAGTATCTCCTCGAATGACCACGCGAATGAGAGTGAAATCTTGACGTTTATCAAATTGAATGGTGTCGATAATATTATTATTTTTATTGAAGAACTCGGAGATATCTGCATTTACCTTATTTTCATACAGTTGTTTATTTAACATATGGGTAAAATTAAAGCTCAAATACACGGTTAAGCTCAATAAAAACAATAAACTAATGAAATTTCGTTTAATAAATTCAACCACTGTACTTTTAACTTCAACGTCAGATCCGCGTCTAAAACCGGTTAGCCATAAAACCAAGGATGAGCTGACTTGAATGGCCACAATGTTGGTCAGAGCCAAAATAAATGCGTTTCCCGCATTTTTCCATTCCATATGCGCCAATAAAATCCCGCTGGCCACCAAAGGAGGCACTAAAGCCGTTGCAACAGCCACACCCACCACCGCCACAGAAAGCCGTGGAGAGACCGCTGCAAATGCGCCTGCTGCACCACCGGCTAAGGCAATCATCAAATCCATAATGGTCGGTTGAGTACGAGACAGAATTTCTTGGGTAATGGGCAAATTAATATTGATTAGCCCTAACATAAAGCCAATGCTATAAATCATCGCTACCCCCAATACTAGGGTAGTAAAGGCCGTGCGAAACAGAATCCAGCGATTATCAATAAAAGCCAAAGCGATCCCAGAGATGGGACCCAACATCATTGCCACCAGCATGGCGCCAATCACCACCGCGGCTGAATCCGCTAACAAACCATAGCCGGCGATAATTGCAGCCAAGGCGTTCATAATGAAGAAGGTTTTACTGGGCAGTGCATCTGCCTGAATATTGAGCCGTACTTGTTTATGATCAATGGTTTTTGAGTTTTCTCGCAGTGCCTGTTTATACCAAAGCTTTTCTTTTAGCAATTCATACTTTTCTTGGTCTGGCGTTTCTTGAACAATAATGGTCGGATCTTCTTTTTTTTCAGTCGTCATAATCAATGGCCAGCGCGTGACTTTATTACAGACCATCTTAAGTTAACTGACTCGTGCTTGATAGTGAGTATTTAAAAAGCTATCCCGATTCTTCAGTCAACGTGTTACTGATTTGCGCAATAAATAGCCTAAGCTATAAAATAGGCTCAACAAAAACCAAGCTTAGACGCTTATTTAAGGCCAGATATAAGCTCAATAACGCGCAGCAATTAAGCCGATATAGACTAGTGCGAGAGATTTTGAGTAATACATCGATTCATACTTTTTATGGTTTACTTGATGCAGTACTGCATTTAAACAGATGAATTACGGCAAATAACCACCGTCAGTCCAGTCGGCTGATGATGACGAAACATAATTGAATAGCCATGCTTCTCTAGCAACACTTTCACCAAGTTTAAGCCCAAGCCATGGCCTGCACCTTGTGCTGATTTACGCCAAAAGCGTTGGCTGAGTAGCGTTAACTCATGATCGCTTACACCTTGTCCTTGATCGCTAACGATTAAGGTATTTTCTAACATAGAAATTTCAATCAATGTATTGGGTGCTGTATGTAAGTAAGCATTTTCAATTAGATTTTTCAACACAATCGCCAATGTTGCAGACGATAGATCAATTGCGGATAGACTGCACCAATCCACCTGAAGTCTGCTGTTAATATCTGCATATTTTTGCTGTAATGCAGTGATGACCTGCTCTAACGTCAGCCGTACTTCGCTCATCTCTATGCGCAACTGGCATTGATTTTCAATTTGGCTGAGCAGCAGCAACTGTTCCAATAATTGTTCATAGCGTTGCACACTGGTTTCGGCTTGTAGCATATTCTGTAAAATTTTTTCTGAGACTGGCTCATGTTGCACTAGCATTAATTTAGCCAATTGTACATGGGTTTTAATCGCAGTTAACGGACTACGTAGCTCATGTGCGGCAAAAGCACTCAAGCTTTTTTCATGTTCGAGCCGTTGATGCAAACTTTGAATAAATTCTAGTAAGCTATCGACAAAGGGCTGAATTTCATTGGGAATATGCTGTGTTTTTAGTTGCTGTAGATAGCTGGCTGTAGCAGATAAATGCTGTTTTTTTTCGATAATATTGTGGGTAATCTGATCTAAAGGCTGAAACTCAATACGAATAATCCATAGAATTAAAAAAATACACAGAATAAGGGTCAGAATCAACGGAATCAGTACCGATTGTAGAATCTGGCGCAACAAGGAATAACGCAGTTGTAATTTTTCTGCGGTCACCACCTGAATCTCACCTTTTTTTAGTACATAACTGCGCCACTCCACACCTTGGTCTTGCCACGTACTAAAGCCAAGTTTTTGTGTGTTTAAGCGCGCAGGTACACCTTGGGTTCGGGCAATGACACGCTGACCGGTTGAGATGTTGGCCCCAAAAATAGATATTTCACACGCGATTAAGTTTTGCGAAGCGGGCGCAGCATCCTGCGCTTCAAGGGTATTGACGACTTCATGTAAAGGCAGATGACGAATTAAGCGTGCCACCATATGCGCTGAACCCGAAAGGCGTTCATCTAATGTACTTTGCAGGCGTTTTTCTAAATCAATATATAACCAACTAAACACCAACGACCAAAGCAGCACGAAAACAGCAACAATACTAAACACCAAACGCCATTGAAGACTATAGCCCTTCATGGCGTTATCTCAGTTGTGCTGAACATATAACCGACACCACGTACGGTCTGAATAATATCGGCATGAATTTTTTGCCGTAAGTGATAAATATGGACATTGATGGCATTACTTTCAATGCTGTCTTGAAAGCCATATAGTTTATCAATCAATTGTTCATTTTTGAGCACTTGATCAGGATGCAACATAAAAATTTCCAACAGCGTATATTCACGTCGCGACAAGCTAAGTAAAGTTTCGCGGTAATAGGCTTGATGGGTGGCGCGGTTGAGCTTTAAATCACGCACTTGTAACAGATTGGATGAATAGCCGCTATGCCGGCGCGCCAAAGCATGAATTCTGGCCAGCAATTCATTTAAATCAAAGGGTTTAGTTAGATAATCATCTGCACCAGCATTTAAAGCTTCAATACATTGCTGTTTTTGATTACGTGCCGTCAGCACCAATACCGGAACGTGTAATTGATCTTGACGCCATGCTTGTAATAATTCTAGTCCATCTTGATCGGGTAAGCCTAAATCCAATAAGCATAGATCGACCGCACTGTGGCGAATAAAATAATCCGCCGCTCGCGCGGTACTAACATGTTCTACAGAAATCTTTAGATAGTCTAAAGCCGCGACAATACTTTCGGCAATATAGGGGTCATCTTCAACCAATACAACAAACATAGGCTTTCCTAAAATCAATATCCTATCTTACAAAAAAATACAGACCTTAATGCTCTCTTAATTCAGCAAGGTCGATAATAAGCTAAATATCATTTTAGATTGGAAGATATGTTCTCTCGAATATTTATGGGTGCCATACTCACGTTAAGTGGCACCTGCCTATTTGCAAATGAAGACTTTTTGCCTCCCGACCAAGCGTTTAAATTTCAAGCCAGCTCCACTGCAACGGACCAAGTAGAACTGCAATGGACGATTGCGCCAGAGTATTATCTTTATCATGATCAATTCAAAGTCAGTGTGGAGCAAAAAGACCTTGCGCTAAAGCTGCCAAAAGGCCAAGAAAAGGACGATCCCACTTTTGGTAAAACCGAGGTTCATTATAATCAGGTTGTGGCACAGTTTGCCGTGCAACCGAATCGTGAATATAGTGTGAAATGGCAAGGTTGCTCGGAAAACGGGCTGTGCTATCCTGTGCAGCACCGCAGTATTCATACCGATGCTGAAGGTCTACTACCCCAACAAAATCTAGCTAAAAGTCAGTCTGAGTCGGTATTTTTAAAGCCCAAAAAAGCCGCGCCTGCTAGTCCAGTTGCCAGCGCAACAACAGCGGATCCTGAATTAAACCTAGCGCTAACAGATCCAACGCTTTTGAAACAACCGCCGGTAGCCAAACCAGAGGGGATTGGCGCAAAACAGCCGATTCAAACGGCTACTTCTGCTACACAGGTGAGCGCATCTGCAATAGAGCAAAAAACCGTTGCTCCATCACCCTCTACAGCCGCATCCTTTAATCAAGAATTAAATAATGACCTGTTCTTTGTGGATTTGTTGTCTAATCAAAATGTCTTTTTCAATATTTTAATCTTTTTAGGCTTAGGTGTTTTACTGGCATTTTTACCCTGTTCCTTACCGCTGATTCCTATTCTATCGGGAATCTTAATTCAGCGTAAAAAAGGCTACAAAGCCACCTTGATTGCCTTAACCTTTATTTTGAGTATGGCTTTGGTCTACGGCATCATGGGGGTGATTGTTTCGCAGATTGGATTTAATATTCAACGCTGGTTTCAAAGTCCAGTTTTTATCAGTTTATTCGCGCTTTTATTTATTGTTTTTGCCCTGAATCTTTTTGGTTTATATCAACTGGCCTTACCGCAGAAATTATTACAACGCTTAGATCAAATTCAACAACGCCAAAAAGGCGGAACCTTACTCGGTGCAGGGGTGATGGGCGCGGTATCTGCACTGATTGTTGGGCCTTGCATGAGTGCACCACTGGCCGGTGCATTGCTGTATGTCTCGCATGTTGAGCAGAAATTTTTGGGTGGCTTTTATCTGTTTTTACTGGGTGTGGGGATTGGTATTCCTTTATTTATTGCCAGTGTGTTTGGGGCGAAATATTTACCTAAACCGGGTGCTTGGATGGATCGTTTAAAATTTAGTTTTGGTTTTGTCATGTTGGCCATGGCGATTTATTTTGCCCGCCCTTTGTTACCAATCAGTCTATATTTTATCGCTTTTGCTGCGGTGTTTTTGGCCATGGCGATTTACCTCATCCGTGTGGTCAAACATGTCGCCACTTTGCCTTATAAAATCTCCGTGCTGATTTTAAGCGCTCTGCTGGCAGGCAGTGGATTGTGGCAGCTTAACTTGGCCATAGCCAATGTCAATCCCGTACAAAATAGTCAGCTACAGCCGTGGATTATTGTCAATAATTCCGAGCAGTTACAAGCCGCCTTAGCCGCACATAGCACACAGCCCGTCATTATTGATGTCTACGCAGATTGGTGCGTAGCCTGTCAGCCCATTGAGCGTGAGGTTTTACCGTCGGCTCGCGTACAACAAGCGATTCAAAATGTAACGCGAATTAAGCTGGATTTAACCCAGTATGAACCTAGCCAAGATGTGCTACTCAAACAGTTACAGGTTTTAGGCCCACCGACCCTGCTGTTTCTTCAGCCCAATCAACACGAACGTCGTAATTTACGTTTGACCGGTACTTATACTGCTGCACAGCTGATTGAAAATGTACAGCAACTCACAGCGAGCAAAGGGCATTGATTTCCTCAGAAGCCTTACACATTGGCCGGTTGATGCTGCCTTGGTCGGTGATGATAATGATTATAGGATGGCTGAGTGTATTTTTTGTCGGTCAGTACTTTAAGTCGCGCCAGCATTGGAGTGATCTTGTTTGGCAGCGCTATAAAGATTCGCTCTGGAGTTGTATTTGGGTTGGATTACTGCTGGCGCGAGCTGTTTTTGTACTTAACCATTATGAGCTATATTTTGTACAGCCGATTAATATTGTTAAAATTCAGGATAAAGGATTTAATTTTTATGCTGGATGGATTGCCGCCGGCTTATGGTTTATTTGGAAAAACCGCCTATTAACACGCACTGTGCTGCTCAGCAGTGTACTGAGTTTTGTGCTGATACAAGGCCTTGGTATGGGGCTTTTAAAGTCCTTAACCGTACCACAGGCGTATCCGAATTTAAGCTTTACCGACTTAAAACAGCAGTCGCAACCGTTGGCACAACTGATCGGTAAACCGACCGTGGTGAATTTATGGGCCAGTTGGTGTCCGCCTTGTCATCGTGAAATGCCGGTGTTTGATCGGGCGCAACGGGATTATCCTAAGCTACAATTTATCTTTATTAACCAAGGTGAAAGTCCCGATACCATTCATGCTTATCTACAGCGCAATCAACTGCAACTGCAGCATGTATTGTTAGATCCTACCGGCACTATGGCCACTGAAATGAAGATGTTTGGTCTACCCAGTACTTTATTCTTTAATGCCCAAGGCCAGTTGCTGGAGCGACATTTGGGCGAGTTAAACCCGCCGATGTTGCAGCACTATATTGAAAAAATTACCGTTCAATCGACAGATTAGGAGTTTATGATGAAAAAAAGTCATGTTTCAAAATGGATACTGGGCTTGCTGTTTGCGCTCAGCGTCACGCAAGTTTCTGCCGCAGAATCAGCAATTAAGCAGCAACTGGCCAAAGAAGGTTTTAAATTTATTAAACAAATTGATGCACCCAGCCACATGACAGGTTGGGCGGGGCATATGCAGCAAAATCCTGCAACAGTCTTTATTGCCAATGATCAAAAATATTATATTGTCGGCGATTTATATAATGCCAAAGGCAGCAACTTAAGTGTGCAGGCATTGGATAAGCATGTTAAACAGTCGGTTTTAAATGATGTCTGGCAGGGCTTAGAACAATCAGCATGGATTCAAGATGGCAATGTGAACGCCGCACAAATTGT
>NZ_JXBK01000002.1:38585-40212 GCF_000816495.1 Acinetobacter harbinensis
TGTGTTTTCTGATCCCAATTGCCCGTATTGCCATACTTTTTGGCAACAGGCACGGCCTTGGGTAAAATCCGGTAAAGTGCAGTTACGTCATATCCAAGTGGCGGTCATCCGCCCAGAAAGTCGCGGGCAGGCGGCAAGTCTATTGGCCGCAGAAAATCCACAAAAAGCCTTTGAAGCATTCAGCCTCTCAGCCGGTAAGAAAAAACTCACCGAGCTTAAGCCGATTCCTCAGGCGATTGCCGCGCAATTGGATCATAATCAGGCCTTAATGGAAAAATATGGCTTCTATGCCACTCCGGCAGTGATTTGGAAAAACAGCCAAGGCGAGCTGCAATCTATGCAAGGCATCCCCAAAGAGCTTAAGACGATTTTTCGTTAATCCTTTAAAGCTGCCGCAATCTGGCCTACCTCGATATAAGCAGCACTGACAATTGATTATCCCCACGTTTAATCTGCTGATTAAAACTGGGGATGGTCTGAGCGCTCCCTTAAGCTGAGTTTTTTGATCCATACGCTTCTGGAGTAAGTATCTTTAAAAAGTTACCCATAACTTGACTTACTTCTAGCGCATGGCATTGGGCCAAATCATGCTGTCCTTGTAAAATAATATGCAGTTGCGCATGTACGAATTTAGCCTGTAGATGCTCAGCTACAGCAAGTGGACTAATCGGATCTTGATCGCCCCAAATTAAAAGCACAGGAACCTTAATCTTTGATAGGGCAGCTTCATAATTTATTTTACTGCTCATAAACCATTCAGGATAATCAGGATATTGTCTTTGATAGTCTGTGCGCCAATCTTGCACATTAAACTGGCTTAGATCTATGCCGCCTGAGGTGGCAATAAGCACCAAGGCAAGAACCTGCTCAGGCTGTCTTAGTGCTTTGGCAATTGCAAAAATTCCACCCATAGACTGGGCAATGAGAATCGATTTCGATGGAATACTGTCCACGACATAATCGGTTAATTGTTTGAAATTTTGTATATCCTGATTTTTAGCATAACCGCCAAAGCCAGGATAGGCGATGATTTGCTTTTCATGCTGTGCGGGCAGTAAATCCATTAAAGGCTGCCAAAAATCGACACTGCCTGATGCGCCGGGTAAAAAAATCAACTTTTTCATATAATCAATTTAAATCCTAAACCTAAACACAGTGGATAAAGTAAAATATTCAGTTGTTACAATATAGCTATTCTATCCGTGGCTTGGCTGATTGCGTTGGGCAATAAAATTATGATGTATCGCAGTATTTCAGTGAAAGTAGAGGAGCATGAAAGGCGGTATTGCGGCAGCACTATTTTCTGTGCTTATTGTACTTATTTTCTCATTACCCCGTTTTAATGCAGTCGCTTTTGTAGTTTATTCACTTGAGATAAATCCTACAATCGAGGAAATTATTTAACCTGAGTTCGACGAAATATTTTAGCTTTTTAGCAAGTTTTGGAAAGTTGGCTTATTTGGATTTAAGCAATAAGCCACTATCGCAGCCATAATATTCACCATAAAGTTATTCACCGAACGATGACGTGAATGGTCAATTTGATGTAAGTTTTTTAACTGATCATTCACTGTTTCGATCAATCCTCTTCTGCAAAGCAATTGTTTTTCTTCTTCAGTTTGGATGG
>NZ_JXBK01000002.1:40288-41262 GCF_000816495.1 Acinetobacter harbinensis
ACTCAGATAGCCTTTATCGCCTAGTAAAATACCTTTTAACTCTTTGGTTAAAGATTCAAGTACAGCAACATCATGCACACTTCCTGATGTAATCTTGAGATTAATAATTTCACCCAAGTTGTTGATAACGATATGGACTTTAAATCCATAAAACCAACCTGTACTACTTTTACCGCGACCGGCCAAGCCTTTAAATACACGATTTCTTTTAATTCTAAGATTATGGCAAATGACCAATTTAGTCGAATCAATGATACAAATTCCGGTATCTTCTCCTTTAACTTGATGGAAGAAACTACTCAAAGCTTGTAAACAACGCGGCATAATTTCAATAAAACGATTGTAACTAAGAAGCTTGGGAAAAGCTGATTTCCAAAATGGGATGATCATATGACAATAAAAATATTTGAAAAATCTAAATCCGGATTTATGAAATAAAATGACAATGGTCATCACTTCAGACAAGCTTAAAGCTGACTTTTTCATTGTTGTTTTTTGATCAGAAATTAGAGCTTTTTCTAAAGACTCATTAAACTTTTTGCAGAAATCATCCAAAATACAAAATAATTCGGTAATATAGTCCATGAAAAAGCCTTGCTCTGAAATGTTTTGTCTTCGTAACCAAGATATTACAGGTGCTAAGGCTTTTTTTCATTTATTTTTTATGTCGAACTCAGGTTATTTAGACTCAATCAGGCCACTAACAACGCAATGGATAGTTTTTAAAATTGTAGACTCGAAATACGCCATAACTTATGCAATATTGCAATCCATTGTGAATACATAACAGCGGTGGATCGTTTGTAATCAAGCCAAAGGCTGTGCTTTTAGATGTGTTGTGAAAAATAGTCAAAACAGCGCTTATGTTAATCAATGAAAGCGATCAATTATTGAGTGATCGCAAAGAGGGAGGATACACGCCAGTCGTAGGCTTAAGCAATAAACATTTGCTAATTCAAAAATCACAGCTTATG
>NZ_JXBK01000002.1:41272-41498 GCF_000816495.1 Acinetobacter harbinensis
TGTTGCTCATTCAACGGCATACCATTTTATTGCAGGCTTATTGTGTTGGCACTCTTCCGTAAACCAGTTTGGTTAATTTGTCTTATGGTGTTTACCATAGGCTGGAGTAGTGTGTCTGTGGCCTCGATAAAGAGCATGAATTTACACATGCAGAGCGCAAATCAACAGATGAGCGCGCATTGCCAGAAAATGAATCAACCGCATTCTTCGGCTCAGATGCAGCATA
>NZ_JXBK01000002.1:41515-69422 GCF_000816495.1 Acinetobacter harbinensis
GAAAGTGCGTGCTGAAAATCAGCAGCCGGCACTTCCAACGTGTATCTCTGTTTCAGATATGGGGCACATGCAGCATCACCACTGTGCGGATTGTGGTTCGGTGCTCTGTCAGCCGCTGGTTTTCGGTTTAGCCGTGCAGCCATTTACGCTTGTCATGCCTCCCATAGAATATAAAAATAATAGCCGATTTAGCCTTTATGAGGCGCAACATCTTGTCGGCTACGCGCAGGAAATTCTTCGTCCACCCAAAGTTTAATCTTTATTTTTAAAATATTATTTTTAAATTACAGGATTAAGCTATGTCTATTAAATTCAGTCAAAGTCTGCTTGCGGGCATGTGCCTTGTGTCATCTACATGGGGCTTTGCAGCGGTCAAAGAATACCAATTGGTCATTGATGAAAGTAGCATCAATGTGACCGGAAAGTCGGTCAAACGTATCACGGTCAATGGCAAATTTCCTGCACCCTTACTTGAGTTTGAAGAAGGTGATGATGCCATTATTCGGGTCAAAAATAACCTCAAAAATCAGGATTCCTCGCTTCATTGGCATGGCTTGCTCTTGCCTGGAATTATGGATGGGGTGCCGGGATTTAATGGCTTTACGGGGATTAGCCCGAATAAAGAATTCGTCTATAAATTTAAGGTTCGTCAAAGCGGAACCTATTGGTATCACGCCCATTCCAAAGGTCAGGAACAGGATGGTTTGTACGGTGCGCTGGTGATTTATCCTCAAGATAAAAAACCTTTGGCTGCACATGAACAGACGGATCGTGATTATGTGGTCATGCTGTCTGATTTTCATCAACAAAGCAGTGCGCAGATTCAGAACAACTTAAAAGTTTCTGCGGACTACTATCAGGATCAGCGTGAGACTTTGGCTGACGTATGGCAGCAAGTAAAACGGGATGGGCTACAAGCGACATGGTCTGAGCGCAAAATGTGGAATCAGATGCGCATGTTGAAAACAGATCTGTCCGATGTCACCGGTTATACCTTTCTCATCAATGGTCAGACTCCAGAACAAAACTGGACAGGACTGTTTCAAGCCAATGAAAAAATTCGTCTACGTTTCATCAATGCATCTGCGATGTCTTTTTTTGATGTGCGTATTCCGCACTTAAAAATGACCGTGGTCAGTGCCGATGGCCAGCCGGTGAAACCAGTGGCTGTGGATGAGTTCCGTATCGGTACCGCAGAAACCTATGATGTCATTGTCGAGCCAAAACAAGCGCATTATCAGATTGAGGCGGAGTCGATTGATCGTTCAGGTTATGCCATTGCCACCTTACAGAATGCACTTAGCGTAAGCAAGCCGAGTATTCATCTGCCTGCACCTCGGCCACGTGCGCTTCTGAGCATGCAGGATATGGGGCACGGCTCAATGACAGAGATGCCGCAGCATCCGTTAGATCATTCAAAAATGAATCATAACAATATGAACATGGATGGCGATGCAATGCAGCATACAAATCCAACCTCAGCCATGATGCAAAAAAATGATCAGCTGGTCGAGGGCTGGGCCAATGCATCGACCCCCAAAGGTAATAAAGCACTGCAATACAGTGATTTAAAATCGTTAAAGCCGCAAAAAGATACCCGAGATGCCGAAAGTGAATTGGTGATTCGTTTGGGTGGCACCATGGAGCGCTATATTTGGATCATCAATGGCAAGAAATTCAATGATGCTGAATCCCTAAAAGTTAAATTTGGTGAGCGGATTCGGTTGAAGTTTATCAATGACAGTATGATGGCGCACCCCATGCATCTGCATGGCATGTTTATGCAACTTGAAAATGGGCAAGCCGCTGTGGATATGCCCAATAAGCACACGGTGATTGTAGCGCCGGGTGAAACGGTAACCACCTTATTGACTGCCGATGAGCTGGGTGAATGGGCCATTCACTGTCATTTGCTCTATCACATGAGTGCCGGCATGATGAATAAATTGATTGTGGCCAATGTCACGGATGGCAAGTTAGCCACCACGCCTATTCATGCTATCGATCATTCAGCAATCAAAAATCCGAATCCCCGTGTAAATCATATAATCGATACGAATACTGAAATGAAAGGAGATGCACATGCGCAGCATTAAGCTTTTTTCTAAATCGGTATTCAGCAGTGTATTGTTGCTCATCAGTCACTGGGCTATGGCGCAAGATGAACATCATTTGATGTCTGAGCAGGCTGCCATGTCTACTCATTTGGCAGATCAATCCGTGCCTGAGCATTCAACCCATGCACGAGCGCAGGCACAGCCAGCGATGGATTCTCAGCAGATACATGATCATCGTAAAGAACATGGTGGGCAGATTTACAGCAGCACCATCGTCGACAATAAATGGCTGAGCGATGAAAATGGCAGCGGCACAGTTAAGTCAAAATTGGAAACGCGTATCGGTAGCGATGAACATAAAATCGTCATTCAAGCGCATATGGATAAGCACCAAGCCGAATATGCCCAATATGATGCCAAAGTATTGTATAGCCGAATGATTTCAGATTTCTGGGATATACAGGCCGGTCTGGGATATGGTTCGGAAAAAGTAAAGCTGGATCATCAATCTACAGATATAGAAGAAACGCTGAGTGGAGTTGTTGGCTTGCATGGTCTGGCCCCCTATTTTTTTGAAACTGATGCATATTTATATCTAGGACAAGATGATTTCGTCGGTTTAAGTTTAGAAACGGAGCGTGATGTACTCTTAACGCAAAAGCTGATTTTAAAACCGTATTTAGAAATGCATATGCTGTTCAATGATGCCTCTAAATATGCGCAAAAAACAGGTCTAAGTCAGGCGATGCTTGGGCTTGAAACACGCTATGAAATCAGTAAGAAAATTATGCCTTATATTGATATTGCTTATGAATATAACAAGGGCAATGAGGCTACGCCATGGCAAGATGCCGCGGCTGCGGATCAAGGCTGGCTATATGGGGCAGGACTGCGGTTTGTTTTTTAAAGTTCGCTGATTGAATTAAAGTGAAAATGGATTAATCCGGCTGATGCCAAGTGCAGAAAAGTAGCGCTGTATTTGGCATCAGTGGTGTATCTGTGATGGATCAGATCACTGTTATCTATTTTAAGGCAAAATATACTAAGAATTTAGCGTGATGCAGCGCTTATAATAAGCTCTAGATCGATTATAATTTACAGATAAAATAAATTTAACAGAATTAATGTCACAGCTAAAAGAGACTATATTGTGCGTCATTCTTATCATATCGAAAAACATTATATTGAACGTTCAGGCTGGCTACGTGCTGCTGTATTAGGGGCCAATGATGGAATTATTTCTGTCACCAGTTTAGTGGTGGGCATAGCCGCCAGTGGGGCTTCTTCGCAAACGTTATTGGTCACTTGCGTGGCAGGATTGATTTCTGGAGCAGCGTCCATGGCTGCCGGTGAATATATTTCGGTTAAATCACAACAAGATATAGAGCAGAGTGATTTAAAGATGGAGGCGCGTGAGTTAAAGCTTCATCCTGAACATGAACTACAAGAACTGAAGAATATTTATATCCAACGCGGTTTAACGCCTAGCTTAGCTGAAGATGTGGCCAAACAATTGACCCTGCACAATGCGTTAGATGCGCATGCTCGTGACGAAATTGGTATTTCAGCACATACTTCTGCGCAGCCATTTCTTGCCGCATCCTCTTCAGCCGTTGCCTTTTCTGTAGGTTCATTATTTCCTTTGCTTTCAATTCTGCTTTTGCCCAATGCTTATTTAGCCAAAGGTGTCATGCTTATTGGGGTTTTAAGCCTTGGAATTATGGGTGCATTAGCCAGTTATGCAGGCGGTGTCAGTATTTGGAGAGGTGCAATTCGGGTCATGCTTTGGGGAATTGTGGCTATGTTATTCAGTGCGTGGATTGGCTCGTTGTTTAATACTGCAGTGGCCTAAAAATGATTGTCTATCGGGTACTCATCTTTTAATCTAAAGACGCCCACATTATTGTCTATAAGCCATGCTCTGCTTGAGCTAAACCAAGCAGAGCATGGCTTGATTAAAAAGTAAAACAGCGATTTTAAAGCGATGCATCTAAATCATTTATCTCTTTTAAAAAGCATACTTTTTAATACATGATCTTTGAAAATAAAATGATGGATTAATGCAGCAGCGCCATGTAAACCAACCAGTGCAATAAAAGCATTGCCTAAGAATTGGTGTAATTCTCCAATAGAATTAACACCTCTGACGCTACTTAAAAGCGGTAAGTTTACCGAGCCTATTTTAAAATGCTCAGTCAGACTCGATAACGCCAGCCAACCGGCAATTGGAACGATACATAAACTTAAATACAGCATCAATCTGACTATTTTAAATAATCTATTTTGGTACTGATTAATGATCTCATTCTGAGGAATATTTTTCTGATAGATCACAATAAGACTTAAGCGAATGAAAAAGAGAATCAATATGGATAGGCCGCATGTGACATGAACTTGCCCCAGTAAGCCTGTGTTGGTTGGATTTCCGCTGCTCAAATAAGCAATGACCACTAAAAGCAATGTTAGCCAGTGAATTATTATTATCGGTTTTGGATAGGTATTGTGCATTACTTTTCCTAAATTTTAGATATTGATATGGAATATAGTCCTTTAATATATCCTTTTGCTCATCAATTGCTTAAGTTTTAACATGGGTTAAGCATGCTTAGACGATCAGAAATGCTGAACATCAAGTGTGAATTTTAAAGCTTAAAATTAAATTAAAAAATACCATTATCACCCAATAAATTAAAATCAGAATCAACAGTTTAATTGGGTAGTAGCGATTTTAGGCGTATTGTTAGATAAAGTTAATCCGCAAATTCAGTCATTTATTGATTTCAATGAATAACAAAAAAACATCATTTAATTTTAAGTTTAGCTTAATGAAATTGCTTTAGCATCTTAGAAAAGATCTCGCGTGAGTTAGACTGATGAATCAACAACAATACAATATGGCTAATCACCTTTCTAAAGTTCCTCAAATCACCTTACTTTTCTGGATCACTAAAATCTTTGCCACCACCTTTGGTGAAACGGGCGGAGATGCATTGTCTATGTCTCTAAATTTAGGCTACTTGGTCAGTACCTTTATTTTTGCCGCAGTTTTTATCGTCTTGGTATTTTTCCAAATTAGCGCCAAATCTTATCGACCTTATTTGTATTGGTTTACTATTATTGCCAGTACCACTGTGGGTACCACATTGGCCGATTTTGTCGATCGATCATTGGGTATTGGTTATGTCGGTGGAACCAGTATATTGCTGGGTCTGGTCTGTTTGTCTTTATTGAGCTGGTATAAAGTGGAAGGAAGTATTTCACCGCATACCGTGAATTATTCACGAGCAGAAGTTTTCTATTGGTTAACCATTACCTTTTCTCAAACCTTAGGTACCGCTTTAGGCGATTGGTCAGCAGATACTTTGGGATTGGGGTATAGCGGCGGCATTGTGCTGTTTGTCGTGCTGATCTTCATCATTGTGCTGCTGTATAAATTTACGCATATTTCGCGGACTTTATTGTTCTGGAGTGCTTTTGTTTTAACACGTCCTTTGGGGGCGGTGGTCGGAGACTTCCTCGATAAACCGCTGACATCGGGTGGTTTAGACTTAAGCCGCTTTACTGCATCCGCTGTGCTCTTGATGGCTATTTTATTGTGTATTCACTTTAGCCCTAAAGCTGCTTTAAAACAGGCTGAAGGGTGAGGGGAATTGACGATAGATAATATGACTGTCTGCTCACTTCAATATAATTTGAACTGAGTAGACCTAAAAAACAGCTCTAAAAGGATAATATTTCAGCCATGATTGCACTTGTTCAAGAAAATCAGCAATTGTTCATCTTGAGTATTGTACTGTTATTGCTGATTGTTCTTTTGTGGCTGTTACCGTATGCCATGCTGCATTATGCTCAGCAACCATTTACCCGCGCGATGCGCTATTGGATTAAATTTAAACAGAATGTGAGACAAAACAAACACTTCATTCAATTCAAAAAGCATTATCCAAAATTTTCTCATTTTCTGTTCAGACGATTGCAACGCCAATATTTTAACGGTTTACCGCTGACCCTATTCATTTTAGTCATGGGTTATATCTTCGCCTTGTTCAGTGGCTTGGTTGAAGATGTGGTCACTTCGGACACAATTGTGACCATGGATCATTTTGTTTCACAACAGATGAATATGCTGCGCGAATCCAGTATCGTGCATTTTTTTATCTTGATCACCAGTTTAGCTTCCACAGCAATTGCCTGTTTGGTGGTGTTTTTAGTCTGTGCGCTATGCGTCATCATTCGTCAACCTTATATTTTAATCGGATTACTGCTCTCTGCTTTAGGCAGTTCTATATTTACCTTCTTAAGTAAACTGTTATTTCATCGCCTGCGACCAAGTGGTGGTTTACTGCTTGAAAGCTCATATTCTTTCCCAAGTGGACATGCCACCATCAGCATTGCCTTGTATGGGTTTATCGCTTATTTGGCTATTCGTTTTAGCCAAAATTATGTTCGAAAAGTACATCTATTTTTCATCGCAGTCTTATTGTCGATACTGGTGGGATTAAGTCGAATTGTATTAAATGAACATTATTTAAGTGATGTGCTGGGCGGCTTTTTAGTCGGTGCATTATGGCTGACTGTGGCCATTAGTGTCACAGAGTGGTTAAGCAGCAGAGCTAAAATTACTTGGCAAATACCGTGGTCCGCTGCTCAGATTTATCTGCTTTGGTTCAGTGTGGCGTGTGTACTGATTGCCGCTTTGATCTATGCACAATGCTATCAATTTCCGTTGTTGCTCTAAATGAAATTAGAGGATTTAGAGATGAATTTAAATTTTTAGGCCTCTGTTTTAAGCGTTTTTTATTATATTGAGCCACTTTCAACGTACTTATTATTTTAATCTGTCTTTTGGCTGCGGATTACAGGCCAATTCATCGCTAAAAATAGACAATAAAAAAACCCCGACTTCCTGTCGGGGTTCTTCGTATGGGTTGCTTAGATATCACTCCTGTCATATCTGACTTTCCTTGTACTGATGTTTTATTGTTATTCGCGGAACATCCTGTTCTCTATATGGCCAGCATAATAAATTTCCTACAAATCACCTAGAGGCAAATGGCTTGAATGCTTGTACGCTATAGCGTACATCAGCAGCTCAGAGCGATGCCCATTTTGTCTATAACGACATTTAAAATTGATGCTTTAGCCATCATGCACATGTTGTAGCTCACTGGCAACAGTTGACGTTAACTACGCTGCATTAAGTACTCACATGGAAAGAGAGTAGAGGCTGAGCCTATATGAAAGCTGTGGTTTTTAAGATGGCTGGATTTATACGACTAAAATTTGCTTAGTGAAGAGTAGATGGGTCTATAGGACATTCGCTTTTAAACCTTAACTTAATTGAAGTAATAACGAAACATTGCTGCCGCGAACATCCCTGCGGCAATGGCCAATAAAGGTTTTTTGATGACCAACATACATATTACCGTGGTGAGTAGTGCAAAACGCGCACCGTGATCACCTTCAAGCGCAATGGGGGCCAAAAGTGCAACCAAAACAGACCCTGACATTGCAGTGATAAAACGTTGAACCGGTTCACTAATAGGAACATAGGCCATGATCACAACGCCACCCCAACGCGTGGCCAAAGTGACAATGGCCATGATCAAAATAATCATCCATGGATAAGCGGTGCTCAGTTCTAGATTCATAGCTGCTTCTCTTTCCAAAAAATCCCGACCACTCCACCAATGATTGCACCCACAACCACATGACTATTTTTAGGTAAATACCAATAGGCCAGCAATGATGTTGCAGCAGCGATCATCCAAATCACACAAATACGCAGATCCTTTTTCCCGCCCACCACCATAGCCAGTAAAAAACAGGCCATGACCATATCTAAGCCAAAGGCTGCTGGATGATGAATGACATTACCGAAATACAGACCGAGACAGGTACCGAGCACCCAAGACAACCAAAGTGCAATTCCTCCACCAAACAATATTCCCATGCCGGATTCCCCGCGGTTAAATGCTTGCAGAGAAAGGGCCCAATTTGCATCAGAAATGACCAATAAAGTACTGTAGCGTTTAATCGGCGGTAGGTGACGCAGCCAAGGATAAAGCGATGCGCCCATTAAGAGATGGCGCGCATTAATAAAGAAAACAGTGATCACTAAAGGCACCAGTGAGATTTGTTCTCCCCACAACTCTAAAGTGGCAAATTGTGAGGCGCCGGCAAAGACCAAAGTGCTCATTAATACAATTGAACTGTTATCTAACCCTGCTTGAGTGGCCGCCAAGCCAAAAGCGCCGCCAAAAATTGCGACAAAACATGAGATCGGCAGGAGGCTTTTAAAGCCCGACCAAACTTGGGATGGATTGAGGCTGTAGATATCTTGATTGGGGCTAGACAAACTCATTTCCTTAATTTTTAAATATTCTTACTTCAGTACTTATTTTAAGTACCGATTTTATCTGTTATGCGTTTTTTAACAGGTAAATATAGCATTACGTGACTAATCTACTTTCAATATATCTACTTTTTAATTTCAATTGATTATAAATTCCACTGAATTTGATGATCTTTGCTCATTTAAATTTACATTACTGAGTGGACCTGTTGCAAAAAATCAGAAAACGATCAAATTGTGGATGGTTTTTTATAGCCGATAAAAAATCATAGTCTATTTTCATAACATCAAATATTTTAACGTTACAACAGCATCAAACAGCCATTTCAAGTGATTGGCTGACATACCAAGCTCAACTTTTTCAGCAACACTTGCGGTATTAAACGCCAACCTGAGTAATATTCGACGAGAAAACTTAATCCTTTTATCAATCACTCAGGTTAAATCTAGAGATTTAGCAGCCATCATCGCAGGTTTTTCTGTGTGGGCCTGATGCGGTGTTTCATGCGTGCCATCCAGAACTATTCGCTTGCCTAACGCTGTACTTCGTCCCACGTGTCAAACCGGTTTCATCAGCCCATTTATAGCCTATGCTGTGATTATAAGCTTCAATTTAAGCATTGCATGACGGTCTATCTCGTTGGATATCTTTAATCCAAATCCTCTATTGAACTACGTAGTAAACAAATTTGTGCCTGATAAATTCTGGCCTATTGTCGCATCCAATCGTGCATGGTTTTGTTTGTTAATCCTGCAACTGATTGTATCTGCGAAGTTCTTATTATATTTTTATATAAAAAAGATGCAATTGATAATAATAACGATTATCATTAGAGAAATTATTTATATTTACTCTAATGAATTATGCGTCAATTTTATTGAACACAAATACGTATATTCAGGGTTTGCACAAATCTAAAACAAGGGGATAGGGTCAGATGAAAGCGCTTGCCAATCGCCTAGCGATGCAGCATCTTGTCAATGCATACGCACAAGAAACTGGCAAAGGTACTTTGCTAGAAAAATATCAACAAGATTCGATTCAATTAACGCTTAGCCATGGTTCGACGTTATTGGTTATTGAGTTAAACAGCATTCAAGCGCAACTGTTAATTCCGCTGTCTTACGTCAGCCTTGTCGGTCGACATCGTATCGCGCAGCTTCCTCAAGTATTGAGTCAGGGGCAATTGCGAGATTTCAGTCCGATTAGCATCGTCACGCTACTGCTTGAAGATTTGGTACAAGCCTCTAAAATTACACTTGATGCAACCTCACTGATACAACGTTGGGCAGAAAGTCGTGATGCATTACAATATTTTCTAAGCTGTCGTGAGCCAGATTTTAATCATTTAATTGCAGCTGAACAAAATTTTTTAGATACTGAACAGGCCTTAATTTTAGGTCATAGCATGCATCCTGCACCCAAAAGTAGACTGGGCTTTGTGCATGAGGATTGGAACCACTACTGCCCTGAAGCCAAAGGGAAAACGCAGTTGCATTATTGGCTTATTTCGCCTGAGTTTATAGCCGAAGGTTCAGCCTTGAATCAGGCGATTTCCCTGCAGCTTAAACAGCAAATACTGCCGCATTTAAATAACAGTGAACACATACGATTAAAGCAATATCCGGATTATAAATTATTGCCTTTACATCCTTGGCAAGCACGTTATCTGCAAACCAAACCATGGTTTAAAGAATTAAAAATCAAGCGCAAATTATTCGACTTAGGTGAAACAGCGTGGTTTTTATCTCCGACCACATCAGTGCGTACTTTGGCCTCTTTTACCGCACCATGGATGTTTAAGCCCTCATTATCGGTGATGATCACCAATTCATTGCGCGTCAATTTAGCCAAAGAATGTTATCGGGGTGAAATGAGCCATCGACTTTGGCATAGCAAATTTGGTCAACAGATTCTGCAACATTGTCCCAGCTTAAAAGCATTGAATGATCCAGCATGGATTGCGCTTAATATTAATGATCACATGATGAACGAAACCATTTGTATTTTTCGGGATCAGCCTTTTCAACCTGCGCAACAAGTGAGCTGTATCGCTTCTTTGTGCCAAGACCATCCTACTCAAGCACTTAATCGTTTTAATTCATTATTTGCCATGATCAAAAACAATGCACTGCAAACAGATGAGCATGATATTGCATTAAGCTGGTTTAAAGAATTTTTAGCGGTCAGTCTGCCCCCGCTGATGTATTTGTACCATGAGCATGGTATGGCATTTGAGTCACATCAGCAAAATGTCTTGATTGAGTTAGAACAAGGCATGCCCAAATACCTTTGGTTACGTGATAATCAAGGCTTTTATTACATCGAAGAATTGGCCACCCAAGTACTGGCACAATTTCCAGCATTATCCGAACAAGCACAGGCCGTAGGCTCTCAAGCCTTTGTTGATGAAAAGTTTAGTTATTATTTCTTTGGCAATACCTTGTTTGGCATTATTAATGCGATTGGGGCGACAGGCTTTATTCAAGAGCAAGAATTACTGCACATCCTACAGGATGAGTTGTGTGCGCTCTTGCAACAATATCCACAGAGCAGTTTATTAAAGGGATTATTACACTCACCCAGTTTGCCTTATAAGGGTAATTTATTAACCCGTTTATGTGAATTGGATGAGCTGATGGCACCGCTTGAAGCGCAGTCAGTGTATGTGGCATTGCCAAATCCGCTGTGCATCTTACAAAAGGATGCACGCTATGCTTGATTTTATTGCCATTGGACTGGGCCCTTTTAATCTCAGCCTTGCCAGTTTATTGCATAACAAAACCGATCTAGACTATTTAATCTTTGAAAAAAAAGCGCAATTTGACTGGCATGCAGGTATGCAACTGCCGAATACTGTGCTGCAAGTGCCTTTTATAGCCGATTTGGTTTCGATGGTTGATCCGACCAGTCCGTTTAGTTTTTTAAATTATTTAAAAACACAGCAACGCTTATATAAATTCTACTTCTTAGAGCAACTGCATATTCCGCGGCGTGAATATAACCACTATTGCCAATGGGTTGCAGATCAATTGTCTCATATTCAGTATCGCTCATCTGTCACTGCAATCCATGCCAAGCCGCATGGTTTTGAAGTGCTGGTCGAACAGAATGGGCAATGCAGCCGTTATCTGTGTCAAAATTTAGTTATTGGTTCGGGCAATGTACCCTATGTACCCGAGTGCCTACAAAAAATCCAACAGGATTATCCTGAAAAATGCCGACATTCAGCAGATTACTTAACCACGCCATTGTCTAATTTAACCGGTAATGTGGTTGTCTTGGGCTCAGGGCAATCTGCAGCGGAAGTGTTTATGAACCTGTTTGATCGTCAATATGACGATGATCAGCGTCTCATTTCTCAATTTGAATTGCATTGGCTGACACGCGCCAATGGATTTTTTCCAATGGAATATAGCGCCTTAGGTTTGGAGCATTTTAGTCCAGATTATACCCACCATTTTTATCAATTAGATGAGGCACAAAAAGCAGCGCAACTGCAGCAGCAGGCGTTGCTCTATAAAGGAATTAGCGCCAAAACCATTCGTGATATTTATACAAAACTCTATCAGCACAGTATTGCAGGCGCGAAACAGCAGACCTTCTTGCACAGTCAAAGCAATTTGATTCATGCCGAGGTGCTCAACCAACAGATTCGCCTTATTTTTGAACATAAAGTAACCGCACAACGGTTTTATTTGGATGCAAATGTTGTGGTCGCGGCAACAGGTTATCAGACGCCACGGTTCGATTTTATGCACCATTTACATGCACTGATTCAGACCGATGCGCAAGGTCGCTGGAAAATAACCGAAGATTATCGCCTCAAGCATAAGGCCGCGGGAGAAATCTATGTACAAAATCAAGAAATGCATAGCCATGGTGTGGGTACACCTGACTTGGGATTGGGAGCGCATCGTGCAGCAAAAATTATTAATCAACTGCTGGGCTATGCACTGTATGAGTTGAGTGATCAGCAGCAATGCTTCCAATCTTTTAAGCCAGAGCAGAATCCTTATATGCAGCTTTTATCCACATCAGGACAAGCGATGCTGCGTCATGGCAAAAGTTCGATCAATCCTGTTAAGCCATCTCAGCCAAACGCTGAAAAACATTTGACGCAAGCCGCGCTTCCACTTCAAAAATTAGAGAAAATACTGTGAATTTTGCCAAGTTACAAGTGAACCAACCACAATGGCGTGCTGCGGGACAGCGTTTAATTGAAATGGCCATTGCGGAATTTTTATATGAAGAAATTATTCAGGTGAATGCTTTAGAAGAAGGTCATTATGCGCTTCAACTGGATGATCAATCCTACTCATTTCAAGGCTTTCAATACCGATTGGGACACTGGCATATTCAAGCCGGTTCGGTACGCTGTTGCAATTCTGCGGGCGATTTAATTGACAACGATGCTGCGTGGAATTTACACACCTTTATGCGTGCCTTTGCCAATCAAAGCGAGATTCAGCCCTTTACCAAAGCCTATTTAATCAAGGAAATGAACAATACGTGGCTGGCAGAAGCACATTTGATGAATGATCAGCGCTTGCCAAGTACAGCCGTATTAAGTCAACCGCATTATAAAATTGAAGGCATGCTGCGTGGTCATCCTTGGCTGATTATGAGTAAAGGACGCATGGGCTTTGGTTATGATGATTATTTGAGTGCAGCACCGGAGATTTCACCCACGGTCAAAGTGTTATGGTTAGCTGTGCATCAGCAACTTGCTGAATACCGTTCGACCGCCGCGTGGTCAGCCAAAGATTTATATCGACATGAGCTGAGTGCTGAACAGTTGCACGCTTTTACTCAGCAATTGCAGGCACAAGGTCTTTTAGCAGAAGATTATTTCCTCATTCCTGTACATGCATGGCAATGGCATCAATGGTTGGTTGCAACCTATGCCAATGAAATTGTCAATCAGCACATTATCGCGCTTGATATCGGTCAGGATGATTATGTGCCAATGCAATCAATTCGCACACTGTGTAATACCAGTCACCCAGAACGACATTATGTGAAATTACCGCTGAGTATTTTTAATACCGCAGTCTATCGTGGTCTGCCATCAAAACGTAATCTTGCTGCGCCGGCGGTAACGGCTTGGCTGCAACAGATTCAGACTGAAGATGCAAAGTTACACGCCACCGGTGTAGAGTTTTTGGGAGAGATTGCAACTTTAACCATTCAACAGCCATGTTTTGACCAAATTGAAGGTGCACCGTATCAGTTTAAAGAACTGTTTGGCTGTTTGTGGCGTGAAAGTGTCAGTTCACGGATCAAGCAAGGTCAAGCCGCATTATCGCAAGCCGCTTTATTGCATCGTGATCACAGCGGCCAGTCCATTTTGACGGTCTTGATTCAAGCTTCCGGACTCAGCCCGTTACACTGGTTAAAGCAATTTGCGGAAGTCTGTGTAACCCCATTGTTGATTTGTTTATACAAATATGGTCTGGCATTTTCTCCGCACGGTGAAAACAGCATGTTAATCCATGAATGCGGCATACCGAAAAAACTGGTTCTTAAAGACTTTATTGACGATATCAATTTAGTCGATGAGGATTTTCCTGAACTTGCCGATATGCCAGAAGAAGCGCATATTTTATTGCGCCATAGCGCACAGGAACTCAGCCAGTTTATTTTCACTGGGCTATTTATGGTGCATTACCGCTATATTTGTGCGGTCTTTCTAGAAGACTTTCCACAGCATAGTGAACTTGAATTTTGGCAATGTATTTCAGATGTCATTGCGAGTATGCATCAACAAAATCCTGAGCTATCCGAACGAATTGAAAAATTTGCAATTTTCCGCGCTGAATTTGAAAAAATTTGCTTGAATCGGGTACGTCTGTTTACCAGCAGCTACAACGATGAAGTTGAGCGTCCAGTCCCTGTGTTTTTAAACCCCATGGCCAATCCGGTCAGTCCACAGACTTTACAGACTTGGGCCAAGTTGCAGCCGCAATCAGCCAAGCTTAACAGCCTGATGCAACCACAATCAAAAGCTCAAAACAGCAGCAAACACTTCATTACTTTATAAAATATAGGATGCACTTATGACGTCTTTATCTCGTCAACTTCCAGATTTTTACCCATACTATGAGAATGAGACGCAATTCTATTTGCGTCAAATGCGCTATCCCGAAGATATGCTGTTGCTGCATAAATGGATGCATGAAGCGCATGTGATTCCGCAATGGCAACTGAATAAATCGGAGGTGGAACTGAAAGTCTATTACGAAAAAATGCTGGCAGATGATCATCATCGCATTTTGATTGTGGGGGTGAATGGTCAAGATGTGGGTTATAGCGAAGTGTATGAAGCTCAACGTGATCGTTTGGGGCGCTATTACTCAGGAGATGCGTCGGACTTAGGCTGGCACTTATTGTTTGGGGAAAAATCTGCTTTTGGTCAAGGCTATTTACGTCCTGTGATGCGCTTATTGGGCTTTTATATTTTTGAAAATACTGCGTCGCTGAAAATTGTCGGCGAGCCTGATCATACGGTCAAACCCTATGCCATGGTGGTGGAAGAGATGTGCTATGAAGCACAAGGTTTAATCGAAATGCCTGAAAAAACAGCCATGTTGTACTGCTGTTTTAAAGATCAATTCTACGCAAAATTCAAGTCTTACTTAGAGGCCTCAAAACGTTATCAGCAGCAATTAAAATTACACGCCAAGCAAACTGAGGCCATCACGTGAGCTATCAGTCGACACATATCCAGGTAATAGATATGCGCTTTTTCGATCATGTCTCGATGACAGAATTTGAGCAATGGCTGTCACAGGTTGAACAGCTTTTGCAGATGAAAAAATATTTTGTACTGATCATGCAGACGGCACCGGCAACCACATTTCCTGAAGAATATCGTCAGCTGCAAGCGCTATGGTACAAAAGAAATAAACAGCTGTTTTTCCAATACTGTTTGGGCTTGATTCGCATCGCACAAGATTCACAGGATCAACTGCGACTGAATTCACCTGCGCTACATGCGGCATGGCGTGTGCCGTACTACGTGACTTTAGATCATTCTGATGCCGTGCAATGGGCTGTGCAGAGGTGGATATGAACAATCTGAATCCCGCAATAAAAACCCATGCCGAAAAAACATTTACTGCACTGAGCTTAACAGTGGTGATTGTGTTGTATCTGGCGCATGCCTTGCCATTGTATTTTTATAATGTGGCCTTGCCTGCCATCTTGCGTCATCAAGGGGTGGACTTGCGTTGGATTGGCATGTTGTCGCTTCTGTATATTCCTTGGGCGTTTAAATTCTTTTGGGCGCCCTTAATTGACCGAGTCTACTTTAAGAAACTGGGCAAGCGCAAGACATGGTTGTTGTTGCCCCAGATTGCCTTAGTACTGGGGCTGGTGGCACTGGCTTTAACGCAATTTTCGTATGGCTTAATGGTCTTTGTGATGATTGGCCTATGGATTTCAAGCTTTGCTGCGACGCAGGATATTGCCATTGATGGATACACAATAGAAGCTTTTTCACCGCAAGATTATCGCTTTGGCAGTATGGCGCAAAGTATGGGTGTGGCTGTGGGCAGCATGATTGGTGGGGCGGCAATGCTATGGCTGTATCAATATTATGGCTGGAAAATCGCGCTGCTGAGTCTTGCATTTATGACTTTTTTGACCATGATCGCAGTGTTCTTTATTCAAGACCAATCGGCCAATTCCGCGATTCAACCGCACCATAGCCTGCAAGCCCGTCCTAGTCTGAGCCACGCCTTTAAACGACCTGAAATGTTATGGGCATTTGCACTTATTGCTTGTTATCGCATCGTGGAAGCACCGGCCATGGCCATGCTGAATCCGATGTTGATTGATCAAAAATGGAGCCTGTCACAAATTGGCGTCTTGATGTCTGTAATGGGGGCAGGCGTGGGATTGCTTGCAGCCATTAGCGCCGCTTTTTTACTGAAAAAATTACCGGCCACACAATTGCTGATCTGGGCCGGTTGGGCCAGAACTCTTTTATATGCCTTGATGGGCTGCTCGGTAATTTTAGGTTGGTTCAATCAATGGCAATCGCTGCTTGGTATTTTTGTGGTGCTGATGCTGGCCATACGTTATATCGCCATGACTTCACTTTATGCCTATTTCATGCACATCAGTTCAAAGCAACAGGCTGGCACAGATTTCACGCTTTTGATCTGTTTTGAGCTACTGGTGTATTTCATTGGCGCTGCTTTCTCAGGTTTTCTTGCGCAATCTTTAGGCTATGGCAATTTCTATTTGGTTCTGGCAATCGCATCAATCCTAAGCCTTGTGCTCAGTCAATGGATTATCAACCAAACAAAGCGCTTTACAGCTCAGAATTTCAATTAAAGCATTTTACTTTATCCAAAAAAATTAAGTCTGACATAAAACAGGAACCATAAAACATGAGGCATCTTACTTTACCCGTGCAACTGACTTGCTTAAGTTTGGCAATATGTACACAGCTGTATGCACAAAACACAGTGCTTGACTCAGGGGATCACAGTCAACCACAACAGAGCGCCAAGCTAGCTACAATTGTGATGACCGCAACGCGATCGCCACAAAATATCTCGGATATTGCAGGAACCGTGTATAGCATTTCACGTGAAGACATTGCCAAGCAATCCAGTGCCGGAAAAGCAACCGCAGAGATATTAAGCACGCTGATTCCGTCGTTAACGGCAAGTTCTGGCACCACATCCAACTACGGCATGACCATGCGCGGTCGGGTGGTGCAATATATGATTGATGGGGTACCACAGACAGGCTACCGCGATTTATCGCGTCAACTCAATAGTATTAGTCCGGCCATGATTGAACGGGTGGAAGTGGTTTCAGGTGCAAGCAGTATTTATGGTTCCGGTGCTACTGGTGGCATTATCAATATTATTACGCGTCGCGGCAGTGAAAAACCGCTTAGTTTCGAAACCACCGTGGGTATCAGCTCTGGACATCAGCTCAAGTCGGATGCCCTTGCCTATGAGGTTTCTCAATTGTTCAGTTTTAATCAGGCAGATCTTCAAGGCAGCTTTGGCGGCAGTTATGCAAAACGTGGAGAATTTCAGGACGGTCACGGCAAACGCATTGGACCTGAAGTTGCACAGACAGATCGACAAGACACCCAAACCTTAGACCTTCATGGTCGTCTGGCTTGGAACATTGCAGATGGACAAAATTTAAGTTTTGGCGCGCAATACTATCATGATGAACAAGACAGTGATTATGGCCCAGATTACGGTAAAAACTTAGCGGTGTTACTGGCGGGTGAAACCCCCAGCTTAAAAGCAGTTAAGGGCTTACAGCTGGATGATCAGCCATTAACCCAACGCTATGCAACCAATATTCAATATGAGAATCAGCATATCTGGGGGCAAACCTTAAATGCTGAAGCCTATTATCGCAGTGAAACCGCACGTTTTTATCCATCAGTGAATGGCTTTGTGCATCCACAGCTGCAGACCTATCTGGTCAATCAGTCTGAAAGTGATATGCAGGTTTGGGGGGCGCGTTTAGCTTTGCAAAAACAATTTATATTCAGTGATGATCGCACCCTAGGCTTCACTTATGGCGTGGACTATGAAAATGAAAAAGACAGTGCCCAAGTACAACGCTATGATTTGACGCGGTTTATGCAAAGTAATGGTCTAGGCTTCACCGCACTGAATCAATATGAATTTGGTCCAGAGGTAAAAACAGCGAAACTGGGGGTATTTGCACAAACCAATTTTGACCTAACCAATCGCTTAGGCCTGCAAGCGGGTATTCGGCACGAAGCAGTAGAAAGTGACGTATCTACCTCCACGCCATACTCAGAGGCAATTACTGCCGATGATGTGCCGACTTATCAGGCTCAAACATTGCAGGGTGCGAAAGTAAAGCACGATGCAACCTTATTAAATGTGGGTGCGGTTTATCATTTAAGCGATGCACAGCAAGTGTTTGCCAATTTTTCACAAGGCGCAAATTTACCGGATGTGCAACGCATGTTACGCGATATGCCGGCGGGCTTTAAGATTGACAATCAAAGTATTGATCCGATTAAAGTCAACAGTTATGAACTGGGCTGGCGTACACAATCTGCTGATGGTTTAAATGCGGGCATTTCGGTCTTTTATAATAACTCTGATAAATCAATTAAATTTGGCCGTCCCAATTACACCATTGATGTTCTTGATACTGATGAGCGTGTGTATGGTGCAGAAGCACATATGCATTATAACCTTCAATCTGATTGGACAGTGGGCGGCACACTGGCGTATACGCGTGGTCAATTCAAAAATGCCACAGGCGATTGGCAAGAATTAGACGCGATTCGCATCGCCCCTTTAAAAGGCACGCTTTATTCGGACTGGAAATTTGACAATGACATGAGTTTGCGGATGCAAGCACTGGCTATTGGGGGCACAGACAAAGCCGCAAAAGATGCCCAGCAATATGGGTCGACTGTCCCTGCCCAGATTCAGGGATTTGCAACCATGGATGTCATCGCTAATGCAAAAGTAGGTGCAGGCAGCGCCAGTTTTGGCGTTTATAACCTATGGAATAGCGACTATAAATCAGTTTATAGCCAATCGGTTGCAAGCGTATATGGTCCGATATCCAGTTTGCCGGCACAGGGTCGAACATATGGTTTGAGCTATACGCTTCATTACTAAAAATGGACTAAAAGGCAGCACCTGCTGCCTTTTTCTTGCTCGCACTCTCATTTTTGCTTCTTATGGATCGTCGTATCGTGAATCATAATAACAAGATACTTATGCTTGCTTGCATTGCCAATGGTGCGAGCTTTTCTATGATTTTACCGCTTTTAGCGCCGCTCACACGTGAACTACAGTTAACTGAATTGCAAGGCGCGGCGCTGATCTCGATAAGTTCATTCTGCATGGCATTGGCGGCTGTATATATATCCAAGTCTCAGCAAAAATTTTCGGTATATCAACTGCTCAGTGTTGGATTTGTGGGGATGACCCTCACTTGGGTAATCTTCTCGGCAATATTGATGTATGGATTATTTTCTTCAATTTCAGCCAGTCTGTTATTTGTTTTATTAATACTGAGCCGTGCTGCTACCGGTCTATTTATGGCCATGCCACAAATTGCCTTACAAACTCATGTGATGACGCAGGCTTACACGGAAAAACAGCGCTCGAAAAATATAGCAAAATTTGGTGTGTTGGCCAGTTTAGGAATGATGGTCGGCCCTTTATTAACCACGTTACTTTTAGCCGCAGGAATATTTGTACCGCTTTGGATCGCTATTCTGATTCTGGCCTTATTGAGTGGCGTGATTTTAATTGGCTACAGCACAGATCATTATGATCAGGTCTTGCCCGTTGAAACAGCTTTACTCGCGCAACATCATCAAACGAGGGCCGAACACACATATCAAAATCAGCCAGTCAGCTTTAGCGCAGATAAAACCATGATCTGGTTAATCTTAGGCTTTAGCCTGTATTTAGCAATTGTCACTTTAAATCTGACCGCAGGTTTTTATATTCAGGATTATTTTCAGCTGAGTGCACGGCAGGGCGCTGTCTATTTTTCACAATGTGCGTTCATTGCTGCAATTTCACTGGCCCTGATGCAAATGCTGATTTCCAAATACCTTCAATGCTCCGTCCAGCAATTATTGTGGGTGGGTTTGGTTAGTATGTTGACGGGATTAATCATCTCTTTCAGCACAGATCAGCTGATTATTTTTCAAGCTGGCTATGTTTTATATGGTGTTTCTATCGCTTGTCTGACGCCTGCTTTTACCACAGGTGCTGCACAAACGGCACCTCAAGAGATGCAAACTAAAATCGCGGCATGGTGTACTGCCACTCAAGCGCTTAGTTTTGTAGTAGGGCCTTTAATCAGTGCAGGCTTATATCAACTCAATCCAAGTTTTCCTTATTATTTCTTAACTATATTGATGGTTACACTGATGCTATTTTTTGCCTTAACTCGTTTTGATCATCAGCAATCGCTTCAGCTCTGTCATGATGAGCGTCATTGAAAAACTGAGTTTAAGAGTGAATTATCACCGATTTTGTAGACACCTTTGCGTCAGATAAAATGATGAGCTTTCAGGCGATGACACTTTTTTTGCCACGATCAAACTTTTTCAGTTTTCAGGCACGATCAAATCGCCATCACGGACGCATCAACCTCACGCATTTTTGAAAAAGTTCAGCTTTGTCTAGCCACGCTTCGCTTGAAATGGCGGTTGGATGGGGTTTTAGCTTTGGAAAATTTCATGTCATGATGAAAAGAGAATATGACTTTTTATCGGCTATAAAAAACGATCAACTGATCTATTTCTAGTTGATCGTTTTTTGATTGATGCAAGAGATCTAACGATCACTGTTAGCGGATTAACCAAATACTTTTAAGCGTTTTTCAATCGGTTCAAATGATTTATCGCCAGCAGGTTGTTCGACATGGCCAAACACCATTTGTGCGATAAGTTGCCAGTCTGTGTCGATATTCCATGTCTTAGCCACCTGTGCATCAATAACAGGATTATAATGCTGTAAGTTAGCACCAATTCCTAAACTGGCCAGCGCTGTCCAGATTACATATTGATGCATGCCACTGGTATGCTCTGACCAGACTGGAAATTTATCGGCATACAAAGAAAAATTCTCTTGCAAGCCTTTCACCACACTTTGTGCTTCAAAGAAGAGTATTGTGCCTGCACCGGCTTTAAAGCCCTCCAGTTTTTGCTGGGTAGAGGCAAATTTTTCATCATCATTGACAATACCACGCAATGTATCTTCAGTAATTTGCCAAAGTTTTTCGTGATCTGAGCCAAATAGTATAACGATACGAGTCGACTGCGAATTAAAAGAGGATGGGGTATGTAAAATGGCATGTTCAACCACTTTAACGATTTCTTCTTTAGATACAGACATCTGATTACTTAAGGCGTAGATTGAACGACGTATTTCAGCCAGTTGTTGTAAGGTGTGTAAATTTGACATAGTGAATCTCCAATTAATCGCGGTGAGGTGATTTAGAATCATGAAAAAAATAACAGGCAATTTCGTATAAAGAATAATAGATATTCGACGATGACGATCTTAAATGAGCGAATTTCAGCATAGACAATGGCTCATATCTATATACTGTGCTGAGCAATAAAATTATCCAGAAACCAGCTAAAAAATTATTCATTATTTAGCCTTTAAAACCTTCAGGCAATGGCGGTGTAAGCAGCCGTTTTAGGCTAGAATTAACCTCACCAAAACGCGGGTGATGATGATCCCATCTCTAATCGATTGCTCAATCTTAGCGTTATTGTCTGCAACAAAGTTCCACCATAGCATGACTTTTGCGCCCAAGGCACTGCACCTAAAAACATGATTCGGGTGCCTTATTTTACCGTCACCTGCATACTTTGTTGATTCGTCATATCGCGACGATCAAAGCGAATGAGTGTATCTGAATCATACTGCTGGCCTGCAAAGTCTGGCAGTCTGACATGATCTAAAACGTAGCATATACCCATCGGCTGCTTGTCTTTATTGGGAAATAACCGAGCGATGGCAATCCCTCCGACAGCTGCTCAGCGTCCTTCTTACGTTTTTATGCACATGATTGACCTCTTAGCAGTTGATCTTAGGGCATACATTCCTGTTACATCAGCTTTTAGACTCAATAAAAAGTATCCGCCTAAATTTTTTTTTAGCTCTGCATCGGCACTTCCATGAGCAATATTTCTGCGTCTTGCAGTATATCTAAAGTGACGTTTGGCGTATCCCATACCGCAAGACCATCGCGGTGATGCAAGGTTGTATTGTTCACGCTCACTTCACCGGCAATCACAAAGATATAAACACCCTGATTTTCACCGTGTAGCGGATAATTTTTGCTTATACCCTGCTCGAAACGACCTAAACTAAACCATGCCTGTTGATGAATCCATACGCCCGCATCATCGGGATCGGGTGATAAAATTTGGTTAAACTGATTGGGCTGCATCAGCTGATCAAGCGCAATTTGTTGATAGCGCGGTGCAACATTGCTTTTATTGGACTCTACCCAAATTTGCAAAAGTTGCACAGGTTGTTCGGCATCTCCATTCATCTCACTGTGCATAATGCCTGTGCCAGCGGACATGACTTGAATTTCACCACTTTTGATGATGCCCTGATTGCCGAGACTATCGCCATGACTGAGCTTACCCGATAAGGGAAGGGTAATAATTTCCATATCACGATGCGAGTGCTTGCCAAAGCCTTGACCGCCCATAATGTAATCATCGTTGATGACGCGTAATGCACCAAAACCCATACGTTCCGGATCATAATAATTGGCAAAACTAAAGCTATGTTTGCTTTTGAGCCAGCCATGATCGGCATCACCACGAGTGTTTGCGGCATGATAAATGGTTTTCATTATATCTCCTGAATAAAAAATAGCTGAGGTACATCTAGTCATTAACGGGTCAGCGCCGCGTGTTGCGTCTAACCTTGCACTTCGTACAAGAATGCTAGTGAAATGCGAAGCGCAATTCTCATTTTTTGCAGTAAGCTCATAATCATGCAGCCTACTGACAAGCATAAAATAGGGGCTTATGGTACGTTTTCTGTTTATAACAAACATGCGCTTTAGTCTGATCAATCTTGTACTGCATTTCGGTTATCAAGTGCGTAGGCACCTGCACCGTGTGCCACGATCATCAAAAAACCACCGGCAATGGCAATATTTTTCATTAACATGATGGTTTGGGTTTGATCACTGAAATTCGTATGAAATAAAAGTGCTGAAAGAAGGCTGAATCCAGCCATTGCTAAGGCGACCAAACGCGCTTTAAAACCAATTACGATGGCTATACCACCCAGCACTTCAAGCGCAATCACCAACGGTAGCAGGGCAGAAGACACTCCCATGGCGTCCATATAGCCTTGCGTCGCGGCGTAATCACTCATTTTACTGAGGCCGGATTGAATAAAAATCATCGCTAGAAATAAACGCCCCAGCAGTGCGCTAAACGCTTGTAGTTGATTCATGGGCAGTCTCTATGCATGGATGGCTTAAGGTTTATCTAAAGAATAAGCACATCTTAATTGTTGACTGTTTCTGAATAAACAGTGATATTTGCAAATATTAGTTCTGATTTAGAGAACAATTATGCAATACCCAAAATGAGGTGATGGCAATGGGGCAGTTAGAAGATATGGCCATGTTTGTACGAATTGTCGATGCGGGTAGTATTACCAAAGCCGCAGCGCAGTTAGATATGGCCAAGTCGGCAGTTAGCCGTCGTCTTAAAGACTTAGAATCTCATTTGGGGGCTCAACTGATAAGCCGCACCACGCGTAACTCTCATTTGACCGAAGCGGGGGAGCAGTATTATCGACGGGCAAACAATATATTAACTGAAGTGGATGCCTTAAATGAACAGACCCGTGGTGCGCCTGCGCGTATAGAAGGTACCCTAAAGATGACTGCACCCTTGTCATTTGGTTTAATGCATCTGAGTCAGGTGATTCATGAATACGCTCATCAGAATCCTAATTTAAGCTTTGAACTCGACTTCTCTGATCGACATATCGATTTAATTGAAGAGGGTTATGAATTAGCCATTCGTATTACAGAATTAAAAGATTCCAGTTATCAGGCCAAACGCCTCACCCCGATCCGTTTGATGCTGTGCGCAAGTTCCGACTATTTAAGTCGAATGGGCACGCCGCACACGCTAGAAGAATTACAGCAGCATGAGTTTTTGCAATACGGCCTAAACAAGCACGACACGCTAGAGTTGATTGATGAACAAGGACAACAACACACTGTCGCGATCAACGCCAAAATCAAAGCCACCAATGGTGAATTCTTAATGGATATGGCAGTAAAGGGCCATGGTATTACCTTTATTCCCACTTTTATCGCCTATCAAGCAGTGGCCCGTGGTGAACTGTTGCCCTTACTTACCCAGTACCAATTACCGACATTAAATGCCTATGCGGTCTATCCCAAAAATCGGTTTTTGTCTCAGCGCTGCCGCTATTTTATTGATTTCATCGCAGAATATTTCGGTGAGTATCCCTATTGGGATCAAGTCTACTCAGATAAGGTTTGATCATCGCTGAATTAAAGGATGAATATAAGCGAAATCACGAATAAAAAATTAACCTCAACAAGCCATTAATCAGTTAGAAAATACGATTAAACAGGATGAATAGAAATGCAGCTTGTGTGTCTAGAATTTGGTTGTCTATTCCACATGATATTTATTGTAAATCGCCTGTTACACAAATGGTGTTTGCTGACTGTTGAATAACTTTATCAAATGTTTAAGCATAAGACTCTTTGGTTTAAATAAGTGATGCACCGCCATGATAGACGAAGAAAAGCCTTTAGATTTCGAAGATGATAAGCAGCCTCTCGATTTAGAAGATGAAGAATTTATCGACGTTAAAAAAGAAGATGAGATGTATAACGCCATTACTAAAGATGGTTCAAGTGTTGATCCTGCAGAAGATGGCACGCTGCATGTTCGCTCTGAAGATGGTGATCCCGTAGAAGTTGAAGAGTAAAGAATAAGCCCAATTTGATATTGGGCTTTTTATGCTCATGTCTATGAGGTCGCTATTCATTTAATGTACCGGACGATTTAAAGAGAGCTTCAGTTGATAGTGCGGTTTAATGGTTTGTTATGAGATTAATTTTGTCATTCATTTCCCTATATAAACCATAAAATCGGGTAATGGTCTAAATTTGTCTAGGACTACAAAATTCTAATACTGATAGTGATTTCACTACTTTTTAATTTAAATTAGAAAGTACGAGTTAGGATATTGATAAGAGCCTTCAGCAACGTAAATACATATTGGCCAATCGTGCGCTAAAAAATCTCGAGTTGAGTATTCTAAAAGCGGACATTTCTACTTTGGAGAAACCGGACATTTCTATTTGGGACTTACAGACTGATTTCGTATAATGGGCATTATGTTAAATATTGTGCGCCTGAAAGAAGCCGTTTTCTTGTCGCTTTTTAATGCTAGCATATATTAAAAAGCTGTCTTTGAATTATTAATTATTTGAAAGATTTTATGCATCAGCACTGTTGTAAATAAGAAGATAAGCTGTCATTTTCTATGTTAATTACGTTTAAATTCTAATCCTCTCATTTTTCAACTAGCTCAGGTTATAATGATGACCTTCCAAAATATGATTGATCTATTATGAACACCTCCAATGACCCTTTACACGGCAAAAAACTTGCTGACATTTTGGATGAATTATTGGATTACTACGGTGGCTTTGAAGGCTTAAGTCGTAAAATTGAAATTAGATGTTTTTGCATAGATCCAAGTGTTAAATCATCATTGCGATTCTTACGTACCACACCATGGGCACGTGAAAAAGTAGAAAGCTTATATCTGTATGTCTTACGCCAAAAAGCTAAACAGAATTAGTAGCTATCAAAACCCAGCCTCAGCATAATATTTATACCAAATCGTAAACTACACTTATTGAATAGCCGGAGACTGTTCTAAATTTTGTGTAAGTACTTAATTTTCATTTATCCTCATGAGGATAATAAAAAGAGGTACTTCACATGGATGAAGCAACAATCAAAAGTATGGCGGCTGAACTGGCTAAAGGTCTAAAAACTCCTGAAGATTTAAACCAAATGACAGCAGTCTTCAAAAAGTTCATGATTGAAACAGCTCTCAATACTGAGCTCTCTGAACATTTAGGCTATGAAAAGCATCAACCAAAGAAAGGTTTTAATGCTCGTAATGGTTTTAGTTCTAAAACCGTTTTAACACAAGATGGACAGCTTGCATTAGATATCCCTCGTGATCGGAATGGATCCTTCGAGCCTCAGATTATCAAGAAACATCAAACTCGTATTACGAGCATGGATGATCAGATTCTTTCGCTATATGCCAAAGGAATGACGAATAGGGAAATTGTTGCCTTCTTTAAGGAAATGTACGATGCCGATGTGTCTGCATCCCTGATTAGTAGAGTCACTGATGCTGTCATTGAGCAAGTTTCAGAGTGGCAAAACAGAACGCTCGATAGCCTTTACCCTGTTATATATTTAGATTGTATTGTTGTAAAAGTGCGCCAACATTCAACTGTTATCAATAAATCTGTTTATTTAGCTTTAGGCATTAATATGGATGGTCAGAAAGAACTTCTTGGTATGTGGATTGCCCAAACAGAAGGTGCCAAATTCTGGTTATCCGTTATGACAGAACTTAAAAATCGGGGTGTACAAGATATTCTTGTTGCATGCATAGATGGATTAAAGGGCTTCCCTGATGCTATAGCCTCTGTTTATCCTCATACTGACATTCAACTGTGTATCGTACATGTTGTACGTAATAGCTTGAGATTTGTGAGCTGGAAGGACTACAAGGCTGTAACATCGGGCTTAAAGGCAATTTATCAGGCAAGTACAGAAGAAAATGCTTTAAAAGCTTTAGATATATTCTGTGATCAATGGAATCACCAATATCCTAAAATAGGACAATCATGGCGCGCGAATTGGGAAAATATCCGAACAATCTTTACTTACCCAGCTGAAATACGTCATGCAATTTATACAACAAATGCAATTGAGTCGTTGAACAGCGTTATACGGCACTCAACCAAAAAGAGAAAAATATTCTCATCTGATGATTCAGTGAAGAAAGTGATTTACTTAGCAACATCAAATGCTGCTAAGAAATGGACGATGCCAATTCAAAATTGGCGTTTAGCAATGAATTGGTTTACGATTCACTTTGATGATCGACTAAAAGGTCATTTATAAAAAATGGAACTTACACAAAATACGGTACAGGCTCAATAGCCGCCGATTTTGTAGACACCTTTTAATTAGTGATGGACTACCACCACTTTCCTAGGCAAATTTAGTCTATTCTTAAGACCTTTTTACTAGGAAAATATGTATTCATAGCTAGGTTCATAAACCAAATATTTTATAATTTATCACTTTAGTGCTATCAGTAATTAAATTTATTGTTTATTAAACATGAATTTAATTGTGAACTAGATTCTAGGTAAACATAAATTGAGTACATGATGCTTTAAGCTCATAAACTTGTTTCGCCAACAATACCAAATGTTTTTCTCCAAGTGCTGGAGGCGTCAGTAGTTTCAGCAGAGATCACTTTGTAGGAGTTCTTAATTTTTTAGTTTTAACCTACTAATTCGAATGTCTAGTTCGATTTTGATGTCTATCAAAACGTTCTATACGATCAAATACTGCTGCCACATCGCAAATTAACAGCTCATAACTTTGTTTTACATCAAAAGAAACGTATTTTTTCTTGATTGCTTCACTTTATATGCTTTGCAATAAATTTTATATACTCTACTTAACTCTTCTTTAGAGCTACCTATGAATTGATCAATTGGTTTTACCATCAGAAACTCTAGCATAAATATTTAAAAATATATTGCTGATTAATTATCTAACCTGAGTTCGACGAAATATTTTAGCTTTTTAGCAAGTTTTGGAAAGTTGGCTTATTTGGATTTAAGCAATAA
>NZ_JXBK01000002.1:70458-71166 GCF_000816495.1 Acinetobacter harbinensis
TTCTGCAGGATAACGTAATTTTTCAACACCATAAATTTGTGCAATATTCCATATAATACTTTCGCCAGCGGGTAATGTTTGCGGCTGAATTTTATAGATCGGATCTTGATAGGCGGTATGACTATCAATAAATTTCCAGCCCTGTTTCTTAAAACCATCAATTATGTCTTCTAACCAAGCTGCATTAATTGCTCTGACATGCAGTAAGAGTATATGCTTCGGTGAGCGTCCGAGTGTTTGTAAAGCCAACTCATCGTAATATTGCGCTCGATCAAGTAAATGGAAAATATAGGCTTGCTTCAATTTATCTAAACTGGCTTGATCCTTTTCCTGTTGAAATTTTGAAAACAATTGATTGTAATACCAATCACTCGCATCAATGCTGACCGCACCCGATTGATAGTTATGAGTCTTAAGCCACTTTCGTACACTGTCCCTTTTTTCTAGAGTATTGCCTTCTTTAAGAAAGGGAAAACGATAACGTGCTACAAATCCGTGTAATGAAGAAAACGCTTGATGACCTTGCTGCATATCTTCTAAATAATCAGCTAAATTCACTTCATTTTTATGAAGATTGAGATGTAAATTTCCATGATTACCAATACGATGGCCTTGTTTCCCCCATTCAGTAATAATCTCTAAGCCCTCTTTCCCCCCAATTTTACTGAGACTGGGATAAACAATGGCATCAATTTTATATTTGTTTAA
>NZ_JXBK01000002.1:71176-85668 GCF_000816495.1 Acinetobacter harbinensis
TAAAATATCATTATTAATTTGTTTGGCTTGTGAATGAATTAATGGGTCTAAGCCATCATCAAAACTTAATGCTAAGCTTTTTGCTAGCGCTATATTAGATAAACCTAAGCATACACAAAGGATGATTTTTTGAAGCATAATCAATGTCCATCAAAATTCTGTACATATATAACCATCTTTTGATGGCGCTATTTATAGCTTTACTTAAAATTATAAAAAGTTTAAGGTGGCTTGATTTTTGCAATCAACGTCCAAATAAATTGGGCTAACCTCCTCTTGGTGTTTTAAATATAAATTTGTGTATGACGAGAAAAATATTTCTAATTCAGCTATTTATACTTTTATTCACATTCCAAAATATTTGGAGTGTGGCAGAGGCTGCCTGTCTGCATGAAATGTCTAACGACCCAAATTCAAGGTTGATGAATCCAAACGATTCAACTGAATTATCCAAAAATACTCAACAAATTTCTGATTCCTTAGCAGATTATAATAAAATTTATGACTATTGTCAGAAGGTTTGTTTTAACGAAAAGTGTAATCATTTTTCAAACACGATAGTGCTTCAGATTCATCCACCAGATGATTTGCTGTTTAAAACTAATTTTCAGATCACGATTATCCCCTCCTATTTGGGAATAACTTTTTATAAATCGCCTGTTCTCAATCAATTAACTCCCCCTCCCAATTTTTCCCCACTATTGGTGGGGTAGTCTCATAAAAGCCCACCACTCCTAATTTCATTATGTGTGGGACATTTTCATGTCAAAAAATAAACTATATCAAGATAGCTTTATTCTGAATTTATTCAGCTCAGCTGTACGGACGGCTGTTTTTCTTTTAATCATACTGAGCTTAAGTACATCTGTGCTTGCAAAAACGCAGCAATTAACTCTCTGGCAAGCCATTGAGCAGGTAAACCAATATCAAGCTTCACAAGATTTCTGGCAAACGCAAAATAGTATTAACGACGCGAATATTCAGCAAAGTAAGCTGTTTAAAAACCCTGTGCTTTCAGTTGAACAAACCGGATTTGGTTCAACTACTGAAAAAGAGCTGGCCGTTGCTATATCACAACCCTTAGATATTTTTGGTGAGCGCAAAGCACAGCAAAAAATAGCCCGTCTGTTAATAGATAAAACAGCATTGAAGCAGAAAATTTATCAAGCACAAATTGCGCTGGCCGTGAAATATGCATGGTCGCAGCTGGCCATTGCTGAACTTGAAAAGAGCATTGTGAATGAACAGCTTCGAGTGAGCGAAGAAAATCTTAAAGCGATTGAGAAACGCTTTAATGCAGGCAGTATCGCGCAAGTCGATGTGAGTCGTGCCGGTTTAACCCATGCAGAAAATATCCGTCTTTTTAGACAGGCAGACTTACAGCTACAAGTTGCAGCCCAACAATTATCAAATTTATGGGGAAGCGCTGATCAGTCATTACAGGTCAATCTATCAGCGCAAAAGCTTTGGCCAAAATCCAGCCATCAGCAAGTTCAAGAACATTTAGCAGATAACTATGTCGAGAAATATCGGATTTTACAGCTATTAGAGTCTCAAGCCACTGTTGAGCAGCTGAGCGCACAGGCACGTCCTCATCCTACTGTAAATCTGGGGATCAACCGCAGCCAAGCTTTAGACAACGCCACACAAAATCAATGGGTGCTGGGAGTAAGTGTGCCGCTGAATATTTTTGATCGTCAGCAAAATGGCATCAAAATCACGCAAGCAAAAATGAACTTATTACAGCGTCAGAAAGAATTTTATCTAAAGCAAAATGCGTTACAGATCGGCACGACTTTAACAGCGTTACAAGGATTAGAGGCTCAATTTAAAGTTGTTGACGATACTCAAATTCCTTTGGCTCGCCAAGTTCAAAGTAAAATTTTACAAGGTTTTTTAGCAGGCAAATTCGCTTTAATTGATGTTCAGCAAGCCACACTTCAATTGCAAGAGATACGTATGCGTAAAGTTCAATTATTGCGCGATGGCTGGCAAAAGGCCATTGAAGCAGAAAGTTTGAGCTTAGGCATTCAGCCAAGTGATGTTATGTCGAAAGATGCTATTGCACAAATCAATCAAAACTTATGGCAAGACATACATGCTATGCCTGTAATTGGCGGGGAAAATTAAAATGTTCGATCTTCAAAGCAACTTAAAAAAGCACACTGGAAAGACTTCCCAACCGCTACTGATTAGTTTAGTGATCGCTGCAACCGTAATTTTGAGTATTCTGTTAATTTTGATGGATAAAAATAAATCAAAAACTTCAGCCGGACATGCCGAGGCAGAAAGTGCAGAACAACAGGACCATGGCGAAACTGATGCGCATGTAGAGAGTATCAGCTTGACGAGCAAGCAATTGGTACAACAAGGCATCCAGTTATTAGCGGTTGAGCAAGGTGCTGTGATTCAATTAAATTCTTATCCAGCAAAACTTAGTCTGAATACCGATCAGCAAGCGCATGTCTCGCCCAGTTTTAGCGGTCATGTGGAAAATGTCTATGTCGAGTTGGGGCAAAAAGTTCAAAAAGGACAGCCTTTGGCTGCACTGCTGGTGCCTGATTTAGTCGATCAGCAGGCCAATCTTAAAATTGAACAAAGCAATCTTGAACTGGCTAAACAAGATTTTAATCGTGAGCAGCAGCTTTGGTCACAAGGTATTTCGGCAAAACAAGATTATCAACGTGCTTATCACAGCTATAAACGCGCACAAATTCAAGTTCAAGCTGCTCAGTCACGTTTAAGTGCCTTCGGTGCAATGAATGCCAGTAATGGGCGATATATTTTAAAAGCACCCATTTCAGGGGTGATCAGTAAAAAGGACTTGGTGATGGGAGAAAATGTTCAGTCAGCCAGTCAACTGTTTACCATAGATCAGCTAGATCAACTATGGCTTGAGTTTATTGTTCCAAATGCTGAAATTGTTGGCTTATCGCCCAATCAAAAGATTGAGTTTAAATCTTTACAAACCGACAAGATCTATAAGGCGGTTATTCAGACGTTAAATATAGAAGCTGACGCTCAAACAGGTCGCCTTCAGGTGCGGGCAAAAGTACAGTCCAGTACAGCTGAGTTACGCCCAAATTTAATGGTGAACGTACTGCTACCACAACCCAGTGATAGCACCGCATTACGAATTCTTCAGTCAGCGGTACAGAATGTTGATGGAAAAAATGTGGTTTTCATCGCCACTCAACAGGAACAGCAAGTTGAATTCCATCCGACGCCTATCAAATTAGGTCAGTCATCAAAGGATAGTCAATACATTGAAGTACTGAGTGGACTTAATCAAGGACAAAAATATGCAGCCCAAGGCAGCTTTTTACTGAAATCTGAGTTAGAAAAAGGAGAGGCTTCACATGAGCACTGAAACGCCTCCAGTTTCTAATCACGAATCCATCAAGGCTGAAGGTTGGTTTGATCGACTGATACAGTTTTCTATCTATAACGCCATTTGGGTCATGCTTTTTATTGTCGCGTGGATAGGTGTTGGAATTTATAGTTATCAAAAGTTACCGATAGATGCTGTTCCTGATATTACCAATACCCAAGTGCAGATTAATACCCAAGCCAATGGCTTTACTGCTTTAGAGATAGAACAGCGCATTACCTATCCAATCGAAAATGCCATGTCCGGCATGCCGAACATGGAGCAAACGCGCTCTATTTCACGCTATGGTTTATCGCAAGTGACCATCATTTTTGAGGATGGCACTGATATTTACTGGGCCAGACAGCTCATCAACCAGCGCTTACAAGAAGCGATGGGCGAAATGCCTGAAAAGATTCAACCGACGATGTCGCCTATTTCAACTGGTTTAGGTGAAATTTATCAATGGGTTATTAAAGCTGAAGCCAATGCGAAAAAGCCCGATGGGAGCGCTTATTCAGCTATGGATTTGCGTGAAATTCAGGATTGGATTGTGCGGCCACAATTACAGCGTGTCAAAGGTGTAGCGGAAATTAACAGCATTGGCGGTTTTAATAAAACCTATGTGGTTGCACCTGATCTGAACCGCTTACAACAATTGCAAATTCCTTTGATTGATCTACAAACCGCCTTAACAGAGAATAATGAAAACCGTGGTGCCGGCTATATTGAAAAAAATGGGCAACAGTTAACTGTGCGTGTCCCGGGCACTTTAAATACCATTGAAGATATCCAAAATATTAGTCTTGCCAATAAAAATGGCTATCCGATTCGGGTGGCAGATGTGGCACAGGTATCGATTGGTCATGACTTAAGAACCGGCGCTGCAACCTATAATGGTGAAGAAACTGTATTGGGTATTGCCATGATGATGATGGGCGAAAATAGTCGTACAGTCGCCCAAGCCATTGATGAAAAGGTGCAATCCATCCAGCAATCACTGCCTCAAGGCGTGGTGATTGAGACCGTGTATGACCGTACACATTTGGTTGATCGCGCAATCCAAACCGTTCAGAAAAATTTAATTGAGGGCGCGATCCTCGTCATTATTATTCTCTTTGTTTTTTTGGGTAATTTACGTGCTGCGCTGATCACCGCGTGCATTATTCCCCTCTCCATGCTGTTTACTTTTATGGGCATGGCAGAGCAGAAAATTAGTGCCAATCTGATGAGTTTAGGTGCATTGGACTTCGGTATCATTATTGATGGTGCAGTGGTGATTGTAGAAAACTGTATCCGCAGACTGGCTGAAGCGCAGAAGATCAAAGGCCGATTACTAAACCGTTCTGAACGATTAGAAGAAGTTTTTCTGGCTGCAAAACAGGCTCGTCGCCCTCTAATTTTTGGACAATTGATTATTTTGGTGGTTTATCTGCCGATTTTCACCCTGAGCGGTGTAGAAGCCAAGCTTTTTCATCCGATGGCCATGACGGTGGTGCTGGCCTTAATCGGTGCCATGATTTTATCGGTCACTTTTGTTCCTGCAGCCGTTGCATTATTTGTCACTGGCGAAGTAAAGGAAACTAAAAGTCACTGGATGCATTGGCTTAAAACTCAATATGAATTACTTTTAGATCAGGCCTATGAACTTCGTTTATTTGTGACGATTATGGCGCTATGTATTTTAATGCTTAGCGGCGTGCTCGCCACGCAAATAGGAAGTGAATTTGCTCCTCAATTGAGTGAAGGTGATTTCGCTGTTCAACAAATGCGTTCACCCAGTACAGGCTTAGAGCAGTCCTTACGAATGCAGGAAAATACTGAAAAATTATTGTTGGAAGCGTTTCCTGAAATTAAAGCAATCTTTGCACGTACCGGTACAGCAGAAATTGCCACTGATGTTATGCCCCCAAACATTTCAGATGCGGTGGTCCTTTTAAAACCCAAGGATGAATGGCCTAATCCAAAACAAACCATTGATGAACTTCGCCAACGAATGATGACTGTCTTAGCCACGTTGCCGGGAAATAACAGTGAGTTCTCGCAGCCGATTGAACTGCGTTTTAACGAGTTAATTTCAGGGGTACGAAGTGATGTTGGAATCAAATTATTTGGCGATGATCTTGATATTCTAAATGGTGAGGCCATTAAAATTGCTGAAAAAATTAAATCCATTTCAGGTGCGACTGCGGTTAATGTAGAACAAACCAGTGGCTTACCCTTGTTGAATGTCGAAATTGATAAGTCTAAAGCAGCACAATATGGTCTGTCCGTAAAAGCCATTCAGGATCTGGTGGCGACCAGTGTTGGTGGTCAGAATGTCGGAACAATTTTACAAGGCGATAAGCGCTTTGATTTTGTCATCCGTTTAGATGATTCACAGCGTAGTCCCGAGCAGTTAGCTGTACTTCCTGTTCAATTACCAAATGGTGGTTTAATCCAATTACAAGATGTTGCACGCGTTGAGAATATTTTGGGGATTAATCAGGTCAGCCGTGAAAATGGTAAACGTCGGGTGGTGATTACGGCAAATGTAGAGGGACGCGATTTAGGTTCATTCGTAACTGAACTTCAAAGCACACTATCTCAACAGGAATTTCCAAGTGGCTATTGGATAGATTATGGGGGGCAGTTTCAAAACCTGATGTCTGCCAAAGCGCGGATGCAATTGGTGGTTCCACTGGCATTGCTCGCGATTTTTATTCTTCTAATGGCCGTATTTCACAACATCAAAGAAAGCTTACTTGTGTTTAGTGGCGTGCCCTTCGCCTTAAGTGGCGGTTTAATCGCGCTCTGGTTGCGTGATATTCCACTGTCGATGTCAGCTGGCGTTGGCTTTATTGCTTTATCGGGTGTAGCCGTATTAAATGGCTTGGTCATGCTCACCTTTATTAAGGAGCTACGACTGCAATATGATCTGTATTATGCAACGTGGCAAGGCGCAATTTTACGTCTTAGACCAGTGCTCATGACCGCTTGTGTAGCCTCACTTGGTTTTGTACCGATGGCGTTCGCAACTGGAACTGGTGCGGAAGTCCAAAGACCTTTAGCAACTGTGGTTATTGGTGGAATTATCTCATCCACCCTTCTTACCTTGGTTTTATTGCCAGTACTGTATCGTTGGATCAATCAACCAAATACAGATCATTGATAAATCTTATAACAGAATGCAGTAACTGATTTTAAGTTGCTGCATTGGACTATATAAGATTTTTTTGTTTGTGTTGTGGCTGAAGAGACATGGTTCAATTTTTGAAAAAAGCCATCAATGAGGTAAACAGAATATGTATGAGCTCTCTATGGTGCAAGGCGCATGCTTACTGCAGGTGTGGGTTTGTGATAACGTACTCATGGTTTTCAGTGCTCTTTTTTCAAGTCAATTTCATATCCGTGATTCAGATAAATAAGTGTCTTACTGCTTCAAATAAGTCATTAACATAAATCAATAAGCGAATGTTAAATCAGTATTTTTAGATGAAATTTTAAGATTAATATCCAATATTTTTTAACCTTAATAAGCCCCATAGTCTCTCCCGAAACTATGGGGCTTGAGCTTAAAGTCCTCTTCATAACCTATCCACCTATACGGTTCGCGGCTATGAATTTATTATTGTTATTCAGTTTCCAATTGAACTGATTGAGTAAATAATAACCACTACATCAAGCTAATTATATCGTCAATTTCTCACTCTCTTGTAAGCAATCTCTTACAATATTATTATACAATTCATTGTTTATTCTGAATTTATTATATTAATCATGTGAGCATTACTACAATTTATTTCATCTACTCATTCACATTCTGCTTAAGCCAATCTTGCATTAATTTTCATCTTGGACTTATTCGAATGATAAAGTAAATAAGCACATAATGACGCATACATTGCTGCTAAAGAGCCAGAAATACTGCTTACCAAATGCTATGTCCCTTTTAATACGCTGAATAAGGTTTCTATTTTATTACCTTGTCCCAAGGGGTATTCATCCCCTTTTGATCAGTTCACAGCCGGCATGTTTTACGATGATATATAATTAATTCAATTGGTTGCACTTTAAGACTTTGCTTTAAATTCTGAGCAATATATCCACGATCAGCATAGAGTTTGGCTTTTAACCGCATAATCAGTTGCTCAACTATTTTAATATCTGCGGTATGTCTATTTGATAAAACTGTACTCACCATATTTCCTGACTGATTCATAATAATGTGATGCGACTGAAGGCTTAGCTTAGGTGGTAATGTCCTCATGGTTTTCAGTCAGCTTTTTTCAAGTCAATTTCTTATCCGCGATTCAGGTTTGAGTAATATTTAGTTTGATAAATTTGCATATTTTAGTGGGTACATAACAAAAAAATGGTTATAGAATACCTACTGATTTCACGTAAAAATATTCTCTTAAATGCAGATCAGTATTGTTTGGAAATTATTATGAATCAGACAGTATTTTGCCTAGACACCTCGAAAAGATGTCTATACCGTTTTTATTTATTCAAATAGATGATTTGTAGACTTTATTTAGCTCTTCAAATACAGGTGCTTTTATCTCATCTTTTAAGATATATCTAGAGATAACCCCTTGGTCTGTATATATGTTCATAGAAACTTCTTTTGATTCGGTAAAATCTGCCATAAGCTTGACCGGCAGCATAATACTATTACGAGAGCGATATGATCCAAATACAAAGTCAATCTCTGTCGGGCCATCAACATTAAATGAATGGCTGGTTTTCCCATTGGTGAAGACCACTTTATTGATCTCGTACTTTTTATAGTTACTATTTAAGCTCATTTTCACTTTTAATATGGTTTTATTTGATTCATTCCAAGCGACTGTTACAATTGGACAAATTTCATTTTTCTGACAGATGAGCAGTCCAAGTATGCCTATATCAGACGCTTTCTGAGGAGGAGTTGAAGTACAACCTGTGATGAGAAATGTACTCAAGGCTATATATAACAAGGTTTTTATCATAATTCTCAGGCCTATGTATTGCTCAAAATTGAAGTAGTTGAGCTATTTTTAAATTATTACTTTGCCAATATATATTTGTGCTTGATGCAAGCCAAGTTTAACTTTTTTTATAGCTTAAGTCATGTTAGGCAGTAAAAGAAGGCATCAAAATAGATGCCTTCTGTTTTAAACTATTTATAGGCTTGAATAGATTTTAAAATTTCAGTTCTAGCCGCTTCAACATTTCCCCAACCGTTAAATTTCATCCATTTACCTACTTCTAAATCCTTGTAATGCTCAAAAAAGTGCTTCATTTGTTGCAATTGAAGTGGTGGGAGATCATTTAGGTCTTTAACATAAGCGTAAAGTGGCGTTAGTTTTGCATGTGGCACAGCAATGATCTTGGCATCAATACCATGTTCATCTTCCATATACATAATACCAATAGGTCTACTACGGATAACTGAACCCACTGCAACTGCATGCGGCGCAATGACGAATACATCCAAAGGATCTCCATCCTCACTCAACGTTTGAGGGATATAGCCATAATTTTCAGGATAAAACATTGCTGTACTTAAGAATCGATCAACCAATAAAGCATCATATTCTTTATTAACTTCATACTTGATCGGTTTTGAATTTGCTGGAATTTCAATGATACTATAAAAGTCATCTGGTGGATTAATACCTACTTTAACGTTCTGAAAGCTCATATTTTTATCCTTTTAGGTCTAAAATTTTAATCTGTAATGGCTAATGGGTACGTCAATATTTCTAATATGCTAAATATCAATCAATCAATCAATGCATTACTATGCTTGATATTCCAATGGTGAACTTTGCAATAATCCAAGCACGTTTATTGAGAATAGTCGTGAATATGCCGCAGAAGCGGGTGACAACGAAAAAATTATAATTCGAGCTTATGCCGCTATTTGAAAAAATGATACTGCTAATCTAATGACGAAAGCATCCATCAAATTAATAATAACAGTCCCAAATGACATATTTTCAAGGACGCTATCAATTTAAAGCTGATACGCCAAACATAGCCATGCAGTATGCACAGCACCATATGTAATGCATAAGAGATATCCGTGCTTTCTTATACTGTTCTGTTGAGCAGTAAGACTGTCAAATAAAGGATATGAGGTTTTATGAGAAAACAGCATAGCCATACTCTATTTTATACAAACAGAGCACGCAACTACGTACCCTGCTTGAGGGAAACGTAGGTATCATCAGCCAGAATTGGCGGTTTGTGTGAGGAGGAATACCATCTTCTTTGGCTATTCATTCTAAAATAACTGTATCAAAAATCAATTGTTTTTAATTTCTTATGAAACCTATAATTTAGATTTTTTATCATTATTGATATGAATTAATGACTTAATCCATATCTAAATCTTGACTCTCATGGAAAAACTTTCAGGTTAAATAAAAAATCACTTTAAGCGATTTCGACTTGCCCGACATGATGATAAGCGCGATTAAAATACACTAAACTGTGATGGTCTTGACCGTGTTGAATTGCGACAACACGGCAGATGAAAATACTATGTGTTCCGACTTCTTGAATTTGTTCAATCTGACAATCAAAATTTACCAAAGCATCGTCTAAAACAGGTGCACCTGTTTCTAATTGTGACCAATTCCCATATTTAAAGCGCTCATCAGTACTCATTTTGGATGCAAAGACGTTAGAAATATGCTGATGATCTGCACCTAAAACATTCACCGTTAAAATTTTATTTTCTATGAAATGTTGATGTGAGCGAGATGCTGTATTCATACAGACCAATAATGTTGGCGGCGTATCCGTCACACTGCATACAGCAGATGCAGTGAATCCATAACGACCAGATGCCCCTGCTGTGGTCACAACATTGACCGCACTTGATAACAAAGACATTGCATTTTTAAAGTCTGTGGCTTGAATCATCACTTTGTTCCTAAATTGCACCGTATCTTGTTGCTTGATACTGCGCTATACCACGCAATTTGTTCACGTCGGTACAGTATCTAAATAAGTTTAGTATAGAACCAATACGTTCTATCAATTGAACAGAGGGTTACCAGCTTAAGCATGAAATTCAATCAAACTAAAGCAGCTAACCCGTTATCCATCACTGCATGCGTTATTCGGCGTTCAAGAGTTCTCTACGCACGATGGCTGCACCGGCACTTAAAGCACTGAGCTTATCTCTTGCGACTTGACGAGATAAAGGTGCCATGCCACAGTTGGTCGAAGGATACAGCTTATCGGCATCGACAAACTGAAGTGCTTTTCGTAACGTATTGGCGACTTCCTCTGCGGTTTCAATGGTATTGGTGGCCACATCAATCGCGCCGACCATCACTTTCTTACCACGAATCAGTTCAATAAGATCCATGGGTACATGCGAATTTTGGCATTCTAACGAGATAATATCAATTTTAGACTGCTGCAACTTAGGAAATGCTTGCTCATATTGACGCCACTCGGACCCCAAGGTTTTTTTCCAATCGGTATTGGCTTTGATGCCATAACCATAGCAAATATGTACAGCAGTTTCACATTTAAGACCTTCCAGTGCGCGCTCTAAAGTGGCAACGCCCCAGTCATTCACCTCATCAAAAAACACATTAAAAGCCGGTTCATCAAATTGGATAATATCAACGCCCGCAGCCTCTAATTCTCGAGCTTCTTGATTGAGAATTTTAGCAAATTCCCACGCCAGTTTTTCACGGCTTTTATAATGGTTATCATACAGCGTATCGATCATGGTCATCGGACCGGGCAGCGCCCATTTAATCGGTTGCGTGGTCTGCTGACGTAAAAACTTGGCATCTTCCACAAATACTGATTTTTCACGCGTCACTGCACCCACCACGGTCGGTACACTGGCCTCATAGCGATTACGAATTCTAACCGTCTCACGTTTCTCAAAATCAACGCCGCTGAGATGCTCAATAAAGGTGGTGACAAAATGCTGACGGGTTTGCTCACCATCACCGACAATATCAATACCTGCATGTAGCTGTTCTTGCAAGGATAAACGTAAAGCATCTTGCTTGGCTTCAATCAGTGCATCACCCTCTAACTTCCAAGGTGACCAAAGTTTTTCAGGTTCTGCCAACCAAGAAGGTTTTGGTAAGCTGCCAGCGGTTGATGTTGGTAATAAAATGGCCATTTTAAATCTTCTATCTTTAAATTAAGTGAATTACGCAGCGTTCGTTTTAACGTCATTACGCTCTACAGCGTAGTTTGCAGCCCATTGCTGAAGAATATTTTGATAAGGTTTGATGAAGTGTTCTTCAGTCCATTGACCTTGTTTTACTGCCAACTGATTACGTTCAACGCGGTCATATACAATTTGGGTTAATGAATAATCTGGATGCTCAAGGCTTGCTTGATACACTTGACCTGCAGCAGAATTGGCATTGTAAATTTCAGGACGATAAATCTTTTGAAAAGTTTCCATGGTGCTAATTGCACTGATCAATTCAAGATCCGTGTAATCATGCAATAAATCACCACTAAAATAGAATGCCAATGGTGCTGCACTATTTTTAGGTTGAAAATAGCGAACGGTTAAACCCATTTTGTGGAAATAGTCATCCGTAAGTGAGTATTCATCTTGCTTGTACTCAATACCTAAAACAGCATGCTGATTGGCCGTTTGATAATAAGTTTTCGTGGTTGAAACACTCAGGCAAATCACAGGCAGTTTCTTAAATTCTGCTTTAAATACCTCTGAGTTCACCAAATATTGATACAGCTTGCCATGTAAATCACCAAAATTTTCGGGTGCATTCGATTTAGGCTGATTTTTAAAATAGGCGGGCAAAACCACGCTAAAGTCATAGTCACGTACATAAGAAGAAAAACTGTTGCCGATCATGCCATCGATCCGCTGATGTGTTTGATGATCAACAATAGTGGTTTTCAATGTTTCAATCACTGGGAATGTCTGACCCTTGCCTTCAATATCCAAGTCGACTGAAATAATATCAATTTCAACTGAGTAGCGATTGCTTTGAGGATTATCCCAATGTGCCAATGCGTTAAAACGGTTGTTGATCATACGCAGTGTGTTGCGTAGATTTTGTTCGCGACTTTCACCACGCGCCAAGTTGGCAAAGTTAGTTGTTAAACGTGTGCTATCTGCGGGCTGATAGTTCTCATCGAAACGAATGCGTTTAATTGAACATGCAAATGCGTTACTCATGGTGATCCGCTCCCTAATTTTTTAGATAAAACCAAAATTTCTGTATGGAGTAATTTATACCTGAATTCATACATGAATAAAAATGATTTTATCTAACCACAAAGTGAATAAAATTCATGAGTAGTAGTTTTGTCCTATTCAGCACCAATAGCGCAAGGATAAGCTTTTAACCAAGCGTGAGTTATCTGACATTAAAAAAGTTTTCAAAAATAAAAACTTAAGCGAAGTCGAAGTTGCAGCAGGTTTGCATATTAGTCGAAGAACAGCATTCAACACTGATGCAGATTCTACTGGTCAAGAATAATACTTATTGTTGATGCACATAAAAGCCTGATCGAAAAGATAGAGGCAATAAAAAACCCCGACATCCTGTCGAGGTTTTTCGTATTGGTTCGCTTGGTATGACTCCTGTCGTACCCCACTGTCCGTATGTATATGGTTTTATTATTATTGGAGCTTCCTGCTCTCTATGTACCCATCATAAGAAATTACCGCTAGCTCGCCTAGCGGCAAAAGGCGTGAATGGGTGTACGCCATAGCGTACAAAGCTGCCCAAATAAGGCTTGAATTTTTATCCTTGATGAAGAGGATGCAGGATATAGCGCATGGCATTAGATCTACTCATCAACATCAACAGTAGATGTGCTGTGACCAAGACAATTTAACGCAAACTAATTATCTTTTAACCGCTTTTATCCACAAGAAATATGTTCCGTCAGCGCCTTCGCAGTGGCTTTTAACGCCTTCACTTTTTCATTTTCAACATCAATCGGTAATTGTGATTCAGCACCCAGTGCGGCAATACAAAATTCAATTTCATCATGAATATTAAAGATGGGCACACAAATCGCATTTACGCCAATCAGCAGATCACCTGAAACCGTCGCAATGCCTGATTGCAAAATACCCTGCTTCATCTCGAGAAATTCCGACCAATTGGCGGGATAAACAGCTTGAGCTTGATTTTTTTTCTGTTGCCATTCCTGTTCAAGTAAAGGCTGTACCGCTTTTTCGGTCATAAATGCAGCATAAGCACGGCCAGTGGCAGAATTCAGCATCGGCATGATTGATCCCACCCGGGTAATCACAGAAACCGCTTGATTCGGTTCAATCCATTGCACAATTAATGGGCCTTGTGAAGTCCATTTACTAATCTGTAAACCACAGTCAATTTTTTGATGCAACTCGTGAATCATAGGCTGCGCTGCTTGAATGGTATCTGTGCGCTGAATACACCTTAAGCCCAAACGCCAAGCTTGATCACCTAAAGCATAACGACCGTCTACCAATTGTTTGGCGTAATCCATGCGCACTAAACTGACCACATAACGATGTACTTTGGCAGGATGCATCGCCAGTGTTTCGGCCAGTTGTTTTAACATCATCGGCGTACCGTGGGTAATCAGCGCATCCAAAACCTTTAATCCAACCTCTAGAGACTGCACGCCGCCTTGGGTTTTTTCTTCCGCCATCAATCTAAACTCTCACTTGAATAACCCGCATTCTACTTGAAGCACGGCATTTACAAACCATCTCATCGCAGAAAATATCGATAATCCTGCAAATACGCCCGCTAACTGAGCATCTCAATTTTTAGTTAAATTATGTAATTAATAATCTGGTTATGTATTGCGTAATTTATTAAAATAAGTATGATGTGAAGAATCATCAAAATCAAGCGGTCTTTGACCGAATAGATTGACTGCATACTTTTAATTAAGTTGTTGTTATTAAATTAAATAATCAATATTTATTTAATTGAAGTGAATTGCTACTCAAAAAATCAACCCATTTTTAGATCAATAGGGATCAAGCAGCGCGAACCATTTCGCTGCAATACAAGGATTGTAAATATGACTGAGTCATTAGAATCATTTATCGCGGTTGCAGCCGATTCAGACTTCCCGATTCAAAATTTGCCTTATGGGATATTTAGTCAACATCCACAGGGCACAC
>NZ_JXBK01000002.1:85678-88881 GCF_000816495.1 Acinetobacter harbinensis
TCGAGTCGGTGTTGCCTTAGGTGAATGGGTGGTTGATCTGGCGGCCTTAGAAGCGCATGGCTTTCTTGAAATTCAGCAGGGTGAGCGCTATTTTAATCAAGCCACCTTAAATAAGTTTATTGAATCCGGAAAAGCGCACTGGGCTAAAGTGCGGACAGAATTACAAGCGTTACTGTCCGCAAAAAATAGCCGCTTACGCGACAATCAGGCCTTACGTGATCAAGTCTTTTTTAAACAAGCTGAAGTGACACTGCATTTACCGGTGCATATTCCCGGCTATACCGATTTTTATTCCTCTAAAGAACATGCAACCAATGTTGGCTGTATGTTCCGTGATCCTAAAAATGCCTTATTAGAGAATTGGTCTGAACTTCCGGTGGGTTATAACGGTCGTGCCAGTTCAGTGATTGTCAGTGGTACGCCAGTCGTTCGTCCATCGGGTCAGATCAAATTACCCAATCAAGCACGTCCGGTTTTCTCTGCCTGTCGTAAACTGGATTTTGAACTTGAAACTGGTTTTATTATTGGTCAAGCCAATGCGCTGGGTGAACCGATTGATATTAAAAATGCGTGGGAACATATTTTTGGCATGGTGCTGTTTAATGATTGGTCAGCACGTGACTTACAGCAGTGGGAATATGTTCCATTAGGTCCATTCAACGCCAAAACTTTCGCCTCGTCTATCTCTCCTTGGATTGTGACTATGCAGGCGCTGGAACCGTTTAAAACCAGTTCTCCTGTGCAAGAACCGCGGCCGCTGGCTTATTTACGGGAAGATCATCACAGCAATAGTTATGACATCAATTTATCGGTGGAAATTAAAACTGAACATGCGCAACAAGCTGAGCTGATCAGCCAAACCAACTTTAAATATATGTATTGGTCGATGGCGCAGCAGCTCACGCATCACACTATTGCTGGTTGTAATGTACAAGTCGGTGACTTAATGGGTTCAGGCACCATTTCAGGTCCGACGCCGGATTCTTATGGCTCACTGTTAGAAATCAGTTGGAATGCCACTCAGCCACTGACCTTATCCAATGGCGAGCAACGTAGCTTTATTCAAGATGGTGATACCCTAATTATGAAAGGCTACTGTCAAAAAGCTGGTTTAAGAATTGGTTTTGGTGAAGTCTCGGGGCAGATTCTGCCGGCGGTTGAATTTAACTTTTCTGAATAAGCCTGAGCTAAGACAATGCAATTATACAGTTACTTTCGCAGTTCAGCAGCCTATCGGGTGCGTATTGCCTTGAATCTAAAAGGCTTAACGGCTCAGATTATTCCAGTGCATTTGCTGAACAATGGTGGTGAGCAGCACAGTGTTGAATATCAACAGATTAATCCGCAGCAATTGGTACCAGCTTTGCTTGAACAGCAGGCGCAGCAGCCTTTTATTCTGAGTCAATCTTTAAGCATACTGGAGTATTTAGAGGAAAAATTTAACGATATTCCCTTACTGCCAACTGAGCTGCAACAACGTGCACGGATTCGTGCATTTTGCCAAAGCATTGCTTGTGACCTGCATCCACTGAATAACTTGCGCGTCTTACAATATTTATCTGACATTTTAAACATCACCGCAGCACAAAAAACAGCGTGGTATATGCACTGGCTAGAACTGGGTTTCACTGGATTAGAAGCTCAGCTGAGCGATTCCAATCCGCACTTTTGCTTTGGCAATCGCCCAAGCTTTGCCGATTGTTGCCTGATTCCACAAGTCTATAACGCCAAACGCTTCAATATGGATCTGTCCGCCTACCCCAAAATTGCCGCGATTTATGCGCATTGCAATACTTTGGCGGCATTTCAGCAGGCTGCGCCCGAAGTACAAATGGATGCCACATAAATTTTAAATAAGGATATTCATCATGACCATTCAAATCGAAAAAATTCACCATGTCGCCTATCGTTGTAAAGATGCCAAAGAAACGGTGCAGTGGTATAAAAAAAATCTCAATATGGACTTTATTTTAGCCTTTGCCGAAGACTACGTTCCCTCGACCAAAGCCTTTGATCCATATATGCATCTATTTTTAGATGCCGGAAATGGCAATGTGTTGGCTTTTTTTGAATTACCCACCCAACCGGAAATGGGACGCGATGAAAACACCCCGAAATGGGTGCAACATATTGCGCTCAAGGTCAAAGATCGTGCCGCACTGATTGAAGCCAAAGCGCATTTAGAAGCCAATGACATTGCAGTCCTTGGCATTACCAACCATGGCATTTTCCACTCGATTTACTTTTTTGATCCGAATGGTCACCGCTTAGAATTGGCCTATGATGATGAAAAAGCGGCTGCGAAAATTGCCCTAATTACCGAACAGATGAAAGCCGAAATGCTCGAGCAGTGGTCAATCACCAAACGCGCACCGCAGCATACGCAGTTCTTACATGCCGATGAGCTAGAAAATAATACCAGCACGGCTAAAATAGATGCTGAATGGTCGATTTAAGCGGTAATGAAACACTGTTCAGAGCACTCAGCACCTTATGCTAGGCGACGAGTGCTCTTTTGCATGCAGTGGCGCGTGCTTTAATTTTGTGAGCAGCAGTAAACCTAGATTGCATACCCGCAGGTTAATCAGAATTATCGCTCTGTAATGAGTTTAAGCCGTTTTATGCCTTATACACTAAATGATCCGGCCAAAATTCCTGCTAAAGTGCTGTATTTATTCACGCAACCGAGTCGTAAGCTCGCTCTATAGTCGCTCAATCTTGATACTCAAATGCATGAATTTTAACCAATTAATCTTTATTTAGTCAGCATTACAAAAGTAAACAATTATAAAATTAAGTCTCAGCATGGCGATGTAAAACATTTTTTTATTAATATCATTACTTTATCTTATAGCTACACTATTGATCGATATAAATTACGCAATACATAATCTAATTACGTATTTAATAATATTAAAAGCACAGTATGATGGGAAAATAAATGAAGTTCATCTACGCTGTTTGGTTTAAGTACTCCAAATAGCCAAGGATAAATTAAAGATTAGGCAAACGGATTTGTCATAAAAATTTAGATAGTCGCTATGATTTTTCTGTTTGTTCTAAAACTGATGTATTAAAAATAAGCAATCGGATTGCTTTTAAAAAATGAGGATGTTGTATGAATGAGTTAGCCAACCCTTTAGAACTCTGTGGCTTTGAATTTATTGAATTCGTCGCTGAAGATGGAAATCTCGATGAAATCT
>NZ_JXBK01000002.1:88891-94824 GCF_000816495.1 Acinetobacter harbinensis
TCAGACCATTGGTTTTAGCCCCGTCGCGAAACATAAATCTAAAAATATTTATTTATGGCGTCAAGGTAACATTAATATTATTCTAAATTATCAACCTGAATCTCATGCCGCTTATTTTTTCAAAGAGCATGGTCCTTCGGCCTGTGCCATGGGTTTTAGAACCAAAGATGCCGCCAAAGCATTCAATAAAGCCGTTGAGTTAGGCGCAGAACCACTTTACTCAAAGATTGGTCCAATGGAATTAAATATTCCTGCCATTAAAGGAATTGGCGGCTCACCGATCTTCTTGGTCGATCGTGATATCTATCAAAACGATTTTGTATTTTTTGAGGATGTCGATTTACATCCTGTCGGTACCGGTTTAAAAGAAATCGATCATCTCACCCATAATGTCTATCGTGGTCGTATGCAGTATTGGTCAGATTTTTATGGAAAAATCTTTAATTTCCAAGAAATCCGTTATTTTGATATTAAAGGCGAATATACCGGCCTGACCTCTAAAGCTTTAACCGCGCCAGATGGGAAAATTCGTATTCCATTGAATGAAGACTCAGCCAAAGGTAATGGTCAAATTGCTGAATTTTTAACGCAGTTTAATGGCGAAGGTATTCAACATATCGCCTTTATTACCGATGATCTGATTGGCACATGGGATAAGTTAAAAGCGCTGGGGGCTAAGTTTATGACGCCACCGCCAAATACTTACTATGAAATGCTGCCAGAGCGCTTACCCAATCATGGTGAGCCGACTGAGGAATTGCAAAAGCGCGGTATTTTATTAGATGGTAATACCCAAAATGACGATAAACGTCTGCTGTTGCAAATTTTTTCTGAAAATATGCTCGGTCCGGTATTTTTTGAATTTATTCAACGTAAAGATGATGATGGCTTTGGTGAAGGTAACTTTAAAGCGCTGTTTGAATCGATTGAACGTGATCAAATTAAACGTGGCGTACTGGACATCTCAAACGCCTAATTTGGGTTTAATGCTGTAATGACCGTTATTTTCCATGCACATCTTTTAGTCTGTGCATGGAAAAATGCGGGTTGATGCTCACCACTTTAATACTACTTACGATAATGCTCAGATGATTCAAAAATAATAACTTTCAAAATAAAGAGCACGATCTCAACATGGATGATGATAGAACATGCAGCACACTGAACAAGGAAGCCTTCAAAAAGGTTTAAGTAACCGTCACATCCAACTCATCGCCTTAGGCGGCTCTATCGGTACCGGATTATTTCTCGGTATTGCCCAAACCATTAAACTGGCCGGCCCTTCTGCTATTTTGGGTTATGCCATTGCTGGACTCATCGCTTTTTTAATGATGCGGCAATTGGGTGAAATGATTGTTGAAGAGCCGGTCAGTGGCTCTTTTAGTCATTTTGCCTACAAATACTGGGGCAAGTTTGCAGGCTTTATGTCGGGCTGGAACTACTGGGTTTTAAATATTTTAGTTTGCATGGCTGAACTCAGTGCCATAGGCTTGTATATTCACTATTGGTGGCCTGAAATTCCAACGTGGGTCTCTGCCTTGGGTTTCTTTATTTTTATCAATGCAATTAACCTACTACATGTGAAATTATTTGGTGAGATGGAGTTTTGGCTCTCGATTATCAAAGTCTTGGCCATTATTGCCATGATCGCCTTTGGTAGTTATTTACTGGCCAGTGGCAGTGGTGGCACACAATCCTCGCTGCAGAACTTATGGGAATTGGGCGGATTTTTCCCCAATGGCGTCATGGGTCTAGTCATGGCCATGGCGATGATTATGTTTGCTTTTGGGGGCATTGAGTTGGTTGGAATTGCCGCGGCTGAAACCGACAATCCAAAAGAGACGCTGCCTAAAGCTATTAATCAAATTGTTTATCGCGTGCTGTTATTTTATATCTTAAGCTTGGTGGTGATTTTATCGCTCTATCCATGGAATCAAATGGCACAAGGCGGTAGCCCTTTTGTGCTGATTTTTGACTCGTTGGGCAATCAAACCGTGGCCACTGTTTTAAATTTCGTGGTGCTGACTGCGGCTGTTTCAGTCTATAACAGTACCAATTATTGTACCAGCCGTATGCTATTGGGTTTAGCGCAACAAGGCAACGCACCTAAAATATTGAGCAAGATTAATCGTCGCGGCATTCCCGTCAATGCGGTCATGGTTTCGGCTTTTTTCACCTTACTCTGTGTCTTGGTCAATTATTTATTTCCTGAAAAAGCCTTTAGTTTACTGATGATGTTGGTGGTTGCCGCGATTGTGATTAACTGGGTGGTGATTTCTTATACCCACTTAAAATTTAAAAAACGTATGAACCAAATGAAAGTAAGTACTCGATTTCCAAGTATTGCTTATCCATTTACCAATTATTTATGTATCCTGTTTATGTGCGGTATTTTATTGATTATGAGCCTAACGCCAGACATGCGTATTGCGGTACTGATGTTACCGATATGGGTTTTATTTCTAGCCATTGCTTACTTCTTTAAAACGAAACAGAGTGCAACTCATCCAGCATTAGCCAAAGATGAAATGCAGTCTATTTCCAAGACTTGATTGTTTACTCTATATAATGAAGGATGTATTTATGTTCCAACATGTTGACACGTATGCAGGTGATCCGATTCTTTCGTTGATGGAAGAATTTGGTAAAGATGAACGGACACCCAAAGTCAATTTAAGTATTGGGCTGTATTACAATGAGGATAATATTGTTCCTCAATTAAATGCCATTCAAGCTGCCTATAAAAATATTGAAGCCAGTAATGATCAGGTTAAACTTTATTTACCGATGGATGGTTTAAAACCATATAACCAAGCCACTCAGACCCTTCTTTTGGGGGAACATAGCCCCGCGCGTGCGCAGGGTCGTGCCGTGACCATTCAAACCTTAGGCGGTTCTGGTGCGCTTAAAGTCGGTGCCGATTTCTTAAAAAAATACTTCCCAGAATCTGATGTTTGGGTCAGTCAGCCGACGTGGGAAAATCATATTGCCATTTTTAATGGCGCAGGCATTGAATCGCATTTCTATCCTTATTTTGATGCCGAAACCAATGGCGTTAACGTCGCTGCGATGCTGGAAAAATTAAATACCCTTCCGGCTAAAAGTATTGTGCTGTTACATCCGTGCTGCCATAACCCAACCGGTGCAGATTTAACGCCAGCTGAATGGGATCAAGTGATTGCGGTATTAAAAAAACAAGATTTAATCCCTTTTTTAGATATTGCCTATCAAGGCTTTGGTCAAGGTTTAGCAGAAGATGCCTACGCCATTCGTGCGCTCGATCAAGCTGGAATGAATTTTATTGTCAGTAATTCATTCTCTAAAATTTTCTCGTTGTATGGCGAGCGTATTGGCGGCTTAACCTTTGTTTGTGATGATCAAGCCACTGCACAAAAAGTTTTGGGCCAACTCAAAGCCACAGTACGCCGCATTTACTCAAGTCCACCGACCACCGGCGCCTTGTTGGTTAACAACGTGCTCAGTGATCACGCACTAACAACGCTATGGACTGCTGAATTGACACAAATGCGGGAACGTATTATGCAGATGCGTCAAATTTTAGAAAACAAACTCAGCCAAGCTTTACCTGAACGTGACTTTAGTTATTTGGTCAAACAACAAGGTATGTTTAGTTATACTGGCTTAAGTGCTGAACAGGCAGATCTGTTAAAGAACCAATATGCCATTTATCTGCTGCGCAGTGGTCGCATGTGTGTTGCCGGCTTAAATTTAAGTAATATTGATTATGTCGCTGAATCTATTGCAGAAGTGATCAAAGCTACTGCTGCAGTTTAATGCTCAGCTGCCATTTTAAGTTTATTTAATCAGGTGCTAGCCTTTCATTTAAGGGCTAGCATTGCTGTAAATGCTTAATAGAAAGCATTGATATGAGCACCACTCAAAATTCTTCTCCTCTAAAATTTTATACTGATCAGTAGAAGCATAAAGCTTATCCCGATAAGATATAAACTCTGTATTAATCAAGATTTTCGCTCCGCCAAGCTACGCCATAATGTGGATAAATCAACATCCTGTTCAATACGCTGCTTAGCAAGTGTATTTTTAAAAAATAAACTGTAGCAACTTGCTACATTTTTTATGCCGCATTAACCAAATAATTGGCCCACCACTGCATCATTTCATGTCGATGGGTTAAATATTTCGCATGATTATAGCTGGCTCGGGTTTTATCTTTATCGGTATGTGAAAGTTGAGCCTCAATCCAAGAGTGAGGAAATAATCCCGACTCATTTAAAATCGTGCTCAGTGTCGAACGTAAGCCATGGGAAGATAGTTGATTTTTTTCATAGCCCATACGCCGAATCACACTGTTTAAGGTATTAAAATGTAAAGGTTGATTGGCTTGCCTAGGACTCGAAAATACATACTTCTCCCCTGCTGACCATTGCAATGCAGATTGGACTATTTCCAATGCCTGATCAGATAATGGAATTAAATAATCAGGAATATCAAAGCCCAAAACAACTTTACGCCTAAACTGCTTCACATTTTTTGCAGGGATACGCCAGACTTTATGCTCTAAATCGAAGTGTTGATGTTCTGCAGCCAAAATCTCAGCTCCACGTACACCGGTATATAATTTAAGCCACAATGCCTTTTTAATAATGGGGTGTGTATTTACACGACTCAGTCGCTGTATGAAGATAGTGAGTTCTTCAGGTTTTAAATAAGGATAATTTTGCTTAATTTTTTTGGTGATTAATACCTTATGCAAACCAGCGGCAATATTGTATTCACAATAGCCCATCGCAACAGCATATTCATATAACTGATTTAAGTAACTACAGGCTTTATTGACCGGCTCTTTTACGCCGCGCGCTTCAATATCGCGAATCACATTCACCAGATCAAAACGTTTAATCTGATGAAATGGATAGTCTTTTAGCTGCGGTAAGATATCAGTAGACAAACTTTTGTGTGCTAATTGCACGACCCCACAACGCGGCTCATCCTCTAAAGCGTTTCTCTTTTTAAAGCTTAACCACTCTGCTGCAACCTGTGAAAATAAAAGTACTGTCTTTGTTTTTGGATCGCCTTCGGGGTCTGTAGCAATACGTTTTCGTTCATCTCTGTTCGCTCTTGCTTGTTTGAGGCTCATTGCAGGGAAATTCCCCAGTTTTACCCGCGAGCGCTTATGCGTGAACAGCACCACAAAGCGATAACTCCATGATTTGTTTCCATTGGGTTCAACTTTTAGACTTAAACCATCTTCATCTGCCAAGAAATAGATTTTTTCCTTCGGCTTGGCTTGTCGGGCTTTTTGTTCAGTTAAACTCATGCAAGATTGATTTTGAATACAATGGATAATTGTACACACTAACTGGGTTTTATTTAAATAGCAATATCTGTATGTGATGCGTATCATACGCATCATATAAAGATATTAAGTGATTGATTATAATATCATAAAAATAAAGTTAAACCATCCAAGTAACCAGTTTAGGTACCTATTAAAGAATTAAAAATTTAAGCCGATGTATTGGATGCCGTCAAAACAATGAGCCTATACAGAATCTTTGTTCATAAAATCTAAAAGAGAGCAAATTTAATAGATTTACCCAGAACAACGCTGATGAAAGTAAAAATTGCTTTGATTGATTGGCAGCAGAGATGAACTCATCAATTGATAGACTCATTCAGAAGCTAAACTTAGTAACGATATGCTAAACCCTATACTTGATTCAGAGAGCTTTATGCTATGGCATGAGATAAGGGCTATTGAAAGCTAAGCAAATCATAGATGGGTAAAAATAAAATATATTATCAAGCACTTAAGCATAAAATATTGAACACCGCGCTTTTTTTTTCCTGAAAATACTTTGCGCATATTTTAAACGAAATCAATCGTACGCTGATGTAAAGGATCATTTTTAGCTGTTTAATTGAGCTGTGCTAATCGATCTACACGTTGA
>NZ_JXBK01000002.1:94834-103782 GCF_000816495.1 Acinetobacter harbinensis
GGATGTGTTGCTGGGCTTGCCTCCAACTCAAATAGATAACTTGAGTAGATCATATGCTGTTCAAGTCATAGGCGTAAATGAACAGCACATACCAGCCAGACGCTTACTCATTATTGAAAATCTTTCCTCAGAGCATCAGCACTTAAATGCGTAGCTGTTCTCAGTCGAGGTTTTATGCCAACTCAACCAAATCTTGTCTAAAATTAGATCAAATTTTGAATTGTCCTGTTGCCACTGCGGATTTTTATCTTTATCAATAATTAAAGCGCGAACACCCTCAATTAAATCGCCTTGTTCAAACCATAGATCTTGTAAAACACGTTCAAGCTGCATACATTTTTCAAGAGACAGATTTTGTCCAATCTGTTGTAACTTTAAGCTGGTTTTTTTGGCCATGATCGGGCGCTGCTTTAAAACAGACAGCGTTTGCTGCGCCCAAGTCCGATCCAGACTCTTGCTGTCATGCGCTAAACTGTTTTCAATTTCTTCTACGCTTGGATAAGCAAAATGCTTATTGATCTGCTCAATCTGTGTCTTCAGCTGACTTTCTGCCGGATGGGTTATAAACGTGCCAATAATTTTTCTGATTTCAACATAATTTAAATCAGGCGCAGCAATTAAGCTCGCCTGCAACTCAGCAAAATGTGCACTGGGTACATGATAATCGACCAGATCTAAATACAGTGCATCGCTGCTGCTGATTTGCTCACCGGTAAGTGCCATGTAGACGCCAATCTCATCAAGTCTTGATAAAAAGTGGGTCGCAGCAACATCAGGGAAAAAACCAATCGCTGTTTCTGGCATGGCAAAGCGTGATTTTTCACTGCTCAGCTTAATGTGACAGGCTTGCGCTAGACCAAAACCACCGCCCAAGACATAGCCATCGAGTAAGACCACAACCGGTTTATTGAACTTGCGCAGGGTATCTAGCATCAGATATTCGGCAGCAAAATAATCGCGATACTGTGTATTACCAGCTTGATAACTGTCATACAGATAGCGAATATCGCCCCCTGCGCAAAAAGCTTTCTCACTGTTTGAGCTAATCAATATCGCATCGACCTCGGCTGCATCACGCCAGTGTTGTAACTGCTGATCAATCCCTTGAATCATCGCGATAGATAACGCATTTAAATGCGTGGTTCGATCCAAACAAATCATCCCTAAACGGCCTTGGGTGGAAATGATTAAGTTATTTTCATGTTTCATGATGATGTCCTTTAGCCGAGGTAAATTGAGCAGGACGTTTGTCCACAAATGCGCGCATACCCTCTTTTTGATCTGCATCGGCAAAAACTGAATGAAAGATACGTCTTTCAAAACGTAAGCCTTCAGCCAGACTGACTTCAAAGGCGCGGTTAATGCTTTCTTTGATCATCATTACCGCAGTAAGCGATTTTTCAGCAATTTTTTCAGCAGCCTGTAAGGTTTGTGCTAATAACTGCTCTGCTGGAAAAACTCGAACCACTAAACCCGTTTGTTCTGCTTCTTGGGCATCCATTTGTCGAGCAGTCAGGCACATTTCCATCGCCTTCGCTTTACCGATGGCCAAGGTTAAGCGCTGTGTGCCACCAATTCCCGGCAGTACGCCTAAGCTAACTTCTGGTAAGCCAAACTTTGCATTATCGGCACAATAAATAAAGTCACACATTAACGCCAATTCACAGCCGCCACCCAAAGCATAGCCACTGACCGCTGCGATTAAAGGTTTACGCCGCTGCGCAATACGATCGGCTAAACTAAAAAAATCATCTAAATAGATTTGTGGAAAACTTAAATCCAGCATTTCCTTAATATCGGCACCCGCTGCAAAGGCTTTTTCCGAACCTGTCAGCACCATACAGCCAATAGTTGGATCTTTTTCAAGTAGATCAAGCGCTTGATTAATTTCAATAATAAGCTGATTATTAAGTGCATTTAGCGCATGAGGACGGTTGAGGGTAATCAAGCCTACGCCCTTGTGTTGTTGTAATAAAATCGTTTGCCATTGCATCATAATATTCCTGTTTGTTTATAAACTGCGTGCGATAACCAAGCGTTGAATATCACTGGTACCTTCATAAATCTGACAAATACGCGCATCGCGGTAAATACGCTCAATCGGAAAATCTTTCAGATAACCATAGCCTCCAAAGATCTGTAAGGCTTGAGAACACACACGTTCTGTCATCTCCGAAGAAAAAAGTTTTGCCATGGATGCTTCGGTTAAACAGGCTTCACCGGCTTCTTTTTTACGTGCTGCATAATGCACCAATTGCCGTGCGGCTTGTATTTCAGTTGCCATACTGGCAAGCCGAAAAGAAATTGCCTGCTGCTTAAAAATAGGCTGACCGAATGCCACGCGCTCATGCGCGTAGCGCGTGGCTTCTTCTAAAGCTGCGCGGGCAAATCCAACCGCTTGGGCGGCAATACCAATTCGTCCGCCTTCAAGATTGGCAAGTGCAATTTTTAAGCCTTCTCCTTCTGCGCCTAACCGTAGACTGTGGTGCAGACGTACATCGGTGAGGGCAATTTGACAAGTATCTGAAGCATGTAAGCCGAGTTTTTCCTCAACACGAATCACCTCATAACCGGGGCTGTCGCGCGGGACTAAAAATGCACTGATGCCCTTTTTTCCCGCAGCTGCATCCGTCACCGCAAACACAATAATCATGCCGGCATTGTGACCGGAGGTAATAAACTGTTTAGAACCATTGAGGATATAGTGCTCACCCACTTTAACCGCACGGGTCTTAATGGCGGCGGCATCCGATCCGGTATGCGACTCGGTTAAGGCAAAAGCACCAATCATTTTGCCTTGCGCCAAAGGCATTAAGAACTGTTGTTTTTGTTGTTCTGTGCCAAATCTTAAAATGGGTACGCATCCGACAGAGTTGTGCACACTCATGATGGCTGAGGTTGCACCATCTGCGGCAGCGATCTCTTCCAGTGCCAAAACATAGGCCAATGTACCAGTATCTGAACCGCCCCATTGTTCTGGAATCAACATTCCCATAAAGCCCAATTGTCCCATTTGTGACAATGCCTGTGCTGGGAATATACTTTTTTGATCCCACTCGCTGGCATAAGGTTTAATTTGCTGCTGGGCAAAGTTTTTTGCCATATCTTGAATCAGTTTTTGTTCTTCGGTTAATTGCATCACGATTCCCTTGAATTTTTAGCTTGGATGATGTGTCAGCGCTTGTTGTTTATTGATTTCTTGATTGCGTAATAAAAAACGCTGAATTTTGCCGCTTGGGGTTTTCGGTAATTCAGGAACAAATTCAACTTGTCGAGGATAGGCATGGGCAGACAAGCGTTTTTTGACAAATTGACTTAACTCATCTTCAAGATGTGCACTGGCTTTAACATTATGTGCCAAAATCACAAAGGCTTTAATGACTTCTGTGCGTTCTGGATCCGGTACACCGATCACCGCAGCCTCAATCACCGCATCATGTTCCAGCAAAGCACTTTCAACATCAAAAGGTCCCACACGATAACCGGAAGTGGTGATGACATCATCACTGCGCCCGACAAAACTCATACTGCCATCGGCATGAATCTCGGCAGTGTCTCCAGTTAAATAATAATGCTCTAAAAATGGCGATTTAGCGCTTTGCTCATAACCGCCAAACCACATCATCGGCGATTGCTCCAGATCAATTGCCAGAATGCCTGCGGTATCAACAGGCAATTCATGCCCTTGTTCATCCAGTACCACCACTTTATAACCGGGGCTTGCAAAACCGGCTGAGCCGGAGCGTACAGTATGCTCCAGTGCATGATGATTACACACCACCATACCGACTTCAGTTTGTCCATAATGGTCGTAAATAGGCGCATCCAAAACCTGTTCAAACCAACGAATCACTTCAGGGTTTAAAGGCTCACCGGCACTACTGACCACTCGAAATTTACCGCGCAACTGTGCCATTTGCAGTGGATCAGCAGCCATCATCATTCGATAGGCTGTCGGTGCACCGGCAAGATTGGTAATGCCGTATTCTTTAACCATCTGACAGACACTTTCAGGATTAAAACCCCCTTCATAAAATAAGGTGGAATGCCCGAGCAATAAAGGCCCTGTAATGCCGTAATACAAACCATAGGCCCAACCGGGATCGGCAATGTTCCAAAAAGCATCTTCCTCTGTTAAGCCGATGGCATTTTGCATATAACTGCCAAACGCAATCAGCGCTTTGAGCGGAACGTATAAGGGTTTAGCCGGCCCTGTTGTGCCTGAAGTAAACATCAGTAAAAACGGATCATCTATATTGAGCAGAGCCACCTCGCAACTTTCTGCTTGATCGTTCAATACGCTCCAAAAGCTTAAATCATCAGGGTATAAATTTGACTGTTGCTCTGCATGTACCGTGACAATGGCAGGACATTCAGCGATATCGATTAATTTTTCTCGATTGGTTAAATCAGTGACCACCAACTTACTGTCGGCCATTTTAATGCGATGCTCGATGGCTTTTGGACCAAAAGCGGTGAACAACGGTTGGTAAACAGCCCCAATTCGCCATGCTGCAAGAATCATGATGATTAACTCGGGTGTGCGCGGCAATAATCCTGAAATTCGATCTCCTTGCGTGATTCCCTGAGATTTTAAAAAATTCGCAAATTGACTAGAATACTTTTTAAGTGCTTTAAAGCTATATTGTTTTTTATGGCCCTCTTGACCGTAGTAAAATAAAGCCACACGTTCTGTATCAGCGTAGCGATCACAACACTCATAACACGCATTTAATGCATCGATAGAACCCGATAACAGGCGATGGGCGATGCCTTCTAAATCAAATTCTTGTACGGTCTTTTGATAATTCAACATAAGTTAACCTCAGTCTTCATTTATAGTTATTACTGACAGGGAATTATGTGGGTGCAGCCATCCTTGCCACACGCAGATTTTTTAATGACTTAAGCCGGCTCGGCTGTATATTGATGAATAATGCTGGAAAAATCCAAAGCGGCATCCCCCTCTTGGCACAACTGTTGATAGCGTTTTTGCACCAAGCTGCCCAATACCATGGGATAATTCACTTGTTCAGCGGCTTCAACTGCAAGTCCCAAGTCTTTCAACATTAATTGCGCCGCAAAACCATCTTTATAACCACGCGAAGAAGGTGCATTGGCGCAAATATCCGGCCATGGATTATAAATTTCCGAGCTCCAGCAACGTCCACTGGAGGTGTTGATGACTGCGGCTAAGGCCTGTGGATCAATGCCAAGTTTTGCCCCCAGTGCCATCCCTTCGGCCACCGCAGTCATGGAAATTCCTAAAATCAAGTTGTTACAGATTTTCGCAATTTGACCGGTTCCCACCGCACCACAATGCAGCAGATTTTTACCCATTTGCCGCAGAATAGGCTGAATGGCCTGCAATGTTTTTTCATCCGCGCCAATCATAAAGGTTAAGGTTGCATCTTGAGCGCCCAAGGTGCCACCAGAAACTGGAGCATCACAGATACGAATGCCTTTATCCTCACCCAGTGCAGCAATGTCTTTAATGCTCTGAGGATCAATGGTACTGCAATCAATACATAAGCTGCCGGCTTTAAGCACGGCCAAAATGCCATTTTCTCCAAGATAAACTTCACGCACCTGTTTGGCTGCAGGCAGCATGGTAATCACCACATCCGCCTGTTTAGCGGCCGCTTGTGGACTTTCACACATCAGCCCGCCGGCATCAGCAAAGTGCTGTAAAGCCACCTCATTCAGGTCATAACCAAAAACTTTCTGTCCTGACTTGAGCAAGTTCTGCACCATCAAGCCGCCCATATTTCCTAAACCAATAAAAGCAATATTCATGGCTTTTCTCCTTAGCGTAGATCAATGGTGGTGTTGACAGCACTGGCTTCTTGGTCATCTTCAAACCAACGGCTGGTGATGGTTTTGGTTTGCGTATAGAACTGTACAGCTTGTTTGCCATACGGGCCTAAATCACCTAGTTTTGAACCTCTTGATCCGGTAAAACTAAAGAAAGGCACCGGCACGGGAATGGGGATGTTAATGCCAACTTGTCCCACATCAATATTGTTTTGAAAAGTGCGCGCTGTGCTGCCACTTTGGGTAAACAGCCCCACACCATTGCCCAATGGATTGGCGTTAATCAACTGAATTGCCTGTTCTAAAGTATCTACATGCATAATCACCAGCACGGGGCCAAAAATTTCCTCGTTATAAATACGCATTTGGGTATCGACGTGATTAAAAATCGTCGGACCGACAAAGTTACCTTGCTCGTAGCCTTTGACTTCAACCTTCCGACCATCGAGCAGCAATTCAGCACCCTGCTCGACACCACTGTGAATTAACTCCATCACGCGGGCTTTGGCACGTTGCGAGATAAGCGGCCCAACATCGGTATTCGGCTCATGACCCGCATTGACCTGTAGTGTTTTGGCTTTATCAACCAAATCATTTACCCAATGTTTGGTCTCACCCACCATCACGGCAACAGAAAGCGCCATACAACGCTGACCTGCCGCACCAAATGCTGCACCCACCAAAGCGTTTAAGGTCTGTTCTTTATGAGCATCGGCCATCACCACCACATGGTTTTTTGCCCCCATCATCGATTGAACACGTTTACCATGCTGTCCCGCCAAGTTATACACGTGCGTACCCACCGCTGTAGAACCAACGAAAGAAATTGCCTTGATATCCTGATGGGTACACAACAGATCGACCACCTCTTTACCGCCATGCACCACGTTGAGTACGCCCGCAGGTACACCGGCCTGCATCGCCAATTCAACCAACATCATGGTTGAAAGTGGATCTTGTTCAGAAGGCTTTAATACAAAAGTATTGCCACAGACGATGGCCATCGGGAACATCCACAAGGGAATCATTGCAGGGAAGTTAAATGGAGTAATTCCAGCACATACGCCTAAAGGTTGATGAATGCTATAGGTATCAACGCCCTGTGCCACACCTTGAATATACTCGCCCATTTGTAAAGTGCCGATGGAACAGGCATGCTCAACCACTTCTAAACCGCGTTGAATATCTCCCTCAGCATCGGCCAGCGTTTTGCCTTGTTCAGCGCTTAAGACCTGTGCAATCCTTTTTAAGTTGCTGCGAATCAACTCTTGTAGCTTTAGCATCATACGCATACGTGCTTGAATGGGCGTATGCCGCCAGCTTTTAAACGCCTGTTGAGCCGCGGCAATGGCTGCATTCACTTCATCAGCTGTTGCAAAAGGCACCTTGCCCAGCACCTGTTGCGTGGCTGGATTGATGATCTCTTGCCAGTGACTGGTTTTGGATTGCATAAATTCACCATTGATCAGCAGTTTTGCCGTGGTTAATTCGGTAGGTTGAGGGGGTTGATGAATGGCGTTCATAATCACTCCGTGATCTTTGTTATTGTTGGTTCTATCTGTCTAAACTGACGGTATTCAACGTATTATTTTTTACGCTATTTCAGCAGACTAACAAAGAAAACTTTGACCACCAACGCAAATTGATGCACGATCATTGTGCAAATTTGCACACCTATTTAACAGGATGTTAAATGAAAGTCGATTGGGATCACTTACGCTTTTTTTTGGTGTTGGCACGGGCTAAAACACTGACCAATACAGCGCGATTAATGGGCGTTGAACACAGCACTGTAGCGCGCCGCATTCAAGCCTTAGAAAATACTTTAGGCACTCAATTGTTTAAGCGTGAAGCCACAGGTTATGAGTTAACCTGTGAAGGCTTAGCCTTAGTGCCGCGTGTTGAGCAAATGGAGCAGTCATTTTTACAGATCGATAAACCGCATAATCCATTACAAGGTCGCGTACGAATTGGCGCACCGGAAGGCTTTGGAACCGCATTTTTAGCGCGTTTATTGGCAGAGTTCTCGCAGCATTATCCCTTATTAAGCATAGATCTGATTCCTGTCTCGAAAACAATTAAATTATCGCATCGCGAAGCAGATATCGTCATTGCAATTGATCGGCCAAAATCCGGCCCTTATATCATTACGCGCCTTTCCAATTACTGTCTTAAAATTTATGGCAGTAAAAATTATTTACGCCAAAATCCGCCCATTCACTGCGTCGAAGATCTCAGCCAACATCGTTTTGTCGATTATATTGATGATTTAGTGTATAGCTCGGCCCTATATTGCCTTGAACGCTTACCTTTGCAATTAACGGCATGTTTTCGCAGTAACAGTATTTTGGCACAGCAAATTGCAGTCAGTGCAGGTGCCGGTCTAGGGATTTTACCGCGCTTCATGGCGGATGAAAAACCGGAACTCGAGGAAGTTTTAAGTGAACAAATCAACTTTGCCCATACTTTTTGGATGTTAACTTTAAGTGATTTACAGCATGAACCAAAAGTTAAATTAGTTTGGGATTTTCTCAGAAAACAGGCCAATACCCAACAGGATTTATTAATGGGCAATTAATATATTGGCTAACTGTTTTGAATACTGGCATGAGATATTCGCCATACTTAAGTGCTTAAAAAAAATGGATCTAAAGAGCGAGCTTTTTAAAATTTAACCTTTTAAAAATGAAGCGCCAATTTAGATTTTTAACTCAGCTGATAGTTGCTTCATCTATCAACCAATCCCGAAAAGCGATCAGTTTAGGCAGCGTCTGGCACTCTTTTCGATACACAATATAATAAGCCAGTGTGGATGAGCATTTCATTTCAGGATATAAACGCAGTAAGCGTCCTGCTTTTAAATCATCATGCGCCATGACACTCCTTGCCAGTGCGACCCCTTGACCGTCAATGGCCGTTTGTAAAACAGCAGCAGAATTATTAATTTTTAAACCGCGTTGCATGCGCGCTTGGGTAATTTGATTGTACTGAAACCAAGTATTCCACGTGGCAAAACCGGCATGTCGATCCACTGACAAATCATGAATTAATGGCAGTTTTAAAAGATTGGTCGGCGATTGCAGTAAATCTTGATGTTCATTTAAAAATGCAGGCGAACACACGGGAAAGACCTG
>NZ_JXBK01000002.1:103794-104204 GCF_000816495.1 Acinetobacter harbinensis
TCCGCCATCAGTTTTTTTGCAATCAAACCATCCCATCTACCCTCACCATATCTCACTCCAATATCAATACCATTGCTAATAAAGTCGACCGGCTTTAAATTGGTATCTAAACGCACATCGGTATCGGGATACAGCATTTGAAATTTATCAATCCGCGGGAGCAACCATTTGGCTGCAAATGCTGGACTAATCGCCACGGTTAAAACCCCTGTTGCGGCATTGGACTTTAGCTTTTCTAAGCCTAAACCTAGTCGATCAAAACCAGCACGAATATCCGGTACAGCCACTAAGGCCGCCTCGGTCAGCACCAGTCGGGCTTTTCCTCCAGTATTGCGATGAAATAACAACACCCCCAACCAATCCTCTAAACCTCTAACCAATTGTCCAATGGCGGCCGGCGTAACATTTAA
>NZ_JXBK01000002.1:104214-104932 GCF_000816495.1 Acinetobacter harbinensis
TCTTGTGCCGCCGCTGAAAAGCTTTGATGCCGTGCACTGGCCTCAAATGCGCGCAGTGCATTTAAATATACTGGAGTTTTCATACTAAAGTTTTTCTTTCAATCAGCGCAATAATATCTGAGTCGTTTATACCCTATCACTGCTCTAAAATCTATTCATCATATCAAAGCGACAGCATATATCAGATGCTGTCGTACTTAATGCATGAATCAGGATGGATCAACAATGAATAGATTTTCTTTAAAAGTTGCGATTGTAACCGGTGGCAGTTCAGGGATTGGTCAAGAAGTGGCGACCCGCTTGGTTCAAGAAGGCGCGAAAGTAGTGATTACTGGCCGAGATCTCGATAAATTAAAAGCCGCAGCAGAGCAAATTGACAGCACGGGTCAATACATCACTTACTGTGCAGCTGATATTGCAGAGCCAAACACTGCGCAACAACTGATCAATTTCACCACAGAAAAATTTGGCGGAGTCGATATTCTGATTAACAATGCCGGTATCTTTGCACCCAAATCCTTTTTAGACGTCACTGAAGCTGAATATGATGCTTTTTTAGATATCATCTTAAAAGGAAAGTTTTTTATGGCACAAGCGGCAGCCAAAGCCATGGCCAAACGCGGTGGTGGCAGCATTGTACAAACCGGATCATTGTGGGCATTACAAGCGGTCAGTGCAACGCCTTCTTCTGCGTATTCAGCCGCCAATGCTGGAGTTC
>NZ_JXBK01000002.1:104942-111102 GCF_000816495.1 Acinetobacter harbinensis
CGCTTACGCATAATTTAGCCATTGAGCTTGCTGGGTTAAATATCCGCATTAATACCGTTGCCCCTGCGGTGGTTGAAACCCCGATTTACCATAGTTTTATGAGTGATGCGCAAGTCAAACAGACATTACCGACCTTTAATGCATTTCATCCCTTAGGTCGAAATGGTCAAGCCGCAGATGTTGCAGAAGCCATTTTATTCTTGGCCTCCTCACAAGCCGCATGGATTACCGGCACCATCCTGCCTGTCGATGGCGGTGTAATGGCCGGACACTAACAGCCGTGTTGTTACAGCACGCAGACGTTAAACTAAGATGCTGCATTTAATGGTTGAAGGAAGTTTTTATGTTGATCAACGCTGATTTTTCTCAATCGGTTTTCATGACTCCTGAGCAATATCAATGGACGGCTTCTCCGCAAGCAGGGGTCGACCGCGTGATGCTCGATCGTATCGGTTCGGAAAAAGCCAGAGCGACCAGTCTGGTTCGTTATGCGCAACTTTCAGTCTTTCCAGTACACGATCATCCACAAGGTGAGGAAATATTGGTATTAGAAGGCGTATTTTCTGAACAGGGGCATGATTATCCTGCCGGCTGGTATTTGCGTAATCCAGATGGAACATCGCATCAACCATCGAGTAAAGAAGGCGCGGTAATTTTTGTAAAATTACGGCAGATGCGTGAAGATGATCAGCAAAGTGTGCGTATCAATAGCCAACTTGCTGAAAATTGGCATACTGAAACGATGCATGGCGATGCACCGCCTCAAGCTGTATGTGAGCTTTTTCAAAATGAAAATGAGACAGTACAATTACGTCGACTGCAAAAAAATGATGTATTGGCGCTTGATGTAAAGAAACTCACAGAAATTCTGATTATCGCCGGAGCTTTAACCTCAGACGGGCAATATTTCCCCAAACACAGTTGGCTGCGATTGGCACAAGGCTCTACAATAGAACTCATCGCGGCGACTGATCAAGTGATTGTCTATATCAAGACAATGAAACACATCACCAATTTAGATTAGGTAGAAAATGTCAGCTTATCAATACATTATCATTGGTGGTGGAATCAGCGGACTGTATGCGGCATACCTGCTTGAGCAACGCGGCATAACCGACTATCTACTTCTCGAGGCAAAAAGTAGCTTAGGCGGTCGCTTACATTCTGCTTTTACAACTGATTCATCCGGCATAAATGCGGCATTTGACCTTGGTGCAACATGGTTTTGGGAAGATCAACAACCTGAGCTTGCACAGCTGATTAAAGATTTAAACTTAAGCAGCTTTGAGCAATATACACAAGGTGAGATGTTGCTTGAGCGATCTTCGACACAGCCAGCATTACACACACGTGGTTTCAATGGTGAGTCCAGCAAAAGAATTGATGGCGGCATGAAAGCTTTTGTTGATCAACTTTATGCACGTTTAACCGCAGATCGTATTTTATTGTCTCATCAAGTGCTGCAGTTAAGCCATGAAGATCATTGCATAAAAGTGCAGGTTGCAAGCCAAGCTGGGCAAGTGAAAGTTTTTCAAACGTCACAAGTTTTGATGGCGATTCCGCCACGATTGGCCATCAGCAGCATTCAGTTTACACCAGCACTTCCAGAGCACTTTAGGGCACAGTGGCAAAACACGGCCACTTGGATGGCACCGCATGCCAAGTATATCGCGGTCTACCAAACTGCATTTTGGCGTGACGTACATTTATCTGGAAATGCACACAGCAGCATCGGGCCTTTGGTTGAAATTCATGATGCTTCAACAATCCAAGGCACGGCAGCCTTATTCGGTTTTATTGGGGTAGCTTCAGCGATTCGAAAAGACGTATCCGAAGCTGAATTGATGAGGCATTGTCGTCATCAACTGATTCGCTTATTTGGTCAGCAAGCCGCTACCCCGCTGCATGAGTATCTTAAAGATTGGGCGCAAGATCCATTTGTTGCTACGCAAGAGGACTTAAATGCAACTGCAAGTCATGGCCATGCTCCGGCATCTACAGCGGATACAGGCCTTTGGAAAAATCATTTAGTCGGTATTGCCAGTGAATTCTCACCGCATTATTCAGGTTTTATTGCAGGTGCAATTGAAGCCGCGCGGTTGGGTATCGATCATGCAAGCCAAAAAATCCAGTCCATTTAATAAAGTTATTTTATTGATGGCCAGCTGACTAGAAATATAGATAGGCTGCGCTACTTTTATCTTCACATCGTCCGCTGCTATTCAGTCTATCTGAATTCGAGTAATATAAAATGAATGCAGTGACACAAACTAATGGTGATCAAGTGACAAATCGTGTTGAGTTTTCTGATGAAGATACTTCTCGAATTATTGAAATGGCGTGGGAAGATAGAACCCCTTTTGAAGCCATCGAACTTCAGTTTAATTTAGATGAATCTGCCGTGGTGCAATTGATGCGACAGCATTTAAAGCGCAGTAGCTTTAAACTATGGCGTACACGCACCGCAGGTCGAAAAACCAAGCACTTAAAACTTCGCTCACCCGAGGTATTACGTGGTTATTGCTCGCGTCAATATAAACCCAGTTAACCTTAACCCACTAGGCAGATTGCTTTTCAAAGATCTTCGGCTGTAAAAATGCCTGTTGATGGTTTTTAAAGTGTAGATGATTGTTTAAATCACCCATATGGCGTGTATTGCACGGCATATGGGTGATGTATTGAGCAGCAAATGTATCTAGCCAATCCAATAGGGTTGGCGATAAGAAACAACAGAATAAAAAGTCGATTGATAAAACGAAGCGCGATCAGCAATCGGATAATTTTCTGCTCCCCATTGCAGAGGGATAGACGTTTAACTGTGCTGAACAGCGGTCTGCATTTTACGCACCATTGCATTAAAAAACAGCGTGGCAAAACCACTGTCCTGAATTAGCGTAGAAGTTAATGCGGCACATTTTTCTTTGACACTCTGATCGAGTAATACATCTTCGCCTTGCATCGCATCGGCCTGACACTGTATTTCTGCTGCACGCTGTACTGTCCATAATAAAAAAAACGCTTTTTCGATACTACTTTCTCCCACGGCAATGCCGTGATTACGCAATACCAAAATATGATGTGTACCCATACTTTGCAGCATGCGCTGTTTTTCTTCTTTAAAGAGCGTAATACCTTCAAAGGCATGATAGCCGACTCGGCCGTAAAGTTGTGCACCATAAAAACTATCATACTTAAAGCCATTTTTTTTCTGCACGATGGCGCTAATCGGTGTGGTGTGAGTATGAATTAAACAATGAATATCATCGCGTGCTCCGTGCACCGCGCTGTGTAAAGCAAAGCCGGCTGGATTGGCTTCATATTCAGAGGTTTCAACCTTATTTCCATCTAAATCGACTTTAAGTAAGTTTTCAGGCGTGACTTCTGAATAATTCAATCCAAATGGATTGACTAAATAGTGATGCTCCTTGCCCGGTACGCGTGCAGAGATATGGTTAAATATAGTTTCGGTCCAGCCAAAATAATCAACAAGATGATAACAATGCGCTAATTTTTGACGAATTTCCCACTCATCATTTAAGCTATTCTCTTTCATTTTAAATTCCCTTTTTATTTATGCTTTAAACTGTTGCCACTGACAAAACGGGTCAAACTGACAATTTTTTCAGTCATCGGCATTGCAATGTGAAAATGCTGCGCCAGTTCAAACACTGCATCTGCAATACTTGACAGTTCCAATGGTTTTTTTTGTTGAAAATCTTGCCACATGGAAGTATGAATATCGCCCATATCGGCACCTAATTCTAAAAATTTAGCCGGATCAAACTGAATACGCGCACCATAACTTGACGCCACCAATCGCGTTTCTTGCAATATACTAGCAGTAATAGTGATCAGTTCAGGATCTGAATAAATTTGCTTTAACGTCGCTCCAGTTAAAACAGATAAAGGATTCGAGCTTAAGTTGGCTAAAACCTTGGTCCAAATTTGGTCTCGAATACGCTCATGCAGTCGCACGTCTATCGTGGTATCTTCAAACAAGTCTTGTAGCGTTTGCAGACGCTCACTCATACAATGATTGGGTTCACCAAAAATGAGTAAATAAGGATTATTGCTCTTGACCCGCCCATGATCGATCAACTCTGCGGTAATAAAAACCACCGCACCGATTAACTGTTTAAACGGAAAATGATCCTGTAGGAAACCATCTGCATCTAAACTTTTGACCATCTGAGCTGACGAGCAATCTTGCCCTGGATAGAAATACCAAAAAGGAATACCATTGAGCATTGGAATGAGTACGGTTTCGGTATGCACTAATTTTAAAATCGAGGGCGTAATGCTTTTTAAGGCATCACTTTTGGTACAAATAAAAATAAAATCCTGTGGCGGCAATTCATCTACTGACTCAACCACTTGATAGGGCCAGACATGATATTCACCGCTTAAATCGGTTAAGTACAGCCCCTGTTTTTTTAACACCTCTAAATTTTTACCGCGTGCAATGACCGAAACTCGATTAAAACCGGCATGGATTAAACTCACAGCAAGAGTACAACCAATCGCGCCTGCGCCAAAAATGGTAATTTGAGCTGATTTATCCATTACAATTTTCCCTATCTGATCAAGATCAACTAGATTGATAAAATTTCTTGATGCTTGCTGTTGATGCCTAAATAACTTTCAATAATCCGAGGATCTTCTGACAAACTTGCCCCTGTGCCTTGCATCGAAAGTTCACCCATTTCTAAAACGTAAGCATAATCAGCCATTTTTAGTGCGGCACGCGCATTTTGTTCCACCAACAAAATAGACACGCCCGTTGCACGTAAGTGATCAATAATTTTAAAAATTTCACGAGTGATCAGGGGGGCTAATCCTAAACTTGGCTCATCTAGCATGAGCAGTTTAGGTTTGGCCATTAAGGCGCGTCCTACCGCCAGCATCTGACGCTCACCGCCAGATAAAGTGCCCGAGGCTTGTGTGCGGCGTTCTTTTAAACGCGGGAAAATATCATAGACCTCATCTAAGGTTTCTTTGTATTTTCGATCACCGCGTCGATAGCGCTGAAAAGCACCTAAAAGCAAATTATCCTCAATACTCATTGAACTAAATAATTCACGTTTTTCTGGTACCAGTCCAAGGCCTTTTCCCACCATATATTCCACTTGCGGTGATTGCTGTACTTCGCCATCAAAATCGACATTACCTTGTGAGCTTAGTACGCCCATAATGGCGGATAAGAGTGTGGTTTTTCCGGCACCATTTGGCCCGACCACGGAAACGATTTGTCCTTCATTGACGCGCATATTAAAATTGATGAGTGCATCAACCTTGCCGTAAGCCACACTTAAGTGACTGACTTCAAGAATGCATTTTCCAGAATTATTGTTTTCGACGATGTTCATGCTGCACCTCCTAAATATGCTTCTAGTACAGCTTCATTTTTTTGAATCTCTTCAGGTAAACCTTCCGCAATTTTTTGTCCGAACTCCATCACCACAATTCGGTCAACTAAGTTCATAACAAAATCCATATCATGTTCAACCAACAAAATGGCCATGCCTTCTGCTTTTAGTTTGAGTAACAATGCAGCCAGAGCCTCTTTTTCCTTGAGTCGAAGACCTGCAGCCGGCTCATCTAAAAGCAGTACACAAGGATCAGAACAAAGCGCCCGCGCAATTTCTAAAATTCGCTGTTGACCTAAAGCTAAACTGCCTGCTTCTGCATAAAGATACTCACCTAAACCGACACGCTCCAATTGTAATTTGGCTTCATTGAGTAAAATATTTTCCTCCACGCGATCCAGTCGTAACAATGAGGAAAACACGCCTTGATGGCCTCTTAAATGCCCACCAATCGCCACATTTTCAAGCACCGTCATTTCGGCTAAAATTTTGACGTGTTGGAACGTTCGGCTCATGCCTTGTTGAGCAATTTTTCGGGAATATTGCCCATTAATTTTTTCACCCTTAAAAATCACCTCGCCACTGGTTGGTGTGTCGACACCTGAAAGCTGATTAAACATGGTGCTTTTTCCGGCACCATTTGGCCCAATTAAAGCCAGAATTTCACCCGCATGTACTTGTAGGCTCATATCGTTGTTGGCCACCAAACCACCAAATTTTTTGGTCACGTTCTTGGCTTCTAAAACTACATCACCTTTATTCGGCATGGCTTGGCAAGTCAGTTTTTGATCGGG
>NZ_JXBK01000002.1:111112-117023 GCF_000816495.1 Acinetobacter harbinensis
TCATCTGAATGTGCTGGTCCAGCGGTTTGATCTTCTTCGGAATAATTTTCATGATCATCGGCCATAAGCCCATTGGTGCTTTTTGCATCAATGCCACAATCAATAAACCAAAAACAATCGTTTCGTATTGACCATCGTTTCCAAGAAACATCGGTAAGTAATCTTGTAACCATTGACGCATCATGGTGAAGATGCCCGAGCCCAGTATCGCACCCCAGACACTGCCCACACCCCCCAGTAAGGCCATAAACAGATAATCGATACCCATTTGTAAACTAAATGGAGAAGGATTAATAAAGGTTTGATTGTGTGCGTATAACCAGCCTGAAATTGAGGCAAATACTGATGCAATTATAAAAACGATCAGTTTAGATCTGAAGGTATTGACCCCCATCGATTCAGCCATAATTTGGCCGCCTTTGAGCGCACGAATGGCACGACCTTCTCTTGAGTTAAGTAAGTTCTTGGTCAGCACGATGGCCAGTAACACAATCAACCAAATCAGATAGAACATTTTATTACTATGATCCAGCGCATAGCCAAATATAGAAATACTTGGAATATTCGAGATGCCTGAATGGCCGCCCAAACCTTCGAGTGTTGAGAAAAAGTAATACAGGGAGATGCCCCAAGCAATCGTGCCTAAGGGTAAATAATGACCCGATAACTTCAGCGTTAATCCGCCGACAATCAGCGCGGCAATCACGGTAATCACGATACCGACAATTAACGCAATCCACGGTGATCCACCCAGCAGGGTTAAATAATTCGGCAGTTGATCAGTTGCGGTTAAATAAGCTGTGGTATAGGCACCAATTCCGACCAAGGCTGCTTGACCAAAACTGGTCATTCCGCCCACACCGGTAAGCAAAACCAGACCCAACACCACCAAGGCATTTAGACCAATATAATTTAACAGCGTAATTTGATAATCAGGTAAGAGTAAAGGACTGATAAACATCAAAAAAGCAAATAGAAAGAAATAATGTATGGTTTTCATTCATCTTCCTCCTCTGTATTACGTGTAGTAAAAGATTTCCACAATAAGAATGGGATGATGAGGGTAAAAACAATGATTTCTTTATAGTCGCTGGCCCAAAACATTGAAAATGCTTCGACCAATCCCACCACCAATGAACCTAAAGCTGCAACCGGAAAGCTAACCAATCCGCCGATGATGGCGCCGACAAAGCCTTTTAAGCTGATTAAAAAACCTGAGTCGTAATACAAGGTGGTCACCGGTGCAATCAAAATGCCTGACAGTCCACCAATAAATGCTGCAAAGGTGAAAGTGATTTTGCCGGCAAAAATCGGAGATATTCCCATCAAGCGAGCACCCATGCGATTAATTGCCGTTGCTCTTAAGGCTTTTCCATATAAGGTTTTGTTGAAAAAATAGGAAAATAGAATAATTAAGGCAAAGAAGGTAAAGATAATCCACAACGTTTGACTGTTGATCAGCAGAGATCCGACTTCAAAGGTTCGATCCGAGAATGGCGTCGTTTGTGCCCCATTTGGACCAAAAATCAGTAAGGCTGTACCCACCAGTGAAACGTGTACGGCAATTGAAACAATTAATAGAACCAATGAAGGCGCAGCCACCAAGGACTGAAAAAACGTTCTATAGATTTGAGGGCCAAGCGGCGTAATAATGGCTAAGGTAAGAATGATTTGGCTGAGTGTAGACAGGCTTGCAAGCGGTAACCAATACATGGCTGCTGAAACCACAGCAGCATACATCAGCATAACTGCATGTCTTTTCCACAGCAGCTGCTGGCGATGTCTGAAATGTGCATATAGATCTAAAAAAAGATTAATCACCACCAAGCCACATAATAACCAAACAATCTTGGTTGGTTGGCCTGCTTGCAAGGCAGCCATGGTTAAGGCACCATAAACTGCAAATTCTCCAATGGGAATTAATAATATTCGTGTAACGGTAAAGACCAATAAAATACAAAATGCCAATAAAGCATATATTGCACCACTGGTGATCCCATCTTGACTAAGGATTAAAGCTATACTGAAATCCATAGAAACAACCTCCTGTTTTTAAAGGCAAAAATCCCTTAATGCGACTCTTTCGAGTCGCATTTTTTAAGTAGGGATTAAATTTTGACTTTATTTAAGCAACGTCCATTTGCCATTTTTAACAATAATCATGACTCGGCCGCGAGCATCGAAACCACTATGATCAGCCGGCGTCATGTTATACACACCTTGGGTACCTGCTAAATTTTTGGTGTTCTCCAAAGCCGTACGCAAAGCAGCTCGAAATTGTGGTGTACCCGGTTTTGCCGATTTTAAAGCCACCGGAATGGCTGCATTTAATAACAGTCCAGCATCATAAACATTGGCCCCAAAAGTTGCCGGAGAATGACCATTTAATTTTTTATAGTCATTGATATATTTTGATGAAATGGCTTTAGAGGGGTGTGTGTTAGGAATCTCATTGATTACCAACATTAAGCTAGCAGCCAGAATCGTGTTCTCGACCTTTTTACCTCCTAGTTTTAAAAACTCATCTAACGCAGCACCATGGGTTTGATACATTTGTCCTTTATAACCACGATCAAACAATGCCACCTGAGGCGTAACGGCTGAACTTCCTGGCGCTGCAACCAAAATAGCTTGCGGCTTTTTGGCCACCAATTTCAGTGCTTGCCCCGTTAAAGAGGTATCTTGTCGTTGAAAACTTTCTTGAGCGACAATTTTAATGCCTTTTTTAGCAGCTAAATCCGAAAAGACTTTTTTCCAGTTTTCGCCATATGGATCAGAGGTGCCTATAAAACCCACCGTTTTATAGCCACGTTTCACCATGTCGTCGATAATTGCTGTCGCAATTAAATTATCGTTTTGCGTGGTTTTAAACACCCATTTCTTTTGCGCATCCATCGGCAGTACCACAGAAGCCGTGCCAACTGGAGCTAACAATGGAACACCGGCCTTGGCAATGGTGCCAATGACTGCCATCGCGTTGGGCGAGCCTGATGGCCCAATAATGGCATCGACATTATTCTCTGAGATCAGCTTGGTGACTGCTTTGACTGAAGCGGTAGGGTCACTTGCATCATCTAAGGAAAAATACTTAACCGCTTCGCCGCCGATGGTTTTAGGTAATAAGGCAATTGAGTTCTTTTGTGGAATACCCACCATAGCAATTGGACCTGAAGATGAAGTCACAACGCCAATTCTGATTTCTGCATTGACCAAGCTACTTGAACTGGCGAGGGCAAGAATGAGTCCAATTTTTTTAATTTCCATTTAAATATTCCTTTTCCATGAAAAGTCTCTCGACTCTATTTTTTATAACATAAAGATATGGAATTTTCCTGTTAATTTTAAAATATTTTGTAGTTTACGCTCTATAAATGTTAAGGATATTACTCATTTAACTTAAATATTATAGGGTTAGCTACGTTATATCGATAAAATAAACATAAAATCTATAGGGTTATAAATTAAAACTTATAATTGTAGGTGGTGATCAATCTATTTTCCACAAAGTCAGCGCCCGGCGTATAACCTGCACCATATTTTGACTCAGCACGAATATGACGCCATTCAAAGCCTAAATTTTTAAAGCGTCCTTCAGGAACTTGATAACCTAAAATAAAATTTGCTTCAGACTCTTCATTGTCTTTTAAGCCTGCACGATAAATGTTGCTACCATTTAAATAACGCAGCGTCATTTTTAAACCCGGTACGCCATGTTCTTTAAAGTCATGGCTATATAAAATATGCCAAGTGAACTCTTCAGGTTTAATGAATCCAAGCGTAGACCAGGTTTGTAAAAAGGGTTGCGGTGCATAACCGGCTAATGTCGGAAAGATACTTTCGCCTTTATTTTGCTGAATACCCGCGACCAAAGTATGAGCACCATTTTGAATGGCTGTTTGCAAGCCATAAGATTGACTATCAATTTTTCCATATAAGGCATCACCATCTTCCTTATTATGAAAATAACGTGCGTCTACTTTAATTTTGCTTTGACCCACCTTGGTACTATAAGCAGCATTTACATAATTTTGTTGATAAATATCTTCAAGTTGCCCAAACCAATAAGCACCGAATACTTTTGGCGTAAAGTTATAATCTAAACCAACGAAATTAAGCCCATCACTTTCATAACGTGGACCTGCACCAACAAATAAACTTAATTTCTTAAACTCATCATCTTCACGAGAATTAATATGGGTAATACGGCCTGCAGAAAGTTTCAGGTCTTTAATGGCTTTTGTTTCAAATGCAGCACCAGCATATGTCGTGACCAATTGTCGTGACTCATCAATATACGCAACTGGCATTCGCGGATAAAGCTCACCGATCTTTAATTCCGACTCCTTATATTTCAGCTTTAAAGTTGCACCCGCTTTAAGATAATCTCTTTCTTGTTTTCCTTGCGCAGTATCATACGGTAAAATAGTATCTGGGCGTTCAGCATTATGATCGGATAATCGAAGCGCGTACTGCAATCCAACATCTAAACCCACTTGTAAAGGCGTGTCGGTATAACCGGACTCAAAACGACCCGATACAGCTTGAGACCAACTTCCAATATCCTTATTCGGAACATCAGAAAAATCTCGGTTCATATAAAAATTTCGTAAATTAATCGACGTTTGGCTATCTTGAACAAAATCTGCATATGCACTACTCATGCAACAGCAACCGACCAAGGTAGATAAGGATAGATATTTAAAAGTCTTTGCATTGGTTAAAATTTTCATGGAATTCCTTTCCTAAAAATATAAATTTTTTAAATTACTTTATTTGACTCAGTTATTTCATATTCGACAAATCATCTGTCTTAATTCACAACCACTCCTCTTAATTCAAGATTGTTATGCAGCTCGCTTATATATTGACTCTCGGTCGCAATGACTCATTTTTATCAAAAAGTGCTCACTGGACACACCTGAATTATTATTTGTTTTTTCTATGTAATATTCCATTACTTTAAAAGTATAACTTTATGTCTTATTTGGAGAAAAAATAGGTCAATAGGCTCTATCTGCTATAAATTTTTTGGTTCTGATTTAATGGCAACTTCAGATATAAAAATACACTGAACTATCAATAATCTTTAAATCAACATGCTTGATAAAATAAAAAAGGATCATGAAATCAATCACAAATGCTGTATTTAAAGATCAAACACAGACTAGATATCAAATTCAACATAAAGATATACCTAATTGGTTATGGAAAATTACATATATAAATGCAAATAATAAACTGCCGTATAGGCAAATTTTATACATAATTTCATCGAGTTAATCACTGTATTGACCCATAAGACTGAAAAGGATATTCATTTGAAAACGCAAATAATGTGTAGAAAATCACATCATCAAAAGATTTTACTTCGCACTGGAATGTTAGCTTTAAGTGCTTCACTGTTATTGGGATGTAATCCATCTTCAAACTCAGATACAGCCTTAGATTCGCAAAAACAACTCACCATTAAACGCGATAATTTTGGAGTACCACATATTTATGCCAATGATACTTATGGGCTTTTCTATGGGTATGGTTATGCTATTGCAACTGATCGCTTGTTTCAGATGGAAATGTCTAAACGCACCGGTTGGGGCACAGTGGCAGAAGTATTGGGCTCTGAATATGTGCAATCTGATGTTGCAACACATAGTCGTTTTGATCCAGAGAATATTAAGAAACAACTGGCAGAACTTTCCAATGAAGATCGGGCCATTTTTGAAGGTTATGCCGCAGGATTTACCAAACGCGTTAATGAAGTGTTAGCTAATCCAGACCTTATGCCCAAAGAATTTGTCGATTATGGATTTAAGCCCTCGACATGGAAATCTGAAGATATGATGTGGATCTATGATTTTAGACCACGTCTATAAGTGATAATCTACTCCCCAATAAGCATGGGAAATGCTTG
>NZ_JXBK01000002.1:117710-118343 GCF_000816495.1 Acinetobacter harbinensis
ATCGATCAGTATGGAAACAGACTTTTGCATAGATGCGTTGCAAGAAGCAATTGTGAAATATGGTTGTCCTGAGGTGTTCAATACAGACCAAGGCAGTCAATTCACAAGCGAGGCATTTTTGAATGAGTTAAAATTGCGAAATATCCGTATCAGTATGGACGGAAAAGGACGGTGGATGGATAATGTGATGATTGAGCGTTTATGGCGCAGTGTGAAGCATGAGGAAGTCTATTTGAAGGCTTACGATACGGTTAAACAAGCAAAACAATCAATTGCTGAATATTTGGATTTTTATAACACTATACGTCCTCATTCAAGCTTGAATAAGGCAACACCAAATGAATTTTATGATCGACATTTCTCAAAAGTAATGGCAGCATAATTTAAATATTTAGAGCCGATTTATCACTTATAAAACTAGATTGAGTGGTCTAATTAACGGAACCACATCAATTGAGTTAAATCATGCACATATTAAATTTATTAAAAAAATATTAAATCCTTTTGCTTTTGAATTTTAACCAACACATCATGTCTGAAGCACGATGTGTTGGTTAAACATTATGCAATTCCAGCAATATCTTTTAATATTTTAATAAAAATATCTTTTTCATCTGCTGAATATTTTTCAAA
>NZ_JXBK01000002.1:118353-144890 GCF_000816495.1 Acinetobacter harbinensis
TTCATTCTGATGGCTATCGGCAATATCAAATAAATAATGGGCGGTTTTCTTGCCTTTTTCGGTCAAAGTATAAAAACCGTCGGTTTCAATCAATAATCCATCCTTACTCAAGATCGTTGCCGCCTGCTCGACTTCACGCATTGGCATGGCAATATCGCGTGGTAAATCTGCTTTACTTGAGGCAGTTCCACTGCCTAAAACCAATAATAATCTGGCTTCACTGGTACGGAAACCGGTCACCAGCTGTTTTGGAATATAATCTGTTTGATAAAACTTAAATGCGCGACTCATTAAATAGCATACATTGCTATGTAAATGACCTTGATACATTTGTCCAAGATCTTCAACTTTTTCTGTATCTTTGACTTGTAATAATGGGTGTGGAATCACACCCGAATACGCACCTTGATGATAAACCAACGGGCTGCGTCCTTCATCGCGGAAATTGACCACTTTACCAATAATAATCCAGTGATCGCCCCCTTCAATAATTTGATGACGCTCACATTCAAAAACAGCTGAACTATGATCCAGTATCGGCGCTGAACCTGCACCAATTTGATAGCTGGTTCCTTCATACTTATCGATATTACGTCGCGAAAACTTATTTGATAGGTCAATTTGCGAGCCGGACAGTATGTTGACTGCAAAATGTGAGGCTTGTTCAAAAACAGGAAAACTCGATGATTTTTTATCGATACTCCATAAAATTAAAGGCGGATCTAAAGAGACCGAATTAAAGCTATTGGCTGTCACGCCTACTTTTTCACCTTGCTCATTTTGAGCCGTGACAATCGTCACACCCGTGGCGAAATTACCTAGCGCGCGTCTGAATTGCATCGGATCAACGCCAACTTTATCCATTGTTTTTAATGCGTTCATTTATTCTCTCCTGAATTTTTTTGTCCATGTTTTTACTTTGACTAAAAACTAAATATCCAATACAAGGCGTGCTGATTTCGAACGTGAGCAGCAGACCAATATTTGCTCATTACTGGCTTTTTCTTCATCGGTAAAATAGACATCTCGGTGATCGGGTTCACCCTCAATCACATCGCACATACAGGTGCCACACACCCCTTGCTCACATGACATTTCAATATTAATGCCTTCTCGTGCTAAGGCTTGTAAGATGGTTTCTTCACTATTGACCAGAATGATTTTTCCACTCCGTTCAGCCACCACTTCAAAAGCATCACCCGTGGTTTCAACATCCACTTGGAAATATTCTTTATGAATTTGGCGGTCTGGAAAATTTTGAGTTTGAGCAAGATTAATCACCCAATCCATAAATCCGTTTGGACCACAGGTATAAATATGACCGGTTTGATCTATATTTTTAATGGCACTTTCAAAGAACTCACGATGACTTGCACCCTCAGATTTAAAGTGAAATCGCGTAAATTGAGCCAGTTCGCCTTGTTTAATTTCATCCACAAAAGCACAATTTTCTGGACTACTGCCACAATAATGCAATTCAAACGATGCGCCTTCATGCAAAAGTTGATAGGCCATGGTAATTAAGGGCGTAATTCCAATTCCCCCTCCAATTAAAACCGCATGCGTGGCTTTAACCAGTGGAAATAAGTTACGTGGCGCACTGACCTGAAGCTGCGTACCATTTTGAATATCATTAAAAGCTGATTCTGAACCACCCCGTGATTCTGGATCTTTTAAGATGCCTAATCTAAAAATACCCTGCTGTTTGGGGTCTTGGCACAATGAATACTGACGAATCATGCCATTGGGTAAATGCACATCAATATGCGCACCGGCCTCTATTTGTGGTAATTGAGTGGATGTTGTGGATTCAAATTCCATTACAGCAACATTGCCACCTTCGACATGTCGATTTTTAACCACCACGTTATACAGTGCTGTCATTTTAAACTCTCCTTAAATGCATGAAGCACACGGCTTAACGCATAAACAATCCACCATTGATGTCCCAGGTTGCGCCCGTTACAAAGCCCGCATTTGGGCTGGCAAGTAATGCGCAAGTTTCAGCAATAAATTGCATACTGCCCAATGCTTTAACTGGAATGTTTTGAATAAATTGAGCCATTTTTTCATCTGAAACCACACTATGCACAATAGGTGATTCCATTGGACCGGGCGCAACGGCATTGACCGTAATCCCTTTCGTTGCAAATTCTTTGGCAAAAATTTTGGTTAAAGTCACAATCGCGCCTTTGCTTGCGGCGTAGTGTGCCCCTGTTGCCGTTCCACCATTTTGACCTGCAAGTGAGGCCATATTAATAATACGGCCATAACCTTTGGCAGCCATATATTGACCAACAATTTGACACGCTTGGAAGGTACCGCGCTGATTGACCTGTGTAATCCAGTCAAAATCACTCGCGGTAATTTCCAGTACAGGCGTTGCTTTAGTCACCGTTGCATTATTAATCAGCACATCGAGTTTTGAGAATTTTTGCTCAATCCACGTGACGGCATGATGAAAGTCTTGTTCTTGCGAAATATCTAACTTTAACGGATAAAGATTTTCAGCATTTGGACTTTTGGCCTTGGCCTGTTCAGCTTTTTCTAAACTGCTGGCCGATAAAATCACTTGATGTCCAAGCGCTGCAAAATATTCAGCAATCACATTGCCAAGTCCAGAAGCTGCGCCAGTCACTAAAACAACCTGTGTCATCTGCTCTCTCCTAGAGAATGTAACTGATACCGGCTAAGGTATCGGTTGAGTTAACTAAGTTAATCACTTTACGGCTAATTTTTAAGCCGCCTTCAGTTTGACGCACCAAATGATAAGTCACGTCTGCGGTATAATGTTTTAAGTTTTCTTTGCGGAATTCGCGTAAGTTTTGTGCACAGCGCAGTACAATTTCATTGTCTTGATCTTGAATGACTCGCACACGTGACACACTGCGTACCGTATTGGCTTTGGGTGCAGTTGAAATTGCCTCACCATTTTCTAAACGTTGCACCCGAAGCTTGCGCATATGATGATCATCATAAGCATAGTTCAAATTGTTTTCGTAATCGGTCAGTGTTGGGTCGATTGGAATGATGTATTTACCTTGTTCACTCCAAAGATTTAACCATTCTTGATATTCTGAATGATCCAACATATCTGCTTCAGCCCAAATAAAAGCCGTCACTTCATTCAGTAAATTTAAATTAATATTCATGGCTCGCTCCTTAAGCAATCATCATCTTTTTCCACTGCTGATAGGCACTACGCATCCCTGTTTCAGCACTGACATCACTTTTTAAACCATCTTCAGTTTTCACTTCGCCCGGTAAACCGCGATTCAACATAATCCACAAATCATTGCCTGCACTTGCGCCACGTTGTACACGTTCCCACGCTTCTGCATCATCCGGTGTACCAAAACCAAACGGACCTTGAAAATGTTCATGTAGACGTAAGCGGTATTGATTAGCCACTTGTGGTCCACCATCCATGGTAATCACAGAGTGATGGATTTCAGTTTTATCCACCGCAATAGGTTGCATGACGCGGAAAAAAGCCATTGAACAGGCAATATTGGGGAACAGATTTAAGTTAAAGCCCGATCCGCCCACAGAACGCACAATGCGGCGTACTTCTAGTTCGGCATGCCCTTCTTCACGTAACGCTTGAGCTAAATCTTCAAAACGTTCTTGAATGGGACGTTCCATTAATTCTTCATCGAGATCGACCAGATCTGGAATCATCACCATGACACTGTGACCATTGCCTAAGTCTTCAACAAAACCCGGTTGATTATCAAAATTAAACAGTTCTTCTGTTTTTTCATCCACTGAACTTAAGAATGATTTATGCACCAAGGGAAAATGATAGGCATCGGTGGTGTTTTCAAGCTGAATTTTCCAATTCCCGGGAAAAGTAAAACGGTGTTCACCCAAGACTTTAATTGGATAACCGGCCCCTTGTTTCATGAATAAATCAATCCACTTTTTCGCCGGTCCCAAGAAATCAACCAACGGTTCAATGTCGTGATTAAAAGAGGCGAAAATCATGCCGTTATACTCTTCTACGCGAAGACTAATCATCGGCAATTCAGATTTATCTAAACACTCACCATAGCTTTCAGGCGACGGTACACCACGTAAAGTACCATCAAGTGCATAACTCCAACCGTGGTAAGGACACACAAAGCTGTTGGTTTTGCCTTTTTTATGTTCACACACCGTTGCGGCGCGGTGACGACAACGATTCAGTAACACATTGACTTTTTTCTTACGGTCACGCACTGCAACTACCGGTTGCTGACCAATATTAATGGTTTTATAGCTACCGGCATCAGGAATTTCGCTGGCATGTGCCACCCAAACCCAGGTGTTATAAAAAATCTTTTCCATTTCATCTTCAAAGATCTTTTCATCTTTATAAAGTGAAGTATGTACACGATCACTTTGTACTAATTCATTGTAATCAATATCAATATTATGCATTGGGATGATGCTATTCATTTTAATAATCCTTTTGGCTATCCGTATTCAGGCTTAATCCTTGGCTTAGTCTGCTTGGGGTACTGGTAATGCTGCTTGGCTATGCCAATGGCTCACAGGTCGGCTGAAAATATTCTCGGTCTGAAAATGTTTAATCTTCCATGTACCATCTATTTGCTGATTAAATTTCACCCTAAGTTTGGCTGCATTTAAATGGCTACGTTCATCTCGAAAGGTTGAGGTTTGCAGCATCAGCCAAGTTGCATTGGCTTCATTATCTTGAACATCAATTTGTTCAGAACTGACAAAATGTGCATTCATTACAAAATGAGATTGTTGTTGGGTATAGCTTTTAAACATGGCATGGATGGCAGACCAAGATTCAAAGCGCCCAAAAGATTGTGCATATTTTTCGCCAACGCCTTCCCAAATACTGTCTCGATCAAAAAGCTCCATCAATTCATTCAGGTCCGTATTGGCATCTAAAGCATCACAAATTTCCATATAACGATTAATACAGTTACGAATCGAATTTTGTGCTTCAAGCTTGTCTAAACGTGCCAAAATTAGTGCTAAATCCATTTTGCCATCCACCTTTTAATCAATTAACGTTGAATAATCAGTTCACGACCCACACGCGCTTCGACTTTGCAGTACTTCCATAATTTATAAGGACCATCACCGACAACGGTGGTTCTAAACAAATTACATGCGGCATGCACGGTTTCAATATCCGGTGCATCTGCAAGTAAATAAGTAGTCCATGGAAAACCGCTACTTGGCCCCACCATGCTTTGATCATCGTCCATGTTGCCGTACACTTTTACACCCGGTAGGTCATGAATCCCATTCCACATTTCACCAAAAGCCGCCCAAACGGCTTTGGCTTCTGCCGGCTCTGCATCAAAAAAGTTTTGATTAATGCCCATACAAAAGAGAACGCGAAGTTTTTTTTGAGTTTCCATACTGCTATCCTTTTAAAAAATAAACTAAAATTTATAAATAACCGGGTGTTGGATTTAATCCAAAGCTCATTGCACCTGCATTTTGTAAGGTGTTATCTCCCATAAATGCATGCTGTGTCACCACATTGGTATCATTCACAAAACGGCTAAAAGGGTTGTTGGTATAAATTGCGGTCATGCCGGCCAGCATCTGCATTTTGCGGGCAACACGAGCAGATACACGCGCAGCGTGGGTACAAGACAGGCGCATATCACTAATTTGCTGTGCTGCGGGTTGGCGACCCGCTAAAATTTCATTCCACACCACATCCATGGTTTGATAGAACCAATTGCGGGCTGCCAAAAATTCAGCTTGAGCTTGTGAAAATTCATATTGCGTCACTGGACGATTGGCAATTTCTGCACCCCCAGTAATCGAAGCTTTACCCGGTGCTAATTTTTTAAATTCATCTAAAGCCGCGGCTGCAACACCAATACCTACGACAGTTAAAACTTGGGTGGCCAGCGATAATGATGGATATTTAAAGAACGGTTCCGGCAATTTTGAAGGTTCACCGCGTACAAAGGTCCACGCCTCTGGTACAGATACATTTTCAACCACCAAATCGTGACTACCTGTGCCTTTTAAGCCGACCGTATCCCACGTCATTTCAATTTTGGCTTTATGCGCAGGCAAGACTGCCATACGAGGTAATCCTTGGCTTTCATTGTGTTTTTTCGGCGCAATCCCGACACCGACAATATCTGCACCCTTACAGCCACTGGAGAATTTCCAACGGCCGTTTACCATAAAGCAATCATCGACCAATTCAGCAGATTGTGGTGGGAAAATGCCGCCTGCAAAAACAATATCGGGACTGTCCTTATACAGCTCTTTTAAAGTCGCTTCAGGTAAACTGCCTAAATAGGCAGGGCTCATGCCAAAACTTGCCACCCAACCCACCGAGCCATCTGCCATAGATAATCGTTCAATCAGTTCACAAAACTGACGTGGACTAATTTCATCGCCACCAAAACGTTTGGGAACAAAGGCTCGATACACCCCTAATTGCTTTAATTTTTGAATAATGTCTTGGCTCACATAGGCTTGCTGATCAAACTCACCGCTACAGGCACGTTCACGAATCTCATCACAGAGTTCATCTAAGTCTATGCGTTCTTTTACAAATTCCTTTGTAGATAAATCATTCATTACCTAACTCCTTGTATTTAATGTGCTGCTGCCTTCACGACAAAATCCGTAATTGCACACAACTGCTCATCTGTATTTCGCTTGGTTATAATTTGTAAGCCAACCGGCTGGCCATGCACTGTTTCAAGTGGAATAGACATCACCGGATGACCCGAAAGATTAAAAGGTCGTACAAATGCAGTTAAATTTAGAAATGCGACAGTATCTTCTGCATCCACCACTTTAGGTGGAAGGTGTGGCAAGGTGGGTAGAAGAATGGCATCGTACTTTTCTAGAATTTGGTCAATTTCAGCTGTAAATTTGCAACGCACAATTTCGGCCGCTTCAACTTGCTCAAGCGTGGTCGACGCCGCCTTTAATAAGCGCGCATTAACATCTTGACCGACTTTTCCTGTTTCGGTTAAATGGCCATAAGCTTGCCAATTTTCATAATTAATAATGTGCATACCGGCATCGAATGCTTGCTCAAAATTTGCACATTGCACGGTATCTGGGTTTAAATCGGCCTGCTTTAAAAAGTGATGAATCGTATCCCATACCTCAGCATCTGCATGGACATCGAATAGTGCGAGTTTAGGCACCGTGGTTTGACAGACATTTTGATGAAAGGTCGGATCAATGATCTGCATGGCCTTTTGAATCATCTCCACCGAGTTTGCAAATGGACCCACGCTGTCTAAAGAACTCGCTACGGGATAAACCCCTTTACGGCTGATACGCCCATAAGTCGGTTTCAGACCATACACACCACAACACGCGGCTGGCATACGAATTGAACCACCGGTATCGGTACCAATGGTAAAGTCCGCTAACTGCGCAGCGATGGCCGCAGCAGAACCGCTGGATGAACCACCCGGAATCAAATCCGGATATTTTGGGTTAATCGGTGTACCAAAAACTTTGTTAATGCCTGTAATACCAAAGGCCAATTCATGCAAATTGGTCTTGGCTATAATTTGACAGTCTGCACTTAAGATTAGATCAACAATTTCTGCACTCGATACCGCTGGAGCAGCGCTTTCATAGGCTCGACTACCGGATAACGTTTTGAAACCCTGAATGTCGATAGAGTCTTTGATCATGACTTTCAACATTCCAGATCCTAGTTGGGCTTCCTGTGCCACAATATTCATTCACTTTTCCATGTATTTTTATAATATGAATCTAATATCTGAAAATTTCATGTAATTGTCAAGCATATTTTCCACTTAGTCTGAAAAAACGTTCTAATCTTTTGTATAATGAAACTTTATATATTGTTAAAGTTGTTTCTTATAATGCTTAATCAATTGGATCAATTTTTACCCAACAATGAGCCCAAGAGTATCCAAAATTTTCCTTTTTTTTGGATCTCTCAAGTCAATGGCAAATATTCTCAGCTCATTGAGAAATCAATAAAAAAATTAGGTATAGACAACACCAGACGTAAAATCATTTTAAGCACCAATGCCTTAAGTGAAGGAAGTATTACTGAAATTGCAAACTTATCGACTCTTAAGCTGACCACAGCCACCAAAGCTGTTTATCGCTTAGTGGAGGATGGAATTGTGGAGGTGTTCTCCTCAGAAGTGGATGAGCGTATTTCAATGGTTAAATTAACCGAAAAAGGCAAAATGCTGGTAGAACAAATTAACTCCATTAGTGCCATTACCTTGGCCGGTGTTTTAAATGCTTTTGAGGAAAATGAACTAAATGATTTAAACACTCAATTGAAAAAAATATTCAACTTATTGCCTTCTAGTTAAGCTTTATAAGCGCCTGATGAGGATTGCGCATGTCACTGGCTTTTGATTGAATGGCTGATTGAATCTCCGTATGTTATTTACTCTAATCGTCTTAAATTGACTGAATGCGCAGCAACCCTCATAGAGTGGGTTGTTTCGTCACTCAGCCTAGCTTTAATTGAAGGTAGGGCTTATAGACTTACACAATAAAATTTTGATTAAGTCGCCGCCATCTATAAAAATATTTTTACCCTCCTAAGACAGGCCAATGTCTGAGTCTGAATTAATACTCAGTGCAGAAACTCTACTGTGCGTAAAAGACCTCTATTCAGTGATAGTTTTTAGATGCACTCTAAATGAAGCATGATGTTTATAGCGGATTCATGGCTCTACATTAAGCGCTTAAATGCTTAAGCAAGTAAATCCTCTAAAGCAATGCGCTGATTACTAAATTTCTTAATTAATTTTTTAACTTCAACTCAGTTAATTGTTTTGTGATGATCACTAATATAAAACGCTCTATTAACACTCCATTTTTATTTATGTGCAAAGCATAAAATGGCAGTGGCATATTTTTAGGCTGTAGGCAGATATTGTGTCACTTGACTGTCGAGGATTATTTTGAGGTCTTTTAAAAATGGCTAACTGTTGCAATATGTAAATTAATTTAAATTTAAAAAACAAATAAATACTCGAAAAATAACGCAATAATATAGATTATTTTCTATCAGAGTATCTATAATGAAAGATAGATTATAAATACTCTTTTAAGCTCTATGCTGAGTTTGCTTGAGTGGGACATTTTTTGGAACTATGAATAGTTTTTTTTGATCATCACTACAGGCTTGTTTTGGATGGATAAATTAAATTTAAGAAACTTTCAAGAAGCGGGGCAAGCTGTTTTGCAGTTTTTGCATCAGCGTTTTGGATTTAATTTGTGGATGATCACGCGAGTCGAAGGTAAAGACTGGATCGTTCTACAAAGTGAAGATCATGGCTATGATATTCATCCTGGACAAGTTTTTCATTGGGCCGATTCCTTCTGTTCGCATATGGTGCTGGGCAAAGGGCCTAAAATTGCACCCCGTTCTGAAGATATTCCACTGTATGCCTCCGCACCCATTAACCAATTGGTGAATATTAAATCTTATATTGGGCAACCCCTGATCAATGAAGATGGCAGTCTTTTTGGTACGCTGTGTGCCATTGACCCTCTGCCTAAATCTGAAAATATTGCTCAAGACATTATAATGATTGAATTGTTCGGTGATTTGTTGAGTAAAATTTTACAGGCCGACTTGCGTCAAAATCAACAGATACGACTGCATGAACGTTTACAACTCGAAGCATCAAGTGATGTATTAACCGGATTGTATAATCGACGCGCTTGGGAAAGATTATTAATTACCGAAGAAGAACGCTGTAAACATTATGGCGTTTCGGCGGCTATTTTCTTTATTGACATTAATGATCTTAAAAAAGTGAATGATAATTTAGGCCATGTCGCAGGCGATCAGATTATTCGTCAGGCGGCGAATGTACTGCGTAACAACTTACGTAGTAATGATATTGTGGCGCGCTTAGGCGGCGATGAGTTCGTTGTTTTAAGCGTGGAAACCAATCAAGATGAGGCGGAAATACTGTTTAAACGCCTGATGGCCGCATTTAAAGAAGTACAAATTAGTATCGCCATCGGCTTTGCTATTCGTCATCCGAGCCAAGGCTTAGTGGAAGCCGCAGCGCAAGCCGATCAAAATATGTATATCCATAAACGCCAAATGAAGATGGTCTCCCTTTAACGCCTCACACTACAAGCATAAATAAATACTAAACTCAAAGAGTGGATTGAATCAAAAACAATTGAGCCTGCGCTCAATTGTTCAGGGAGAATGACTAAAGATCGAGGATGATTTCTTTGCCTTTGGCACGTGACACACAGATCATCATACTGCGCTGAGCAGCTTTTTCAGCATCATCTAAATATTGATCAAAATGCTCGGCTTCACCTTGTAAAATGGCAGTTTCACAGGTCCCACACACGCCTTCGCGGCATAGACATTCCACTTCAATATTTAAACCTTCAATCGCTTGAAGAATCGTCTGATCTGCCAGCACCTCAATACGTTGGTTTGATTTAGCCAGTATTACCGTAAAGGCTTCGCCATTTTCAGGCACCGTCGAGGCAAATTGTTCCCAATGAATATATTCATCGCGATAGCGATTTTGATTACAGCTTTCAATCACCGCATCAATCATGCTTTTAGGACCGCAAACATAGACATGCGTTCCTTTGGGCTGCTGGGCAATTAAGCCATTTAAATCAATTTTTGAGCCTTCACTATCAATATAGCTAAAAACTCGGTCAGCATGCTGGCCTTGAGTCAATTCACTTAATAATGCAGCATGTTCGGGCGAACGATAAGCATAATGCAATTCATAGTTTGCCCCTCGTGCAGCCAGTTCCGCCATTTGCGGCACAAATGGGGTAATGCCAATGCCGCCGGCAATTAAAAGATGTTTTTCACCACTTGCTGACAGCGCAAATAAATTTTTGGGTTCAGACACTTCAAGCTTAAAGTCGGGCAGACAGTGGTCATGTAAAAACACTGATCCACCTTTTCCGTCTACATCTTTACGCACACACACTTGATAACTGGATAAATCATTCACATCACTCATTAAAGAATAAGCATTGGAAAGCTTATCATTAAGCTTCAAAATAACATGGCTTCCTCCGGTAAAAACCGGAAAATTCTCACCATCTTGACGCTTAAAGGTAAAGCGCTTGATTAAAGGAGTAAGTTGCTCCACTGCTGTAACTACAGTTGGGAACATTTCATAACTGTTAGTCATCTTTAAATCCTGAATTTTATAATGAGGTTATGCGGTTAAGTCCGATTTCACTTATACACCAAGGCATAAATATTTAATGGTCATAAATTCTTCTAAACCATATTTAGAACCTTCACGACCAACACCGGATTGCTTGACGCCGCCAAAAGGCACCACTTCATTGGAAATAGCGGTTGAATTCATACCCACCATGCCATATTCCAGTTGCTCGGCCACTTTAAAAATACGTGAGATGTTTTCTGTATAAATATAGGCCGCCAAACCAAAAATAGTGTCATTGGCTTGTGCAATCACCTCTTCATCTGTTTCAAAGCTAATTAACGGTGCCACAGGACCAAAAATTTCTTCATCCACAATCTGCATTGATTGATCAACTTGCGTCAAAATAGTCGGTTCAAAGAAGCTATAACCCAATTCATGCGGTTTACCCCCACAGACAATTTTGGCGCCTTTGGCACACGCATCATCAATCAGTTTTTGTACTTTAACCACGGCTTTGCTATTAATTAGTGGTCCAATCTGAACCCCCTCATCTAAACCATTCCCCACTTTGAGTGCTTGAACTGCGCTGATAAATTTTTCAGTAAAAGCCGCATAGATATTTTTATGTACATAAATCCGATTGGCACAGACACAAGTTTGACCGGCATTGCGATATTTTGCCAACATCGCACCTTGCACAGCTTTATCCAGATCGGCATCTTCAAAGACGATCAGCGGTGCATTGCCGCCCAATTCAAGCGCGAGCTTTTTAATGGTCGGTGCGCATTGCCCCATCAGTAAACGACCCACTTCTGTTGAACCGGTAAAGGTCAGTTTTTTAACATTTTCATGCGCGGTAAAGACTGCCCCAATTTCAGCAGATTTACCGGTAATCACGCTAATCACGCCTTTAGGAATACCGGCCATTTCTGCCAATTTGGCAAGGGCCAAGGCGCAATACGGGGTTTCATTGGCCGGTTTAATTACAATGGTACAGCCGGCAGCAAGTGCAGGGGCGGCTTTACGCGTGATCATGGCAATCGGGAAATTCCACGGAGTAATGGCTGCCACAACACCAATCGGCTCTTTAATCACTAAAAAACGCTGTCCGGCATTGGTGCTCGGAATGACATCACCGTAAATACGTTTGCCTTCTTCGGCAAACCATTGAATAAATGAAGCGGCATATTTTACTTCACCCAATGCTTCAGTCAGCGGTTTACCTTGCTCGATGGTCATGATGCGCGCTAGGTCTTCGGCATGCTCAAGGGTTAATTTGTGCCATGCCAAAAGTAGGTCCGCTCTTGCTTGTGCAGTCAGTGCTTTCCACGACTGTAGCGCAGCTTGGGCACTTTCAATGGCCTGAATGGCTTCAACTTTACCCATATTCGGAATAACGCCAATCTCTTCATCGTTGGCTGGATTGGTGACTTTTAGTTGATCTTGACGATCGGCCTTGATCCACACCCCATCAATAAAGGCGCTTTGTTGAAATAACGGGTTATCTTGTAATGCTGACATGTTTGTATCCTCATACTTTTTGTACAAATGCGCGCAGTTTAGATCAGGCCTGCCGTATAAGCTTAGGCCTGATCTAAACAGCTTTAGATCCAATTACTGATGATATTGAGCCACGAGGTTTTGGAAATAAGCAATACCATGCTCACTAATTCCTGAACGCTGTTTGTCCGTCATAATACGACCTTGACCACGGTAGCCACGTGATTTTAAACCACGTTGCACACTCTCAACCAAATCTAAATCTTCAGGGCGAAAAACGTTACGATACCATTCGATCAAATCTTTTTGATCTTGGGTCAGCTCTTCATTGGTGAAATAAATATCATAATGTTGCAGTGTGGTTTCAGCATCCATTGGGAATTCATAAATTACCGTCATAAAGTTGCTGCCCGGTGGTACATTAAACATGGTACTTGGCCACGTCCAGAAACCGTGGAATTCAGGATCAGTAATAGAGGGGTCTAATTTAAACGACTTTTCCGAAGAACGTGCGTAGCCATATTGTAATGTCCAGTTTTGATGGGTGGTGTGCCAATATTTATCCACCTGAACCGAGTCAGCAAAACCAGGATGAGCGGTACCACAGTGGTAGCATTCAAGATAATTATCAACAATCACTTTCCAGTTGGCTGGGGTTTCTGTCACAAAACGTGCCGCCAATTTAAGGTCTTTGACCACGGTGCAAGCTTCGGCCAATTTAGCGGCAAAGCCTGGCAATTGATCTTCAACGCAAGTGGCATTTTCATCCATATTGATGAATACAAAGCCTGCATATTCTTCAACTTTAAGCGGTACCATGCTGGAATTTTCTTTATCAAAATTCTCGACATGATCACAGTTACGGGCCAGCGCCAAACTACCATCTAGTTTAAAGGTCCATGCATGATAAGGACAGGTAATGACATTTTTGGCCTTACCACTACCACTTAATAACTCATGTCCGCGATGTGGACAGACATTATAAAAGGCTCTTAAAACCTGATCTTTACCACGAATAATCACAATATTTTCATCAATGACTTTACGGGTAATATAATCATTGGAATTCGCCAGTTCACTGCCGTGCGCTACACAAATCCAACTTTTGGCAAAAATTTGCTCTTTTTCATGCTCATACACTTGTGCCGAGGTATAAAAAGCTTTGGGAAATGTCCAAGCATTGGCCGGATCGGCACAAAAGTCTTCTGGTAATTTCTCTGCCAAATCAGTGGTGTTTAAGCTATTAATTTTATTCATCGTTTTACTTCCTTTCTACGATTTAAGTTTTGTTGATCATGTGTTGGATCGCACTCAATAACTGTTGATACAGCTGTTGTACTTCAGGACAATCGCGCATTAAGCGTAATCCACCATGTAAAACACCTTGTGCGACATAAAAGTGATTGCTTATACCCGCTTGGCTTAATGCGGCTGCAAAATAACGACCATCATCAGCCACAGGATCAAACTCAGCGACACCAATAAAGCTTTCTGGCATATCTGAAAAGTCATCTGCCAGTAAAGGAGCTAAACGTAGATCCTTCCACTGCGCGCGATCGTGTGCATATTCATGTAAATAATATTCACAATCAGCACAAGTTAATAAAGGCGCATGGGCATGCTGCGTATAAGCAGGCAAATCAAATTGTGTGGTTAAGACTGGATAAATTAGCGCAAGCCCTTGGGCTTGTTGACCGCTGTGACGTAAAGCTACTGCAACTGCTGCGGCTAAATTTCCACCTGCGCTATCGCCTGCTAGAACAATATTATCGGCGTCAATGGCATATTGCGCAGCTTGTTGTTTCAGTGTGCGATAGGCAAATTCACAATCCTCATAAGCGGCAGGAAAATGATGTTCGGGGGCTAAACGATAATCCACACTCACGACAACAATATTTAAGTCTTGGCAAATCTGGCTCAGTAAAAACTCATGTGAATCTAAGCCGCCAACCACATAGCCACCCCCGTGGAAATACAACACACACGGCCAACCGTGTACGGGTGTGGCGAGGTTTTTTGGTCGATAAAGTCGAATATCAACACGATGATTTTCACTGTTAAGCTGATGGTCGGTAATTTCAATCTTGCCATCGCGTGGCAAAGTATAATGGCGACACATCGCATCATAAGCGGCACGCACCGAGTCTAAATCTGTATCTGCTGCACTGTAGACGGTGCTCCAGTACACCAAACTTTGCATTTCTTCACTTAAAACATAGTTTGTCGCTGCTGGGTAGGTCATAAGACTTCCCCTTTAATATGCTCAGTTTTCAATGCTGCAGGGCTGACAATATCAATTTCGACCTGCTGATTGCTGTGTTTAGATTCATCATTATCAGCTTGATATTCTTCAAAGATCTTCTGCTCAATCAAATGAGACGGAATTTTTGAATAATCTTCAATTAACCACTTAATCAGACCATAGGTTTGAATTAAGATAATGACAATGAAGGGCACTGCGGTCACCACCGTAGCGGTTTTCATGGTATCCAGCGGTGCTTTTGAAAAGATCATCGCAATGGGTACCAAGGTCAGCATCACACACCAGAATAAACGGGCTTTTGGCGAAGGATCCTGTCCTTCTTCTAGGCCACGGGTACAGGTGGCAGATACCGCATAACCCACCGCATCCATGTGTGCAGCTAAAAAGATCACCATAATACCAAGGAAAATCCACATCATCAGCTGACCGGCAGGCAACAAGCTTAATAATTGTCCAATGGCGACTTCACCACCTTGCTGGCTTAAGATTTGTGGCACATTCACCACACCATGCATAAAGCTATACACACTAAAGTTTTCAAACACCCCAAAAATAAACCAGATGCCCACGCTACCGCCGATCACCATGGCTAAAATCACTTCCTTGATGGTACGGCCTTTAGAGACACGAGTGACGAATAAGGCCACGCCCGGTGCATAGGAAATCCACCATAACCAGTAAAATACAGTCCATTCTCGTGTAAATTTGCCGTCACCCATCGGGTCAGTAAACAAACTCATATCCACGAAATTGGTGGCCATTAAGCCAAAGCTCATTAATGAATTGTTTAAGATAAATTGCGTTGGGCCAAAAATTAGCACGTAAACCGCAAACAGAATCACGCCCAAACAGACCATCTGACTTAAACGCTTCATGCCACTTTCCATACCCACGTATGAGCTGAGGGCAAACACCATTGAAACCGCTAAAATAATGATCACTTTGGTGGTAAAGGTATTCGGAATACCGGTTAATAACGACAGAATATCGGTAAAAGTAACTGCGGTCAGCACCAAAGAAATGGTTAATGCGCCAAACATACACAATAAGAACAGCAAATCGACCAAACGACCGACCACGCCAGTGGCTTTAAAACCGGTCACCGCTTCAATGATCGAGGCTAAACTTAAGCCCTTATTCTTGCGCACGTGAAAGCTATAACATAAAGAGACCGAGGCCAGTGCATAGATCGCCCACGCACTTACGCCTGAGTGAAAGAATGAATACGCTACACTGTATTTTAAGGCCTCCGCTGATTCTGGCGTAAGACTTAAACCGGGAGTTTGGTAATAGTATGCCCAATCTAAAAAGCCCCAATATAAACTCGAAGAGCCAATACCGGATAAGATGAACATAAAAATCCACGATGGCGTACTGTATTGTGGCTTACCTTCACCCAGTTTAATTTTTCCGTATTTACTAAATGCCAAGCCTAAAGTGAAAATAATCGACAAAAAAGCAAACAATAAAACAGGGGTGGTAAAGATTGAGGTGACCCAATACATTAATTTAGCAGCCAAATCAATCGATTCTGCTGAGTAAATCGCCAGTCCAGCCACAGATATAAACACAAAGAATAAGCTGGTTATTGCTAAGAATTTATCCGTGTAAACTTTTGGTTTTTGATTTTCCATATCAATAAATCCGTTTAAAAATGGATTTTTATTCCATGACGAATAAGTCCATTACTGTTTACGAATAAGCGATGCGATCGCATCTCCAACTTGATCGGTTTTTGCCGTTCCCCCAACATCTGCTGTTTTAGGGCCATTTACCAACACCTGCTCAATCGCTTGCATAATGTCTTGGCTGGCACTTTCAAAGGCAGGCTCACCATTGCCTAAAAATTCCAACATCATTGCACCGGACCAGATGGCGGCAATCGGGTTGGCAATGTTCTGACCATAAATGTCAGGCGCTGAACCATGTACTGGCTCAAATAAAGAAGGAAAGTCACGCTCTGGATTTAAGTTGGCGGAGGCGGCTAAACCAATGGTGCCGGTGCAGGCTGGGCCTAAGTCAGAGAGAATATCGCCAAACAAGTTCGAGGCCACAACAATATCAAAGCGCTCTGGTTGCAATACAAAACGAGCGGCTAAAATATCCACATGCTGTTTTTCTGATTGAACATCAGGATAATTTTTTGCCATCTCATCAACGCGCTCATCCCAATACGGCATGCTGATTGCAAGGCCATTAGATTTAGTCGCGGCGGTTAATTTTTTCGCTTTACGCGTATTGGCCATTTCAAAAGCATATTTTAAAATTCGGTCTACGCCATGACGAGTAAAAACGGCTTCTTGCAGGACAAATTCACGGTCAGTACCTTCAAAGGCCTTACCACCAATGGCTGAATATTCACCTTCACTATTTTCACGCACCACAAAGAAATCAATATCACCGGGTTCTTTACCGGCAAGAGGCGATTTTACACCGGGCATTAAACGCACCGGACGCAAGTTCACATATTGATCGAAGCGACGACGGAACTGTAATAAAGAACCCCACAATGAAATATGATCGGGTACTTTTTCTGGCCAGCCCACAGCGCCAAAGAAAATGGCATCGTATTGGTTTAAAATTTCAAACCAATCATCTGGCATCATTTTGCCGTGCTCAAGATAGTAGTCACAGCTGGCCCAATCAAAGCGATCTAATTGCAGTTGAATACCGTACTTTTGCGCGGCAGCCTTTACAACTTTCACGCCCTCTGGTAAAACTTCTAAACCAATGCCATCACCTGCTATGGTGGCGATCTTATATACTTTTGCCATGCTATCCTTTGACCCTGCTAATGAACATCGTGTAAGTCATTAACATGATCTTTTCAGATAAAATGATCAACATTCAAACCATCAGTCTAATGGACACAGATCGTGAATAATCTACCTAACTTATCGGATTTTAAGGTTTTTTGCGTTGTCGCAAAGCGTCGAAGTTTTGTAGAATCAGCAGAAGAACTCGGTGCATCGCCCGCCTATATTAGTAAGCGGATCAATATTTTAGAGACCAATTTAAACTGTAAGCTGTTTCATCGCAGTACGCGCCATGTCAGTCTGACTGAAGATGGCAAATTAATCTTAGACAAAGCCACGCATATTCTTGAAGAATTCGATGCGCTGAGCGAGCTGGTCAACAATCCGCTCAGTTCACCGACTGGACATTTAGATATAGTCTGTAGTTTCGGTTTTGGGCGTAAACATATTGCGCCCATTTTGTCTAAGTTATTGAGTATGTATCCAAAACTTACCTTAAATTTCAATACCATCGACAACACCAAGGATCTGATTCAACACAGTATTGATTTAGATATTCGCATTGGCAATGACATTGCCCCAAATATGATTGCCAAAAGACTGGCATCCAATTTTCGTATCTTGTGTGCCTCACCCAGCTATTTAAATAAAAATGGTGTTCCTGAAAGCGTCGATGATTTGCGCTTTCATGATTTTTTAAGCATCAGCGAGCGCGATCAATCCTCAGTATTACTCAAACTACAACATCATAATGAAGATATGGTGACGCATATTCGCCCGCGCTTTGTGTCCAATAATGGTGAAATTATCCATCAATTGGCCATCGATGGGCATGGTATTATTTTACGTTCAGTTTGGGATGTGGTGGAGGAGCTTATTTCAGGGCAATTACAACACGTTCTACCTGCATACTGGCAAGATGCGGATATCTGGGCCGTTTATCCTTCACGCTTAAAAACATCCTCTAAACTTCAAACCTGTATTTTGTTTATTCAACATGAACTCTCTAATCGTTTACTGCCGATTCAAAGCTTAAAACGAGGCGAAGTGATTGCAGCAGCAGAACATCGTCCGCCCCCGACTGAAAAAGTCTTTTTATAAAAAAATCGCCCAGCATCACTGGGCGATTTTTCAAACTTAAATCAAATCAAATGATTAAAAATAATAACCCAAAGATAAGTAAAACAATTGATTCCAGCCATTCTGATCGCCTTGTGCCAAACCGCGGCCACTACTGCCGGTCATTGGATCATTCTTACTCCAAATATACTCACCCTGCACGCCTATCGACTTATAGTTAAAATAGACGCCAGCCATGAGCCGTTCTGAATCTTGAAAAGTGGACTCATCTTTGGAAAATTGACTATATGAAATATAAGGTTTGATATTTTCCATCTGAAAAATCGGTTGCTTGACTGCATAACTTAATTCATTTACCCAAAAATTTGTATGATTTGCCACTTGATACGGGAAGTCGAATGCACCAATGGTCGAATATTGCGGATGTAATCTATCAGCGTTGTCAATATCTTGCGCACCGGCAACAAATAACCATTGCCAAGCATTCAGTTCGGTCAGCGCAAAGACATTCCACGCTTTACGTGTTCCCTCAGCATGGCTAATTTTATTGTCTAACTGAGAATGCCAATAGGATGCACCAATTTCAGTTTTTAATCCGTAATCCTGATTTAAATTGATTTTTTTGGCGGCCGTAGCAATCCACATATTCTTTTCTTCAAGATCGGTACCGCTATTTAAATCATCAGCAGTGACGAAATTACCTGAATAGCGACTTGAATCTTTTGATGAGCCTTTGTAGTTGCCCCCATCTTGAGGATAAAAACCCAGTGCCAAACGATAATCCTGATTTTTAAATTGATATTTTACGCCTAAATTGTGAATATCCTCTAAACCCACTGTATTTAAAAGAGTTTCATAATAGCTATTGCCCCATAAGTTGCCATAGCCAAACTCAACCGGTTGTAAGCCGACCGTTAGCCGCTGCTCATCATTAAATTTATATCCGACCCACGCATCTTTTAAAAAAACCGCATCGCATAATGATTCATATTGATAACAGCGCGTATCCACTGAGGCCAACCAGTTCGGATTCTCATAGTTCAGTACCAGTTTGATATCCGCCAGTTTCCAATCATTATTGCTGCCTTCACTGGCAGCGTCGGCATAATCTTTATGTAAAAAACGGCTGCGAATTGCACCTGAGAGTTTAAGTTGCCCTGTATATGCTTTAGCATCACCGATAGACAGCCCTTGTGCAAAACTTGCGGAGCTACTCAATACAGCCACTATAGCCGTCACTGCTAAAGATTTTTTCATTTTAACATCCCTGTTTAAAGAGAGTAAAAATGAACAATTTCAACTGTTAGATCAATAGGCGAATAAGCGATTCAGGATTCACGAAATGTGTTTAATCAGCATTGTATCGGTCAATCGGCTTAAAATAAAAAATGCATTTATAAAATAAACAGTTATTCGCTAGTGGTAGAGTCTGTAAAACCAATCTCTCCACCACTGAATTTAATCGACCGTACTACTTAATTTTTTGAATTTTAATCACTTCAATATCTGTGGGTTTTTTCCGATGCGTATCGACCTCACCCACCACACGTACCTTATCTCCAGCTTTGAGTTGTATCTGCTTCCATAGATCATCATCTACATCAATCACAATTGAACCACTGCTATCTTTAAGTTCAAAATCATCGCCAAAAATATGCTTTACAATACTGCCGGTTAAGGTGACTGCCGTTTCATCCGCTAAGGTCTTGGCTTTGGCTATGCTGACCACATTTTTAGCAGCGTCTTGTAACACCATGGAGTCAGATTTAGCAAACACTGACGCACTACCCAATAAAGCCAAGCCGGTGAGTGCGGTAATAAGTATTTTTTTCATCATTATTGCCCATAATTATAATCGTGTTATCTATCTAAGCAAACTTTTTAAAAATTCTAGAGAGGCTTTTGTAAATTTAAGTATGTTCTTGTGAGGTGCTTATCTGTACAGGACTATATTATGAATTAAATGCTTGAATTGATGTGTTTTTATATAAAAAGACTTTATTCATTATTTTCACTTCATTGCAAAGTCTAAATTGTAGCTTCTCAATTACATTTTAGGCATCTATTCTTTTTGCCATATTTGACTAATCTTTAGAACGTATTTTAAAGATTAGCCAAATTCATCAAATACAGCCCTTAAGGGTTACTGATCTTTTATTGATTACCTAATGATACAGTTTCAATTCGCGATTCTGTTTACAGCCCCGTTTTTGATTTTGATCATTCGGATCTGTTTCAATAAACAGTATAAATTTCCTTAGCGCTTTTCGCAGAAACAATCAAAGATTTCCAAAGAATCAGGCTTAAAAAATTGAATGACACAAAAGCATGCATTATATGTTTAAGCCTAGAGACAATGAGCATCTATTCGGATCTATCATGAATTTTTGCAGTGAATAACGTTGTTTTAATTATTAAATATGAAGTGTCACATAAGATCTTTGCATGTGGGAGAAAATCATCATCCCAAAAATTAAAAATACCAATACTGTGGTTAAAGAGCTATACAATCGCATTCATTCATTTATCTGATATATTATGTAACATCTTGTGCCTAATTCGTTCTATATGCAAGATATATAAAGTATTTTTTAGACTAGCCGCTGTTGACCTTTACTGTGCAGAAAAATAGCAAGCAAGTAGCATTCAATCCTAAACTCCCACTCACTTCGCACTATGCCTCAAATATACACTTAGAAATTTTATTGCAGCTATGCTTTATAGAATTTGAACCGGTTTTCCTTGGCGTGATTTACCCAAACTCTTTGGTAAATTAAATATCCTTCTTAATAAGTTTATTCGATACTCTAAAGACCATAAATTATTAAAATAATGAACTTGTTATCCAAAAATGCAGATTTAGAATGGATCTTTATTGTTGCCAGTCATGTTCGAGTACCTGAATATACAAGAGAAATCAAAAATCAGGCTATTTCCCAGCACCAAAACTCATTGAACTGGGCATGTAAATGAAAATCCCATTGAATGCATCATAGGTAATGGCACAAGTCATGATGTGAAATTTACACTTGATCTAATAACTGCCGATATTTAATAACAATAAAAATATTATGTGCAGATACAGATTATGATTTAAAACTAATCACAGAAAAAATCAAAAACACCGAAACTACAGCAAATATCCTTCAAAACATCATTCAAAATTTAATAATGATCACATGGCTTGCTATTGATATAAAATTAGGTGCTGATTTGAAAACATTTTTGCAAGATTAAGTATTGCAATACATTACGACAAGCTAAGACAAAACTATGTGAATTTAAGTGCCCTAGCATGTATTTTTATTTTTTGGTCATTATGAAATATCAACAAACTCTAGGTGTTAGCCAATAAATCTGCCTAAAGATGAATAAAAAATAATTTATTGATCAAACGGATCAAAAGAAATGAGATAATCTTAGATTATTTTACTCTGCGAGAGAATATCAACATGATGACCTTTTTAAAAAAGAAAAATAAAGCCAGTTTTGTATTTTTTATCATCATATTGTATTCAATTATTGGTGTAGGTCTGGGTTATCTTCTTACAGAATATCTTATATAAATAAGGTTTTGAGTTGATCTATTTTGGGCCTAATGTGTGGTAAAAAAACTACGCGCCTCACAAGAAAAAATGTGGTGATTGTATACGCGTAAATATGAAATGTTGGATTTAATATTCGGCTGAATTATTAAACGTTCTAAATCCTTACTTAGGCTAAATCTCAGAGAAAAATACATGTTTTGCATGAGTATATTTACTCGGTAGCGTGCTTTTTAGTTATCCATTCCGCATTTCTAAGGATTAAGCTGACTGTATCTCCATCAAAAATGCTCTAGGCCTCGCACAATTGATTTTAAAATTTTAACTTCTGCATAAAGACGTTGCTCATTTCATCAGGACTGTTGATTATTTTTTAAATTCATTGCGTTTTAAGCCAAAAATCACAACCAATCCGCCACCAGAAAAAACATGAACCCCATGGTTAATGGTTGAAGTAAATTTTAAAGTAAGGTCATTACGATAAAAAATAAATTGGAGATAAAAATGTCTACTCGCTTTTTACTGCCCCTTGTAGGCTCTGCCATTGTCTTGGCATTAACCGGATGTGCAGCATCCTCTCAGTATCCCATTTTAGAGAGCTACGGCCCTCAACCTCGTTTGCCTGAACCGAAGTCAAGTTTACTGCCTACCGTAAATATCGCCCCCGCCAAAGGCTGGCCTACAGGCACAATGCCCACCCCTGCTGCAGGCTTAAAAGTGCAAGCCTTTGCAGCGCAACTACAGCATCCGCGTTGGCTATATGTGTTACCCAATGGCGATGTATTGGTGGCTGAAACCGACGCGCCGCCTAAACCTGATGACAGCAAAGGGATTAAAGGAAAAATCATGAAATTGGTGATGAAACGTGCCGGTTCATCACATCCAAGTGCCAACAGGATTAGCTTGTTACGTGATACGAATGGTGATGGCGTAGCAGATCAAAAAACTGTATTTCTACAAAATCTTAACTCTCCGTTTGGTATGGCGCTGGTCGGTAACATGTTGTATGTGGCCAACACTGACGCACTGATGCGCTTTACTTACCAAGACGGTGCAACGCAAATTAGCGCAAGCGGCAGCAAAGTATTAGATTTACCGGCAGGTACGCTCAATCATCATTGGACCAAGAATGTGATTGCCAATCCCGCAGGCACTAAACTTTACATTACAGTCGGTTCTAACAGTAACGTGGCAGAAAATGGTCTGGATAAAGAAGTCGGTCGTGCATTAATTACCGAGTTTGATATTGCCAGCGGTCAAGCGCGTCCATTTGCAACAGGGCTACGTAATCCCAATGGTATGGACTGGCAACCGCAAAGTGGCGTACTTTGGACAGTCGCCAATGAGCGTGATGAAATTGGCAGCGACTTGGTCCCCGATTACATGACTTCCGTTAAAGAGGGCGCTTTTTATGGCTGGCCGTATAGTTATTATGGCCAGCATATAGACCTACGGGTCAAACCACAAAACCCTGAACTGGTCGCGCGCGCCATTAAGCCTGATTATGCGCTGGGCAATCACACGGCATCCTTAGGCCTTGCCTTTTATAAAGCTGAACTCATGCCACAATATCGCGGCGGTGCGCTCATTGGTCAGCATGGTTCATGGAATCGTAAACCGCGTAGTGGCTACAAAGTCATTTTTGTACCGTTTAAAAATGGTCAACCTTCTGGTCAACCACAAGATGTCTTGACTGGCTTTTTAAGCGATCAAGGCGATGCTTTGGGACGACCTGTAGGCGTAGCCGTTGATTTTTCAGGGGCTATTTTAGTCGCCGATGACGTAGGCAATATGATTTGGCGTGTCTCACCGGTTGGCGCAACCAGCTATGATAGCCCGATGAATAAAGCAGTCAATGCCGCGGCTGTTGATTGAACAGCGACTGTAGAAAGACGGATCTGACCCTTATCAATTTGCGCATACAGTACGCAGTTTAACTGCTCAATCTTGATCTCATCTTCAACCCAAGTATTCGCTGAATGCTTGGGTTGATTTATTTTGGCCTAAATCATAAAAATCTAAAAACCTGAACAAATGATTCTATTAAAATATAAATTTTAAAAATACCATAAATAGCGACATAGCTATACATTGAATAAATTATAAAACATACAAAACAGCAAGCTATCACTAAAAAATAAATTTTAAAATTGATCGGTCGGTAAAATATATTTAAACCCAAGTAGCTTATTCTTCTTATTATGTTACAATATGTAAACAAATTGTGCTTAAATCCATCTTCCCCTATATTCCAAAAGTAGCGTTTTATGATTCTTCAGCAGTATAAAATTGTCTTTGGCGGCACGATGGGAGCTGGTAAATCTACAGCGATTCAAGTCCTATCAGATATCGCTGTTGTGAGCACTGAAGCTGTTAATACAGACTTAAATGCACACAGTAAATACCTGACCACGGTAGGGATTGATTATGGTGAAATTAGCTTAGAGGATGGCACCAAAATTGGTTTATATGGTACGCCCGGCCAAGATCGTTTCGACTTTATGTGGAGCATCGTCTGTAAAGGTGCCATGGGCATCGTGGTATTAATTGATCATTCCAATTTAAACCGACTCAAAGATTTAGAATTTTACCTCGATGCCTTTCAAGGCCACTGCGGCAATATCGTGGTTGGCGTGACGCATTTAGATGAAGATGATCATCAGCTGTTAAAAATATACTCCGATTGGATGGCGGTAAATCAGCGTCAGCATCCTTTATTTGCAATTGATGCAAGAGAAAAAGATGATGTATTGTTGATGATCGAGACATTAATTGCTTCACTTGAAGTGCAATCCGCTTTAGCTGCTATTGAATAGGATCGTCTATGTTTGCTTTAAATAACCAACGCCAAATCTCCGCAGAATTTAAAGAGCAGGCAAGTCAACAGATACATGAATTATTAAATATGGTCAGTGGTGTAGATTTTGTCATGTTGTCTTCAGCGGACGGGTTTGAATTGGCTTTAGCCAGTAAAAAAAATCTTGATAACCGTGGGAAAATTGCGGCTGTGAGCAGTTCAATTCTGGCCATGGTCTCGGCCTTTATTGCTGAAATTCATTTAAGTGGTTGTAAAACCATTACCTTAGATGCAGATAATGGCAAAGTTATTTTAACAGCTGTCGATCATCCTCAATATCCTTTGGTTTTAATTGCTGTTGCCAGCAAAGAGGTGTTAATCGGACAACTGTTATATGCCATTAAAAAAACTACGGAAACTTTAGCGCAAAACTAGTTTTTTTAAATAGTGCAATCAATAGATTAAATACACCATGCATCAATATTGCAGTTTCTAATCGATATTCACCTTTTATTCACTTTGGCTCAGTTATATTTCTCTCAAGTATTTAATCTGCAAAAGATTATTTTTTAGCCAGTATTTTTATTCACGGCTTGAGGTAAATAATACTGGGCATCTGCGACAAGATAGATTTTTTATCTTTTTTAGTTTAGATGATTGCATGCAGTAATTGAAAATCACTATCCGTTTGCGGTAATGACTCATCATATTTTGTTTTAAGGAACGCTTTAAAGTGAATATAGCCAAGGATTTTTCAATGCAATATTCGCAGCTCAATGTTGAAAATCAGGTGGTGTTTAATGAAATTTTTACACCCCGAAATGGTTATATTAAGTTATTTGATCAGACTGGTTTTTTGGCTTTAATTGATACACGCACTGAACGGGTTTGGTTTAATCAAAATCGGCCGCTGCGCTCTTTAAATGCCAGTATCAATCAGATTTATGCCACCAACTCTTTTGTACAAGAGATGATCAAAGACAAAAAAGCCTACGATTTAAGAACTTGGTTATGGCAGGCAGTCTCGCATTCTGATGGCTTACAATTGCCCGCGGTCAATAGTGAATTATGTTTTAAATTAAACATTTGGCCTCAGCTAGAAGCAGGTTCACAGCGTAGTGATGACCTCAAAATAGCGGCGTGCTTTGCTTTAGGGGCAAAAGTAAAAGATGTTGAGCAGCACTTGGGCTTATCACGAGAAAGTATTGAAAAATTTGTGGCAATGGCCGAGCTGATTAGACTCGGTGATTGGATTGAACAAAGTAGCGCCAAATTCTGTACTGCACAGCAGCAAGACAGTGCGGGTCAAGTCAGCGCACTACGTAGTTTCTTCGGAAAATTACGAAAAACACTCGGTTTGTAATTTAAAATTCATGGGGTAAGCCCTTCACTTAAGGTAAAAGTATGGCTGGTATTAGTTTAGATAATTTAACAAGTATTGATGGTTTTGTGGCGGCTGCA
>NZ_JXBK01000002.1:144900-150436 GCF_000816495.1 Acinetobacter harbinensis
TGGTAGATAGCGAAAGCGGTCTGTCATTGGCGACACAAGGCAGTGGAATTGACTTAGAGTTGGCTGCTGCGGGAAATACTGAAGTTATACGTGCAAAACGTAAAGTTGCTAAAGCTTTAGAGTTAAATGACAATATTGAAGATATTTTGATCACCTTGACCAAGCAATATCACCTGATTCGTCCATTAGATAGCAATGAAAATCTATTTTTGTACTTGGTGCTAGATCGCTCTAAATCTAACTTGGCAATGGCACGTTATGAATTGAAAGCCTTTGAAAAAGGGTTGGATTTTTCTTAATTGTCCATCACCTTATCCACAGATTTCATCTCCTAAAAATCTGCGGATAACGCTTAAAAAACCAGCCGAAATGCTGGTTTTTTATTGCCTCCAATTTAATTTAACCTAGACACCCTTGTCCAATATTTCAACTAAATCTTGCATTGAATCTCTTAACTGTTCAATATTTTGTACATTCACTTTTTGCAGTAACTGTTGAGGAATTTTTTTAGCCTCAAGTTGCATCTCTAGCCCTTGCTGGGTTAATGAAATCAGTACTCTGCGTTCGTCATCAGGATCTCGAGAACGAAGTAATAATCCCGCCTTTTCCATTCTTTTTAACAGTGGCGTTAATGTGCCACTGTCTAAATATAAACACTGTCCCAGATCACCCACACTTCGACCATCACGTTCCCACAACACCAACATCACCAAATACTGAGAATAGGTCAAACCTAAGGGTTCCAGTAGTGGACGATATACCCGCACCAATAAGTTCGATGCTGCATACAAAGGAAAGCATAACTGTTTGTCTAATTTTAAGTGATCATTGGGCATATCAATTTTTATCGTGTGGCTGTTCGGGTTAGGCGCACTATATTACCGCGAATTACAGGGCAATACCGCCACACTGGATGAGTTTTTTAGGCAATGAACTTTTATCATCCCTTGCAGAGTAGCCATCACGCTGACCGCTCAAGCGATACCTTAAAGCACAGTTTCTGATACATGCGCTATCTGCGCAATGCTTGCGCTGACTTAAACCTTTTTATTGATCATTTTATATTTTTGATCAGCACGGCTATGAATCATGACCTCGCCAAATCATGCAACATCGCTTAGGAAAATCATTGTTTTGATTTTATTGTGTTCTTTGTAGCATTGCATTGTTTGGCTAAGGCGAGAGCTAGATTTAATTTATTTTGCCACTGTGCAGCCTGCTATGCATACAAACCATTGCATGGACTTAAATTAAGCACAACACATCTGATACTCTATTTTGATTAAATGTTCTAGGCGTAACTTCGCCTCAATTAATCTTATTTATGCTGAATTAATAGCCAACCTGATGATCTGACCGTGAGATAAAATACTCAAGCCATGCTCTACGCTATCCACAAATTAAATTTGAACAGCGAGGTGGTATGCAAAATAGTTTTATAAAAAAATACATCAAAACAGACATTTATGATGTGGATCTATGATTTTAGACCACGTCTATAAGTGATAATCTACTCCCCAATAAGCATGGGAAATGCTTGTTTCTGGAGTCAACCATGACACGAAGAAAACGTCGTAATCACTCAGCAGATTTCAAAGCTAAAGTTGCTCTCGCAGCAATTAAAGGCGACCACACACTCGCTGAGCTTTCTACTCAATTCGATTTACATCAAAATCAAATCATTGATTGGAAAAATCAACTGCTTGAGCAATCGATCAATATTTTTTCACGACCAACAGCACAACAAGAACCAGAGATTGATCTTAAAGCTTTACATGCCAAGATAGGACATCAGGCATTGCAAATTGATTTTTTAGAAGGTGCACTCAGAAAAACAGGGCAACTGAGCGGCAAAAAATGATCGATAAGACCCATCAACTTTCGGTACGACAACAATCGCAATTGATTCAAATCAATCGCAGCACGTTGTATTACAAGCCCAAAGAGATTTCATCAACTGATTTGAGTTTAATGCGTCTAATTGATGAAATTCACATCGACTACCCATTTATGGGCAGTCGAATGATACGAGACATGCTACAGCGTCAAGGATATCAAATAGGTCGGCGTAAAGTCCGACGTTTAATGCGCTTGATGAGAATACATGCCTTGTATCCAAAGCCCAATACCAGTAAGCCTAATCTTGCACACCGTATTTTTCCATATCTTTTGAAAAACATGGTTATAGATCACTCTAATCAAGTCTGGTGTACAGATATCACGTACATTCCTATGGCTAAAGGCTTTGTCTATCTGTGTGCGATTATAGATTGGCATAGTCGTAAAGTACTGGCTCATAGTGTATCGATCAGTATGGAAACAGACTTTTGCATAGATGCGTTGCAAGAAGCAATTGTGAAATATGGTTGTCCTGAGGTGTTCAATACAGACCAAGGCAGTCAATTCACAAGCGAGGCATTTTTGAATGAGTTAAAATTGCGAAATATCCGTATCAGTATGGACGGAAAAGGACGGTGGATGGATAATGTGATGATTGAGCGTTTATGGCGCAGTGTGAAGCATGAGGAAGTCTATTTGAAGGCTTACGATACGGTTAAACAAGCAAAACAATCAATTGCTGAATATTTGGATTTTTATAACACGATACGTCCTCATTCAAGCTTGAATAAGGCAACACCAAATGAATTTTATGATCGACATTTACCAAAAGTAATGGCAGCATAATTTAAATATTTAGAGCGGATTTATCACTTATAAAACTAGATTGAGTGGTCTAATTAACGGAACCACATCATTTAATTCAATTAGATTAGATCTAAAAATAAACACCCTTTAAGATCATCTCCATCATCTGTTTAAGTTAACGCATCAATGATCCATCTATAGACACAAATGAATGGTAATATTTTTATAGACGACTGGTCTATTTTTATATATAGTTACTCCATGGCATTATTTATAGATGGATGGCGATACCAATCAAATCATGGATTGGCTGGTTGTCAGCACTGCATATCAACCCCCCTTAACTCATCAATTTTTTTAGGATAGCGCTATGCTTAATTTTGAATTTTACAATCCAACGCGAATTATTTTTGGCACAGACACCATTCAGCGTATTCATGATTTTGTACCCTCAGATGCCCGAGTGTTAATGTTATATGGCGGAGAAAGCGCGCGCAAAAATGGCACCCTAGATGAAGTTCGTACAGCACTCGGTCAGCGTGAAATACAAGAATTTGGCGGCATAGAACCCAATCCGAGCTATGAAACGCTGATGAAAGCGGTCGAATTGATCCGTGAACAAAAATTAGATTTTTTATTGGCAGTCGGCGGTGGTTCCGTTATTGACGGAACCAAATTTATTGCGGCTGCTGTGAACTATGCAGGTGACGAATGGCAAATTTTAGAAACACATGGCGCGAAAATAACCCAAGCATTGCCGTTTGGTAGCGTATTGACTCTGCCTGCAACGGGTTCAGAGATGAACAGTGGCGGTGTAGTGACTCGAAAATCGACCCAGACCAAATTGGCTTTTGGTAGCAGTCATGTTTTTCCTCAATTTTCAGTACTGGATCCCAATAAAACCTATAGTTTACCAGTGCGTCAACTGGCCAATGGTGTGGTGGATGCCTTTATCCATGTCATGGAGCAATATTTAACCTACTCTGTCAATGCCCAGGTACAAGATCGTTTTGCCGAAAGCCTTTTGCAAACCCTAATTGAAATTGCGCCGAAGGTCGTTGAAGAATCTGCCGATTATGACACGCGTGCCAATTTGATGTGGACGGCCACCATGGCATTAAATGGTTTGATTGGTGCCGGTGTACCACAAGATTGGTCTACGCATATGATTGGCCATGAACTGACTGCACTGCATAATATTGATCATGCGCGTACTTTAGCGATTGTACTGCCTGCCAATATGCAGGTTCGTCGTGCTCAGAAACGCGACAAATTACTGCAATATGCTGAACGTGTCTGGCACATCGTCGATGGTGACGAAGAACAGCGCATTGATGCCGCCATTGCACGTACCCGAGCATTCTTTGAAGATTTAGGTTTACCAACGCGCCTTGCCGATTATCAACTGGGTGCTAAAGATATTGATGAGGTGATCAAACAGCTGGAAGCACATAAATTGACAAAACTTGGTGAGCATCAAGATATTTCATTGGATGTCAGTCGACGCATACTCGAAGCCAGTCTGTAAATAGCGAGGCAACCTTTGCCATCAGCAAGGGTTGTCTATCAGCCGATGTATTAAATCGCTAAATTTTTATATTCAAAAAGCCAAGAAAATTGAATCTATCTTGATACAGAATTAAACCATGCATGTCGATAGAACACAGCGGCTGCTAACGGTTGAATCGCTCGGTATAAACAATCATTTTGAATAGATTACCTTTTATACACTGAGGAGGCATAAATGCCAGCTTATGTAGTCTTTACACGCGAAGAAACCACAGATGAAGCGCAATTGCAGCAATATTCAGAAAAAGCGGCTGCTGCGCGTCCCGGCCATGACTTAACCCCTTTGGCATTCTACGGTGAGTTTGAACTTCTTGAAGGTGATCCGATTGAAGGGGCAGTTATTTTGCGCTTTGCAGACATGGCTGCAGCTCGAAACTGGTACAACAGCCCAGCCTACCAAGAGGCTTTGCAGCATCGGCTAAGCGGTGCAAAGTATCGAGTTTTCATTGTCCAAGGGCTCGACGACTTACTCAGTTAAGCGCTGTTTCAGCAATTCAGGCGCTGAATTAACGCTCTTGATGAATCCATATGAATGAGATTGGTGGGGTTCTCAAAACCTTGTCCAAGGTAATCGATTGATTCATATCACCTACACTGATGCCCATAGTGATAGCGACAGCTCACACTCAATAATGCCCTACAGCCTCTCGCTCCTGTTTCTTTTTCCTTTTAGTGGAAAGAGCGAGGATATTTTTTTTAAATTTTAGATATTTTACTATTGTAATCGCGTGGAACCAAAGAAATGAAAGCCAGTCAATTTTTTCAGAAGATTCATTTAGGCCCGTATCTGCTCAAAAATCGTATTGTATTACCGCCCCTAACGCGCTCGCGTAGCACCCAACCGGGCAATATCGCCAACGAGCTGATGGCCACCTATTATACCCAGCGCGCCAGTGCAGGTTTTATGGTGACTGAAGGTACGCAAATCGAGCCGCGTGGTCAAGGCTATGCATGGACGCCGGGAATTTATAGTCCCGAACAAATTGCCGGCTGGCGCCACGTTACCGATGCTGTACATGCTGAAGGAAATATTATTTTTGCCCAACTTTGGCATGTGGGTCGGGTTTCACATACCTCGTTGCAACCCAATGCAGAGGCGCCAGTGGCACCATCTGCAATCGCGGCCAATAATGTTAAAGTCTTTATCGAAACAGCACCGGGGATGGGTGCCTTGGCAGATCCATCCATGCCGCGTGCACTCACCACAGCAGAAGTCAAAGCCTTGGTGCAACTGTATGCACAAGCGGCCCGCAATGCGCTAAGCGCAGGCTTTGATGGGGTCGAGATTCATTGTGCCAATGGTTATTTGGTCAATCAGTTT
>NZ_JXBK01000002.1:150446-154326 GCF_000816495.1 Acinetobacter harbinensis
CTCAGCACAAAGTAATCAGCGCGAAGATGAATATGGTGGATCACTCAGCAACCGTCTACGCTTTCTTCAAGAGGTCGTTCAGGCTGTGGCTGAGGTGGTCGGTGCTGATCACTTAGGCGTACGTTTCGCTCCGTTGTTTGAAAGTACAGAACAAGACCGCGTCTATATGGGTTTAGTCGAAGACGATCCACATACCACTTACATTGCGGCCATTAAAGTGCTTGAAGATGCAGGTATTGCTTATTTATCCATTGCAGAAGCAGATTGGGACCATGCACCGGAACTACCGGATAGCTTCCGACAAGACGTAAGACAAACCTTTAGTGGACGTATCATTTATGCAGGACGATATACCGCAAAACGTGGTGCGCGTCTGCTAGATTCTGGACTAGCAGATCTGATTGCCTTTGGTCGTCCGTTTATCGCCAATCCAGACCTGCCGGAGCGTATGGCCAACGATTGGCCCCTTAATCCTGTAGATCCTAGCAGCATGTATGGCGGAACGGAAAAAGGCTATATCGATTATCCTGCTTATCAGCAGTAATATTTGTTCAGTAAGTCAATATTTTGCTTCTTATGATGAGAAGCAAAATTTTTTTATAATAATACCGCGACCACTGCGGGTTGTATTGAGAACAATACCGATTGCTGAGCTAGACTGCAGCAACGGTGCATGAAGTTTGACCATTAAGCCACTAAAAATAATAAATGCTTAAAAAACCAGATAATTTCGGATCAATATTTTTATCAGAAAAATCTTAAAAATTACCATTTCATACTTTTGATGCGGGAAACCAACCATCCTGCCAACGGAAAAGAAATCAACTGAGTGACTGGAACCAACACAGCTACTTCAATCAACACCATCATTGGAAAACTTTGATGCTCAGTGATTGGCTTTAATAAAGTAAGCACCAATAACAGCGTTGGATACAGCCCCAAGTAGCCAACCACTATACGCATAAATGCAGCATCAAATTTATGCATTTTTTTACCACGCCATTTCATACACGCTCTCTAAATATTGCACTATGGGATTATTTCTCAGTTTCAAATCAGCTCTGATGGCTCAGGTGATACAATTGAGCCGCAACATCAAATCATTCAAGACGCTTTATCTGATTTCACGGATCGCCGCTATCATGATCTTTCATCTTCCCATTTAATAAAATAACAGACTGGTCTATTATTTAAAGAATAAAAATCACCCATCAATAGATGCGTGATTAAGGGATTAAATGACTTGATTTTGAAGTATAGATTGCGTGGTCAACATCGCACTTTGCAGAGATAGACTATTTAAATGTAATTTACTCAGCAGACTCGCTCCCAACCACAATTGATAAAGCGCAGTAGCAGTTTGCTTAGCATCAGCTACTTGCAAAGAGCCGTCTTGCTGACCTTGTTCAATACACTGCGTAAGACGTTGAATAATTTGATCTGTACCTTCTTTTAACGTCAAACGCATCACTTCTGAAAGATCAGCCACCTCAGCACTTAATTTAACCACTAAACATTTCTGTCCCTCGAAGCTTTCACAGTAGCTGTCTAACCATTTTTGCCAATAGCCCATCATCCGCTCATAAGCAGTATGGCTGGATAGTGCAAAACGCTCATCCATATTGATTAAATAGGCGTGGAAATAATCTTCTAACAAACACTGCGCATATTGCTCTTTCGAGTTAAAATAATGATAAAAAGAGCCTTTAGGAACATTGGCCGTTTTTAAAATCTCATTCAGACCGACACCACTAAACCCTTTAATCACCATGATCTGGTAACCAATATCGAGTAAATGTTGGCGCGTATTATCGTAATTTGCTTTCATGCATTTATTTTACCAAAAACTAGACCAGTCGTCTATTTTAAACAGCAGACTTTTGAAAAAAAAGACTCAATATATGCATTCATTATAACTGACTTTATAAAATATACTTAGCCCATCAGCAGAATTCACAGGGTTTTAAGATTAAAACTGTAGTAAGTTGCTACAGTTTTAATAATCCAAATAGACAGTAACAATAAAAAACTTAGGCTATCTCTGCACCAAAAATTTCATTGATTCGCAGTCTATGCTGCGTAACAAATGTTTTGTTTCGAATGAGTTTATTTTTTATTTCATATTTAAAATCACTTAAACTTATCCCAGCTTCGGCAAATTCCATTTGAAAAATAACATCATTTACAATCACATTGGCCTGCGATTCGGTTAAGCAGCCTTCCATCTTAAACCACTGTTGAAACTTCTCATCGGCATGATGGATATACCAAGCACGCATCTCCATATCGAATTTAGCACCCAGCTCTTTTACGGTATTATTTTGGTCAAATGGTACGTCTAAATAAATTTTTTGGCTAATGAGTTGTTGTGCTGTTACTAGATCTTTATCTTGAGTCTTCAGTGTTTTTTCTACAGTAAACAATATCCCCACCACAGGTCGACCTTTCTTAATTGGCTCGTAGTGTAAAACCAAGTCGGTATTGGCATTAATTTCTTCTACAATTTTATCTAAAACATAACGTCGAAAATCGATCCAACGGTCATACTTATTTCCACCCAAATCAATTAAGCTTTTCAAACTCTCTAAAGTCATATCAACTTCATAGGTTTCCTGATTGGCATATTTAAAATCATTTTTTAAGAAAAATGAATAGAGACTCATACTGGCCACCGAATCTAAACTAAAAATATGCTTCAATTGATAGGTGGTAAAATTCCCATTGGCTAAACGGGTAAAATAAGGCAACACCTCGCTGGTAAAACGAATCTGTAAGGCATTCTTGGCACTATCTTCCCAGCGTAATTCACGAATAATAGGCACCACAGAGTGTACTGTTTTCTTTTTTCTCTTTGAATCATTTTCAGGCTCTTCAACCACAAAGTGTGCCACCCGTGAAGATAAATCCTTATAAATACGATCAATTGCAACATTGACTGAGTTTTTCTTATCCAAACCTAAAAGATTTCCCAAATCATTTTTATAAAGATAAATAAAAGTTTGTTCGGTAATTTCCTTTTCTTGATTGTTTTTCTCACCATAATTTGCAACCGCCATTGCATATAACAGTGCTTTATACTCATTACTTGAAAGCTCAATTGGCCTTAATAATTTATTACTGGTGCTAACCACCCCATTCGAGCTGATATTTCCCATGGCATAGCGCAAGTAATCCTTTTCTGATTGTAATTCCTCAATATCATTTGTCATATGGTCATCTTTTGCTGGGCATGATTGATGTATATATACATAAAAGTGGAAAGTGAAGCAAATTTTTCACTTCAGCTCCGTTTTATATCTCTAATGCAGAGTTACAGATTAATCCAATCTAATATTGCTCTTAAGGTGGAGAAGATGTCATGGAATATAGAATAAAAAGGCTAATTCTAAACCTAAGAGTGGAATTATACTAAATTATTCACTTTATCAGTGACAAAGCTTCCACTTTAGCCCGTTACGACTGATTGATAAACGCTGTTAAAATGATTAAATTAGATTAACGGTTGTACAAAAGTGGAATTACTCAAAAATATTCACTCAAAAATGACAAATCTTCCACTCTTAAGGATAAGATCTGCACCAATATTACTCAAATAATGATATAAACGGCCATTCAAAACTTAAAATATATTAACGAAAAGTTATCCACAACCTAACACATTATAAATGACAAAGCTTCCACTCGTAATTAAGCATAAATTGAGTTATCAACAATTTAATATATTGATTTAAAAAAATAAAATTATATTTTTACTTTGATATATAAATAGCGATGACAAAGCTTCCACCGTAGTGACAAAGCTTCCACTTTAGCGTGACAAGTCTTCCACCTTTCGATGACAAAGCTTCCACTTTAGCGTGACAAGCCTTCCACCTTTCGA
>NZ_JXBK01000002.1:154414-156427 GCF_000816495.1 Acinetobacter harbinensis
CTTTTGTTTTTTAATGATAAAAAATGCGCTAATTATAATTACTTAATTAACCTAATTACTTAATTATAATTAGCTAGCTAGATTTTATAAAAATTGAAAAATTATTCTCAATCTTGTTAAATACGACACTCCTAAGAGTTATCAATTTTAATCAGTAGATTATGTAGCAACTTGCTACACATTGAATTATAGTGAACTGCATTAAAAATTAGGACTTAAAAAATATGTCATCGGCAAAAATTATTGCAATTGCTAATCATAAGGGTGGATGTGGAAAAACAACAACAACAGTCCATCTGGCTTCTGAATTAGCAGAATTAGGCCATAGAGTTTTAATTATTGATTTAGATCCTCAAGCCAATGCAAGCTTACATGTCGGTAAGAAACATCCCAGTGAAGTCGAAACCACTACAGCCGAGCTATTACTCGGTGACGTAAGTTTATTAACAGATGCTTTAGAAGAAGATACTAATTTTGGCAACGTGTCTTTAATTTACGGCTCTTTAAATTTAGGTCGTACCGAAGATCAATTAAAAGATGATGCACCACGTCCTTCTGAAGAACTTGCAACAAAAATAGAATTTTTAAAAGATCTTTATGACTATATTTTAATAGATTGTCCACCTAGCTTAAAACTACTTACCAGCAACGCGTTGGCCAGTGCCACACACGTCATTATCCCTATTGAGTCTGGTTCGCAATATGGGCTATATGGCGTTACCGATTTAATTAATCATTTAAGTAAAATTAGACGGGTTAATCCTGATTTAAAATTATTAGGGGCATTATTAATTAAACATGATGAAAGACAAAATGTATGCAAATTGATTAAGCTTGAAGCATCTAATCAGGTCGGTCATCTATTAACCACCACTATTCCCAATAGCACCAAAGTCAATCAAGCGGCTATTTTACAACAATCACTGATTCAGCTCGATAAAAATACCAAAGTACGTAAAGCATTTGAATCTTTAGCACTAGAAATTATCACTTTAGTTCAATAAAAAATTTAGAGATTAATATGGTTAGTAATAAAGAACTGTTGGCTAAGAAATTACAGCAAAACTCTCAAAAGCATCAACAAGCTCAGCGAGAGTTAATACAAGATTTAAAAGAACTTAAGCGAAGTGTATTAATTTCGGATATTAATCCAAGTCCTTACCAACCGCGTAAATTATTTGATGACAATGAAATTCAACAACTTGCTGAATCAATTGAATCAATTGGTTTGCTGCAACCGATTAGTGTGCGCCGAGTTAAAAATAGCTATCAATTGATTGCGGGTGAAAGACGATTAAGAGCACATCAAAAGTTAAATAAGCAGACGATTGAAGTGATTGTGATCGATGCATCTGATGAAGATGCTGCATTATTTACCTTAGCTGAAAACTTAAAACGCGAAGATCTAAATGATTATGAGATTTATGTGGGCTTAAGCGCTTTACATGATGATCTAAAAAAGAATAAACAAAAACTAGCTAAATCTTTGGGTATGATTCGAGAAGATATGTATAAATATCTCTCTTATGAGAAAATGCCGATAGAAATATTACAAGAGCTAGATCGACAACCCGCACTGATGTCACGTACGGCTGCCACAGCGGTTAAAAAGTTTCTATCGGATCATGACGCTCAGGCAGAAAATGCCAAGAAAGCCTTACTGACGGCTTGGGAAAAATTATTAAAAAATGAGGTTGAGCAAACTAAACTTGCCGCATTGGCTGAGAAAATTTTGGTGGCAAAAGTGAATAAACAGCCTGTAAAAAATTCTATCGTGCATAAAATTGAGCATGATGGAAAAGTTGCAGGGAATATTAAATTTGATCACAAAATGTTAAAAGTCTCTTTAAAAATTGAAAATCTAGCTGAAGATAAAATTCAGCAATTAGAAGACTTTTTAAGAATATTATTAATTGAGGAAAATGAAAAAGTGTAGCAAATTGCTACACTTTTGAGCGTTGAATTTTCAGCTGATTTGACTATCCAATTTTAATATAATGCTTGAATGAAAAA
>NZ_JXBK01000002.1:156437-157127 GCF_000816495.1 Acinetobacter harbinensis
TGAAATAAAGCAGTTCAATTTCTAGTTGTATGCATAAGTGGTTTTTAAACTTAGACGATATACTGTTTAAATTAAAAATCTAGAATAATCATATAAAAACTATCAAGTTGCAGATAAAAATAAAAATTATATACATCCAGTAATAAGAGTTATTTCTTTATTTTTATAAATAATTGCTCAAATGAAGGGTTATATAGTTTGTAGGCACTTAACCCTCAACTGTATAAGGAATTTCCCTTAAGATCAGTAGATAAAAATGATATATAAATCAAATGTCATTAATTTTTCTGACTATTGGGATCGAATAAGAATCTTTCTGGCTCTCAAAAAACTCTTATGCTTAAGGAAAATAAATAGCTTTTCTTAAGCAGGATTCTGGTTACTTAGAATCATATCTTTGAATGCAGAAAAGTAGATCAAACCAGAAAGATAATAACTAAAATCATCTAAAACAATAAAATTGCTGGAAAAGCCTGTATTTGAATCATTCAAGAAAGCGTTTTAATGAGGCTTTAAACGCAACCTATACATCTAAACTGCACAATATAAGGTATACAAAGTTTGCATAATAATTAAGACTTTATCATCAATAATTTTATAGTAGATATTTTTACCTTCTCGTCTGCAGCTCACCATATGTGCTTTACGTAACACGGTCAGCTGTTGTGAAAGTGTGGGCTGTAATATTTG
>NZ_JXBK01000002.1:157137-160606 GCF_000816495.1 Acinetobacter harbinensis
TATTTTTTTCAATTGCTTGAACATTAAGTTCACACTCAATTAATACACATAAAATTTTTAAACGATCTGGATTAGAGAGCACTTTTAAGCCATCCGTGACGATATTAATTTTTTGAAAATCGATACTCGATTGTCTTTCAGCAGTTTTCATAAGTGGCCTATACGATCTATAAAAATAACACTTGATTAATTAATTTTATTATATAATATAAAATTATATATTGTAAGGGTGCGCAAAGAATTATGCATGACTATTTACAGGCCTTTATTGGCGGACTCATGTTGGGGGTGGCTGTGGTTGGCTATCTGTATGTACATGGACGTATTGCAGGGGTAAGTGGCCTGCTGGCTCAAATACTAAATCGTAAAACGATTTTTAAAACGCCCGCATTGTGGTTTATGTCTGGTTTGGTGTTGGTACCGTTCATTTATGCACTCTTTGTTACGCCTAAAATAGAGATGCATGCGAGTCCGCTGATGATGGTGGTGGCAGGTTTATTGGTGGGCTTTGGGACACGTCTCGGTTCGGGCTGTACCAGTGGTCATGGTATCTGTGGTATTAGCCGTTTATCAGGCCGTTCCATGGTCGCAACGCTAATGTTTATGGGTGCAGGTTTTTGTACTGTCTACCTGATTCGACATATAACCGGAGCATTTTAAATGAAAAACGTATGGGCTTTTATTTTTGGCGGAATATTTTCCATCGGGCTGATTTTCTCTGGTATGTCGAATCCGGAGAAAGTTTTAGACTTTTTAGATTTGTTTGGTGATTGGGATGCCAGTTTAGCCTTCGTAATGCTTGGTGCAATTAGTGTGGCTTTCATTCCTTTTCAAAAGGCGCTACGCAATCCGGCATCAAAAACCATTTATAACGAAGCTATTCAATTACCTCAAAACCGCAGTCTGGATTCAAAACTCATTTTGGGTAGTCTGATCTTTGGCGCGGGTTGGGGAATTGCGGGAATTTGCCCAGCACCCAGCTTTACCCTGATTGGTTTAGGACATTATCAAGTGTTATATTTTATTCTAGCGATGGTGCTGGGAGTTTATGTACACCGTAAATTACTGGGAGATAAATAATGTCGACGCAGCCTTGGGTACACGATTTTTTTGATCAAAATACCAATACATTTAGTTATGTGGTAACTGACCCTGATACCAAACAATGTGCCATTATTGATAGCGTACTTGACTATGATGCAGCGTCAGCAACCACATCCACGCAGCATGCCGATCTGATCATTTCTTTTATTCAGCAGCAGCAATTAAGCGTGCAATGGATTTTAGAAACCCATGTACATGCCGACCACATTACGGCTTCTCAATATTTGAAGCAGCAGTTGGGAGGAAAAATTGCCATGAGTGATAAAATTGAAATGGTACAACACACATTTTGTAGCATTTACAATTTAGATTTTGAAGGTTTAAACTTAAAAGATTCTTTCGACTATTTATTTGCCGAACATGAACACTTCAAAATTGGCAATTTAGAGGCCTATAATATCCCAACACCAGGGCATACTCCTGCATGCTTAAGCTATGTCATCGGTAATGCGGTATTTGTGGGAGATACCCTATTTATGCCTGATTATGGGACGGCTCGTTGTGACTTTCCCAAAGGCAGTGCCGCAATTTTATTTGAGTCAGTACAAACGCTTTATCAGTTACCAGAAGATATTCGAGTATTTTTGTGCCACGATTATTTGCCTGAAGGTCGCAGTGAATTTATCTGTCAAACAGATATAAAGTCACAGAAGCAGCGCAATATTCATCTACGACAAGGAACAAAAAAGGCTGATTTTATTGAGATGCGAACCAAACGTGATCACAGTTTAACGATGCCTAAATTAATTTTGCCGGCCATTCAAATCAATATGAATGCAGGATTATTTCCGATGCCTGAAATAAATAATATTTCTTATTTAAAGATTCCGTTAAATTATTTCAAGCATGTCTAGGCTTAGGCGCATAACGACTTGGAAATATCTTCAATATCGCGATTAAGGCAGAACTGAAAAGTGGATTTTACGACGTGGAATTTTAGAGTTGCGTGCTTTGAATCGGTGCATGTTTCACTTACAGCGATAAAGAGCGTTTATCGTTATTTTTTCTAACTTGCCATGCTTGCTCTTTGTAACGATTTGCTACAGAGCCATAGTGGCTGCGCCCTAGACGAAGATGCGCTTTATTTGTAGAATACGCCGCAGTGTATAACTACTAAAAGAACGCATGATTAACAATATTTATTCTGCATTAGAACAACTTGGGTTGACCGCACACAAACGTGCGCTGCATATACAATTTTCAAACGCATCCTTAAATGCACAGCTGTTCCTGCAACGCGTTGAGGGTCAGCATGCGCTCAATCAAGGTTTAAGCGCCACGCTGATCTGTTTATCGACCAATCCCTTCATTGCATTAAAACAATTTATTGGCAGCCAAGTTGCGGTGGATAGCGTCACCGATCAAGGCACGCTCAGTCGCATGAGCGGCATCATCACCCAAGCTGATATCGGCGCCAGTGATGGCGCTTTGACAATTTATCGCCTGACCTTAGAAGACCCGAGCAGTTTATTTAAACAGCGCCGCAATTCCCGCGTCTTTATGAATAAATCTGTGGTCGATGTGGTCGATCTGTTATTTCGTGAATGGCAGGACAAAAGCCCCTTATTGGCTGCCAGTTTAAGTTTAGATCACAGTGGACTTACCCAAGACTACGATATTCGTCCCTTTATCATGCAGGCCGCTGAAAGTGATTTTGACTTTATCACCCGACTGCTGCGCAGTGAAGGCATCAACTGGCTGATTGATGAAGCTGAGCTGACGGTTGCGGATGCATCGGCGCAGATTCAAGCGCAGAAACTTCGCCTGATTGATGACAATAACCAATATTCAGCCTTAGCGCGTCGAAACATTCGTTTTCATCGCAGCAGCGCCAGCGAGCAAAGCGACAGCATCACCAGCTTGATCGGGCAGCGTGTCTTACAACCCAGTGCAGTGCATGTACAGCGTTGGCAAGCCGATGTCTTAGAGACTGAAGAAGGTTCCGGCAGTGTACACAGCACACACAGCCAAAGTGAGCACTTCGACAATGCCAGTTTGGGCTTAGAGCAAGCTTGGCATTTCTCACCGGCTTGGATGCAAGACCTCAATGGCGAGGATGGCGCCACTGCCTCGGGTAATCATCAAATTGAAACATTGAATCAACACCTCAGCCATTACTACGCCTTACAAGCCAAACAGTTTATTGCCAATTCCACGGTACGTGATACGCAAGTCGGTTATTGGTTTGAACTGAATGAACATCCGGAAATCGATCAACATACGGGGGCGGACAAAGAATTCCTGATCACCTCTAAAACCTTTTATAACCAAAATAATCTGCCCAAAGACCTAACTGAGCAAGTCAATCAACTGCTTGCGCAAAGCCATTGGCAGCATCAACGTCAGAGCAGCAGTACTTCTATCG
>NZ_JXBK01000003.1:0-1488 GCF_000816495.1 Acinetobacter harbinensis
TACAATCGTTTTATTGAAATTATGCCGCGTTGTTTACAAGCTTTGAGTAGTTTCTTCCATCAAGTTAAAGGAGAAGATACCGGAATTTGTATCATTGATTCGACTAAATTGGTCATTTGCCATAATCTTAGAATTAAAAGAAATCGTGTATTTAAAGGCTTGGCCGGTCGCGGTAAAAGTAGTACAGGTTGGTTTTATGGATTTAAAGTCCATATCGTTATCAACAACTTGGGTGAAATTATTAATCTCAAGATTACATCAGGAAGTGTGCATGATGTTGCTGTACTTGAATCTTTAACCAAAGAGTTAAAAGGTATTTTACTAGGCGATAAAGGCTATCTGAGTAAAGCAAAAACTGAAGCTTTAGCAGCAAGAGGGCTCAGAATATTAACCCCCTCACGCAAGAATATGAAAAATAAACCCATCCAAACTGAAGAAGAAAAACAATTGCTTTGCAGAAGAGGATTGATCGAAACAGTGAATGATCAGTTAAAAAACTTGCATCAAATTGACCATTCACGTCATCGTTCGGTGAATAACTTTATGGTGAATATTATGGCTGCGATAGTGGCTTATTGCTTAAATCCAAATAAGCCAACTTTCCAAAACTTGCTAAAAAGCTAAAATATTTCGTCGAACTCAGGTTAAGTACTATTTAGATTCTGGTTCTAAAGGGCTTTGTTGCACAAAGATTTGAAATGCAAAGCGCCCCTAATTGAGCCAAATTTAAGGCGTAACTTGGGTAAGTGGTCGACCTAATTCCGTAAATCTGTTGAGGACTGCTACACGTGCATGAATTTCATTCACCTGACTAGGAAAGCTTCTTGCCATTAATTTATCGCCTAATAATTTGATGCAATGCATCTTGGTTTCCACCAAACTGCGGCGATGATAGCCTGACCATTTTTTCCATAATGTCCTGCCTAAACGTTTAACTGTTCGAAGTAATTCATTTCGCTCTAGCGAGCTACTCTTTGTATCTTTCCATGGTTTCGCATTTTTTCTAGGTGGAATCACCGCATGTGCTTGCCGATCTGCAATGACCTGACGGCATTGCTTGGTGTCATAAGCTCCATCGGTATAAACAGAGTCAATCTGCTCATCTTGTGGAATCTGATTAAGTAAATCACCAAGCACCTGTGAATCACTGACATTATTGGTTGTGAGCTGAATAGCGCGTATTTGTAGGGTTTTGGCATCTATACCAATATGTAGTTTACGCCATTGGCGACGATATTCAGCTCCATGTTTCTTGCGTTTCCATTCGCCCTCACCTAGAAACTTCATGCCTGTAGAGTCTACGAGTAGATGCAGCCCATCGCTACTTTTTTGGTAGCTGATTGCAATATCAATATGCTTTTGTCTTCTACAAAGCGTACTGTAATCTGGTGCGGTCCAATTTAATCCGCAAAGTTTAATCAGACTTTGCACAAAGCCAGTGACCATACCTAAAGATAGACGGAATAAGGATTTAATCATTAAGCAGCA
>NZ_JXBK01000003.1:1498-2872 GCF_000816495.1 Acinetobacter harbinensis
GGATAGCTGCGTCGGAGTAGGTTTGATTTCGCCCTTGTTTGCCTTTTGATGGAGCATACCATTGCGTAGCAGGATCAAACCAAATGGCAATATTTCCGCGACTCATGAGTGCTCGGTTATATGCGGACCAATTGGTTGTGCGGTAGATTTTGTGTGTAGGCTTCTTCATTTGAAAATTATATCGCTGAAAAAGCCTGTACAGATAGGTTTGTGCAACAAAGCCCACCAGAGCGGCTTTTTATTGATTATTCATGTTCCACGCTTAAAATTCGAACAGTGTTTCATGATTTTTATAAGTTAAACTAAATTTAGTTGCTAATCCCAATAAGCTATTCACTAACTTGTAAATATCGGTATACCGCCTGACGACTAATCCCAAAAGCTTTCCCTAATGCCATTTTCGATGGATACTTCCCCTCCTTCCATGCTTGTCGTAAAGCTTCAGCTTGGTCAGGCTTTAGTTTATGCACCCGACCTTTGTACTTCCCCTGAGCAGAGGCGAGTTTTATTCCTTCCTTTTGCCGCTCTAAAATGATCTCACGTTCGAACTGTGCAAAAGCACCCATCATTTGAAGCATCAAATTATCCATCGGGGTGGATTCGGCTGTAAAAGTAATATTTTCTTTTACAAACTGGATGGCGATCCCTCGTTTGACCAGTTTATCTACTTCAGTGACCAAATCTTTTAGGCTTCGCGCAAAACGATCCATTGAATGTACAATCACCCTGTCCCCTTCCCGGACATAGTTCAACATTTCCTGAAATTTAGGTCGGTCAGTATTTTTACCTGAAGCACGGTCAACAAAAATCCGGTCGACCTCAATTCCTTCAAGTTGACGTCCAGTGTTTTGCTCGACAGAACTTACCCGGACATACCCTACTTTTTGGCCTTTCACTTTTTCACGCCCCAATTGGATAAAAATGAACAATTTCGTAAATTATAATTCTTTAACACTAAAGTTACATGTTACTTATGATTAAAAATCATTTAAATGATACATAATTTCATGAACTTTCAGATTGTAACTTTAGGGTACACTCTAAATTTACATATTTAAATAACGAGTTTTTTCTCACTCATAAGAATTTGCAAGAATATATATACATTTATTGACATTAAGTAATTTAAATAAAATCAATATACGTATTTGCATATATGTGGAAATACGTATATAAATATATCTGAGTTTCTAATAGCAGAGTCAGTCAAAATGTTCTCGACCATAAAGATTTATCACAATCCTGAGTGTGGTACATCAAGGAATACCTTAGCTTTAATTCAAAATGCAGGAATTGAACCAATCGTTATTGAATATCTAATTACCCCACCTTCGAAAGCAGAATTAATTGAACTTATTCGTAGTGCTGGTTTAA
>NZ_JXBK01000003.1:2882-5036 GCF_000816495.1 Acinetobacter harbinensis
TGTTAGAGAAGCAATTCGTAAAAATGTACCTTCATATTCTGATTTAGAAATTGTTCGGGAAGATTGGTCTGATGAACAGCTTTTAAATTTTATGCTTCAACATCCTATTTTGATTAACCGCCCATTCGTTGTTACGGATTTAGGTACACGTTTGTGTCGTCCTTCTGAAGTTGTTTTGGATATTCTCCCGTTTCCTCAGAAAGGCGCATTTAGCAAAGAAGATGGTGAAAAAATTATTGATGAAAATGGCCTAAGAATTAAATAGCACTTTCTCATCTCTTGAATGGAAAGAATGTGAAGGAGACTTATATGGATCAAGTTAATTTTTTTAAATGCTTATCAGATGAAACACGTCTCAATATAGTGACATTAATTGTTGAAAATAAAGAACTATGTGTATGTGATTTGACTGAAAAACTACAACTCAGTCAACCTAAAATTTCAAGACATTTAGCCCTTTTACGTGCTTCAGGGCTACTTCAAGATCGCAGACAAGGCCAATGGGTTTACTACAGTATCAATCCAAAATTGGCCAACTGGTGTTATGAAATTTTAGATATTTTGAAGACGGTTCAATCTCAATCAAAGCTGGATGATCAACACCCCCTTTCTGTAAATAGTTATTGTGAGTAATTCAATGAAATTTTTATTTTTATGTACTGGAAATAGCTGCCGTAGCATTTTGTCTGAAGTTTTGTTTAATAGCCGAGCACCAGAAGGTTGGAAAGCCTATAGCGCTGGGAGTAAGCCTTCAGGTCAAGTTCACCCGCTAACTTTAGAAACCCTTGAAAACTTAAGATTATCTACCGAAGGTTTATGGAGTAAAACGATTAATGATTGTGAACAATATCAACCTGATGTTGTGATCACAGTATGTGATTCTGCTGCTCAAGAAGCATGTCCACTTTATTTGGGTGGAGCAATCAAGGCACATTGGGGCTTGGCTGATCCTTCACACTTAGACGTGAATAAAGAAGAAAAAATGAAAGCCTTTATGAGCACTGTTGAACATATCAATCGTCGCTTAGATGCTTTATTTAAACTTAATGTAGATAAACTATCTCGCTCAGAATTGATTGCAGCAATTAATCAAATTTCGAACGTTGAGTAAGTGAAATGTCTGAAAAACGCTTATCTTTTTTAGATCGCAACCTGACGCTATGGATTTTTATTGCCATGGCCTTAGGCATTGCCATCGGAAACTTCTTTCCTCAGGCTTCTGTCGCACTCGATAAATTAAGCATTGATTCAGTGAATATTCCAATCGCGATTGGTCTTATTCTAATGATGTATCCACCACTGGCAAAAGTGAACTATGCGACTTTGCCACAAGTGTTTAAGGATAAGAAAACCCTTACTTTATCCTTAGTACAAAACTGGCTGATCGCGCCAGTACTCATGTTTGCCCTGGCAATCATATTTTTACATAGTTATCCAGAATATATGACCGGTGTCATCCTGATCGGTCTTGCTCGATGTATTGCCATGGTTCTGGTGTGGAATGGCTTGGCGTGTGGTGATAATCAATATGTTGCAGCATTAGTTGCCTTTAACAGCATCTTCCAGATTCTATTTTTCAGTACCTATGCCTGGTTATTCCTGACCTTCCTTCCACCCTATTTTGGTGTCGCTTCGCAGGTCATTAATGTCGATTTCTGGACCATCACCCATGCTGTTCTGGTTTATCTTGGTATTCCGTTCTTATTAGGTTTCTTAACGCGATGGATTTTGGTGAAACAGAAAGGCGTGGAATGGTATGAAACCAAGTTCATTCCGAAAATCAGTCCGCTGAGTTTAATGGCTTTGCTGTTCACCATTCTGGCCATGTTTAGCCTAAAAGGCGGTGATGTCGTGAGTCTTCCGCTTGAAGTTTTACGCATCGCGATTCCTTTAACCATTTACTTCGTTTTAATGTTCTTCATCAGCTTCTTTATGAGTAAATGGATGGGCAATGACTATCCTAAGACCACAGCAATTGCATTTACCGCAGCGGGGAATAATTTTGAATTATCACTTGCAGTAGCGATTGCAACTTTTGGTATCGCTTCGCCTGTTGCTTTTACCACGATTATTGGCCCACTGGTCGAAGTTCCTGTGTTGATTGCCTTGGTGAGTGTTTCACTCTGGCTGAGAAAGAAAGTTTTTAAAGAGGCC
>NZ_JXBK01000003.1:5046-5980 GCF_000816495.1 Acinetobacter harbinensis
CTATGAATCTCCCAAATGTAGATCTAAATCTTCTTGAGCAACCCACCTTTGAAAAAGTTCAAGCCAAAGAACTTGCTCATCCTCCGCGAATTTTGCTGCTGTATGGCTCTAATCGAGAACGTTCTTACAGTCGCCTTGCAGTTCTTGAAGCCGGTCGAATCCTTGAGCATTTTGGGGCGGAAATAAAAATCTTTCATCCTAAAGGGCTTCCTTTACCAGAAGATGCGGATACTGAGCATCCCAAAGTAAAAGAACTGCATGAGCTTTTAGCATGGTCAGAAGGCATGGTCTGGTGTTCACCTGAACGCCATGGTTCTATGAGTTCAATCTTTAAATCTCAAATCGACTGGATTCCACTGGCAGGAGGGGCAATCCGTGCAACCCAAGGTAAAACTCTTGCCTTGATGCAAGTCAGTGGCGGATCACAGTCATTTAACAGCCTGAACCAGATGCGTATTTTGGGGCGGTGGATGCGGATGATCACCATTCCAAATCAGTCTTCAGTTCCAAAAGCTTTTTTGGAGTTTGAAGAAGATGGACGAATGAAACCTTCGGCTTTCTATGACCGGATTGTGGATGTGATGGAAGAGTTATTTAAGTTCACCCTACTGACTCGTGGACAAAGCAAATACCTGACAGATCGTTATTCAGAACGTAAGGAATCAGCTGAAGAATTATCTAAACGTGTCAATCAGCGCAGTTTGTAAACTGCTAGGTGATCTTAAATGCAAAAGAGACATTCTAAATTAATCATTCTTGGCTCAGGTCCTGCGGGTTACAGCGCTGCGGTATATGCAGCACGGGCTAATCTTAAACCCACTTTAGTTGCAGGCTTACAACTCGGTGGTCAATTAACCACGACCACTGAAGTCGATAACTGGCCGGGTGATCCAGAAGGTTTAACAGGCCCCGCACTCATGGAACGTATGCAAGC
>NZ_JXBK01000003.1:5990-6524 GCF_000816495.1 Acinetobacter harbinensis
CATACGGAACGTTTTGGCACCGAAATCGTCTATGACCATATCAGTGAAGTGGATTTAAGCGTTCGTCCATTCGTGCTGAAAGGCGATATGGAAGAATTCACCTGTGATGCCCTGATTATTGCCACAGGTGCAACGGCACAATACTTAGGTCTTGAGTCTGAAGCTAAATTCATGGGGCAAGGTGTAAGTGCCTGTGCAACTTGTGACGGTTTCTTCTATAAGAACCAGAAGGTGATGGTTGTAGGCGGTGGTAACACTGCGGTTGAAGAGGCGCTTTACCTGTCTAATATTACAGCTCACGTGACTTTAGTGCATCGCCGAGCTTCATTGCGTTCTGAAAAAATTCTACAAGACCATCTTTTTGCAAAACAGAAAGAAGGCAAAATTAGCATTCTTTGGAACAATCAAGTGGATGAAGTGTTAGGCGATAACACCGGAGTAACTGGAGTGCGTTTAAAATCCACTGTAGATGGATCAAAGCAAGATATTGAGGTACAGGGTTTATTCGTGGCAATTGGTCACAAACCAAATACT
>NZ_JXBK01000003.1:6534-9529 GCF_000816495.1 Acinetobacter harbinensis
AGATGTTTTCAGCGCAACTTGAGTTACGTGATGGCTATATTCAGATCCAAAGCGGAACAGCGGGGAATGCCACTGCTACTTCAGTGCCAGGTGTATTCGCTGCCGGTGATGTGGCTGATTCAGTTTATCGCCAAGCGATTACTTCAGCAGGCTCTGGTTGTATGGCTGCATTAGATGCTGAAAAATATCTTGATAGTTTAAGTTGATTTTGATGTTGTCATAAAAATATAGTGAATATTGTAAAAGCCCAGTCTTCAGGATTGGGTTTTTATATTAAAGAAAAAATAAAAGGGGAAAAGGCTTTGAATCAGAAACAGACGGAAACTGATGTCATCATTATCGGTGGTGGACAGGCAGCTTTATCTACAGCTTATTTTTTAAAGCGAAAAAAAATACCATTTATTATTTTAGATGATCAAAATCAAGCAGGTGGAGCCTGGTTACATGCTTGGAATTCTTTGCGTCTGTTTTCACCGAATAGCTGGAGTTCCTTACCTGGTTGGGTTATGCCGAATACAGAACAAACGTATCCGACCAAGAAAGAAGTTATTGAATACTTGCAGCAATATGAGCAGCGTTATCAATTTCCGATTATTCGTCCTGTATATGTTGATCACGTCAAAAGCGAAGGAGAAGTATTGAGTGTGCATGCAGGTGAACAGACATGGAGAGCCAAGGCTGTAATCAGTGCAACGGGCACCTGGAGTCATCCTTATATCCCATCTTACCCTGGCCAAGAAAATTTCAAAGGTCTGCAATTACACTCCGCCCATTATCAAAATGCAGAACTTTTTAAAGATAAGCACGTAATGATAGTCGGTGGTGGAAATTCTGGAGCACAAATTTTGGCTGAAGTTTCCCAAGTGGCAGACACTCTTTGGATCACGCCAACACCTCCTCAATTTTTAGCAGATGATGTTGATGGCCGTGTACTGTTTTTACGTGCGACAGAGCGTTTAAAGGCACAATTAGAAGGCCGTACAATAGATCAGCCTGTTGGCGGTCTGGGTGATATTGTCATGATTGATTCAGTCAAAGATGCACGTGCACGAGGAGTTTTACATAGTGAGCGCCCATTTTCGGCTTTTACAGAAAATGGCGTGATTTGGGAAGATGGATCTTTTCAACAGGTTAATGCAGTGATTTGGTGTACTGGATTTAAAGCGACTTTAAGCCATTTAAAGCCACTTGGAATAGTAGAGGAAAATAATACGATACTTGTTGAAGGAACACGAGCAGTCAAACAATCCAACCTATGGTTAGTAGGATATGGTGAGTGGACCGGACCTGGTTCAGCGACACTGGTGGGTGTTTCAAGGACTGCGAGAGCCACAGTGGATGAAATTGCAGCTTATTTAGATAATATTTATAATTACATCCAATGTTAAATTGCTTGCCGTAAACTAAGTGCTTTTACAACTTTGATAACAGTATCGAAACTAAGTTTAACCCTCACCGGAAAGAGCTTTGTAAAGACTTTCTCGACCTAGGCTTATCGGGCTATTTAGTGAAGTTGAAAGCTCCAAGTGCAAGTCTACAGTCTTACCTGTAAGAGAAATAATGTAACTTTAGAGTATACTCTAAAGTCACATGAAGTATCTGCATGAAGCCTAAAGTCCAAATTTAGTGTTTATGCTGTTCCAATGTATTACATTCCGTACTTTCTATTTGTAACGTAATTTCCGTAATACTATGATTATGTTTTAGAACTTCTAAGGCCTTTTGATAGAGCTGATCTGTATTGCTATTGGGGGCAACCAAAGGCACTGTTGCAAATAGCCATTGATGATAAGCTAAATAGTTTTTTAGCTAAAGGTTCAGTGTATGAATCCCTTCCATGGTCGGCATTTTCAGGGCGAAATCATTCTTTGGGCTGTACGCTGGTATTGTAAATATGGCATTAGCTATCGTGAACTTCAGGAAATGCTTTCCGAACGTGGTGTGAATGTTAATCACACTACTATTTACCGTTGGGTTCAACGTTATGCTCCTGAAATAGAAAAACGCTTACGCTGGTATTGGCGTAATCCTACACATCTCGGCACATGGCATATTGATGAAACTTATGTAAAAGTGAATGGAAGATGGTCTTATCTGTATCGTGCAGTCGATCAACGTGGCTTTACCATTGATTTTACCTTTCTTCTAGACGTAATACCAAATCAGCATATTGTTTTCTTGGAAAAATTTTAAATAATGTGAAGAAGTGGCAAATTCCACAAGTGATCAATACGGATAAAGCACCCACATATGGAGGTGCTTTATCACGGTTAAAACGGGAAGGAAAATGTCCACCAGACCTTGAGCACAGGCAGGTTAAGTACAAAAATAACGTGATCGAATGTGATCATGGCAAGCTAAAGCGGATTATCAGGGCCACCTTAGGATTCAAATCTATGAAAACGGCTTATGCGACAATTAAAGGTATTGAAGTCATGCGTGCACTACGTAAAGGACAAGCTTCATCATTTTATTATGGTCAGCCTCAGGGTGAAGTGTATCTGGTGAATAGAGTTTTCGGTCTCTAAGCACTTTTTAAAGGGAACATCATCGACTCAGATCCCTATTTGCAACAGTGCCTATCTATGTGGGCGCAATTTCTATTGCACCGGCAACGGCACAACCCTGATATGCTTTGCCTGCGTAAGTTAATATTGCAGTAAACTCATTCTGATAGCCATTGTCATCGATACAAAGGTTATTTCTTATATTCACAACAATAGGCTGTCCATTGACTGTGCTCGCGTATTCAACACCTTCAGTATTGACAGAACCAGAACCCACCACGATAACTATTGCTGTCGTTGGCTTTAAGAAATTTGCCTCTATACTTAGCTCATTTCCTTCAATCACTATTCGCCAAATTTTTTCTTTGTTTCCAAAAGCAGTAAATGCCGCTGACGCTACAGGCACTTCTATTGTAGGCTGCTTACTCAGATCCGTGGTGTCGGCTCGATGGTTACTACAAGCCACTAGAGCTAAGCTGCCCGTTAAG
>NZ_JXBK01000003.1:9539-11570 GCF_000816495.1 Acinetobacter harbinensis
ACATTGTCGTTAGAAGCAAAGAACGCATAATTTTTCCTTTAAATATAATAAGAGAACACTACTATTTAGCAGTGTTCTCTTTGTTTACGTGATGGAATTCAGGTTTTTACTACCATAGTTAGGTTTGCGATAGAACTAGAAGCTAGTGCATTAATTAATACTATCCGATCATGGGATACTGAAAGAACAATGGCAGCGTGGACTATTGTCATTTTATTTCATAAATCTGGATTTAGATTTTTCAAATATTTTTATTGCCAAATGCTCGTTCCATTTTGGAAATCAGCTTTTCCCAAGCTTCTTAGCTACAATCGTTTCATTGAAATAATGCCGCGTTGTTTGCAAGCTTTGAGTAGTTTCTTCCATCAAGTTAAAGGAGAAGATACCGGAATTTGTATTATTGATTCGACTAAATTGGTCGTTTGCCATAATCTTAGAATTAAAAGACACCGTGTATTTAAAGGCTTAGCTGGTCGTGGTAAAAGTAGCACAGGTTGGTTTTATGGATTTAAAGTCCATATTGTTATCAACAACTTGGGTGAAATTATTAATCTCAAGATTACATCGGGAAGTGTTCATGATGTTGCTGTACTTGAATCTTTAACCCAAGAGTTAAAAGGTATTTTACTGGGCGATAAAGGCTATCTGAGTAAAGCAAAAACTGAAGCTTTAGCAGCAAGGGGGCTCAGACTATTAACCCCGTCACGCAAGAATATGAAAAATAAACCCATCCAAACTGAAGAAGAAAAACAATTGCTTTGCAGAAGAGGATTGATCGAAAGGTAATGCTCCCCTCAAATAATTGAACTTAAAAGTAGAAAATCGAATACCCTTGATTTAAGGAGATTTTCTATGAAAACATCTAAATATTCAGACAGCTTAATCATGAGTATTTTGAAGCAAGCTGAAGCAGGAACTCCAGTTCCAAATCTATGCCGTGAACATGGAATGAGTTCGGCCACATTTTACAAATGGAAGTCCAAATACGGTGGCATGGATCTCTCCATGATGACTCGATTAAAAGAGCTAGAAGCTGAAAATGCTCGTCTTAAACGTATGTATGCCGATGAGCGACTCAAGTCAGATATCTTACAAGACGCACTGTCAAAAAAGTTTTAAGGCCAATTCAACGTAAATCATTTGCTCAGCACGCTGTTGAGCAATTTGGTATTTCAGTGAGCAAGGCCTGTCTCATCTTTCACGTTAGTCAAACCTGCTATCGTTATATGGCTCAATTAAAAAAGCAGAATATAATCATCGCAGATTGGCTGATAAAGCTCACCAATGAGAATAAAACTTGGGGCTTTAAACTTTGCTTTTTGTACCTGCGCAATGTCAAAGGTAACCCTTGGAACCACAAACGTGTCTATCGAATTTATAAGGAGCTTGAACTTAACCTTCGCATTAAACCGAACAAACGTATTAAGCGAGAACAACCTGAAGCGCTTACTGTGCCGTCAGCTCAAAATGAATCATGGTCAATGGACTTTATGCATGACCAATTGAGTGATGGACGAAGCTATCGTGTTCACAACGTGATTGATGACTATAACCGTGAGTCACTAGACATACTGACTTCTCATTGCCTGCTCAGCGTGTGCTCAGGGGGCTGGATCAGTTAATCGAATGGCGAGGTAAACCCAAGCGGATTCGTAGCGACAAGGGACCAGAATACATCAGTGATTTAATGAAAGTATGGTGTGAGCAGAACAAGATTGAACATGTATTTACTCAGCCAGGCAATCCACAGCAAAATGCTTATGTTGAACGATTTAATCGTACAGTTCGATATGAGTGCTTAAATCAGTATTTATTTCGAGAGCTGAGTGAAGTTCAGGACTATACAACGACATGGCAACACTTTTATAATCATGAACGACCTCATATGGCAGTTAATGGTTGGCCACCTCATTTTAAACAACAATAAGGACTTTGGTTTTTCTACTCATTAACTCAATTAAAAATGGGGGTATTACCGAAACAGTGAATGATCAGTTAAAAAACTTACATCAAATTGACCATTCACGTCAT
>NZ_JXBK01000003.1:11801-12135 GCF_000816495.1 Acinetobacter harbinensis
CGCTCTTTACTCAATTTTTGATGCTCATCTTCACTTAATTTAACCTTGGTTTGATTAAACGGTTTACCCAATGTTAAATTATATTTTTCAGTACCTAAAACTCGTTTTGCTTCTTTCAAAACCGCTTCACGAATAAAATCATTTAATGATTCACCAACAAATCCTGCTGCCTCTTTTAAGACCTTTTCTTCTTCATAGTACAAAGGCACAGATGCTAAACGTCCATGTTCTTTACGAAAGCGCTTTTTAACGTCACCGGTATGTGGCGTAAGAATAATTTTGTACATAAGATTACGCGTATATTCAACTTCCTGACCATTCGCATTATCTACTG
>NZ_JXBK01000003.1:12145-13454 GCF_000816495.1 Acinetobacter harbinensis
CGCTTCGGGATTTTCTAAAATTTCCTCTAAATCATCACCAAAACCTAAAGATGGTTTGCTCTTATTTTTAATCATTATAAGATCTCCACCAGAAAATCATTAAATTCATCTCTAGCTTTGGAGCTACCCATTTCCATTACAGATAAGCCTTGAATTGTTGCATCACGAAATTGTTTACGATCACGAATAATGGTATTTAATAACTTGAATTTAGGAAGCGTTCCCAATAGCTCGATTGAATCTGCAACTTCAGTAGATCTTGTATTCGATGGCGCTTTATTAACAACTAGATAGGGTTGAAGCTTTTCATTGACCTTATGGTAGGTATTAAATAATTTTAATACAAATGGAAGAACCTCAACATCTGCTTGGCTTGGTTGTGTTGGAACAATCAACTTATCACTAACTTGAAGAGCAGACCTAAACTCCTCACTATCACGTCCTGCAATATCAAGAATAATATAGTCATATTTTTTTTGAAGATCTAAAAGGATCTTCTTTAAATCACCAGTATGGTATTCAGTATAAATAGGGTTTTCAGTTCTACGCTTAGACCATTTTAGAGCTGACTGTTGATCATCAGCATCAACCAAGACTAGAGAGCCCTTCTTGCTTAAAGCCACAGCAAGGTTTGTAGCTAATGTAGTCTTACCCACTCCACCTTTACGATTGGCAATAGTAATTATCATTTTTTTATACCCTGATAGATGTAACAATAGCTCTATTTTAATAAACTAATTATCAGTCTACAACTATAATTTTATTTAGTTTGTAACAGCTTAAACCTATCATATAACGCATTGAATTAGAAGATTTTTTTGAGCTTGGAAGCTTAAGATATAGAGATTAATATCTTTTTATATAATTGATTTTAATATTAATTTACAATCACTGCAAAATTTTCAGTGTATATAAGGACCTAAGTTCGGTTTTACCTAGATTAAAATTATATGATAGTTGCTACATAGCTATATTTCTAATTATTGCAATTAAATCATACAGGTTTCATCGAAGAAAATTTGGTCGGTTAAATATTAGCTGCACCGTCCTATGAGGGCTCTTCTGCAACTAGGTATTATTGTAAATTTAATCCTCCTCTATATTATAGCTTTGAAAATCAAATTTTAAAAAAGCATTCTATAGGAATCTTAACAAGGTTATGTTTGACTGAACTAGATTTTCAATCTCTTGGCCACTTTATAAAATAGCTGTATTATTAGAGTTATTTTTTAATGCGCAAGTTTATATTTTGTAATTTTAATTACAACATTCTAATTATTCTAAAAGCAGGCTTTGCATTTAATCTCGT
>NZ_JXBK01000003.1:13613-14125 GCF_000816495.1 Acinetobacter harbinensis
TTTTGTGCATCTTGGATCTTCAATGCTCTTTCAATTGCTGGCTTTCTATATTCAAACTTCCTAATCGTATCATGCGTTAAAACATCATAAGCATTTTTAAAGTAATCATCCTTAGCATCAACCAACTTATAAATTTTAAGATTATTCATATCTCTGGCTTCACAATATTCTTTCATTGTTTCATAAAAGCATTGGTTATGACCTGATAAAAATTTAGCTACGCCTTCAGGCTTATGAGCGAATGCTTTATGTTTTGACTCATCCGTTAGTAAAGCTCTAAATGAGGCAGAGTATCCTTCTTCATTAACTTCTGCACCTGCAACAACACGTACCACATAGGTTGCTTCTAGCGCTTCGTATGCCTGTAATTCAGCTTTCAATGCAACGTCTGACACATAGAGTTCACCTTTCTCATTTTTGAACGTGTACTTATCATCTTCAGCAGCTTTTCTTAATTGTTCACGTCCTGCATCAGACATACGACCCTCTTTGATATCATTTAAAACGTCTTC
>NZ_JXBK01000003.1:14135-15604 GCF_000816495.1 Acinetobacter harbinensis
TGTCCTGAATGCGTTTCTGAACTTCATTCATCCATTCTTCTTTTGTACAACTTGCAGCTTCAGGTAGATTCCCAACTAATAGGTTAATGTGTTCATTGTATTTTGTATTTCGAATACGACCACAAATTTGAGGTACAAGTACGTGAAAATCTACTTTCGTTGCATCACGTAGTCCATTAATAATGATGTAGGTTTGACCCTCTTCATCAAAGATATCTGCACCTTCAAAAGCAGTTGAAGTATAAAGATTAATCTTGGCAGGTGCCGAAGTGATGTCACTAATCTTTGCCCATTTCAAGCCCAGCTTACTATTGAATGTTTTCTGGTTTGAATTAGATTTTGAGCATACCACTCGAATGTCGTCAGGATTAAATAGGTTTTTACCTGTTTCTTTATCAACCAATGCTTTTAATTTGCTTAAGATAGATGCAATTTCAGTCACTGAGTTATAGAAAATATGAGCATTCCCCTCAATTGTTCCCATCAAATAGTCATAACATAATCCAAATAAAGCATTATTTATTCCTATGCCATGTTCTATCTTTTGAAGATTAAATTTTACTGGCCTAACATCTCCCCATTCGATTGTACATAGTGGTAAATTTTCTAGTGCTGAAGGAAAATATTCACGTTTTGTAGGGGTTGCTGTTAAGAAAACATATGAGCCAAATTTATTATAATTTTGAAGTACATACTCACAAGTAGCTGCCTTGAAGCTACCTAAGTTTACAAGTGTATGTGCCTCGTCAATTAGTAATTTGAATGCCTTAGGATTAAAGCCTGATGTTGTGAATAGTTTTGGTAATGAGTCAAAAGTACAAACAATTTTTTTAGGACTAGAACTATCTTTTAAGTATGCTGTTATTTCTTCTCTCTCTGTATCACCATATACACCAATTAAATCAACAATACCTTGATTGTCTGCTAATTTGGATTTAAGTAGGTTAATGTAAGGAACAAGAATCACATAATTTTGTGAATTACGAATAACTAATGTTGTACCACCACAACCTGTAATTTGTTTATTTACATAACAGTTATCTGGGAAATCCTTAATCAAATTTGAAAGTTTTTCTGAGCTATTACTAGCTGTAATTGTTATTGTATTTGCTTCAAAATCTTGGTCTATTTTTACTGCATTATTTATTACTAAATCTTGTAAATTCATTTATTCGATTACCTAAATAGGTCTTAATTTTTTAGTGTCATTTATATATTGAGAAGATGTAAAGTAGTGATGGCTATTACTTAATCCTATATTTACGATGTTATCAAAAGTTAAAATTAATTTCAACATTTTATTTCACACAAGTCCCTTTTCTGTTTTTAATAACTCTTTGATTTATAATAATCAGATATAAAAAAGTGTAAAATTAATTTCTACACTTTTTTAAGCATACGCCCCTTCTCTAAAAGAGAAAAGTGTAACGGCTTATACTTTATATATAATTTAACTTTTAGTCTAACTA
>NZ_JXBK01000003.1:17272-17696 GCF_000816495.1 Acinetobacter harbinensis
AGGCCAGAATTTCTTTATTTTAATTTGAATGAAAAGATAATTTTTATAAAAAATACTTATATTTACATTTCTCCATGTTTATTTATTTAAATAACCTGAATCCTGTTTAAAACAACATTTCATTAATTTGAATCTTGGGATTGTTTGGGTGAAAAAGCTAATAGACACAAAGCGAAGCATATCTTCATACATACCATGGCTATGAAGCGCTTGTTCAAGTGAATCCATAACCATATTTATCTTTTTCGATACCTTCCAATGGACGATTGCTCGTGAGAATAAATCAATAATAAATGCGGTATACACCCAGCCTGAATTCATCTGAATATAAGTAAAGTTAACTACCTGAGAACCAGTGCTTCGCGAGATTAGGATGTGACGCACTAAAATCACATTTCACTATATTATCTGCTCATTTTGATCA
>NZ_JXBK01000003.1:17706-19097 GCF_000816495.1 Acinetobacter harbinensis
CAACTACGTGTATTCTGTTTATTTTCACGACAGCACATACATTGTATTTCAAGTTGTTATATCAATGAGAACGTACAGTATGCTATTAAGTTTCCTTCTTGCTTGACCTGTTCCTAGACTTTATGCATTCCATAACTACTACAGTTTTCTTGCTTAATTTGATCATCATAATACTGATCATGTAAATTACGTTTTGAATACTTTTTTCTTGCAAAGCGATGCTTCTTATCGGTAAGATCCAGCTGTCGCTAATAGGTCTACGATGCAATCAGTAAAATTTTACCGATGGCATCCTGTTATTTGGTAACAATACTCTAAAACTAATATAAATCTTTAAAGTATATTTTTAATACAGCTATTGATACAGGTATTGGAATAAGTAAAAGACAACATCACATACTCAAAAAGCACAACCAATCAAAAGTTGTGAGTTAGTTTAATCTACATACTTCTATAGAGCATATATTGTCTATCTACTGTAGAACCAGACCAAAGATCTTATTTCTGTGTGACTTGATATGCCAATCTAAATTGATCAACAATGCCTTGGAAGCAACATAGATTCTTTAAAGTATATTTTGAATACAGCTATTGATACAGGTATTAAAATAAGTAAAAGACAACATCACATACTCAAAAAGCACAACCAATCAAAAGTTGTGAGTTAGTTTAATCTACATACTTCTATAGACCATATATTGTCTATCTACTGTAGAACCAAACCAAAGATCTTATTTCTGTGCGACTTGATATGCCAATCTAAACTGATCAGTAATGCCTTGGAAGTAACATAGATTCTTTAAAGCATATTTAGTAATACAGCTATTGATACAGGTATTAAAATAAGTAAAAAATAGAATCTAAGCATTACATACTCAAAGGCTTAACAACCAAAAGCTGTAAGCTATAGATTCAATGTAATAAAAATACGTACGTTTTTAGAGGTACATAAGTGGACAGATTTCTGATATATAAATTATTTAATTTATATAGGTTATGATTAATCTGTGTGCTTGGTGGTAATTAAATAATACTAATATCTGATTCATTATCTGAATATTCAAACAGATCATTCATTGTACAGCCAAAAAATTCGCAAAGTTTATCCGCTACTGGTAATTCGATACGGACAGCTCTATCGTAGTACATATTGGTAAGTGTATTCCGGTTAATCCCAGTTGCATGTACGACATCGCTTAACTTTAAGATTTTTCTATCGCCCATAAGGCTTGCTAACTTGCATTTAATCATATTGTATTTCAAAGTTACAAAATAACCTTCTGTAGGTTATTTTTAGTTGCATTAATTTAAATACTTTGGTAAATTATGACCTGCAGAAGGTTATATTTGCATTTTACAAGTATTTTTACCTATTTGAATTGAATTATAGC
>NZ_JXBK01000003.1:19107-21284 GCF_000816495.1 Acinetobacter harbinensis
GTAACTTGGATGAATAGAAACCTACAACACTATAAATTGATGTAGGAGCTTTACAATGATCACTTCGAATGAGTTATGGATCAGCCATAAAGCGAAGTTGTTGGGCTATAAACTGATTAAAGAGTTGAATGTGGGAATGGGCTTTGGAATTGCAAGTTATCTAGATGTAAACCATTGCTATAACAATCATCAGGCGGTTTTGGTTTGGTTAGAACATTTTTTAGAAGACTATCCTGAAATACAAAATGTTGATCCACTGAGAATTGAATTTCTTAAACATTTTCCTGATTCTTGTTATGCGTTAGCCTAAGTATAATTCTTAGGCTATTCTTTTAAAAACCCGGTCTGTAATCATGATTATTTTTCGGCGTGGACTCTTTAGAACTGCCTCTTGATGTCACAGCTTGATTATTATAGAAGTTACTCGCTCTTTCTTCCTTATTTAATATACGAGTATCTCTCGGTTCCAAACTTAATTCTGTCGTTGGCGCTGTTGCTTGAGATCGCTCATTTCTAATGCTGGACTCTGCTCAATTGAGGCATTGGCTTTTTGCTGAGGAGCAGTTTCAAATTCAATTTTGATTCCTGCTGAATCCGCAATTTGCTGGACTTGTGTTTTAAACGCATCTGTTCCAGAAACGAGCACCACACCAAATTTGGCTTTGGCCAGTAATGACTTGTGTTAAAACCCATTTAAAGTGTCTATATTCTCACCAATAAAAATGTCTATGCGATAAACCATTTAAAATGTCCTGTTTTTAACCACAAGAGTCAAGCACAGGATTTAACTTTCTTTGTTCAATAATGGCTTTCTGAGCTTTACGACTCGGCATACTTTTCTTGGATCTAGAGTGTTTGTTTTGCTTATCCAGTTCTGACTCGCTTTAATCTTACAGCATCCACCGCATGAACATCGCCTATCTTCGTCCATGCATAACGGTTGTCAGGCGTAGCCGAAAATCCTGTTTCGTCGACATAGCCCAATACAATTTCACCACGTGCCGCTTGCTCACGTAATGCTTCAATCTGCTGTTGCGCTTGTCCAAATGCGATCGGGTCTCTTTTTTTTCAAGCTGTGACGGGTGCGTTTGAAGACCATGCCTAAATCTCGCAAAAACTTGCGAAGCGTTGCAATAGACACGGACACACCGTATTTTTCATGCAGTTTGACTCGGATCTGTTCTGCATTAGGTGGGCTTGTGTTGACCCACTCTAAGATTTGAACCTGATAGTCTGCGGTCAGTGTATTGGGTCGGCCTGAGGATGGACTTCTTGGATCGATTCAAACCGATATAGCTCCCAATGTCGGCGTTGTAGCCTTATGTTTTCTGGGATACGCTCTTGTAACCTAGCAACTTCGGCAACAGTTTTACCTTCGGAAAGCCAGAGAATAGTTTGGGCACGTTGTCTTTCACGCCAATGTGCTGCGTGCTTGGTCAGAAGAATCAGTTGTTCACGCTGTTCTAAGCTGAGTGGGACTGTAACAATCCGTGGCATGTGCAAACATCGTTTAACCAAAAATGCCTTTTCGCATGTTTAGTTGTTTTTGTCAACTTACCATGCCGCGATTCAGTGCTGTTTAATGATCAAATCGCTATTTCGACTCTCTTTACGCATGGTCACAGGATTTGTTCAGAGCCTGATTAAACTCTGCGGATTAGATTGAACAGCACCAGATTATTCCACGCTGTATAGAAGACAAAAGCATATTGATATTGCAATTCGCTATCAAAAAAGTAGTGAATAGTGCCTTTCAAATTCAGGTGAATGAAATCCATGCAAGTATAGCCTTTTTAAATGGATTCACGGAATTAGGCAGACCTCATACCCAAGTTGTGCCTTAAATTTATATAATTTGGGAAGGTATTAACTTTTAAATCTTTGTGCAACAAAGCCTAGTGGCTCTAGTTTTTGGAGATTTCATAAAAAATAATAATATTCAAAGTCTTGGAATAAAAATACTGTGCTTAATCCGAATAAGCACAGTGCCTGAAAGATTCAATATTGGGGAACCGATCGTATAAATTGATACTGAATATCTGAAAAAGTTGCTTCTGGATATTCTTCTAAATAATGTTCCGTCCAAAATAAAACAGCTTCATGCCCATCAAAAGATGGATTCACATCTAAATAAAAAGCCAAAGAGGCACTACGTTGAATATAAAGCTCTTGGATTA
>NZ_JXBK01000003.1:21294-24378 GCF_000816495.1 Acinetobacter harbinensis
CTAATCCGAGTTTTTTAGCTTGTGCTGAGATAAATAGTTGAGGTTGAGTGAAGTAATTCATAAAAATTCCAATACGACAGCATAGACTTGATATGAATATTTAAACACATAAAAATATGTGCTGTAAACATATTTTTATGTGTTTTTTAAATATTTATGTAAAAAACACCTTATGCTATACTTGTACTTTATCATTTGTTAAATTTGAATCTCATGCCTTACGAAGAATTCCATAGACTTATCGGTAAAGCGGGTCTTTCAATTAAAGAATTTGCTGAATTACTAGGGATGAGACCTAATTCCATTACAAATTATAATAAAGTTGGATTTGTACCCTCTCATTTAGCTGTGATCGTATCGCTCATCTCAACGATGAAGGATGAAGGTTTTGATTTTTATCCGATCTTAAAAAAAGTACAGACATACGAGAAAGAACGTATAGAGAGTCGGTCTAAATAGAAAAGGCTACGTTTAGTGTTATTGGACTATTACATTTCATCAGAGAGTCCTACCATGAAATAGGAACTTTGAATCGCCACTGCTGTCCCACGATTTTTCATAAAAGTAAGCTCAATTGAGCTTACTTTTATTTTATCAGTTCAGAAGAAAGCTTTTAAGGTTTTTCTCTCGAATATGTTCACTTGGATAATTTTGAATAATCGTTGAACTGAGACGTTCAATTAACTTTAATAACTGTCGCTACGAACAATCGGCATCCCAAAAAACGAATAATTTTAATTTTGACTAAAAGATAGTGTTCAAAAATCTGTATCAGCGGATTTAGTGAGTTTTATTTTCAGAAATTCACATGAAACGAAACTTTTTTTCTTCTTTTTTGATATCTTCGCGCTTGCCTGCAGAGAAGTAAGCTTATCTAGTCTACTGAATCAGGTGCTGTTGTGTGGGTGGAAGGAATTAAGCGACGCTAGCGCACCACAGCGATTAAGAGTTGCTACTAGGGTAAATTGACAAAGCAACAACGTGATGAGTAGCTGAATATTTAATTTAAATCGTAAATTGGGGAAACCCTTGCGGAGATAATTGAATTTAGTTGATTTGAGAACGTGTCGATGCGGTGTGTGAATCGTAATCTCAATCTATAAGGGAAAGCACAATTACCCTTTGCGGATACGACCGACGCGTGGCTCCATCAGCCCAGTAGGTTATTCGGAAATACTTTAAGAGCAAGCATTTTTGCAGGCTCTTAGGGTGAGTATTGCCGAAACTCTCTCAACGTTCACCATCAGCCCGAGCAAAGCGAGGGGTGTGGGGTACTTTGAGAGAGTGAAAGCATTTATGAATGGCGAGAATTGGCATCGTCATAGACAGCATTATTTTCACGCCTGCCTACAGCAATCACGATGACAACAATCTCCTCATCAATGACTTCATAAACCAAACGATAACCAATGCTGCGAAGTTTGATCTTGTAGCGGTTAGGATGTCCTGACAGCTTGTTCTTGGGAATGCGAGGATTCTCTAGTACCTTGATCAGTTTCTTCTTCAATGGCTGCTTAATACTTGGATTAAGCTTATTCCATTCTGCTAATGCTTCTTCTAGAAAGTCTAACTTATAGGTCATCAATATTTACTCGAATGCGTTTCTGATTCGCACGAGCATCTGCAATTCTGTTGAGATCTAGATCTTCTAGCTGCTCCATCATAGTTTCATACAGATCAGCCGGAATGCAGTAGAACGCAGGTGTATTACGATTGAGGATCGCCACAGGTTCACCTTTACCTGCCAAAACTGTATCCATCGGACTCTTTTTGAGTTCAGTAATACTTGCGGTCATTCGTGCATGGATTAATTGAGTCATGATTAGGCCTCTATAGAGTTTAGTGTTTGGAGCTTTGGTTGAATCACAACAAGTAGATTGGGGTAAAAAATCTCAGCATACCTATCTAGTGTTCGTCTCAATCGGATGAGTAGTGAAGCATCAGTGACTAAAAGCATCTTTGCAAGATAGCGCATCGCTGAACGAAATGCCTTTAACCACTTACGATGCTGCTCAATACGATCTACAGGTTGCTGCGTCTCTATCTCAGCTAACCCAGGACATATATTAAGGCTTTCAAAGTCACTCCAAGAAAGAATGCTTAAAGCCCTTCCAAGTGTTCCATTTATGTTATGGGTTCCCTCATCAAAAGCTGCACACCGTTCTTTCTCTTCCAATAAAGCAAATAGCTCCCTTAACTCGTGCATACGAGCTTCATCTTCAATACGAGAAAGCTGTGGGTTCATAAGTGCTCCTGTTATGGGATACAACATAGCACACATAAAAGCACCTTTAAAGATGCTTTTATAAACACTTTATTAAATACCTTTCGCTACTCGATAAACGGTCGCTATACCACACTCAACTGCTTTAGCAATTTCACCCTTAGTCATGTTGCCTACAGCTAATAGCTCTTTAATCCTTTTGTGCTTGGCTTCATTTGGAGCCTTACCCGATGGCTTATAGCCTGAACGCTCCAGACCTTGCTTGATGCGCTCAATACGTTTCTCATTATCTAGACGAGCCATCGTCGCTAAGAGATCTATGAGCATATTGTTGATGAGGTCTAGGATTGAGCTAGTAATGCTGTCATTGATTTTAATGAGTTGATGAGTTGTAGGAAGGTCAGCTACTATAAGTCGAAGTCCTTTCTCTTGGATTCTGCGCTTCAGTTCTTGAAAGTCTTGTTGGCTTAGCCGTGACAAACGATCTACGCTTTCAACTAGCAATATATCGCCATGGTTTGTATCTGAAAGTAGTTTGTTCAATTCAGGGCGATCTAGCTTGGTGCCACTATAATTCTCGACGTAGGTGATGGTTTCACCCAACTTAAGTGATTGGTTTAGGTAATTGAGGGGTTGTAGTGCTCTCTGTGCATCTTGGTCTTTGGTTGAGGCTCTGAGGTAGATACGTGTAGTCATTTTTATCATTTATACTTTGCTTATTAAGTACAGTGATAATACTGTCATTTAATTGTAAATAATAGTTTATTGATAGATCTATTTATCATTTAATTTTATTATCTTTTGGGTATAGTGCAATGATAGATAGCTTTTTATTTTTAAAAAGCTAATATTAAGAAGAA
>NZ_JXBK01000003.1:24388-25793 GCF_000816495.1 Acinetobacter harbinensis
TTAAAGATCAAAACCCAATGAACAAAATCATATTATTATCAACATTGCTTCTCTCAATGCCGGCAATTGCATATACACCTAAATTGTTATTAGTTGATCAAAATTCTGGCTTCAAACAGTACCTTGATGAAAAATCAATTAAGAAAATTGATAAAAATTTAATGAAAGTAGTGGTTTATGATAAATACACTTACAAAAATAGTGATGAATATGCAAAAAATTATAAATCTGCGATTAAGGTGTATGTCATAGATTGTCCATATAAGGCTCTATCTATGGGATATGCAACATATTACAAAGAACTTACTTCTAACAGTGAGCTAGTAGGATCATATAACAATATTAAAGGAATGAATGGTGATACTGGTGAAACCATTTATTTTTATGATGATTTAGAGTTTACATCAATTAAAAACTCATCTGTTGATCAAAGAATATATAGACGTGTTTGTATAGGAAACTAAAATTCTCTTTTTATAGGGGTGAAAGCCCTCTATAGTTAATTGATAGGTTATATAAAAAAGCCCACCTTACGATGAGCCTTTATTTAAAGTGAAGCTTTTTACTTATGATTTGATAAAATTAATTAAGTAATTTCAGGTCACTCACCACCTTGTATTTGCTCTTCAACAACTTGTTCATTTTCTGAATTCTGAGATTCTTCGCTCATTCTTTGCCTAGCATATTCATTTTCTTGTTCCTGCTCTTCGAGTATTCGTTGATTTGCTAAGGCTTGCTCTTCCAATGCAACATCCTCAAATCTTTTTAACTCTATAGCCCTCTGTTTTTCATACTCAATTTGTCTTAGACCCTCTATGATATTTGAATTACTTATATCAATATCACCATTGAAACCTTCAGGTCTTCTATAAAATGAGAATTGATCTTTCATTGATTTGCCATTCATGAAATGTACTAAAGCCTGACACTCATAAATAGGCCCCTCTTTTTCTGAAGGAAAAACATAACCATTTTGGTTACATTTTAAATTATCAACTTTATCTACTCTAACGTTATTTACGATTGTTTCTAATAACATATTGTATTGTGACTTTAACTCAGATTCACTTGGTTGAGTCTGAAAAATCTGACTACAACCACTTAATATTGCAACTCCAAAAAGAGTGTATACCATTAATTTATTCATATATCTAGCTAACTACTGTCAATTATTGTAATTAATATAACACACAGATATTCTAATTTTTTTGATTTAAATTTATATGTAATTAAATAGATACAGCATTATTTAATCCAAATTTTCCTGACTATCCTACTTTTGCAATTTAGATTTTTGATGTTTTTCAAAATACAAAAAGTGTAAGGAGAAAAATGTGGTAGGTTTATCTCAAGTTAACGCTGACATATCAGAAGATGAGATAATACAAAGAGCGGGCATAGCAGT
>NZ_JXBK01000003.1:27381-28860 GCF_000816495.1 Acinetobacter harbinensis
GTCTAACAGATACACAAAAGCCCTTAATGATTAAGGGCTTTTTTACATTCAAATTAAAACCAATTTAGAAACTAATTTAGTTTCTCCTATGGCTAAAGGCTTTGTCTATCTGTGTGCGATTATAGATTGGCATAGTCGTAAAGTACTGGCTCATAGTGTATCGATCAGTATGGAAACAGACTTTTGCATAGATGCGTTGCAAGAAGCAATTGTGAAATATGGTTGTCCTGAGGTGTTCAATACAGACCAAGGCAGTCAATTCACAAGCGAGGCATTTTTGAATGAGTTAAAATTGCGAAATATCCGTATCAGTATGGACGGAAAAGGACGGTGGATGGATAATGTGATGATTGAGCGTTTATGGCGCAGTGTGAAGCATGAGGAAGTCTATTTGAAGGCTTACGATACGGTTAAACAAGCAAAACAATCAATTGCTGAATATTTGGATTTTTATAACACGATACGTCCTCATTCAAGCTTGAATAAGGCAACACCAAATGAATTTTATGATCGACATTTACCAAAAGTAATGGCAGCATAATTTAAATATTTAGAGCGGATTTATCACTTATAAAACTAGATTGAGTGGTCTAATTAACGGAACCACATCACATTCGCCATCATACTCGTCACTATTCCAACGAATATTCGCTGTCTGCTGCCCAATTTGCTTCATAAATTGCTAATTAAATTTATAAAAGAGATTAGCCATAAGATTCACATTTCATTGCTTTGGCTGGGGTTATATTTTTCGCACTCACCAACTGACTAGAATCATACCCCTCAGTTTCTGCAATGAGTAATCTATAGTTTTTGATGGTTACTGTAGCTTTACCTTCATAGGTGCAATAGCCTTTCTTAATGCTGTTTGGCAATTTAAAGGTTTTTTTTGCTATTTCAAAGTTAGAAAAACAGAACCATGCATTACGTGTATCGCTTTTAGGACGAGGGATTAACGATGCTGATTTTTCGTCTGGAAAAAAGCAGACATCATCACCCATATAATCCACATATTCAGGATCAAGATTACGTGAATATGTACCGGTTAAAGTGGTTTGTCCTGTGTAATATTTTAGCTCTCCCTGAGTTTTGTGATATTGAAAAGCATGTGCACTCACTAACATTGGGCATAGTGCTGTAATACAAATAAAAAGTTGTTTCATTTCCCCCCCCTAAGTTTATTGTGCTGTCATCCCCTTGATACGGCACTGTAGAATATTTAAGCTGTACAATATCCCACCATATATCTAAATAGCAGTCAAATGTGGCTGTTATTTTCCATCTTTTTTAGAAGGGATGACGACACCCATTTCAGCACTGGTTGAGCCTGATTACTGATATTCTTTTTTTTCTGGATTGTAATTCACAATCAACTGTTGATTGGTCGGTTCAATACTACTGTAGTCTGCATTGGGTTTTTCACCGCTATAACTGACTTGAATTGGAAAATATTTTTTATCATTATCAATAACCTGGATC
>NZ_JXBK01000003.1:28870-29784 GCF_000816495.1 Acinetobacter harbinensis
GCTAAAGTGCAAGGGCGATTCAGGTTCATAATTTCCTGCGTTATCACCAGCTGCGTCAGCAACACCGTAAGCACCAATAAAATTATCTTCAGGTAAATGAATTACGTTCCATGAACTGCTCGTTTCACTTGTGCTGCTATAACCACTTTGATAAAAGCTACCAATGAGTTTTTTACCAATCGGCTGCATATTATTTAAAATTTGTTCCCGGTCTACGTGTACACGTCCATAGCTGCCGCCATATTCTTGTTCAGGTCGACTCTTGCTGACCACTTGAAATTGTCCATTGGTGAGTTTTTTAAAGCTATATAAATCCAAATTGCCTACGCAGGCATGACAACTTACCACACTACCATTTTCACTGACTTGTACTTTTTCAATCATGACTAAAAATCGTGCTTCACCTTCAACATTCCGATAGTTAATGATTGGATGCATGAGCGCAACGGTATTTTCACCAGCTTCATCCGCTGAACCAATTGCCACAAAATTTTGTATTTCAATTTCACCTTCATTTACAAAAACATTACGCATATTATCTTTGTAAAACAGGCGCATAACTTCTTTAAAACTTAATTCATTTAAACGTGCATCCACCAATTCCTGACTAAGAAAACTAGATTTTTTTGATTCAGGTGATTGCTGTGTGGTTTTGGGTTGTTGAACTGTGGCTGTTGCCGTCGACTGCCCGCTATACCCTAGATAGCCCCATACTGCTGCACCACCCATATTTGAGCTTGTAAATAAAACTGTATTTACACAAAATAATTTACAGGCTCTTTTCATTTCGTTATTCACTGGCTTTTAAATAGCGGTATACCGCCTGGCGACTAATTCCAAATGCCTGACCTAATGCCATTTTCGAAGAATATTCTCCTTTTTTCCATGCCTGCCGTAAAGCTTCAGCCTGGTCA
>NZ_JXBK01000003.1:29794-30043 GCF_000816495.1 Acinetobacter harbinensis
GCTTTAATTTATGTACCCGACCTTTGTACTTCCCTTGAGCAGATGCTAATTTTATTCCTTCCTTTTGCCGCTCCAGAATGATTTCACGTTCGAACTGTGCAAAAGCACCCATCAGTTGCAGCATCAAATTATCCATCGGGGTGGATTGGGCCGTAAAAGTAATATTTTCTTTTACAAACTGGATGGCGATCCCTCGTTTAACGAGTTTATCTACTTCAGTGACCAAATCTTTCAGGCTTCGCGCAAAAC
>NZ_JXBK01000003.1:30053-31641 GCF_000816495.1 Acinetobacter harbinensis
CCATGGAATGTACTATCACCCTGTCCCCTTCCCGGACATAGTTCAACATTTCTTGAAATTTCGGTCGGTCGGTATTTTTACCAGAAGCACGGTCAACAAAAATCCGGTCGACTTCAATTCCCTCAAGTTGACGACCTGTATTTTGATCGACCGAACTCACTCGCACATACCCTACTTTTTGGCCTTTCACTCTTTTTGGCACTGTTGCAAATATCTATAAACTGCTTGGCGACTAATACCAAATGCTTTTGCCAAATCAACTTTAGATGGATATTTTCCCTCTTTCCATGCTTGTCGTAAAGCTTCAGCCTGCTCATGATTTAATTTATGGACTCGACCTTTATATTTCCCTTGAGCCGCTGCAATCTTAATTCCCTCTTTCTGACGTTCCAGAATAATCTCTCGTTCAAATTGAGCAAAAGCTCCCATCAACTGTAACATCAGATTATCCATCGGGGTGGCCTGAGCTGTGAAGGTAATATTCTCTTTCACAAATTGAATGGCAACTCCTCTTTTTACAAGCTGATCAACTTCAGTGACTAAATCTTTCAGACTACGAGCGAAACGATCCATGGAATGAACAACAATCATGTCACCTTCACGAACATAGCCCAGCATTTCCTGAAATTTGGGGCGGACAGTATTTTTTCCTGAGGCCTTATCAACAAAAACTCGGTCGACCTCGACGCCCTCGAGTTGACGTCCAATATTTTGGTCAACAGAGCTGACTCTCACATATCCGACTTTGTGACCTTTCATATTGTCTCCGACTAGATCCTTATTTCGGCACTGTTGCAAATAGGCTGACATGATAAGCTAAATATCTTATTTATTTCGAGATACAGCAGATGAATCCCTTCCACGGTCGGCACTTTCAAGGTGAAATCATTCTTTGGGCTGTTCGTTGGTATTGTAAATATGGCATCAGCTATCGTGAACTTCAAGAAATGCTCGCTGAGCGAGGCATCAATGTGGATCACAGTACAATTTATCGTTGGGTTCAGCGTTATGCTCCAGAAATGGAAAAACGGTTACGCTGGTATTGGCGTAATCCTACAGATTTACATTCATGGCATATGGATGAGACTTATATCAAAGTGAAGGGGCGATGGACTTACCTGTATCGCGCAGTTGATCAACGTGGTCATACGATTGACTTTTACCTTTCCGCTAGACGGAACAGTAAATCAGCCTATAGTTTTCTAGGAAAGATCTTCAATACGGTGAAAAAATGGCAAATTCCACGGGTCATCAATACAGATAAAGCAGCGACCTATGGCCATGCTTTATCACGATTAAAGCGAGAAGGAAAATGTCCAGTAGATATTGAGCACAGGCAAATTAAGTATAAAAATAATGTCATTGAATGTGATCATGGTAAGTTAAAGCGAATCATCAGAGCCACATTAGGATTCAAATCTATGAAGACGGCTTATGCCACAATTAAAGGTATTGAAGTCATGCGTGCACTACGTAAAGGACAAGCATCGTCATTTTATTATGGTCAGCCTCAGGGTGAAGTGTGTCTAATCAACAGGGTTTTCGGTCTCTAAGCACTTTTTAAAGGGAACTTCATCGACTCAAATCT
>NZ_JXBK01000003.1:31651-31898 GCF_000816495.1 Acinetobacter harbinensis
TATTTGCAACAGTGCCCATTGAAATGGGATTAAAAAAAAATACTTTATTTTTAATATTATGATTATATGTAGTTCAACTAATGGTGTGATAGGTTTTAGTTATAAACTTATTCATTCAGGAATTATATTGCTGAATGAATAAGTCTAATTGATTTATTTATGCAACCCAACTATTCATTTGATTCATTTGATTCATTTGATTCATTTGATTCATTTGATTCATTTGATTCATTTGATTCATTTGATT
>NZ_JXBK01000003.1:32243-33923 GCF_000816495.1 Acinetobacter harbinensis
TAGAAAGAGCAGCACTTTAATGTTTATGCTGTTCCAATGTATTACATTCCGTACTTTCTATTTGTAACGTAATTTCAGTAATACTATGATTATGTTTTAGAACGTCTAAGGCCTTTTGATAGAGCTGATCTGGATCGCTATTAGGAGCAACTAAATGAGCAGTTAAATGAATGTTTTTTGAAGATATAGCCCAGACTTTCAACTGATGAATCCCTTCAACACCCTCTAGCATCAATAAATCATTTCTTAACGACTCAATATCAATCTCATCAGGAACCCCTTCAAGCAAAATATGGATACTTTGTTTTAATAAAACCCAAGTTCGAGGTAAGACCCAGAAGCCAATTAACACAGCGATTAAGGTATCTACCCACATCCACTGGGTAAAATAAATGACCACTCCTCCGATAATCACGCCTATCGATCCCAGTGCATCACTAAGAACTTCTAAATATGCGCCTTTCACATTTAGACTTCCTTCAGCACTCGCAGAAAGGATTTTCATTGAAATCAAATTTATGACCAAACCAATGACTGCGACAATCATCATTCCAATACTTTGAATTTCAGCAGGATTCGTAAAACGTTGGTAAGCTTCATAGACAATATATATCGCCACCACAAAAAGCATCACTGCATTAAACAGAGCCGCTAAAATTTCGAATCGCTGATAGCCAAAAGTTCTTTTATCATCTGCGGCTTTTTTACCAATTTTGATAGCAGCAAGAGCAATAGCTAATGCGGCTACATCAGTAAACATGTGAGCGGCATCAGACAGTAATGCTAAACTTTGGGTAATAAAAGCAGCGACAACTTCTACTATTAAAAAAGTAGTCGTTAAACCCAAAGCAAACATTAATTTCTTACTATTTCCTTCAGTAACAACCGCATGGCTATGATCATGATGTTCTGACATAAAATTTTCCTTATTCAATCCATGATTAGCAGAGATACTTGAGACAGGCTCAATATCTCTGCTAAAAATTGCTTAATCTAATGGATTAAGAAGCTTTCTTTTCATTCATCCAGCGGTACAGTACGGGCAATAAAACCAATGTAAGCAGGGTAGAGGAGATAATTCCTCCAATAACCACTGTTGCTAAAGGTCTCTGTACTTCTGCCCCAGTTCCGGTTGCCAAAGCCATCGGGACAAACCCAAGGGACGCCACACAAGCTGTCATCAGCACAGGTCTAAGACGCAAAATTGCACCCTGCCACGTTGCATAATAAAGGTCATATTGTTGTCGCAACTCTTTGATAAAGGTAAGCATGACTAAGCCATTCAGTACAGCCACCCCCGATAGTGCAATGAAGCCAACCCCTGCTGACATGGATAATGGAATGTCACGCAACCACAACGCGATTAAGCCTCCACATAAGGCAAACGGTACACCACTAAAGACCAGTAAGCTTTCTTTGATATTATGGAATACAGCCATCAATAAAATAAAGATCGTCAACAATGCGAGCGGAACCACCAATTGCATACGCGCTTTTGCAGACATCAGATTTTGAAATTGACCGCCATAATCTATCCAATAACCGCTTGGTAATTCCTGTTTGGATAACGTGCTCTGAAGCTCTGTTACGAATGAGCCTAAATCACGTCCTTCTACATTTGCAGTAATAACCACTCGACGTTTACCATTTTCACGGCTGACCTGATTAATACCCAGGATA
>NZ_JXBK01000003.1:33933-34192 GCF_000816495.1 Acinetobacter harbinensis
CAACGCGTGCCACATCTTGCAGTTGGACTAAACCACCATTCGGCAATTGAATAGGAAGTACCGCTAACTGTTCAGGACTACGCTGGGATTCATCTAGACGGATGACAAAATCAAAACGCTTGTCTCCCTGTAAAATTGTTCCAACATTCTGGCCACCGACACTTGTAGCTACCAGATCCTGAATTGCTCTTACCGACAAGCCATATTGTGCAGCTCTGGACTTATCCACCTCTACATTCAACAAGGGTAAGCCACTGGT
>NZ_JXBK01000003.1:34202-34452 GCF_000816495.1 Acinetobacter harbinensis
GTTCTACATTAACGGCTGTCGCGCCTGAAATTGAGTTAATTTTTTGAGAAATTTTATTCGCTTCGCGATTTAGAATCTCCATGTCATCACCAAATAATTTGACACCCACATCACTTCGCACCCCTGAAATTAACTCGTTAAAGCGTAGTTCAATGGGTTGCGAGAACTCACTGTTATTTCCCGGCAATGTCGCTAAGAAAGTAATCATTCTTTGGCGAAGCTCATCAATCGTTTGTTTTGGATCAGGCCA
>NZ_JXBK01000003.1:34462-37463 GCF_000816495.1 Acinetobacter harbinensis
CATGAGGTTTTAACAGTACCACGCCATCTGAAATGTTGGGTGGCATAACATCTGTGGCCACTTCTGCTGTACCGGTACGGGCAAAGATCGCTTTAATTTCAGGAAATTCTTTCAACAGTAACTTTTCAGTATTTTCCTGCATTCTCAGTGACTGTTCTAACCCTGTACTTGGGGAACGCATTTGCTGAACAGCAAAATCACCTTCACCCAGTTGAGGTGCAAACTCGCTACCTGTTTGAGTGGCTAGCACGCCCGTAAGCACTAAAATACAGGCAGCCACAATAGTCACAAATAAACGAAGCTCATAGGCTTTATCTAAAAGCAGTTCATATTTGGTTTTAAGCCAATGCATCCAGCGACTTTCGGTTTCCTTGACTTCTCCAGTGACAAATAGGGCAACTGCGGCTGGCACAAAAGTGACAGATAAAATCATGGCCCCAATTAAAGCCAGTACAACAGTCATTGCCATAGGATGGAAAAGTTTGGCTTCTACACCCGTCAGGGTAAAGATAGGTAGATAAACCACCAAAATAATTAACTGTCCAAAGATGAGAGGACGACGCGCCTGTTTTGCAGCCAAGAAGACTTCTTTAAATCTTTCAGAACGGCTAAGTAAACCACCTTTCAGCTTCTGAGCTTCTGCTAGCCGACGGATACAGTTTTCTACAATAACCACTGCACCATCAATAATAATACCGAAGTCCAGTGCCCCTAAACTCATCAGATTTGCACTAATCTTCTGCTCTGCCATTCCCGTCAAGGTAAACAGCATTGACAGTGGAATAACGCAAGCCGTGATCAGCGCAGCACGGAAATTACCTAGAAAGAGAAATAAAATAACAATGACGAGGATTGCACCCTCAATCAAATTTTTCTGAACGGTTTTGATCGCCCGATCAACCAAATGCGTACGGTCATACACAGTCTCAATCACCACACCTTTAGGTAGCGATTGCTGGATCGATTGCACCTTTTCATCAATGGCTTGAGCAACGGTACGGCTATTTTCTCCCATCATCATCATGGCAATACCCAATACAGTTTCTTCACCATTATAGGTTGCAGCCCCTGTTCTTAAGTCATGACCAATTGAGACATTGGCGACATCTGCCACCCGAATCGGATAGCCGTTTTTATTGGCAATACTGATGTTCTGGATATCTTCAATCGTGTTTAAAGTGCCGGGAACACGAACCGTTAGCTGTTGTCCATTTTTCTCAATATAGCCAGCACCACGGTTTTCATTATTCTCTGTTAAGGCAGTTTGTAAATCAGACAAAGGAATTTGCAATTGTTGCAATCGGTTCAGATCAGGGGCAACCACATAGGTTTTATTAAAGCCACCGATACTGTTGATCTCAGCAACGCCTTTTACGCGCTGTAATTGCGGTCTTACAATCCAATCCTGAATTTCACGTAAATCCATCGCCGAATAAGCGGTTCCATCCGGCTTTTTAGCATTTGGTTCGGCTTTAATCACCCATTGATAGATTTCACCTAAACCTGTCGAAATAGGCGACATGTTAGGTTGCACATCTTCAGGCATTTCTCCCATTGCTTCTTGCAAGCGCTGGTTGATAAGCTGTCTGGCCCAGTAAATATCCGTGCCATCTTCAAAAATGATGGTCACTTGCGATAAGCCGTAGCGTGAAATCGAACGGGTTTGTTCCATTTTCGGCATGCCTGACATGGCATTCTCAATTGGATAGGTAATCCGCTGTTCCATTTCCAAAGCCGTAAAGCCATTGGCTGAAGTGTTAATCTGCACCTGAGTATTGGTAATATCCGGTACAGCATCAATCGGTAACTTTTGATAACTATAAATACCAATAGCAATCCAGGCTGCAATAAACAGCATAATCCAAATGGCGTTATGAATAGAAAACTGGATCAGCCGATCAAACAGCCCTTCAGGTTTTACCGATTCGTGGTCTGGAATGTGAGGGCTTTTAGTGCTCATGTGAAGCCTCTCCTTTTTCCATCTCAGATTTCAGTAAGAAACTGCCTTGAGCGGCATATTTTTGTCCCTGATTAAGCCCATTTACCACTTCAATCCACTGGCTATCCCCAGACGATTGACCTAATTTCACCGGTTGCGGAGTGAATTCAACTTTTTGTCCATGCTGAGTGGCGACAAAAACCACATCTTTTCCATCGACATTCTGAACTGCGGACTTAAGCACCCGTAATGCGGTACTTTCACTGCGTTGTTGCAACTGTACGTTTACCATCAAGTTTGGACGTAATTCGGTTGCATTCGATTCAACTTTTGCTCGCACCTGAAGACGACCTGTTTGAATATCCGCTTCAGTATTTAAGGTTTGAATAACCGCCCTATAGACCTTTTCAGTTTGCAAAGATTTAAATTCGATCTTTTGATTCGGGGCTAAGCCCACAATTTCAGAATTTGGAACAATAAATTCAAGCCAGAGCTGATCTAACCGGTCTATGGTAAAGAGTTGACTTGCTAACTGAACATTTTCCCCGAGAACCAAATCCTTTTTACTGATCACGCCAGAAATTGGGGCTTTTAAAATATAGCGCCCGTTACTAGCATTCACTGCACCAAATGCACTTAAACGTGATTGGGCCGCTTGAACCTGGATTTGTGCCCGTTTATAACTGTTATAAGCCCGTTGATAGTCCTGTTTTGCTGAGATACCCTGTGACCACAATTGACGCTCACGCTCAAAGTCTTGTTTCGCCAGTTCCAGATTGGTTTGTTCAATTTTAAGATTGGCCTGCTGATCAACTAGATCAGGAACAAGCAATGTAGCCAAAGGCTGCCCTTTCTGAACTTTTTGGCCGAGTTCTACATAAACATTTTCTACATGACCGCTAAAACTCGGTGAGACATGCGCTTGCTGATCCGTATTCACATTGAGTTTGGCAGGATAAGAACTTAATTTAACCACCGGACCTTGATCGACCGCTGATAACTGTATGCCCTGTTCCACCAGTTGCTTGGCCGTCAGGCTCACGCCTTCTGCATGCTCTTCGG
>NZ_JXBK01000003.1:37473-37808 GCF_000816495.1 Acinetobacter harbinensis
TTCACCGCCATGTTCTTCACTTCCATGTTCCTCTGCGCCTTCTTCCTCTGCATGTTCATCTGATGTTTCAGATTTATTCTTACCCGACAAGATCAAGAAAATACTGAGGAGTACGGTTGCGCCGATGACCAAACCAATCAGTAGAGGTTGAGAGATTTTTCCGCTCTGTTTTTTTAAGCTGTTTTTAAGATCGAACATGTTAATTTCCCCCACCAATGACAGGCATGGCCTGTATGTCTTGCCATAAGTTTTGATTGATTTGTGCAATAGCATCTTTCGACATGACTTCACTTGGGCTAATGCCTAAGCTCAAACTTTCTGCTTCAATGGCCTTT
>NZ_JXBK01000003.1:37818-40169 GCF_000816495.1 Acinetobacter harbinensis
CCAGCCATCCCGTAACAACTGGACTTTACGCAGACGGATGTCTTGTAATTGAAGCGTGGCTTGCTGAACATCGGTTAAAGCAAACTTGCCTGCCAAGAAACCTTGTAGCGTCTTACTTTGAACTTGAGTCGCCAAAGGAATTTGAGTCTCGTCAACGACTTTGAATTGCAGCTCTAAACCCTGCAACTCGGTTAAAATTGTGCCTATTTGCAGCGCATTTTGCTTCAGATAAAATTCTTTCTGACGCTCTAATAAGTTCATTTTTTCTTGCGCGATTTTTATGCCATTTTGCTGACGATCGAAAATATTAAGCGGTACACTAACTCCGACTACTAATTGATTTTGTGTGGAGTTTTCCAAGGATTGGGTGCGGTTGACACCTAGGTTTAAAGTGGGGTTAGGACGTGCCTTTGCTCTTAGTTGATCAACCGTTGCTTGAGACTCTAATACCAGTAAAGCTCGATATTTCTCAACGTAGTTTTCCGCTAAATATTCTTGAACCTGTCCATGAGTCGATTTTGGCCAGAGCTTTTGTGAAGAGAGGTTTACCTGCAATGACTTATCAGACGTACCCCATAAATTTGATAATTGTTGGGTGGCCACTTGTACCTGTAAGTCTGCCTGTCTAAAAAGGCGTATATTTTCAGCATGACTTAAACGTGCGCGATTCACATCTACTTGCGCGATACCGCCCGCAGTAAAGCGCTTCTCGATCGCTTTAAGGTTTTCTTCACTCACCCGAAGTTGTTCATTGACAATGTTTCTTTCAAGTTCAGCAATGGCCAGTTGTGACCATACATATTTCACCGCAAGCTCAATTTGCGCTTGATAAATCTTCTGCTTCAGTGCTGTTTTATCTGTAGAGAGACTGGCTAATTTTTGGTTTGCTTTTCGCTCACCAAAAATATCCAAGGGTTGTGATATGCCAATGGCAAGCTCTTTTTCATTATTTGAACCAAAGCCCGTTTGTTCAACTGACAATTCAGGATTTTTAAACAGCTTACTTTGCTGAAGATTCGTGGCATTAATACTATTTTGCGTTTCCCAGAAATTTTGGGACGCTTGATATTGGTTAACCTGCTCAATAGCTTGCTGCAGCGTTAAATCTTGAGTACTGGCGACTACGGAAGTACTGATGCTGATCATTGCAGATAGCAAGATACCGCTACCTAAGGCTGACCAGGATAAATTCAGGATGGAGGTATCCTGATGTAATTTGTTTTTTGACATGAAAATGCCCCACGCATAATGAAATTAGGAGTGGTGGGCTTTTATAAGACTACCCCACCAATAGTAGGGGCAAATCGGGAGGCGGGGTTAATTGATTCAGATAAGGGGATTTATAAAAAGTTATTCCCAAATAAGTTGGGGTAATGCCGGTCTCAAAATCAGCTTTAAGCTTCAGATCATCGGGTGGGTCAATCTGAATCACGATTGTATTTGAGAAATGACTGCACTTTTCGTTAAAACAAACCTTCTGACAATAGTCATAGATTTCTTTATAGTTTTCTAGGGAATAAAGTGCTTGACGAGGACTATCACTCTTTTCGTCTAAATCGATTGGATTAGAGAGTATTGAATTGGGTATGTTTGGCATTTCATGCAGACACGCGGCCTCTGCCACACTCCAAATATTCTGGAATGTGAATAAGAGTACCAATATCTGGATTAGAAATGTTTTTCTCTTCATACACAAATCTGTATTTAAAACACCAATAAAGAAGCTGTCCAGATCTATCAAAGATCTGATCACAGAATTTGAGTAACCTTAAACTTTTTGCAGCCTTAAGTAAAGATATACAGAGTTTTTGAAAAAAGCATAGGTCTAGATAATCAAGCTAGATTTTTTAAAACTCCACATTGGTCAATTGTACATAAACCATCACAAGTACCTCTTAAATCAGATAGTTGTTCAATAAGCTTTTGTTGCTTGATTATATTTTCTCTGATAGCACTGACATGTAAGTCAATTAATTCATTCACCCCTGAACAATTTTTCTCAGGTTTGTCTTTATAGGTAAGTAATTGACGAATTTCATTCAAACTCATATTTAAAGTTCGGCAATTCAAAATAAATTTAATTCGCTCAACATAGCCTACATCGTAAAGGCGGTAATTTCCTTCCGTTCTTTCTGGTTCTGGAATTAAACCTTCCTTTTCATAAAACCTAATTGTTAATACTGAACATGAGGTTTTTTTAGAGAGTTCACCAATTTTTAAATGCATTGAGTTGGTATTTCCAAAAAATCTTGACTCTATAGTAACTATAGGGATTCTAATATTCAAAGTTTATAAATTTTTTTAATGGGTATAACTATGAGTGGCTGTGGATGTAGTAAAGAAACACCATG
>NZ_JXBK01000003.1:40179-41667 GCF_000816495.1 Acinetobacter harbinensis
AAGATAAGAAATCTCAACAAGAAAATCATCCATCAATTGCAGAAGCAAGCAATTCAAAGAATTGTGATAATACGCCTAGCTGTTGTGGTGAAGAGGAAGAAGAATCTTCATCTCCTTGCTGTAACACTTCAAACAGTTGTGAAGATACCGCTCAATCCTGTTGTGGTTCTGATCCCAAAGAAAATTTAAGCACTGAAAACGTTTTAAAAGATTCGCACTACATGAGTGAATACTTAGTTCCCAAAATGGATTGTTCTGCGGAAGAACAGATGGTTCGTATGGCGCTATCTTCAATTGATGGTGTTCAAAAACTCATCTTTGATTTACCTAACCGGTCTTTAAAGGTTCTACATAATCAAAAAGATGAAAATATAACTACCAAACTTGAAGCTTTGGGTTTTGGTGCAAAGCTTGTGAAGACTGAAACTTATATAAGCAATCAACAGGCTAAGCAAACAAGTACCTATACCATTCCTAAAATGGATTGCTCTGCTGAAGAGCAAATGGTCCGTATGGCTCTTGCAGATATTGAAGCAGTTAAAGGTCTTACTTTTGATCTTCCCAATCGAAAACTGAAAGTCTTCCATAATGAAGGGAGTCAGCAAATTACGGCCAAACTTGAAGGACTGGGTTTTGGGGCGAAACTTGATGAAACACAGCTTTCTACAGGCGATATACCTAATGAACCTGATCCTGTGAGACAAGCTAAAGTACTTAAACTGTTATTAGGCATTAATGCTCTACTGTTCTTTATAGAATTCATCAGCGGAATTATTGCTGCGTCTACAGGATTGATTGCTGATTCTCTAGATATGTTTGCCGATGCAGCCGTTTATGGTATTGCGCTATATGCCGTCGGAAAAGCTGCGAAATATCAAGTGAAAGCAGCCCATTTCGCAGGTTGGATTCAGTTATTACTTGCTGTCATCGTGATTATTGATGTCATTAGACGATTCATGTTTGGAAGCGAGCCAGAATCAACGCTCATGATTGTTATTGGCCTGCTCGCACTTATAGCTAACGTGACATGCTTATATCTTATTTCTGGTCATCGAGAAGATGGCGCACATATGAAAGCCAGTTGGATTTTCTCGGCGAATGACGTTGTGGTAAATATGGGCGTTATATTTGCCGGTGTACTCGTGGCGTGGACGGGATCAGCTTACCCAGACTTAATCATTGGCATCCTGGTTTCTTTATTCGTGCTTAATGGTGCTCGAAAGATTTTGGCTTTGAAGTAAGAGTATCGAAAATGAATCTATTTCAAGTTAAACAAAATCAGATCGTCAAAATTAGAGATCTCAAAAAAGGTAATCAATACAGTCATACCACTGATCCCGTATTGGAACGGCTCCAACTATTAGGTTTTAGAGAGGGTGAAACTCTACAAGTACTCGCTAAAGGTGTTTTTGGCGGAGATCCTGTTTTAGTTCAAATTGAAACTTCAAGATTCGCATTAAGAAAGAATGAAGCTGAAAGAATTTTTGT
>NZ_JXBK01000003.1:41677-42203 GCF_000816495.1 Acinetobacter harbinensis
AGTTAGTATCCAATGAAGATTAAGAACATTGCATTAGTCGGTAATCCAAATTGCGGAAAAACCTCTTTATTTAATACGCTTACTGGTACGCGACAAAAAGTTGCCAACTATGCTGGGGTTACCGTAGAAAGAAAAGAAGGTTCTTTTAAATTACCTTCTGGTGATGCAATACGAGTATTGGACTTACCCGGAACTTACAGTTTAAAACCTAGTAGTTTAGATGAAGAAGTCACCAGGGCAGTTTGTTTGGGCGAGCTAAAAGGTGAAATTCTACCCGATATTTTTATATGCGTTGTAGATGCCACAAATTTAAGCTTACATTTGAGCTTGGTTCTCGAAGTTCGTGCTCTAAATCGCCCTATGATTCTTGTATTAAATATGATGGATGAGGTCAAAAAGCGTGGTATTTCCATTGATAAGGATAAACTGTCTCAACTGTTAGGTATCCCTGTAGTTGAAGCTGTCGCAGTTAAAACAAAAGGAATTCAAGATTTAATTAATCAATTAGATCAAAAAAATCTTTTTA
>NZ_JXBK01000003.1:42213-43257 GCF_000816495.1 Acinetobacter harbinensis
ACTCCTTATCATTCTGAATTAAGTCATTTTGAACAGGTCAAACAAATCACCAAACAAGTTATTTTAAATAATGACAGTGGTGATAAAAGAACCGCATTTCTAGATAAAATTTTTCTACATCCTGTATTGGGTTTAGTAATCTTAACTTTAACCATGTTTGTGATGTTCCAGGCGGTATTTATATGGGCAACGCCTTTTATTGAATTCATTGAAAATTTTGTCGCATGGCTCAGTGATTTTATTGGACCACTAATCCAACATCCTCTATTAAAAAGCTTGGTTGTGGATGGGGTAATTGCTGGTGCAGGTAGCGTGCTTGCATATATGCCTCAGATTTTGATTTTATTCTTCTTCATTTTAATGCTTGAAGAGTCAGGCTATTTACCCCGGGCAGCATTTCTTTTAGATAAATTAATGTCTAAAGCCGGGCTTAGCGGCCGTTCATTTATTCCTCTGCTATCCAGTTTTGCTTGTGCCATTCCCGGAATTATGGCAACCAGAAGTATCAGCTCTGAACGGGACCGATTAGCAACAATTATGATTGCACCCTTGATGACCTGTTCAGCAAGATTGCCAGTATATGCTTTATTGATCGCGGCATTTATTCCGAACCAATTAATCTACGGCTGGTTAAGTCTGCAAGGATTAGTCCTTTTTGGTCTTTATATGTCGGGAATAGTCTCAGCGTTATTAGTTTCAGTGTTTCTGAAATTGGTTCGAAAAGATAAAACTGAAAGTATTTTTATTTTTGAACTTCCCACATACCGAATTCCAGATATTAGAAATATTGCATTAGGCTTATATGATAGGGCAACTATTTTCTTAAAACGAGTTGGTGGCATTATCGTCGCACTGTCTATCTTGTTATGGGTGCTAGTCACGTTCCCTCAACCACCAGATAATGCAAGCATGCCGGCCATTAACTATAGTTTAGCTGGTCAGTTAGGGCATTTAATTCATCCTATATTTGCGCCTATTGGGTTTACATGGGAAATATGTATTGCACTCATTCCTGCTATGGCAGCAAGGGAAGTTGTAATTGCT
>NZ_JXBK01000003.1:43267-43560 GCF_000816495.1 Acinetobacter harbinensis
CTCTTGGGGTGATTTATGCGATGTCAGGTGATGAAGATACAGTAACTCAAAGTCTGTTAAGTCAAATTTCAGGCCCGGATGGATGGGGGTTAGCCACAGGTTTATCATTATTGGTATGGTTTATTTTTGCTCCCCATTGTCTTGCTACGTTAGCAACAATTAGACGAGAAACTGGCAGCTGGAAACAGCCCATCATTATGGCAACTTATTTGTTTGCATTAGCCTACATCTTTTCATTCATCACATATCAAGTTGCGAGTAATTTTTAATTAGCAAATGAATAAAATAAGGGA
>NZ_JXBK01000003.1:43570-43961 GCF_000816495.1 Acinetobacter harbinensis
GCTCCCTTATTTTATTGAAATACTCACTATAAATGAAGCGCTTTTACAAGAAAAACTGTATAGATATCAATAATATTAAACAGCTTCCTAAGAAAACTTCTAATTTAATTATAAATTATGAAAGAGTTCCCTCTTTTTAGTGCAATTCATGAAATTAGGTTTAAATATCAAAAATTATGGCTTAATGAATAGCATGATCTTGTAGACACTTTTAGTGAAATAATAATCAAAATATTGGAATGCTCCCAGTAGCTTAGACACAAAACCGATTCTAAAATTCTTATACTCGATATGGATAATTATTCTGAAAATTTTTTAGTATTAATTTCTTGTAGATAAGTGAAGATCTCATCTACTGTAGCTCTCGCTGTTCTAGAAACGCCAATTAATG
>NZ_JXBK01000003.1:43971-45032 GCF_000816495.1 Acinetobacter harbinensis
GCCATACCTGTCCAATCTCCATATCCAACTAACCACAAGTTAGGTAACTTAATAGACCTTCCATTTTGAACTTCTACAAAGTTATCTCGCTCTACTATATCTATACTTTTTAGATGATTTAATGAAGCCTTAAATCCAGTACACCAAATAATCACATCAATTTTCTCTTTTTTTCCATCTGGCCAAATAACTGCATCTGTAGCTAAAGATTGAAAAGGTGGACGGCTATGTAAGACTCCTCTATTCTTTGCCTCTTTGACACTATCGATCATCACAATATCACCTAGGCCACCTATTGGCTGGTCAACTTTTCTTCCTTCTTGTTGTACTTTTAAACGCTCAGTTGCTCTTAAAAACAGTACTCGACCATCGACATCATCAGGTAAAAATTGAGGCGGAGTTTTTGTGACCCAAATGGTTTCAGCAACTTGTGAAACCTCAGCTAGTATTTGCGCGCCCGAATTCCCCCCACCCACCACGATGACTTTCTTATCTTTAAATGGATCTGCATTCAGGTAATGGGCTGAATGTAACTGCGTGCCTTGAAAGTTTTCCTGTCCCGGATAATCAGGAATAAACGGCTGGCGCCATGTCCCTGTTGCACTGACCACCACCTTGGCTCGCCAAAACTTTTCTCCAGCATATACGTCTAAATACTTTCCCTTCGATTCCACACGATCGACATGTACTGGACGAACAATCGAAAATTGATATCTCTGTTCATAAGCCGATAAATACTGGATCACCTCATTTCGTGTTGGATAGGTCTGTTCAGTGATGGGCATCATCCAACCGGATAGAGAACTCCAGGTATTAGGAGAAAAAAGACGCAATGACTCCCAGGTATGCAGCCAGGCACCCCCCGCTTGATTTTGCTCATCCAATATAATGAATGGGATTTTCTTGCGCTTTAAAAAATAAGCGGTAGATAAAGCGGCCTGCCCACCACCGATAATGATCACATCAGTTTCAGTCTGTTTCTGGTTCAAAGCCTTCACCTTTTCCTTATTTATCTCTGACTTCTTTAATGTAAAAACCCAATCATGAAGACTGGGTTTTTA
>NZ_JXBK01000003.1:45042-50855 GCF_000816495.1 Acinetobacter harbinensis
TATTCATTGTACCTTTAACAGCACTTCATCGGTACAGCATAAAAGTGTTACTGACCTGGCAATGAGGCGCAGTATTTAATACCATCCAGCATTTATAAACTGCGCTGATTTACACGCTTGGACAACTCTTCAGCCGATTCCTTGCGTTCAGAATAACGATCAGTCAGGTATTTGCTTTGACCACGAGTCAGTAGAGTGAACTTAAATAACTCTTCCATGACATCCACAATCCGGTCATAGAAAGCTGAAGGCTTCATTCGTCCATCTTCTTCGAATTCCAAGAAAGCTTTCGGAATTGAAGACTGATTTGGAATGGTGATCATCCGCATCCACCGCCCCAAAATACGCATCTGGTTCAGGCTGTTAAATGACTGTGATCCACCACTGACTTGCATCAAGGCAAGGGTTTTACCTTGGGTAGCACGGATTGCTCCTCCTGCAAGTGGAATCCAGTCTATTTGTGATTTAAAAATGGAACTGATAGAACCATGACGTTCAGGTGAACACCAGACCATACCTTCAGACCATGCAAGAAGCTCATGCAGTTCTTTTACTTTTGGATGCTCAGTATCCGCATCTTCTGGCAAAGGAAGGCCCCACAAGTGATAGATACAGATAAAGCACACATATGGAGGTGCTTTGTCACGGTTAAAATGGGAAAGAAAATGTCCACCAGATCTTGAGTACAGGCAGGTTAAGTATAAAAATAACGTGATCGAATGTAATCATGGCAAGCTAAAGCGGATCATTAGGGCCACTTTAGGATTCAAATCGATGAAGACGGCTATGCCACATGCATCTATTCAGATGGCATTAAACACCGATGATGTACAGACGAAGTAGTAGCAGCCGATCCTACTAAAAGAATAGCAAACGATAAAAACAGCGATAAGCATGTTTTTAACCACTGCATAAAAATAGACCAAAAATTAAGCTTTTTTAGTTTTACAGATTCGAAAATAAATAGTAATAATTCATGAATAGTAGCCGAAGCTACCATTCATGAATCCAAATCATACTATTTTAAAAAACTAATTCGATGCCTGCACCATATTTCCACCCTTTTTCGGAATTAGTAGCCTCTTGCATAAAAGTATCTTGCTGTCCTTTTTCATACTGATAAGCAATATCAATAAAAGGTTTAAATCGCTTAGTAATCTCATATCTAGTTTTGATACCAGTTTTTAGTTCTGATAAACCTGATTTTGCAGCATAGTTAGAATCATCGCTAAATATTACATCTGCTTCGATATAAGGTTGAGTAATAAGTTTCTGAGTTAAAAGCAAATCACGTTCTAATTCAAAACTTGCTCCCCAAAAATTATTCTCACCGCCATAAAGATATGCTTGTGTTTCAAAGAAATAAGGAGCTAGACCTAATATACCAATAACCCCATCCACTCGATCGCTGCTGCTGTTATTTTTATCTTCACTATATCTTACCCCAGCTTGTACATCCCAAAATGGGGCTACGTTACGGCTATAAAGTGCTGATACAGCATATTTTGGATCATTACTTTCTGACTTTTCCGAATTGGCTTCAATAAATAGACGATTTTCATCTGTTCCAATTAAAGTTTCAAACTTTGTTCCTAGGTTGCCCTTACCGTCTTCATCAACCATCCATTCATTTTCAAATTTTGTCGTTTGATAAATTTGTCCACCATGTTCTTTAAGATGATTGTCATGAGGTGAGTTAGAGTTCTCAAGCGCAATCTGGACACTCTTATCCCCCATATTCGCATTTTCCATTGAATAATATTCTGGATAACGCTCTTGAAGGGAATACTTTAATCCTCCAGATTCCTGTAAAAGAATTTTCATATTTTTTGTAATATTACTGTCTTGTACAGGAGTTTCATTTTTAGCGAACGTTAGATTTGATAATCCAAATAGCGCAATCATCAAAGTTGTTTTTGAAAACAAATTATTAGTGATGTGCATGTGGATTTACTCCCTTCTCATTTACTTGGGACTGAGGAACAGTCTTTGTAGAATTACCATCTTCCACTTGAGCTACAATGAGTTTATTCATCATTCCTGCACTCATATGGTAAAGCAGGTGACAATGAATAGCCCACTCACCTAACTCATCAGCTGTGAGTAGAGTGGTTATCGTTTTCCCAGGTGGAACAATTACCGTATGTTTGTTTGGCATATTGCTTGGATCCTGACCATTCTCAAGCTGCATAAACATGCCATGTAAGTGCATTGGGTGAGCCATCATACTGTCATTGACAAATTTTAAGAGACTGTTCTAAATTTTGTGTAAGTACTTAATTTTCATTTATCCTCATGAGGATAATAAAAAGAGGTACTTCACATGGATGAAGCAACAATCAAAAGTATGGCGGCTGAACTGGCTAAAGGTCTAAAAACTCCTGAAGATTTAAACCAAATGACAGCAGTCTTCAAAAAGTTCATGATTGAAACAGCTCTCAATACTGAGCTCTCTGAACATTTAGGCTATGAAAAGCATCAACCAAAGAAAGGTTTTAATGCTCGTAATGGTTTTAGTTCTAAAACCGTTTTAACACAAGATGGACAGCTTGCATTAGATATCCCTCGTGATCGGAATGGATCCTTCGAGCCTCAGATTATCAAGAAACATCAAACTCGTATTACGAGCATGGATGATCAGATTCTTTCGCTATATGCCAAAGGAATGACGAATAGGGAAATTGTTGCCTTCTTTAAGGAAATGTACGATGCCGATGTGTCTGCATCCCTGATTAGTAGAGTCACTGATGCTGTCATTGAGCAAGTTTCAGAGTGGCAAAACAGAACGCTCGATAGCCTTTACCCTGTTATATATTTAGATTGTATTGTTGTAAAAGTGCGCCAACATTCAACTGTTATCAATAAATCTGTTTATTTAGCTTTAGGCATTAATATGGATGGTCAGAAAGAACTTCTTGGTATGTGGATTGCCCAAACAGAAGGTGCCAAATTCTGGTTATCCGTTATGACAGAACTTAAAAATCGGGGTGTACAAGATATTCTTGTTGCATGCATAGATGGATTAAAGGGCTTCCCTGATGCTATAGCCTCTGTTTATCCTCATACTGACATTCAACTGTGTATCGTACATGTTGTACGTAATAGCTTGAGATTTGTGAGCTGGAAGGACTACAAGGCTGTAACATCGGGCTTAAAGGCAATTTATCAGGCAAGTACAGAAGAAAATGCTTTAAAAGCTTTAGATATATTCTGTGATCAATGGAATCACCAATATCCTAAAATAGGACAATCATGGCGCGCGAATTGGGAAAATATCCGAACAATCTTTACTTACCCAGCTGAAATACGTCATGCAATTTATACAACAAATGCAATTGAGTCGTTGAACAGCGTTATACGGCACTCAACCAAAAAGAGAAAAATATTCTCATCTGATGATTCAGTGAAGAAAGTGATTTACTTAGCAACATCAAATGCTGCTAAGAAATGGACGATGCCAATTCAAAATTGGCGTTTAGCAATGAATTGGTTTACGATTCACTTTGATGATCGACTAAAAGGTCATTTATAAAAAATGGAACTTACACAAAATACGGTACAGGCTCAATTTTAAGCGAATACGTTCACCATACTTCACCACTAGTGGGTCGGCTTCATTAAATTTTTTACCATTTATTGTCCAAATATAACGCTCCATGTTTCCACCAAGACGGATCTCTATTTCACGTTCAGCTGCACGAGTGTCTTTTTGAGGATCTAACGATTGCAAATCACTATATTGCAATGCTTTATTACCTTCAGGTGTTGAAGCATTTGCCCATCCAAATACGGTATTATCATTCTTGTCTGAAGCCGCCTTAACAGTAGCGCTATTCATCGGCATATCATGATCCATACCTTTCATAGAAGACATATCATGATCCATACCTTTCATAGAAGACATATCATGATTCATATCTTTCATAGAAGACATATCATGATCCATACCTTTCATAGAAGACATATCGTGATTCATGCCTTTCATAGAAGACATATCATGATCCATACCTTTCATAGAAGACATATCGTGATTCATGCCTTTCATAGAAGACATATCATGATTCATTCCCATATCTTCCATAGTCAATAAAGAACGAGGACGAGGCTTAGGCATCTCAATTTGTTTTACAGGTGAGGTATTTTTATCATGTAAGGTTCCAACCGAAAATCCAGTACGATCAATAGATTCAGCTTCGATTTGATAATGGGCTTGTTTCGGTTCAACAATGACATCATAAGTTTCAGCAGTACCTATACGGAACTCATCTACAGGAACAGGTTTTACAGGTTGACCATCGGCACTTACCACTGTCATTTTTAAATTTGGAATTCGTACATCAAAAAATGACATTGCGGAAGCATTAATAAAACGAAGGCGAACTTTTTCACCAGCTTTGAAGTTACCCGTCCAATTTTGCTGAGGTGTCTTGCCATTCATTAAAAATGTATAACCAGTCACATCGGACATATCTGTTTTCAGCATTCGCATCTGATTCCACATAGAACGGTCTTGCCAAGTCGCTTTTAGCCCATCACGTTTAACTTGTTTTAATACATCGAATACTGTTTCGCGGCGGTTCTGATAGTAGTCTGCTTCTTTTTTAATATTTTTCATAATTTGATCACTTGTCGAATTATGAAAATCAGAAAGCAAAACAACGTAATCTTTATCGGTTTTTTCAGCAGCTGTTAGTGGAGTTTTATCTTTAGGATAAATAACAAAAGCACCATATAAACCGTCTTGTTCTTGTCCTTTACTATGTGAATGATACCAATAAGTACCATTTTGGCGGACTTTAAACTTATATTCATAAGTTTTATTAGGGGCAATGCCATTAAATTTGTTAAATCCAGGTACACCATCCATAATTCCAGGTAATAATAAGCCATGCCAATGGATTGAAGAGTCCTGATTTTTTAACTTATTGTGAACACGGATAACGGCCTCATCACCTTCTTCAAATTCAAGAAGTGGTGCAACGAATTTACCATTTACAGTAATTCTCTCAACTGGTTTTCCTGTGATATTTACAGTTTGTTCAGCGATTGTTAAATCATATTCTTTAACTGCCGCCATTACCCAAGTTGATGAAAATAAACCAACTCCAATTAAGAGTATATGACTTAACTTTTTTGACATTCTATCTCACCTTTAGAAAGGTCAAGATTGAAGTAATAAAGCAAATATTTAGTATAAACTTTAATACTTCTTTCTCGCTATTTATAAAATTATTTATTGCTACTAGGCATATTCATCTTTGAATGATCCATTTTAGAATGGTCCATATTCATCATGGAATGATCCATTTTCGACATATCAGAGGAATTTGCCGCTTGCTGTTGGCTAGGTTCTTGCTGAACCTTATTATCCTTGTTCATCTTACAAGGTTTAGAACACGGCTCTTGTGCTTTTTTTGCAGTTGTCACAGCATTAGATTTCGAATTTGATAGATCTTTTGCATCATTTGCCCAAGATTGAGTACCTGCGATTAATGCTCCCATGCACACTAAAGTAGTTAAGCTACGACGCAATACAGTTTTCATAAGTTTCTCTAAAATTAAGTTTCTTCGTATTACAATAAAACGCTTCACCGAACATCTGAGTGACTTGAAAATGACATTTTTGTAATCTATCTCAATCTTGGGTTTTATAAAGTTATTATAGGTTTAATGAATGACTTAGGATTCTGAGATGAGAATATTATTGGTTGAAGATGAACAAAAAACTGGTGACTATCTCAAACAAGGTTTATCCGAAGCGGGTTATATTACCGACTGGGTTACAGATGGATTAACAGGTAAACATCAAGCTC
>NZ_JXBK01000003.1:50865-51654 GCF_000816495.1 Acinetobacter harbinensis
ATACGACTTAATTATCTTAGACGTCATGTTACCCGGACTGGATGGTTGGAATATTATTAATGATATTCGTAAAAGTGGCAAAACAATGCCCATTCTATTTTTAACAGCCAGAGATCAGATAGAAGATCGAGTAAAAGGTCTAGAGTTAGGCGCTGATGATTATTTAATAAAGCCTTTTGCTTTTGCAGAGCTTCTTGCTCGAATCAAAACTCTCCTTAGACGAGGGCAGCAAAGAGAAGATAGTAATATTATTAAGATTGCTGATTTAGAACTTGATTTGAGAAAACGTCGGGTAACGCGAGCGGGTCAACGCATTGATCTGACGGCAAAAGAATTCGCGCTTATGGAACTTTTTATGCGTAGACGAGGTGAAATTTTACCAAGAGCGCTGATTGCTTCTCAAATTTGGGATATGAATTTTGATAGTGATACGAATGTCGTTGAAGTCGCTATTAAACGATTAAGAAGTAAAGTTGACAGTAACTTTACTCCCAAATTAATTCAGAATATTCGAGGAATGGGATATGTACTAGAGGTAGAGGATGAATAATAATTTATTCAGAGCGATCAGTTTTCGGATCGGTATTATTTTCTCATTATCTACTATTTTCATTCTAATTATTATGGGTTTATTCATAAATAAATTAGTAATGCATCATTTTGAAACTCAAGACCGTACCCAATTAGAAGGTAAAATCCAGCTTATTCAGAATCTTCTTCAACAGAATACTAAAAATTCTCCAGAACTTAATTTCTATTTAAGAGATGCGTTAGTTGGACACCATGATC
>NZ_JXBK01000003.1:51664-51962 GCF_000816495.1 Acinetobacter harbinensis
TGGTCCAAATAGAACGACCGACAGGTCAAGTTTTATTTAGTTCTGCATCCTCAATCATTAATACTCAAAATTTAATCAAGTCAGCAAATAACTCTTGGATTGAATGGCAAGTTCAGGATAAGACTTATCGCGGCATGATCTACAACACAGATATAAACAGAAATAATGAAACACAATCTGTACGAATTATTGTAGGAATAGATACTTCTGCACATCTACATTTTTTAAAAGATTTTAAGCGTCAACTTTTGTATATTGGTTTGGCGGGGACAATTTGTTTAATGTTTTTAGGTTGGGT
>NZ_JXBK01000003.1:52025-53426 GCF_000816495.1 Acinetobacter harbinensis
TTTAGGTTGGTTTGCAACCTGGAGAGGTTTAAGACCAGTGCAAAAAATGGCTAAGGTTGCAGAAGGAATTTCTGCTCAACATCTTTCAGAACGTTTAGAAGTTGAGCATACACCAACCGAACTAAAATCATTGGCAATCGCCTTCAATGCTATGCTGGACAGACTAGAGTCAGCTTTAGAAAAACTTTCCGATTTTTCATCTGATTTAGCACATGAAATTAGAACACCGATTAATAATTTAATGACCCAAACTCAAGTATGTCTCGCCCGTAACCGAGATATTGGTACTTATCAAGAAATACTATTTTCTAATTTAGAAGAATTTGAACGTTTGGCTCGAATGGTGTCCGGTATGCTTTTCTTGGCAAAAGCAGAACATGGCTTAAATTTACAGAACTTACAGAATATTGACCTCGTTAAAGAAGTTACCGCTTTATTTGATTTCTATGACGCTCTCGCTGCCGAAAAAAATATGACACTTCAACAAACAGGATCTGGCAATGTAAAAGGTGATCCGGCTATGTTACGTCGCGCACTCAGCAATCTATTGTCTAATGCAGTTAAATATGGAAACAAGAATTCTACAATACGGATAAAACTTCAACAGAATTTAGATAACACAATATTTTCAATTGAAAATGAAGGCCCTGAAATCTCTCCTGAACAACTATCCAGATTATTTGATCGTTTTTATCGAACAGATGCGTCTAGGCAAAGAACAGAAGAAGGAACCGGCTTAGGGCTTGCCATAACAAAATCTATTCTTGATATGCTTGGGGCGACCATCCAGGCTGAATCCCTCAATGGTCGAATCATTTTTACCATTGTTTTTCAAAGTGAATCCATGCAAGGGGAATCGTTTTAACTCATTTTTTGAACATCTTCCATTTACCCGAGTTGACCTTACATAAAGCTCAAACTGAGAGCCAGAGCTACGCCAGCACCTATCATGGCAATTGTGTAGCCAAATATGATAGCTCGGCCAAACTGTGCCCCCCCTGTCATCCATGCAATTGTCGCTTTGCTTAACATGTTGCTCAGTGTGGCCAGCCCTAGCGCGACAGCAGCCACATTTGTTGTTAAGCCTTCAGTACTATGCAGGCGGGCAAGTGAGACTAAAATAGCATCTACGTCTGCTAGCCCAGAAATAGTCGATAATACGAAGATGCCGCTGGTGCCCAACCATTGTTTTGCTGCCGGGACCAAGACTGCCATGACAGCCAGGAAAGCAGCGAAGCTGAATGCTGTCCCAAGATCAAAAGGAGCCATTGCTTCTATTGTTCGATCGTTGTTTTCAGCGCTGGTAATTTGGCGTTGTCTCCACAATGCCATACCCAGCAGAAGGATTCCCGCAATCATCATTGCACCACCAAAAGTGCTTAGCAATGCTGGCTCAATGAC
>NZ_JXBK01000003.1:53436-54397 GCF_000816495.1 Acinetobacter harbinensis
CTATCAGCACAACCATACGAAAAAACATGATGCCACAGGCAGCCAATGTTCCAGAAATAGCAGCACTGACCATGACGGGGTGCTGGCGTGTATAGCGTGCCAGTGCGACAGTTGCAGCTGTAGAAGATGCCAAACCACCCAATAGACCTGTCCAGAGTATGCCTCTTTCTGAACCGGTGAGCCGCATGGCAAAATGACCTGCCAGAGAGAGTCCGGCAATCAGGATCACTGCCCACCATAACTGGTAAGGATTTAATGCAGCAAAAGGTCCCATACCCGTATTGGGTAAGTAAGGTAATATAACGACAGAAAGTACCAGTAACTGTAGAGATGCGGTTAATTCACGATGTTCGATCAAGCGTAACCAACCATGTAAGGTTGGCTTGAGATCCAAAAATACAGCCACGATGACAGCCGCTGTTAATGCTAAAGTAACATTACCATGGGATGCATATGCACCTAGAACTAATGTCAACAGCATCGCGATCGTCGTGGTAGCGCTTAAATTACCGGAAATTTTTGCGGTACGCGCGTAGGATACCGTAAGTAAAAGGGAAAGCCCTAATACGGCTGCGACCAGCGGCCAAGGCCCAAAGTTTGGCTGTAGATGACCCAGCACTCCTCCGAGTAATCCTGTCAATGTGAAGGTACGTAGGCCTGCTACTCGGCTGCCTTCTGGCAGTTCACGATCATTCCATCCTCGTTCTAAACCAATGAGCAGGCCGATGGCAAGTGCTGCAATCAGGCCTGATACATCTGGTGGAAGAAAAAGACTCTCTATCATAGCTTTTTATGTCGCAGGCGAAGGGCATTGGTGATCACTGAAGCGGAGCTAAAACTCATGGCCAAGGCCGCAATCATGGGTGACAACAACCAACCGGTAAATGGGTAGAGTACGCCAGCTGCTATTGGGATACCCAAGGCATTGTAAAGGAAAGCAAACATGAGGTTCTGTTTCATG
>NZ_JXBK01000003.1:54407-54905 GCF_000816495.1 Acinetobacter harbinensis
TGCCAACAGTAGCTTCCGAAAGGGAACGGGCAACCGCGATACCGCGTAAATCCCCCTTGACCAGCGTAACTTGAGCACTATTCATTGCGACATCAGTTCCGGTCCCCATAGCGATACCGACATCAGCCTTGGCTAGTGCTGGTGCATCATTGATTCCATCGCCGGCCATTGCCACGATGCGACCTTCCTTCTGCAATTTGCTGACCAGTTCTAGTTTATCTGCGGGTTTAACTTCACCATGTACCTCATCAATACCCAGACGTGCTGCGACTGAACGGGCAGTGGTGAGACCATCTCCTGTTGCCATCACGATACGTAGTCCAGCTTCCTTCAGGGTGGCAAGTGCTTCAGGGGTACTTTTTTTGATGGGATCGGATACTGCAAGCAGGCCGGCCAATTCACCATTGATGGCTAGATGCATCACACTTGCACCTTCTGAACGCAGCTCTTCGGCTTGCGGAATCAGAGATTGTACCGAGATACCTAATTGCTCCATCA
>NZ_JXBK01000003.1:54915-56635 GCF_000816495.1 Acinetobacter harbinensis
TGTTGCCCAAAGCTAACTGACGATCGCCCACTTGACCTCGAACACCAATCCCTGAGCCTGATTCAAAATTATCTGGTGTTTCAAGAGACAGGCCACGTTCGTGTGCTGCATTTACAATCGCTTCGGCTAGCGGGTGTTCACTGCCTTGATCAAGACTGGCGGCTAAACGTAATACTTCAGATTCATCGAAACCTGATGCGGCAACCACACGATCGAATACAGGGCGTCCTTCGGTCAACGTACCTGTTTTATCGATGATTAGTGTGTCAATCTTGCGCAGATTCTCAATGGCTGCTGCATCGCGGAACAACACACCATGAGTAGCACCTTGACCCGTTGCAACCATGATAGACATTGGAGTTGCCAAGCCTAGTGCACAAGGACAGGCAATAATGAGTACTGCCACAGCATTGATTAATGCATAAACCCAGCTCGACTCTTCTGGGCCGAACAATCCCCATCCAAAGAAGGTAAGCAAGGCAATGGTCACTACAGCCATGACGAACCAACCTGCTACCTGATCAGCCATACGTTGCATTGGTGCTCTCGAGCGTTGAGCTTGTGCCACCATCTGTACGATCTGGGACAACATGGTACTTGAACCAATTTTCTCTGAACGCATGATCAATGAACCATTGGTATTCAGGGTAGCGCCAATGACTTTATCGCCGACACGTTTAGTGATTGGTAAAGGTTCGCCTGTCAGCATTGATTCATCTACTGAACTACTTCCTTCAGTGACTACACCATCCACAGGAACTTTTTCACCTGGGCGGATGCGAAGTAAATCTCCTACATGGACATGAGTCAGAGGAACGTCTTCCTCAGTTCCATCGGACAGAATTCGGCGAGCTGTTTTAGGAGCAAGTCCGAGTAGTGACTTAATTGCAGCAGAAGTTTGCGAACGTGCTTTTAATTCTAGTATTTGTCCCAGTAGGGTCAACGAAATAATGACCGCTGAAGCTTCAAAGTAAACAGCGACACGGCCCATGGAAATAAATGAGTCTGGAAAGATTTGTGGCGCTACAGTTGCAACCACACTGTAAATAAAAGCAGCCCCTGTACCTAGACCGATCAGGGTCCACATGTTCGGGCTGCGATTCACGACCGATTGCCAACCACGGGAAAAAAATGGCCAACCTGCCCAGAGTACGATCGGCAGTGACAACACTAATTCAATCCAGCTCTGAACCGCCATGTCGAACAGGTTCAGTTGATGGCCAAACATCGCCAAAAAAGTCACGACTATGGTCAGTGGCAGTGTACACCAGAAGCGTCGACGGAAATCACGTAACTCAGGATTCTCATCTTCCTCTAACTCGGGAATGAGTGGCTCCAGTGTCATTCCACATTTAGGACAGTTTCCAGGATGATCTTGTTTAATTTCTGGATGCATTGGGCACGTATAGATGGTCGTGCCTGTTGTGCTTGTCTCATTAACGGATTGAGTAGTCTGATGATGCTGTGTATGTGCATCGGCAGTCGTCGTTGCGGGTTTAGCGATATATTGCACCGGGCTGCTATGAAACTTTGATTGACATTTATCACTGCAAAAAAAGTAAGTTTTCCCCTTAAATTCCTCATGGTATTTCGATTCTTCAGTGACGGTCATACCACAGACTGGGTCTTTCAGTACGTCTGTTGTAGCCTGTGCCATATGGTCCTGGTTATGATTTTTTTGATCTGACATAAATAATTCTCTTATGGTAAAGTGGTTTTA
>NZ_JXBK01000003.1:56645-61346 GCF_000816495.1 Acinetobacter harbinensis
AATTTTGGAATAAATCTCGGAGTCTGTTGAGCATAGCTGTCATAGACAGCGCCAAACTGTTTACTCATTTCAGCCTCTTCCTTAATTGCCAAGCGGCTGTACATTAAGAGTAGGATTGGAAACATAATCAGTGTCAGTAAAGTTGGCCATTGCAATAAAAAACCCAGCAAGATCATCACAAAAGCCACGTATTGTGGGTGACGTATACGTGCATAAGGGCCTGTGATCGCTAAAGAATGCTGACGTTGCGCGTTGTACAGCACGTGCCATGACGTTGATAACAGGTAAAATCCATAGCCCAAAAAAACGTAACTGGCGATATGCAAAATGCCAAAATGTGGATCACCTTTTTCACCTAATAGCGTTGACCACAAGTGACCTGCATTATGAGAAAGTAAGTCAAGTTGAGGGAAGCGAGTTTGAAGCCAACCAGATAACAGGTAAATGGTTAAAGGAAAACCATACATTTCGACAAATAGAGCAATGATAAAAGCCGAAAAGGCCCCAAATGTACGCCAATCGCGCGCAGTGGAAGGTCTAAAAAAACTGAAAGCGAACATGATAAAAACTGTTGAGTTAATGATAACCAGCGTCCATAAACCATAAGCCGATTCCGCATGATTCATGATGGATCTCCTGATAAGAGCTATTTTTTGTTATCAGATATATCGGATTTTTTTTGCTGCGAGTGGTTATGCCCATGACCACCATGCATAAAAATATGCATCAGTGGACACGCTAAAAGGAATAAATAAGGCAAAGCACCGATAACGTGGGCTAAATGTTCCGTTAATAGAAAATAAGCTGCGATACCACCCAGCACGATTAGACCAATGGCATAACGTGTAGACCAGAAGTTAGGTACTGAATTATTTTCTTGGTGTTGGTGATTCATGGTGCTTTCCCCTAATTCATGGGTAACTATTTAGTTGCTGACGGAGGCATACAGTCCATCATCATCTGCATCATGGATTGCATCATGTCCATACGTTTTTCCATCATCTGCTGACGGTCAGCCATATTTGCATTCATGCTTTGGCTGCCCATCTGTTTCATCATACTCATACCTCCTTGCATGAGTTTCATGTGCTCAGCCATAAGTTTCTGACGTTCTTGTGGGGTTTTTGCAGCCATCATCTTCTCATGCATGGCTTGCATCGCCTTCATGTGTTGATCCATTGCAGCCATTTTATCTGTAGCAGTGGTGCTGGTAACTGTTTGCTTAATTGTTACTGCAGATGGTGCTGTTTTTTCAGGGTGGTGATCTTTGTGTTCATCGGATTGCTGTGCAAATGTATTCAATGACGCGGCTGCGATACATAAGCCCAAAAAAATGTTTTTGAATTTCATCATAATTTTTTCCTTTAAATAATTTGGAAGTAAAAGCTATGTTTTAGTACTGAACAGAGACTAGGAATTTGACTACTAAACTGATGAAATTTTTGGTTATTCTCTGTCTCTCTTAAAAATTTTAGCACTATTAATTAATTATTTTTAAAAATGACAAAAATGTAATTTTGAGATCTTCTCGAAATATATAGTCTATGCTGAGATGACAAAAATTTTATTTAATATTAATCTTTTAAAACTATTAAAGTTGTTATGATTTTATGTGCTTAAAAAAATAAAAATGAAATGATTAGATGACTCCAAGGCTAGTTAGAGACACATTCTTAATGTAATTTACACTGTTATTCCTTTAAAGAAAAAATACAGTTGATCAAAATAGTTTTTTATAGAAAAAAGGGTGGATAATTTAATTATTAAACTTATTGGTATATTTATTAGATAGAAGGTAAAGAAGATTATTTTTAATATTAGGGTTTATAATCCAAATTTCAGAGTAAGGAATCTACTACTTATATAATAGAGATTCCATCTCCAAAACAGTACTACTGTATGAATGAGTTGTATTCAATGCAGGGAAGAATGTAGATCCTTAATACTAACGGAAAATTATTTTACTGAATTTTCATGTAAAGACTCATTTAATTGATCAATCACTGTCGTCCATTCACCATCAGAGTGTAGTTTTTCTTCTAAAAAATGACGTTGAGCATCAGTCCAAAAAATTGCTTGTGTTAAAAAAACATCTCCAGCTAGCTGATGGCTCTCTATGAATTTTGCAATTGCTTCTTCAGTAGAAGCTAAACCAAGCTGTTCAAATAATTTGGTCATTCTTGGACGTGTTTGAGTCATGTGCTTAGCCCACAAATTTATATTAGATCAAATTAAACATAACATGTTTATATTTAAACTAAAATATAAAAAATTAAATAGCTACTATTTTCTTAGACAAAATGATTACTACATTTCATAAATCAACCACCTACATAATTTGTTTGTTAAATGATCATTATTTTTCAATAAGATTATTTTAATAGTTAAAGATTTTAAATTTTAAAAATGACAAAAATGTAATTTTGAAGTCATCGCTCTGTTTCTGTCTCTCACTAATAATTGAAATATAAGAGGAGATGATGTGGTCTCATTAAATATAGATTTTATAAAGTCATCTCTAATGAACTAACGAATCAAGAGGAAACGTAAATGAAATTATTTCAAAATAAAATGACTGCTCTACGTAATGTTGTAGTAGCTGCAACGATGATTGTGGCTACTACAACTACGTTCGCTCATGTGAGTTTAGTGAGTGCGATTCCTGCGGAAAATGCATCTATCCTTAGTCAACCAAAGAACTTGACCCTTAACTTTGGTGCAGAGGTTATGTTGATGAATATTAAGTTACTGGATGCTCAGCGAAGAGATGTTCCTTTAAAATATAAAGTTACTCATGACTTAAAGAAATCCTTTGATGTCGCTCTTCCGAAACTGAAAAAAGGTAAATATACCGTTGTCTGGACAACAATGGGGAAAGATGGTCACAACATGAATGGTGAATATAGTTTCACTATCAAATCAACTAAATAAGAATTGATTACCTTTCAACATGTCAGTGAGGTGCTGGCATGTTGTTCTAGAATGGACAAAAATAATGATTTCTGAATATTGGATGTGGGCCACTTGGTTAACTAAGGTTATTTTATATTTAAGTGTAGCTTTTGTCATTGGTGGAGCCTTTTGCTATTTTTTACTTAGACAATATCTTGAACTAAAAGAATCGATTCTTAAATATATTACAATTGGCGCTGGATTAGGCCTAATTTCCAGTACCTTGGGATTTTTTATTCTGATTGGTAGTTTTGCCAATACTGGTATTACAGGTATGGTGGACCCCACGTATATTAATATATTGGTTAATACTCCGACGGGGTATATATACGTTCTTCGTTCTATTAGTTTTGCTCTTTTACTTCTTCTCATGGTGGTTAAACTTAACAGGAACAAAGGTCATTTTTCTATAATTGAAAGTTCAATATTTTGTATTTTACTTATCCCGATTATTTTTAGTTTTTCCCAGCTCGGACATGTCGCTAATTTAACCTTACTTGCTCAAATTTTATTATCAATCCATATTCTAGTTATGTCGTTATGGATGGGGTCTTTATATCCGTTATGGAAAACCAGCCGGGAAATAAGTGGTTTACCTTTAAAAGATCGCATGCATGTATTTGGACGTATTGCTGCTTTCATTGTTGGGATATTAATCGCCTGTGGCGCTAGTGTAGCTCTTCTTTTAATTAAAGATTTTAATACCTTAATCAATACTGCATATGGCTATGGTTTCATGGTTAAAATGTTTTTTGTTATAAGTATTCTACTTTTAGCTGCCTTCAACAAATGGTATTTCACCCCGCGTCTTCAACATCCTAAATTCGCTAAACACCTTAGTCATGCCATTTTATTTGAGATGTTATTAGGTCTATCAATTCTATTAACAACAGGCTATATAACCACTGTCGTGGGTATTGAATAAGAGAATTTCAAAATAAGGGAATTGAGGAAATTTAACATTACTGCATTTATCTTTTGTAGCTGAGCAATAAAGTTTCTACTGGACTGTCAACTTACGACAATCAGAACAGTAAAATCGCATCATGAGGCATTATACATAAAGGTAGTCACCGGTTTTTAGCTTATCTTCAACCCATAACGGTCTCATCTATTCAGTTCACTACCATTGATTGAAATAACTAATCTTATAAATTTCAGAGTGATCGTAGATGACAAAAATGTCATTTTAAAGTCACATTAATGTTGGTTAAGTACTTTTACTGTAGTCATTAGAACACTCTTTGGAATACTCTGAAGAAAACTGTAAGGTTGTAAACAGACCAAGTTACAGCGAGTAACTGATTCAGAAAAAGGCTGGTTGTATGGTGAAAGTTTAGAGTTACTGTTCTAATGTTTTAAACAAATGTTTTGTTAAAAAGGAGCAACATATGAAATTTCACATCGCTAATATGACTTGTGGTGGTTGTGCACGCGGCATTACTACCGCAATTAAAGAGCTCGACTCGAATGCCTCACTCGATATTGATTTACAAAACCGTATTGTTGAAATCAACACAACGGTGAGTCAGGATCAAGTCATTGCCACTCTCAGTGAGCGTGGATTTACAGCTGATCCTGCTTAATCTCTGTTAGAGTAACAGTGGGAATTCCTTACCACTTTTACTCTCTCTTATTTTCCTCATCGTACAGATAAAACCTGTACTTGCTTGAAATAAAAGTAATCCCTGAATTCCCCCTAATCTTGGTTCGAGCTGATCTTCGCATATAGAACTCAGCATATCTAAA
>NZ_JXBK01000003.1:61356-61612 GCF_000816495.1 Acinetobacter harbinensis
AGAGATCGTATATGAGTACCGAAATGACTGATACGCCACACTACAGTGAAACATTAGAGATTGAGGGGATGACATGTGCTTCTTGTGTAGGCCGTGTGGAAAAAGCTTTAAAATCTGTTGAGGGTGTTGAATCGGCTCATGTAAATCTGGCTACCGAAAAAGCAGTCATTTATGCGCATCAACCACTTGATCGCGCTACTTTAATTAAAGCCGTAGAAAAAGCAGGCTACGAAGTGGAAGCGCTGCAACCAATAGA
>NZ_JXBK01000003.1:61622-62244 GCF_000816495.1 Acinetobacter harbinensis
TACGATTGAGGGTATGTCATGTGCTTCTTGTGTAGGTCGAGTAGAAAAAGCCTTAAAATCTGTTGAGGGTGTGGAATCAGCACATGTAAATCTGGCTACTGAAAAAGCGACTATTCAGGCAAGCTCATCTGTCACTCGTGACTCGTTAATTCAGGCTGTCACCAAAGCAGGGTTTGAAGCAAAGTCAGTTCATCAAACTACGGAAAGCTTTCAAGATAAAAAGAATATTGAATTAGAAAAACTTAAAAAAGATTTAATTTTGTCAGTCTTATTGACTCTACCCGTTTTTATTTTAGAAATGGGATCACACCTGATTCCCGCCTTTCATACGTTTATGATGGATAACATTGGCCAACAAAATAGCTGGTTAATGCAATTTTTCTTGACCACAGTAGCATTAATTTTTCCAGGCCGACGCTTCTTCAAAAAGGGCATCCCAAGTTTATTCCGCTTAGCACCAGACATGAATTCCTTGGTGGCTGTAGGAACATTGGCTGCTTATCTTTATTCAGTGGTTGCTACTTTCTTTCCAAGTGTCCTGCCACAAGGCACGGTCAATGTTTATTATGAAGCTGCAGCGGTTATTATCACTTTAATTCTATTAGGTAGATTTTTTGAAGCC
>NZ_JXBK01000003.1:62254-65197 GCF_000816495.1 Acinetobacter harbinensis
AGGCAAAAGGCCGAACGTCTTTAGCAATTCAACATCTAGTTGGAATGCAGCCTAAAGTTGCCAGAATACAGCTCAATAATCAGGTGATAGAAGTTCCGATTGCCGAAGTTCAAACAGGAACGATTGTAGAGATTAGACCAGGTGAGCGTATCCCTGTCGATGGTGAAGTTATTCACGGCCAAAGTTTTATTGATGAATCCATGATTACTGGCGAGCCTATGCCCGTTGAAAAAACGATAGGCTCTACTGTGGTAGGAGGAACAATTAACCAAAGTGGCAGCTTAAATATCAAAGCCACCTCTGTTGGTAGTTCATCAGTGCTTTCTCAAATCATCCGAATGGTTGAACAGGCACAGGGTTCCAAGCTGCCTATTCAGGCATTGGTTGATAAAATTACCATGTGGTTTGTACCTGTAGTAATGGGTCTCTCTCTTTTAACTTTTCTTACGTGGTTTATCTTCGGCCCTGAACCAGCCCTAACTTTTAGTTTAGTGAACGCGGTTGCTGTACTCATTATTGCATGTCCTTGTGCGATGGGACTTGCAACGCCTACATCAATCATGGTGGGAACTGGGCGGGGTGCTGAAATGGGGGTTTTATTTCGTAAAGGTGAAGCTTTACAGCTGCTCAAAGAAACTAAAGTGGTTGCAGTTGATAAAACAGGGACTCTGACTGAAGGGAAACCAGTTTTAACCGATCTGCATGTCTTAGAAGGTTTTGAATACAATGCCGTACTTTCACTGATGGCAGCCGTTGAATCAAAGTCTGAGCACCCTATTGCTCGAGCAATTGTACAAGCAGCTATAGATAAGGAATTAATCCTGTCTCCTATTGCTGATTTTAAATCAGTGACTGGCTACGGAATAGAAGCGAAGGTTTCTGAGCATTTGGTTCATATTGGTGCAGATCGATATATGGAAAAACTAAGTTTGAATCCTAATGTTTTTTCTCAATTTTCGGATCGTTTGGGAGAAGAAGGAAAAACCCCTCTCTATGTTGCGATTGACCAGAAACTTGCTGCCATTATTGCTGTAGCAGATCCAATTAAAGAATCAACATTTGCTGCAATTGAAGCGTTACATCAGTTAGGTTTAAAGGTTGCCATGATTACAGGTGATAACCGTCATACAGCTCAAGCGATTGCAAAAAAACTAGGTATTGATGAGGTTATTGCAGAAGTCTTACCTGAAGGTAAAATAGAGGCCGTTAAAAAATTAAAAAATCAATATGGTAAACTCGCATATGTTGGAGATGGCATTAATGATGCCCCTGCACTTGCAGAAGCAGATATTGGTTTAGCGATAGGTACAGGTACAGACGTAGCTATTGAAGCTGCTGATGTGGTTTTGATGTCTGGCAACCTGAAAGGAGTGCCGAATGCTATCGCTTTAAGCAAAGCGACTATAACCAATATTCGTGAAAATTTATTTTGGGCATTTGTTTACAATGCAGCTCTGATTCCTATTGCAGCAGGTGTACTTTATCCGCAATTTGGACTGCTACTTTCTCCTGTATTTGCTGCTGGTGCAATGGCTCTCTCGTCAATATTTGTACTAGGAAATGCTTTACGATTAAAACGTTTTAAAGCCCCCCTTGCAATTATTTAACCATTTTTTATATACATTTAAAGTTTTGTTGGCTTTACTTTATATATTTGGAAATGGTCTAAGCCATGTTGGCTTTTATTAAATATCATACAGTTGATATTCTAATTATTTGAGAGGTGAACCGTACCGGGTTTGTCGGAGACTTTTTATTTAAGTTAGGCCACCTGACCTAACGGGTTAATCTTATCATAGTACATTGCTTCAAACTCAAAAGGCGATACATAACCGAGTGCACTATGTACACGCTTTTTATTGAACCAATCTACCCAATTTAATGTCGCAAGTTGTACATCCGCTAAACCTTGCCAATCTGCTTTTAAATATTCAATCACCTCTGTTTTGTATAACCCATTCACTGTTTCAGCCAAAGCATTATCGTATGAATCACCGGTCGTACCGACTGATGCTCGTAAATTTGCTGCTTCTAAACGATTGGTATAGCGAATAGAAAGATATTGAACACCTCTATCGGAATGATGAATCACATTCTTTGGCATACCTCGGTCATGCAATGCTTGCTCCAGCGCATCAAGCACCATATCTGTATTCATACGTGTTGATACTTTCCAGCCAACAATCGAACGTGAAAACACATCAATAACAAATGCGGTATAGACCCAGCCTGAATTTGTTTGAATATACGTGAAGTCAGCGACCTGAGAAGCATTGCTTCGCAAGGGTCAGGATGATCAGCAGTAAAATTACGTTTCACTAAATCATCTGCTCTTTTTTGATCATCTCGGCTACGGGTGGTTTGTTTATTCTTACCACGCCAAACACCTTGTATACCTAACTTCTGCATCAAGCGAACCACTGTACAACGTGGAATAACATAACCTTCACGCTTCAATTGTTGCCAGACCTTACGCACACCATATCGACCTGAACTTTCTTTCCAAATTCGTTTGATTTGCTCAGCATGATGCTCATCATGTAGATCTCGTTTCGCTCGATGTTCTAGATTTTCACAGAGATCTAGAGTCCGGTAATAGGTTGAAGGTGCGATAGGTAAAATTCTACAAATCGCCTCAACACCATATAACGCTTTATTGTTATGGATAAAATCCACCATTATTTGTGTGGGCGGTCGAGCTCCGCCTGGGCGAAAAAAGCGGCTGCTTTACGTAGAATTTCGTTAGCACGTTGCAGTTCTTTATTTTCACGTTCGAGTTGTTTAATACGTTCTTGATCTGAAAGTTGCTGTACTTTAATTGGGTTTTGTTTATCTAAACATTTTTGATACCAAATACGTAGAGTTTCAGGCGTACAACCAATCTTAGGCGCAATAGCCGTGATCGCAGCCCAATTCGATGGATAATCTTTTTCGGATTCAATC
>NZ_JXBK01000003.1:65392-67114 GCF_000816495.1 Acinetobacter harbinensis
TTCAATTATATCTTTTAATGATCAATAGAAAGCCTAGTTTCAAACACATTCTTCAGACACAAACAAATATGATCAAAATAGAGTGATTACTCTATAAAATAATAAAATCAATTACTTAAATCATATTTTATTTTAAAAAAAATACAAATGTGTATTAAAAATAACCATTACTTACATTTTTTTGATTACAAAATATAATGAGTAAATTGCTTCCCATTTCATACATTTTTCATATATAAAAAGTCATACTATTTTTAAGGTTTTTCTAAATCACATTTTATACTTCATAGTTTTTAACATCATTATTAAAGGTGAACCATGCAAAAGAAGAAGCGCACCCCATTAGACGCACAACAGTCCCATCTTTGGATTATTGGTGGTGGTATCGCAGGTATGGCTGCTGCTGCATTTGCAATCCGTGATGCCAAAGTCCCTGCCAAAAATATCCATATATTAGAAGAACTCGATATTTCAGGTGGTTCGATGGATGGTGGACATACACCGCATGCCGCGCAAGCTTGGGTAACACGTGGTGGGCGAATGCTGACCGATGAAACTTATTTGTGCCTATGGGACTTATTTTCCAGTATTCCATCTTTGGAAAATCCAGACATTTCGGTGCGTGAAGAATGTCGTGAGTTTAATGAAAAAGTGAAAACCCACGCCAATGCACGGTTGATTGATGCCGAACATGTCATTGCGGATGCAGCAAAGCTTGGTCTGAATACGCTACATCGTGCACAGATGCTGCGCCTATTAGCTTCAAAAGAAGAAAAAATTGGCAGTCGCCGCATTGATGAGTTTTTTGATGAAACCTTTTTTGAAACCAATTTCTGGCGCATGTGGCGCACGACTTTCGCTTTTCAAAAATGGCACAGTGCAGCAGAGTTAAGACGCTATTTCTTGCGTTTTATTCAAGAATTGCCACGCATTCATACCTTAGCGGGTGTGAAACGTACCAAGTACAACCAATATGACTCGATGATTCTGCCCCTACAGCGTTGGTTAGTCGCACAAGGCGTCGATGTGCGTTTTGGACACTATGTCACAGATGCAGACTTCATTACCAATGCTGAAACTCAAGAACGCCATGCCTCGCGCCTATATGTACAACTGCCTGAAGGCTCAGAGCAAATTAATCTGAAAGCCAATGATTTAGCTATTTTCACTTTAGGCTCTATTACAGCAGACTCACGTTATGGCGGTAATCATGACGTGCCTGCCCTTATTCGTCATCGAGAAGATCATGGCTGGACGCTTTGGGAAACGCTGGCACAAAAAGCCCCGGACTTTGGCCGTCCAATGACTTTTTATGGCAATGTCGATGAACATAAGTGGGAGTCTTTCACTCTGACCATGAAAGATGACGTGCTACTTAAACGTATTATTGACTATACAGGCAATGAACCAGGCACAGGCGCACTCATGACTTGGTATGAGTCGGGTTGGCATTTATCCATAGTGGTTCCTGCACAGCCACACTTTGCCGACTTACCTGAAGGTTTATATACCTTATGGGGCTACGGTTTCCAAATTGACCATATAGGCGATTACATCAAAAAACCAATGTCCGAAGCCACGGGGCAAGAAATCCTAACAGAACTGATTAAACAGCTCGGTTTTGACGACATTTTAGATCATGTTTTGGCAACGACGGATGTTACCACAGCCATGATGCCATACGCCTCTGCCCTATTCGCCTGCCGTAAACCGGGGGATCGT
>NZ_JXBK01000003.1:67124-67411 GCF_000816495.1 Acinetobacter harbinensis
ACAGGTAATTCCACAAGGCTCACAAAACTTTGCTTTCCTTGGACAGTTTGTGGAAATTGAAGATGACGTGGTCTTTACTGTGGAATATTCAGTTCGTGGGGCGATGCTTGCCATTTATGAATTTTTTGGGGTGGAACGTGAAATCCCTGAAATTTACAACGGTCTACTTGATCCCAAAGTGGGTTTAAAAGCTTTAGAAACAGTGTTCCACTAAGTTTTTAATATATAGCGATAAGAGCACCTTTATGTCGCCACTATTACATAGTTTAATTTAAGCAACGTTTGGA
>NZ_JXBK01000003.1:67421-67967 GCF_000816495.1 Acinetobacter harbinensis
ACACGAGTGTGGCAGGGATGCCACACGTTATCCATCATAATAGGGATGTTATGTATGGGTAACAAAGGCTTTTGCTTTCTTTTGGCCTATCAAAAGTAAGTGTATTGCCTACACAAACATCTTTTATACTTTATTAAAAAGTTGAGGCGGTGTACGTACCTAATTTTAAATCACATAAACAGGAAAATTATATAAAACTTTATACGTCATTAGTAGACCTCTTTCATAAATCATTTTTCACTCAACTCCAAGTTATAGATTCCAGTAATTAAACTGAATCTCAAACCCAGTCTTTTACCTCTATTTCGGTAACGTCCAGCAAGAATTTTAAAGGTCTTCAGGCGACCAAATACATGCTCGATCCCGATTCTTCTTTTGTTGATTTCCTGATTATAGATTTTGAGTTCAGGATCCAATTTACAGCGTCTTTTGGCTTTTAACGGCAACAGGCTATTAGGATACACAGCATAAATTCCCTGGTAGCCTTTATCTGCAAGGATAAAAGCTCCAGATGGAATCTGCTTTAAATTGCGTTTGAATAGCTCG
>NZ_JXBK01000003.1:67977-68563 GCF_000816495.1 Acinetobacter harbinensis
AGTCATGCACCGTACCGCGATCAGTGCATAAACTCAGAATTTGCTGAGTTTTATAATGGATGATGGCCTGTACTTTAAAGGTATGCGTCTTTTTCTTGCCACTATAGCTTTTCTTCTGTTTTTTTAGGCCTTTGAATTGGAATTTCTGTGGCATCCAGGATCACCACATTCCAGTCTATGCTTTCGCCTTCGGGCAAATTCTTCGGTAAATTAAACAGCTTGGACTGAAGCAGACAATCTTCAACATGACGTACAATTCTTGAGGCTGTAGGCTCTGAAACCCCGTAACTCGTAGCAATGTGAAATAAGGTTCGGTATTCCCGCCAATAGCTCAGACAGAGCAGAACCTGATCCTCCAGACTTAATTTGGGTGGTCTGCCTTTAGCTGGAACATGCTTCTGCAATTGCTCAACCATTAAATAAAAGGTTGACCATGAGATGCCTGTATATCGCTTAAACTGTGTTTCAGAAAGCTTCTTGAATCAATGTATTTCATCCGTAGATTATGCACGAATGCTAAGAAAATTAGAGTACAAATATCAATCAAAAAGGTGCTCGTTTTTTGATTTATGAAAGAGATCTATTA
>NZ_JXBK01000004.1:0-11738 GCF_000816495.1 Acinetobacter harbinensis
CACAGGATTTAACTTTCTTTGTTCAATAATGGCTTTCTGAGCTTTACGACTCGGCATACTTTTCTTGGATCTAGATCGTTTGTTTTGCTTATCCAGTTCTTCATGTTGTTGCTGGATATGGGCTAGAACTGAACCTAATCTTTTATTCTCCACCACTTCATTTTGTTGTAATCCAAGCAGTTTATTGAAGATGCTATAATTGATCTTTCGTCCCTTATGCATCATGGCCACAGTCCCATCTGGGTATTCCAAGAATGCAATGTGCTGTCCTATGAGCGTCTGATTTAATTCTGTCGGCTCAAGTAGGTAAATACATTTGTCATAGCTAATCGTTAGGCTCTTCGTCACTTTACGTGGTTCTTGCCAGGTAAAAATATCATCTAGTTCAAGATTAGATTCCGTTAAGGGCCGATGTAAATTCTTCGGATTTCTCGCACACTTGGCAAACTTCTGATTGAACTGCTCCATAAAGCAGGGCAGCCATGTATTGGCTTCTGCAATGCTATTGATACCTTCAAGGCGCATCTCTTTAATCAGACGATCCTGAAGGGTTCTATTGGCGCGTTCTACGCGACCCTTGGCCTGTGGGGAGTTGGCGAAGATAATATCAATATTTAACTCATTCAGAATTCGACCAAACTGAGTCACCTTCGTTTGTTGTGTACTACTTTGATTCACCCTAAATACTGAATGTTTGTCGCTATAAAAGGCCAAAGGCTTGCCGTATTGTTCAATATAGGCTCGGGTTGAAAGCATATAGTCAAAGGTCGTTTCAGCCTGACAGAAGCGCAGATGTAACAGCTTGCCCGTCGCATCATCGATATAAACCAGCAAGCAGCATTTAGCAGCCCGACCTTCAAACCAGTCATGATATGAGCCATCAATTTGAATCAACTCACCGAGACAATCACGGTTATAGCGCGGTTGATATGGACGTTTCAGGCGTTTGGAGCGTGGAATCCATAGCTCATTAGCCGTCATCCAACGCCGAACCGTTTCTACTGGGATAGTCAGGTTAAACATACTGCTGAGCTTCTCATGCGCTAAGGTGGGACCAAAGCCCAGCAGATGTTCAGAAATAATGGAAAGACATTGTGATTTGACCAATTCATCATGGCGATGATGACCAGCTTGACCACGACTAGCATGGGCCATAGCTGAAACACCATCTTGATTGAGCTTCTTCAATAACCGAGTAATTTGACGAGTTGATAGGTTCAGGATTTCAGCAGCACGGACTTGGGTAATACGATGATCTCGAACGTCTTGCAGGACTGCAAGACGTTGAATTTCTTTATTAGACATAGTGATTAGCATCTATATTTATATCCAGTCCATGATGATAAAAACCATCATAAACTAGACATTTTTATTGGTGAGAATATAGACACTTTAAATGGGTTCTAACATTTTGACTTCGCATAAGAGATTTTATGTTAAATGAATCTGTAGATCGTTAATAAAAAAATTATTTAGATAATTCAATTATGTATATAATTAACAATTGAAAATAATTAATTTAGATAGTTATGCATACACTTCATCCATATAAAATCAGCGTTTTTGACCGGGCTACAGAGAATAAAGGATATGCCAAATTAGGTTCAATCAAAGGCACAGTAGATGGTTTTTCATTTATTGAAACATGGATAAAAGCCAACCAAAAGTTGGGGCTAATTATTGACCATAAAGCCAAAACATCAATTCTTTTTAGAGATGATTTTATCTTTGATTTTACAACAAGAACTATACATGGATGGGTATGTGTAGGAGATTATGGTGTTGCAAATCCTATTTTAGATATAAACACTGGTAAAACAGCTTTTGATAAAAAAGAACATAATGCGGAGTTAATTCCGCATTTCGTTTACTTAAGAATTCCCAAAAACTATTCTGAAGGTTTAGCTTTATTTCATGGAGTTAGAGGAAAAGGTATTAAATCTATTTTTGTTGAGTTATTAAACAAAGAAGCTAGAGCAAAGTTAGATAGAGTATTTGGATTCACAACTTTGTCATATGGTAAGGCAATGAGCCTATGGCAAGATGCTATTGCAAAAGAAATTACAGCAATACCAAAAGTTGTAGTATCTGATGTCGCAGATAAAGTAAATGAAATTAATCCTAGAGCCGAAACATTCGTGACCATTAAAGCTCCTCGTTTAGGTAATTTTGGAACATGGTCTTCTTTTCATAAGCAAGGTTTGATGTGGTTCCGTTAATTAGACCACTCAATCTAGTTTTATAAGTGATAAATCCGCTCTAAATATTTAAATTATGCTGCCATTACTTTTGGTAAATGTCGATCATAAAATTCATTTGGTGTTGCCTTATTCAAGCTTGAATGAGGACGTATCGTGTTATAAAAATCCAAATATTCAGCAATTGATTGTTTTGCTTGTTTAACCGTATCGTAAGCCTTCAAATAGACTTCCTCATGCTTCACACTGCGCCATAAACGCTCAATCATCACATTATCCATCCACCGTCCTTTTCCGTCCATACTGATACGGATATTTCGCAATTTTAACTCATTCAAAAATGCCTCGCTTGTGAATTGACTGCCTTGGTCTGTATTGAACACCTCAGGACAACCATATTTCACAATTGCTTCTTGCAACGCATCTATGCAAAAGTCTGTTTCCATACTGATCGATACACTATGAGCCAGTACTTTACGACTATGCCAATCTATAATCGCACACAGATAGACAAAGCCTTTAGCCATAGGAATGTACGTGATATCTGTACACCAGACTTGATTAGAGTGATCTATAACCATGTTTTTCAAAAGATATGGAAAAATACGGTGTGCAAGATTAGGCTTACTGGTATTGGGCTTTGGATACAAGGCATGTATTCTCATCAAGCGCATTAAACGTCGGACTTTACGCCGACCTATTTGATATCCTTGACGCTGTAGCATGTCTCGTATCATTCGACTGCCCATAAATGGGTAGTCGATGTGAATTTCATCAATTAGACGCATTAAACTCAAATCAGTTGATGAAATCTCTTTGGGCTTGTAATACAACGTGCTGCGATTGATTTGAATCAATTGCGATTGTTGTCGTACCGAAAGTTGATGGGTCTTATCGATCATTTTTTGCCGCTCAGTTGCCCTGTTTTTCTGAGTGCACCTTCTAAAAAATCAATTTGCAATGCCTGATGTCCTATCTTGGCATGTAAAGCTTTAAGATCAATCTCTGGTTCTTGTTGTGCTGTTGGTCGTGAAAAAATATTGATCGATTGCTCAAGCAGTTGATTTTTCCAATCAATGATTTGATTTTGATGTAAATCGAATTGAGTAGAAAGCTCAGCGAGTGTGTGGTCGCCTTTAATTGCTGCGAGAGCAACTTTAGCTTTGAAATCTGCTGAGTGATTACGACGTTTTCTTCGTGTCATGGTTGACTCCAGAAACAAGCATTTCCCATGCTTATTGGGGAGTAGATTATCACTTATAGACGTGGTCTAAAATCATAGATCCACATCACAATTTAGGTATATTAAAAAGGTTAAACTTAGATGGATCCTTCGCCGGGTACAAACTTTAAAAAAAGCAAAACTTCTCTTAGATTTTTAGAGGAGATGGTCTAATGGAATTCTTGTTAGATCCTGGAATTTGGGTAGGCTTACTCACCCTGATTGTTTTAGAAATTGTTTTAGGTATCGATAACCTAGTCTTTATTGCCATTTTGGCAGATAAACTTCCTCCTGAGCAGCGTGATAAAGCTCGTATCATAGGTCTATCCTTAGCATTGTTAATGCGTTTGGGCTTATTGTTTGCAATTGCTTGGTTAGTCACTTTGACCAGACCATTGATTACAGTCTTTGACTGGACCTTCTCTGGTCGAGATCTGATTCTCTTATTTGGTGGTTTATTCCTGCTTTATAAAGCAGTCAGTGAATTGCATGAGCGAATCGAAGGTAAGACAGAAGTACATGTTACAACCAATGTTGTATATGCAAGTTTTACAGCAGTTGTAGCTCAGATCGTAGTGTTAGATGCCGTGTTCTCATTAGACTCGGTTATTACCGCGATTGGGATGGTAGATAATATTTATGTGATGATGGTGGCTATGATTGTAGCTATGGTTGTCATGTTGGTTGCATCTAAACCCCTCACCAGTTTTGTAAACCGTCACCCTACTGTAATTATCCTCTGCTTAAGTTTCTTGCTCTTAATTGGTATTAGCTTAATAGCAGAAGGCTTTGGCTTCCATATTCCAAAAGGTTACATCTATTCGGGTATCGGTGTTGCAATTGTGATTGAAGCTTTTAACCAGTTTAGCCAACGCAACGCAACAAAGCATGAATCAAGAATCCCATTACGTCATCGTACTGCCGACTCAATTTTAAGATTGATGGGTGGAAAAATGGAAACGGTCTCAGATAGTCCTCGTCATGCCGAAGCCCAAGAAGCATTTGCGGATGAAGAACGCTATATGATTGGAGGGGTACTTACCCTAGCTGAAAGATCGGTTGCTTCTATCATGACTCCACGAAGTCAAATCTCCTGGATCAATGTAAACGAGACACCTGAAAAAATCCGTGAACAGGTATTATCTGTCCCACACAGCCTATTTCCCGTTTGTCGAGGTAGTTTGGATAAAGTCTTAAGTGTCGTTCGTGCTAAAGAAATATTAGAAGTACTGGATGATCAGGAACAGCTGAAGGCACTAATTAAACGTCATCGTCCAATTTTTATTTTTGAAAACATGAAAGTGATTGATGCGATTAATACTTTACGAACGTCTAAAGGTTCATTGGTTTTAGTCAATGATGAATTTGGTAATGTACAAGGCTTAATTTCACCGCTTGATGTATTTGAAGCAATTGCAGGTGAATTTCCTGATGCAGATGAACAACTAGATTTGGTGAAGCTAGATGACCACACGTGGAAAGCATCCGGCATGTTAGATCTTTATCAGCTTGAACTCGTATCAGGATTAGACCTAGTAGAGTACGATGCAGGCTATATCAGTGTTGCAGGGCTGATTCTGGATAAATCTAATGGTGTGGTAGAGGTTGGATCAACGCTAGATTATCAAGGTGCACACTTTGAAGTAACCGAATTAGAAGCCAATCATATTAAGACTGTTATTATTACTTTAAGGTAATGAGCAATTGATAAAGCCCTCATAAAATTATGGGGGCTTTTTGATTCAAGCTATTCGTTCGTTAATAAAGAAATTTCGGCTGGAGTATAGCCACGCTCATATAGAATACTTGTAATAGCTGCTCTAATGTTTTGACAGTTAGATTTCTTATTTTTTTTGAGTAAGCCCAAATCACTATAACCGCTTAAGTTATATTTTAATTCGAGGACTTTTGAATTTGGTGATGAATAAAGAGAATGTAAAAACTTACGTATTCGGGGGCGCATATGGGGCTTAATCAGGAAATGAAATATCACTTTATCGTATTTTAAAACAATAAAAAAGTAGATAAGTAAAAAATTCTACAATACTTAATTGGTGAATTTTAATTTAAGTATCAGTACTTTAATTAAAGTTAAGCTGATACTCATCAGTCGTAATCTTAATTTTCAGATTTTTATATTTTCTTTTAGTTGGACTAAGAGCTGAATTAGTGACCTCTTCATAAAATTTAGGATCATTCATGAGATCGTGAAATAACTTATATCCAATCAATACCTTACTGGTATCTTTGTTTTCTTTTAACGTATTTTCGATGAGTTGATCTAAATCTGTTACTGATAAATTATGCATATTACACTCTATAGTATCTTTCTGATAGAACAATACAGACTTAGCAATAGGATTTAAAGCTTTATTAGACAATTGATATTTATGAAATTATAAGAAAAATAATATATTAGTTTTATCTATGTAAAGTTAATATTTCCTAAAATTAACATAATACACGTTATACGGGATTTAAAAGATGATAGTATCCTTATGATAATTAAAGAAATTTAAAAAAAATTTATAATCGCCATTATGTTAAATGAAGATTTATTTCAAACATTATTGAACTAAAATATACCTAAAAAAATTAGAGATTATTCAAAATTTGGTTTGAATAATCCACTTAAAATTAATTAAATTGTTGTAATTTTTCATATAAATAATCAATAAATAATCTAACTCTTTTAGGGATATAATTTTTTTTGTAATAAACAGCATGAATTTTTTGCTCATGAATTTTTATTTCATCTTCAAATAAAGCAATTAATCTGCCTTCTTTTATATCTTTTAAAATTAGAAATTCAGATAGACAAGCGATCCCTACGCCTTGTAAAGCAAGTTGACGAACACTTTCGCCATTAGAGGCTGTGATAGATGGTGAAGTCTTATATAGTTGATCATTTATATAAATTGGCCAATTATTTAAATGCAAAGGATGGCTAAATCCTAATAATCTATGCTTATTTAACTCAATAATAGTTTTCGGTGAGTTATTTTTTTTAAGATATTCAGCACTAGCAACGATATACAAACGACTTTTATATAATAATTTTGCATAGAGACTTGAGTCCTCTAGATCACCAAACCGTATAGCAACATCTATTTTATGCTCTAATAAATCAATTACATGATCATGACTAGTTAGTTCAATACTGATTTTTGGATATCGTTTTATAAACTCTGGTATTAATGGAATAATTACATGCAATACAAACGGTGTTGCTGAATCTATTTTAATTAAGCCTGTAGGTTCAGTACCTGGATTAATTAACAACTCTTCAGCTTCATTCAAATCAGAAAGTAATTTTCTTGCTCTTTCTAAAAAAATTTTTCCATCATAGGTAAGATTAAGGCTACGGGTTGTACGTTCGATTAATTTAACATTTAATTTTTTTTCGAGGCGTTGTAATGTGCGACTGATAGCAGATGTTGTTTGATTTAATTGTTCTGCTGTTTTCACTATAGAGCCACAATCAGCGATCGTAACAAATACTAAAAGTTCATCAAATGTAGATTTCATATCTAAGTAAATCATTAATAAAAAATCATTTTTAATTATATATCAATTTTAATTATTAACAATTAATCAATAATGTTTTGTTAATAGCTGTATTTATGTTGATGAATCTTAAATTTATATTGTACTTCTCTACTCAATTTGGGATGAAGATGAATAATATTTTAATTATCAATGGTGCTAAAACTTTTGCTCATTCTAATGGTGAATTGAATGATACCTTGACAATTTTAGCAGAAGAAGTATTAACCGAATTAGGTCATAAAGTTAAAGTTACGCGTGCTGATAGTGCTTTTGATCCAAAAGAGGAGGTAAAAAAATATCTTTGGGCTGATGCTATTATTTATCAAATGCCAGGCTGGTGGATGGGTGCACCATGGACAGTAAAAAAATATATTGATGATGTATTTACTGAAGGTCATGGTCATATATACGCTAATGATGGTCGCTCACGTTCGGATACTTCTAAAAAATATGGTTCGGGAGGTTTAATGCATGGCAAAAAATTTATGCTGTCATTAACTTGGAATGCACCTGCTGAAGCATTTACTGATCCAAAACAATTTTTTGAAGGGAAAGGTGTAGATGGGGTTTATTTGCCTTTTCGAAAAGCCAATGAGTTTCTTGGTATGCAAAGCATGTCAACATTTATTGCTCATGACGTCATCAAAGCACCAAACGTACCACAAATAAAAGATGACTATCGCCAACATTTGATCCGTAATTTTTCTGCATAAGTGATATAGAGGTAGATGATGTTAACAATTATTGCTGAAATTAAAATAAAACCCGGTTCAGAGCATCTTCAACATGTAATCAATTCATTCAAGGAGATCACACCAACAGTGCTTGAAGAAGATGGCTGTTTTGGTTACGAATTACTTATTAATCATGAGAGTCATGCGTCTTATCAGGCGCCATTGAAGAATACAGTGGTTATGTTGGAAAAATGGGAAAGTATCAAACATTTAGATGCCCACCTTGCAACCGTACATATGCGAGAACATCACTTTAAGGTAAAAAATGATGTGCTTGGTATTGATATCCGAATTTTAGAGAATGGATTCTAATCAAATTATTATATTCATTTATGAGTTTCTCTAAAATTAACATAAGACACCTTATACGAAATGGTATATAATTTCCCTTTGAAATCAAAGCTGTAGATTTCTATTTTTCACCCATTCAAGTCCGAATGGGTTTTTTTATACTTTTTGATTGTTCCGCACCTACTTATTGATCAATGTTGCACGAGTTTGATTAGCAGATTTTACTAATAAAAGCTCAAGACGGTAGCTTTATAAAATTAAAAATATGCTATTATGTAACTCAATTGAGTTACATAACGTTAAGGTGAAGATATGACTTCTCAAACATCAATGCTGCATGTTCGAATTGATGATGATACTAAGCTTCAAGCACAACAGGCCTTAAAATTAATGGGTATGTCTGTTTCTGATGCTGTACGGATCTTTTTAACTCGTGTCGTGGCAGAACAAGCAATACCGTTTGATGTCCGTGTACCGAACGCCAAGACCATTTCAGCCCTGAATGAAGCAGATGGACTAATCCAAGCAAAAAAAGCCCGTTTTGAAACTGTAGAAGAATTGTTTAATGACCTCGAAAAAAACAGCTAAATCTAAACGTGCGGTTTTACCTCGCTCATCTGATTATACCAAAGAGTTTTTAGTAGACTGGCAAAGGCTTTCTCGTAGTGGTCGTTACGATATGGGAAAGCTGAAGGAAGTTATGATGCTTCTAATCGCCAATGATGAACCTTTAGGTGCTGAATGGCTTGATCATGCCTTAAATGGCAGCCAATGGAAAAACTGCCGTGAATTACATGTCGGTGGAGATTTTCTATTAGTTTATCGTATTGAGGCACTTTCTAAGTTCGATATGATTGTTTTCGTTCGTGCAGGAACGCATAGCGAACTATTTTAAGAATTAAAATCTTAGGAAACAGATATGTCCTTGCTCACTATTGTGGAAGCATCCAAACAGTTCAAGGTTGGACGTACCACAATTTATAAAACCATTAAACGTGGTGATCTAACACCACAAAAAAATCATGATGGTGTACAAGTTATTGATGTACAGGACATGATTCGAGTGTTTGGTTCATCGAAAAAATCTGTTTCTCCAGCTGTTTCCGAAAACAGTACCCAACCTGTTTCTGGAAACAGCGGAAACAACGAGGATTTATTGAGAGAATTACGCGAACAAGTTAAAGAATTAAAACAAGATAAAGAGTTCCTAAAGCAAGAGATATCAAGTGTTAGGAAGGATTTCGATGACTATAAACTGATGATTACCTACAAGGGAAGCCTATCCAGTGTAGAAACAGTGGGAACAGTACCCGAAACAGATGGAAACAGTTTTGAGAAACAGAAAAAACAGCCTAATGAACAGGTAGAAACACCTCAAAATGAACCACAAATAGAAGAAAAGAAAGGATTCTTTAAACGGCTTTTGGGTGTTTGATCCTTCTTTAACTTTTAAGTGTTAACCGTTCTATTTTTTAATAAAAATAGCTTTAAGCTAGATATGCTTAAGTAATTTTAAACAAATAGTTTATTAAAAAAATGGTATTGCTAATCTGCGGTATATGTTAACCGCTTGAAAATTAATGAAAAAAAGTGGCGAAAAGACTTGCATCCTTTCACCACTTTTAGTTAATCTATGGGTACGCAGTTAGTTGATGGTGAGACATCTACTAACGAAGATCATAAGGTTTGACGACCGTTATGATTTCACCAAAGGCTTTTGTACCACTTCCTATTTTATAAAACTATACGGAAAATACAAGCCCCAAAATGAAAAATCTTCGTTAATCAGAATGTTATGCTCATCAATTAAGCAACGAGATACTTTTCGTTCAAGCTTTGTCTACTTCTGTGTGCCCGTTTTTCGGTTAGACACGTATAACGTGTGGTAGGAATAAGTGTCACTGGCGTTATATTGCGATAGTCGAAAGGCTAAACCGCTACAGGGGAACTTCACATAAGCGGAGCGTTGGGAGTAGTTGCATCGGACTGTTAAGTTGCATGTTGGGGAAACCCTCGCAGAGATACAGCCGTGTAGCGACAGGGAGCGCGTGGAGAGAGGTGCAAAACCTTTAGTCCTTGTCTGCATAGTTTGCAAAGCTATGTGCGGATACGACCGATGCGTGGCTCCGTCAGCCCAATCAGGTTATTCGGCAATACTTAAGGGATGTTGATTTTTTTCAAAATCACGCCCTTAGGGTGAGTATTGCCGAAACTCTCTCAACGTTCACCATCAGCCCGAGCAAAGCGAGGGGTGTGGGGTACTTGAGAGAGTGAGATCAATTTGTATAATCTTTTTATTTATCTTTTTTTCTTTGATCTTGTTGTCAACATGATTTAAACGTAAGAAATAGGGGGTTATAGCTCGATTAACTCTTTTTCCAATCAAAGGTACATTTTCAAAATAAGATAGCTTAGATCGCAAACCAGAAAGAAATAGAGATGTTTATAATCATACAAAGACAAACCCAGCCTCTTAAAGAGGACTGGGTTCTTAAAACCACTCGTTTGTACGTATTTATACTGCATCAACAGTTTGAAAATATCCTTGTCGGCCAAGACAATTCATTCTCACGATTGTAGAATCGTTTTAAGACAGTTTTTCAAGTAAATCATGCTAGCCAAAGCATGTTGATACCACTCGATTATTACTTGAAAATTCTGTGTTCATTCACCTTAAACATCACCAACTTATCGGTATAGACTTTCCCAATTATCACCACTTACGTTTTTATTCGCTCGGAGTGACTGCACCTCCCTTGAGGGCTATATTGGTTATCGTGGTGTACGTGTCCAGATCGGCAAGCTCTATGGCATATTCACCGCCTATTTTCAGTCAAAAATGAACCGCAGTTTTTTAGGTGCAGGTGGAAGAAAGTTAAACCTCAGCTATGTCCGAGCTTCAACCGCAAAAATTAAAAATAATACCGAAATCCATAGCTATTTTAGGGCGATTAAAGACGAGGCCAATCAAGGTTCAAGAGCGCTACTTTTGGCTTGGAAAAGCAGTGATGAGGGTAAGAGGTTTTTAGCGTCCAAAAGCAGTGATGGCTATGTTTATAACGATAGTTTTTACAAGGATATTGAGTGATGGCTAAAACCCCTTATTTCAATAAACGTAGATGGCTTGAGGGCCGAAAGAATGAAATCACTGAGCTGTACCGCACGGGTAAAAGTTGGCGTGAAATTATCGAGCATTTAAAAATTGCCTATGCCATGCCGTTTGCACTGACAGAAGCCGATTTTTTTAAATATTGTGATTTTCTGCTTGATGATGTTGCGACAAGTCATCTTGAGGAAAATATTGAGTTACAGCAACAGCTCAGCGACTTCAAAAAGCAATTTTCTAGAATAGAAAATGCTAAAGCATCTCTACAGCAAGAGCATGAAGCCCTCAAAGAAAAAAACATAAAACTGACTGCTAGAGTGAAGCAACTTATTGAAGAATCTCAAGAACAAGATCAGTTTTTTGAGGAACTTCAAGTAACCAATTCCGAACAAGCCAACAAGCTTATTCAGCAGATCAATTTAAATAAACAACTGGAGCAATCTAGTGCTGCGCTATCACGAAAAAATGAACAACAGGGCGACAAATTAGAAAAAATTTCAAAATATATGGACACGATTCAAGCTGAAATGGATAAATTTTCAAAATCTGAACAAGAGTATAAGGGTAATACCCCCATTTTTAATTGAGTTAATGAGTAGACAATCCAAAGCCCTTATTATTGTTTAAAATGAGGTGGA
>NZ_JXBK01000004.1:12049-18370 GCF_000816495.1 Acinetobacter harbinensis
CTTAGCAGTAGGTACTGCAAGCGGTTCAGGTTGTTCTCGCTTAATACGTTTGTTGGGTTTAATTCTTAAATTAAGCTCAAGCTCCTTATAAATTCGATATACGCGTTTGTGGTTCCAAGGGTTACCTTTGACATTGCGCAGGTACAAAAAGCAAAGTTTAAAGCCCCAAGTCTTATTCTCATTGGTGAGCTTAATCAACCAATCTGCAATGATCATATTCTGCTCTTTTAATTGAGCCATATAACGATAGCAGGTTTGACTAACTTGAAAGATGAGACAGGCCTTGCTCACTGATATTTTATATTGCTCAACGGCGAGAAGATGCTGCCAAGTATTTTCTACAAAGTAAAGGTAGAGATATTTCTAAGACTGAATCTTATTTAGTAAACAAAGATAGCTCCTATTTAGATCAATATAGTTGTGATGAACTAAGGGTTAAATCAAAGCATTAAGTTAAGTTTTTCTACAAGTAACATAATGCACGTTATGCGAAGTCAAAAATGGGAGCTTATCGCTCCCATTTTTTATTAATGATTTTTTAAATCTTTTAACATTGCTTCTCTTAAAATTTTATTCATACGTGTCTGATAGCCCTTACCTTGATCTTTTAACCATGCCAGTACATCAGCATCAAGGCGAACAGAGGTTTGTTGCTTCACTGGACGATAAAATTGCCCATGACGAACAGCATTGCTCCAGTCTGTAATTTCAGGAATATCAGATAAGTCTAGTTGATCATCTGGTACAGTTCCCTTAGCAAGCAAGCGTTTAATTTCAGCATCTTGCTTATCACTGAAATTTTCATTCAGTTCTTTGCGTGTGTATCTAACCATGCTCATATTGATTGCGCTCCGCTTTGGTTACTTCCCTTGCACTAATGATTCGTATGATTTCACAGTCATCTTCATCAAAGATGGTATGAGCAACTAATAACATCAGTATACCTTTGACCATACCAATGGTTTGCCAACGTTCCTCACCATTAGTATGTCTATCTTGGATGGAGATCCTTAAAGGATCATCAAAAATGAGGCTTGCCGTTTCAAAAGATACATCGTGTTTTTTCTGATTCTTTTGGTTCTTTGCCTCATCCCATTCGAAATACAGTTCCATAAAAAACATTCAAATTTGTATATACAATAATGTATCACATATTTGTATCACTCAAGTTGAAAAGCGTAAATAGTGGTCAATTTTATTGGCGAAATCTATCAATTTTGTTTAAAAAAAAACCAACTTGTGTCCAAGCTGGCTTTTTAGGGTTTTTGAGTTTTTCTGTTTTAAGCTAACTGACTGTTATTACAGAATTATTGCAAGGGCGTTTCGTATAAGCGCCATTATGTTAAATGATCCATCATATTAGGATATTTTATCCATCTATAGTTATTAACCTTAAACTCTCTAACATGAGTAAAATCAGACCAAATTAATTTACTGCCTTTCGTCCACTTTAAAGATTGAATACGCAGATTTACTTTTAATTTTTCTTGTTCTGTTGCAGGTCTTAAATCCCCAAGCTCACCATAGAGTCTTACACCAGGATGAGAGTTAAATTGCCCTTTAATGAATGACGATAACCAAAAAACTTTGCTTGAGTTCACAGCACAGATACAAACATTTTTATTTTGTTTTAGATTTTCTGCTAATTGATGAGAAAATGAATCAAACAGAAAACCTGTTCCATCATCATTCAAGAAAACTGTTCCTATTGGAGTAATGTTAGGTATTCCCTCGATAGATACGCTAGCAATATTTACATGCATATTTGCTTTTTGCGCTTTAATAAAAACATCTTTAATTATTTTCCAGTTATTCAAATCAATTTTCATTTTTATAAGTCCTTATTCCAATTCCATTTATTTGTAACTTACATCTGTTTTTAGTTCATTGACTAGAAGAACTAATTTTATATTTTTATAGATATTCTAAAATTAACATAATACACCTTATACGAAATTCACCGCATAACTTCTGTAATAACAATATATTGCGATCCATTAAAAAGCCCAGTTTGTAAAAACTGGGCTTTTTAATGGATCATTCATATAAAGAAGTATTTTAGAGACCAAATTTAGCCATTAGGTAAGAAAAATCTACTCCAAAAACCTTTCTTTTCTGGTGTCTCATTAGGCGTCTCAACTTGTTTCAATGACATAGTACTAGGACGTTCCACTGGTGCTTCATGAGATTTCTCATTGTGTTTCATTTCTTTATTTATAAGGGTTTCAGGTGTTTCATTGATATTGTCTCGTGGTGTATCGCTAGGACGTTCCACTGGTGTTTCATGAGATTTTTTTTCAGTTTCTTCTTTATGACCTAGCAGTAATTGAAACCGATCAATTTGATCTAAATAACGTAGTTCTCTATCTTTATAAGATTCAATTTCTCTCTTCATAAAGTCGACAAGTTGACGTAAATCCGCATCATCTTTTATTTCTTTAGGTTGGATTTCCTGAGACTTCAATACAGGTTCACCAAAGCACCGTATAACTTCAGCTATATCAAAAAGACTATCAGCACTTCTTGAGATCCGTCCTTCTTTAATTGCTCTATAAATTGTTGAACGACTCACATTAAACCGTTTTGATACTTCGCTGAGCGACAATTTAGCCATTTACTAAATCCTTTTTATTCTCCGGCATATATCCCACTTTTTTTAGATAGGGATACAGTTCTTTAAAATTATCAGGATCTTGTAGCATTTCTGCAATGCGAACTGCAAACTGTTGATAGCTTTCTGTTCCTTGTGAATATTTCCCCATTTCTGTGAGTTCTGAAAGCTTATTAGCAAACATATGACGTTGAGCATCTGTCATTTTAGAAAATAGATCTACTGTGTTGGAATCTATGGTGTTGATCAGCTGCTTGTTTGCAGATTTTTTTTGTTTAAGTCTGAATGAAAAGCCAGTGATAAATCGTCCTGTTTTATGTTGTTCTACTTCAACTGTAATATCTGTATGTTCTTTAATTTGCTTAATTGAAGGGTCTAATACACGTTTTTTAAAATCATGCATTCTGTTGTATTCAGTATCTAGTACACCGATCTGTTTTCTAAACTCAGTCAATTCTATTATTGGCGTTTTCCCTGTACTTCTCCACGCAATCAAAATCTCATATAGACGAACAGCGTAGCCAGTACTTAAATAGCTAATCTGTTTCATTTCATAGCTTGTGAAATGCTTCTCAAGCCTTGTAATTAAAGGAATTATGGCAGGAGAAAATATAAGCTCAACACTTGCAGTATTATCAATATAAGCAATTTGTGAAACCCATCTACTAGTGATATTTGCTATACCTTTTGGGCGTTGTTCTTGATAGCTAAATTGACGAGCAAATAGATCTTTACAAGCATCTTTTAAGGCTTGGTAAGCTGTGTTTCTATGTACGTTGAATTGATTAATATAGCTTTCAGCATGAACAGTAAGGGGGTCATTGGCATTAATACCTTTCCCACTTTCTCTAGCTTCCATAATCGCAAGAAGAATCAAACGTTGTTCAACTAGGTCTAGATTGTAACTAGCATTAATTAAAGCATTATCTTTTACTATCAGCTCTTTCATGGCGCATTGTTTTTTTATGTCGTTAAAGCGACACTAATATATTTTGTCGTCTTATGCAAGGTAAGTGTCGTCTTGTTGCAAGGTAAGTGTCGTCTTGTTGCAAGGTAAGTGTCGTCTTATTGCAAGGTAAGTGTCGTCTTATAAAGAGAGGAAGCCTTTATTTACAATGGATTCAGCCTATCTAAAAGCATTTAAAAACTTTAAAAATAATTAAAAGCCCAAGCAAAGAAAAATTGCCCTATGTTTTCGCTTCGCTCAAACTCTATTGAACTTCGCTTTCGCTCAGTTCGTAGGGGCAATTTTTTAGTCCATACCGGATATGAATCAAATCTTGATAAAAGCAAAGTCAAAAGCAATAACAAGAATGGATTCGCTTCGCTCATAGAGCATTTTTGCTCGCTACGCTCGACCTAGACGCTAATTTCTTCATCTGATTCACTGTTTTTGAGCGTTTTTATGCTGTAAAAAACAGTTTTTCAGGGAGGCGAGGCGCGAATTTTGTAAGTTCGCTCGTAGACACTCGCTCTGTAACATCGGCGGTGACTGAAATTGTTTAACTCTGCTTCAAGAGGGCTTGAGCTTATCGACTCATATCCCGAGATATTGTTTTAGTAGGTGCTTGTTCTTTGTCTTTCTGCGGTTTCAGTTGTTTACGTTGTTCCTGTTTGATTTCTTCCACACATTTTTTGATGACCTGGTAGGGCTTGGCGAGCTTTTGGTATTGTTCGGCTTTGTCTGGATGCTGCTTTTTGTATTCTTTCCAGGCATGTGCTTTGAAGTTGTCCTGTCCTAACAGTCGCTTGAGGCCATCTTTTTCCATGGATTGGTATTGAGCTTTGAGTGCTGCATGTTCTTTGCCGATCTGTTTTTGTTGCTCTTCCCAGACTTTTTTTCCAAATAGCATCGGCTTGTTGTTGCTGTGTTCATTGTATTGATCAACCAAGTTTTTGAGTTGGCTTTGATTTTCTTTGAGTTTGGTTTGAATAAGGTCTTCTGCCAGCTTTTGTCTGAATTGATTTTGATGGTTGTGGTGTTTGCTGAGGATATTTTCTGCCTTTTCAAGATTACGCTGCATAAAGTCTAGGTCTAGATTCGCCTCTTTTGCGCTTATGTCGCCTTTTAATACTTTGTCGAGGATTTCCCTCTGTTCTTGTTGAAGTAGGGTTTTTTCGTCAACTGGTGGCGTTTTAGGGCTATTTTCGGCTTCGATCTTTTGTTGTTTTTTGAGTTTCTGCAGTTGGATCTCGTTTTGGGCGATGAGATCGTTCATGTTTTTGCCATGTTGCAGCTGTGCTTCATTTCTTTGTTTGATTTGATCGTTCGTTTGGCTGATTTCAGTTTCAATGCCTTGTCTGCGCAGTTGGGTGACTTTCGGTCCCTCATGCAGCGTGGCTTCAAGTCCAACTTCCTGGTCTTTGTAGCTGCGGTGATCGACCCGGGCTGCGTGTCCGGCAAGTTCCAGGTGGCTGTTGCAGATATCGGCGAAATGTTCGCGCCAGTGCTCAATTTCTCCACTGTGTCTTTGATCCAGTTCCCGGGTTTTGTCGGTAAAGCCTTCCGGGGTCAGTTTGCGGGTACTCATCAGGATGTGTGCGTGATAATTGCGTTCATCACTGCCAGATCCGGTATGCGGTGCATGGATACAGGCATCGACTGCGACCTGGTGTCTTTCCACGATGTTACAACATAGCTCTTCGAGCATGGCCAGGCGTTGTTCCTGGTTCAATTCACTTGGAAAAGCAATTTCAAATTCTCGCGCTACGGTGGAGTTTTTTCGGGTCTCGCGCTGTTCAACTTCGTTCCAGAGTTTTTCCCGGTTTTTTAAATGACTCGGTGCACCATCTGGTAGGAATATTTCTTTGTGTTCCACCCCTGTTTTTCGGCTGTAGTCATGTTCTTTCCCTTCACGTTCGCAATAGATCTTTTCAGCGGCACGATAGGCAATCGAAGCAGTGGCGGAACGCCCTGCTGATCGTGCTACGGTTTTGACTGAAAAGTGATATATCGCCATGACTGATTTTCGCCTTTAAAATTTCACCAAGTGAAATACAACCGTGAATACGGTTGTCGGGGTATTGGGGATACCCCAATCGGACTTGCAAACGAAGTTTGCATAAGTGCGCTCTTCGAGGAAACCATTACTACACATATAGTACCTTGAATGCAGATTCAAGTGCGCTTATGTTAGGGATGATTTCCCAGGATGATGGTATTGGATTAATGAGCATTACTGAAAATTTAGACAGCAAGATTAAGGCCCAGGAAGAAAAGCTAAAACAGTTAAAAGCTCAAAGACAAGCAGCACTGGCAAGAGAAAAAGCCAAAGAGAAAGAACAGGCGCGAAAGGATGATACAAGACGCAAGATTTTAATTGGATCCTGCATGCTGAAAATCACCGAAGAAGATGAACAGGCCAGAGCTAAATTGATTGCTCAAATGGATCGATATTTGACGGATGAACGGGATAGAAAGCTATTTGATTTATAAGGTATAGTCTATTTTTCAACCTAAATAGACTTTAAATAATGAAAAAAATTGCAGTTGTATTATTACTGACATTGGTTACTGCTCAAGTATTTGCATCAAGTGGAAGAACTAATTCTCAAGGATGCCATAACTCACAAACTGAAGGATATCATTGCCATTAATAACAATTAAAAAAAAGCCCATATTTGGGCTTTTTTTTGTGTTATTCACCAATTAAAATGTCTATGCGATAAACCATTTAAAATGTCCTGTTTTTAACCACAAGAGTCAAGCA
>NZ_JXBK01000005.1 GCF_000816495.1 Acinetobacter harbinensis
ATTGATACCTTCAAGGCGCATCTCTTTAATCAGACGATCCTGAAGGGTTCTATTGGCGCGTTCTACGCGACCCTTCGCCTGTGGGGAGTTGGCGAAGATAATATCAATGTTTAACTCATTCAGAATCCGCCCAAATTGCGTGATCTTGCTGTCTTGGCTGGATTTCTGATTGACTCTAAATACCGAATGTTTGTCGCTGTAAAAGGCCAGAGGTTTGCCATATTGCTCAATGTAGGCTCGGGTTGAAAGCATATAGTCAAAGGTCGTTTCAGCTTCACAAAAGCGCAGATGCAACAGCTTGCCGGTAGCATCATCGATATAAACCAGCAAACAGCATTTGGTGGCTCTTCCTTCAAACCAGTCATGATATGAGCCATCAATCTGGATCAGTTCACCGAAGCAATCACGGTTATAGCGTGGCTGGTATGGACGTTTCAGGCGCTTGGATCGCGGAATCCAGAGGTCATTTGCAGTCATCCAGCGACGAACCGTTTCTACCGGGATATGCAGGCCAAACATGCTGCTGAGCTTCTCATGAGCCAATGTAGGACCAAAGCCAAGTAAATGTTCAGAAATAATGGAAAGACATTTTGATTTTAATAACTCATCATGGCGACGATGGCCAGGTTGACCACGACTGGCATGCGCCAGACCTGAAACACCATCTTGATTGAGCTTCTGCAATAACCGGGTAATTTGACGGGTGGAAAGATTCAGGATTTCAGCAGCACGAATCTGGGTAATACGATGATCTCGAACGTCTTGCAGAACTGCAAGACGTTGAATTTCTTTGTCAGACATAGTGATCAGCATCTATATTTTATATCCAGTCCATGGTGATAAAAACCATCATAAACTAGACATTTTTATTGGTGAGAATATAGACATTTTGAATGGGTTCTAACAAGGGCTGTTCGTATAAGCGCCATTATGTTAAATGGACCTAAATTCCTTAATGCGACAGAACAAAACTATACAAGCAGATGAACCAGAAAAGGACCTACCAAAACCATAAAAATACCAGCAAGCACCATTGTTAAGCTGGCAATCACCCCTTCTTCTTTATCACGACTATAGGCTTTAGTCGTTCCAAATCCATGTGCTGCGTTGCCCAAAGATGCGCCCATGGCAAAATGAGATTTTAACGGTAAAGCGCCTAGCACAGTATCACCAATGATCATGCCTATAATACCAGTAATCATGGTAAACAAAATAACCAGTTCGACAGAGCCACCTATATGACTGCTCAACTCCATTGCAAAAGGTGTCGAAATGGAACGCGCCATTAAGCTGTAGGTTGTTGACTGATCAAAATTAAACAGCTTAGCCAGATAAAATGAACTGATCATTCCTGCTAGCATCCCCATCACTACGCCCATACTGATAGAAATTAGATGTGTTTTGATTATTTCACGGTATTCATAAATTGGAATGGCAAAAGCGACTGTTGCAGGGCCTAACATCCAGACAATCCATTGGCTATCTTGCATATACGTATTATAGGATATATTCAAAGACAATATTAAAATAATCAGAAGGATAGGTGGTAGTATCGCTGGTGATAAAATCAGATAAGGATATTTTTGATGGATTTTTTTTACGATAATGTAAAACAGTAAAGTCGCAATCAGACAAACAATGGCGATTAAAGTCATGATTATTTTCCATCCTGATCTATATTACGCAGAGATTGGGAGCGATGATTTTTGATTTTATTTTCAAACTTAAAGCCAAGATGTACACTATATGCTGTAACCACCATGACACAAATGGTCCCCAGAATAACAGCAAGGATTAATTGCCAGCCTTCTGTTAAAAAAAGATGTTTATATTTAATTAGTCCAACAAAACAGGGAATAAAGAATAGAACCAACTCACCTAAAATAAAATCGGAGCCACTCTTGATCCATTCAAGTTTAAAAAATCCGGTCAATAAACCTGTCAAAACAATAAAAAGCCCGATCACTGCACCAGATACTGGAAGTTTAAATAAGGATTGAAGTATGCTGCCAATCCACCAGAAAACAAGTAATAAACTGATTTGCAAAATGATTTTACTGAAATAGTTAAATCGGGTCGGATGTTCGATTTGTACGGGCATTGATATCACAGTTTGATTTTGAAGATAAGGTAATTTTATATGCTGAACATATGCTAAATTATGAATAATTTTATAAATATTATTCTATATTGGGATAATTTATGGATCTAAAATCCCTTAAAATTTTTGTTGAAACTGTCAATAGCCAAAGTTTTAGTTTGGCTGCAGAACACTTGTTTATGACGCAACCGACTTTAAGCAAGATCATTAAGAGCTTAGAAGAAGAGTTGGGAACAGCACTATTTAAAAAGGGTGCAGCAGGAAGAAAACGTGAAGTCGTACTAACTTATACAGGCGAACTGATTTATCAGCATGCATTAAACATATTGTCAGAACATGAAAAAATTTATAACACGATTGAGCAAGTTCAGTTACTTAAAAAGGGGAAACTGACTTTAGGTTTACCACCATTAGGTTCTGTCTTATTTAGTTCACTTATTGCCTTATTTCATAAGCAACATCCGGATATACAGCTTAGTTTTTTAGAGGTAGGCTCAAATAGTATTGAGGAAGCAATTGCAGATAAACGTATTGATGTTGGTATTTTACTTGGTAATTTTCGACCGACTTTTGCGTCAATCCTGGTTGTTGATTCAGCAATGTGCTTACTATCCATAAAAGATTCACAGTGGAGAAATAGAAAAACAGTCAATTTGATTGAATTAAAAGAAGAATCCTTTCTATTATTTTCTGATACTTTTACTTTGAATAGTATGATTATTAAAGCAGCAAATACAGTAGGTTTTGAACCTAAAGTTGTTTGTAAAAGCAGTCAATGGGACTTTATTGCAAAAATGGTTGAATCAAATATGGGAATCGCATTACTTCCTCAAATATATTGCCAGCAATTCGATCAGGAAAAATTCAACACTGCCGTATTGGAAAATCCAGGTTTAAATTGGACTTTAAGTATGGCCTGGAATACGACTATAGCAATGAGTCCTGCAACTAGAGCATGGCTAAATATTGTAAAAGATCATAAACAGAAAATTCACTTTTAGTTCAAGGCTTTTACAACCAGTTTTTAATTGTCGCTACAATCAGTTCTGACTGTTTAATTCATCGGTTCTGTCGCATTAAGGAATTTAGGTCCATTTAACATAATGGCGCTTATACGAAACGTATATTTTAAATATATAAAAATCATACACTTGTGTTATAGTGGTGATGCTCGACGATGTCGAAAAGCTGACTTGGAAACAAGTCGGTTTTTTTATGAGCGGTTTTGATAGTTCTTGCCAATAAATTTGTTTAAAAAGTAATCAATTTTAGCATTTTTCCAATGTTCTCAATTCTTCCAGGCTGAAAACTATCCCCAATTGCTGGGGATAAAATTTAGGCTATTTTGTACGCCTGGGCTTACGTGAATTCCGGCCCTTTGCGGCTATCCAGGATACTGGAACTTTCCTATGATGAACTCATCGGGAACAGGAAGTTCCATAGAAGAATAAGAATAGATAAGCACAAGGACTGTAAGGTACGACAGGAGTTATACCGAGCGAACCAATACGAAAAACCCCGGCAGGATGCCGGGGTTTTTTTATTATCTAAATTTTTTAAATTAGAGTTGGGTGGGCATCAAGAATACGAATTAAAGTCGCTGCAGGACCAGTCGGATAGCGACGGCCCTGCTCCCAGTTCTGTAGGGTTCTTGCGCTGATATGCAAACGTGCAGCAAATTCAGCCTGGGTTAAGCCTGTTTTCTCACGTACTTCTTTAATATCTGGTAATTCAAGCTCAGTTACTCGGCTTGCTTTCATTTCATTGCGTTTGATGGCACCAGCTTCTTTAATCGAAGCAACCAGGTCATCAAATAAGTTATTATCCATGAAATTGCTCCTTTACTAATTGGCGTAGGATCGAGGTTTCTTTGTCTGTCAGATTATCTTTTACTGACTTTGGATAAGCCACAAGGAAAAAGATCTGATCATCTTCTGTGACCCAATAATAGATCACCCGAATACCGCCACTTTTACCCTTATTACCTTGAGCACAACGTACTTTACGAATGCCACCGCCATTTTTGATTAAGTCACCCTTGTCAGGTTGTAGCAAGAGATCCTGCTGAAGCTGACGATATTCTTCATCATTCACAAGCTCTTTAATTTGCTTGGTAAAAATACTGGTTTCAATGAATAACATAGGTGTAAGTACGTCAATGGCGTATCAGAACTTTAGCATTTTTAGAATGAAAAAACGAGAGCTGTAGGCTCTCATTTCGCATAAGTCGTATTATTTTAATTGTAGAAATACTATAAAATAATTCTAATCTGATTAAGTCTAAAAAACTAAATAAGAGGTAGAAGTTCTTTAATATGAATTGTTCCGGGACTAGAAATAACTAAATAACTACTAGTGGTATTTCATAATCTGAGGTGGTTTGGACTTTAATAAAACTAATTAACTAAATTGCAGTGTTTCTAAGTAATAATCACATTCATTAATCTTTTCTATAGTTGAAGTCATATCCGGGAAAATATTCTTTGCAACTAAAAATTGACAATAATCACGGTAGGATTGGATAAGTCTGTACTTGAAATCGAGATCTTCATCTTCAAGCATAAATTCATAGTAAGCATGATCATATGAGAAGAAAGACTGCAATAACATATAAGCTGAATTTGATAGGCGATTGTAATATGTGTACCAACGTTTCAAGGAACTTGATATATCTAAAGGTAGATTATCAAGGTCATGGACATTAATATTTTCTGATAAATTTAAATGATTTTTTAAATACTCTTTTATAAAATATGGTTTATTAATAACTTCATTAATTTCATTATGATTAGATATTGATGTATATAATAAAATTTCAATTTCGAAAATGGATCTAAACTCATTAAAAATTATACTTAACAAGTATCTAGAAGCATTAAAATTTTGTTGTAAGTTACTAATTAATATTGCTCTATGCAATAACTCTATTACATAGGATTTATTGTGTAGAAGCATATCTTGAATTATTTGCTTATCTTCATCTGAATCTTCTATACAACCTATTTTACTAACTACATCCAAGATATGATCAAATTTTTCCATCTCTGACATCATATCTTCATAATCATAATTAAGAGCCATTTCAATCCCGGCTTCTAAACACCCATAATTATAGGCTGTTTTAAGAAGAGTGAATTTTTGTATAGAATCATAGGAAATCCTTCTATACTCATCCATTAAAATCTTCGCTCTATCACATTTAGTACCGTTTCGTTGTTCAAACGTATATTCAATTAAATATTCATCTTCTACTTCATCTTGTTCTTTGTCTTGATATTCAGAATCATCACCTACTCTGAATCTCTCTTCATATTCCTTAAATAATTCTATAGCTTTAAAAGGCTCTATATTAAAAAATTCTCGATTAGATGTATTTCTTAAGCCATTATTTTGAAGTTCAAAATGAATTTCTTTCTCAACAACATCACAGTTCGACACAAATATTTGATAGATAAGTTTGAATGGTGTTGGAATACCTGTAGCTCTAGAAAGTTCTTTAACTCTAACCTCTGGATCTTTTGTGGTTTTCCCAATCTTAACCATATTCGGAAAAGTTGGATTCAGGAGCAGGTATACAAATCCTTTCATAGAAATTCTTCTTCAGTAGACCTCTTGCGTTAGTCAAAATTTAATCAGTGATAAACGTTGATTTTTAAATAAATATCAAAGTCTAAAATAGTCAAAAATAATACTTTCGCAAGAGGTCTAGTTAATTCGAAACACATTTTTTAATTTTATAACACGATTTCTTTTATTTTGGCAGTGTTTCAAAAAGTATGCTGGCATTATACGAATCCATTGTTGATATAAAAGAATACTAAATCAAAGGCTTTGAGATGATTCTCAGTTTTTGGCTGGCTTTGTCTAGGTGCGCTTATAGGGGGGCTTTTTTGTATATGAAAAAGACAAAAAAATTGATGCTGATTTTGCCAAAGTAATAGCTCCATTTAGAGAAATTGATAATGTTTTATATGAGCTACGTAAACAGCTAGATAGATTGCCCTAAATTATTTATAGACTCCTAGTATCTTGAATATTATCCAAAACCGCTCATAAAGAGCGGTTTTTTCTACCTTATATTTTCAATCTGCTTGTAATCTATATTCAAAATTTGTTTGGTTCATTGCTAAAGTATCCATGAGCTTTTTATACTGATCTTCTCCACCATCCATATAACTGAGCATGTCTATATAGTTTTGTATTGCAAAGTTAATATCATTCAGACTTTGTTTTGATTTAATCCAATTTTGAGGACTAAAAATTCCATTGTTAGGAACTGTTCTAGTAGAAGCTGATTTTAATGCAGAATTAAGACAACTTGCTGTCATTTTAATAATTTGCTCTACCATGTTGGCAGTATTTGCATTAGTCCAAGTTACATAAGGTTCAGGAACTCTATCTTGTTGATTATTAGCAATTGAGAACATAATAGAGATTGCATATAAATGATGGAAAGGCGCATATGCCTTCATTGATAAAAGAGTTTCATTTAGTCTGAGAGGGTTACTTTCAACCCAATATTTTTTGATTGTTGTCATCCATAAATTTAAAGCCTGAATATTTTCTGGTTTGTAATCTCTTTTAAAGAGGATTTCAAAATATTTATCAAATATTTTGGTTTCACCATATGAAATATTTGGGCGTTGGGAATGCCAAGCAATTAAGTATTTTCCTAAATCAGATAGATCAATAACATAGTTTTTATCCTTATCTGAAGGGGCTACTTCACCACGTTTTGTAACAAAATACCCTTGTGCATATTTTTGTTCAAATTGACGTTTTAAGTTTAGAACTCTTTTATCATTACTTCTTAAATCTCTAGGTTTCACTGCACTTTGAGAGTTTGTATTGATACTAATTAGATCAGCTCTATCTCTTTGTGGAATTTCATAGAATCGAAATAAGACATAAGTTTCTTCAAGTTTTTTAACTGTTTCACTACAGCTTTGAATTGTATTTAAAGACTGGCATCCATTAACAACGCTCAATCCATACATTTTTAATTGATTATTTTCTAAATCCATTCTGTCACAGATAGCTGTGATGCCATTATGGAAAAAGAAAAAGTCTTTATGCTTATCGCCAAGTAGAGTTTGTCTAATTTTTTTATTTACAGTATTACTATTACCTAAGCTTTGTCTTACATTTTTTTGGAAGAGGGAGCCATCTTTAATTCCCTGTATTTTTACAACTTCCTTTAATGGAATTGCACCAACGACAACTTTAGTTCCAGCTAATTCTATGTCCATGAACTGACTATCAGATAAATCTAAAGTGTAATTAATTTGAGGATTATCTGTTTCCAGTGCTAATTCATACCGTCTAGTTAATTCAGCTTCATCGACTAAAGAAATAGTTGCATCAAAATCTTCATTTTCTGAAATTTCTGCTAGGCTTTTTTGGAATGTTTCTAAGTCTTTTTTTGCAGAATCAGTTAAGTTACTTGTTGTGATTAATTCAAAATTAACTTCGTACTCATCTTCAAAAGCTTTTGCAACTTCAGCGAGTTTGACTTGTAATTTTGCATTTGACACCTGTTGTAATTTTACTAAATCTCTTAATTGAATCCATGAAGATAAAACTTCTCTTAGTGGCTCAGCATCTATTTGATTGCCGGAGGTAAATTTTCCTTGGATTATGTGAATTAACTGTTTTTCATCATCAACGACAATTGCATCTATTTGCTTATCGTCTGCACCATCAGTAATAGCATCTTTAGTTTGATTTCTATCTTGCTTTAAAATATTGAATAAATACCAAGCTACGAATCTTTGACCATCATTTGCATAATTTTGGACGTAGTAATCGGCTTTAATTTCATTAAGGATTTTTTCATAAATAGACATATTTGAACAAACATCATTTTAATTCGTAAGGTTATGATAATGAATAAAAAGAATATAAATAGCTTAATAGTAAATTTTTTTATGAATGAGCAAAATAGTGCTTATCCTATCTTATAGTTTTTCTAAAATTAACATAATACACCTTATACGAAATTAAATTTTTTATTTCATATAAATCATAACTTTAAGTGTATTTAAAAAGCCCAATCCGAATGGTTTGGGCTTTTTTAGTGATTCTTCACGTTCCACGCCTATTCTTTGATCAAAGTTCCACGATTTTAATTAGATAAGCTTGAAAATAACTACTCTGCAAAGATCGTAGTAAACCGTGCCATAACCTCATCTAAAACATCAGAATTAACTTGTTCCATGAATTTGGCATGTCGGGCCTCAAAGTCTAATGATCTTGGTTGATCACAACGTACAACGCCTATTGTCTTACCACCAGTAACTTCAACTGCAAACCCTGAATTACGTGCGAAGCGTCCACCTGATGTAATTGGTAATACAATCGGCATTTTGGTTACAAGGTTGAATGGTTTCGGGGAAATCACCAATACAGGTCGTTTACCTTGTTGCTCATGTCCCAATGTTGGATCTAAAGAAATTAGATAAATATCACCTCTATTCATTAGATCTCTTCTCTTCCTACTGGCTTCATATCATTCCAAGCATCTTGTTCTAGATTTAAAGCTTCATGTTCAGCCAAAAGGTCAGCAAGTTTATACGATGGTTTCTGTCTAGGTTTAACTAGTAAAAGTCCATCTTGAACATCAAGCGAAACAGCTTTACCTGCATCTAATCCTAATTTTTTTAATAAATTTGGTGGCACAGCCAACATAATAGACCCACCGACTTTACGCAGATTGGTGTGAATCATACCCACCTCAAATAGTTATACAAAAGTATAACTATTATCTTCTAAATAGAAAGCCAGTCAATACTGTTTATCCATTAGGCAAGAAAAAGCGGCTCCAGAACCCCCTTTTCTCTGGTTCAGGATCTACATGCTCTGGAATCAGAATCTTTTTATTCTCTTTGATAGTCAAAACGTCATGTTTAGCTTCTGTAGGAATTATCTCTGAATCTGACTTAACTACGCTTTGCTGTATTGGATCTTGATCGGTAAACCTAGTCATATTGGGTTTTGGAGCTTCCAAGAGACGCTGCATTGCCTCAATTTGTTCTTGGTAAAATAATTCTCTTTCTATGGACTGATTTTCTCTAAGTAATGATTGATTTAATTGCTTTTCAAGCATGTCAACTTGACGTTTAAGCATGTCAACTTCCGTCAAGTTTTGACTGTTAATTGATTGACTTTGGTTGACAGTACTAGCTTTTCCTTCAGGCTCTCCAAAAACTCGTAGAGCTTCTGAAAAATCAATTAATCCATCAGCTCCTTTGGATAAATTCCCTTTATTTATATGAGCATAGATAGCTTGTCGAGAATATCCATATAGTTTTGCTAATTCTGAAACTGACAATTTCTTCATTATGTAAACCAGTTTTAATTTGTCTTAATATTTGACTGTTAACTTTACAATGTCAATTGACATAACTATTTGAAACCGACCTTTTTCAGTAGAGGTGTTAATTCTTTAAATTTCGCAGGGTCCTGTAACATTACAGCTATACGGACTGCAAACTGCTGATAACTTTCTGCACCTTGAGAGTATTTGCTCATTTCAGGCAAACTTGACAGCTTACTTGCAAATAAATGGCGCTGAGGATCTGTTAGTTTTATGAAAATATCAGTTGTAGATGGATCTAGATCGATAGAGTTTTGCTTATCAATATTTTTCTTATGTTTTAACGTGAATGAAAACCCAGTAATTGAACGTCCTTTTTTGTACTGTTGGTAATTCACTTTAATATCTGTTTTTTCATTTATGTCACTAACGGCTAAATCAAGAACTCGCTTTTTAAAATCACTCATCAATTTATATTCATGAAGATCTAATCCTAGCTGTGCACGAAAATCTTGTAGCTCAAAAACTGGAGTTTTGCCTGTGCTTTGCCACTGAATTAATAACTCATAAAGCCTTGTTGAATAAACACTTTTTAATTGCGAGGTTTGACTTAAAAGGTATTGAGTAAAGAATTCTTTTACACCATTTATTCGACTAATACCTTGAACAACTGCTGGAGTAAAAACTATTTCAATAGCACCTTCATTATCTAAATATTTAACTTGAGAAATCCATCTACTTTTCACTAGTTTTCCATCTTCATCAAAGAAGCTGAATCTACGATTAAATAAGGTTTCTTCAGCTTCTTTCATTCTTATATAAGCATTTTGTCGGGTAGTGCCAAAAACATCAGCATAACGCAGAGCATCTATTCGTAAAGGAATGTCAGTTGTTAAGCCAGTACCTGTTTGTCGGGCATCTACAATTGCAAGCTGCACAATATGGAATTCTGCTAAAGAAAGCATCTGAAATGCTTGGTTTAAACGATTTGTTTTAATGACTAAGTCTTTTTTCATGGTAATTAAATGTCTTTATATAAATAATTAATTAGATTTTAAAGACATGTTAATACATATCTTTAAAAAGACAAGTATAAATAAGTCTTTTAATGGTAACTAAACGTCTTTATATAGGTAACTAAACGTCTTTATATAGGTAACTAAACGTCTTTATATAGGTAACTAAACGTCTTTATATGAAGCTTAAGAACCTCTGATAGCAAGGCTATTAGCCTCTGGAAAAACATTAAAAACATTAAAAACATTAAAAACACAGAACATAAAAAATTGCCCTATGTTTTCGCTATGCTCAAACTCTATTGAATCTCACTTTCGTTCGATTCTTTGGGGCAATTTTTTTGCAAATACCTGCAATCAATTCTAAAAAATAAAAAGACTATGGAATTCGTTACGCTCATCAGTTTTTTATGCTCGCTACGCTCGGTCTAGCCGCAAATAGATTTAACGAATCACGCTATTTTTAGAAACTCGCATATTTAAAAAAATGTTTTTCAAAAAGTCTAAGCACGACTTTTCTTTGTGTCGCTCGTAGACACTCGCTTTGATATAGCGATTAGAGGCAAAAAATAGGGGGTAGGCGCGTTTTTTCACTGATTACCAATGATTCCATATATCAAATAGAGAAAATGGCTTAAAACGCAAATGAGCGCAAAATGGAAAGCAGTTTATAGTCGTACTCAGGACTTTGATCTCAGGTATTTATGTGTGATGAGGGACACACAGATTTTTAATTTCGTTCAGCAGAATCGACTGCGTCAGGATTTTTTAAGTGAGGTCCCCACTAACGGGGAAAGAAATGAGCCACAGTTACTTTGTGATGCTTACAGCAATGCGCTTATGAAAGCTAATGAAATTGCGGCAAAAACGGTTTCTTTTCCCAATATCAGTACAGGTGTGTACAAATTTCCGCGCCAACATGCTGCGGAAATAGCTATTGGTACGGTTCTTTTGATGCTGCCACAATACGATCAAGTTGAAGAGGTGTTTTTTTTGTGTAGAGATGAAGAAAATTACTTAATTTATAAAGAAATTTTTTCAAAAATTGAAGATCCAAAAATTCAAATACAGATTAAATAATGGATAGCTCGTACAAGAAGCCTGCAACTAATTTTGCCAAAATTTCATGGTCTTCTTGTGATTCAACTATACTGAGGTAATTTTTTGATTCGAATAAGATTTCTATTATGACTGAGGGAAAGGCTTTACTGTTACAGGCAAAAGTTACTGATAAAGATTTAGATACTTTCGAGAGCAAACTCTTAAATTTGTGCCAACAATATTTTTTAGATCCATTAAAGTCAGATCTTTTAATACCTAGCCGTTTAAAAGACATTATAAAAAAATATGAAGAAAAACAAAGCCTAAGTAAATTTGAAGAAGTATATATTCATGAGTATATGCTCAGATCTTTAAGCGGTTTCCTGCCAGACTTTCAGAAAAAAATTAGACATAAAGTTGAATTAGAAAGAGTAGCTGAGGAAAAAATTCGTCAGGAGAGGTTGAGACTGGAAGCTATTGAAAAACAAAAGTTGCTTGAGTCAGATCCTGTTTATATTGCAAAGCAAAAAGAAAAAGCATTACTAAAAAAATACGATATTAATGAATATCTATCAGGGGCATCACCTACAGAGCTTTCTGAAATTTTGAATAAGCTAGAAAATGAAACAAGACTTTCTCAAGATGAGGCTGTTTGGTTAACCGGGTTATTTGACGGGTTGAAAGATTCAGGATTTCAGCAGCACGGACTTGGGTAATACGATGATCTCGAACGTCTTGCAGCACTGCAAGACGTTGAATTTCTTTATCAGACATAGTGATCAGCATCTATATTTATATCCAGTCCATGATGGTAAAAACCATCATAAACCAGACATTTTTATTGGTGAGAATATAGACACTTTAAATGGGTTCTAACATAAGCATTTCGTATAAGGTGTATTATGTTAATTTTAGACAATCTAATTAATATTCATTTGGATGTTCAATATACCATTTAAGATTTTCTTGTGCTTTAGGGTCACCTAACTCGGCCAAAGGTTTAACCATTTCAATTGCTTTTTGCACATTTTTAGGTACAGCCTTACCACTAAAGTACATTTCTGCTAACTGAATTTGCGCTAGACTATAATCTTGACTTGCAGATTTAGTAAGCCATACAAAAGCTTTTGTATAATCTTGTTCAACACCTTCACCATAATAATAAGCTTGTCCAATATTAAATAAAGCACTTGCATTATTAGCATCAATATCTATAGCTTGAGAAAAATATTCTAATGCTTTTTTATGGTCTTGTTGAAATACAATTCCTTCTTGATGATAAACTCCTAACAGATTAATAGAGTCAGCATGATTCATGCTTGCCGCTTTTTCAAAATATGGTAAAGCTTGCTTATAGTTCCCTTGTAAAAATTCAAGCATTCCTAAATTGTGTATCCCTCCAACATAATTTTGATCTGCTGCTTTACTAAACCAATATTTAGCCTGTTTTAGATCAGTCTCACCCCAAAAACCATGTTGGTATCCATTCCCTAAGGCATTTTGGGCTTTAGTATCACCTTGATCCGCAAGTTGCTTAAATATTTTATAAGCATCATCATTTTTATCTTGATCAAATAAATTTTGTGCTTTTTTAAATAAGGCATCTACTTCTTGTTGATTACTATTATTTTGTAATTTTTCCGTATTAGTAGAGTTACTACAAGCCACTGAAAAAAATGAAGATAAAACCAAAATAATAAAAATGGAAAAAAAATTCTTTTTAGTCTTAATCCACATATTCAATCCCCTTTCCCTGACCTTTCATCAATCGCTCATTTCGGTCATATAATAAAATAGGAATAGTATAGGATTTGGCGACAGAGTGAGTTATTGAAACTGGTTTTCCTTCCGCTACTTTTTTAACTTTTTTAGCACTTACATCAAAAGTGTCCTGAATTCCTCTACTTCTAACATCCCTTTTTACCGCATTTCCATGAGTGTCGACATCATCTACTGTAGCGTAACCATTTACCCGACTAATAGAGTAATTACCCACATTTAATGTATTCGTCAAAGTTAGACCACTTCCAGTTAAATCTGAGACATGCTTGGCTTTTACATTAAGTGCCGTACTTGAAATAGAAACATTTATATCTTTTTTAAAGCTAGCTTTTAGCTTTTTTTCATCTTTAAGTAATTCAGCTATTTCCTTAGCATTTCCATTATTAGTTAAATGAGGCATTTTACTTGGATCAATCTCACCACTAGCTCCAACAGAGACGAATAACATCCAATCCCCATTGTCATCATAAGCAATACCTATATCCAATGCACTTCCAATAAAATATAGAGCACCACTAAAAGTTATAAAAATCTGTTTTGCTGATGATTCTTTTGGTTGATATTGTGTGATTGCTAATCCATCTGCTTTTGAAAACATGAGCTCTTTCTTCATAATTTCAGAAATATATTGAGCTCTATTATTTTTTACTTTTAATATTTTCCCTACTTGAAGTTTATCCATTTCAGATAAAAGAATATTATTCTGCATCGCAATCAAACTTGGACTCACCTTAAACTTCTTTGCTAAGCTTGATAAAGTATCTCCTGATAAAACCTCATATTTGATATCTACAAAATCATTTGGATTACTAAGCTTAATTGATACTTTTTCTTGTTTTTTTGCATCACCAATATAAATTTTTTGACCAATCTTAATCTTATTCTGATTTTTTATATCGTTATCCCTCATTAGTTGATGAATATCTTTTTTAAATTTCTTAGCAATAAGCTTTAAAGTGTCTCCGGACTGTACTTGATAGTAATCAGATTGATGATTGGAGCTACTTTTAGACGCTGTTACAGCTTTGCCAAGTTTTCTTACAGGAATCTCTACTGTTAAAGGATACTCAATACTTTTTAGATGAAGAAAACGTTCATTTATATGTATTTTTTTCACTAATGTCCATTGATTAAATGATGTCGGTTTTCCTTTAACTAAAACTTCAATCGTACATATTCCTGGCACTTTAAAGGGTTCTGTTTCGCCCTTGAGATTTGTTTTTTTTATAAATTTGGAAGGAGTTTTTTTTGACGTCGACCATTTTTTTTCTAACTCAGGCGTCCATTTAAGAATATCTCTATTCGTCTGAATCCTGTACTCGAGATTGGGAACAACATCCTTAGAACCAAAATAATAAAAAGTGATACGAAAATTTAAATCAGCCACCGTTTAATTCTCCTGATTGTCATTTGATTCTACAAAAAACTCTTCTTCAACAACAAAATCAGAATGATCTATAAATAGCTCTAGATCCTCAATTTCTGATGTAGATATTCTTTTTGTTCTTCCTCTTGAATCTAAATACCCTTCATGAAAACTACCGTTATTTCTGTAAACCCTATATTTGGAATGAGAAAAATCAGATAAAGAATCTAACTGACTTAGATCAAATCTCATACTCTTTCTGTCAATTTCTTTTACACTCGGTAATATAGGAAGTTCATAATTTGTCTGTGCACCGCTCTTAAAAAGATGTTGCCCAGCTTTAGCCTCAAACTTTCCAGGCGTGATGACTGTAATACCATTTTTATTAATAATGATTTGAGAACCACCGGCCATTGATATACCTATATTTTTATAAAAACATTCAAAACCAAATCTAAATTTCGCTTAACATAGCCTTGAATCATTAACTATTTTATTAAATGTATGACATTCATTATCGCTATACAGTTGAATGATAGCATTATTATTGCAGCAGACACTAAAAAAGTGGTTTTGGACGAATATGGATCACTTCAATTTAGTCCAGAAAAAGTGTCTAAACTACACTTATGGAATAAAGGTATTATTACGGGTACAGGTGAACTCAACGTGATCACTCAAACCGTGGAATTATTCAAAAATATTGCACATTCTGATTTAAACAAAATACCTGAATGCCTTAATATTTCTAGACAACTTAGAGAGTTAGAAATAGGTCAGGATAACTTTCAGGTTCAAACCACCAAACTTCTTTTCTCAAATTGTTGTACTGATGATACTCAACTTTATAAAGTTGAGCGTTTTGAAAAATCACAGCCTTATATAATGACAGCTATAGAGCCAATGGATATTACGCTTTGGTTATTCGACCCGAATATCGAGGCAATATCAACAGACCTACGATCTTTATATCAAGATCTCAAAGATTACTCATGCTTTGCCAATAAAGTAGATTGGATAAATTACTATATCAATCGAATTGCCCCCATTTATAAAAAGCAAAGCAAACATGATTTTTTCATGAGCCAAAGCTTTGATATCTTCTTTCAAACCAAGAATGACTATATTCTCAGCCATATTGATAACACGCATATTACAGCACTTGAATTTAGTGAAATTACTGCTGATTGTTCATCCACTTAACATAATGGTGCTTATACGAATTGAACTTTTCTTCATCTAGGAATATAGTGTGATTAACAATGTTAATCACAGGAGCTTAACATGGCTTCAAATGCACTAGTAACTACTCGCATTAATGAAAACATTAAGCATGAAGCAACAGAAGTTCTCGCAACAATGGGCTTAACTGTCTCAGATGCAGTCCGTTTGTTGTTGACTAAAGTAGCTAAAGAAAAGGCTCTACCTTTTGAAATTTGGCAACCGAATGCTGAAACTATTGCTGCAATGGAAGAAGATTTGAGTAAAGCAAAAAGCTTTACTTCTGTAAAAGACTTAATGGCTGATCTAAATGCGGACGATTAAGTACACATCAGCATTCAAGAAAGACTATAAGCGTGAGAAAAAAGGCCAGCATCGAAATACCGTAGATGCTGACCTACAAACTGTTTTAGAGTTATTGCAAGCTGATGAAACCTTGCCTGAGAAGTATCGTGACCATGCTTTGGTCAGTAATTGGGTAGGTCATCGTGATTGCCATATCAAACCAGATCTTGTTTTAATCTATAAGAAAACAGAAGAAGGTGAACTACTAATTTTGAAGTTATTTCGATTAGGTAGTCATAGTGAACTAGCAATTTGAACGACCTAATTTCAACAACCAAATTTAAAAATTATCTTTAAAAATGGGAGCTTAAAGCTCCCATTTTTAATTTCGTATAAGGTGTATTATGTAAAATATTCGGTTATCTTATGTTTTATTTTTACTTATATAACAGCAATCATGGATAAATGTTCTAAATTATTTTCTTTGATCTTATGTTCGTTAATTTTAGCATTTTTGTTTACTTCGACTCCTATTTTTAAATTTAAAATATTTGAATCTACTCATTCAAATTTGATAAGAATTAAAGATTTTAATATATTAAACTATAAAATTGAATGTTCAAGTCCATGGGGAAGAGGTCGGGATACAACAGCAACTATGAAAGTATCGTATAATTATAAATATAATGATAAATCCTATGAAGCTGAATTTATAGATTTTTATAGTACATACAAATTATTTTTTTTTGAAAGCTGTGGTGTCTTAAGAGAAAAAAACTATAAAATTTGGCAGAAAATAATTGAAGAAAAATCTATTCAATTATTGGTAGAAAAGAACTCACCTAAGAATTCGAAATTATTTATTACAAATCAAAATCCTAATATTAGATTCTCTTGGTTAAGCATTTTTTTAGCTGAGATGCAAGGTCTAATAATAGCTGCTATCGTAATTAGCATATGTTTTTCTATTTATATGCTACTGTTTCGAAAGTGAAGTTAACCGTTCTAGGGCTTTACTCGCTTCTGAAATCTTATTTTCAGATGCTTTTTTATACCAATACATTGCTTTTTCTAAATCTAAAAAAATGTTTTCATACATATATGCCAAATTATATTGCGCTTCTGGAAAATTTTGTTCAGCTGCTTTTGTAAATAGTTCTAAAGCTTTTTGATTATTCTTAGTAATACCTCTACCATTTACATAAGCATTGCCTAAATTGTATTGCGCTTCTGGAAAATTTTGTTGAGCTGCTTTTGTAAATAGCTCTACAGCTTTTTCATCATTTTTGGATACACCATCACCAGTTGCATAAGCATTACCTAAATTGTATTGTGCCTTAGCATAACCTTGTTTTGCCGATTTCTTATAAAGGTCCAATGCTATTTGTCTATTCTGGGCAACGTAATAGCCTTTATCATACATCAATCCAAGATTATACTGTCCAGCTGGAAGTTGCTCCTTAGCTGCCAGCTCAGAATAACACGCATAGAGTTCTAAAAATGTTAGATAATACGTAAACTTATTCGAACTACTCAAGAATTATGAGAAATCTATCTTCTGTCGCATTTATTGGATTTACTTTTTCTGCCCTAATTAATTTAAGCTCTTATTTTTTTCATTTTGCATTATCGTTTGTACTTTGTATTTTCTTAATTTTTCCTATCTTTGCTATAGCTATATCAGTCATATCTAAAAAATTAGAGATTAATTTTAATGTGCTTACGATTGTCTTATTGTTCTACGCAATTGGCACATTATTCATAATGATTAATATCTTAGATAACTTTAGCGTTGAAAAAAATGGCTTAGACTATATTCTAAAAAATCGTGCAACCTTCATCCGTGAAGCGACTCTTGAAGAATATAATCTATATAAAAGACGATCATCCAGATTAATTAGTGCATACCTACTATTCTTTTATCACTTACTATATTCAACTTTAAAATTATCAAATTCTAAACAAAATTCGCAATAAATTTAAAAATCTAGATGGAAAATATTTCAGTAAAAACCCAAAAAAGATCATTTATTAACCAATTTTATTGGCGGAATCTATCAGTTTTGTTTAAAAAAAAACCGACTTGTTGCGAATCCGGCTTTTGAGGATTTTTGAGTTTTTCTGTTTTAAGCTAACTGATTGTTATTACAGAATTATTGCAAGGGCTGTTATTCACCAATTAAAATGTCTATGCGATAAACCATTTAAAATGTCCTGTTTTTAACCACAAGAGTCAAGCAC
>NZ_JXBK01000006.1 GCF_000816495.1 Acinetobacter harbinensis
TCTTTTCTATACCTTTTTTATTCACTCTAAATGCTATGTTTTATTTAATTATTAAAAATTGACAACAAGAATTATAAATAAGCCACAATTACCAAGCCTGCTTAATTTGGGAGAGTTAAGCAGGTTTTTATTGATTCAATTGTGGAATGTATGACTAAGTTCGTTTCTATAAAAGAATAGTGTGGTTTTGGTTAAATAGAACTTAAGGTTATCTAATCAATTCCTTGATTTATTTGTATTTAATTAAATTCTGGTATATTTTGCCAATGCTGTTGAGCATATTCGTATAGATAATCACCGACAGAGACTAGCTGTAGTTTCTGACATCTCTAAGGTGTCCTTAGTTTTTGCTCACCCCAAAAGGTGGGCTTTTTTTATGGGTACAATAAAGTGTTATTAATTCAATAGAATTAATAATTAGAGTTCTGATCCATAGGCTATGGGCTCTCATCCTAAATAGTTTAATAAGTATACATATCAACGAAAACTGAGTTATTAATCGCACTTTCTTAATGTAAGTTCTTGCACATGACTTAAAAAATTAAACCTAGTAGAATAGTCAACATTCTCCAGTTAAACTAATTATTGGTTTTATAGCTCGCACCTTCCCCAAGATGCGAGCTTTTTTTATCCAAAATTTAAGTACATCGAATTCGATGCTTTT